>OY782829.1:0-3702279 GCA_963678385.1 Anaerovoracaceae bacterium | reverse complement strand
AAAAAGGCCAGCTTCTATTCCGGCGAGGCCATCGGATCACAGTCAAGGATGTGGGGATGCTCGCGGCCATCGGAAAGGATCGCGTCTCCGTGTTTCGGAAGCCGAGGGTTTCGGTCCTTTCCACCGGAGACGAGATCGTAGATATCACAGAAATACCGGAACCGGGTGAGGTTAGGGATATCAACTCTTATACGATCGCAGCCTTCGCGGAAGCGACCGGCGCGGAAATCGGGACCGTCGAAAAGGTTCCCGACGTGGACCACCGGCTGAAAAGCGCGCTGGAAGCCGCTCTTGCGGTAAGCGACATCGTGCTTCTTTCCGGCGGCAGTTCGGCAGGCAACAAGGATATGACCGCCGAGACCATCGACGCCATGGGGCGGCCGGGCGTCGTTACGCACGGCGTCGCCATGAAACCGGGAAAACCGACGATCATAGGGATCATCGAGACAAAGACGAATGAAGGAGTGCTTAGAAATAAACTGGTAGTAGGCCTGCCCGGACACCCAATGGCCGCTATTGTAGCCTACGACGTTATCGTCAATGATTTTATGAGGAGATACTGCTTCTCAAATGAAGAGGAACCGATCCGGCTGACGGCAAGGATCACCGAGAATATCCATGCAGGCGAAGGCCGGGAAACATATCAGCTCGTATCACTGAAAAGACCGACTGCGAATCGGCATGATGAAACGGGAGCCGAACCGGAGTGGATCGCGGAGCCGATCCATGCCAAATCCGGCTCCATCAGCCAGCTCATGATGGCGGACGGATATGTAAAGATATCCTCCCTATCGGAAGGAGTCAAGGTAAATTCCAGCGTGGAAGTGACCCTGATCGGACGTTAAGGGATAGAGGCCCGCATCATTCTGCCAAAGGAGAAGTTATCATGGAAAGAAACATTTATCTGTCCAATACCGATATTGAAGAAGCGGTGGAGCTTTATCTGAAGAAGCTGGAGCCGGCAGTCTGCCTGGTCAAGACCGAGCGGGCGGATATCCGTGAAGCGGCGGGAAGGGTTACGGCGGCGCCGGTCATCGCAAGACTTTCCTCTCCGAATCACAACGCCGCCGCCATGGACGGAATCATGGTGGTCTCGGACAGGACCTTTTCCGCAAATGAAGTAAATCCTGTCGTTTTAAACAAAGGAGCAGATTTCGAATATATCAATACCGGTCACGTGATCCGGGAGCCATATGACAGCGTCATCATGATCGAGGACGTTGTCGTGTTGAGCGAGGACCAGGTCAAAATCATGGTTCAGGCTTCCCCCTGGCAGCATATCCGTCCCATCGGCGAGGATATCGTTGCCGGCGAAATGATCCTCCCTGAGAGCCACTGCATCCGTCCTATGGATATCGGTGCAGTCCTGAGCGGCGGAGTTACCGAGGTTTTAGTTTATGAAAAAATTCGAGTCGGAATCATTCCGACGGGGAATGAGATCACAGACAGCTACGGCAGCCTGGAAAAAGGAATGATCTTTGACACCAACTCCTGGACCTTTAAATCCATCGTAGAGGATCTTGGCGGGATCGCGGAACGGATCAGCCCGGTGGAAGACGACTATGGCAAATTGAAAAAGGCTATTCTTGAAATGGCCGAACGGAATCATATGGTGATCCTGAACGGAGGATCCTCGGCAGGAAGCAAGGACTACACGGCAGAGCTCATCGGCAGCCTGGGAGAGCTGGTGCTTCACGGGATCGCCATCAAACCGGGCAAACCCACCATTTTGGGAATGATCGGCGGCAAGCCCGTCATCGGTGTGCCCGGCTATCCCGGGTCCGCGTTCCTTGTCTTTGAAGAAATCGTAAGCCCTGTGATCCGGGCGCTCCAGAGAAGAAAAACGGAAAGGCCTCCCGCAACAAAGGCCGTCGTATCAAGAAGAATCGTATCAACATTAAAATATCGGGAATATGTCAGGGTAAAGCTTGGAAAGGTCGGGGACAAACTCATTGCGACGCCGCTGAACCGTGGCGCCGGAGTGACCATGGCCCTGGTAAAAGCCGACGGTATCCTGACCATTCCGAAAAACAGCGAAGGATATGAGGCTGGAGAAGAAGCGACCGTTGAGCTGGTGAACGACATGGAAGCAATCGAGAATACCCTGGTTTCCATCGGGAGTCACGATCTGATCATGGACTATATCGGAAGCATTTTGGCGAGAAAGGGACAGACCTTGTCCTCGGCGCATGTGGGTAGCATGGGGGGCATCATGGCTATGAAACGCGGCGAAGCCCATATCGCTCCGATCCATCTGCTCGATGAGGCAACGGGAGAGTATAACCGGTCCTATATCGCGAAATACCTTTCTAACGAAGACGTTGCCCTGGTAAAAGGAGTAAAGCGGGAACAGGGATTCATTGTAGCCAAGGGAAATCCGAAGGGGATCTTCCATATTCAGGACCTGATCCGAAAAGACGTTACCTTCGTCAACAGGCAGAAAGGCTCCGGTACCAGGATCCTCACGGATTACATGCTGAAGATAAACGGGATCGCCGGCGGCGATATCCGCGGGTATGAACGGGATATGACGACTCACATGGCGGTGGCGGCGGCAGTCGAATGCGGTACGGCCGACGTGGGCGTAGGAGTCTCTTCCGCGGCAAATGCCATGGGTCTGGATTTCATCTCCATCGGATTTGAGGAATATGATTTCGCGATTCCAAAGAAATATATAGAGACCGATATGATAAAAAACTTTTTGGAAGTTTTAAGAAGTTCAGAATTTGAAAAAATCCTGGAGGATTTAGGCGGATACAGGATATAAGAAACGGAGGCGTTAGAAATGAAGGATCGTTACAACAGAAATATGAATACTCTGAGTCCGGAAGAAAACGAAAGGCTGAGAAGTTTCAAGGTCTGCGTTGTCGGCTGCGGCGGACTCGGCGGCTATGTCATCGAGCTGCTGGGCAGATTGGGCGTAGGATTCATAACTGCGGTGGACGGCGACGTGTTCGATGCAACGAATTTAAACCGGCAGCTATTGTCTTCGGAAGAACTCCTCGGCAGCAGCAAAGCGTTTGCCGCGCCGGAGCGAATGAAGAAAGTCAATTCGGACGTAACGGTCCATCCGATACAGGTTTTTGTGACGGAGGAAAACTGCGATGAAATCATAAGCGGACATGATATCGTAGTGGACGCTCTGGACAATATGACAGCCCGCAGACTGCTGGAGCAGCACTGCGAGAAGCAGAACATACCTTTGATCCACGGCGCCATCGCCGGCTGGTACGGGCAGGTCTCAACCATCATGCCGGGAGACAGGACACTCCAGAAGATTTATCCGCCAAACGAGAACAAAGGGGCGGAAACGGAGCTGGGCAATCCGTCCTTCAGCCCCGCGATGGTTGCTTCCATAGAAGTGGCAGAGGCGGTCAAGGTGCTCCTCGGCCGCGGCGAAATCCTGAGAAACAAGCTCCTGACCATCGATCTTCTGAATCAGGAGTATGAGATCTTTGATCTGTAGCAAAATTGTACGAAAAGACAGCATGGTAGTATATCTTTCCTTGCTCAAATTCAATTGACACGGGACACGCCCGTTGATAAACTACAATAGAGTTAACGAATAAAAATATGGTTCTCCGAGCCTGTTTTCCTGTGGCTCGCGATCAGTTATACCGACTTTGGATCGCGCTATGGAAACCGGGCCCTTGGGTTTGTGTGGAAACGCACGGGCCTCCCGCGTTTGGAAAGGAGAAGGCGAAGAAATAGAGCAGCTTTTGGCCTATCCTCTTAACGTGGATAGGTCTTTTTGTTTAAAAATGGGAGTTGATAATACCGATATGAAAAACATACGATGAAAAAAACCCGCTTGGAATCAGACTCGAGATAAATTTAATACTAAAAGCCAAATTAGGAGGATCTCATGAAACAACTGAAAAAAATGACGCTGAATATAAACGGCGCGGATCGCATGTTCATTTGCGACCCGGAAAAAGATACACTGGCGACTGTGATCAGACGATTGGGCCTGACAGGTACAAAAGTCGGCTGCGGCACAGGGGTGTGCGGTTCCTGCTCCGTTATTCTGAACGGAAAAGTGATCCGGTCCTGCACGAAAAAAATCAAGACTGTGGAAGAATACAGCAAGATAATGACCATTGAAGGGATCGGAGCCCCAACGAGACTGCATCCGCTGCAGGTCGCGTTCATGAACTGCGGAGCCGTCCAATGTGGATTCTGCTCGCCTGGATTCATCGTTTCCGCTTACGCAATGCTGCAGGAAAATCCGGCGCCGACAAGAGAAGACGTCCGCGATTGGTTCCAGAAGCACAGAAACATTTGTCGGTGCACCGGCTACAAGCAGATCGTAGATGCGGTCATGGCTGCCGCCAAGGTGATGCGCGGCGAATGCGACATCGAAGATATCAAGGTAAAACTGCCGGAAAATAAAGAGTACTACGGGCTTCCGCTGGTACGTCCGGCTGCCCTTGCCAAGGTTTGCGGCGTCTGCGACTACGGCGACGACATCGAGCTGAAAATGCCGGAAAGCGTACTTCACGTTGTGATGGCCCAGCCAAAGATCGCCCATCACGCGAAGATCATCAAGATACATACGGAAGAAGCAGAAAAGATGCCCGGCGTCTACAAGGTCATCACCCATAAGGACGTCAAGGGGTCCAACCGTCTGAACTTCTTCCAGTTCTCCAAGAGGTGTCTGGCTACCGAGCAGACGCATATCCTCCTTGCGGAAGAGAAGATCTTCAACTACGGAGATATCGTAGCTATGGTTGCCGCAGATACAAAAGAGCATGCAAGAGCGGCCGCTGCCAAGGTCACCGTTGACTTTGAGCCGCTGCCCGAATACCTGAATTATCTGGAAGCCGTTATGCCGGATGCGATCCGTATTCACGACGACCATCCGAATATCTGGGCGGTACAGCCGACCATCAAAGGCGCCGGCCATGACACGCCGAAGCTGTTTGAGGACGCGGCCTACGTAGCGGAAGGAAGCTTCTACTCCACAAGAGAACCGCACATGCCTATTGAAGGAGACACGGTGCAGGCTTATTGGGGTGATGACGGAATGCTGACCGTCCACTGCAAGGCCATGTGCATCTATGCCAACATCGGCGATATCGCTGAAGCGACAGGCGTGCCGGCCGAAAACGTGAGAGTAATCGAAAACCCGACGGGAGCAACCTTTGGCTGGGGCACCGCAGGCGCGACCTATGCCCTTGCGGCTATCGCATGTCTTGCATGTGATGATATGCCCATCGCATTCTCCATGACCTACGAAGAATTCATGGCATACTCCGGAAAGCGTGCGCCATCCCATACCAACGCAAGACTGGCCTGCGACAAGG
Source organism: Anaerovoracaceae bacterium (assembly GCA_963678385.1). Lineage (GTDB taxonomy): Bacteria > Bacillota > Clostridia > Peptostreptococcales > Anaerovoracaceae > Anoxybacterium. The sequence continues at coordinate 3,696,973 of OY782829.1, read as the reverse complement.
ACGGAAAGATCGTCGCAGCCGAATGGGACTGCGGCCTTGACCACGGCGCGTACAACGAATTGGGCGACGACCTGACGCAAAGACCTGCCAGGTTCATGTTCTTCCCGTACAATGTTCCGAATGTCATGGCCCTTACCAGAGTCGCATGCACAAACCACGCTTACGGCTGCGCATACAGAGGATACGGGTCCCCTCAGGCTTACACCGCATCGGAAGCCCTGATGGATATGATGGCCGAAAAAATCGGCATGGATCCATTTGAGTTCCGGTGGAAAAATATCGCAAGGGTGGGAGACCTCAATGTCAACAGCTATCCGTTTGTGGATTATCCGATGGAAAAGCTAATGGAAGCCATGAAGCCGATCTATGAAAAAGCTGTCGCAAGAGCAAAAGCGGAAGACACTCCGGAAAAGAGACGGGGTGTCGGTATCGCCTGGGGCGGATACAACGTGACCGAGGGGACCGCCGACCAGTGTACCCTCGCCATCGAACTACGTGAAGACGGAAAATTTGTGAAATATGACACCTGGCAGGATCAGGGACAGGGCGGAGACGTTGGTTCCCTCCAGTGCACCCTGGAAGCCCTGAAACCTCTTGGCGTTTCCATAGACGACATCGTTCTGATCCAGAACGACAGCAAGCATTGCCCCGACTCAGGATCAACGGCGTCCTCAAGACAGCACTACATGAACAGCAAGACGTCCAAGCTGGCCGCCGACATGCTGATGAACGCCATGAGAAAACCGGACGGATCATACAGGACCTATGCGGAAATGATTGCGGAGGGAATTCCGACCAAATATGAAGCCCAGTATCTGAATCCAGGCGATCCGGATCTTGCGGACCTTGATCCGAATACCGGCGTCGGCAATCCGACTCCGGATTACACCTACGCGATCTTCCTGGCAGAGGTTGAAGTGGATACGAAAACAGGAAAGACCACAGTGCTTTCCTACACCTGCGTGGACGACGTGGGCGTCGTCGGAAACATCGATTCCGTCAACGGCCAGGCATTCGGAGGACTTTCCCACTGCATCGGCTTCGCGCTTTCCGAAAACTATGACGACGTGAAGAAGCAAAACAATCCGCTGGGTGCAGGGATCCCGACTATTAAGGATATCCCGGACGACTTCAATACGGTCCATCTGGTCACGCCGAGAAAGAAGAACCCCTTCGGTTCCTCCGGAGCCTCCGAAGCGTTCCAATCCGCAGGTCACATGGCGGTCATCAACGCCATCAACAACGCCTGCGGTGTAAGGATCTTCGAGCTGCCCGCGTCTCCGGACAAGGTCAAAGCCGGTCTTGAAAAGCTGGCGAAGGGAGAGGCCATCGATCCTCCAAAGAAGTACTTCCTTGGATCCGATTTCTACGAAGAGATGGAATACATCAGGAACAATCCGGTATAAAGTCCCCTGAACATATGGTAAAATTAAGTCGGTCTGCGAAGCTTTTCGCAGACCGACCTTGGTATTGAAATACAATTGGTGGATTATGGAACAATATCTGAAAAACTTTAAAAACTGCCTTCAAAAGGAGACTACGTACTGCGCTGCGGAGTGCCCGTTTCATCTGGACATTCCCGATTTCATCGAAAAGATGAAGCGGGGCGGCTTTCGTGGCGCCTTTAAAACGTACCGCGACGCGGCAGGCTTCCCTCGTATTGCGTCGGAGCTTTGCCCCGAGCCCTGCAAGAGCGTCTGTCCGAGAAAGGATGCGGACAGCTCCATCGAACTTCTGATGCTGGAAAAGGCCTGCATTTCTTTTACCGCCGACAGAGCGCCGACAGATTATAATCTTCCGATGAAAAAGAAGAAGGTTGCCGTCATCGGTGCAGGAATCAGCGGGCTTGCCTGTGCGCTGCGCCTTTGCATGAAAAAATACGAGGTGGAGATCTATGAAGCGACCGGACGGATCGGAGGCTATCTTTGGGAGATCATGGCGCCTGAAATTTTTCTGACCGATATCGAAGAACAGTTCAAACATGAGAATTATGTTTTGCATTTAAATACAAAGATACAAACTGCAGGCGAGCTGGCCGGCGGCTGCTTTGACGCGGTCTATGTTGCTACGGGAGAAGGCGGAACGGATTTCGGCCTGCTTCCCGACGTGGAAAACGCCGTCACGGGACAGTCCGATTCCGGCAGGAACAGGTTTTGCGCTTTATACGGAGGCACCGGATGGTTTGCAGGGGGCGGGCTTATCGGCGATCAGCCGGTCTATGCACTGGCAAACGGCCTTTACATGGGAACGGTGATCGATAATTACCTGAAGACGGGAAAGCTCCTGAATCCCGTCAACAAACAGAATACCTGCATGCAGCTGGATCCGGCAAAGCTGAAACGGGAGGAATCTGTTCCTCCAGCCAACGGAACGAGCTACAGCGAGGAAGAGGCCAAGAAGGAAGCGGCGCGCTGCCTGGAATGCCAATGCGATTTCTGCCGCACCTATTGTGACCTGACCGATTTTTATAATAAATGGCCGCTACGGATCCGCGACGAGATCATGGCGACGACCCTGCCGGGCTCGGCGGATGTGAAGGCCACCCCTGCCAAACGGCTTTTGAGTACCTGCAGCCAGTGCGGTCTCTGCAAGGAGGTCTGCCCGGAGGAGATCGACCTGGGCGGGCTGATCCTGGAAGGCAGAAAGAGCATGCACCGCCAGCAAAAAGCGCCCTGGGTGTTTCACGATTTTTGGCTCCGGGATATGGATTTCGCGAACAGTGACCGGGCAGCCCTGACGATGGATCCAGGGACAGCGGCTGAGCCGGGCGGAGGACCTGCCAAGTGTTCCTACGCATTCTTCCCCGGCTGTCAGCTCGGAGCAAGCGACCCGGAACTTGTGGAACGGGCGTATGGCTATCTGACCGGCAAGCGGCCGGATACCGGTTTGATCCTGCGCTGCTGCGGCGCTCCGGCGGAATGGTCCGGCGACGAGGACCGGTTCAATAAGGAAATCAAAGAAATACGCAGGCTTTGGGAAACCCTTGGAAAACCGGAACTGATCCTGGCTTGCCCGACCTGCTTGAAAAAATTCAAGACTTATATGGAAGACATTCCTGTAGTGTCGCTTTACGAGATCATTGAGGCATGGGGAGTAAAAGCACCCGGTTCGGCAGACGCCGGCGGTTACCACCCCGGAAATCAGAAAAAAACCTGGTCCGTATTCGACGCCTGCGCGGCGAGGCATGAGGATGGAATGAAGCAGGCTGTCAGAGCGCTGGCCGGGAGCGCCGGCTTCAACCTGGAACCCATGCCGCTCCACGACTCCGTGGAACAGTGCTGCGGATTCGGAGGACAGCCTGGCGCTGCAAACCCGGAGTATGCTGAATTTGTAATGCAAAAGCGGATTTCAGAAAGCGAAAATCCATACATTACCTACTGCATCAACTGCCGGGACTCCTTTAACCACGGGGGCAAGGAAGCGGTTCATATCCTCGAGCTTCTTTTCGGCAGCGCCGATACGCCCCGAAAGCCGGCTACGGTAAGCGGGCGCAGGGAAAACAGGATCCGGCTCAAAGGGGATCTGCTTAAGAAGTACCGGAACATTAATGCGGAAGAAAAGGAAGATCCCTGCCGGAAAGTCAATCTTCCTGGGGAGCTCAAGGCAAAGCTCGACCGAGAAAGAATTCTGGAGGAGGATGTGATCCGTGTTCTGGATTTTTGCGAGCGGACCGGACGCAGGGTCTGGATGCCGGAAAAGGGAAGCTACAGCGGTTACCGGACAATCGGCTATACGACGTACTGGGTGGAATACAGACCGGTGCTTTCGGATGCGGATGAATGCGGGTCGGAGGACGGGAGCTATGAGCTTGTCAACGCATATGCCCACAGGATGAAGATTGAATTGGAACCGGTCTGGAACGGCAAGAAAATGGAACAGGATCAATGATCGTGAGGACTTCTGTCGGCGCATTTTAGTTGACAGAGAGGCTTCCCGCTGATAAACTACAAGTGAATCTAGAGTAATTAAACATTATCTCCGAGCTTTGTTTCCTAAGGCGCTTCGCTATGGGAACAAGGACCTGGGTTTATACGGAAACGTATAGGCCTCCCGTGTTTGGAAAGGAGAAGGCGAAGAATAGAGCAGTTTTTGGCCTATCCCTTTTTTTAGTACGGGGATAGGCTTTTTGTTTTGAGCTAACGATTAAATTTAAAACAAAGAGGCAAAACTTTAGGAGGTTCTAATGAAACATTTTACGAAGATGATTTTGAACATCAACGGTGCAGACCGGATGTTCATCTGTGACCCCGAGAAGGACACTCTCGCGAGCGTTCTTCGCCGGCTTGGGCTGACGGGCACAAAGGTGGGATGCGGAACCGGTGTATGCGGCGCCTGCTCTGTTATTCTCGACGGAAAAGTGATCCGATCCTGCACCAAGAAGATCAAAACAGTAAAGGAATACAGCTCGGTCATTACCATTGAAGGACTTGGAAATCCGATGAATCCTCATCCTCTCCAGTATGCGATGGTACATCTCGGAGCTGTTCAATGCGGCTTCTGTTCCCCCGGATTCATCGTATCGGCTTATCAGCTGCTGCAGGAAAATCCGAAACCGACAAGAGAAGAAGTGCGCGACTGGTTCCAGCAGCACAGAAACGTCTGCCGCTGCACAGGCTACAGGCAGATCGTCGACGCGATCATGGAAGCTGCGGCGATCATGCGCGGAGAAAAGACATTTTCTGACATCACATACGATTACAAGAAAGACGTCGGCAACTATTACGGCAAGCCGATCGTTCGCCCCAACGCCATGGCTAAGGCCTGCGGCGTATGCGACTACGGCGAAGATATCGCGCTGAAGATGCCTGCGGAAACTCTGCATGTATCGCTTGTTATGCCTAGAATCGCGAGCCATGCAAAGATTGTGAAGATCGATACCAGCGAAGCGGAAAAGATGACCGGCGTAGTAAAGGTCATCACTGCGAAGGACGTCGACGGACCAAACGCCATCATGATGTTCCAGTTCTCACCTAGAACCATTGCGATGGATCAGGTGCACAAGCTCCTGGCTGATGAAAAGATCGTCAACTACGGAAACGTCGTGGCAATGGTCGTTGCAGATACCGAGGATCATGCAAAGGAAGCTGCAAATGCAGTTAAAGTGGAAATCGAGCAGCTGCCGGAATATATGAACTATCTCGATGCCGTTATGCCGAATGCAATGAAAATTCACGGAAACATGGACAATATCTTCACATGGCAGCCGCTCTTCAAGGGTGAAGCCGACAAGGTTCCGGATATGATCGAAAATGCGCCATACTCTGTAGAAGGAAGCTTCTATTCCTCCAGAGAACCGCATCTTTCCATCGAAGGCGACACCATTCAGGCTTACTATGACGAAGACGGCCTCCTTACCGTTCAGTGTAAGGCAATGACTACCTACTTTGACCGGGACGATATCGCTCAGGCGGTAGGTCTTGATGTTGAGCAGATCCGTGTCGTTGAAAATCCAACCGGAGGTTCCTTCGGATGGGCAATGAACGCCGCTTCCTATTCCCTTGCGGCTATCGCCTGTAAGGTAATGCAGGCGCCGATCGCGCTGCATATGGATTATGCACAGTTCATGGCATTCAGCGGAAAGCGCGCGCCTGTTTACACCAATGGTCGTCTGGCCTGTGACAAGGACGGAAAGATCATCGCCGGTGAATTCGACGCCGGTATGGACCATGGTTATGATCCGGCCCTCGGCGACGATGAAATGATTAAAATTCCAAGATTCATGTTCTTCCCATACTTTGTGCCAAATGCACTTGGCCTTGGCAGAACAGCGGTAACCAACCATTCCCACGGCGTTCCTTACAGAGGATACGGAGCTCCGCAGGCGTATACAGCCGGAGAAGCGCTCATCGATATGATGGCCGAAAAGATCGGTATGGATCCGTTCGAATTCAGATATAAGAATATCGCCAGAACTGGTCAGACCAATCTGAACAGCTGCGAATTCCTCCAGTATCCGATGGAGGAAATGATGGATAAAATGAAGCCTTATTATGACAAGGCCGTTGCGGAAGCAAAGGCGAAGGATACCCCTGAAAAGCGTCGCGGCGTCGGCATCGCATGGGGCGGTTACAACGTCGGACTCGGTTCCGATGACTTTGCGAACGTAGCCATCGAGCTCGTCGGCGACGGAAAATTTATGAAGTATGACACATGGCAGGATCAGGGCCAGGGCGGAGACCAGGGATCCCTCGTCTGTATGCTGGAAGCACTCAAGCCATACTTCCCGAATGTGACTCCTGATGATGTCAAGCTGGTTCAGGCCGACACCAAGTTCTGCCCGAACACCGGTGAATCCGCAGGCTCCAGATCTCACTTCGCAAACGGAAAAGCAAGCATTCTGGCAGCTCAGAACCTTGCAAACGCGATGCGTAAAGAAGACGGAACCTATCGTACCTACGATGAAATGGTCAAGGAAGGAATTCCAACCAAGTATGAGGGCAACTGGGTAGCAGAAGCAGAGTGGGATTATTTCAGACTCCTCGATCCGAACACCGGCGAAGGAAATCCGACATATGCTTACACATATGCGCTGTTCCTGGCTGAAGTAGAAGTAGACGTTGCAACAGGAAAGACCACAGTAGTCGGTATGACCTGTGTTGACTGGGTAGGAAAAGTCGGAAACATCCAGGCTGTCAACGGCCAGGCATTCGGCGGAATGTCCCATGCCATCGGATTCGCACTCAGCGAAAACTATGACGACGTCAAGAAGCATACAAACATGTTTGCTGCCGGCGTTCCTTACATCAAGGACGTTCCGGATAAGATCGAGGCGATCCATCTTGACGGATTTGACAACAACGGACCGTTCGGCTCTTCAGGAGCTTCCGAAGCGTTCCAGTCCTCCGACCATGTTGCCGTCATCAACGCGATCAATAACGCATGCGGCGTGAGGATCTATGAACTGCCTGCATCACCTGCGAAGGTCAAGGCTGGTCTGGATATCCTGGCCAAGGGCGGCAAGATCGAACCTCCGAAAAAGTATTACCTGGGTCCCGATTTTCATGACGAGCTGGAAAAGATCAAGGCCAACCCGGTATAAACCAAAATCAAATGAATCAGCAGACCGGCTCCGGTACTCCGGGCCGGTCTCTTATCGTGGACTCATTTTTCATTAAACCGGTTCGGATTTGATCCCCGAACCGTTTAAAGTTGTAGTGTCGTCCGTATTATTATGATAAAATGAAGACAGCAAAAGATGGGAGATCTACGTGGAAAAGTATTACAAACAATATGATACCTGCCGGCAGAATGAAAAACCGTTCTGTTCCAACACATGTCCGTTCCATCTGGATGTGCTGGACTTCCAGTCCAAGATGGTAAACGCCAATTACAATGCCGCGGTCAAGACATTCCGCAATGCCGCGGGATTTCCCGACATTGTCGCCGCCTTGTGCCCGGAATACTGCGCGTCCGTCTGTCCGAGAAAAGATTTGGATCAGGCGGTGCAATTGAACCTTTTGGAAAAAACCTGTGTGGCAAAGGCAACGAAAAAGGACCCGACGGACTACAATGTTCCGCTGAAGAACCGGAAAATAGCCGTCATCGGAGCGGGAACAAGCGGTCTTGCCTGTGCGTTGCGCTTGTCGCAGAAAAAATACAATGTGGTGATCTTTGAAAAATCCGGAAGGATCGGCGGCAAGCTGTGGGATATGATACCGCCGAAAGTGTTTCTTGAGGATATCGAGAGGCAGTTTAAATATGAAAAGTACGAACTTCGTTTGAATACAGAGATTACTGATATAGATGAGATCCGGGATCAGGGATTCGAGGCGGTTTATGTGGCAACCGGAAATGGCGGACGCCATTTCGGAACGTTAAACCGGGAGAACGGACATTGTTTGCTTGACGGAGGCGTCGCCGTCTTCGCCGGAGGAAGCCTCACGGGAAAGGATCCTATGCGCGCCCTGGCTGACGGTCTTGACATGGCGTGGGCCATCGAAGTCTTTTTGAAGACCGCCAAGCTGGAGTATCCGGCGGAGTCCGCACCATGCCGGGCTGTGGCCGATCCCGACAAACTGCAAAAGACCGAGGCCATAGCTCCTACCGACAGCGGCTTGTTCACCGATGATGAGGCGTCGGCGGAAGCGGCGCGCTGCATCCGCTGCCAGTGCAGCGCCTGCATGAAATACTGCGATGTGTGTGACTATCATAAAAAATGGCCCATGAAGATACGGGACGACGTTATGGCCACCGTGGCGTTTTCCACGTCGCCGTCCATGCTGAAAAAGACTCCGGCAAAGCGGCTTATGAATACCTGCACCCAGTGCGGACTTTGCGATGAGGTGTGCCCGGAAAATATAGAGATCGGCGGTATGCTCCTGGAAGCGCGCCGAAGCCTCCACAAACAGGACACCCTGCCCGGCGCCTACCATCAGTTTTGGATCCGGGATATGGAATTCACCAACAGCGAATCCGCAGCAATGGCGAAAAAAGCCCCGGGGCGGGAGCAGTGCTCCTACGCGTTTTTCCCGGGCTGCCAGCTTGGAGCTGCCGATCCGCGTTACGTCGCGGAGCCGTATCAATGGATGCTTTCAAAGAGAGCGGATACCGGCTTGATCCTGCGCTGCTGCGGCGTGCCCGCAGAATGGGCCGGAAACGAGGAAATGCACAGCCAAGCGATCGCGGATCTCCGCAAAGATTGGGAGTCTCTGCACAAACCGACTTTGATCCTGGCCTGTCCCGCCTGCGGAAAGCATTTCAAAGAGTACCTGCCGGAAATCGAAACCATATCGCTTTATGAAATACTGGATCAGTGGGAATTTGAAGCGCCGGAGCATGCAGGGGGGGATTCGGACCAAACAAGGATCTTCTCGGTTTTCGATCCCTGCACGGCCAGACACGTCAAACCTCTGGAACAGGCGGTAAGAAACCTCGCCGGCAAGGCTGGCGTAACCGCTTACGAACTGCCAAGGGGCGATATGCACGGGTGCTGCGGTTACGGCGGACATGTTTCCGAGGCCAACGCCGATTTTTATAACTATGTTGTGAAAGAACGAAGCGGGCTGAGCCAAAACCCATACCTTGTCTACTGCATCAACTGCCGTGACGTTTTCAGGGGAGAAGGCAAGCCGGTCCGCCATATCCTTGACCTGCTCTTTGATATCGATCGGGAGGGCGGCAGACCGCCGAGCCTGACACAGCGCAGGCATAACCGGATCGGTCTGAAGGAGACGCTGCTGAAAGAAATCTGGGGGGAAACGATGGAGAAGAAATCAGAAGAACACGGATTCCGACTGAAAATCGGGCCGGATGCGCTCGATAAAATGGACCTGTTGAAGATCATCGAAGACGACGTGTGCCATGTCATCGAACTGGGAGAGCGTTCAAAGCGCCGCACCTATGATCCTGAAAAAGACACCTTTACCTGCTACAGGGAGTCGGGGAACGTCACTTATTGGGTCGAATATCGCAAAGACGGAGAAGAATATGAAGTGGTCAACGTTTACGCCCATCGCATGAAGATAAAACTGGAGGGAATGTGGAATGGAAGAAAAGCAGAAATTGATCTGTGACAAATGCAAGGTCGAGATGGTTGAACTCGAGGTGGAGTTCAGCTACCTGAACCGTTCTTTCCGTCACAAGGTCCCGCGCTGTCCTGAGTGCGGGCAGGTATATATCCCTGAAAAGCTGGCCAAAGGCCGTATGAACGAAGTGGAAAAAAATCTCGAAGAGAAATAACGATTCAACCAGAATACAGGAGTGATACTATGAGTGATTTTAGACCGGGAGAATTCAGAATTACAAAGAGAGCGATGGAGCTATGGAAGCTTCCGAAGGGAGCCAAGGTACTCGATATCGGATGCGGGACGGGCGAAACCCTGGAATATCTGGAAAAGGAATACGGCTTCGAATGTAGCGGTATCGATCTTTCCATGGCGATGATCAAGGAAGGTAAAACCAGGAATCCGGACCTGAATATCAAATATGGGGACGGCGAGTTTCTGGATGATTTTTCATCCTTCTCCTTTGACGGAGTTCTGATGGAGTGTACACTTTCCCTGATCAAACTGCCCGACGAGGCGCTTCACGAAGCTTATTGCGTGCTGAAAAAAGGTGGGCGGCTGTTCCTCAGCGACCTGTACATAAAGGATCCCGATCCTGCGTTTGCCAAGGCGCTGCAGATCGAAGCGGAGCGCCAGAGCAAAAAACCTCATAAGGAAGGAGAATGCGGAACAGACTGCGAGGAGGATCACAGAAACAGACTGTGCAGCTTCCGTTCCGATGGCAGGTTCCTGATCGCGCCTTTGATCGATCAGCTTGTAGAAATCGGATTCCGTGATATCAACCTGGAGGATTGCTCTTTCGAGCTAGACAATTTCGTCGCAGAAAAGCTCATGAAGGACGGAACGCTGGAAGGCTGTCTGTGTGATGAGGCGCTCCATCCCAAAGATCGGTTCAAGACAGGATACTTCATGCTCACCGCGGAAAAGCCGTTTAAGGAGATTTGATGATGAACGATGATATTTTTGAACTGAGGATGCGGGGTTACTGCTGCAGCCAGATTCTGATGGAACTGGGCCTCCGAAAGCTGGGAAGGGAAAATCCCGACCTGGTCCGGTCCATGGCGGGACTATGCAACGGGTTATGGCGGGATAAAACCTGCGGGATCCTGTCCGCGGCGATTTGTCTGTTATATATAGCTGATGATGACGAAGAAATATCACAGGATCTCGATGAGCTGTACGACTGGTTTGAGGACGCATTCGGAAGCACGGAATGCGACGCGCTGCTCGAGGGCAATCCGCTCATAAAAGCCGAAAAATGTCCCATGATGCTGGAGGCGACCTTCAAGAAGGTGAGCGAGCTCCTGGAATGGGATGACTAAAAAATAGAAAAGGAGCCGTTTTGTAGTGTGTCAAGTAAAACGGACAACTTAAAAACAGACCTAAAGCTGACTTCGATACTCAATCGGAGTCAGTTTTTTTAATCCATATTGGGGCCGTTCATAATTGTAGTAATGGATGTACTCATCAATAACAGCCTTCATTTCCTTAATGGTTTTTCCACGATGGAGTTTCAGTTCTTCATTTTTAAACAGCGAGAAGAAAGACTCCATAGGGGAATTGTCATACGGAACCCCTTTCCTGGACATACTTCCGTCTATCTTCTTTTTCTTCAAAAAATCATGGTATTCCACGGAAGCATATTGTGATCCTTGATCTGAATGAAGAATCAGCTTTTTGTCCGGGATTAATGGAATTGACTTTCTCAATGTTTCAATCACTAATTCGTTATTGTTTTTATCCGAATAGTGATATGATATAATGGATTTATCCCGAACATCTTTGATGCAGGAAAGGTACAGTGTACCATCCCTGCTGGGTATGTAGGTGATGTCGGTAAGCCACTTTTCAGTGGTCGGCGAAGGGCAGAATTCTTGCTGTAGCACATTGGGGAATGAGTGGGCAAGTTTCTGCTCTTGCTTTTTTTGAGGCACGTATTTTCTTTTTCTAATAGATTTTATGTTTAGGATACTCATATATCGGTGAACGCTCCCTAAACTCATATGAATTCCGTATTGCCGCTGAAGCTGCATTTGCACTTGTCTTCTCCCGCGGGTTTTCTTTTGATAGAAGATCTCTTTAATTGCATCTGCCCTTTCATGATCAATTTTGTTATGCCTGGGCATACCTCTATGAATCCAGCCATAGTAGCCACTTCTGGAGCATTGCAGATAATTGCACAAAACGGTAATATCATATTTTCTTCGCAGTTTGTGAACCACCAAGTATTTTACTTTTGGCTGCTGCTGTTTAGGGAGCTGAGTTGTTTTAGGATATCGTTCTCCATTTCCAAGAAACCAATGTATTCATCCTTCGTCATTGATTCCAGATTAACTTTCCGTGGTCGCCCGCCGCCCTTACTATCCCTTCCCGATCTGTCCTCGCAACGTCCGGTTTCTTGATACTGCTTTGCCCACTTGAGTAATCGATTCTTTTGAATATCATATTTTCTTAGAACATCAATAAAGCGAGTGCCGGACAGATAATCTTTGACTGCATTGATTTTAAATTCCTCTTGATAGTGCTTGCCCATTCCATAACCTCCTTAAGTGAAAAAGACTATGATACTTTAAATTGTATCATAGTCTCTTTTTAACTTTGTCCGTTTTTAGTATAACACTACATTTCGGCTCCTTTATTTGATTTCGTTCTTTGATTCGCGTTTCGCGGGCTTCCCGAGCTCCTTGACGGCGACTTTCTCGATATGATGCAGGTGCTTTCTCATCACCTTTTTAGCGGCAATCGGGTCATTGCTCCGAAGGGCTTCGATGATTTCCGCATGATCGTCAATGGACTGCGGGAACAGGCCCCTGTGGAATACTTCATATACAAAATTCTCATAACTCAGACGGACTGCGTTCAGGGTGATCATAAGAAGTTCATTGCGGGTGATCTTTGCAAGGGAGGAGTGGAATTCGAAATCGTACATCGTAAGTCTTTCCACGTCGTCCTTGCATTTCTTCATCAGACTCACAAGACGCTCCAACTCTTCAATGTCTTCGGGAGTTGCCTTGGTAGCGGCGCTTGCGGCGATCCCTACCTCCAGGATCTCTCTGAATTCAATAATGTGTTCCGGGTCCGCATTCTGCGCTATAATATCAAAATTCATCGTATTTCTTGTAACCGATTCGTCGTTCACATAGGTTCCGTTCTTTGTGCGGCGGATCAGATTCATGGTTTCCAGCGGCGCGTAAGCCTCTCTTAACGTGCTTCTGCCGATATCCAGCCTTTTGCATAGTTCGTTCTCATTGGGGAACACATATCCGCCCGGGAGAGTACCGTTCAGAATACCGTTTCTCAGTTTGATAAACAATTCTTCCGACATTCTTTTTCTGTTCGTTATATTTAGATCATTAAAAAAGCCTTCTTGCCCGTGCTCAAATTGTTTTTCCATATATTTCTCCTGTATTGTCTGTTGTATGACTACAAATAATTTATCCCATTATTTCGACAGTGTCAACATAATTCGAAAGATCGACGGGGAGACGGCGATCGTTACCGGAAAAAATACGGTTGACATGGAGAGCAAGCATGGGTATATTACTAGTATGATGTCTGACATCATGACATGCGACAACAACGCTTTAAAAACCAAAGGAGGATTTTTAATGAAAACAGAAAAACTGATTCTTTACGCACTCTGTGTTGCAGCTCTTGCATTTCTTGTCGATCTTATTGCCAACGTTATTCAGTCAACAGGCTTTGTTACTCCTGACGCCAGTCTCACATTTGTTACCTTTATCGTTTGGGCGTCGTATTTTCTGTTCGGCGCAACTCCAAAGGGTGCGGTAAGCGGTTTTCTTGGGATTTTTGCAGGCGTAGTGGCTGCGATCCTGATCTATGTCCTGGTGGGCGTTTATGCGGGCGCTGGAATGAACGTCGGCCTTCTTGCCATTCCGCTGGCAGTATTTACTCTTGTCATATTCATGTTACTTCTTGAAAAAGCCCCGTATTTTAATAATGTTGCCGCTGTTTTTCTCGGAACAGGAGTTTTTTTCGGGCTGATGGGAACGCCGGCTATCGGCGAAGCAGGTTACGGGATGGTGCTGGCCGGCGAAATGGTCTATGCAGCGATCGGTCTGGTCGCCGGATGGCTGACAATACAGATCCGGACCGCTATTGACAAGCCCGATAAAAAAGAAGCATAGGAAGAAGTTCCGGGAATAAAATATAGCAAAAATACATTGACAGTTTAGAAGCCCGGGAGTATATTTACAGTATGATGTCAGACATCATGACATATGACAAATAATGTTAACCGGAACGATTATTTAAGGAGATCGGCATGAGCTACAGAAGTAAAGAAAATCTTCAGGGGATCGAAAAGGGCCTTGCCCGCTCCCTGTTCAAATCCATGGGATATACCGACGACGAACTGTCCGGCAGACCTGTGATCGGGATCGCAAATTCATGGAATACGCTGGTACCGGGGCATTTCAATCTGAACCAGGTCAGCGAATTCGTGAAAAAAGGGATCTATCGGGGCGGCGGCACCGCTGTTGAATTCGGCGTCATCGCGGCCTGCGACGGCATCGCCAACGGGCATGAGGGAATGAAGTACATATTACCGTCCAGAGAGATCATCTGCAATTCCATCGAAATCGAAGCGCAGGCCCATCGCCTTGACGCGCTTGTCTTATTGGGTTCCTGCGATAAAATTATTCCCGGTATGCTTATGGCCGCCGCGCGGCTGAATATTCCTTCCATCATCGTCAATGGCGGGCCTATGGTGGGCGGCATTGAATTTGACGGACGAAAGACGGACGCCACCTCCGTTGACGAAGCCATCGGTATGGCAAAGCTGGGGAAGATCACGATGGACGACGTCCTGGAGCTGGAAAACGTCAACTGTCCGAGCTGCGGCTCCTGCGCTTTTCTGGGCACGGCGAACACAGTGGGATGTCTGGCGGAGGCTCTGGGAATGAGCCTGACGGGCAGCGCACTGGTTCCGGCCACCTATGCCGAGAGACTGAGGATCGCCTATGAATCGGGAGTAAAGATCTGCGAACTGGCGGAAAAGGATATCAAACCGAGAGACATTATGAAAAAGGAAGCGATCCGGAACGGCATCAAGACGACCATGGCGATTTGCGGCTCAACCAACGCTGTGCTGCACCTCAGCGCTGTTGCTTATGAAGCCGGGCTGGAAATGAATATTGTGGAAGAATTCGATAAGCTGAACAAGACCACGCCCCAGATCGCGAAGGTAAATCCTTCCGCGAAATGGGACATGGAGGACTTCTATAAAGCAGGCGGAATTCCGCGCGTGATGAGGCATCTGGACGACATCCTGGATCAGAGCGTTATGACATGCACCGGAAAAACCTTGAGGGAAAACCTATCGACATATAAATTTGCATACGAAGAAAATACCGAAATCATAAAAACGGTAAGTGAGCCGTTCAGTGAAACGGGAGGGATCGCGGTACTGCGCGGAAATCTCGCTCCCGACACCGCGATAACAAAGCCGGGAGCCTTCGATCCTTCGCTGCATCATTTTGTCGGGAAGGCAAAAGTGTTCAACAGCGAGGAGGAAGCCAACGAGGCGATCCTGGCCGGTAAGATCCAGGCGGGCGACGTGATCGTGATCCGTTATGAAGGCCCAAAGGGCGGGCCCGGTATGCGGGAAATGTACAAGGCGATGAAATATCTTTACGGACTGGGGCTGAACAAGACCACGGCGCTGATCACGGACGGAAGATTTTCCGGCACGAACAACGGGTGCTTTGTGGGTCATATTTCTCCCGAGGCGGCGGAGGGCGGACCCATTGCTGTGATCAGAGACGGAGACGGGATCGAGATCGATGTGACGTCAGGCAAGCTGGAACTGCTGCTGAGCGACGAGGAGATCCGGCGGAGATCGGAGCTGCTGGTTCCGGTCAGGAAGGAGATCCCGAGAGGTTATCTTCAGGTCTATGCAAAACTGGCTTCATCGGCCGACAAGGGCGCGGTGATCCTGTAAAGGAAAGGAAAAAAGAAAATGATCAAAAGTTCTGAGGTCAAACATATTGTTATTGCCGGAGCGGGACTCATGGGAGCTTCCATGGCTCAGATCTTTGCAAAATACGGATATCAGATCACGCTTTACGATATTGCCGAAGCAGCTATTGAGAAGGGCAGGGAACTGATCCGGATCAATCAGGCGGCGTCTAAGGAAGAGGGAGAACTGACAAAAGAGGAAGCGGAGCAGATCCTTTCAAACATCGGCTATTCCATGGATATGGAATGCTTCCGGGATGCGGACTATGTCATCGAAGCCATCGTGGAGAATCTGGAAATCAAGAAGAAATTCTGGGGCGACGTTTCGGAAATCGTTCCCGAAGAGGCGGTATTGACCTCGAATACATCGGGACTTTCGATCACGGCCATCGCGGAAGCGGTAAAGGGACCGGAACGGTTTGCGGGGATGCACTGGGTAAATCCGCCCCATATCATTCCGTTGGTGGAAGTCATTGCGGGGGATAAGACCGACGGCAGCACTCTGACCGTTGTGAAGGAGGTCGCGGAGTCGATCCACAAGAAGCCCGTGCTTGTAAAAAAAGATATCAATGGCTTTATTTTAAACCGCCTTCAGTATGCGGTACTCCGGGAGGCGCTCTATATTGTCGAGAATGAGGTCGCCAGCGCCGAGGACGTGGACAACGTGATGAAGTATGGCCTTGGCATGAGGTACGCGGGGATCGGACCGTTTGAAACGGTGGATCTGGGCGGGTTGGACACCTTCTTCAAGGTGGGAAGCTATCTGTTCCGGGAATTGAGCGATCAGAAGGAAGTCCCGGAGCTCCTGGTGAAGGCTTATCAAAACGGCGATTACGGCACCAAGACGGGAAAGGGCTTTTACGATTATAGCGGCGACAAGGCGCAGAAGGCTATCGAGAAAAGAGACAAGGTGTTTATCAAGCTGGCAAAATGCCTTTACTCCGACCTATAGGGAAGAGGGGCCGAAATCAAACCGGGTTTTCAAATAAACAATTTATAATAAACATTTTCAGAGAGGATGGATGAATATGACAACCAGAGAGATCATCAAATCAGACGGACGCGGAATTATCGCCGGAGATTACGTGAACCAAAACCACGACATCGATCGGGATCAATGGCTCAGAGACAGCTTCCCGGAATGGGGAACCCTGCTGAACCAGGAAATTGAGAACCGCGTCGTTCCCAAGGGCGAAGTCAGCCTTTGGTGGTGCGGAGGCCCTTCCTGGATCCTGAAAACAGACGAAGGCGGAATCTTTTTCATCGACCAGTACTGCGGACCGTCCATGTATACTTCCTATTATTACTGCGGAGTATGCAAGCAAGCCGGGGCGGACAGCATCAACTGGACCCGTTTGAATCCGCAGGTAATCGATCCGTGGAAATTCAATCAGCTGGACGGTGTTTTCTGTACCCATGCGCATCAGGATCATTGCGATATCTATGCGGTCAAAGCGGCTTTAAAGACGACGGATGCGCCGTTTTACGCTCCTCCCGTGGCAGCTGAAAAGCTCAAGAGATTTGAAGTGCCGGAGGACAGAATTGTAGTGGCAAAAGTCGGAGAATCTGTTAAAGTAAAAGGTGCCGAAGTTGATTTCCTGATCTGCTACGACCAAACCGCCATCAAAACCGGAGAAGGCGACGTTCTTCTGCCTTTTGAAGAAGCTGCGTGCTGCTTCCTGTTCAAGACCTCCGGAGGGAACATCCTGTTCATGGGCGACACCTGGTATCATGACGGCTATGTTGCGCTGAAGCAGAAATACAACATTGACGTCGCCATCTTCGACATGGGATGCAATGCGCCGGGCGCGACGGACAAGATGACGCCGTATGACTGTGCGAGAGTAGGCGAGACGATCGGAGCCAAGGTGCTGATCCCGGATCACTACGACAACTGGGCAAATACGGCGGGGGATCCCGAGCTGCTTGTAAATCAGTTTGTCAGGATCGTCGAGGAAAACACGCCTCAGATCAAGACCATGATCATGCGGTGTGGCGGACGTTTCGACTTTCCGAAGGATCAGGACAAGAAACGGTATCGTTATCCAAACGGCAGTGAAAATTATGATTTTTCCAAATCGTCCTTTAACAAAAAATAGAAGGGGATATACATAAGGGAAAATTATAGTTTCAAATATATTGAGTGAGGTTGAAAGCCATGAGAAATTATTATTACCATTCACCCGCATCGTTTGAAGAGCTGTTTCAAATTATAGAAAAAAACGATAGCAAAAGCTGTGAAATAAAATTTTTGGCTGGCGGCACGGATCTGGTGCCGAGAATATCCCTGGAACGGGAAGTGATCCCCAAGGGAGGGGAAAAAGACCTGAATGTGATATTCCTCGGGAAGCTGGGTCTGGATTCCGTCACAGAAAATGAAAGGGAGATCCGGATCGGCGCTCTCTGCACCTTTACCGACATCGCAAACAACGCCGCGGTAAGGGAGAACGCTCCCGCACTGCTTGACGCTGTCCATGAGATCGCAGGCATCACGGTCAGAAACAGCGCGACGCTGGGAGGCAATATCATGAACGCTTCCCCTGCCGCCGACAGTGTGCCGGCGTTGATCGCTCTGAGCGCAAAATTTGTGCTGAAAGGGTATGCCGGAACGAGAACCGTTCCCGCTGACGCTTTCTTTACCGGACCGGGAAAGACTGTTGCAGACGGAGCTGAAATACTGACCGAGATCGTGATCGAAAAGCAGGCCGGAAACGCAGGCTTCCAGAAGCTCGGGAGAAGAAAAGCAGAGACCCTGTCCATCGTCAACGCCGCCGCTTATGCGGAAACAGATCAGAATATCTGCAAAACCATAAGAGTAGCCATCGGTTCGGTCGCTCCGACCGTCGTCCGCTGCAAGGCAGTGGAGCAGGCCCTTGTCGGGAAGGCTGTCTCAAAGGAAGCAGTCAAGGCCGCAAGCGAAGCCGTATTGTCGGAGATCAATCCGATCGACGATATCAGAGCGACCGCATGGTATCGCAAAAAGGTAGCTCCGGTCATCGTCCGCAGAGCGATCGAAGAAGCGCTCGGTATTGAGTAGGGAGGGAAGGAAATGTCACAGATTTTACACTTTTACTTAAACGGAAATCCCGTAGAAGTGCTGGCAAAACCTCAGCAGACCTTGCTGGAGGTTTTACGGGACGGACTGGGACTTACCAGCCCCAAATGCGGGTGCAATCACGGTGATTGCGGAGCCTGTACAGTCATTCTGGACGGAAAGGCTGTGAAATCCTGCCTGGTCCTTGCTCTCACAATGGAGGGGAAAAGAGTCGTGACCGCCGACGGTCTGGTCAAGATGGGTGAACTCCATCCTGTTCAGAAGGCCTTTATCGAATACGGAGCGCCGCAATGCGGGTACTGCACTCCCGGAATGGTTATGGCAGCCACCGCTTTCCTCATGGAAAACAGCAAGCCGACCGAAGAAGAGATCAAGGACGCTCTGAGCGGTAACCTCTGCCGGTGCGGAGGATATAAGAAATATGTTGAAGCTGTTCAGGCTGTAGCCAACGGTGAGTTTGGTGATCTTCCGAAAGGATGTGAAATCAATGCATAACAGTGTAGGTAAAAGAGTTGTCAGATATGATGCGATCGGTCATGTTTCGGGAACGACCCAATATGTGAGCGATATAAAAATTCCGGGAATGCTGGTGGCAAAGACCCTCCGGTGCCCATATCACAAAGCGAGAATCAAGAGCATCGATACCAGTGAAGCAAAGAAGCTGGAAGGCGTTTATGCGATCATCACGAAGGATGATCTTGCTCATAATCTTTTTGCCATGGTTCCGGACCATCACGTACTGGCGGAGGAAATCACCCGGTATAAGGGACAGAACATCGCAGCCGTTGCCGCGGTCAGCAAGGAAGTCGCGCTGGAAGCTTTGAGCAGGATAAAGGTGGACATGGAAGAACTGCCCTGTGTCATCGATCCAGAAGAAGCCTGCAAAGACGATGCGCCTCAAGTCAGACCGGAAGGAAACCTCCATATGTTCGACGGAAAAAGTACGGTCAGAAAGATCAGAAAAGGAAATATTGAAGAGGGTTTCGCGGAAGCGGACTTCATCGTTGAGGGACGCTATACCACGCCGAGCCAGGAGCACGCTCCTCTTGAAACCTGTTGTTCCGTCGCCTACTATGATGAATCCGGAAAACTGGTGATCCACTCCAAAACCCAGGGCCTGTATTTTACCCAGGGGGATCTGGCCAATGTATTCCAGCTCCCGCTGAACAAGCTGAAATTTGTGGGAGGCACCATCGGCGGAGCTTTCGGTGGAATGAACAGTATCCATACAGACCATATTGCCGGCCTCCTGGCCATGAAAACAGGAAAACCGGTTCGTTTTGAACTCACGAGAGAAGAAGAAATGATGTACAGCACTATCCGCAGTCCCTGGGTCTTTAAAATCAGGGACGGGATCAAGAAGGACGGAACCATAACGGCAAGGCAGATCGAAGTGCTTCACGACTGTGGAGCATACACGGAACTCGGCCTTTATGCTGTTGAGAAAAACGCCAACCTGGTAGCGGGCGCCCATAAGATCAAGAATCTGGCGGTCGATTCCAGAATGGTCTATACCAACAAGATGCCGAGCGGATCCATGAGAGGATTCGGAGTAAACGTCGGGCAATTTGCCGAACAGGTACAGATGGATAAGCTGGCGAAAACCGTCGGGATGAGTCCGTTCGAAATTCGCTTGAAGAATTCCTTCAAGGAAGGAGACGCAAACCATGTGGGTAATCCGCTGGTAGCCGTATCAGGGATCGAAACCTTGCAGACGGTTGCAAAAATGGCCGGCGTCGAGCTCCCTGAAGAGTATTCCAGCATGAGTTCAAAGTAAGGATGGTGAAATAAATGATTAAAAAAGGCAGAGGCGTAGCTTCAGTTTATTATCCGACTGGTTTTAACGGCGGCGGAGACCCTGATCTCGTATCCCTTCGCATCAAGGTTGACGGCACCATCGATATGACAAATGCCACCTGTGAAATGGGGCAGGGATTTAAGGTCGTTGCGATCCAGATGGCGGCGGAAGCTTTGGGCGTGAGCGAAGAAATCTTTACGATCGACAATTCCAATACGGACACGAGCGCTTTCAGTATGGACACAGCCGGAAGCCGTTCCACCTATATCGTAGGACTGGCGGCGATCTCCGCAGCGCAGGATCTAATCAAAAAAGTGAAGACTTTTGCGGCTGGCATGCTGAACTGCAGCCCGGAAGAACTTGTCTATGAAAACGGAAAAGTATATAAAGCGGCGGATAAGAACGTGGCGGTGACTTTACAGGAAATCGGCGGCGCTTCGACGTACGGCGGAAACTTTATCATGGGCGTAGGCGGATTTCTGCCTCCTCCGGCTCCGCCGAGAGATCCCGAAACGGGAGCGACCATACCGAGCCGTTCCATGGCTTGGGGCTCCACGGTCGTCGATGTGGAAGTGGACGACGAGACAGGCGAAGTGACGGTAGTCAACCTGTTCAACTGCTATGACATCGGAACGGTCATCAATCCGCTGATGGCGGAAGGTCAGGTGGACGGAGGAAATGTGCAGGGCGTCGGGATGGCTCTTTACGAAGACCTTTCACCGTATTTCCCGGGCAGCATCGAAACCTACGCGTCCAATTACACCGACTATATCATACCGACCTTCATGGATATTCCAAAGCACAGCGAAATCAAGTTCTATGAGAATTACGATCCCTACGGACCTTTTGGCGCCAAGGGCTGCGGTGAAATGGTAACCAATACCCAGCCGCCTGCAATCGCCAACGCAATAGGAAACGCGCTGGGCATTCAGATCGATTCTCTTCCCGTCACTCCGGAAAAGATCCTGAGAGCGCTGGAAGAAAAGAACAGGCAGTAAAGCAATCTCATAAGTATCTCAGAAAAGACTGTAATAAATAAAAGTAAGTTGCAATAAGGTCGTCCCGGAGTCCGGCATAAAATCTCTCATACCGGCTTCGGGACAGTTACTATTGGAAAGCTGCTGTTTTTACATCGGAATATGTAAAAATATTGAAAATATTGAAATAAATCGGAGGACATAAATATGAAAAAATACGAGGTAATGGACGGCAATACCGCCGCCGCATATATCTCCTACGCGTTTACGGAGGTAGCGGGGATCTTCCCCATCACCCCCTCTTCTCCCATGGCGGAAGTAGTGGATGAATGGGCGGCGCGGGATAAAAAGAACCTGTTCGGACAGCGAGTCAAGGTAGCGGAGCTTCAGTCGGAAGGCGGCGCTGCGGGAACCGTACATGGATCCCTGGGCGCGGGCGCGTTGACGACGACATACACTGCATCCCAGGGGCTGCTTTTGATGATCCCGAATATGTATAAGATCTCGGGAGAGCTGCTGCCGGGGGTATTCCACGTATCGGCCCGGACCCTGTCTGTGCATGGGCTTTCGATTTTCGGCGATCATTCCGACGTGATGGCCTGCAGACAGACGGGTTTTGCCCTGCTGGCGTCCGCAAATCCCCAGGAAGTCATCGATATGGGAGCGGTGGCGCATCTCAGCGCGATCCGGGGACGCGTCCCATTTTTGCACTTCTTTGACGGATTCCGCACATCCCATGAGATACAGAAGGTGGAGCTGCTGGATTATAACGATCTCGGAAAGCTTCTGGACATGGAAGCGGTGGAACGGTTCCGTAAAAATTCGCTGAATCCGGAGCATCCGTGCACCAGAGGAACGACCCAGAACCCGGATATCTTTTTCCAGCAGAGGGAGGCCTGCAACCCGTTTTTCGACGCGCTTCCGGCTGTCGTCGAGGACTATATGCAGGAGATCAACAAGCTTACGGGGAAAGACTATCACCTGTTCAACTATTATGGGGCATCCGACGCCAAACATGTGATCGTCGCCATGGGCTCATCCTGCGACGCCATCAAGGAAACCGTGGACTATCTGAACAAGCGCGGCGAAAAAGTAGGGCTGCTCAGCGTGCATCTCTACCGCCCGTTTTCCGCGGCGCATTTCCTGAAGGCACTCCCGAAAACCGTGGAAAAGATCGCGGTGCTGGATCGGACCAAAGAGCCGGGCTCCCTGGGAGAACCTCTCTACCAGGACGTCTGTACGATATTGTACAAAGAAAAGCTTCCCATCGAAGTAGTAGGCGGAAGATACGGCCTGTCCTCCAAGGACACTACGCCGGCCCAGATCATCACAGTATTTGAGAATCTGGCTGCGGAACAGCCTAAAAATAATTTCACCGTGGGGATCGAAGACGACGTCACCTTCCTTTCCCTGCCGCTTAAGCCCGAAATTGACGTTCTCGGCTCTGAATTCGTCAGCTGCAAAATATGGGGACTCGGTTCCGACGGCACCGTGGGCGCCAATAAAAACACCGTCAAGATCATCGGGAAAAACACAGACCGTTACGTTCAGGCCTATTTTGTCTACGACTCCAAAAAATCCGGCGGCCTGACCCAATCCCATCTTCGTTTCGGCAAGTCGGAGATCCGATCGACGTATCTGGTCAACATGGCGGATTTTATAGCCTGCCACAATCAGTCCTATGTCGGGAAATACGATCTGACCAGAGACCTGAAGGAAGGCGGCGTCTTCCTGCTCAACTGCGGCTGGACCGGTGAAGAGCTGGAACAGAACCTTCCGGCAAAGATGAAACGGGAGCTGGCCAGGAAAAAAGCACGGTTCTATACCATCGACGCCGTATCCATCGCAAGGGAACTGGGCCTGGGCGGAAGGATCAACACCGTGCTCCAGGCGGCGTTCTTCAAGCTCGTGCCGGTCATTCCCTATGAGGACGCCGTGGGATATATGAAGGAAGCCATCAAGAAGACCTATTACGAAAAGAAAGGCCAAAAGGTCGTGGATTTGAACTGCAGGGCGGTAGACCTGGGCGGCGAAAACCTGATCAAGGTAGATGTCCCCGACTCGTGGAGGGATCTGCCTGACGACAAGTCTGCCGCTCCGGATGCGCCGGCGTTCATCAATAATGTGGTTGCGGTGATGAACCGTCAGGAAGGCGATATCCTGCCGGTCAGCACCTTTAAGGGCATGGAGGATGGATCGTTCCCACCGGGAACGACCGCTTATGAAAAGCGCGGCGCCGCGGTCGATGTGCCGGAATGGAAGCCGGAAAACTGCATCCAGTGCAATCAGTGCGCCTATGTATGCCCTCACGCGGCCATTCGCCCGATTCTGCTGAATGAAGCGGAAAGCGCGGCAAAGCCGGAGGGATTTGTCACTAAGAAAGCAGTCGGAAAAGGCCTGGAGAAATACGAATACCGGATGCAGGTCTCTCCGATGGACTGCATGGGCTGCGTCAGCTGTGTAAAGGTTTGTCCGGCGAAGGAAAAAGCGCTGGAAATGAAACCGCTGGCGACCCAGACCGTTGAAAACGGAAACTGGGACTTTGCGGTCAACCGGGTGGAAATCAAAAAGGACGCCGTCGGGAGCACCGTGAAGGCGAGCCAGTTCGCCCAGCCGCTGTTCGAATTCTCGGGAGCCTGCGCGGACTGCGGCGAGACGCCGTATATCAAGCTTGCCACTCAGCTTTTCGGAGACCGGATGTATATCGCCAACGCGTCGGGCTGCTCCACAGCCTACGGCGGAAGCACACCGTCGACTCCTTATACCGTGAACAGCAAAGGCCATGGGCCTGCGTGGGCGATGTCGCTGTTTGAGGATAACGCGGAATATGCTTACGGCATGCTGCTGGCTTCGGAGCAGATCCGGGAGAGACTGATTGAAAATATAGAAGCGTTGAAGAAGGCCGGCGTCGCGGCTGCCGCCTGTGAAGTTTTCCTTGAGGAAAAGGATGATCCGGACAGGACGAAGGAAGTGTCGGAGCAGCTCGTGGAAGCGTTGAAAGAAAGCATTTCGGCGGTCACGGAGAACGCTACGGCGGAAAAGGAGAAACTGCGCGCGCTTGTTGACGAAGTAGTCACAAACGGCGAATATCTTTCCCGGAAGTCCTATTGGGCCTTCGGCGGAGACGGCTGGGCGTACGATATCGGCTACGGCGGATTGGATCATGTTCTGGCGTCCGGCAGGGATATCAATATGCTGGTTTTGGATACGGAGGTCTATTCCAACACGGGAGGACAGTCTTCTAAATCTACTGCAGTGGGCGCGGTCGCAAAGTTCGCATCCTCAGGAAAGAGAGAAAAGAAGAAGGATCTCGGAATGATGGCCATGAGCTACGGATATGTTTATGTGGCCCAGGTCGCCATGGGAGCCGACCAGAACCAGCTGCTGAAAGCCATGAAGGAAGCGGAAGCATATCCGGGACCATCCCTCGTGATCGCTTACTGCCCATGCATCGAGCACGGTCTGAAATCGGGAATGGGCTGCAGCCAGCTTGAAATGAAAAAAGCGGTGGAATGCGGATACTGGCATCTGTACCGGTATAATCCGCTTCTGAAAGAGGAAGGGAAGAATCCATTTTCCCTGGACTCCAAAGAGCCGAACTGGAACATCCGGGAATTCCTGGAGGGAGAAAACCGGTACGCGTCCCTGAAGCTTGCTTTCCCTGAAGTCGCTGAAAAGCTTTATGCAAAGGCGGAACTGGATCTGAAAGAAAGGTACGGTTCTTATGTGAGGCTGGCAAAGGGCTGAGGCTGGAATTGATTTGCGGGCGGCCTTATCAAGGATAGGGTCGCCCGCTTTTTGACACTGTCATGGGGCGCATTGCCATGATGTCGCCGGCACTTGTAAAAAGATTACTGTTACAATATAATCAGATAATAAGACAAGAATTTATTTGAGCGGAAAACTCAACGGAAAGTCGGACGGCGACGATGGAAAAAGGTATTATGAAGTGTTTGGAGAATTCAAAACTGTTTAAGGGACTTGACGGGAAGGAGCTCGAGAAGGTCTGCGACCTTCTCGCGATCACAGAAAAGGAATATTCCAAAAATGACATCATCATTAATCAAGGTGAGCCGGTGCATAAAATCGGGATTCTAAAAAAGGGAAGCGCCGTCAGCGTGAAATACCATTACGACGGGAATGCGCAGCTCCTTAGGATCTATCACCAGGGCGAGGTGTTTTTACTGGAGGCGGTCAACACCTCACTGTCAACAAGCCCGGCAGCTCTGATCAGCCAGACGGACAGCGAGGTTGTCTTTATCCCGTATTCCGAGATGATGGACTCCGATTCCGTCGGCGACAAGGCAAAAAAGCAGATTCTGTCCAACGCCGGTGAGATACTCAGCAACGAGCTGATCCGTCTCGCATACAAGATCGATGTCCTTTCCAAACGGACCCTCCGGGAAAGGATCATGACCTATCTCAGTTTGATCAAGGAACGAAACGCGGGGAACACCTTCGATATCGGGATGAATCAGGAACAGTTTGCTCAGTATCTCTGTGTCAACCGGAGCGTCCTTTCAAACGAGTTGAATAAAATGAGGAAAGTGGGCCTTATTGATTATAAGGGGAACCGCTTTACCGTTTATTGATCTAAAAAATCCCTCCAAATGTTGTATATACAACAGTATTCTCTTTGGCCTCGTGTTAAAATTTGTATATTAGAGGCCTCTGAATCTTTGTTTTGAATCAAGAGGAGGATACATAATGAAAAAAGCAGTTCTTACTTTCGCTCTTTTCATGTTCCTCGTTCTCGCGGTCACCGGCTGCGGCGGAACGGCTGAAAAAGCCGCTCCTGCCCCGGAAGGCCCGACGGACGAAGCGGTCGAAGTCAATATTTCCGCGGCGGCAAGCCTGACGGACGCGTTGACGGAAATCCAGAAGGAATATGCAAAAGAAAGCAATGTGGTTTTACAGTTCAATTTCGGTGCATCGGGAGCGCTACAGAAGCAGATCGAGGAAGGCGCACCCTGTGACCTGTTCATTTCCGCATCCAAAACAAATATGGACGCCCTGGAGGAAGCCGGTCTGATCGTATCGGACTCCAGAAAGGATATCCTGGGAAATACTCTGACACTGATCGCTGCCGCAGAGAAAAAGGATGCGGTTAAGGGATATGAGTCGCTGACATCCGCAGATATAACGAGCATTTCCATCGGTACGCCGGAAACCGTTCCAGCCGGTAAATACGCGCAGCAGGCTCTTCAGAATCTGGGAATATGGGATGGGATCCAGGGCAAAATTGTTTTAGCGAAGGATGTAAAGCAGGTTCTGGAGTATGTGGATACGGGCAACGTGGACTGTGGTCTTGTCTATAAAACCGACGCTCTGGCTATGAAAACCGGAGTGACAGTCATTGACCTGCCGGAAGACAGTCATGACCCGATCGTTTATCCTGTCGCGATGATCAAGGATTCCGCACAGTCAGAGGCTGCTGTGAAATTCTACGATTTCCTGCAAACTGACTACGCAAAGGGCGTATTCGAAAAATACGGCTTTACCGTATTATAAGGAGTATAAATGCTGTCACCTATTCTGCTGTCTTTGAAAATAGCAACTATAGCAACGATTTTTTCCTTCGTGCTTGGCGTTTTCTTCGCCTACATCCTTAACCGGAAAAGGGTGCCGGGAAAAAGTATCTGGGAAACCCTTTTGATCATGCCGATGGTGCTTCCGCCGTCGGTGATGGGTTATCTGCTGCTGATTGCTTTTGGAAAAAGAGGCTGGATAGGTGGCTTTTTATTGGAAACCTTTCATATACAGATCGTTTTTACATGGGTCGCCGCGGTGATCGCGTCCTGCATTGTCTCACTGCCGCTCATGTATCAGAATGCAAAATCCGCATTTATTAGCCTGGATCCAATCTACGAAAAGGCTGCAAGTACTCTCGGGAGTAGCGAATGGAGGATCTTCAGGACCGTGATCTTTCCTTTGGCATGGCCGGGGATCATCAGCGGCATAGCCCTTTCCTTTGCACGGGCCATCGGGGAATTTGGCGCGACGCTGATGGTAGCCGGAAATATTCCGGGAAAAACCCAGACCATTCCCACGGCGATCTACTTTGCCGTTGAATCGGGAAAGACCGATATGGCAAACCGGCTGGTACTGATCATGACTGTATTCAGCTTCGCCCTGATCCTTGCCTTGAACGCCTGGCTCAAGAAGCGCAACTATATAGGAAGGCAGGGGTGAGGGAGAGGCTGATGTATTTCAAGATTATAAAAAAGCTGGATCACTTCACTGTTGATCTGGAGTATGAATTTGATAAGGGAGTTCTGGTGATCCAGGGCGAGTCGGGCGCCGGAAAAACGACCATACTCAACTGCATTTCCGGACTGATGACTCCGGATGAGGGAAGGATAACAATGGAAGAAAGAGTTGTTTTTGACAGCGCTGCGGGCGTCAACATGCCGACCAGACTGCGAAACATCGGATATTTATTTCAGAATTATGCATTGTTTCCTAACATGACGATCTGGCAGAATATCATCTATGGGATCCAAAACAAGCCGGAATACCGGGAAAAAGAGAAACGGGAAGCGCTTATGAAATATGCCGATGAAATCATGGAAACCTTCGGTATCGAGCATCTTAGGAAAAAACATCCGAACCGGATCTCCGGCGGTGAAAAACAGAGGGTCGCTTTATCCCGGGCCATTGTGACAAAACCCGGACTCCTGCTGCTTGACGAGCCATTTTCCGCGTTGGATCAGCAGACAAAGGAAAACGTCTATCGACAGTTTGAAGCATTCAAAAAGAATTTTCAGATCCCGACGATCCTGATCACCCACGATCCTGCCGAAAGCGACATGTTCGCCGATCAAAGGATATTGATCAAGGACGGCCGGATCATCAGTTAGGAAAGAAAGAGAGGGGATACCATGAGCAAAATCGCATATTTCGGAAAAGATTTGATTGAGCGGGGAGAAGATTTTGTCATAGCCAAGGTGGTCGACACCCAGGGCTCCACTCCCAGAAAAAAGGGTGCATGCCTGCTGATGGAGCAGGACGGAACAAGAGTCGGAACGGTGGGCGGCGGCAAGCTGGAAGCCGAGGTAGAGAAGATCTGCCTGGAAACCCTTCGGACGAAAGAGTCAAAGATCTATCATTTCAGCCTGACACCAAAGGACCAGAACGGTCTTGATATGAGATGCGGAGGAGACGCGGACGTCAGCGTTGAATATATCGACGCCAAAAACCCGGCAAGCTTCATCGCCGATTTCGACGTGAACGCAACGGCGTTTATTTTCGGCGCGGGCCATGTGGGCCTGGCGCTGGAGCCGATTTTAAGATATGTAAACTTTACGACGGTCGTCATCGACGACCGGCCGGATTTTGCGAACAGGGAACGCTTTCCGGACGCCGGCGAAGTCGTCGCCATCGACGGCTTCCTGGACGCGTACCAGGGAATGGAAACGGATGAGAACAGCTATATCGTCATCGTGACCAGAGGCCACGCCGGCGACTACGATGTGCTGAAGCAGACCTTAAAGCGAACCACCGCATATATCGGTATGATCGGCAGCCGGAACAAGGTGGCCACACTGTACCGCATGCTGCTGGAAGACGGCTTCATGCAGGAAGAACTCGACCGGGTCTATACTCCCATCGGTACAAATATCTTTGCGGAAACTCCGGAAGAGATCGCCATCAGCATCGCCGGGGAAATGATCAAAGTGAGAGCCGGACACGGAGAACGGTAGAAATGGGAGCGTGAATGATGGCATCCGGAAAAATCGTTGGGCTGATCCTTGCTGCGGGATATTCTTCGCGCATGGGGACGTTCAAACCACTATTGCCGATAGGCGATATGGCTGCAATCGAAAGGGTTTCGGACTCGCTGAAAAAAGCGGGCTTAGAAACCGTAATCGGAGTTACAGGCTTCAAGCGGGAGCGGCTGAGCTCCATTTTTGCTGAGAAAGGGATCCGGGAAGTATATAATCCCGACTTTGAACATGGGATGTTCACGTCCATCAGGACGGGCGTCGCAGCGGCGATGGCCGATGGGGCGGAATCGCCGGAAGGATTTTTACTTCTACCGGTGGACTGCCCGCTGGTTCCGCCGGAAGTGATCAAGCAGATCCTAAAAAAACACGGAGAGGAGCCTGACGCCTTTATTGTGCCCTGCTACCGTGGGAAAAAGGGACATCCCTTATTTATTCCGGCACAGTACGGACCGGAGATCGTGGCCCATGACGGAGAAGGCGGACTGAAGACGGTCATGAACCGGCATGAGGACAGGCTGATCCGGCTGGAAACCGGCACGGAAGCCGTCGTGCTTGATATGGACACGCCGGAAGGGTATGAGGAGGTC
Source organism: Anaerovoracaceae bacterium (assembly GCA_963678385.1). Lineage (GTDB taxonomy): Bacteria > Bacillota > Clostridia > Peptostreptococcales > Anaerovoracaceae > Anoxybacterium. Next base: position 3,667,347 of record OY782829.1, on the reverse strand, counting down.
CTTGATTTTTACAGGAAGCAAACGGACGGCTTCGGCGGCGGGGAGAATGAGGACCTTGTAAACTTGTTGCAGGGAAAGCGGCTGTTTCTGATCCGCCACGGCGAAACCAGGCAGCACCGGGAGAAGATTTTTCTCGGTCAGTCCGACGTCCCGCTTTCCGACCGTGGAAGAGAACAGGCGTCCGAAGCCGCGGCAGAACTGATCCGGCATGATCTATCGGCAGACCGTATTTACGCCAGCGATCTGTCAAGAGCGGCGGACACGGCCGATATTATAAAGGATCGCCTGGAGCGCGACCGTAAGGAAAATACGAGAATCGGAACGGATATCAAGGTTATCCCGGACCCGAGGCTCCGCGAAATGTCGCTGGGCGAATGGGATGGCCGTTTTATCCGTGAGATCCGGGAGAAGTACCCGGAGGAATACGAAAAGCGCGGCGCAGATCTGCTGAAATATAAATTCGGAAACGACAGTGAAAATTATTATGATCTCCAGTATCGGGCCATGAAGGGCTTCGAGAGCATACTGGAGCGGGAGCGGGGTTCGAAGGGCGACAGGGATATCGTCATCGTATCCCATATGGGAGTCATCAACGTCATCCTGAGCAACCTGCGCCGGACGAAATTGGAAGATGAAATCAAAAACCGCCTGCCAAACGGCGGCGTCTGCATGATCGATTATTCAAGCATAAAGGAGTAGAAAAATGAAAGAGGTTTCGGTATATGATGCGGTGGGCTTGGTCCTGGGACACGATTTGACCCAGATCATCCCAGGAGAATTCAAGGGAAGCAAATTTAAAAAAGGGCATGTGATCAAGCCGGAAGATATCGAAGTGATGCTTAGCATGGGCAAACGGCATCTCTTTGTTGTGGATAAAGAGGAGACGGATATCCACGAGGATGAGGCGGCCATGCGTATCGCGACGGCTGCGGCGGGAAAAGGGATCCGTCTTGTAGCTCCGGGTGAAGGAAAGATCGAACTGGTGGCGGAATATGACGGTCTGCTGAAGATCAACACCGCGATGCTCAGCCAGCTCATCGATCAGGATGAGATCATGTTCGCTTCGATCCATGAAAATCAACTCGTTAAAAAAGGTCAGAAGGTAGCGGGTACTCGCGTTATCCCTCTCTTCGTCAACGAAAGCATCGTAGCCGGGGCGGAGAAGGTTCTGCAACACGGAAAACTGGTTGAGATCCTTCCTTTGAAAAAACTGAAGGTCGGGCTTGTAACTACCGGCAGTGAAGTATATACAGGGAAAATACAGGACGCCTTCGGACCGGTCCTGAGAAAGAAATTCGGAGATCTGGGCAGCGAGGTGGTCAAGCAGTTGTTCGCGGACGATGATGAGAACATGATCGCAGATTGCATCAAACAACTCATTGCAGAAGGCGTCGATATCATCGGGGTTACAGGCGGCATGTCCGTGGATCCGGACGACAAGACGCCGACAGGGATCCGCAGCGCCGGCGGACATATTATTACGTATGGAGCGCCTGTTCTGCCCGGCGCGATGTTCATGCTGGCATACATCGGAAATGTACCGGTGGTCGGGCTTCCGGGCTGCGTCATGTATAGCAGGGTCAGCATTTTTGATCTGATCGTGCCGCGCATTCTGGCAGGCGAGATCCCCACCAGGACAGACATCAAAAAACTGGCTCACGGAGGTCTGTGCCAGAACTGTGAGATCTGTACCTATCCGAACTGCGGTTTCGGCAAATCCTACTAGTGGAATCAACTTTAAATTCGTTTTGATATTGAACTAAGATGCCCCAAAATGAACGGCTCTGGGAGCCGTTCATTTCTTTGACGCGCAAAATAATTGATTGGAAATTGGAATTATGGAAAACATATTGAAATTGCAACGGATAAGGTGTAATATATAAACTTACCTTGAGTATTTGTGCAATTATTACCTTATTTTTTACAGGAGGAACCTAAGCTATCTGGCAGGTATCTTGATATGCTGAAAAAAATCAAGCGGGTTTTGATCGGAAAACCCTTAAAAAATGCAGCGCTGAAAGGCGAGAAAATGGGGATCCTTTGGGGTCTCCCGATTCTGGCCTCGGACGCTATATCATCCGTCGCATACGCCGGGCAGGAAATGCTGATCGTATTGATTCCTGCGGTAGGAGCGGCGGCATACATGCAGATGTCGATATTGTCATGGTGCATTATTGGCCTTCTTACCATACTGATGTTATCCTATCGGCAGACCATCGACAGCTATCCCAACGGCGGCGGCGCCTTTGTCGTGGCAAAGGAAAATCTCGGGGAAATACCCGGTATGATTGCCGGAGCCGCTTTGGCAGTCGGCTATATCTTGACCGTTGCCGTCAGCGTTTCGTCCGGCGTCGAACAGGTGACGTCCGCGTTTACTTTTTTGCGACCGTACAACGTTGCGCTGGCCGTATTCCTGGTTTTGCTTCTGATGATCGGAAATTTGAGAGGTGTCAGGGAATCTTCAAAATTGTTTGGAGTTCCGACCTATGCATTCATAGCGGGAATCCTTATTATGATTGTTTATGGTTTTATAAGATTGAAAACGGGCTATGTTCCGGAGGAACCGGACCTTGGCAAACCGGTCCAGTCCATCACTCTGCTGCTCATGCTGAGGGCTTTTGCCAGCGGATGCACCGCGCTGACGGGCGTCGAAGCGGTCAGCAACTCGGTTCCGAATTTCAAAGCTCCATCGACGAAATACGCGAAGATGGTATTGCTGCTGCTTTGTCTTATTATTCTAGTCCTGTTTGCGGGAACATCCATGGTTGTAAATTATTATCGCGTTATACCGGGCGAAGACGGCGCAATGCTGGTACTGCTGGCAGAACGGATCTTCGGCGACTCCTTTATGTATTATTATATAACTGCGTCGACCTTCATTATTCTGATCTTGGGAGCCAACACAGCCTATTCCGGATTTCCGCTGCTCATCGCGGTTATGGCTGATGAAAAATACGCGCCGAAGCAGCTGAGCATGAGGGGAGACCGATTAAGCTATACAAACGGTATCATTTCACTGTCGGTCATTTCGATCATTCTGATCGTCGGATTCCAGGCAAATGTTACATCGCTGCTCGGGCTGTACGCAATCGGCGTATTTATTTCCTTCACCCTTTCCCAATCGGGCATGTTCATGAAATGGAAACGCCATAAGAATGAGCACTGGAGGCCAAAAGCCTTCATCAATGGTTTCGGTGCCAGCGTAACGGCCGTTGTCGTGCTAATCATTGCTGTCGCAAAGTTCAGACAGGGATCGTGGGTCGTCATCGTACTGCTGCCGGTTTTGGTATTCCTGATCAACCAGATACACAACCATTATATATCAGTAAAAGAGCAGCTGAAGATCGAGGAAAGCGAGTACGACGGCACTTCCATTGAAAAAATGGAATATTTCAATAAGATCATCGTGCCGATCGACAATGTCAATAAGGCAAGCGTCCGCGCGCTTCGCTACGCCCACACCATCTGCGACGACGTGGTCGCGTTCTGCGTAGCAATCGATGATGACAGCGCCCGTGAGGTACAGGAGAAATTCGACAAGCTCGGGACGGATATCCCTCTTGTGATCAAGCTTTCGCCGTACAGAAGAGTAATCGATCCACTGCTGAGATTTATCGAGTCCACGGAATATGATTATGAACACGGGGACATGATCACTGTTTTATTATCCGAATTTGTGGTAAAAAAATGGTGGCACAGATTTTTGCACAATAATACAAGAGCCTATATCGAAAAGAGACTCTTGAAACATAAGCATATCGTAGTTTCGGTTATGCCGCTTCAGCTGAAGGACGACCGGTTTTATCTGGATTCGCTGAAGAAACGGAAGAATAAGGGGATGTAATTATGAAGGTCAATGTTGCGGTTGAAATTGGAGCAAAATTCATTCAGGCCGGAATCGTGGACAAATATGGAAGACTTTTAGCAAGATCAAAGATACAATCAAATTATGAGCGCGGCCTGAAAGAGATCGTTTCGGAAGCGGTCAATCTGATTTTCGATCTCATTGAAGACAAGGAATATGATGTCAGAAGCGTAAAAAGTATCGGTGTGGCATGTCCCGGCGTCCCGGATGAAGAAAACAGCAAAATCATGAAGACCTATATCCTGGGCCTTTACAATGCACCGATCAAGGACGAATTCAAAAGGCACTTCCCCAACACGCCGATCTATGTTGAAAACGACGCCCACTGTGCGGCAATCGCCGAAAGCGCGGCCGGAGCAGCCGAAGATCTGGACTATTCCCTGACCATCAATATCGGAACGGGGATCAGCGGGGGCGTCATCATCGACAACAAGCTTTACACGGGCTTGAACAATGCCGGCGCGGTCCTGGGCCATATGGTCATCGACAAGAAGGGCAGACAGTGTTCCTGCGGACGGGTCGGCTGCTTTGAAACGGTTTGTTCGTCAAAAGCGCTGATCGAGGATACAAGGGCGGTCGCCCTGAAAAATCCCAATTCCAAAATTCACGAGGTATGCGAGGGCGACTTGTCTAGGATAAGTGAAACAACCGCTTTTGCAGCAGCAGAACTCGGCGATGAAGATGCAAGGGAAGTATTTGACCTTTATGTGGAAAACCTTGCCATTGCCCTTACCAATTTCGCAAACATCCTGATGCCTGAGGTCATCATCCTCTGCGGAGGGATCACAGATCTCGGCGAGGATCTGCTGAAGCCGGTCAGAGAGAAAATGAACGACTGGATCTACAGCAGAGAAACCACGCTGCCAATGCTGAAGCTTTCGGAAATGGGAAGCGCCTCTGTATTGGTAGGAGCGGGAATGCTGGCGGATTACAAGAAAAAATAATTAGAGGTTCGATAAAAGGACGTATTCCGACAAGAATACGTCCTTTTTTTCATGTGCGGATTCGACAAAAGGCCGACATGCGTGACAAATGTCGATGTAAAGTGTAAAAACGTACAAGAACATCGGTTAATTTCTACATTTTCTTTTTAGGCAGTCGATTTTGTTATATAATGCATATTGCAATGCATTTTGCCCTAGAAAAATACAGGGTTTTATCGCTTAAGGAGTAAACGCATATGGAAACGAGAAGGAATCCTTATGATAATCCGGAGCAAGAGGCAGCTCAGCAGAGTCAGACAAAGAAATTGATGAAAAAACCGGACATGGGCGATATCCTCTTATCGGATGATCAGCTTCAGGAATTAAAAGGAAAGTATAATTTAAACTATATGACCTGCGAAGAGGAAGGGACTCTGCTGCAGGATCTCAATAAGATGGGGATCCTTACAAACGAGGACTGCGGCGCATTCGTGAAATCCGGCGGCAACATTTTTGACTCACTGAACAGGCAGATCAGTGCAGACATCAACCTGCTGTATCAAATGGCCATCGCAGGCAGGTACGGCAATTCACATATTGAGCATATCAGAAGCCAGCAGAAGATCCTCGATGTACTGGAGCAACTTCTGGTTGAATAAAAGTGTCCTTCCATAACAAAAATAGATCTCTTCATACACACCCGTCAAAAAGCTGTTTATCAATTGCCCGTTGATAAACAGCTTTTACTTTTTTGTATAGAAGTTGCAAAACCATTTTTTTAGATCTGCTTCCATTTTTCTATGAGATCGACAAGCGCCGGTTCGATTTTCTCAAGGGGGATCTGATTGTAGTTGAAAATCAGAGTCGCCGCCACTTCTGCCGACGCCTCGGTAAGGGTTGTGATCGGCAGCGTGCTGACGCCCAGCTCCCGCGCCTCCTCGCAAAGGGTCCCAGCCGATTTTTGACTTTTTACGCTGATCAGCATATTGACGCCGGACGAGCTGTTGATCGGCCGGATAAAGCCGCTGCCATACCGGTTGAATACGGAAAGGACCGTCTGAAGCTTCTGGGAATATAACGTTCTCAGCTTTTTGATATTGGTCTGGTATAATCCCTTTGACATGTAGATCGCAAGGGTCAGCTGCTCTGTCTTGGAGCAGGTCTGCGTGTAATCACCCCGGAAGGTGTCGAATATAGCCGCCATTTTTGGCGGCAGGACCATATAGCTGATCTTGATGGATGGAAACAGCGTCGTGGAGAACGACCCAAGATAGACGACCCGCTGATCGTGATCCAGACCCTGGAGGGAAGGGATCGGCTTGCCGAAATAGCGGAGCTCACTGTCGTAATCGTCTTCGATGATGATACTGTCGTTCTTCATCGCCCAGTCTAGCAGCTCATAACGTTTCCCGATGGGCATTACATAACCGGTCGGAAACTGATTGGAGGGGCTTACATATACCGCCGACCGGATGTTGGCGGGCAGCCTGGAGATTGCGATCCCCTCTTTGCCGACAGGCACCGAAGTAATGGCGAAGTCGCGGTCGCGGAATATATTCCGTACCGGAAGATAACCCGGTTCCTCCACGGTCACGTGCTTCATTCCCATTCGAATGAGGGTAGTGCAGAGCTGACCCATTATCTGCTGTGTTCCGGCTCCGATGACGATCTGATCCGGCGTGCATGTCACGCCCCTGGATTGGTAGACATATTTGGATATTTCCTGTCTGAGCGCCCTTTCCCCCTTGGAATCGCCTTCTCTGAGCAGCAGATGGGGGTACTCGGTGAGAACCTGATTGACACATTTTTTCCATTTTACAAAATCAAAACAGGACATGTCATAATATCCGTTTTTCTCAAAATCGGTGGACAGATCGGCCTGTTCCAGAGGGATCGCCTCGGGCAGCCCCGTATCCCCGTCATTGCGGACGCTCCCCATGCCTGCGGAAATTTGATTGGCGAAATATCCGGACTGGGGCTTGCTGTAGATATATCCTTCCACCAGAAGCTGATTGTAGGCCAGTTCCACCGTGGTCAGGCTGAGGCTCAAACTTTTTGAAAGGCTTCTGAGCGAGGGAAGCTTCTCCGTCGGAAGGATACCGCCTTCCAGGATGGCATTCCTGATGTATTGATAAAGCTGCAGATACAACGGGATCACGGAATCGGTCTGGAAGTTCGGGATGATTGCTTTCATTATGATCCTCCTTAAAACTGTACGCTTAAAACATATGAAATACAAAAAACAGTAGCCATAAAAACCCTAGAAAGTAACATAATACAGCTTGACTGTATATATAAAAATAATTGAAATTGCGTATTTTGCAAACTACAATTTAATAGTATTATAATAGAAGAAACAGTGTAAGTCAATGAGGACAGTTGACAACAGAGGAGAGATTTCAGATGATGACGAACAAAGAAAAAACAACAAAAATTATTTTGACCGGACTGATGATGGCGTTGATCGTGGTCGCGACGATGCTGATCATCATACCCGTACCGTTTGGCAACGGATATATCCATCTTGGCGACGCCATGATTTTCCTTTCCGTATTGATTCTGGGCTGGAGATACGGCGCGATCGCCGCCGGCTTCGGATCCGCCCTGGCCGACATCCTTGTGGGCTATGCGATATGGTCGCCATGGACCTTGTTTGTCAAAGGGATCATGGCCGCTGTGATGGGGCTTTTCATTGCAAGGGCTATGCGTAAGCCGGGCAGAAGCGTTCTCGGCATGCCGCTGTACCAGCTCGTCGGTATGATCCTGGGAGGACTTGAAATGGTGGCCGGATATTATGTTGCGGAAGGCGTCATCTACGGAAACTTTGTTTCCGCGGCTTTGGGAATTCCGTGGAACATCGTTCAGTTCGGAGCCGGAGCGGTGCTGGCGACCCTGCTTTCGGCGGCTCTTTACAAGACTCCCGCAAGAAAGTTCTTTACTTACCAGCCCGAAAGTTCGCCGGAAGCAGAACTGGCAAAGCAGGGCCTTTAACAGATCAAAATATGATTACAAAATAACCGGATCTTCCGGTTATTTTTTCGCCATAAGGTATTCATTTCCAGTGAAGTGTGATATCTTTATAGGGAAGATTAGGTTGATTAAGTTTTAAAGGGGAGATCATATTATGAAGGCACTCATTTTGAGCATTTCTACCGGACAAGGCCATCACGCAACCGGGCAGGCCATCGAGAAAGAATTCCAAAAAAGGGGAGTGGATTGCGAAACGCTGGATGCGTATGAATACATTGAACCGATTCTTTCCCATCTTGTCTCCAGGGGCTATCTGCTGTCCACCGCATACGCAAAAAAGATTTCATCCAAGCTGTATGATATTGTTGTTAAAAAAAGCAAACCACTGAAAAAATTCTCCGTTCCGAAAATAACCAATACGGTATGGGCGAAGGATCTGAAGGAATATATAGAGGAAAGCAAGCCGGACGTCATCATCTGCACTCATGTGCTGTCTTCCATCCTGGTCAACATCATGAAGGAGAGGGAATGGCTGGATCCCGCCGTCGTTACCGTCGGTGTCGTTACGGACTTTACGCTTCATCCCCTTTGGGAAGAGGCCAGACGGATCGATTATTATGTGACTCCGACCGACCTGCTGGAGTTCCAGATGGAAAAAAAGGGACTGGATATAAACAAGATGCTGCCCATCGGGATCCCCATCCGTCCGAAATTCTCGGAACGGATCGACCGGCTTGAAGCACGGACGCAGCTGGGGCTGGACCTGCACAAACACACCATTCTGCTGATGAGCGGAAGCATGGGATACGGAAAGATCGACGAATCCATCGAACGCCTGGATCGCCTGGATTTTGATTTCCAGGTCATCGTCGTCTGCGGCAATAATAAAAAAATGTATAAGAAGGTCAAAGGGCTGACCACACGGAAACGGTTTGACATTTATGGATATGTTGACAATGTGGATTTGATGATGGACGCCGCTGACTGCATCATTACGAAGCCCGGCGGGATCACGACTTCGGAAGCCATGGCAAAGGGACTCCCGATGATCATGGTAAACCCGATACCGGGGCATGAAATGAGAAATGCCGAATTCATGCTGAACAACGGACTGGCGCTGTATGCCACAAAGTCCTTCCCGCTGGACGAAGCTGTGTTCTCCTTGTTCCAGCATCCGGAACGGATCACCTTGCTGCGATCGACCATCGAGATCTATGCCAGGCAGAATTCGGCGCAGAACCTGTGCGAATTTCTGATCCGGGCATACGAGGAAAAAGGAGCTTAGATCAAGCCTTCCCGAATCAGATAATTTGCTGCGAGAAGTTCGTCTCGGAGCAGCTTCATAGCAGGCCTTGTGAGGAAAATGTTCTTCGCGTCGCTGGTTTCCTTCAGGCTTCGTGCGATGATCAGGGTCATGGTCTTTTGATTCAGGGTGCTTTTCGCTTTGAGAATACCCTCGAGGATGAAGCCCTTCCGCGTATTGGAGTAGGATTGCAGCTCCTTTTCCGTGGCTTCGACATGGGCGTCGACCGCGTTCTTAAGATATATATTATAAATATACTTTTTATAAATGATCTCAGGGTCGAGCTCAAAGATGACGCCAGCCATGCTCGCACCCTGAGTATTTCTTTTGTCAAATTCCCCTTTAACAAAGCAGTAATGGCTGCCGTCATACACCTGGAAAGCCTTCAGCGTGTCGAGATAGCCAAGTCTCATGATTTTTCTGGAATTGATCTTGTCAAAGATCAGAAAGTTACCCAGATCCCATGGACACTGAATGATCCGGATAAAGTCCGCGTCGTTCAGTCTTTTTTTGCGGATCACGCCCACAGCTTCGAGGTCTACGGCGACCACGTGGGTGGCTCCGTGGTCCAGTGCCAGACCTACGGGCATATTATCGGTGAAACCTCCGTCCACATATTTCAGACTGTTGATCTCATAGCCTTTCATAGCGGGGAAAAGGGTGGAACTGGCCAGGATATAATCCACCAGCATTCCGTCCGGTATCTGATCCTTCATAAGGAATTTCGGGGCCATGGCGGGCAGTTCCGCGGTGACCAGCCCATATTCCACGGAGGATCTGCGGATGGCGCTTTCGTCGATATATTTGCGGAGCAGCGTTTTCAGCTTGGTATTGCCGATCCCCGTATTGGAGAGGATATCCTTGATCTCGATGTCAAACACCATGGGTGTTTCGATTTCCTTCCACAGGGAAACTGCAAGGTCAAAGGCGTCCTGCGCGATCAGCGCGCCGTTGATGGCGCCCACCGAAGTGCCGGTCACGATATCGATCGGGATCCCAAGTTCTCTCAGAGCTTGCCAGACGCCGATTTCATAGGCGCCTCTTGAACCGCCGCCGCCGAGTACGAGAGCGGTCTTTCGATTTTCCATGTGCATTTCCTCCTCTTCTAGAATAATACCGGCCCCAGGATCGGAGCCGCCCCCCGCAATATGTTAACAGACAGGAATATCAAATACAGGCCAAACAGCAGGACCCCGCACCATTTGCTCAGCCTGCCTCTGGTGAGAATGCCTGATCCGGTCACGACAAGGACCATGGCGAGCAGAACGGGAAGCTGGAACGACAGGATGCTCTTCTCATCTGCAACGGGAAGCGGATGCAATAAGGCTGAAATCCCTATGACCTGTACGATATTCAGGATGTTCGCGCCGATGATGTTACCGATTCCCAGATTGGAAACGCCCTTCCTGGCGGAGGTGATGACCGTGATCAGTTCCGGCAGAGAAGTTCCTCCCGATGTAAAGATCACCGCGATCATGAACGTGGGTATATGCAGGAGTTCGGCAATGCGCATACCGTTGTCTACAAGCAGATTGGAACCCAGGATCACAAAGGAAACACCAAGCGTAAAGAAAATTATTTTTCTGGCGAGTGTCTGATAGGATATGTCAAAATCATTTTCGGATTCGTCGTAAGCGATGCCCTCCGGCATCGGTTCGTTGGCGTCCGTATGGCTCAGGACGTCCTCGTCGCCTACGATATCATAGCGTATATCAAGATCCATCAGCTTCCTCGCCGCGATCACATTATTAATAATATAAAAGAAAAAGAGAAAAATAAGAACGATGCCCATCGGCCTGCTGATTCTGCCTGAGAAAAATCCGACAGCCCAGAGCAGCAGGAGCAGTGCGGCGAGAAAGAGCCCGTTTCGTATGAATTCTTTACGGTTTTCGATAAAAGGCCGAGTAAAAAACAGCAGGAACGCCAGGATGAAGCCCGTATTAACGCCGATAGAGCCCAAAGCATTGCCCAGAGACATCACGGATTCGCCTTTCAAGGCCGCGGCGGAGGATACGAAGGTCTCCGGCAGCGTGGTGCAAATACTGACAATTGTGGCGCCGATGATGATCGAAGGGATCCGGAATGCTTCCGCAGTCCAGACCGCGGCGTCGACAAACCAGTCGCTTCCCTTTACCACCAAGAACAAGCCGGCAGCAAATAGGATAAAATACAATAATTCGGTCATAGATATCCTCCTGCGTTAGTATGTGAATTGTAACATAAATAAAACCGGGTGTAAATATTTCACTTGAACATCCGTTCGAGATGGAGCATAATAAGAACGAAGGTTCTTTCCGCCGATCGCGACGCTGGTCGTATCATATATTACACGGATCTTACCAATCGAAACATTATTTAAAAAATGAGGGGTCAAAATGCAGAACACCATGGAAAAATTGAAAATTCTGGCCGACGGCGCCAAATATGATGTTTCCTGCTCGTCCAGCGGGGTCGACCGGAAAAACGACGGAAAGATCGGAAGCGCCATGGCCGCGGGGATCTGTCATTCCTGGGCCGCCGACGGACGCTGCATATCCCTGCTCAAGATTCTTTTCACAAATAACTGTGTCTATGACTGCGAATACTGCGTAAACCGCCGTTCCGCCGACGTTCCGAGAGCCAGCTTCGAGCCCAAGGAACTGGCCCGGCTGACGATCGAATTCTATCGCCGGAATTATATTGAGGGTCTGTTTCTGAGCTCTGCCGTGGAGGTCTCACCGGATTATACCGCTGAGAGGATCATGAACTGCATCAAGCAGCTGCGGGAGGAATACGGCTTCGGCGGATACGTACATGCCAAAATTATTCCCGGGGTATCCCCTGAGATCGTGCATCAGATCGGGCTGCTGGCAGATCGGCTCAGCATCAACATCGAGCTTCCCACCAAGGAGAGCCTGAACATGCTCGCCCCGCAAAAGAAGCCGAAAAATATCTTTACTCCGATGAAACAGATCACTCAGACCCTGACGGAACGGAAACAGCTGAAGGGCCCCGGAACCATGTTCAAAAATCAGGATATCTACAGCGCCGGAAACCTCAGCTATCTGGAACCGCAGGGCGAGAACCTGACGCCGGGAGACGGGAGCCTCGTCGATCTTGCCGGAAACCCGCTTGCGGCGAGGGGGCCTGTTCGGAGGGGCAAAGAACGCTTCGCCCCCGCCGGCCAGACGACGCAGATGATCATAGGGGCCTCGCCGGAGAGCGACCGCCAGATCGTGAAAACCTCGGAGGACCTGTATCGTACCTTCAAGATGAAAAGAGTCTACTTTTCCGCTTATATTCCTGTGTCAAATTCGCCGTTGCTGCCGAACCCGTTTTCGGCTCCGCCACTGGCCAGAGAGCACAGGCTCTATCAGGCGGACTGGCTGCTGCGCTTTTACGGCTTTACCGCGGATGAGATCCTGGACGAAAAGACGCCGTTCCTGGATCTGGAGCTTGATCCGAAAATTAGCTGGGCGCTGCGAAACATCGACAAATTTCCCGTCGAGATCAACAAGGCGCCGCTGGATGAGCTGCTGCGCATCCCTGGAGTAGGCGCCACCTCCGCGCTGCGCATCGTACGTCAGCGCAGATTGGCGGCGATCCATTTTGACGATTTGAAAAAGATCGGCGTTGTGCTCAAGAGGGCGAAATATTTTATTACCTGCAGCGGCAGGTATTACGGCGGTACGGATATTGCGCCGGAGTATATCAAGAACGAAGTCCTGGCCTCCGATCGAATCAGAGACCGGCTATTGCCGATAGACGATAATGTTCAGATTTCAATGTTTAACCCAATTACGCCCCAATGGGGCGCTGCAGCCGATACGAACCGGGTTTCCCTGGCAAACGACGGGCTGAATTCCTTCCTTAACGGTTCAGATAATAAAGAAAGAAGGCTGGCCTCCCATGGTTGACTATCTTTATGACGGGACCTTCGAGGGATTTCTTACCTGCGTCCATGCCCATTATTACGAAGAAAAGGCGTCTGGGATCTACAGAAAGGAAAACTATCAGGCCAGTCTGCTCAACGGCTTTCGTCACATCGAAACGGACGAGGTGAAGGCCGTAAAGGTATATGAAGCCATCGAGAGGAAAATATCAAGAGAGGATCTGCGAAGGATATACCGGGTATTTCTGTCTTCGGAAAGGGAAAAGGAAAATATGATGCTGCGGTATATTCTGCTGGGTTTCAAGGAAGGTTCGGGCATCAGCCAGCTCCACAGCAATCCAGTGGTGTTCGCCGTCCAGCAGTGTGAGAACAAGGTTTCCTTTGAAACCCACAGGATCAAAGGGCTGGCAAGGTTCTCCGCCTTGAAAAACAACTCTGCAGGGAGCGGAGGGCAGGAAATCCTGTACTGTTGTTTTGAACCGGATCACGACATCCTTGAGCTTGTGGCGAACCACTTCGCCGACCGGCTGAAAAACGATCCGTTCATCATTCATGACAAGACCAGAAGCAAAGCGATATTCGCCCAGGGAGGAAGCTGGTATATTTCAGGCTTTACCGATCGGGATCTGCCGAAATACGGCGTGGCAGAGCAGGAATATCAGGATCTTTGGAAAAAGTATTTCGATACCATAGCGATCAAGGAGCGAACCAATCCGCGCTGTCAGAAAAACTTCATGCCTGTGAGATATTGGAAAAACTTAACGGAACTTCGTTGATTGTTTGTAAAGTTGTGTTACAATAATATTGTCGATACTAAAACGTTTTCTAATTGTTGAGTGGGGTAGTAAAATGGACAGCAGACTTAAGGAATTGATCAAGAAAAGCAAACGAATCGTTTTCTTTGGAGGGGCAGGAGTTTCAACGGAAAGCGGCATACCCGACTTCCGCTCGGAAAACGGGCTGTACCAGGCGCAATCAAAATACGGACACTCTCCGGAAGAAATGCTGAGCCATTCCTTCTTTATGAACCATACGGAAACCTTTTACGATTATTATAAAAACAACCTGCTTTACCCGGAAGTTCAGCCGAACAAAGCGCACTACGCGCTTGCGAAGCTGGAGGAGCAGGGGAAGCTAAAGGCTATCGTTACGCAGAATATCGACGGACTTCATCAACTCGCCGGCAGCAAAAAGGTGTACGAGCTCCATGGATCGGTACTCAGAAATTACTGTACGCGGTGCCATACCTTTTACTGCAATGAATATGTCATTAAGCCGGAGAGCACCCATTCGGACGAACATCCGAACAGCACGATCCCGCGGTGCATAAAATGCGGAGGGATCATCAAGCCGGACGTGGTTCTGTATGAGGAACCGCTGGATCAGGAAGTCATGGAGGGCGCTGTGGAAGCGATCTCAAATGCGGATCTGCTCATCGTCGGCGGAACCTCGCTGGTTGTTTATCCGGCGGCGGGACTGATCAATTATTTTCATGGGAACAATCTGGTGCTGATCAATAAATCGACCACACCTTACGACGACCGGGCCAACCTGGTCATTCATGACGCAATCGGAGAAGTATTAGGCTGACAGGAGGACATTTATGATATACGGGGTCATAGAGTACAAAGGGAAAGAGCAGCTTTGCTGTGTAGATAAAATCGGACGACGGGCATTCCTGACAGACGAATTTTTCAAAAGGGATCTGGACAAGCTCTGCATCAACAGCAACAGGATCGACGAGATACCGAAGACGATGGAGCAATTCATCCAAGGCTACGATGCATTATGGGCGGACGATATGGCCTTATTCTTCGGGACCAACCCGGAGCTGGGGATCGCCCTGGATCCGGAAAATGACTGGGCTCCGCTGGCCCGGCTCGAGGAGATCTGGAGCCCGCAGCAGGAGGCAAGAGGCCGGGAACTGCTGAAATAAAATAACACAGGCAATAACACAAAATCGGTTCTCAAAATTTATGCTTTAGTAAATTTAGCTCACGGTTTCCAGATAGAAAAGCAAACTCGCTAAAGAAACACCTTGTTCAACAAGGTGTTTTTCAATAGCTCAAATACTAGCTCGCCCAATTTGCGACGCAAATTGTCGGCGAACTTATGCAACGAAATCACAAATCTTTGATTTGTAGATTTCGACTGCCAGTGCTTTTCTTCGTGCTTTGCACTCGCTGGAAACCTGGATTGCTAAATTTGAAAGCATGAAAATTTCTTGAAAAATTTTGATTTTATTGCCTGTGTTTATTCCATTTAAACGACTTGACAACCTCTTGCCGCTCGCGTTAATCCTTCTTCTTAGTACCTTCCAGCTCTTCCAAGCTGTGAACGATGCCGACCACGTCCGTGATAGGCAGGGCAAAGGCGAGGCCCTTCCCGGCTGTCTTGAGCCCGGCTGCTTCAACGATGGAATGCATGATCTCCTGAGTCTCCTCATGCCTTACAAGAGTCAGGATGACTTCCTTTTCCGGCTGGATCGAGATGGCAAAGAACTTTTCCACCTCGTGGACGCCGGTGCCGCGGGCATAGAATACCGTGCCGCCGTGGGCGCCTGCCGATCTTGCCGCATCGACCACCTGATCGGCAAATCCCCTGTTTACTATTGTCATGATCAGATCATATTCTCTTTGATTATCCATTTGGACTCACCTCTTTCATTACTCAAAGATGCCGGAGATATAGCGCAGCGCCAATGGCCCGCTGACCCCGGAGATAGGAATGGTAAAGGCAAACCCGTTGCCTGGAACGTCAAAATTCAATTTGTATAACAGTTTATTCAGTATCCTGCCGACCTTATCCTCTGTGAGCACGCTGAAGATCATATCGCGTTCGGGATTGGACAGGCCGAGATAGTCCATGATTTCAGAGCCGGCCGCGCAATAAGCGGGTGATACCAGGTTGTATGTGACGCCGCTTTCCCTTAAAATTTCGACGACGTCGTCCCCCTTGCCCCGGTCAACGACGGCAACGAGCAATTTAACTCGCTTAACGGGAAGTTGTTTCACATTGTCCATTGCAAATCCTCCTATTTCATCACTGTTTCATCCGTGGAACGTCAAAATCCTCGGGCAGTACCAGTTTTTCCAGTTCTTCAAAATCAATATATTCGTTATCTTCGGTTATCTGATTATATAACTTTTCTTCTCTTATTTCATTAACCCATTCCATATTTTCTAAGAATTCCTGATTTTCAGGCCAGTTGTAATAATCCGAGACGTCGCAGCTCTGGCCGACCCACTCGAGACTCTCCTCTTCCACTTCGATTTCTTCCGCGATGTCTTCCATGACTTCCGCTTCTTCTTTCGTTGTGTAGCGGATCTTGATCTTGTAAATGAGCCCCATGATCTGGATCGTAACCAAAGGAGACATGGCGACCATCGCGACGACCCCGAAGGCGTCGGTAAGAGTATTGCCGTCTATCGCTTCACAGGCTCCCAAGGCAAAAGGAAGCAGGAATGTGGCCGTCATCGGTCCGGCTGATACTCCGCCGGAGTCAAAGGCGATGGCGGTGAAGATCTTCGGAACAAAGAAGGTCAAACCCAAGGCAAGCACGTAGCCCGGAATAAGAATGTATAAAATATTGATCCCGTAAAGGATGCGCAGCATCGCCAAACCGGTGGAGATGGCAACGCCGATGGACATTCCCCAGAGCATTGCCCCCTTTGAGATCGCACCGCCGGTCATATACTCGATCTCATCGTTCAGGATATGGACGGCCGGCTCAGCCCGGACATTGAAAAATCCCATGGTCATTCCCAGCGGGATTAGGATCCAGTTGTAATGGAGATCGCCTAAGAATTGGCCGATATAGTTCCCGGCCGGCATGAAGCCAACATTGGCGCCTGTGAGAAAAAGGACCATGCCCAAATAGGTATAGATACTCCCGACGCTCATTTTGATCAATTGACTTTTCGGCAGTTTCAGTGCAACAAACTGGAAAAGCATAAAAATCACTATGATGGGCAGAAGCGCGAGAGCAACTTCCTTCATATAAAAAGGCAGGCTATCCCGGAACAGCATCAGCAGGTCTCCGATATCATGGGCAGCCGGCATCACTGCGGACTCTTCAAAATGTGAGGATGGTTTATAGATCAGGCCGAGAACGGCAATCGCAATGATAGGACCGACAGAACCGAAGGCAACGAGGCCGAAGCTGTCGTCATGGGAACTCCTGCCGCCGCGGACGGATGATACGCCAACGCCCAGCGCAATGATGAACGGAGCACTGATGGGTCCGGTAGTGACGCCGCCCGAATCAAATGCGATCGGCAGGAAATTATCGGGAGCAAAAGCGCTCAGGATAAATGCCGAAAGATACAGACCGATGAGCATATAGGAAAGTCTCCACTGGAACAGAATGCGCAGCAAAGCCAGGACCAGGAAAATTGCTACTCCCCCGGCAACCCACAGTATAATAATCTGATTCGGGACGGACGGGACCTGTTCGGCCAGGATCCGGACGTCGGGCTCAGCCATGGTGATCAGGAAGCCCATTACGAGAGAAACGCCGGTCAGCAGGAACAGTTTTCTGGATTTTACCAGCTCACCGCCGATCTGCTCACCCATGGGCATCATGGCGAAATCCGCGCCCAATGTGAACAAGCCCATCCCCAAAATGAGCAAAAAAGCTCCCAGGAGGAACAGGCCGCGTATTACAAATGGCATAGGAGTAATTGTAAAATTGAGCACTAAAACGATAATTGTAATAGGCAGGACAGAAGAAAGTGATTCTTTAGTTTTCAAGATAAGTTTTTTATTCATCGAAGCCCCCTCCAAATGACGTCAGAAATAACGTGATATATTCATGCGGGGTAATTGCTGTCTACATGAATACAATTTCATTATAATGGAAAATACCCGTTTTTTCAAGGAAGCATTCAGAAAAAATCGCCGGGCTTTTAAAAACACTGAACCGGTGGTATAATATTCAAGAATAATATTATGGAGGTCTTTATGAATATACTTATTGCCAACGACGACGGGATTGGCGCAAAAGGAATCAAGGAGCTTGCCAGGGCTTTGTCGCAGATTGCGAATATCTACGTATGCGCTCCGCATACGCAAAGAAGCGCCTGCGGACACGGCATCACCGTCGGCAAGCCCATCAGTATGAAGGAAGTGGAATTCCCCAATGCAAAGAGAGCATGGGAAATCACAGGGACCCCGGCGGACTGTGTGAAGCTGGGTCTGAAAATGCTTAGTGAACAGGGAATCAATATCCATATGGTGTGCTCGGGGATCAACCACGGCGGGAATTACGGAACGGACACCCTTTATTCCGGTACGGTTTCTGCTGCCATAGAAGGATGCATCTGCGGCCTTCCGGCCGTTGCGGTTTCGGTAAACGATCATCATCCGCTTACATTTGAAGTGGCTTGTGAGCTCGCAGTCAAAACGGTAAAAGCCGCCGAGGGGAAAATCGACGCGAATACCGTATTGAATATCAATGTGCCGAATCTTCCACCTTCTGAAATAAAAGGGCTGAAAATCGCAAGGCTGGGCGCAAGGGAATATGAGGAATGGTTTGAACCGAAAAAGAACGAACACGGTGAGATGGAATACTGGTATTCCGGAACGCCGGTGGTATATGAAGATTTACCCGGAGATATCGACGTCATAGCGATGCAGGAAGGCTATGCAACCATAACTCCGCTGCATTATGACTTAACAAGTTATCAATTGATTGAGGAGGTCAAAAAATGGGGAATAAAGTATTGAGATTAAAGAAGGAAGATACCGTGCTGGTGGGGATAGATTTCCAGGAAAGGCTCATGCCTGCGATGAAAGGCAATGAGGAACTGGAGACTGCCATTGTAAAACTCGTCAAGGGCTGCAGGATCCTGGGCGTTCCCGCCGTCATGACACAGCAATATACAAAGGGATTGGGTCCGACCATACCTGCTGTCGCTGCCGCGTTGACCGAACCCATCGGTGAGGACGTCGCCGCCGCCGAATTTCAGCCTGTTGAAAAAACAAGCTTCAGCGCAATGGGCGAACCTGATTTCGTTGATACATTAGAGAAGTTGGGAAGAAAAACCGTGATCATCGCGGGTATCGAGGCTCATGTATGCGTACAGCAAACCGTGATTGACCTTCTCGAAAAAGGGTATACTGTTTTTGTTGCAAACGACTGCATTTCATCGAGAAGCAATACGGATAAGAAATATGCCCAGCGTAGAATGGGAGACGCGGGAGCCGTCGGAACGACCTTCGAATCCATCCTTTTCGAATTATTGGGTGGCGCAAAGGAACCCGGTTTCAAGCAGATTTCAGCGCTGGTAAAATAAACTGACAAAAATACGAACAGCATTGAAATGAAGAAAGGCGCTAAAAATGTTCATGCTCGAAAACCAAATAACGATAGAGGAAAGGCCAATCCTCGAGGAATACTTAAGAGGTTTTGAATACAACACTTCCGGGCTCTCCTTCACATCCCTCTACATGTGGAGGAACATCAATTATTTCTGCTGGCAGATCATCGGCGATTATATGTGCATCGCAGGGATCAGCTATCTGGAAGAGGATAAGAACGAACCCTTCCTTTTCCCTCCGCTTACCAGGACAGGGACTTATGACCCAAAATCATTGAATGCCACGATAAAAGAAGCCAGGAGGATCTTTGAATCGAAGGGATACAAATTCAGCATCCGCCTGATGCCTTTCCATATGATTGACTTTTTAGAAGAAGCCCGTCCCGGGGAGTTCCGATTCTTTGACGACCGTCCGAATTACGACTACGTGTACCGGACACAGGACCTTGTTGAACTGAAGGGCAGAGATTATCACAGCAAGAAGAATCACCTGAACTATTTCCTTAATAATTATAAATTTGAATATGTGCCTTTGACCTCGGACATGGCGGGGCAGGCGATGCAGTTCATCCGCGAGTTCAATGAGAGAAAGCACGTATCGGATTACGAAATGGGGCTTCTGAAACTGGAAGAGCGGGCCATGGAAGACGTTTTTCATAATATCGAAGCGGTAGGCTATCTGGCCGCAGCCATCCTCATCGACGGTAAAATGGAGGCGCTGAGCATCGGCGGGCGGATCAACCGGGACACCGTTACGGTCCACGTGGAAAAGGCCAATACTGCGTACAGAGGCCTTTATCAGTTGATCAACAATGAATTTTGCAAACATGTCGGGGCCAATGTGAAATACATCAACCGTGAGGAGGATATGGGAATTCCTGGATTAAGAAAGGCGAAACTTTCGTATAAACCTGTCAAACTAATGGAAAGCCATATCGCGATTTTTAAGGAAGATTTATAAATAACCATAAAAATACTGTTTGATTACAAAAAACGCCCTAGTTTATACCGGGGCGTTCCCTATTTCCTTAAAAAACCTTGTGAAAAAAATAACTAAAAAAAGGCATAAAAATGACAGTTTCATGAAATAATTACTCCGAAAAAGCAATTTTACTAAAAATAATTGCCTAAATTTGAATTTTTCGACTTTTTGATGGGGTATTGTTTTTTCACAAAATCATGATATGATTATAGAGTCTGGGAGAAGGGATATCTATACTCTTTTGCCCTGTATACTGTATAATGTTTGTTTTATCCTACTAGCTCGCCCGATTTGTAGAACAAATTGATGGCGAACTTATGCAACGAAATCACAAATTTTTAATTTGTTGATTTTGACTGCGAAAAAACAAAGCAAAATAAAATGTGATGAATTTATAGGAGGAGTAGAATGAGAGAAGTAGTAATCGTAAGTGCGGCAAGAACTCCAATCGGGAGCTTCGGCGGAGCACTGAAGGATCAGACTGCGGTGACATTGGGTGCTGTAGCTGTGAAAGAAGCCATTAAAAGAGCGGGAATCGACCCTGCGATCATCGACGAAGTTATTTTAGGAAACGTGCTTCAGGGCGGTCTTGGTCAGAACGTTGCAAGACAGATCGCAATGGCAGCCGGAGTTCCTAAGGAAGTTCCTGCAATGACTCTGAATAAGGTTTGCGGGTCTGGACTCAGAACAGTAGCGCTCGCGGCTCAGATCATCAAGGCAGGAGACGCCGACTGCATCCTCGCCGGCGGAGCGGAAAGCATGAGCCAGTCAGGATACATCATGCCTGCTGCAAGATGGGGCGCAAGAATGGGCGACACGAAGATGATCGACATCATGGTCCACGACGGTCTTACTGACGCATACAATGACTATCACATGGGTATCACAGCTGAAAATATCGTTGATCAGTGGGGATTGACAAGAGAAGAACTCGACCAGTTTGCGGTCGCATCCCAGAATAAGGCGGAAGCTGCAATCAAAGCAGGAAAGTTCAAGGATGAAATCGTTCCTGTAGAGATTCCTCAGAAGAAAGGCGATCCGATCGTATTTGATACCGACGAGTATCCAAAGTTCGGAGCGACGATTGACGGCGTTGGAAAATTAAAGCCTGCCTTCAAGAAGGACGGAGCTGTTACCGCAGCGAATGCATCCGGAATCAACGACAGCGGCGCTGCCCTCATCGTTATGTCAAAAGAAAAGGCTGACGCACTCGGACTTTCATATCTGTGCAAGATCAAGTCCTATGCTTCCGCAGGCGTTGATCCTACCATCATGGGCATCGGTCCTGTTCCGGCTTCCAAGAACGCGTTGGACAAAGCCGGCCTGACCATCAATGATATGGACCTGATCGAAGCCAACGAAGCATTCGCTGCACAGTCCGTAGCAGTAGGAAAAGATCTGGGAATCGATGCTTCCAAGCTGAATGTAAACGGTGGAGCTATCGCACTGGGACATCCGATCGGAGCATCCGGAGCCAGAATCCTGATCACCCTGATCCATGAAATGATCAAGAGAGATTCAAAGTACGGTCTTGCAACTCTTTGCATCGGCGGCGGTATGGGAACATCCCTTATCGTGGAAAGATAAATCATATTTCACTGAAAATAATCCATACAACAAAAAAGGTTGTCGCAAGACAACCTTTTATTTTTTGTGCTTTTATTTTTCCATTACGGTAGGCGACACACTGTACAGATGCTTCAAACTGGAAAGCACCACGTTGGTCTGGGTCCTCTTGATCCCTGGGATCGCCTTGATCCGGTTCATCAATGCTTCCAAAGTCGCTGTGTTTTTCGTCGTGATCCGAAGGATATAATCATATTCGCCGGTCACGTAATGGCATTCCAGGATTTCGCTTTCCTTTTTAACCATTTCAAAGAATTCTCCTGTGTCCCTAGGATTTTCAAGGCTGAGATTCATCAGAACGGTGAGCTCCTGCCCCAAGGACTTGGGATCAAGGATCACGGTGTATTTTTCTATAATACTCGATGCTTCCAACTTCTTGAGCCTTTCGCTCACGGCCGACAAAGACAGATTGACCTGCTTGCTCAAGTCGGAGATGGAAACTCTCGAATTCTCTTGTAAAACTTCTAAAATTTTGGAATCAATTGTGTCCATTTAATTCACCACCTTTTTTTCTCCCCTATTTTAGCAATTTATTTGAAAAATATCAAGGAAAATTTTTCGGAGGGCGCTGCCGGCAATTCTTGCCATAGAGCTACAAAATACCAAATTAAATTTTGCACATAATAAGCTCGCATGATATAATGAACGCTGAGGATTAGTTCCAGCGTTGCTGTGCGGAAGCGTTCATTGATCATGCTTCGACACAGCTCGCATGATAAAATGAACGCTGAGGATTAATTCCAGCGCTGCCGTGCTGAAGCGTTCATTGATCGTGCTTCGACACAGCTCGCATGATAGAATAATTCCGTTGATTATATACGGAAAATTTCCAAGGAGGAAGAGCGATATGGCTGATATAGAAAAGATTGAAGGAGCCAATGAACAGACTGCATCGAATTTTATCCATAATATTATAGATAAGGATTTAGAAAACCAGACCTACGGAAACAGAGTCTACACCAGATTTCCTCCGGAACCCAACGGCTACCTCCACATCGGACATGCCAAATCCATTTGCCTGAATTTCACCACTGCGCAGAAATACAATGGCAAATGTAACCTGCGATACGACGATACGAACCCTGTGAAGGAAGACGTGGAATACGTGGATTCCATCGAGGCGGATGTAAAATGGCTGGGTTTCCAGTGGGAGAAACGCTTATTCGCATCCGACTATTTTGATACAATGTACGATTGCGCCGTGACCCTGATCAAAAGGGGAAAGGCTTATGTATGCGACCTGACAGCGGAAGAGATCAGGCAGCACAGAGGAACCCTGACGGAGCCGGGTAAGGAAAGCCCGTACCGCAGCCGGTCGGTTGAAGAAAATCTCGAGCTTTTCGAGAATATGAAAAAAGGAATGTATAAGGACGGCGAGAAGGTCCTGCGGGCCAAGATCGACATGGCGTCTCCCAACATCAATATGAGGGATCCGGTCATCTACCGTATCGCCCACACCGAGCATCATAACACGGGGGACAAATGGTGCATCTATCCGATGTACGATTATGCCCACCCCATCGAGGACGCCATCGAAGGCATCACCCATTCCATCTGCACCCTGGAGTTCGAGGATCACAGACCGCTGTACGACTGGGTGCTGAAAGAACTGGAGTGGAAAGAATCGCCGCAGCAGATCGAGTTTGCCAGGCTGAATCTGACAAACACCGTCATGAGCAAGCGGTATTTGAAAGCGCTGGTCGACAACGAGAACGTGGAAGGCTGGGACGATCCCAGAATGCCTACCATTGCCGGACTGCGCCGGAGAGGATTTACGCCGGAAGCCATCCGGGATTTCTGCGAGAGGATCGGCGTTTCCAAGGCCAACAGTACTGTTGATATTTCGCTGCTGGAGCACTGCATCCGGGAAGACCTGAAGGACAAGGTCGAAACGCGCATGGTGGTCAAAGACCCGCTGAAGGTCGTTATTACAAACTATCCGGAAGAACAGAGCGAGCTTGTTGATATCGAGAACAGCAAGGAAGACGAATCAAAGGGAACCAGAAAAGTCAGCTTCTCAAGAGAGCTTTACGTAGAACGGGATGACTTCATGGAGATCCCCGAGAAAAAATACTTCCGCCTTTTTCCCGGTAACGAGGTCCGCTTCAAGGGAGCCTACTTCATTACATGCAACGAAGTGGTCAAAGACGCCGCCGGAAACGTCATCGAGCTGAGATGCACCTACGATCCCGCAACAAGGAGCGGGAGCGGATTCGACGCAAGAAAGGTCAAGGGGACCATCCACTGGGTCGACGCCAAAACAGCAGTAAAAATTAAGATCAGAGCCTACAGTTATCTGATGATCGAGGATGAAAACGGAGAGAATATCCTGAATCCCGATTCTCTGAAAACGCTCGAAGCCTATGCGGAGCCTGCGCTGATGGATGCAAAGGCGGGAGAACGATACCAATTCTTCCGTCACGGATATTACATCGCGGACGCGTTCCTGACAAACGACAAAGAGAAGGTTTTCAATCAGATCGTGGACTTGAAGAGTTCCTGGAAGAAATAACGCCCCTTTCAGGGACGTTGAAACGCACAGCGGTGAGAAAATTTTCTACAGTCGAAAATTTTCTGCGGATGCGTTATAAGTTAGATAGAATCATTCAAGTGCCGCTCAGCTTTGACGCGGCACTTGTCAGTTTTAGATTGTATGAGAAACACGGAGGACAGAATGGATTACTACAAGGAGTCTTTAAAGCTCCACGAAACGCATCAGGGAAAGCTTGCTGTGGTCAGTAAGGTGCCCCTGAAAAACAAGGATGATCTGAGCACCGCTTACACCCCCGGCGTCGCCGAGCCCTGCAGGGAGATCCACAGGGATCCCGAACTGGTTTACAAATATACGGCCAAGGGCAATACCGTGGCGGTGATCAGCGACGGCTCCGCCGTACTCGGCCTGGGCAATATCGGAGGAAAAGCGGCGATTCCGGTCATGGAAGGAAAGGCCGTCCTGTTCAAGGCATTCGCTGACATCGACGCCATCCCGATCTGCCTGGAAACCCAGGATACGGAAGAGATCATCATGATCGCGAAGAATATCGCGCCGACCATCGGCGGCATCAATCTGGAAGACATCTCCGCGCCCCGCTGCTTTGAAATCGAAAGAAGGCTGCAGGAGCTGGTGGACATCCCGGTCTTCCATGACGACCAGCACGGAACGGCTATCGTCGTATCCGCAGCGGCCATCAACGCGCTGAAGCTTACGAACAAGAAGTTTGAAGATCTCAAGGTCGTCATGAACGGCGCCGGCGCCGCGGGCATGGCCATTGTGAAGATGCTCATGGCATTGGGCGTGAAGGATATTATCATCTGCGATACAAAAGGCATCATTTCCAAATCGACAAAGGGACTGCCCACCGCCAAGCAGGAGCTGGCCGACCTGACCAACCTGGAAGGAATGACCGGAACTCTGGCGGACGCAGTCCGCGGCCGCGACATGTTCATCGGCGTTTCCGGACCGAAGATGCTCACGGTGGAAATGGTGAAGACCATGGCCGCCGATCCAGTCATCTTCGCCATGGCTAATCCGGAACCTGAGATCATGCCTGAGCTGGCAAGAGAAGCCGGCGCGCGGATCATCGGTACGGGACGTTCCGATTTCCCGAACCAGATCAACAACGTACTGGCATTTCCGGGGATCTTTAAAGGCGCCCTGGCGGTGAGAGCCTCCAGGATCACCGAAGCGATGAAGGTCGCTGCCGCTTACGCCATCGCGGGGATCATTCCCGACGGTGAATTGAGAGAAGATTACATCATACCGAGCGCATTTCATCCCGGCGTCGCCGAGGCGGTGGCAAAGGCTGCGGGTGAAGCGTGGCTGAGCAGGTAACCTGTCGTTCTGTAATGAAGAAAGGATTGTTATAGTATGGATGAATTGAAAAACTATCGGATCGAACACGACTCCATGGGAGAGATCAAGGTGGAAGCGGACAAGCTTTGGGGGGCACAGACTCAGCGCAGCCTGGAGAATTTCAGGATCGGCACGGAAAAGATGCCGATAGAGATCATCCGCGCATTCGCCGTGTTGAAAAAGGCCGCAGCGCTTGTCAATGAGGAACTGGGTACTCTGGATGCGGCTTTCGCCGACGCCATCGTGACCGCCTGCGACGAGATACTGGCGGGCAAATGGGACGATCAGTTTCCCCTCGCTGTCTGGCAGACCGGAAGCGGGACCCAATCCAATATGAATGTAAACGAAGTGATCGCCCACCGGGGCAATCAGCTCCTTGGCAAAGATGTGATCCACCCCAATGATCATGTCAACAAAGCACAGAGCTCCAACGATACCTTCCCGACGGCCATGCACATCGCGGCCGTGACAGAGATCGAAGACCGTCTTTTCCCAGCCTTATACCACCTGGAAGAGACGTTCGGCGTTTTAATGAATACGAACCGGGATATTATTAAAATAGGAAGGACTCATTTGCAGGACGCTACTCCGCTGACGCTGGGACAGGAGATCAGCGGCTGGCACGCCATGCTGGAACAGACGGAGAGCATGATCCGATGCAGTCTCGATTATTTGAAAGAGATCGCGCTGGGCGGAACGGCGGTGGGGACCGGACTCAATACCCATCCGGAATTCGGCGTACGGGTTGCCGACAAGATATCGGCATTGACCGGAATCGATTTTATCACGGCTCCGAACAAGTTCCACGCCCTCACCAGCAAGGACGCCCTGGTAAACACCCACGGCGCATTGAAGGCGCTGGCGGCAAATCTGATGAAGATCGCCAACGATGTAAGATGGCTGGCAAGCGGCCCAAGGTGCGGCATCGGAGAGCTATCCATACCGGAAAACGAACCGGGAAGCTCCATTATGCCGGGAAAGGTCAATCCGACTCAGTGCGAGGCGCTGACCATGGTGTGCTGTCAGGTCATGGCAAACGATACGGCGATAGGCATAGCGGCTTCCCAAGGGAACTTCCAGCTGAACGTCTACATGCCTGTGCTGATTTACAATATGCTCCAGTCCATCCGGCTGCTGTCGGACGCCATGGAGTCGTTCAACGACAATTGCGCAAAGGGCATCGTGCCCAATGAAGAAAAGATAAAGAGCAACCTGGATTCTTCCCTCATGCTGGTGACGGCGCTGAATCCGCATATCGGCTACGAGAAAGCGGCCGAGATCGCAAAGACGGCCTATAAGCAGAGACTGACATTGAAACAGGCGGCCGTATCACTGGGGATTTTAACGGAAGAAGAGTTTGACCGGTTTGTCGACCCGCAAAAGATGGTCTAAAGTAGGAGGAAATAATCATGGAAATGGACAGCAAGGCATACATCAACGGTTACATTGAGAGAGCAAGAAAGGCGCAGCAGGAATTTGAGAAATTCTCGCAGGAGCAGACCGACGAAATCGTCATGACCGTAGCCAAGGTCGTTCACGACAATGCAGAATATCTAGCAGAAATCGCCGTGGATGAAACGGGGATGGGCGTCGTTGCGGATAAGATCGCCAAAAACAAGGGCAAAGCCCGGATCATATGGAACAGCCTGAAAGGCAAGAAATCCAAAGGAATTATAGAGAGAGACGAAGCGACAGGAATCACAAAAATTGCGAAACCCATCGGAGTGGTTGCAGCTATCACCCCCTGCACCAATCCCATCGTGACCCCTATGAGCAACGTCATGTTTGCACTGAAGGGCGGAAACGCCATTATCATAACTCCTCACCACAAGGCGGTAAAGTGCAGCGCGAAGACGGTGGAGCTGATCAATGCGGAGCTGGATAAACTGGGGGCGCCGAAGCACCTGATCCAGATCATCGATCAACAGTCGAGAGAAAATACGCAGAACCTGATTTCCAGCGCGGACATCGTCATCGCCACCGGCGGCATGGGAATGGTGAAGGCCGCTTACAGCAGCGGAAAACCGGCGTTGGGCGTAGGCGCGGGAAACGTGCAGTGCATCATCGACGACGACGCCGACATTGAAACCGCGGCGCCTCAGATCATCGCAGGAAGGATTTTCGACAACGGCATCATTTGTTCCGGAGAACAGTCCATCATCATGCCTGAGTCAAGATACGACGAGATGATGAGTGCCTTTGAAAAGAACGGGGCTTTTGTGATCACGAAACCGGAAGAGAAGGAAGCGATGAGAAACGCAATGTTCGTTGACGGAGCCATGAGCCGGCATGCCGTAGGACAGTCCGTTCAGGCCATCGCAAAGCTCGCGAAGCTGGACATTCCGGAAAACACGAAAGTGATCATCGTCGAGGCCGACGGAAGCGGAGAAGAGGATTCACTGGCAAAGGAAAAAATGTGTCCGGTGCTGGCGGCATTTAAATACAAGACCTTTGAAGAGGGCGTAGAGATCGCCCGCGCCAATTTGGAAGAAGAAGGAAAGGGCCACAGCGTGGCGATCCATTCCAACAATAAGGAACACATAGAATATGCCGGCACAGAGCTGTGCGTCAGCAGATTTGTGATCAACCAAACCTGCGCGACCAGCGCGGGCGGCAGCTTCTTCAACGGGCTGGCGCCGACCAATACGCTGGGCTGCGGTTCCTGGGGCAATAACAGCATTTCGGAAAATCTCAACTATACGCACCTGATCAATGTTTCCAGGATCGCTTACTTCATGAAAGATAATCACGTTCCCACAGACAACGAGTTGTGGGGCATTGAATAAAAACAACAGAATCAATTGCAAAAAAATCATGCTCATAAAAGAGCATGATTTTTTATTATCGTCCAATACAAAGTGGTGTTAATGCTATATTACCAGTTTATTAAGCAATTATGCAAAAACATATAGAATTAATAAAAAAATCGGCCGGTATCGAAACTGCCATTTATAGAAATTAATACATGTTATATATACTTTGGGTTTGGAAAAAGTAAAGACATAAGGAGGTGATAATAAATGAACAGCAACAATTCAAATAGTGTTTTAAAGCCGAATGCAAAGAATGGGTTAAATAACATGAAGACTGAGATTGCTAACGAGCTGGGTATCTCCAATTATGATATGCAGGATAAGGGAAATCTCACAGCTAGACAGAATGGTTACGTTGGCGGTTATATGGTTAAAAGAATGGTCGAAATGGCCGAATCTCAGATGGCAGGCAAATAACAACAGAAACAAGTCAACCTCCTGAACGATATTGATATCTACAGGAGGTTTCTTTTTATTTCGGGACCCTTTTTAGAAATTTTATATTGCATTGATGGCTGAATTTAATTCATCTCGGAAATTGTCCAACGCGGGAGTCCAGTCGTATCCGTCCCCGTTGAGGATGGCTTTTTCCAGTAGCGCACTGGCTTCCATAACGTCCAGCATTCCCAAGGTGCCGCCCAAGCCTTTGATGGAGTGAGCCAGACGCCTTGCTTCATCGTAGTTTTTATCTGCCATCAGGGCCTCAATCTGGTCCGCTGTATTCGTGTAGTTTGCTTTGAACTTTTCTACGTGCTTGTAATAAATCGACTCCAGGCCTCCCAGGTTCTTGATCGCGTCTTCGCGCCCCGCAAACGGATCCCGGTTTGCTTCGAATTTTTCGGGCAGACTTGCTATGAAAGTCGGTTTATGCTCTTTGGCGTCTGCGGGGTCTTTTGACTCAAGGTGTTTCTTTCGGCCGGTGAAAGGGATAGCGGACTCATCCTGATTCGGGAAATAAACCGCGATCGCTTTATAGAACGCCGCCGCCTTGAAAGGCTTCAGGATAAAGGATTCAATCGTGTCGGAATGCTCCGCCCGGGTCTGATCATTGATATCGGAGGCGGTCAGCGCGACGATCGGAGAAGACACACCCATCTTCTTTTTCAAAATGTTCGCCGCAGTATAGCCGTCCATATTTGGCATATGGATATCCATCAGGATCACATTGTAATAATCGGAGGATTTGCTCCTGCACATTTCTATAGCCGACCTGCCGTCTGCCGCTGTATCGCAGGCGATATTCACGTCGTTGAGAAGCTTCACCGCAACTTCCGCATTGATTTCCGTATCCTCCACCACCAGCGCTTTTCCGCCGCTGCCGTCCAGCGGGATCGTATTGATCACGTTGGATGTGGCGCTGAGCTTTGGCTCCAGCGACTTTTTCGCCGGAAGTGAAAAATAGAACTTGCTGCCCTGGCCCTTGGTGCTCTTGACCCACATACGTCCATCCATGCTTTCGATAATGTTCTTGCAGATGTAAAGACCCAGACCGGTTCCCTGATGCTGTTTCGTCAGGTGGTTCTCAAGCTGTTCGAATTCGCGGAAAAGCTTTGAGATATCTTTCTCGGCGATTCCGATACCTGTGTCCTCGACGCAGAACTGAAGCAAGACCATCTCATCGTTATCCGACAGGGTTTCGACAGACAGCTTCACATAACCGGAATCGGTAAATTTGCATGCGTTCGTGATCAGGTTGACCAGCACCTGCACAAATCTAGTCTTGTCCAGGTGAATGCAAAGGCTGCTGTTGAAATCATATTCCGTACGCCATTCGATTCCCTTGAAGGCCAGCTGATTTGAAAACATATCCTCCACATTCCTGATCACCATTTCAAGGGAGAAATCCGAAGGATAGAGGCTTAGCGAGTTGTTTTTGATTTTAGAAAGATCCAGGACATCGCTGATGATGGTCAGCAGGATATCCGACGAAGTTTCTATCTTTCTGACGAGATCCTTCTGATTCTGCGACAGCCGTGTGCTCTTCAGGAAATGGACCATGCCAAGGATCGCGTTGATCGGGGTCTTGATTTCGTGGGATATGTTCGCAATAAAAGAGTCTTTGGCCTGTGAGTAAAAGTTGATCTCCTTCAGCTGCTTTCTGAGCTGGTGCTGCAGCTCCTCCGTCTTTGAGGTATCACGGATCAGGTGAACATATTTGTTATTTCCGCGTTCATCGTCGATGGTGAAGTATGTATAAGCGATATTTTTCTTTTTATTCCCGACGAGAAGGTCAAGTTTTCCTTCCCCGCTGGGATTTTCCAACGTTGCATTTACAAAAATATCCGCCAGGCTCTGCTCGACTGTGTCGTGGAGAGTCTTCCCTTTCGTGTTTTCGAATGAAATGCCGAGGATCTCGTGGTATTTCGGATTCATATAATCGATCCGGTAGTTTTTATCCAGTATGGCGATACCGCCGTCAATATTTTCGACGACTGTGTTATAAAGCTTGCTGAAATAGGCATTGTAGGCGTTCTCCCTCAGGATCAGATAGAACGTGGCGGTGGCGAAGCCAAGCAGAAACAGGCACACGATAACCAGGGTGAATTCCAGGATATTCTGGCGAAGTATTGCGGTATCCTCCTTTTGATTAAGCCTGTCGATGTAACTCTTGGTCAGGTCCGACATGATTTGGCTCTGCTCGTCATAAATGTTGTCAAAATTGGAGACCATGATCATAGAATGATCCCTGGTATCAACGACAGAGGTAAGGATGTTTATCAGCTGATTAAATTTTTTCAGAAAGTCGCGATAAATCTTCTGTTCACTGTTATTGAACTGGATATAGCTGACTTGAGACGAGATGGTAAAATCATTGTTCAGGAGAATTTCTTTCAAGCTTTTGTCAGCCTGATCTTTTGTAAAGATGCGATACTCTAATGCTATGGTGTCATTTTTGATATAATTGTTGCGCAGGCTGTAAAATTGCGATTTGTATTTGACGTCGTTGGTCTGCAGATACTGTTTTGCATTAGTATGCATGCTGTCCAGCAGGTTGGAATATTTTACATTAAAGCTGAGCATGTTGTCCTTTCGGGTTTCGATGGACAACACCTCGTCCCGGTATGCGAAAACGGCCATAGTATTCATAATCAGAATAATGATCAGACTGATGATCATTACAGCCATGAAACTCAAATTTGCTTTTTTCATAAGACAAGGCTCCTTCTTTATATAGGTTAAGCCGCTTACACTTCAAAATCGAAAACCTGGTTTCGTGTAACGATAATACCGGTTTGTTGCCATAATTAGGAATAAACATTCCTTTTTTGATAGATTATGACCTTTATTTTACAGTGATATTCAATAAAAGTAAATTGATATACAAAAAATAAAATAGTTACAGACCGGAATCTTATCGCTAAAAAAAGATAAAATATTCCTTATTGACAGTCGCATTTCCGATGATTTTGTCTTCATATTGTGATTCCGGGTGTTTTTTGCTAAAATATAAACGATTTATGATGAGAACGGAGGTGACCGGGTGGATATGACAATGATTTTGATCAGAATAATATTTTCGGTCGCGGCAGGCGCCCTGGCCGGCTTTTCTGCTGTCTACTCATTCAACCGCATTCCTGCCAAATGGCTCTGCGACTATCATGAGAAACCGGAACCGGGGATGTGGGGGGAACGGATAAAGCCGCAGCCCTGGACTATTGTATTCATTCTCGTATTTTCCGCTTCGGCGCTGAAACTGACAGAACAAGGCTTTTTGTATGCCATCCCCGGAGTCGCAACGCTGTGGCTCCTGCTTCAGGTCGGGATGGCGGACAAAAAATACTCGATCATACCGGATCAGTTTATTATTGCGTTAGCGGTTACCGCTTTCGGTTTTATTACGTTCCATTCGTCCTATCAATCCCAGCTTCTTGGGGCCCTGATCGGAGGCGGAAGTATATTGCTGATCGGGATCGTCGGCATGCTTCTTTATAAAAAGGAAGCCATGGGCTTCGGGGACGTAAAGCTGTTTTCAGCAATCGGACTTTTGTTCGGCGTAAAAGGGGTGGCGACCATATTGATCTTCACCATATTCTCAAGCGCCCTTGTCTTCGGGATCGGACTGATGACAGGGAAACTGAAAGCCGGTGAACAGCAGCCTCTCGGCCCTTTTATCGCAGCGTCGGCGGCAGTCTATATCCTGTTCCGTCAGGAACTTTTAGCGCTGGTGGATATGTACATGAATCTGTAGCAGACGGTTGTCAATGATCCTGAAACCTTTCCAACGCGCCGCGGATATTTCCCTGCATGGTGATCTCGCATAGGCGGATGATTTCATCGGGATCGTCCTTCAGCCCCTCCTGCAGCCAGTTTTCAATAAAGCCGGCAAAGGAAACGGTATAGAAATGCGCGATAAAGTCTTTATGCGCCTCTGAAACATTCAAATCGGATGAATACTCGTTTACAACGGAGAGTATAACATTATAGATCCCGTCGTAGAAAAACCTTCTTAGATGCTTATGACCCAGAGACTGAAGTGTGCAAAGGCAGAAAGCCTCATTGTCGCGGATATATTGCAGCAGATGCAGCACGCCTTCGTTCAGGGAAAGTGTTTTTTCCCCATACTCGAAAAGGCCTAGAGCCTCCTCCCTGAACATCCACTCCAGTAAATCGAAAATATCATGAAAGTGGTAATAAAAGGTCTGGCGATTCACGCCGCAGCCTTCTGTGATTTCGTGAATGCTGATCTTGCTGAGCGGTTTTGTTAACATCAGTTTTTTCAAGGAATCGGCAAGCATTCTTTTTGTAGAGCTGTTCAATGCATGATTTGACATAACGGACCCCCCTTTTTCATGCACCAAGGTCACTTCTTTATTACATAACCCGTTTCGTTGATCAAAAGACTGATATAGTGGACCATATCGTCGATGGAAATAGGCGTATCGTTTTCAAGCCACCAGATCGCTGAAGAAAGCAGGGCTCCCGAATAGAACTCGGCAATGATCGGACATGGGATCGTGTGATGCAAGCCCATCTTTTCATTTTCAAGTAGTTTTGACTCGATCAAATGAGTGACGGAACGGTGGAGCATCGGATAGGCGGAATTGTTGCCGGCTCTCAGGATCCCGGTCAGAAGCAGCTCGCGGTTTTCCGACATATAAAGAAGAGACTTGCGGATCAGACCCATATAGTAGTCCTTCATACTCTCGGTTTGACGGTGCTCGTAATCATCGCCTTCAAAATTACTGATCAGTTCCTTGACACAAAAATCAAGGAGATGGTACTTGTCCTCAAAATGCTTGTAGAAGGTCGTCCGGTGGACCATTGCCCGGTCGCAGATGTCCGTGACGAATATTTCTTCAAAAGTTTTTTCAAGCAAAAGAGACATTAAAGCCTGTGACAGCAGTTTATAGGTCCTCCTGACCCGAAGATCTTCCTTCCTGTTATTTCCTGGTTCTGCCATAATCGTATTCCTTTCTCTGGTTTGGCGACAGTAATCTCAAAATGTAGTTTAATCTACAAATGTAGCATTTTTGATTCTTGCAGTCCACTTATGAATAGTATAAATTATATCTGCACGGTTGTAAAGATAATCGTCACGTGACGAAAAAGATATTTTTAAAAAGCTATAAAGATGGTATCATTAAAATGAAAAAGGTGGGATCGTTATGAAGAAGAAACTCTGCATTCTTGCAGCGGGTTTATTATTGATCAATACTACTACGGCGTTCGCGGGTACGACTGACGTCAGGTCATCCTCAGGGAGCGCGGTGACGACTGTGAATTCGGTATCAACAGGAAGCGCAGTGACGACAGGGAATTCGATATCGACAGGGAGCGCAGTGACGGTATCGACAGGGAGCGCGGTCGCTTCCGGCAGCGCGGTAGCCGTGACGCCGGCGTTCAGACTGTCTCTGAAAGATGCAGTCAAAATCATGCAGACGACGGGAACCAGGGCAGAGACCGCGGAACTGAACAAAAAATCGGACCAGGCGATCGCCGCCGGTTACGGTGAAACGGTCAGCACGATCAATGACACGTTGAAGAACATCCAATATTATAATTCCTATTACCCGGCCGCCTATGCCAACGCCTACAGTCAGGGAGCCCAGGAAGAAGGCGCCACGAAAGCCAACCGGAAGATCCTCAGGATCCGCAGAGATTTTGCCAAGGCACAGGTAGAGCCGAACTATAAGGCGGAAATGAACCAGATCGAATATGACACCCTGAAGGTATATTACAGCGTACTGCTCGCCGCGGATAACCTGAAGACGGAACAGGACAATCTGAAAACCCAGCAGGATATCCTGAAAAACACGAAAGCGCAGTATCAGGTGGGTATGATGGCCAAAAAGGACGTCCTCTCGGCCCAGTCGGCTGAAACCGCTGCCAAGAGCAGCCTGAGAGCGGCGCAGACCAAGCTGGAATATGCAAAGATGAGCTTCAATTATCTTTTGGGATATGCGGCGACTCAGGAGGTCATCCTGACAGACAGCCTAAGCGAGGTTTCCTCTTCCGCAATTGATGTGGACGCCGCGGTGAAAAGCGCCGTTGCAAACAGAAATGAAATCAAAGGGGCGGGTTTTGCGGTGGACGTGCATAAGGCAGTTCTGGAAGGTCTGGAGTCAAAGTACCCAAAAAATTCATCCACCTATATCAAGGAGCAGGTGGCTTTGCTGGCCGCCGAAAAAACGCTGAAAGACGCTCCGGTCCAGATCGAGATCGATATCCGGAACAAAGCCGCAGAGTTTGAAGATAAAAAAGCGGCGCTGGATGCGGCAAAGGCTGTGCAGACTTACGCAAAAGAAGGATATCGCCTGATCAGCATTTCCTATGACGCAGGCATGTCAACACTGGCGGAGCTTCAGCAGGCTCAGGTGAATGTATATAGGGCGGGTCTTGCCGTATCTGCTGCGACGTCGGATTATGATCTGGCTGCCTATGCGTTTCGGTATGCGCTGGACGTGGGAGTCCAAAGGCTGCCGCTGTAAAATCTGAAAAAAGTATTTTCACGAAAACCGCTGCCCGCGGCTGTCCGGGTGTGTCTATGGGCGGCTGCCGGGTGTATTCTCTTGAGAAACCGCTCACCTTTCAATTAGGAAGGGCTCGGACGGTTTCCTGCGAGAACACACCGTCGCGCCGCTAAATAAGCTTACATCGCAGCATAAAAATAGTTGAAGGGAATGAATAAATAGATGGACATTATAAAAAAGAATAAAAATCTGGTCATTATCATTGGAATCATAATTTTACTTTGCGTTGTCTTTATTGTGGTAAAGATGAATCTGTCCGGCAGCGGCAATCTCATCATCCAGGGAAATATCAAAACAGAGGAGACGGATCTGAACTCCAAGATTGCCGGAAATATCGACCAGATCCTTGTTGAAGAAGGGCAGGAAGTAAAGAAAGGGGATACCCTGATCGTGATTTCCAGCGAGACCATCGAAGCGAAGAAACAGCAGGCGGAAGCTGCCACCGCGGCGGCGGAGGCCCAGTATGACAAAGCTCTGAACGGGGCTAGAAGCCAGGAAGTCGCCCAGGCGAAAGCGGGATATGAACTGGCGGAAAAAACCTATCAACGGATCAAAAAGCTTTATGACCAGGAAGCGATTTCCGCAAATACATATGACCAGGCCTTCGCCCAGTATACCGCCGCAAAGGAAACCTATGAAATGGCGGAGCAGGGCGCCCGGGCAGAAGACAAAGCCGCAGCCGAAGCCCTTGTAGAACAGGCGAAGGCCGCCACGAAAGAGGTCCAGACGTATCTCGACGACACAGTCATAAAGGCGCCGATGGACGGCACCGTAACACAGCTGAACGTCAACGTGGGGGAACTTGTCTCCTCCGGCATGCCGCTTGCCACCCTGACGAGCAATAAAAAACCGTATGTTGAAATCAATGTGAAAGAAACCGACCTTGGACAGGTGCACCTGGGCGGAGAGGTCAAAATCACCATCTCGGCCTATCCGGACGACGTCTTCAAGGGAAAGATTGTCAATGTGAACCAAAAGCCCGACTTTGCAACCAAGAGAGCGACCAATAACAACGGGGATTTTGACGTTCTTTCCTACAAAGTTAAAGTCGAATTGACCGGCATCGATAAGGAACTATATCCGGGAATGACGGTCATGGTCGATTTGGGGAAACCCGATGGGAAACAGCAATGAAACAGAATCTTGATGATTTCGTGAAATTCTTCTATTTATATAAAAAAAAGCACCCGAAACGGGTAATGACGTTCCTTGTGTTTATCGTTATACCGCTGGCTACAGGGCTGATTTTGGGATATGAAATGAGCGGAAATGTAGCAATGTCTATTCCCACCGTTGTTGTGGACCACGACAACTCCGACTTCAGCCGCAGTTTTGCACAATACGTTGACGAGAGCGAGTATTTCGACGTTGTGGAGGAAGCGGATCATGACGGGCGGGTCGAAGAGATGCTTTATCAAAGGGAAGCCTACGTGGGCGTGATCATACCGGACGGTTTTTACAGAGACATGAGAGACGGAAAAGCGCCGAAGATCCTCACCGTATACGACGGATCCACAATGGCTGTCATGTCCTCGGCGAAATCGGCGATGACAGAGATCCTGCTCACCCTGAAGACCGGCTATATGATGAAGGTCTATGAAGGTAAGCTGGGAACCGCACCGGCAGACGTCCGGAACCACGCGATCCCCATCGATGTTACATATCGCCTGCTTTTCAATCCTACCAGAAACTTCAGAAATTTCGTCCTGCCTGGCATGCTGGCGGCGCTGATCCAGGTGGCGATCGCGTGTATGGGAGCGGAGCGGGCCGCTGAAATGCGTGATAATAAGCTGCCGTTTTCAGCACATCTGAGGACGATCTGCCACTGGGGAATCCTGGGAGCAATCTCTATTTTCCTGATGCTTCTGGAGCAGTACCTCTTTTTCGAAATGCCGTACAAAGGCACGCTGGCGGGCGGTATCGTCGTGACACTGCTTTACTCCGCCGTGATCCTGATGATAGGCTACATTGTCGGCTCGATCATTCCGGAAAGAACTCTGGCAAGCCAGATTTCTGCAGTGATCGTACTGCCGACCACGATCCTCGGAGGCTATACCTGGCCGGTCGTAGCAATGCCGGCGTTTTTTCAGTGGCTTGCGAAAATCATTCCCTTTTATTACTACGGGGATACCGTCAGGAACCTTTGCCTCAAGCAGCTTGAATTCCGCCATGTGCTCCCGGTCATTGAAATCATGTGCGCCTTTGCCGCGGTCGAACTGGCGGCGCTGTACCTGATCAAGCGTAAGGGGGTGCCGGTATGAAGCTGATTATAGAGCTGATACAAAAATACAAGCCCCTGCTCATCCTTGTCTTTGTTCCCATCGGCTTTACCATTTTGTTCGGGGCGTCCATGAGCCCGATCTTTGTGGATGAGATCCCCATTGCCATTCTGGATCTGGATGAATCCGACGCATCGCGGGAAATCATTGACGAGTTCGGAGCCTGCTCCGTTTTCAAGATCGTCGATATGGCCGAATCCTCCGAGGAAATCAAAGAAGGTATTCTGATGGGGGATTACAAAGGAGGGCTGATCCTGCCGGAGGGCTTCGGAAGGGATATTGCCGGTCACAAGGGCACAAAAGCGCTGATGCTGATGGACGGTTCGAACTTTCTGATCGGCAACAACCTCATGCTCTACGCGAGCAAGATATTCAACGACAGGAGCTATGAGCTGCAGGTTTCCTATATGGAATCGGGAGGGATGATGGAGTATTCCTCCGAGCAGAACATCAACACTCTGTCCCTGGCGGACAGAACGCTGTACAATCCCCAGCTCGGATACTTCTATTACCTGTATCCCGGACTCCTCGGCGTTTTCATTCAGCAGACATACCTCAGCGTGGTATCGGGCGTGCTGTTGAGAGAAAAGGACCGGCTCAAGCATATGCCTTTGGATCGGATCTCAAGAAGAGTCGGCGCAAGGATTATGGCTCCGGTGATTCTGCAATATGCGGGATATACCTTTATCTGTTCCTTATCCTGCCTGCTAATCGCCCATTGGCTCTTCGCCTATCCGCTGAAGGGCAGCTTACTTCTGGCGCTGCTGATCCAGGTGATTTTCCTGGCCTGCCTCACCGGAGTGGCCCTTGTGCTTTCGGCGATCTTTGACGATGAAACGCACTGTGCCCAGTTTGTCCTGTTTCTGGCTATACCAACAGTGCTGTCCTGCGGCTACGCCTGGCCGGTGTTCATGATGGCCCCTGGCTTCGCGACCGTCATGAAGATGGTCTGGCCGCTCTATTACTACAGCAATCCGCTGAAGGAGCTGATGCTCAAAGGCGCCCAGTTTTACGCCATAGACAATTTCATTTTCGGCGGGCTGATCTTTGCAGCGTTTTGGCTGCCTGCGGGATTGTGGATCTATCGTCAGAAAATCAGGACAATGAAACAGATCGAAAATATTGAATGATATCGTATTAATAGAATGATATCCGTATAAATAGAGAGAGGATAACCGGAACGGTCATCCTCTCTCTATGTTGTTGTATGAGTTTAATGGAGTAGTAGTATTCTAAATTATTTTTATCTGGGGATTTCCCCTATCAAATATTATCATCTTTATTGTATCATATTAACATCAGTTTGGGTATTTTAGCAATCATTATTTATTAAATTTTCTAAATATTATAAATAATTTAGATTGAGAACGGTATGAGTCATTAAATTATAAGGAGGCGGGTGCGGCAAGAGATGAAATGGATTTGACGCAGTGAGCAGATTGATAGTATAATATTCTGATACGTAAACTCAGCCTAAATCGGGAAGAGAACAGAAAGAAAAGGATAAAAAAATGATCACAAGCAAACAAAGAAGCTTTTTAAGAAGTCTGGCACATGACCTGGAGCCTACTGTATATATTGGAAAATCAGGTATTACGGATAACATCGTCAAAGAGATGGAGACAGGCCTCGAATACCGGGAACTGGTCAAGGTCAAGCTTCAGGAAGGCTGTGAACTGGCGCCGAAGGACGCCGCTAACGAACTGGCGGAGCTTTTGAGAGCGGAATATGTTCAGGCTATCGGGAGAAAATTTACTCTATATCGAGTATCGAAAGATCACAAGAAAATCGAACTGCCGAGATAACATATCCATTAAAAGGGATTCGGGATGAAAAAGAAGAAGATACTGAAGATATCTATACTGTTTTTGTGCGTTCTTGTTTTGGCTGCGCCGTTTTCGATCAGCGCCTATATGAAAGCGGCAACGGACCAATACCTGGTCTCGGATGAAGCTGCCAAAAAGCTCGGCGCGGACTGCATCCTGGTACTGGGCGCGGGACTGAAACCCGACGGCACTCCGAACCTAATGCTCCGGGATAGGCTGGACAAGGGAATCGAGTTGTATCGGGAAGGTGCGGCCCCGAAGATCCTGCTGAGCGGCGACAACGGCCAGGAGGAATATGACGAGGTCAACGCCATGAAGGACTACGTTCTGAAGGCGGGGATCCCTTCCGAAGATATTTTTATGGATCATGCAGGGTTTTCGACTTACGAATCCATGTACCGGGCGAGGGATATCTTCCAGGTCAAAAAGGCGATCGTTGTTACGCAGATTTACCATCAGTACAGAGCGCTCTACACGGCCAGGGGACTGGGCGTCGAGAGCTGGGGCGCAGCTCCGGAAACGAGGAGCTATCCGGGGCAGAAATATCGGGATCTTCGCGAAATACTTGCTAGAGACAAAGATTTTCTAAAAATGATCATACAGCCTGAGCCTACTTATCTCGGAAATACCATCCCCATCAGCGGAAGCGGTCTTGCAAGCCACGACTGAAGGAGCAGCAGCGCGCCATGAAAAATGTCCTTATGACAATCACATACGACGGCTCTGATTTCTGCGGATGGCAAAAACAGCCGGGACAAAGAAGCGTACAGGGAGAGGTGGAGCGCGTACTCAGCATGATTTGCGCACAGCCGATCCAGATCAACGGGACAAGCAGGA
Organism: Anaerovoracaceae bacterium; assembly: GCA_963678385.1. GTDB lineage: Bacteria > Bacillota > Clostridia > Peptostreptococcales > Anaerovoracaceae > Anoxybacterium. The sequence goes on along the minus strand of OY782829.1, from coordinate 3,626,908 downwards.
CCGACGCCGGAGTCCATGCATACGGACAAAGGGCAAACTTTAAAGCGGAATTCAGCATTCCCACCGAAAAAATCCCACTGGTGGCCAACGGTATCTTTGCTTCTGCATCCTCCGGGAAAAGCAGAAAGACATCAGGCGACGTCGCGATCCTCGCGGCGGAAGAAATGCCGCAGGATTTTCACGCCCGGTTCGACGCCATCGGGAAAAAATATATATATAAGATCAGCAATTCTCCGAGCCCGGATCCCTTTGACAGAAATTACTGCTGTCAGATCGCAAGGCCGCTGGATATCGAAGTCATGCGGCAGGCGGCGGCCCATTTGGTCGGGACACATGACTTTAAATGCTTCCAGGCCGCAGGCGGCAAAGAATTGGAAACAACGGTGCGAACCATATACAGCGCGCGTTTTATTCCGTCAGACCGTTTTATCGAATTTGAAATAATCGGGGATGGATTTCTGTATAATATGGTCAGGATCATAACCGGCACGCTGGCGGATATCGGATTGGGCAAGAAAAGCCCGGAAGCGATCCCGGACATCATCGGAAGCAGGAACAGGACGCTGGCAGGCCATACCGCGCCGCCCCAAGGATTATATCTGGCGGAAGTATATTACGAAGAAGATAAATTGCATCAGGCAATTCAACGATAGACACGAACCACGGGAAAGGAAAACGAATGAAGATAAGCGAAATATACAAAGCAAAGAAGTCGGTGATATCACTTGAAATATTTCCGCCAAAACTAGACTCGCCAATCGATACTGTTTTTAAAACGCTGGACGAGCTGAAAGATATCAATCCGGATTTTATCAGCGTCACCTATGGCGCTGGCGGAAAAGCAAAGGACAGGACGGTTGAGATCGCGTCAAAGATCAAAGATGAATACAATATCGAGAGCCTGGCGCATTTGACCTGCATATCGGCAACAAAACAGCAAATCAAGGAAATCCTCCGCGATATGCGGAACAACGGGATAGAGAATATTCTAGCAATGAGAGGGGATATCCCCGAGGATCCCGACTTTGAGTTCCCGGATCCCCTTCACTATGAACACGCCGCCGATCTGATCTGTGAGGTCAGGGAAGAGAGGGTCTTTTCCGTCGGCGCAGCCTGCTATCCGGAAGGCCATATCGATTGCGACAATCTGATCCAGGACGTCAAATACCTGAGGGAAAAAGTGGATATGGGGGTCGATTTCCTGATTTCCCAGCTCTTTTTTGACAATGAACTGTTTTACCGGTTTATGGATGCCATTGACCTGGCGGGGGTCGACATTCCGGTTTCAGCCGGCATCCTGCCGGTACTGAACAAAAGCCAGATATTAAGGATCACGAAGCTCGCCGGCTGTGAGCTTCCGCCGAAATTCATGCGGATATTGGACCGTTATGAGCATAATCCGGAAGCCTTAAAGGAAGCGGGAGAGGCTTATGCCATCGAGCAGATCATCGACCTGATGGCGTGGGGCGTCCGCGGGATCCACTTGTATACCATGAACAAGCCGGATACGGCAAAACGGATCATAGGAAACATAGAAAACGTGAGAAAATTGCAGGGCTGAAAAAGGATACGGTGAATGAGAAGTGGAAAATAGAATTACAGATTTACTGGGGAAGAAGATCATTGTATGCGACGGAGCCATGGGTACAATGCTTCAGAAATATGGATTAAAGGCGGGGGGACTGCCTGAACTCCTCAGCTTTACCCAACCGGATATCATCAAAGATATATACAGGAAATATCTTCAGGCGGGCAGCGATTTCGTGTCCGCCAACACCTTCGGCTGCAACCGGTTCAAGCTTGCAAACTCGGGCTATACAGTCCCGCAGGTGGTGACGCAGGCCGTCAAGCTGGCAAAGGAGACGGCGGGTGAATTCGGAAAGTTTGCCGCACTGGACCTCGGCCCCACAGGAAAGCTTATGGAACCATCCGGCGATCTGTCCTTTGATGAAGCGTATGACGTTTATAAGGAAATCATCGCGGCCGGTGCGGAAGCCGGCGCGGACTTCGTTCTGTTTGAGACTTTTTTAGATATTTACGAGATGAAAGCGGCGGTACTGGCAGCGAAAGAGAACTGCAATCTGCCGGTCTTCTGTTCCGTGACCTTCCAGCAAAACGGCAGGATGCTCATGGGAGCTGATCCCCATACCGTGGTGAACATTCTTCAGGATATGGGCGTCGATGCGCTGGGCATGAACTGCTCTTTGGGACCGAAGGAAATGATCGGTATCGCCAAGGAATTTCTGGAGTATTCCAAGCTGCCCGTGCTGGTTCAACCGAATGCCGGGCTTCCTGATCTGATTGACGGGGAGGCGATCTATAACGTCGGTATTGCCGAATATGTAGAAGCGATGCAGGAAATGCTCCGGGCGGGCATAGCCGTCGCAGGAGGGTGCTGCGGCACAACTCCGGAATATATCGCGGCACTTGCGGCCATTATTGATGAAGAGGCGTATCCCGCGCTGGCTCCCGACGTGGACGAGGTAAGAAAGGCGAAAGCAATGACCGCAGTCAGTTCGTCAACGAAAACCGTAGTCTTTGGCGACAGGATCCGGGTCATCGGAGAACGCATCAACCCCACCGGCAAAGAATTATTAAAGGAAGCATTAATAGGAAAGAATTTCTCATATATAAGAAAAGAAGCCGTCGGCCAGGCAAAAGCGGGCGCAGACATCCTCGACGTCAATGTGAGAATGTCGGATATCAACGAGCTTGAAACAATGATCGAGGTCATGAAGAAGATCTCCAATGTGCACGTTCCGCTGCAGATCGACAGTTCCGATCCAAGGGTCATCGAGGCTGCTGCGAGGTATTATAACGGAAAACCTATTATCAATTCGGTAAATGGCAGTAAAGAAAGTATGGAAGCGATATTCCCTATTGCGAAAAAATACGGGGCCTGCGTTATCGCATTGACGATGGATGAGAGCGGATTGCCGGAGACGATCGGAGAAAGGCTGGAGATTGCGGGCAGAATCATAAAAACGGCGGAAGCTTACGGCATCGGAAGAGAAAGAATCCTCGCAGACTGCCTGGCGCTGACCGCTTACAAGCAGCAGAGTACGCTGCAGAGCACGCTGGAAGCGATCCGCCAGATCAAAAATCAGTTCGGAGTGAAAACCGTCCTGGGAGTGAGCAACGTTTCTTTCGGTATGCCGGAACGGAAGCTTTTGAACCGGACCTTCCTGGCCATGGCGCTGGAAGCGGGGTTGGATGCGCCTATTATCGATCCGCTGGTTCCGGAGTATTGGGAAGTCATTCATGCCTACGAGGCATTGGCCTATAAGGATATCGATTCGGAGGATTATATCCGAATCTATGGGGGACAGACGGAGACGCAATCGCCTCTTTAGAATAAGTTGTTCAGCACCTGCCGCATACCTTTCCTCGGCTTACGCTCGCTGCGCTCAACGTTCCGTAAACGGAACTCCTCCGCAAGCGAAGCTTGCTACGCTGTCCGTTTTGCCAGCCAGGCAAGCTTGGGGCAAAAAGGCGTCCGACGCCACAGAAAGACATGGTCGCGGCGCTTAAGGGAACTTTTCAGAGGCGGTTTGCATCTAATAAATGGAAAAAACGATAGTAAGATTCGTATTTTGTAAAGGAGAACGGTATGGACAGACCAAGCTGGGATCAATACTTTATGGAAATGGCTGAAGTAACGCAGAAGAGATCGACCTGCATGCGAAGACAGGTTGGAGCGGTTATCGTCAAGGATAAGAGGATCATGTCGACCGGCTACAACGGCGCGCCCAATGGGATCATGCACTGTGAAGAAAGAGGGGGCTGCCTCCGGCAGAAGCTGAACGTACCGTCGGGGCAGAGACATGAGCTGTGTATGGCGCTCCACGCCGAGCAGAATGCCATCATCCAGGCCGCATATCTGGGACAAAGCATCGCGGGGGGCACCATTTACTGCACCCATCAGCCTTGCGTGATCTGTGCTAAAATGATCATTAACGCAGGCATCAAGCGCATTGTCGTAAAAGAAGGATATCCCGACGAGCTTTCTCTGGAGATCCTGAATGAGGCAGGACTAAAGATCGAAATGTTTACAGAATGAAAAAAGTACTTTCTAAGAAAACCGTGAAACCACTGCGTTTGATGCGAAGCATCTTAAAAGAGGCGGTTTTCGGGAAAATACTTTTTTCAGAACTACATAGGGGAAAAAGGATTACGGAAGGACAGGAAAATGAATCAGTATTTACTAATATTTATAACGGCATTTTTATTAGCGCTCATATTTACACCTGTAGCAATCAAAATTGCGCCTAAAATCGGAGCGGTGGATATACCCAAGGACAACCGGCGTATGCATACAAAAGCGATGCCGCGGTTCGGCGGGATGGCGATCTACATCGGAACGGTGGCTTCCATGCTGATCTTCCTTCCCTTCAGCACAAAGCTGATGGGGCTGATCGCAGGCGGAACGCTGATCTTTCTTGTAGGGATCGTCGACGATTTGAAAAATCTCAATGCGAAGCTGAAGCTCGCCTGCCAGATCATCTGCGCGTTCATTCTATTTCAGTTCAGTGTAAAGATCGACTTTATCGGAAATCCCTTCGGCGAGGGCTATTATTTCTTCCCATGGATCGTCAGCCTGCTTGTGACGGTGATCTGGGTCGTCGGTATCACCAACACCATCAATCTTATCGACGGCCTTGACGGCCTGGCGGGAGGCGTAGCCTTTATCGCGTCGATTTCCATCGCGTATATCGCCCACATCAGCGGCAGGCCGGAAGCCAGCATGGCGATGCTGGCCATCGCGGGCGGCGCCCTGGGGTTCCTTCCGTTTAATTTCAATCCGGCGAAGATTTTCATGGGCGACGGCGGAGCGCTGTTTCTAGGCTTCATGCTGGCGGGCTTTTCGGTAATGAGCCCGATGAAGAGCGCGACTATGCTGGCGACGGTAGTTCCGGTCCTGGTTCTCGGTCTTCCGATTTTTGACACGGCCTTTGCGATCCTGAGAAGAATCATCAACAGGCGGCCTATCATGGAGGCGGACAAGGGCCATCTGCACCACCGCATCATGGCGGCTGGGCTGGGCCAGAGAAGAACGGTGCTGACCCTGTATGGGATCAGCGGCGTAATGGGAGTAGCGGCTATCGCCATGAGCAGGGATCTGTACATCGAGTCCGGCTTGCTGATCATCATTGCTGCGACCTTCATCTATGTATTCCTGACCGATCCGAACAGTACAAGCCTGAAACTGAAAGCTGTAAACACAGAACTGTTGGAAAAGAATGAAAAGAAGGAGACGCAGCAGAAATGAAAGTATTAACCGTATTTGGAACACGACCGGAGGCAATTAAAATGGCGCCTCTTGTAAAGAAGTTGAATGAGGAACCCGGAATCGAATCCATATTGTGTGTAACGGCTCAGCACAGAGAAATGCTGGATCAGGTGCTGGAGCTTTTCGAACTGGTTCCCGACTATGACCTCAATATTATGAAACAAAACCAGACCATCAGCCAGATCACATCCAACGTGCTGATTGGATTGGAGGATATATTCAAAAAGGAAAAGCCAGATATCGTACTGGTACACGGCGATACGACGACGACCTTTGCAACCTCGCTGGCGGCCTTTTATCAGCAGATCCGCGTAGGCCACGTGGAAGCGGGATTAAGGACATACGACAAGTATTCTCCATATCCGGAGGAAATGAACCGGATCCTGACGGGACACATCGCCGACCTGCATTTTGCGCCGACAGAGCGAAACCGCCAGAATCTGCTAATGGAAGCCATTCCGGACGCGGCGATTTTTATCACAGGGAATACGGTCATCGACGCGCTGCTTCAGGTAGCCGGCAAGCCTTATACCTTTGAGGATGAAACCTTAAAGGCCATTGATTTTGAAAAGAGGAGAGTTATTACGGTAACCTGTCACCGCAGAGAAAATCTGGGAGAGAACATGGAACAGATTTTCAGCGCGATCAGAGACATTGCCGCTGAATTTGAAGATACGGAAATCATATATCCCGTTCACATGAACCCCAAGGTAAGAGAGACTGCCAATAAGGTGCTGGGAAACGCCGGAAGGATCCATCTGATCGAACCGCTGCAATATCAGCCGTTTGTCAACCTCATGGCGAAATCTTATCTGATCATAACCGACTCCGGCGGCATGCAGGAGGAGGCGCCTTCCCTCGGGAAACCGGTGCTGGTCGTGAGAAGGGAAACGGAACGCCCCGAAGCCATCGAGGCAGGTACTGTGAAGCTTGCGGGAGTTTCAAGGGATACGATCTATCAGATGACAAAAGAGCTTCTAACAGACGAAGAGGCTTACGGCAAAATGGCCCACTCCGTCAACCCATACGGTGACGGCCATGCATGCGAGAGGATTATCGGTACATTATTGAGCTATGGAAAACAAACAGCTGATTGTAATTGAAAGTAGAACATTATATAAGACCCTTGCGAGGGTCGCTCTTCCTATTGCATTACAAAGCCTTATCACAACCTCTCTGAACCTGCTGGACAACCTGATGGTTGGCAGCCTGGGTGAAGTGGAGCTGGCTGCGGTAGGGCTTTCTGTTCAGCTGTTTTTCGTCCATATGGGCGTTATGTTTGGTTTTGCCAGCGGCTGTTCGGCCTTCATCGCACAGTTCTGGGGAAAGCAGGATATTCAAAACATACGGAAGGTGGCGGGGTTCGCGGTCACAGTAAGCTTTGGCGTCAGTCTGCTGTTCTTCCTGCCCGCGGTGCTGGCGCCGGAAAAGGTGCTGGGAGTGTTCACCGATATCCCGGAGGTTATTGCAATCGGGAAAGACTTCGTGCGGATCGCCGCGATCAGCTTTCTGACACTGAGTATTACCTTTCCGCTGTCTTCTGCGCTCCGCACGACGCAGCAGACCAGTATCCCCATGAAAATCAGCGCGGTTGTATTTTCCACAAATACGATCCTGAACTTCTTCCTGATATTCGGCAGCTTTGGAGCGCCTGCGATGGGAGTAGCGGGAGCCGCAACGGCGACCGCCATAGCAAGACTGCTGGAATTGGCCCTGTATATTTATGTGATCTTTGTGAGGAAGAATATCCTTTCCGGAAAGATCGTAGAATTTTTCGGCTGGCATAAGCCGATGGTCTCCAAAATACTGATCACGGCAGTTCCGGTCATGATCAATGAAACCATGTGGAGCCTGGGGATGGCCACTTACAACGCTGCCTACGGAAGAGTGGGAGTGACGGAATTTGCCGCCGTACAGGCCAGCAATACGATCAACACTCTGTTTATCATGGCGATCTTCAGCCTGGGCGATGCGTTGCTCATTCTTGTGGGTCAGAGGATCGGAATGGGGCAGATGGACTACGCTTTTGCTCTGGCGAAACGGCTTCTTCGCATCGGCATGTGCGTCGGGGCGGTATCCGGCGGGCTGCTGATCCTTACGTCTCAGTTCATCATCCGGCTGTTCAACTTCACGCCGGAAGGGCAGCATTATGCCATCCTGATCATCTGCGTTTATGGCATATTCATGCCGATCAAGATATATAACGGTTTGAATATCGTCGGAACACTTCGCTGCGGTGGGGATACCCGGTTCGCCATGTGTGTGGAGAGCGGTACGGTATGGCTCATCGGAGTGCCTCTTGTTTTCCTGGGAGCCCTTTATTTGGAGCTGCCGGTCTATATCGTTGTTCTGATGGCACAGGCCGACGAAGTGATGAAATTTATTATTTGCAGGCGGCGCTTCCAATCCAAAAAATGGATTAACAATCTTGTGCATGATATCTAGAAATTTCGTTCAATTTCGACATGGAATTTATGCAATTTTTTTCCGTCTTTCAGGAACGAACCTCCGAACCCGTTGAAAACAGCGGGTTGGTGGTTCGTCCTTTTAAATTGCAAAATTTTCAGAATGTTTATTTTTTAACGATACTTTACATTTAAAAATTTAGGACTATAATAGGTATATGATTTTGTTTTCGGGTAACAAAAGAATAATTAGGTTGGGGAAGCCTGAAAAATAAGACATACAAGCATGCTATTACATGTATTGTGAATAGCTGCATTTTTTTTAGGCTAAAATAATAATTTTCATTTTTGACCTTAATTATTACGGAATTTTGCCGATAAGCCAATTTAGGAGGGGCCGCCTTTTTTGAGTAGAGATACATTGGAAATGCTGAAAAAAGTCATTATCGTTGACGCAGTTACTACATTAATATTGCTGATCGTATCCATACTATTCTTTAAAGCATATACCGCGGCCGCCGTTGTCGGAATCATCATAGCGGTTGTGAATTTTTTGCTGAATGCCGTGATCACGAATTACTCGATGAAAATGACAGGGAGCGCAATACTCATCGTGTTGGGTGCCCTGGTGCGAGTCGCGATCGCAGGCGCTTTCGCCGTGATCCTATACCGCGGTAACATGTTGAACATTGCCGCTTATCTGATCGGATACAGCCTGCATTACATTTCGATCATCATAGGCGCGGCAGCCCGTGTAAACAAGTAAATGCGGCAACGCCGGACATAAAGTTAAAGAGGGAAGGTAAATCAATGGACATCAATGCGGAACCAATTTTTGAATTTGATCTTTTCAATCATACGATGGCGGTGACCAGAAGCATCACGATCCAGTGGGTCGTCATGGCGATCATCATCGTCCTGGCGCTATTGGTTACAAGAAACCTCGGGAAGGTGCCGACGAAAAGACAGACGGTCATCGAAATGCTGGTGAACCTGTTCAACGGTCTGGTCGGATCGAATATGGGATCCGAGTATAAAAAGACGTTCGTGCCGTATATCGGGACCCTCGGTATTTTCATGTTCATAATGAATGCGTCCGGTCTCGTTGGTGTGGCTCCTTCCACGAAAGATATCAATGTGACCCTGACTTTCGCCATGATCTCTTTCTTTGTGATCAACGGAAATGCCATCGCAAAGAACGGACTGGGCGGTTACGTGCACAGCTACTTCAAGCCTTATGCGCTGATGCTGCCGATGAATCTCATTGAGAAGTTTACGATTCCGCTTTCGCTGTGCCTCCGGTTATTCATCAACATGCTGGTCGGAACCATCCTCATGGAGCTCGTCTATATGGGAATGGGGCATCTGGCGTTTATCGTGCCGGTTCCGCTTCATTTCTTCTTTGACTTGTTTGTCGCCGTCATCCAGACCTTTGTATTCATGATGCTGACCATGGTCTATACGAAGACAGCTGCGGAACACCATTAAGACGTCAATAATAACTGATGCCAAAGAGTATTCAGATGTTATAAATAAAGGAAAAATGAAAATTAAGACATTTAATTTAAGGAGGTTTAAACAATGGATTTGAATGGAATGCTGGCAATAGGTGCCGGAATCGCTGCACTGGGAGTTATCGGCGGAGGTATCGGTATCGGATCGATCGGCGGAAAAGCTGTAGAAGCAATTGCAAGACAGCCTGAAGCGAAAGGCGACATCATGTCGACCATGATCCTCAGTATCGCATTTGCCGAAGTAACATCACTGTACGCACTGATTGTTTCTATCCTGCTGATCTTTGTAAAATGGCAGTAGAAATCTACAAATCATAGATTTGTGATTTCCTTGCATAAGTTCGCCGACAATTCGCTACACGAATTGGGCGAGCTAATAGCAGTAGTGTAAGAAGAACATACCTTTAGACATAAAATAAACCCGGAGGGGGGCTTCATAGTAAATGGAGGGAAATTTATTTACCATTTTTGCCACCTTGGTCAATTTCCTTATCCTTGTACTTGTGCTGAAACACATACTGTTTGATAAAGTTAACAAAGTTATCGACGACCGGAATAGTGAGATCATTGATAATATTGCTACTGCCGAACATAAAGTGATGGAAGCCGACAAGCTCAGGGAGTCCTACGAAAAAGAGATTGCGAATCTGGAAAACAAGGGAAGAGAAATTATCAGGGACGCGAAGGTGAAGGCCGATGCGCAGGCAAAAGACATCATTCAGGAAGCTGAAGACAAAACGGCCGTATTGATCAGGCAGACGGAAGCTGAAATTGAAAGGCTGAAAAAGAAGGCTCTTGAAGATATGAGAGAAGAAATAGGGGCCCTTGCTATTTTTGCGGCGGAAAAGATTTTGGAAAAACAGTTGGATCATCAGGAGCAGCAGGCTGTCATCGGAAAAATCATAGATGAAGCGGGGAATGCGAAATGGCAGAGTTAACAGTCGAAATCACATACGGCAAGGCTCTGTTTGAAGCGGCCAAAGATGTGAACAAGGTAGATCAGATTCTTGAAGAATTGAAAGCGATCAGCGGGATATTCAAGCAGGAACCTGAATTCTACGAATTTTTTATTACTCCGGTGATCTCCGGCCCTGAAAAAAAGAAAGCCGTCGAGAATATCTTTGCGGGACGTATCAGCGATGAAATGCGCAACTTTCTGCTGGTGTTGATCGATAAAAGAAGGACGGCGAGTTTTGACCGGATCGCCAGGGAGTATCAGAAGCTGGTCGACCGGAGTCTCGGATTATCTGCGGGAACGATCATATCGGTGGAAGCTCTTACAGATGATCAGTTAAATTCCTTTGAGGAAAAGACCGGGAACCTTCTTAGAAAGAATGTTAAACTCACCAATAAGGTCGAGCCTTCCATTCTGGGCGGAGTAAAAATCTTCATCGAAGGAAAAGTTATCGATGCATCCATCAGGAAACAGCTCCAGGATCTTGAAGGCCGCATTAAGCAGGCATAATAAATATGAAAAGACTTGCAAAATTTAAATAAGCAAGGGGTGATAGTTGATGAATTTAAAGCCGGAAGAAATCAGTGCAGTCATAAAAGAGCAAATTAAAAGCTACAAAAAAGAACTGGAGATTTCTGATTTTGGTACTGTAATACAAATCGGAGACGGCATCGCGCGCGTATACGGTCTGGAGAACTGTATGGCGGGTGAACTGCTCGAGTTTCCGGGTGAAATCTACGGCATGGCGCTGAACTTGGAAGAGGATAACGTCGGTGCTGTAATCATGGGATCTGACAGAGAGATCAAAGAAGGCGATATCGTAAAACCGACCGGAAAAGTCGTTGAGGTGCCGGTAGGACCGGAACTGATCGGCCGTGTCGTCAATCCTCTCGGACAGCCCATCGACGGAAAGGGACCGATCAAGACGTCCAAGACAAGACCGATCGAAAACAGAGCGCCCGGCGTTCTGCAGAGAAAATCCGTAAATCAGCCGCTTCAGACGGGAATCAAGGCCATCGACTCCATGATTCCGATCGGAAAAGGGCAAAGAGAATTGATCATCGGCGACAGACAGACAGGAAAAACCGCCATCGCCATCGATACGATCCTCAACCAGAAGGAAGAGGACGTAATCTGTATTTATGTTGCGATCGGCCAGAAGAAATCCACTGTTGCGCAGATGGTTCAGATCCTGGAAGACAGAGGAGCGATGAAATATACCATCATTGTGTCCGCTACCGCGAGCGATGTAGCTCCTATTCAATATATTGCGCCGTATGCAGGCTGTGCGATGGGAGAAGAGTTCATGTATCAGGGCAAGCATGTGCTGATCATTTACGATGACCTTTCCAAGCATGCGGTTGCGTACCGGGCCATGTCCCTGCTGCTGAGAAGACCGCCGGGAAGAGAAGCTTACCCGGGCGACGTATTCTATCTCCACAGCAGACTGCTGGAAAGAGCGGCCAAGCTTTCCGATGAGCTGGGCGGCGGCTCCATTACCGCACTTCCGCTCATTGAAACACAGGCCGGCGACGTTTCCGCCTATATCCCGACAAACGTAATTTCCATTACGGACGGTCAGATCTTCCTGGAATCCGACCTTTTCTTCTCCGGACAGAGACCGGCGGTCAACGCAGGTATTTCCGTATCCCGTGTAGGAGGAAACGCCCAGATTAAGGCGATGAAGCAGGTTTCCAGCAAGGTCAAGCTGGAACTTGCCCAGTACAGAGAGCTTGCCAGCTTTTCCCAGTTCGGTTCCGACCTTGATAAGGACACCAGGGACAGACTGGATCACGGCGCGATCCTGATGGAAATCCTGAAACAGCCTCAGTATGCTCCTGTAAAGGTCGAGCACCAGGTTATGATCATTTTCGCAGCGACAAACCGCTATCTGGCGGATGTCCCCGTGGAAGAAATCAAGCATTTCGAGAAGGAACTGTATGATTTTATGGATACACACCATCCGGAAATTGGCAAGGAGATCAAATCCACAGGGAAACTGGAAGACGCCACGGGAGAAAAATTAAAAGCTGCCATTGAAGAATTCAAAAAGACAAAAAATTCGGACTGACAGCCCAATAAGGAGGAGGTGAAGTCATGGCAGCAAACAATATGCGAGATATCAAGCGGAGAATCAAAAGTGTAAACAGCATGGAGCATATCACCAACGCGATGAAGCTTGTATCTGCCGCCAAACTCAGAAGAGCCAAAAACACCTTTGAAAAGACAAGAGAATATTTCCATTTCGTAACAGAATCCATCGAGGAGATTTTCAATAATACGAGCGAAATCCCGTCACAGTATCTGAAAGGGAGTAGGGAGATCAAAACGACCTGCTATATCATCATGACCAGCTCGAGAGGTCTCTGCGGCAGCTTCAACACCAACGTGATCAAGGCTGCGGAAAAGGAAATCGCTGCGGACTGGGAAAAACCGGTTATCGTAGCGGTGGGTGGAAAAGGCAAGGAGTATTTTGCAAAGAGAGGCTATGAAATCTTCGAAGAATACATGCTTCCTCCGGAGAGCATCTCTTTTGTAGAAACGCACGATATCAGCAAGCCGATCATCGACATGTACAATTCCGGTCAGATCGACGAAGTGGTCATGATCTATACCTCGTTCATCAGCTCGCTGGAGCAGAAGGTAAGGACTGTGACGCTGCTGCCCTTCGAGATCCAAAGAGATCCCGAAATACCTAAGCATGAAAAGCTTGTAGATTATGAACCTTCGGTGGAAGATGTATTCAACTATCTCGTGCCGAAATACGTTGAAATCATGATTTATGGCGCTATCGTCGAATCTGCCACCTGTGAACACGCGGCAAGGCGTATTGCGATGGAAAACGCGACGGACAATGCGAGAGAAATGATAGGCGAGCTGACTCTGTTCTATAACAGAACGAGACAAGCGGCCATAACAACAGAAATCTCAGAAATCGTAGGCGGCGCCGAAGCGCTGAAATAAATCTCACGTGAGGGGGGAGAATGAAAAATGAGTCATAAAGGTACCATACACCAGATCATTGGACCTGTAATCGATATAAAGTTTATGCCGGAGGAAATGCCGGAACTGCTCAACGCGATCCATATCAAATATGAAGACAGGGATATCGTTGTGGAGGCAGCCCAGCATATCGGCGACGACGTAGTCCGGTGTGTTGCCCTATCCTCCACGGACGGGTTGAGGAGAGGCATGGAAGCGATAGACAGCGGCGCGCCCATCAGTGTCCCGGTCGGAAAGGCAGTGTTGGGCAGACTGTTCAACGTCGTTGGTGAAACCATCGACGAAAAGGGACCTGTCAATGAGGAAAAAAGGCTTCCGATCCACAGACCTGCTCCGGCTTTCGAGGAACAGGACACCAGCGCGCAGATCTTTGAAACCGGGATCAAGGTCATCGACCTGATCGCTCCATACACCAGAGGAGGAAAAGTAGGACTCTTCGGGGGAGCCGGCGTAGGCAAAACCGTACTGATCCAGGAACTGATTCATAATATCGCCAAGGAGCACGGTGGTATCTCTGTATTCGCGGGCGTAGGAGAACGTACCAGAGAAGGAAACGATCTGTACGGTGAAATGACCGATTCCGGTGTAATAGAAAAAACGGCCATGGTATTCGGTCAGATGAACGAGCCGCCGGGAGCCAGAATGAGAGTAGGTCTGACAGGACTTACCATGGCGGAATATTTCAGAGACGAAGAAGGACTGGACGTACTTCTGTTCATAGACAACATTTTCCGCTTCACCCAGGCCGGTTCGGAAGTATCCGCGCTGCTTGGACGTGTGCCGAGCGCCGTAGGCTATCAGCCGACGCTGGCGACGGAAATGGGCGCGCTGCAGGAAAGGATCACTTCCACAAAGAAGGGTTCCATTACTTCGGTACAGGCGATCTATGTGCCTGCCGACGACCTGACGGACCCGGCGCCTGCGACGACCTTTGCGCATCTCGATGCAACGACGGTACTTTCCAGAGCTATTACAGAGCTTGGTATTTATCCGGCAGTAGACCCGCTGGATTCCACTTCCCGTATCATGGATCCGCTGATCCTCGGAGAAGAGCACTATAACACCGCCAGAGGAGTTCAGGAAGTACTGCAGAGATATAAAGAACTGCAGGACATCATCGCCATCCTGGGGATGGATGAGCTGTCCGATTCGGATAAGCTGGTCGTATCGAGAGCCAGGAAGATCCAGCGTTTCCTGTCGCAGCCCTTCAGCGTTGCAGAGCATTTCCTCGGAACGCCTGGCAAGTATGTTCCGCTGAAAGAGACGGTAAGAAGCTTCAAAGAAATCCTCGAAGGAAAGCACGACGAAATTCCTGAGTCCATGTTCCTGTATGCCGGCAGTATCGACGAAGTTGTAGAAAGGTTCCAGAAAAATGCCTAAAAGTATGCAGCTGGAGGTAATCACTCCTTCCAAACTCTTCTATAAGGGAGACGTTGAGCTTGTCATCGCCAGAACGCAGACCGGTGACGAGGGCTTTATGGCAGGGCACACCTGGGCAGTCAAGCTGCTCGACGCCGGGGAACTGTGGCTCCAGGAAGCCGGATCCAAGGATTTTAAAATCGCGGCCCTGGCCGGAGGTTTTATCGACGTAAAGGATAATATCATTATCTTTACCGATGCGGCGGAGTGGCCGGACCAGATAGACCTGGAAAGAGCACAGCACGAAAAGGAATTGGCGGAGGACTGGCTCAGACATCCGAGCGAAGACGATGCTGAAATAGCAAAGGCGAAAATGGCGATCCATAAATCGCTTACACGTATGCATGTCAAGGCCGGCGGCCACAGGAGAAAAAGATAAATATTATTATCAATTGAAGCCTCAGATTTCATCTGGGGCTTTCCAATATTAGCTCGCCCGATTTCTGAGGCAAATTGTCGGCGAACCAGGCGAACTAATTGTAAGGAGGATATTGGAATATGGCAACGATCAGTGAACAAAGGCTGGAACTGGTTAAATTGATCCTTGAAGACAGTACGATCGAAGCGGAAGAGGAGGAAGTCCTGCATTTGCTCCTGCAGGAGCATATCTCAAAAGATTCCGTCACGGAGCATGAGAGCAATCTGACTTTCGGTCAACGCGCAGCCGACGGTCTGGCCAGGTTTGCCGGCAGTTGGACCTTTATCATTATATTCTTCACGATATTGATGCTCTGGATCGTGGTGAACGCGGTGCTCCTCTCAAAGCCGTACGATCCGTATCCATTTATCCTGCTCAACCTGATTTTGTCTTGTTTAGCTTCCGTCCAGGCCCCAATCATCATGATGAGCCAGAACCGGCAGGAGCAAAAGGACAGAGCGAGAGCCAAGAACGACTTTAAGGTCAATCTGAAAGCGGAAATCATTATCGAGGATATCCATCAAAAAATGGATATGCTGGTGGAAAAGCAACAGGAGATGGCGGAAAAACTGTTCGCAGTGGAAAAACAAGAAGGGGAGCAATGATATGGACTTCATTCATAACGGCTACGTACAGATCATCCTCAGTTCGATTACCGTTTACGTATTTATAATCATCGCCATCCGCCTGTTTGGAAAGAAGGAATTGTCCCAGCTGTCGGTGATCGATCTGGTTTTCATCCTGCTGATCAGCAACTCGGTCCAGAACGCCATGGTGGGCTCCAACACATCCTTGACGGGTGGCCTGGCTGCCGCGGGTGCCTTGTTTATAACAAACTATATCTTCAAGCAGTTTCTTTTTCGCTTCCCGAAATTCAGCAAGATCATTCAGGGTGACGCCATTCTGCTTGTCTACAACGGAAAGCTGGTTCAGAAAAATCTGGAGAAGGCGAGGATCACAAAGGACGAGCTTATGGAAGCGATCCGGGAACACGGCGTATCCGAGATGAGTGAAGTTGATCTGGCTGTCCTGGAGGTGGACGGGAACATCAGCGTGCTGTCCCAAAATTTCAGCCACAGGACCGTGAATAAAAGAAGGGTATCCAAGCAGACCATGTCCAAAAAGGAGTAATCAGTATGGCAATGAAAAGAGCCGCATTAGCGGTACTGATCCTGGCGGTATGTTCGGCCGCAGTTTTTTTTGATTCAACCTATGCTGCTAAAAAAACATCCCTTGAATTTGAAATGGCTGCCGGCGGACTATACTATCTTTTTTGGTGCGAAGGAGAAGAATCTGTCGACCTCGCGAGAGAAAGGTTCCAGAAAGATTTCGATTTGACGGATAAAGACATGGGGGACTTAAGCAGGCTGAGCGCCGAATATCATTATGAAGATTCCGATCTGTTTTACAATATGCAAAATGAAGTGGGAGCGGCCTCCGGCCTGTCGTTCGATAGTTACGGTTCGTTAAAACAGGCGTATTTAAAAGAAAGTAAAAGAATAACCGAGCTTTACCTGGAAAACGTACATAAAATAGTTAAAGACGATGAAAAACTGATTCAATGGATGTCTGATTTTAATAAAAATGATTCTGCTGTTCAGAAATCTGGCAATTGAGCGTTTTTCCTCTAAAACCATCTGTGTTTTTTAAAGTAGATGACACTGAGTAGAGCGATGACCACGCTGATAACAACTACGACGGGATAACCGTAAGCCCATCCGTATTCCGGCATGGGGAAATTCATACCGTACCAACCAACGAGCAGGGTTAACGGCAGGAAGATCGCGGTAATGACCGTAAAAAGACGCATGATGATATTCTGATTGATATCCACCTCGGTCTGATACGCCTCACGGACCTGTGAAACATAATCTCTCAGGTTGGAAACGGCGTCGGAAAGCCGGTTGATGCGGTTGGTCAGGATATGGAAATAACGGATGATATGGCGGGAAAGCAGCTCGTTCTCATTCTCTTCCATGGCCTCGGCAAGGTCGAAGAGCTGCTCGTAATACCGTTTCAGAACCAGGAGTCGCTTCCTGAGCCGGATGATCTCTTTGGCATAATCTTTTTTCTCTGATGTGATCAAAGCTTCTTCCAGTTCGGCGATCTCCTGTTCCAGATTCTCAAGATACATTGAATCTCCCACGGTCAGGAGGTCAAAAAATTCGTACAGAACCCTCTCAAGCGAGAGGTTTTTTATTTCCTTCAATTCGATCTTCAGGATGATGTTGTGGAGAAGACTGTAATCCCGGAGCTCGTCACAAATAAAGATAAGCAGGTTTGTTCGAAAATAGACGGAGATCCGGCTGCCTTCACTGAGGAGTTCTTCCTTGTCCGGAACCACAAGACTGATGTAATCAAAACCGTCATGACTTTCAAATTTCGAGGCAGATCCGTTCAGGCATTCTTCGACGATCCTGTCGTTGATGCCGAGATGATGATTCCATTGTTCCACCTCGCTTTTATTCAGAACGCCTATGCAGGGAGTATCTCCAAGCATTTCGTCCGGTTTTAAACTGTCAAGATCAAGCACGGAACCGTCCAGATTGTAAATCAAAGCCTATCCACCTCTTTCGGAATATTGTCCTGGTTTGTTATTTTTTACAGCTCATATTGTATATCAACGTGAAAAACCTTTCAAGAAAAAAGAATAACGCCAATCATCACTACATCCGATGATTGGCGCTATTCAAACTCTGCATTAAACACTTCTGGTGGAATCACCTTCCTTCTTTGCCGATTGATATAGCTTTACTATATCTAACAATGGTTATTATTTCCCAATGTTCTTTCTTTATGTATATTATAGCACGCCTATTTTAAATTGCAAGAATATTCTGATAAAAAATACATAGAAAAACAATCCCTTTTTCTGGATAAAAAGAGAGGCTGCCTCTCTTTTTATCGTGGGCAGCCTCTTGAAAAATTATTAAATAATCAGCGATCCGACCTGGTAGACGATCAACGCAACGATCCAGGCGGTAACGGTTTGGAAAGCCATTACGCCGATCGCGCTTTTCCATCCGCCCATCTCCCGCTTCACCGCAGCCATAGCGGCAACGCACGGCATATAAAGCAGCGTGAAGGTCAGGAACGAAAATGCGGAAAGCGGAGTAAAAATCTGTGACAGCAGAGGTACAACTGAGCCTGCATCGCTTGCTCCGAGAAGTACCGCGAAGGTACTGACAACAGCTTCTTTCGCGGTCAATCCGGTGACAAGAGCCGTGGCTGCTCTCCAGTCTGCAAATCCAAGCGGAGCAAATACCGGGGCGACAAATTTACCGACGGTAGCAAGCATGCTGTCACCCGCGTCGGCTACGAGGTTAAGGCCGAAGTCGAAACTTTGCAGCGCCCAAATCACGATAGTGGCGATGAAGATCACCGTGAACGCCCTTTTGATAAAATCCAAAGCCCGTTCCCACATCTTCAGCAGAACGCTTTTCGCCGCGGGCATTCTGTAGGATGGCAGTTCCATGACAAAGGGAACCGGGCTGCCCTCAAATACGGTCCTTCTCAGGATAAGGCCAACAGTGACCGCCACCAGCATCCCCATGAGATACAACGAAATCATGACGAGGGATTGGTATCTTGAAAAGAATGCCGCGGTAAAGACCGCATACACCGGAAGCTTGGCGCTGCAGGACATGAAAGGCGTCAGCATGATCGTCATCTTTCTGTCCCGCTCGCTCGGGAGTGTTCTTGTAGCCATAATTGCGGGAACCGAACAGCCAAAGCCGATGAGCATCGGCACAAAGGAACGGCCCGACAGGCCGATCTTACGAAGCAGCTTATCCATTACAAAAGCCACTCTTGCCATATATCCGCTGTCTTCCAATACCGATAGGAAGAAAAACAGTACGACGATGATCGGCAGGAAAGACAAAACGCTTCCAACTCCGGCGAAGATGCCGTTGATGATCAGGGAGTGCAGCGCGGGGTTGACGTTAACACTGGACAGCGCGCTGTCTGCCGCCTTTGTTATACCGTCTATCCCGATGCCAAGGAGGTCGCTCAGGCCGGAACCGATCACATTAAAGGTCAGCCAGAAAATAACCAGCATGAACGCAAGAAATATCGGGATCGCAAGATACTTGTGGGTCAATAAGTTGTCGATCTTAATGGAACGCAGATGTTCCCTGCTTTGACCTTCCTTCTTGACGCAGATGCTGCAGATGTTTTCGATAAAACAGTAGCGCATATCCGCCATGGCGGCCTCCCGGTCCGTGTGCAGATGGGTCTCCATATCATCGACGATATGCTGAATGATGTCAAGCTCCGGCTCCATCAGCTTCAGCCGCGTGATCACAGGCTGGTCGCCTTCCACAACCTTTGTGGCTGCAAAACGGAGGGGCAGGCCTGCGGTCTTTGCCTCGTTCTCGATCAGATGGGCGATGGAGTGGATCGCGCTGTGCACGTAGCCGCTACAGAAATCAAGCCGTTTCGGCAGCATTTTTGTTTCTGCGCATTTGATTGCCCGGTGTGTCAGCTCGTCAACGCCCTCGTTCTTACTGGCTGAAATGGGTACGACCGGGACGCCGAGTTGCTCCTCCAGCTTCTGAATGTCTATGGATATGCCGTTGCCCCTGATCTCGTCCATCATATTCAAGGCCAGGATCATCGGCACGTTCAGCTCCATAAGCTGGAGCGTAAGATAGAGATTTCGCTCAATGTTGGTCGCGTCGATGATATTGATGATGGCGTCGGGCTTGTCAAAAATCAGAAAGTCGCGGGTCACGACCTCCTCTGCCGTATAAGGTGAAAGGGAGTAGATCCCCGGCAGGTCCACCACGGTAACGCCCTTGTGTCCTCTTGCCTGTCCGTCCTTTTTTTCAACAGTAACGCCGGGAAAATTCCCGACGTGCTGATTGCTTCCCGTCATTTGATTGAAGAGGGTGGTTTTTCCGCTGTTGGGATTCCCGATCAGTGCAAACGTGATGTTCATTCCGCCACCTCCTGAATTTCAATTTTCCTTGCGTCGTCCTGACGGATCGTCAACTCATAACTTCTCAGATGAAGTTCGATCGGATCTCCCAGAGGCGCGACCTTTCTTATCATGACCGTCGTGTTGGGCGTCAGGCCCATGTCGAGCAGGCGCCTTCGCAGCGCGCCTTCGCCGCCGATGGATTTGATGATACCCTTGCTCCCTGTTTTCAATTTATCCAATGTCATATTCCTCACCTGTCCTCCTTACTGGAGTTAGCCTATGCTAATCACTATCTAAAAAAAATTATCGTACCGAATCACTGGAGTTAGCGAGCGCTAACCAACCTTCAAAAATAATATGGCCAACAGTTAGCCATTGCTTACTACAGTTAGTTTATGCTAATCTCTATGCTCTGTCAATAGTTTTTCTTCCAATAAGCGTAAAAAGTTTTAAGATGGAGGCGACAACAAGCAGGGCGACGGCAATAGCGCCTGCCATCATCAGCGTTTCCGTTCCGACGGATGCTGTTTTTTCGACGTCGCCTTCCAGGATCGCCAGCATGGTATAGTACATCCCTGCTCCCGGAACAAGAGGGAGGATCCCTGGAATGATAAAAATAGTCGCAGCATCTTTAAATGCACGGGAAAACAGTTCACTGATCAGCGCTACGACGAAGGATCCCGCAAAACACGCCATGATATTCCCGCTTCCCGAGGTTGTAAAATAGGTATAGGTGACCCAGCCCAGCGCGCCTACAAATCCGGCTGTCACAAGATGCTTTTTCGGAACGTGGAAGAGGATACTGAAGCCGATCGTAGAACAAAGCGCGAATAAAAACGCCCAAACCATTAATACGCACCCCCCAGAAGAGTCCAGAGCTTCAGCGCGATACCGACGCCGGATGCGATGGAAACGGCGATGATGATCGCTTCGATGCCTTTGGACATGCCGGAGACCATATCACCCGCCAGCGTGTCCCGGATCGCGTTGGTGATGGCGACGCCGGGCAGGAAGATCATGATTGCTCCGATGATGACCGAATTCAAATTGGAACCGAGACCTGCGGAGAACAGACCGAGAGCGATGAAGGTCGCCACGGCGCAGCAGCAGAAGCCCCTGATAAAAAGATTTGTTTCGAGCTTATCCAGAACGACCGACAGCAAATAGCTGCCGGCTCCGGCTAACAGGGCGCAGAAAAAGTCCTTGATCGTTCCCTGAAATATCAGAGCAAAAAAGGAGGAAACGAGAGCGGCGCCGAAAACCCGAAGAAGCAGGGGATAGGGTTTGATATTTGAAATATCTTTCAATATGGTAAGGCCGGAGTCGATGGACAGATCCGTGCTGGTAAACTCTCTTGAAAAATGGTTGATGCGGGAGATCTTTTCCAGATCGATGCTGCTTCCTTTGATCCGCTTGATGAAGGTATGCATATCGCTTTCTTCCGAACCTTCGTCGAGGGATAAAAAGATTCCCGTCGGAGTTGCGAACACTTCGACATAAGGGATCCTGCAGGCCTTGCAGATCCTCGTGATGGTGTCCTCCACCCGGTAGATCTCCGCGCCGCTTTTCATCATCAGCTCGCCTGCCCTCAGGGCAAGGATCAGAACTTTTTTCTGCATCTGGTTGATCATCGATTTACCACCTTTTGCAAACATTTAATAATTTATATTATGATACATTCATTCTATCATGCAAGCTACGTCGCAGCATGATATATTGAATGTACCTTGCAGCAACGCTGCATCCCAATGGTTACATTCATTATACCATTGACGTTTCACTTCGTCAGTAACTATAATGGGAAAACGGGAATATTAATTGAATAAAATAGGGTATAAAATATATTATTTGAGATTAGGAGTTACTATGACTGCAGAAAAACAAACAACATATCGGATCGGTCCGATCCGTCCGCCCAGCGAAGCAAACAGCCTGCTCCTCCAGATCACAGAGGGCTGCACCTGGAACCGCTGCAAGTTCTGCGGGCTTTACAAGCACGAGGGGTTTAAGGCGTTTACTGTTGAAAGCATAAAAAGGGATATCGACGTGATGGCCGAATACGCGGAACTGGCGAAAGATTATCAGCGGGAAGACGGATCCTGGAATAAAAAGGCGGCGTTGGAAAGGTTGAACGGTATGACGCGGGAGGAGCAGAATTGCTATTACCTCGTTTACCGTTGGCTGGCCCACGGCGGAGAAAACGTCTTCCTGCAGGATGGCAATTCTCTCGCGGTGAAAACGGAGCGGGTGGTGGAGGTCCTCCGGTATCTGAGGGAAAAACTGCCAAGCATCCGGCGGGTCACGACCTACGGGCGCGCGGAAACCCTCTCAAAGATCAGCACTGAGCAATACAGGGAGCTCAAAGGGGCCGGTCTTGACCGGATCCATTCGGGGTTTGAATCAGGCTCCGACAGAGTATTGGAACTGATCAACAAGGGCGTCACCTCGGAACAGGAAATCACCGCTGGAAAGAACATCAAGGATGCGGGAATCGAGCTTTCCGTCTATTTCATGCCGGGGATCGGCGGCAAAGCGCTTTCGGAGGAGAACGCCCTCGAGACGGCGCGGGTCGTCAGCGCCATCGATCCGGATTTTGTCCGTATCAGAACCGCAGTGATCAAAGAGGGTACGGAGCTCTGGCAGGACTATCTGGACGGAAAATTCCAGTTGTGTAGCGAGAATGACAAGCTGAACGAGATCAGGGTCTTGATCGAAAATGCGAAGAACTGTACCGGAGTACTGGCCAGCGATCACATCATCAATCTGATGCAGGAGATCCAGGGGAGTATGGTCACGGACCGCGACAAAATGCTGTCCGCCATCGACCGTTATTTCAGCCTCCCGAAAGCAGAACAAAAGATATTTCAGCTTGCGCGCCGTTCGGGGATGGTCACACGACCGGAGGATCTGAAACTGCTCTCTTCCGATCAGATCGAAAAGCTGACGCGGCTGGCCGGTTCCGTTGGGGATGAAATCCTTTGGGACCGAAAAATGAACGATATGATGTCGGATTATATATAAAAGAAGCCAATGTTGCAGAAAAGCCGCCGAAAGACGGCTTTTCATTTTGCACAAATTCTCATAAGTGAGAATGTTGGAATGTTTATTTATAAAAAGTGAGAAAAGTTGTCTGACAATATTGGGCCGGATAGGTTTGGAAGAAAGAGCCAGACCCCTTGAAATTGGACATAAATTCAGAAAATTATAATATATTTTTCCAAAAATATTAAGTTGGCATGGAACTTGAAATATATAAGGATAATCGTTAGCTGCTCTAGAAAAAAGAGTTATAAGTTAAAATTTGAGGAGGTTTTATACCATGACCGCATGTAACAAAGAATTAGCATTAAAAGAAGCTCAAAGAGTTGTAGGCTATATTGAAAGGCCTGAATTAACAAATGAAGAAAAAGACAGAATCGTTAAGGACTCCATCGCAAACTTTAACGAAAATGTTAACCCCGGCTGGCTGGAATACAGAAAATCAGTATCCACAAACGCTGCTTTCGTAGAGTGGACTGACTCTGTTGACCATTTCGAAGATCTGTACGGAACTCAGTTCATCGACTGCCTGGGCGGATTCGGTATCTTCACTTGCGGACACAGAAATCCTGAAATCTTAAAGACTGTTAAAGCTCAGCTTGACAAGTACGCCTTACATAGCCAGGAACTGGTTGACCCATTAAGAGGTTACCTTGCAAACATTCTGGCCATGATCACTCCTGGCGATCTGCAGTATGCGTTCTTCACAAATGGCGGAGCTGAAGCTGTTGAAATGGCTCTGAAGCTTGCTCGTCTTGCTACAGGCGGAAGATGGTACATCTCCACAGTTGGAGCGTTCCACGGAAAATCAATGGGTGCTATCTCCATGGGAGGAAAAGGCGCTTACAGAGAAGACTATACTCCAATGATCCAGCAGGTTCAGCACGTGAAATACGGCGATGCTGATGCTATGGAAACTGCGATCAAGAATCTGCAGACAGTTGGCGAAAAAGTTGCCGGCGTTATCATCGAGCCTATTCAGGGTGAAGCTGGAGTTCAGATCCCACCTGCAGGATACCTCAAAGCTGTCAGAGCGATCTGCGACAAGTATGGCGTAGCTATGATCGTTGACGAAATCCAGACTGGTATGGGAAGAACCGGAACCATGTGGAGATGTGAAGTTGAAGACGTATGCCCTGATATCATGACTTACGGAAAAGCTTTCGGCGGCGGCATCATGCCTATCACCGGTATCATCGCAAGACCTTGGTGCTGGGGACAGAAACTGATCGAAAATCCTTGGATCCTCGGATCTCCGACTTTCGGCGGAAACCCACTTGCTTGCTCCGCAGCACTTTCCACAATCAAGTTTATGCTTGAAAATGACGTTCCTGGAATGTGTAAAGAAAAGGGCGACTACTTCATGAAGAAGCTTGGCGAACTGATGGTAAAATATCCAACCGTTCTGAAGGCAGTAAGAGGCGCAGGTCTCCTGATCTGTATGGAATTCCCGGAAGCTGAAGTTGGTTATGCGATCACTAAGGGACTGTTTGACAGACACGTTATGACTGCTGGTACTCTCGTAAATGCGAAGACAGTCAGGATCGAACCACCGGCAACTCTGTCCTACGAGCATATCGACGAAGTATTAGCTAAGCTGGATGCTTCCATCGCTGACGCTAAGAAGGAATTCAAGCTGTAAGATTTAAAGCAAGTACGACTTTTGATTACATCAAAAATTCATCATATTATTAACCTTAAAATACCGGGGCATTTTCAGATGCCCCGGTATTTTTTATACCTGTTGGAAGCGTTTTTGCCCTGAGAGGGTAAAAACGGCCCTTTTCAGGCCGTTTTTTTACTAATTTGTGGCAAAATATTATGATAATTCTGGAAAATAGGTTACTAATTTGCTCTTCCTGCCTGACGTTAAAACGTTGAAATTTCAACGCATGTTTTTGAAAACAGTACAAATGATCAAAAAAAGGTATACTTTTTGGCTGATTATGGTATAATAAAAGAGTCTTTTCGGAGACAAAAGAAAGAGAGGGAAAATAGATATGGCAAAGAAGCTTATATCTGTGTGGCTTTCATTGACAATCTTACTTTTCTCATCAATTTCTATATATGCTGACGAAAACGTACAAGGAGATTTTTTTATTAAAAAAATTGTTATCAATGGGGAAACGATCGATAACAATCACCTGCAGTTTCCATTTTTTCTTTATAAAGACACGACTTATTTCCCATTAACACCCGAGATGGGAGAAATCTTAGGACTAAAAGCCGAGATGGATTTTGAAAGCCGCACATTAAAACTGTTAAAATCAGAGCCGTCAATGACCAACATCAGCGACGCCTGGAAAAAGAATGAAAGGGAGGACGTCTTAACACAAGTCTACAGCGACGCAAAGGTTCTGGCCTATGAGATCGATCATAAAAGCCTGGAAGATATCGTGAAAGACGACGACTCAACAAAAGACGAAACAGACTCTAATCAGAATACACAAGATACAATAAACGACGAAACGATCAAGATTCCCGAATTATCGGTCAGAGAAATCGATCTGGCAGGAATGCCGGTACTGGCCAAAGGAAATGTGATATATCTTCCGTTGAAAGCTATGACCGAAGAGAACGGTTTTGGCTGGGACGTATATTATGATCCGTATGTAGGGACCTATATCAGCACCCAGGATGGAATTCAGGCGAAATCCTACTGGAACGCAGCAGAGTCGAAATACAACCAAGGTCTTGTGAACTACGTCATGAAATATAACGGCGGTTATACGGTAACCAAAGCGCAGGAACTGGTTTTCCTGTTCAAGAACGCAGCGAAGACGTATAAGATCGACGAAAAGATTCTCATGGCTGTAGCACACAAAGAAAGCACGTTTAACGCGAGAAGTGGAGAGAGCGGCGGAGCTGCCGGCATGATGCAGGTGATGCCTTCCACCGGAGCTCGATACGGATTGAGCAAAGAACAGCTTTTGGATGCAGAGACCAGCATCAATTTCGGGGCGATGTACCTCAGTGAACGAATTGCAGCCTACAACGGCGACCTTGTAAAAGGATTCTCCGCATACAATCAGGGCTCAGTCGCGGTAAACCGGGGTTCATTTTCAACAAGGTATGCCAATCGAGTCATTGGCACCATCAACGGTATCAATTCTTATCTGACTTCAAACGGATACGGATTAGGGTACTAGGAAAAATCATGACACAAATAGCATAGAATATAGAAATTAACAAAAGGCCGAAGGTAACTTCGGCCTTTTGGTTGCGCAAAAATACAAAAATATCCAATTTGGATATGATATAATGATGGTAAATATTTAAAATCTAAGGAGGAAAAAACATGAGAAGATTTCGAATCGTTGCAATCGTACTCATTCTCGCACTGGCACTGTCCACCGCAAGCGCCTTTGCCTGCACCGCTGTGTATGTAGGTAAGGATGTAAGTGCGGATGGGAGCATCCTTATCGCCAGGAGCGAGGATCAAAGCACCGGAGCTTACAACAAACTGTTCTTCAACGTTCCCCGCATCGAAAACAAGCCGGGACGCACGATGGACGACCCGGTAAACGGCTTCTCCCTGCCTCTCCCCGCAACCACATATAAATATACTACCCTTCAGGATTATGCGGAAGGCGGCGACGGACCATATCCCGCTTCCTGCGTAAATGAATACGGCGTGACAGTCATCGGTACGGTTTCCGCCGACCCGAAGGATGAAGTCCTGAAGGTTGACCCGTTTATTGAAGCCGGACTTCGTGAAGCGGTCCTGCCGGCGGCTGTAGACTGCTCCGTCAAGACGGCGAAAGAAGGAGTCGAACTTCTGGCGTCCATCGTTGAGAAATATGGCTCTGCACAGGGCAATATCATCTTCGTCGCAGACCAGAAGGAAGCCTGGATCGTAGAGATCTACAGCGGCCATCAATGGTGCGCCCAGAAAATGCCCGCCGATAAGGTCGCGGTATTTGGAAACGAATTCATGATCGGCTATGTGGATCCCGCGGATACTGAAAATTTCATGTACTCCAAGGACCTGTTCACACTTGCAGAGAAAAACGGCTTTACCACAAAGGTTGACGGAAAGATTCATATGGCGGCCACTTACGGCTGTGCGCTGGACGATTATTCCAATATGAGAGCCTGGGGCGGCCATTATCTGCTGGCTCCGTCGACAGCCGGAAAATATGAAGCAACGAAGTATTATGATCTGTTCTATAAGCCCGACAAAAAAGTATCCGCTGTGGATGTTATGAATGTAGAACGCTTCCGTTATGAGGGTACCCCTCTTGACGTCACCCTGCCCGGAAATGCGGACCTCCGTGTCATCGGCGTGGAACGGTCATCCGATATCCATCTTGCTCAGATCAAGGATAACTATCCCGCTGCCATCTCTACGATTCAATGGCTATGCATGGGCAATGCGGAGCATTCCGTTTTCCTGCCTGCATTGGGCAATATCACCGATACCAATAAAGCATACAAAGTCGACGGATCCACCTATGATCCAAACGGCGCGTATTGGAAATTCAAGAGAATCGACGGCCTTTCCGAACAGAACCGGACCTATTACGGTCAGGGAGCAAGGGATTTATGGAGCTACTACGAAACCGCCATGTACAACCGGATGATGAACACCGAATGGAAGAAGATCGCCGATTTGTACAAGAAAGACCCGAAAGCCGCCGCAGCTTATTCCACCAAGCTTGCCAGCGATATGGCACAGCAAGCGATGAACCAGTCAGACGAACTGTTCAGCACCCAGCTCACCTATGTCATGGACTACACAGGACATAAACCAACTAAGGTGATGACGCCGTTTGAAGCATCCGTCTCTCTGAGATATGCTGCAGACAATGCGGGCTATACACTGAAATATACCGGCAAAGATAAACCGATAACCCTTACAAAGGGCAATATGACCTATACGCTCACAGCCGGCAGCACGGACTATACTGT
This sequence comes from Anaerovoracaceae bacterium, assembly GCA_963678385.1. Lineage (GTDB taxonomy): Bacteria > Bacillota > Clostridia > Peptostreptococcales > Anaerovoracaceae > Anoxybacterium. Next base: position 3,599,030 of record OY782829.1, on the reverse strand, counting down.
TAAAACAGGTACCGCCGAGACCAAAGGATCAATGACCTTGGCTCCGACCTTGTTCAATGGTTCTGCTTATGTGCCGCTGAGCTTTGCAAAGGGACTAAAATAAAATCACGTCATAAATTACATCGAGTATTGTACGCCAGAAAGCCGAAGGAAAACCCTTCGGCTTTCTGATTTTTTAAAGGTATGCAAGGGCCGCACCGGTGAGTTCTCATAGAAAACCGTGAAACCTATTACCGACTTTGATGCAAAGCATCTTAACGGAGGCGGTTTTCGAGAGAAGCACCGGCGCGGCCCTAAATTACAAAACCCGAATGTTAAATCGCCACTGGATTTTTTATGTTCGGGAATCTGTGATTTCTGATATGCAGAGGGATAAATATTTATGAAATATTCGTATTTTTTATTGAAATGAGCAAAAATAGCTGATAAGATAGGTACATAAATTAACAATAACGACAAAAACACGAACATTTGATAACATATATTTTACGAACGTTCGCCACAAAGGAGGGCATAATGGTACGCCGTATTTACGTTGAAAAGCAAAATGGGTTTGATATTGAAGCGCAGGGACTCTTCGAGGATTTAAAGGAAAATCTCCACCTGATGGGCTTGTCCGGCCTGCGCGTAATCAACCGCTATGATATCGAGGGAATGGACGACGCTACATATGAAGCCGCAAAGTATACGGTATTTGCCGAGCCTGCAATAGATAGAGCCTACGATGAAATGGTTCCTATCGACGCGGGCTCTAAATTTTTTGCCGTGGAGTATCTCCCGGGCCAGTATGACCAAAGGGCGGATTCGGCAGCGCAGTGCATCCGGCTGATGAATGTCAACGCGGAAGCGACGGTGCGGTTTGCCAGGCTGATCATTCTGGCAGGTGACATCTCTGAGAACGAATTTACGGCAATCAAAAATTATTGCATCAATCCTGTGGATTCCCACGAAGCTGCATTGGAAAAACCTGAAAAGCTTGAGCTGCAGACCGTAGTGCCGGAAAATGTGAAAACCATTGACGGTTTTATCTCCATGCCGGATGAGGAGATCTTTGAATACCGGGAGGCGCAGGGCTTTGCCATGAGCGGGGAAGACCTGAAATTCGTCAGGGACTATTTTGCCGCTGAGGAAAAGCGAAATCCTACCATGACGGAACTGAAGGTCATCGACACCTACTGGTCCGACCATTGCAGACACACCACCTTCCTTACGCAGATCAAATCTGTTTCCTTGGGCAAAGGCGCTTATTCCAAGCTCATCGGGGACGCCTTCGAGGAATACTTAGATATGAGAAAAGAGATCTACGGCGATCGGGAAAAGGATATGAGCCTGATGGACATGGCGGTAATCGGAGCCAAGTATCTGAAGAAAAAAGGTCTTTTGGCCGACCTGGACGAGTCGGAGGAAATCAACGCCTGCAGCATTAAGGTCAAGGCTATTGTGGACGGCAAAGAGGAAGACTGGCTTGTCATGTTCAAAAATGAAACCCACAACCACCCGACAGAGATCGAACCCTTCGGCGGAGCGGCTACCTGCCTTGGCGGAGCCATCCGGGATCCGCTGTCAGGTCGTGTATATGTCTATCAGGCAATGCGCGTTACAGGAAGCGGCGATCCGAGAAAAAGTCTTGCGGACACACTCCCCGGGAAGCTGCCACAGAGGATCATTACCAGAGGCGCGGCCAAAGGTTACAGCTCCTATGGAAACCAGATCGGATTGTCTACCGGCCAGGTTGCTGAGATATACGATGAAGGCTACGTCGCAAAGCGCATGGAGATCGGCGCAGTTATCGGCGCGGCTCCCGCATCCCACGTCTATCGCGAAAGGCCGGTTAAGGGCGACTGCATCGTCCTGATCGGCGGAAGGACCGGCCGTGACGGCTGCGGCGGAGCGACAGGATCCTCCAAAGGGCATACCATCGAATCGATCCTGACCTGTGGAGCTGAGGTACAAAAGGGCAACCCGCCTGTAGAAAGGAATATACAGAGACTGTTCCGACGGGAAGAAGCAGCCAGACTGATCAAACGCTGCAACGACTTCGGCGCCGGCGGCGTCTCCGTGGCGATCGGCGAATTGGCCGACGGAATCGACATCAATCTCGATCTTGTCCCGAAGAAGTATGAAGGTCTCGACGGAACGGAACTGGCTATTTCCGAATCCCAGGAGAGAATGGCAGCTGTGATCTCGGAGAAGGACTTGGAACAATTCCTGAAATATACGGAGGAAGAAAACCTGGAGGCAGTCGTTGTCGCCGGCGTGACGGACACAAACCGGTTCCGCATGTACTGGAGAGGCGATTGCATTCTCGACCTCAGCAGGGACTTCCTGAACACAAACGGAGTAAAACAGGAAATCGATATTATCGTTCCTGAAACAGATATTTGGAATGAGGCAGCCGGTGACGGCCGACAGAATGAGAGGGAGCTTTTCGATTCATTGAGCGAGCTTTCCTGCTGCAGTCAGAAAGGGCTGATCGAAATGTTTGACAGCACCATCGGCGCGGCTACGGTGCTGATGCCGCTGGGTGGAAAAAACCAGCTTACTCCAGCCGTCGGAATGGCGGCTAAGCTGCCGGTCACTAAGGGATATACCGATACGGCAACCTTGATGGCTCATGGATTCGATCCGAGGCTGTCCTCGCTCAGTCCGTTCCACGGCGCGCTTTACGCAGTCGTTGATTCAGTCACGAAGATTGCAGCAATGGGAGGGGATATTTCCAAGGTGCGGCTGACTTTCCAGGAGTATTTTGAACGTCTGGGACAAAACCCGGAGCGGTGGTCGAAGCCGTTTGCCGCGCTGCTGGGAGCGCTGAAAGCTCAAAAGGAGCTGGGAACACCGGCTATCGGAGGCAAGGACAGCATGTCCGGTTCCTTCATGGAGCTCGATGTGCCGCCGACACTCGTTTCCTTTGCCGTCTGTGCCATTGACGCAAACGAAGTGATTTCATCCGAGTTGAAAAAAGAAGATAGTACCCTGATCTACATAAAAGCGGACCGTGACGAAGATCAGATCCTGGATTTCAAGCAGTATCAGTCAAATATGAAGCGTGTACGAGAACTGGCGCTGGCAGGGAAAATCCTTTCCGCGAACACCGTCGGACGTGGCGGCGTATTTATTTCCCTGGCAAAGATGGCGGTGGGAAACGGGATCGGAGCCGACCTTGAAAACATTACCGAAAAGGAGCTTCGGAATCCGGATTATGGCGCGCTGATCCTTGAATTGGCGCAAAACGAAAATATCGAGGCCCTTCTGGAGGGGATCCAATATAAAATAATCGGAAAGACCGCAGTTCACCGGAAGCTGACAGTACGGCCATCGGAAGAGGGAAAGAACCCGGGAGAACGGATGGAGTTCCCAGTGGATGAAATCGTGAAGAAATGGACGGATCCGCTGGAAGGCGTATTCCCGACAAAGAGAAAGGCCGCCGCTGCCACAGCTGCGGAGCAGCCGATGACCATATCATATTCGATAAGGTCAACTCACAAACCGGCCGTAAAGATCGCGAAGCCGAGGGTATTCATTCCGGCCTTCCCCGGAACGAACTGCGAAATGGATTCGAAGAGGGCCTTTGAAAAAGCCGGCGCTGTCGCCGACATTCAGGTTTTAAGGAATTTGAACCAGACAGAGCTCATTGCTTCCATCGACGAGATGGTAAGAATGATACGGAGCAGCCAGATCATTATGATCCCGGGCGGATTCAGCGGCGGAGACGAACCAGACGGATCCGCGAAATTCATCACCGCGGTATTCCGAAATCCCGCGGTCAGGGAAGCGGTGGAAGATTTGCTCGCAAACAGGGACGGACTTATGCTGGGGATCTGCAACGGCTTCCAGGCGCTCATCAAACTGGGCCTTGTCCCGTATGGCGCCATCACTGAGCCCGATAAGGCGAATCCGACACTGACCTATAACCGGATCGGCAGACATGCTTCCTGTCTGGTGCGGACGAAGATCGCGTCGGTAAAATCGCCGTGGCTGGCGAACACCGACGTCGGAGACATTCATACCGTACCGGTGTCCCACGGAGAAGGCAGGTTCATAGCTTCGGAAGAAATCATAAAGAGGCTCATCGAGAACGGCCAGATCGCGACACAATATGTGGATCTGAATGGAAAACCGAGTATGGATGCTGCTCACAATCCCAATGAATCCATCCTGGCCATCGAAGGGATCACCTCTCCCGACGGCAGGGTATTCGGAAAAATGGCCCATTCCGAGCGTATTGGTAAAAATCTTTACCGGAACGTTCCGGGGAACACAGACCAGAAGATATTTGAAGCGGGAGTCGCTTATTTCAGATAGAAATTACAGAAGATCAGCATTGCTGTACAAGGAGGTTTCAATATGAAAGCTGCCATCGTTATGGGGAGCAAATCGGATTATCCGGTTGTGGAAAGGGCCGAAGCAATATTCAAGGAATTCGGCGTAGAGTTTGAAACGAGGATCATATCGGCGCACAGAACCCCGAGGATCGCCGAAGAATTCGCATCGAAAGCCGAAGAAAACGGAATAGAAGTCATCATTGCGGCGGCGGGGAAAGCCGCACATCTTGGAGGCGTACTGGCAGCCTACACGGCGATGCCTGTCATCGGCCTTCCTATCAAGTCATCGACAATGGATGGCTTGGATTCCCTGCTATCCATGGTTCAGATGCCCAAGGGTATTCCCGTGGCGACCGTCGCCATTGACGGCGCCGAAAATGCGGCGCTGCTTGCAGTACAGGTCCTGTCCGTAAAATACCCGGAACTCAGAATTAAGATGAAGGGTTATAAAATAAAAATGGAAGAAGACGTCATCAAGCAGGACCGGGAACTGAGAAGCTAGCTCATTTCAAGCAATTGGAATTGGAGTTATAGAAAATAATCTGCGGTTTTGGTATTATCCTCTTTCGGCACCACCTTTGACCGAACTAACGGAAGAGGATAATACGCCAGAACTGCCAAAACCCGTAAGCCGTATTAGCAGTAGAAATCTACAAATCAAAGATTTGTGATTTCCTTGCATGAGTTCGCCAGCAATTTGCGATGAAAATTGGGCGAGCTAGCATCTAATATAAGAATAAATGGAGGAAGAAAAATGGAAAAGTTAGAAATGCTCTATGAGGGTAAAGCGAAAAAGGTCTTCCGGACGGACGACCCGAAATTATACATAGTCGACTACAAGGACGACGCCACCGCGTTCAACGGAGAAAAGAAGGGCACCATCGCCGACAAAGGCGTGGTCAATAACACCATGTCGGCTATCATCTTTGAGATGCTGGAAAAGAAGGGCGTGCCAACCCATATGGTCAAGCTGCTTTCCGACAGGGAAACTCTGGTCAAAGCGGTGAAGATCCTTCCGCTGGAAGTCATCATCCGAAACGTTGCGGCAGGCTCATTCTCCAAGAGATACGGAGTCGAAGAGGGAAGACCGCTGGCAAAGACAGTGTTGGAATTTTCCTATAAGAACGACGCGCTGGGCGATCCGCTGATCAACGACGATCATATCCTTGCGCTGGAGCTGGCCACGGAGGAGCAGCTTGCCATCGTCAAGAAATATGCCTATGCGGTGAACGACGCGCTAAAGGAATTCTTTCTGGATAAAGGACTGAAACTCATCGACTTTAAAATCGAGTTCGGCACCGCCGACGGCGTGATCCTTCTGGCTGACGAAATTTCACCGGACACCTGCAGATTATGGGACGTCAACACCAACGAAAAGATGGATAAGGACCGTTTCCGGAGAGATCTGGGAAATGTGGAGGAAACTTATCAGGAAGTACTTGCTAGAATCAAGAAATAGTAAGCCCGACAGTACAAGAGTAGGAGATGCAAAATGTTCAGTGAATTTGATATCAATAAAGAACTTCGTGATCTGGAAGAGGATAAGGTTTTTGACGAATGCGGCGTGGTAGGCGTCTATGCGCCGGGAAAAGTGGACATCGCGAGATCGGTTTACTTTGGCCTTCATTCCCTTCAACACCGAGGGCAGGAAAGTGCCGGAATCGCCACCAACAAGGACGGCAAGATCCAGTACTATAAAGAAATGGGGCTTGTCCAGGAGGTTTTTAATGATGAGATCATAGCAAGGCTGCAAGGGGATATTTCCATTGGACACGTGCGATATTCCACATCGGGAGAAAGCCACGCAGTCAATGCGATGCCCCTTGTCGTATATCATAAGGGGGGCAGCCTGGCGCTGGCACACAACGGGAACCTGGTCAACGCAGAATCACTCCGGGAAGAGATGCAGGATCGAGGAGTGATATTTCAGACCTCCATCGATTCGGAAATCATCGCCGCACTTATTGCGCGTTATATCCGTGATAATACGATTGAGGAATCTATAATAAAGACCCTGGAACTGATCAGAGGAGCTTATGCGCTTGTGATCACCAGCGGCGAAAAGCTCATTGGAGTAAGGGATCCCAATGGGATCCGTCCTCTTTGCATCGGAAGGACAAAGGAAGGTTACGTGCTGTCTTCGGAAAGCTGTATTTTCCCGCTGCTCCGCGCTGAATTCATCCGTGATGTGGAGCCGGGCGAAATCGTCGTTATAGAGAATCGTGAACTGAAATCGATCCGATACAAAAAGGGAGAGAAAAAAGCCATCTGCTCCTTTGAATATGTTTATCTGGCGAGGCCGGACAGCGATATCGACGGCAGAAGCGTTTACATGGCCAGAAGTCAGGCGGGCAGGATACTTGCGAAAGAACACCCCGTCGAGGCCGACATGGTCATCGCGGTCCCCGATTCGGGCACGGTCGCAGCCATCGGCTACGCCGAGGAATCGGGAATCCCTTTTGGCGAGGGTCTCATTAAAAACAGATATGTGGGACGCACCTTCATTCAGCCGGATCAGAGAATGAGAGAGTTGAGCGTCAGGCTGAAACTGAATGTGCTGAAGGATAACGTTATGGGAAAGCGGATCGTTATGGTCGACGATTCCATCGTAAGGGGCACTACCAGCGGAAAGATCGTAAAAATGCTGAAGGATGCAGGAGCTCTTGAAGTCCACGTCCGTGTCTGCTCACCCCCGGTCACCCATTCCTGCCACTTCGGAATCGATACTCCGAATCCGGATAAACTGGTCGCCGCGAACAATTCTGTCGAAGAGATCTGCGGGATGATCGGTGCAGACAGCCTGGGTTATCTTAGTGTGGAGGGCCTGCTGGAATCCATCAATCTTGGCAGCGAAAAGGTCTGTGTCGCCTGTTTCAATGGAGATTATCCCATCGAGCTCCCCGACGATCTGGCGAGAACCAACGGAAAGTCCTGCGAATAAGAAGAGAGACGGATTGCGAAAGGAGTAAAAGATATGACAGATGAAAAATTGACATATAAAGAGGCCGGTGTTGATACGAAGGAGGGGGAAAGAGCCGTTTCCCTCATGAAACCACATGTGAAGAAAACCTTTAATGAAAACGTCCTGACAGGATTGGGCGGCTTCGGCAGCCTGTTTCGTCTCGATGTAAAGGGCATGGAGGAGCCTGTCCTGGTCTCCGGTACCGACGGCGTCGGCACGAAGCTGAAGCTGGCATTCCTCATGGACAAACACGACACGGTCGGACAGGACTGCGTGGCTATGTGCGTCAACGACGTACTGTGCCAGGGAGCAAAGCCTCTGTTTTTCCTTGATTATATCGCTACGGGCAAAGTGAATGCGGAGAAGATCGCCGATATAGTGAAAGGGATCGCCGATGGCTGCGTGCTGGCGGGCTGCGCACTTGTAGGCGGTGAAACTGCGGAAATGCCGGATTTCTATTCCGAAGGTGAATATGATATGGCCGGCTTTGCCGTAGGCGTCGTGGATCGCAAGAAAATGATTGACGGGTCGAAGATCAGAGAAGGGAACGTTGTGATCGGCATTGCATCCAGCGGCATCCACAGCAACGGGTACTCCCTTGTCAGAAAGCTGTTCTTTGACAAGCTTGGAATGTCGGTGGATGACAGGGTGGAAGAACTGGGAACTACCCTGGGTGAAGCACTGATCGCACCAACAAAGATATATGCCGGGGCATGTAACGCTGTTTTTGAGAAAACCGAAGCCAATGGGATCGTTCATATCACTGGCGGCGGGTTTTATGAAAATATCCCGAGGATCATACCGGAAGGACTGGGAGTCAGTATCCGTTTGGGAAGCTGGCAGATCCCGCCGATTTTCCAGTACATACAAAGCAAGGGGAATATTGAGTTGAAGGAAATGTTTTCAACATATAATATGGGAATAGGTATGATGATGGTAATCGATCCAGATAAGAAGGACGTTGTACTTTCCGCGCTGGAGAATGCTGGAGAGAAGGCGTCGGTCATCGGCGAAATCGTCAAAGGGCAGGGAGTTGCAATCGAATGAGCAAGGATCGCGTGAATATCACCATACTTGTTTCCGGCGGGGGGACGAATCTTCAGTCGGTCATCGACCAGGTCGAAAACGGGTATCTGGATAAGGCAAAGATCGTACAGATTATCTCTAGCAATCCGAATGCCTATGCGCTGGAACGGGCCGCCAAAGCCGGAATCCCGGGGATATGCATCGACAAAGCCCGATATCCGAAAGACACGGAGCGGAATGCTGCGATCCTGAAAAAACTAAAGGAGACGGAAACGGATCTGATTGTTTTAGCCGGATATATGAGCATTTTGCAGCCGAGCCTCATCGAAGCGTACCGCGGGAGGATCATTAATATCCATCCGGCGCTGATCCCCAAGTACTGCGGAAAGGGCTTTTACGGGAAGCGGGTGCATCGGGCAGTCCTGGAAGGCGGAGAGCATGAGAGCGGCGCCACGGTTCATTTCGTGGACGAAGGAGTGGACACAGGCAGGATCATTTTACAAGAGAAGGTCCCCATTGAACCGGGAGATACGGAAGAATCCCTGGCCGCCAGGGTTTTAACGGTGGAGCATCGGATCTTGCCTGAGGCAATCAAAATGTTTTGTGATGGAAAAATAAGATAAAGATAAATGAAAGGTTCGCACCGAACCGGAGGAGGAAGAAAAATGAGAGCACTGATCAGCGTGTCAGACAAAGCGGGAATCGTAGAATTTGCTCAGGAGCTAAACAGACTCGGCGTTAAAATTATATCTACAGGGGGTACTGCAACCAGACTTAGGGACAACGGAGTCGATGTGATCGGAATTTCCGATGTGACTGGATTCCCGGAATGTCTGGACGGAAGAGTAAAAACACTGCATCCGGCAGTCCACGGCGGGATCCTGGCAATGCGCGAAAAACCGGAACACTTGAAGCAGCTGGCTGATCTTAAGATAGAAACAATTGATATCGTGGCGATCAACTTATACCCCTTTAAAGAAACGATCATGAAACCTTCTGTAACTCTGGAGGACGCCATAGAAAATATCGATATCGGTGGACCCACCATGCTCCGTTCCGCGGCGAAAAACCATAAGGACGTGGTCGTCATCTGCGATCCGAAGGATTATGGACTGGTCGTGAAAGAGCTTGAGGAGAACGGAGAAGTCTCGTATGCGACGAAATACAGACTGGCATTGAAGGTGTTCGAGCATACCGCGGCATACGACTCGATGATTTCCGATTATCTGCGCAGGGAAATCGAAGCAGAGCTGCCTGAGAACCTGACGCTTACTTTTGAAAAGGTCCAGGATTTGCGGTATGGTGAAAATCCGCATCAGAAGGCATATTACTACAAGGAGATCAAACCCTGGGCGGGCGCCCTCGTCAACGCGGTCCAGATCCACGGCAAAGAGCTCTCCTTCAATAATATTAACGACACCAACGGCGCTCTGGAGACGCTGAAGGAATTTGAAGAGCCGACGGTCGTTGCAGTCAAGCACGCCAATCCGTGCGGAGTCGGTACCGGATATGATATTTACGACGCATATGTCAAAACATATAAAGCAGACCCAGTCTCCATTTACGGCGGCATTGTTGCGGCGAACCGTCCCATCGACGAAATGACGGCAGCGGAAATCAGCAAGATCTTTGTTGAGATCATCATCGCGCCGGACTTTTCGGAGGAAGCCCTTGCGATTCTCACACAGAAGAAGAATATCCGTCTGCTGAAGCTGGAAGACATTCTCGCCAAGGCACCGAAGGGCACCGTCGATATGAAAAAAGTCAGCGGCGGAATCCTGATCCAGGAAACCGACAACAGCCTTTTCGAGGAGTCTGAACTCAAAGTCGTTACGGACCGCATCCCGACGGAACGGGAATTGGAAGATATGAAATTTGCCATGAAAGTGGTTAAGCATATCAAGTCCAACGGCATCGTGCTGGCGAGAGATGGCAAAACCATCGGCGTAGGACCCGGTCAGACCAACCGCGTCTGGGCGATTGAAAATTCAGTTCGTCAAGCGACAGAACCTACAGAAGGCGCAGTGCTGGCATCTGATGCGTTCTTTCCTTTTGATGATAACGTGGATGCGGCTGCAAAGGCTGGAATAACGGCAGTGATCCAGCCTGGCGGGTCCGTTCATGATGAGGACTGCATCAAGAAGGCCAATGAACTGGGAATTGCCATGGTGTTCACCGGAGTGAGACACTTTAAACATTAAAGTCGTTTGGCTTTGTCTTCGAAAATACTCGCGGTTTTTATATTATCTCAACTCGACTCGCTATTTTTAACCCAAAAAACAAACGTAATCCTTACAACGGTGTTTTTTGGTACCGCTCCATAACATTATTGCGGTATTAAAAATATTGCTCGCCTGCGTTGGATAACATGGGAAAACCGCTCGGATATTTTCTTCAGCCTAAGCTAAACTCTCCGATTGAATGAACCAATTGATAATAATCTTGCGGAAATACCAGATGAGTATGACAAAGCCCGATGTAGGAGGACATATGAAAATACTGATTGTTGGCGGGGGCGGGCGTGAGCACGCCATCGCATGGAAACTGGCCCAAAGCAAAAAAGTGGATAAGCTTTACTGCGCGCCCGGGAACGCCGGGATCGCGGAAGTTGCTGAGTGCGTCCCGATCAAAGCGGAGGACGTGGAGGGGATCTGCAGCTTCGCGAAAGAGAAAAAAATCGACCTGACCGTGATCGGTCCTGAAGTGCCGCTTTCCATGGGGATCGTTGACGCGCTGGCAGAGGAAGGATTGAAAGCCTTTGGCCCGAATCAGAAATGTGCACAGTTGGAAGCCAGCAAATCCTTCACCAAGTCGTTTCTCGCCAGACATCTTATTCCTACAGCGGGCTACAAGGAATTTACGGATATCGATGAACTGAAGCGGTCCGTCGGCGTTTTCGGTTACCCTATGGTCATCAAGGCGGACGGCCTGGCCGCGGGCAAGGGAGTCGTTATAGCAGAGGATGATGCGGCGGCGCTGAAGGCCATCGATGAGATCATGGGAGATAAAATATTCGGCGAGGCAGGGGACAAGATCGTCGTGGAGGAATTTCTGACTGGGATCGAAGCCTCCATGCTTTGCTTTGTGGATGGAAAGACCATCGTGCCGATGGAATCGGCGCAGGACTATAAACGGATATTTGACGAGGACAACGGCCCTAACACAGGCGGAATGGGAACCTATTCGCCGAGTCTCGTGTTTGACGGCGAATTGGAAAAACAGATCCGGGAACGGATCCTGGAACCCACGATCAAGGGATTCCAACAGGACGAACTGGATTTCAAGGGCGTTCTCTTCATCGGCCTGATGATTTCCGACGACGGCCCCAAGGTCATTGAATTCAACAACCGGTTTGGCGACCCGGAAACACAGTCGGTGCTTCCGAGGATGAAGACCGATCTTCTGGATATCTTGAACGCGGTGGTCGAAGAACGGCTGGCGGAACAGGTCATTGAGTGGAGCGAAAAGAAGGCGGTCTGCGTCGTAATGGCGTCCGGCGGCTATCCGGGAAGCTATGAAAAGGGAAAGAGGATATCCGGGTTGAAGGATGTCGACCGGGACATCATCGTTTTCCACAGTGGAACAAAATCAAAGGATTCAGAAATCCTTACGGACGGCGGAAGAGTTCTCGGCATTACCGCGCTGGGAAACACCCATGAAGAGGCAAGGCAGAAGGCGTATAAAAATGTTGGAAAAATCAGCTTCGCAGGCGCCCAATACCGGAAGGACATCGGCCTCCTGAACAAAAAGTAAAGAATAATAGATGTTGTGTGGGATCTGAATATATAACAAACGAAAGCGGACGCCGTCAGGCGCCCGCTTTCGTTTTCCCATAATGATTTAATGACATAATTACTACTTGACGTCACGAATGTTCAAAACCCTCATTGCATTTAAAACTGCAATAACTGTAACGCCAACATCCGCAAAAACGGCTTCCCAAATCGTCGCAACGCCTCCGGCTCCAAGGGCCAGGACGATCAGCTTAACGGTCATCGCAAAGATTATATTCTGCCATACGATCATTCTTGTCCGCTTTGCTATTTTAATCGCCGACACGATCTTGGAGGGCTCGTCGGTCATGATCACAACATCCGCCGCTTCGATTGCCGCATCGGAGCCCAATCCCCCCATGGCAATACCGACATCTGCTCTTGCAAGGACCGGCGCATCATTGATTCCATCGCCGACAAACAGCAGCTTGCCGTTTTTCGATTTTTCCTTGTCTAGTGCTTCCATTTCTTCAACTTTCTGATTAGGAAGTAATTCTGCATAAAACTCATCAAGCCCTAACTGTTCGGAGACTTTGCTTGCTATGGATCTACTGTCTCCGGTAAGCATAACGGTCTTTTGGATCCCTATTTGTTTCAGGCCGCTGATCGCTTCTTTTGCATCCTCCTTGACTTCATCCGATATCAGAATATATCCGGCGAACTTTTTATCTACGCCGACATAAACGACGGTACCGGCGGCATCGACACTTCCAAAGTCGATGTTCTCTTTCATCATAAGTTTGGCATTTCCGGCCAGGACCTCGTGACCTTTTACATTAACTATGATACCGTGCCCGGAGATTTCGTTATAATTATCAACTTCATCTTTGTTTATCTCTTTTTTATATTCCTTGAGAATCGAAACCGCGATCGGATGATTGGAATAGCTTTCGGCATACGCTGCAAATTCTAACAACTCATCGCGCGAAAAGCCGTTCTGGGTTTTAATTTCAGTTACCTTGAATACCCCTTTTGTCAATGTACCTGTTTTATCAAAGACAACAATATCGACATTATTCAAGGCTTCCAGGTAATTGCTTCCTTTCACCAGAATGCCCCTTTTCGAGGCCCCGCCGATACCGCCGAAGAATCCGAGGGGGATGGAAATTACCAGAGCGCACGGACAAGATATTACCAGGAATATCAAGGCTCTATACAGCCATTCCGAGAAAGCAGCCCCTTGAATAACAACCGGCGGGATGACCGCCAAAGCGGCTGCGATGAGAACCACTGCAGGAGTATAATACCTTGCAAATTTAGTGATAAAATTCTCTGTGGGCGCTTTTCTGCTGCTTGCATTCTGAACCAGATCCAGGATTTTTGTGACGGTAGATTCCCCAAAGGCCTTGGTTACTTCAATCGTTAAAAGTCCGTTTTTATTGATGAAACCACTCAACACTTCGGATCCCGCCTCAACCTCACGTGGTACAGATTCTCCAGTCAATGCAGAGGTGTCGACCATAGAATTACCATCAATGACTTTGCCGTCAAGAGGTACCTTTTCGCCCGGTTTGACCAGAATCAAATCGCCAACATTGACTTCTTCCGGAGATACTTTTTTCGAATCATTTCCGACTTTCAAGTTGGCATAATCGGGCCGGATATCCATCAGCTCACTGATCGACTTTCTGGAGCGGTCTACAGCAATGCCCTGGATGAATTCGCCGATCTGATAAAACAGCATGACTGCGACGCCTTCCGGAAATTGTTTAATCGCAAAAGCACCGATGGTGGCCACGCTCATCAGAAAGTTTTCGTCAAAAACCTGTCCCCTGAATATATTTTTGACCGCTTTCAGTAAGACTTCCAGACCCACCAGAAGATAGCTGATGAAAAACAGTGCAAATTCTACAACTGTTGGGAATTTGATAAAAACAGCAACCACAAAAATAGCTGTTCCGATGATCAGTCTGGCCAGCTTCTTATTGTTGTCACCGTCGTGACCATGCTCCTGTCCGTGTTCGTATTCTTGCCCACCGGTATGTATCTCATTTTTACTTTCGGATACTACCTTGACATCCGGGTCGATCTTACTTACGATATCCTTGATCTGGTCAATTATATTATTTGATTCATTCTTATTGCTTATTTCAACGGTTAGTCTTTTAGAGATAAAGTCTACTGAGGCGGATTTTATCCCGCTGATATTCTTAACTTTCGTTTCGATTTTAGCCGCGCAATTCGCACAGTCAAGTCCCATCAGCACCATAATATTCTTGTCAGATTTCTGGATGGCTTTCTCGCGCACAATTACATCGGGCTCGATTGCCTTAACAATCCCTTTCACCTGTGAAGTCAACGTGTCCAAATCGTTAATGCTGCCGATATGAAAAGTCAGCGTTTTAGTAACAAAATTCATGGTCACAGAGTCGACGCCATCGACCTCGCTAACTTTCTTTTCGATCTTCGCTGCACAATTGGCACAATCAAGCCCTTCCAGGATATATTCCACTTTATTCGTTGCCATATTAATTAGCCTTTCTACCGCTATTCATTGATATGAACCAATCCTTGATCAAATATTTGTTTCACATGGGCGTCATCCAGTGAATAATAAACTACTTTCCCGTCTTTTCGGAACTTTACCAGCCGTACTTGCTTGAGTATCCTCAATTGGTGGGATATTGCCGACTGAGTCATATTAAGAAGCGTGGCAATATCGCAGACACACATTTCTGATTCCGAAAGCGCCCAAAGTATTTTTATTCTTGTGGAGTCGCCAAATACCTTAAAAAGTTCTGCAAGGTCATAGAGCTTTTCTTCGTCAGGCATTTTCTGTTTGACCATATCAACGACCTCTTCGTGTATCACGGTGCAATCACACCGTTCTATTTCATTTTTAATAACCATAGATTCACCTCTTTTATCTCGGATTCATATATGAGTATATATTCATATGTTCATATTGTCAATTGAAAATCTATAATATTTTATGCGAGTGGAAACACTACTAAAAAATAAAACCGCAGAATTACAGTTAAGAATTCTGCGGTTCGTTTGCCAGCCAGGACTCCAGATTGGAAACGGCTGTCTCGATCAGACGTATTCTCGATTCCCGGGTGATCCAGGCGATGTGCGGAGTGATGATGCAATTTGGCAGACCGATGAGCGGGTTTCCGTCCTTCGGCGGTTCGACGGACAGGACGTCAAGGCCTGCGGCGTAAACTTTGCCGGATTTCAGCGCCTGCGCGAGGTCATCCTCGTTGATCAGCGGACCGCGGGACGTATTGAGCAGGATGACGCCGCCCTTCATTTTTGAAATGGCGTTCCGGTTGATAAAGCCCCGGTTATTTTCCGTCAGCGGGCAGTGAAGGCTGACGATATCCGATTCGGAAAACAGTTCATCCGTTGAAACAAACGCAACGTTTTCCGTTTCAAAAGCCGGATCGGGATAACTGCTTGCGATGAGTACCTTCATGCCGAAGGCCTCCGCCATTCTCGCGACCCGCCTGCCGATATTGCCGAAGCCGACGATCCCGAAGGTTTTTCCTGCCAGCTCCGTCTGCGGCGTCAGGCGGAAACAGAAATCCGTTGCGCTTTGCCATCTGCCGGAATGCACCGCTTCGTTGTGAAGCCCTGCCTGATTGCAGATTTCCAACAGCAATGCGAAAGTGAACTGAGCCACCGAGTCCGTGGAATAGGCCGGAATGTTGGTGATCCGGATGCCTCGAACGGCCGCATATTCCAGGTCGACCATGTTGATCCCCGTTGCCAGGACCCCGATGTATTTCAGGTTTGGGCACCGGCTCATTACTTCCGAGGACAGTACGCACTTGCTGGTCATGACGACCTCTGCGTTGCCGATCCGCGGCGCGATGAGTTCTTTCGGCGTCCGTTCGTAGACAGTCAGTTCTCCGCATTTCTCCAGCGCGGACCAGCTCAGATCGCCGGGATTGATGGTGTGTCCGTCCAATATGACAATTTTCATGGCGCCTCCTGTACATTGAATGTGCGTGCGGTAATGTGTTATAATGTTGTTTATTATATCAAATCCATCGATGAAATTACAAGCAGCAGAGGAAATCTGAAAATACGGGAGGAAAAACAATGGAAGTTTTAAATATAGCGCCGGTAAGGTTTGAGGAGGACAGGATGCTGATCCTGGATCAGACGCAGCTTCCAGGCGACAAGGTCTATTTGGAAATGCAGACGAAGGAAGACGTTTGGGACGCCATTTACAAGCTTAAGGTCCGCGGGGCCCCGGCCATCGGCGTTGCCGCCGGCTACGGCGTCTACATTTGCGCCAGGAATATCGGTGCAGCCGATTATCAGGATTTTTATAAACAGTTCATGGAAATCAAGAGCTATATTGCCTCCTCACGTCCTACGGCGGTGAACCTTTTCTGGGCCCTCGACCGGATGGAAGCTTGCGTGAAAGGGTTTGAGAACCGCAGCGGAGAACCGTGGGAAGCGCTCCAGACTGAAATCAAAAAAGCGTTGCTCGCTGAGGCGGAAAAGATCCGCGTCGAAGATGAATGCGCCTGCCGTGCCATGGGGGAATATGGCCTGACTTTACTGAAACCCGGTATGGGGATCCTGACACACTGCAACGCGGGAACCATCGCAACGGCGAAATACGGCACCTGTTTGGCGCCTCTATATATCGGTCATGAAAAGAACTACAACTTCAAGGTCTTCGCCGATGAAACCAGACCTTTGCTCCAGGGAGCCAGGCTGACTGCCTGGGAACTGAATGAGGCAGGCATCGACACGACCCTGATCTGCGACAACATGGCGTCCATCGTCATGAAAAACGGCTGGGTGGATGCGGTGGTGGTGGGCTGTGACCGGATGGCCGCCAACGGGGATGGAGCAAATAAGATCGGAACCTCCGGCGTTGCGATCCTGGCCCATGAATATGGGATCCCTTTCTACATGTTTGTTCCGACATCGACCATCGATCGGAAAACGAAGACGGGCGACGACATCCACATCGAACTGAGAAAAGGGGAGGAGATCTATAAGCTCTGGTACGAAAGGGACATGGCTCCGGAGGGCATCAAGACTTATAATCCTGCATTTGACGTGACTCCTGCCAAATACATCACTGCCGTTGTAACCGAAAAGGGTATCCTTTATCCTCCGTACGAGGAGAGCATCCGTAAACTGTTTGAGGAATAGAAAGCATGACTAAGAATAAGATATATATTTTGATGACCTGCTCTGCCCTGTTCTGGGCGGGAGCTTTTATCGCGGGGAAATATACCGTCCCTTACATAGCTACCTTCACGCTGACGTTTTTAAGATTTTTCTACGCAACCATCATCCTGTTTTTTGTCATGAAAAAAACCTCAGTGGATTTCAGGCTGGAAAAGGACAAACTTCCGGTGTATCTTTTTACGGGACTTGTTGGCATGTTCGGCTATCATGTCCTGTTTTTTACGGCGCTGAAATATACGACGGCCATCAATTCCTCGATCATAGCCGCGACCAATCCCATGATGACGACGCTGATGGCAGTCCTATTTTTGAAGAGTAAGCTGACAGGCAAACAGGTTTTCGGGATCCTTCTTTCCTTCGCCGGTGTGCTTCTGACGATAACCGGCGCAGACCTCGGCGTGTTGCGAAACTTCAGCTTCAATGCGGGCGACCTTTGGATGCTGGCGGCAGTGGCGGCCTGGGCGGCTTACAGTGTATTCAGCAAGAGAAAGGGGAAAGGTATTCAGCCCATCGTGCTGACCTACTACAGCTTCCTTGTCTGCACCATCCTGCTGATCCCGTTCGTAATATATGAAAAACCGTGGGAATTTCTATTTGCGATACCTGCTTCCGCCCATCTGGCGGTCCTGTATATGAGCGTTTTCCCGTCGGTGATCGGCTATCTTGTCCAGCAGATGGCGATCAAGGAAATCGGTCCGAGCAAGGCGTCCATTTTTGTCAATCTGGTGCCGGTATTCTCAATAATTCTTGCAGTGATTATCCTGGGCGAGGCGCTGGAGCCGGTCAAGCTTCTGACGGCGGCCCTGATCATAGCGGGCGTGTATATCTGCCAGCGGAGCCTTCCGCCAGAAAAAGATGACAAACCGGAAGAATCGTGCTAAGGTATTTAAGTGTGAAAACCTAAGATTGATATAGAATCAGAAAGAGTAGAGATCGATGAACATATTTGTAAAAAACGCTAAAAAAATCGTAGTCATGGGCGCAGTTGCCGCCTCGTTCTCCGGTATCTTTGTACGTCTCATCAATGCGGGCGCCGTGGCCATCGGTTTTTACCGGCTGACCTTCGCCGTTCCTTTTTTTGCAGTCACGGTTCTGCTGAAGCATCGGGAGGAGCTGAGGGCTTTAAAGATAAAACAAATCGCGGGCGCCATGCTTGGCGGACTGTTTCTCGCCGGGCACTACTTTTCCTTATTTACCGCTGTGAATAACACCACTATCGCAAGTGCGTTCGTGATCTGTAATATCAGCCCTATCATCATTCTGATCATTACGACGCTGATTTTCCGGGAGAAGACAACGGTAAAAGCTGTGATCGGAGTGGTCATCGCTCTTGCCGGTGCGGCAATCATCACCGGAGGCGACTACAGCTTTGCAGGAAAAGCGATCTTCGGCGATGTAATGGCTTTTTTCGGAGCGCTCTTTTACGCCCTTTACTTTCTTGTGGGCAGGAAGATGCGCAAGGAGATCAACGCTCCCGTTTACATTTTTATTGTCTTTACCAGCTGCTGGATGGTATTCCTGATCGGAATGCTTGTTACGGGAACATCATTCACCGGTTATTCCTCAGTGGATTTTGTCTGGTTGTTTATCTTTGCAATAGTCTGTTCCATCGGAGCCCATGCCGTATTCAACTGGTGCCTTGCCCATGTATCGCCGCTCTATATTTCCACCATTGAAACGGGAGAAGCGATCTTCGCAGCCGCTTTGGCGGCCCTGATTTTCGGCGAGATCCCGACGGTATGGCAGTGGATCGGCGGCGGGATAACCATCTGCGGTCTCCTTTACTATAATTATCACGAAACAGACGCCGGGGAGTCGAAAGAATAACGTCGGGATACCGATAAATAAACGGGATTGAATGAATCCCGGCAATATGATAAAATTTAACCCTGATCCATATCTTTGGAGGAGCGGCTTATGTCATACAAGATCAAACTGGATATCTTTGAAGGCCCCTTTGATTTGCTCGTCTATCTTATCGAAAACGCAAGAATGAGCGTTTATGATATCCAGGTTTCGGAAATCACTGACCAGTACATAAAATATATTGAAAGTATGAAGACGCTCGACGTCAATTTGGCGACGGAATTTATGGTATTGGCGGCGGAACTCATCGAAATCAAATCGAAGATGCTGCTCCCGAGGATACGGCCCGACGGTGAAGCGATCCTTGAGGAAGATCCAAGGACTGAGCTGGTACAAAGGATCCTTGAATACAAGCGGTTCAAGGCGGCAGCCGAGCTTCTTGAGATCCAGGAAGAGCAGAGTCAGCGAATCTTTGCAAAGCCCAAGGAAGATCTGGCGCCGTATACGAAGGAAGCGGACGAGTACCTGAATCTCGATCTCAACCAGTTTGTGAAGGCGTTCCATCTGTTCCTCCAGAAGAAGAAAAAGCTGGAGGAGATCAAAAGGAATTACGCCAAGGTCGAACGGCAGAAAATAACCATTGAACAAAGGATCGAGCACATCAGAAACATGTTCCGTCTCAAGGAGCGCAAGAAGCTGAATTTCAAGGACCTGCTTACAGCGGAAAGCAACCGCTATGAAGTAGTCCTCACATTTACTTCCATGCTGGAAATGATCCGACAGAAAGCGATCGTCGTCCGGCAGAATGTGAATTTCGGAGAGATATACCTGAGCCTGATCGAGAAAGATAAGAACGGCGGAAAAGAGAACCCTGAGGAAGGAGAAAGCGCTTCATGACAAGTAAGAAGACCATAAAATCGGCATTTGAATCAATGCTCTTCGTTTGGGGCGAACCTCTGGATGTAAAGATTGCCGCTGAAATTTTCAATATGAACTGGAAGGACGCCTACGATTACTTCAAGGAACTCCAGGCCGAATATGAGCAGGAAGGCCGCGGGATCCAGATCCGCGAGATCGAGAAGAGTTTTCAGCTCTGCACCAATATGGAAAACAGCGAATACATAGAACGGCTCTGCACGCCGGTAAAGGAAAAAAGGCTTTCCCAGTCCGCGCTGGAAGTATTGGCGATCGTCGCCTATAAACAGCCGGTCACCAAAGGAGAGATCGAATCCATCCGAGGGATCAAATGCGACAGGGTGATCGAAGGACTCATGAAAAAAGAGCTTATTGCTGAAGTCGGCAGATCTTCCGGAATTGGACGGCCGATTCTTTACGGCACGACTCCTGTGTTTTTAAGGAATTTCGGATTTAAAGACCTGAAGGATCTTCCGGATATCGACGATATCGGCAGCATCGTTCGTGATGAGGAAGAACCGGACGGCCTCGACCTCCAGCAAATTTCCATTGATTTTATCAAGGTCTAGGTGCGGCAACTGCTGCTGCTGATCGGGACGGACAGGTATTAAATCTTTCGCAGGCGGCCGATTATATGAACATGACGGAGGAAGAGGTCCGGGGAATCATCGATACGGAAAAATCTATCCTGGAGAAAACGTCGAGCTTTTCCGGCAAGATGTTTCCTTATTTTACCGTGGATGGTAAAACATTTTTTTATAAGAAAGCAATCGATGAATGGCTTGAAGAAGCATCCGCTGAACAAAGAGATTACAACACAAAAGAAGAATGGATCATGTAGCTGAAAAGCCAGATCAAAAAAATTTTCCAAGCATATCTCCTTTTGCCGGGACAAAAAATAACAGGCAAAGGAGATTTTTTTATGAGAAAAATTATTATATTCATTTTCATTATCATGCTTGCGGCCGTCTCTGCGCCGGCCTATGGGACAGAAACGGAAACCGCTAAGGAGCAGGCGCCTCCCCCTGTTTCGGCTCAGACTGCGATCCTAGTCGAGGCAAATTCCGGAGAAGTCCTGTATGAGAAAAATGCGGATCAGAAGGCATATCCCGCCAGTATCACAAAAATAATAACTGCGCTTCTCGCGATCGAGAGCGGAAAACTTGACAATAAGGTAAAGATTTCAGGCAATGCGGCGGGCGTAGAGGGTTCGTCCATCTACCTTGAACCCGGTGAGGTGATCCCGCTCCGCGATCTGGTTTACGGCTTGATGCTCCGTTCCGGAAATGATGCGGCTATCGCTATTTCGGAGGAAATCGGAGGTAGCACAGGTAGTTTTGTGATCATGATGAACAAACGTGCCCGTGAACTGGGAGCCTTCAATACCAACTTTGTAAATCCCAACGGACTCCATAACCCCGAGCATTACACGACGGCAAGGGATATGGCGCTTATCGCTGCGGCTGCAATGAAAAACCCGGAATTCAAAAAGGTAGCAGGGGCGAAATCCTGGGTGGCCAACCGAGGCGAGGGAAAGTACAACTATTTTTATAACAAAAACAAAGTGGTTTACCAATATAGCGGCGGCAACGGAATCAAAATCGGATACACGAAAGCAGCCGGAAGGACACTGGTAGCTTCGTCAGAAAGGGATGGCATGGAGCTGATCTGCGTCGTAATGAACGCGCCGGATTGGTTCAATGACACATACAAACTCATGGACTACGCTTACAGCCAATATGAAACATCTCAGATCATGACGGCGCAGCAGCCTGTTAAAGCGGTCAAAATATGGGGAGGAAGCAAGGAATTCGCCCTGATCGGGTCCCGGGAGGAAATTCGTTGTCCGTTAAAAAAAGGCGCGGATAATGAGGTGTCCATCGTTTATGTCCTCCCGCAGCATCAGTCGGCTCCGATCTGTCGGTGGCAGGAAGCCGGATATCTCAAGGTTTATGTCAACGGGAAATTCATTTTTTCGAGACCGCTTCAATATCTTGAGGATATCGAGTAACAATTAATCGCCGCGGGCAATATCATAATACAGTAGTTTTGAAAAGAGGAGGCAATATATATGAACTACGGTATTATGGAGGAAAGTATCGATGCACCGGCGCAAAAGCTGATAAACTGTATCGACGCAGGATCGGAAAATTGTCCTTGCTATCTGGCGGTGACCGGAGACTGTCTTATCTGCAGTCGGCTTCAGGGCAAGGATTACTGCAGCTGCAATTGGCACGGTGTGTGTATTTATAATGAATTTATGCAGGGGAACCGAAAGGTGAATAATCCCCGAAAGGATTTTGAAGCCCCCATCGCAGAAAGAAAATTTTATAAGGAGGATCTGGTCGTATACATCCTTGATGTTGGAAAAGGCTTTGCTATGAAAGCCAGCCGGCCGGGGTCGTATTTATTCGTTAAAGGGAGCAGCGCCAGCAGCTTTTATGACATACCGATTTCCGTCATGAAGGCGGATGTGGAAAAAGGCCAGGTCCATCTGGCGATCAAAATCATCTCAACAAAAACAAAAGCCCTGCTCACGGAGGAAGGAAAGCTTGCCCTTAGAGGACCTTACCGAAACGGAGTGCATGGGATTTCAGCCATCATGAAAAAGAGAGCAAAGAATCTCAAGACTCTTATCGTTGCCAAGGGGATCGGAATCGCGCCCGGTATTTTAGCGTCCCGGGAATTCCTGCAAAAAGGCAGTGTTGATATGGTCATCGATACGGAGAAAATCAGCGAAGCGCTCATCGACGATTATCTGGAGGGCGATAAAGCGATGATCCGTTACATGTCGCTCACCGATAAAGGCACAGGGCGGGAGCTGATGAAGCTGATGAAAAAAAATCAATACGACAATGTGATCCTGCTAGCTTCGGATTATTATATCGATACGATCGGCAGAATGATAAAAAAAATCCTCCCGGCGGCAGATCTTGCTGTGAGCAATAATTTTCGGATCTGCTGCGGAGAGGGATTGTGTGGCTCCTGTTCTATTGACACTTCCGGCGGCGATACGATCAAAATGTGCAAGTGCCAGCTGAACGGAGAAGATTTTCTGAACAATGTGTTTTATGCAAGGACTTCTGGCTGAGATTCCAGTCCCTCAGAGTAAACGACGATTTTGTTTTTGCCGCTTCGCTTGGAATGATACAATGCTTTATCAGCTCGGATCATGATCTGCTCTGCGGTCATATTCGATTCCCATTGCGCAATGCCTGCGCTGATGGAGATCGGAACAACGACGTCACTCTTTGTTTTCAGTTTTAAGCTCGAGACTTCTTTGAGCAGCCACTGGCATACCAGCGCCGCATATTCCAAGTTGGCCTCGGGCAGTATGATCACGAATTCGTCGCCGCCGTATCTTGCGCAGCAGTCGATGGAACGTGTGCAGATCTTTATGATTTCCGCGACGGCTTTCAGTACGGTATCGCCGAAGTGATGGCCGTAATCGTCGTTGATTATCTTAAAATCATCAAAATCTATCATAATGAGAGGGAAAGACCTTCCGTTAGAGATAGATTTTTTTATGAGCTGATCCAGGAAGCGCTCCTGGTATGCCTTACTGTGAAGACCGGTCAGGTAATCGGTTTCCGTGAAGATCGACGTCATGCTAAGCAGTCGGTATATGATCAGTGAAGTGATTATGATAAAAAGCAGCGCATTGAACATAATTACATTCCTAATGTTCTCCAATGCGGTATTGACCGAATTGACGGATACGTCGACGCCGACGTGGGCCACAGCGTCGCCGGTTGCAGGGTCAATGACCGGAGCCATGCCTGTCAGCAGCCGGCCCCATTCCGAATTGTCGACGATCGGCGTGTGTCCGGGGGCTTTGCTGTTGTATATGTTCTGCTCGAATTCGTCTAAATTATCCTTTGAACCCAGCGGCGAAAACAATTCGCTGTCGGGCGCTTCACCGTCAAACAGATATATGATTTCTCTCTCGGAGACCCGTTTGCAGCAGTATAAATATCTGACGCCGGTCTTCTCTCTGATATCGCGGAAGATCTGCTGCATTTTTGCATAGTAAACCGCGTCATAATTTCCAGCCGTATAGCTTTCTGTTTCCAATAATCGCTTAAACGAATAATAGTCATGCTCAATAAGCTTCTCGACCGTAATGGAGATGCTCATCGCCTTTTTGCCTTTTTCTTCAACCAGCAAATTTTCAATACTATTGTATAACGATAATGCGGAGACAATTGATAGAACGGAAATAATGACTATTGCAGCAAACAGGAATACCAATCTTGACCCGGGCAGCTTTTTCATCCGAATATATTCACCTCAACTAACTGAATGGGTTATGTTAAATCATATCATATTCAAGTGACAAAAAGAATAAGATTCGATCGAAATCTGAAAAAATTTGTAAAACGGTATCATTTGCGCAGGCGATTTCAAAGAATAATCTCCTGATCCGGTTAATATGATGGTTGTAAAGCAAGGAGGTCGAAAAATGGACGGATCGTGGAATCATGAAAATATCACACGGCAGGAAAATCAGCAACTGAAGGAATTCACACCCGAAGAGCTGGCTAAATTTGACGGGAAGGAAGGCAGGCCTGCGTATGTTGCCGTTCACGACTTTATTTATGATGTGACGGACTACATCTCCACTGCCTGGGTCGGAGGCATACACTTTGGTATTTTGGCCGGAACCGACGCGACAAAGGATTTTGATACCTGTCATAGTCATTCTGTTCTGGAAAAATTGAAGATCGTAGGAAAGATGGTGCACTGATATGGCTGACGCAAAGAAACCAAACCTTGTTTGGTTGGAACTGAACGGCTGCTCCGGAAACATCATTTCACTTCTGAACGGTTCCGAGCCGGACTTCGAATACATGATCGCGGATATGGTAAACCTTGTCTATGACCAATCCCTGATCGCATGTGAGGGAGAACAGGCCATGGAGGTGCTGTTCAAACAACTGGATCAGGATTTCATCCTGGCGGTAGAGGGCGCGGTTGCCACGAAAAACAACGGAAATTATCAGATCATCGGAAAGTGGCGGGGAAAGGAGATAACGGGGCTGGATGCCGTCCGCATGCTGGGGGAAAAAGCTTCTCAGGTAATTGCGGTAGGAGCCTGCGCATCCCACGGCGGAGTATCCGCGGGAAGCCCAAATCCGACCCAGTGTATTTCCGTACAGGCCGCGCTGAACCGAAAGGTGATCAACCTGCCTGGCTGCCCCTGCCACCCGGACTGGTTCCTCAGTACGTTGGAATACCTGCTAGTATACGGTGAGCCGCCCCTTGACGAGCAGGGAAGGCCGATTTTCTTATATGGCATTACGATCCATCAGCGCTGTGAACGAAGATCCTATTTTGACTCCGGCGTCTTTGCCACGAAGCTGGGTGAGCCGACCTGCATGTTCCGTATCGGGTGCAGAGGGCCGATCACGCCCATCGATTGCCCGGTCAGAAAATGGAACGACAGGGTCAGCTGGCCGGTTCAGGCCAACACGCCATGCATCGGCTGCGCCCAGTTTGGATTCCCTGACAGGATGGAACCGTTCGTGACCTTTCCGCCGACAACCCCTGCCCCGGGAACGCCCGCGGCCCCAACCCCTGGCGCCCCCGCGGCCCCAACCCCTGGCGCCCCCGCGGCCCCGACGCCGTCCCCCGCCCTGGGAGCTTCTGCACAAGGAGGAAATTCAAATGAGTGAACGTATTGTAGTCAATCCCATAACGCGCATCAGCGGATTTATGGAAATCGAAGTAATGGTGGATAACCACAAGGTCGTGGACGCGAAGGTCAAGGGACTGATGTTCCGAGGATTTGAAATGATGCTCAAGGGAAGGCATCCCCTTGATGCGATTTATTATACGGAAAGGATCTGTGGAATCTGTTCCACGGCCCACGGCCTGGCGTCGACCCGCGCTCTCGAAAAGGCGCTTGGCGTAACGGCAGGGGAGCAGGCCAGATATATCCGGGATTTTATGCACGGCTGTGAGTTCCTTCAGAATCACCTTCGCCATTTCTACCAGTTTACGGTACCGGACTATGTCAGATTGCCGGAGAAATGCTGCTCTATTTTTGAGATACCGTATGCCGATATGCGGATACCGGAGGAGAAGAATGATTTGATCGCGCAACATTATTTCGATTCCCTGAACGTCAGCCGTGAAGCCCATGAGATGATCGCTGTGTTTGGAGGCAAGGCGCCCCACAACCATGGGATCTTTGTGGGCGGCACGACAAATCAGGCTACGGCGGACAAGATGGTCGAACTGAAAACCATATTGAGCGGCGTCGCCCGGTTCATAGAGGATGTCATGATCCCTGATGTGGGAGTCATCGCACAGTATTATCCGGAGTATTACCATAACGGTGTCGGCCCGGAAAACTTTTTAAGTTATGGCTGTTTCAATGACTATCCTTCTCTGGGTACGTTGTATATCGATCCGATGATCGAAACGGGCGGGCAGGCCAGACCGCTGGATCCCGCAAGGATCACGGAAGAAATCGACTTTTCCTGGTATACGGATCAAATGGATGCTTACACGCCGATGGAGACGGTTCCAATAGACAACATGAACAAACCGGACGCGTATTCGTTTATCAAATCGGCTAAGATCGATAATATGTCTTTTGAATGCGGTCCCCTGGCGAGACAGTGGATGAGCGGTGAATACCGGCACGGTATTTCCACCATGGACCGCACGATCGCGAGGGTGTATGAGGCGAAGAAAATAACCGAGGTCTTGAGGACGCTCCTGGATAATATGGACCTCGATGTGCCAAGCCAGGAGCAGCTTGAGATCCCCGCGTCTGCTGCCGGGTACGGCCTGGTCGATACAACGAGGGGAGCCCTGGGTCATTGGCTGAAAATCGACAACCAGCTGTTATCCTTTTATCAGGTGATCACGCCTTCCGTGTGGAATCTCTCGTCCCATTCCAACAGCGGCGTACCGGGAACCGGGGAACAGGCTCTCATCGGCACGGAGATACAGAACGAGGATAATCCCGTGGAGCTGGCGAGGATCATCCGCTCCTTCGATCCCTGCGTATCCTGTGCGACTCACGTATTTTATCCCGACAAAGCGCCGAAGCTTATCACCATAGTGCCGTAATGAAGCGGGCACTCATATTGGGGATCGGAAACCGGATCATGAGCGACGACGGGATCGGCGTCCGTATCGTGGAGGCGCTTGCACAGGAGAATACAATGGAAATGGTGCGGTTCGCGGTCGGGGAAACGGATATCGGATACTGTCTGAGCGAACTGGCAGACGCCGACATATGCATTATCGTCGACGCCGCATGCTTCGGAAATGAACCTTGTGCGGTCAATGTGTTTGATCTCGCGGATGTATTGGAACAAAAAAGACCCGCACGATTTTTTCATGACTTTGATCTGATCCATGGAATGAAGATAAACAATGTGATGAAGGAGGGGATCCTGATTACGGTGGAGGTCTGTTCCGTGGCATTTTCCGCGGAGCTTTCCCCTTTGATGAGAGACCGACTCGAAGAACTCATCCGGGAGGTGAAGGTGATCGTCCGCAGCTATCTTTATGGTCGTTAGTGAACAAAAAGTTCTGCCTTACAGGTAGAATTTTTTTATGGCTTCGTGGGGAGCAGCGGAATCTTGGAGCTGTGCCGTTTTCATATAGTCCGTCGGAGTCATGCCGGTATGCTTTTTGAATACCTTGGAAAAATAATTCGCACAGGAATAGCCGCAGGCGCCGGCGATGATCTCCAGGGGAGCGTCTTCTCCTGAAATCAGCATGCTTTTGGCATGGAAGATGCGGATGTCTGACAGGTATTTGCCCGGAGAGGTCCCCGTGCTTGCGGTAAATACCCGGATGAGATGATGCTTCGTGACCTCCAGCAGGTCTGCCAGCTCGTCGATCCCGTACAGATAAGCATACTGCGCTTCAATCATGGCGACCGCATCCTGGACAAGCGGCGGATAATTGTGTTTGTTTATCGATAACAGTTGTGATTGCTCCATGACATACTCCCTTTTCTTTAAAATACATTATAGATCATTTTGACAAGCATATCAACATTTTACCCTCGCATATCAACAAATTGCACTTGTGGTCTCGGAAGCCGGCGTGTTAGACTGAATCAACAGTTGACAGGAGGTGGCCAAAATGGCGAATATTTCACTGAAAAACATTAAGAAAATCTATCCCGGAAACGTGGTTGCGGTTCAGGAATTCAACCTGGAAATCGAGGATAAGGAATTTATTATATTGGTAGGTCCTTCCGGATGCGGGAAATCCACCACGCTTAGAATGATCGCAGGGCTGGAGGATATCAGCGAAGGAGAATTATATATCGGCGACAAGCTGGTCAATGACGTGGCTCCGAAGGACAGGGATATCGCCATGGTTTTCCAGAATTACGCTCTTTACCCGCATATGACGGTCTTCGATAATATGGCGTTTGGGCTTACTCTTCGAAAGATCCCGAAGGCGCAGATTCGTCAGCAGGTTGAAGAAGCGGCAAAAATCCTGGATATCGAACACCTTCTGGAAAGAAAACCGAAGGCACTGTCGGGCGGACAGCGCCAGCGTGTCGCTTTGGGACGCGCGATGGTCCGTAATCCTGCGGTGTTCCTGCTGGACGAACCGCTTTCCAATCTGGACGCCAAACTGAGGAATCAGATGCGTACCGAAATATCCAAGCTCCATAAGAGGCTCGGAACCACTTTCGTCTACGTGACCCATGACCAGACGGAAGCCATGACCATGGGAGACAGGATCGTCGTCATGAAAGACGGCTTTATCCAGCAGATAGATACTCCGCAGAATTTATATAACAAGCCGTGCAATCTTTTCGTTGCCGGATTTATCGGAACGCCTCAGATGAATTTTATAAACGGTACGATCGTTAAGACAGAGAGCGGATATGCAGCTGAATTCGCGGACCGCCGGATCGGACTTCCTGATAGCAAGTGCGAAAGACTTGAGGCCTATGTGGGCAAAGAAGTCGTGCTCGGGATCCGGCCTGAGGATATTACGGTCGGAAACGAAGGCTCTGACGCTGTTGAACTGCAGATCGATCTGGTCGAGCTGATGGGGGCCGAAATGTATCTGCACTGCGATCTTTCCGGAAACAAATTCATCCTTAGAACCCCGGTCATCGACGGCTTAAAAGCAGACAGCACGGTATATGTCAGGTTCAATACAAATAAAATACACCTCTTTGATAAAGAAACAACAATGGTCATCAGCAACTGATCGGCAGAAACAATAGTTGAAGTGGAAGAATGACATGGCGGGGATGAAGAATCCCCGCCCTTTTTCTTTTGAACTCCTGTATCATTTCACCGCTCCGTCGAATATGCTGATATATATTCTGAAAGCAGTCAAAGTCTACGAATCCTCGGATTCGTGATTTTGTTGCATAAGTTCGCCGTTCAATTTGCTATGCAAATTGGGCGAGCTAATAGTTGGAGGCATTTAGATGGATAGAGTTGTGATCATAGGAGGCGGATGGTCCGGCTGTGCCGCGGCTTTGGCTGCGAGGAAAGCGGGAGCGGAAGTAACTTTGGTTGAAAAGACGGATATGCTTCTGGGACTGGGTAATGTTGGAGGTATCATGAGAAACAACGGCAGATTCACTGCCGCCGAAGAGAATATAGCACTTGGGGCCGATGAATTATTCGGGATAACCGATAAATTTTCCAGGCACGTCAACGTTGATTTCCCGGGACACAAGCATGCCAGTCTGTATGATGTAATGAAAGTTGAGCCTCAAGTCAGACGGCTTCTTGAAGAAAGGGGCATTGAAATAAAAACAATTGCCAGGGCGGTAGACGTGGTGATGGATCCCGGTATGACGTCAGAAGGCAATCGCCTGATGAAAGCGATAATTTTAGCGGATGACACGGTGATCGAAGGGGATGTATTCGTGGAATGCACCGGTTCGACCGGACCGATGGGAAACTGCCTTACTTATGGAAACGGATGCTGCATGTGCGTCCTGAGATGCCCTGCCTTTGGGCCAAGGGTAAGCATTACACAGAAAGCCGGAAAAAACGATATCATGGGACAGCGCAAGGACGGTGCTTTCGGCGCCTTCAGCGGCTCCGGCAAACTGGAAAAGGGATCCCTCTCTGACGAAATCCAGCGGGAGCTGAACGAAAAAGGCGTCGTGGTGATCCCCCTCAGAGCCGAGGAAGTCACAAAGGAAAAGCTGGACCTGAAGGTCTGCCAGCAATATGCGCTGGATGAATACGCGGAAAATATCGTACTTCTGGATACCGGATACGCGAAAATCATGACGCCATATTATCCGCTGGAAAAGCTGAGAAAAGTTCCGGGACTTGAGAATGCCAGGTATGCCGATCCCTACGCCGGCGGAAAAGGAAATTCCATCCGGTATCTTTCCGTCGCGGAACGCGACAATCTGATGAGAGTTGTGGGAATCGACAACCTGCTCTGCGGCGGTGAAAAGTCGGGGCTTTTTGTCGGGCATACGGAAGCGATATCCACGGGGACCCTCGCGGGATACAACAGCGTCAGGTACTTAAAAGGAATTCGGCCACTGGAACTGCCGAAGCAGATCGCCATAGGGGACCTGATCTCCTACGCGAATAACCGTATCCATACGGGTGACGGGTTGATGACCAGGTACACCTTCGCTGGGTCCGAGTATTTCCACAGGATGCAGGAAAAGGGATTATACACCACGGACCCGGAGACTGTCAGGAAAAGAATCCGGAAATATGATCTGGAGAATATATATAAAGAGTCGATCATTTAAGTTTAATATAGTTGAATTTTCCCACCCATAATCGTAAACTGTAATCAATAAATTTTATTTGGCAACGGAGTAATGCGAAACAGTATTACTCCGTTGGATTTGTTTTCGGGGATTGGAGTGGGATTTCTATGAAAAGACTATTTTCAGCTTTAATAATTGTATTCGTGCTAATAACAGGCTGCGGTGCCAAAAATAACGTAACGATAGCCGCTGACCCAAAATCTTATACTCCGCTAATGTCCTCAGTACAGGGAATCACTTTAACCCCAGATTTTGAAACAAAAACGAGCTTTAAAAACTTGGTTTACCACTGGGAGACCAAAGAGGGCGAATTTATCGGCATGGGAAAGGAAGCAAATAATCAAGGTGAAGCAGTTGTTTGGAGTGCTGTTGATAATGACAAAATTGCAGAAATTAAGAATGACTTCGATATAAAATTAGAGGTTATCGAAAGTGAGAGCAAAAAAGTATTGGCAACCGCCAAAATAACAATAACGACCGCCGATACCGGTTTTTACAGCGTAAAGGAATAATCCTGAACCAACACGCTCTTTCTATTTCCCGGGGTTTATGCTAGAATTGCTGTAGAAAACTACAGATTGGGCGAACTAGTATATGCACAAACTGGGAATAATGTTACTGATAATTTACAGATTTACAGAAAAAGGAGTCATGAAATGCGTTTAAATAAATATATTGCCCAGTCGGGCGCCGCCAGCAGGCGGAAAGCGGACGAGCTTACGTTACAGGGAAAGGTAAAGATCAACGGCGCCGTCATGAAGGAACCCGGCTATGACGTGACTGAAAATGACGTGGTTGAGGTAAACGGACATGTTATAAAGCATGACGCGAAGAAGGTATATATCATGCTGAATAAGCCTAAGGGCTTCATTACTTCCATCGACGATGAAAAGGACCGGCCCACAGTCATGGAACTGGTGACGGATATCGATGAACGCCTTTTCCCCATCGGACGTCTGGATTATAACACTTCGGGAATGCTGCTGCTGACCAACGACGGTGATCTTGCCTACAAGCTGGCTCACCCGAAGCACCAGATCTATAAGACCTACCGCGCCAGGATCTCGGGGCAGATTTCCGGAGAAAGACTGGCAAAACTTCGGAACGGCGTGGATATCGGCGGCTTTGTCACGTCCAAGGCTGTGGTAAACGTGATCAAACAGGTGGAGCGATCCGCCATTGTTGAGATAAAAATCTTTGAGGGGAAAAACCGTCAGGTGCGTAAAATGTTCGCCGCAGTCGGAAATAAAGTCCTTGATCTCGAAAGAGTCGCCATCGGCGACCTTTATCTCGGTCATTTGAAGCAGGGCCATTACCGCAAGCTCACCCAGAAGGAGATCGAGTACTTGAAGAACTGCTGACCGATACAGAAACGCCATCGGTATACATGATTGATATGGAGGCGCAAATGAAGCTGTTTGACAACTCTACACCGCATATTTCTTCCGTATACGACATCCAGATACTAAATACCGTGCCGAACTATGACTGCTTTCATAAGGAGGCGATCGGTATAGTTAAAGCGTCCGGAATCGATCCAAATATCTGGCTGGATGTCGGAGCCGGAACCGGTACGCTTGTTAACATTTGCCTGGATCAGTTTCCTGAAACCCTATTTCTACTGGCAGACCCTTCTGCCGATATGCTTGAGGAAGCGAAGAAGAAACTCGCCGCCTTTGGTGCGGATAGGATCCATTTCCTGGAACCGGTGGAAACGCAAAACCTTTCCCTGCCGCATGAATTGCGTCCTGATGTGATCACCGCCATACAATCTCATCATTATCTATCTGCCGAAGAAAGAACGAAAGCCACGAAGGTTTGTTTCGAGGGGCTCGATAAAGGTGGAATGTTTATAACTTTTGAAAATATAAAACCTTTCACCGAGCGAGGCATAGAAATTGGTAAAAGGAAATGGGGAAGTTTCCAGCGGTCAAGGGGCAAGGACAAAGTGGCTGTTGAAAAACACCTGGAACGGTTCGGAACGGAGTATTTCCCCATAACTATCGAAGAGCACTTGAACCTGTATCGGGAATGTGGGTTTGAAACAGTTGAACTCCTTTGGTGTTCCTATATGCAAGCCGGATTTTACTGTATAAAATAAAATTTTAAAAATGCAACATTTTTCTAGGAAAGCGACCCCTAATAAGTAGAATGATTCTATGTTAGATACAGTGGGGGAAATATGAAAAAGAAAATTATTTTTTACATCGCCTGGGATGCGGTGCTTTATGTCTTTATGAATGCCATATGCAATATAGAAGTTAAGATTTTCGACGCCTATTTCAGAATGGAGAATCCATATCTTATTTTCTTCGTCCCTGTCATTCTGAGGATCGCTGCCGGTGCTCTGATCTGCTGGCTTATTATTGTTACCATGAAACAAGAGGTAACTGTCAAATCAGCTGTTGCAGAATTTGTGCTCATCGGAGGATTTGGGCTGTATCTGGCGGCAGGCCTTATCATTTACTTCTTAATACCAATACATGTCACCGGGACTTATCCTCTGCACATATGGCCTCGTTGGCTTCCTCTCGATGAGCATATGATCACGATTACGATAGGAGGCATCCTCTTCGGCTATGAACTTGTGATGTTTATCTACCGAATTATCATTTGCAAAAGGTTGTCGCAAAAGCAAAAGCCCGGGTCCCATGAAGCCCTTTAGGGCTTTTAATTTGCTTCCGGATAAACCTGATATCGCAAAAGCAAAAGCCCGGGTCCTGATGACTCCGGGCTTTTGCCGATGGGAAAACTATGTCAAATATACACTTATTTTCTCTTTGATTCCTTAGGAGTTACGCAGATGCCTTCTGCTCTGCAAACTACGATAGGTTCTTCCAGGAAATCTGCTGCGGAAGGGCTGATGTCAGGTCTGGCTGCAACAACCTTCTTTGCTTCAAATCTCATTTTTCTGGATGTGTTTCCTACTTCGTAGATTTCGCCGTAAGCTTCGATATAATCTCCTGCATAGGTTGGGGCCATGAATTGAACGTCGGTATACTTCAGGAACAAGCCTTCGTCTCCGTCCATCTTGATTAAGAGCTCAGTCGCTACGTCGCCGAATAAATGAACCATATGAGCGCCGTCTACAAGGCTTCCGCCGTAGTGAGCGTCCTTGTGCGACATTCTCAAACGAATCGTCGAAGTGATTTTCTCCATGATTTCTCTCCTTAAATTAAATAAGTTTGTATAATGTTATATCATGCAGGACGTGATACTGCACGATATATTGAACGCTGCATATTATTGGCTACGTTCAACTATTTTATCCTGAAATTTATTATTGCAAACTGCGTGCCAATCGGTTATCCTTGTATTAAGCAATAAATGAACCGATTTCGCATCACCTCTTTCGGGGGGTGATGCAAAAAAGCATGATAGGAGGTCAGGTAAAATGATGGAAAACAGCTATGGAATGAAAAGAGTGCTGGAGCCTCAGCACGTACTGTCTACCTCAGCCTGGAAAGTTGATAATAATAGGGAGATCTATCCCAATGAAATAAGGGTTTTAATTAAGAAACTGCACATTGAGGGCACCAGCTTCAAACAGATCTGCATTGAATCCAATAATAATCTGGAGAAAATCAAGGACCGGATCATCGATATTGTCATAAAGCGCGGAAAACTGCACAATCCGGTTACCGACACGGGCGGACTATTATATGGAGTCGTTGAGAAAATCGGCGACGAATACGACAATAAAAAAGGCCTGAAGGTCGGGGATGAGATCATATGCAACGCCTCTCTGGCGGCGATCCCGCTCTATATCAGCCGGATCGCAAAGATCGATATGGCTTACAACCAGGTGGACGCGGAGGGCTATGCCATACTGTTCAACGAGTTTCCCATCGTAAGAAGGCCGGAAAGCGTTCCGCTGAACCTTCTGCTCTTTGCCTTCGACGAATCCGGAACCATGTACACCGTCAGCAAATGCGCAAAGGACAAGCAGAACTTTCTTGTAGTGGGGAGCAACCTCCTCACCAATTCCCTTTTCGGCTTTGCAATTAGGAAGATAGCGGGGCCGGACGCGCGGATCGTCTGTCTGATCGACAACAAATCAGAGGTCATGCTCAAGGGAAAAAGTATCGATCTCCTGCTCAATAATGTCTTTTCGGAAATCTATTACGTCAACATATTAAAACCGATGGAATGTCTGGAAAAACTCAATGCGGACGCCCAGTTCGACCTGACGGTAAACTGCGCCGACATTCCAGGCGCCGAAACCATCAACATCCTTGCGACAAAGCCGGGAGGAACGGTCTGCTTCGCGAACCTCATCAACAACTATAATATTGCGCTGTATCTAACCGAGGCGATTTCCCGGCAGCTTGACATACGCTGCGCTGACGGCTATCTCGAGGATTATGATGAATTCGATATCAAGATCATCCAGGACCTGGCGCCATTCCTGGAAAGGGCTCTCGTAACCGAGATGAAGGTGGAGGATGACATCGCCTATCCTCTGGGGCGTTCTAAAAAAGGCTTTGAACTGCAAGGATACCGGAAGAGTCTGGTGGAAGACTTCATCTGTGAAAGCAGAGCTATGACCGCGGTATTGGATGAGATCCTAAGCGTTGCGAAATACGACTGCAATGTACTGATAACTGGGGATACGGGAGTCGGAAAAGAAAAGGTAGCCACGATCATACAGAAAAACAGCAACCGCAGGATGCAGCCATTTGTCAAGATCAACTGCGCCGCCGTTGCGGATAACCTCATCGAATCCGAATTCTTCGGGTACGAGAAGGGTTCCTTTACCGGGGCCAATGCTGCCGGAAAGAAAGGATATTTTGAGCTTGCTGACAACGGGATCATCTTTCTGGACGAAATAGGGGAACTGCCTCAGGACCTTCAGGCCAAACTGCTGCGGGTAATCCAGGACGGCGAATTTTACCGGATCGGAGGCACGGAACCGATCAAAACAAACGTCAGGATCATCTCGGCAACCAACCGGGATCTGGAAAAACTCGTCGAAGAGAAGAAATTCCGAAGAGACCTGTATTACAGGCTCAACGTGTTTCCTATACGGGTTCCTCCCCTGGATGAGAGGAAGGCCGAGATACCGGCGCTTGTCGAGTATTTCATGGGGAAATATACGGAGAAGTTCGGCATTGAAAGGAACATAGCCGAAGACGCCATGGCATATCTGAAGGAATGCAGCTGGCCAGGAAACATCAGAGAACTCGAGAATGTGGTCCAGCGTCTGCTGATCACCTCGAGAGGCGAAACCATAACGGTTCTGGACGTCATGAAGGAACTCCATACCGACCTCTTTGAAAAAGTAAAGACAGACTATGAAGAAGCGCCGTTTGACGAGTCAGGGAGAATGAACCTGGATGAAATGGTGGAAAGCTTCGAAAAGAATATCATCCAATATGCCTGCGAAAAGCACGGATCAACAAGAAAAGCGGCCAAAGCGATCGGTATCAGCCAGACACAGCTTGTCAGAAAGAAAAGTAAATATAACATTATGTAGATCCTTAAAGGGATGGAAGACGTTTCATCGGACAAACTAAAAGAAACGCTTTTCATCCTCTTTTATTATGACAAAAAATGGTGAACCGTTTTTGGTTCACAAAAATACTGATTTTTAGGCGAAAATGGTTCATAAAGAGGATAAGAGTGTGAAATTTTCAACAAACCGCCATTGGCATACTATTTGCTATATATAATGTCATAGCGATTTAATTCAATTTATGAATTTAAGAAAATTAATTTAAAAACCCAGGAGGAAAACAAAAATGAAAAAAGGAAACCCATTTGGAACCCACAGAGTAATCTCACCTAAGGGAGTTCTGCCACAGCCTGCAGACGTGATCGACAACACAATGGAAATCTACGACAACGAAGTTCTGATCGACGTACAGACTTTGAATATTGACTCCGCAAGCTTCACTCAGATTGAGAAGCAGGCCAACGGCAATATCGAAGAAATCAAAAAGATCATGATGGGAATCGTAGCAAAAGCTGGAAAGCACAAGAACCCTGTTACAGGATCCGGCGGAATGCTTATCGGAACTGTTAAGGAAATCGGACCTGCTTACGTTGGAGATCTGAAGGTTGGCGATAAAATCGCTACATTAGTATCCCTCTCCCTGACTCCTCTGGTAATCGACGAAATCCTCGAAGTAAGACCTGACATCGACCAGGTAGATATCAAAGGTAAGGCAATCCTGTTCCAGAGCGGTATCTATGCTGTTCTTCCGACAGACCTTCCTGAAAAACTGGCTCTGTCCGCACTCGACGTTGCAGGAGCTCCTGCACAGACAGCTAAGCTCGTTCAGTCCGGCGACACAGTAGTAATCATCGGCGGCGGCGGAAAGTCCGGCCTCCTTTGCCTTTATGAAGCAAAGAAGAGAGCAGGAGTTACCGGTAAAGTTATCTGCATCGGCGGAAGCGAAAAGAGCACAAAGAGAGCGAAAGATCTTGGACTTGCAGATGAATATTTCGCAGCAGACGCAACAGACGCAATCGGTATCTACAATAAAATCATGGAACTGACTGACGGAAAGCTTGCTGACGTTGTTATCAACTGCGTAAACATCGAAAACACAGAAATGGCTTCCATCCTTGCCTGCAAAGACAATGGAACAGTATACTTCTTCTCCATGGCAACAAGCTTCACAAAGGCTGCACTCGGAGCTGAAGGCGTAGGCAAAGACGTTAACATGATCGTTGGAAACGGTTACTGCAAAGGACATGCTGCAATCACGCTTCAGGTAATGAGAGAGTGCGAACCTCTTAAGAACTTGTTCCTAGAAATGTACGCATAAGCTTGTAAAAATCGCGAATAGCTGCGTTGCTGTGGCGCAAATGCGCGTTTCACGTACTTCTATGTACGCTCCAATGCGCTTTGCACCACGCGCCTGGCTCTTCGCAATTTTTCCGGCGCTTAAACTCGGTGCTTTAGGAGCACCAACTCCTGTACTTGGCAGGAGAAGAATTTGTTTATTTAATCTAAGGGTAGAACGAAAATATTTATTTAATCCTGCCAGCCTTCGGCTGCTGGATGTTATGACTAGGCGTTCATAGGAAGCAGTCCTCTGAACTCAGTCATAATCAATCATTAGGAACAAAATAAGAAAGAAGGAAAACCGTAATGTCAGAAAGAAGAAATTGGAAAGACATCGAAGCATGGAAGAACGTTTCTGATGCTGAATGGAACGATTGGAAATGGCAGACTGCAAACAGAATCACTTCCGTTGAACAGTTGAAGAAAATCATCAATCTTACTCCACAGGAAGAAAAGGACATTGCAGCCGTAGTAAAAAACTTCCGTCTCGGAATTACCCCTTACTATGCATCTTTGATGGACGCGGATGATCCAAGATGTCCCGTAAGAATGCAGGCTGTTCCGGTTGTTGCGGAAAACCACAGAAGCGAAGCAGATATGCTTGACCCGCTTCACGAGGATGAGGACTCTCCGGCCCCTGGATTGACTCACAGATATCCAGACAGAGTTTTATTCCTGATCACTGACCAGTGCTCCATGTACTGCAGACACTGCACCAGAAGAAGACTTGCTGGTGAAACAGACGGCGCAAGAAGCATGGAAGATATCAACAAGTGCATCGATTACATCAGAAAGACTCCTGTCGTAAGAGACGTTCTGCTCTCCGGCGGCGACTGTCTCCTGGTTGACGACGACGTACTCGATTACATCTTCACTGAATTAAGAAAGATCCCGCATGTTCAGGTCGTAAGACTCGGATCCAGAACTCCGGTCGTTATGCCGCAGAGAATCACTGACGATCTTTGTAACATGCTGAAGAAGCATCATCCGGTCTGGCTGAACACTCACTTCAACCATCCGAAAGAAATGACCGCGGAAGCAATGGAAGCTTTAAGAAAGCTTGCTGATGCCGGTATCCCGCTTGGAAACCAGTCAGTACTGCTCAGAGGAGTCAACGATTGTCCTCATATCATGAGAGACCTGGTTCACGCCCTGGTCAGAAACAGAGTAAGACCTTACTACATTTATCAGTGCGACCTGTCTCTGGGAATCGAACATTTCAGAACATCTGTTGCAGCTGGTATCAACATCATCGAAGGTCTCAGAGGACATACTTCCGGTTATGCTGTGCCTACTTTCGTAGTAGACGCTCCTGGCGGCGGTGGAAAGATTCCGGTAATGCCTCAGTACATCATCTCCCAGTCGCCTGATAAGGTGATCCTGAGAAATTATGAAGGCGTTATCACCACTTATACCGAACCTACAGACCTTCCGAAGATGGATTGCACTTGCGATTACTGCACGGGCAAGAAAGAATATCACTATGAAGGCGTTGCAGGATTACTCAACGGTGAAAGAATGGCGATGGAGCCTTCCCACCTGCTCAGACACGAGAGAAACAAACACAAATAAAATAGAAATAGATAATGCATCTGCCAAGGCAAATCCCAGTACGGGATTTGCCTGCAGATGCATCTGTTACGTTTGCAGTTGAAATCTACGAATCAACGTCCGCAAGCGGACTCCTCCGCAAGCAGAGCTTGCTACGCTGTCCGTTTTGCCACTGCGGCTAAAGCCGCGGCAAAAAGGCAATGATTCGTGATTTCATTGCATAAGTTCGCCGACAATTTGCTGATTTGTTGTTGGTTGTGCAAATTGGGCGAGCTAGTAGATGGAATAGTAAAATTTGGAGAAAAACATGGGTCTACTAAGCCAATTGAAGCACAAATATAAAACCCTGTCTATCGTAGGAATGGCCAAGAACGCAGGAAAAACTACGGCGCTGAATTACTTGATCGAAGAGGCCATGGACGACTGCGTCGTATTGGGGATCACATCAACAGGCAGAGATGGCGAAAGCACTGACTTGGTAACCGGGACAGACAAGCCTAAAGTTTTTCTTGAAACAGGGACGATCGTATCGGTTCCTGTCAAACTCTATGATCTTGCGGACGCCGGCCTGGAAATCCTTCGCATGACCAATTATTCCACCGCCTTGGGGCAGATCATGCTCTGCCGTGTGGCGGAAAGCGGTTATGTACAGATCGCGGGACCGGTGAACACAAAAGATCACAAAAAAATGTGCCAGGAAATGCTGGCTTACGGAGCGGAAATCATCCTGATCGACGGCGCCATCGACCGAAAATCCATCGCAGCGCCGGACACCTCGGACGCCATCATTTTATCGACAGGCGCCGTGCTATCCCGGAGCATCAAAAAGGTCGTTGAAGAAACAGCCCACATTGTGGGACTGTATCAGCTTCCTGAATTGGAGGAGGGGGATGTCAGAGATAAGATCCTTTCCAAAAATGATATGGATAGGATCACGCTGATCAAAGGAGATAAAATCGAAACGCTGGACCTGAAGACAGGGTTGTCGGCAGGCAAATTCCTCGATGAGGCCATCGACGAGGACACGGAATACATATACATTCCAGGAGCCCTGACCAACAGCGTTATTTCCGATATCCATCCGTCAAAAATGAAAACCGTTGAATTCATACTCAAGGACCCGACGAAAATCTTTATCGACTCTATGCATTGGCAGCAGCTGCGGAAAAAAGGATTTACGGTCAAGGTGCTGGAAAACATCGAGGTCGCCGCATTGACGGTCAACCCACACGCGCCCGCTGGGTATTCCTTTGAGCATGAAGCCTTATTAAAAGCAATGAGAAGCGCAATAGACGGAATTCCGGTCATCGATGTAAAAATGGGAGGGGATTTCAGTGAGACTGTCTAATGTGAAAACAAGAAGTGAAACCGGCCTCGACCATGTGATGCAGAGCATCAATGTGATGACTCCCTTCGGAAAAAGACGGCTGAAGGACGTCGTTCCGTTTATGCCCGGCGACGAAGACCGGCTGAACGACGAATTCCGCAAGCTGGATGAGCTGCTTGCTCTTGCAAATGAGAACCCCCAGACCGTGGAACTGCTCTTCGAGACTTTCATGGATATGAAGGATATCAGCTTTACGATTGAAAGGAGCAAAAACAACGCCCTTTCAGTGGTGGAACTGTTCGAGGTCAAAAGCCTCCTTCTTAAGATGAAACGGCTCATCGAGCTTCTGGAAGCGGCGGGTCATCAACTGTCGGAAGAGTTCATCCTCATCGACACCATGGAACTTTTGGACACGCTCGATCCGAGAAGAGACAGGATGAATACCTTCTATATTTATGATGATTTTTCCGAAAAGCTGGGCGAACTCAGAAAAAGAAAAAGAGAGCTTGAAATAAACGTCAGAAAAGCGCAGAAAGTAATTAAACAGCAGATCGAAGCCAAATACGGCATTTCCCTGACTCCGAAATTTGACTATTGCGTATCAAAGGCGAATAAGGAACTTGTCAAGATCATCAAGGAGATCCCGGAGCTTGTTCCCGGGGACGAGGATTACCTTTCCGTGACCTTCGTTCTTAAAAACACCGAAGAGATCGACGAAGTGGTCCGGGAGATGGACCTTCTCAACGAAAAGATCGAGGAGGAGGAGCTGAACATCCAGGGCGAGCTGTCAAAAGCGGTCTACCGGTTCAGCGACGTTCTGCTGAAAAACTGTGACAAGATAGGGGAATTGGATTTTACACTTTCGAAAGCGGTCTATGCCAAGAATCATAACTGCGTAAAGCCGCAGCTTGTTCCCGGCCATACGATCGAAATCGAAGAGGGCAGACATCTTGTTGTGGAAGAGATCCTGAACCAGAAAAGTAAGCCTTACTGTCCTGTGAGCATCAGCCTTCAGGACGGAGTGACCTGTATCACGGGAGCAAATATGGGTGGGAAAACCGTATCCCTGAAACTGGTCGGCCTGGTTGCCATGCTGACTCAATACGGATTTTTTGTTCCGTGCAGCGCCGCGAAAGTCGGACTTTCAAATTATGTCCACATCCTGATCGGTGACAGCCAATCCATGCAGCGGGGGCTTTCGAGCTTCGGAAGCGAAATGGAAGAACTGAAGGAGATCCTTGACCAGAGCAGGGAACGGTCGCTGATTCTGATCGACGAGATCGCCAGCGGCACGAATCCGGTAGAGGGTCTGGCCCTGACCAAGAGCATGGTGGGATACCTGAAGACAAGGCCTTATATCAGCCTCATCACCACCCACTTCGACAGTGTCACAGTGGGCGAGGGCATCAAGAACATGCAGGTAAGAGGCTTGGCGAACGCCGATTTCGGAAAGCTGGAAAAGGAAATTCGTTACGCAAACCGCAGAGAGAGGATCGAGATCATTCAGAAATACATGGATTACCGCCTCTACCATGCGGAAAACGATGAGGAAATCCCAAAGGATGCGTTAAACATAGCAAAGATGCTTGGAATATATGATGAGATCATAGAAAATGCGAAAAAGTTATTAAATGATGGGCACCATCAGTCATAAATATATCGCAATCATTCAAAAATTATAAAGAAAGAAGGAAAAAGGATGAAGAGTAAGTTAAACCTCGACCCAAAGGTAATCGACAGTGCAAGATCCAGCGCTGCAAGAATTGCTGCGAGCATGCAGACCTTTATCGACAGACACACCACAGTAAGTACCGAAAGAACTGTCCTGAGACTTTTAGGAGTGGACGGAGTTGACGATGTTGATACACCGCTTCCAAACGTTGTAGTCGACGCCATCAAGGATGGCGGCGGTCTTCCAAAGGGAGTTGCATATTGGATCGGAAACGCAATGATCCAGACCGGTCTCGATCCACAGGCTATCGCAGAAAAGATGGCTGCAGGCGAACTGGATATCATGAAGCTGCCTATGGCGTCTGCTGCTGATGCAGAAGCTAAGATTCTGCCTCTTGTAAAAGAAGCTCTTGAAAAGATCAAAGCTCAGACTGCGAAGAGAGAAAAGTATCTTGCGACGATCGGAGAAGGCAAAAAGCCTTACCTTTATGTAATCGTTGCTACCGGTAATATCTATGAAGACCTGGTTCAGGCACAAGCCGCTGCAAGACAGGGCGCAGACATTATCGCCGTTATCAGAACCACAGCACAGAGCCTGCTGGACTATGTTCCTTACGGACCGACTACCGAAGGTTTCGGTGGAACATACGCAACTCAGGAAAACTTCAGACTTATGAGAAAAGCCCTCGACGAAGTCGGCGAAGAAGTTGGCAGATATATCAGACTGTGCAACTACAGCTCTGGTCTTTGCATGCCTGAAATCGCTGCAATGGGAGCAATCGAAAGACTTGATGTTATGCTGAACGATGCCCTTTACGGCATCCTGTTCCGTGACATCAATATGCAGAGGACCCTGGTTGACCAGTTCTTCTCCAGAGTTATCATCAGCTACTGCGGAATCATCTTCAACTCAGGAGAAGATAACTACTTGACAACAGATGACGCGTATGAAGCAGCGCACACCGTACTTGCATCCCAGTTTATCAATGAACAGTTTGCGGTATTAGCCAACATCCCGCCGGAACAGATGGGCCTCGGGCATGCATTCGAAATGGATCCTGAAATGGAAAACGGATTCTTATATGAATTGGCGCAGGCGATCATGGCAAGAGAAATCTTCCCGAAAGCTCCGCTGAAATACATGCCTCCTACAAAATTCATGACAGGAAACATCTTTAAAGGCCATATCCAGGACGCCCTGTTCAATATGATCGCGGTTTGGTCCGGACAGTCCCTGCAGCTTTTGGGTATGCCAACAGAAGCAATCCACACACCGCATATGCAGGACAGAATGCTTTCCATCGAAAACGCGAAATATATTTTCAATAACGCCAGAGCGATCGGTGAAGAAGTGGAATACAAGCAGGACGGAATCATGCAGAAAAGAGCACAGTTTGTCCTTACTGAAGCAGAGAAACTGCTGAAAGATATTGAAAAAGAAGGCCTCTTTGCTACGATCGAACAAGGTAAGTTCGGCGGAGTAAAACGCGCAAGAGACGGAGGAAAAGGTCTTGCCGGAGTTTGCGTAAAAGACGAAAACTATTTCAATCCATTTATTGGATTAATGCTGGGAGGTGCAAAATAATGGGTTCTCATACAACACAGGCAGCTACTGCAACAACAGCCGTAGATTTAACAAAAGCGAAGCCTTATGGAGACACCATGAATGACGGTATGATGGAGTTGACCTTCACATTGCCGGTTCCTTATGGCGAAGAAGCCAACGAAGCTGCGAAGCAGCTCGCAAAAAAAATGGGTCTGGATGAGCCTGCAGTCGTTCATTCCAGCGACATGGGCGGATTTACATTCTTCGTACTGTACGGAAAATGTCAGCACACGGTAGACTACACAACCATCAAGGTCACTAAGGTCGACGTTGAAGTTATGGATCGTCTGGAGTGCGAAAAATATATCGAAGAAAATATCAAGAGACCGGTCGTCATCGTAGGAGCTTGCTCCGGAACTGACGCTCATACCGTTGGTATCGACGCAATCATGAATATGAAAGGTTTCCACGGCCATTTCGGTCTGGAGCGGTATCACGGAATCGAAGCCATCAACATGGGCAGCCAGGTTCCAAATGAAGTGCTGATCGCAAAAGCGATCGAAACAAATGCGGATGCGATCCTGGTTTCCCAGATCGTTACTCAGAAAGACGTACACATCGCAAACATGACAAACCTTGTTGAGCTGATGGAAGCGGAAGGAATCCGGGACAAAGTCATCCTCGTATGCGGCGGACCGAGAATTTCCCACGAGCTTGCTCAGGAACTGGGTTATGACGCTGGTTTCGGCGCACATAGCTATGCAGAAGACGTTGCTTCCTTCGTACTCACTGAAGTCGTAAAGAGAAAGATGGTATAGGAGGAAAACGCAATATGAAAAATAAGATCATGACAGCACAGGAAGCGGTTGCTGGTATCCAGGACGGCGCGAC
This sequence comes from Anaerovoracaceae bacterium, assembly GCA_963678385.1. Classification (GTDB taxonomy): domain Bacteria; phylum Bacillota; class Clostridia; order Peptostreptococcales; family Anaerovoracaceae; genus Anoxybacterium. The sequence goes on along the minus strand of OY782829.1, from coordinate 3,554,534 downwards.
CATAATGGTCGGAGGCTTCATGGCCTGCGGAACTCCTGAGATCCTGATCGACGCGCTTGTAGAAAAGAACGTCAAAAACCTCACCATCATCTGCAACGATGCAGGCGTACCGGGCAGAGGAGTCGGAAAGCTCCTTTCCAATGGACAGATCAAGACCCTCATCGCTTCCCACGTAGGGCTCAACCCCGAGGTAGCGCAGAGAATGAATACCGATGTAGCGGCTGACAAGCTGGAATGCATCCTCGTTCCCCAGGGAACCTTGGCCGAAAGAGTAAGAGCCGGCGGCGCAGGCCTCGGCGGATTCCTTACCCCTACCGGAGTAGGAACCATCGTAGCGGACGGCAAGCAGGTCATCAACATCGACGGAAGAGATTATCTTCTTGAGAAGCCGCTCAAAGCCGACTTCGCCCTGATCAGAGGAAGCGTAACCGATAAATTCGGAAACACCACATACAACGGAACCACCAGGACCTTCAACCCGATGATGGCGACCGCAGCGGACTATGTCATCGTAGGCGCGTGCGAAATCGTAGAAGTCGGCGAGATCCATCCGAACAACGTGGTAACATCCGGCATCTTCGTCGATGCCATCGTAGGAGGTGAAAAACCATGGCAGATCTAAGAGATCCAAAAGAAATCATCGCTACAAGAGTAGCAAAGGAATTGAAAGACGGAGACGTAGTCAATCTTGGCATCGGACTTCCTACCATGGTCGCTAATTTCCTTCCCGAAGGCGTACACATCGTACTCCAGTCCGAAAACGGCATCATGGGAATGGGACTGGCAGCCGAAAAGGGCAGCGAAGACGTCGACATCGTAAACGCCGGAGCACAGTATGTAACCGTAAATCCCGGCGCGATGTTCTTTGACAGCGCGACCTCCTTCGGAATCATCCGGGGCGGCCACGTAGATGCCACCGTTCTGGGTTCCCTGGAAGTAGACTGCCATGGAAACATTGCAAACTGGATCGTACCGGGCAAGATGGTTCCCGGCATGGGCGGCGCAATGGACCTGGTAGTAGGAGCAAAGAAAGTGATCGTAGCCATGCAGCATACAAATAAGGGAAAGCATAAGATCCTCGAAGAATGCACCCTTCCATATACCGCAGTAAATGTAGTGGATATGATCGTCACAGAAATGGGCGTCATGGAAGTAACGAAGGACGGCATCATGCTGACAGAGCTCCATCCCGACTATACCGTAGAGCAGGTTCAGGAAGCCACAGGCACAAAGCTTACCGTCAGCCCGAACCTGAAACCGATGCTGTAACCCGATTTACTATTAATTTCTACATGAAACCATAAAAACTACCACATTAGTAAGATTATTGGAGCCGGTTATGATATTCTATTGAGAGAATATCATAATCGGCTCCACTTTTTTAGGATATGCGGGGTCGTTGTGATCTTACTGCGGAGGGGAGTTATTATGTATTCAGAGATTAACAGCCAGATGAAACAGGCCAGGGAGGGCATCAACCGCTTACATAAAATTGAATCGATGCTGAAACAGCTGGAGTCGGACCGAAATGCGCTCGAAAGCAAAGAGCGAAAGCTAAGGGCAATCATGGAGAAAGAAGAACTTGATGCAGAGAAACTTGAAAATACCAGTATCGTCACGATTTTTTACTCGTTGTTAGGCAGCCGGGAGGAACGAACTCAAAGAGAACGAGGGGAAGCGCTTGCCGCCAAACTGAAATACGAGCAAACGATAAGAGATTTGGATTATGTGAAAGATCAGATTTCCGAGCTGAACTCGGAACGACCGAATTATGCCGACTGCGGGAAGGAATATGCCCGGCTTTTTGAAATAAAAAAGGATATGCTGGTAAAGGAAAACAGCGATACCGCTGCAAAGATCCTTGAGCTGGAAGAAGGCTTAAGTGTTGTGGAAGCCCAGTTGAAAGAACTACAGGAAGCAAACGCTGCGGGAAAAAAAGTGCTCGCCAGTTTGGCGAGGGTACTCGATAGCCTCGATAGCGCCGCAGGATGGGGAACATGGGATCTTTTCGGCGGTGGACTTATTACGGACTTGGTGAAACATTCCCGTATTGACGATGCAAATTCGGAAGTAATAACCGCCCAGAGGCTTCTAAGTCAGTTTAAAACGGAGCTTGCCGACATAAGTATCAATGGGGATATGATTTCGGTTGATCAGAATAGTTTTTTATGCTTCGCCGACTTCTTCTTTGACGGATTGATCGCGGATTGGATGATGCAGACCAGAATCAATGAATCCCTTGATAGCGTATCAACAGTTAAAAACCAGGTCGCTAATACCTTGGAGGGACTGAATTTTATGGAACGCCGCGAGACAGAAAATGTTAAAAGATTTAAGACGGAAATAGAGGCGCTTGTAAACGGGGAACAATAATGGGTAAGAATAAAAAGATATATATTTTCATACTCATTGAAGGAATTTCAATGATGCTTTTTGGGATACTTACACTTATAGAGTCGTTTGCAACTTTAAATGATGTAACTATAAATGAAGGAACAGAACATTTACTTATAGCGTTAGTATTTATTTTAACGGTTGTATCTACTCCTCTGGGGATTTTTACGTATTCTTTCTTAAAAAGACAAGCGAAAAGGATAGAGCCTGTTGCCAATTCAAAGAAAACGCTAAAACCTAAGCACATCGTGTATTTTTTGTTGTTTAATTTAATTGTGCTTTTTAGGCTATATACTTTAATTTAGGTCAGACCAGCCGGATCCGGGAGTGAGGATATGACAGCTTAATCTTCATTAAGGGTGAATTATATGAAAACAGAAAAGAAGAATAACGACCATTATATTGAAGATCTTGAAGAATGGCAAGATAATCAGTATAATCCGGGTTATTATTTAGGGGGTAAAATACCAGGGAATTTAGTACACTCAGGAAAACCGAAAATGATAGGAATCTCCCTGATAGGTATTGGTCTCATGACTCTTATTCCTTTTGTTTTGGGTATCATTAATGCTTTTCAGAGCGATGAGTCTCTTTTGCCGATAGAGTATGCCCTTCGGTTTATTCAGATATCCGGTTTCGGAATATTCAGTTTGGTGATGATTGTAAACGGCATAAGAAAAACAATTAGTGGAGCAAAGAAAGACCAGTCTTAAAAAAGGTAATTATTGAATAGTCCACAATAAAGGAGATCAAGGAATGAAGGCATCCGATATTTTCAAAAGAGTAAAAAAAGAAATAATCATATATTTAAAAGTATTTGCAAAAGTTAAAGGCTACAAATAATAATACGAAGGGAATATAATCATATGGATATCGGGATCATCGGCGGCTCGGACGGCCCTACCTCAATTTATGTGGCTTCGGACTCGATGCTGCCCATAATTAGCGCTGCAGCCTTAATCTGTATTGCGGCAATTTTAATTATCCGTAGGGTCAAGAAACGGAAAAGATAGGAAGCGAAAAATTTCTAAATCACGCGAGGTGGAATTGAAATGCCGAATCAAACAACGGTTTATAAGCCGGAGGATTTAAGAGGCAACAACAACGGTTTGCAGATGGTTATACTTATAACCGGCGCCTGTCTTTTATCAGCACTGTATTGCATCTTAATGTCCGGGATCACGTTTGCAAATTTCTTATACCAGTTCGCCAACTACCTCTATATCTGCGGGATGGGGCTGGTGGCTGCTTTTTGCTGCCTCAATATAAAGCTAAAATCCAAGCTTGCGAAATTCTCGCTGGCAATCATAGGCGCCGCTTCAGTACTGCTTGGCATTAATGCGGTGCAATACATGACCGGTTATGGCTATGGAATGGATACCGATAATTTTTATTTGTATCTTCTTATACAGTACAATATTATCAAAGTGATATTTTTCCTGGGCATCGCTCTGTTTTTATTCTCACTGAAAAAAGTAATCCTCCTTTCCGGCCGGCAAAAGGTATTCAGAGCACTAGGCATTATCTGGATTCTATTATATCCTTTATGGATTTGCTTTTTCAGTTTTCCTAACGACGCGCTTTTGTCCTTTTCATACGGGCCTGAAGGGATTCTTGGAGCTTATGCGCAGGCGTGTTACAACCTATATCGACCTTTCGTCCGGATGCTTGGCAGCCATCAAAATTTAAATGTAATCAGCCTTAGCAGTGATGTAATATTGGCGATAACATCGATCATGTTTTTAAAAACGAAGGCTCGTTCTAATGAAGAGGGTAGGATTTTATGAAAGCGTTTCCCATAATATTAATAATTGCTATATTAATAATACTAGCCATTGCGGCAAAACAATCGGGCAGCCGAAAGGGCAGTTCATACCAAACAAACCAAGGATATAGGATGTTGTGTAAAAGTGAAAATAACCGGATAATCGCAGGCGTCTGCGGGGGTATCGCTGAGTACTTTGGCTGGGATGCCGTAATTGTTCGGCTATTCTTCATATTTACGGGGGTCGGTCTGCTGACCTATATTATTCTGGCCATCGTTATACCCAACCCACCCAGCCCATTGTTATAAAAGGAGGAATTGCAATGTCAACCACACAGGATTTTATTGAATACGTCTGCGAGCAGATACGGGGCGTCGGCTTTGTCCGGTACAGGAAAATGTTCGGGGAATACATGGTATACGTGAACGAAAAGCCGATCCTCCTGGTCTGCGACAACATCGTCTACGTGAAGGAACTTGAATGTATTGCAGACTTGATGCAGAACGCCGAAAAGGGATTCCCGTACACCGGTGCAAAGGAGCACTACATCCTGGATATCGACGACGCGGAATTCGCCAAGGAGGTCATCCGCGTCCTGGAGCCTGTGACTTCCGTGCCGAAGCCGAAGAAAAAAAAGGAAAAGTGAACTAACTTCATTATGTTGGAATCTGAAACAGAGCAAAATACTTGCTCTGTTTTTTTAATCTTAATAATTTCTTAATGCCGGTAACCGTCTTCTTTATACCAGTTTTATGCTCTTCGTTAGTAAAATCATTATAGTAAAACTCTGGCCCATAGAAATAGAAAATTGAAAGAAGATAAGGAATTATTATGGAAAGCGTTCTTATAAACATAGGTTTAATCGCAGTGGCTGGTCTGATAATCTATTTAGCAAAGAAAATCACCGATTACAATTCTGACCGAAAAACCGGAACCGAATTAAGCGAAAAAGTATACGCAGCCGCGAAAGCATTTGCAAATGGCTCCCCTGATTCTGATATCAGAGATATTTTAATAAATAGCATCGATTTTAACGAGGAAGATATTGAAGACGTGTTGTTGATGTCTTGCAGGCACAGAAATGATGCAGATGGGGGATATCAAGCATTTTTAAATGCCGCCAGACGGGCTTTAGCGAACTATTGATCTGAGAAGAAATGAGGTGATTTATAGATGAGTATCGTTATTACAATCTCAGCGTTTGTTGCGTTGGCCTTGTTTATTTACTTGTTCTATGTGTTGTTTAGGGGTGAAAATCTATGAGTATTATCATGATTCAGTATTTCGTTTACTTCGTACTATTGATTTTGCTTTCAGTACCTCTTGGTAATTATATTTATAAAGTTATGACCGGTCAGAGAGTATTTTTATCCGGAGTACTTCTCTCTGCAGAAAACGGCGTATATAAAGTTATGGGTATTCAAAGCAAAGATGAAATGGCGCCGAAGGAGTATGCGGCGGCAGTGACGGTTTTCAGCCTGATCGGCCTCCTCGTCGTATTTGGAATTCAAATTCTGCAAGGCGCCCTGCCCTTTAATCCAGAGCATATGAAATCCGTAAGCCCGGACCTGGCTTTTAACACGGCGGCCAGCTTTGTGTCCAATACGAACTGGCAGGCCTATTCCGGCGAATCAACCTTATCCTACTTCACACAAAGTATAGGATTAACGGTACAGAATTTTGTGTCCGCCGCAGTAGGAATTGCGGTGCTGTTTGCGCTGATCCGGGGTTTCCTGTTCACAAATCGCACGACGATCGGAAACTTTTGGGCCGACTTGACGCGTTCAACATTATATATACTGATCCCCTTGTCGCTGATATTAGCGATTGTGCTTGTGTCACAGGGCGTGGTTCAGACGCTTGCGCCGTATCATCAGATAACAGCGTTGGAAAACGGCGCTTCACAGACGATTCCATTAGGACCTGCAGCGAGTCAGATCGCTATTAAGCAGCTTGGCACAAACGGCGGTGGTTTCTTTGGCGCGAATTCCGCTTTCCCTCTCGAAAACGCAACGCCATTCTCTAACCTTCTGCAGCTCCTGTCAATTTTATTGATACCGGCGGCGTTATGCGTATCATTTGGCAAAGCGGTAAAGGACAACCGGCAAGGGAGAGCAATTTATATCGTAATGATCGTATTGTTCGTGGCGGCGCTTGCCGGAGTGATCCTGTGTGAACAATACACTTCTCCATCATTTGCAGGCGTTATAAATTCAGGCAATATGGAAGGCAAAGAAGTGATCCATGGCGTTGGCACGTCGGCGTTATGGAGCGTTGCGACAACGGCGGCGTCAAATGGATCAGTCAATGCGATGCATGACAGTTTTACACCGCTAGGCGGAATGATTCCCATGTTCCTGATGCAGCTCGGTGAAATCGTCTTCGGCGGGGTCGGAAGCGGATTATACGGGATGCTGGCATTTGTTATCCTTACCGTATTTATTGCAGGTTTGATGGTCGGCAGGACGCCGGAATATCTGGGGAAAAAGATAGAGCCCTTTGACATGAAAATGGTGTGCCTGCTTGTACTCACTCCTCCGTTGATGACGCTTTTCGGCGCTGCGGCTGCGGCGATGATGCCACAGGCTGCCTCCTGGCTTACAAATTCAGGTGCGCATGGTTTCTCGGAAATGCTTTATGCATTTTCATCCATGGGAAATAACAATGGAAGCGCCTTCGCTGGGTTCAGCGCCAATAATGTATTTACCAATCTCGTCGGCGGAGTTATTATGCTGATCGTAAGGTTTGTGCCGATCTATGCGGCTATTTTCCTGGCAGGAAACCTGGCGAAAAAGAAAAGCGTTGCCGCCGGCGAGGGTACGCTGTCCACGAGCAATACCATGTTTATCTGTCTGCTTATCGGAGTGATCATGATCATTGCAGCGCTCAGCTTTTTGCCGGCGCTGGCGCTCGGTCCGATCGCAGATTACTTTACGACCTTGAAATGAGGTGTGATATATGAAAAATGAGTTTAGAAACAGCGGAATTATATCGGATGCAGTAAAGCAATCCTTCGTAAAACTTTCTCCGCGCATTCAGATCAAAAACCCGGTAATGCTGGTAGTCTATATCGGCGCGATGATGACAACGGCATTATATCTATTAGCTTTTGCAGGGATCAAGGATGAAACCCAGGGGTATACCCTTGCGATCGCATTGATCCTGTGGTTCACCGTGCTGTTCGCTAACTTTGCAGAAGCAATAGCGGAGGGCAGAGGTCGCGCTCAGGCAAATAGTCTGCGAAGCGCGCGTAAAGACGTTAAGGCGAGGAAGCTGAAGTCGCCGGATAATATCGAAGAGTATACCGAGGTACTGTCAAGCGCATTAAAGGCTGGAGATATCGTCTATGTGAAAGCGAATGAACAAATTCCTATGGATGGAGAAGTCATAGAAGGCGCGGCGTCTGTAGATGAAAGTGCGATAACCGGGGAATCAGCTCCGGTGATTCGAGAGTCGGGAGGCGACCGAAGCGCGGTGACCGGAGGCACGACATTGGTTTCGGATTGGCTTGTAATCCGCATCACTACCGAAGCTGGGGAGAGCTTTCTGGATAAGATGATTGCGATGGTTGAGGGTGCCTCAAGAAAAAAAACACCGAATGAGATCGCACTTCAAATATTGCTGGTGGCGCTGACCATTATATTTCTTATTGTAACTGCAACTCTGCTTCCATTTTCGGATTTTGCAAGCAGACAGGCGGGAGCAGGTTCGGCAATTTCCATTACGAATGTGATTGCACTGCTTGTTTGCCTGGCGCCAACTACCATCGGAGCCCTCCTGTCATCCATCGGGATCGCCGGCATGAGCAGACTCAATCAGGCCAATGTGCTGGCTATGAGCGGGCGCGCGATTGAGGCTGCAGGCGATGTGGATGTTCTTCTTCTGGATAAAACCGGCACGATCACACTCGGAAACCGTCAGGCAAGCGAGTTCTTACCGGTTGAAGGGGTAACAGAAAAGGATCTGGCAGATGCGGCACAATTATCCTCACTTGCAGACGAAACTCCGGAAGGTAGAAGCGTTGTAATTCTTGCAAAGGAAAAATTCGGGATCAGAGGCCGCGACCTCTCCGCACTAAAGGCGACTTTTGTAGAATTCACTGCAAAGACAAGAATGAGCGGTATTGACTACCAAGAGCAAGAGATCCGAAAAGGTGCGGCAGAAGCTGTAAAGGCATACGTGCTTGACAAGGGCGGAAAATATCCGGAAGAGTGTGAAAAGATAGTAAAGAAAGTGGCGAACGAAGGCGGAACTCCCCTCGTGGTCGCGAAAAACGATCAGGTTCTTGGCGTTATTTATTTAAAGGATATTGTTAAAAAAGGGGTAAAAGAACGGTTTGACGATCTGAGAAAGATGGGAATCAAAACCATCATGATAACCGGTGACAATCCGATGACGGCCGCTGCCATTGCGGCAGAGGCCGGAGTGGATGATTTCCTTGCAGAGGCCACGCCGGAAGCAAAGCTCGCTTTGATTCGGGAATACCAATCGAAAGGGCATCTGGTGGCAATGACCGGGGATGGTACCAACGACGCGCCGGCCCTAGCCCAGGCCGATGTCGCGGTAGCGATGAACACGGGAACACAGGCCGCCAAAGAAGCCGGCAATATGGTCGACCTGGACTCAAGCCCCACAAAACTGATCGATATTGTGAGAATCGGAAAACAGCTGCTTATGACGAGAGGCGCGCTGACAACGTTCAGTGTGGCTAACGATGTAGCAAAGTATTTCGCCATCATTCCGGTATTGTTCTTTAACATTTACCCTCAGCTTATCGCTTTGAATTTTATGGGACTGACCAGTACAATGAGCGCGATCCTGTCCGCCATTATCTACAATGGATTGATTATTATTGCTCTGATCCCTTTGGCTTTAAAAGGAGTGGCATATCACGAGATGTCTGCCGGCAAGCTATTGAAAAGGAATATATTGATCTACGGACTCGGTGGTTTTATCGCACCCTTTATCGCAATAAAATTGATTGATATTCTACTGACCGTAAGCGGTCTCGTGTGAGGTGAATTATGATGGATCAATTTTTAAAAACATTAAAACCGGCAATCCTGTGCTTTATTATCATGACAATACTCTGCGGGATCATTTATCCGGGCGCGATAACAGGAATCGCACAGCTAATTTTTCCGCATCAGGCCAATGGAAGTATAATAACAGTGACGTTAAATGATGGTACGAAAAAAGAATACGGCTCCGAGCTGATCGCCCAGGAATTTACAAAACCGAGCTACCTTATTGGAAGACCAATGGGAGTGACCAATTTGTCGCCTGCCGGCAAGGAACAAGAAGAGCTGGTTAAGGAAAGAATTGACTGGTGGCACAGCTTTGATCCGGGCAATAAAGCGGACATTCCGGCGGACTTGGTCACGTCATCCGGCAGCGGCTACGATCCGAATATATCGCCGGTGGCGGCAGAGTATCAAGTGGCGAGAATCGCCCGGGAAAGAGGCATCCGTGAGGATGCTGTAAGAGCAGTGATAAAAAAGTGCACGCAAGGAAGATTCCTGGGATTCTGGGGGGAACCGGCTGTCAATGTATTGGATGTCAATTTAATGCTTGATGGGTTGAAATAGTCCAGCAATTGTTTATAGAAGGGGGGATCTCTATGAATCATTTGAGCGATGATCGTCCGAATCCGGATGTTTTACTTGAAACGATACGCTCCGATGCAAAAAAGAGAAAAGGAAGACTAAAAATTTTCCTCGGCTATGCCGCAGGAGTAGGCAAAACATACTCTATGCTTGATGATGCGCATGAGAAATTAAAAAGCGGAATTGACGTCGTAGTCGGCTATATCGAACCCCATACGCGTCCCGAGACGATGCAGCTGCTGGAGGGACTGCCCGTATTGACTCCGAAAGAGATACAATATAGAAATATTCTTCTTAAAGAATTGGATTTAGACGCGGCGCTTGACAGAAAACCGGAGTTGATTCTGGTGGATGAGCTTGCCCATTCGGACGCGCCTGGTATGCGAAATAAAAAACGCTATCAGGATATTGAGGAACTGCTGTATGCAGGGATCGACGTCTACACAACGGTAAATATCCAGCACATTGAAAGCCTCAATGATCTCGTGCAGAAGATCACGAAGATCACGGTGAAAGAAACCATACCGGATTACTTCTTTGATGATGCTGATACAGTTGAGATTATTGATTTCGCACCGGAAGAGCTGCTAAAACGATTTGAGCAAGGAAAAATATACCGGACGGAAAACGCTGAAGCTGCAATGCAAAATTTCTTCACCAAAGAGAATTTGCGGCTTCTGCGCGAAATCGCCATGCGAAAAGCGGCTGACAGACTAAGTCATGATAACTTAAGTGAGACACGAACCAAAGAAAAAACCGTCAGCACAAAATTTATGGTTTGCATCAACTCCGCATCTTCCACAAAATCAATCCGATGGACGGCAAGAGCTTCCGAGGCGTATCATGCGCCCTGGGTTGCTGTTTATGTGGAAAAATTGCACAGCAGCAATGAATCAGAAATACAAGAAAAATTAGATTTAGCAAAATTGCTGGGTGCTGAAATCGTACGGCTCAGCGGCGCCGATATAGCATCGATGATTACCGAATATGCCAAGATTTCAGGCATCACGGATCTTGTATTAGGTAATACCAGAAATAAAAAACTAAAGAGTATATTTGAAACAGATCTGGTGGATAATCTTATTTTTCAACTCCCTAATGTTGAAGTCCATATCATACCGGAAAGCTACCAGTTTAGACACAGGAAATCAAGACGAATCAAGGTCACAGAGAATTTGATACTGTCTTGGCCTGACTCGCTCAAAACCGTCGGGATCTTAGCAGCTGCAACACTGGTCAATATGGGTCTGCGGAGCATTGATATCGGTGACCAAAATATAATCATGCTGTACATCCTGTCCGTACTTATCATTTCGCTGTCTACAGCAGGATATCTCTATTGTCTGTCGGCGTCGGTATTAAGTGTGCTACTGTTCAACTTTTTCTTTACAGTTCCTTATTATACTTTTAATGCGATTCAGCCAGGTTATCCGATTACATTTCTTATCATGTTCATCGTGGCATTTATTACGAGCACGCTGACTGTTCGAATAAAAACTCAAATACGGCTTTCTGTGGAACGAGAGCATCAGACAAGACTGTTATATGAGATTAATAAAAAGTTACTGAAAACCAGGGGACTTGAGAATATCGTGAAATTGATCAGTGAATATATCACGAAAATTTTTGACCGTTCTGTCGTCGTTTACACGGAAGATCCTGAGAACAGTTCGACCGGTTTTTACATGGAATCAAGCACAGATCCTTATGTATCCCTGCTGCAAAAGGAAGATGAGCGAGCGGTTGCCCATTGGGTTTACCGAAATATGAAACCGGCGGGTGCAGGCACGGATACGCTTATGGGAGCGGGCGCTTACTATGTCCCAGTCGTATCGCAAGGCAAGCTTCTTGGCGTAATCGGCGTCTCCTGCGTGAAAGGGAAAATTGATCAAAATGATAATTTGTTTTTAAAAATGTTAACATCCCAAGTGGCAATGGCGGTGGAACGTCAGTATTTATCAGACGAACAAAAGAAAATCTTAATCGAATCCGAGAAAGAAAAAATGAGAAGCAATCTCCTTCGCGCGATTTCTCATGATATTCGCAATCCTCTCACGGGTATATTAGGGGCATGCACTACCATACTTGAAAATGGTGACGATATCGATCGAAGAACTCGTGACGAATTGATTATGAATATCAAGGAAGATTCGCAATGGCTCATACGAATGGTGGAGAACCTTCTTGCGGTAACACGAATAAAAGAAGGAACGATGAGTGTTGCGAAATCGCCTGAGGCTGTGGAAGAAATCGTCGCGGAGGCCGTTCGCCAGATTCGGAAAAGGTATCCGGAAAGGGCTATATCCGTAAAAGTTCCCGGCGATTTGCTCATGGTGCCTATGGATGGAACCTTAATCGTGCAGGTCTTGATCAATCTTATCGAAAACGCCATCAAACATTCACCAGAGAAAACAATTGTCGAAGTGATGGTGAATTCTGAAAGCAAATATGCGGTCTTCGAAGTTCGTGATAATGGAGAAGGAATTGCAGAAGCCGATTTTCCATATTTATTTGAAAGTAATATGCCAAAAGATGCCAGCAGCTTTCATTCAACAAGAGGGTTGGGAATTGGTCTTTCTATTTGCAAGACAATTATCAGGGCTCATAACGGAACCTTGGAAGCGGCGAACAGGCATGGGGGCGGGGCTACGTTCGGATTCAAGCTGCCTTTGGATGAAGCTTAAAATGGCAGAAGGAATTCCTTCTGCCATTTACTGCATTTTTTAAAGAACGCGGTTTACGCGCATAAATAGATGTCGTCCAGGGCTTTGTCGATTCGGCACAATCCTTTTTCGATCTGCCTGATCGCTTTTACAAGATTCTTTTCCGCTTCGCACCAGCACCCGCAGCAGATATCTTTCAGAACCTGGCAGAGATCTTTGAGACCTCTGCATATGTCACGGATGCCTTCCTTGATTTCCTTTCGGTCTTCACAGTCGATCAGACCGCGAAGTTCTCTAAGGCCCTTTTTGATTTGGCACAGGCCTTCCTTTATGTGGCGTATCCCGTTGACAACATTGATTTCTGCCTCATATTCACGGCGGCAGCGGATATCTCTAAGGGCTTCGCAAAGATTATCGATACCTCGCCGGATATCAAATTTACCGTCAAGAATATTTTGAATGCCGTCAAGGCGATTGTTGCCGAGGCCGCTGTCTGTATCTGAATTCATGATACTTTCCTCCAGTCTTTCTTTAATGTGTCCTATTAATAGGGGTACTACATTATATGAAAGACTGGACGGTATGTGTTGACGATGGACTCTTCTTTGCATGATAGCCATGGACTTCTATTGTCTCTCCCAAGGCGTTTTGGGGATAATGAAGTTCGTTTGGCGTTGTGGAGCCGATCGTTTTGTCCTCGATCATTTTCACGCCTCTCTCGGACCAGTGATATTTCAGCCCGCTTAGCGTCATCTTTTCCGGCTCGAAGTCAGGATGGTCCTTTTTAAAATTGGCAAGGCTTTTCGGCGCGTGCGGATAAGCAGTAAAAATTCCGACCGCTTCCCCATTTTCCTTAAGCAGGGGAGCGATATATTCCGTGGAGAAAGTGCCGTATGTAAACAGAGAATTGACCGTGGAGTAATCATCAACATAAAGATCCACAGCGCCCTTCCTTAACGGAAGCTGACCAGGCTTCCCCACAATATATACAATATTGTAGTTCCATGAGGATAGATACTTTTTCATTTTTTCGATTCGTTTCAGAGACGGGTCGAAAATGATGTAAGTATTCTCAAGGCCCAGATTATCGGTGTATTCAAGCATAAAATTAAAGGGAAACGGCCCGGTCATGATAAGTTTGTTGGCGTTGATCTGGCCGGAGATCCGGTTGAACATCCAAAGGTAAGTTTTTGCGATGAGTTTTCGGTAGAGCGGGCTGAACTGATCCTTCATCGCCATGACGGACTCAACGTTTTCAAAGGCCCGGAAAGGAGTATCCTCCTCGAATTCGCGGCAGAGTATGATCCCATCAGCAATGTCGGCTGTATATCCGCAATCGCAGGTAAGGATCCCTTTCCCTATGCTGCCGTTGGACAGGCTTGCGGAATCCAGTTTCAGCGGCTTCTGGCATACCGGGCAGTAAAGATACGGGATGATCGAGAAAGGAACGCCTGCTTCGCGGATTTCACCGGAAGCAACGGACGGAAGATTTTCGATTTCCTTTTCCAGTTCGTCAATAAATGACGTCAGGTCCTCTTTCTCCTTGATGAGCTGTTTTCTCTTGTTTTTCAGGATATCGGTGCAAACCTGCAGCACGACCTCATCCTGGAAGCGGGAGGCCTTCTCCATGAAAAAGAGGAGTTGGATCTCTTCCAGTGAAAAACTGTATCTCTTGTACTTCAGAATCTTTTCCATATCGGATACGCATTCCGCGTCAAATTCGTACTGACCGCCGACTCGGCAGGGCGTCAGAAGCCCGTTGCCGATATAGAACCGGATGGTGCTTACGTTGATTTTGAACTTCCTTGCAAAGGTCCCGATTTTCACAGAGCGGATCACCTCCTTGATTCCTATAAGCTCAGTATATTTGAGAAAAATTTTACAGTCAACCCTTTGGAATCACGATGCGGAAGATCGGAGAGAAAACATGAACCCCGCTTCACCTTTTTCGAATCTACCCGATTGTGGTAAATCCGAGTTTATCATTAGAATAAGAGATAAGAAAGGAGGTCATGGCGATGAAAAGAGTCATTGTGACAAACAACAAAAAAGTCGAATTCCATTATGCCGGAAAAGCAGAGGTGGTCATGCTGAAAAACGCCACTGCCCGGGATGTACTTCAGGAAGGTCAAAAACTGGTACTGAAGGGAGGACGCCTGATGCTGGATCCTTCCAGAAGGAAGGGCTATTATAAAAGCCTTGTGCTCCTGATGGACGAAAACGAAAACAATCCGGATGAAAAGAGTCTTTCAATTTTGCAGGGTTGCATCAACGAAGCGGGCCAGCAGGGAAATTCAAGCGATAAAGAGCCGCTTTTGGCAGGCATTCTTCAAAATAGAGACCTGGATCTTGTAAAAAGCGTACTGCAATAGCATTAAGAACACCTTCGAGAAAGGCCCCGCGAAAACGGGGCTTTTCTCATACTATCCTAAATACCCTTTTCGGTACATTGGGGTGGACATAAAAGTCAAAACAGGCTAGAATAGTAGCACTGAAGATACGCCGCGATGCAAATAAAATTGCGGTACAGCATAAGACGGAAGAATATGAGGACGAAACGAAGTATGAAGAAACTGCTGAATCTTTCCTATGGCGCGATACAGGGAACCTACTGGATGTACTACGGAGCAATCATGAGCTTTGCTTCCGTTTTTCTGCTGGGCAAAAAATATACAAACTCGGAAATAGGAGTCATCCTTGCGGCGGCAAGTATTCTGGCCGTGATCCTGCAGCCGCTGCTGGCGGACGCCGCGGACAAGGCCAGAAAGGTTTCGCTGACATACATCACCGGAATCATAACAATAGGACTTTTTGCCGCGACGGCATCTTTCTATATCTTCACATCCAAATCATTGATCTTATCGGTCATTTTTATTTTGCTGGGTGCATGGCTCACTTCCCTGCAGCCGCTGATCAATTCCATGGCCTTTTATCTCAGTAATAGCGGGCACGTGATCAATTTCGGCGTGACACGCAGCGGCGGATCCGTCGCCTATGCCGTGCTTTGCGCTATATTGGGATCTCTCGTTACCGCATTCGGGATCAAGGCGATCCCGGCGACGGGAATCGCGATTCTCGTACTGATGCTGCTTTTCATTGCGGTAACCGACAAGCTGTATAAAAAGGCGATGTCTGCAAAACCTGCTGTCGGCGCCTCGAAAAAAAACGACCAGGAAACGGAAGCCGTCAGCCTGATCAGTTTTGTAACACGCAATAAATATTTCATTCTGTTTTGCATCGGGATTGTCTTCGTGTTTTTCCAGAACTCGGTATTCAATTCCTATATGGCGCAGATCATCATGAATGTCGGCGGGACCAGCGGTCAGATGGGACGTTTATTTTCCTGGATGGCATTGCTGGAGCTCCCTGGACTGTTTTTTTTCAGCCAGCTGAGGAGACGTTTCAGCTGCCAGCTCATGCTGAAGGTTTCGTCGGTCGCCTTTGTTTTCAAGGTCTTTCTGTCCTATGTCGCGCCGTCTGTGGCGTTCATTTACGCAGCGTTCCTGTTCCAACTTATCTCGTTCCCGATCTTCCTGTCCGCATCGGTCCATCTGGTCGATGAAGTGATGGAAAAGGGAGAGGCGGTAAAAGGGCAGTCTTTTGTCACAGGTATGATCACGCTGAGCGGAGTTTTCGCGAGCCTGTTCGGCGGAGTGATCCTGGATCTTCATGGGGCTTCGCCGCTGCTTCTGATCAGTACGGTTCTCTGTGTGATCGGAACGTTGGCCGTCTTCGTGACGGTCGGGAAAATCAAGCCAAAAAACCGATAAGAAATTTCATGTCCGGTTTCTGCGCACTATTATCATGAGATAGATCTCGACAAGGATAACCAATACGATACATATACCGGCTGCACCGATCACAAGAGGATATTGACCATCAAATCCATCCGGCAGGATATGCTTCATAAGGATGCCGAAAAATGCCCAAATCAAGACAAGGCCGTATGCCTTGTCTTTGTTTTTCAGCATGGTGGCAGCGCCAATCAGGAATCCTGCAGCGATCATGACAGCTGCCCATACCGGTTCGGAGATCCCAAATCCGTTCCAGCCGAGGCTGACCAGGAGAACCGTTGCATTTGCGATGGTTGCTACGGTGATCCATCCGAAATAGACGCTGAACGGAAGCCGGATAAAAACGTATTCTCTTCCAACCAATCCGGCACTGGCGGTTATCTGATTGATTCGGATCAGGCAAATCAGGATGACGATCATCAGGACCATCGACAGCGGGATCGCTTTATAATGCCAGGAAAAGACCCAGGCTGTATTCGCCAGAGAGGAAACAGAGAAAATGATGCTGATCCTCACCAGCAAATTCCGGTCTGCAGTCCACGAATCCCTTCGGAATATCCCAAGCTGATAGAGCGTATAGAATGCCAGCAGCAGGTAAATAAGCCCCCAGATTGCAAAGGTGAAGGCCGCCGGGGCAAAAAGGTTCGGATAGGAGTCCGACACCTGGCCCGTCGTAACCCCGTTTATTTGGATGATGTTTGCCAGCGCATTGACAGCGATCATCATAAGGTACGTTGCCGAAGCGATGATTTTTATTCCAGTGCTTCCCTTCTTTTTTTCCATCTCAACCTCCTATAGGAGCTTTTCAATATGCTCCGACAACTCTTCCGGCGTCACGGTCGGTGCGAATCTAGCCACTACGTTTCCATTTCTGTCGATGAGGAATTTTGTGAAGTTCCATTGGATCTCGGTATCTGCAACGGAGAAAGACAAGCCGCGGAGCTTCTCCTTCAGTCCTTTCAGGCCTCCGTTGTCGATATCTTCCGGAGCCTGCTCTTTCAGGTATTTATAAAGAGGATGTGCATTCTCGCCGTTGACCTCGATCTTGTCGAAGGTCTCAAACTCGGTGCCGAAATTGAGCTTGCAGAAGCTGGCGATCTCTTCGCCCGTGCCAGGAGCCTGGTTCAAAAACTGATTGCACGGGAAGTCAAGGATCTCAAAGCCCTTATCCCTGTATTTGGCATACAGGGTCTCCAGCCCATCGTATTGCGGCGTAAATCCGCATCCGGTGGCCGTGTTGACGATGAGCAGGACTTTGCCCTCATATTCTTTTAAAAATATTTCGGTTCCGTCGATTTTATTCACATTGAAGTTGTAAATATTCATAAATTGCCTCCTATTTCTTCTTTGATATTTTGATTGATTTTACCCGCTTCGCACATCTTTAAACCCTTCAGACAAGCAAAAAACCCGCCTTGCGGCGGGTTCTGCGATGGGATGTTCAGCGATTCTGATAGGCCTGTCGGATAAAAGAAACGAAGCAGTCCAGATCCTCCCTTGATGGGAACATGGCTCTGGCGCCGGCTGCGTTCCCACCGCCTTTTCCTCTCCAGACCTGAGCGTTGTCCTTGACGATCTTTCCGCAGTCGTGTTTGCCGTCGGAAGCCAGGATCACGATGTTTTCCCTTGTAGAGATTAGAACAGCCAGAAAACCGACGGATCTTTGCGCCAGGGCCTTTGCGATTGCCAGGAGATCGTTGACGTTAAAATATGGATATTCCCGAATCACAAGTCCGGGCTCGCTATTCTCCGAAATCTCATCAGCAGCTTTGGCGATGAAGGTATTTTTCATCAGATAAAGCTCCTGACGAACTTCCTTGTTTTTCTCCTCCTGGGCTTTCATTTTATCCAACAGGTCGTTATCGTCGGAGGAGAACTTCTGATTCAGCTCCGCTAGGATGCGGTGTTTGTTCTGGTAATCTGCAAGAGCGCCTGCTCCCGCATTGAAGTAAACTCTTGTCATGCCTTTATAGTTTTCCAGTTTGAAGATTTTCAAGAGACCGACTTGTCCCGAAGTGTTGGGATGGGTTCCGCAGCAAGCGACACAGTCGGCGGGATTGCTCTCGTCTCCAACGCAGACGATGGAAATATCTTCATCCACGGCCAGCGCTTTTCGCAGGGGCAGCTTTTCCGCCTCCGAACGCGTTTCATAGTAACGTGTCGTTACCGGGACGTTTGACCAGATCACTTCATTGGTAAGCGTTTCGATCCTCTGCGCCTGTTCCCAGGCGATCCCAGGGATATCGATATCGATGGTCATATAGCCGTTCCCCATATGGAAACCCCGGTTCACGCCGCCGGTTTCCCGGAAAAAGATACCTGACAGGATATGTTCGCCGCAGTGACGCTGCATATGTTCAAATCTTCGATTCCAATCCAGTTTGCAGACTGCCTTGTCGCCTGCCTTCCAGTTTTTCGGCAGGCCGGGAGCATCCTCCGGGCTGGGCGCAAGCTTATGAAAGATTTCCCCGTCCTTTTCGAAAACCTCTGATAAAGGCACATCGTTTATCGTCCCCAAATCGCAGGGCTGCCCGCCTCCGGTGGGAAAAAATATCGTTTCATCCAGCACGAGCAGGAACGGATCCTCAGTCGTGCCCGTTCCCCTAACCTCCGCAACCGTGCTTTCATTTTCCTTCTTATAAACATCTTCCTGAAAAAGCTTCCTCGTCATCGCCATTTGTCCTTTCGTGTTTCGTGTATTGTCCTATTACTGCTATTATATACCAAGTTTATCAATCGGAACGGGTTTGGCTTTCATTTTCCGAAAATTCGCAGTGTAAATCTACAAATCGAAGATTATCCAATGCAGGCGAACAGTATTTTTAACAATGTCGCTTCTATAGGCAAAGAGAACTCAACGGCTGCGCCTCCGACTCGCTTCGCTCGCTGCTGTCCGTTTTGCCATCCAAGCAACGGCTGCGCCTCCTCCGGTCACTTCGTTCCCTACGCTGTCCGTTTTGCCATCCAAGCAACGGCTGCGCCTCCTCCGGTCACTTCGTTCCCTACGCTGTCCGTTTTGCCATCCAAGCAAGCTTGGGGCAAAACGGCAAGCTTGGGGCAAAACGGCAAGCTTGGGGCAAAAAGGCAACCTAAAATAAGTTACCTGAAAACCGCAAAGTAATTACAAAAATTATAGCACTTTTTGTCGGCACAAGATATAATAAATGCATCAAACGTAACAAAATCTTCGATTTTGTACCAGATGCATTTATTACGTCGTAATACTGCATTCCGGCCCCTCATATACATTAAGCATGAGGGGGGAAGGCAATGAAAGTTAAAATATTCGACAAAAAGATACTAAAGAAGATTGCGTTGGCTGCTTTTGCGATTGCAATCCTGATCGCGATCCACCCGGCCTATGATGGCTTGATCGCCAAGGTGCAGCTGGTTACCGCTACGGACGTCATCGTGATCGATCCGGGCCACGGAGGGATGGACGGCGGAGCGTCCAGCGACGGCGGCACCACCGAGAAGGACATCAACCTGGCTATCGCACTTCAAATCAAGGAACTCGCTGAAGCAGACGGCTGGAAAGTCGTACTGACCCGAGAAGACGACAGAAGCCTGGGAGAAAAGAACAAGACGATCCGGAGTCAGAAAACAGCGGACTTGATCGCGCGAAGAGAAATAATCAAAGAGGTGGATCCGACGGTCGCCGTCAGTGTTCATTTAAATAGTTTCAAACAAGACCGTTCCGTTCGGGGAGCCCAGAGTTTTTTCCCTGCCGGCCCGGGCGATCAGACCGTGCTAGACGAGAGTAAAATGTTAGCGGAAGCCATTCAGGAGCAGCTTGTCATAGGGGTAGACGACGGAACCGACAGAACAGCGCTTGCGAAAAGGGATGTGCTGCTGTTCAGAAACCCGACGGTGCCCATGGCGATCATAGAATGCGGTTTCCTGTCCAATCCGGAAGAAGCGAAGCTGCTGGAACAGCAGGAGTATCAGAGGAAGCTTGCAAAATGCATTTACGAGGGGATCATGCGTTACACGGGAAAAGAGCCGAAGGAACCGATCGAAGCCATCGACAGCAGAGGGTAACGACTAGCTTGGGCAAAAAGGCGAGACCACTGTCAACAGGTTTTCGATATTAGTCGCAAAATCTGTGGATAAGTTGGGGATTGACATTTGAAAGCATTTTGATAAACGTTGGAATACAAACGTATAAAACGGATATTTTTATCCACAGCCGCCTTGGGATAAGATTGTATACAATGATTCGACGATTTGTGGATAAGCGGCTAAAAGCTTAATAATATGCCAAGTTTGGGCTGTTGAAAAAAGTTCGCCCGAAAGCAAACAAGAGTTTACATAATATTTTACGAAAGGAAAAAAGCCATGTTGAAGGAAAAGAATTTTTACAAGGAAGGATTGCCTGTCAATGTCGTGACTGCAAACATTATGGAATACCCAATTCACTTTCATGATGATATCGAGGTGGTTTACGTTCTGGAGGGATCGGTAGGAATGAAGAACGGCTACTATTCATACGTTCTTAACCGGGGAGACATATTTATATTGAACGACAGGGAAATTCACAGCTTCCATCACACAGACCAGCCCAATATGGTCATGATGCTGCAGATGGATCTGACTTTCTTCTCGAAGTACTACGGCAATCTGAAAAACAGCTTTTTCGTTACAGACATGAAGGACGAAGACGATGAAAATCTGGAAGCCCTTAGAAATATCCTGGGACGCATCATGCTGGATATCCTGGATAAGGGCTACGGTTATGAATACAAGGTCATCGAGGGCACCCACAATCTGCTGGCCAACCTCCTCGCCAATTTTCAGTACTTCACCATGGAGGACGGTAAATTTGTCAACGAAGCAAAGAACATAGGCAATAAGGTTCTGGCCGGACGTCTGAACCGTATTACCGATTACATGTACGAAAACTATGGGAGAAGACTCACCCTGAATGAAATCGCGGATCAGGAGCATCTCAGCATCTATTATCTTTCCCACGTGATCAAGGAAGCAACAGGCCTCAGCTTCCAGGAGCTGCTCAGCTTTATCCGGGTTGAGGAATCCGAAAAGCTTTTGCTGGGAACCAACAAAAAGATTGGAGCGATTTCCGAGGAATCCGGCTTTTCCGCAATACGTTACTATATAAAATACTTCACCAAGTGGTTCGGAATGCATCCGCTGGAATACCGCAAAAAGTATACGGGAAATGTAAGCAGCAGGGAAATCCATGCCCAGTATAACCTTTCCAAGCCCGATGAGATCAAGAAGGCGGTCAAGAACCAGACGAAGGACATCTTCGTCGCCGAAAATCAGGACAAGGGGTCGAGGCTGACCATCGTCTCACTGGATCTTGACCAGCCGAAGAAGCTGAAGAAACCGGCCGAAAATGGGATCGAAGCACTGTTTGAAAAAAACTGCATGCAGCCGGCGGCCTTTGCTTATAAAATGCTGACGGCGCTCAATGAGCATATTATTACAGAAGAAGAAAACTATATCATCTCAAGACCTCACAAGAGCAATTCGGACAAGGAGTCCTTCAGCATCCTGTTCTATAACAACACGGAAAGGATCAGGGATATCGCGGAGAAGGACCTCTCTCTGGAAGAGACGCTGGAGGGGTTGATGAATTATAATGAACGCGCGGAAATCCTTATTAAGATATCCGGTATATCCGGAGAATACAAGATGAGCCGGTATAAATTTTCCAAGGACAACATCGTCATGAGCTATAAGGTAAAACTCGGCAACGCCCATTCGGTGTCCAAAAGGGAAAAGCTCACAAACCGCTGGGCCATGACTCCGACCGTCAGCTTTTCGACGATTACGTCGGTGGATACGCTGAGTATCCAGTCCCATTTGACCGGTTTCGGAGCCGAATTGATCCTGATCGATCATCTGAATGATTAGTTTGTGGTTACGGGGCCCAAAACAGCAAAAGAGTACATTTTTTCAGCAAACACATAATTGAATATTCAGAATACGTTTGGTAACATTAGGCTGTAAAATAACGGAATAACGTTAAATGTTATTGTGGTCTACAGGACAACGGAAATCCACGGTATCATGCAGAAGACCGTGATAACGTTCGACGTTGCCAAACAAGTGGAGGTTGATAAAATGAAACTTTTAATTATCGGAGCAGGTGGCGTAGGAACATCGGCCGCTATGATCATCAGCAGAGCCAAAAAAGAAGGCGAGTGGGCTGAAAAAGTTGTAATTTCAGACTATAACTTTGCCAGAGCGGAAGAAGTCGCAAAACTGTGCGGCGGCGGACGGTTTGTCGCTGAGAAGATCAACGCAAAAGACAAAGAAAACATGAAGGAAGTCATTAAAAAGCATGGGATCACGTTCGTAATGAATGCGGTAGAACCGGATTTCAACGAAAACATTTTTGATACCTGTCTGGAAGCCGGCGTAGGTTATCTTGACTGTGCAATGACTCTTTCCAAGAGACACCCGGAAAAGCCGTATGAATTGGCGTACATAAAGCTGGGCGACTATCAGTTTGAGAGACATGAAGCCTGGGAAAAAGCCGGCAACATGGCGATCGTAGGTTCCGGCGTCGAGCCCGGAATGGCAGACGTATTTGCAAAGTATGCTGCCAAGCACCTGTTCGACACCATTGATGAAGTAAATGTAAGAGATGGCGACAACTATGTAATTCCTGGTTATGACGGAGTTGCTTTCGGATTTTCTGTATGGACCACCATTGAAGAGTGCCTGAATCCTCCTGTTATCTGGGAAAAGGGCAAGGGCTGGTTCTGCACAGAAAACTTCTCAGAACCTGAAATCTTCAACTTCCCGGGTGGAATCGGCGACGTCGAAGTAATCAACGTAGAGCATGAGGAAGTTCTGCTTGTGCCAAGAGTGATCGACTGCAACAGAGTAACCTTCAAATACGGCGTTCCAAGAGAAATGAGAGCTTTGCTCAAGGATCTTGAAGCCTGTGGAATGGACTCCGCCACCAAAATGATCAAGGTCGGTGACAGTGAAATCACACCGAGAGACTTTCTTGTAAAGGTAGTGCCAAGCCCCATCGAGATGGCTCCGAAGATGGTCGGCCAGGGATGTGCCGGAACATGGGTAACCGGAACAAAGGACGGAAAGAGAAGATCCGTATATCTTTATCAGGTAGCAGACAACCAGACCTGCCTGAAGAAATACACCACCAACTCCGTTGTAGCTCAGACTGCGGTAGGCCCGGTCGTTATGATGGAATTGGTAGCAAAGGGAATTTGGGACCTGAAGGGCGTACACGGACCAGAATCCTTCGACCCGGATCCATTCGTAGAAAGATTAGCCAAATATGAATTCCCAGCGGGAATCAGAGAAATGGATTCCGAATATGCAGACGCATTGAATGAGAAGAAAATGCTGGATGCGTTGAAGGGAAACAAATAATCAAACTTCAGTAATACATAAAACAAAATAAAAAACACCTGGCCGATGGTTCCTCCAAATACTATTGTTACGGTTTCTAAAGCTCTAATGATTTATTTAACACACACCCAACGGTCAGGTATTTTATTACGAAAAAAGCGGCTGCAAGGCCGCTTATTCATTTAAGTTTTAATGCGTTAGTCTAGATGCTGCTTGGCTCAAATAAGGTTTTCGCCTTTTCCATGATCTCGGAAACGGGAAGATGCTGCGGGCAATGCTTTTCGCAGGCTCTGCAGGCCTTGCATACAGAAGGCCGCCCTTTTACCGGTACCCAAAGGTTGAAATCCAGTTTGATTTTTTCATTTCCTTCATAAACATGATAATCATTATACCGCTCAATAATGTTCGGAATGTTGATATTTACAGGACAAGGCATACAGTATCTACAGGCGGTGCAGGAATACGGGATCAGTTTGTTGTATTCGTCCGCCACGTTCTTTATGATCTCATGTTCTTTTTCGGTCAGGCTGTTCGGTTCTGCATCGCTCAGGATCCGGATGTTCTCCACGACCTGCTCCATTGCAGTCATGCCGCTGAGAATGGTAAGGACTTCGGGGAAATCGGCGACCCAGCGGAGGGCCCATTCCGTAGGCGTCCTTTGAACAGGAGCCTCGGACCAATAGTCCTTGATGCTCTGGGGAAGCACGTCGGTGAGCTTGCCGCCCTTTAGCGGCTCCATGATGACGACTGGAATGCCTCTGGAAGCAGCCAGCTTTAATCCTTTCACTCCGGCTTGGAAATCAGCGTCCATATAGTTCAGCTGGATCTGGCAGAAATCCCAGGAATAACTTTCGAGGATCTCTTTGAACACGTCAAATTCGTCATGGAAGGAAAAGCCGATATATTTTATCTTGCCTTCCGCTTTTTTCTTTTCCAGATGCGTTAGCGTGTTCAATTTTTCTGTATGTTTCCAGGATCCTGCATTGAGGCTGTGGATCAGGTACATGTCGATGCAGTCTACGCCCAGCCGCTCCAGCTGAGTAGTAAAAAGCTTGTCGATATCTTCCTCGTTTTTCGCCAGCCAGATCGGCAATTTGTCCGCGATAAATACCTTTTCCCGATATCCGTCTTTCAAAGCTTTTCCTACAGTTACTTCACTGAGGCCATTATGGTAAACGTAAGCCGTATCAACGTAATTAACGCCCCGGTCGATGGCCGCTCGGATCATTCTGACCGCTTCCGCTTCGTCAATGTTGTTATTGTCACCGTTGATTACCGGAAGCCTCATGGCTCCAAAACCGAGTTGGGAGATTCTTTCTCCCATTTTTCCAATTGTTCTGTACTTCATATCATACACCTCTGCAATAAAATTTTCTGCCTCTACACTCGTCAGGTTTATATTTTTGAGTATTTACCCTAACATTTTACCATATACCCAAAAAAATACGATATAATATTTCCTATATTTTTAACGGCGTTGCCTTTTTTCCGTAGCTTTAGCTGCAATGGAAAAACGGACAGCAGCGAGCCAAGCGAGCTGGAGGCGGAGCCGTTGCCGCAAGGCAGGAAATATTGAATCATAAATTGCTCACCAATTTATGATATAATGAACGCATCGATCTTTACAGCTTCGCCGTAGGGAAGCGTTCATTGAATCATACTTACAGAGTCATAATGTATGATATAATATTCTTATTAATATTCGATAAACAAATCCGAAGAAAGAGAAAGGATAAGAACCATGAGAAGAAAAGACAGAGAATTAACCAATAAAGCCGATATCGAAGCCGTTTTAAAGAAGGCGTTTGTCTGTCACCTGGGATTGGCCGACGGGGATCAGCCTTATGTGGTTCCAATGAATTACGGATATGAAGACGGTCACATCTATCTGCACGGTGCTGCCGAGGGGAGAAAGATCGACGTCATCAGAAAGAATAACAAGGTGTGCTTCGAAATGGAAACCTTCCAGTCTGAAATCGTAAAAGGCGGCGATCAGCCCTGCGACTGGGGCACGGCTTTCCGCAGCGTGATCGGATTTGGTACGGCGAAATTGCTGGAAAACAGCGAGGAAAAGATCAGAGCGCTGAACATCATTGTGAAAGCTCATGACGACCGGGACTTCACATTTCCGGAAGCAATGCTGAAGATGACGGCTGTCATCGATATTACCATCAGCGAAATGACGGGCAAAATGGCGAATGATTAAATCAAAAGCAACATGGTATATATCAGGTAAATTTAAAATGACAGGAATGAATGCAAATGATGAAAGAAAAACTGGATGATTTTATAAATAAGGCTTTGGTCAATTATGATCTACCGGGATTGGCGGTAGGGATACGTATCGGGGAAAAAGTGGGCAGCGTCGGAGAAGGGCTGGTCTACCGGGGGGCTGTGGGCTTTAAGGATTATATCAGCAAGGAACCTCTGCTACCGGAGCATATCTTTCACATGGCTTCCGTGACGAAGCTTTTTGTGGGGACTTCTATCCTGCAGCTTTGGGAGAAGGGTCTGATCGACCTTGACGGCCATCTTATCAAATACCTGCCCTGGTTTGAAATGAAAGATGAGCGCTGCCGGCAAATCACGATACGCCAGTTGCTCAGCCACACCTCCGGTATGCCGGATGTGAAGGACTATTGCTGGGACAAGCCGGAAACCGATGAAGGCGCTTTGGAGCGCTATATACGTTCCCCGGAGGTGAGGGAAGCCCACCTGCTTTGGGCGCCCAACGACGCCAGGTTTTCTTACAGCAACATCGGGTATGAGGTCCTGGGGGCAGTCATCGCCGCGGTGTCGGGAATGCCCTTTGAGGACTATGTGAGGGAAAACATCTTCATGCCCCTCGGCATGAAGGATTCCACGCTGCTTTCTTTTGAACGCGGGATCTACAGCGAAGCGGGTCCGGACAAAAACCTCTGCACGCCCCATGAAAAAGACAAAGATAAGAATATTGTCCCGTCGAAGGATTTTCCGTATAACCGCGCCCACGGCCCAAGCTCCACGCTGACATCAAACATTATCGATCTGGAAAAGTGGGGCGAGGCTCATTTGAAGCACCGGATACTGAAAAAGGAAACCTATGATGCAGCCTGGAAGATCCATGCCGTGGTACCGAACAACGGAGAGCATATCGGCCTGAGTTGGTTCCGCAGAGAGCAGAACGGGTTCGTGCTTTACGGACATGAGGGGACCGACGACGGCTTTCGCGCCAGCTTCTGGATCTGCCCCGAGCTTGAGCTTATCATTTCCGTATGCGCCAATATTTCCGGCGGAGCAGTGAAAAAAATAAACAAGCAGATTTTCGATCTGATTGTCTGAAAACCGAAATCACAAAAAGTGAAAAGCCCGGCATTGCCGGGCTTGTTTTATGAAAGAGGAGCTTTCAATGGATGAAAGCCGTATGCTTAATACTTGATGAATTTAGAACCTGGAACTCCGCAGATACTGCATTTTTCAGGCACGGATTTTTCGATGTTGCCGCAGACCGGACAGAGATAGTAGAAGACTTCCTCCGTCTGATCGATGTTTTCCAAAGCTTCCTGGTATAGCTTGGCATGAACCTCTTCCGCTTTCATTGCGAAGGTGAATGTCATGATGGCTGCCTTGTTTCCCTCTGCTTCTGCATCCTTCAGAAATTCAGGGTACATGTCTTTGTACTCATATGTTTCGCCTTCCACACCGGTCTTGAGGTTGTCGGCTGTGGAGCCGATTTTTCCTGCAACTTCAAGATGTTTTAAAGCGTGAAGGGTCTCAGCGTCAGCAGCTGCCTTGAAAAGCTTTGCTGCATTCGGCTTTCCTTCTGCTTCCGCCTTCTTTGCAAAAGCAGTATACTTTCTATTCGCCTGGGATTCTCCTGCAAAAGCGTCCATTAAATCTTTCATCGTTTTTTCCATTTTCCTTTACCTCCAAATTTTTAGTTATTATTTTTATGACACTGGGGACATATCCCCTTAAAATAAACATGTTTGTCATTGACCTCAAAACCGGTGAGATCATCCGCCTTTAAAGATCCGATATCTGCGCCGAAATCATATATCGTACCGCAAGCTTCACATTTAAAATGCCCGTGGTCTTCCGTCCGGATATCATAACGCGTTTCGTTGTCTTCGATTGTGATCACCCGGACCAGTCCGGCTTCCGCCAAAGCGTTCAATGTACTGTAGATCGTTGTCTTTGACAGAGACGGAATCTCTGGATGAAGTTCCGTATAGATCTGGTCCACCGTCGGATGGTTCGGGTTTTCGGTCAGATACTCCAGCACCTTCAGCCTTTGGTGGGACAGCCGTATGTTTTTTTCTTTCAGATCTCTTGCAAGATCATCGAAGGATCGCTTCATTTTCTCTCACCTCCACGAATCCGGGTCTGATTCCGCCTCGTAGAATACTGTTATAATTTCATTGTTGTAACAATTACAACTTAATAATACCTTTCTCCGCGGATCCTAAACATAAATTATTAAAAATTTTTGGCATTAGCAATATTATCTTCAAAATGGATCATAATTAGCAATAAGAAATCGGCAAATCAATAGAAGTGGATTCAAATGGCTGGAGGAAGCAATGAGCTGACAATCGGAAAAATGATCTACGCGATCGTTTATATTTTGGTGTTCCCGGTACTGATCCTGTTTCTTTCGGGAGACTGGTTCTGGGTGGAGGGATGGATTTTTGACATATGGTTTATCGTCATGTGCTTTTCCGTTATCGCATACCTGTACCGGAGCGATCCCGCATTGCTTGCGGAACGGTTTAAAAAACCCGGCACTTCAAATCAGAAAGGCTGGGACAAGTATTTTGTGATCGGTCTGGTGATCGGATTTTTCGCATGGATTGTGATCATGCCGCTGGATGCCAGGCGGTTCGGTTGGACAGGAGTAATACCGGTCTGGCTGCAGGCTGCGGGAGCGATCCTGCTGCTGCTATCCTGTTTTCTTTTCTACCGTTCCTACAGGGACAATACTTTTCTATCTCCGCTGGTCAGGATACAAAAGGAACGGAAACAACAGGTGATCACCACGGGAGTATACAGCTTCGTAAGGCATCCGATGTATCTCGGCGCGGTATTGCTCTTCGTCGGGACGCCGCTCCTGCTTGGTTCGATCTACGGTCTGATTGTCGGATTTCTGATGATTCTCCTGTTGGCCGCAAGGATCGTCGGCGAAGAGAAAATGCTGGCGGATGAGCTGGAAGGATATGAAGAATATAAAAAGAAGGTCCGATACCGGCTCCTGCCGTATATTTGGTGAATTTTGACGGGCATCAGGTGTTTTCGGGGCGACTGCCGGGCATATTTCTCGAAAAACCGCTCACCTTCCAATTAACAACGGCTCGGACGGTTTTTTACGAAAACATGCCGTCGCGTCGCCGACACAGTATCTCGTGCCGCGCCGTGGGTATTCTCATGGAAAGCGTCCGAGCTGTCGAAATATGGACCTTCATACTGTTGGCGAGCGATTTCCACGGGAATACCCCTGGCAGGCACGCATTTAGAGAGAATATTTTTGTGTAGTAAAAAAGCTGTCTTGCGACAGCTTTTTAATTTATGAATTCAGGAAATCCAGAAAATCGGTAAAGTCGTCAAAGTCACTCTGGATGAATTCGTAAAGGATCGGTTCCTTGAACTCGTACTTTGCAGTCGGGATGACACAAGAACTGACCTCGCTTTTGCCCAGAGTCTTTTCGATCTCATGGATCTCACTGAGACTGTAGGCTGCGATGATGAGCTGGCCGAAATCTGTGGCGTAGTACAGCCCGTGAATGTCCTCGTTCAGCCGGAACACCTTGCGGTTGACGTGATCGTTGTTCTTGTTGAACTCCAGATACAGGCGGCCGTTCTCGTGGAGCGTCTGCATGCTGTTGGCCGACAGACTGGAGAACCGCTTCAGGAAATCCTCCATTTCCGTCAGGATCTCATAGACGGTAATGAACTCGGGATGATTGAGCATCATAGCCGCTTCCGCCGAGGTGACAAAGAAGGAGGACCGTTTCTTAGTGCCGGTAACCTTGCCTTCCGCCAGGTTGATTTCGGAGACGATCAGCTTGTATTTCCCATCGTATTCGATGAGGGATTCGCAGAGATAAGAGCATCCGTTCTCGTCGAAAAATTCTTCAATGCCGTTCTTGCACAGAGTAGCGCCTTCCGATTCCGGGAGAATCTCCAACGGCAAATTATCTGCTGTCAGATAGGCCGCGGCTTCAAAGTCCCTGCCATAAACTCTCATCAGAAAATAGTTGATCAGCTGATATTCCGATAAGATAGGCGTGCACAGCTTATCGATCATGATCTCATTTTCGCTTTCCGATAATGTAACCGGACTCTCCAGCAGGAACTCATATTCATTCTTCCCGTCCGGCAACGGAATGGAAAGAGATTCGTTCATTTTTACGTATTTCTGAACCAGATATGTCGCTTCTCGTTCATTTACATTTACCTTGTTCCCCCCCAGACCGCCGATGAGAGCCTGTTCCGTGATGGTCAGTGCTTCCTGGTCGCTGCCGAGCAGGCTTTTATATGTTTCAAAACCGTATTCTTCTGCGTCAAAATAAAAAAACTGATGAAAATCCGATATCGAATCCGTATTGGATAATTCCCAGTGAATATACAGGCCGACTACCCCCATGAGCCTGGTATCTGTTATAAATCCGGAAAGAAATCTCCTGCGGTTGCCGCTCAACGCAGCTGCCGCTCCTCCCTTGATGACCTTGAACTTTCTTTCTGCCAATGGTTTTTTCCTCCTCAAATCCCCCTGATAAAAAATTCCTTCGTAGGATAAGTATACCCATTGACATTTAAAAAATCAAGGGATATAATATCTCTACGAAAAACTAAATAATACCTTATCAAGAGCGGCTGAGGGAATAGGCCCTGCGAAGCCCAGCAACCTGTGTATCCATTACGATGGGTCAAGAAGGTGCTAAATCCTACGGAATGTTTATTCTGAAAGATGAGGACAGGAAATAAAAAGTCAACCTCTTCAATTAGAAGAGGTTTTTATTATTGTTTAATCGGGTATTAGTTAGTAAAAACAGCACAATCTATGTAAAGACAAAACAAAATCTATTAAATCTAAGGAACAGGAAGAGTTCACACCAGGAGGAAAAAAATGAGAAGATTATTCACATCAGAATCAGTAACCGAAGGGCATCCGGATAAAATCTGCGACCAGATTTCAGACGCGATACTGGATGCGATTTTTGAAAACGACCCAATGGGCCGTGTCGCCGCGGAAACAACAGTAACGACCGGCTTGGCGCTGGTAGTAGGGGAGATCACGACGAATTGCTATGTTGATATTCCGAGCCTCATCAGAAAGGTTATCTGTGAAATAGGATACACAAAAGGCGAATACGGCTATGACGGAAACACCTGCGCCGTAATGACCGCCATCCACGAACAGTCCGGCGATATCGCCATGGGCGTTGACAAGGCGCTGGAATGCAAAGCGGAGAGCAGCTGCGACGTGAATGATGCCATCGGAGCGGGCGACCAGGGAATCATGTTCGGCTTTGCCTGCAACGAAACACCTGAATTGATGCCGATGCCGATCTCGCTGGCACATAAGCTTGCGAAGCAGCTCAGCGACGTCAGAAAGTCCGGAAAACTGCCTTATCTAAGACCGGACGGAAAGACTCAGGTCACCGTGGAATACGAAGACGACAAAGTGGTAAGAGTCGACACGATCCTGGTTTCCACCCAGCATGACGAAGACGTAACTCAGGAGCAGATCAAGAAGGATATCATCAAGTATGTCGTAAATCCGATCATCCCTGACAGCCTTGTTGACGACAAAACGAAGTACTACGTCAATCCGACGGGAAGATTCGTAATCGGCGGACCAAACGGAGACTCCGGACTGACGGGAAGAAAAATCATCGTTGATACTTACGGCGGATATTCCAGACACGGCGGCGGAGCTTTCTCCGGCAAAGACCCGACAAAGGTAGACCGTTCCGCGGCATATGCGGCAAGATACGCGGCGAAGAACATTGTGGCTGCCGGCCTTGCTGATAAATGCGAGATCGAACTTGCTTACGCTATCGGTATCGCAAAACCGGTATCCGTACTGGTTGAGACCTTCGGGACCGCGAAGCTTCCGGAAGAAAAGATCGTAGAGCTGGTCAACAAGCACTTTGACCTGAGACCGGCTTCCATCATCCGGGATCTTGATCTGAGAAGACCGCTCTACAGGCAGGTTGCCGCATACGGACACTTCGGAAGAACCGATATCGACGTTCCGTGGGAAAAGACCGATAAGGCGGACCTGCTGCGTCAGGAAGCGCAAAGTTTGATGAAATAGACATTGACAGCCTTGAACGGAAAGGCATAAAATAAAACATTATACTATATAACAGGATCCCCGGTTATATAGTATTATGTTATGACTGGATAATCATGCAGTCTGGAAAGGAATGATGAAGAAGAATGGGAATTAAGGTAGCAAAATTCGGCGGTTCCTCAGTTTCCGACGCCATACAGTTGGCGAAGGTAAGAAGCATAGTGGAATCGGATCCCGACAGAAGGTTTGTAGTAGTTTCCGCACCGGGGAAAAGATTTAATGAAGATAATAAGATCACGGATCTGCTATATTTATGCAAGACGCACATCGATCATAATGTGCCTTACGATCAGGTATTTCAGGTGATCTGCGACAGATATGTGGCGATAGAGTTCAATCTCGGCGTGGACGTTGATCTTCGAAAGCATTTTGATGAGATAAACAGTAATCTGAAGTCCGGCGCGACCGAGGATTACATAGCCAGCCGGGGCGAATATCTCAACGCGCTTCTGACCGCGGCATATCTGGGATACGACTTTGTAGACACGGCAGCCCTCATCCAGTTCGACGCCAAGGGCAGATTCCTCAACGGCAAGACAGACGACGCTCTGAGAGCGGAACTGGCTAAGCACGAGAGAGCGGTACTGCCCGGATTTTATGGTACTACGCCGGACGGCAAGATCAAGACGTTCTCCAGGGGCGGTTCGGATATCACGGGCTCACTGGTTGCAAAAGCGGTAGACGCCGATGTTTACGAAAACTGGACCGACGTGTCCGGATTCCTGATGGCGGATCCGAGGATCGTGCACCATGCGAAACCCATCAGCACCATATCCTACAAGGAACTCAGAGAGCTTTCCTATATGGGCGCTTCCGTGCTCCATGAGGACGCCATTTATCCTGTAAGAGCGGCAGACATTCCGATCAACATAAGAAATACAAACGAACCGGATGACCCTGGCACGATCATCACCGCAGAGGCCAGCGCAAAGGAAGATACTATCATCACCGGTATCGCGGGCCACAAAAACTTTACGGTAATAGGCATCTATAAAAACATGATGTCTGCGGAAAGGGGGTTCGTTAAACGGCTTTTGGAGATCCTCGATGATTACGAGGTTCCCCTTGAGCATATGCCCAGCGGCATCGACACCATATCCGTCGTCATTTCCGAGCAAAAGCTCGACGGAAAGCTCGACGACATACTGGAAGAAATACAGAGAAAACTCCAACCCGACGCCATTGATATCTTTGAGAATATGGCCCTGATCGCTACGGTAGGAATCGGCATGGCGAAAAGGCGCGGCGTATCCGCCAAACTCTTTGCAGCCCTGTCTGAAGCGGGAGTCAATATCCGGATGATCGACCAGGGTTCCAGCGAGATGAACATCATCGTCGGCGTGGAAAACAGGGACTTCGAAACGGCGATCAAGGCGATCTACAAGGCCTTTGTCGACGACCACGAAAAACAATAAATTCACCTAAAAAACACAAAAAGGGCACACGCCCTTTTTGCTTTTTATGTGGTTTTGTGATATACTTAACATTCGGTATAGAAAACCGGAGAACAATTCATTAAAAATAGAGACAAACCAGTATCAAAAACATATTTCTGCAAAATACTTAGAAAATAGAGAAATAGGGGTACGAATAAAAGAAAGGACCAGATAAAATGGGATTAATGGAAAAAATCTTTGGCGACCTGAATGTCAAAGAAGTAAAAAAGGTTGAAAAAATCGTTGATCAGATCGAAGCTTTCGACGAGCGGATGCAGGGCATGACCGATGCGGATCTGAAGGCGAAAACAGCAGAGTTCAGAGAACGTCTGGCTGCGGGGGAAACCCTGGACGATCTTCTGCCGGAAGCCTTTGCGGTATGCCGTGAGGCGGCATGGCGAAGTCTGGGCATGAAGCATTTCAGAGTACAGCTGATCGGCGGCGTCGTCCTCCATCAGGGACGTATCTCCGAAATGAAAACAGGAGAAGGAAAAACTCTTGTTGCAACCTTACCGGTGTATTTAAACGCACTCGAGGGGAAGGGCGTTCATGTAGTAACGGTAAATGATTACCTGGCTAAGCGTGATATGGAATGGATGGGCAAGCTATACACCTTCCTCGGGCTCACGGTAGGCTGCGTTGTCCATGGAATCACCAACGAGGTGAGAAAGGCCGCGTATCAGGCCGATATCACATACGGAACAAATAATGAATTCGGTTTCGACTATCTTCGTGACAACATGGTCATCTACAAAGAAGATATGACTCAGCGTGAACTGAATTTCGCCATCGTCGACGAAGTGGACAGTATCCTCATCGACGAAGCGAGAACACCGCTGATCATTTCCGGCCAGGGCGAAAAGTCCACCGAATTGTATCATATCGCCGACAAGTTCGTCAGCACATTCCGCCTGGAAGAAGACTTCACAATGGATGAAAAGGACAGGACGGTTTCCCTGACGGAAGAAGGCGTCGACAAGTGCGAAAAATACTTTAAGATAGAAAACTTCTCCGACCCGGAGAATATGGAAATCAACCATCATGTCATGCAGGCCCTGAAGGCCAGGAACCTCATGAAGAGGGATGTTGACTACATCGAAAAGGACGGGGAGATCGTCATCGTT
Source organism: Anaerovoracaceae bacterium (assembly GCA_963678385.1). Lineage (GTDB taxonomy): Bacteria > Bacillota > Clostridia > Peptostreptococcales > Anaerovoracaceae > Anoxybacterium. The sequence goes on along the minus strand of OY782829.1, from coordinate 3,520,060 downwards.
GACGAATTTACCGGACGTCTGATGTTCGGAAGAAGGTACAGCGACGGACTGCACCAGGCCATCGAAGCAAAGGAAGGTCTGGATGTCAGACAGGAATCCAAAACTCTGGCTACCATCACGTTGCAGAACTATTTCAGAATGTACCAGAAGCTTGCGGGTATGACCGGTACGGCCAGAACTGAAGAGCAGGAATTCAGAGACATATACAACATGGACGTCGTGGAGATCCCGACCAACAAGCCGATTGCAAGAAACGACAAGGAAGACAGCATCTACGCAACGGAAAGCGCGAAGTTCCATGCCATCGCGGACCAGATCGAGGAGTTGAATACTACGGGCCAGCCGGTACTGGTGGGCACCATCTCCATCGAGCGTTCCGAAATCATCAGCTCCCTGTTAAAGCGGCGCGGAGTCAAGCATAACGTCCTCAATGCGAAGCAGCATGAGAGAGAAGCTGAAATCGTCGCGGAAGCAGGCCGGCTCGGTATGGTAACCATTGCGACCAATATGGCGGGACGTGGTACCGACATTATCCTCGGCGGCAATCCTGACTTTGAGGCCAAGAGGGAAATGAGAAGGCAGGGCTACGAAGACGAGGCGATTTCCTATGCCTCCAGTTTTGTGCCCCTTGAAGACCCTGAGCTCATCGAAGCCAGAAAGATATACAATCAGCTGAATGCACAGTACAAGGCGGAAAGAGCCGATGAACATGAGAAGGTCAAGGAGCTCGGCGGACTATACATTATTGGTACAGAACGCCATGAATCCCGAAGAATAGACAACCAGTTAAGAGGCCGTTCCGGACGTCAGGGCGACCCCGGTACGACTCAGTTCTTTATCTCACTGGAAGACGAATTGATGCGTCTGTTCGGCGGAGAAAGAATCCAGGGAATTGTCGGCAAGCTGGGAATGAACGACGATGAGCCCATCGAAGCCGGCATGCTGACCAAGTCCATTGAAAACGCACAGAAGAAGGTTGAAGGCAGAAACTTCAGCATCAGAAAATATGTGCTGCAGTACGACGACGTTATGAACAAGCAGAGAGAGATCATATACGGCGAACGCCGCAGGGTTCTCTTTGGTGAGGATCTGAGAGATCACATAATGTCCATGGCGGAGGAGCTTATCGACGAGAGCTTGGATTTCACCACCGCGGCTTCCAAGTGGGCTGAGGAATGGGATATGCAGGGTCTCGAAAACTCACTGCGCAAGATTTGCAGCACGTTTAAAGCTTTAAAATACACAGAAGACGATATTCAGAGTCTCGACAAGGATACCTTGAAAGACGACGTTATGGAACGCTTTGAAGAGGCTTACCGTGCGAAGGAAGAAGAGATCGGCGTCGAAAGAATGCGCGAACTGGAGCGCATGATCCTGATCCGCGTTGTCGACAACAAGTGGATGGATCATATCGACGCCATGGATCAGCTCAGACACGGTATCGGACTGCGTGCACTGGGACAGATCGACCCGGCCCGTGCATATGCTGCGGAAGGTTTTGAAATGTTCGATCTGATGATCAAGAACATCAAGGAAGATACTGTTAAGTTCTGCTTCAATGTAACCATCCAGACCGACACCACGAGAAAGCAGATCATGGGACGCGGTGAAGGACGCAAGGAAGACTTCGTTGATACAGCAGGTGAAGACCAGGGTGACTACTCCGGCGGAGCTCCTGCTGCGACCAAGGTTCCTGAAAGAGAACACAAGCAGGAGACGGTTCGGAAGGGCGTTACCGTTGGAAGAAACGATCCGTGCCCGTGCGGAAGCGGATTAAAGTATAAAAAATGCTGCGGTAAAAATGCAGCGGAATAAACAGATGAATTAATCCGAAATGACTGAAGTGCTTTGGAAAGCCTTCACGCTTTTGATTTTAAACAATTCTCACCTCACGATTTTCAAAGTATTAAAATTTGAAGCAATCAAATTATTAATACTAACTGAAAATCTTGCTCGGCTCGAATGTTAAAATAGCAAAAGTGCTCAAAGCTTTCCGACAACACTTCATGTCATTTCGGTTTCTAATTAACCGATTAAACTGCCGGGCATTTAGCGGTATTTTTGATACCCGGGAAATAGAAACAACTAAATTTAAAATACAAGGAGTTGAGGAAATTGGTTGAACTGGATCAGATCAAGTATGAACTGACCGACAGGGCTGAAAATCTAAAAGAATTGGGTGAGTCCCTTTGACGTCGCAGGACTAAGGGGACGGCTCGACCAAATCAACAGAACGACGGAAGAAGACGGCTTTTGGGACGATCATGAAAAGGCGCAGAAGCTGCTGAAGGAAAAGAAAAGCGTCGAATCCAAAATCGACGAATTTGAGGAACTGAATAAGGAATTCGAAGATATCGGCATTTTGATCGATCTTGCTCAGGAAGAGGAAGACCAGTCCATGGTGCCGGAAATACAGAAAACCTACGAAGACTATAAGAAAAAGTTTGAGGACCTTCGGATCAAAACGCTGCTGAACGGAGAGTACGACTGCAACAATGCCATCATTTCCATCCACGCGGGTTCCGGCGGTACCGACGCTCAGGACTGGGCGGAGATGCTGCTTCGCATGTACACCAGATGGTCCGAATCCAAAGGATATAAAGCAAAGATCCTTGATTACCAGGATGCGACGGAGGGCGGACTAAAAAGCGCCACCCTGCTCATCGAAGGGGAAAACGCATACGGTTATCTAAAAAACGAAAAGGGCGTCCATCGTGTCGTCCGGATTTCACCTTTCGATTCTTCGGGCAGAAGACATACCTCTTTTGCGTCGCTTGATGTGACCCCGGAGCTGGATGACAATATTACCGTGGACATCGACCCGGAGGATCTGCGAATCGATACCTATCGTTCCAGCGGAGCCGGCGGACAGCATGTAAACAAAACGGACTCCGCCATCCGGATCACGCACATTCCTACCAACATCGTAGTGACTTGTCAGAATGAGCGGTCACAGCATCAGAATAAGGAAACTGCAATGAAAGTGCTCATGGCTAAGCTTATGGAGCTGGCAAAGCAGGAGCACAAAGCAAGTCTCGACGAACTGAAGGGCGACTATAGTCAGATCACCTGGGGCAGCCAGATCCGCTCGTATGTGTTCCATCCTTACTCTCTGGTCAAAGACCACAGGACCAATGCGGAAGTGGGCAACGTCTACGCTGTGATGGACGGAGAACTGGACTACTTCATAAACGAAAAGCTGAAAATGAAAGACGAAAAATAGATAAAATACTCGGCTGAACAGTTAATGCTCGGCGACAAGGAGATTCCATGAACATTATCGAAAAATTAGCACAGGAATTTAAATTGAAAGTATCGCAGGTGGAAAGCACCGTACAGCTCATCGACGACGGCAACACCATACCGTTCATCGCCCGTTACCGGAAAGAGATGACCGGAGCGCTGTCCGACGTTATCCTCAGAGACCTGGATGAAAGACTCGCTTATCTCCGCAATCTGGAGCAGCGTAAAGAGGAAGTTATCCGCATCATTGAGGAACAGGGAAAGCTTACCGAAGAATTGCAGCAGGAGATCCTCAAGGCGGAAGTGCTTCAGAGGGTGGAAGACTTATACAAACCCTTCAAGCAGAAAAAGTCCACCAGAGCGTCCAAAGCGAAGGAAAAGGGCTTGGAGCCTCTGGCGCTTGTTTTCTGGGCACAGGAGCTGGAATCCGGTGCTGCCCTCGAACTGGCCGCTCCTTATGTGGATGAGGAAAAGGGCGTCGCAAATGCTGCGGAAGCGATCCAGGGAGCCATGGACATCATCGCCGAAATGATCGCCGACGATCCGGAGCTGACCGCCATTGTCAGAGATAGGACCCAGAGAGCGGGTCTCATTTCCTCTGTCGCGGAAGACCCTTCCGAGAGCACAGTTTACGACCTGTACTACGATTTTTCAGAAGGGATCTCCAAAATACCGGATCACAGGGTCCTCGCCATTAACCGCGGCGAAAAGGAAAAGAAACTGAAGGTAAAGGTCGTTGCCCCTGTAGAAGAAATCCACAAGGATATGCGGGATTTCGTGATCAAAAACGAAAAATCCATATTCGTCGGATTACTGAATGACGTCATCGAAGATTCTTACAAGCGTCTCATGGCTCCTTCCATCGAACGAGAAATGAGAAATCTTTTGACCGAGCGCGCGGAACGGGAAGCGGTCAAAGTATTCGCTAAGAACACGGAAAAACTGCTCATGGTTCCTCCAGTAAAGAATGCAAGGATCATCAGTATCGATCCCGGCTACCGTACAGGCTGCAAGGTGGCGGTGCTTGATGAGACGGGAAAGCTGAAGGCTTATACGACCATTTATCCAACTGAGCCCAAAAATGATGTGGCAGGTACAGAAAAAACATTACTTAAACTGATTGAAAAATATAATTCCAACGTGATCGTCATCGGCAACGGAACCGCCTCCAGAGAGACGGAATCCATCATTGCCAATTTTATAAAGAAAAACAAGCTCGACGTGAGCTACACCATCGTCAACGAAGCGGGCGCTTCCGTATATTCCGCCTCCAAGGTGGCTACGGAGGAGTATCCTGATCTGGATGTCACAACAAGGGGAGCCATGTCCATCGGCCGAAGGCTGCAGGACCCGCTGGCCGAGCTGGTCAAGATCTCTCCGAAACACATCGGAGTCGGGCAGTATCAGCATGATATCAATCAGGGTCTGTTGGACGGCGCGTTGACCAACGTAGTGGAAGACTGTGTAAACAGAGTGGGAGTGGACCTAAACACGGCATCCCCTTCACTGCTCTCTTATATTGCCGGCATCAACTCGGGAATTGCAAAAAATATTGTAGCCTACCGTGAGGAAAAAGGGAGATTTTTGGATAGAAAAGAGCTGAAAAAGGTTGCCAAACTGGGGGAGAAGACCTTTAACCAATGTGCGGGCTTTATGAGAATTGCTGAAGGGAAGAACCCTCTCGACAGTACCTCCGTTCATCCGGAATCCTATGAAGCGGCAGAACTGATGCTGAAGAAGCTGGGAATCGACAAGTCGGAAATTGGCAAAGGCGGAGCCAAACAGATCGAAGATAAGATCCTGGAGATGTATCCGGTGGAAAAGAAACAGCCGAAACCAGCTGGAACCGGCCTTGCGGCGTTGGCCGCACTTCTTCCGGACGAGAAGGAAAGCAAGGGCAATCTGAGCAAGAGCATCGAAAAGATGGCTGCGGATATCGGGATCGGCGTCATGACGCTGACGGATATCATCAGTGAAATCAAAAAGCCGGCCAGAGATCCCCGTGAGGATGCTCCTGCAGTCGTGTTCCGCAACGACGTCCTCACCTTTGAAGATCTGAAAGTGGATATGGAGCTCACCGGAACCGTAAGAAACGTTGTGGATTTCGGCGCTTTTGTCGACATCGGCGTGAAGAACGACGGTCTTGTCCATGTTTCTCAGATCAGTAACAAGTTCATCAAGCATCCGATGGACGCGGTCGGCGTGGGGGATACTGTGAAGGTGAAGATCCTGAGCATTGACCACGACAAACAGAAGGTAGCACTGACGATGAAATTTTAAATAAGAGGCGATTGAGGCCACCTGCTTTGGAATCAACAAAAAAGATTTCCTGGCAGGGGGCCTTTTTTAATTTGCCCACCCGCCATTGTAAGTAAATGGAAGAGATCGGGGGATCTAAAAGTATGAAGTATCTCGGAGCAATCGCGGAATCTGTTTTAGCGCCTTGCATGCTTTCTGAGCAAATGAGCGAAAATTAATCAAGCTATGCTTCGATTCGGCGGTGATTTATCCGGTATTAATGGATGGAAGATTCCACGCTGCGGCAGGATTGTATTTTCGGTAAAATGTTAATAATCTAACGAATATAATTGCAATAAATGTTGAAATATACGTGGTTTGCCGTTGCGCAGGAAGGGAAAACCGCAATTTTATTTGCAGTAAGCAAAAAAATATTGACAATAGAATAATGGAGCCTTACAATATGGATTATCAGGACAGAATTACCGAAATAATTAAGGGGCTGAAATGATATAACTGAAAATAATTTGTAAAAATTCAATTTTGTGCAAAACAGTACCGGTTTAAATTAACCATAAATAAAAAATACCAAAAAAAATTCGGTATTTTTACGAATTTTATTCCGGAAACCGTAGATTCTAAATTTTAACAAATGTAATCGACGAGTCAAAATTGGCCTTAAAAAAGCAAATGTTAATAAATTCCATGAATGGGTTCTCGCAGGGAGTTCGTAAATCAACCGAGAAAAAAGGAAAAAAATAGGAGGAGTCAAAAAATGATTATCGGAGTGCCAAAAGAAATCAAAAACAATGAAAACAGAGTAGGAATGACCCCGGGCGGAGCAAAGTCCTACATCAAGAAGGGCCACAAGGTTATTATCGAAACTCACGCAGGCGAAGGCAGCGGATTTTCTGATGAAGAATATAAAGCTGCAGGATGCGAAATTTATGCTGACGTAAAGAAACTTTTCGCCGACGCGGAAATGATCGTCAAGGTCAAGGAGCCTCTTGAAGCAGAATATGGTCTTTTCAAAGAAGGTCAGATCCTCTATACTTACCTTCACCTCGCACCGGCTCCAAAGCTGACGGAAGCTTTACTGAAAGCCAAGGTCAAGGGCGTTGCGTTTGAAACCGTTCAGCTTGCGAACAACTCACTTCCGCTTTTAACTCCAATGAGCGAAGTCGCAGGAAGAATGTCGATCCAGATCGGTGCAAACTACCTGCAGAAATATAACGGCGGCTTAGGCGTACTGCTCGGCGGTGTTACTGGTGTTGCTCCGGCTGAAGTCGTTATCGTAGGCGGCGGAAACGTTGGAACGAATGCGGCTAAGATCGCAGTCGGAATGGGCGCAAGAGTTACCATTCTCGACATGAGCCTTCCAAGACTTGCTTACCTGGACGACATTTTCGGCGGAAGAGTTACGACTCTTGTTTCCAACGAACATAACCTCGAAGAAGCAATCAAAAAAGCTGACCTGCTCGTAGGAGCCGTTCTGGTTCCCGGTGAGGCTGCCCCAAAAGTAGTAAGCGAAGATCTGGTTAAGATGATGAAGCCGGGTTCCGTAATTGTTGACGTAGCCATCGATCAGGGCGGATCCATCGCAACCATCGACAGAGCGACCACTCACGACAATCCTTGCTACGTAAAGCATGGCGTAGTTCATTACTCCGTAGCAAATATGCCTGGAGCAGTTCCGAGAACATCCACCCTGGCATTAGAGGGAGCTACTCTTCCTTTCGGCCTGATGATCGCGGACAAAGGATTGGAAAAGGCTGTTCTTGAAAGCCAGCCTCTCATGAAGGGACTCAACGTTTATGAGGGTAAGCTCACCTATAAGGGAGTTGCAGACAGCTTAGGCCTGGAATACACAGATCCTCATACACTGATCAAATAAGAAACGGTAATAAAAGTAGTTAACGATAAAAAAAGTGTTCTGTCTTTCACGAACTCATCAGAAGGTACGCCCTCTGATGAGTTCTTTTTTCGAAACAGAACTTTTGAGTGTATATTCAATAATTCTCATATATATGTAAATATTCTCAAATTTGTATAAAGATTCTCATCTTCGAACCGATATATTATAATAGGTAATGTTTTTTTGCGGCATTACGGATGGTTGTTATATCGATAGTTAGAGGGGGAGAAAATGAACAAGGCTGCAGAAAGAAGAAAGAAAAAATCGATCAGCACAAACATACTCGTTATATTCACTGTGATGGTTGTGGTGATCACGCTTTTGATCGGTACGTTCAGCATTGTCGAACACCGGAAGGAAGTCATCGGGCAAAAAGTAAAACAGTCGATCATGGTCGGGAACATGGTATCGCAGTATGCCGATTGGAACCAGTTGGACGAGCTGGCGGCTTCAGGCGTCGAGACGCAGTATTACCAGGAAATAAAACAAGTATTATCCGACGTCAAGACGGCAACGGATGTAAGGTTTTTATATGCGGTAATACCTATGCCGGAAGATAAGCAAGTCCGATATATTGCAGAGGGCGCAAAGCCGGGGGACAAGCCGGACGAAATATTTGCATTCAATACGGTCGTGGATTATTCCGACTTTTTTAATTCGGACGCGGAAGGCGCTGAATTTGTAACGGCATTTGAGAACGGCAAGGTCTATGACAACGGCATGTATCAGGACCCCAATTTCGGATATCTGATGACGGTATTCGTCCCTGTTCTGGATTCCAACGGAAAAGCCGCAGCCATGATCGGCGTGGACCTGAGTGCCGACGACATCATGAAAGAAGCCAACCGGCTGATGTATTCGCTGATTGCCATCGCGGCTGCAGGAATACTTTTCATCGTAGTTGTATCGAGGTTCCTGATAAAAAGAACGGTCATCGAACCGCTGAAGAAGATCGTTGAGGTATCCGATGTTCTTGCCGCGGGAGATGTTAACGTAAATGTCGGAAGAACATCTGATGACGAGATCGGTCATCTGGCAAACTCTTTCCAGAAAATGATCGAAAATATCAGAGAGCAGGCTTTTGCCGCGGAACAGATCGCAGCGGGAAATTTATCCGTCGAAATCGTTCCCAAATCGGATAAGGATATCCTCTCAACAAGCCTGCTGAACGTGATCTTTGAACTAAGCAAGCTGGCCTCGGAAACCCGGACGCTTACCAAAGCTTCCGTGGATGGGGATCTGTCTTCCAGAGGAAACGCAGAAGCTTTTCGGGGTGGCTATAAGGATATCATCGTAGAAGTAAACTCCATCATGGATGCGATCATCGATCCGCTCCAGATTTGTGCCGGTTATATGGAACGGATCAGCAGAGGCGATATTCCGGCTCCGATCACGGACGAATACTTCGGTGATTTCGATACGATAAAGAATAATATCAATACCTGCATCGAAGCGGTCAACCTTCTCGTGGAGGATATCAACTCCATGTCCATGATGGCCATCGAAGGGGAATTATCCCATCGCGCCGACGCCGGCAGACACAGCGGCGATTTTGCGAAGGTTGTCGAGGGAGTAAACGCCACGCTGGATGCGATCATACAGCCTCTCGAGATGGCCTCTTCTTATCTCGATAAAATCGGAAGGGGCGAGATCCCCGAAAAGATCACCGATAATTACAGCGGTGACTTTGACATCATCAAAAATAGTATCAATTCCTGTATCGACGGTCTCGGGGCACTGACCGAAGGCCGTGAAGTTCTGGCGAATATGAGCCTCAACGACTATACCGTAAAAGTTGAAGGCAGCTATCAGGGAATTTACAGTGAGATCGCCGACTCGATCAATCTCGTGGGAGACCAAGTCAACTATGTCATTGAAATCGTCAAGCGCGTATCCAATGGTATCTTGGTAGACCTCGAGGAACTCCGAAAAATCGGCAGGCTGAGCGAACGCGACGAGCTGATGCCGTCAGTGATCCTGATGATCGAAACGATCAAAGACCTGATCGCAGAAACAAGGCTCCTGTCTGAAAACGCAGTCAACGGAGACCTGTCGGCAAGAGGAAATGCAGAAAAATTCAATGGAGAATACGGAAATGTCATAAACGGGATCAACAACACACTGGACGCTATCACAGCGCCGGTTCAGGAAGCTTCCGCCGTACTGCAGGAAATCGCGAAAGGCAATCTGCAGATAAAAATGGAGGGAGAATATAACGGCGACCACGCCGAGATCAAACATGCGCTGAACGAAACCATCGAAAATCTGCAAAGCTATGTGGGCGAGATCTCCAGAGTGCTTGCCGACATGGGCAACGGGAACCTCGACCAGCACATCTCAGCCGATTATAAGGGAGATTTCGTAGAAATCAAAGATTCCCTGAACAGCATCAGCATGTCGCTGTCCGATGCGCTGGGAGAAATCAACCAAGCGGCCGACGAGGTAGCATCCGGAGCCAGACAGGTATCCGACGCGAGTCAGTCGCTTTCCCAGGGCTCAACGGAACAGGCCGGCACGTTGGAAGAACTGACCGCTTCCATTAATTTGATCGCAAACCAGACAAAACAGAATGCAGCCAGCGCCAACCAGGCCAGCTCGCTTTCGGGCAGCGCCAGGGAGTACGGAGAAAAGGGCAACGGGCAGATGAAGGAAATGCTGGACTCGATGACGGATATCAACGCTTCCTCCGCTAATATTTCCAAAATCATCAAGGTCATCGACGACATCGCTTTCCAAACCAACATTCTGGCGCTCAACGCAGCGGTTGAAGCTGCGAGAGCAGGCCAGCACGGCAAAGGCTTCGCGGTGGTTGCCGAAGAGGTAAGAAACCTTGCTGCAAGAAGCGCGGCGGCGGCCAAAGAGACCACGGAGCTCATCGAAGGCTCTATCGACAAGGTGGCGGCGGGGACAAAGCTTGCCAATGCCACAGCAGAGGCCTTGAACGAGATCGCAGGCGGAATCGAGAAATCGGCTGATCTGGTTGCGAATATCGCAGTCGCGTCCAACGAACAGGCATCCGGCATCGAGATGATCAATGTGGGGATCGGGCAGATCGCAAATGTAGTCCAGAACAATTCCGCCACAGCCGAGGAAAGTGCGGCGGCAAGCGAGGAACTGTCCAGTCAGGCAGAGATCCTGAAGCAGATGGTCGGAAAATTCCAGCTGAAGAAACGGGAAAACTATCTGCTTTCGGAGCAGCCAAAAATCATGCTGAATGGTGAACAGCCCCGGATCATACTGGCAGATCAGGAATTTGACAAATATTAAACTTCTAAAATTATATGCCGGCTTATGCCCGGCAGTGAAACCCGGCGCCTGACCGCGCCGGGTTTATTGATTTTTGACGTTTTTAATGGTATAATTTAGTAAATGAATCATTGAAACGGGGAACTGAAAACAGACGAAGGAGTTCAAACGGAATGGGAGAAAAAATAGACGGCGGCGTTCAGTCGGTGGATCGCGTACTCGATATTATAGAGGTCCTCTCAACGGAGCATGACGGAATCGGTGTGACTGCTATCGCCAACCGTGTAGGCCTTCATAAAAGCACCGCTCACAGGCTGCTTTCCACGTTAGCAGCGAGAGGATATGTGGCAAAGACTGCAGAAGGCAATTATCGGATTGGACTAAAGCTTATTGAAGCGGTAAGCTGTTACATCAACAGCCTGGAATTGCAGACGGAAGCCAGGCCCTATCTTGTACAGATTACCGGAGAACTTGGGCTCACCTCACATCTCGGCGTCCTTGATAAGGATATGGTCGTCTATATCGAGAAAATGGATGTTGTATCATCCGTTAAAATGTATTCTCAAATCGGCCTTAAAATGCACGCTTACTGCTCTTCTCTCGGGAAATGCCTGCTGTCAAACTACTCAAGGGAAGAATTGGACGGAATCATGAAGGACTGCAGTTTTATTCGCTTTACGAAAAACACCATCGGATCCATGGAAGAACTGCATAAAGAAATGGCGAAGGTACGGAAAAAAGGCTGGGCTATTGATAATGAGGAATATGAAATCGGCCATCGGTGCATCGGAGCTCCGATATACGATTACAAGGGAGATATCATAGCAGCCGTCAGTGCCTCGGGGCCGACGAACCTCCTGAGAGGCGACAGAATCGAGTCGGTGGCAGAATACGTCAAGAATGTTGGAATTGAGCTTTCGCGATCCATGGGGTACATACCGGGATAAAAATCACGGCAATTTCCTGAAAAAAGGAAATCGCCGTGTCTTTTTCTAGTAGGAAATATCGCTTCTTATAATTAGTCGATGATATTTTAATTAGTCGATAATATTTTTCAGCACAATATTCTTGATCCGGGTCATCTCGTCAAAGGTAGTCATGACGCCCTCCGTACCGATACCACTATGCTTCCATCCTCCGAAAGGCATTTCAAATGCGCGGAAGAAGCTGGCTCCATTGATGACGGCGCCTCCTGCTTCCATAGCTTTGGCAACCCTCACAGCCCTCTTGGAATCTCTGGAAAATACACAGCTCGAAAGTCCAAAAATCGATTTGTTTGCGATCTCGATCGCTTCCTCATCCGTATCGAAGCCGATGATCGGAACGACCGGACCGAAAATTTCCATGTCGACAGCAACGTCTGCCGTCTTTGGAACATCGGTAATGACGGTCGGATCATAAAATGCGCCGTTTCTTTTCCCTCCGAGGATGATTTTTCCGCCCTGTTCGACGGTTTTCTTCACCTGTTCTTCCACTTTGATCGCGGCTTTCTCACTGATTAGACAAGAAATCTGTGTCTCTTCCTTGTCAGGAGCGCCGTAGTTCAATGTCTTGATCCGCTCCACTGCCTTTGCCGCAAACTCGTCTTTCAGTGAGTTGTGGATCAGGAACCGCTTGCTTGCACAGCAAACCTGACCGGTGTTGTACATCCTGCCCCAGATCATTTCTTCCACAGCAAGGTCCACATCGCCGTCCTCCAGAACGATAAACGCATCGTTTCCGCCCAGCTCCAAAGCCGCATGCGTAAGGTTACCGGCGGCCAGTTTGGCTGTTTCTATGCCGACCTCGGTAGAGCCGGTCAGGGTCACCAGATGGACCCGGGGATCTGCCACAGCCGCCGACTTCACAGCGCCGGGGGCTGTCAGACACTGGACCGCTCCGTTGGGAACGCCGGCTTCCACAAGCATTTCCGTCAGCATCAAAAGAGTCAGCGGGTTATCGGATGAGGGAAGTGCGATGACCGCATTTCCCATCATCAGTGCCGGTGCAACTTTCTGGTCGTACAAGTCACATGGGAAATTGAACGGAATGATCGCGGCTACCACGCCGATGGGCTCTCTGGTAATGATCTGGAAGTTTTTCTGCTGGCCCGGTTCGGTTCCCTGCGGAATGGTCTTGCCGTAGTAATGTTTGGCATACTCGGCAAATGCGCTGAATCCGATAGGGATATTGCCGATTTCAGCCCGTGCTTCCCGGATCGGTTTTCCGTTTTCTGCCGAAAGCGTCTGCGCGAGCTTCTCCTTGTTGGCGTCTACCAGATCTAAAAACTTATATAGGATAGCTGCCCTCTCATAGATCGGATAATCCGCCCAAATCTTTTGGCCCTCTACTGCCGCATCGACAGCGATTTTTATATCTTCTTCCGTAGCCTTCGGAACGGTATCGATCACCTTTCCGGTGGCCGGGGCAATGACGTCGAAGGTTTTGCCGCTGAGGCTGTCGACCTTTTTGCCGTTGATTATCATTTTCATGTCGTTTTACACTCCTTTTTTATTTTCCAAACGCCGTGAAGGAAAGCATCAGTCCGCCGCAGGTATTGCAGCCGTCATCCTCATATCCGTATTCTCCGAATGTGAACTCGGTGATAAACGGAACATCGCCGGCGGCTTTTTTCAGCTCGGCGGCGACTTCATCGATGCGGTCGCCGATTCCCGCTCGTCTGCCTCCGCAATGCACGAGGTGGTAAACGCCTGCCGGTGCGGAAAGCCTTTCTTTGAGCTCGTTCAAGGTTTTACCTGTGGACTGGATCAGACCGTCAACGGAGCCATCCATCAGAATAACGGCTGTATTTTCTGCCATATTGCTTCCTACGTTCATGGAACCGTCGGCGTTTCCGTTCATCGGGTGTCTGATTGCAATCAGGTCTCCCAGCCGATCCTTAACACCAAGAGGAGATGTAATGGCATAAACAAGCAAATTGCCTCCGGCAACTTGATCTGCGGTTGCGCCGGTCCATTCCCGGTATTTGTCGATTGCCGGAACGCCGTCGATTTCAACCAGCTTTCTGAACGAATCGACTTTGGTGATGATACCGGATTTCTTCGTCTCTATGTATGCGCCGGTATATTTGTTGGCAAAGGCCTTTTCACTGTAGAAGAACGCGATCGCAACTCCGTCGGCAGTCACAAGCTGATCGTCAAATAACAGCCATTCGCCGGCGATGGCATTATCCGCTGCGCTCCCGCCGAAGAAAGGAACACGTCCGATAATTTCGGTAATCCCTTTTAAATAGAATTCTTCTTCTCCAGGAGGGGCAACCATATAGAAATAATCCGGCGCATCTGTTTTTCCTGCTGATTTCAGCGCTTTTTCCGCAGCCTTCCGGCCGGTTTCCCTTGCAGTGCCCTCTTTTGCCAGACAAGCAACGCCAACGGTCATATCCGGATCAGAGATGCCCATGACCCCTACGAATCCGTTTTCACCGGAAATAAACCCATCGTTGGTGATCACTCCCGTAAAGGAAGTGTTGCCGATCAGCGGAACATTAGGGAGCTCGGAAGCAATAGAATCCAATAATTTTTTCTGATCGTATTGAACACCGCTGTAAATGAAAACGATTTTCGCATCCGATAAAGCTTCTTTTAAGGGAGCAGCGGCTTCTATCCCTGCTTTTACAGGATCAGGCTGTACACTGTTGCCGGTTTTTGCGTTTAACATTGTAATTACCTCCATTGGTTTTGATATTAGGCTTTTTTCAATCTGACCTGACTTGTTATCGGCTTCATCATAGTTCCCGCCCCAGGGAATGTCAATCGCACCGGTTTCATTATTCAGCAACGAGTTTCACGATGCGGAACGCATATTGTTTTGAAAGGTTCAGAAGATTGAAATTGCTGGAAATGCCGAAGACGAACCGCGATTGAAAATTCGTAGCGTCCTTGCTTAATAAGTAGGCGAGTGTTAAAATACAATAGTAAATATAACAAGGAGATATCGGCATTATGACAAAAATCAATACTGTGCTGTTCGATTTTGACGGCACTATTATGGATACAAACACGGTCATCCTTCAATCGTGGCAGCATACCTTCCGAACCGTTGAGGGAAAGGAAAGACCGGAGGAGGAAATCATCGAAACCTTCGGGGAGCCGCTTTATGTGACCATGGAGAAATTGCTCCCACAGATCCCCGCGGAAGAAGGAGCCAAGATTTACAGAAGCTATAACTATGAAAATTTCGTTGAGCTGATCGATGTTTTTCCCGGGATACTGGAGTTGCTGAAAGAATTGAAAAACAGGGGCTACAAAACAGGGATCGTCACTTCCAGGCTATGGTATTCCACGGAGATCGGCTTGAATAAGTATGATATGCAGCAATATTTTGACGCCATTGTGACCTGCGACGATACGGATAAGCATAAGCCCGACCCTGAACCGGTGAATATCGCCCTTGACCGGCTCGGATCCAAATCCGAAGAAGCCATCATGATCGGCGACAGCATGTTTGACATCATCTGCGCGAAGAATGCCGGAGTAAAAGCTGCGCTGGTGAGTTGGGCACTTGCTGTCAGCGAAGAAGATAAATACGGTGAAAACGCGCCGGACTATATCCTGGAAACGGCGGAAGATCTTCTGAATATACTGGAGGGAAAGAAATGAAATACGCGTTCATCATGAATTCCGGAACACTGGCTCCGGAGACCTATTCCACACTTTATGAAGACCGGAACAATCAATACTATTTTGCAGCCGTCCACGGCATGGAAATGACCAGGCAGCTCGCAAAAAAGCTTGCAGACGACGGTTATGACTTTATCGATCTCTGCGGAGATTTTGACAAGGAAAAGGCGGAGGACATCAAAAAGGCCGCCGACGGGAAGATTCAGGTAAACTTCGCGAAGTATTCCGAGGAAGAAACGGCCAAGTTTAATGCCCTGCCTGCCATCGACCGGTATGGGATCATCGTGCAAGGTTTTGATATGAAAGGGGATCCGGTCTGGCTTACATTGGAAAGCGATGAATACAATACCTGGATCGTCATCGTTCCCGATGAGGAAGCGGCCTCGCGCGAAGCAAAGAAAATGACAGAGCATGGGATCCACTTCATCGAGCTCTGCGGGTATTTCACCGCCCCGAAGGCAGAGAAGATCCTCGAAGCCATCGAACACAAGGTTCCGATCGGCTACTGCGGAGCGTAAGGTATGGAAAAGGAAGCAATGATTGAGGATTTTTGGGCCACTTTTTTAAAGAATACAGGAAGAGATGAATCGACGACCTATCTTGAATGCTTTCACTTTGATTTAAATGAACGCAGTGCGAATGAATTGCTTGAATTGGTTTTATCCGGCAGGAAAAGAGCCACGGCAAGCAGTCTGTATTATTTTGAAAAAAGCAATGTTAAATTGCCTGAGCCGGGAGATTTGAGCATCGTCACCGACTGGAGCGGAACTCCCAGATGCGTCATCCAGACGGAGGACGCGCAAATACTGCCCTTTAAAGATGTAACCTTTGAATTATGCAAGTGGGAAGGGGAAGACGACTGCCTGGAATCATGGCAAATCGGACATACGCGTTTCTTTACCGAGGAAGGGAATGAAGTGGGATACCGGTTCAGTGAAGAGATGCCGGTTGTTTTCGAAAAATTCAGCTGTATTTATATCGTTTAGAAACTCATGACGATGTTGAAAGAGACGTCGTCTTTTGTTTTATTAAAGCCCTGGAAGAACATCTTGTCCTCTCCGTAGCCCTTTTTCATCGTAAAGTGATCTTCCGCACGGAGCTCAGACAGAAAATTGATGTCCATCCGCTTCAGGTCTTTGAGCTTTTCCTGCTCTTCGGGTGTAAAAGCGTCGTAAGCAAATTCGCCGTACCGGATATTGTTTACATGCCCAAGGCAGTCGATATGGCTGGCCTGTACGACCCTTTCCGAAACGGATTCAAGCTCAGCGTTCATTTTAAAGCCGGGGGTCGCATCAAGGAGAAAGATTTCCGTGGGTTCATGCATCGGAAAAGGAACTTCTTTTTTCCGGAAGACAGACCGCTTTTCCATATCGAGCAGCACAGAATGAGTGGAACCCTTGAACAGGACCTGTCCGTCTCCGTCCTTAAAAAGAAGCTCACGGCGGAAATATGGTCCCTTGTGCTGGGAAAACCAGGTGTTTCCGTACAGAGTCATGTTCTTTTCGATTGGAGTAACTATCTCGACGGACATGGAGATCAACGCCCATGCGAGGTTGTACTTCATAACTTCATCCACGTTCAGATTCAAATTGAATAAGTGCCGTTCCGCCATCTGTTCAAACAGGGACTGGAAGGCATAGGGCTTGAATTGGCTGTGTTGGTTTAGATAAGACGCTGTGGCCAATAATTCATAAACGCAGTCTTTTTCCGAGTTCATCTGTTTCTCCTTTTTGCCTGTCTGCACAGGCGCTTCTATCATAGTATCACAGTTCGGAGGGATTGGAAAGACGTAAGCATTCATGCAGCATATGGAAATATAATTGAAACACCGGTCAAATGGGTACTATACTATATATGTGTGTTAATCAAATTAGTAATGACTGGAGGAATAAAAATGAAAGTATTGATGATTGGAACCGGCGGCGTAGGGGAAGCAGCCGCAGTGATCGCAAGCAAACGGGACCCGAAGGGTGAATGGCTGGAGCTGATGGTGCTGGCCAACAGGACGCTGGAAAGAGCGCAGAAGGTCGCCGCTAAGATCGGAGATCCCAGATTTCCCGCAGAGCAGGTGGACGGTAATGATAAATCAGCTGTAAAGGCACTGATCGAAAAGTACAAAGTCGATCTTTTATTCAACGCCTGCGACCCGAGTCTCAACGAAAGCCTCTTCGACACGGCTTATGAATGCGGGATCAATTACATGGATATGGCCTTAAGTCTGGCCGTACCCCATCCCACGGATCCTTACCATAAAACAAATATAAAAATGGGCGACTATCAGTTCGCGAAACACGAAGACTGGGAGAAACGCGGTCTTCTGGCCCTGGTTGGGATCGGAATCGATCCCGGCGCGGTAAACGTCTTCGCGCGGTTTGCCCAAAAGCATTATTTCGACGAGATCGACGAGATCAGCATCAAGGACGGCGGAAACCTGACGGCAGAAGGCTATGATATCACCTTCGGATTTTCCATCTGGACCACCATCGACGAATGCCTGAATCCGCCGTATAAATGGGAAAAGGAGAAAGGGATCTATGTCGTGGAACCGTTCTCGGAGCCGGAACTTTTCACTTTCCCCGACGGGATCGGTGAACAGGAGCTGGTGAACGTAGAGCATGAGGAAATCGTCATGCTGCCGAGGACCATGGGAGATGCGGCGAAAAAGATGAGCTTCAAATATGGACTTGGTTCGGAATTCATCACGATGCTGAAAAACCTGAGGGCGCTGGGACTGGACGATAAGCACGGCACTGTAAAAGGAACGAAACTGTCTCCGAGAGACGTGGTGAGTATGGTGGCGCCAAATCCGGTGGACGTTGCGGATAAGATCAAAGGCAAATGCTGCGTCGGCACCCAGGTCACCGGGAAAAAGGACGGACTGGAGCGAAAGGTGTTCATCTATCAGACCACCGACAATGAAGAAGAAATGGCAAGGATCGGTTCCGGATGCGTCGTAGCCCAGACCGCGTACAATCCGGTCATGGCGCTGGAGCTGCTTGCAAAAGGCAATTGGAGCGGCAAAGGAGTTCTGGGCCCGGAATGTTTCGACCCGGATCTGTATATCAAACTGGCAGACGAATACGAATATTATATGGGCGTTATGGAAATGGAATCAGAATACAAGAAACAGCAAGGCAAAAAAGCGCTCCTTGATGCTGCGAAATAATTTCTTTGCTTAAAAAACTGTATTTCTTTTCGAAATTTCGGCCGAACGCTTCAGCGGATTGCATATAGCATTATATTGGGATAAATTAGAATCAGCAGAGTGCCGTGGGTGCTTTGCTGAACTTCATCCCGCTTGGCAAAGAAAAGCCTCACGGTAAATTGCAGGGCATAAACCCGAAAATTTAAAAATCGTTTGGAGGCGAAATTTTGAAAATTTTAATGGTGGGAACCGGCGGAGTCGGGGAAGCAGCCGCAGTCATTGCAAGTAGGAGGGATCCGAAAGGGGAATGGCTCAATTTGATGGTGCTATCCGACTTCAATCTGGAAAGAGCGCAGGCGGTATCAAGAAGAATCGCCGACGCCAGATTTCCGGCAGAGAAGGTCAACGCGAGGAACAAAGACGAGGTGAAAGCCTTGATCGAAAAGTACCAGGCGGACCTTTTATTCAATGCCTGTGACCCAAGCTTTAACGAAACCCTGTTTGACGTTGCGTATGAATGCGGGGTACGGTATGCCGATATGGCCTTATCACTTTCCGTGCCGCATCCGACGGATCCGTATCACAAGACCAACGTCATGATGGGAGACTACCAGTTCGCGAAGCATAGAGACTGGGAAAAACGGGGACTATTGGCTCTCGTCGGGATAGGGATGGACCCGGGAGCGGTAAACGTATTTGCGCGGTTCGCGCAAAAACATTATTTTGACGAGATCGACGAAATCAGCATCAAGGACGGCGGCAACTTGTCCGCGGAGGGGTACGATATCACCTTCGGCTTTTCGATTTGGACAACCATCGACGAATGTCTGAACCCTCCATTCAAATGGGAAAAGGGCAAGGGTGTTTACGTCGTGGAGCCGTTCTCAGAGCCGGAGCTCTTCACCTTTCCCGACGGGATCGGCGAGCAGGAGCTGGTGAATGTGGAACATGAAGAAATGGTAATGCTTCCGCGTTTCATGGGTGATTCGGCGAAGCGGATGAGCTTCAAGTACGGACTTGGCAGGGAATTCATCACCATGCTGAAAAATCTGAGAGCGCTGCGGCTCGACGACAAGGACGGAAAAGTGAAGGGAACCGATCTTTCCCCGCGGGACGTGGTGGGAATGGTGGCGCCGAGCCCTGTGGAAGTGGCGGATAAGTTGAAGGGAAAATGCTGTGTCGGCACCCTCGTGACCGGAAAGAAGGACGGGCTGGACCGGGAAATCTTCATTTATCAGACCTCGGACAACGAGGATATGATGGCCCGGATCGGCTGCGGCTGCGTCGTAGGCCAGACCGCGTTCAATCCCGTGATTGCGTTTGAACTGCTGGCAAAAGGCATATGGGAGGGGAAAGGCGTTTTAGGCCCGGAGTGTTTCGATCCCGACGCTTATATCCGGCTGGCGGATGAGTACGACTTCTACATAGGTATGTCGGAGATGGAGTCTGAGTATAAAAAGGCGCTGGATAAGAAGGTGCTCCTGGAAGCCGCAAAATAGGATCAATAATAGTTTTGTATAAAAATCAGCCCGGTAAGGAGAAATTATTAATGTCTCTTTACCGGGCTGCGTATTCGTGCACTTAAAAAGCTCGCTATATGATCTAAATGATCTAAAGCTGGGTATTCTGATCCGTGCCGGCGGTCGAAAGACGGTTGAGGCTAAGCCGATAAAACTCGTCTCCCCGCTGTTCGCCGGATTCCGGGTCGCAAATGTCCTGAGCGTATAGATAATTCTCATCGATGTACCATCGGTCGATCGGATTTCCGGCAACTGACCGGAAGCTCTCGATATCGATTAACTCGTCGGTCTGATTCTTTACGTCGATAACCCCTATCGTATCCGTCGAGATCGTATAGAGGAAGTATCTGTTCTCGTAAGCCCCTGCAAGATGACGGATATTGTTGTGCTTGATCTGCTGAATGATCTTTTTCTGTTCCGTATCCCAGATATAGATCGTATTGGCCGGGTTGGACAGGATAGCCGTCCACCTTCCCATGCAGTAAGGCCTGGAATAAAGAGAGAACACTCCCGTTTCCACCGTTTCTCCTGTATATATGTTATATATGCAGATGATATTCTTTATGTTCAAAAAATAAATCTCATGGTCGTATCGGCTCAGGATGCGGCCGCTGATCACATCCGTACGGGTATTGTTTATCGTGTTGATTTTTATGCATGAATCATACTGCATCACATAGACCGTATTGTTGTAAACGTAGATTTCATTGACCTTGGAAGCGTCCGCGGGGTTCTCGCATATTTTTTCCCTGCTGCTGTCGGTGAAGCTTTGCTGCCAGATGCAATTGTCTCTTCTGTCAAGATAGTAGACCGACTGACCGTTAGGGTAAAAGGAAACGATATCGTCCAGGTTTATGTTTCCGGTATCCAGAAGGATCTCATCGGTAAACGTATTGTAGTTTATTCTCATGAACCGCGCTTCTTCTGAGCCCTGGTCCGCCTGGACGTAATAGAAAATGCCGCTGCCCACAGGAAATTCCTGAGCGTCCGTGTAATAACACCGGCTTCCGTTGATGCTTTCCGTGAAATTTCTATTAAAATCAAATTTAAAACATGATTTTGAGCGGCAGCCATCGCCGGACGGCCCGTGCCCAAGTCCGTAAAAACGTCCGTTTTCAAATTTTATTATCTGCAAATCGGTCTGGTCCGGAAGCTGACTGCCGTGCAGGAACAGTTTTTCGATGTCCCCGTCGCCTTCCGGAGCCCGAACGACATAGCTGCTCCCTGCATCATTTTGTTTCACGACTGAGATTGCCTTAACGCCCGGCTGCCTATCGGCAGAGCTGCCTGCCGCGCCCGTCATATCGCAGCCGGTGAAAAGCCCGGCAGTCAGAAATACACATAACCACCAGACCGTAAACTTGTGCTTCATACCCTAAACCCCTGTTCCAGATTTTACTAATTTAGACGTGGAAAACATGGAAACAGTTCCCTGTCTGAAAAAAATTTATATAAAGGTTGTATTTCCGTTTATTCCATATACAGCAAATGCTCGGCTACTTTTTTCAATTCATTCAGATCCATCGGACCGTAAAGCATAAATAATAAACCGTATTCATTCCACATCAGTGTCGTTTCGCCGCCTTTTGACGACCAGAATGCAGTAGTGCCCTGAACTTCTGTTTCGCCGTTTTCCGTTCCCTCCTTGTCGATGAGAACTTCCGCTCCTTCGGAGGGTTCCTGCGAGAGGATGAGAATATCTCCTCCGTTTTGGAAGGAGATGGTCCTTGCATTACCTGCGGCGGCGGCTTCCGCAAATTGATATCCCTCAGGCAGATAATCAGGATAGTAGACGTCTTCCCAGTCGGCCGGCAGATTGCTCTGTACATTTTCATCGGGATCTCCGGTTTCCACAGGAATGATCTTCATATATGCGTCGCTGTCCTGGAAAATGAAACTGAAAACTTTGCCGCGCCAGGCGTCGGCGTTGATGATCAGGGCAGTAAAGGAGACGGTCACCAAAAGTACGATTGCTGCGGCCGTCTTTGTGTAGCGCCGGATATATCGGTTTCTTTTTTTATTAAGCTGTTTTTTTTCATGTTTTCTAGCGAGTTCCAGGATCTGGGATTCTACCTTATCCGGAATCGTAAAGTCCCCTGCTTCGCGTTCCCATAGGTCACATTCCCTCAACATATCCTCCTGGGCTGCGCGTCCGAGCGCGGTAAAAAAGCTGTGGTCCGGAGCTGTCCTGCTTTTGAGATGTTCACTGCCGTTTTGATTCATCTAAGCTTCCTCTTTTTCTTTTATGATTATTGCGGCAAGCTTTTTTCTGACACGGGACAGTCTCTGCCTCACTACTTCCTGGGATACGCCGAGAATACCGGCGATATCTGCGTTGGAATATTCGTGAACATATTTCAGCACGAGCAGGTTGCTCTCCTCTCTGTTCAGCTTGCCAAGATATGATTTCATTTCGTTCTGCAACTCCGACCTTAAAAGGATCTCCTCGGTATTCGCAGTTTCGTCTATTATAATATATAACGTATCATCCATAGATTCCGTGACACAAAAAGAAGTTTTAATTTTCCTGAGCAGATTGATTGATTCGTTGCGCATGATGATGCTGATAAAGGATTTCGTCTGACTTGAATTGACCTCTCCGATCTTATTGATATTTTCAAATATTTTTATAAAGCATTGCTGAAGGGCATCGGCGGCATGCTCTTCGTTTCTCAGAATATTGATCCCTATGGAAAACAGGTATTTTGAATAGGCAAAATAGATCGCTTCAAACTTGCTGTTTAAGTTTTCATCCAGAGTATTGACCGAAAAAACCATGGTTCCTCCTTCCGCTACAGCAACCTGAGGTAGTTTACTCAGCAGCACCGGCTCAGCAGTACCTATATAATAAGGGAGCGATTTTCCGGAAAATGTTGCATATCAAAATAAAATATTTAAATAAAAAAAGCCCCCTGAAGTTCAGAGGACATGAGTGTTTATAAAAGCGGCTGATTACGAGTTGGAGCGGCTACAATTATTTTCCGGTCTTGTGCAGATGAAAACGCCGGCAAGAATGAGAAAGGCGCCGGCGACTTGCAGGAATGCGATCCGCTCATGGAAGAAAAACGCAAGAACAAGACCGATGACCGGCATCAGGTTGAAATAAACCCCGGCGACGCCGGAGTCGATTTTCTTCAGCCCGAAATTCCAAAGTGCGATACCCAGCGCTCCGGACATGACGCCAAGGTAAATGAGGCTAAACAGCGCTTCCGGTCCCGGCATGGAAAAATCGGTAAACAATTGCTCAAATATCGCAAAGGGAAGAATGCACAAAAAAGCGGTGCCGAAGCAGATCGTCGATAAAACGAAGGTATCCATTCCCCCGGCGGTTTTCTTTGATAATACGGAATAGTAAGCCCACGTCAACACGGAGACGGCCACAAGAACAATTCCGAAAAGCGTAGTTGTGGATTCCTGGGTCAGATCTCCGACGGAAGCGGCAACGACGCCGGCTACGGAAAATAAGATGCCGAGGATCTTATTTCGGGTAATGCGCTCACTCAGCATCGTATAGCCGAAAAAGATCATAAAGACCGGGAACAGTCCGTGTATGATGGAGGATATACTGGCGGTGCAGGTCACAAGGCCGAAGGTCAGAAGGACAAGATTCCCTCCGTAGCCGAAAATCCCGTAGAGAAACGCGTTCTTTGTGAAGAGGTTCCTGAAACGAAACCCGCGTTTCCAGGCAAAGGGAAGCAGTACAACAAAGGCAATCGAGATCCTCAATAGGGAGAGCGTGAACGGTCCGATGCCGGTCAGCGCGACTTTGGCCGCGATAAAGGCGGAGGACCAGATAAATATGGCTGCTAAAATGGCGATATAGTACTTTGCATTTTTTGTAGAAATCATTTATTTCAAATTCTCCTCATCCCGTTTTAAAGCAGCAATAACCCGGTTCATGGTCTGGGAAAGATCGTCCCTGCATCGGAGTTTTAAAATCTCCAGAGGCATTATCATATTGGTGCAGGAAAACACCCTGGTGATCCCCTGATCATAGATCTCATCGAGGTCATCCTCGGCAAAACCGACGACGGCAATGACCGGCACATTCCTGACGCGAGCCCTCCGGCCGATCCCCACGACGACTTTGCCTCCGAGACTCTGCCGGTCGAGCTTACCCTCGCCGGTGAAGACATAGTCGCAGTCCTCCAGCAGACCGTCGAAATGAATAAAGTCAAGGACTACTTCGATCCCCGGTCTCAGATCGGCGCCGAAAAACGCGTATACTCCTGCGCCCATGGCCCCTGCAGCGCCTCCGCCTTTCAGCTCACTCACATCGACATTCAGGGACCTCCGGACCGTTTCCGCATAGGACCGCAGGTTCTCATCGAGCAGAGCGATCATTTCCTTGTCGGCGCCCTTCTGGGGTGCGAAAACAAAGGCTGCTCCGTTCGGACCATAAACCGGATTGTCAATATCGCAGATAGCTGTGATATGTATTCCATTGAGGCGCTTTCTCAGCAGGGAGAGATCGATATCGGCGATCTTTGACAGTGTTCCGCCTGTGGGGAGAAATTCCTTTCCGTGTGAGTCCAGAAACCGTGCACCCAGCGCTGCGGCGGCTCCGACGCCTCCGTCGTTGGTACAGCTTCCGCCCAGCCCGAGGATGATCTTTCTGCATCCTTTGTCGATCGCGTCGGAAATGAGTTGGCCGACTCCATAGGTCGTGGCGGTGGACGGATCCATCGGCAGGCCAGCAAGATGCAGTCCTGCCGCGGCTGCCATTTCGATCACGGCGGTATCTTCAATGATCCCGTAAAAGCTTCTTATATCAGTCTTGCGGGGACCGTTTACAGTAAGGGCAATTTTTTCCCCGCCCAGAGCATGCAGAAAACAGTCGACGGTGCCTTCCCCTCCGTCCGCTGCGGGGACCTCTGTGATCCTGCAGTTGGGAAAGACTTCCGCGAGCTTGATCTTCATGATCTCACAAACTTCTGAAGAGGTCATGGTGCCCTTGAAAGAATCGGGTATAATCAAACACTTTTTCATAAGAAACTCCAGTTTAACCCAATACGGTTAATTAATTGTAACACATTTGCCGCTGCAATGGAAAGATGGTATAATTGGTATAATCATCGCAGGAATTCATTGAAGGAAGGAAGCCCATGCTGCACATTTACTACGGCCGTGAAAATCTGGATAAGGATAAGTTTATGTTCGACCGTATCGCCGGTGAACTTTCGCCGGATCATCAGAAGATCCTGCTGCTTGTGCCGGATCAGTTTACTCTGCAGGCCGAGCGCAACGCCTTTGCCTGCCTTAGCGTGGACGGACTGATGGACATCGAGATCATGAGCCAGTCCAGGCTCGGGTATAAGGTTTTATCCGAGGTGGGAGGCAGCAGCCGGGTGCCCGTGGATAAATACGGCAGGCATATGCTCCTGACAAAGATCCTGACAGAGGAGAACGACCGCCTGGAAGCCTTCCGCGGCATGAATCAAAAGGCTTCCTTCATCGAGATGACCAATAATCTCATTTCCGAAATGAAACAGTTCAACGCTTCTCCCGGGGACATAATGGAGATCCTGCGGGAAACGGAAGAGACGTCGATCTTACATAGAAAACTAAAGGACATCCACAGGATCTACGAAAAATATGAAGAACTCATCGAGGGTAAATTCCTCGACACGGAGGACTATCTCAACCTTTTCGTTTCAAAAATAGGGCGATCCCGTCTCGTTCGGGATTCGATCATCTGGATCAGCGGATTTGATTACTTTACTCCGAAAACTTTGGATATCATCGAACAGCTTATGCTAACCGCAGGAGAAATCAACGTGGTTCTGACCGCGGACTGTTCTTCGGGAGCCGGGGGCTGCGCGCTGCCGCCTGAGAGCCGGGACGGCGATCTGTTCGATCTGACCAGAGGGATCATGGATAAGCTGAAAATGATTGCTGAGAAAAACGGCGTCGGCTGTGAAGAAGCGATCATCGACATGCATTACCGGATACCCGTCGGCGACGGACCGGAAGAAAAAGCGGCTGCGCTGTCTCACCTGGAACAGGAGCTTTACGCCCAGCCATACCGGCAGTCGTCTGCCGGTTCATCCATAGGACTTTGCCAGGCTGCCAATTTCTATGCGGAGGCGGAGACAGCCGCCGCGAGGATCGTCCGTCTTACGCGGGAGGAAGGGTACCGTTACCGGGACATCCTTGTCATCTGCAATGACATGGAAACCAGGGCATCGGTGATCAAACGCGTTTTTGCGGACTACGGCATTGCGGCATTTCTTGATAAAAAGCGGGATATCCTGCATCACCCGTCCATCGAATTCATCACCGCCCTCATCGATATCACCGCAAGGGGCTGGCTCTATGAAGATATTTTCCGTATGCTCAAAACCAACCTTACTCCCGTTTCCATGGAGGACTTCGAAGACCTGGAAAACTACGCGGTGAAGTACCGGATCCGAGGCAGTCGCTGGAAAAACGACTTTACCTACGGCGCCAAGGCAGAGGGAGAGGAAACCCTGCAGCGGATCAACGGTATCCGGGCGCAGGTGGTTGAATACATCACGGCTTTTGAAACAGGCTTTAAACAGAAAAAAACGGTTCGGCACAGGACCGAGGCCATCTACGGTTTCCTGACGGAAAAGGCAAAGCTCCCGGAGAAAATCGAATCGCTCATCGCGTATTTGACAGAAAACAACCAATTGGAATATGCGGAAGAGGCTTCCCAGATCTGGAACGTTATTATCGCTATTTTCGACCAATTTGTAGAACTGATCGGCGACGGGGAGATGTCAGCGGAGGAATACGGCACGATCCTGAAATCGGGCTTTGAGGCCGTGGAAATCGGGCTGCTCCCGCCTGCCATCGACCAGATCATCGTGGGCACCATGCAGAGAACAAGAGTCGGCGATATCAAAGCGCTCCTTGTACTTGGCGCCAACGACGGATTGCTTCCGGCCGCCGCAGTTTCAGAAAGCCTGCTGAACGAAGATGAAAAAACCGTATTATATAAGAAGGGGATCGAGATCTGCAAGATCGACGACCTCCGGTCGAAGGAAGAAAAACTCGCTATCTATAAAAACCTTTCCAAGCCTTCCCGGTATCTCTGGATGAGCTATTCCGCATCCGATCTGGAGGGGAAAGAAAGCAAGCAGTCCATTCTGTTCGACAAGATCAGGAAGCTCTATAACGACATCAGGATATCAAAGGACATCATGAACGAAAACGATCCTATGCTGCTCATCGAATCACAGGGCAGCACGCTCAGGCATATGACGGAAGCTTTCCGGAGCACGATGGACGGGGTGCCCCTCGGCAGCGAGTGGTTGGCGGCGTATCAATGGTATGAAAAAAACGCGCCACAGCAGCTCAGGCCGGTGAAGGAAGGGCTGTTGTTCAACAACAAGCTGGATAAGATCAATAAGGACCTGATCGGAAAGCTGTATAAAAGAGATCCCGCGCTGGAACTGTCCCTGAGCCCTTCGAGGCTGGAACGGTTTTCCAGATGTCCGTTCTCCCATTTTATCAATTACGGATTGAAGCCGGATGAACGGCGGATTTTTGAAATGGCCGGAAGGGAGATCGGAGACGTCTACCACCAGTGCCTTATGAAGCTGTCGGAAAGGCTTTCCGCGCCCGGAACGGAAATTACAGATCCCCATTCTCCGTGGATGAGCGTCACCAAGGAGGAATGCCAGCGGTTTATCGACGGATATATCGAAGAGGCGGCGCAGGATTATCGGGAAGGCGTTCTCGTTCAAGGTGAAGAGGAGCGCTACCGTGGCACGCGTATGAAAAAGGTCTGTGGCGACGCGGCGTGGGCCCTTGTGGAACATGTTCAGACCGGAAAGATCCGGGAAGTATTTTTTGAGAGCGAATTCGGCAGGGCGCTGGGTAAGCAATTTCCGCCCATCGAGGTCACTCTGGGAGGGGATACCCTTTACATCGAAGGAAAGATCGACCGTGTGGACGTTCTGCGGGGCAGGGACGGCGATCCCGGCCGCTATGTCAAGATCATCGACTATAAATCCGGAAAGGAACGGTTCGATACCGAGGAGGCCAGAGCGGGATGGAGACTCCAGCTTATGCTCTATTTGAGAGCCGCCATGGGCGCAAATTCCCATGAGATCAACCGGGACAACCCCTACAAGCCTGCGGGAGTGTTTTACTTTGAGATCGCAGAACCACAGATCGACGTTACGGAGATCCCGGAGGCCGACTATACGGAAAAAGTGAGGGCGGAACGGAAAAAGAGCTTTAAGCTGGACGGCGTGGTGCTTGATGATGAGAGCATCATCGAGAGCATTGCCGGAGAATTCTCAGGCTATTCGGATATTCTCCCCGTCAGA
Organism: Anaerovoracaceae bacterium; assembly: GCA_963678385.1. Lineage (GTDB taxonomy): Bacteria > Bacillota > Clostridia > Peptostreptococcales > Anaerovoracaceae > Anoxybacterium. Next base: position 3,491,834 of record OY782829.1, on the reverse strand, counting down.
AGAACGAAGGAAGGTCTTTACGCCGGCACGACAGAGAAAAAGCTCCTAAAGGAGGAGGACTTTTCAGAGCTGCTGGATGCGGTGAACGGCAAGGTAAAGGATCTTTGCAACGAACTTTCCGAAGGCTCCGTGGATATCAGACCGAAAAAGGTGAAGGACGAGACCGCCTGCAGATTTTGCCTCTATAAAAGCATCTGCTGCTTCGACCTGAGTTTTGAGGGCTGTTCCTACGAAGTGGTAAAATAAAAGTACAATTGGATAAAATAGTTAAAAGACCTACCCCCAAAAAATTTCCTGCACCGGAGAATATAAATAATACAGATATATTCTCAGAAGGGAATACAAAGGGAGGTTTTTTATTATGAAAAGAGTGCTATCGATTATTATGACTGTAACGCTGGTCCTGTCGCTTACGACGTTCACCGCTTTCGCGGGGAATGGAAACGGCAAGGACAACGGAAACAGCCATAAGGTTTCAAAAGAATTTAAAGACATGAAGGGACACTGGGGAAAAGAAGCTGTAGAAAAGATCCAGTCCAGAGGCATCATCGTAGGTTATTCCGATGGGACATTCCAGCCGGATAATGCAATCACGGAAGCCGAACTGGCGGTGATCATCAACCGTCTGATCGATGCAAGACTGAGTGCTGATAACGATGATGACGAATCCATCCTCGATGATAACAAATCCGATGTGGATGACGAAGAACTCTCAGATGTACCTGCATGGGCCAAGAACGCGATTTCAAAGGGGTTTGAAAAGCACTACCTCAACCAGAAAAGATTCCATTCCCATGTCCAGGCTAATCGCCTGATGGCATGTGTCGCCATTGCCAAAGCATTGGATCTTGAACCGGTGACTGATTTTACGAACAATCCGTTTAAGGACCGGAAGCTGATGAGCGATGAAGACTACGGATATCTGCTCGCGCTCTATAAAGGCGGCTACATCAGCGGTTATCCGGACGGAAACTTCAACCCGAATAAACTGATCACAAGAGCACAGATTGCTAAGATCATCGAAAAGCTTCTGGATGAAGGGGTTCCGAACGATGATAAAACCGCGCCGACCTGGAGCAGCGGAGCCGCAGTAACAGCGGAGGACGTTCAGGCTGCAAGCGTAAAACTGACTTGGTCAGGAGCGAAGGATGACATAAAAGTCGTAGGCTATAAGATCGTCCTCAAGGTCGATAATGAAAGCAAAGTGAAATACGTGACCGGAACAACTGCCGTTGTAGGCGGTCTGGAACCGGAAACGGAATACGACTTCACGGTGGAAGCTAAGGATGCTGCCGGCAATTGGAGCAACGATGGCCCGTCAGTAACAGTGGTCACCGATGAAGCAGTGGGAGATACCGAGGATCCGAGTTGGTCCGATGACAGCAGCGTGACCGCAACTGCGATCCGTGTAGACAGCGTCGACCTGAAGTGGTCCGGAGCGACTGATGACGTTAAGGTAGTCTCCTACAAAGTAACCTATAAATTAAACGATACAACCGCGACAAAGTATTTCACCGGTACAACCGGAAGGATCAGCGGACTCGAAGCGGATAAAGCATATAACTTCACGGTAGAGGTGAAGGATGCAGCCGGCAACTGGAGCGACGATGGCCCAGCCGTCACCGTAACTACCCTCAAAAAGACAGTCGCGGACACCGCAGCTCCGACATGGCCCAGCGGCTCAGCCCTTACCATAAGCTCATCCGAATCGGGAGTAGTTACTATAGTATGGCCGGACGCAGAGGACAACACCGGAGTTACCGCTTATAAGCTCTATAAAGACGGACAGCTCATCAATACGCTGGGTGGCGACGTCAACAACGTAAATGTTACTGGTCTCGCTGCAGATACGGAATATGCGTTTAAGGTTCGGGCAGTTGACGCGGCCGGCAACATCAGCACGAGCCTCAGCAAGAACTTTCTGACCGATTAGTATTGCGTTTGCCCGAACGCCAACTTCCTTAGGAGGCAGAGGTTACTCTGCCTCCTATATTTTGACTTTTTGTTCCATTGACAATTAAATTCAATAGTGGTAATATCATAAAGTGTCACTTGTAAAGTGACTTGTGCTTCCGTGGCTCAGTCGGTAGAGCAGCACATTCGTAACGTGCAGGTCGCCGGTTCGATTCCGGCCGGGAGCTCCATAAAAAAAATCATCTCCGAATCGGGGATGATTTTTTTTATTGTTTCGGTTGGCGACTCGAACCGCCGACGGAGGGGATTCGGTTCGAGTCTTTACTATCAAAAACTACAAAAAAAGAATGACTTTTAGCAAAAAATCTTCCCTGTTGTCTTGCTATGCTATTATGGAATAATGAATTTAGTATTGGATAAATCAGAAGTGGGGGAATTATGGGATTATATAAACGGACGGATGCCCTAGGGACGCTATTTGACTTGTACGAGCGACCGATGTATTATTATGCTTTAAAGATTACGGCAGACCCGTATTTGGCCGAAGACGTTGTACAGGATGCATTCTGCAAGATGATAAAATATATTGATTCCATCAATTATGAGGACGAAAGGGAAATAAAAAGTTATCTGTTTGCTGTTATAAAAACCTGTGTCGCGGATAACCTGCGTAAAAATAAAGTTCAGGAAACGGTCACAAATCCATTGGAAGATAACGTTCTATATATAGAAGATGATTGTGATCCGGACTTCGATATGGATAGGGCTATTGGTGAAGCTTCCTTTGACGGCAGCATCGGCGAGTTGGTCTCAAAGCTCAAAGATGAGGATCAGAATATCTTATATCTACGATACGGACGGGATGCAAACGATGAAGAAATCGCAGATGTTCTTAATCTTAAAACCACAGGAGCGGTAAGAAAGCGATTATCAAGGGCAAAATCCAGACTTAAGAACTTGCTTAAGGCAAATGAAAGGGAGTGAGGTACAAATGGATAAAGATAATGAATTGTACCGGCAGCTGATAAAAGCGAAGAGCGAGGCAAACCTGAAATTTGTCGGAAAGTCGGTCGAGCAGCTTTTTGCGGACGAGTTTGACCGTATTATTGAGGAATCAAAGGATACAGAGGTTCCCGACCAGCTCCATAACAAACTGAAAGGCTTGTTGAAGGAAGAACAAAATAAGAATAAAAAGAAAGAACGAAACAAAAGGCTCGTTAAGTACGGCAAGATCTGCGCCTGTCTCTTGGCTGCAGTATTACTATCGGGCGCAATCCTTATGACAAATGTAGAGGCATTCCGGTCGAAGGTCTTTGAAATATTTTTTAATGAGCAGCCAGATTATATTGACTTTAAACAAATCGAAATACCTTATGATAAAAATGGAATCATACCATCAGACTGGAACGGCTTCTGGTATCCCAAGCAGCTGCCGGATGGCTTTGTTTTGGCCGACTTTACAAAAAATGGCCAGGCAATCGATTTGATATTTAAAAATGAAGATAATAAAATGATTTTCTTTAGTCAATCACCAACGGATGATTTGAATTTGTTAGTCGATAATTCCGAACAGAATCCTGAAAAAATAGAAATTAACTCTGGGACGGCGTATTGGACATCCATCGAAGGCAGTAACCTGCTTATGTGGGGTAAAGGAGAAGCCTTTTTCCTTCTTCAATCTGATTTGCCCAAAGAAGATATGATCCAGATCGCTGAGAATATAACCTATTTAAAGTAATAAAACAAATTTGGAAAAGAGTGTCACAAAACATCCTCCTGAAAACGTTCTATTTATAGAATGATTTACCAAGGAGGATTTTATTATGTTAAAGAAAATCGTATCAATGATTCTTATGGCGGCATTTATACTAACTCCCGCTGTCTCTGTTCATGCCGCTGATTCCGCAGCCTCTCTTCCTGCTGTACAGGCAAGCAATGCAGAATTCTCTCCGCTGTTCGTCGGAGTAAACCGGATAACGGCCAGCCTATCAATTTCATCTTCGGGAACCGCAAGGGGTATGGTTAATGTATTCCCCAAGACTTCCAGTTCTTTAGACTACATACTGACAACAGCCAGCCTGGTTAATTCAAGCGGGAGTAAAGTAAAGACATGGTCAAGCGTGAAATCGACTATAAACAGTAATGGATATTTCATATTTGATCAAAGCTATACAGTTCAAACAAGGGGTCAATATAAATTAGTCTATACGGTCAATTGCTATAAAAGCGGAACTATCGTAGATACCGCCGGCAGTGAAACGTCGTATCAGACTTATTAGGAACAAAAGCATGTATAGGAAAGGAGTGTTGCTTATGATTGAATGAAAAATGAGACGGATAAGTAATTAGTAATAGGAAGAATTAAAGAATTCCAAAAGCAGAAAGGAAGTATCGTATGAAAAAATTAATTTCAATTCTTATCGTTATATCTCTTGTTCTGACGAGCTATTCTATGGCTTTTGCAGATAGTGGTACAGATGGGACCAATGCTCCGATGGGAGATCCGCCAACGACTTATGGCTGGGATGTAACTAAAACATTAAACGGGGATGCATATGGGTCTTGGACTTATCGCGACTCTGTTAAATTGCCCATGACTTTAACTTACAATTATGAAGGGGATGTCAACACTACAGTAAGTGGAAGTTTCAGCGCGCCTCTGTCCCAAATAGAAACTACTTTGGGATTTAGCGTCAGTTACCAATATTCATGGTCTAAATCCATCGGTAGTGGAACGTACCCGGCTAGTCTTAATGGAAAAACAATACGAATTAAAAGTAGATCAATTTACCATTCCTATGCGGTTACACAACAGCAATGGTCTAAAACGTTGGGAGTAAAAACTTTAATAGGCAGCCCAACGACCACAACCGTAAAAAAACCTTATGCAACTGACTGGTCATACGATATAATGTAACATCTATAAGGGAGGTATTAAGTTGAATAAAAGGGGTGCAGGCATTTGTTTGTATATAATATCGGTGCTTCTATTTACATTGGTTGTAGTGATCAATTTAGTTATATTTCACGCATCTGATTGGACTTCGGAGGACATCGCGTACAAGAATATTATTTTTTTAGAACACCTAAGTGTATGGCTAAGTGTAATATCGCTGTTAGCCGGGACATTTTATATTCTGAAAGAAGAACTGAATGAATTCAGAAAAAAAAAGAGTGTTTGAAAATAATCCGGGGGGGGCGTGAAGATCCCCCTCCGTTTTTTTGTCTATCCTTTGTATCGGTAGTCATGGAGGAAGAAAAATGTTAGTTGATTTTGACATATTGACTGTTATCATTGGATTTATTATTTTCTTTATATTTGCTCTGTTTGTTAAATTTAAATCAAGAAAAGAAAATGTCTATATCTTGTTTTGCTTTATTATGTTTTTATATTTCCTAAACGTTGCTAAATTAAGCCTGTTCCCATTTCCAATCTTTTCGGATTGGTACGAACCCAATCTTTTTCAGAGCATAAGCTTAGTTCCATTTGACAATATATTTAACAGAGACTCATTTCTTAATGTTATTATGATGATCCCGCTGGGGTTCGGCTTGCCATTTGTTTCTAAAATAAATAATTGGAGTAAAATATTTATTACTGCACTTCTTTCTGGTTTGATCATTGAGGCATTACAATTTATAATTGCACTGGTTATTTCCAAAGGCTTTACCTTTAGGTTTATAGATATTGATGATGTGATATGCAATTTTACAGGAGTTATCATTGGTTTTTTTGTCTTGATAATTTTTTCGAAAATTTATTTAAAACTTTTGAGAAACAACAATTCTGGCCTTAATAAATTTTGGAACTATATATTTTGTGTTGCGAATAGTTTAGTAAGAACTCACTCCCAGCTTGACGGGGATACAGTTAAACGTTCTCATGATCGAAAATCATCGTGGATCATTGAAAATGAGCAGGCGCGACAAAATGTGTGTGTTGAATGAATGGAGAATACTTACTATGAAATGGCAAAGATATATGTTGGTAATACTCATCTTAATAATGAGTTTAATGATTACGACCTCATGTAGTTCTGATGCAAATAAAGATGAAAAGGTAATTACCGATAAAGATGAAATAACTGAAATGCTCGTTCCTGTAGCTGAATCTTTACCTAAGATATATGATCTGAAGGAGGGTACACTGACAGGAAAATATAAAGGCGCCTTAATGCCTGGCGGTAACTCTAGTGAACAGCTTGTATTTAACAAACAATCTGATCATTTATATTCTTATACGTATAACTACACAGATGAGAATGGGACCAAAAATGAAATAAACCAGGAAAATTCAGAGATTATTTTCCTGCAATATCCAACAAAAGACACATTAAATCATTCTATTGATGATACCGTTAAGTTAACTGTAACTGAAACAGAAGGCGGAACCTTATACCGTTTAGACCGAAATATAGATGATGTCAGTGATGTCAAAGTAAAGGACATTTATGAAACTTATTTTTTAAACGATGATGGTTTTATAACCGAATATGTTTTTCATTTTATCAACACAAAAGGAGATTCGATCCTGGAGAGTAGTAATGAAACTAATTTGATGAATTACAAATAGAAGAAAAATGGACCGTCCCCGAACAGAGTATTTCTTTTAAATGAGTATCGCATCAACTTTAGGTTGACAACTGTATACCTGAGTGTTATTGTTAGGTATACAGTTGTTTACTTTTTTATTATGCAGGAAATATCGCTGAAAGCGATATTGACGGAATATCAAAGAAAGCACCTTAACGTTGTCGCCCTTGAGGCGACATGAGGAAATAGGAACGTTGATTCCGTTATTTCCACTTTTTTATAAAGGGGGATCACATATATGAAGAAAATCAATTTATCCGACGGCGAATGGATCATCATGAACGAGCTATGGGACAACGCGCCAGGGACCATCACCCAGCTTACAGCCGCGTTGAAACAATCGACGGGCTGGAGCAAGCATACCATTATAACGATGCTGGGGCGAATGGAATCAAAGGGAGCGGTAAGGCATGAGGAAGGGGTCAGAGCCAAACAGTATTATCCGGCGGTCGAGAGAACGGAAACGGTCCTTGGCGAGACGGAAAGCTTTCTCGATAAGGTCTATTCAGGAAGCCTGGGGCTGATGGTCAACACCATGGTCGAAAAGAACACCTTGTCAAAGGAAGAAATAGACGAATTATATTCTATTTTAAAAAGGGCAGAGGAGGAATCGAAATGATCGATACCATCATATCCTCGTCGGTTCTTATTTTGATCATACTGATCACGCGGGTTTTTTTTAAGGGGAAAATCAATCCCGTGTTACAGTACGGCATCTGGAGCCTTGTTGCCCTCCGGCTGACGGCCTTTGTTTGGCTGGATCTGCATCCGGTCAAGAGTATGTTGAGCGTAATGAATATAACCGTCAGCGCGGCGGAAGCCATCCGGCAGGCCTCGGCAGTGGATCAGGTCATCGCAAACGGTGCAAAAGCCGGCACTGTCGACAGCGCCGTCCTGATCATGGATAATGTAAAAACCGGAGTGACGGTCAGCGGCAGCGGGATACCGGCCGCGGCGTCCATAGACTGGCAGCTTGTATTGATGGCGGTCTGGGCGGCGGGAACGATCGTTTTAGGACTATGGCTCATTTTTGTAAATCTTAAATTCAGCAGAGAGGTCTATCGAAAGAGAACATTCCTGACGTCTGTCGGGACGGTAAGGAACAAGGTCATGCCCGTATATATGGCAGAGGGCCTGGATTCCCCCTGCCTCATGGGGTACGGCGGTGAGGAAGCGATCTATGTCACTCCCGAGGTGGCTGCAGACAAGGTAGAGCTGCGCTACGCAATTATACATGAATTGTGTCACCACAAGCATCATGACTTGATCTGGTCTGTCGTTAGAGGCGGCCTACTGGCGTTTTACTGGTTCAATCCTTTGGTTTGGGCGGCTGCGATCATTTCCAAGAGGGACTGTGAACTGGCCTGCGATCATGCGGTAATAAAGGAAATCGGGGAAGAAAACAGGCTGGCATATGGAAAGACGTTGGTGGATCTAATAAGCCAGGGAGAACGGAAACGCAATGCTCTTCGGATGTCCACAGCGATGTACGGCAGCGCGAATGGAATCAAGGAAAGAGTTGACATGATCGTGAAAAATAATAAGACGAAAGCTCCGGCCCTGGTTCTGGTACTGCTGATCGCGGCATTATCGGCGGGATTTACCTTTACGGCGGCACCGGATCGGATAAACGATTTGGGAACAGATAAAACCGTGGAGATCGGGGCTTTTGCCACAATGTGGGCGGACGCGGTTTCCGGGCGCGATGCGAATACGATCCATGGATTGTGTGAAAATGAAGAGCTGTATTTAACCATCGGCGGAGTCGCTGAAAACGGAGAATACTGGATGGGCATGTCAAGTCCATGGCCTTGGAAAAACGATTATGTGACCGACATTGAGGATTCGTCAACCGTTTCTATCTATTATTATTTCAGAACATCAAGCCCATCCGTTTATGTGGCAAAAGAAAAAATTAAATTAAAAAAAATAGAAGGCGTATACAAGGTGACTGAGGATAGCTGGATGCACTTTGATCAAATCGGGTCCAAGGCTGAATTTGAAGAAGCCTATAAATTCGGATTCCCTGAAATGGCTGAGTACGCTGCCGCCTATCAGTTTCAGGCTGAAGACGACGCGGATCATAACCGAGGCAGAAAAGAGATTCTTGAAGATCCTGCAACAGCAGCAATGGATCAATTGAATCTGAAAGGGGCGAAGATAACGGGTCGATATGTGGATCCATACGCCAAAAAAGCCGTTGTTAAGTTTGCCTGGAAAGACGGTGAAGCAACCGTCAATTTGATTCAGCCGGTGATCACCGATGAAAGCGGAGTCAATAGACAGGCAACGATCTGGATCGTTTCAAATGAGGGGGTATTGAAATGAAGCTTATCCGCGGAGAGCACAAAGAGGCCAGCAGCATCGGAGTAATAGGCTTTCAAGACTGGGAGCAATCGGAAGAACAAAAAAATCTATGGGAAGAAAAGTTGGCGTACTGCAAAAAAAACGCGGTCCCGAGAGAAGAGAAGATCTCCGGAATGGAATTAAAACAATACCTGATCGATCGTCATGACGCGGTTGAGATTGAATTTCCGGAAAGACTGAAACAAATGTATAAGGCAAACCTGCTGGCTGATTTACATCCGGAGATTTTTCCCAAGTCGTGTTTCCCACCTGAAAAAGGCGGAAAGAGAGCCCTCATGAAATGGGCTAAAAACTATGATCCGCAGGAGAAACAGACTATTGCTGGGAATATTCCCGATGAGAAATACGGCTTGCAATTCGCATATTTAGAAATACCGGATCAAGGCGTCAGAATCTATCTCGAGATGAATTCGGTACGCATGCAGTTTTCTACAATCAATAATGACGCCGAGGATCTGATCAGGGAAATTATTCTTTGGATCGGGATAACAAAGGAAGACATCGAAAACGAGACGCCTGCATTCCTGTCATATGCCGATGAATATTACTCGTTCCATTCAAATGCCGGTTTAGCGGACTAAATTGTACCGATTTAAATAATAAGTTGAATAAAATACCCCTTTAGCCCTGAAGTAGAAAATAAAAGGAGACAAATTCGATTACATCTGATAAAATGGTAAAAAATATTAGCGAATTTCAGGGGAAAAGGATGGAAAAGAAATTAACAAATCTGCAGGTAGTCATCCCTTTGGTGATTGCGCTCGGTACGATCGCCATCCTATTTGCGCTGTTTTCGACCTGGGGTGTATCCTCCCAGTCCGCAAACAAGATCGTGAAAAACGGCAAACTGGATCTCTCCGACTGGTCGTTTGAAGACGGCGGAAATGTCAAACTGGATGGGGACTGGGAATTCTACTGGGATAAGATCGTCATGCCGGATGAATTTGCGGCAGGAACTCCCGAAATGACCGGCGACTATCCCGTTCCCCTGTACTGGACAAAATACGCCGGTTTGGATCTGCCTTCCAAAGGAAACGCCACCTATCGGCTTATCGTAGAAACAAACGGAGATAATGATTGGCTAGGTATAGCCATTCCTGAATTATATACTGAGTACGCCTTGTATATCAATGGTCAGCTTCTCGTCGGAAACGGGGATCTGGGCGGGACGTCCCTTCGGTTCCTGAATCCGTCCGTCTACATGTTCCAGCCGGAAGGAGACCGGATCGAGATCGTGCTTCAAATGCACAACCAGACACACGTGAACGCGGGGATCGGACAAAGCTTCGTGCTGGGGACCCCGGAGAGTATTTTCTGGAAAAACAATGTTGAAATCGCAATCGATCTTATTCTTGTCGGCCTTTGTCTCTTCGCCGGGATCTATCACCTCGTGCTCTACCTGAACAGAAGAAAGGACTATAAGCTTCTGTGCTTTACCGTCTTCTGCTTTTCGGTGGCAATCAGAGGTATGATCATGAATACCACGTATATCATGTACTTTTTCCCGCAGCTCCCCTTTGTGATCGGTTCCAGGATCGTTACAGAGACGATCCCGCTTCTGACGGCCTCCATGCTGCTTTATGTTCACTACCTGTTCCCTAGATATATCTACAGATGGCTGGTTCGGATACTTGTAGCCGTCAGCGGTATCTATTTTCTTATCACAGCGTTTACGGATCCGTTTATCTATTCCTTGGTATTCAGCTTTTATCTGATCGTTTCCCTTATCGTATGCGGCGTCAGCCTGTATGTTGCAGTGAAAGCGATCAGGGGAAGAAGCAGAGAAGCGGTTTTATATCTGACCGGGACGCTCTTTCTCGTGGCTGGGGCTGTAAACGATATCCTGGTCTACAAACAAGCTCTTGATACCGGTTATCGACTCGGTGTCGGTCTGGCCGCCTTTGCAGTAATACAGTCCTTCATTATGGCGATGCAATACTCCAGATTCATCGATGAGAGAAAAAGTCTGTATGACAAGCTGCATGAAACGGACCTTGCTTTCATGCAGGCCCAGATAAAACCGCATTTTATTTACAATGCGTTAAGCGCCATCTCACACACTGTCGGCAAAGATCCGAAAAAAGCGAAGGAACTGCTTCTGGACTTTTCCGATTATCTCCGCGGCTGTTTCGATTTCAGCAATACCTCAGGGCTGACGACTCTCGCAAAAGAAATGGATGTCGTGAAGGCGTATCTTTCTATTGAAAAGGAAAGATTCCATGAGCGGCTCAACGTGGAATACGATATCGAAGAGAATCCTCACGTTCTGATTCCCATGCTGAGTATCCAGCCCATCGTGGAAAACGCGGTACGGCATGGACTCATGCCGAGGACCGAGGGCGGTACGGTGATGATAAAGGTCTGGAATGAAAAAGGGGAGACTCACATCCGCGTGGAGGATGACGGCGTCGGCATATCCGAAGCCGGGATCGAGGATCTGCTCGTCCGAAACACCTCTTCGACCGGACTTAGAAATATCAACGGCAGGTTGAAGCTTAAATTCGGAACGGAATTGATAATCACCAATCGGGATGAAAGAGGAACCCGGGTGGAATTTGTCGTGCCGAGAAAGGCAAACGCCAACTCACAACTTCATAATTAACCTTCCTTGACAAAGCAAGGGAGTGATGTTATATTTAATTATACTGACTGGTCAAAATAAAATATTTCTACTTAATGAACGGGAGGACACAAGATGCCGAAGGTTGGAATGGAGCCGATCCGGAGAGCAGAAGCAATCAATGCAGCGCTGGAATGTTTTTGCGATTATGGGCTGGACAGGACGACGTTGGAAATGGTAGCCAAAAGGGCGGGATTTTCAAAAGGGATCGTTGCATATTATTTTAAAACCAAGCGGCAGCTTACGCTGGAATGCCTGAAAGCGTTCATGAGTTCCTATCAGATGAAAATCGGCAGCTCTATTACAAAAGAGATGTCGCCTGTCGATATGGTCAGAGTTGTCGTGGATGTTTCTCTGCCTCCCCTTGATAAGGAAAACGATGACAGCATCAACGTATCTACCTTGGACGGCGTTGAGCAGATCCGCCTTCCCGAAAAGAAAATCGCAAACCTGTTCGGCCAGTTTCTTTCCAAATCCGCAAGTGATGAAGAAATGAAAACGATCCTCAAGGAAATTTACGCCGTGGATATCCAGGGGATGGCGAAGCTGATCGAATACGCAAAGAACGCGTACAAGGCCGAACATATCAACGAAAAAGAAACGGGCTATGCGCTGCTGGCTTTGATTTACGGCCTGAGCTTTTTCAGGATCGTAGGGTTTATGCCGCCCGGCGAAACGGATAACCGGGACATCGCTTATCACTATATCAATCTGTTGCTTGGAGGGAAGGAGAATGGAAAATCGGAATAAGATCGGGCGTGTGGGGCTGATCTATTTTTCGGGGACCGGAGGAACGAGACGGGTCGCCGATGCTTTCGAAAAAGAATTGAAAGAACGCGGGATAAACGTTATCGTCAAGAATCTGGGCATGTCGCTGCAGGAAAAAAAGGAAGTGCAGGAAGAAGAGGAAATCAGGGATATGGACCTGAATATCCTGATTTATCCCGTATACGCCCTTGATACCCCGAGACCGGTATATGACTGGATCGGTGGCATCACCGGCAGTGAGGCCGGGGAGAAGATCGCTGTCATCTCGGTCTCTGGCGGCGGCGAGGTCTGGCCGAACAAGGGTTGCCGGAACGGCTGCTGCAAAGCGCTGGAAGCCAGGCGATTTGAGGTCGTATATGATAGGATGATGGTCATGCCGGCAAATGTCTTGATTTCGTACAATGACGACCTGGTCATGTGGCTGCTTCATGCGGTATCAAAAAAAGCTGCTCAAATCGTTGACGACCTCCTGGCGGAGAAGGTGCGGCGGACCCGTTTCAGAAAGGGGCCCATGCTTCAATGGGTGTCCAAGTCGGAACGGGATCACTCCGGACAGTTTGCTCAGGGCTTTGAGATCACGGATGATTGCACGAGCTGCGGCTGGTGTGTGCGCAACTGCCCGATGCAGAACATTGAAATTCCGGAACCTGTATCTAAACCAAAATTTTCGGACCGGTGCGTCATCTGCACCCGCTGCATCTACGGCTGTCCCTGCGGAGCAATCAAAACGAAAGGCCCTCTGGCATTAAAACACGGCTTTGATCTTGAGGCAGTGGAGCGGCGCATGAAAGGCGTCGAGCTGAAACCGGTGGAGCAGTGCGCCAAAGGCTGGTATAACAAGGGAGTACGGGATTACCTGCTGGACAGGTATTGATTTGCATATAGAGCCATCGATATCAGAGTATTTTAGAACTATGGGAAGCTTTATCCCATAGTTCTTTTCTCTGCGGGCAGAACCCGTGAAAGTATGGATAAACTGCGGTATGGGTATTATAGGATTAAATATCAGTTATGGATTATGCATCATGCATAAAGTTTTGGAAAGGAAATTGTTGCAAGACAACAAAAATATTTAATAAATATTGGATTTATGCACTAAATTATTTCGTTATGCATAAGTCTTTCTGTAATTTATTGCTTTTGGTATATTTTTGAACTATACTGTTGAAGGAACTTTATACAGGATGGGTGTGTGATGTTGTGGGAGGTGTTTTTATGAAGATTTCAAATAACCTGACGGAATTGGTAGGAAATACTCCATTACTATATCTTGAGAAATACAGCCGTGAGGTCGGCGCTGACAACGCCAGACTGATCGCCAAGCTGGAATATTTCAATCCCCTGGGCAGCGTAAAGGACAGAGCTGCTCTGGCCATGATCGAGGATGCTGAAAAAAACGGCAGCCTGAAGCTGGGCAGCGTGATCATTGAGCCGACCAGCGGGAATACCGGAATCGGTCTTGCCTTTGTCGCCACGGCGCGGGGTTACCGTATTATCCTGACCATGCCGGAAAGCATGAGTCTGGAACGGAGAAAGCTTTTAATGGCTCTCGGGGCGGAGCTGGTGCTCACCCCCGCTCAAAGCGGAATGAAGGGCGCTATCGCCGAAGCGGAAAAACTTGCGGCCGAGATCCCGAATTCCTTTATCCCGGGACAGTTTACCAACCCGGCCAATCCTAGGATCCATAAGGAAACCACTGCGGAAGAGATCTGGAGGGATACGGACGGACAGGTCGATATCTTTGTCGCCGGCGTCGGTACCGGAGGCACGGTAACGGGAGTCGGGGAAGGCCTTAAGGAAAAGAGCCGGTTTGTAAAAATCGTCGCGGTTGAACCTTTCGATTCACCGGTTTTGTCCGGCGGAGAGGCGGGTCCGCATAAGCTTCAGGGTATCGGCGCGGGCTTTGTCCCCGCAGTGCTGGACGTCAGTATTCTGGACGAGATCATTAAAGTAAAAGCGGAAGACGCTTTCCGGACCGCAAGGACTCTAGCCCATGCGGAGGGCCTTCTCGTGGGCATTTCTTCCGGCGCGGCTCTGTATGCGGGGACGCTTCTTGCCAAACGGCCCGAAAATGCCGGCAAGAATATCGTTGTGCTTCTTCCCGATTCGGGGGAACGCTATTTGTCTTCGGATCTATTTGTTTAGAAATAGATGGGACTTATCTTATTATCCAATGCTTATTTTAACTAAAGGAGTGTGTAATTATGGAGGAGCAAAGGCGTGAATATGGTCTGTTCACTACTATTGCAATGATCGTAGGGATCGTAATCGGTTCCGGTATTTTCTTCAAATCCGACGACATGCTGGGATACACCGGCGGGAATGTGGGACTTGCTGTTCTGGTATTCTGTATCGCTGCGTTTACCATCGTTTTCGGTTGCCTGACCTTCAGTCAGCTTGCTGCTTTGACGGATAAACCCGGCGGAGTCATCACCTATGCCAATGAATTTATCGGCAAGAGATGGGCAAGTATGTTTGGATGGTTCCAGGCGTTCATCTATTATCCGACGTTGACGGTACTGCTTTCCTGGGTAGTAGGCGTATACGTAAGCCTGACCATGGGCTGGCCAATGGATTTCTGGAGATTCTGCATCATCGGGCTGATCTGGTTTGCGATCTGCTTTACATTCAATATTCTTTCAGCCAAAATCGGCGGATTGTTCCAGGAAGCGGCTGTGATCATTAAGCTGATTCCGTTGTTCGCCATCGCGATAGGCGGACTCATTTTCGGCGATCCCATTGCGGCGATTCAGAATCCGACCCCGGAAGCTATCGAAGCTACAAAGACGCTCGGATGGGCGGCTGCAATCGGACCGATCGCCTTCTCCTTCGACGGCTGGGTCGTCTCCATGGCCGTTGCCCATGAGGTTAGAAATTCAAAGAAAAATGTTCCGAGGGCGTTGGTTGCGGCTCCGCTGTTCGTGCTTGCTGCTTACCTGATGTATTTTCTCGGTATCACAGGATATATCGGCGTGGACCAGGTAATGAAGCTGGGTGACGCGTCTGTTGCAACTGCGGCGACCAATCTGATCGGACCGATGTTTGCCAGCATTATCTACGTGTTTGTAACCATTTCCGTAATGGGCACCACGAACGGAGTTATTCTTGGTTATATCAGACTGCCTTACTCGCTTGCTCTGAGAAACGCCATTCCTTTCTCCAATTCCTTGAAGAAGATCAGCCCTAAGCTCAATATGCCGGTGAACTCTGCATTCTTTGCGATCGCTGTCAGCTTAGTATGGTGGGTCATTCAATACCTTCAGGACAAATACAGCCTGTTGATCAACGGAGATATTGCAGAGATCGCCATTTCCGTGAGCTATCTGCTTTACATCATCCTGTATTATCAGGTATTCAGACTGTGGAGACAGGGCAAGGTCAAGGGGATCTGGTACGGAGTGGTATTCCCGATATTCGCGACCATAGGGTCTCTCTTCGTACTTATCGGAGGCCTTACAAATCCTCAGTTCATTATCTTCGTAGTCATCTGTGCCGTCGCCATCGTGGGCGGATTCCTCTACGGTGGAAAAGCATACGACGACGTGAAAATGTAAATAAAACGAAAATAATAATGCTGTCCGGTACAAACCGGGCAGCATTTTTGATAGGAAAAAAATATCGATGAAAGCGATATTGGCGGTTACTGTTTTTATAGGTCGGGACGACTCCTGTATATTTCGTGAATCCGGACGAAGATGTAGAGCTGGGCGAAGGAACCGGCGTCGTCGCCGAGGCCCAGCAGCTTTCTGATCTTTTCGATGCGGTAGCGGATGGTATTGCTGTGCTGGAACATTTTCTGGGCAGTCGACTTCATATCGCCGCCGTTTTCCACATATTCCGTCAGGGTCTCCATGAGCTTGGCCCCGCGCTTTGCATCGTATTCCGTGATCCTCGAAAGCATGTTTTCGTAATATTGCTTCGTCCAGAGGCTGTCCGCCATGGGCAGCAGGATCTGATCCAGACCGGAGTCCCGGAACCGGAGGTTTTCCGATTGATCGATCAGACAACTGGAATTGGCGTAGAGGGATTCCTGGATCGCTGTCCCCAAATTTTCCAGTCCTTTTACCGGGGCACTGAGTCCTATCCCGGCAAGGCTTTTTTTCAGACCGGACTTTTCAAGAAAATTCATCAGCTTCTCTTCCAGCCCACCTTTATCAGCAGCCAGGTCTTTTTGGGTAAAAATCACGAGGAGTCCCTGTTGATATTCGATTACGGAATATACCGTTTCCTCGGGATCAAGCGGAGGCGTCTTCATATCACTCTGCCACGAGCTGTGCTTTTTCAGAGCCGCGAAGCAGCAGATGACGCCTGATTGGAAGAACGGATTGATTTCCCTTGCTTTCTTTTTTTTCTGCTCCGGGGAGTATGCTCCGTCCAGCAGGAATTCGATTTGTTCGTCCCGGTTAAAGTCGCTGTTGTAAGTAAGCAGCGCATTCTTGATCGTATAGATAATGTCGTCGAAGAAGGTTTCCGAGAAAAAGAAAACAGGAACATGACGCGCGTCCGAGTATGCTTTCAGCTCGTCTGAGATTTCATGGTAGTAGACGTCCTTTACTGCGACGGCGCAGACCTTTTTATCGATAAGGGTCCGGATGCTGGTTTCCGCCAATGAGGCGTCGCTTCTGGACATGGACAGAGTCGTTACGACGAACTCTCCCTCACCGAAATTCCTCTCAACGTCGGAGGAGGATTCCCATTCAAGAATACCGGTGCCCTTCACCTGATTGTAAAGACCGCCTCTGCCTGACACAAGTCTGAAATCGCGGAACAGCGGAAATGAAATCAGCTCCATTACCGTCAACATCGGAATCGCCTCCTTTTTGTATCAATTATATTGAATGACGCCTGCCCTGTCTATAACAGAGGTGAATATTCATTGTAAAAATTACAAAAACCCCTGCTGTTTTTTTTAGCCGGCACAATTGAAACGCCTTCGGCCCGGTGTTAAACTGTGTTAAAAGATATTGCACTCGTATGCTCAAAAGCAGAAAAATTATAAGGAGTGTTGAAGAATGAAGAATTTCAAATTCGATATCGATTATGTAAGGGAACAATTCCCCTGCCTGTGCAAAACGGTAAACGGCCTTCCCGCTGCTTTTCTTGACGGCCCCGGAGGCTCTCAGGTGCCAAAGATCGTTGTGGACAGGATCGCGGATTACATGTTCTATCGGAATGCAAACGGCCACGGCTGTTTTAAAACCTCCCTTGAGACCATGGACCTGCAGGAGGAAGCCCGCGAAACGGTAGCGGCGTTTTTCAACTGCAAGCCGAATGAGGTCGCCTTCGGCGAAAGCTCTTCGACAAACAACTTTAAACTGGTACTGGCACTTGCCCGTGACATGAAGCCGGGAGACGAAGCCATTATCACGGATATCGACCATGAAAGCAACCGTTCTCCGCTTAGGACCCTTGAGGAACGCGGAATCGTCGTGAAGAGTGTAAAAATAGACTTGAATACATACACCCTGGATCTGGAAGACTATAAATCGAAACTGTCGGATAAGACCAAGGTAGTGGCCATCAACTGGGCGTCCAACGCCACCGGAACGGTGACCGACGTCAAGACGATGATCAAAATGGCACACGAAGTCGGAGCTTTGACCATCATCGACGCGGTCCATTACGCTCCCCACAAGGTCATCGACGTAAAGGAAATCGATACCGACTTTATGGTATGCTCCGCGTATAAATTCTTCGGACCTCATATGGGCGTGCTGTACGCAAAGGGGGAAGTTCTCGAAAAGGTGAGGACCATCCGCGTCCTGGCAGACGATAATATGGAGATCCCCGAAAAGTTCGAAACCGGCACTCCGAATTACGAGTCCATCTGCGGCATCGCCGGAGCAGTGGACTTTATCGCCGATCTGGGATTGAAGCACGAACGGTACTTCCCGGATGAGCTTGCAGGTCTGTCAGGCAAGAGAAGGGCGATCGTAGCCGGTATGCTGGCAATCGACGCCTATGAGGAACCGATGGCCACGAAGCTCAGAGCGGAACTTCGGAAAATCGAAGGACTTACTCTTTATGGACCGCCGGAAGGATACAACAGGACTTCCACCGTGACCTTTACCATTGCCGGGAAGAATTCCCACGATATCGCCGAATTCATGGCAGAAAGAGGCCTCTTCGTATGGGACGGCGACTTCTATGCCATCGAGATCACCAATCATGTCTTGAAGCTTGCGGAACAGGGCGGTCTGCTGAGAATCGGCCTTGCTCCCTACAATACGATGGAGGACATCGACCGGACGATCCAGGCAGTAAAGGATTTTGTATCAAGGAGCTAATATGAGAAAATTAAAGATAGCAATGCTCGGATTTGGCAACGCCGGCCGCGCTTTTGCCAAGATCGTGCTTGACAAGCAGGAGGAAATAAAAAGGGATTACGGCTGTGACGCTAAGGTCGTCGCCATCGCCACAGGCAGCCGCGGCAGCCTGGTAAACGAAGGCGGCATTGATCTTGCGAAAGCCGTGACGGACATAGAAAACCTTGGCCGCTTCGACGAGGGAAGCATCGATTTCTCCCGGATGGTTTCCATGGAAATCGCGGAGGAGGTCGATTACGATGTGCTCATCGAACTGACGCCCCTCGCGATCTTTTCCGGCCAGCCGGCAATCGATCATATCAAAACCGCTCTGAACCGGAAAAGGCATGCGATCACTGCAAACAAAGGTCCTATTGCCTGGGCGTATGAAGAACTTCGCAGACTGGCGAAGGAGCAGGGAGTTAAATTCTATTACGAGACCACCGTCATGGATGGCACCCCTGTGTTCAACCTCGTGGACGACACCCTTCGCATGTGCAGGGTCACCGGAGTCAAGGGTATCCTCAATTCCACCACGAACTTCATCCTGGAAGAGCTGGCGAAGGGCAAGGATTACGACGACGTTATCCGGGAAGGTAAGGAAAGAGGCTTTGTGGAAGCGGATCCATCCATGGATGTGGAGGGATGGGACGCGGCGGCAAAGACCACCGCGCTGCTCAACGTACTGATGAGAGCCGACATTACGCCCTTCGAAATCGACCGGAAGGGAATTGAAGATATCACAGTAGAACAGATCAGGGACGCGGAAGCAAGGGGCAAGGTCATCAAGCTCCTTTGCAGCGGAACCATTGAAAACGGAAAAGTGATCGGCAGGGTCGCTCCGGTGGAAATCGATAAGAACGAACTGCTGGCCACCATAACGGGAACTTCCTCTGTTGTGTCCATTACGACGGACCTGATGGGGACCGTTTCTGTCGTAGAACATGATCCGGAAATCGAACAGACCGGATACGGCGTCTTCAGCGACCTGATCCGAGTTATAACGCATCCGTAGAAAATTTTCGGCTGTAGAAAATTTTCTTACATCTGTGCGTTTCAACGAGGGGGGGACGTCTTCGCCTCGTTATGATAACCACTTGAAACCTACCTAGTATGAAGAACGGCCTCAGAGGCCGTTTTTCATTTTGCAGATTTCTGCAGCCATGCCCTAATAGTGTTGATTCCGACACTAGAAAATGGTAAAATAGCTTATCTGAGGAAGTGGAGGGTAAACCATGAACAGCTCCAGATTTAAAGATGCAGAGTATGAACACAGGCCTATCAGAGACCTGAAAGATATGATCGATACCAGCGCGGTGCTCTTTGCGGACAAGAACGCTTTTCTTGTGAAAAACGCACCGGGCGGTACTTACATGCCCATAAAATTCAGCCGTTTTAAGACGGATATCGACGAGCTCGGGACTGCCTTAATGGATCTTGGCCTAACCGGAAAGAAAATTGCTGTCATCGGTGAAAACCGGTACGAATGGGTCGTGACCTATCTGGCCGTGGTCAACGGAGTCGGCGTTGTCGTACCCCTGGACAGGGAACTGCCTGCCACGGAGGTTCACAACCTGTTGGAACGTTCCGAAGTCAGCGCTATCGTTTATTCCAGTAAGGTGGAATCCGTCGTTGAAGAAGCGATCAAGGGAGTAGGCTCCATCGAGTATGTCATCAGCATGGACGCCCTCGATCACGTGGAAAACAGGCTTTCTCTGAAAAAACTCCAGCGGGCGGGCAGACGGCTGCTGCTGGAGGAAAAACGGTATTTTGTGGACGCGGAAATCGACCGGGAAGCCATGTGCTCCCTTCTGTTCACGTCGGGAACGACGGGCATGGCGAAAGGGGTCATGCTGTCCCACAAAAACATCACCGCCAATGTCTATAACATGTCCAAATATGTTAACGTTTCAGACAATCAGACAGGGCTCTCCATCCTGCCGATGCACCATACCTATGAGCTGACCTGCCACGTATTCACGTGCATGTATCAGGGCTGCTGCGTCGCGATCTGCGAGGGCCTCAAATATATCGTAAAGAATATGGCGGAATCTCAGGCCACTGTCATGCTTGGTGTGCCGCTCATCTTTGAATCCATGCATAAAAAGGTATGGAAGCAGGCAGAGGCAAGCGGAAAAGCAGACAAGATGAGAAAGGCGATCCAGCTGTCCAGATCGTTGGAAAAGTTTAATATAAAATCGATCAAGAAACTGTTCAAATCAGTTCACCAGGCCATGGGAGGCAATATGCGCATGTTTATTTCCGGCGCGGCAGCCATTGATCCTGCGGTGATCGAGGATTTCAACGCCATGGGCATCACGATGTTCCAGGGCTACGGCATGACGGAAAACTCCCCGATCATCGCCGTTAACAAAGACCGCTATTATAAGGCGGCAGCTGCCGGTCTGCCAATGCCGGGCACGGAAGTGAAAATCATAGAGCAGGACGAAAACGGAGTGGGGGAGATCATCTGCAGGGGCGATTCGGTCATGCTCGGATATTACAACAACCCGGAGGAAACCGCCAAGGTTCTTGTGGATGGGTGGCTTCATACCGGAGACTACGGGTATTTTGACAGGGACGGGTTCCTTTATATAGCCGGCAGAAAGAAGAACGTCATTGTAACGAAAAACGGCAAAAATATATTCCCCGAAGAGGTCGAATTCTATCTGAACAAGAGCGATTTTATCAAGGAAGTGGTCGTATGGGGCGTTGACGATGAAAAATCGGGAGACACTATCGTACAGGCCGAGATCTTCCCCGACTATTCAGCCGTTGAAGAGAAGCTCGGCAGGATCTCCGAAGAAGAGTTAAAACGGATACTGAAACGGGAAATCGATGAGATCAACGAGCATATGCCGCTTTACAAGAGGGTAAAACGATTTGAAATACGGGAAGAAGAGTTTGAAAAAACGACTACCAAAAAGATAAAACGTTACACCGCTTCGAAACAGTAAGACGATGAAAATCTACGAGTCTAGACTCGTGATTTTCTAGCCTAAATTCTGTCTGCAGTTCTAAAGAACCGGACAGAATGTTAAAAAGGAGGAAGAGAAATGGAAGCCAGCCAGTATAAAGCAGTCAAAGACAAAGAAATGGAGTATGCTCTGAAACGGGTGGAAGATGTCAGAAACAGTAAAGACAAATACGTCATGTACCGCGACATCCGACCGATCATCGACCTGAAACAGATGATAGAATCCAGCGTTGAACTGTATGGCGACAACATTGCTTTTCATGTGAAGGATAAAGTCGGAGGCCCTTACCGGGGAATCACCTATAAAGAAGCAAAGACCGATTTGGACGCGCTGGGAACCGCCTTGGTTTCCATGGGACTGAAGGGCAAAAGCATCGCCATCATCGGCGATAACCGGTATGAATGGGCGATCTCTTATCTTTCTGTAGTCTGCGGGACCGGGATCGTGGTGCCGCTGGACAAGGAGCTGGGTGCTCCTGAACTGGAGCAGCTGATCAAGGAAGCTGACGTAGAATGTGTTATTTACTCGAAGAAATATGAATCGATCTTCCGCGGGATGAAAGAACGGGGAGAAACAAAATTAAGATATCTTATCAATATGGACGCCGAGATCAGTGATGAGAATGTACTCTCGTGGAAAGAGATCACCGCAGCGGGCAAGGTGCTGATCGAAAACGGAAACAGAGAATTCCTTGACGCCCAGATCGAACGGGATACCATGAGCATTATCCTCTTTACCTCCGGCACGACAGGAATCGCCAAGGGCGTTATGCTTTCCCACGGAAACATCGTTGAGGATCTGATGGCTTCACCGACGCTGCTTGAAGTACTTCAGACAGATGTGTTCTTCTCGGTGCTGCCGATCCATCATACCTATGAATGTACCTGCGGCTTCCTGATGCCGTTGTACCGCGGAGCCTCCGTCGCTTTCTGCGAAGGACTGAAATATATCGTAAAGAATCTTTCGGAAGCGCGCCCGACCATGTTTTTGGGAGTGCCGTTGATTATTGAAAGTCTTCATAAAAAAATCTGGCAAAACGCTAAAAAATCAGGCAAAGCAGAGACCTTGAAACGGGTCATTGCCATCAATAAAAAGACAAAGAAAATAGGCATCGATCTGGCGCCGATCTTCTTCAAGCAGATCCAGGCCTTATTCGGCGGAAGGATGAAGATCATTATTTGCGGTGGGGCGGCCATCGACCCCGACGTGCTGCAGGGCATCCGTGATTTTGGCATCAACGCGGTGCAGGGATATGGCCTCACGGAATGTGCCCCGATTTGCGCCTTAAATCCAGATAAATATCCGAAGAACGATGCGGCAGGTTATCCACCGCCGGGCTTTGAACTGAAAATCGATGACCCTAACCCAGAAACAGGGATCGGGGAAATCTGCGCAAAGGGCGGCAACATCATGCTGGGATATTATAAGAATCCGGAAGCATCTGCTGAAGTCCTCAGGGACGGCTGGTTCCATACCGGAGATCTGGGCTATATCGACGCAGATCATTTTGTGCACATCACCGGCAGGATCAAAAACGTGATCATTACGAAAAACGGAAAGAATGTATATCCGGAAGAAATCGAAAACTATCTCGGTAAGATCCCATATGTAGAAGAAAGTCTCGTTTGGGGCAAGGACAGCGAGGAATCCGGAGAAACCCTCATCTTCGCAAGCATCCGGGCCGATTATGATGAAGTGAAGGACGCCCTCGGCGAAAACTTCACAGATGAAGAAGTGGCCGCGCTGATTTGGAAGGAAATCGACGTTCTGAACCAGCAGCTCCCGTTCTTCAAGCGGATCAAAAGGATCGACGTCCGTAAAGAAGAGTTCGAAAAAACCACCGGCAAAAAGATCAAACGGTTCGTCGAATCCAACAAGAGCATCAATTCTTAAACGATATATTTAATCAAGAGGAGACAAAAAAATGAGCAATTCGGAAACAAGATACCCCATGGTGGAGCTGGATCTTGCGAAATTCAGAAACAATATCGACCAGGCGGTAAAACGCTGCGGCGAGCTTGGGATAGGACTAGCGGGAGTCATCAAGGGCTTTACGGGAATTCCGGAAGCCGCAAAACAGTTTGCGGAAGCCGGCGTTGATTTCATCGCATCATCCCGCCTGGAACAAATCCAGGGCTGTATCGATTATGGCATCAAGGCTACTTATATGCTGATCCGCGTCCCCATGCTCAGCGAGATCGAGGAGGCGGTTCGCATCACGGACATCAGCCTGAACAGCGAGGTGGAAGTGCTGAAAGCGCTGAACAAAGAAGCTTTAAAACAGGGAAAAGTGCACAAGGTAGTCATCATGATCGACCTTGGCGATCTCCGGGAAGGCTTCTGGGACAAGAAGGAGCTTCTTGACGCGGCGCTGATGGTTGAAAATGAATGCAAAGGACTATACCTCGCCGGAGTCGGAACAAACCTGGGCTGCTACGGATCCATTCTGGCAACCCCGGAGAAAATGAATGAGCTGATCGCCGACGCGGAAACGATCGAAAAGGCCATCGGCCGCAAGCTGGACATCATTTCCGGCGGAGCGACGACGTCCTTCCCGATGGTGCTCGACAAGACCATGCCGGAACGGATCAACAACCTTAGGATGGGAGAGGGGATCATCCTCGCCAAGGATCTGAAGGACCTGTTCCGTCTGGACATGAGCTTCATGTACCAGGATGCGTTCACCTTAAGGGCACAGATCATAGAATTAAAGGACAAACCGAGCTACCCGGTAGGACAGCTGTCCTTCGACGCCTTCGGAAACGTCGGGACCTATGTTGACCGGGGCATCCGCAAGAGAGCGCTTCTTGGGATCGGAAAAGTGGATATCGCATTTCCGGATATGATTTATCCGAGGGATAAGGGCATAGAAGTGATCGGAGCCAGCAGCGACCATCTCATTTTAGACGTCGAAGATGCGGAAAGAGAACTCAAGGTTGGCGATATCGTGGAATTCGATCTTTGCTACGCCACCATCGTTTATGCGACCAATTCTCCCAACGTCCGGATCGTGTGTAAATAATGCTGTACGTAACTGCCGCCGTCATAAAACAGGACAATCGAATATTGATTTGCCAGCGAGCCAGAGACGACGACTACGCTCTACTCTGGGAGTTCCCCGGAGGAAAGCTGGAGGAGGGGGAAACATCTGAGCAGTGCATTATCCGTGAAATAACGGAGGAACTGGGCCTTGGCATCAGGGTGAGCAGTATTCTTGCTGAGACGAAACATAATGACGGAGAGCAGGACGTCCATTTTACCTTTTACGAGGCGGACATCATCTGCGGAACCATGACGCTGAACGTTCACGAGTCGGCAGTATGGGCCCCGCTGGACACACTTGAGGAGTATGATTTCATGAGGGCGGATCGGCCTGTGGTCGATCTGCTGCTGAGAAAATAATTTAAACAAAAAACTATACGACCTGATCGCCGTATAGTTTTTTTGTTGTATGATTAAATTGTATTAGGGAGATTCCATCTACTGAGTTTGATACATGCCGTGGCTGCTCATATACTGAAACAGTTGCTCGCCGTGATTCTGCTCTTCCTGCTGTATTTGCTGAAGCGCCTGCCTTACGTTCGGCTGTGCGCTCTCAAACACACTGGTGTCATAAGCGCTTGATACATATTTTTCCGTTGAAAGCATATCGTGAAGCATGTATTTATCGGAACCGCTGCCTCCGGAACCGCCGCCGGAATTCATTTGACCGGAACCGCCGGATCCCATCTGGCTAAGGTCTACTTTACCTGTGGCTTGGCTCATCTTAGCGCCGGACTGCTGACCGCCCTGGCTCATCTGGCCGCTTCCGCTCTGCCCGTTTCCCTTAAGCAGAGAATTTACCGTGTCATAGTGTTTCTGCTCATCGCTCGCGATCTTGTTGAACAGCTGACTTAAATTTGAATCCTGAGCCTGCTGCGCGTAATTCTGATATTTTATGACACAAAGATCCTCTTCCTTTTTCAGGTCCTCAAGCAGCATTCGTTCCTTTTGACTTAATTGTCCTTGCAAAATAATCACCTCCATGTTTATAGTTTGGAGGTGAAGAGAAAAAATATGCATGTTAAAAAGCGGGCCGCTGTCAAAAGGAATTTTTATGTCCTTTTGAAGCGGCCGCTGGATTTAACTTACCACTTGCCTTTGCTCATATGACCGGCAAGTTCAGCCTTTGATCTTTGCTTGATGATCCAGGCTTCATGCTTTGCATGCTCGAAAACAGAGACACAAGGCGGATCCAGGTTGATTTCGATGCCTTCCTTCGCTAGCTCCTTGATTTTCATTGACAGCTGAATGATTTCCATGTGAATGTCGTTTGTTCTGTCGGAATCGTAAACCTTCTTTGCATCCTCATCGGAAAGAGCATTGAACTTTTCGGCAGGAGCACCGCATTTCGGACAATTTTCCGGAGGCGTGTCTCCGTCATGCATATAGCCGCATACTGAACATTTCCACAACATATTTTTATTCCCCTCTCAATTTTCTGTTTTTATTTATAGTATTTATATCCCGAACGAACTGATTCAATCAAAAAAAGATAGAAAAATCTGTAAAAGTCACTCGGAAAGATATTTCCCGATCATTTTTTAAAAAAGTGCAAGAGAACTTGCACTTTTTATTGGCAGATTTTAGGTTTCAGTATTACTGGCCGAAGTATCTCTTTAAGAGACCCTGGAAACCGCAGCCGTGTCTTGCTTCATCTTTCGCCATTTCATGAACGGTGTCATGGATCGCGTCAAGATTGAGCTCTTTGGCTCTTTTGGCCAGCTCTTTCTTGCCCGCGCAAGCGCCGCATTCCGCGTCGGCTCTCATTTCAAGATTCTTCTTTGTGGAATCGGTGATCACTTCGCCCAGAAGTTCCGCGAACTTGGCGGCATGCTCTGCTTCTTCAAAAGCAGCCAGCTTATAAAAAGCTCCGATCTCAGGATAGCCCTCTCTTTCGGCAACACGCGCCATAGCCAGGTACATGCCTACTTCGGTGCATTCTCCCATAAAATTATCTCTGAGCCCCTGAAGGATCTCTGCGTCAACGCCTTTTGCAACGCCTACCACATGCTGGTCGGCCCATTCTCTTTCGCCGCTGTCTGCTTTATTGAACTTTTCTTTTGCGGCCTTGCACTGCGGACACTGGTCCGGTGCCTGATCTCCCTCAAAAGTATAACCACAAACTGAACATACCCATTTACTCATTACAATTACCTCCTGATTATAATTTATTCTGATGCCATACTTGACTTGTAGCATTATATACCACATGAAAACAAAAAATAAACACCATATTTTTCAAGGTCGGTTTATTTTCTTCCGGATGATCATTTTCATTACATGCTATTTACATTTTCTATCAAATTGGTATAATGGAAAGGGTTGTCTCTTCACGCTGAAAGGCAGGCAGAGACAAGCAGGACGTTTAATCTATGTTGCGATGTAGAGCAACAGTTGAAGGAGGACAAGGAATGAAAAAGATCTCATTATTATTAGTAGTCTTGATGTTGCTGGGCGCGTTCATGACAGGATGCGGCGGCGGGGCTGCTGATGAGGGAAAGACAAATGACTCCGCAGTTAAGAGCATCGCTGTGGAAGGCGACACGATCAAAATCGGCGTTTTCGAACCTACGACAGGTGAGAATGGCGGCGGCGGAATGCAGGAAGTTCTTGGAGCCCGCTTTGCCAATACAGTAGCTCCTACTGTAACGATCGATGGAAAAGAGTACAAAATCGAATTGGTCGAAGTTGATAACCAGTCCGACAAGACTGCAGCCGTTACAGCTGCGCAGTCGCTGATCTCCAAGGGCGTTGTGGCTATCATCGGCTCCTACGGCTCAGGCGTATCCATCGCTGCCAGCCAGACCTTTGTTGACGCAGGCGTTCCCGCAGTAGGCGCTTCCTGCACCAATCCTCAGGTCACGCTCGGAAACGACATCTACTTCAGAGTATGCTTCCTTGACCCGTTCCAGGGTACTGTAATGGCTACCTATGCGACCGAACAGGGATACAAAAACGCTGCGGTAATCAGCCAGAACGGCGACGACTATTCCACAGGACTTGCCGGATACTTCAAGAAAGCATTTGAAGAACAGGGTGGAACCATCGTTGCTGATGAAACTTATCAGACAAACGAATCTGATTTCAATGCGATCCTGACAACCGTCAAAGCTGCTAATCCGGACGTAATCTTCTGTCCATCGTCCATCACGACTGCAACTTTGATCCTGCCTCAGGTTAAAGCAAACGGCATTACCGCTCAGGTTCTTGCCGGAGACACATGGGAGAACGCATCCATCATTTCCAAGGATTCTGTTGGCGTGGCATTCTCCACTTTCTTCGATGAAAATGACAGCAGCAATCCTGTTGCCGCCAAGTTCGTCACAGATTTCAAGGCATATTTGAATTCAGATCCTAAGAATATTACCTTTAATGCAAACACCGATACCGTTGCAGCAGTATCCGCTCTCGGATATGATGCCTACATGGCGATCTACAACGCGCTTCTGTCACTTGACGGATCCGGCCAGGAACTTAACTCCATGGTGATCCGTGACGCAATTGCAAAAGCAAGCTTTGACGGCGTAACCGGAAAGATCTCCTTCGACGATAACGGCGATGCGATCAAAAATACCGCTTACATCAAGACGATCACTGAAGAATCCGTAACTTCCAAGGAATTCAAGTTCGTTAAGACTCAGACGGTAGAATAATTCGAATCATCATAGACAAAATGATGGTAACAGCACTTGCAAAATTAAAACATGATTTAGCGGCAGGGGGGTTGAATGACCTCCCACCGCTGTTTGTTACGCACCTAACCTCATTTGCAAGGCAAATGTCTGGTAGGCGCTATACGGAAATTTCGTCAATCTCTGATTGACAGAAATTTTTCCGTTCGGTTTGTGAAGATTTGCGAAGCGGCACGCTTAATGAATCTTTGCAAATTATGTCGTTCATTTTCTACTGCAATTTTTTCTATTTCAATTATTTAATTTAGGAGGCAACTTTATAATGACCACAACAGCATTTTTACAATACTGTCTGGCAGGCATTTCCATCGGCGGCATCTATGCGCTGATCGCGATCGGTTATACCATGGTTTACGGTATTCTCCGCCTGATCAATTTCGCCCACGGCGATATTTTTATGATGGCGGCTTATTTCATGATCTTTGCTATGGTCGACCATATGATCCCGTGGTATATTTCTGCGGGTATCGTGATCATTAGCACGATCCTTCTCGGCGTGATCATCGAAAAGCTTGCGTATTCGCCGCTAAGGTCCTCGCCGAGAATGTCCATCATGATTTCGGCGATCGGAGTATCCTTCCTGCTGCAGAATCTGGCGACGTATCTGTTTTCAGCGTTGCCGAAGCAGTATCCGGCTATCCCCGTCCTGACCAAGACTCTGAAATTCGGTGAGGTATCGACATCGGTGGTCACTTTCATAACGCCGATCATCACGATTGGAGCCTTGCTGATTCTTATGGCAATCATTAAGAAAACCAAGATCGGAATGGCGATGCGGGCTGTGTCCAAGGACTTCCAGACCGCTCAGCTGATGGGGATCGAGATCAACACGGTCATCAGCGTCACCTTTATTATCGGTTGCTTCCTGGCGGCGCTGGGTTCCATGCTCTACTTTACTCCTCGTCCTTCCGTATTCCCGCTTGCGGGTTCGCTTCCCGGGCTCAAGTGCTTCGTGGCGGCGGTCTTCGGAGGTATCGGAAGTATTCCCGGCGCTGTGCTCGGCGGATTCCTGATCGGACTGTCCGAAACATTCATCAAGGCGGCCGGATATTCGGAATTCAGCGATGTTTTTACATTTGTTCTGCTGATCGCTGTGCTCATGTTCAGGCCAACAGGTTTGTTTGGCGAAACTTTAGCGGAGAAGGTGTAAATGATGACAAAGAAAATGAAAACCATTTGTTCCATAATTGCAGGCCTTGCAATCGCCGCTTTTATCGTCTATGTCGGTGAGGGAACCTCGAGCTCTTCGATGCTCCGGACCGTGCTGCAGCTGGGTACGATTTATGCCCTCGTCGCGGTCTCAATGAATCTTCTGAACGGTTTTACCGGACTGTTTTCCCTGGGTCAGGCCGGCTTCATGGCAATCGGCGCTTACACCTACGCAGTCTTGACGATACCGGTCGATAAAAAACCAAATGTCTATTATCTTTACGGCGTTAACGACGCCCTTGCAAATATACAGCTCCCGCTGGTACTCGGACTGATTGCCGGCGGCCTGCTCGCAGCGCTGCTGGCAGCCATCGTCGGTGCTCCGGTACTGCGGCTCAAGAGCGACTATTTCGCCATCGCAACCCTTGGCTTTTCTGAAATCGTCAGGATCCTTGTCGGCAGCTCACCGCTGAATACGATCACCAACGGATCTCTGGGACTGAACAGCATTCCCGGTAACCCAAACTATTACTTTCCATTCATCGTTGTGGCGGTCTGTATCGCCATCATCGTGCTGCTGCTGACCAGCTCTTACGGAAGAGCCTTCAAAGCCATCCGGGAAGATGAGATCGCCGCGGAAGCAATGGGGATTAGTCTTGCGAGACATAAGCAGATGTCATTTATCATCAGCTCGTTTTTTGCGGGGATCTCAGGAGCATTGCTGGCAATGTTTCTTGGAGCCATCACTTCGACCACGTTCCCGATCATGCTGACCTACAACATCCTTCTAATTGTTGTTATCGGCGGTATGGGCAGCGTGACCGGTAGCATCATCGCGGCGTTCCTGGTGACGGCGGCAAAAGAATGGTGGCTGCGCTTCCTTGATAACACAGTGACGATTGGAGATTTTCATGTACCGCTGCTGCGTACCGGATTCAGAATGGTCGTTTTTTCAGTCATTCTCATGCTGGTCGTCCTCTTCTGGAGAAAAGGGATCATGGGGCAGAATGAATTCTCCTGGGACGGACTGATCAATTTCTTCAAGCGGGTTGGAAACAGACTGAAAGGCAATTCTTCAAAAAAGGGAGGTGCGCTGAATGGCTAACGAAAAACAGAGCGTGCTTCGTCTCGAAGATATCACGATGCAGTTCGGAGGCGTAGTTGCTGTAAATGACCTGAGCCTTGAAGTAAAAGAAGGCGAGATCATCGGACTCATCGGACCGAACGGAGCGGGAAAAACTACCGCGTTCAACGTTGTGACCGGTGTTTATGCACCGACCAACGGCGCGTTGTACCTGAATGACAAACTGATCATCAGCAATTATCCCCAAGGAAAGATGAAAGGGATCTATCAGGGACACAATATAGGGAAATATACAAAATCAATTCTCCTCTCTCCCGACAAGATCACAAAGATGGGGGTTGCTAGAACCTTTCAGAATATAAGGCTGTTCAAGAACCTTACGGTATTTGAAAACGTACTTATCGCCAAGCATATGAACCTCAAGGCGAACATATTCTCTTCGACCTTCCGGCTGAATTTCAGGGAAGAAAGGCGGATGAGAGAGGAAACCATGGAGTTGCTGAGGATCCTCGGACTCGACAAAAATAAGGACGATATCGCAACCTCGCTACCCTACGGCAAGCAGAGACATCTCGAGATCGCAAGAGCGCTTGCGACCAAGCCGTCGCTGCTCCTGCTGGACGAACCTGCAGCCGGCATGAACCCGCAGGAATCCGACGAGCTGATGCATTTTATCGGCAGGATCCGGGATGATTTCAATCTTTCCATCCTGATGATAGAGCACCACATGCAGCTTGTCATGGGGGTCTGTGAACGGATTTATGTACTGGATTACGGTATCAAAATAGCGGAAGGAAATCCTTATGAGATCCAGAATGATCCGAAGGTAATCGAAGCGTATTTGGGGGTGGATGAATAATGCTTGAAATCAAAGATCTGCAGGTCCACTACGGTGGAATACACGCCCTCAGAGGCATCAGCCTGAATGTCGAAGACGGTAAGATCATTTCACTCGTCGGAGCGAACGGGGCAGGAAAAAGTACGACCCTCAAAGCAATCATGGGCCTGGTGTCCAAGACGACCGGTACCGTGATCTATGACGGCAAAGATATCACAAATAACAAGACAAAAGACATCGTAAAGAACGGTTTGATCCTTACTCCGGAAGGAAGAAGGGTATTCCCGGATCTCACAGTAGATGAAAATATCGCCCTGGGCGCCTACACCAGAAAAGACAAGGCTGAAATCGCCAAAGACAGAAAATGGGTATTTGAGCTTTTTCCGCGGCTTGAGGAAAGAAAATGGCAGGCAGCGGGAACACTATCCGGTGGAGAGCAGCAGATGCTGGCCGTGGCCCGCTCATTGATGGGTAGGCCGAAGCTCCTGATGATGGATGAACCTTCGCTCGGACTTGCACCGCTCATTGTTAAAAGTATTTTCGGCATTATCAAGGAAATAAACAAGGCGGGTGTGAACGTACTGCTGATCGAGCAGAACGCGAAGGCAGCCCTGGAAATTTCCGATTATGGATATGTAATGGAAACAGGAGTCATCACTATTTCAGGAACGGGAAAAGAACTGCTGGTCAACGACCAGGTCCGCAAGGCGTATCTGGGAGAGTAACACATTAAACTCGCTGCCCAGGCGTGTTGTACTTTATCAATGGAGGGCAAAAGGAGAAAAAGGAATGAAAAAGGTCTCAATTTTATTGGTAGCTGCGCTGATGCTGTCTGCATTTATGGCAGGCTGCGGCAGCGACAAGGCCAATGATGAAAATGCACTGCCTGAGACGATCAAAATCGGCGTATTTGAGCCTCTGACCGGCGCAAATGCCGCCGGCGGCGAACTGGAGAAGCAGGGCATAGACCTCGCCTATGAACTTTATCCGAACGTAACCATCAATGGGAGAGAAATCCCTGTCGAACTGAAGTACATTGACAATAAATCAGACAAGATCGAATCAGAAAACGCGGCCCAAAAACTAGTGGATGATGGAGCTGACATCGTACTGGGCAGCTGGGGAAGCTCCAATTCGATCGCCGCAGGACCGGTCTTTAAAAAAGCGCAGGTGCCTGCAATCGGGACATCCTGCACAAATCCCCTCGTGACTCTTGGAAATGAATACTACTTCAGAGTATGCTACACCGACCCGTTTCAGGGAAAAGTGATGGCAAACTATGCATTCAAGGAAGGCAACTTCAGGAAGATCGCCGTTATCCAGGAAGTATCCAGCGACTATTCCGTAACGCTTGTCAAAGTATTCATGGAAAACTTCAAGCTGCTGACAGGAGATGAAAACAGCATCACAAGCGTGGGCAGCTACAAAACCGGCGACAATGACTTCAGCGCCCAGCTTACCGCGATCAAGGACTCTGACGCCCAGGCCATCTTCTTCCCGGGCAATTTCACGGAATCCGCGCTGATCATGCAACAGGCAAGACAGCTCGGAATTACGATTCCGTTTTTGGGCGGCGACACATGGGAAACTCCTGTAGTAATCCGGACTGCCGGCGAAGCGGCTGAAGGCGCTGTTTACTCCAGCTTTTATGATCCTGCTGCTCCGCAGACGGAAAGAACAAAGGAATTTCTTGACGCTTATGCGAAGAAGTACGGCAAGGACACTCTCGCTGCCGGCGTGACCGCACTTGGCTTTGATGCTTACTTGCTGGCACTTGAAACGGTTCAAAAGGCCGGAACGACAGACGGACCTACCCTCAGAGATACCCTCGCAAAGACAAAGGATTTCGAAGGATCGACCGGGTATATCACCTTTGACGAAAACGGGGATGCGATCAAGCCTGCTGTTATCAAGACCGTCCAGGGCGGCAAATTCGTTTACAAATCATTCGTAGAACCATATTAAACCAAAGGTTTTGATACAAATCTTGGAGAGAACAATGCAAAAGAAACAGAAACAATCTGCAGTATTTGTCATGCTTATCGCGATGCTGGCGACATTGCTTTCCGGCTGCACAACACTGGATAACTTTACGAATACTTTTTTAAAGTCCGATGCGGACGATAAGGACGTTATAAAAATCGGAGTCTACGAACCGCTTTCGGGCAAGGAAAAGGAACACGGGGAATTGGAACTGCAGGGAATCGAGCTTGCCCATGAACTGTATCCGGAAGCGATCGGCAAAAAAGTGGAACTGGTGTATGCCGACAATAAATCCGATGTGGACGTAGCCGTTTCCACAGCTAAGAGTCTTGTGGAGAAAAAGGTATCCGTCGTGCTCGGAAGTCATGGAAACACCTTGTCCCTGGTGGGCGGAGAAGTCTTTGCAAAAGCGAAGATCCCCGCCATTACCGTTACGGCAACGAATCCTCTGGTGACGAGCAGCAGCGACTATTATTTCAGAACCTGCTTTGTGGAATCCTTCCAGGGAGTGGCACTGGCGAAATATGCGGTAGAACAGGCAGGAACCAGCAAGGCCGCTATTTTCAGGGACGCTGATGACGATTACGCCGCCGCCGTTTCCCAGACCTTCTCGGATAAGATGGTCCAGATCACTGGGGATGAAAACGCAGTCACGCAGGTTGTCGAATATAAATCCAGCCAGAAAGACTTTAAAAAACAGCTGCAGCAGGTAAAGGATTCCGGGGCCGGAGTCGTGCTGCTTGCCAGTAAAAATAAAGACGCGATAAAAATCATGCAGCAGGCTAAAGAAATGGGACTGCAGCTGAAGTTCCTGGGCACGGACAGCTGGGAAAGCAAGAGCTTTGTGAAGGATGGCGGCGCTGCTGTTGAAGGCGCGGCGTTCTCTACATATTTTGATCCGGAAACCGCGATCACCCAGAATACGGAAGTATTTTTAAAGGCCTACAGGGAAAAATACGGAGAAGACGCAGAACCTGCCAGCGATGTAGCCCTCGGATTCGACGCTTATATGCTTGCGGTCAATGCCATCAATACGGCAGGAACGTCGGTGGATACACAGGCCATCCGGGATCAGCTCGCAGCCACGAAAAACTTCCCCGGAGCATCCGGAAACATAACCTTTGACGAGAACGGAGACCCCATCAAATCCGTTGTTATTAAGACCATAATAAATGGTGAATTTGTTCATATATACACAGTTGAGCCAACATGGCAATAAGGAGGAAAACAAATGGAACAGAATATCAAGGAAGCGATCGACAACATCAGACCGTTTTTGCAGAGAGACGGCGGAGATGTGGAATTTGTTGAATATACCGCTGACAAAATCGTAAAAGTAAAGCTGCAGGGCGCATGCCACGGCTGCCCCGGCGCACAGATGACTTTAAAGGGTGTTATTGAAAGAATTCTCAAGGAGCAGTATCCTGAAATCGCCGGAGTAGAATCTGTCTAAGGAGTATATCCGAATCATATGAAAAAATACTATATTATATTGGCATTAATAATCATTGCGGTGGGATTATGGATCATACTCCCACCTCTTTTACATGATAACGAGGACAAACCGCAAACCGTAGACACGCCGCCGCCCGTCGAACCGGAGCAGGCGGTTTCCCTCAATATATCCGCGGTGGGGGACGTGATGGTCCATAAGCCGCAGATCCCGGCGCAATATGACAGCGCAACCAAAACTTATAATTTTGATAATAACTTTCAGTATGTGAAGAAATATATAGAAAAGGCCGACCTTGCACTATGCAATCTGGAGACAACCTTCGCCGGCGGTCAGTATTCGGGTTATCCCGTATTCAACGCGCCGGAAAGCCTCGCTACGGCACTGAAAAATGCCGGATTTGACGTCGCCCTGACGGCCAACAACCACATCATGGATATGGGACTGGAAGGAATGAAGAGGACACTGGAAGTTGCCAGGGAAGCGGGCCTCGCAACCTCCGGCACTCATCTGGATGGGGAGAAGAATTACGCTATTGTCGATGTGAACGGCATTAAGATCGGGATCGTCGCCTACCTTTATGAAACGCCCGTGGTCGATTCCATCCCGACTGTGAACGGAAACGAGATCAACAGCGACGCATGGCCGCTTTTGAACACCTTCAGCTACGATACGCTGGATCAGGACCTGGAAAAAGTCAAACAGAGCATTCAGGACGCCAGAACCGATGGCGCGGACATTGTCGTATGCTATTTCCACTGGGGAGAGGAATACCAGCGCTCCCCCAACGAATATCAGCAGTATATGGCGAGGGAAGCCGTGAACTATGGCGCGGATGTTATCTTCGCGTCCCATCCGCATGTGATCCAGGGTATGGAAATGCTTACGGACGATGCTACGGGAAAACAGGTTCCTGTCTTCTATTCCATGGGCAATTTCATCTCCAATCAGAGAACGGAGACTCTTGATAACCGATACACGGAACAGGGTCTCATCGCCCAGGTCCATATCGAGTATATGAAAAGCAAAAAGCAGGTGGTTTCCGTCCGTATGGATACGGTTCCGGTCTGGGTCGACAAATATAGGAAAGCGGGAAAAGATGTTTATACCATCGTTCCGCTGGACGAAGAGCTCACGCAGAATCCGTCCCTGGCTGAATCGGGACATTTGGAACGAGCGCAGCAGGCGCTGGGCGATATCCGGGAGCTGTTGGGGGACGAGTATATCCAAACGGCGGAATGAGAACAATAGACAAAACAATTCGAATCATAGGAGGTCCGAGCAAATGGAAACAAAATATCTGGATCTGATCGATGAATATCGTGAGGAAATGATCAAAACCCTGCAGGAGCTCATCGCGATAAAAAGCGTGAAGGCGGACCCTGCTGGCGAAATGCCTTTCGGAGCCGCCGTACAGGAAGCATTTGAATATATGCTGAAAAAAGCGAAGCAGGATGGCTTCGATACGGAAAATATCGATAATTACGGCGGGCATATCGACTTCGGCGGATATCTTTACGACGATGAAGGAGAGATGGTTGGGACCGGCGATGAAATCATGGGTATCCTCTGCCATCTTGACGTAGTACCGGAGGGCAAGGACTGGGATCACGAGCCTTTCGGCGGGGAACTTGCGGATGATAAAATATACGGCCGCGGCGCCATCGACGACAAAGGACCCACCATTGCCGCCTATTATGCCATGAAATCCCTGAAGGATGCAGGAGTCGTTCCGGAAAAGAAGGTACGGCTTATACTCGGCCTCGATGAAGAGACGGGTTGGAAGGGGATGGATTATTATCTGAAGCGGGTCAAACATCCCGATTTCGGATTTTCTCCGGACGGAGAATTCCCGGCGATCCACGGAGAAATGGGTCTGATGATCTTTGATCTCGCGAAGAAGATCGGGAAATCACCGGCCAACGCCAAGGGAGTGGCTCTGAGAAGCATGACCGGCGGAAACGCGCCGAATATGGTGGCAGACCATGCCAGAGCCGTTATTAAAGCGGACTCTTATGACGCGATCAAAGACAAGATCGCGGAATACAGAAAAAATACAGGCTATCAGATCAATGCAAAAGGGATCGGAAAGAACCTCGAGATCACGACGCAGGGAATTTCAGCCCATGGCGCAAGACCAAGCAAGGGACTGAACGCGATCTCCATCCTGATGAAATTCTTTGAAGAGATCAGTCTGGATAACGAAGACGTCCGGGACTTCATTGATTTCTTCAATAGCCATATCGAATTCAATCTCAGCGGGGAACTCATCGGATGCGGTTTTGAGGATGAGCCTTCCGGCAAGCTGATTTTTAATGTCGGGATGGTCAATATCGACGATGAATCCGCGACGGTGACCATCAATATCCGTTACCCTGTCACCATGAACGACGAGCAAATCTACAATTCGATCCTACCCGTTGTCAATCAATACAATCTGGGCATCGTCAAGAAAGAGCACAAGGCACCGATTTATATCGAGAAAGACGATCCGATGATCGTTACCCTTATGGATGTGTATAAGAAACACACCGGGGATATGGACAGCGAGCCCCTTGTCATCGGCGGAGGCACTTATGCCAGAGCGGTAAAGAATACCGTGGCCTTCGGAGCTGATTTTCCAGGGGAACCCGAGCTTGCCCATCAAAAAAACGAGTATATCGGCGTCGATAAGCTCATAAAATGTGCTAAGATATTTGCAGACGCCATCTTTGAACTGGCGGACGGAAAAGTTGTCCGGGGGAAAGAAGAATGAACTCCTTTTTAGATTTTTTGGAGAAATGTTCCGCCTGGCTGGAGAAGGTCTCAAAGTCAAGGGAAAGAAGGATGGCCTACGTTTTCATCGTCATGCAAATTGTGGTCTGCCTGATGGCGATCAGCATAGCGTCCGTTTTCTTCATCTATAATTTTCTGAAGCAAACATCTTTCGAAATACGGATGGTGCTGCTCTTATTCCTGGCGGCGATGCTGTTTTTGCTCGGATCGTATACCCACATGCTCATCACCCGCGACCTGAGATATATCCGGAGCCAGGATCCGAATAAAAAAGAAGATACCGCAAAGAAGAGAAAAATAGAATTTTGATCAGTCTGCCGGATTTGAGCTAAGGAAATCAAGTAATGAAAAAGAAAAAGGACAGAAGACGCCTTTTTTCTTATGCAGTATTCATCATTCGGATCATTTTTGGTATTTTCGCCATGACGGTGGCCGTGCTCTTTTTCCTCAAAATGGCCAACGGAGCGCCGGATCGTTTTACCTATGCCTTCAGTTATCTGATTCCCGTTATAGCTGCGGTGATCGTTAGCGGCGATCTTTACCTGCACTGGAAGCTGGATATCAGGCCGCTGAGGGAGGCGAAAAAGGGCTGGAAAAAGAATTCGCAGGACCAATGAAAGCTTTTTCGTTCATTTATGTTTGACAGTGATATCGTATGGGAATATAATAACATAGTAAATCTGTTTCAGGGCGAGGCGAAATTCCTCACCGGCGGTAAAGAGCTTTAAGCTACGAGTCCGCGAGCCTTCATGGTTGAATCGGTCAGATCCCGATACCGACGGTATAGTCCGGATGAAAGAACACAGATTGGGATTTTTTCCTATAATGTGTAATGTGCATGTGCCTTGAAAGTAATTTCAAGGCTTTTTTGTTACCTGACAGATTCCTAAATATTTATTTGAGCTATGCAGAATAATAAACCTGCATAAAACAAGGAGGAATTTGATATGAACCGTTCAGAAAGAACAACTAAAATCACGAAAATGGCGATGCTCGCCGCAATATCCGTCGTACTGGTGCTGCTGATCAGGATACCTTATCCGCCAGCTCCATTCCTGGTCTATGATCCCGCTGACATTCCGATTTTCATCGGTACGTTCGCATTTGGGCCTTTAGCCGGCCTCGCGCTGACATTCATCGTCAGCTTTATTCAGGCTTTTGTCCTGGGCGGCGACGGACTGATCGGATTTTTCATGCATTTTGTAGCAACAGGAGCCTTTGTAATCGTTGCAGGCTTCATTTATAAAAGAAATAAGTCAAGAAAAACTGCCGTAATTGCTTTGGTTTGTGGTACAATAGTCATGACAGTGAGCATGCTTCTTTGGAACCTGCTCATTACGCCGATCTTCCTTGGCGTGCCGAGGGATGCTGTCGTGGCGATGCTGGGGACGGTTATCCTGCCGTATAATTTACTGAAGGCCGGGATCAACTCCGTCGTCACGTTCTTGACGTATAAGTCGATAGCGAGGTTCCTTCATAAATAGAGGATAGCGAATGAGGAAAGTGATTCGTAACGAACTGGATACCAGGGAATTTGGAAAAGAGCTGGCAAAAAGACTGAAACCGGGCGATGTCGTCGCACTGATCGGCGACCTTGGAACAGGGAAAACCACTCTTACAAAATCGATTGCCGAGGGGCTTGGAATCACCGAAATGATTACAAGTCCCACCTTTACGATTGTGCAGGAATATACAGAGGGGCGGCTCCCGCTGTATCATTTTGATGTGTACAGGCTTTGCGACCTTGAAGAAATGTACGAGCTTGGCTATGAGGAATACTTTTTCGGTCAGGGCGTCTGCGTCGTCGAATGGGCTGACCAGATCATGGAAATCATCCCGGAGGATGCGATCGTCATACGGATCGAATATGGCGAAAGCGAAGACGCGCGGATATATAATATAGAAAATTTACGATTAGAGGAAATTTAGATGAACATACTTGCAATAGAAACCACAGGCGCAGAGGCCTCCGTCGCCATCATCAACGAAAAAGGCGAGGTTTTTATGGAAGCTTCTGACCAAAAGCTGAACCATTTGCAGAATTTGATGCCAATGACGGATATTTTGCTGCAGAAACGTGGAATGTCAATAGACGATGTTGACTATATTGCAGTATCCGAGGGCCCGGGGTCGTTTACAGGGATCCGGATCGGCGTATCCTCGGGAAGGGCGCTGGCCCAGGCTCTGGGGCTCCAAACCATCAGCGTGCCGACACTGAAATCGTTCCTCTACAATGTGCCCGATTACAGAGGCGTCGTCTGCCCCATCTTCGATGCGCGGAGAAGCCAGGTTTACGGCGGGGCTTATCAATGGGCCGGAGAGGGAGAGTACAGGGAGGTCGTGGAAGGAGCTGCATACGATCTGAATGAACTTCTGGAGGAGCTGGAAAAGGCGGTTCATGGGATGATTCCCGTATCCGACGATCAGTTTGAAATCACATTTTTCGGCGACGGCATCGCGCCATATAAGGAGCAAATCCTGAAATGGCAGGATTCATCGTTAAATACCAATATACGGGTTTTATTTGCGGAAGACGACATAAAGCTGCAAAAAGCGTCTTCTGTAGCCAGATTGGCGCTGGAAAATTTCAAGGCCGGAAAAGTAAAAAGTTTATACGATCTCAAACCTGTCTACATGAGGAAAGCGGAAGCGGAAAGAAAGCTGGAGGAAAAAGCTTAATGGATCTGATCGTAAGGCAAGCGGAGGAAAGAGATATCAAACCCATGGCAGAGATGGATATTCTCTGCTTTTCCGCGCCATGGAG
Source organism: Anaerovoracaceae bacterium (assembly GCA_963678385.1). Classification (GTDB taxonomy): domain Bacteria; phylum Bacillota; class Clostridia; order Peptostreptococcales; family Anaerovoracaceae; genus Anoxybacterium. The sequence goes on along the minus strand of OY782829.1, from coordinate 3,451,509 downwards.
CGAAGAATCCTTTGAAAGGGAAATCAGGGAAAATCGCCTTGCTTTCTATATCGTAGCGGAGATAGACGGCAGGATGGCCGGCTATGCTGGACTTTGGTGCATCGTCGACGAGGGTCACATTACAAACGTGGCGGTCCATCCCGACTTCAGAAGAAGAGGGATCGGCGAAGCGCTGGTATCCGTGCTGCTGGAGCAAACGATAGAGAACGGTATTCTGAGCCATACCCTGGAAGTACGAGCGTCCAACGATCCGGCCATCGCACTTTACAGGAAATTCGGCTTTGAGCCGGCGGGTCTTCGAAAAAATTATTATGAGGATAATGGAGAAGATGCTATAATTATGTGGCGACAGCAATAATTTGGTGCAACGGATCAGAGATTTTTTCTCATAAATTTTTCCTCGATAGAAATACTAAGTGTAACCTTAGTTATCTTGAGAGGAGAAATGCCAAATGAAAGCCAGAAACAATTATTATGAAGACTATCATGATCTGAATGACGAAATGCTCACGGCTGCGACGCAGTGCAGCAGGTTCTCAAGGAGAAATGATATCAACTCCTTCAATATGATCGATTACCAGTCCTGCGAAAATTGCCGGCATCTTTCTGCGGATGACCGGTGCATCATGGGAATGCAGAGCCGGTTTTCAAATATGGAATAAACAAGAGAGTAATAATGAAAGAAAATCAATTTTTAACATTGGGAATAGAGTCCAGCTGCGATGAAACCTCGGCATCGATCGTGAGGGGAGGCCGCGACGTCCTGTCTAACGTGATCGCTTCCCAGATCAAGGTGCATCAGGTATTCGGCGGCGTGGTGCCGGAAATCGCTTCACGCCATCATCTGGACAACATCAATACGGTAATAGACAATGCGCTGAATGAGGCCGACGTCACGTTAAAGGACGTCGACCTCATCGGCGTCACCTACGGACCGGGCCTGGTGGGCGCCCTGCTCATCGGTCTGGCTACCGCAAAGGCTATGGCGTATGCCCTGAGAAAGCCCCTTGTCGGCGTTCATCACATTCAGGGTCATATCAGCGCCAATTACATCGAGCATAAGGAACTAAAACCGCCTTTCATGGCGTTGGTGGTGTCGGGCGGACATACAAACATCGTCGATGTCACGGATTACAACCATTACGAGGTTCTGGGACGGACCAGGGACGATGCGGCCGGAGAAGCCTTTGACAAGGTCGCGAGGGTACTGGGCCTGGGATATCCCGGCGGTCCTCTGATCGACGAAGCGGCAAAGAAGGGGAATCCCCACGCGGTGGAATTCAAGAGAGTTTTCCTGGAGAAGGACAGCCTGGATTTCAGCTTCAGCGGGATCAAAACCGGAGTTTTGAACTATTTGAATACACAAAAATTAAAAGGGGAAGAGATCAACGTCAATGACACGGCTGCAAGTTTCCAATTGGCGGTCATGGAGGTCATCGTTGCCAAAGCCGTAATGGCTGCGGAGCGGATGAAAAAGGACAAGATCGTGCTGGCCGGCGGCGTAGCGGCAAATAGCCTGCTGCGTAAGATGCTGAAGGAAGCTTGCGATAAAAAGGGCCTGGAGCTGTATTATCCTTCGCCGATTCTTTGCACGGATAACGCGGCCATGATCGGCTGCGCAGCCTACAACAAATATCAGGCTGGTTTGGTCGACGATTATTATCTGGACGCCTATCCGAATTTAGCTTTATAGTAAGTGTCTAAGGCGACTGCCGGGCATATTTTCTCGAAAATCCGCTCACCTTACAGTTAACAATGGTTCAACGTTCCTGCGGAACTCCTCCGCAAGCGAAGCTTGCTTCGCTGTCCGTTTTGCCATTACAGCTGAAGCTGTGGCAAAAAGGCGTCCGGGTTTTCTACGAAAACATGCCGTCGCGTCGCCAACACGGTATCTCGTGCCGCGCCAACATAACAACTGCGAAGCGCCTCTAAGTGAAAAAGAATATGATAATACTATCTGCCAACAATATCACAAAAACATATGGGATCGATCCCGTCCTGACCGAAGTTTCCTTTCATATCAATCAGGGAGATCGGATCGGGATCGTCGGATCCAACGGCGCGGGAAAAACCACGCTGCTCAACATCCTTTCCAGGAGATTGTCCTGTGATTCGGGTGATTTTTTTGTGTCCGCAAACACCAACATCGGATACCTGAGGCAGAGTGACAACTTCGAGTCGGAAAAAACCGTTTACGAAGAGATGCTTGCCATCTTTACCGAGGTCATTGAGATGGAGAAGGAGATGGAGGAGCTGTCCCACCGGATCTCGGAGGAATCCGCGAGAGGAATCGACGTGACAAGGATGCTCCACGATTACGACGACTTGACGGAAGCATTTAAAAATAAGAACGGATATGGATACAAGAGCGAAATCCATGGAATACTAAACAGCATGGCGTTCCCGGAAGAATTTTTTAATAAGAGGATCTCCATCTTAAGCGGTGGAGAGCGCACCAGGCTTGCGTTGGCATCCCTGCTTCTGAAAAAGCCTGACCTGCTGCTTTTGGACGAGCCGACCAACCATCTGGATATCGGTACTCTGAAATGGCTGGAACAATACCTGAAGACCTACGCAGGAACCATCGTCGTCATTTCCCATGACCGATATTTCCTGGACCAGATGGTGACAAGGATCTTTGAGATCGAGAACCACAAGCTTGCTACATATGAAGGGAATTACTCTGCCTATGCCGAGAAAAAGCGGCTGAGAGAGGCGGATGAGCTCCGGAAATATGAGCACCAGCAGAAGGAAATCGAGCGTCAGGAGGAGATCATCCGGCGCTTCAAGCAGCACGGCACCGAAAAGCTGGCGAAAAGGGCACAATCAAGGGAAAAGCGCCTGGAGCACGTCGAACGTCTGGACAAGCCGAACGCACCGCTTGGCAAGATGAAGATCCGCTTCAAACAGAACTTTCAGAGCGGAAACGACGTTCTGCTCGTCAAAGAACTGTCCAAAAGCTTTGGCAGGGGCGACCAGAAGCGGCAGCTTTTCCAAAACGTTGAACTGGACGTGAAAAGAGGAGAAAGAATATGTCTAGTAGGGCCAAACGGTATTGGGAAGACAACTCTTTTAAAAATCATAATGGGAGAGACAGAACCGGACCAGGGATATATTAAACTGGGCCATAATATTTCTTTCGGGTATTATGACCAGGAGCAGAATCTCCTGAGTTCCGGTAGTACGGTCCTGGAGGAGGTCCATTCCGCATATCGTCTTTACAGCGATACGGAAGTGCGAAGCCTGCTCGGACGTTTCCTGTTTAAAAACGATACGGTTTTCCAGCTCGTATCCTCACTGAGCGGCGGAGAGAAAGCGCGTCTTTCGCTTCTGAAGCTCATGCTTTCCGGTGCGAATCTGCTGGTCATGGATGAGCCGACCAATCATCTGGATATCGCCTCAAAGGAAATCTTTGAAGAGGCTTTGCGTGATTTCCCGGGGACCATGATCGTCGTGTCCCACGACCGGTATTTTCTCAACAAGGTTCCGACCCGCATCATTGAGCTGAGCGGGGACGGCATCGTGAACTATCTCGGCGGATATGACTATTACATGGAGAAAAAGCAATCCCTGGGTTCCGGAAAGAGTTATCTGGAGGAACTGGGACAGAAATCAGCGCCGGCGTCCGATTCATCGGCTACTTCCGCGGAAGAACGCCGCAGGGCCAAGGAAGCGCAGACTCAGCAGAAGAGACTGGAGAAGGAACAGAAGCGCATGGAGGAGACCATCGCTGAAACAGAAGCAAAGATCGAATGGATCCAAGGTGAAATGTGCAAAGAAGAGGTCTATTCGGACTACGAAAAAATTGCCGCCTATCAAGGTGATTTGAACCGTTTGAAGGAATTGCTCACAGAAACCTATGAGGCCTGGATCGAGCTTCATGATTAGAAATAAAAAAAAGAAGAAAAAGTTATTGCAGTATTCAATACAGTAACTTATAATAGGTTTGAGCATTGGTAAATTGAAGCTAGAATTGATTAAACTTGCTTAAAAACATGGAGGTAAAACATGACATTTGAAAAAATAAGAGAAATTATAGTTGAGCAGTTGGGTGTAGATGAATCAGCCGTTACTCTCGAGACAAGCCTTATGAAAGACTTGGAAGCGGACTCTCTGGACGCCGTCGAAATCATCATGGCGATCGAAGACGAATTCGAAATCGAAGTTCCGGATGAAGAGGCTGAAAAATTCCAGAATGTCGGAGATATTGTAAAGTACGTAGAAGAAAAGATAAACTAATACATTCGAGAGAAGCCCGCATAAGCGGGTTTTTCCTTTCAATAAAGGGAGGAGACAGGCTGACAGCCTTATTTCTCCATCTTTTGTATTGTATGGATTCCTAAAAGGTGGTATAATAAAACATCTATAAGGGAGCAGCTTTGCTGCAATGATATGATACTTAAATTTTTAGATAAGTGAGAAGAGAAATGAAAGATAACTCAAAGATTTCAAGTGCAGTAATTAAAAGACTGCCAAGGTACAGAAGGTATCTTGCTGATCTTCAGAAGAAAAATGTTGATAGGATCTCATCCAATGAACTGAGCAACTTGATCGGATATACGGCGTCACAAATCAGACAGGATCTAAACAATTTCGGCGGCTTTGGCCAGCAGGGCTACGGGTACAATATACAAAGCCTTTACAACGAAATCAGCTCGATCCTGGGATTGGATCAGGATTATAAAATGGTTATCGTCGGCACAGGTAATCTTGGACAGGCGATCGCGAACTATACACATTATTATAAATCAGGTTTCATGGTAACCGCCATGTTCGATGTAAATCCGAGGCTCATCGGTCTCAGGATCAACGACATTGAGGTTCTTGACTATGACCGCCTGGAGGCATTTCTGAAGGATAATTCCGTCGAAATCGGCATCGTTTGCACAAATAAGGACAGCGCGCAGGAAGTCGTGGACAAGCTGTGCGCCGGAGGCGTCAAAGGGATCTGGAATTTTGCGCCGACCGATCTGATCATTCCGGAAGGCGTTGCGCTTGAGAATGTGCATCTTTCCGACAGTCTTCATTCCCTAGCATATTACATCAACAGAAACAAACACAAGGACAAGGAATAGGTATAAAAATCATAATACGAAAGTAAAATAAAATAACCGTTTCTCGCGAAACGGTTATTCATTCTTCAATAGGGTCTTTTTATAAAAATTATAACGAGGCTTGAAATATCACTCGCCTCGATATATCGCACAGTTGTAAGAAATTTTTCTACAGTAGAAAAATTTCTACGGATGCGTTATAATACTAACCTTCTACTGGAGCATCAACTGGACATGCGTTTGCGCATGCGCCACAATCGATACATTTGTCAGCGTCGATAACATATTTTCCATCCCCTGCAGAAATAGCTTCTGTTGGGCATTCTGGTTCACATGCTCCACAGCTGATGCAAGTATCATTAATTACATATGCCATGATTAAAATCCTCCTTAAATAGTGAATTAAACAAGTAGGATAATTATATCAGAAGGTTGTCAAATTAACAATACAGTTTTCGCAATTTAGCGAAGCAGAGCACATAAAAAATTCGAGGTGGAAGATGAGAGTCTATGGTTTAGTCGGGAAAAGCGGAACGGGAAAGAGCTATCAGGCCATGAACCTGTGCAAGGAAATGGGTATTGAGAGCATCATCGACGACGGTCTTTTCATCTTTGGAAATTCAATTCTGGAGGGCACTTCGGCCAAACGGCAGAACACAAAAGTAGCAGCGATCAAAACGGCGTTGTTCACCGATGAGGAACACCGGCAGTCGGTGGCGGATAAAATACGGGAAGTTTCGCCCGACTCTCTTTTAGTTCTGGGCACCTCGGAGAAAATGATCCATCGGATCGCGGACCGCCTCGGTTTGCCGGATGTGGAAAAGATCATTTACATCGAAGAGATCACCACAGAGGAAGAACGGGAGACCGCGAGAAAGCAGCGCCATGAGCTGGGCAAGCATATCATCCCGGTCCCGACCTTTCAGCTGAAGCGGGAGTTCTCCGGATATTTTCTGGATCCGCTGAGGATCATCCGGGGCTGGAGAGGCGGAAGGGCTTCCGTTTCCGAAAAGACGGTGGTGCGCCCGACATACAGCTATATGGGCGATTACTCTATTTCCGACAAAGTGATCGGCGATGTGATCTATTATCTGGGTGGAAAGACACAGGGGATAGATTCCGTCACAAAGGTTTCCGTGGAAAACAGCATAGACGGTCTGAGAATCAGCATTTCTCTGATCTGTAAGTTTGGATATAAAATCGTGGAGGTCGCAAAAGAGCTCCAGAGAGACGTAGCAAAGAGTGTGGGTACAATGACGGCCTTCCACATCAAATCCGTCGATATCGAGATCAAAGGTTTGAAATAATGAAAATAACAGCAGAAAAGAATAAAGTTATCGTAGACGGAGTCATGGACTTTCAGCCGGATCATACCTTCGATAACGGACAGTGCTTCCGCTGGAACCGGGAGGACGACGGCAGTTATACCGGCGTCGCATTCGGCAGGGCGGTAAACATCGATTTAAAAGGGGAAACCCTGATCATAGATAATTCGACGCTGGAAGAATTCCATTCGGTCTGGAAGGGCTATCTGGATCTTGACCGTGATTACGGGGCGATCAAACAGATGCTTTCCGCAAAGGATCCCGCGATGGGCCGGGCAATAGAATACGGCGGCGGTATGAGGATCCTGCAACAGGACGAGTGGGAGACACTGATCTCCTTCATCCTTTCCCAGAACAACAATATCGCCAGGATCAAGAAATGCGTGGAAAGCATCTGCGCAGCTCACGGCAGACCCATCGGGATGTACCGGGGGGAAATGCGGTACGCATTCCCAACGCCGGAAGAACTGGCCCGCCTGGGACCGGGGGAGTTGGACACATGCAGGCTGGGATACCGGGCGAAATATATCGTCGAAACCGCGGGACAGATCCTTGCCGACGGAGGAGAGACCCTGTACAGCCTGGACCGCCTGCCCACGGAGGCAGGTTATGAATATCTGCTCAGCCTGAGCGGAGTCGGACCCAAGGTGGCAAACTGTATCCTGCTCTTCTCCATGGGGAAGTATGAGAGCTTCCCGCTGGACGTCTGGATCAAGCGCGTCATGAATCAGGTCTATAATATAGAAGAAGGAAACGTGAAGAAGATGCAGGAATTCGCGGCCGAGCACTTTGGAGACTGCGGCGGTATCGCCCAGCAGTACCTGTTCTATTGCGCAAGGGAAACAAGGAAGTAAAGAAATATTATAAAATCTGAGAAATTCGACAGATTTTGGGCAAACTAATATCTGGAACAGCAGTCACAGGAGGGACGTAGAAATGTTGGGACCAATCGTAAACGCAGTGACGATCGTCGCATGCGCACTGATCGGAATATTGGTAGGATTGATAGGAAAACACTTCAAACTTGGCTCGTCAGGCAGATTTGAGGATATCATCAAAAAGGCCATTGGCCTATCCATTGTTTACATAGGAATTTCCGGCGCGATGGACAACAAACATGTTATGATGCTCATTCTCAGCATGGTTATCGGAAGCATTCTCGGTGAATTGCTGAATATCGACAAGGGAATGAATATGCTCGGCCTCTGGGCGGAAAAGAAATTCGGCTTTGGGGAAGGGAATTTTGCCAATGGTTTCGTAACGGCGAGCATCCTATACTGCACCGGCTCCATGGCCATCGTCGGAGCGATGCAGAGCGGACTTCAGGGAAATCACGAGATGCTCTATGCAAAATCAATTCTGGACGGCGTCATCGGCATCGTGTTCGCATCCACAATGGGGATAGGCGTAGCCTTCTCGGCAGTGCCTGTTTTACTGTATGAAGGAGCCATTGCGCTTGGTGCCGGATACATCAAGGATTGGCTTACTCCCGAGATCATCACGGAGATGTCGGCGGTAGGAAGTCTGCTCATCGCGGCTCTCGGATTCAACTTTCTGGAGATCAGAGAAATCAAGGTTGCCAACATGATCCCCGCCATTTTTCTGCCGTGGCTTTTCCTCGCGATACAGGGAGCTTTTTAATATAAGAATGTAGAAAAATATAAAGTATTTTTTAGTAAAAACTATTGACAATTTTACCCTAAGGTATTAAATTAGATTTAGCACTCGCCAACGGTGAGTGCTAACAAGTTAAAAATACAATAAAGATATAATTTGTGCACAAATAACCAACAAGGAGAGGAGATTGAAAGAATGAACATCAAACCATTAGGCGACAGAGTTGTTATTAAAAGATTAGAGGCAGAAGAAAAAACGAAGAGCGGTATCGTACTTCCGGGTCAGGCCAAGGAACAGCCCCAGCTGGCTGAAGTTAAGGCAGTAGGTCCTGGAGCAACAGAAGACGGAAAGCTCATCCCGATGGAAGTAAAGGCCGGGGATGTGGTTATATTCTCAAAGTACGCAGGTACCGAGATCAAGTATGACGGCGAAGAATACACCATTCTGTCACAAAGAGATATTCTCGCAATTGTAGGCTAAGATTAAAAATACAAAACCAATTGGAAAGGAAGATATCGATCATGGCAAAAGAAGTAAACTATGGCGAAGACGCCAAAAGAAAACTGCAAGCGGGAGTTGATAAGCTTGCCAATACAGTAAAAATAACCCTTGGACCAAAAGGAAGAAATGTTCTTCTTGAAAAGAAATTCGGATCACCGCTGATCACAAACGACGGTGTTACCATCGCAAAGGAAATTGAACTGGAAGACGCTTTTGAAAACATGGGAGCTCAGCTCGTTAAAGAAGTTGCTACCAAGACAAACGACGTAGCCGGAGACGGAACGACTACCGCTACGCTCCTTGCGCAGATCATCATCAAGGAAGGCTTTAAAAATGTAGCTGCAGGAGCAAACCCGATGGTTCTGAAGAGAGGAATCAAGGGAGCTGTCGATGTGGCTGTTGACGAGATCAAGAGCATCGCTCACAAAATAGAGACAAAGGAAAACATCGCTCAGGTTGCTTCTATTTCCGCGGGAGACGAGGAAATCGGCGGACTGATCGCGGAAGCGATGGAGAAGGTCGGAAACGACGGCGTTATCACCGTAGAAGAATCCAAATCCATGGGAACCACCCTGGAAGTCGTGGAAGGTATGCAGTTTGACAGAGGATACCTGTCCGCTTACATGATCACCGATCCGGAAAAGATGGAAGCAGTTCTTGCAAATCCATACATCCTGATCACAGACAAGAAAATCTCAAACATCCAGGAACTTCTGCCGATTTTGGAGCAGATCGTTCAGCAGGGCAGAAAGCTTCTGATCATCGCGGAAGATGTTGACGGCGAAGCGCTGCCTACTCTGGTAGTCAATAAATTAAGAGGAACCTTTGACTGCGTAGCTGTAAAGGCTCCGGGCTTCGGCGAAAGAAGAAAGGCTATGCTGTCCGACATCGCTGCGCTGACAGGCGGTAAAGTGATTTCCGAAGAATTAGGCTATGACCTGAAGGAAGCTACTCTCGACATGCTCGGAACTGCCAACACCGTTAAAGTCAATAAGGAAAATACCGTTATCGTTGACGGCGCAGGAGATCAGGCTGAAATCCAGGGCAGGATCGCTCAGATCAAAGCTCAAATCGAAGAAACCACTTCCGATTTTGACAGAGAAAAGCTTCAGGAAAGACTTGCGAAGCTGTCCGGCGGCGTAGCTGTGATCCAGGTGGGTGCTGCTACCGAAACCGAACTGAAAGAAAGAAAGCTGAGAATCGAAGACGCGCTCAACGCGACAAGAGCTGCTGTAGAAGAAGGTATCGTACCGGGCGGCGGAGTTGCTCTTGTCAATGCGATTCCTGCAGTACAGAAATATACTGAAAGCCTCTCCGGCGACGCCAAGACAGGCGCAACCATCATCATGAGAGCGCTGGAAGAACCGGTCAGACAGATCGCTGAAAACGCTGGCTTTGAAGGCTCCGTAGTCGTTGCTAAGATCAAGAACAGCGACAAAGGCGTAGGCTTCAACGCTTCCACCGAAGTATACGAAGACATGATCAAAGCCGGTATCGTTGACCCTGCGAAGGTTACCAGATCCGCGCTCCAGAACGCTGCTTCCGCATCGGCTATGCTGCTGACCACCGAAGCCGGCGTAGTGGAAATCAAGAAAGACGAACCGATGATGCCTCCGATGGGCGGCGGAATGGGCGGAATGGGCGGAATGATGTAAGCCTCCGTCCCCAATCGGACAAAATAGTACAATAGATATAAAGCTCCCTGCTTTTTCGCAGGGAGCTTTTTGTTTTCCTGTTGAAAAAAGGCGATATTTGATGTACAATACCTTAATACAGTTTTCACTTAAAAGATTGATTTGATTCGATAACAGTATAATCGGAAAACAATCTTTACATAATTAAGGTAAGAAAGTATACTGATTTCAATTAGACAGGACAAGACAGCAATGTTAAATGAAAAAAGAATCAAGGCGCTGATCATTATTTCCCTTTTGCTGGTGGAGACCTTTGTTTGGACGGCCAACGGACCCAATCATTTCTGGTCCCTCGGGCTGGGCGGAGACTCGGACGGCCCCGGTACCGTAAATGTCGGAGACGGCAGCGATAAACCCGGAGAAGGGCAATCTTCCGACGGGCAGCAGAATAATGAAGGAAAGCCGGACCAGAACACAGACGATCAAAATGAAAGAGAGGCGGCACTGAAGGACGCCAAGGAAAAGGGTCTTTTGATCCTTGTCAACAAAGAGCATCCCGTGACCCAGGACTATAAGCCGGATGATTTGGTAAAGATCAAATATTACGTCCCGGATCGTTCCGAAACGACGAGATATATGAGAGCAGAAGCGGCGGAAGCCTTCCATCAGATGGTGGACGAGGCCGCTGAGGACGGCGTCGAGCTCAAAATGACGACCGCCTACCGTTCCTACGATTTCCAGAAGATCCTCTTCGACAGCTATGTGGCAAAAGAAGGGGAAGCGCAGGCAAACACCTTCAGCGCAAAGCCGGGGCAGAGCGAACATCAGACCGGGCTTTCCGTAGACGTTTCTTCGCCAAGCGTCGACTATCAGCTTTCCAATGATTACGGAAAAACGACGGAAGGGAAATGGATCGCCGATCAGGCGTACCGGTTCGGATTTATCCTCCGGTTCCCGAAGGGCAAAGAGGATATCACAGGTTACCAATATGAACCATGGCATTTAAGATATGTAGGACTTACCGCAGCAAAGGAGATCCACGAAGAGGGCCTGACGCTGGAGGAATTCCTGCAGGAAAACAATATACAGTAAGGAGGATGATCAAAGATGGCTTATTATTTTGACGAACCATCCCGCACCTTTAACGAATATCTCCTGATACCGGGGTATTCCTCCAAAGGGTGCAAGATGGAAAATGTCAGTTTACAAACCCCTGTTGTGAAATTCAAGAAAGGGGAAGAATCAGAAATCACCATGAATATTCCACTGGTGTCTGCGATCATGCAGTCGGTTTCAGACGACAAACTGGCGGTCGCGCTGGCAAAAGAAGGTGGAATTTCGTTTATTTTTGGCTCCCAGTCCATCGAGAGCCAGGCGGCAATGGTCAAGAGGGTCAAGAGCCATAAGGCCGGCTTTGTAAGGAGCGATTCCAATCTGAGACCGGACCAGACTCTGAAGGATATCCTGGCGCTCAAAGAGAGAACCGGACACTCCACGGTGGCGGTCACCGACGACGGTACCGCGGAAGGCAAGATCCAGGGTATCGTGACCAGCAGGGACTACCGCGTCAGCAGGATACCGATGGAAACCAAAGTGTCGGATATCATGACTCCATTCTCCTCCCTCGTCTATGCCAATGAAGGGATCACACTGTCAGAAGCCAACGACATGCTCTGGGATCATAAATTGAACGCTCTGCCCATCATCGATAAAAATCAAAGACTGATCTACTTCGTTTTCCGTAAGGACTACGATTCCCATAAAGCAAATCCCAATGAACTCCTGGACGCAGGCAAACGATATATGGTCGGCGCCGGGGTCAATACCAGAGACTACGCGGAAAGGATCCCCGCCCTTGTAGAGGCGGGAGCAGACGTGCTCTGCATCGATTCTTCGGAAGGCTTTTCCGAATGGCAGGGCGACACACTCGCTTTTGTACGGAATAAATACGGTAACGACGTCAAGATCGGCGCCGGAAACGTAGTCGACAAGGAAGGCTTCCTCTACCTCGCCGAGGCGGGCGCTGACTTCGTCAAGGTCGGTATCGGCGGCGGTTCCATCTGCATCACGAGAGAGCAGAAGGGAATCGGCCGGGGGCAGGCCACGGCAGTCATCGAGGTTGCGGCAGCGAGAGACGAATATTTTGAAAAAACCGGAATCTATATTCCGATCTGTTCCGACGGCGGGATCGTATACGACTATCATATGACGCTGGCCCTTGCCATGGGCGCGGACTTCCTGATGCTTGGACGTTATTTCGCCCGTTTCGACGAGAGCCCGACCAACAAGCTGAATATCAACGGAAATTATGTAAAGGAATATTGGGGCGAGGGTTCCAACCGGGCCAGAAACTGGCAGCGTTACGACCTCGGCGGCGACGGAAAGCTCTCCTTTGAGGAAGGCGTAGATTCCTACGTGCCGTATGCAGGCTCGCTGAAGGATAACGTGACTCTTTCCCTGAACAAGGTGAAATCCACCATGTGCAACTGCGGCGTCATCACGATTCCGGAACTGCAGAAGAAGACGAAGCTCACCCTGGTATCCGCCACCAGTATCGTGGAAGGCGGAGCCCACGATGTTATCCTGAAGGAAACGACGGCGAGCCAGGTTAGATAAATAATTGAAAGGATAGAAGTATGGAATTTAAAGGTATTTTAGTCGTTGACTTCGGCGGGCAGTACAATCAGCTGATTGCGCGCAGAGTCCGTGAAGCCAGCGTATATTGCGAAATCGTTCCCTATACCAAATGCCTGGAAAAAGTAAAGGAAAGCCGGCCGATGGGAATCATCTTTACCGGCGGTCCCGCCAGCGTTTATGAAGAGGGGGCGCCGACGCTTCCGAAGGAACTCTTTGAGATGGGGATCCCGATCCTGGGTATCTGCTATGGAGCCCAGCTCATGGCCCACGTCCTCGGCGGCGAAGTACTTAGCCCGGATTACAAGGAATACGGAAGAGTGAAGCTGATGCACGGAAGCGGTGCCGAAAGCAGAGGCTGCAGCAGCCTGTTGTTTGGGGAAATCGCCGATGAGAGCATCTGCTGGATGAGCCATACAGACTACATCAAACAGGTTCCGGAAGGCTTTGTCGTATCTTCCTTCACGGAGAACTGCCCCACCGGTTCCATGGAACATGTGGAGAAAAAGCTCTACGCCGTACAGTTCCATCCGGAGGTGCACCACACTCCCTTCGGTCAGGATCTTCTGAAGAACTTCCTGTACAATGTCTGCGGCTGCGAACCGAACTGGACTATGGCCAATTTCGCAAAGACCAAGATCGAAGAGATAAAGAAAATCGTCGGAGATAAAAAGGTACTCTGTGCCCTTTCCGGCGGAGTGGACTCCTCCGTTGCGGCCGTTCTGGTGCACAAGGCCATCGGCGACAACCTGACCTGTATCTTCGTGGATCACGGTTTGCTTCGGAAGAACGAAGGCGACCAGGTCATGGAAGTCTATGGAAAACAGTTCCACATGAAAATCAAGAGAGTCAACGCCCAGGAGCAGTTTCTCGGAAAGCTGGCCGGCGTATCCGACCCCGAAACCAAGAGAAAGATCATCGGCGCGGAGTTTATCCGTACGTTTGAAAAAGAATCCAAGCAGCTCTATGAAGAGGAAGGCGGAATCGACTTCCTGCTTCAGGGAACCATTTATCCCGACGTGGTGGAAAGCGGGACCGGCGAAGCCGCCGTCATCAAGAGCCACCACAACGTAGGCGGTCTGCCTGACGATATGAAGATGGACCTCCTGGAACCCCTGAGACTGCTCTTTAAGGATGAAGTGAGAAAGGTTGGAGAAGAGATCGGAATCGCGCCTGAGCTCGTTTGGCGTCAGCCGTTCCCGGGCCCCGGACTTGCTATCCGCTGCCTCGGCGAGATCACCGAAGAGAAGCTGCACATCATCCGCGAATCCGACTGGATCCTGCGGGAAGAGGTACGCCTCGCCGGACTGGAACGCGAGATCTGGCAGTACTTCACCGTACTTCCCAACATCCGCAGCGTCGGCGTCATGGGCGACTTCCGAACCTATGACTATACCGTCGGAATCAGAGCCGTAACCAGCGTGGACGGCATGACCTCCGACTGGGCAAGGATCCCCTATGACGTGCTGGAGAAGATCAGTAATCGGATCGTCAATGAAGTGAAGGGAGTCAATAGGATCGTGTATGATATTACTTCGAAGCCACCGTCAACGATTGAGTGGGAGTAAGAAAAAATTAACATGAGTTATTTTAAACGTCAGCAGATCACTATGATTTGCTGACATTTTGTAACAAGAAACATAAAATTCTAAAAAAATACGACATTTACGCCAAATATGATGCAATTACGCCACGGACGGTTTTCGTCCGTGGTTTTTCGTATAATTTAAAGTATATCTATTAGGGAGTGATTTTGAAGATGAGAGAATCCACTGACAGAACTACGGAGGTGAAGGCAGCGGCCGGTAAACTTGAAATTTGGCAAAACGACTTCTGCAATGCCTTTGAACAGGACAAAGGCCGACTATTCTCACACAGAGAATGCTGGTATTGCAAGTATGGGGATTTTGGGATTTATACTGAGCATCCCACGAAAAATGGCGTGTGCAGGCTCGGCGCCGATGAAATAATGAATAACATTAAAAAATAAAGGATTTCATCAATAAACATAGTGTAAAAATTAACGTAGCAATTATCTTAGGAGGAAAAAGAATGAAAAGAATACTAAGCATGCTGCTGGTGGTATGTATGCTGCTGACCCCGCTGCCGTCCGTGGCGGCTGGGAATACTGTCGGGGTGTCAGATTATAATAGTCTGAAGTCGGCTTTGACGTCTTCCGCCGCCGGCACGACTGTGAAGCTCGACAGTGATATCAGTTTTTCAGAGACCATCACGGCGCCGAGCAGCCTAACTCTTGACCTGAACGGTCATACTCTGACCTTCACGGGCACGGACATTGAAAAGAAAGTATTGATGACCGGCATTTTTTTCACCGGTTCGGGCACGTTTACGGTCAAGGATTCCGGCACAGACGGAAAGATCATTCTTTCTGAGACTTACAGTGCGGCTCTAAACAACGCAGGGAGTGGAATTTTGGATTTGGCCGACGGAGCGATCCTCGCGGATAAAGAGACGTCGTGCGCCGTGTTTAACCCCGGAAACGGTACGCTAAAGTTATCGGGTGCAACGGTGGAATCCAAGCAATTCTATGCCGTCATCAATCAATCGACTTCCAGCAAGTTGAACATGAGTGATGGAAGTGTGTCCTCAGACTCCGGTTGCGCTCTCGGAAACTATGGCATAATCGAAATTTCCGGTGGCACGGTGTACTCAAAAACCGGCCTTGCTATAAATAATGCTGGCAACGGCTCATCGGTGACCGCCTCCGGCGGTACCGTGAAAAGTCTATCTGGGTATGCCATTGCAAATATGGGAAACGGCAGTGTCGTCACTGTTACAGGAGGCATGATTTCCTCTGAATCCGGTTATGCGATTGCTAATTATAACTCTTGTGAGGTTAAGCACTCCGGCGGAACGGTGTCCTCCATCTCCGGCGTGGGGATTGCCAATATGAAAGGTGGAAATGCCGTTATTTCCAATGGAGCGGCAGTAAGCGCAAACTCCGGCACCGCCGTTTATACGATTGGCAGCCTCGCCATCAGCGGTGGAACGATACATTCCGACTCCGGAATAGCACTGATTAGTTATGCACCTGCAGGCAGCGAGGTCACGGTCTCCGGCGGAACGATCTCGAGTACAAGCGGCTATTGCACCGCCAACGGTGATGCCGGCAAATTGACTATTTCCGGCACCGCTGTGTTCAGCACCGTGAGCGGAGGTGTTTGCCTGCTTAATCAAGGCGCAGGCACAGCCACAATAAACGGAGGGACGCTGACAGCTGACAAGGTAGAGCTGTACAACTCCGGCGTTGGAAAAATCGAGATCAACGCCGGCACCTACGCGGTGGTCGTAAACAGCAACGCAAGCGGAAAGCTCGTTATCAACGGAGGTTCCGTCAAGACCGTTCAAGGCACTACTCCGATAAACAGTGCCGGAACCCCACTTTCATCTTATGGCATAACACTGACAAACGGTTCGGCTCCAATTGCGGAGAACACTCCCATTGCTGCCGGCGAGCTGATTCTAACGCCTGCTGTCAGCTATGGATTCGGCGGCGTAAAAACCGATGCCAACGGCACGGTTTATCTCTGGCTGCCGTCCGCCGTCGCCACTGCCAACTATAAAAGCGGCAGCATCGATGTTTCCGGCGGCATTACCGCCGGAAAAACCAGCGTCCTGCCCAACTACACTGCCCGGGTGACGGTGAAGCTCAATGACGAAACATGTAATGACCCCTATATGGTTCTGCTGCAAACCAGGAATGACTCATCCTTGGACACAGCCCCGATCCTCCCCGATGGCGAAGCTGCTAAAGAAGGTGGCGTGTTTGTGTTCTCCGGGCTCAAGCCCGGCCAGGATTATTATATTTGGGGCAAAGGCACCACCAGTCTTTTATCTTCCGGTGTGAAGATTACGAGCAGCGAACCAAATGCCACTGTGAGTTTTTACGATCTTAGAGTGACCGCCGGTGAAGGTATTGACTATGTATTCTATAATTCCACGCTAATTCAGGGCGCAAAGGCTAGTATACAGGCAAATGTGAAACAGGGCTACACCTTTGATAAGTGGAGGAACACCACGGGTGGAGAGGAGGTTCTTGCTACGTCCTACGGCATCATAGAGATGAACGGCAAAAAGGACTTGACCGCATATGCCACGTTGAATACCTATGATGGCAGTGTGACCTTGAATAAGGACAACTCGGCTTGGACAGGCTCCGGCAAAACCGTTACCCTTTCAACCTCTCAAACAGACGCGGCTGGTGTGGGGTATAAAACGGTCTCCGCCAACACAGACGGCGTTTACAGTTTCGCCGGCCTCAGCCCCCTGGTAACCTATTACGTCTGGATGGACGGTAAATATACCGGGCAGGCAGTGACAACCGCCAACAAGAACGTCGCGCTGGATTATTATACCGTAGTTTTGACGTCCGGCGCCAACATCGCCTCCGTCTCCGGCGGCGGCGTGTACCTCAAGGGAACAGAAATCACGGTTTCAGCAACAGTTCAAACAGGGGATTATGTGTTCAGCCGTTGGCAGAACACCGCAGGCGGCGCGCTGGTATCCGCCACGAACCAATATAAATTCCCGGTGAACGGCGAGGTCAGGCTCACCGCAGTGAGCGGAACTACCAAATATATCGCATCTGTAACGCTGAAGAAGGACGGTGCTGACTGGAGCACAAGTCCCCGCAATATCGTGCTTTCCACATCGGGAACCGAGCTTGCGGGAACGGTCACAGGCACTGTCACCGACAATAAATACACCTTCGCTAATCTTCCCAGCACCGGCGCCTACTTCGTTTGGGACGCGCAGACGGTAACTTATACGGGCAAGCAGATAAGTTCCACCGTCGTAAGCGCTGAGCTGGAATATTTCACAGTGTCCGTGACCCCGGACAGCAATGTTTCCGTCATGGGCGCAGGTACGTATCTCAAGGGCAGTACCGTCACTTTAACCGCAATGCCTGCGGATTATTACCGAATTACCGGCGAGGGCTGGACGGATGGAAAATTCACAATCAACAATATCAGTGCGGCACAGACCGTTAACCCCGCTGCAGCGCTTGACACCTACACTGGCACAGTCAGTGTGAAAAAGGACAATGCGGATTGGACAAATCCCACCGCCACCATTACTTTATCCACCAGCGGCACAGACGCAGAGACCGGCAAGCTGACCACAAGCGGCGCAAGCGGTGTATTCACCTTTGTAAACCTCGATCCCACAGAGACTTATTATGTTTGGGCCGGCAGTGCTTACACCGGGCAGGTGCTCAGCCGTGCATCATTGGCCGTCACGGTGAATTACTACAGCGTTGGCGTCACCCCGACAAACGTGACTGTCACCGGCGACGGTGATTATCTCGCCGGCAGCAGCGTGACGCTGAAGGCAACGCCCAGTGTCGGCTTCGACTTTATGGGCTGGTACTCCGGCAGTACGCTGTTCTCCACAGACACCACCTATACCGTTAGCAGCATTTCCTCAAAGCAGGAACTGACCGCAGAAGCATCCAACACATTTTCCGCTACGGTTAGCCTGATCGGCGCCTCGGGGCGCGATATTAAGCTGTCAACCTCCCGCACCAGCCTTACCGGAGCGGTATCGGGTACCGGAAGCGGCCCTTATACCTTCTCAGGGCTGATCCGGGGCACTACCTATTTTGTTTTTGACGGCAGTACTTACGCAGGCAAGACTGTCGCAAAAGACACACAGAATGCAACACTGCAGTATTACACAGTGGATCTCACTGCCGGGACCGGCATAAGCAGTGTCACTGGCGGCGGGAAATATTTGGAGGGCAGCCTTGCAACCATCAGCGCAGCCACGGCATCTGGTTATGCTTTTAACAGCTGGACCGGCACGGTGAGTTATAAGGATCAGGCCTACACAATCAGCAGCATTAATAAAGACTATGCGCTTACCGCATTGGCGTATATGCCGTATGCCGGAGCTTCTATTGATATAAGCAGCGGAACCATCACCATTTCGGACTCCTCCTTATACCCCGGGCAAATAAAGGTGGTGCAGGGCGGCAGCGACATTGCCGACAATATTGCACCGTCCCAGGCGATTACCATAACGGGAACATCAACGACAGATAAAAATTATAACGTTATAGTAAATGCCGTCAACGGAGCGACGCTTAAACTGCAGGACCTCAGTATTAGCACTAATAAAGCAATGGACATACCGACATCCGGCAATGTCACGCTGATTCTGAGCGGAACGAATACGCTGAATGCTAGTGGTTTTTGGGCAGTTGCTTTGCTCAAGGGAGGCGAGGGGACGCTGACGATCCAAAGTATCGACGGAACACCGAATCATATACTTTACGCCATAGGCACCGGCGAAGCTAGCGCCGGTATAGGCAATACAGTAGGTGGTAATGTCAAAAACATCATTATTAACAGCGGCACGGTCATTGCTAAGGGCCAAGGCGCCGGCATCGGCGCATTCAGAGGTGCCATCTCAGGGATTACAATCAACGGTGGCAGTGTCACCGCTGATTATATCGGGAGTGCAGAGCGGCTGGGAACCTTAACCGACGTCACCATCAACGGCGGTGATCTTAACGTCGGGTATTATATCGGCGCAGGAACTGCCGCTACCAGTAACATCGTTTTTAATGGCGGCAGCCTGAATGCAACCATTAATGGTACGACTCCGACCAACAGCAGCGGCATTGTTGCTTATAAGGTCACACTGAGCACCGGGATTAAAAACGAAGATGTCAGCCAAAGTCTGACCATTACAAGTCAGGACGGCAGCATATACAGCACAACGGATATGCGGACGACGGATGACGCAAGCGGAAATGTATATATTTGGCTTCCAAACGGAACATATACGGCGACTCTGGGGACTTCATCGAAAATATTCACGGTTAATGGTGGTGCCCTTTCCGTTTCACTCCAGCCTACTTTGAGTGTGAATATGCCAGTGGGCACCACAACAGAGGGCGTCACCGCAAGCGTGAGTCTGTCCCCCAACGTGAACATTAACGCTGGCAATACCATTACTGCCACCGTCGCTCTCTCCGGTACGGCGCAGAAGCCGGGAACCTATAACGTGGGGCTGACTGGAACCGGCATCACTGTTGCAACAGAGACGCTTGATGTAACAAAGGGTCAAAGCGTCAACGAAAGCATGACGCTTAGCTTCACCATGCCCGCTTCCAACGTAGCCGACCTCGCCTTAACTCTGAGCTTATCAGAGGCGGCGAAGTATACCGTCAGTTATTACAATGGGTCAACGCTCCTCGGCAGCGCTGCCTATTACGCTGGCGAGACCTATACGCTGATGGACGGCAGCGGCCTCAATAAGACAGGCTATACCTTCGGCGGCTGGGGCTTGTCGGGCGATCAGACAATGGGCGCCTCCAACGTGACCCACACTGCCGTCTGGATTCCCAACACCTACAAGGTCGTGTTCCATAACGACGGCGCCACCGCCGAGCAGAGTTTTACCTACGCGGCGGAGGCTGCGCTCAACGGCAGCGTTACAAAGCCCGGCTATACACTTTCCGGATGGGCAACAAGCTCCGGCGGCCCGAAGGTCTACAATGTCAACGCAACGGTAAAAAACCTCACTGCTGTGCAGGGCGGCAGGGTGGATCTCTACGCCGTCTGGCAGGCACAATCCTATTCGGTTAGCTTTGCAAGCGGCGGCGGAACGGGTTCGATGGCGCCTCAGTCCTTCCTGCATGGCATTGCGCAGGAACTGACGCCCAACGGGTTCACTAGCACCGGGTATACATTCACCGGCTGGAAGGACGGCGCAACGACCTATGTTGACGGTCAGAGCATCACTGCCACAGGGAATATAAGCCTTACCGCCCAGTGGGCCGCTAACAGTTATCGTGTTGTTTTCAGCGGCAACGGTGCAGACGGCGGCACGACAATGGCAAGCCAAAGTTTCTCCTACGATGAATCGAAGAATCTGACCAACAATACCTTTACCCGCACCGGTTATGCATTTGCGGGATGGGCAACGACTTCCAGCGGCCCTAAGGCTTATGATAATAACCAAGCTGTTCAGAACCTCACTGCTGCCCAGAACAGCACCGTCACTCTTTATGCTGTCTGGACGCCAAACACCTATTCCGTCAGCTTTAACGCGGGTACTGGCAGTGGAACCATGAACAGCCAGACTCATACCTATGACGCGGCGCAGGCACTCACCGATAACGCCTTTACCTGCGCTGGTTACAGCTTCAGCGGCTGGAATACCCAAGCCAACGGAACAGGTCTGAACTATGCAGACGAGGCAACGGTGATCAATCTTGCTATGACCGGCAGCGTAACACTCTATGCCCAGTGGACGGCGGACACCTACTCGCTGGCCTTCAATTCCAACAATGGAGTGGGCAGCATGGATAACCAAAATTTCGCAACAGGCGATAGCGGTACGGTGAGCGCCAACCGCTTTGTAAAGCCCGGCTATACCTTTAACGGCTGGAACACCAAAGCCGACGGCAGCGGAACCAATTATGCGGCAGACGCGAGCCTCATGTCCCTCGACAACCTCACGGCCGCCAGCCCTACCCTCTACGCCAAGTGGAGCGCCAACAACTACACCGTGTCGTTTAACGCAAACGGCGGTACGGGAAGCATGGCTGATCAGAGCTTCGCCTATAATGTGCCGGAGAATTTGACAGCCAACAGCTTCGCCCGCGGAAGCGACACCTTCCTGGGCTGGTCAACATCAGCCACGGCGGAAACGGCAACTTATACCAATGAGCAGTCGGTCAGCAATCTCTCTACCATGTCGGATGGTAAGGTCACACTCTACGCTGTGTGGCGGGCGAACACCTACGAGGTACGTTTCGACGCAAATGGCGGCAGCGGCGACATGTTGCCCCAGACCATCGGCAGAAGCGATGCTACCCCACTGAATACAAACGCCTATACCCGCACCGGTTACAGCTTTGCCGGTTGGAACACCAACATCAACGGTTCTGGAGTCAGCTATACCAATGGGCAACAGGTGACGAATCTTCCGGGTGACTCGGCGAGCAGCATAACCCTTTACGCCCAGTGGACCGAGAGTGTACGCTATAATCTTAACGGTACAGTCAAGGATAGTAACGGCGTGTTGCAATCCGGAGCGACGGTCAAACTCATGCAGGGCAGCACCATAGTCGCCCAGACCATGACCGGTGCAGACGGCGTCTACTTCTTTGGTAATCTCAAATCGGGGAGTTATAACGTCGTAGCTGCAAAGGACGGTAAGACCGTCACTAAATTGGTGGTTATCACCGGGAATATGATTCAAGATATGGCAATACCAGCCGCGGCTTCCAACAACAGCGTGCTTGTTGTGACGAATGAGCCCAGCGCGGATAAAATCCCGCTGACCGTGGGAGGGTTGGACGACCTTGCTTCTTTAGAAAGTGCAGACATCACCATGACCGTCACCGCAAAGGTTGCGGATGATGGGGACGGGGAGCAGAAAGCCATTAAGGAGAAGTCCGGCAGTCAAGCAGTGGGTATTTATCTGAACATGACAGTAAAGAAGGGTAGTGTTACCCAGACAAGTACGTCAAATGTTCTTGAGATCGTAATTCCCTTTAACTTCAATGGAAAGACGGACATAAATGTCTACCGTTACCATGGAGGACAGGCAGTTGCTCTCAATAAACTGACCAACAAACCTGCTCCTTTCACAGACGGTAACTTCTATCTTGATCCAGCCAATGGACTGATCTATGTGTATGCATCTGAGTTTTCGACCTATGCCGTGGCCTACACGGGCGTCGGCAGCGGTGGTAGTGGTGGTGGCGGAGGCGGCGGAACGTCCGCCCACACAGTCAAAATCGACACGGCCGGCATTACGGGCGGCAGCGTCAAGGCGGACAAGAGCACGGCGGTTTCCGGTGAAAAGGTGACCATCACCGTCACGCCCGACAAGGATCACAAGCTGAACGGATTATCCGTTATTGACGCAAGCGGTAAGCAAATCACATTCGCCGATAACGGCGACGGAACCTATACCTTTGCTATGCCTGCAAGCGCGGTAACCGTAAGCCTGTTCTTTGGTGCGACGACGGACAGCAATTTCCCATTTGTAGATGTGCCTGAAACCCATTGGGCGCGGAAAGCCATTGCATGGGCGAATGAAAACGGGCTGTTTTCCGGCACCTCTGCAACCACTTTCGGCCCTGGCATCACCACTACCCGAGGCATGGTTGTCACGGTGCTCTGGCGCATGGAAAAGGAGCCGTCCATAGTTCAGGATACAGCGTTTGCTGATGTTTCGGCAGACGCATACTACAGCAAGGCTGTGGATTGGGCAAATAAGGATGGTGTGGTGCTGGGCTACGGCAACGGCCTGTTTGGTCCGAGCAACACCATTACCCGTGAGCAAATGGCGGCGATTCTGTACCGCTATGCCCAACTAAAAGGCTATGATGTGAGCAAGCGTATCATGCTGGACAGCTTTACCGACGGTGGCAAGACAGCAGGCTACGCGCAGACTGCAATGGAATGGGCGGTAGCGAGCAACCTCATATCCGGTAAGGAAAACAATATTCTAGACCCCAACGGTAATGCCACTCGTGCGGAGGTTGCAGTAATTCTTATGAGATTTACGGATTTGAAAAGGTAACTTTTTATGACTCCAATTTGACTCCAATTATTTTGCGAGTCAAAATTGCCGGTTGAAAATACGAAAATATAGTTTAAAGGTAAACAGCTAGTCTATCAGACTAGCTGTTATTTTTGCATTACGCATCTGCTTGATTTTCCATAAGTTGCGGCGCGGTTCTATATATGGTATTATGGAATTACTGGGATGTATTTCCAAATCAATCGGGAAATGTTTTTCTCATAGTTTTACGCTAACCAATTTAATAGGAGGGTTTTCATCGTGAAAGGACTAGTATTTAAAGAAAAAGACGTTGTATCATTAATGGAAGTAAAGAAACCGGAGTTAATAAATAGCACTGATGCGATTGTGAAAATATCATTGACAACAATCTGTGGAAGTGATGTGCATCTGGTTGCGGGACATCTCCCCACAACACCAGGTTATGTACTTGGACATGAATATGTTGGTGTTATAGAATCAGTGGGAAACGATGTTAAAAACCTAAAGCCCGGCGATCGGGTATCCGGTCCGGCAGCGCCGTACTGTGGCCAGTGCGAGAATTGCAGAAAGGGTAATATTGAACATTGTTACAATGGCGGGGTACATGGCAGCGGAAAAGAATTTGGCAATCTTGATGGAACACATAGCGAGTATATCAGAGTACCAAATGCTCATGTGCATCTCGTGAAAATTCCCGATTCTGTGACAGATGAACAGGCAATCTTTGTCGGCGATATTCTGTCAACCGGATATAGCGCAGCGAAAAATGCTGATATTAAAATGGGAGATACTGTTGTTATTTTCGGAGCCGGTCCAGTTGGCTTATGTGCACTGATTGGAGCGCAATTATTCAATGCCGGTCAGATCATACTTGTTGGAAACAATGATAAACATAGACTGGAAGTAGCGAAATCAATGGGCGCTGATCATATCATCATTTCCTCAGAAGAAGATGTCTTGAAAAGAATCGCTGAATTAACCGGAAATAAAGGTGCGGATGTCGCGATCGATGCTGCCGGCAGCAGCAGTACTCTGACCAATTCTCTCAGGTGTGTAGGAATTGGCGGAAGAGTATCAATTGCAGCACTTTATGCTCATCCGATTGAAATACCTATGCAGGAGCTATGTATGAAAAACATTCAAATCAGAATGGGCTTAGGTGATCTGGGAGATATGAACAAACTCATGAAAATGATAGAATTAGGCAAAATAGATACCAGCAAATTAATTACACACAGAATGCCGTTTGCTGATGTGGAAAAAGCGATGAACATATTCGCAAATAGAACAGAACCGGTAATTAAAATACTGTTGAAACCATAGGGTTATTCTATAAACAAAGCTTAAGTTGGGCAGCCGGCCCTCATGGATCGGCTGCCTTTTTCTATGATGATATTTGAGAATACCAGGACCCTTTCAAGGGGTAAAAAAGCATTGATTTTTCTTAACAATTAGAAAGAATCTGTTTCGACCGGGAAATTTGAGGTATTAAATTTACAAAATTATGCTTTGGGAGGGATATTATGGGTAGAAAGGCAATTGAGATCGCAAATCTGGATGTGAGTAAATTGATTCAGATTTTGAATGAAACGCTGGCAGAGGATTGGCTGAGAGACATTGAAAGACTGAAAGAAGGTATCAGAAAGATAAGGCTGTAGCCAGGGAAAGAGTGGGCCCCTCAGAAGGGGCCTTTCGTTCAGATAAGGGGGTCACATGTACAATCTGTTAATTGGCGGCGCAGCCGGCCAGGGGGTCGACACGACTGCTGCCATTCTGGAAAAGCTGCTCAAGAGAGCAGGCTGCGGTGTTTTCACCTGCAGAGATTTTATGTCAAGGATAAGAGGAGGTCACAATTTCTCTCTGATCCGCTTTGGAGCGGAGGAAGTCGTCTCCCACTCCCTTATTCTTGACGGAATCATCGCCCTCGACGAAATGACAGCTGTTCTGCACCGCGACGAACTGAAAACCGACGGATTCATTTTTTGCGACAGCAGCTTCCATATCGACGATCCGAGGGCTATAAAAGCATCAATCGACGACATGGCGAAGGAGCTCGGAAACAATAGGGTTTCCGCCAGCATTGCGATCGGAGCCGTCTTAAAACTCTTCAGCATGGATCTGGATCACATCGAGGACATATTTCACAGGGTTCTCGACGAGAAATATGTAGACGTGAATTTGAAAGCGGTCAAAGCCGGTTATGATATCGCTGAAAATCACTATCCACGCCCGGAAGGGTGCTTCAAGGATCGGATGATCCTGACCGGGAGCAACGCGGTCGCTTTGGGCGCTGTTGCAGCCGGGCTCAAATTCTACAGCGCGTATCCGATGTCCCCTTCCACGCCGATCATGGAGTATCTTGCATCAAAGAGCAAGGAAACGGGCGTCGTGGTAGAACAGGCGGAGGATGAAATCGCGGCGATCAATATGGCGATCGGCGCATCCTATGCGGGAGCGCGGTCCATGACCGGTACATCCGGCGGAGGGTTTTCTCTGATGGTGGAGGCGCTCGGTCTGGCCGGTATGACAGAGATCCCGCTCGTTGTAGCCAATGCCCAGAGGCCGGGTCCTGCGACCGGATTGCCGACACGTACTGAGCAGGGCGATCTGAAATTTATGATATCCGCCGCGCAGGGAGAGTTTCCGCGGATGGTGATTGCGCCGCGTACGCATAAGGATGCGTTCTATCAGACAATACGCGCGTTTGACCTCGCTGAAAAGTACCAGATACCCGTCATATTACTGTATGATCAGTACCTGGGAGACGCATCCGCCACAGTCGAGCCCTTTGACATAAGCAGAGTTGCAGTGGCGGAGACCGACGGACATATCGACGTCGAATACCTTCGGTACCGATACACTGAGACCGGGATCTCGCCGCGTATGATCCCCGGAAAATCAGAGCATCTCGTAGCGATAGACAGTGACGAGCACGATGAAGCGGGCAGGATAACCGAATCTGCGGAAGTCCGAACGAAAATGGTGGATAAGCGCATGAAAAAGCTGGAGCTTATCAAGCAGGAACTTCTGGAGCCGGAATTTCTGGGACCTGAATCCTTTGATACTTTACTGATCGGATGGGGTTCGATGTACGGCCCGTTATCGGAAGCGGTAGAGCTGCTGAACGGCAGGAATGACGGAAAGTATGCCGCGCTCGTTTTTGGCGATGTGTTCCCGCTGCCCCAAAGAATGCTGAAAGAGAAAGCGGCTAAGGCAAAATCAATCATCAACGTGGAACAGAACGCCACCGGGCAGCTTGCAGGAGTGATACGCGAGTATTCGGGGATCGTCTGTTCCGGCAGTATTTTAAAGTATGACGGACGCCAGATCACCGGCGAAGAGATTGCGGAAAGGGTCTGGGGAGGTGATTCCATTGACTGAGTTTTGTACGTATGAAACGGCATGGTGCCCTGGCTGCGGCAATTTTACCATACTCGAATGCTTAAGGACAGCGCTTGAAGAGCTGGGCAAAGAGCCCCGCGAGGTTCTAATGGCAGCAGGCATCGGGCAAGCCGCAAAGATTCCTCAGTATATCGGTGCAAACGCGTTCTGCGGGCTGCATGGCCGGGCTCTCCCCGCTGCGGCGGCAGCTAAGATGGCGAACGAAAAGCTGACGGTTATCGTAAGCACTGGCGACGGAGACTCATATGGCGAAGGCGGAAATCATTTTCTGCACAATATTCGCCGGAATGTTGATATTGCTCATTTCGTGCATGATAACCAGATTTACGGGCTGACAAAAGGGCAGGCATCACCGACTTCGGGGGAAGGTCAAATTACCGGCGCGCAGCCTGACGGGAATATCAACGCCCCACTGAACCCGCTGCTCATCGCGATCGCGGCCGGGGCCGGATTCGTAGCGAGGGGATTCACAGGAAATAAACCGCAGCTGGTATCCCTGATGAAGCAGGCGATCGAGTATAAGGGCTACGCGCTCGTGGACATACTCCAGCCGTGTGTCAGCTTCAATAAAACAAACACCTTCTCATGGTATAAAGAAAGAGTATATGAACTTACCGAACTCTACGACGCAGCGGACAGAGTAGAAGCCATGGAAAAAGCGGCGGAGTTCGGGGAGAAGA
The DNA here is from genome assembly GCA_963678385.1 of Anaerovoracaceae bacterium. Lineage (GTDB taxonomy): Bacteria > Bacillota > Clostridia > Peptostreptococcales > Anaerovoracaceae > Anoxybacterium. The sequence goes on along the minus strand of OY782829.1, from coordinate 3,424,111 downwards.
TACCCCTGGGAGTCATCTATAGAGAAGAAAAGCATACGTTCCATGAAAAAAATCCTGTTCTGAGGCTGGGAGGCCCTCTGATCGATCGCAAACCTGACCCAGCTGTTGTAGAACGATTGATGAAAGATTTTATGTAAAAAATAGAAAGGCAACACTTCAAGTAATTGAAGCGTTGCCTTTCTTATGTGAAAATACGATTTCTCTATATAAACATGTCATAGACAGATGCTGTCCGGTAATATGCTGGTACAAAACAAATAAAATGAGAGGGGTGACGTTCATGTCAGTTGCGGGAACCTACAGAGTGCGAGTAAAAACTCCCATGGGAGTGCAGGAAGGAAGATTGATATTACAGGTCGCAGGGGAGCTGCTAAAAGGTACGATCGAAAGTCCGGCGGGCAATGTTGAGATCGCAAACGGTAAGGTAAAAGGGAACAACATCGAGTTTGCGGCAGGGATCAGGACGCCTTTTGGATTCCTCAATGCCACGGTAACAGGAACCGTGGAAGGTGATCGGTTCTCGGGCATCGCGAGACTTCCGATCGGGACTGTCGAGATCGATGGTGTCCGGGAGTGAAAGGAAGCCGTTATTATTCACAAACTTCTTTCGGCTGTCTTTTTACCAGTCTCAGCAAAGTAAGCAGCGCGCCCACAAAACAAATGGCTGCGGCGGTGATATATACGGCCTTCATCCCATAGATAAAGGCGTCGCTTCTTCCCGGCACATAATCGGTAACACGGATTCCGAGCTTATAGCTCATCATACTGTACAGCTGCGTTGTCGCCAAAGAGATCCCGCAGACCATTCCCATGTTTCGCACCAGCGCGTTTATGCTGCCCGCAACTCCAAGCTGCTCTCTTGTCACAGTAGACATGATCAGCGCATTGTTGGGTGACTGGAATAATCCCATGCCGAGGGACATTGCCGCGATAAAGATCAGCATGGCCGGCAGGGAGGAATGTTCATTCAACGTGGACATGAAAAACAGTCCCACGCTGGTCAGCACCAATCCGATAAATGTCAATATCTCGGAACCGATCTTATCGGACAAATGCCCGCTGGCCGGCGCGGCAACCATCAGGATCAGCGGATAGGTCATCAGGATCAGACCGGCATTCTGCGGCGTATAGGACATGACGTCCTGGAGATAAAACGGCAGAATGATATTGCTGCAGAATAATGCCACGAAGGTTATGAACCCGCAGAATACACTCAGGGAGAACAATCTGTTTTTAAATATCTGCAGCTGGATCAACGGGCTTTCGCTTTTTCTTTCCAGGCGGATAAATAGTATAAAAGAGACCACTGAAATCGTGAAGCCCGACAAAATAAACGGATCCGAATAGCCTATGTTCAGTCCCTCACTCAAGGCCGTGAACAGGGGAACGATCGTGAGCATAATGAGGACCGCACCGACGCTGTCCAGTTTTCCTCGCGCCGTCTTATGGCCCTTGGGCAATAATTTTGAAGCGGCGTACATGGCCGCGATGCCGACGGGCACATTGATCAGGAAGATATATTCCCATTTCCCGGCGCCTACAATGATTCCGCCGAGCCCCGGACCGACCAGGGAGCCTAATGCCACGGCGGTTCCGGAAAAGCCCAGCGCTCTTCCCCGCTCATTTGGAGGAAAGACCTCTGCAATGATCCCCTGGCTGTTGGCCATCATCCCGGCTGCGCCTACGGCCTGTATCACTCGCGCCGCTACCAGGAACGGAAAGGAGACGGTCAGACCGCATAAAAGGGAACCCAGGGTAAAGACCCCCAGTCCAAACTGAAACAGCTTCGTTTTCCCGTAAATGTCCCCCAGCCTGCCAAAAATTAATACGGTTCCGGTGATCACGATCAAATAACTGATCGGCACCAGCTGAATATTCGACGTTGCCACATGCAGAGCTCTTGCCATTTTCGGCAATGCTACATTTACAATACTGCCATCCAGTGCGGACATAAAAGTTGACGCGATAACAATGATCAATATAGCCCATTTATTTCTGTCTTGTTTATTTTCCATTCTTATTTCTCGCATTCCTTAAATCGCTGGGTATTATCAAAGACCTTTGATAATGCCCTTATTGTGATGTTTTTTTCCTCTTCGGTCAAGGTTTCTGTTATCAGGCCGATTAAAATCTCGATTTCCTTATGGATCTCAGGGATGACCTTTCGGGCCTTTTCCGTGAGATACAGCCGATAAGCTCTGCTGTCCCGCTCGTCTTCTTCCTTATATACATATCCCTGTTCGATGAGTCTTGTAATGGTTCTGGCCGACATCGCCTTGTCGAGGCCGATCTCACGGCTGATCTTGTTTTGGCTGATCCCTTCATTTTTCTCCAGCGTAAACAGATACGGGTATGCGCCGCTGCCCAGATCGTACTTTTTCAAAACCTTGTCCAGATAAATATGTGTATTTCGATAAATCTTATTGTTGAGCATAATAAAATGCGCCGTAGTTAACTCCACTGCCATCCCTCCTCTTTTGGTTGATAAGTCAACTATATTATAAAAAAATAAGGTTGATGTGTCAACCTTATTTTCGGATAGATTTTTGGACCGGTTGTTCTGCTCAAACTAAAGCATTTGTTTTGCGGATGTGACGGTTACTTCCAGCACTCTGGTCAGAAATGAGAATTTTTCTTTCATCATGTCAAATTCGGCGCCTGATTCGATGTATTTCGCTGTGCCTTCCACAACAAAGCCGGTTCCCTGGTAATCGTTATAACCCATGACTTCTCTGCTCCCCAGGGCCAGCTTTATCTTATTATTCACATTCACATTTTTTTCTGTCCTCCGCATCGCATACGCGGGAATCAGAATTCTTTCATCAGGCGTCACAACCAGATAGGAATTCCAAGTGTTGACGATGTGCGGTTCATCGATCCCCCAAGATACGATGGAAACGACGCCTTCATTTTTTAATACTTCGTAAAAATTTTCTGTAAGCATTATGCATTACCTCCTTAAGTAAATAAGTATATTATAGACATTCAATATCCACAATTAGATTATCACGCTATTATTCGTGAGTCAAGCAATAAAATATATCATAGATAACTTATATCTCGAATATTGACTATTGAACAATAATGAAGTACTATGTGGGAAGATTGTATAGTATAAAAGAGGTGGTTTTTTGCAATTTTCAATAGGAGTAGAATACGCATTACATTGTTTGTTATACATGGTGGATATTCCTGCGGGCAAATCTGTTGGGATAAAGGATCTGGCGACATACCAGGGAGTATCGGAAACGTATCTGTCAAAAGTATATACAAAGCTAAGAAAATTCGGGCTCGTAAAGTCGATCCCAGGTGTGAACGGAGGATATGCGCTGGCACGCAAACCGGAAGACATAACGTTTTGGGATATCGTTGAATCAGTAGAAGGGTCTTCCCCATTGTTTCAGTGTGCGGAGATAAGGCAGAATGAGCTGTTGCTGGATAAAGATAACTTGCCGGATACACACACGAAATGTCCTTGCTTAATTAAAGTTGTAATGCTTGAAGCGGAAGATCAGATGAGGCAGTACTTGAAGAATAAAACTTTAGCATGGCTGCATAGTCAAGTAGAGGATAAGCTCCCGGAAGAACAGAGAATAGCAACGATAGAATGGTTTAATAATACCAGAACCCCGAAAGTCTAATACATGATTTTCGGGGTTGCTTTATAATCAAAGAATAAAAAAGAAGCAGTTATTATATTTATAACTGCTCTTTTCCGTCACTTACCGACTATTGAAGGATGACAATTTTTGTACGCTTACAGAACGTTAGAATTTTTTATCGTTCTTGCTGTCTCGAATATCCTTCAAATCGTTGTTCTGGGAATCCCGCACGTCTTCATAACTGCTCTTGGCATTACCTAAATCGTTGTTTTTTCTATTGTTGTCCACAATATCACCTCCATAAAACATATTATTTGCCTTGTCGCTTTTTAAAAACGTAGATCATATTGGAATCATTGAATAATTATCTTAAAATCTAAAGATTTTTACACGGTTTTTTTATCGGTAAAATGATGGTACAATAGATACATTAGTGAAAATATGGAAAGATTAAAGGGGTATAGGATGATCGACAGTATTATTTTTGACTTGGACGGCACTCTCTGGGATGCTTCGGAAGAGGTTTGCGTTGCGTGGAATAACGTGGTAGCGAGGTATCCGAATGTAAAAAAGGTAATAACAGTGGAGGACCTGGCGGGCTGCTTCGGGCTTCAACTTGATGAAATAAGCGTAAAATTGTTTCCGGAGCAGGATCCGGACGTGCAGGCTGCGTTGCTAAGAGAATTTTGCACATCGGAACAGGCGTACTTGGGAGAACGCGGGGGAAGACTATATGACAGGCTGGAAGAGACTCTTGAAAAGCTGTCTGAAAAATATAAATTGTTCATCGTCAGCAACTGCCAGGACGGGTACATTGAATGCTTTTATAAAGCGCACGGGTTGGAGCGGTATTTTGCCGATATCGAATGCGCGGGAGTGACCGGGCTGTCGAAAGGCGAAAACATCCGGCTGGTCATGGAACGAAACGGACTGAAAAATCCGGTTTATGTGGGGGACACCCTGAGCGATGCAGAGGCGGCAAAGGCTGCAGGAATTCCTTTTGTATATGCCCGCTATGGTTTCGGGCAGGTCGAAGAGTATTGGCGCGTCATCGATCGTTTTGAAGACCTCTGTCACTTGCCGATCCTGGAATAAACCTTCTTCAGATAAGAATCTGTGTAATGGCTGTCGATTGCCCGCTCGATAAAGTTGTCGGGAGGGATATGCTGCCTGCGATCCTCATACCGATGCACTGCCGCGGCGGACACGACACAGTCGAACGCAATGAAAACCAATAATAGGACTGTGATGACAACACCGATTTTTCTCGGTATTTTTTCGATCAGGCTGAACAGCGCCGGGTACATTTTTTTTATAAGAACAAGGGCCAGAAAGCCCCAGAAAAAGCCGAAAATCAAATTCGCCCTTCCTGCTAGGGAGTAAAATGCATTGCCGTAGTCCCAGGATGTAAAACCGAATATCCATTCCTGGAACAGACTTGCCAGAAATTCAAAGGACACGCCGATGACATAGCCGGCGACGAAGAGAAACAGGCCGCTTTTCTCCCTGAACCGGTAAAGCAGCAGAAAAATAAGAACGGCGGCCAGCCCGTATACTTCGCTGAAAGGCCCATATATCAGGCCGGAGCGCATGGCAAAATGCCCGTAACTTATGATCCAATAGGTCCCTTCGATGGCAGTGCCAAGAATGCTGAACAGGAAAAAGACCCAAAACATTTTATAAAAACTGCATGCAGATAAGATATGTTTATTCTCTGTTGAATCGATCGGACACATATAATCCATCCGGCATACCTCCTATTTTGGATAATCATAGCATTCCCGGAAATAATTTGTCAATAAAGAACGAAAGGAGAAAAGCAGCATGCCCAAGAATAACAAAGTGAAATCAGAATATAATACGGTATCCGCCAGAGCAAAAGCCATGCTGGAAAGATCGGAGACCTTTGACGTCGAATTCAAGGAATCCGTAAGCGGCCTGGAAAGCTCGGACATCGTGTCCTTTGCGAATTCGGAACGGGGCGGGACGATCCTGGTAGGGATCCGGGAAACGAAAATCCCGAACGGACAGCAAAGAGGCCAGATCATCGGCTGCCCCATCGGCGATAAAGAGAAACTGAAGATTTTGAGCAAAGTAAATTCATGCATCCCCGACGTGTATGTGGAAATCTACGTAGAGAACCTTAGCAGCAAGCCGTTTTTCCGGATCGAAATACCCAGCGGCGAAGATAAGCCGTATTGCACTTCGGGCGGGACCTACAAGATCCGCGGTGACGGGATCACGCAGAATCTCAATCCGCCGCAGCTTCTCAACCTTTTTGTTACAAAGGAAAGCGAACGCTTTTTAAAGAATTTCAAAGATGCGACCAATGTGCTGGAAAAGTATCTGGAATCGATCTCCGAAAGCGCGAAAATGGCCGAGGGCTTATCCGACGAGGCGGCGTTTTTCACCGATGAAACCTTTGATTTGGTGCAGAAACTTGACTCAAAGATAGACTCCATGGAACAGGAGATCAAGGAAATGAAAAAGGCGCTGGTCGCCATTAATAATAAATTGGATCAGAAAACAACGGGAGTATAATATGATATCGATCGAAGAAATGGAAAGCATTTTGGATGAAATAGCCTCCGGGCTTCCGCAGGAGTTTTACAACGAGCTCAACGGGGGCATTATTTTGCTGCCTGAAGCGAAGCTGAATCCGGTCGGGAAAGATAATGACCTATATATCATGGGAGAATATCACAGCGGCGGCGGTTTGGGAAGGTATATCGCCATCTACTACGGTTCTTTTGAACGTGTATACGGCCATCTGTCCAGAGAAGGGCTGAAAAAGCAGCTCGCCCATACGCTGAAGCATGAGTTCACACACCATCTGGAAGGTCTGGCGGGAGAAGACGATCTGGAAGAAGAGGACGAACGGTATTTGCGGAATTATTTAAGACGGAAGGGCAGGTAAATTACCTGATCGATTTCATCCTCATTTACCGCGTAAAGTTTTCTCCTGAAATCAATATCAACGAAAGGATCCTCTTTTCGGCCTTCTTCTCCGGCGCCTCTTTCTGCGGCTGCCGGTTTTTCTCTGTTTAATCCCCTCTTATATTCTATATATTCATCAATCTGCTCTTCAATGGAAAGCGGCGGATTCAAAAGTTCACCCGGCGTGATATACAGTACGTCCGCGATTTTTCGGATGGTTTCCAACGAAGGGTTTGTCTGCTCGCCGCTCTCCAGCTTGCTGATCATGCTGAAGCTCAGACCCGTTTTTTTGGCCAGCGCTTTTTGCGTTAGCCCCGCGTCCATTCGAAATCTTTTTATATTCTCATTCATTGCCATTGCATTACCTCACGGATCGTTATCATCTGCAGTGGGACTTGTGTCACTGCCAATGGTATTGTAATCCTTTCGGGACGGGCAATTTGTAAATTGCTGTTGGCGAAATAATGAATATAAGCGCGTTTATAATAAATAATTCTGCGGTACTATTAAATGGAAAAGTGGTATAATGATTCCTATAATAATATGCGGCGTTGCCGTGAGGTAGGAATCATTGAATCATGCCGCGACGCAGCTTGCATGGTATAATGATCGCAATGATCATAAAAATAATTTCGGATGAAGGGGAGGATTATGATGGATTCACATGAAAAGGGCCGGGTGCTCATGAATTCAAAGAACAAGCTTCTGATTTTCCTGGGAGCTTATCTGACCGTATGCGTTGCATTTATGTGCTTCTGCAAGAGATTTATGAATTTCGGCGGATGCTGCTGCTGCGGCTCCGGCGCGAAAAAAGAAAAATAGATGCTGCAAATGAATAAGGGACTAAACGTTTTGTTTAGTCTCTTTATATGTGACCGTTAAAAACCGGAGAAAAGGGCAGGATATTGATATTCGGCAACGTCAGAAACGTAAGAAAAGGATAGGGTACGATTATGAGTGTAAGTATTTTTCAGGTGGCGGGGCCGATCATGATCGGTCCGTCGAGCTCTCATACTGCGGGGGCGGCGAGACTGGCGAGAATCGCGGCAAAACTGGCGGACGATTTTGATTTTGTATCCTTCGGCCTTCACGGATCCTTCGCGAAAACCGGAAAAGGACACGGAACGGACAAAGCCTTGCTGGCGGGCGTAATGGGGATCCACGAGGACGACGAAGCGATCGCGGACGCGTATGAAATCGCGGATAAAAAGGGACTGGGGTATGAGTTCCATGAGTTAGAGCTTCCGGGGATCCATGAAAACTCGGTGCGGATCATGTTTTACAAGAGCGGCCAGCTTCTTTGCAATGTGGACGGTTCCTCCCTGGGAGGCGGTGCGGTGATGATCAGGAGGATCGACGGCTACGAAGTGGAACTCTCCGGCAATCTGCCGACGATTTTTATCCGGCAGCTCGACACGCGGGGCGTTCTCAGCCACATCACGACGGTCCTCGCGGAAAGCGGCATAAACATCGCCACCATGAAGGTCAGCAGAAAAAACCGCAGTGAAGAGGCGACCTGCGTCATTGAGGTGGACGATGTGATCGAAGCGGAAATATTGAAGAAAATTGAAAACAACCCGAATATCCACGCGGTCAGATTAATAAAACTTTAGTTTCGATTGGAGGAATCAAAATGTACCATAGCTGCAGACAGCTGCTGGAAATGGCGGAAGCGCGCGATTTGCCGATCCACGAGATCGTAATTGAGAATGAGATGAAAAACAGCGATATCAGTAGGGCGCAAGTCCTGGAGAATATGAAAGTGCGCTATGACATCATGGTTTCGTCTACAGAAAGGGCGCTGGATCAGCCGCTGCCCACGGAAGGCGGCCTGATCACGGGAATCGCGTCAACACAGTATCGATATGCACAATCGGGCGATACGTTGTGCGGCAGGTTCCTCAATACCGTCATGGCAAGGGCGCTTTCCGGCAGCGAAGTGAACGCTTCAATGGGGAAGATCTGTGCGATGCCGACGGCAGGTTCCTGCGGTATCGTTCCGGCGGTGCTGACCTCCGTCGGAGAGGAATATCATATAACGGAAGAGGATGTGATCAAGGCGTTGATCACCGCGTCGGGTCTCGGCGCCATCGTTATGGAGAACGCTACGGTGGCGGGTTCCGAAGGAGGATGCCAGGCGGAATGCGGCGTGGCGGCAGCCATGGCGGCTGCGGGAGCCGTTGAACTGAAAGGCGGCACCCCGGCGATGTCGATGGAAGCCTTCTCATTTTCGCTGATCAATATAATGGGTCTGGTTTGCGATCCCGTTGCGGGTCTGGTACAGATCCCATGTGCCCAGCGAAACGCTTCCCAGGCTGTCAATGCGCTGCTCAGCGCGGATATGGCCCTGAGCGGAGCGAAATTCCCGATTCCGACGGACGAGGTCATCGACGCCATGTACAAGGTCGGCAAGCTCTTGCCCGTTCAGCTCAGGGAAACCGCCATGGGCGGGATCGCGGACACGGAAACGGGTAAAGCCATCGAGGAGAGGATCTTTAAAAACAAATAGCATAGTCCGGACTATTCTTCGCTGAAGAGATGAAAGCTGATCTCTTCGGCGTTTTTTTGTTATATGGGTAATAATTCAAATAAATGCTCAAAAAAGGGGTCGCTGTGTGTAGAAATGTGGTGTAATGTTGGAAACGTTAAGACATTTATAAAGTATTATGTGGATTGCTATTGCAATGTGGTATTAAAGTGATATAATACCAATAAATTCTAGTGTTCGTGAAAAAGAAAAAAATATTATCGCTGAGATTAGTATGTGAAAAGGAGGTATAATCATGGCTAATCTACATCAGCCATCTGATGCAAATCTTGAAGAACGTGTGCTGAAACGTGAAATCGGATTACCGGAATGCGTCACGATCATTGCCGGTGCAGTTATTGGAGTTGGTCTGTTTACAGTAGGTTCTGCACAGGTAGGTATCTGGGGTACATCGATTATTTTCGCGGCATTAATTTCTGTTATTATTACTGTATTTCCTTCAGCGCTCTATGGAGAGCTTGCATCTGCGTTACCCCTAGCCGGAGGTACCTATGCTTATGCAAAAAGAGCGATCAACTATCCGGTAGGAATCTTTGTAAGCTGGAATTACACCATTGCCCAGATCAGTATTGCAGTTGCCGAAGGTCTGGCGTTTGCGAACTATCTGAATCTGTTGATCCATGCCTGCGGCGGACCGGAGAATGCCTTGGATCCCCGTTTATCAGGCAGCGTACTGGTGCTGATTTTCGTGGTAGTCAATTTCTTCGGAATCAAGTCAGCCGGTAAGGCGCAGGACTTTGTAATGTACTTTTTCTGGATCGGCTCGATCATTTGGTTCTTTATGGCTTTCAAAAATATCGACTTCAATAATTTTTCACCGATCTTTTCAGGAATCCCAAGCGATGTAAAGCAGGCCGCATTCGGAGTACTTATGGTGCTGCGGTGCTTCTTCGGTTTTGAAACCGTAGTAGGCATGGGCGCCGAGGTAAAGCACGCCCGGATCACGATCCCCAGAGCGCTGATCCTTTCGCCTTTCATCGTATTGGCAGTCAACACGCTCTGGTGGTGGTTCCTGAACGGGATCACTCCGGCGGCTACAAGAGGTGAACTTGCGAGTGCTGCCGCACCGTTTGCGGACGCTACGGCAATGGCGGGTATGGGCGGACTTGCAGTGATCCTGCTTTGTCTCATCATTACAGTCGGCGGAGACTGTTCCACGATGAATCCTCTCGTTACCGGCGCCGCCCGTTATATGTACCTGATGAGCAACGACGGAAGCATGCCGAAAAGCTTCGGAAAGCTTCATCCGAAATACAAGAGCCCATACATATCCGTAGTCATAATCGGAGTCATAAGCGTTTTGATGATCCTGACCAACAATATCATTCTGGTAGCGACGATGTGCGCATACGCTCAGATATCATGTTATGTACTGGGATACGTTTCATTTATCATGCTCAGAGTGAAGGAACCGAATCTGGAACGGCCTTTCCGAGTGCCGTTCGGCATTCCGATCGCGGTAGCGGCAATCGTGGTATATTGTGTGCTGGCTTTCCTGGCCTACGATCCTACCGCAGTCAAGTGGAATTTAGGCTTTGATGCACTCTGTATCATCTACATCATTGTTCATCTTGGCATATTGAAGCATCCAATTCCGGAGGAATCCAAGATGATCGACGAGTTGACCATGAAATTTGATCCGCCGACGCCGGAAGAAAAGGCGAAACTCGACAAACAGTTCCATCGCTGGATCGGGATCGCTGTCGCAGCGGGTATTTTCTCTCTGATCATCTACTTGTTCGGATCGATCCTATAAGAAAAGACGCCGTAAACAGGATCCTGTTTACGGCCGTTTTTTTGATTATTCTTGACACCGCCGCAAAAATTCAATAGTATTTAGTTGGAACTTGACAATATTTTGTGCAAAGTTCATAAAAACATTGAAGGCAGGTGCGCAAATGGTCCATGAGCGTCATGACAGAATTATTAAACTTTTAAATACAAACCGCATGGTCAAGGTCTCGGAGCTGATGAAGGAATTCAACGTTTCAATAGAAACAGTAAGACGGGATCTGGAATTTCTGGAAGGGAAGGGGTATTTAAAAAGGGTCTACGGCGGCGCGATACCGAATTCTCCAAAGGGGATCGAGCCGACATACGCCACAAGAGAGGTTTCCCATCTTGTTGAAAAGATGGCCATTGCGGAAAAAGTATTCGAACTTGTCGAGGACCGAGATACCATAGTGATCGACCTTGGGACGACGACACTCGAGGCAGCCAAAAAACTCGTTCTGAAAGAGGGCTTGACCGTTCTGACCAATTCCATGCCGATCGCGACGGAACTCATTGCAAATGAAACCTTCAAGATATTTCTGCTGGGGGGCCAGCTCCGAAATCGTGAATTCGCGACGTCAGGGGCCTTAAGCGTCGATTTTTTAAGCCATTTCAGAGTGGACAAGGCGATCATCGGCCCAGGAGGGGTCACGGCAAAGAACGGAATCACCGATTATCATTTTGAAGAGGCCCAGGTCAGAAAAAAGATGATCGAAATCGCCGATACGGTGATCGCGGTGGCGGATTACAGCAAAATTGGGGTAAGCGCCTTTACCCAGGTATGCGAACTCAGCGAGGTTGACGTCATAGTCACCGATTGGAATGTATCTCAAAAGGCGATCCAGGAATTGCGTACTGAAAAAACGCAGGTTCTGGTGGTTCCAAAACCATAGCACGAGGTCCGCTCCCGGCTGCAGCAGGTTGATGCAGTCGGGAGTTCTTTTTTTTCACTTCGTTTTGTTTCGTACCGCATCGTTAAAACATAATTACAACATTTTTAAGATATCTTGTGGAATTAATTGCAATCGTATGCGGCAAGTGATAGTATAAGAAGCAGAATATAGTTTCCTATTTGCGAGGTAATCATATGAGCAGATATTATTTGGGTCTGGATCAGGGGACGACAGGCACGACGGCGTTGCTGCTGGATCAGAACTGGGAATGTGTCGCCAGGGTGTGCAGGGAACATAAGCAGTTATTTCCTCAGCCGGGCTGGGTCGAGCACGATCCGCTAGAAATATGGGATCGTATCCTGGACGCCGTCTCTGCGGCTGTGAAAGAAGCGGGGATCAGCGTGTCCGACGTCACTTGTGTCGGCCTCGACAACCAGGGTGAAACGGTAATGCTTTGGGACAAAACAACAGGGAACCCGGTTTATAACGCGATCGTCTGGCAGGACAGAAGAACAGCTTCGCTGGCGGATGAAATTTCAGAAAAATACGGTGACTGGATACGGAAAAAGACAGGACTTGTTGTCGACGCCTATTTCAGCGCCACGAAAATAAAATGGATCATTGACAATGTAGAAGGGGTAAAGGAGAAGATCGACAGCGATAAAATCCTTGCCGGGACTCTTGACTCATGGATGACCTGGAAAATGACGCAAGGAAAAATCCATATTACGGATTCCTCCACGGCTTCGCGGACCATGCTCCTGAATATCCAGACGGGGCAATGGGACGACGAAATACTGAATCTATTGGATATTCCAAAAAAAATTCTTCCTGAAATCCACGAAAGTGCTGAAGTATACGGCTACACAGATCCTTCTGCTTTTCTTGGAGCGAAGATACCGATTTCCGGGGCAGCCGTCGATCAGCAGGCGGCTCTGTTCGGGCAGGCCTGTTTCAAGCCGGGAATGGTCAAGACGACATACGGCACCGGCTGCTTCATGCTTATGAATACCGGCGATAAACCGGTATATTCGCAGAACGGACTGCTGACGACCATCGGCTGGAGGCTCAACGGTAAAACGACATTCGCACTGGACGGAGGAGTCTATATTGCCGGCGCAGCCGTCCAATGGCTGCGGGACGGACTGAAAATGATTGAAAAAGCGAGCGATATCGAGCTTCTGGCAAAGTCGGCGGAAGATACCGGGGGAGTCTATTTTGTACCTGCTTTTACGGGGCTCGCGGCGCCGTATTGGGATCAGTACGCAAGAGGCACCATGATCGGCATCACAAGGGGAACGACCAGGGAGCACATTGCAAGAGCCACGGAAGAAAGCATCGCCTATCAGGTGAAGGATAATCTGGACGTCATGATAAAAGATTCGGTTATTCCCATCGAAGTGATGCGCGCTGACGGAGGAGCGGCAAGGGACGAGTTTCTGATGCAGTTCCAGGCTGATATTCTGGGGATCCCCGTCGATGTTCCGGCCATTACGGAAACCACGGCGCTGGGCGCGGCATATCTGGCTGCTTATGGTCTCGGTGAATTCCGCGATTTAAAGGAAATCGAAAGCAAATGGAAGTTACAGAAACGATACGAGCCGAAAATGAGCGGTGAGATGCGGGAGAAGCTCCTCCACAACTGGCACAGGGCGGTAGAGCGCTCGAGAAGATGGATCGAAGAATAAGGAACAGGTCGGGACTTTTGATATTGGAGGTCAAATGATGATGTTGAAAACAGATGTGGTTATTATCGGCGCGGGCGCGGTGGGCTGTGCTATTGCGAGGGAGCTGTCCAAGTATCGGATCGACGTCGTAGTGATCGATAAAAATGAAGACGTCGGAGGCGACGCATCAAAATCGAACAGCGCGATCATCCACACGGGATATGACGCGCCTCCGGGAACGCTGGAGTCACAGCTCGTTGTCGCTGCAAATCCCATGTATCCGGAATTGACAAAAGACCTTGACGTGCCGTTTGAGCAGATCGGCGCGATCCTTCCTGCGGTAAACGACGAGCAGTTTGAAAGCCTCCCGGCCATCAAGGAGAAGGCGTTCAAAAACAGAGTTTATGACGTCGAGTATCTTTCAAAAGAGCAGCTGCTTGAAATGGAACCGAATTTAAATCCTGACGTCAAAGGCGGATTATACATCCCAAGGGAAAGCATTATCGATCCCTTTATCTATGTTCAGGCGCTTGCTGAAAACGCTCATGAGAATGGAGTCCGTTTTCTTTTGAACACGAAGGCCACGGGAATCACTACGGAAGATCATTCGATCAAATCAGTTGAAACGACAGCCGGTCTGATCGAAACAAAATATATCGTCAACGCTGCGGCGCTTTATTCCGACGAAATCGCCGCAATGGTCGGCAAAGCGGATTACAGGATGGTCGCAAGACGGGGGCAGTTCTATATCCTGGATAAGAACACCGACTGCAAAGTGAGCCGGATCATCCTTCCGATCCCCACAAAGATCACGAAAGGAAAGCTGATGTGTCCGACGATCCACGGGAATATGCTGGTGGGGCCTACCGCGGAGGATCTGGAAGACAAGGTGGATAAATCCACTACGGCGGAAGGCTTGGAGAGCATTTTAAACGACGTCAGGAGACTGGTCCCGGACGTTAGGGTAAAAGACAGCATTGCCCAGTACAGCGGGTTGAGACCCAACAGGGATCCCGAAGGACTGCACGCCGATATGTACGACGACCTGAAGGGATATGTAAATCTGTCGGGGATCCGTTCCACCGGATTGACGCTCAGCGCGGCAATCGGCAAATACATCGTTGAAATGATGAAAGAACACGGTTTTTCTGCCGAATTCAAAGAGAGCTTTGTAAAGACCAGAAAAGGAATCGTAAAATTCAGCGAGCTCAGCCCGGAAGCACGGGAGCGCGTCATTGCAGAGAATCCTCTGTACGGAAACGTCATATGCCGCTGTGAGACGGTCACAGAAGGCGAAATCGTAGATGCCATCAGGAGACCTCTCGGCGCAAAGAGCGTCGACGCCGTCAAACGCAGGGTACGGGCGGGAACGGGACGCTGCCAGGGGGGATTCTGCGGCCCGAAGGTAATTGAAATTCTGGCCAGAGAACTGGGTATACCGATCGAAGCAGTGAATAAAAACAATGCCGGTACATATATGATCGCGGGCAGAACCAGATAAAGGGGGATTGCAAATGTTTGAAATAAATTGTGACGTAGCCGTAATCGGCGGAGGTCCCGCAGGTCTTTCCGCAGCACTTTCCGCCAAAAAGGAAGGGGCTGAAAAGGTTCTGATCATTGAAAGAGACCACACTTTGGGTGGGATCCTTCAGCAGTGCATACATCCCGGATTCGGATTGACTTTTTTTAATGAAGAGCTGACGGGTCCGGAATACGCGGGAAGGTTTATTGAAGAAGTCATTGATTCCGGCGTCGACGTTTTATTGAGAACCATGGTCCTTGAGGTCATTCCCATTGAAAAAACCGTGATCTGTGTCGGTTCGGAGAATGGAATGACAAAGGTGAATTATAAAAGCATCGTACTGGCGATGGGCTGCAGGGAAAGGACCCGGGCCAACCTTATGATCCCGGGAACCAGACCGTCCGGGATTTACACAGCGGGTTCCGCACAGAGACTGATCAACCGCCAGAACGCCATGGTAGGGAAAAGAGTAGTCATCCTGGGATCCGGGGACATCGGGATGATCATGGCAAGAAGGCTGACCCTCGAAGGGGCAAAGGTTCTGGCAGTCGTTGAAATCATGGATTTTCTGGCAGGATTGACCAGAAACAGGGTGCAGTGCCTGGACGACTTCGGGATCCCCCTGAAATTGGCGCATACCGTTACAAGGATCGCCGGCAACGAGCGGATCGAAGGCGTGTACATAGCATCGGTAGATGAAAACAAAAAGCCGTTGCCCGACACGGAAGAATATATCCCGTGCGATACGCTTTTATTATCGGTTGGTCTTATCCCGGAAAATGAGCTGACGAAAAAGGCGGAAATCAGGATGTCCGACGTTACAAACGGACCCATAGTGAATCAGTATATGCAAACCTCCGAACCTTCCGTTTTCGCATGCGGCAACGTCGTTCACGTAAACGATCTGGTGGACAATGTCACGGTGGAAAGCGTAACGGCAGGAAGCTATGCGGCCCGGCATGCATTGGGTACAATGCCGGAAACGGTAAAAAGAATCGAAACAGTTGCCGGCAGCAACGTAAGGTATATTTGTCCCCAGGTGCTCGACATATCAAAAGAAAATGAAAAAGTAAAGCTATATTTCCGGGTGATATGTCCTGACCGGGATGTAAAAATCAAAGTATCATCCGATGGCAGGATGATCGCGAAAAAAGCCGCAAAAGTGGTTAATCCAGGTGAAATGGAAACGATGCTGATCGACACAGCAAAAATCAACGGCAGCGCCATAACCGTGGAAGTTCTCAAGGAGGCATGATCCTATGAAGAAGGAAATCATCTGTACGATTTGCCCGATCGGCTGCAATATTTCCGTTGAGGGAGAAGGGGAAGAGATCACATCGATCGAAGGCTACGGCTGCAAGCGGGGCGTCCTGTACGGCCGAAATGAGTTTTCGCATCCTGTGCGGATCCTGACGACAACGGTAAAGGTCGCCGGTTCGGGGCAGCTTCTGCCTGTGCGTTCCAACAGGCCGATCCCGAAAGAACTGATCATGGATTGCATGGAGGTAATCAAAAAAATCAACGTATCCCCAGGAGTGAAACGGTATGACGTCATCATACCGGATATCTGTGGCAGCTCGGCCGATATCGTTGCCACAGGGAGCCTGGAAGCAGAAAAGAATGAAGACCGCTGAAAAATAAATGTTTTACTCTGAAAATTTTCGTGATAGAATAAAAGTGAGCAGACGCTCACTTTTGCGCTATGGAGATGAAAAGATGAAATATATGACCGCAAACGAAACTTTTCGAAAGATTTCCGAGGAGAAACAAAACAAGATCATCGAAGCAGCCCTGAACGAGTTCTCGCAGTACGGCTACAGCGATGCGAATATCAACAAGATCGCGGAACGCGCCGGCGTCAGCGTCGGCTCGCTGTATAAATATTTCAATGACAAACAAAACCTGTACCAGACTATCGTAAACATTTCCTCCGATACACTGCAGGAAACTCTGGGAAGGATCATCGGCGAAAACGACGATATCTTTATCATTATTGAAAAGATCATCGGCGCGATCCAGGAATATGCCAGGACCCATCACAAGATGTTCAAGCTGTACAATGAAATGACTGCGGAAAACAATTCCGAACTGACCTGGAAAACCGCCGGAAGCGTCGAAGGCGTCACAGCTGATCTGTATGCGTCGCTGATCGAAAAGGCGCAGAAGCAAGGGCTGGCCAGGAAGGATTTCGATCCGAGATATTTTGCGTTTTTCCTGGACAACCTGTTTGTGATGCTGCAGTTTTCCTATTCCTGCGAGTATTACAAAGAGCGGCTCAAGATGTATGTGGGCGAAAACGCCATCCACGATGACGCGCTGATGTGCGAACAGCTCATCAAGTTTATTAAAGGAGCCTTTTGTTAAAGGCATAAAAGGAGCCTTCTACAGAAAGGAAATGATCTTATGAAAAAAGCGTTAATATTTGACCTTGACGGCACATTGCTTGACTCCATGGGCGCATGGGATACTGTCGGCTTGGAATACTTATATATGAAAGCCATAAGCTATATCCCCGCAAATCATCTGGAGATCTTTCGGGCAATGAGTGTGGTCGACTGCGCAAAATATTTTATTACGCAGTTTGGAGTCAAGCAGCCGTTGCAGCAAATTTGCGATGAGATCAACGCGATGATCGAAGTAAAATATAGGCATGAGATACAAACAAAAGAAGGCGTCTTGGAATTTCTGCAGAAAAATAAAGACAAGAAGATGTGTATCGCTACTGCGACCGATAAGCATTTAGTGGAGTTTGCTCTTAAAAGACTTGGGCTTGAAAAATGTTTTGAATTTATCATCACATCATCGGAAGTGGGATGCGGTAAGGACCAACCGGACATATTCATCAATGCGGCTAAGCGGCTTGGCTTGGAGGTCGGCGAGTGCATTGTTTTCGAGGATGCGGCCCATGCGATAAAATCTGCAAAACTCGCAGGCTTCTATACGGTCGGTGTATATGAAAAGTGCTTTGAGAGCGAGCAGGAAACGGTAAAAAAATATGCGGATCAGTATGTATGCAATTTAAGCGAGGTCGTATTATAATCGTATAACAAAGAGGCAAGCATCAAACGGTGATACTTGCCTTTACGCTTTTTTGGTTCAATGTCTTGAATGCAGAGGCGTTATTTTTATAGAGCGACTGAAACACCGGAAAGTATTCATCATAAACAGCCGCGTTCGCTGCTTTCGGCGAGTATCGGCATGCGACCGGGATCAGCTTTTTCGCGTCCTCGATACTGCCGATCCGTCCAAGGCCGACGGCGATGACGATTGCTGCGCCCACAGCGCCGACATTTTGCGGATGATCCACGACCTCAATATAGCGGTTGAGTACATCGGCAAGGATCTGACAGGTAAGCGGTGATAATGCGCCCCCTCCCACAAGCCGTATGGCCGGCGAGGTCCTCACACACTTTTCCATGGATTCCAGCTGCCATCTCAGGTGGTAGCATACGCCCTCCAAAACGGCGTGGATCAGTTCTGTTTTTCCCGTCTCAAGACCGATGTTGAAGAACATGCCCCGGGCGTTTGGATCTTCAAAGGGGCAGCGGTTTCCGTGGAGCCACGGTGTAAAGATCACTCCGTTGCTGCCCGCCGGCACATCCTTGATACAATACGTCATATAATCATAAAGACTTTTGTGGACGCATTCCGGATCGTCGCAGACCAGCCTTTTTTCCAGGAAAAGATCGATCTCATCCAGCGCAAGATGGTCGCGCACCCACTCGAGACATTTACCTGCTGTCTCCAGTTCGGCGAAGAAATTGAAGTGTTTGGGATCCGCCCCAACGATGGAAGCCGTCATGCTTTTCACGCTGAGGACTTGTTTGCTCACTACGGTCGAAACCCAGCCGGAGGTCCCCATGTAGATATGAGTATCGCCCTCCGAAACTGCGCCTGCCCCGACTCCGATGAGGGAAGCATCCCCTCCGCCCGCAAAAACAGGCGTTCCGGGCATCAGCCCCAGTTCATCGGCGGCTTTTTCGGTCAGTTCCCCCACCATATCGGTGGAATTGCAGATCTCCGGCAGATGTTCCATATTGACGCCCATCATTTTGCAAATTTCCCTGCTGAATTCTTTTTTGCCATTTCTGGTATCGTAAAGCAGCGTGGCAAAGGCACTGTCCTCCGACATGACAAATCTGCCGCAGGATTTATATACGAGGAAGTCCTTCACATCCAGCCACTTATAGACTCTGTCAAAGACCTCCAGTTCATTGTGTTTTACCCAGTTGTATTTCCAGACCGGGTCCTTCACGCTGGCGGATACAGCGCCGGTTATCGCGATGGATCTTAAGAATTTCCGGGCGTTCAGTCCGGCGATTTTGACGCCGCTCATAATACCGCTCCTGATTTCTTCCGCAGCCCTGCTGTCCATATAGTTCATTGCCCTTCTGACCGGAAGACCTTCCCTGTCAACCAGAACGAGGGACTGCATCTGTGCGCAGAAAGAGATCCCGGCAATGGCGCTTGTAGGGACTGATATGCTTTCAAAAATATGCTTTGTCGTACGGCACATGGCCTGCCACCATAGCTCCGGATCCTGCTCGATCCCTCCGTTTTCAAGAACGTAAAGCGGATAATCGGCAGTGGCGCTGCCGGCAAGAGAAATGGTATCCGAGATTTCAAAAAGGCAGGTCTTGACGCCCGTCGTTCCGATATCGTAAGCGATCACATAATTGGCCATTCCTATTCACCTCGTTTCAGCAGCGGCGATTCGTTCATCTTTAATGTCAGCGGTATTTCGGCCGCTGTGATCGCAACGATGGCAAGCATCGGCGGTACCACGGAGCCGGAACCGGCAGACAGCGCTTCAAAGAGGAACACGAAAAGGACGCCGGAAATCTGACCCATTAAAAGGATCATTCCCAAAGAGGTTCCCTCCTGAGTTGGATATGCTACTTCAGAGCCATGCTGGAAAAGGATCGGGGCCACGCCCATGATGGAAAAGCCTGCGACTCCCGCAATCAGCACAAGGGGAAGGAAATCTGAAATAAAAGTCATGCCAAGATACAGCGGGACCAACAAGATGATCGATGCTACAAAGAAAGGCACCCGCCTGCTCAGTTTGTCGGAAATGATCGGCAGGGCGATTGCGCCGAGTACTCCGGCCACCACGAAAACCGCTCCGATGATCCCCGCCTCCAGGGAGGTGATCCCCCTCGGCAGCAGGATGGATTCTATTAAAGTCAGGATCGTATTGAATACGCCCATGGAGATAAAACAGATCAATAGTGCCAGCAGGTAAGCTCTGTTGCGGAAAAGCTTCCTCAAGGAAGCAACGCTGAAATCATCTTTTTCTGAAGCCGGTCCAGGCGGGGGTACCGTCGGTTTTTCTCTTGTAAAAACGATGGAAACGACAGCAGCGCAGGAGGCGATGACCGCAAAGATCATCAACAGCTTCGGCAGTCCCGACGTCTCGGCTACGACAGGCGCGATGATCATGGGAAGGGCAAAGCCGACATACTGGGCCATGGTCAGTATTCCCGCCGCAGTCGCCCTCTCATCGATGGGAAACCAGTTAGCAGGCACTTTTGTTGAAATATTGAGCAGAAAAGGCTGGCCTGTTGCAATGAAAAACTGGGAGACGATCACCAGAAGAAAGCTGTCCGCGAAAAAGGCTCTGGTCAGACCGAAAATTGCCGTCAGCACCGCCCCGAAAATCAGGGAGGCGCGGTAGCCGTAACGGTCGATCACCCATGACGCCGGTATGGAGAAGACGACGAACATGATCATATAGCTCATGGTAAACAGGGTGATCCAGAATCCGTCCACGCCGTAGAATCTCTCGGCCATGCTTGATATGGGCGCCAGTGACAGCCACATCATTTCGGTGGATATGATGATGGGTACGATGGAAAACAGAATGACCCATCGATAGGGTGAAACATTGCTATTTTTCATTTCAGCCCTCCTGAAGCTATGCTTTCTTTGCCACGTTCATAAACACGTTTTCAAAGCAGCGCAGGATGTCCGGCAGCATATCGTCGGTATAGGCGGCGCTCGTATAGAGACGGTTGCCTGCCAGGGTTACAAGGCCCTCTGCCATATAGGCGGCTCCGATGTGCTCCATTTCCTGCTTCCTTATGGAAGTCTCCGTCAGGATACCGGGGATCTGCCACGGCTTCGACCAGTCGATGGCGAAATGCATGGTGCCGAGGGTGTCAAGATGACAGATGGAGCCCTGGTTGTACGCTACGAAAGGCAGCTTGTATTTTACGATCAACTGTTGGAGACCGTCGATGAGCTTATCTGCAAACTGGCCGGCTTTCAGGCAGGCACTGGTCCGTTCGATTTCACAGAGAGTAAAGTAGCCTGCGACGCAGCTCAGCGGATTGGCCGCCATGGTGCCGCCGATGAGGGCTTTCTTATGCTTGGCGTTGCCGCTGATGCCGGTGGACAGATAAGCCATGACTTCCTTCTTTCCGCCCAGCCCTCCGGCGCTCGGGTAGCCGCCGGCGATGACCTTTCCGAAGATGGTCAGGTCCGGAGATACGCCGAAATAGCCCTGAGCTCCGGACATTCCGATCCGGAAGCCGGTCACGACCTCGTCAAATACGAGCAGCGCGCCATATTTCCTGCACAGGGTCTCCACACCCTTATTAAAGTCATGATCCAGGGGACGGGTCCCGCTTTCCGGTCCGACCGGTTCGATAAACACGGCTGCAGTGCCGCCGTGGAGCTTGTTGCTTTTCAGTTTCTTTTCCAGGTCATCCAGATCGTTTGGGAAAAATTCCTGCGTATATTTGAAGATGTGTTTCGGCACGCCGGAGGCCTGTGTGGCCCTGGAGCCTGGTATCCGGATGCCGTATGCCAGCTGGTCGCTCCAGCCGTGATACGCTCCGCCCATTTTGATGATATACTTATTTTTCGTAGCAAGCCTGGCTACGCGGGCCGCCGCCATACAGGCTTCTGTGCCGGAGCCCAACATTCGGAACATTTCGACGGACTCGAAAGATTCGGTGATCTTCTTGGCAAGCTTGTATTCGTATTCATGGAAAAGCCCGGTAGACGGACCGCATTCCTCTAGCAGCTTAAAAACCTGTTCCCGGACTTCCTTCGGGTTGCTGCCCAGCACGGTAGGTCCTCCGGCCTGCAGGAAATCGTAGTACCGGTTCCCGTCGATGTCGTATAAAAAAGCGCCTTCCGCCTTTTCGACAGCGATGGGGAACGGATGGTTAAAAGCCAGATTGTGCTGCACTCCGCCCGGGATGATTTTCTTCGCCTCCAGGGTGAGGGCTTTCGACTTCGGACATTTCTGATCGAAGTATTCCGTCTCATACTTCTTCAAAGCCTCCGGCCTGACTGTCCAGATCGGCTGTTTGATCAGGTCGTCGAGCTGTTTCGTGATCCTCCCCGCATCGGGGTATTTGGTGATTGCAAATTCATTATCCAATTTGAGTCGCCTCCCGCTATTTATGAGTGAGCGCTCACTCACTCGTATTTCTAATTACACTTTATCACTCCCGAGCCAAAAGTCAATCGGATATTTTTACAGCCCAACATAATTAATAAATCAATTTGATGGGTATAATCAATATACCGAAAAAGCCTGAAAAAAGGGGGATAACCATGAAAGTATTATTGATTTACAACCCCAATTCCGGGAACCGGACGTTTAAGAATTATCTGGATATCATCCTGGATAGATTCCAGGCTAAAGGGTATCTGGTAACGCTCTGGCGCGTCGCCGAGTGCTGCGATCTACCCGCGCTGTTTCAGAAGATCGACCGGACGGAGTACGAGAGGGTTTTGATCGCCGGCGGGGACGGAACGATCCATCAGGTCGTCAATTCGCTGCTGGACAACGGATTCGACCTTCCGATCGGCATCTATCCCGCAGGCACGGCCAACGACTTTGCCCACAATTTCGATTTACCGGCGGGCGTCGAAGAAATGACGGAGCTGTATACGGGAGAACGCTTTGTGTATTCCGACGTCGGCATGGCCAACGGGGAGTATTTTATCAATGTGGCAAGCTTGGGCTGTTTGACGGACGTCAGCCAGAAAACGGATCCAAGGGTGAAGAACAGCTTTGGCATATTTTCCTATTATCTGAAGGGGCTTGAGGAATTTCAGAAAATCAGGACGATAAGAGTCAGAGTCAAAAGTGAAGAGTATCTCTTTGATGACGAGATCTATTTCATGCTTGTCATGAACGGAAAGTCGGCAGGGGGGTTTAAGAAGGTTTCTCCCCAGTCCGAAATCAGCGACGGACTGCTGGAAGTGATCATATTCAAGAAGTGTCCCGTTTTGGAACTGATGAACGTACTGACAAAAATCTTAAAAGGACAGCACACGAAAAATCCCAATGTCCTCTATTTCAGAACCGCGAAGCTGACCGTGGAGTGCGAAGACGAAACCGGTACGGATCTGGATGGAGAGCAGGGAGTGCCTTTTCCCCTTGAAATCGAAGTGGTGCCCAAAAGACTGAAAATCCTTCGGCAGGGGTAAGTTAGTCTGCAGTAAAGTCTTCGAAGGAACCCTTCCGATATAGATTGATTTTATTGACTGTATTCATCTTGTGAGGGAAAACCAGTCCGCAGAAAATAAAGACACCGGCATTCAGGATCAGCCCGATAAGGCCTGCCGGAAGCGGCATGGCAAAAGGTTTCCAAAATGCAAATAGAACGGTGAACAGAACGCCGGTCATCAGTCCGCAAATCGCTCCGGTTGAATTTGATTTCTTCCAGAGCAGCGCACCCAGGACTGGAACCACCAGTTGAGCCATTCCGCTTAGCGCCGTGAGACCCGTCAGGACGATGGATTCCGGAGAATTTGCGAAAATCAGGCTCAGATATGCGGCTGCTGAATATACAATAATGCTGATCTTTGCAAAAAATACGGTATGCTTTTCTGTGGATTTTGTATTGACATAGGGTTTGTATATATTGAGCGTTAACAGAGCGGAGACCGCGTGGATGTCCGAATTGGCAGTGGAAAGACAGGCTGCGGCTCCGCAGCACATGACAACGGCCATAAGCCAGCCGGGCGCGTATTCTACGAGCAGCATAGGGAGTATCGTATCCGTCGATTTCAGTATATATGGTTTCAATAAAACCGCCGCGCTGCCTGCGAACATTGATCCGAGATAAGCGATTGTCGCCAGGCTCAGCAATAGCGGTAAGATATAAAAGGTTTTTCTTTCTTTCACAGCAAACATCCTGATCCACATCTGAGGCCCCATTACGGCGCCTACGGGCATCAGGATAAACATTCCGACCCACATTGGAATCCCGGCCTTCAGAGAATTCCTGGGCAGCAGGATCAGGT
This sequence comes from Anaerovoracaceae bacterium, assembly GCA_963678385.1. Classification (GTDB taxonomy): domain Bacteria; phylum Bacillota; class Clostridia; order Peptostreptococcales; family Anaerovoracaceae; genus Anoxybacterium. The sequence goes on along the minus strand of OY782829.1, from coordinate 3,399,899 downwards.
CGGACCTTTCTTCGATTAGCCTTGAAAAGGTATAATCCACTCCGCCCATCTCATTGATGAGGATCATTCCCCCAGCGACCATCCCGCAAAAGATCAGTATTCCGTAGAATACGTCGGCCCAGGCCACCGCTCGCAGACCACCGGCCCAAAGGTATATGATCATGACGAGATAGAACATCAGCGCGCAGAGCTGCCACGAGATCACTCCTTTTGTCGCGATTTCGATGATAATAGCGCCGCCGTAAAACTGGATCTGGATATAGGGGATCGTGAAGACGATCATGGTAACAGTAACGATGATGTTCAGGACATGGGACTCATAGATATCTGAGAAAAAATGGATGGGCGTGATGTATCCCTTCGCTTTTCCGTATTCCGAGATCCTGACGCCGAACCACATGAAGAGGATCCCGAACAGAACGTTCCAGGCTATTGCGGTCCAGTAAACGGAACCGATCGAATAGAAATAAGAAATGGACCCCAGAAAAGCAAAGGAACTCCACCAGGTGGCATAGACGGTGAAAAAGGTAACGGTGGTGCCCAAAGATCTCCCACAGATGAAAAAATCCTGTATCGTAGAGATGGAATTTTGGGAGGCAACGGAACCGATGAGAAGCGGGATCAAGGTAAAAACCAGAATAATCAAGATCGGGGTATTGCTGAAGATGATCTCTCCGGCTGGTATATCAAACATCGTCCATAACCTCCTCCGCTCTATTTTATGATCAAAATATTATATCATATTTTTCTTTTCATTCCAGCGATTAAATGATATTTTAGAATTATGCTTGAATCCGTCAACAGTGAGGAGAGACGATATGCGTGAATTTTCAAGAGCCTGGATGATCGGCTGCATTTTATACCTGACCGAGTGTGTTATATACATGGTTCTTTTTTCAGGGATCTCAGTTCCGGCAACGTTGGTGTTTTATGTTTTGAACGTCCTGAGTCTCTTTGTTGTACTATTGATTTTCAGCGCTTGCTGTTCCATCGACAATATTCCGTATAAGAAGTTCTGGGCACAGTATCCTTTGCTGCTGGTTACTTACGGTCTGATCATATATATGCTGAACATCGATCCGTTTGTAATTGCGCTGCCTTTTATCCTTTATGAATTTATATTGATTGTCGCGACCGGCTTTATCATCATAAGGAGATGGCGGCTGCCTACTCGCACGAATGCCATTTTCGCCAGCTTTATAACGGTCTGCTGCCTTTATCAGATCTACAGCAGTCTTGAAATCATGACGTCCGACATAAGTCTGGTGATCGTAGGAGGGAATGTGGTTCTCCTGCTGCTTTTAAATATGGCCTTTGCTTTTCTGTATCAAAAATTCCTTGTGATCAACCAGTCGATCAGAGATGATTACCTTTACACTTTGGCCGAAAAAGCGGTGGACATCGTATTCTACTTCACATTGAAGCCAAATCCGCGTTTCACGTTTATCAGCCCGTCGGTGGAGAACATCGTCGGCTATAAACAGAACGATTTTTACAAGAACCCGAAGCTTTATCTGGAACTGACTCATGAAGAAGACCGGGAGATCATGGGCAAGGCGTTTTCTCCAGAGGCTGACGCGGTGAATAAAAACATCGTCCGCTGGCAAAGAAGCGATTCGGAATATATCTATCTGGAATTCCACAACATGCCGATTTTTTCCGGAGAAGAACTGGTCGCTATCGAGGGGGTGCTGCAGGACATTACGGACCGAAAGCTGGTTGAACAGGAGATGATCGATTCCAAAAAATCAAAACAGCTTCTCCTGTCCTATATATCTCACGAACTTAAAACCCCTATCACTTATATTGTCGGATATGCGGAAGCGCTCCAGAAAAATCTGTTCTCAGACGATAGCGAGCGGGAAAACGCCATCGACCTGATCTATACTAAGTCCGTTTTTCTTCAAAATCTGGTCGAGGATCTGTTCCAGCTCAGCAAAATGGAATCCAATCAGTTTTCCTTTGAATTCATGCAGACGAAAGTATACGCGCTGTGCAGATATATCGCGGACAAGATCTTGAGCGACGTCAGGAGCGCAAAAATTCAATACTTCTGCCACATAGACGAGACCCTCCGAGACGAATCCTATGAAGTCCTGGTCGATATCAAGAGAATTTATCAGGTATTCGCAAACCTGATGAACAATTCGATCAAGCATACGCCGGAGGGAGGGACGATATCCTTCCACTGCACACTGGATGAAAAGAAGGAAAACGTCATCATGAAATTAGCCGATACGGGCACAGGAATCCCGGAGGAAGACCTGCCCTACATCTTCAAGTCGTTTTACCGCGGCAAAAGCGCCGGAAGCCAGTCGACGCCGGGAAGCGGTCTGGGGTTGAGCCTGTCCCGGCAGATCATGCTGTCACATAAAGGCAATATTGAAGCACGTTCCGTAAAGGACAAAGGGAGCATATTTATTGTAACGATACCGCTTTATAACGAGACGTAAAAACGTTATGGCCAAGAAATCGTAAGCAGAAAACGGAGGATACTATGGCGAACGAGAAAATATTAGTCGTGGATGACGAAAAACAGATATGTACTCTCATCAAGTCCTTTTTGGACAAAGAGCAGTATATGACATATACCGCCTACGACGCGGGCTCAGCGTTGGAAATAATGGACCAGATCGACCCTGAACTGATCATTCTAGACGTCATGCTACCGGACATCAGCGGAGTCGACCTTTGTCTGGAGATGCGGCGTAAGACCCAATGTCCGATTTTATTTCTGAGCTGCAAGTCGGAGGAGATCGATAAAATAATCGCGCTGTCGGCAGGCGGGGACGATTATATAACCAAGCCGTTCCAGTCCGGTGAATTGATTGCGAGAGTAAAAGCGCATCTAAGGCGGAACCGGATCCTGTCTTCGACACAGAAGCAGGTCCGTATTTTTCAGTATGAAGGCCTCTATATGAACGTCGACTCCCACGAGATTTTTCTCGACGGGGCGGAAGTGGGCCTCACTCCGAAGGAGTTTGACATCCTTTCGATTCTGATCGAAAATCCGAAAAGGGTTTTCAGCATTGACCAATTGTTTGAAATGGTGTGGAAGACAGACAGCCTGGAGGGCGACAGCCGCACCATCATGGTTTATATCAGCAATATTCGGAAGAAAATCGAGCCGGAAGGCCGGAATATCAAGTATATCATCAATGTCAGAGGGGTCGGATACAAGTTCAACAATTCGCTGACCCGTTCCTGAAACGGTTGGATCCCCGCGCCGGATATAAAGCTATCCGGCGCATTTTCTTTGGCGTTTCTGCCGTCTATAGCAAATCTAAATACAATCTTAAGAATTATTTAGATATCCTAAATCGTCTTTATAAATCTCTTGCGGTAAATTAAAGATAATTCAGAATTGAGTAACAATTGATCCCCGTAAACGGGGGCCTGCCGTTTCTGAGTTGGATTTATTATCTGAAAGGAGATCAACAATGAAAAGTCGTATTCCAACAATCTTAATCGCTTTTTGTATCCCGATGGCTGCAATTATTTTAGCTTTTCCGTTTTATAACCGCATTGAGCCATTCGTATTCGGTCTATCCTTCAACTATTTCTGGATTTTCTCCTGGCTGTTCCTTACAGCGCTCTGCCTGTATATCGGTTTCAGACTCGATCCATACAATGACCCAAAGGTTATTGAGGCCTCAGCGGAAGCACTTGAGAAGGCGAAGGCGATGCTTCCTGCGGAAGACAGCGCAGAAGGGGGGAATAAATAATGGCATTGTTCGTATTTGCGTTAATCCTGATCTTATCGATCGTTATTGCGATTCTCTCTAAAAGAGGCGCCATCGGCTCCAGCATGAGCGATGTAATGACTGCCAGCGGTTCCTTCGGGGCCTTCCTGATCTTCTTCGTATCCGTCGGAGAAATTTACAGTATCGGTACCATGATCGGTGCGCCGGGCTCGATTTTCGCCAACGGAGCAACCTATGGCGTATGGTTTATCTGCTATATCCTGCTCGCGTATGTTGTTGGTTATTTCCTCAACCCGGCGATCTGGAGGATGGGACAGCTGGCAAAAGCGATCTCCATCGGCGATGTGATCGGCTGGAGATACAACAGCAAGGGAATGCAGATCCTGGTAGCCCTGGTTGCCATCGGCTTCCTGACTCCATGGATCCAAAACCAGTATGCCGGTATGGCGATCCTTTTTGAATATTTGAACATAGGCGTTACCTTTGTGGCCGGAGTTGTGATTTCCTCCGTTCTGGCATTTGTATATATCGCTATCGCCGGGATCAGAGCTCCCGCATGGGTCAGCGTACTGAAGGACATCCTTCTGATCGCATCCATTGTTATCGTCGGCGTAGCTGCTGCTGTACATATGGACGGAGGCGTAGGCGGTATTTTCAAGACAGTTGCGGAAACAAAGCCGGAAGCACTCGTTGTGCCGATGCATCCAATCACTCAGAATGTCACTTTCCTGATGACCACGATCCTGTTCCAGATGCTGGGCTTCTATATGCTTCCGATTTCTTTCCAGGCATTGCTTACCAGCAAAAACGAACATAACCTAAGAAAGAATTCCATTTATATGCCGCTTTATATGATCATGTTCCCGTTCCTCACGATCGCAGCGTATTACGCGGTTGCAACCATTCCGGATCTTCCGAACAAAGATTTCGCGTTCCTGGCCATTGCAGTCAATACTCTGCCTGAATGGGTCATCGGGTTGATTGCAGGCGGCGGAGCCCTCACAGCTATCCTTGTAATGGCAATTTCCGCTCTTTGCGTCGGCGGTCTGTTCTCAAAGAACATACTTGGCGTAATCAAGCCGGACATGAAACAGAAAACCATGACAAATTGGACGAGAGTAGCGACAGCTGTTTTCCTGATCTTCGGTATGTTGACAGCCCTTTATTTCCCGGCACTGATGGCCAACGTCATTACGCTGGCTTACGGCGGACTGACTCAGACATTCGTTGCGGTCATCTTCGGATTCTTCTGGAAAAGAGCGACCAAATGGGGCGTAGGAGCGGGACTCATCGCCGGTGTCGTCGCCCTTGCCATGATCAAGAACATGATGGTGGTGCCGTGGCTCGGATTCAACTTCGGATTCTGGGCGTTATTGATCAATCTGGCTGTTGCTGTCGTCGTCAGCCTTCTCACAAAGCCGGATGCTGTTGCCATGAAGCGCTTTGAAGCATTCAGGGCTGCGAAGCCGAATCAGGCCAAATAGCGTTACCAGCAGAATTAAATATTAGGAGGATTTCGATATGTATACGTGTAATAAAGACAGAATGGAAGACAAGATCAAGACCTTCAGCAAATTCGGAGACGCCGGTCATGGAGGTATTACAAGGTATTCTCTGTCGCCGGAAGCCCACATGGCAAGAGATGAATTTGTTAAGAGAATGAAAGCGATCGGAGCGACGATCGAAACCGACGATATGGCGAACGTATATGCCACCATTCCGGGTTCCGAGCCTGGTTTGAAGAAGATCGTTATGGCGTCCCACTGCGACTCGGTCAAAAACGGCGGAAATTATGACGGTATCCTGGGCGTCATGGGCGCCATGGAGGTGCTTGAAACCATCGCCGCCGATAATATTCCCCACAGACATCCGGTCACGGCCATGATCTGGACCAACGAGGAAGGTTCCCTCTATCCCCCTGCAATGATGTCTTCCGGCGTTATCTGCGGAAAATTCGACAAGGAGACCATGCTGGCATCCAAGAGCGTACTTGACAAGACGAGCACCTTTGGAGAAGCATTGGATAAAAGCCCGTACAAGGGAGATATCAAGAACCGACTGAATCCGGAAGACTATGAGACGATGTTCGAATTGCACATCGAGCAGGGTCCGATCCTCGAGGATGCCGGAAATGACGTCGGTGTTGTTACCTGCGTACTGGGAATGTTCAACTATCGGATCAAATTTTATGGGCAATCCGACCATGCGGGAACCACGCCGATGTACAAAAGACAGGACGCGCTTCATGCTGCTGCACAGGCGCTCTGCTATCTCCACGAGGAGATCGACAAGCTGAACCGGCCGGAGCTGGTCTATACCACCGGCGAAATCGTATGCCATCCTTGCGTACATACGGTAATCCCTGATATGATCGATTTCTCCCTGGACGTAAGACATGAGGATCCGAAGGTTCTGGAACAGGTTCTGGCGATCGTTAAGAGCCTTCCGGAAAAGGAATGGGCAAGATGCAAGTGCGAGGTTGTAAAGGCCTGGGCCCGCGATACGGTCTATTTTGACAAGGAACTGGTCGGATACGTCAAGGCAAGCGCTGATGAACTCGGAATCAAGAATCAGTTCATCAACAGCGGAGCGGGTCATGACGCCCAATATGTATCCTATATGATGCCTACGACGATGATCTTTGTTCCGTCCAAGGACGGCCACAGCCACTGCGAACCGGAATACACCTCACCGGAACAGTGCACGGCCGGCGCCAGCGTAATGCTGAACGCCTTGCTGAAGGCCGATCGGAAATAGTCCTTTTCCAATAAAACAATAAAAAAACTGCCTGTGGATCTCCGATGCATCAGCTTCGGAATTCCAGGGCAGTTTTATTTTTTCTCCTTATATTTATCCGCATAACCCCATTTGAGAAGATAACCCGCATACATGAGGATGCATAGGATAAACCAGATAATCAAAGTGAAGCCGTAAATAAAAGGCAGCCCGAGAATGCGGGGCTCGATACGGTTGATAAAGAATATGCCGGGGAATTCGATCGAAGCAAAACAGCATATGATCAAAATCCAAAGCAGCAAGGTCTTCTTTTTCACTTATGTCTTCCTTTCCGCACGTTTTTACGGCATAAGCAGCGCTAACATCGTCAATATGATATTATACTGAAAACCTTGAAAAAGCAATCGTAAGAATTTCTGTTAAAAAGTATAAAAAAAGGTTATTAATATGGTAAGAGTTTAGCTGGCTTCAAAACGAAGGAGGATATAGATATGAAATTATTAGTACCGGTTGACGGTTCCCTCGCATCCTACAATGCGGCGAAAAAATCCGTCGAGATCGCGAAAGCATACGGCTTTTCCCTGAAGCTGATCACGGTGGTCGACCATGAAAGCCTGTCAAGGCACCGGAGAAACGAGAGACTCTGGCATCAGGTGGACGGTTCCATCGCTGCCGGGAGAACAGCGTCGAACGGGGACGACAAGTTCACGGATTCCCTGAACGCAAACGCGGAGGAACTTCTCGATTCGATCATCGAAGATCTGAACCTCTGTGATATCAAGGCGGAGAAGGAAGTGCTGTTCGGTGAGCCGCATCAGATGATATTGGATAAAGCCAGAGAAGAAAAGGCCGATTTGATCGTAATGGGCAACCGGGGATTTTCAAAGATCAAACGCTTCTTTGTCGGTTCTGTTACCCAAAGGGTCATATCGGAAGCGTCCTGCCCGGTACTGGTGATCCATACCGACGCGAAGGATTGATGAGACTTTAAATATTGTCAGGTCGGCGAGCACTGCTTTTACAATCATAAAAGCGGTGCTTTTTGTTCAATAAAAACCTCAAAAAAACTTGACAAAACATTAACAAAAGTTATACTGGAAATAATATAAATGTACTAAAGATATTACTAATAACATTACTAAAAAGTTACCAAAACAGTCTAATTTTATAAGTAAGAAGGAGTAGGAGGTTATTATGTCGATTCGAAAAAAACTTGGTATTGACTATGGAGACGTCAATCCGATCACAACAAGAGAAGACCGGATTCAATATATAAACTTTAAACTGGCATCCCTTGGGCTGCCGATCTATCGTTCCGAAGATGACCGGAATGAATCCGACACATATTTCATCGACCTCTTCGAGGACATCATCAAGGATTATAAAGAGAAAAAGAGGATGGTCAACGTCAATGAGGTAGGGATCTACCGGCGTATCAACCGGTTTTTCAGCAATTATTTCAGCGACAGTGAAAACCCGCCCAAAGTGGTGGATGATTCCCTTACGCTGGATCATTACGGCCTCGCCAGGGAAATGTCGCTGCCGCCGGACGGCAACACCTTCCGGAATGAGTACCTAAACAGTTACCGGATCAAGCAGGGCGTCTTGAACAATCCTAAAAACGACAGGCGGACCACCGAGGGTTCTTTCCATATCGTCGAGGGAGGCCTCGCCATTCCTTTCGATAAGAAGGCGGTGCCGAAGGTGGCCTTCCGGAAGCTTTACGAAGCGGCGATCAATCCCCCGGAAGATTTGAAGTTGCTTCCGTTCACCATCAACCAGCCGGAACCAGCCAGGACGTTTGTCTCTTTGATGATCAAACCTCTTGTTTCTCCGAAGGTGCCGGGAGTGCTGGAAGAGAAGCGGATGGAGGTCCTTTTTGTAGCGCCGGGAAGCTTTGTATCCAACCTGGACTTTATCGAATCCGTATTCGGAAACATGGGCGACCCAAGCTTCCACAGCAACGATTCAGGCCTGGACGTAGGCAAATGGTCCGGGCACACGGGATATATCCTACTGGCGCCGCATCTTTCCAGGATGAGAAAGAAGGACCTGGGCCTGCCCCATTACGACGACGCCACCGAGAGGCAGCGCAGGGACGGAATGTGCTATCGGAATGAAACTGAATTGTACAACGATGGCGAAGCTTTCAAGCTGACCTGCCGGGATAAAAGCGGTGTGGCGGTGACGCTGATCGCAGACAACTATTACGGCTACTCCAAAAAGGAAATCAAGACCCAAATCAGTTTCGCGGCTAATCTTTTCGGAAACGTGGAAGAGGAACACGCTGGCGGCACCATCGCTTACCCCCAGAGGAACCTGGGGGTCCACTACAACGCCATGGAGGACGCCAGCCTGGAAGGGTACAGCTTCGACGAGGTGCTGGAAAAATACGGCTGCCTGATGGAGCTGCAGCCGGATCATTACGGAATCGACAAAGTGAATAAGAAGATCCTTTATCTTCCTGAGAATATTAAAATCGACCTGTACAAAAACCAGATCAAATGGGATCACAAGGATCAGGAAAAACAGCTGAAGCTCCTGCCGGATTATTTCTACGTCCTACCCAACGGGGAAAAGATCTATCTGGAAAAGCATCCGGAAGCACCGATGTGGAAACTGGTCGCAACCGAGGCGGAAGGGACCTTCTGTCATAAGCCCTGCACGGTTTCCGGCGGCGGAAAATCGGAAATATCAAAATCCATCAGCAATTCCATCATATACGGGACTTATTATGTAAACGACCTTGAGAAGGACCTTGACCATGTGGAGCAGATCCTGAACTATGATTACCGTCATCGCTGGAAAGACGATCCGGAAAGGAACCGTCCGGCGCGGCCGATCCTGTCCATCGACAGGACCCTCGGCTCGGTCATCAAACTGCTGACGCCTTCGTCGCTGTATACGGATGAATACAATTCGTTTGTAGAGGCCATCCCGAACCATGTCAAAGCGCTGGTCTTCATGGTCAAGCGGTTTTACCAGAAATCATGGGGAGACGACTGGAGAAAGCATTTCGCCGTCGACTTCATCAACGGCAAGCCGGGGAACGAACTGAAATTCGACAATCGGAAGATCCGCCCGAGTTATCTGCGGGTGGGCTTCAGCGCGGATAAAGCATGGAGGATCTTCAAGCTTCGCATGGACTTCATGCCCAGCGAAAAGATCCAGATGGAAGACGATATCACAGCGTCCGTCCTTGTGCCGGGCGGTCGGCTGTCGTACCTGAATAAGCAGTATTGCAACGGCAGCTATAAATTTGCCGCCAACTGCGAGTACCGTTTCTTCCAGCGCCCGGATGACGCCGTACACAAGGGATACGATCTGCAGGCGGAAAAAGATCTGTCGAGCAATAATCTGTTCGCGACCAACTTCCAGCCCCTTACAAAAGCCGACGTGGAAGAGCTGAAGAACGACGTTATGGGATATATCGCCTATACGGAACCGGTCAAAACCCATATCGAAGCGTTCCTGGACGACAAATGCAACAACGAATACTGCGTGGTTTCCTCGGAACCAAGGATCGTGGATGGAGTCAGAAGCAAGAATCCGAGATATCTGGAGCACCGCTCCGATTTCATGAATCCGATGAAGACCTATCTTGCGGAGGTCGGCGAGCGGTTCGCGCGCAGGATCCCTCTCGACAAGCCCGTGCTAATGCCGGTGAACGCGATACTGCCGGGACGCCGCAACAACCCGCCCGGAGAAGAGGGCGGCAAAAAGATCCCGCCTCTCAGCGTTTACAATCCGATCCACTATCAGGAGCTGCCGGAACTGTTTATGGACTTTATCAGCAGCCTGACGGGAAAATCGCCTTCCACAACCGGGGCAGGGTCCGAAGGCGCGCTGACGAAGGGGCCGTTCAATATGCTGCTTCCGGTTTATGATCTGAACAGCGCGCTCCTGTCCTACGTTCTGGGAGATTATAACGTTTATACGACGCCCGCAGGACACATTGGGCCGAATTTGAAAGTCGATCACGACATATCCATGCTGGTGCCGGAAATCTGGTCCAGACTGAAGGAAAAGGAACGCGATCCGGAAAGGCTGATCAGGGAGGGCTCCTTTGAAAAGCTGGAGGACTTCGATTACAACGGGAAGCGGATCCCGGCCAGCAGGCTCGGCTATCGCATGACCAATGTGTTTTGCTATAAATACCTCGGGAAAATCTTCGACGAACCCCAGACCATCTTCAGCGAAGACATCCTGAAGCCTGAAAAACAGGACTTGGAAGCCTTCGTGGACGGCGTGCTGAATATCGCGGGCGGCCACAAGAAAGCGGCGCTGAATTACTTCCAGGACGGAAGCGTCGAGGAAGCTATCCCGCCGATCAAAGCGCTCCTCCATATCATGGCCTACGGCGAGTACCAGGGGCAAACCATCGATTCCCCGGCCGTCAGGGACTTGTTTAAAAAGGAAACGATCCTTTCCAGCGACTGGTATCTTGAAAGGCTGAAGAGCAAGCAAAACATCGATATCGAACTGATGGAGAGAAAGATCGCCAATCTGGAAGAATTCATTGCAAATCCGATCAACGGATCGGTTATCGAAGAGTTCCAGTATAAAGCAAAGCTGCAGACCGCAAAAGACACCCTCGATTACTACAAGTCGTCCTCATATCTGGAAGACTTAAAGGGTTCGATCGGGGCATCAATTTTATAACACTCCTTCAACAAGAAAAACCTCTTGATGCGGATCAGTTCTACATCAAGAGGTTTTTCTATTTGTGGCGGTTTTACGAAGGTTCGGTGGAAAATGAAGGCAGACGACGGAACAAAAAGTAAGCAGGGAAGGTATCCATTGGAATGAGATACCCTCCCTGCTTCGATGGTGTATTAGACAAGTTTTATTAAAAGACAACGCTCCGACAAAAAGGCGGAGAAATCGCCCCTGTCTATTCCTGAATTCCCGGGATTTTCGGAAGCTGGGATAAAGAAACTTCCAGCTCCTCGTCCGTCGGGATGTGATCCGTCATCGTTCCGTCCATGTATGAGGTATAGGCGGTCATATCGAAATAACCGGTGCCGGTGAGCCCGAAGAGGATCGTCTTGGCTTCGCCGGTTTCCTTGCACTTCAGCGCCTCATCGATTGCCGCGCGGATCGCGTGGGAGGATTCCGGAGCCGGCAGGATGGTCTCCAGCTTCGCAAACTGGGTGGCCGCTTCAAAGACTTTCGTCTGTTCTACGGCGACGGCTTCCATATATCCGTCATCATACAGCTTGGAAAGGATCGGGGACATTCCGTGGTATCTCAGGCCACCCGCATGGTTCGCGGAAGGCTTGAAATCACAGCCCAGGGTGTACATCTTTGCAAGCGGCGTGATTCTTCCGACGTCGCAGAAATCGTAAGCGTATTTGCCGCGGGTGAAGGACGGACAGGACGCCGGTTCTACCGCGACGATTCTCGGATTTGCCTTACCGGTAAGCTTATCCTGCATGTATGGAGCAATCAGCCCGCCAAGGTTGGAGCCGCCGCCGGCGCAGCCGATAATCACGTCGGGATATTCTCCGAGGATCTCCATGGCTGCTTTGGTTTCCAGACCGATGATGGACTGGTGCAGGAGGACCTGATTCAGCACGGAGCCGAGGACATATCTGTAATTCGGAGTTGTCACCGCTTTTTCGATGGCTTCTGAGATCGCGCAGCCGAGACTTCCGCCGGAGGTGGGGTCGCTTTGTAAAATAGCGCGCCCTACGTTGGTGGTGTCGCTGGGGCTGGCGATGACGGTGCTGCCGAAGGTTTCCATAACGGATTTGCGGAACGGCTTCTGCTCATAGGATACCTTTACCATAAAGACGGTAAGCGGAAGTCCGAAGTAGGAGCAGGCTTCGGAAAGAGCGGTGCCCCATTGACCTGCGCCTGTTTCCGTGGTGAGTCCCGCAAGGCCCTGCTCCTTGGCGTAATAAGCCTGAGCGATGGCGGAATTCAGCTTATGGCTTCCGGAAGTGTTGTTCCCTTCAAACTTGAAATAGATTTTCGCCGGAGTACCCAGCGCTTTCTCCAGATTGTAAGCACGGACCAGCGGAGACGGACGGTAGATCTTATACATCTCCAATACTTCCTCGGGAATGTCGACATATTGGGTTTTTGAATCCATTTCCTGCTGAGCAAGCTTTTCGCAGAATACGGGATATAGATCTTCAAGCTCCGCAGGCTTCATCGTGCCCGGGTTGATGATGGGATCCGGAAGTTCTTTCATATCTGCTCTGAGGTTATACCATTGCTTTGGCATCTGCTCCTCGGTTAAATATAATCTGTGCGGGATTTTACTCATTGTTGTTTTCTCCTTTCGAAATTTTAATAAATAAAAAAAGCTCTTGTTCCGGAAATTTTCCGGGACAAAAGCTTATACTTCTGCGGTACCACCCTGATTGGCGCAAGCGCCCACTCGTTCCATGTACTTCATACATGCTCCCTTGATAACGGGCGGAGGTCCCGTCAGGCACTACTGGCAGCTGCTCCCGCAGCCGGTTTCGTCCTGCCCTCATAAGTCCATTCAGCGTAGTTCCAATTACCGCTATCCCACCACCAGCGGCTCTCTGTGAATTGAAGGTCCATGCCTACTCTTCTCAATCAACGGTGTAAATTTGTATTTTCTGTAGTATATGACGGATCAAAATAAATGTCAAGATAAATTTTCATAGTAATCGTCGAGTCGCTTCATTCCATCGTTCGCAAGGCTGTTTGTTTCTTCTATCAGTTTCCTTAATCGGGGAGGCGGCTGTATATAGTTGTCGGTCACGTTAAAGCTATGCGGCGCCCATAATTTAATGATTTTCAGTAAATTCTCTTTATGATACTCAATCTCCTCCGCGGGTATCTCCTTTGTAGAGGGCACTGTAATGAAAGCCAGAGAAGTCATGTATGAATTTAAATCAAGATAATTAATATAGGCGAAATCCATGCTTATGTTATTGTCGTACTTCTTTGTGTAGTCTCCGTAAAAGAAATAGTCTCTTGATTTTGACACGATGTTTTGAAGTTCTTCAGCGGTTAGCTGTTTTCCCTCGTAAGCTTTTAATTCCGTCCGAATATCCAATAACTCGCTTTGTGTCATGTTCAGACTTGAATAGATGCTGTAATTTAAAACTCTGTTTACGCCCTTTTGGTATTCTCTATAACTGTATCCGCCGACAACGACCACGATCACCAATGCGATGATTACCAAACTTACAATTGTTTTCTGCACTTTCGATTTCAATTAAAGATCCCCCATTTCTCATTATTTCCATTTAATTCCTATTATATATATTAAGATGCAATAAAGTCAATGGAACGAACCTCCCGCCGGTTTCATAATATAATTCAAGCCTTACTATATTTTTTCGGGAGGATTTGAAATGGACTTTGAAAACAGTCAAACATACGCGAATTTGAAAAAAGCTTTCCAGGGAGAGACAAGCGCCAGCGGCAAATACGCCATCTACGCCAGGAAAGCCTGGGAGGAAGGGTATCAACAGATCGGAAACATATTCGAATCGTCATCAGGAAACGAACGGGAACATGCCGAGATCTGGCTGAAAGCCATGAACGGGGGCGAAGTGCCGTCGACACTGGATAATTTAAAAGACGCAGTATCCGGCGAAAGCTACGAATGGCATGAGATGTACCGCCAATTTGCCGAAACCGCAAGGCAGGAGGGATATTTAGGTATCGCCGATCTGTTTGAGGGAGTCAGGGCCATCGAGCACAGTCATGACGAGCGATTCTCAAAACTCATCCGAAATATCGAAACAGACACGGTTTTCTGCAAGCCGAGGGAGGTATTATGGGTCTGCCTCAACTGCGGAAATCTCATCTGGGATACGTGCGCGCCGGAAGTATGCCCGGTTTGCTGTTATCCGAGGGGATATTACGAGCTGTTTTGTGCAAACTATTAATTTGAAAAAGTTCCTGCACCGGAGTATAATGTTGCATTGGAAGCGGGTTTTGAAACCGGGCGTCTCTGCATGAATACTTAATAAATTCGTAAGAAACGGAAAGACCTTTTGTTAAGAATGTTTTGGTATCCTCTTTGTATAAGCCAAGAAAGGGGGTACCTAATTTTTTGATATTGATTGGGAGGGGAAAAGATGAATATTTTGATTTGCGATGATGACAGGGAAATAGTCGGTGCGATCGAGGTGTATTTAAGGAACGAGGGGTATGACATCTTTAAAGCATATGACGGGATCGAAGCTCTTGATATCGTGCGCAGAGAGGAGATTCATCTGATCCTGATGGACATCATGATGCCGAAGATGGACGGTATGCGGACGACCATGAAGATTCGGGAGGAAAAGAATATCCCGATCATCATGATCTCGGCAAAGTCGGAGGATTACGACAAGATCACGGGGCTGAATGTGGGCGCGGACGACTATATCACCAAGCCATTCAATCCGCTGGAGCTGATTGCACGGGTAAAATCACAGCTCAGGCGGTACGTCAACCTGGGAAGTCTTGAGAAGAAAAATGGGGTTTACAAATCAGGGGGATTGGTTGTAGATGACGAGGCAAAGACGGTTACGGTAGACGGCGAACAGGTGCCGGTCACTCCAATCGAGTTCGGAATTTTAAAGTTATTGACAGAGAACGCCGGCAAGGTATTTTCGATGGATAGGATCTACGAAACGGTTTGGAACGAACCGTCCTTCAGTCCGGAGAATACCGTGGCGGTACACATTAGGAGAATTCGGGAAAAGATCGAGATCAACCCGAAGGATCCGAGATATTTGAAGGTGGTGTGGGGTATTGGATACAAAATTGAAAAGCTTTAGCAGAAAAAGAGTACTGGATTCGGCGGCGTTTATTCTGTGCGTCGTTCTGTTTCTGAGTTCTCTGACCGGCGGAGCGTTCATCTACAATAAAGCAAATATGACCAACTATGGCAACGGGATCGACGATCTGCTACTGTTTGACAACTATAAAACGAGCGCCGTCTTCCAGCGGGAATTTGACAACAATCTCAACGACGTGATCTACATGCTCGGTCAGTATAAAAGCGAAGATTACATCAAGAGCGGAAAAACCATCGACGATGCGCGCCTGAACGACGCACTGAGAAACGCGTTCTATAATGGGGATTCCGGAGATTCTATCACGCCCTCCCCATATACGATTTACGGCGGCGAGTATGACGATCCGGCAATCAAGGCCCGGTTCTTAAACGACTATGAACCAAAGCTCGGAGAACTCAAACAAACGCTCATCATGGATGACCTGAGAGCGTTTGAATCGTATCAAAAAGAATTGAGCAAGACGGAAGGCTTTACGTACCTTGCGACAGACGGGACTTATACGGTTTCGAATGTCGGAGCTGCGGCGAATACTTCCGTCGGGGCTGTGGATATCAACTCTTTCCGCCAAGCGCCCGCTTACCTGATTTACGAAAATGACAATCTTACGAAGTCGCCGGCTTCTTCCGAAGTCCTAAACAATTCTTTGAAAAATTATGACAAGAGACTGGAAGAAAAGCTGGACAGCTTCTATAATCCGAACCTGAAAGTATTTCTTTCCTACGATGAAGCCTATCTGAACGCGAAGGAAGCTGAATTTAAAGCTGCCAAAGCGGAAGTTATGCGATGGCTGCCGATGACGGTCGCCTGCGCTGTGTCTTCCCTGATCCTGTTGATTTATCTCCTGGCGGTGACAGGAAGAAAGGATGAAGATGGGAATTATCCGACATATGGCGTCGATCGGCTCTTTACCGAACTGCAGCTTCTCGCGATAGGGATCCTGTTCGTAGGAGGCGGCGCGATGTTCGGACGGTTTACGCTGGAAACGGTGAACTACGGCATCAGTATCGGCGATACGGTTTACCGAAATAGCGACCCGCTCTTCCTGTCCATTGCCCTGGCCTTGATCATAGGGCTGTTTTCAGCCGGCTTCGGTTTGTACTTTATCCTGTCTGTAGTGAGAAACATCAAAGCGGGAAGGTTCCTGAAGAACTCTGTGATATTTATCATTCTGTCTGCTTTCTGGAATGGGATCAAGGAATTCTATTATGGTGGAACCGTGCTGAGGAAGGTGGTGCTGGTGACGCTGGCGATATGCGGCCTGTCGGCAACAGTCCTGCTTGCCCCTATTGTGGCGGTACTCATTATCGTGCTGGCTCCCAAGTGGGTGAATAAGTATGAAGCAGTCAAAAAGGGGGTCGAGGAAGTGAAAAACGGCAACCTGACCTATAAGATAAAGGCGGACGGGGAAGGCGAGCTGGACAAACTGGCCCGTGGGATCAATGAGATCTCCGAGGCGTCCAATATCGCGATCCAAAACGAGCTGAAAAATCAGAGACTGAAGACCGATCTGATTTCCAACGTCTCCCATGATCTGAAAACGCCTCTTACTTCCATCATAACCTATATCGACCTGCTGAAGCAGGAAGGTCTAGGCAGCCCGGACGCGCCGAAATATCTCGAGATACTGGATCAGAAGAGCATTCGCCTCAAGAAACTGACGGAAGACCTCTTCGATGCTGCGAAAGCTTCCAGCGGAGCCATTCCCGTAAGGTTTGAAAAGGTGGAAATGTTGTCCCTGATCAATCAGGGCCTCGGTGAGATGAGCGACCGGATCGAGACTTCCAATCTGGAATTTAAGGTGAACGCTCAGAAGGAAAAGTATTATGTCCGTGCCGACGGACAGCTGCTCTGGAGAGTGGTTGAAAATCTCCTGGGCAATGTTCTGAAATATGCGCAGGAAGGTTCCAGAGTCTATATCGATCTGCGGGAGCAGAACGGTAAAAACGGTGGAAGCACCAACGTGATCCTGGAGATCAAGAACATTTCCAAGACAGAACTCAATATCGACGCCGACGAGCTGATGGAGCGTTTCAAGCGGGGAGACGAATCAAGAACCACAGAGGGAAGCGGCCTGGGTCTAGCCATCGCCAAAGACCTTGTAAGACTTCAAAACGGATGGTTTGAGATCAAGATCGACGGCGATCTTTTCAAAGCGGTCGTTATGCTGGACTCTTATGTTCCGGAAGAAAAATAGAAAATCACAAAATTTTCCTTTTAAGATTAAAGAATGGTGGTATAATACCTTTGTAAATTTTTATGAAGATCACCAATTATAAATTTTGAAAGGAGAACAGCGATGGCACAGTACGAATGCAAAGTTTGCGGTTACATCTACGATGAAGCAGAGGGTTGCGATGAGCAGGGAGTAGCTCCCGGAACAACGTGGGCCAACGTTCCCGACAGCTTCGAGTGCCCGTTATGCGGAGCCGGCAAAGAAGATTTTGAATTAAAATAATCGGATTGATGATCACTCTGTTTCTATACAGGGTGATTGTTGTATCACAACGTCCCGCAAGCTTAGGGCAAATTCAGCAAAGGATGAAATATGGACAGGAATGAATTCGTCGGCATCGCCGGCGACAAACTGAAACTGGTGCGCACGGAATACGGCTACAATCAGGAGAAGATGGCCGATATCCTGGGTATTTCGAAAAAAACTCTCGTGCAGATTGAAAAGGGCCGCTCGCCCCTGGGCTGGACCGGAGCCGTCACGCTTTGTACCATATTTGAACGGAGCGAAGTGCTGGAGGCTGCGTTCGGCGGAGGCGCGGCGGAAATGATCGTGGCGCTGGCGTTCCAGGATTCAGAGCCGAATTATCCAAAGACCATGGGGGGGAAGATCTGGTGGAAGACATTGGAGGAAACGCTGCAATACAAAGTGCAGCAGAATATCGTCTCGCAGCACTACCGGATCCTTGACCAGGACAACAGAAGGCTGTTCTCATCCTTTGAACTGCATGCAATCAAAAAACATCTGGAAGACTTAAAATAATCCGAAATACATATTGACTAAAAACTCTCTTTTGGTGTAATATTACACTACAAGAGAGTTTTGTTTGATTGGAGTGAAAGATATGAATGATACGGGCATCCTGCTATTTCACGGATTTGCCGGAAATCCGGAGGAGGTTGAACCGTTGCGGGATTTCCTGACGGAACGGGGCTACCGAGTGGAGTGTCCGCTGCTGCCGGGGCATGGGGGAACGAAAACGGAACTGTCAAAAACCACCCATGACGACTGGTTAACATCGGCGGAACAGGCTTATCTTGCCCTTTCGAGAGAATGCGGCGGTATTGTCGCAGTGGGGTTTTCCATGGGCGGTTTGCTTGCCGCGAACCTTTGGAATTACAAACTGAAAGGTCTGGTGACCGTCAATACGCCTGTATTCTATTGGAACCCCAAAGTCATCGCAGTGAACTTGTTTTCTGATTTCAAACAGTACGGCCGAAAATATCTGGACGTTTCGACTGATAAATCATTCTCATCACTGATTGAATTTCTGCGGCTTCTGAAGAAGACGAAACCGATGTTCGGCAATATAACCTGTAAAACACTCGTGGTTCAGGCGCTGGACGACGATACGGTCCATCATAAAAGCGCGGACTATATCATAAAGAGGATCCGTGCGGAGAAAACCGTCTGCATGATGCCAGGAGGCGGTCATATGATTTTTGAAAGCAAAAGCGGGCCGGAAGTCTGCAAGGCCATCGATCGATTTGTTCAGGCTTGCTGAAAAAAAGAATGTGAGGTGATTTTATATGGAAAAGGATAAAAGGAACGGCGCCTTGACGAAAATCCTGGCGGCTATCGGGACGCTGCTTATCTGGATCCCCATAGCCTTTACGGTTCTGACTTCTGCTGTGGGGACGATCGTGACCCGAAGCTTCCATTTCGACTACCTGATGCCGGCGGAGCTTGCCCTCTTCGCGTTGGCGGGCGCTATCCTGCTGATCTGGGCAGGGATCCGTTCCGGGCTGCGGCTGAAACTGATCGGCATAAGCTCGGTTCTTGCGGCATTTTTCCTCGCCGCCGGTATCGTTATCGCAGCGGTTACCGGGATGGCGAGCGGCAGGACGGAAGCGGCAGGACTGCCCTTCGTCATGACGATCCTGGCATTGGCGTTGTATGCGGCCTCCCTGATCGGCGTCGGAACCGGCGGAATCCTGCTGTGCAGGGATCTCATGAAAAAACGTTAGAAAAAAGCCCCGGATGGTTCTTAAAACTGAACCGCCGGGGCGTTGTTATTTTCATCAGTCTTCAAGCTCTTTCAGCCAGACCGAAGGATCCGCGTCACTGGGCATTCTCCAGTCACCTCGCGGAGAAAGGCTGACAGAACCGACCTTCGGACCGTCGGGGATACAGCTGCGTTTGAACTGCTGGGAGAAGAATCTTCTGTAGAATACGGTAAGCCACTTCTTGATGAATTCTTCCGAATACTCGCCGGCAAAGGTGGACTTTGCAATAAATAAAAGCTTCTTCGGTGACATGCCGAAACGGATCGTATAGAACATGAAGAAGTCGTGAAGGATATACGGGCCGACGGTATCTTCCGTCTTTTGGGCGATCTCTCCCGATTCGTCAGGCGGAAGCAGCTCCGGTGAAATCGGCGTATCCATAATATCCTGCAATGTCTTTCGGAGAAGTTCGTTGTCCAGGCTGTAGCCCTTTTCTTCACCCGGGCCTGAAAGCCTGTGGTCCATGACCCATTTTATAACGAAGCGGACCAGAGTTTTCGGAACGCTGGTGTTTACTCCGTACATGGACATATGATCTCCGTTGTAAGTGCTCCAGCCGAGGGCCACCTCGGAAAGGTCGCCGGTTCCTACCACAAGACCGCCTTCCTGATTGGCAACGTCCATGAGGATCTGGGTTCTTTCCCTTGCCTGGGAATTCTCATAAGTAACGTCATGCTGGCCGGGGTCGTGACTGATATCCTTAAAATGCTGCAAAACGGCGTCCCGGATCGGAATTTCCCGCACATCCGCGCCAAGCAGCTTCATGATGGTCTGGGCGTTGTTGTAGGTCTTGTCGGTGGTTCCAAAACCGGGCATGGTCACCGCGATGATGTCTTTTGGATCCTTGCCGATGAGCTTGAAGGTTTCCGCGCATACAAGGAGCGCAAGGGTGGAATCCAGCCCTCCGGAAATGCCGACGACCGCTTTCCTGGAACGGGTATGTTCCATACGTTTCGCCAGGCCGGCGGCCTGTATATTGAAAATCTCCCTGCACCGCTGATCCACCTTGGCGGGATCGGACGGTATGAAAGGATTCTTTTGATATTTCCTGATCAATTTATCCTTGTCGCTATTCAGCAGTCTGACAGGCGAAAGGGGAACTCGAGTGATATCGATCCTGCTGCAGTATGCAGAGGTTGATTCCTCAAAGTTTTGGCCGTAGGTCCTCTCAAATTTGATCATTTCAAAATCCAGATCGCCATAGGTAATGTCGCTTTCCCGTTCGAAGAGCGCGCTTTCGGAAAGGATATTTCCGTTTTCCGCAAGCAGGTTATGACCGCCGAAAACAAGATCTGTTGTTGATTCGTGGACTCCCGAGGATGCGTAGACATAGCCGCAGATATTCTTGGCGCTTTCCATGGAAATAAGATTCCGCCTGTAATCCGACTTGGCTACGGTTTCGTTGCTGGCCGAAGGATTCAGGATGATATGGGCGCCGTTCAGGGCAAGGAATGAACCCGGAGTGATGGGGACCCAAAGGTCTTCACAGACCTCAATGCCGAGATTCAGGTCGTTTTCTTCATCGGAGAAAATAATATGGCCGAAAGGGATATCGTATCCGAACAGACGGACGGATTTAATGCTGTCCGAGATCCTGTTTCCCGCCGCGAACCAACGTGCCTCATAAAACTCCTTGTAGTTTGGAAGGAACATCTTTGGAACGATGCCCTTTATGACTCCGTCCTGCATGAGAGCGGCGCAGTTGAAGAGGTTGTTCTCCAACTTCATATAGAAGCCGATTATGACGACTGCGGAAAGCTTCTTTGTCGCGTCCGCAATCCTCTTGAGGCCGTCCATGGATTTGCTGTATAAGAATTCTTGATAGAACAGATCGCCGCAGGTATAGCCGGATATGCAGAGCTCGGGGAAAAGGATGAGACCGGCCCCGTTTTTATCTGCTTCCTTTGCACATTTTATAATTTCATCGGTGTTGAATTCCGGATTGGCTACTTTGAGTACCGGAGTAATGGCAGCCGCCCGTACGAGTCCTATTTTATTCATCTTTTCCTCCAAATGAAAGGCGCATGATTTCCCACTGCGCCGCAAATATCCATTAAGCTATTCATATTATATCAAATCCGGCGAAAAATAGCAGTAGAAATCTACACGTTAAAGTTCCTGAAAGGAACATTGACAAGGGAAGGCATACAGTGTATACTATAATTGTAAAAATTTTACAATGCACAAAGCTAATCTAGTTGCCTGAAGTTAGCGTGTTGGTATATAATGAATTATTCTAGGAACTTCAAAGGAGGATACGGATCGTGAAGGAATTTTACATAGGTCAGCTGAGGACCGATGATGAAATACAGGATTTTTTTATGGTGAAAGCCATAGCGATAAAAATTGGATCCAACAAAAAACAATATCTTGATATGCTGGTATGCGACAAGACAGGAGAGCTTACGGCAAAGAAATGGGACGTGGCAGACGCGGAGCTTCCGACGCTGAACGAGATCGCCGAAGGCGATATTATCAAACTCAAGGGCAGCGTGACGGAATGGAACGGGATGCGTCAGCTCCGTGTCCTGAAACTGCGGAAAGTCGTACCGGAAGACAATGCGGAGCTGATGGACTTCATCAAGGCCGCGCCGGAAAAAGCCGCGGATATGTACGATTTCATCCAGAACGCTGCGGAGGTCATGCAGGACGAGGAGCTCAAGCAGCTTTGTCTGCGCGTATTGACGGATAACAAGGAAAAGCTTATGTATTATCCTGCGGCCGCTAAAAATCATCACGCCGAGCTGTCGGGACTGCTGTACCATATGAAGCGGATGCTGATGACTGCGGAACGGGTTTGCGAGGTTTACACGAATCTGAACCGGGATCTTGTGGTTGCTGGAGTGATCCTGCATGATATGGAAAAACTCAACGAAATTGACGCCGACACCATGGGGATAGCCTCAGGTTATTCCTTTGAAGGCCAGCTACTGGGTCACCTGGTCCAAGGGATCAAGAGCGTCGACAGGCTTGCGGAGGAACTGGGAATTGGAGCAGAAAAGAAAATCATGCTTGAGCATATGATCCTTTCCCACCATTACGAGCCCGACTTCGGAAGCCCGAAGAAACCTCTATTCCCGGAAGCGGAAATCCTGCACTATCTGGACATGATCGACGCCAGAATGTACGACATGCAGGAGGCGCTGGACGCCACCTTCCCGGGAGAATTCTCCGACAGAGTCTGGACACTGGACAACAGAAGGCTATATAAACCGCAGACATTTTAAATCGAAAAAATAACTGTATGTAAAAACAGAAAAATCTTCCTGAATTGTGAGGATCGGTCGATGATCAAGCTGCCGAAGGAAATCGTCCATATGATAAAAACCATAGAGGATGCGGGCTTTGAAGCATACGCTGTAGGCGGATGTGTCCGCGATTCCATCCTCGGCAGACATCCGGAAGATTGGGATTTAACAAGCAATGCTTCAAGGGATACCCTTGAAGCTCTTTTTCCTTACGCGTCGATCATAAATAAAAAGCTCGGCGTCATGAGGATAACGGAAAATGGGGTCACAGCGGATATCGCCGCGTACCGTATCGACGGGGAATACAAGGACTACAGGCGGCCGGAGGCGGTGATTTTCACAGAGGAGATCGGTGAAGATCTGAGACGACGCGATTTTACCATGAATGCCGTGGCGGTGAGCCCTGACCGGGGCGTTGTGGATCCGTACCACGGGAGAGAGGATATCAAAAGAAAGCTGATACGCGGTATCGGCGACCCCCGGGTCCGATTTGAGGAGGACGCCCTTCGGATCCTGAGAGCGGTAAGATTCGCGGCTCAGCTTGATTTTGAAATCGAAGCGGAGACCCTGCAGGCCATGAAGGAAAAGGCAGATCTGCTGTACTTTATCAGTATAGAACGGATCCGGGAGGAATTCACCAAAACGGTAACGTCTGCAAACAGCGGAAAAGGACTGCTCCTCGCGCTGGAGACCGGCGTGATAACATATGTGTTCGGCGCCGATTCCATGAAAAATGTATCCCGCAGGGAGATTGAAAAACTTGTACGGCTGGCGGAACTCATCGACCGGGCGGAACCGGAAGCTAGCTTCCGACTTGCTCTGGTTTATCAGTGCCTGGGAGAAGACAGCGCCCTTACCGCCATTGAATGGTTGGGTTATTCCAATGAGATGAAGAAACGACTTCGGCACGCGGTCGGCCTCTCCGATGAACTTGACAGGATTTCGGACAAGACGGAGCTTAAGCGCTTTCTCAACCGGATCGGGCGGGAGTATTATAGATATCTCACAGACCTGTCGGAACAACGGACCAGAGTTTATTGCCTCGGCGGCGAAGCATTACGCCTAAGGGAGGAGCTGTTCCGTGAAATACTGGCCGGTAATGAGCCTATCTTTCTTGAGGATCTGGCCGTCAACGGGGACGATCTCCTGAGAACCGGCATAAGAAAAGGCGCAGAGGTAGGAACGGTTTTAAAGCTCCTGCTGGAAACCGTACATCTTGAGCCTGAGAAAAACAAAAAAGACCTGCTGCTGAAAATCGCGGCGGAAAACGATGCGGAGCACAAAGAATGATTGAAATACAAGGATCGATATCGGAAGTAATTTACCATAACAAGGACAATTACTACACCATCGCAGTGATTGAAAACGAAGAGCAGCAGTTCACCGCCGTAGGCTACCTGCCCACGGCTGACCGAGGCAGGGCTTACAGCTTCCGGGGACTCTGGAAGACTCATCCCACTTACGGAGAACAGTTCAGCTTTACCGAATATGAAGAACAGATGCCCAGCACCCATGAAGGGATCGAGGGCTTTCTTTCATCCGGACTTCTCAAGGGTATCGGAAAAAAAACAGCGGCGGCCATCGTCAGGAAATTCGGCGCGGACACCTTCGACATCATCGAAAAGCAACCCCACCGTCTGACGGAGGTCGACGGCATCGGCGAGAAAAAAGCGGCTTCCGTGGCAGACGCCTTTCTCACCCACAAGGAATTTGCCGAGATCACTTTATTCTTTCAGCAGTTCGGGATCGCCGCCTCATACGCGATGAAACTCTATAAGGTTTATGGATCGGATACCATCCAGGCAGTAACGGAAAATCCCTACCAGCTCGTGGATGATATTTTTGGCATTGGCTTTAAAAAGGCCGATAAGATCGCGGAAAAAATGGGGATCTCAAAGGATTCGGAATACAGGATCGAGAGCGGGATCAAATACGCCCTTTGGCTTTACGTTAATGAAGGGCATACCTATGTGCCCCAGAAGATTTTCTGCGAGAACGCCGCGGAACTTTTGGAGGTCGGCACGGAGCAGGTCTACGAAATGCTTGTCCAGCTCGCCTTCGAGGGAGAGATACATATTGAGAATCTGGAAGACCGGGCTGTTGTGTTCTCCATGCCGTATTACACGGCAGAGCAGAACGTCTGTAAATACCTGATCGCACTGAACAACGCGCCGTTGAAGCCGATCAGCTCCAACGTGGATCAGCTCATTTCCATCACCGAAACCGAGACGGGGATCATGCTTTCGGAAAATCAGAAGTTTGCGGTCAAGGCTTCGCTGCAGAACGGAGTGTCTGTCGTCACGGGGGGACCTGGAACCGGAAAAACGACCATCATCAATACCATCATGAAAATATTCGAACACAGCGGCTTTGCAACGGCCATCGCTGCGCCAACCGGCAGAGCGGCGAAGCGCATCACGGAGACCTCGGGCTACGAGGCCTCCACCATACACCGCCTGCTGGAATATTATTATTCCGAGGGCGAAGATACCATGCGCTTCGGCAAAACAAGCGAAGATCCGCTGGAGTATGACGCCGTCATCATCGATGAAGCATCCATGATCGACATCCTGCTGATGAATGGATTACTCAATGCCATCAAGCCGGGGACCCGTCTCATCGTCGTCGGCGACGCCGACCAGCTTCCGTCTGTGGGGGCCGGGAACGTATTGCGGGACATGATCGACAGCGAGGTGATCTATTCGGTCAAGCTGACGGAGATCTTCCGGCAGGCAAAGGAAAGCCTGATCGTGGTCAACGCCCATAAGATCAACCGGGGCGAATATCCTGACTGCAACGAAAAGGACAAGGATTTCTTCCTGCTGCGGAAGAAAAGCGAGAAGGAGATGCTCGAAACGATAAAAGACCTTTGCGTCAGGCGGCTTCCGGATTACTACCAGGGCTGTGACGCCATCCGCGACATGCAGGTCCTCACGCCGGTGCGCCGGGGACTTCTGGGGAGCATCAACCTCAACAAGGAACTTCAGCAAGGGCTGAATCCGCCTTCTCCCGAGAGTGTTGAAAAGACCTTCGGCGACCGCACCTTCCGAGAGGGGGACAAGGTTATGCAGATCAAGAACAATTATCAGCTCGAATGGAAGCGGCTGGAGGATTTTACCGACGGTCAGGGCGTCTTCAACGGAGACGTTGGCTTTATCCAGACCATTGACAAGGAATTCAATGAAATAACAGTAGTGTACGACGACAGCCGTTACGTAAAATACGATTTTTCCCAGCTTGACGAGATCGAGCTGGCTTACGCCGTCACAGTCCATAAGAGTCAGGGCAGCGAATTTCCCATCGTCATCATGCCCGTTTCATGGTTCCCGCCGATGCTTGCGACGAGGAATCTGCTTTACACGGCTGTGACCAGGGGCAAAAGGGCCGTGATCCTGGTTGGCTCGGAGAACAAGATGCACGCCATGGTCGACAATAACCGGATCACCGATCGATATTCGGGGCTGGCGGTGCGGCTGAGGGCCTTTCTGTAAGGAAAGCCCGATCTATGGAGGTGGAGCCGTGGAGATCAATGATTTAAAGGGGATTTTGTCGTCATTGGGAGAGGGGTTGCTCGATTTAATTTATCCCTCAAACATATATTGCATCAGTTGTGGGAATATTATAGACGACAGCAGGCCGTATGCGCTGTGCGACGGTTGCGTGCGCAATCTGAAATGGGCAAACGGAAGGACCTGCAGCCGCTGCGGGAAGATATTGCAGGAAGGTTACGGACCTGATCTGTGTACCGACTGCCTGTCAACAGAGCATTCCTTTGAAAAGGGCTTTACCTGCGTCGAATACGGCGCTGCGGAACGGGAACTGCTCCACCGGTTCAAGTATAAGGATCAGGCATATCTTGGCCGAAAGATGGCGGAACTCATGTACGACAGGCTCCGACTCGAGGAGTTTTCGCCGGAGCTTATTATACCGGTGCCCATGTACGGGCGAAAGCAAAAAAAGAGAGGCTACAACCAGGCTGCTATCCTCGCGGTGAGTCTGGCGAACCATACGGGAATACCCTATGACGGCAGGCTGTTGGTGAGGGTGGTTGAAACGGAGGCCATGAACAGGCTGGGCGCGCTGGGCAGAAGGAGAAATATACGGGAGGTTTTTTCCGTAGCCGGAAACAAAACAAACCGGCTGACGGGTAAGACGATCCTGCTGGTGGACGATATTTATACCACCGGAAGTACGGCGGACGCCTGCTCGCAGGCATTGCTGGAAGCCGGCGCCGCAAGAGTCTGCGTTTTTACCTTTGCCTCCGGGGCAAATCTGATCCGCCAGGAACAATAACATGTCGAAATTTGTTGAGTAACAAAACCAGAACGGGGTATATACAGATTAAATATTAGAGCCGCTTAGGTCCGTGGTTGAAAGTCCAAGCCAGCTACGGGCAAAGGGACCCACGTAAGCTGGACCGCAAGGCGGCAGTGATCATGGCGTAGCTTAGATGTAAGACCTTTGATAAAATATCAAAAGGCAGGTGTGGGGTCAAAGACCAGGTCGGCTAGGCGGCTCCAATATCTAATTTGTGTCTACATAAAAACCCAGTTTTTCGACATCGTTTATCCACAACTCTGAAATTACAATTTTATGGAGCAAAAAAAATAAAAAAGAAAGGAAAAAGAATTTTGTGAATAATTATAAGTCGGCGGATACGTTGAATACAGAGGGACGTGGAAAGTAAAACGTTTCACTAATGCATATGAATGTATAATCAGTGACGAAAAAAATATCCACTTTCAGAAGCCCGGTTTTTCAATTATACACAGACTTATCCACAGTATCAACAGCCTGAAAAAGAAATAAAAAAAGGCCTAAATTAGGACTTCTTGAAATGATTTGTCAGAATAGTCGATAACCTGTCGATGAATGTTGTTTGAATAATTATTTTCCTCGGAAAAAAAGGAATGGCATGGGTTTTGTAGTATACAATCTTAATACTATTTTTAATGTAAGTGGTAGACAGCTGCGCTGTCTACAGGCGGCGTTGCTGTTTTGCCCAAAGCTTGCTTTGCTAGGCAAAACGGACAGCGTAGGGAGCTTTGCTCCCGAAGGAGGCAAAGCCGTTGCCGAAAGGTAAATAGTATTGTATTGTTTTCAATAAATATTTTATTTGAGAACAGTATAAGATAATACCAATCATAAATGCTATAGGGGGTGCACTAAATGAAAGTTATCATTACAAGCAAAAACATGAACGCTAGTGACCATCTGAAAGAAACGATCGAATCCAAGCTTGATCGGCTTGGGAAGTATTTCTCCAACGATATCGTGGCAAACGTCACCTTGTCCATGGAGAAGGGAAGGCAGAAGATAGAGGCAACAATCAATGCCAAGGGGACTATTTTCAGGGCCGAAGAAACAACAAACGACATCTATACCGGCGTAGACGGGGTAATCGAAAAACTGTCGTCCCAGATGTCGAGATTCAAAACCAAGCTCCAGCGCAAGCATAAGGATCACAAGGAATTCCAGTTTGCGGATCTTCCTGAGATCGCCGGCGAAGAGCTTGAAGAGATGAGAGTTGTCAGAAGAAAACAGTTTGATCTGAAGCCGATGAACGTGGATGAAGCCATCATGCAGATGGAACTTCTTGAGCATACGTTCTTCGTATTCCTCAATGTGGAGTC
Source organism: Anaerovoracaceae bacterium (assembly GCA_963678385.1). Classification (GTDB taxonomy): domain Bacteria; phylum Bacillota; class Clostridia; order Peptostreptococcales; family Anaerovoracaceae; genus Anoxybacterium. The sequence continues at coordinate 3,371,562 of OY782829.1, read as the reverse complement.
CGATACGGTCAACGTTGTTTACAAGAGAAAGGACAACGATTACGGCTTGCTGGAGACGCGTTATTAAGATAGACATATGTCGGAGACGGTTGCAAAACCGTCTCTTTTTATTGGCAGGGACGACAGCGATTCGTAAGATATTACAGCACCTGCCATTGTGGTTCCGTTCCCGAATTCTGCATAGATTATTCAAAAAATCGTTTCATGTTACAAATATATTTCTGCCTAAAATCTATTGAATTTTCGCGCTTTTTTCGATACAATAAAGATAAGTATGATCTAGGGAGAAGAGAGCATGTCAGAAATATTCAACAATATTATTTCCGGCGTAGGGATCACAGATGTAATTGACGTAACCATCGTCGCGTATCTAATCTATAAAATTTTGGGATTTATCAGGGAAACAAGAGCACTGCAGCTTGTGAAAGGGCTGCTGATTTTGGTTCTTATTACCGTTGTGTCTGAACAATTCAATCTATACACTTTAAACTGGATTCTTAAAAATACGATTTCACTGGGAGTCATCGCCCTGGTTATCGTATTCCAGCCTGAGCTCAGGCGCGCATTGGAATATGTGGGCCGAAGCAAATTTATCACACCGCAGTTTGCACAAATGGATAAGGAACGTGTAAAAACAATTACCGCTGCAATCATCAAGGCGGTTGATTTCTTTTCCAGCAATAAGGTCGGCGCGCTGATCATCATGGAGCGTGAAACTGTTTTGAATGATATCGCCGAAACTGGAACAAAGATAAATGCGGAAATCTCGACGGAGCTTTTGGGCAATATATTTTATGAAGGCGCGCCGCTTCACGACGGAGCTACCATCATCCGGGGAGACAGAGTCTATGCGGCGGGCTGCGTGCTTCCGCTCACCCAGAGCAAAACGCTCTCCAAGGATCTGGGAACCAGGCACAGGGCTGGAATCGGCATCACCGAAAATTCCGACGCCATCGCCATTATCGTTTCCGAGGAAACAGGAATCATATCCATCGCAGTGGACGGAAAGCTGTCAAGATTTCTTGACATCAAAACAGTTGAGAAAACACTGCTTAATATTTATCTGAGCCAGATTCACCCAGAAAAGGTCAAGGTTCCGTTCTTAGATAAGATCAGGAGGCGCCAGGATGCTGAACAGTAATACCTTTTACAAAATCATATCGGTGGTTGTAGCAATCTGTCTGTGGGCCTATGTGATCGAAGTAACCAATCCGATGAAAGCAGACAAAATCATCGACGTTCCGGTTCAGCTTATGAACGTAGACAGCCTGGCTGCCAAAGGGCTCGCCCTGTCCGGAGAGGCGAACTATACGATCGATGTTGAGGTACAGGGGAAACGGTCGGATCTGGCGAAGCTCGATGCCAGCGGAATCGTCGCAAATGCAGATCTTTTCGGATACAGCATAGGAAAGAACTATATCCCTGTTACGGTGCAGGCGCCTGACGGCATTACCATCCTTAAGGCAAATCCGCCTAAAATCAATGTGGTGATCGAGGAACTGGTGGTTGTCGCGAAGCCGATAAAGGTTTCCTTTATGGGCCAGTTTGATGACGGAATCGAGGCGGGACAGATCAAGACCCAGCCAACGGAGATCCAGGTCTCGGGAGCCAAATCGGAAGTAAGTGCTGTCGCCTATGTGAAGGCCGAAGTCAATACGTCCGAACTTACAACAGACGCCTCCACCATCCAGACAAAGGCGGTGGCGGTAAACAGCAACGGTGATGTTGTGAAGAACGTTCGGCTGTCTTCCGCCTATATCGATGTGACCGCAAGACTGTCAGAGGTAAAACAGGTTCCTTTGACCGTGGAAGTTACAGGCGCGGTGGACCCGATCTATGAAGTCACCAGCATGGAGATCCCGGACAGCGTCAAGATAAGGGGACCGAAGGACGCTTTAGCCGCGATCACAGATCTGACAGCGGCGCCGGTAGACATCAGCGCGGTAGCCAGCACGACCAAGCTCCCGCTTGATATCCAGCTTCCGGAGGGAGTGGAGTTTGCGTCGGGTTCGGAGAATCTTTCCGTGAATATTACTATTAAGCCGATCGCAACGAAGCAGTTCACCTATACCGCCGATGAAATCCTGCTGGAGGGAATGGACGGAACATCCAACATCACAATTACGACCCCGCAGATCACAGTGACGGCGTCGGGAAGCGAAGTTGTCATCGCAGGACTGAAAAAATCGGATTTACAACCATACCTGACGCTGGATGCGGAATCACTGATATCAGCCACGGCGAAGGTAGAGGTTCGTTATACAAAAACACTCGGGCATATAACAGTGGACCCGGAGCAGGTCCACATCACACTAAACCAAACACAATAAGGAGTAAATAATGGGCAGACTTTTTGGAACAGACGGAGTAAGAGGGGTGGCAAATTCAGAACTCACTCCGAGTCTCGCGTTCAATCTTGGAAAAGCTGGCGCTTACGTTCTCAGCAAGGAGAACCAGCAGAGGCCGGTCGTTCTTATCGCTAAGGATACGAGGATATCGGGAGATATGCTTGAAGACGCAATCAGCGCAGGGATCCTTGCAATGGGTGGAAACGTCATCAAAGCCGGGGTCCTTCCGACGCCGGCCGTCGCTTATCTTGTAAGATATTTTAAGGCTGATGCGGGCGTTGTGATCTCCGCGTCCCACAATCCGTTCGAATACAACGGGATCAAATTCTTTAACGGGGAAGGCTTCAAGTTGGACGATGATATCGAAGACGAAATCGAAGATATCATTTCCAGGGACATTGACGTCAACAGCCATATTACCGGAGACAAACTGGGTCGCTGCCTCGAGGCGGAGGAAGACGCGCTGTCACTGTATGCGGATTTTCTGAAAAGCACCATTGATATCAAACTGGACGGCATGAAGCTCGTTATCGACTGTGCAAACGGAGCATCCTACCGCGTGGCGGAGAAGGTTTTCCGTGAGCTGGGCGCTGACGTTACCGCTATCTATAACGAGCCGGACGGAACCAACATCAACGAACACTGCGGCTCGACCCATCCGGACGACCTGCAGAAGCTGGTAGTTTCGGAGAAAGCGGATCTGGGGCTGGCCTTTGACGGCGACGCCGACCGACTGATCGCTGTTGACGAACTGGGCCGGCTGATCGACGGCGATAAGATGATTTATATCTGCGCTAAAATGTTGAAAGAGAGAAACGAGCTTCCCGGCGATATGGTGACGGCCACTGTAATGAGCAATCTCGGCTTCCATCGCGCCGTTGGCAGCATCGACTGTAAAGTGGAAACGACGCAGGTAGGCGACCGCTACGTGCTGGAAAGCATGCTGAAGACGGGCTGCGTGATCGGCGGCGAACAATCAGGCCATATCATATTTTTAAATCACACCACGACGGGCGATGGAATCCTGTCAGCGCTGCAGCTGATCAAGGCTGTCCGGTCATGTGGTTTGAAGCCTTCGGTTCTGGCCGATGAAGTGACCATTTATCCGCAGGTACTGAAAAATGCAAAAATAAAGAATGAAAACAAGAAGAAATACATGAACGATCCTGAGATCAGTAACGAAATCAAAAGGCTGGAAGACCTTATGGCCGGCGAAGGCAGAGTCCTGATCCGCCCATCCGGTACGGAACCGCTGGTCAGGGTCATGATAGAAGGTAAGGATATTGATCAGATCACAAAGCTGGCGGAAAGTCTGGCCTCTTTGCTGACAAAACGATTAGGATAGGGGGAAATTCATATGTGCGGAATCGTTGGATATATCGGAGACGGAAACGCCTGCGACATTATCATTGAAGGTTTGAAGAAACTGGAATACAGAGGATATGACTCCTCGGGAATCGCAATTTACAAGAATGGCAAGATCGAGGTAAGAAAATACAAAGGCAGGATCGCAAACCTGGAGGCAGCAATTGCCAACGAGCATTTTGACAGCGGCCTCGGCATCGGCCACACCCGCTGGGCGACCCACGGAGCTCCGTCGGACTGCAACGCCCATCCACACAGCAACATGGACAATACCATTGCTGTCGTTCATAACGGCATCATCGAAAACTACATGGAGCTGAGGGAATGGCTGATCAAGGAACACGGGATCGTATTCACCTCCGAAACGGATACGGAAGTCATCGCCCATCTCATTGGGCTTTATTACGACGGCAACCTCAGGGACGCCGTATTCAAAGCCGTCGACGAGATGAGAGGGGCCTACGGTATTGTAGTCGTCAGCAGCAAGGAGCCGGATAAGCTGGTTGCCGTCCGGAAAGACAGCCCGCTGGTCGTCGGCCTGGGCGAAGGCTGCAACTTTATCGCATCGGATATCCCTGCGCTGCTGAAGCATGTTAGGGAGATCTATCTCATTGAAAACAACGAAACCGTCGTGCTGACAAAGAACGACGTTAAGATTTATAATGCCGAGAGAAAAGAAGTGAAACGGGAAGTATTCCATGTGACTTGGGATGCGGACGCAGCGGAAAAAGAAGGATACGACCATTTCATGCTCAAGGAGATCCACGAGCAGCCCAAGGGATTGTATGAGACGCTGAACAGACGCCTGGACGACGACGGGATCATCAAGCTCGACGGTATTTCACTTACTAAGGAAGATCTGGATAAATTCAACAAGGTATATATCGTTGCCTGCGGTACGGCCAGCCATGCCGGAATGGTGGGTAAATATATCATAGAAAAACTGGCGAAGATCCCGGTCGAGGTCGACGTGGCTTCGGAATTCCGCTACAGGGATCCCTTTGTGGACGACAAGACCCTGTTTATCGCCATCAGCCAGTCGGGAGAGACCCTGGACACCCTGGCCGCTTTGAGAGAAGCTAAGAGAAAGGGCGCCCGCATCCTGTCCGTGGTCAACGTGGTAGGCAGCTCCGTCGCAAGAGAATCCGACGACGTGTTCTATACCTGGGCCGGGCCGGAAATTTCCGTGGCTTCCACCAAGGCTTTCACCACGCAGCTCATGTGTATGTACCTCATCGCGCTGTATATGGGTCGGACCAAAGGCGTCCTGGATCAAGAGGTTTACAACCGTTTTATCGAAGAATTGAAGCAGATCCCCGACAAGCTGAAAAAGCTTTTAGCGCATGAAAGCGACATAATGGAGATCGCCAAGGAACAGTACAAGAGAGAGCAGATTTTCTTCATCGGCAGAGGGCCCGATTCAGCCATATCCTTCGAAGGCTCCCTGAAACTGAAGGAAATATCCTATATCAATTCCTTCGCAATCGCGGCCGGCGAACTGAAGCATGGGACCATCGCCCTCATCGAGCAGGGAACGCTGGTCATCGCACTGGCGACCCAGGATCGCCTCTTCGAGAAGATGCTTTCCAACATCCAGGAGGTAAAGGCGAGAGGCGCATACGTCATCGGTCTTGCCAAGGAAGGAAACAAGGACATCGAAAAGCAGGCCAACCGGGTGATTTATATCCCGGACTGCATGGACGAAGTCACTCCGCTGCTGTCCGTCGTTCCGCTTCAGCTGCTGGCCTACGATATCGCCAAGCTGAGAGGCTGCGACATCGACAAGCCGAAGAACCTTGCCAAGTCGGTAACGGTGGAATAAACAAACCAACATTATAAAAACTAGTGTATTATCAATAAAACGACTAAAAGTATTGCTATATTTTAGTCGTTTTTCTTTGAGGAGGTTCTATGAAAATCTATCATGGAAGCATTCTGACGTGTGACAACAACAATAGTACATATGAATATTTAGCTGAGGAAAACGGCGTCATTACTTATGTTGGAGACGAGTTTCCGAATCACATCAAAGGAGCGGAGGTCATTGAACTGGGAAAACAGGCACTGCTTCCGTCCTTCGTGGATACACATATTCATTTCGCAAGCATGGCGTTATTTCATGCCGGTATCAATGCAATGGATATCACGAGCAATGACGAACAGAAGGAGAGACTTGCCGGGGCGCTGCCGAAATCAAAAGCAAAGGTTCTGATTGCCTTCGGCGCTTCCCCCCATTCCGTAAAAGAAAAGGCTCTGGTATCCAGAGAAGATCTTGATAAGGTTTCGGACAGCCGGCCGATCATGGTCGTAAAATATGACGGCCATGCATGTATTATCAATACTGCCTTGATAAAACTGCTGCCGAAAAAGGTGAAAACTCTCCGCGGCTATGATCCGGATTCCGGAGAGATGAATCAGGAGGCTTTTTTCGCAACAACAGATTATGTTTCAAGTACCGTATCGACATGGGATCTAGTAAAATCAATGCAGATGGCGATCGACCACATAGCTTCCAAGGGAATCGGAATGATCCATACCGTCAGCGGCGTCGGATTTCCGAAGGATATTGACGTGGACCTTGAGCGATATGTCGGCCGCGGTTCAACAGGCGGTTTCCAGATGCGGTTGTTCTTTCAGACGATGGACACAGAAAAGGTCATCAAAAGGAAATTGCCAAGGATCGGCGGATGCTTTTCAACCGCGCTGGACGGATGTTTCGGATCAATGGATGCGGCTTTGACCGCCCCGTATGAGGGCACGGAAAATGAAGGCGTACTCTATTATTCCGACGAAGAGGTAACGCAATTCTGTATCAAGGCAAACCGTCTGGGGCTTCAGATCGAACTCCATGCGATCGGCGATAAGGCATTTGAGCAGGCGGCATCAGCGCTTAAATCCGCGTTGGACGATCATCCCAGGGAAGATCATCGGCACGGAATCATTCATGCTTGTCTGCCTACAGATAAAGGCTTAAAAATTTGCAAAGATTACAAAATACAGATCCCTTTGCAGACATCTTTCCTGAACTGGCCGCAGGAACCGTCCTGGTATCTGGAAAACCTGCTGGGCGAACGGGAAAAGAAATTGAATCCATTGCGAAGCTTCATGAACCATAACATCGTGATCTCAGCCGGTTCCGACGCGCCATGCACCGACCCGGATCCTATGCTCTGGATCCATAATGCATGCAATCATCCGGTAACGGAGCAGGCATTGACCGTCGAGGAAGCGGTCCGAATGACGACCTATTGGGGATACTGGACGTCATTCGACGAAAAAGAAAGAGGGTCGCTGGAGGTCGGCAAAATAGCGGATATGGTGATTTTGGAAGAAAATCCGTGTTCCGTTCCAAAGGAAGTTTTAAAGGATATCAAGGTCAACCGGCTCATTCTGTCAGGAAAGCCTTATGAAAAACAAAGCGGGAGCTGGATCGGAATGGTGCTGAAAGGACTGCTGGGATCAGGGGATATTTAGATGAGAAAACAGATCGCTTTTTATGTTGGGTGGGTTTTGAATTGCTGATTATTGGCATTCCTTCCCTTTATCTGGTTTCACTTAAAGTAACGATTTTTATGGCGTATATGAATGAGCTTGGATATTTTATAAAAAATCTTCCGGAGTGGCTGCTTTGGCTGTATTCCGGTCCATCAACGGAAACCTTTTCTACAATCGGATGCATACTTTTTGGCTATGAATTGATGATCTTTATCATCAGGATGATCAAGTGCAAGAAGGCTGATGTTGCTTCTGAACCGGAGTGACGGGTAAACAAAAACGACTATGAGATACTTCATAGTCTTTTTTTCGTTTTTTAATGTAAAAAATACTTGACATCATGTAAAAATAATATTACAGTGTGTGCATAGGAAATTGCATGTTGCAAATAGGGGTGAGTGTATATGTCATATCAGGAAAAGAAAATTATTATATCCATTTTAACAGGATTGCTGATTTTGGCGGCATATTGCATCTATGCTGTCAACAAAGTTCAGTCAGGCACGGTTGATCCGAATGAGATAAAGTTTTGGGCAACTGCAATGCTGATATTCATCGGCGTCGGTATTGTTGCTTTGATTGTCATTCAAATCGTATTTCACATTCTACTTTCCGTTGCGATTGCTGTCAAGGAACAAGCTCAGAACGGGAAAATCGACGATAAAGAGATCGAAAAAACAATCGAGCTGGAGATGGTCGAAGACGAAATGGATAAGCTGATCGAACTGAAATCATTGAGGATCGGTTACGCCATTGCGGGGTTTGGATTTATTGCGGCGTTGGTATCTATTGTTTTAAACTATTCTCCAGCGGTGATGATAAACATCCTGTTTGCTTCCGTCAGCATTGGTTCGATGGTTGAAGGCATTGTACAACTTTATTTTTACAGATGTGGGGTCAAAAATGGCTAAGAAATTTGAAATTACAAACAACATAAGGAAGCTTCGTTTTTTTGCCAACGAAATGACACAGCAGCAGCTTGCCGAAAAAGTTGGGGCATCCAGGCAGACCATCATCGCCATAGAAGCGGGGAAATATTCACCCTCGCTGGAACTCGCATTTCGCATTGCAGACGCATTCGGCGTCAAAATTGGGGAAGTGTTTGATTATGAGATGAAAGGAGAGATTAAACAATGAGCACAAATAAAAAGACTGCGAACACAGACATAAGAGAAAGGATATCGGTGCTATGGATCGTTGTCATGATCAATATGGCTTTTGCAGATATTTGTTCCTTTACGCTGCCGGGAGCCCTGAATGACATTTTAACAGGAAACACTCCATTTAAAATCACACAAGAAGTCATGTTGGTATTTGCAATCGTGTTGGAGATCCCGATCGCTATGATTTTCCTGTCCAGAGTATTGAAGTATCGGGCAAATCGCTGGGCAAATATCATTGCAAGCGTGATTACTATAATATTTGTGATCGGCGGCGGCTCGGCATATCTTCATTATTATTTTTTCGCAGCGATAGAAGTTGCTGTTATGTTGATGATTATCAGATACGCATGGAAATGGAGCGACCCTGATTCCAAACAATAAAATTCAGCTCATGAAAAGGGTAAAAAAATGGGTACAAACAAGAAAACTGCAAGACTGGCAGGATTCTTATGGCTGCTTATGTTTATATTTGGTCCGATTGCGCAGATCGTCCGATCCAGGATATTTGTAATGGGGGATATGGATGCCACAGCTAATAATATTTTGACAAATGAGTTTCTGTTTCGGCTGGGGTTTGTGAGTGATCTTATTATGATGGTCATCTTTCTGTTGCTGCCTTTAGTCTTATACAAATTACTGCATACAGTGGATAAAAACCTGTCCATACTCATGGTTATTTTTGTAATGGTGAGTGTTCCAATTAACATGCTTAACCTTTTAAATGAATTTTCGTCATTGTATATTCTGCGCGGCGCAGAATATTTGAGCGTGTTTGATATCGGACAGATCAAGGCGCAGGCAATGCTGTATTATGATTTATATCTGAACGGATATGAAATCGCAAATGTCTTCTTTGCGCTATGGCTTGTTCCCCTGGGGGTTCTTGTGTTTAAGTCGGGATTTCTTCCAAGAGTTCTCGGGATATTACTTGTTGCCGGCGGGTGCGGCTTGTTTCTGGAAGTATTGATTCATTTTCTTTTCCCAGGAGCTGCGGCAGTAAGTACAATTCTGTTGATACCGCAAACAGTCGCGGAAGCTTCATTCTTGATCTGGGCGCTAATAAAAGGTGTCAATGAATCAAAGATAGGTCAATTCAACCCCTTATAATATTTTCTGAAGAACTCGGCCAGGGAGTTTATCAGCAAAGACAGCTTTATGTAATTGATGATCTGATCCTGCACCGTGATTTCATTGTGATAGGTATTCAGGCTGAATATCTCGTCTTTTGTCATCCCGTTTTCGATCTCGAGCTGAGTCATCAAAGAATTTCTTAGCCTTTCCAGGCTTTCAACGCCATAGCTTACGCAAAATTCACAAAAAGAAAGCAGCTCATCCTTATTTGCGAAACCCTGCGTCATATGATCGATCCCAGTTATACATGCATAGTCTGTAACAAATGAGTCAAAGCCGTTTCGAAAAAACCTGGAAGCCAGAAAAGACAGCGATTCGCATCCTTCCACAATATATTTCACTTCCAGATCATGAGCGCCCTCAGCCGTCATGATCCTGCTGACTTCTTTGGTTATTCGTTCCGGCGCAACAATACTTCTGCTGCAGATATTCAGAAGTTCTTCCATATTCTGAACCAAAGAACAACCGTCTCCCATTATAATTCCCCCCTATCCCCTTTGAAAATAGTATATCATGGGGGGCAGGGCGGAAAAACAGGAAGACGGCGTGGAAATAATCGAAAAAACAACAATTTTCTCAGCTCATGGCATTCCTTAAATCTTCAATAATATCGCCGGTATCCTCAATTCCCACCGATAGCCGCAGCAGTGTCTCATTGATGCCTTTCGCGGCCCGTTCCGCTTCCGGGATATCTGCATGAGTCTGCAGCATCGGATAAGTGATGAGGGTTTCAACGCCCCCGAGGCTTTCCGCGTAAAGGATCAAACCGACCCGCTCCAATATCTGTCTGGCGGTCTGTTCACTGTCCACTTCGAAGGAGATCATCGAACCGAATCCTCTTCCTTGTTTCTGTGATATTTCGTAGCCCTGATGATCAGGCAGTCCGATATAATGGACTGCTTTTACTTTTGGCTGTTGGGCAAGCCATTTTGCGATTTCCATCGCGTTGGCCTGCTGCTTCTCCATCCTCACCGAAAGCGTCTTGATCCCTCTGATCAGGAGCCAGCTGTCGAAGGGGCCCAGGCAGGCGCCGGTGGTTTTATAGATAAAACGCAGCCGTTCCGCCAGCCCTTCATCCTTGACGACCAGAAAGCCTGCAAGCGTATCGTTATGCCCCGAGAGGAATTTTGTTCCGCTGTGGATCACGATATCCGCGCCCAAAAGGATCGGATTCAGGTAATAAGGTGTCAGGAAGGTGTTGTCGACAATCAGCAGAAGGCCATTCTCCTTTGCCAAAGCCGCTGTCGCCGCGATATCCGTGACCTTCATCATCGGATTTGTCGGTGTTTCCACAAAGATTGCCTTTGTTTCCGGTTTTATTTTATCCTTTACCGCGGAGAGGTCGGAGGTATCGACATAATCAAAGGACAATCCGTTTTTCTTGGAAATATGATGGAAAAGACGGTGGGAACCGCCGTATAAGTCGTCGGATGAAATGATGTGATCGCCCGGGCGAAACAGTTCCATCATGGCGGAAACCGCCGCCATGCCGGTGGAGAAGGCAATCGCGTCGATTCCAGATTCGAGCTTTGCCACTATTTTTTCCGATTGCTCCCTCGTCGGATTCTGCAGCCGGGAATAATCATATCCGGTGCTTTCCCCTACCGAAGGGTGCGAAAAGGTTGCTGTCTGATAGATCGGCACCGAAATGGCGCCCGTACAATGAGTTTTGTCATCTGATCCGTGTACGCAAAGAGTTGAAAGATCCATACCTGTTCCTCCTTTCAATCGATTACATTCCGAAATATTCGGTGTAGATCGCTTTGGCCTGATTTTCATCTTTTGCATTTTCTATGATAGCCCTTCCGTCTTTGAATAATTTGATATTGATCCGGCCATCGCTGAATTTCAACATAAACTTGTTATAGCTAACATCCCCAAGACTGCCTAATTTATCTGCCGCCCAGGCAAAATCGACGTTGGTTTCCCTGCCCGGGATCACCTGTATTTCATTTCTGCCGCAAAGGCTTGTCGTGTGGGACCCGGACGCTCTCCCCAAATATCGGTAGTCATGCCTACCGCATACCGTGCATTCGGGATTGACCCGGATGTCAAGGTATTCTGCGGAATTGCTCCAAATATCCATAAAGAAAAGCGTTTCCCGCACGTCATTCGAACCAAGCAGGATCTTGACCGCCTCGGCGGACTGGACCGAGGCCGCGGCGCCGGTAGCCATATTCAAGACGCCCGCAGTGGCGCAGGTCTGTTCATTTCCGGATGAACCTTCGCCGTCGGACAGGCACAGAAAGCAAGGGGTTTCTCTGGGGATGATGTTCATGGTCATAAATGCGCTGCCTAATGCACCGCAATAGATCCATGGAATTCGGGCGTGATCGCAGGCTTCATTTATGAGCAGCCTGATCTCTATGTTGTCGGTGCAGTCCAGGATCAAATCACATCCTGCGATCAGACGCTCGATGTTTGCTGCGTTGACGTCGGCGATGATCGGTTCGAGCTTGATGGTCGAATTGATTTTCGTTAGATGCTCGCAGGTTGCGACAGCCTTCGGTTTTTCATTCTGAACGTCGTCCTCGTCGTAAAGGGCCTGCCGCTGCAGATTGCTTAGTTCTACATAATCGCGGTCGATCAGCCTTAAGTTTCCCACGCCGGAGCGGGCCAGATTATTGGCGCTGACGGTCCCGAGAGCACCGAGACCGATGATCCCGACCGTAGATTCCAGCAGTTTTTTCTGGCCGGCTTCACCGATTTCATTAAATATTATTTGTCTTGAATATCTTAAATCCATATGCTGCTACTCCTGACTGATAAGATTGACGGCTTCGATCATCTGATCGATGTCCTCCGTTGTATTGAAGCAGCCGGGGCTTATTCTCAGTGTTCCGCCTTTATCAATGGTTCCCAGAATTTTATGGGCGTCCCGGGCACAATGCAGTCCGGCACGGACTGCGATTCCAAAGGCATTGTCTAAAATGAGGGAGGCTTCCTCAGGGCTTGTATTGTCAAAGGTGATTGAAACGACGCTCCCCCTGGGTTTCCCGGAGCCAGGGCCCAATACACCTACGCCGTCGATCTGTGCCAGACCTTTCAGCAGACGCTCGGTAAGCGCGACTTCTTTTTCCGCGATTTTTTCCGGTCCCTCGCTTAAGATATGCCTTATTCCTTCCGCCAGACCGGCAAGGCCCGGAAGATTCATGGTCCCGCTCTCATACCGCTCCGGTTTATCCGCAGGCTGTTCGTACCGCTCCGACTGAGTTCCGGTTCCCCCTTCCTTCAGAGTCTCCAGTATGAGCCCGTTTCGGATAAACAGGCCTCCGGTCCCCTGAGGACCGAGGAGCCCCTTATGACCTGGGAAAGCCAGTAAATCGATATTGTCAGCCTCAACGTCTATATTCAGCATGCCGGCGGATTGGGCCGCGTCAACCAGAAATAGAACTCCTTTATCCCTGCATAATCTGCCGATTTCACCGATCGGGTTTACTGCTCCCGTCACATTGGAAACATGACTGCAGACTACCAGTCTTGTGTTACTGCGAAAGGCTTTTTTCAGCTCTTCCAGGTCGACGCCGGTTTCAGGGGAAGTAACTACTTTTGTAACGCTTATCCCATGGCTCTCCAGCTTTTTTAACGGCCTGGAAACGGAATTGTGCTCCATACTGCCTGTCAGAACATGATCTCCTGGGCGCAGCACACCCTTGATGGCAAGATTCAGCGCCTCCGTTGCGTTGGAAGTGAAGCATATGCATTCCGGGCTCCGGGCATGAAACAGTTTCGCACAGAGCAGTCGGGCCTCGTAAATGATTTTACCAGCCGCAAGGGATTTGCTGTGGGACCCTCTTCCGGGACTGCCGCCGCACTCTCTTAAAACGGTTTCCACCGCCTTATATACGCTTTCCGGTTTCGGCCACGTCGTAGCTGCATTATCCAGATAAATCATGGGTTGCTCCTAAATATCATACAAATCATATTAAAATAATATGATTTTATCCTTACCTCTTACCATTGTCAACGATTCTGCGAAAAAAATAAATATATTTTTTATATTGACAGGGAAACCATTATGGGTTAATATCATACTATTCCTATTACAACACTATGAATTGAAGGAGGAGTTAACATGTCGTACATATCCCAGGTAAAATACGAAGAAGCGTCTTCGGAAGTGCGGGAGCAGTTTGACGATCAGATCAGGCGTCACGGACGGATCACCAATATGAAAAAAACGCTGCTGCATTCGGTACCGTCCTATAAAGCTTTGATGGAATGGTACACCTTGCGGGACGTCGTTCAGCCGTCCATCGGGGAAAGGGGCGTGAACTTTTTCTGTTATGCCATATCAACGGAAAACAGCTGTCTGATCTGCTCCACCTTCTTTGCCCAGATCCTCGACGAACTGGGAATCGATTTCGAAGCCTTCGACTTTACAGAGCAGGAAAAGCTTCTGATCGATTACGGCAGGGCATTGGTATCAAGGCCCCACGAGATTCCGGAATCGATTTACAAGGATTTGAAGAAATACTTCAACGAGGAGCAGATCGTTGCGCTGACGGCATTCGGCAGCATCATGATTGCCACCAACCTGATCAATACGGCGCTCAAAGTCGACCTGGACGATGAGCTTGTACCATATACCAAACGATAATTGACGAGGAGAATTAGATATGACGAAACAATTTGAAGGGAAAACGGTATTCATAACCGGAGCGGCAAAGGGACAGGGAAGAGGTGTCGCGCTGGCTTTCGCAAAGGAAGGCGCCAACATAATCGCTTTTGATCTGGGAGAAAAAATAAGCTATCCGAGATACAACCGGTCTTCCAATGAGGATCTGGAAAAGCTCCGGGACGAAGTTACCGCGCTGGGCGGCAGGCTCGAAATCTTCGCAGGCGACGTCAGAAAAGCGGATGATGTTCGAAACGCCGTCGAGGGCGGAGTGGACGCCTTCGGAACCATTGACGTCCTGTTCAGCAACGCGGGCATCTGCGCATACGGCGCGTCCCACGAGCTGACTGAGGAAGAATGGGACGCCATGATCGACATCAATCTGAAGGGCAGCTGGCTGACGTCCAAATACGTCATTCCGTATCTGATCAAACAAAAGAGCGGCGTGATCATCTATAACTCATCGGTTGCGGGCCTTCGGGGGATGAACCGAATCTCCCATTATTCTGCGTCAAAACACGGTCTGGTCGGCCTGACGAAATCCCAGGCCATCGAGCTCGCGCCGCATAATATCCGGGTGATCAGCATCCATCCCACCGGGGTAAACACGCCGATGAATGACGGTCTGGCCGAACTGGAGGGCGCTACCCCCATCGAAATCGCGGAACGCTCCGCGGGGAATCTTCTCCCGGTGCCGTGGGTAGAAGTGGAGGATGTGGCCGATTCCGTCCTGTTCCTGGCCAGCGATAAAGCGAGATTCATAACCGGAAGCCAGTACGTTCTGGACGCCGGACTTTTAACGAGATAGTTACTATATAAAGAAAGTAAGAGGGAAAGAAAATGAACACAAACTTTAAACGAATTCTGTCTGCCGTATTGGTTTTGGCGCTGGCGCTGGGGCTGGCCGCATGCGGGGCCTCCAAGGAAGAAGCGAAAAGCGATTCCACAAAGGAAGTTGACGTGATCAACGTCGGAACCATGGGTACATACAATCCGTTCAGCTACACCGACGAGAGCGGTAATCTGACCGGCTACGACCTCGAGGTCCTGAGAGAAATTGAAAAAGTCGACAGCAGCTTAAAATTTAATTTTATCGCAGGCCCATGGGATAGCCTCTTTGTAGGACTTGACGCCGACAAATTCCAGATGCTGGCCAACCAGATCACATCCAATCCGGACCGGGAAGCAAATTATTACCTGACGAAAAATCAATATTTCACCTGCGTTTCCCAGATCATCGTAAAGAAAGGCCGCACCGACATCCAGTCTCTGGAGGATCTGAAGGGCAAGACCATCGGGCTGACTGTGGGAGATTCCTTTACCCGTCTAGTTGAAGACTGGAACGCGGCACACGGCAATATCCTGACGATCAAGTACTATGAACAGGATATCGCAACGATCCTGGAAGACATTGAAAGCGGCCGTATCGACGCGACGGTAAACGATCCAATCATGGCAAAGGATAAAGCCAAGGTGCAGGGACTTTCCATCGACGTTGTGGGAGAGAGAATCGCCGCGGATCCGACCTACTTCATTTTCAAGAAGGATGAAAAGGGCGCGGAACTGAGAGACAGAGTCGACGCCGCACTGACGAAGCTGATCGAAAGCGGAAGGCTTTCCGAGCTTTCCAAAGAGTGGTTCGACGAGGACTACACGAAATAAGAGCATTGAATTTTAGCGGGGAGGAAATATGAAAGGGATATTAGATTTTTCTTATATGATTGAATCCATACCGGTGATTGCCAAGGGAATTCCGGTATCCCTCAGTATCGCCCTGATTGCCTTCGCGGCCGGGATCACCATCGGACTGATCGGCGCGCTGGTCAAAATTTACAACGTGCCTTTCCTGAAAAATATTACATCCGTTTATGTTTCATTTGTCAGGGGAACGCCGTTGTTGGTGCAGATCTTTCTGTCCTACTACGGAATTCCCCTGCTGATCAGGCACATTAACGCGCAGTTTCATACAGACATTGATATTTCTTTCATTCCGGCGATCTATTTCATCTACGTCGCTTTCTCGCTGAATGCCGGAGCTTATCTGACTGAGACGATCCGTTCGGCGATCCTGTCCGTGGAACACGGTCAGCTGGAGGCCTCCTATTCCGTCGGAATGACGACATTTCAGAGTCTCAGGAGGATCATCCTTCCCCAGGCCTTGAAGGCAGGCCTTCCGAATATAGGAAATCTCTTCATCGCATTGCTGAAGGACACCTCCCTGGCCTTTGCCGCTTCGGTGCCGGAAATCATCGGTATGGCCAAAATCATAGCCGGAAGGACGTCGCGCTTTTTCGAGGTATATATTGTAGCGGCGCTGCTCTATTGGATCATCTGCATCATACTGGAAAAAGCAATGGCAAGACTGGAAAAAAGACTTCGGAGGAACGAGCGGGGTATTCAGAATGGTTGAAATCAGAAATCTGCATAAGCATTTTAAACAGAATCATGTGCTGAAGGGAATCGACCTGACGGTTAAAAAGGGAGAAACGGTTGCGGTCATCGGGCCCAGCGGCTCCGGTAAGTCCACCTTGCTCCGCTGCATCAATCTGTTGGAGACGCCGACGGACGGAGAGATCACGATCGACGGCTTTACCGTGGACGCCCGCCATATCACAAAAGAGACGCTCCTGAAGGTCCGGAGAAGTACCGGGATGGTGTTCCAGAACTATAACCTTTTTAAGAATAAGACAGCGCTGGAAAACATCACGGAAGCTTTGATCGTCGTCAATAAGATGAACAAGGCTATTGCACGTACGGTTGCCGGAGAGCTTTTAAAGAAAGTGGGCCTGGAGGACAAGGCGGATCATTATCCATACACGCTGTCGGGCGGCCAGCAGCAGCGGATCGCCATAGCGAGGGCTTTGGCAATCCAGCCGAAGGTCGTGCTGTTTGACGAGCCGACGTCCGCTCTGGACCCGGAATTGGTGCAGGAAGTCCTGCAGGTCATCCGGAATGTTTCAAAGGAACACAACACGATGATCATCGTGACTCATGAACTGGAATTTGCAAGAGACGTAGCCGATCGGGTCATCTTTATGGACGACGGCAGGATCGTTGAAGAAAATACGGCGTCGGAGTTCTTTAAGAGTCCGAAAGAGGAACGAACGAAGAAGTTCCTTGAAAAGTTCCTGCAACAGTCCATGTATTATATTTAACATAGAAAAAGGGGTTGTCTCAAAACGAATGAGAGACAACCCCTTTGTGCTTCGCTTTCATACATTGCTTTCATACGTTACTTTCATACTTCGCTTTCAGGTTGAGAAACTGGCTTTTCCTTCGGCAGCAATTCCCTCATGAGAAACTGCATCTCGTCGAACTTCTTCGTGCGTATATGGATACGTTTCCCGAGGCGAGCCGCGAGATTATATGCAAAATCTTTGCAAGCTTCACGGTCATATAACTGGATGGTGCTTAAATGCATCACATCGATACCCTGCCTTTCAAGGACAGCTGACCGCACCACATCCTTACCTTGTTCCAACGGGCTTTTGTGATAAGCAAAGCTTTCATATTCGACAGCCAATTTTACATGCTTGTAATACATATCCGTAAAGCAGCGGCTTTGCCCAAGACGCATCCTCGCTTCATGATTCAACGTTATCTCATAATTGAATGTGGCCCCATTTAGGCCGTATCCCCCTAATGCGTGAGGCAGCGTCAGAAACATATACGCGAGCGATTCCATGACCGATGCGGAACCGTTAGCCGCGTATTTCAACGCCCGAAGTGCTTTGCGGTGTCCCCGGTGCCCTTGGGCCTTTGCTAGAAATTTTGTAAGCTTTTGTGTTGTGGTGATAGCTTCTGAAGGCAGACCCGGTGGATGCGAACATAACTGCAGTCCAAGCAGAATGAGTCGATGGATGCTCAATTTGCCTGCAAGCTCAAGAAACAACAATTCCGGTGATGCAACAGATCTTTCGTGGTGAGTCGTTACCGCGCCGGCAGGGAGATCAAGTGCACACGAATGGACCAGTTTACCGTTATTGCGAAATCTTTTATTTTGCTCAGGAACCGTTATATCGACAATGTCGGTTTCTTCAATTTCAGGAGCGAGAATAGCTTCAAAATATGGGATATCCCATATTTCGGCAGCTGAGAAATGACTCAAATACTCTTTCATGAAACAATGATATAATATTTTGTGCAATTTTTCAAGAAAAGGACAAAAAATAGGTCTGAAAGGGTATTATTGATGGGTAAAAGTTTAGAATGAGGGATTTTATCATACATTTGCGTCCTAAAATTGAAAATTTGCACAAGGTGTATGAAAAAATTTCGAAAGTACGATGGCAGACAAATTTGCGAAAACTCCATGCCAGACGAATTTTTGAAAACCCCATAAAAATCCTATGAATTCGTCCAGCTTTTCCAGTTGACCGCGGCTTCGAAATTATCTTTGGGAATGCCCAGGACATCGAAGGCCTGCGGATAGAATTCGGTCACCACGGGCTGCTTTGTCAGGATCCAGGCGTAATGCTGGGCGATATGGACGGCAGCGACGATTTCCTTGTTGATCACGCTGGGGTCAAGGGGTCTGTGATGGTACAGCGCCGCTTCCACGATGGGGAAGGGCAGCTTCCATCGGCTGATCAGGTATCCGCCTGCCTCCTGATGGGTAGCGCCGAAGGTTTCCCGTTCCAGATCAAGCATATTAAGCGATTTCGGCCGGGCGTTATTGATCACTCCGGTATAATCCGCAAAGTGGTTCTGGATCAGGATCAGAGAACCGATATTATGAAGCAGACCCGCGGAAGAAGCAGATTCCGGCAGCTTTTTTTCCAGAAAATTTTCGTAAATGTATTGAAGGAGCTTGCTGGTCAGGAGCGCATGAGTCCACAGATCCTTGATTTTCTGTTCGTCCCCCTCGGAGGCGGAATTGAGTGAATCCAGGATCGATGTGGAATAGATCAGGCTCTTAAGGTTATGCAGACCGAGATAAACGGTGGCATGCTTGACAGAGCCGGTCTGAAGGCCGTAATAGGCAGAATTGGCTATCTGAAGCAGCTTTGAAGAGATCGCGAAGTCCTTTTCGACCTCCTTGGATATGACGCCGGTATCCGCCTCTCGCTCGATCATATTCAAGATGTTTTGATAGCTTGCTTCAATGGTCGGCAGCTTTTCTGCGCTATTGATCAGATGCAGCAAATCATTGGACTTCAGGATCTCCTCGGTCTCGAAGATTTGACCGACATACTCAAGGAGCTTTTCCTTTTTCAGCGGTTTCAGGATATAGAATTTGGCGATATTCTGCAGGATCGCTTTGAAGACGGAAGCCTCCTCCGCGCTATCGCTCATGATGATCCTGATCACATGGGGATATTCTTCTTTGATCTGTGAGAGCAGCTCAAATCCGCCCGTCGGCAATATACGAAGATTGCTGATCACCAGATCGATATCCAGGGTTTTTAGAAAATTTATAGCCCAAAGACTGTTCTCCGCCGTAATGACGTCGTAATCCGAGCCTTTGAAGGCTTCGAACATGGAACTTCGAAAATCTTTGTCATTGTCCACAACTAAAATTCTTTTCATTATTGTTCCTTTACTAGCTCGCCGAATGTGTGAAACAAATTGTCGGCGAACTTATGCAAAGAAATCACCAAATCTCTGATTTGTAGATTTCTACTGCCCGTTGAATGCCATTGCGCCCCTGTGAAAGTCCATATGCCTCTGAATGATATATTAATTCAAAGAAATACCCGTGGCAAGGCTGAAATCACGGCAATTTCGGCGCCGTACACGAAACGTCAAATTTCAACATCTGGTTGAATTGGCAGTGTAGTAAAATTCGTTGAGCTAATGAAAACGAAATTGCATGTAAGAAAAAAATTAGTTTGCCCGTCGCGCATTTTTTATGCGGGAAATCAATAATTTACATTAAAGTATGAACTGAGCCAGTTAAGCCTTTGACCTTTGCTTTTTTATTTCTAACGCAAATTTAATAATTTGTTCACTTTTTCTTAATCCGGATGTTAAAACTTACCTGTATTCTATTAATTAGATAATAAAGTTAATTGGACAAAATAATTGGACGCAGAATTAACAGAACAGGAGGCAATGCGGATGAAAGTCTTGATCACAACAGACGCTTTTACGCCGACCATCAGCGGTGTTGTCACCTCGGTGACAAATCTGAATAAAGAATTGATCCGAATGGGGCACGACGTGAGAATACTGACATTATCCCATAACAATTATTCCTCGAAAAAGGATAACGTCTACTATATCAAATCCTTTGGCATCAATGTGTACCCCAATATGAGGGCCACGGTATCATTCAACGACAAATACCTGAAGGAGATACTGGAATGGGGGCCGGATATCATCCATTCCCAGTGTGAGTTCTTTACATTTGTATTCGCAAAGCGGATTTCAAAGAAGTTGAATATTCCTATCGTCCATACCTATCACACGATGTACGAGCATTATACGGAATATGTTTTAAAAAACAAAACAGTGGGGAAGAAACTGGTATCCGCCTTCTCAAAGGGGATCGCCAAGAAAGTCGACGTCATGATCGCTCCGACAGAAAAGGTCCGGGAATCCCTTAAAAATTACGGAATCAATAAGGAGATCGAAGTGATACCGACGGGGATCAATCTGGACAAATTCAAAAACAAAGTGTCGGAAGAAGAAAAAATACAACTGAAAAAGTCCCTGGGGTTAGGGGAAGCAAATAAGATCATTCTTTCCGTAGGAAGGCTGGGAATCGAAAAAAATATCGATGAAATCCTCGGAAATCTTCCGATGCTTATCGAGAAGCACAGGGATCTGGCTATGCTTATCGTCGGAGACGGACCACACCGGAGCAATCTTGAACGCATGGCGAAAGAACTGAATATCTACGACCATGTCATATTTACGGGAATGATTTCGCCGGAACTTGTATCAAAATATTATCAAATCGCGGACATCTTCGTAAGCGCTTCCGAAAGTGAGACGCAGGGGTTGACTTATATCGAAGCCCTGGCAAACGGGGTCCCGGAGGTGTGCAAATACGACAAATGCCTGGAGGGGGTTCTGATCAGTGGCTATAATGGATTTGCCTTCGAAAGATCCCAGGAGTTTATTGAGGACATGAATACGCTTCTCGAGGATTACGCGCTGCGTTCCCAGATGTCGGCCAATGCGGAGCTCTCGGCGGAGAAATTCGGGTCCTATGCTTTCGTAAGATCGGTGGAAAGCCTGTATCAGAATGCAGTCATGAAGAGCAGCTATGCTTATGCAAAGGACTGCTACAATTATGCTTAACGCAGAAGCGAAGTCGCTTGGAACAGGACCCGGTCCGGACGGAGCAGCCCTTGCGGTCCGGATATCGACCATACTGGGGTTACTGGCGGTCGCTTCCTTTGCCTTTTACGGTTTTCACAAGGGAATCTTTGCGTCAAGCGAAGCTTTCAGCACTTATATTCTATCATTCGGCTTGTCCGCGGCGATCCTTTTCACAGTTATCCAGGCAATTCAGGTCGTTGTTCCGATCCTGCCGGGAGGCATTGGCTGTGTGGCGGGTATTTTTGCGTTCGGACCGGTCTGGGGCCTGGTTTACAGCTATATCGGGATAAGCATCGGTTCCTTTGTGGCGTTCTCGATTTCAAAACATTACGGAATGCCGTTGGTCCGAAAATTTGTGAGTAAAAAGAAGCTGGATAAGTATATGAACTGGCTCGAGAAAGGGCACAAATTCGATAAGTTTCTTACATTCATGATCCTCTTCCCCGTGGCGCCGGACGATATCCTATGTTTTTTAGCCGGTCTCACAAAGATGAAGTTTAAAAAATTCTCCGTGATCATACTGCTGTGCAAACCTCCCGCCATAGCGATATACAGCCTGGCTCTGGCAGGAATGATTTCATTTGCCGGTTTTTAAAGCAGGAGGCGCATGATGAAAGTATTACTGCATTCCGGGCATTATGAGTTGATCAAAAAGAGTGGAGTCGGCCGCGCCATCAAACATCAGATGAGAGCGCTGGAATTGAACGGCGTACCCTATACGACCGATCCCAATGACAGCTACGACGTCATACACATCAATACGATCTTTCCCGAATCCTATTTACTGGGCAGAAAAGCGAAACGGCAGGGAAAGAAAGTCATCTACCATGCCCATTCGACCGAGGAGGATTTCCGAAACTCCTTCCTGTTTTCCAATCAGCTTTCTCCGCTTTTTAAAAAGTGGATATCCAAATGCTACTCCTCCGCAGATCTGATCATTACTCCCACGCCATACGCAAAGGAGATTCTGGACGGTTACGGGCTGGGCAAACCGGTCGTGGCCGTCTCAAACGGGATCGACCTTGACTTTTTCGAACGAAATGAAAAGGATGCCGCTCTTTTCCGTCAGCGGTTCCATCTGTCTGAGGCGGATAAGGTCGTTATTGCGGTCGGGCTTTATATCGAAAGAAAAGGCATCCTTGATTTCGTCGAGCTGGCGAAAAGGCTGCCCAGGTATCAATTTATCTGGTTCGGCCATACCAACCTGAATACGGTGCCGGCCAGGGTCAGAGCAGCAGTCGATACCAGGCTGGAAAACCTGCGCTTCGCCGGATATGTCTCGCCGGAAGTCTTAAAGCAGGCCTACAGCGGGAGCGATCTGTTTCTGTTTCCTACCCATGAGGAAACGGAGGGGATCGTGCTTCTGGAGGCGCTGGCCATGAAACTGCCCGTTTTGGTCCGGGATATTCCCATCTATAGGGAATGGCTCACTGACGGGATAAACGTATATAAAGCAGACAACATTGACACCTTTGAAAAAAAGATCACAGCAATCATGGAAAAGGAAGCGCCCTCCCTGGCGGAAGCGGGTTACAGGGTAGCCGCGGAACGGGATCTGCGAATCATCGGGAAACAGCTCGCCGAGCTGCAGCGCAAAGAGCAAGAATAAACATCAGAACTCCCGCGAGGCTGACAGCCGCCCCGGCGATAAACCCGGGGGAGACGTACCGGAATACGATATGGTGAAAGCCCTTCGTGATCGGAAATCCAACGAAGGCAGAATTGACTTTTTCAAAGGAGATCTCGTTGCCGTCCACGATGATTTGAAAATTCGGATCGTATGGAACCGTGGTGACAAACCATCCGTCTTCCGGCGCATTCACAGATCCGGAGATCACGTCTCCTCTGGTACCGATCGCAGACACCTGAAAGGGGCCGGATTTTTTCCCGGCGGCTGTCATGTCGGATGCGGCCAGGGTATAGCATCGGACGGAGGAAAGCTCGTATTCTCCCGGACTGAAAACAACAGGCAGTCCTGCGGCGCCTTTGTTTACCGAGACCGCGTAACGGAAGACAGTATTCCTGTTATAGTAAACATGGTTCTTTGCGCTTAAACGGTTCTGCTCATTCTGTATTTTTATGCTCATATCCTGAAGCGGCTTCTTGTTTTCTACTTTCATTTCAAGGAAGAGCACCTCATCCGACGGAGCAGGCTGTGCCAGACGGATCGTCCGCGTTGTTTCCACTGACGATTTGATCCGGTACTCGGGGAATTCCAGAGCGGCCGGTTTGATGTCCGTCCTAAAGTCCGACGAACCCGCTGAAACCAAGCCTCCGCCGACGGCAGCCCTGTGCAGCAGCAGCTCCTGTCGGTAAGGAAATCCATACTCAACGAGAGCTTTTTCCGGAATCAGCTCATTGGTTACATACCCCAGCGGAAAAACATGATTATTTCTGTAAATTTTCACATCGTCCTTTTTAACGAACAAATCATAGCCTACGGGCGCGTAATCCGACCGGACATATTTTACGCCCATAAAGGTCAGAAACAGCGGGTTCTGTGAAGCGGGCTGCATCATGTAATTGCGGTAAGGCCTCTCCAGCTGGAATACGTTGCAGCGGAAGTCGAGGTAATCTTTTTGAAAGGCTGAGGAATAAAAGGATGTAAGGTACTGGCCTACCGCGTCGATCTGATTCATACTGTTATCTTTGTTCAGGAAGGAATCCATACGGTAAAACGAAGGATCCGTGCTATTTACCTCCCGCATTGCGGCATGGATGTCCGGATCGTAGAGCTCCCGGTAGACGTCCGCTCCAACCAGCTTTTCAGGATCCTGAATCACTAAACCGGTCACCAGCATGATCAGGATTATCGGAACGAGGAAAATCTTGAGGTTCCGACGCTTCTGATAAATGAAATAAAGAAACAGCATGAGCAGCGCGTCAATAAATACCGCGACCCAGTGTACGGTCTGCTC
Organism: Anaerovoracaceae bacterium; assembly: GCA_963678385.1. Classification (GTDB taxonomy): domain Bacteria; phylum Bacillota; class Clostridia; order Peptostreptococcales; family Anaerovoracaceae; genus Anoxybacterium. The sequence continues at coordinate 3,347,255 of OY782829.1, read as the reverse complement.
AGCGCCCAGGAGCGTCAGCGCAACTGTAGTGAAAAAAAAGATAAGCAGTTTCGTATTTGAGATCCCTTCGTAAGGGCCCCTGCCGCCGAATTCCAGCTTTTGAAAGAACAGCGCGACCAGATAGCAGACCAGGGGCAGGAACGGGATCAGTGCTTTATCCCTGACGTAGAGACCTCCGTTGAGCACAAACAGAAAGATAGGAAACAAGGAGACCGCTATCATCCCCAGGGCCAGGACACGTTCACTCCGCTTTCTGTAGAACAGGCCTGCCAGAAGGACCGTGATAGCGATGGAGGGCAGACCGATCCCGTAAGGGGAGTACGCATATCGTAAAAGCTTGAATTGCGGCGTCAGCAGGGCCGAGTAATCGACAGTGGCCTGTACGGTCCTGTGGCTTTCGAGGAGTGATGCGATGGTCGGGATCAATAGGATCCCCGCCATCAGGACTGCCGTTAAAATCGGGATCATAAACCGGACGCCGCTCCTTAGCAGGTCTCCTGCGCGGAGCTCTGCGGTTCTTGACAGATAGACAGAAAGCCAGTACAGACAGATTGCAAGCAGTCCGCCGACACTGAAGTAAAAGCTGCTCATGATCATGAGAAAAATGCCGACTGTCAGCAACCCTTTTTTCTCTGTCCGGAAGTATCGGTCGACGCCGATGAGAGACAGACATAAAAAGGGCATATAATTGATAAACATGATCTGCTTGTACGTATGGTAAAACATCGGCGAGGCGAGGAGAAAGATCATACTCGCCGAAACATTGATAAATTCAGTGAATCCCTTTCCCTTAAGCCAGTTATAAAACAGGAGGCATGCTGCCCCAAGGCAGATGAGGCTGGCCGTCATGATATAAACCGGCATCTGGACAAACGGAAAAAGGTAGGAGATCAGGATCAGAGGATTGAGAAAACCGTAGTAGGAAAAATTGTATAGATTCTGGCCTGCTCCTATATTTGCGGCATAGTTCGGAAACAAATCCCCTGTTTCATAAAACAGATTCCTGAAGTAATCCGGAAAAACCGTGTGCTGGCTCATCCAGTCCGCATTTGCCCCCAGAAACCCGTTCCTGACCGCGTATATTCCTATTGTAAGCAGTATTAGCAAGGCAAGGACGGCCTGACCTTTATCCTTGAATCGGATGATTGGTAACACACCCTTTCTGAATGTCTTTGTTCTATTCTAATTATGGTTCGATTCAAGGAATCTCATGCCTTACCGATAATTTAATTTATCCTTAACTTCCTTTTAACATTGCCGGTGTATGATGACAGCGAAAGATAAGTAGGAAAGAAGGGTAAGAGATGTACAAAATTCTGATTGTTGAGGATGAATCGAATATCCGGGAGCTGATATCATATAACCTCATTAACAACAATTACAAAGCAGTCGAAGCGGAAGACGGAATATCGGGATTTGAAACGGCTATACGGGAAAAGCCGGATCTGATCCTGCTGGATCTGATGCTGCCCGGGCGGAACGGACTGGACGTTTGCAGAGAGCTGCGGGAGAAAGGGTCCAAAATCCCGATCATCATACTGACTGCAAAAAATGAAGATATCGATAAGGTGATGGGCCTGGAATTCGGAGCGGACGATTACATGACAAAGCCCTTCAGCGTACATGAGCTGCTGGCCAGGATCAAGGCTGTCCTGAGACGCACCGAACTGAGCAAAGAGGTGAAATCGATCATCAGAGGAGATCTGAGCATCAATATCGAACGCCATGAGGTACTGCTGCGCGATATGCCGGTGGAACTGTCCCTGAAGGAATTCGAACTGCTGAAGACCCTTGCGGAAAACAAAGGAATGGTCATGACCCGGGACCAGCTGCTCGACAAGATATGGGGGATCGACTATGACGGCGAGAACAGAACGGTTGACGTTCACGTCAGATATCTGAGAAAAAAACTCGGGGATGAAGAGGGAGAAGGAAAATATATTCAGACGGTAAGAGGCATCGGTTATAAAATGCCTTAGGATAACCGGAGCCGAAAGGCTTCGGCCGGCTCGGAAGAGCACTGTGACAGGCGGTAGATCGTTTCGCAGGCCATCAGTGAAGTTCGCAACGCGTACTCGATATCCCTCTGAAGCGTTTTCTGCTTCGTCATATACTCTTTCCGCATTTCAATGACCATGGAAGCAATGCTGCTTTCATGTTTTTTTTCGCCCCGTTTCAAGCGGATCCCATGTTTCAAAAGCATACGGCACATCACCAGATGAAGGCGGAGCTCATAGATAAAATGAAAGACGAATCTGTGATACAGCGCGTGATCCAAATGGCAGTAACAGAAAAAATCACAGATATAGTGGCAAATGACTCCCAATTGAACAGAAAACTCCTTTTCAGGAGGTTTTTCTTCGGCCAGACGGCCCGCTTCATGATGGATGATAAAGAGATAATTGTCCAGAATGTGCGGATTGCGCAGGCACTCCGGAGAAAGGTCGGGTTTTATATTTCCGTAGAAAAAGGCTTTTCGATCGAGAAACATCTTTTTTGACAGACGTCGGTACAACGTCTCGGATATCATGATATGAGTCAGAAAATTCATCAGGACGCCTCCTTTTCCAAGTGACGCGCGATGATTTCCTTTATCTGGCGCCAGTCGTTTACTCGCGTAATGTTGGGAAGAAGAGGTCCACGGTTGTAATTGCAGTCGATCAGCAATACTTCGAATCCGGCCTCGGCAAGCTGGATGGCGTTGTCATAACTGTCTTCGATGAAGAGATCGCATTCAAGCTCTTTTGCCATATCGACCTTGTCCGGGCTGCCCAGCAGGGTAATGGAATCAAAAGGGATCCGGTGCCTGCTCAGCCAGTCCAGGCTGACAAATTTCATTTTTTCTTCCCTGGCGGTGACAAAATGGATATAGTGTGTGTTATAAAGCTCACCGATCACTTCCTGGACGTGATTTCTGATGGCGGCCTCGTTATGCATCGACGTACCAAAAGCGAAATAAAATTCGTCATATTGTCTTTCTTCTACTCCCAGAACCTCGTGCATACTGTAGCTCACCACATCCTCAGGCCTGGTTCTCGTTCCGAAAAATCTGTTTGCTCTCGGGATCCAGTAATACGGATCGGTGATCGTTCCGTCGATATCAATACATAAGCTTAGTCTTTGCATGTTCATACCTCCTTTCGCATTATTGAAAATATATCATCCAGCCCGCAACCAAAAGTATGGTTGCCAGCAAGGCTGCCGCAAAAACCATTTCCGATGTAATCCGATGTCCCATAGTAACACCTCCTTATAGGAATAAGGTAACGTGTTTTTCTTTTCCCATCTATCACGGGCCGGTTAAAGCAGGGTTAAATATGTGTTAAAGTGCTCAAACGACTTCCTTCAGCTGGAGTTTATTCTGCTTCTTCAAGCCGGCAAGGGCTTCGGTCAGCTCGAACATGTCTTTATAAGGATGGGCCTTGTTATTCAGCGAAACGAGAGTCAGGGTGATCAAAGGAAACTTTTCGACCATGTTTCGCCGGTTTGCCGTTGTGATATATCCCTTTTCGACGTCGTCCCGATTGTAGAAGCGAAGGACCTCCGCCTCAAATTCCGTAACGATCTGCCGGAAATAATCCGATTCCACATGATCGCCGACGATCACGACAAAGTCATCGCCTCCCACGTGTCCGACAAATTCATCCTTTTGCATATTTCGGACGATGATCCGTGAAAGAAGCTTCAGGACCAAATCTCCGTTTTCAAAGCCGTAGACGTCGTTATACGCTTTGAAATGATCGATGTCCAGATAGGCGACGCTGTACTTCCCGCCTCCGGAAACGCATTGCTGAAGCCTTTGCTCGATCATCAGATTCCCGGGCAGTCCGGAAAGCGGATTCTGGTGTTTTGCCGCAGCGACCTCGATTTCCGTCGTTTTTTTCAGCAGGTCCTGTATTGTTACAGTTCCAAGATACTTTCCGCTCTTTTTTACCACGATGAAATCATAGAGCTTATCCTGCTCTCTGGCCATTGCCGAAGAAGAAACGGTTTTGATCGAGGTCTTGCAGTCCACGGCCAGGAAATGCCGGTCCATGATATGGGAGATCGGTTTGTTCTGGTGCAGCGCGAATCCGTATTGCCCGCTCAGCTTTAAAGCCAGCTTTTCCTTTGTCACGGTTCCGACGGGGATATCATTTTCAATAACGCACAAGCCGAAGCAGCCTGGATCCCGTTTAAAGACGTCGAAAACGTCCGGAACCAGCGTTGAAGGAGAAATTGTAGCTGTCCGTGTGCAGATCTTCTCGATGGGAAGTTTAAAAATACTGTTGACCATCGCGTCGTTTTTTCGCAGGATTAGTTCTCGTATCCTGTTGACTATGGTCGGATCGATATCCTTTACTTCGGCGTCCGGGACCTGGATGTAATATCCCTGACCGTACTGAACGCCAAGATTGACAAGGGTTTCCAGTTCCTCTTCCTTTTCGATGCCCTCGGCGATCAGCGAAATATTCGAGATCTTGGACAACTCTACCATGCCCTTTACCAGCGCCGCTTTCAGGCTGTCGGTATGGATGTCCCGCGTCAGCTTCATATCCAGTTTGATAAAATTGGGATTGATGTCGCTGATGAGGTTGAGACCGGAATAACCTGCGCCGGCGTCGTCGATGGCTATTTTGTAATCCTGGCTTTTGTAATGGTCGATGGCGGCGATAAAGCCTTCGATATCCTTGATGATGTTTCTTTCTGTGATCTCAAATATAATATTGCTTGAAGAGATCTGATACTGATTCAAGTATTCCTTCGTGAGCCCTTTCTGGAAGGATTCGTCATGCAGTACATTGGGATTGACATTGATGAACAGCTTTTTGCTGTAGGGTGGGATCATAAACCGGAATGCGGCTTCAAAGGCCCTTGTCCTGCAGAGCTGCTCCAGATCCCACAGGCAGTTATGATGTCCCGCCAGTGCGAAGAGCGTCTCCATATCCCTGATCCCGCTGTCGCAGGTGATCCTGCTGAGCGCCTCGTGGCCGAGCACTTCACCGTCAACAAGCGAGATGATGGGCTGAAATACGGTTCTTATCGCCCTTTCGTCGATGATCTTTTTTAAATCGCTTATTTCCTTTTCTGTCATAATCTTTACTCCTTTGTTACTCTGGCTACATTTTAACATGGCATAAAAAGCCAATCATTTTACGGCGGTTAAAAAGCTGTTAATTCTATGTAAAATCAGCCCTGAGCCGGCTCCTTTTACCTATATTTAACATTACCTTAATTCTGCGTTTACATGGTTTGACTAATATGGAACCAGATAAAGGATATAAGAATATGGACTCCGGGGATCGGAGTCGGTCGCCTGAAATCGGGCGAAGTAAAGGAGAATTAGTATGCGGAACAGTATGAGTATTCAATGGAACAGCATGAGCATTAAGAGGAAATTGATCGCTGCGTTTTTGCTGATAGGTCTGTTTTCAGCCATAGCAGGCGTATTCGGCATCGGCGCGATCTACAGCACGAACCAAAACACAAATGATATCTACGAAGGGCATTTCATACCGACAACCTATCTGTACGACATCCAGAAAAACCTTTTGAGGATCGACGACACGTTTAACCTGATGCTCTATGAGAGAGACGTCCTGCAGTCGGAGAAACGTGCCGGTACCATTGAAGAGCTACAGAAGGAAAATGAAAGCCTGCTGGCTCAGTTTGGAAAGACAGGGGTGTCGGCTGAATTGTTTCAAACGCTGGAAAAGGATCTGGCGGCGGCCGGAGACACTACGGAACAGCTGGAAACGGCCCTTACGGCGGCTGATTACACCGGCGCCATGAATCTTGCGCCGGATTACCAATCGAAGGCGAATGTTGTGGATAAAGACATCCAGAAGCTGATCTCGGACGGCATCACGGTGGCGAACCTCAGTCTCGAGGAGTCGCAGAGAACCTTTCTTTTTTCCTTTCTTGCCATGATCGGCATTTCGATCCTTTGCCTGGCTTCCGCATTTGTCGCGGGCACGTTCATATCCGGAAAAATCGGAACTCCGATTTCGGGCCTTGCAGAAGCCGCCGGGAAACTTGCGCAGGGGGACGTCAACGTTGCGGTTGAAACGGATCTCAGAGACGAGGTCGGGAATCTGGTGGACGCTTTTAAAATAATGGCGGACAACATCAGGGCAAATGCAAACGCGGCACGGTGCATCGCGGAAGGCGATCTGGACATGGAGATCGTTCCGAGGTCGGAACAGGACGTACTGGGGAGCAGTATGAAATCCGTCGTCAGCAATCTGAGAGCTCTCGTGAAGGAAACCAGAGAAATGACCGCGGCAGCGCTGAACGGTGAACTGGCTTACAGGGGGAATGAAGAGCGGTTTGACGGGGGGTACAGGGATATCGTCAATGGTTTTAACCAGACGCTTGAAGCATTGGTGGTTCCGCTCAATACTTCGGCGGATTGCCTGAAACGAATCAGCAGGGGGGATATCCCGGACATTATCGAAGAAGAATATTCAGGGGATTTCAACTTGATCAAGGACAGTCTGAACACTTGCATCGGCGCAGTCAGGGGAATGATCGAAGACGTCAATATGCTGTCCGAAGCAGCAATCAAAGGGGAATTACATACAAGAGCCGATATCGAAAGACACGAGGGGGATTTTAAAAAGATCGTTGAAGGATTCAACCGGACGCTGGATGCGGTGACCAATCCGCTTTACGTTGCGGCAGCCTATATCGAAAAAATCGGCAACGGAGAGATCCCGCCGCGGCTGACTCAGAACTATCGTGGAGAATTCAATGAAATCAAAAACAGCATCAATGCGTGCCTGGAAGGGCTTGGAGCACTGGCCGAAGGAAACCGGATGCTTGGCAGGATGCGGGTGAACGATTATACCGGACAAATGAGCCTGACGGGCAAGGGTATTTTCCTTGAAATCTCCGAATCGATCAATGAAGTATCGGGAAATATCAACGAAGTCATCGGATATATGAACCATGTGGCGGCGGGAGAACTTCAGGACCTGGAGCATTTGAGGGAAATCGGCAGAAAGAGTGAAAACGACAGTTTGCTCCCTTCGATAACGCTGATGATAGAAAACCTGAAAAATATCGTGGAGGAAACCTACGAACTTTCCGAATCCGCCATAGCGGGTCAACTTGATAAACGGGGATCCACCGGCAACTTCCACGGCGAATACAGAAAGATCGTCGAGGGGATCAACCGCACACTGAACGCTGTGGTTGAGCCGATCAAGGAGGCGTCGTTCGTGCTGCGCGAAATGTCCAAAGGAAACCTGAACGTGCTGATGCACGGAGATTACAAAGGAGACCATGCCGAAATAAAGGACGCAGTGAATACGAGCATCTGGAGCCTGCTGAACTACATTGGTGAAATAGACAGCGTTCTGTCGGAAATCACCCGGGGCAATCTGGATATTGCGATCACGCAGGAATATAATGGGAACTTTATTCAGATCAAAGACTCTCTGAACAGCATCATTATGACTCTGACACAGGTAATGGGCGATATCAGCGAGTCGGCGGACAATGTGGAGACAGGTTCAAGGCAAATACTGGACGCCAGCCAGACGCTGGCGCAGGGCTCCATGGAACAGGCCTGCTCTATTGAGGAACTTACGGCGTCCATCACCGAAACGGCAGGTAATCTGAAGCAAAGCACCATGACCGCCTCGGAGGCCTGCGAACTGGCGCTTTTTGCGCAGGAAAACGCTAAAACCGGAAATTCCCGGATGGAAGCGATGCTGGACTCCATGACGAAAATCAGCGACTCCTCCCAAAACATCTCAAAGATCATCAAGGTAATCGACGATATCGCATTTCAGACGAATATCCTTGCGCTGAACGCGGCGGTCGAAGCCGCAAGAGCCGGACAGCACGGGAAAGGCTTCGCGGTGGTCGCGGATGAGGTCAGGAGTCTTGCTGCGAAAAGCGCCGAAGCGGCGAAGCGGACCTCCGCGATCATAGACGAGTCCATACAGTCCGCGGAGACCGGGGCTGATATCGCGCAAGATACCGTGAGGGTATTCTATGAGATCCAGGAGGCCATCGACAAGGTGGCGGGCCTGACGATCAGCATCAACGAATCGTCCAGAGAGCAGGCGTCGAGTGTCATGATCATCAATCAGGGAATTGAACAGGTTTCCGAAGTCGTGCAGAAGAACTCGGCAATGGCCGAACAGAGCGCGGCGATGAGTGAAAAACTCTTCAGCCAAGCAGGGATATTGGCCGATATGGCAGCAAGCTTCAAGTACAGGGAAAGAATAGAACTCCCGGAGCCGGCAAATTCGGTCAAGCTTCTTGAGTTAGCGGTTTAACGGTCCGGCCGCGGACTTAACCAAAGCTTAACATAGGCTTAAATGTATTTAACATAAGCTTTATTCGTCTTTAACAAAGACTTTGTATAATCGAAAATGTAAACAGGAGAAATAAAAATTCGAATCAAGAAAGGAATTTAAAAAATGAAAAAGATATTATCAATTGTTTTAGTAATCGTATTGGCGCTTGGAGCATTCGCAGGCTGCGGAGCCAAGGACAGCGGAACAGACACAGGTAATAATGATAAAGCTGCTGAAGTCACTGGGACTGTCGTAACAGCGGGATCCACCTCCGTGCAACCGTTATCGGAAGAATTGGCAGCGGCATTTATGGCTGCAAACAATGGAATCACAGTCGAAGTTCAGGGCGGCGGATCCGGACAGGGAATCAAATCCATCGAGGAAAAAATTGCAGACCTCGGCGCATTGTCAAGAGAAGTGAAAGATGAAGAAAAGGCTTCCGTAGCAAAGGAATTCGTCATCGCCAAGGACGGCGTGGCAGTTATCGTAAACAAGGATACCAAAGTTGAGAATCTCACACTCGATCAGATCAATAAGATCTATACCGGTCAGATCAAGAACTGGAAAGAAGTCGGTGGAGACGACGCTCCGATCGTTGTAGTCAGCAGAGAAGAAGGCTCCGGAACAAGAGGCGCGTTCACTGAAATCACCAAGGTTATGGTTAAGGATGCGGCCGGCAAGGAAGTTGACAACACGACAAAGGACGCTTTGGTTCAGGGTTCTACAGGAGCAGTGATGCAGACAGTCGCTACAACTCCGAACACCATCGGATACGTATCCCTCGGATCTCTGAGCGACACCGTCAAGGCTTTAAAAGTTGAAAACGTGACGCCATCGACCGAAACCGTACTCTCCGGCGAATACAAGATCTCCAGACCGTTCCTCTATGTAGCAGGCGGCGAACTCTCCGAAGCAGCTCAGAAATATGTAGACTTCGTAATGAGTCCGGAAGGTCAGAAGATCGTGGAAGAAAGCGGATTCATAAAAGTACAGTAGCTCCTCCTCAATTACGGGCAATCAGATAAATATAACAGCAAGTATTCATTACACAAAAACGTCTCGGGTATACCGGGACGTTTTTGCGGCATGACTACGACCATCGTTTATATTAAATAGTGATCTGATTCTTTTTGTTATATAAGGTCCTGTAGCCGAAATATAGGGAGCAGAAGACCACGAGGCAGACTGCAGTACAGATTGCTATCATGATAGAGATCTGATAAAGGATCGCTGTGGTGGGCAGGGTCCCGGACAGGATCTGTCCGGTCATCATTCCGGGCAGAGATATGATCCCCATTCCGAGCATGGAATTCAACGTCGGCAGCAATGCCGTTTCCAGAGCGTTGTTGACAAAGGGAAGCAGGATCTTCCCCGGCGGCACACCCAGATTGAGCAGCGAGTTGATTCTGTTCCGCTGCGCCCTCGTTTCTTCGGTAAAGGTTTTTATCGCCAGATTCACGCCGGTCATGGCGTTTCCGATGATCATGCCGCTGATCGGTATCGTGTACTGGGGATTGAAGATGCTGATGCCCACGATGACCTGGATGAAGAACATCACGATCAAAAGCCCCGCGCCAGCAATGGAAGCGGAGATCGCTATTTTGAAATTCCTGTTGATCCCCCTGTGTTTTGAAAGCACCCTGTGTATGGCGAAAACCGTCATTGCAAGGAGATAAGCCGCCGTGAAAATCGGATGGGGATTTTTGAAAATATAAGTGAGGATCAATCCGGCGAGGATCAGCTGCACTGTCATTCGGACGCTCGCAATGACCAGCAGCTTCGTCTGGTTGATCCTTGCTTTTTTCATGACAGCGAGGACGATGATCAACAGGAGGTAAACCAATCCGAAATTGAGAAGGTTTAGAGATACGATATGCTGCATTACCGTTCACTCCTTTCAAACAGGATCGTTTTGTCTGCAAACCGTTCCGCCAGCGACCGGTCGTGACTGACGACGATCATGGTCATACCGTTTGATTTGCAGTATGCGGTGAGATTCTCAATCAACCTTGTCGACGTCTGTGAGTCCAGTGCCGAGGTGGGCTCGTCCAGCATGATCACCTTTGGTTTAAAAGAAAGGTATATTGCGATGTAAACCCTCTGACGTTCGCCGCCCGACATGGAGGTACAGGACATTTCAAGGGGGAAGTCCGCACAGCAAAGGGAAAGCCAGGACGTGATCGCATTGTCGTCCGGCGCTGGCAGCTCGCGATACCGATAGAACTCCTCAAAATTCTCTTTGATGGTTGAATCGAAAAGATAGATCGACTGGCTGACCAGCATCAGTTCTTTCCGAAGGGCTACGGTATCAAACTCGTCGATGCTGCGGCCGTCCAACATGATCTCTCCCTTCCCGGGGGATACGGTTCCGTTCAGGAGCCTTAAAAGCGTGCTTTTTCCGCAGCCGCTGCTCCCGCATATAAAAGTGACCTGACCCGTCTCGATGGAGACGTCAGGATAGTCTATCAGATTTTCAAAATTCACTTTCTTGATTTCTATATTCATTTCATCACTCCCAGCATTTCAATTATACCCGAATCATTCGGCGGGTCAAAAAACTTTTTTTCTAATCATAATTGTGCCATAATTGGCCGGTATAGTTAGGACATAAACAGAAAACAAGCAAGAGTAAAATCTGAAAGAGAGATGAAATATATGATGATTTTAATTTGGGTGCTGATCGGGTTTGCAGTCTATTACCTGATCACGAACAACAAAGCAGAAGAAAACAAAAACAACAATAGAAAAGATCCCGTCGAGGCGCTGAAGCAGAGATATGTCAACGGAGAAATCGACGAGGAAACATACAGAAGAACTCTGAAAGTTCTTAATGATTAAAGGAGGTGTTTCAAATGATGTTTGGAAACGGATTTAACGGTATTGGAAATTGCTTCGGATATGGATTAATGCGCGGCGGCGGGGGTATGATTATAATGCTGGCAGTGACAGCGCTGATCATTGCGGGTATCGTATTCTTCGCCAGGAAGAAAGTTCGCCGTCAAACCGACAATGCGGCACTGGATGCACTGAAAATGCGGTTGGCGAGAGGCGAGATCTCCGATGAAGAATATTTAAGAAGAAAGACGATCATAGAATAATGATTCAGTTCGAAAACGGGGTGGAGATGTGAAGTATCAGATTTTGGTGGTTGAAGACCAGCCGGAAATAAGAGACATCGTTTCAAAGTATCTGGACAAGGAAGGCTACGGTTATTACCTGGCCAAAGACGGTTTTGAAGCGCTTGAGATCTTCAACAACAGCACAGTCCATCTCGTTTTGCTGGATATCATGATGCCGGGCATCGACGGCTTTGAGGTTCTGAAAGAGATCCGGAAGGTGTCTGAGGTGCCGGTGATCATGATGACTGCCAGGCAGGAGGAAGTTGACCGGATAAAGGGATTCAGCACAGGAGCAGACGACTACGTGGTCAAACCGTTCAGTGTGAAGGAGCTCATGCTCCGTATCAAGCGGTTCCTCAAAAGGATCTATCACGAATCGGATGAGATCGTGTATCAATATAAGGATCTTAGCCTTCATACCAAAAGTATGAAGCTTTACAAAAAAAATAACGAGATCCCGATCACGGCAGCAGAGTACAGTCTGCTGCTTGTCATGTTTAAAAACCAGGGGCAGGTCCTGACAAGGGAACAGCTCATCGAGCTCGCCTACGGGAACGAATACGAAGGCTACGATCGGAATATCGACAGTTACATCAAACGGATCCGTCAAAAAATCGAAGACGATCCAAAAAATCCGCAGGTTCTGATCACGAAATACGGAGCCGGCTATACCTTTGGAGGTGTGTCATCATGACGATAAAGCGGCAATGGATGCTGGCGCTGATCCTTTCGGCGATCCTCTCCGTAATCATCAACACCCTTGTTTTGAGCTCATTGATCAATAATTATTTCGTAGACGCCCAGACGAGCAACTACGAGCATCACTACCGGCAGATCGCGGAGTTCACAAAAAAGGCGCTTTCGGAGAATTATACGAAAACCCAGCTCGCCGTGCAGTTGGAAACGCACCTGATCGATCCGATCCGGGAAATAAAGCTGTATGACGCAAATGGAGAGCTTTTGGCTGACGTGGTCAACAGACCCGGTATGATGAACGGCAAGGGATACGGTAACGGATACGGCAAAGGCATGATGGGAAACGGCATGATGGACCGGATGATGGGGAGAGCGCAGCAGGAGGTTGATTCTACGGAGATATCAAATAACGGAGCCGTTCTGGGCAAGCTTGACGTTGTCCGCTATAGTTCCATCGGGAATTCCCTGCAGACCAGAATGTTTGCTTTCGCACTGATCCGAAACAGTATCCTTTCCTTCGGCATCGCGCTGGCCTTGATGATTGTCATAGGGACCCTGATCAGCAGGAGGATGTCCAAGGATCTTCGGAATACCGTCGTAATGGCAACCAATATCGACCTTGGGAATGAAACGGATATCGAACGGTCGAAGGTCCGCGAGATACGCATCATCCAGCAGAGCCTGGATACGCTCCAATCGAAGCTGAAGCTGAAGCAGATCAGCAGGAAGAGGCTGCTGGACGAGCTGGTCCACCAGACCAGAACACCCTTGACTATACTGAAAACTCACTTGGAGGGCTTTGAGGACGGCGTGATCACCATGACGCCGGAGGAGATCAAAACCTGTGAATCCCAGATCGACAGCATCACAGCGATCATCGCCAATATGAGCGAAATGATCGACGCGGAAAGAAGCGTCGACGCCATTCAGACGGAAGACATCGAAATAAGCCAGCTTATGAAACAGGTCGTCGGAGCATTGAAGATGCAGTTCGATAAGAAGCAAATTGAATTGATTTTGGCAAGCCATAGAAAAATCGGCGTCCGAACCGATCGCTATAAACTGAGCCAGAGTATTTACAACATACTGACCAATGCATACAAGTTCACCGGACCAGGCGGAAAGGTGATCGTTTCCTATGAATTGCAGGAGGAAGGACTCCGGATTGTGATCGAAGACACCGGCTCCGGCATTAGCCCCGGAGACAGGGAGCACCTGTTTGACGCCTATTTCCGCGGCGAAAATTCAACGGGCGTATCCGGCGAAGGGATCGGCCTTTATGTAGTAAAGGAAAATATGGACCGGATCAACGGCAGGGTCGACGTGGAATCGGAGATCGGCAAGGGAAGCCGATTTATCCTGACGATACCGAGTGAGAGATAAAAACCCATTAGAAATAAAAATCCGTAATGCAGGGGAGGAGAGCCAACCTGCGTTACGGATTTTTTATATCCCAAATTTTTATTGTTCTTTCTGTTCTAATCTTTCCAATGGCTGCTGCAATGGTTTCGCTTCCGTTTGTTCGGAGCTTTCATGGCAGCCGCTCCCATGGTTTCTCATCATCATCGGCATCATGACCAGCATCATGACCGGGCAGATGAAAGGAGCAATGGTCTGTAATATCCCTTTATAGCCGAAAAGAGGCAGTACCAGCAATATCAGCAGAGGTAGACCGCAGCATAATATCATATGCAGCATGTGACCTTTATGGCTGCCGTTTTTATTTTTAAATAAATTCATGTCTTTCAGCTCCTTGTTTTAGTTTATAATCTATTTATACAGGATTATTATGAAGAAGTTATGGAGATTAAAAAAATCATGGATATAAAGAATAAGCAGGTAGAGCTGATGGTTGCGGCGGAACAGGAAATGTTCGAAGAGGCAAAGAAGCTGTTCCTGGAATACGCCGAAACCCTTGAGGTGGATCTTTCCTTTCAGAATTTTCAAGAGGAGCTGAAAACGCTGCCCGTAAGATACGGTCCGCCGGACGGAATGATCATCATTGCTTCTGTCGACGGCAGGAGCGCGGGCTGCGCAGCGCTGCACCTGCTTTCCCCGGACGTCTGTGAAATGAAACGGCTGTATGTGAGGGATGAATACCGGGGACTGGGGATCGGAGGCAAACTGATCTCCAGGATCCTTGAAGAGGCTTCAGGCAGGAAGTACCGGTATATCAGGCTTGATACCCTTCCGACCATGAGTAAGGCGCAGAAGCTGTATGAGTCCTTTGGCTTCTACGATATTGAGCCGTACATTTATAATCCTGTTCCGGGAACCAGATATCTGGAGCGGAAGCTGGATTGATTTTCGATCCGGACATAAAAAAAGGAGGGGCGACCCTCCTTTTTTTGTCTTATTATTTTTTGTAAGTACCCAGCATGCCGGCTCCGATCAGCACCGACGCGCTTCCCATTTCGGAGAGCTTCAGCATCGGAAGGGTGTATTCCCTGCTGTATACCCAGTTGTACATTTTCTCCCGGACCGGTTTCAGGAGACCTTCTCCCAAAACGGTAATTCCGCCGGAAAGAATGATGACTTCCGGCATCAGGATATTTGAGATATTCGTCAGGGCGACGGCCATATTGTCGACATATTCGTCAAAGATTTCCTTGGCTGCGGCGTCCCCAAGCTTCATTGCTTCGTAAGCGGTGGTTCCGGTTATTCTGGTTGGATCGTTTTCACAGACCTTCCAAATCAGCGAATCAGGGTTCTTTTCGGCGGCTTCTTTCGTCTGAGCGATCAAAGCCTTTTCCGAGCATTTGGTTTCGAAACAGCCTCTTCTTCCGCAGGAACATTCTTTTCCATGCTTGTCGATGACCATGTGGCCGAGGACTCCGCCGGCTCCGTTGAAGCCGGTATAGAGCCTGTTGTTGATAATGACTCCGCCGCTGATTCCGGTACCGATATGGATCGTTACAGAATAGTCGAGATCCTCTGCCGCTCCTCCGACGCTTTCCGCCAGCGCGATACAGTGTGCTTCGTTTTCTACATGGACCGGGTTGCTGAAATACTTTTTGAATTCATCCCGGATCGGGGCCTTCTGAAAGCCCATGATGTGTGTTTTGACGATCCTGCTGCCTTCCTCGTCCATCAGACCGGGGCATGAAACGCCTATGCTCTTGGCGTCTCTGATATCCAGATCCTGATTATCCAGCAGTGAGATGATCAACTGCTTCGCCTCGGCCACGATATCTTCTATGGTCCGTTCCGAGTGGGAATCTATTTTAGTCCTGGCAACCAGCCTTCCGTATTTATCCACGACGCCCGCCTGGATAAACCTGGAACCGATGGCTACTCCGATATTATATTTCACTGTAATTTACCTCTTTTCGCTTTCTGCTTTACGCAGGTTGATATCAAACACGTATGATACACCTTTAAAACCACAAAATCAATATATTTTTATTATCCGCTCATATTTTTGCCCAAGACGATCAATTTATAACAATATGAACCGCATCAAAAATCCGTGCATAAATTCCGTCCGCCGAGGAAAAATATTCTATAAATCACGTAAAAGGAGAAATTAACATGGAACACAACTCAAGCATAGGATGCTCCGTAACGGAGTGCAAGTTCCACTGCAAGGATGATAATTACTGCACTTTAAACAAGATCGAAGTGGCAAAGCATTCCCAGATGGCAAACAGCGTAGAACAGACAGATTGCGGAAGCTTTATGAAAGGTTAGCGCCTTCTACTGCCTAAAAAAATGTACCCTTTGCAGGGTACATTTTTTATTATTCCGCCATTTCCTCTTTTTTTATTTCTTTTTTCTCGGTATATTTACCATCATTGTTACCTCGATCAGGAGGGCGGGCAGCGACATGAGCTGTGGGTAGGCCAGGTACTTCGGCTCCCACGTCGGGTCGAATTTATCCTTGAACTTCCGCAATCCTTCAAAGCTGTAAAGCTTCTGACCGTGTTCGTATATAAAGTGGGCGATCCGTTCCGCTCTGTGGGATCGTGGCGCAGCCCCGACTTTTGACAGGGGAGCGACTCCGAAACTGAAGTGTTTAAAGCCTTGCTCCTTGAAATGGATCAGCAGCTGAATGAAGATAAAATCCATGGTGGAGTTGGGCACTTCTTTTTTGACCCGCATCAGATCGATGCCGATGTGTTCCGGGTCCTGAAGGGTCATCGATACAAAGGCTATGATCCCGCCGCTTTCCTGATTTCTTACGATCGCGATCGGCGCTTTCTGCAGGTAATCCCGGTTGAACCAGCCCACCGAGAAGCCCATTTCCTTACGCTTTCCGAGCCATTCGGCAGAGATCGGTTCCAGCCTATCCAGAAATTCATCTGTAAAAGGCGGATCCAGCACTTCAAATACATACCCGTCCTTGGCAAAGCGATTGACGACATTCCGGAACGTCCGGTGTGCGGAGCCTTCCATGTTGAATTCTTCCAGGTCCACCACCGCTTCTTCTCCCTGTTTGAAAAAATAATACCCGTTATCATGATATAGGGACAGATTCTCCTCGTCGACCTCATAGAAGACAGCCCGGTAACCATAGACGTCGATGAACCTCTGAAATTCCTGGATACCTTCCGTGAACAGAGACTTTTCGCCGATGGGATCCCCTAAAATAATCATTTTATCCGAGAACTTGATATATGCGAACAGCACCTGATCCTGGACGGCCCAATACAGGTGTTTATCTCCGAGGTAAACCAGATGGGACAGGTGATGCCCCTTGTATTTTTCTAAAAACAGATCCAGCTTGCCGGAATCCAAGCCCTGATACCGGGGATCCTTTTCGATCCGGTCGCGCTTCAAATACCAGACAATGATATAAATCAGAAACAACCCATAGGCTATGGCGCCGGAACTGACGAAGGTATGAACGTCATGAAATATGTGATGCGGATAGTGGAACGTCCTGATATAGCTTGAAAACAGGATATGGCTCAGCTTCATGTACACGGCCATCAGGACGAAAACCCCCAGCGCCGCGGCGATCAAATGGCTTGGCTTGATCAGAACGCTCTTCCTGTAAAAGTTTGTCTTTGAGAGGCGCATGATACCCATCGCGGCAATAATAAAGACAAATTCTTCAATATCAAAGCCTTTGATAAATGTGAAAATCCCTCCGAGCAGCAGGAGGATCATCGTGACATGATAAGCACGTTTTACGCGAAGGAAAACCTCCTTGGCCGTGAAAAGCAGCATCAGGCCGATGGCGATGGAGATACTGCGCGAAAAATGCAGAAATACAACGGCTTCCATACTGGTGATCAGCTTGCTTCTTGAGATCAGACTGGGCGTGAGGGCTGAAATCAGCAGCAACGCGCCGCAGGTGACGACGACGATGGCCATCAGGGTAGCAACCAGCTGTCCATATGCGTCGGATTTTATGACATAACCTTTTTGCTCTGTTCTTTTCAGGACACGGAGGGCGAATACAGCAATCGCGGTTCCTGACGGCAGGATGTAGTAAAATACACGATACAGGATCGCTACGACAAGAGCTTCGTTGGGGGTCAGACCGATCATCTGAAGACCGATGATAACAATCAGGTCAAAGGAGCCGACGCCACCCGGCAGGAAGCTTATGATGCCTGCGATGGAGGCTATGGCAAAGACCGACATGATATTGATAAAGGAAAGCTGATTGTAAAAATAGTAAGCCAGCGTATAGAAAAGGATGCAGGCCAGGAGCCATTCCAGAACGGAAACAGCCAGCAACTCCAGCCGAAGCTTGAAAAGCCTTGCAAGACCGAAATCCGCTGCCCATGTCTTAAATTGCTTCACCACCCTGTCCAGGAAAAAGTACCCGATCACATAAAGACCGTAGGCGGCCAGAAAAATCAAAAGCCATTTGTGTTGGTTGATCAATGGCAGTATGTTCCGGTAGTTGAAGAGGGCAAAGATGGCGAATACCGAAAGCCCGGTGGTGGCTGAGGTCACAAGGATCGCATTGTATGAGATCATTTCCTTTGGCTCTATGTTTTGTTTCTTCAGGAGCATCGTCTTGATGGCCGGACCGGTAAGCCCGCCGAATCCAAGCAGCGTGTTCAGCGAGTTGGACACAAAGGAGATGCTTATGAGATCCCGTTTGTCGATTTCGTACCGGAAACTCCTCATGCCGAAGACATCATAAAGCACCATGGAAAACGAAGCGATAACGCCGATAAGGAAAAACAGGAGGTTCCAGCTCACCGGTATTGCCCGCAGCGTGTGCAGCGTCGCTGCCGGATGGATGCTTTGGATCTGGTTTTTCCCCTCGATCAGGATCAATGTGATCAGAATCAGAGCAACGGCAAATTTCAATAGCGTTTTATAATGCTTTATTACAAAAACCCGGGTTCTCCCGATTATATTCATAGTTATTCCTGTCCCTTCCCCTTTTGTGTCAGATCATCTTATCGCATCATGACTTTGTATATTATACCAGTAAATATACCCTTCGTATTAAGGATTAAAAAAATAAGCGCGCTTTATGCACGCTATTTTTTAAGAATCAGGGAATCGCCCGGATGACCGGGAGGGTCTGTCCACCGACGGCCTTGTGACAATTCGATCCATTTCACATATTATGAATACAGTAAATAAAGTACTGGAGGGAGTAATAATGCAACAGTATATCGTAAAACCACACGATTCATTATATTTGATCGCGAAACAATTTGACGTGCCGTTGGCACAGTTGATAAAAGCAAATCCTCAGATCAAAAATCCGAATATGATCAACATAGGACAAACCATAATCATTCCGAGCATGCCGGAAGTACCGGACGAATTGGGCGTCATCGAGTCCAACGCCGTCAGTATCATCGACGACATCTATCATCAGGACTGGCAAAGCGCGGACCGCAGGGTCAATGATATAAGAACAGCTATGAATAACGTGACGCCGGCGCTGCAGGCGGCGGAGGTGCCCAATAACGTCATCGTCGCATTGAATGCCGCGATCAGAAGCCTTGAGCAGAATGTCGCCCAAAGGAAGGCTTACCCGGCGATCTCCCAAGCCAATCAAATCACGCAGATCCTTGCGGATGTACTTGACTTTTTTAACGTGATCATTCCGCCGGACGTCATGCGGCTTTCGTATTTTGCAAGGCAGATCATTATCAATGTGGAGCAGAACGACTGGGCCGAGGCATACCAGAATTACCGAAGAGCCAACAGTCTTTGGCAGGGAATGATCCCGCAGCTGCAGGCGGACTACTCTACGGATGTAAACAATTTCAACCAGATATTGCTCAATATGAACGATGCGATCAACAAAAGGGATTATCAGGCAGCCATTGAAACTGCAACCCGGATGCTCAATATGATCGACGAAATCGAAACCGATTTCCAGCAGCAGAACACATAGAAAATGTTGACAGATTTTCCCCTGTCTGATATAACCTGTGGGACAGTAAAATGTTCCACGGGTTTTTTATTACAACGATGAATCCGTCGATGAAAAATCCCTCGCTAAGATCGGAAAAAGATGATAAAATCATAGATATAACGATCAGAGGAAATGGAGTAACCGCATGCTATATGTTATTTTAGGTATCGTCATGGTATTCTGGGCCTGGATGCAGGCAGCCATGGGACAATTGCAAAAGCATAAAAAGGAAGCAAGGGCCCAGTGGGTCCGTGTGGATGCGCTGCTGCAGTCGCGGTCTGAGTATATTCTGGGGCTGCTTGAGCTGGCTGACGAAAAAGGTCTCGAGGCGCGGGAGCTGATGGCCGCGATCTACGAATTGGGAGGCGGCTACTGCAGATCCGACGACAGGGAAGAAATCAGCGCCTGCGCCGAAAACGTAACGCCGATGGCGGACGAGCTGCTTCAATTGGCCCACGATTATCCGGCGCTTGCCGATGATGAAAAATTCCGGGAGCTTGAGGGCAGTCTGAAGGAGCTTGAAGAGGAGACCGAGATCCAGAGCGACCGTTACAACCACTTCATCGACCTGTACAACACGCACAGGGAAAAACCGGGCATCCGCCTTCAGATCGCAATTCTGGGAGCGATACCCCTGAAGGGGATCCACCTCAGACCACAGAACTCATAATAAAAGGGGAAGGTAAAATGAAGAAAAGAAAGATAATATTGATTTTGTTGTGTGCCGTTCTGGCATTCGGCATGTTTGGATTTACAGCCTGCGGCAAGAGTGGCGACAACGGCGACGGGAACGGCGACACCGACCAGCCGAAGGAACAGACTTATCAGGTCACGTTGTTTTTTGCAAATGAAGACTACATAGCGACGGGAGATGAATCTCTCGAAAAATTCAAGGTATATCAAACCGACATGACGTCAAAGCCGGAAAGCGTTTAT
Organism: Anaerovoracaceae bacterium; assembly: GCA_963678385.1. Lineage (GTDB taxonomy): Bacteria > Bacillota > Clostridia > Peptostreptococcales > Anaerovoracaceae > Anoxybacterium. The sequence goes on along the minus strand of OY782829.1, from coordinate 3,326,871 downwards.
AAGGACGCCCTGGAGCTGCTGAAAACCTCTCCCGATAAGGGCTATAGTACGGTGATCACCGACCAGGTCAAATTCAATGACGTTTATCTGGAAGGAGATACGGCTTTCGTAGACCTTTCCGGCAGTGGGCTCAACGGAGGTTCTTTAGAGGAGACGTTCCTGATCAGCCAGATCGTTGATACCCTGCTCAACTCCTTTGACGAGGTCAAGCAAGTGCAGTTCCTTGTGGACGGAAAGACCGCGGAAACCCTTATGGGCCACGTCGGGGCGGCGGATCCGTTTACGAAAGACTTATTTGCCGAGTAAACAAATATGCTTGAATATGAATTAGTACGCTCGAAAAGAAAGACGCTGGCTCTGTATGTGAGGCGTGACGGCAGGATCGAAGTCAGAGCGCCCCTCAGGACAAGCCGGACCTATATCGACGATTTTGTCTTAAAAAAGCGGGACTGGATCGACAGCACGCGGAACAAGCTGCAGGCGAGGCAGACTGCGAAAAAGGTGATCCGGATCACCGCGAAGGAAGAAGCCCGGTATAAAAAGCAGGCAAAAGCTTATCTGGAGACGAGATGCGGTCATTTTTCGCAAATCATGGGACTCCGGCCCGGCGATGTGAAAATCAACAGCGCCAAAACGAGATGGGGGTCCTGCAACAGGAACGGCGGAATCAACTTTACATACCGCCTTCTCTTCGTTCCCGAGGAGCTTATGGACTACGTGGTAGTCCATGAACTGGCCCACCTGAAAGAAATGAACCATTCCAGCCGGTTCTGGTCCGTCGTGGAACAAACCATGCCGGACTACAAGGCAAGAAGAAAACGGCTCAGAGAATATGAACACCAGATCGAACTGGTCGTTGTTCCTGACTGAGAAATATTATGGTATAAATGTAATTCGTGTTCTTAAAACTAAACCTGCCGGACAACAACGGTTTCGGCAGTACAAATAGGAGGATAAATATGAAACAAAATGAAATCAGAGATATCAGTCTCGCCCCATCGGGCAGACAGAAAATAGAATGGGTAAAAAACAACATGCCGATTTTAAGCGGCCTCGAAGCCCAGCTCTCAAAGGAAAAGCCGTTTAAGGGCGTGAAGGTTTCCCTGTCGGTCCATCTGGAAGCGAAGACGGCGTATCTCTGTGAAGTTTTGGCAGCGGGAGGCGCGGATATGGCTGTCACCGGAAGTAACATCCTTTCCACACAGGATGACATCGCAGCGGCTTTAGCCGTGACGGGCATGAAGGTATACGCTTATCACGGAGCCACCGCCGAGGAATATAATAGACATATAGAAATGTGTCTGGCTCACAAGCCCAATATCATCATCGATGACGGAGGCGATCTGGTCGGCCTGATCCACAATACCAGACCGGATCTGGGCGAAGAGTGCTGGGGCGGCTGCGAAGAAACGACGACGGGAGTCATCCGGTTGAAGGCCATGGATAAAGAGGGGATACTGAAATTCCCCATGGTGGCGGTAAACGACGCCCAGTGCAAACATCTTTTTGACAACCGTTACGGTACCGGACAGTCCGTCTGGGACAGCATCATGAGAAATACAAACCTGATCATTGCGGGCAAGACAGTCGTGGTAGCCGGTTATGGCTGGTGCAGCAAGGGCATTGCTATGAGAGCGGCTTCTTTGGGCGCAAAGGTCATCGTTACGGAGATCGATCCTGTGAAGGCTATTGAAGCCAGAATGGACGGATTTGATGTAATGACCATGAAACAGGCTGCGCCCCATGGAGATATTTTCGTTTCCGCGACAGGCTGCGAGCACGTCATTACCATGGAGCATATGCTGACCATGAAGGACAGGGCGATCCTGACCAACGCGGGACATTTCAACGTGGAAGTGGACATGGAAGGTCTGGAAAAAGCCGCGGTGGAAAAGAAAGAGACCAGAAAGAACGTCATGGGTTACAAGCTCACAAACGGAAAATGGGTCAACGTCATCGGAGAAGGCAGACTGGTGAATATCGCGGCTGCGGACGGACATCCCGCGGAGATCATGGATATGAGCTTTGCGGTACAGTGCCTGTCGGCTCTGTACATCCTGAATAACCGCGGAAAGCTTGGAAACCACGTCATCAACGTATCCGATGAGATCGACGATCTGGTAGCAAGAAGAAAGCTGGAAGCCTGGGGCATCGAAATCGACAAACTGACTCCGGAGCAGGAAAAATATTTAAATAGCTGGAACGTTTAAATTATATTTAGAAACGAACGAGCAAGAGATTTAGAAAGGTGAACAGAATGAAATTTGCGAGCAGAATGGAGTGCCTGCAGGACAAAGCACTTTTGAACGCGATGGAACTGACGGAGACGCCGGATATGATTTCTTTTTCGGCAGGTTTTCCTTCACCGGAAACCTATCCTGTCGAGGATATCAAGGAATCCTTTATCCAGGTCCTGGACCACGAGGGGAAGGAAGCCCTGAGTTACTGCTCCACCAGCGGATTCGGAAAGTTGAGAGAAATTATCGCCGAAAGGATGCGCGATAAATTCGATCTGAACTATAAACACGACGAAGTGATCGTCACCAGCGGCTCCCAGCAGGCGCTGGACATGAGCAGCATGCTTTTCATCAACAAAGGCGACGTGGTATTGTTTGAAACGCCGTCCTATCTGGGTGCGGTCAACGCCCTGAAGGCCTATGAGGCGGAGCTGGTAGCCCTGCCCACCGATCGGGAAGGGCTGGTTCTGGAGTCTCTGAAGCAGGCGCTGGACAAGTACGGCGATCGTGTAAAGCTCATCTACGTCATTCCGGATTTCCAGAATCCGACGGGAAGAAGCTGGTCGGCAGTGAGAAGAAAGGAATTCGTAGAATTCATCTCCTCCTATGATATCCCCGTTATCGAGGACGCGGCCTATTCCGAGCTGTCATTTGAGGACAAGCTGGAAAAACCGCTGAGCTGGTATGATAAAAAAGGTCAGGTCGTTTACGTAGGGACCTTTTCCAAGACCTTCTGCCCCGGACTCCGGGTGGCCTGGCTGTGCGCAAGAGGCGAACTGATGGAAAAGTACCTGATCCTGAAAAACGCCGCCGATCTGTCCTCTTCGGCAATCGCCCAGAGGCAGATGGCAAATTACCTTCAGCACAACGATCTGGACGCCCATATCAAATGGATCACAGGGATTTATAAGGAACGCCGTGATCGTATGATGGAGGTCATCGGCAGAGAATTCCCGAAGGAAGCCCATTACGTCGTTCCCAGAGGCGGGCTTTTCATCTGGCTTGAGCTTCCGGAAAACAAGGATTCCAGAGAACTGCTCAAAAGAGCGATGGCGGAGAAGGTCGCCTTTATACCCGGAGGCTCCTTCTATCCGAGCGGAGTAAAGAACAATGAATTGCGGCTGAACTTTTCCAACATGTCCCTGGAGGACATTGAAAAGGGAATGACGATCCTGGGCCGTATCACAAAAGAATATCTGGCGGAATAACGAGATTTCCTGTCAATCCGCAAATAAAAAACCCGACGCATGCGTCGGGTTTGTCATCTGTCTAAAAAGCTGCCCTAGGGCAAACTTTTTAATCCTATGTTACCGTAAGGTGCCGCAGTTGCAGAAAATGATCACCAGTAATAAGAAGAAAAACAGTAAGCTGGTATCAATTCCTTCATGCTCTCCACCAAGGAGTCCACATCCTTCTGACATTTCTTAATCACCTGCTTCTTATAAAATTATTGATTTGTAGTATAATCTATGAAGAGGCGGCGGAATGTGTTACACCAAAAATGAAATAAGATTTTTTATCATATACTTTTTTTGATTCTTTCTTTTGTCTTTTCTTCACCCAGGATTTGTTGGATTTCCCAAATGTCCGGCGACATGGCCCGCCCCATAAGAGCGATGCGTATCACGGTGCTGACGTCGCCAACGTGGCCTTTGTAAAGCTCGGGGTTCTTCTTGTAATCCTTCGGTTTCGCGGCATAGCCGTTGGCAGCGGCGATTTCCCGGATCTTATCGAACCACTGGGACTGATCGTCTTTATGGTCGTAGGTTTCCAGGTAAGCGGCCAGAATTGTTTTTGCGTCATCTGCGCTTACGTTTTCGGGATAAGCGTCTTCCGTCTTAAAGTAGTCGTCATAAAAATAACTGATGAACTCAAACATCTGCCTAGCGAAGATGAAATCCTTTCTCGGCTTTTCCCCTTCTCTTCCAAGATCCAGGATCTTTTTGAGGTAGTCCTCATGCCCGACGAAGAGGCTTACCAACTCCGGCCTGTATTTTTCCGCCCAGCCGATCAGGAAGCGGCACAGATCCACTGCGGGAAGCTTCACTAAAACATCCTTGCTGATATCGTTCAGCTTGTCCAGATCGAAGAGAGTTCCGGAATTGCTCATTTTTTCAACGGTAAATTCAAAATCCTCCTGGGCTGCGTCTGGATTTTCCAGTCGCCATTCTTCGTAGTTGGAGTTCAATATGGTGAGGAGATATTCCCTGACCGCCTTTGGATGGTATCCTTCGCTGCGGTAATAATCCAGGGAAAGCTCCGGGTCTTTTCTTTTGGAGAGCTTGCGCTTGTTGCCGTCTTCCATTTTCATCAGCTGAGCCGTGTGACAGTAGATTGGAAGCGGCCAGCCCATGGTGTTGAAAAGCTCCACATGGATCGGCAGGGACGGCAGCCATTCGGCGCCCCTGACTACATGAGTCGTTCTCATAAGGTGATCGTCCACCACATGGGCGAAATGATAGGTCGGAATGCCGTTCGCCTTCAGCAGCACGACGTCTTGGTCGTTTTCCGGCATAGTCAGAGTGCCCCGGATACCGTCTTCGACGGAAATCGTCCTGATCTCCTCCTCCCCGCAGTCGTGGGTGCCATGGGATCGCAGTCTTACGACGAAAGCTTGGCCCTGCTCAACGCGGCTTTGGATCTCTTCCAGGGGAAGATCCCTGTGCTTCGCCCACTTGCCGTAATAGCCGGGATTTTCTTTCAGACTCTCCTGTTCTTCTCGGATCGCGTTAAGCTCTTCTTCCGTGCAGAAACAGGGATAAGCCTGTCCGCGGAGAACAAGCTGTTTTACGTATGTCTGGTAGATTTCCGCTCTCTGACTCTGGTAATAAGGGCCGTAATCGCCTTTGTCGCCCTCCATGGAAGCTCCTTCGTCAAAAGTAACGTCAAAGAATTCCAACGAGGAGATAATGGCTTCCACAGCGCCTTCCACCTGCCGCTTGTCGTCAGTGTCTTCTATTCTGAGATAGAAGATCCCACCGCTCTGATGGGCAAGCCGTTCGTCCACAAAAGCTCCGTAAAGGTTTCCGAGATGGATGAAGCCCGTCGGGCTCGGCCCAAGCCTGGTCACCTTGGCGCCGGCAGGAAGTTTTCTTTCCGGATAGATCCTCTCGTAATCTTCAGGATCCCCGTTTATGTGAGGGAAGAGCAGCTCTGCCAATTTATTATAATCCATAATATTTTATCCTCCGTATCAGGTTATCGTACGTTTATACCTTAAACATTATATACTGTGCCCAAATTTGATTCAATAAAAGAATTTCCAACATATTATAGTAAAAATAATGTAGGGAGGCGTATCAGGTGGCAGATTCAGAGGTCGAAACTGACAATTGTATCACTTACGGACAGATGAATTTGATCAATACCTTAAGAAAATTCTGGATGGAGCTTCCGATGTGGAGAAGGGCTTACCTTGTGAGCTATGCCTCGAATTTCGGGGATCTGGATGTCATCGGCAGCCGGCTTTACGATGCACCGACGGACCTGGGGAATGTACTGGAACCGTTTTTCGGCGATCCTGCGGCCAGAACCATAGAAAATATGATCAGGGAACAGATCGTGATCGGCGCCCAGATCTTGCGCGCCGAAAAAACAGGCGACATACAGACAATCAATCAAAATACCGAGGCACTGTACCGGAATGCCGACAGGCTGGCGGCCTACCTTGCGCAGGTCAATCCCAACTGGGATGAACAGACATGGAAAAATCTCCTCTATGACTACTATAAGACGACGATCCTGGAAATGGTATTGGTATTGTCCGGCAAGTATACGGAGTCGGTAACGCTGTATGAAAGCATGGAGGATCAGGCGCTGAACATAGCCGATTATATGGCAAAGGGTATGATTCCCTATTTCACGGGATAAAAAAACAGTTGCATTATTCAGCCTTTTGCTTTAATATAGACTATTGTAGGGCGACGCCCGGAATAAAAGTGCGTCGCCTTAACTGACAACTTAATCTTAATGAGACCCGTTGGTCAAGTGGTCAAGACGTCGCCCTCTCACGGCGGAGTCAGGGGTTCGACTCCCCTACGGGTTACCAACGAAAAAAGGACATCCTCGCGATGTCCTTTTTTTCGTTTACCAGTCAAGTGTTGGGGAGTCGAACCCGACAGGGCGTCGAATGCCCGCAAAAGGCACCGATGATGCCTTTTGCAATGAGACGGTCCAAGCCCGCCGAACGGGCGGGCGCAGGACGGCAGATGCAGGCAAACTGGACTCAAGCTCGCAGCTGCGAACTCCCCTACGGGTTACCAACAAGAACGATTCCGGCTTGAGTAATGTTTTAAGCTATTAATATTTTATGATTTGATTAAGTCAAAAAAGTCAGTTTGGACAGTATCATTCTTAAGATATGAAAAGACTCCTATTATAATAAAGGTAGGCCAAGGATGTACAGTTCCTACGATAAAATAAGAATCTCTTTTAGGATTTCGGAAATAACCAAGATATTTTTCTTTTAATTTTTCAATAGCGGTTTTCTCATCACCGTAATACTTTCTAAAATTGCGGAAAGCTTGGTACAATTCCCAGTCAGTAATTTTAACGTTGTGCCCTTTGCAGCCATCTGCGTTGCATTTAAAGTGAAATGAAAAATCCCAAGGAACTTTTTCAAGTTGCTTGAATTCTTTATCAAACATTGAAGTTTGATTAAGTATTTCTTTTTGAGCAGGCGTCCAATCCTTCTCTGCGGGACTAACTATCAAATCGTATACTTCTTTTGGTTGAAACAATCCTAAGGAAGTCTTATCTTCCTTATATTTATTTTGAATTGCTTCAAATGAGTCAGAACACAAAGGTAATAAAAATCTTTTTCTTTCTTCTATGTCTTTTTGGGGATCCAGAGTTTTTATTACCTTTACAGAATCATTCTTGATTTTGTAACTTTCTGGACGGTTATCCTGCGTGTTTTTTAAGACGTCAACATCTATCAAGGAGTATTTTGAAAATTGCTGTTCGTGGTTCAGGTAACGAAATATTAAAGGATAAAGTCTGATCCACTCTCCGGTCGAAGTGATTCCTGCGGTACACACGGTCTCATGATATTTCTTACTTGGAGTAGGGTATGTTTTAACAACCATCAGCACTCTTTTTCTTTCCCAATCCACTAAAAGATCCTCCCTACAATAAATATTTATATATTAATTATTTCTGCGGTATCTAGTGAATTATATATTTCTTCTGCAACAATGCTTCTGTGACATTCCATAGGATTATTCTCAAAACATAATAGGCAAAACTGCATCTTTTTATTGGCCTCAATAGCGGTTTTAATAATTTCCATAGTGGCTTCCTGTGTGTGAAGATATTCTCTATATGAATTGAAAAAAGCAAAATAATTATGATCTGAATATAAACGATCTCTAATATCTTTCGGACTTCCTAATTCCTTAAAATGAGCATAATTGATATTATTTTCGTTCAAGATATTTGATAGAGCAGTTTTTGAGAATCCTTTTTTTCTACTTAATGGGATTTCTCTAACATCGAATATCATATCTATATGATTACTAATCAATGTCGCGATGAACTGATCGATTGTCTTTCCCTCATATCCTGCAGTAAAGATCTTGACTATTTCATGGTTGCCATAAACGCGTTCCATTGCGGATCTTAATATTAACCACGTATTTGAGCTCTTTCGAATCTCCTCGTTGTGGAAACGCTGGTTTTTAATGGCGTGCCTAATAGTTGAATCATCAATATTCCACTCAAGGGCGGCTTCTTGTAATGTCATGACTCCATTCAGTAAACTCATTTCTTGTCCCTCCGTCGTTTAGTCGTTGCGCAAAATTCACGACTTCGTGAATTTACATAATTCTACCACTTAACGAAATGTTAAACAACAGATTTTCACGAACTCGTGAAATATAATACTCAAGAGACCGAGTACCATAACAGGTTTTTTCTCCGTTTTCCTTGTATATTTATATTTTCTTTGATAAAATCAAATATTAATTAGCAGGAACACTTGCGGGGACTGCCCCCGGATTTCATATATGTTTACGGGAAAGGAAGATGTCAAATGAAATATCAGAGTACAAGAGGCGGCAAAGACTTGAAAAATGCCGCGCAGGCAGTGATTCAGGGAATATCGCAGGATAAGGGGCTTTTCGTTCCGGAAACCATCCCGCAGCTTCCTTATACATTGGAAGACATGAAGGGCAAGAGCTATCAGGAGATCGCATTTGCAGTCATTCATAGCTTTTTTACCGATTATACCGCAGAGGAACTGCAGCACTGTGTAAACGGCGCTTACGATAAAAAGTTTGAAGCTCCGGAAATCGTTCCGCTGGTAAAAGCGGGCGGCGCATATTTCCTCGAGCTTTATCACGGCAGGACCGCGGCCTTCAAGGACATGGCGCTGTCCATTCTGCCGTATCTGATGACAACGGCGATGAAAAAAGAAAAGGAAGACAAAAAGGTCGTCGTGCTGACAGCCACTTCGGGTGATACCGGAAAGGCAGCGCTGGAAGGCTTTGCCGACGTTCCCAACACGGAGATCATCGTATTCTATCCAAACGAAGGCGTCAGCCAAGTCCAGGAAAGGCAGATGACAACCCAGGAAGGTGAGAATACTCATGTATATGCGATCCGAGGAAATTTCGACGACGCTCAGACCGGAGTCAAGAGGATCTTCAACGACAACAATTTTGCGGAAGAACTCGCTGAGCTCGGCTGCAAGCTTTCCTCGGCGAACTCCATCAATATCGGAAGACTGATCCCCCAGGTAGCATATTACGTCTATTCTTACGCGAAGCTGCTGGAGAACGGCGCGATCAAAGCCGGCGACAAGATCAATATCGTTGTTCCGACCGGAAATTTCGGCAACATCTTAGCCGCTTATTATGCCAGGGAAATGGGTATTCCGGTGGGCAGGCTGATCTGCGCATCCAATGAAAACAAAGTCCTGACCGACTTTATTAATACCGGCATATACGACATTGCCAGGGAGTTCTACCTGACCAATTCCCCTTCTATGGACATATTGATTTCAAGCAATCTGGAAAGGCTTCTCTATCACCTTAGCGGCGACAACGGAGCGGAGATCGCGGCGCTGATGGAAAGTCTGGAGAAGAATAAGAAGTATGAAGTCAGCGATAAAATCAAGAGCGGTCTTTCCGGGTTCTGGGCCAATTATGCAACCGTGGAAGAAACCAATGCTGCCATCGGCAGGATGTACGCCAAGGACGGCTATCTGATGGATACCCATACCGCGGTGGCATATAAGGTGTATGAAGATTATAAAGAAGCAACTGGGGACCAGACTGTAACAGTGGTCGCATCAACCGCCAGCGCATATAAATTTGCTGACAGCGTTGCCGCATCCGTCGGTCTTACGGTCGAAAAGGACGGCTTTGCCAATGTGCGCGCATTGCATGACAAAACGGGAGTAAGAATCCCGGCAGGCCTAAAAGGTCTGGAAACTAAAGAAATAAGGCATAAAGGCGTATTGGATAAAGAGGAAATGACAGCCGCAGTAAGAAACGCATTAAAATAAAATAATAGCTTCTGCCGGTGCAGAAGCTATTTTAATATGGATATACGACTGTTTGGTTTTTTCCGTTTTCCTTCGCCTGATACAGGGCCGAATCCGCCTGATGGAAAAGAAGCGCTTCATTCATGTCTCCTTCCATGTAGTGGGAGATCCCTGCGCTGAAGCTGATCTCGCCGGATCGCACCAAATGGCGGGGAACCTGCTTGCATCGCTGCCGCAGCGCTTCCAGTCTGAGATATGCAAGTTCCGTGGAGGCACGCGGGAAAATCATCGCGAATTCGTCTCCGCCGTAACGGGAGATGAAAGCGTCTCCATCGCTGCATTGCTGTTTCATCATGCTGGTAAATTGGAGCAGGACCTGATCCCCTTCCAGGTGGCCGAAAGTATCATTGATCTCCTTGAAATCATCCAGATCGATAATTGCAAGGGACATGGGGGACTTCAGATCCCTGGCCTGTTCCATGGTTCCTTTCAGCAGGGATTGGAAGGTCTTCTGATTATACAGTCCTGTCAGAGAATCGTTCTTGGCCTGTTCATTCAGGGACAGGGAGGTTTTATAGCTCGCGTAGATATAATCATTGTTTGCTTTGTTGTATTCGATCAAGACCTTACTGATCAAATAAGCTGAAATCAGCAAAGCATAGGCTACTGCGGCATTCAGACTAAAATAAATGGAATCACTGCTAAATGCTGCACGAATCGTGGAAATGACAAGCAGCAAGCTATTGAGTATTGTGATCGCGCCCGTTACCTTCTTCTGACCAAAAAGGACAGTCAGAAAAACAGGGATGGCGAATATGGTCAGGATCGCTCCGACGTCGTCATGGATAAAAGCCAGTTCGGTCGCCAGCAGGGAAACCATTACCAGGACGGAATAATTTTTGATCTGTGCCTTAATACTCCTGGAATTTATCCATTTGCAGGCGGTGACCAATATGAGTCCGATTGCGGAGGGGAGAACTATGTATTTGATTATGTACTGTGTACCGGTAAATCCCTCATCCAAAAGACCGTGACTACGAAAGACAATAAATACCAAGACTTCCACAATAAAAACCAATGCGACGATTATGTAGAAGACCCGGATTATTTTTTCTCTCCATAAATCAAAGGATAAATTCGGCTTCGTAATTTCCATAAAATTGAAACGTCCTCCTGTTTGGACAATTATACTTCAAAATCAAGATGAATTCAAACGTTTGTGGAAAAATATTCAACGAAACCCGTAATTTAATTGCAAATAATTATTTGCGCTAGGACTTGCTTTTTCAAACGATTTATGTTAGATTATTAAATGTGTCTCAAACAAGTACACAGGTCGAGGAGAGTTGACCGAGTGGCTAAGGAGCTCGCCTGGAAAGCGAGTAAGGTGTTAAAGCCCCGTGGGTTCGAGTCCCATGCTCTCCGCCAAAAAATTAAGAACGAGGATTTATGCCTCGTTCTTAATTTTTTTTGTCCCAGGCATGGGACGAGAACCCGACAGGGCGCGATCGTCAGAGAGAAAGTCCGATGGACTTTCGAACAGTGAACGGTCCGAGCCTGCTGAACGGGCAGGCGAAGGACGGCGGATGCGACCAACGGGAGCAGACGCAAAGTCCCATGCGGAATTGAAAATTAACGAATGGTATGATGAGTCGCAACTAATAATTGGAGACTTTTTATTATTAAGACTAAACAAAGCATGCTGAATATGGTAAAATATGAGAAACAATATAATGTTCCTCGCTTGGCCACTAATTAATTCTATAGATTTTGATAAGAGGTGCTTAGACGTCATGGGACTATTAGTTAAAATTATCGGATTGCAGAAAGAATCAGATGAATATTATTCTGCAGAATTATTAAGTAATATTTTCAAAAGTGCAATTCCTCAGAATGTTGTAGGTGAAATTGTAATCTATAATAATGCCACGCTTTATGGGCAAAATGTCAAAGATATAGATTTAATTATTGTAGGCAAATTAGTTAATTATAGACCTAAAATTTACATAAAGGATGAGCTGGGGAACCTAGTAATAAACCCTGTAGAGATTCGAAGCTTTTGCTCATCTATTGAAATAAAAAGCCATGATGTTAGTGGCGTGTATAGGCTAGGAACAGACATTTACGTAAAGTATGGGATTAATAGCCATAACGCTTCATATCAATCTAATGAACAGAAATATGCACTTAAAAATTTCTTTGAATCTAATTATTCATTAACACCTTATATTACAAATCTAATATGGCTTACTAATCTTGATGAGAAAGATGTAAATGCTTTACTCACGACTGAGACGAGCATAATGAAATCTAACATTCTTCCTAATACTTTTGACTTGAAATATTTTTTTCAAAGGATTATTGACCAGAGACCCCCGTTTAGAACTAACAGGGGTTATATTTCTAGCTCCCTACCTGCTGAGGTCGATATAAAAAGCCTATCAAATATTATTGATTTCTTTTCAAAAGCCAAGCTATGTGCTGGTGAACTCACTAGGAAAAAAATCGAGCAGATATCTGCAAATCAAATAACTGTAAGTGATTTTTTTAATGAGAACGATGGGATTACAGTTCTTAGGGGCAGGGCTGGTACCGGCAAAACAATTGGATTAATACAGGCGGGCCTACAAATAGTAAACAAGGATCTTGGACGAGCGCTTCTTCTTACATATAACAGGGCACTGGTTAGTGATATAAGAAGATTGCTAGCTTTAGTGGAAATACCCGATATGTTTAATATAAAATCAGTATCAATCGAAACTGTGCACGCTTTCTTTTATCATGTTATCAATAAGGTTTTTTATGAGGGCAGGCTTAGTTCTGAATCCTTCATTAATGATTACGATAAAATTATTAATGAGGCTGCCAGCGACCTTAAAAGTGGTTTGCTTGAAATAAATGAGTTGAAAAATATTCTTGTAGGGGACATCAAGACTTCCTGGGATTATGCCTTAGTAGATGAAGCTCAAGACTGGACGGAAGATGAGAGAGATTTATTGTTATTTATTTTCGAAAAAAATCACATTATCGTTGCTGATGGAGGCATGCAATTAGTACGTGGCAATAAAGTCTGCGACTGGTCAATAACAAATAAAAAGAATATCAGACTTACGCAATGCCTTAGACAAAAGAATAATATAATTAATTTTTTAAATAAATTCACAGCACTATTTGGATTAGAAAATCCAAGAATCACTGGTAATAAAGCAATGCTTGGGGGAAAAGTAATAGTTTCTTGTAAAGATTACCTGGATTCTAATATTCATGAAATAGAAACAGGGCGTTTACAACTAGTGGGGAATATAAATTATGATATGTTATACTTAGTGCCTCCAAGCCTAGTTGAAAAATGCGGAGAAGATAGAAGGTTTGTAGATTACAATAGATATCGAGAAGCAAATATAAATCTATGGGATGGAACAAGTTTTAATACAAGATCTGAATATTCAATTGACCTATCTGAATATAGACTTTTACAATACGACTCTTCAAGAGGCCTTGAGGGATGGACTGTTGTATGTCTAAACTTTGATGATTTCATAGATTATAAAAACAGCCTTTACAACCCATCTGAAGAGACAATGACCCTTTTGTTAGAAACCGAAGAAGAAAGTAGAAAAAGATATCTTCACAGTTGGATCATGATACCTTTTACAAGAGCAATCGACACACTTATCATAACTTTAAGAAATAAAAATGCTCCCATCTCATTATTACTTAAGAAATTGGCGGAAGAGAATCCAGATTATATTGAATGGATAGATTGAGGTCTTCATGAATACAGATATTATAATTGGAATGGTTAGCCCATACCTTAAGGATAGCCAAATTACATATAATGAGTTTGAAAAAATATTCAGCATGCTTTCTCTTCACGAGCAATATCAGGTTCTTGATATGTTAGCATTAAATGAGATAGAAGTCGTACCAGATGACAATGATGATTTAAACTTTGATATTGATCTACTATCGGATGAAGATAATGATTTTGAAATTTTATACGACGATTCTATCTTCAATTTAGACAATAGTGAAAAAGAAGGTTTGCCTGCTAATAAAAAACAAGAACCTGAAGACGATTTACCACATATCGGAAAAGTTAATATGGATAACAATATGATTTGTCGATTAATCCAAGAAGGTAATTATCATTTGAAACAGCAATTATGTTTAAAAAACCGTGGACTCGTAGAGAAGAATGCATCAAAGTATATCAGAGCGTATGGGCATGATCTCGATTTTGAAGACTTAACACAAGCTGGCTATCTTGGGCTAATAAAAGCGGCCGAGAGATTTGATACCACAAGAGGTAATGAATTTAGTACTTACGCCACGTGGTGGATTGTTCAATCAATAACTCGTGAAATCATGGACAAAGGTTTTACTATTAGGATACCAGTTCATATGTTCGAGAGAATTAACAAAGTAATAAAGGTTGAACAGATTGCAGAGAGTGAAGGATGGGATAAACATAAGTTTTATATTGAAGCTGCTGAAAGAGCCTCTGTGAGTGTGAATGCAATTATTGACTGTCTTAAATTGCGGAACCAGTACATCAATAATACGTCTTTGAATACTATAATCGGTGAAGAAGACGATACAGAATTGCAAGAAATGTTACCTGCTGAAGCAAAGAGCGTGGAGGATGAGGTAATAGAAAAACTAGAAGCGGATTTCTTTATAGAGGTTGCTAATAACGTTCTAACAAACAGAGAAATAGTGGTAATAAAAAAAAGATATGGGCTTGAGACCGGGAGCCCAATGACACTGGAAGAGATAGGCACGGAATTAAATTTAACTAGAGAAAGAATAAGGCAGATTCAGGAAAAAGCTTTACGTAAAATGCGAAGAAGATTATTCAGAATCGGATATTAGGAGGGGTTATATGTCTTATAATATTTTTAAAACCAATATTGAGGAAAAAATTAATAAAATCCAAGATAGAACTAATGCTCTTATTGTTGTGAAAGGAATACCCTTAGAAACTGTAGGCCTAACCAAGCAAGATGTTGACATATGTAATATGATTGCAAATAAGTTAGATTATTTCTTAAGCACTATTGCCAATAATAGAAACATAATTACATACGAAGAGTTTATTGCGCTATATAGCTTTATCATTGCAAGCTTTAAGAAAGTATATATCTTAACTAATAATATATATATGGATAATTTGCCTCTAACCATTAATTTACCCGACAATATTGAAACATGCCTCATAAGCCATTTTAATGATACTGAAGAAGAAGAGAACCAAGAAAAATATTATATAGGTGACATATCGGACTATATTCAAATATATGCAGGACTAAAAAGAGAAAAAGGAATAACCTTTGGAGTTTATAATGATGAGCATATTTGGCTAACACCTGACGATAAACTAGAAATTATTAATATTTTTGATTATAAAGATTTTGAAATTAACGAAGGTAATTATCAAGATATTGATATTTTAGATATTGTTGACGAAATAGACTATATAGATTTAGTAAAACGTGTATTTGTAAAGCCTGAAAGGATTTTTATTAGAGTAATAAATTATCAGCAAAACCTTAATAGACTACTTGATAGACTTAGACTTCTTGCTTATTATTGGCACGACTGGACAGAATTCTTTATTTGCAATATCGCATCCGAAGAAAAAGAATTTGAATCTAAGCAGCAATATAAGGATTTATTAAATAAGTATTGGAAAGAAAGCCAATTTAGAAATATCAAAGTATACGATATGGAGAAGCTTCTTAAAAATGAGAAAAGCGTTATTACTGTTTCGCAAGAAAGAATTATTGATAATATAGTTACTGAAGTTGAGAAGTGTAATATGGGTGATACAAATTATAGAGATATTTTTGTTACAGCCCCTACAGGGGCAGGAAAATCAGCAATGTTTCAAATTCCCGCAATTTACCTAGCGGAGAAATATAACTTTTTAACACTTGTAATTTCGCCTTTAATTGGTTTAATGAATGATCAAGTAAAGAATTTGGAATTAATGGATTACCCATATGCTAAGACAATAAATTCCGATATTTCACCTATTGTAAAAGAGGACATAATCAACAAAGTCGCCGCAGGTGAATACCACATACTATATCTCTCCCCGGAGACTTTACTTAGTAGAGGGGATGTAGAGCAACTTATTGGTGACAGAGAAATTGGAATGATAGTAATTGATGAGGCTCATATTGTAACAACCTGGGGCAAGCAGTTTAGACCGGATTATTGGTATCTAGGTGATCATATTCAGAAACTACGTAAGCGACAAATGGATAAATACAGGAAAGCTTTTGTAGTTGCTTCATTCACAGCTACGGCAATTTATGGTGGCGTTGAGAATATGTATAAAGAAACTATTAATAGTTTACATATGTTACAGCCAATAACTTATCTTGGTTATGTTAAAAGAGAAGATATTACTATTCGCATTACTCAAAAGGAGGTGAAACCGGGAAGGTCTGAATATGAGTATGACAAATTTGAGATTCTACTTAAAGAGGGAATTGAAAGAGCTATAATAACGAATAAAAAAACTTTGATATATTTTCCGACGGTGGCTTTAATTGAAAGGTTTTATGAGTACTGTGTCGCAAAACGTATGCATGCAAAGGTTACGAAATATCATGGGTCCCTATATAAAGATCAGAAGCAAGAGAATTATGAAGCATTTCGTGATAAGGAAAAGCTCATTATGTTAGCCACTAAAGCTTTTGGCATGGGTATTAACATAAACGATATTGAATTAATTATTCATTTTGCACCAACAGGCAACGTATGTGATTATGTCCAGGAAATAGGTAGAGCAGCCAGAAAATTAGAGCTTATCGGCGAGGCTTATTACAATCATGATAGCAAGGATTTTAAACATATAAACCGATTGCATGGATTATCTACGATTCAGAAGTATCAATTGTTGGAAGTTATTTCAAAAGTTGAGGAGCTTTATAGAATTCATTTACAATCTCCAGATGGAACTGGCTATACGAAGAAAAGAAATGCAATGCTAATCGATGCAGAGAACTTTTCGTATATCTTCGGTAGAGAAAATGCAGAAGAGGGAGAGAACATTAATAAAGTTAAAACAGCTTTGCTAATTATTCAAAAGGATTTTGAAAATCGTATTGGCTTTTCGCCTATATTCGTAAGGCCTATTCCCTTGTTTTCTATTGGATTTTTCAAAATAAAGCCCTTAATTCAAAAAAACCTGCTCGCAAAGTATAGCGGATGCCTCGAGGAGATTGATTCCAACCAGCATATCTGTAGAGTAAACCTTAATCAGATTTGGAAGAAGAGCTATCCAAATGTTTCATTTCCTCAATTTAAATATTTAATATATTCAAAGAGCGATGAACTAGAGTTCAATTCTCTGTACGACCTGACATCGGCATTAAGCGTGGATATAAAACTTACAGAGGATTATGAGGTAAAATTCTCGGCTATATGGGAATGCATAAAATCAATAATCAATGAAAGTATTTTAACCAGTAAATTTTACTCTTTGTTCGACATTGTTGAAAAACTGAAGCAACAAGCTGGAATTAGTAAGTACAAAGCAGAGTCGATATGTGAGGTACTTATTGCATCAATGGATATCTATAGAAAAAACTACACAAGAAGTGCCAGTCCAATAGTTCGTGAAAGGCCTGACCAAAGTGGGGATATTAAGTATCAATTCCAAGTAGCTGTTAATTCATATATAGCTTGGGCAGAAAGTGGCAAGAACTTTATATTTAATAAGATGGAGAACAACAAACTATATTTAATAAATGACCATGGAAATGACATTAGACAATACAGTATTATTCTTGGAATACTTGAGGCTTTTAACGTACTTAGCTTCCAAATGCTTGGGGGTGCTAATAGTCAACTATATATCTATGTCAACCAGATTCAGAGTTTAAGAAATATAATAAATAATCCATATAAGTATAGTAATAAACTTTTAGAATCGGTAGGCGAAAGGCATACCATATCAGTTGAAATGCTATCCTTCTTATACAGTAACTCTTTTAAAAATGAACAAATTTGGAATTACTTAGAGGATTATTTCTTGGGTATTATACCAGAAGAAGTAATAGAGTCATGTCGCAAGAAGAAGCCAGATATGATAATCTAAATATTATAAAAAATAACAATCCTAAAATGAAACAAGTAAACGTACAAATCTGTTATAGGTACATGACCCTTGATTTTATCGGGATAGGTTTAATGTATTTGTAAAAAGATTTACTGATAAATAAAAACAATTTCAGGCTTGCGGAGGGAATTGATAATGGAAGAGAACAATCGGAAACATGAAATTGTAAAAGCAATGATGGACATAGAATATTATCCTTCCTTGCCGAAAGACGAAATTAATTTTGAAAGATATACCAAACTTCCATTGATAGAGGTTTCTGCATTGGGTACTGCTTTTGCATCCTTACCTGCATCTTTTGGGGCTGTTACGCAAACTATTGAAATCGGTGCAAGGGAGGGCTACTTCAAAGCGGTTTTACCAGAAGGTGTTTATGGAGAGCTAGTAAAAGCAAAAGGAGACGTTGGTTATCGTGGAATCATTAAGGATGCAAGTGGTAAATTTGCTGGACAACCAACATTTATACCCGAAACGGACCGTTTGGTTAATGTGGCTACGACAATTCCTTATAATCCAATAATGTTGTTTATGGCCGCTGCTTTGATAAGCATCGATAGGAAACTTGATAGCATCCAGGAAACTCAACAAGAAATCATTGGATTTTTGGCGCAGAAGGAGAAATCGAAACTTATAGGTAACCTTAATGTTTTGGCAGATGTCCTTAAAAACTATAAATATAATTGGAATAATGAAAAATACAAAACCAATAAGCATATCCAAGTGCAGGAAATCAAACGGGATGCGGAACAAGGCATTATTCTTTACCGAGAACAAATAGGAAGAAAAATCAATAAACAATCTTTCTTTCATAGTAACCAAGACGTAAAGAACATGTTGAAAAAAACACAGTCTGAGTTTAAAGACTATCAACTTTCGTTGTATTTATATGCGTTCTCATCATTCCTTGAAGTTATGTTAATGGAAAACTTCGAATCGGCATACTTAGATAGTGTTGTACACAAAATCGAGGATTATTCTTTTCAATATCGTCAATTCTATACGAAGTGCTACGACCAGATTGAAAGATATTTTAAGTCTTCGATACATTCTCATTTATTAAGTGGGCTAGTAAGTATTAATAGGGTTGCTGGAAATGTTGTGGCAAAGGTCCCTGTTGTAAACAAATCTCAGATTGATGAATCCTTAATTGAAACAAGCAAACGGCTAACAAGATTCAGTTCGAGAAAAACAGAACAGACTATGGAACAATTTGTGAAGAACCAAAGTAGCTATGTTCGTCCATTCGTAGAAAACATCAACGCTGTTAATAGGTTGTATAATCAACCGGTAGAATTTCTTTTTGATGAAGAAAACATATATTTAAGTATATCCGAAAACTGATATATGTTTAGAACATAGAAACAAGTCGGATTTGATAATAAAGATGACGGCGAAGCAAATCATGCTTCGCCGTCATCTTTACAGTATTTCTAATATTCGATTGCCCATTTTTGTTATGATGGGAACTACCAAGGCATTTCCCATAACGAAGTATCTGAATTTCTCGGGCATTCCGGTATCGGTCCATTGATCGGGAAATCCGTTGAGACGCTCACATTCCACTGGGGTAAGAAATCGTAATCTTTCAGTGAGTTTGTCTTCTATCACATGTGTACTGCGGTTGACACTAGACTCACTAGTCAGCATCGTGCGCGACGGGGCATCCAAGTTATCAGGGAAACACATGCCACCCTCGGAAAACATATAAGGCTCGCCATTCGGCCTTATTCGGGGAATTCGTTTGGATCCTTTTAAAAATTCCCATTTTTCTAGAGAGCCATTAATAAAATAGCGCGAATCAACAATTCCGTCTTCTCGTTTGCTCCTTAATGTACTTGGCTCAATATGTACTGGCTCGAGTTCTTCTGTATAGAATTGTCCGTTGAACATCACGCCGCTATTATATAGTGCTGCCTTGAATTCATTTGAAACGCTTGCAAGGTCCGAATATTTAGCCCCGGACAATATTCCAATCGTCTGCTTATTGTTACTATGAATATGCTTTACAGGGAAGGGAATCGCGAAAAAACCCCACTTGCTTATCCAATCATAATACGCTTCTTTGTCATTGATCAATACACTTCTCGAGAGCTGGTTATATAGTGGAGTTCCTTCTTTGTACGCGAATATGAAAGTACGGCGCCGACGTTGAGCTTGGCCATATTCCGCAGCGTTGATCACGCGCCATTCAACAGCATACCCAAGGTCATCGAGACAACGAAGGATGATGCCAAAGTCACGCCCTCTCTGTGCCGTTGGAGATTTGATTAAACGATCTACATTTTCGAGCAATATATATGATGGGTGCTGTCTCTCGATTATATCGCTGATTGCCCACCACAGAACGCCTTTCTTCCCCTCTATGCCCTTTGCTCCTGTCCGCGCAACGGAGTAATCTTGGCAAGGAAAACCGCCAACGAGTAAATCATGTTCCGGAACGAGGTCTTTTACATTATCAATATTTTCATTTACATGATTGACAGAGTCGCCGAAGTGGGCAACGTAGCAATTGAATGCGTGCTGTACCTTTTTGCCAGGTTCCCACTGGTTTGCCCAAATCGTTTTAAAGCGTGGTGAAGAATCTTCTAAACCTTTTCGAAAGCCACCGACACCGGCAAACAGTTCAACAACTCGAATGCAATCTTCTTTTTCCATTTTTGAGTACCTCGCATTGTGTAATATTTTTTACAGTAGTATAATAATAAAAGATTACCATATTTGAAAAGAAAGATCAACCCTTTATAAAGTTATTATAACATGTTTCTTACAGGAGATCAACCCCCCCCCCCTTGGAGGTTTAAAAATGAGTGATTATAAGTATCAGACCCAAGAAGAAATATTAACACGGGGAATGGAAGCAATAGGGATACCTTTGCGTGAAATCGATAAAACAGAAAGAATTGAAACTGGGAAGGGTGCTATTGGAAGCATCATCGAAGAAAGTTGGTTTGGATATAAAATAAATAGTCAATCAGAGCCGGATTTTGCTGTGGCGGGTGTTGAATTAAAGGTCACGCCATATATTAATACTCGTAAAGGTATACAAGCTAAAGAAAGACTCGTCTGCAATATTATCAACTATATGGAGGAATATAAAAAGACATTTAAAACAAGTCATTTTTGGCATAAATGTAACACAATGTTATTAATGTCTTATGAACATCGATATGACGCACCAAAAGGCGACTTTACGATAGATAAAGCGATTCTGTTTAGCTTCCCGGAAGAAGACCTTGTGATTATTGAGCACGATTGGGAACTGATCATGGAAAAAATCCGATCAGGACATGCACATGAACTATCGGAGGGAGATACTCTTTACCTTGGTGCTTGTACTAAGGGGGCCACATCAGCTTCTTCTCGTGAGCAACCTTTTTCGAATATGCCAGCAAAGCAAAGGGCGTATTCGTTAAAACAGTCGTACATGACCAGCATCTTACGACGTTTCGTTTTTGGCGAAGAGACAAACGAGCGCATTATTAAAGATCCTAATGAATTAAAAGGCATAAGCTTTTTCGAATTTATTAATAAGAAATTCTCACCCTACTTTGGTAAAAGCCAAGCAGAGTTGAAAAAAACATTTGGCATCAGTACTTCAACTAAGAGTCTTAACCATATTATCGCGTCTAGGATTTTAAATGTTTCAGATGTCGAGAATAGCGAGGAATTTTTAAAGGCAAATATAAAAATAAAGACAATAAGAATTGAGGCAAACGGGCAAAGAATTGAACAGAGCATGTCTTTTCCAGCGTTTGAGTTTAAAAAAATCATTGAACAAGAATGGGAAGACTCAGATATATATCAAACGATGGTTGAACAAAAGTATCTTTTTATCGTTTTTCGGAAAGACGATGAGTATAACTGTGATAAAACGAGTTCCATGCATACCGAAGCTCACTTATTCTTACATTCACTTATTTTGTGGCAATTGCCGGAAGCGGATGAAGAAGAAGTGAGACGTATTTGGGAGAAAACAATACAAACGATTTGCGATGGTGTGATTCTTGAGAAGGTCATCCACGGAACATCGGTATGCATCAGGAATAATTTGCCTAAGGAGGCAGATAGCTATGCGGTGCATGTTAGACCACATGCTGCGAGAGCAGCATATAGATTCGATGATGTTGACATTGGGAATTTAAGCGATGCGAATGAGCTGCCAGACGGACGCTGGATGACAAAGCAATGCTTTTGGTTCAACAATTCGTACATCGTTGATCAAATCATGAAATATTTTATTTGATTGTAATTAGGAATTAATAAAAATGAAACATCAGAAACTCGAAACTACACCTGAAATATCTAAGAGGATGTCCAAAGTCAAGCTTAAACGCGGAACTGCAGAAATCGTGTTAGCAAAAGAATTATGGAATCGGGGAATCCGTTATCGTTTGAACTATCGCAAACTTCCCGGATCACCAGACATTGCTATCACAACTAAAAAAATAGCGATATTCATTGACGGCGAGTATTGGCATGGATATGATTGGGCCAATAGGAAGCCAAAACTCAAATCAAACAAGGATTATTGGATCGAAAAAATAGAAGAAAATATGGGTCGCGACACAAGAGTGGATTCCCAGCTTGAAGATGCAGGTTGGACGGTTATCCGCTTTTGGGAAAAAGAGGTATTACAGCATATGGATCAATGTGTCAGTAGTGTAGTCGACAAGTATTTATCTTGCTAGGGAGGCAATAAATTGGGCGGATTTTTATTTCTGATGGATAGTATGGATGGCATTCAATCAAGTATACGGGACGGCGTCTATGCAACGCGTATCAATAATCCAGAAAGAGGGTTTTGGGACACTGCAAAAGAAGCTACTTTTGCAGACTATATAACTATGTGCCCGGGAGATAGTGTCTTCTTTTTCAACAAAAGAAAGGTATATGGTGTCGGTAAATTGGTCGCAATCAAAGGGGAATGTAAATACAAAAATTACCCTGAGGCTTCAGATCCGAAAAAATATAGCTATAAAAGCATTAAAAATGAGCTGCTTTGGGACATGGGTGAAGATAGCAGAGATTGCAGATGGATATGTACATTCGTTCCAGATCCATGTTTTTTTATTGATGG
Organism: Anaerovoracaceae bacterium; assembly: GCA_963678385.1. Classification (GTDB taxonomy): domain Bacteria; phylum Bacillota; class Clostridia; order Peptostreptococcales; family Anaerovoracaceae; genus Anoxybacterium. The sequence goes on along the minus strand of OY782829.1, from coordinate 3,303,937 downwards.
CGTGGACATGGACGATTTGCTGACATCGGCGCCATCACATTTTAGAATGTTGAGAGCTATACAGGGTGTTTCGTTTATTAAAATCGACGATGAAGAAAGCAAAGCTATACGAGATTTAATAATATATCGAAATCGTGAAAATCTTGAAGCTGAAGAAAAAACCTTTGATTATATACAAAGAACTCATAAATCAATTGCAAGTCGAATTACAAAGAAGCACAAACTAAAAGCGTTAGAAATAATGGATGCTTGTTGCGAAGGTGATTCTTTACGCCATGAAATGGCAATTGAGAGCGGCGTGCTTGAGACTCTGATAAATCAAACTTGTATCGAGATATTTGGACAATGGGATTATGTTTCTCATCAAGTCATTGCCTCGCCATTTAAACCGATTTCATACATTGATAAAATGGACATATTCGCCTTCAATTATATCCCGGGATATGATATTCTAGCTAATTTTCTTGTAATTGAATTAAAAAAAGGCATTGCAAATGTTGAGGCAATTGAACAAACCATGAAATATGTGGATTGGATAAAAGGTGAATATGCTTTAGGAGATTATTCACGTATTAAAGCGTTTATTATCGCAAAGGGCTTTGACAAGGAAGCTTTAAGTTCAGTGCAGCGAATCGCAGTGCGCAACTATACGCATGGAGCGCGACCAGCAAAATCTGACATATGGAGTGATTTGCGGCTCCTTAAATATCGATTTGATGCAGATGGGTTGACTTTTGATGAACTAGAATTGGAGTAGCTTCAGACATTCCGCCCCAAAATTAAGAACGAGGTTTTATACCTCGTTCTAATCTTTTCATCCCAAGGCATGGCCCCGAATGTTTACCGTACCAGATCATAAAGGCGTTTGTTCTGATATATTCTTTCCTTGCCGATTTTTTGAGAGGCAAGGAAGCCTTCTTCTTCGAGTGCATTAAGATAACTTGCCGCTGTCTTCCGGGTAACGGATAATCCCTTTTCGATGTAAACAGTCTTCGTGTAGAACTCGAAGAACAAAAGATCGATCAACTCCTTGGAGTAGATCTTCGGAAGTTTTTCCTTTATTTCAACGCGCATGGCCTCAACCTCGGCGTTGATCTTCTTGATCAACTTCAAAGTTTGCTCTGCGGTTTCTTCTATTCCTGTGAGGATGTATATAATCCAGTCTTCCCATCTATTCTGCGTCCTTACATCTTGAAGCAACGCATAGTATGAAGACTTATTTCTTATAATATAACTGCTTAGATAAAGAATCGGGCTTTCCAGCAATTCCTTTAGCACGAGGTATAGGACGTTGATGATCCGGCCGGTTCGCCCGTTTGCATCGTAGAAAGGATGAATACACTCGAACTGATAATGGACGACTGCAAGCTTGATCAGAGGGTCAATATCATCCAAATCCTCGTTTATATATCTTTCAAGATTTGTCAAAAGCTCTCGAATCTCCTCCTCTCCTGCAGGCGGAGTGTAGACGACCTGACCAGTGTTTTCGTTCATCAAAACAGTCCCGGGCAGCTTTCTGATTCCCCCTTGATTCTTTTCGATGTGATTCTGGATCTCAACCATCATATTTGTTGTTAGCATTTCTTTTCCTTTTACTTGTTCGTAGCCGTACCATAAAGCGGTCCGATAGTTTACAACTTCTTTGGCCGCCGGACTGGCTCCGCTTGCGTCGCTCATCGCGTTAAATAAATCGTCATGAGTTGTGATAATATTTTCAATTTCAGAGCTGTCCTTCGCTTCGTTGATCATTATAGCGTTGATTAAAATATGCTTGTTTGGAATCGTATCGGCATAACCCTTTAACTCTGCAAGGGCACGATTCGCCTTCACCAGCTGTTTCAGCACGGCTTTGGTTTCTATTTCGACTTTGGGCGGCAACATAGGTAATTTTTCATCGATCATTACCTACACCTCCTTTCATATGGGTATTATAGTCGTGTTTTTTGCCCACGTCAATAAAACATAGGTAAAAATTTAAAAAAATTACCCATATCGACTCGTTTCAGCCATCAGCCTCCGACAATGTCATCGTTTCACTTCCGACTTTGGCATCATTTTACTTCCGACTTTGGCACAATTTTACACAACCCAAGGGTATTTTCTTTTGACAACGGCCGCCTTTCGGTATTATAGTAAGCTTACTGAATAACGGAGGCAGAAAAATGAGCGATAGAGCTTTGATCAAGAAAATATCCTTCGGACACGCAAACTGTTATCTGGTCAGGCAGAACGAAAACTACATTCTGGTTGATACCGAAATGCCCGGATATTCCGACAGGCTGATTTCCATACTGGAGAAGGAGGGCGTGACCCGGGAAAACCTGAAGCTGGTCTTTCTTACCCACGGACATGTGGATCACGTAGGCAATGCCCAGGCGCTGCGTGAGCATTTCGGCGTTGGGATCGCAATCGGCAGGGACGACGCCCGTCTGATCGAAGACGCGGATCATACTTTCCCGAAAGCACATAATGTTGTTACAAAAGTGATGAGAGCATTTGTGATGATGTTGGAACGCAAATATGTATTCGAGCCGTTTAAAGCCGACATCCTGCTGGAAAACGATCAGGATCTGAGCGAATTCGGGCTGGACGGCGCCGTTGTTTCTCTGAAGGGCCATACCCCCGGTTCCGTTGGGCTGGTCATCGGCGGACATATCTTTACAGGTGACGCTGCCATGAACCTGATGGGTAAAACCATACCTTCCATCTTTGGGGAGGACGCAGAGGACATGCGGACGACACTAAAAAAGATAATTCAATACAAAAAAGAAAATATTCACAACGGACATTGAAAAAACGAGCTCTTTTTCTTTTAACCTTAGCAGCAGGATAATCAATGATCCTGCTGTTTTTTTTATGTCCGTAAAAATAGCAGAAAATTATAAAAATAAAATTTTATGATATTGACATCCGAAAAAATAAGTATAAAATTGAATTAATTCAATGAATCGATTTTGTAAAAAATATGACGGAAGTGAGGTGGTTTGAAAGCAGTTTAATTTGACCGAATGCACTCTAATCAACATAAGGAGGGATTTTTAGAATGGAAGTCAGAAGAAACAGTCATGGAAAGGGAAAACTTGAGACGATCACCTGCATCAGCGACGACGATGGATTCGCTGTTGCCTCGGTCATTGTGGTAGGTAAAGAGGAATGCGTGTTACTGGATTGCCAATGGACCCTGTCAAATGCCCACAGAGTCGCGGCGGAAATTCTCGAAACCGGGCGCAGGCTGACAACGGTCTTTATTTCACATGCGCATCCGGATCATTATTTCGGAGCTGAAGTTTATCAGGATGTTTTCCCGGACGCTAAGATCTACGCGCAGCCCGAAGATATCAAAACGATCGACCGCGAATTATTCGGTAAGATAGATCACTGGGAAAAAGAAATCGGAAAGCATAATTGCCCCCACAAGCCTCTCAATCTGATTCCTTTTGTAGACGACAGCTTTGAGATCGAGGGAGAGAAGATCGAGATCATCAAGAAAGTATGGGGCGATCTGAAATACAACACAATGATGTGGATCCCATCCATCAAGACGCTTTATGGAAGCGACGTGCTCTTCAATCAGGCGCATGCGTTTACCTGCGAAGTCAGCGAAAAGGGCCGCGCCAAGTGGAGAGCGGAAATGGATCGGTTTGAAGCTTACAATGCTGAAGTTATCATCCCGGGACATGCAAAGCCTGGCGTGGAATTCAACGCTTCTTCGTTCCAATTTATGAGAGACTACATAGATGCTACGGAAGAAGAAATTGCAAACACCAACGATGTTGCTAGCTTCTACTACAATATGGAGAAGAGATTCCCTGAAGCTGTAATAAACGGAAAGAGCAATGAGATGAATGCACAAGTATTTAAAGGCGGATTGGAATGGTACTACTCCGACGCAGAAGAAGGAGAAGAAAGATAGAACGTACTAGCGATGGAAGCTACAATTGAAAGGTGGTTATGTAATGAACGAAGTTAAAAGTACCGGTTTCTGGTCTTATGAAAACAAGATGGTTTTAACCTTATCACTGGCATTCGGTTTTGTAATGTTTGACCGTTTCGCCATTGCGAATTTAGCATCATTTATTATGCCTGATTTAGGAATGAACAACACTCAACTTGGACTCGCCATGTCGGTGTTTGCTTTTACATGGGCGATCGTGGGTCTTTTCGGAAGCTATATCGCCGACAGAAAAGGCTCCAGAAAAGCGCTGCTCGCAGGGATCGTAATGCTGTTCTCCATTTGCTCCATGCTGACGGGATTTGCTTCGAGCTTCGCGATGCTCATCGTCATCCGACTCGTCATGGGCGCCTGTGAAGGACCGGTCATGCCAGTTTCCCAGAGCTTTATCATCCCTCAGTCGACCCCGAGCAGAAGAGGTTTCAACATGGGCATGATGCAGGTCGCGGCCGTAGGTCTTGTTTCTACGATGCTCGGACCGATCATCCAGGTTGCGCTTGCCCAATCCATCGGCTGGAGATGGACCTTTGCCATCACCATTATCCCGGGTCTTATTATTGCTCTTATGATAGGCAAACTGCTGATCAATCCTGAAACGGGAATCAATGATGCACAGGAAAAAGAAGAGAAGAAAGAAGTTGGCGAAAAGCTGAGTTACTTCCAGATCCTTGGACACAGAAACATCGTACTGTCAATCATCGGAACCGTATTCCTGCTTTGCTGGTATATTTGTATGCTCACCTTTACTCCGAACTATCTCATCACGGTGAAGGGTCTTGATCCTTCCAACATGAGTTATGTAATGAGCGCTTTCGGAGTCGGAGCTATCGTCTGGGGCCTGGTTATTCCGGGACTTTCGGACAAATTTGGACGGAAACCGATGGTTATTATTGCAGCGATCATGGGTGTATTTGCTTCGGTAGGGATCATTATGGCGCCAGCCAGCGTTCCGGTACTCTGCGTCATCGCATTCGTCGGATGGGGCGGAGTAGGCGTATGCGCCTTAATGCAGTCTACGATCCCGGCGGAATCCGGTGACAAGAGATACGTATCCACCATTATTGGATCAAACCAGCTTACCGGCGAACTGATCGGTGCGACAGGCGGAGCCGTTGTCATCGGCAGGATCGCGGACTTATATGGGCTGGAAACAGCGCTCTGGTGCTGCGGCGCATCCATGGCAGTTACCGTCATCGTAGCCCTGTTCTATAAAGAAAGCGCTCCTGCTATCTTAGCGAAGCGTGCAAAGAGTATATAAAGCATTGAAATCGAAAGGAGGCTTATTATGCCTGTAATGACTTTTGATACCTGGCCCAGACGTGTCCATTGCAAGGACGGCGCAGTTAAAGACGTCCCGGAACTGATCAAGGGCATGGGCAAGAAACATGCGCTCATTTTCACAGACCCTTTCATGAGCACGACTCCCCTGGTAAAGGATCTTGAAGCGGATCTGAAAAAGAATGAGATCGACGTACATATCTTTTCAAAGATTCAGGCAAATCCAGTGGTTGCTGCGGTAGAAGAAGCCGCGGAATACATGAAGGAAATCAAGCCTGATGTTCTGATCTGCGTCGGCGGCGGAAGCCCAATCGATGCGGGAAAGGTCGCCAATGTAGTCTACACCCACGGAGGAAAAGCGAAGGATTATGACATCGCGATCGGTGGGATCCTTAAGATCAAGCCGATCCTGCTTCCTTTGATCGCGATTCCTACGACTGCGGGCACAGGGACAGAAGTTACTATGGTAGGAGTTCTTACCGATGTGGAGCGTCAGACCAAGTTCGGAGTTTTAAGCCCACTTCTGATCCCGGATGTTGCTGTTCTGGATCCCCAGGCGACTGTATCCATGCCTCCGGGACTGACTGCCAATACCGGTATCGACGCGCTGACCCACTGTATCGAGTGCTATACATCCAATTGCGACTTTCCGCCCGCACAGGGTCTGGCCATAGAAGGAATCCGGATGATCTCTCAGAATCTGAGAAGAGCCGTAGCCAACGGGAAAGATGTGGAAGCCAGACAGGCGATGCTGATGGCGTCGATGATGGCAGGAACCGCATTCAGCCTTGGCGGACTTGGCGTATGCCATGCCATGGCTCATCAGCTCAGCGCATTCTTTGATATGCCGCACGGAATGGCAAATGCCATCCTTCTGCCTCATGTGATTGAATATAACCTGAAGGTGGCGGAAGACAAATTTGCCGATATCGCAGTGGCAATGGGCGGAGACACGTCGGGAATGAGCAAGAGCGAAGCGGCGAAGCTGGCTCTGGAGCTGGTGAAGAAGCTTGCGGAAGACGTGGGAGCACCTAAATATCTGGATGACGGCGGAGCCACAAAGGATAAGATCCCGGGTCTGGTAGAGCGTGCGATGCTCGACAACCCGATCACACAGAATCCGCAGAAGCCTACGGAAGAGGATGTTACAAACATTTATCTTGCAGCCTTTAAGTAACCTTATGGAGGGAATGAAAATGGGAGAACGTTTAAAAAATAAAGTCGCACTGATCACAGGCGGCGGAACCGGACTGGGCGCAGCATTCGCCAAAGCATATGTGGCGGAAGGCGCAAAAGTAGTGATCACCGGTCGCAGAAAAGAGCTGCTTGACAAAGTGGCTGAAAATCTGCCGAAGGATAAGATCCTTGTATTCCAGGGAGACGTTTCCACCCTTGACGGAGCAAAGGCGATGGTAGAAGCAACGGTTAAGTTTGGCGGAAAAATCGACGTTCTGGTCAATAATGCCGGAATCGATCCTGCCGGCCTAATCACGGAGATGCCTATGGAAACATGGCAGAAAGTCATCGACATCAATCTTACCGGTCCTTTCATGATGATGAAGGTTGCTATTCCATATATGATCGAAAACGGCGGCGGCTCCATCATCAATATCGCATCCCTTGCGGCGCTGAGATGCATCCCGGCAATGCCCGCGTACATCGCTGCAAAATCAGGGCTGATTGGCCTGACTCAGTCAACTGCGCTGGATTTCGGAAAGTATAATATCCGCTGCAACATCATAGCTCCTGGAGCTGTCGGAACGGAAATGCTGAGAAATTCCATGAAGGGGCTTGGAGATGCGATCGGAACGGACACAGAGGGAGCATTGAAGGTCCTGACCAAGTTCTGTCCGCTTCCTAGATCCGCGGAGCCATCTGAAATAGCAGGTGCGGCGGTATTCCTTGCCAGCGACGAGTCTTCCTTTATGACAGGAGCGACCATGACTCTCGACGGAGGCGCGTGTGTCGTCGATCCGAACGGCGCGGCCGTATCCAGTGCCGGAACCAATTGGGGTTGATCATTTGATCGACCCTGTGGAATTAATATAAATTTTTAAGCTACTTTTCACTGCAAAAATGACATGAATGTGGGGCACCTTTGATAGTCCAATTAAATTTCTTTTTAATAAGAAAGGAGAATTCATATCATGACAGTTAAAAAAGGTTACGAGAACATAATGGTCCTCGTAGTAGCTCTTGCCTTCGGTTTCGTAATGTTCGACCGCTTTGCGCTTCCGAATCTGGCTCCGTTCCTACTACCGGATCTCAAGATGGATGCGGCCCAGTTCGGTCTGGTTATGTCGGCATTCGCGTTTACCTGGGCCGGCGTCGGGTTCCTTGCCTCTTTCTGGTCCGACATGAAGGAAAACAAGAAAAAGATGCTCGCATTCTTTATCATAATGTTTTCCGTATGTTCCCTCTCAACGGGATTTGCAGCCGGATTCGTTTCTTTGATGGTCATCCGTCTGATCATGGGCGTATTTGAAGGACCGATCTATCCGCTGAACATGAGCTTCCTGCTGGCACAGTCCAGCCCATCACGCCGCGGACTCAACATGGGTCTCATGGGGACCACATCGGTAGGCCTGATTTCAAGCCTCGCGGGACCGCTGATCGTTGTAGCCCTGGCACAGTCTATTGGCTGGAGAACCACGTTCTACCTGACCATCGTACCGGGCCTCCTGATCGCCCTCCTTGTAATTAAGCTGTTGAAAGAACCGGATATGGCTGCAGTTGAGACCACGGTAAAAGCAGACAGAAAAGGTGAATTCAAGGAAGTTCTTAAAAACAGAAACATTATCACCGGCATCCTGTTCGCAATTTGTATTCTTGGATGGTATGTGGTAATGGCGTCCTTCACTCCGATGTTCCTGACAACAGTCAAGGGACTGGATCCTACCACCATGAGTGTTATTATGTCGGCACTCGGCGTAGGCGGTATCGTCTGGGGTATGGCGGTACCTGCTCTGTCTGACAAATTCGGACGGAAGCCCATCGTCATTATCTTCGGACTTTTAAGCACTGTGACTCCGCTGGGCTTATTGCTTGTACCAGCAGACAACCTTCCACTGATGGCCTTCTGTGCTTTCTTCGGATGGTGCGGCGCCGGCGTTATCGCCGTCAATCAGGGCCCGATTCCGACGGAATCCATCAATCCTAAGTTTGCTTCCACTGCTGTTGCGACAATCCAAGGTATTGGAGAACTGATCGGAGCAGTCGGCGGGTCCGCAGTCGCCGGAATCCTGGCTAAAACATACGGATATTCCGCGGCTATGTGGCTGTGCGTAGGCTTAATGTGCGTCGGAACCCTGATCGCTTTCAACTTCTATGAAACGGCACCTGCGGCACTTGCGAAACGGCAGGCGAAGACAGGAGCATAATAAATTCAGCGTTGTATCTGCTTTGAAACAGAAAACACTTTATACTTACAGAACAAACAGGTGAGAAAAAATCTCACCTGTTTGTCTGATAAAGAAAGGAAAAATTAAAGACACATAAAATCGGGGCTTGGTAATTACTTGCAGGAAAAATGGTAATGGTAAGCGATAAAAGCAGATGATTATGACAACACAAATGTGATAATATCAATGCCAGAGGCGGAATTAGTGGTAATATTTCAGATGCAAAATGGTAATGAAGACGATAAAAAACTTGCCGGAACATGTCAACAATATCAAGATAATTGTAGACATATTTCACCGAATACATTATACTAAATTTATTAACAGGCGGAGATGTCCCTCCGCCGATCCATTCGGGAGGTATTTTAATGCAAAAGCATACGTCGCGCCAGCTGCAAGCTCAGAAGACAAAGCGCAAAATATATAATGCAGCCGTAGATCTTTTCAATAAGCATGGTTTCGACAATACGACCATTGAGGATATCAGCAGAAAAGCTGGTGTTTCCGTCGGGGCGTTCTATCACTATTATCCGTCAAAATCAGATATATACCACGAGCTATTCAAAAAGCTGGACGAATACTGTGAAACCACCGTTGAGCCTGAACTGACAGCAGAGGATTTCTATGACAACATCATTGTTTACTTCAAGTATTATGCGGCATACAACAGCGCCAGAGGAACCGACGCGGTGAGGCAGCTGTTCAACACCCTTACTGTTCTATTCCTGGATAAAGAAAGATATATGTACAAACTGCTTGACGATATTATCCAGAGGGGAAAGGAAAAGAACCAGCTTACCAATGAAATGTCAGCCGACCAGATCCACGAGTTTCTGATGGTCGTCGCAAGAGGCGTCATTTACGACTGGCTTGTCCATGAAGGCGATTACGACCTGGAAGCACGGATGGTACAATACATTTCAGAAATGCGGCATGTTTTCGTGATCGGAAAGCCGGCTGCTTAAACCCCTACCTAAAATAAAATACTTTTTCTTAATGCAAGTGGTGGAAACCACTTGTTTTTTTGCATCTTTATATTGACTCCTTTCACCGAACGAACTATAATGAATATATTCAATGAATACATTTAGTTAATATACAATGTATAGTTGGTTTAGACACTCTGATTTTAAGGAAGGAGAGATGTAAATGAGCATTAAAGAGGAGCTGATAAACGTAGTCGGAAGCAAACGTGTTGTCGACGATCCGAAGGAGCTTGCTCAATATGGAGGCGACAGGAACTTCGATCTTCATATGAAACCCTGTTGCATCGTAAAGCCCCAGGATGCGGAGCAGGTCGAAAAGATCATCAAACTGGCAAATAAGAACAACACACCATTGGTTCCGGTCAGCTCAGGAGGCCCGCATGTAAAAGGCGGAAGTTCGCCGAGCGTTCCGGAGGCGGTTATGGTTGACCTCAGCGGAATGAAAAAAATCCTGAGCATCAACCGTCAGCAGAGAATCGCCGTAGTGGAACCCGGAGTAACCTATTCCGAACTGGAAGCGGCCCTGGAAAAAGAGGACCTCGAGATCAATTTCCCGCTGAAGCCGAGAGCGAATAAATCGGTCGTGGCGAGCGTATTGGAGACGGAGCCGAGGCTGAATCCGATGCATCAATGGGCTTTCATCGATCCTTTACGCTGCGTGGAGGTTACCTGGGGCGACGGGAACCGCATGTACACCGGTGAAGCAGCCGGAGGACCGCTGGATCTGCAGAAGCAATGGGCAGGCGAGCGGTGGCAGGTGAGCGGCAGCGGACCATGGATGTTCGACTTCTACCGGATTTTGACCGGCGCGCAGGGAAGCATGGGTATAGTTACCTGGGCAGCCGTGAGATGTCAGGTCAAAAAACGGATTCATAAGATGTACTTCGTGAATAGCGACAGCCTGCAAAGGATCACAGATTTCGTATATAAATCCATTCGACTCCGTTTTCCGGATGAATTGTTCATTTTGAACAACACACAGCTTGCATCTCTGCTCGGAAAGAACGATGCGGAAATCGCCGGATGGAAAGAGATCCTCCCTAAGTGGACGGCTTTGGTTGGCGTTTCCGGACGTGAAGTGATGCCGGAAAAGAGAGTAGAAGCAAGGAGCAAAGATCTGGCAGATATCGCTCAGAACTGCGGATTGGAACTGCTTGAAGGAGTATCCAAACTCAGCGGAGAAGCGATGAAAAAAGAACTTTCAACGCCTTCTGAGGGCAATTGGAAGGATACATACAAGGGCGCTTCACAGGATATCTTCTTTACAACCCAGCTTGATAAGACGGAATGCTTTATTAAAAAAATGTATGAAGTTGCAAATGAACTGGGATATCCGGTGAATGATATCGGAGTCTATATTCAGCCTCTGCATATGGGTTCCTCCTATCATTGCGAGTTTACTCTGCCTTACGATCCAAACAGCAAGAAAGAACGGGAACTGGCGAAAAAGGTTTATGATAAGGCCAGCGTCGAAATGCTGAAGCTGGACGCCTACTATTACAGACCATACGGACTGTGGGCGGATCTGCAGCTGAACAAAGACGCTCAGTCCTACGCCGTTCTGAAGAAAATCAAGAATATTTTTGATCCGAACGGAATCGTAAACCCCGGAAAGATTTCACTGTAGTATTTCGGAAAATTGGCAAGCAAAGAAAGGAGTAAAGAAAATGGCGTTACAAGACTATAGACCAATGATGGAACGCTGCAGCAACTGCCTGGGATGCAAATGGATCCCCTTTGACAAGATCAAGAGCCAGCGGTTTGCGGAAAATTGTCCGAGCAGCACGTTCTTCAACTTTAATACATATTCGGCCAGGGGACGTTTTCAGCTGGGACAGGTGCTGCTGGACGGAAAATCCGACCTGAGCGAGCAGGCGGTGGAGGCTATCTACAATTGCACGTCCTGCGGCCTTTGCGACGTTTCCTGCAAAATCACAAGATACAACCTGGAACCGCTGGAACATAATATCGCGCTGAAAGACCACGCGACGGAGAACGGCAAAGCCTATCCGGTCCAGAAAGAAATCGCAAAGCAGCTGAAAAAAGAGAAGACAATGATCCTTGGAGAAAAGAAGGCAAACCGGCTTAACTGGTGCAAGGATCTGAAGCTCAAGGATTTGACGAAGGAAACGGCGGAAGTCATGTTCTTTGCGGGCTGCAAATACAGCTATGATTCCAAGTTACAGGAAAGCGCCGTGAAAGCGGTAAAACTGCTGCAATCGGCAGGAGTAGACCTCGGCGTCATGGGGCAGGCGGATATGTGCTGTGCCGGACGAGCCCAGCAGATGGGATTCGTCAATGATTTCGAGGAACAGGCTAAAGCGAACATCAAAGCGTTCCAGACCGCTAAGGTCAAAACCATCGTGACTCCCTGCTCCGACTGCTACTACACATTCAAGAGATTATACGCAAAGCTCGGCATGGAGATCGAAGTGCTTCACGTGGTGGAACTCATTGCCCGCCTTGTTGAACAGGGCAAGCTGAAATTCACGAAAGAGATCCCCATGACCGTTACATACCATGATCCCTGCCATCTTGGAAGACTGGGCGAACCATATGTTCCATGGGAAGGCGTCGAAAAGAAGATCCTGAAGGCAGTTCATACCTGGGAGCCAAGACGTCCGAGATACAATGGAATTTACGGTATCTATGACGCTCCGAGAAAGATCCTGGAAAGCATTCCCGGCGTCAAGCTCGTGGAGATGGACCGGATCAGAGAATATTCCTGGTGCTGCGGAGCCGGCGGTGTCTGCAATGAAATCAACCCGGAATTCTCCGAATGGACGGCAAACGAGAGGGTTACCGAAGCCAATACGACAGGAGCCGACGCCCTTGTGACCGCGTGTCCGTGGTGTGAAAGCAACCTGGGTAAGGCAAAAGACGAAAACGGGAATTCGATCAAGGTTTACGATATTATCGACCTGGTCGCCCAGGCAGTTTGAAAGGAGGAATCGTGATGGCATTAGCAAAGGAAATCTATCAGGCGATCGAAAACATCGTCGGGAAACGGAATGTATCCCAGGATCCTGCAGTAACACAGACCTACCGTTGTATCACGGCGCAGTCTTCCGCCCATTATGGTCCTTACGATCATTGGACCCCGTGTCCGCAGGCGGTGGTACTGCCGGGAAGCACCGAAGAAGTACAGCAGATCATCAAAATCTGCAACAAATATGATATCCACTTCAAAGCCGCGTCGACCTTCTGGGCAGCCATGGGCTTCATCAGTTCCGACTATTCCATCCAGATGGATATGAAGAGAATGGCGAAAATCGAAATAGACCCAAAGAATATGATCGCGGTGGTTGAGCCTTATGCGATCGGAGCGGTAGTCCAGGCGGAAGCCATGAAATACGGACTGAACTGCAATATGGCAGGCGTAGGCTGCAGCAGCTCTACCCTGGCCGGAACGGCCGGATGGGTTGGCTTCGGACCAAGCTCCCTGTTTATGGGAAACGCCTCGGAAAATATGCTGGGCGCAGAATGGGTATTGCCTGACGGAGAAATCATCCGGACCGGCTCCCTTGGTTCCGGCGCAGGCTGGTTCTGCGGTGAAGGACCCGGACCGAGCGTTCGTTCGATCTTGAGAGGCTGGCAGGGTACCACTGGCACCATGGGCGTATGCACCAGAGTAGCAGTCCGGCTCCATCCGTGGGTAGGTCCGAAATATCTGACCACAAGAGGAGACGCTCCCGCATACAAAGCGGACGGCATGGAAAACATCAAATGCTACACCCTCTGCTTCCCCGACTGGGACGCATATGCAAAGTGTTTCCAGCTGCTCCACGAGTCGGATATCGTTTACCTGGGACACAGGCAGTTCAACATGTTCGGCAGAGATATCAAGACCGCGATGATCAAGATCCTCACGGATCCGGAAAAGCAGTTCTGCGATATTCCCGAATTGATGGCTGATCCGTATCTCAAGTCGGAAAACGAGAAAATGAAGATCGATTTCCAGGTCATTCTCGACGGCTTTACTCCGGCAGATCTGGAATACAAGGAAGCTGCGTTGGATGAGATCCTGAAAATGACAGGAGGATGGAAGTCCGAGCTGATGAACGACAAGGAGATCAACGACTGGGTGAAGCTTTATCTGCTCCGCCTCGGCCACAAGAACCTGAACTACACGCTCTGCGTCTCCTATGAAGGAAACTATGGCATGTCGCCAAACGTATTTGTGACGGCAAAGCTGATGGAAGAGGCGTCTGCATTAAAGGATAAGATCACCAAGGCCAGCACCGGTATTGCCGATACAGGCGGCGACTCGGATATGGGGAGTATCTCCATCCTGGGAGGCGGCGGCATGACCGGTTGGGAATACTTCGTCTTCTTCGACGCTCATGATAAGAAGTCCATTACGGAAGCAAGGGAACTCATCGACGAAACGCAGAAGTGGATGATCGAAAAAGGACTGGGCGTAGATATGGGACGTTGGAACGCCGACGCGAGAAGACCGGACGCCTATGATTATACCCAGGAAGAGCACGACGAAATGTACAAGAAACTGCCTCAGCCACTTGTCCCGGAATATCAGTGGAAGGTAAGGGAAGCGTTCAATCCGAAGCACCTGACCGGAAGCTATTACCGGACCAAGACGCCGGAAAACAGGGCATAAACATAATAACGGTACAAACAAATTGTACATACAAATTGACATGAGTTATCTTCGAAAAAGGATGCCGCAACGACGGGGCATCCTTTTTCGGTATCTCAATATGAAAATTGGTGACAGGCATTGTAAGCAGAATATTTTTGAGGAATTTTCATGCTTTCAAATTTTACGAGTAAGGCTTTTGATAAATAGTCAAAATGAAAATGTGTTGTTTGAGCGAAGCGAGTTCACATTTTCAGTCAAAAGCTAGGAGTAAAATTTATTAAAGCATTAATTCCGAAAACCTATACGGCTTAGAATTCTGCGAATAATGCCTGTTTCCAACTTTTAAATATTCGTCAAATACCGCGCGCAGAAGGGGATGATGCGCCCTTCGTCGTATACATGGAGGCTGCATCTCCGCAGCCGCTCGATATCCAGATTGTAGGCATCCTGAAACGCCATACCTGTTACGGTAAACCCATTGGCGGCGACCCTTGTCAGGAAGGTATCAAAGTCCATGGCGTCCTCGGAGGAGGCGTCCCGGTCGGATCCGCAACAGCAGGAACCGGCTGCTTTGTCGAGTTCAGCGGCTTCCTTTTCCAGATCAAGGTTGCGTTTCCAGCGACGGGCCACGAAATTCCTGTTTCGCAGGGCCTCTCCGTCATGGGTCGGCGCCGCTTCCCCGTCGGAACCGCAGCAGCAGTCTTCCGAACCACCGCTGTTTTTCGGAGTAAGGGAAATCAGTCTGTCAGGGGCGATCATAAAATCCCCATGGAAACCGCAACGCGGATGGTCGCAGGAGGAAGGCGCAAGGTCGGACTGCATGACCAGTCCTTCCGTCTGTTGCTCGATGGAAGCGATGATTTCCGGCAGGGTGATCCTGCTTGCGTCCTCCGGCGGTTCGGGGTAGCGCCCGAAATAGCTGATGGGCTGAAAATGAACGCCCCGGACGGTGGGAGAATGTTCCATTGCAAATTTTATGATCGCTCCGAGTTGATTATCGTTTACCTTGGGAGCAACCGTCGGGACGAGGGTGATGCCGATCCCGTTTTCACCGCAGACACGGATCGCCTCCAGCTTTTCCGCGAGCAGCGGTCTGCCGCGCAGGACCTGATACGGCTTGTCATCCACGCCGTCAAACTGCATGAAAACAAAATCCAAACCGGCCTCTGCAAGCCGCTTTGTAAATCCAGGATCGCTGCCAAGACGCAGGCCATTGGAATTCAGCTGGACGGAAGTGGCCCCGGCGCTTTTTGCGGCACTGACGATTTCGGGAAGGTCGTCCCGGACTGTCGGCTCACCACCCGAGAGCTGGATGAATTTGCAGCCTTTATCAACAAGAAATCGGAAGTCTGCAGACAATTGACCGACACTTTTCTCCCAGGCCGAAAGGTCTTCGCCGCTTTCGGCGAAACAGACAGGACACCGGAGATTGCAGCGCTCCGTGACCTCGACGAGCACGCAGCAGGTGCCTTGAAGGTGACTGCTGCACAAACCGCAGTCTTTCGGACAGTCGGGAAGATCCGCGTCCTCCTCCTTCGGGGGGCGGTAATTGCCCCATTCTGTCAGCTTTGGCGACGATCCCCGCCAGACCACGGTTTTAAATTCTCCGTGCCGGGGGCAGTTTTTCTCCATATACCAGTCTCCGTCCTGCAGAACAAGCTTCGCGGGTATCTGTTCCAGGCATACGGGGCATACGCTGTATGTTTTTCGTGTTGTTAAGGATGTTATTTTCATATCTGGTTTGCCTTTCCTTTCCTGACGTTCCTGTCCTGTATGTAATCCAGAAGCTTCAGCTTGCTTCCGCAGCGGCAGGTTTCGGTTTTCCAGCGGCTTATATCGCCGGTGCGGTAGCGGATAAAGGGCATTCCGACCCGGGTCAGGGAAGTGAATACGATCTCGCCCCAGTCCCCGTCGGGCACGGTTTTTCCGGTATCCGGATCGATGATCTCGAGATACAGATCCGCTTCGCGCACATGGTAGCCGTTCTGGTATTCACAGCTGACCGCGCAGCCGAGACCCATTTCCGTCATTCCGTAATGCTCGAATACTTCGGCTCCCCAGGCTTCCCGGATGGTCGTCCTGACCTCGTCGGACACGAAGTCGGCGCTGAGCAGGACGGTTTTCACAGAGGAAGGCCGCGGCTTCACTGCGACCAGGTCAGCCACCTGCTTCGGCGTACCCGCAAGAGAGGTTATCCTTTTGAAATCGATAAGCGATGAAATTTCTTCGTTGGAAAGACCGAACAGAGCCACCGTTTCGGCGCCGAGCCGCCAGAGTCCGCGAATCAGCTGATCGCCCACGGAGGCCGGCGTTTTATGTGGGAACAGGATCCCGATGATGTCCTTCCGGTCGACCAGATTGCGCATGCCGTGGTGGAAGTAATCCGTGCACAGCTCCAGATCTGCGTCTGTAAAGAACACTCTTTTGGATTCTCCGGTGCTTCCGCTGGTCTTCAGCGTGACGATACGGCTGATTTCGTTGGGGTGGACGCAGACCATGCGATAAGGGTCCGCTTTCAGATCTTCCGGCGTCGTAAAGGGAAGCTCAGTTATTTCCGAAAGGCTGTCTAGCCTCGCTTTCCCGAAGAGCGAGCGGTAGAACGAACTCCTCTCCGCCGCGTGGGCAAGCGTCCGGTTGATTCGGTCAAGCTGCCAGCGCTCCAGTTCGTCGCGTCCGGTAAACCGGCCGTTGATTTTACTTTCGATCCAGTCATCCAAGGTGGGTTTTCTCATATCGGCTCCCTTTACTAGCTCGACCAATTTGCGGTGCAAATTGTTGGCGAACTTATGCAAGGAAATCACAAACCTATGATTTGTAGATTTCTACTGCCTGTACTATAACGAAACGGCAATGCATTCTGTATCGAGTGTATCACGGCTTATTCTTAAATACAATTATCTCCGAAGCGCGGGGCGCGTTTTCATACCGGCACGGAAAAAAATTTATCATAAAATTTTTTCGATTTAGGACGTGAGGTTATTGTATTTTTCCGCTCATTATATTATAATGGATTCACAGAATCGGTTCAATGAAATTCAGTTATGTTGCATCAATGTTCAGCAATTCTACGTATATTGGAAAGGATGGGAACATGAAATTAACTAGACTTATTTTAAACATAAACGGCGTTGTAAGACCCGTTATGTGCGATCTCGAGAATGACACTCTTTCGACAGTTCTCCGCCGAATGGGCCTTACCGGGGTAAAAGTCGGCTGCGGCACCGGCGTCTGCGGAGCCTGTTCCGTACTGGTAGACGGTAAGGTGGTACGCTCCTGTACTAAAAAGATGAAAACCATTCCCGAGTTCACCGAGATACTCACGATCGAAGGAGTCGGAGCGCCGCATCACTTGCATCCGCTGCAGCAGGCATTTATAACCTACGGCGGCGTTCAGTGCGGTTTCTGCAGCCCTGGTTTCATTGTATCGGCTTATGCGCTCTTAAAAGAAAATGTGAATCCTACCAGAGAACAGGTGCGCGACTGGTTCCAGAAAAACCGGAACATCTGCCGCTGCACAGGATTCAAACCCATCGTTGACGCCGTGATGGCAGCCGCCAAGGTAATGCGCGGCGAAGCGACGATGGAGGATATTACATATGATTATTCAAGCGAAAAGGATATCTATGGTTCAAGACATCCGAGACCTACCGCACTGGCGAAGGTTTGCGGACTTGTCGACTACGGCGATGATATCAAGCTGAAAATGCCGGAAGGCACCGCCCACCTGGCCGTCGTCATTTCAGAGGTCGCCCATGCCAATATCATCAGCATCGATACCTCGGAAGCCGAGACGATGCCTGGCGTCCTTAAGGTAATGACAGCCGCCGATGTGAAGGGATCCAACAATATGGAAGGGCCGCCGGTCGTGCCGCGCGTCAAAGGAAAAGGCATTACGGAATTTCCTGTTATCGCAGGAAAGAAGATCTGCAAACGAGGCGACTGCGTAGCGCTGATTGCTGCCGACACCGAAGAGCATGCCCGAGCCGCGGCAAAGAAAGTCAAGCAGAATCTTGAAATACTGCCAAGCTATATGACGTTCCCGGAAGCGGTCATGCCGAATGCCATCCAACTGCATGAAACGCTGCCCAACTTCTTTATGGAGCAGCCTGTATATAAGGGAGAAGATACCGCTGAGATCTTCGAAGAGGCCGACTATGTCGCGGAAGGAAGCTTCCATTCGCAGCATGAGCCCCATTTGCCCATCGAACCCGACGTTGTTCAGGGTTACATCGGCGCGGACGACATGATCACCATCCAGTGCAAGGCCCAGGCTATTACGGAAGGCAAGGAAGGGATCTCGATGGCTTGCGGCATCCCAATGGATAAGCTTCGCGTCATCATGAACCCCGTCGGAGGATCCTTCGGATATTCCGTCAATATGTTCACCTATGCGTTGGTCGCCACTGCTGTTCAGAATCTGAATATGCCCTGCTCACTGAGCTTGAATTATGAAGAATTCAACCATATGACCGGAAAGAGATCGGCTTCTTTCACCAACGGAAGGATCGCGGTGGACAAAGATGGAAAGATCGTAGCGGCTGAATACGATATCGGGCTCGACGCCGGCGCGTACGGCAGTATGGGAAGCAAGATCTTCCACAACATCGCATCAGTAGGCTTCCACGGTTACAATATCCCCAACTTCAAAGGACTTGCGCGAGGCGGCAGCACAAATAACGCCTTCTGCGCGCCATACCGCGGTTTCGGCGCTCCGCAGATCTATACCGCTACGGAAGCGCTCATCGACATGGCGGCGGAAAAGGTCGGAATGGATCCGTTCGAATTCCGCTATAAGAATGCGGCAAGACCCGGTGATCTGACCATCAACAGCCATCCGTACCATGATTACCTCTATCCGCAGCTGCTTGATATGGCAAAGCCGTATTACGATCAGTACAAGGCGGAAGCCGAGGCAGCGAAGAAGGAAGGCAGGCACGTGGGCGTCGGAATGAGCCTTGGTGGCTTTATCATCACCATCGGCATGTTCGACTCCGCCGAGGTTGCCCTGGAACTGAATGCCGACGGTACGGTTACCGCCTTTAATACTTGGGAAGACGTGGGACAGGGCGGAGATATCGGAACTGTTACACACACCGTAAAGGCTCTTGCGCCTCTTGGCATAAAGCCGGAGCAGGTAAGACTCGTCATGAACGACAGCAAGACCTGTCCGGATACGGGACTTGCGGCGGCCAGCCGTTCCCACTACATGGGAGGCAACGCCACCATCGACGCCGCGGGCAAGCTCATGGATGCCATGCGCAAGCCCGACGGAACCTACCGTACTTATGATGAAATGGTTGCGGAAGGGATCCCGACGAAATATATCGGACATTACGATCAGTTCAACATCGGCCTGCCTCCGGGACTTCATCCGGACACCGGTCACGGTGAAAAGAACCCGACCTATATGTACGGGGTCAATGTTGCGCTGGTTGAAGTCGACGTCAACACCGGAAAGACCAAAGTCCTCAGATTCACCTGCGTTTCCGACGTAGGCGTCATCGGCAACAGGCTGGCGGTCGAGGGTCAGGCTTACGGCGGAATCTCGCACAGCATCGGTTTTGCTCTCGGCGAGGATTACAACGCCGAGAACAAGCATGGCAACATGGTAGGCTGCGGAATCCCGACCGTCGATATGATCCCGGACGATATCACGCTCCTGTTTAATGAAACTCCGCGTCCGGCCGGTCCTCACGGGTCCTGCGGCTGCTCCGAGTGCTATCAGAGCTCCAACCACATGGCAGTGATCAATGCGATCAACAATGCGTGCGGCGTTCGCGTTTACTCGCTGCCGGCGACACCGGACAAAGTAAAGGCCGGATGGGAAAAGAAGCAAAAAGGCGAAGACCTAACCCCGCCGAAGTATTTCCTCGGCTCCGACATGGAAGACGAGCTGGAGTTCATCAAAGCAAATCCATTTGTTCCACCGGGACATTAAATAAGACACCTACCCATAATATCTATAGCCCACGAAACAGAGCGCGTCATTCGGCGCGCTCTGTTTTATAGGCGGCAGATTCTGTCTTTATAACCTGCAGATTCTGTCTTTAAAACCGGCAGATTGAAAAATCCCATTCCCGCTTATCGTTATTTTCGGTATAATTCATATGAGGACCAACTTAGTCCGAGGGAGAGAAACAAAATGAAAATGGAAGACTTCACCAGGTATACATCGAAATGCTTTAACGGGGAACCCGCTTCCTGTTCGTTTGCCTGCCCGTTCCACCTGGACGTCCGTTCATTTCTGGAGAAAGCCGGAAAAGGCAGATGGACGGCGGCACATAAGGAACTGGCAAATGCGGTGGTTTTTCCCGTTATCGTCAGCACGCTCTGCGAACAGCCTTGCAGGGAACGCTGCCAGCGCACGGTGACGGGCGACGAAGCCATTACGCTGCGAGATATGGAGACGGCAGTGATCCGGTATGCAAAAAACCGTAAGCCGGAGTCCTATTTCATACCGCCGAAAACGAAATCCATTGCGGTTGTGGGGGCCGGCACTGCGGGACTTTCCTGCGCGCTGAGCCTTGCCCAGAAAAAGTATCCTGTAACGGTTTTCGACAAGGTCGGCGGCTGGGGAGGGAGCCTTCGAAGCCATACGCGTTTCCGGGAATTTGACGAAGATATCGCCCTTCAGTTTTCAGCCGTTACCGTTGATTTTAAGTTTGAAAATGAAATCAAAGCCCTTGAAGAGCTTAAGGATTTTGATGCAATATATATCGCCACCGGAGCAGGAGGAGAGTCCTTTGGGCTGCTGGAAAGCTGGGATTCCGAGCTGTTCGTGACGTCCGATCCGAAAGTATTTCTCGGCGGGGCGCTGTGCGGAGCCTCACTGATGGAAGGGATCGCCCAGGGACCGGTGCTTTCAAGGAACATAGAGATTTTTTTACAGACAGGAAAGGCCGCCGGGACGCACGGCGGCTATGATAAGAGCTATTGCGGACATACCCTCGAACATAAGGGCGCCGAAGCGGCCCAGCTGATCAAGATGTCATCGGCGGAAGGCTATACGGAAGAGGAAGCAAAACAGGAAGCGGCTCGCTGCCTCCGCTGTGATTGTGAGCTTTGCATCGACGCCTGCGAAATGCTGAAGAGCTTTCATAAAAAGCCGCACAGGATGGCTGCCGAAGCGTTTACCGATCTGCAGGCTTCCGTGCTCTCCAGCCGGCTGATGACGAGAGAAACCTACTCATGTAATATCTGCGGCTACTGCAAGTCCGTCTGCCCGGAAAACGTTGATTTAGGCGACCTGCTCCAGTTCTCCCGCAGTACGCGCATCGGCGCTGCAGCATATCCCGCCGCTTTCCACGATTTTTGGCTGCGGGAAATGGATTTTGCCGTTTCGGAGGGATCGTTCCACAGCGCGCCAAACGGCGGACAAAGCTGCAGTTATGCATTTTTCCCAGGCTGCCAGCTGGGCGCGTCAAACCCGGAATACATAAGGAAAGCATATGATTTTCTTAAGAAAAACTACGATGCCGGCGTGATACTGGATTGCTGCGGGGCGCCGGCTTATTGGGCCGGCGATGGAGAGCGGCTTATGCTGAATCTGGAGAAAATCAAAGAGCTTTGGAGCGGCATGGGGAGGCCGAAGCTGATTTTCGCCTGCGCGACCTGTGAAAGCATGTTTCATAAATTTCTCCCTGAAATCGAGGGCGTTTCTCTTTATGAATTACTTGCGGCGGATGATGAAGCCGAACCGGTAAGTCCATTTGAGACAGCGTCGGTGTTTGATCCCTGTTCGGCGAGGGACGACCATGACATGGAGCTTGGCGTAAGAAAGCTCGCGTCCAAAGCGGGAGTCGATGTGAAGGAGCTGCAGGAAAATAATCGCTGCTGCGGCTACGGTGGCCATATACGGGTCGCGAACCCATCGCTCTATGACGAGATTGCACAAAACCGCTCAGAGGCAAGCTCCGAGCCATATATCGTCTACTGTGCCAACTGCCGGGAAGTATTCGCGTCACGGGGCAAGAAGTGTGCCCATATCCTGGATGTGGTCTTCGGGCTTGATCCGGATTTGCCGGTACCGACCCTTCAGGAAAAAAGGGAAAACAGTCTGCAGGTCAAGCGCGAGCTGATGAAGGTTATGCACGGAGCTATTTTTGCACCGGCAGTCCGCGAATGGGACGGTCTGAAGCTTATTATCAGCGACGAACTGCAGAAAGAAATGGATCGGAAACTCATTTCCGCTGCCGACGTCAGAGAAGCCGTTTGGCTGGCGGAACGTTCGGGCGACAGGTTTTATGACGAGGATCGAACCTGTCTTTGCAGCATGGTGAAATCCGTGCTGACGTATTGGGTAAAATACAGGGAGGCGGGACCGGATACCTATGAAATATTCAGCGCATACTGCCATCGCATGCGCTTCGGAAGGGAGGGGTGACCATGAGCGCAGAAAAAGTTGGGACAGCCGGAGGAAAAACATGGAAATGTGGAAAATGCGGCCAGGAACTGAAGCTTACAAAGACGGTATTCTCCTATCTCGGGCATACCTTCGCCCATGAAGTGCCCGCTTGCCCGAAATGCGGAAAGATCTTTATCTCGAAAGAACTTGCCGAAGGCAGAATGGCTGAGGTTGAAGCGCTGCTTGAGGACAAATGATTGTATGAATAATTAAACAAAAATATATCGGTCTTATAGATTGCAATTTAGAATCGAATCATGTAGAATAATTGTTGAAACATGCCGATTGTCAGGATTTGGGAAACAGTCGGAGGAGCGCCCCGTTATTGATGTTGTAATGATTAGCAATGAAAGGTAAGTGATAACTATGGCTTTGCCCTGGGAAGTAGATGAAGGTCAATCTGAAAAAGCGCCCAGCGCTATGAATAATTACCGTCGCAGCGTAGTGAACGTCACCGAATTAATCGCGGAAACCTTGGTGGATGAAGTGATCGCAATGATGGGATCCTGTTCCTGTCCGAAGTGTGTTGACGACGTTTTAGCTATCGCACTGAATTCATTACCGACAAAATATGTTACAACTGACGTCGGAAAGCAGTATATACAGCTGAATTCATATAAAAAACAATTTGAGACCGACGTGGTGTCGGCGCTGATCAAGGCCTGCCAGATCGTAAAAGAATCTCCGAGGCATGACATCTGATAAACGTAAGTTATCGACAACTACATTGACTTAATTTTAACAAAGATCGGGATGACCCCGGTCTTTTTTATTTGAAAATTATTATTTTCAACAATGAATACAGCAAATTGTTACAAATAATACCACATCTTTTTATAAAGTTTTCACAAAGCGGGTCGATATTCATATCACCATGATATAATTGGTTTCTTACATTTTTTTGAAACTCAGTAAGGATTATTCGCAGAATTATAAGCAACAGAAAGGAGCCGGCAATATGCTGAAATCTCTGTCCATTCGAACCAAACTCGGAATTCTCGTTGTGATTCCGATCCTTGCGGCGCTTATCGTCACATCGATAGGAGTCTACTATGTCAACAAAATCAGCGCGGATCTTACGCAAAGCGTTTATGAGGAGGGGTATAAGAGCATGTCCCTTGTGCTCAACGCCGACCGGGACGCCTATCAGGCCCTGGATAACATGAACGCGGTCCTCATCGGAAAGAGCGCCAACACCCTTGACGCTTCTACGGAAGAAGAAACGTTAAAAAGCCTGGATGAAAATACCGGCCAGACCGCCGACCGCATGAAGCAGGCCATCGATATCCTGTCCAAGGATAAAGCGTACTGGGGTGGATTTAAGGACGAAGCCCAGGGCATGACGGTATTTGAACACTATGACGCTTTCGCGGGGGAATACGCAAAGTGGCTGGAAACTGTAAATGCAGCGAAGGTTACATATCAGACAGGTCCGGAGTACATCCAGACCTTTGACGCCGCCCGCGAACATATAAACAGCATCGGCGAGCTGCTCGACCTCGGATCCCAGCAGGCCATCACCGAAAACAACGCAGAGAAAAGTGAAATGATCACATCGATGATCATCATCGACGCCGTCGTATTGGTGCTGATCATTGTATTGTCCGCATTATTGATCAGGGCGATCACAGGACCGCTCAAGAAATCCGTATCAATGCTGCAGGATATGGTAAAAGGCCGGCTCAGCAGACGTCTTAATCTGAAACAGAGGGATGAAATCGGCGTTTTGGGCGAAAACCTCGACCTGTTTGCCGATAACCTCCAGAACAACGTTGTCGGAACCATGAAAAAGATATCGGAAGGCGACTTGAACCTGTTTATTGAAGTGACGGATCCGGAAGACGAAATCAGCCCGATCATGAAGACGACGGTCGGGACCCTGAAAGCCCTGGTCGGAGAAGCAGAAATGCTGACGGCGGCGGCGGTAGAAGGCAGATTGTCCGTGCGCGGGGATGCGGAAGCGTTCCAGGGCAGCTACAGGGACATCGTTGCAGGCGTCAACGCGACGCTGGACGCTGTGATCGGACCGCTTAACATGGCTGCGGATTACGTAGACCGTATCAGCAAAGGAGATATTCCTGAAAAGATCTCCGATGAATATAACGGTGACTTCAATGATATCAAGAATAATTTAAATACCTGTATCGAGGCCGTAAATGCGCTGGTCGCAGACGCCAAGATGCTGTCTGACGCGGCCATAGCCGGCGATTTCATGGAGAGAGCGGATACTTCCAGGCACCAGGGTGATTTCCGAAAGGTGGTGGAAGGCGTTAACGGAACGTTGGATGTGGTAGCGGACAAGGCTGTTTGGTATATGTCGATCATCGATGCGATCCCGTTCCCGATCCATGTCACCGATATGGACATGAAGTGGACGTTATTCAATAAAGCGTTTGAGAAGGTCATGATCGATACGGGCGTAGTGAAGAGCAGAGAAGAAGCGTATGGAATGGACTGCTACAACGCTAATGCAGACATATGCAGGACAGAAGGCTGCGGTATAAGGAGACTGATCGACAAGGGAATCGGAGAAACCTTCTTCGAGTGGGCCGGTAAGAGCAACAAGCAGGATACGGCATACCTCAAGAATCGGTTCGGCCAGAATGCCGGCTTCGTAGAAGTCGTTACGGATCTGACACAGATCATGAGGATAAGCAGATATACCGAAACCGAAGTACATAGACTGGAAGAAAATCTGAAACTTCTTTCAGGAGGAAATCTTGACTTCGATATGAATATCGCCGATGCGGATGAATACACAGCAGAAATAGCCAAGCAGTTCAAGGCCATTGGCGAGAGCTTGATAGGAGTTAAGACGGCGGTCGGAGCACTGATCGATGATGCGGCCGGACTGACCGAAGCTGCAGTGAGCGGTACGCTGGGAACCAGAGCGGATGCGGCAAAGCATGGGGGAGAATTCGCAAAGGTCATCGAAGGGTTTAACAGTACTCTTGACGCAGTCATTGAGCCGATCCAGGAGGCCTCCGAAGTTTTGCAGGAGATGGCAAAAGGAAATCTCCAGATCACCATGGAAGGCAATTACCGCGGAGACCACGCAGCCATCAAAACCGCCCTCAACGAGACCATCGAAAACATCAGGAGCTACGTGAGTGAAATTTCCGAGACCCTCGCCGAGATCAGCGAAGGAAATCTGAACCTTGCCATCACAGCGGACTATAAGGGAGACTTCGTGGAGATCAAGAACTCCCTGAACAATATCATCACATCGCTTACCCAGGTCATGGGCGACATCGGCGAAGCGGCAGATCAGGTGGCCTCCGGCTCCAGACAGGTGTCCGACGGCAGCCAGGCGCTGTCCCAGGGCTCCACAGAGCAGGCAAGCTCCATCCAGCAGCTCACCGCATCCATCGCAGAGATCGCGGATCAGACCAAGAAAAACGCGATGAACGCCAACCAGGCCAGCGAACTTGCAGTCGCGTCCAAGGTAAATGCCGAAAAGGGCAACGACCAGATGCAGGAGATGCTGGGCTCCATGACCGAGATCAACGATTCGTCGGCTAACATCTCCAAGATCATCAAAGTCATCGACGATATCGCGTTCCAGACCAACATCCTGGCGCTCAATGCGGCAGTGGAAGCGGCGAGGGCAGGTCAGCACGGCAAAGGCTTCGCAGTGGTAGCCGAAGAGGTGAGAAACCTCGCGGCAAGAAGCGCGGCGGCGGCCAGAGAGACGACGGAGCTCATCGAAGGCTCCATCAACAAGGTCCAGGCAGGAACGAAGATCGCCAATGAAACGGCGGCGGCCCTGGTCGAAATCGTATCCGGCATCGACAAGGCGGCCAACCTGGTGGGAGGAATCGCGGAGGCTTCCAACGAGCAGGCTTCGGGAATCGCCCAGATCAACAAGGGAATCGAACAGGTATCCCTGGTAACCCAGAACAACTCGGCTACCGCGGAAGAGAGCGCGGCGTCAAGCGAAGAGCTTTCCAGCCAGGCCGAGCTGCTCAAGGAAATGGTAAGCAGGTTCAAGCTGAACAAGTCGGCGAAGGCACTGCCGGGCCTGGCGGAGCATCAGATCCTTCTGGGCGATACGGAATATGATAAATACTAAGTCGCGATTTAATTTGTTTTAACAGAAAAAATAAGAACAGACAGCCTGACCGGTTACCGGCCGGGCTGTTTGTTTTTTGGAAACAATATTCTGCACATATGCCAGATTTTGAGGGTTTTATTAAACCTGAAGTTTCGGTATACTCGTAAGAGTGACGGGTAAAACATTTGAGAAATCCAAATGGCAAAAAGTTAATACTAGTACCTTATTTAAAGGATAAGGATAATTAGGAGGACAAAAAATGAATAACCGAATTATCAAAATCACGTTAACACTGGCAATGATGCTTATTATGGCAGTTCCAACTCAGGCCTTTGCTGCGGAAAAGAGCAACAGTTATTCTGTAAACATATACGGAAACAACTTTCCTACTATTTATACCCAGCTGATGAAGCAGTTCCATGGCTACGGCACGGCAAACATGCCGGCTCAGCAGCTAAAACAGGCGCCGCCTCAGAAGCAGACGACCGCCGCGGCTCCTGCGAAAACAGCAGCGGCTCCCGCTACGAAAACTGTGCCGGCAGGAAATACTGCAGCTGCAGCGCCCGCATCCGCGAACATCGGCGCCTATGAACAACAGGTCGTTGATCTTGTAAACAAGGAGAGAGCCGCAGCAGGACTTTCCGCCCTGAAAGTGAACACGAAGCTTGCAGGAATGGCGGAGAAAAAGGCGGAAGACCTTAGGGACAACAATTATTTTGATCACCAATCCCCGACCTACGGATCGCCATTCGACATGATGAGGCAGTTTGGAATCAGCTATACATCAGCAGGCGAAAATATTGCAAAGGGTCAGAGAACTCCGGACGAAGTAATGAACGGATGGATGAATTCACCAGGCCACAGGGCAAATATCATGAATGCCGACTACACTGAGATCGGAGTTGGATATGTAACGGACGGCAGCGGTACCGGATACTGGGTACAGGAATTTATCAGACCGTAATACAGCGAAAACGAATTTCATATATTGGAAAAGGGCGGCCGAAAGGCGGTCCTTTTTCCATTTTTTGCATAGAATGCCTTGAAGAATACAGAATAGGGAGTAAGATAGATATATGAGTCCATGCACTCTGCAACCAACATCCAGAGGTTACAGAGTACTGGTTAAGCAGAAAGGAAGTGTTGATTCATGGATTCAAAAAACATATTACATCACGACGTTATCGACAAGGTATTCTACAGGACCCTGTTCCGGGACCTGTTTTCGGATACCTGCACGGTGAAATTCTGGGACGGGGAAGAAGAGACATACGGAGAAGGGGAAAGCCGCTTCAAACTGATCATGAACGAACCGATCCCGAAATCGGATATCATTTCCGATCCCTCACTGGCGTTCGGCGAAGCTTACATGAATAAAAAGCTTGAGATCGAAGGGGACCTGGAAGCGGTTATCGAGTCCCTCTACCGCAATATGGAAAGCTTTTTGCGGCAGGGACATTTATACAATAAAGCCCTGAAAAAGCTTTCCAACAATCTGAAGCGAAGCAGAGAAAACATCGAGCACCACTATGATATCGGGAACGATTTTTATAAATTCTGGCTGGATGAAACAATGACCTATTCCTGCGGCTATTTTAAACGCTGCGACGATTCCCTGGCGCAGGCCCAGAAAAACAAAGTGGATCACATCTTGAAGAAAATGAATCTGAAAGAGGGCCAAACACTTTTGGATATCGGCTGCGGCTGGGGAGAACTGGTGCTGACCGCCGTGAAACGGTACGGCGTCAAGGCGCTGGGCATTACATTGAGCTCCGAGCAGTTTGCCACGGCGCAAAGACGGATCGAGAAGGAAGGCTTGAGCGATCTGGCGGAAGTCCGGCGCATTGATTACCGGGAACTCAAAGGGAGCGAGTTCGACCGGATCGTCAGCGTCGGCATGCTGGAACACGTTGGGAAGGATCATCTGCATGAATACTTCACCCATATCAATCGGATGCTCAAGGAAGGCGGACTCTCCCTGCTCCACAGTATAACCGGGATCCATGAAAGCGAAGGCGGTACAAACTCCTGGATCAACCGGTATATCTTCCCGGGCGGATATGTTCCCAGCATTCAGGAGTTGATCGGATATCTATCGAAGGAAGGCTTCCATCTCATCGATGCGGAAAGCCTTCGCAGGCATTACGGCCGGACCCTGGAGCACTGGGCTGCGAATTTTGAAAAGGCGCTGCCTGAAATACAGAAAATGAAGGATGAAACGTTTATTCGGATGTGGAGGCTGTACCTTAATTCTTGTGCGGCTTCCTTCAACAGCGGGAATATCGATATCCACCAGCTTGTATTTACAAAAGGAGTCAACGACGACATCCCTTGGTGCAGGGATTACTTGTACCCTGCCTGCGAAAAAATATGAAGGAAATTTTGCCATAAAAAATGCACCCCAAACGCTTCTGACATTTGGGGTGCATTTCAATTCCATGGGTTTTAATGTTTATCCGGCTCTCTACTTATTATTTTTTTGTAATAGGAAGCCATACTTCGCACTTATAATCGTCCGCCTTCTGGTTGCCCTCATAGTAAACCTCGATGTCAGGTGCATTTGCATATTCATATCCCGATGTAGGCAGCCATTCTGTCAGGATCCTTTTTTGCAGCTCTTGTATGGCCGTGGGCATAGCGCCTATCGATTCAAACACAGCCCAAGTACATTCAGGAACAATATATTCCGCCATACCGTCGGGAGTTTGCTTGTCGGTAGCTACCGCAATATAATAGTCAAACTCCTGCCCGTCCATGCAGGTACTTACACCGAGAATTCCGAAAGGCTCTTTGTTCATAAGAGTGCATAAATCGGATATAATTCCGCTTTGCGTGCTTTTTTGCCAAAACAGCGGCACACTTTCAAAGCATTCCTCGACAGCCATTGCGTAATGCTCTTTTACCCCAACAATCTTAAAAGCTTCTTTCTTTTCGATTCTGTAATTCATTTCCGTATCTCCTTTAATTGATAATTTGAAGCTGATAGACGGAAACGCTTTCAGCTTGACGCCTTTGGACTTCGCCGCAGACGGCGCTATTCCGTGAATGCTTTGGAACGCACGATTAAAGGAAGTCGGTGAATCATAGCCGTATTTTAACGCGATATCGATTATTTTTTCATTACTACTTTGCAAATCAAACGCGGCAAGAGTCATCTTCCTGCGCCGAATATACTCGGCCAACGGAACATCGGCAATATAGGAGAACATTCTTTGAAAGTGAAATGTAGAGCAGCAAGCTATCTGCGCTACCCGATCAAGATCAATTTCATCCGTTAAATGTGATTCGATATAAGATACCGACTCGTTCAACCGTTCCAGCCATTCCATACCATCATCTCCTTACAATAAAATAATACGGTTTTGAAAGTATAAAATCCTCTCATTTACTGCACAGAATAGAGAGACTCTTCAGCGCTCACTCTCGTGCTTCCCATATTATATCATAAGCGTCACACTTGAAGCTCGGGCTAATATAATAATTATGTTAATGGTTTCGTTTTAAAAGACACTCTTTTGAAGGAGGGAAATAAATGTCGGATCATAACATATACCGGAGCCTGGCCGTTTCCAAAGCGCAGACCGTGCCCCCCGTATCGGAATTCTTCAACAACTTCATGAGCACAAATCCGGGCTCGGGAGCGATTGTTTTCGAAGTGCACGAGGACTCGCCGGTAAGGGGAAGAATTCCGATTGCCAATGCAAAGGTCACGATAAGCCGGCTGCTCGGCGATGATTTCTACTTATCCAAAATCGTTACATCCAACGCCAACGGGGAAACGGATCCCGTCGTGTTACCCACCGCCAGCAGGGCGCTTTCATTGAAACCGGGGGAAGGCAGGGTATTTGAGACCTACCGTGCAAGCGTTGAAGCGCCGGGGTACCAAAGACAGGATATTTACGACATCCAGGTTTTCGACGGGATCACTTCCATTCAACATGTAAATATGGCGCCGGTCCCGGCCAGCCGGGAAGCGAGGTAGAGGACGATGGCAATAATCAGCAGGCCGGATGTGCCCTTTATTCCGGAAAGCATCACGGTCCATTTGGGTGACCCAAACGATCCGTCAGCAGAAAATGTGACGGTGTCTTTCCCCAATTACATCAAAAACGTAGCATCCAGTGAACTGTATCCCACATGGCCTGAGGCTGCACTCAGGGCAAATATTTACGCACAGATAAGCTTTGCCCTGAACAGGATCTATACCGAACATTACAGAAGCCAGGGTAAAGATTTCGATATCACAAGTTCCACCCGGTACGACCAGGCTTATGTAAAAGACCGGGACTTTTTTGAAAACATCAGTCGGATCGTCGACGATATCTTTGACAGCTATATCGTCCGGCGTGGGTCAAAAGAGCCTCTGTACGCCGCATTCTGCGACGGGATCGAAGTCTCCTGCGAAGGGCTGTCTCAATGGGGGACCGTGGATCTGGCCAATCAGGGCATGATCCCATATCAGATCCTGCAGCATTATTTCGGGGAAGATATCGATCTTGTACGGGATGTTCCTGTCAACGCAAATTTTGAATCCTACCCGCTTTATCCGCTGAGACTTGGAACTTTTGGACGCGAGGTCGCCATCATCCAGCATGAGCTGAACCGGATCGCGGACAATTATCCGTCCATTCCAAAAATCGAAAAGGTCGACGGGATCTTCAGCGCGGATACTGAGGATGCGGTCAAGACGTTTCAAAAGATCTTCAACCTGCCGGAGGACGGGGTCGTCGGTACCGCCACCTGGTACCGGATCAAGTATATCTATAACAGCGTAAAAGGCCTGGGCGAGTTGTTTTCCGAAGGGATATCGCCGGAGGAACTGCAGACGCCCATCCCGTCGGTATGGAAAGAGGGCGACACCAATATCTGGGTCAGACTGATCCAATACTATGTCCGCGCCCTCTCCTGCTACTACAATATCACTCCCAGAATCACAATGACCGGCACATTCGGACCGGAAACAACCGCGGCTGTAAAAAAACTGGAAGCGATTTACGGAATCACGCCGGACGGGATCGTTGACGAACAGACCTGGGGCAGGATGTATCAGGATTACAGGCGGAACTATCTGAAGATACCGGACGACTGCTTCGGAATCAAGCCCATTTATCCTGGATATCTGATCTACCGGGGCATGGGGGACAATAATGTCAAGCTGATGCAGACTTATCTGTTAAGGATCGCCCAGGCCGACCCGGATATACCGAAGCTCACAGTAACGGGCGTATATGACGATGAGATGGAGGCGGCCCTGAAGGCATTTAATAAGAAATATCTCGGAGGAACATCGGGAGTCATCGGCCCGGACCTTTGGAACCAAATCGTCCGAACCTATACCAATTTGGTGAAGAACGAACAACAGACGGGCGGACAGTGAAAGAATAACAAAAAAAACAGGCTGCCATCGGAGAATTCCTTTCCCCCTGAATCCTTCCGTGACAGCCTGCGCATCTATATAAAATTTTTAAACCCTTTTGAATAAACCCTGTGTTTTAGTCCAGGTCGAGCTTGCGATTCAGGATCCAAACCGTGCAGACGGCGTAAACCCCGGTAAGAACCAGCGCGTAGAGGATTCCGACTCCCATGACTCCGCTGAACAGTCCGATAAACTGCTGGATGCTGCTCGGATCGTTCATCGCCTCAAGCTGGCGTGCATATTCCTGCATGTTCGGCATGAAGCTAAGGACAAGGCCTCCTGCTTGAACGATCAAGGTTTCTGCCCAGGAGAGCAGGAAATAGGACAGGATCCCTACGGGAACTCTGAACTTGCCGATCTGCTTCAAATGCGCGATGGAACATGCCAGAAACAGTTTTGCGATCTCTTTAACGGTGGATGCGATCATCGCTAGGATCATCAGTATGACTGCAAACAATCCTCTTGTGTCGAACATCTCCATGAACTTCTGGAAAGCGGCTGCGATATCGGCCAGCGGCGCCGCATTCATGTTCAATGCGAAAATGCATATCCCGATGGCGGATACGATCCCGGTAAGGATGATCCACATGGTGCTGACCAGGAGCTTTGAAGCTACGATCTGCGCGGAAGACACCGGCAGCGTCATCGTGAGATAGCCTTCCTTGGAAAACACGTTGGTGTTGAATATTTTAAAGAGCGTAATGACCATGACCACGATGGTCCCGATGATGACCCCTGCTGCCACGAATCCCGCGACCGTGTTAACGATCTGATTATGGAAATTGTTGAACAGGGGAGGAAGGATCAGCACACTGAGCAGTATGGACAGATAAACTCCGGCAAAATCCCTCCAGGTGGATCGTATATCATATTTGATTAATTTGCTTAGCATTTGAATACCTCCCTGAATAATTCGTCGATGGATTTTTCTTCCTTTGCACGGATATTGTCGATATTGCCTTCCAGTACGACTTCCCCTTCCTTCAGGAAAATCACGGTGTCAAAGATCCTCTCTACATCGGAGATCAGATGGGTGGACATGAAAATCGTCGCGTCCTCGTTATAATTGGTAAGGATCGTGTCCAGGATATAATCTCTGGCTGCCGGATCCACGCCTCCGATGGGTTCGTCAAGGATATAGAGTTTTGCGTTTCTGGACATAACCAGACACAGCTGAAACTTTTCGATCATGCCCTTTGACATGGTCTTGATCTTCTGCTTTTCGCTAAGTCCCAGGCGTTTCAGCATTTCTCTGCATTTGTGTTCGTCGAAATCGGCATAAAAGTCCTTGA
This sequence comes from Anaerovoracaceae bacterium, assembly GCA_963678385.1. GTDB lineage: Bacteria > Bacillota > Clostridia > Peptostreptococcales > Anaerovoracaceae > Anoxybacterium. The sequence goes on along the minus strand of OY782829.1, from coordinate 3,270,554 downwards.
ATAATGAGATCACATCCAACGGAGTCATCCAGTGACTGAAGTAGGACGTATCCGGCAGATAGGACACAAGCGCTTTGGTTTCCGGTCCAATACCCTTTCCACCGACGGAAACGGCTCCGTCATACTCCCGGATCACTCCCGTAAGGATCTTCATCAATGTCGTTTTCCCGCTGCCGTTCGGACCCAGCAAGCCGACGATGTGGCCTGCCTCCAGGGTCAGGTTGACATTGGACAAGGCTTCCTTGCTCTGGTATTTTTTCGTTAGGTTTGTGATTTTGACTAATTCGGCGTTATTCTGCGTGTTCATTATTCTGACACCCCTTTTCCAACATTTTTATGAACATTTCCATAGCTTCCTTGTCTGTAAAGCCCAGACTCTTCATCTCATGTATGAATTGGCTGATGATATCCTGTGCTACTGATTCTCTCATTTTAATAATCAACTCCTTATCTTCCGTGATAAAACGTCCTACCGTGCGATCCGCGAAAACGAGTCCATCCCGTTCCAGCTCCGCCAGCGCACGCTGCATCGTGTTGGGGTTGACTTCAAAACTGATTGCAAGATCTCTCACAGATTCAAGCTTCGAACCGGCTGTTAAATCCCCTGAGACGATTCGGTGCTTGAAATTGTTGACCAGCTGCAAATAGATCGGTACATTTGATTGAAACTGATTCGCCATATATATAAACCTCCTTTTGTATTACTGTATTAGGCAATTAATACAATAATACAATCCTGATGCATTGTCAACAGCTTTTTTAAAATTTTTTCCGGGAATCTCTAAAGTATACTGTTACGCGGCCGATTAAAAGACAGTCGAAGCTTGAATTTTGAAAGGCTTAACAATAATTTGCAGGAGGGCAAAATGGAACACGAAATCTATGAAAACGAGGACTCGCTAAACAAGTATCTGATCTTTTCCGTCGGGGAAGAAAGCTACGGGATCCGCATAACATATGTCACGGAAGTGATTGAGATCGAGGAAGTAACGAAGGTGCCCGATCTTCCGGAATACGTGAAAGGCATCATCAATCTGAGAGGAAAAATCATTCCAGTTACGGACGCCAGACTCCGGTTCGGCAAAGAGGAAAAGGAGTATGACGAGCGGACCTGCATCATCGTAGTGGACATCGACGGTGTATCCTTTGGCCTTATCGTGGACGGAGTTAAGGAAGTCGTTTCAATGACCGCAGCAGAAATAGCGCCGCCGCCGTCAGTCGGCCGCAAAGATGAAGCAGTCAGGGACTTCATCGAAGGGATCGGGAAAAAGAATAATGAGATCTGGTTATTCATCGATTGTCTGAAACTTCTGGAGGGCGCGGAGCCGGTGATGTTATAATGCTTCCTCTTATTAATACAGCGTTGCTGCAAGGAAGGAATCATTGAATCATGTCTTTTTGCCGGAAAACATGATATAATCTTTTTTTGACAGGTGCGGTCATCTTTTATCGAAATCTATCGGCCGCATCGAGAAAAAGGGGGATTAAAATGGACAGAAAAAAATGGATCAGCTTATTCTTATCCGTTATCATGATTTTCACGTTTATGCCTGTTACGGCAATGGCCGCAGGGAATGGCTATTCCGATATCCCGGCGGACAACTGGTCTGTCGGCGTCGTGAACGCGGCAAGGGATTACGGTTTGATGCAGGGCTCAGGGGAAGGAGTTTTCGGCTTCGGAAACACCATTACCAAGGCAGAGTTTATTACCGTCCTGGACAGGATGTTCGGATGGGAAGCGATATCGCCGGACACACCGGCTTTTTCCGATGTCTCGAAGGACCAGTGGTATTATCCCAATGTGGAGACTGCGCTGGCGCATAATGTCATAGACAGCACAGGCACGTTCAATCCGAACGCGCCTATTACACGTGAAGAGATGGCGGTCATGCTGGTAAGAGGTCTCGGATATGGCACCCTGGCGCAATCGGTCGCTTCCTTTGGAAATCCTTTCACCGATGTGACCGGCAATGCGGGATATATCACCATAGCCAGCGATATCGGAATGACAAAGGGAACCAGCGCAACGACCTTTGCTCCCGCACAGACGGCGAAGAGGGAAGAAGCGGCGGCCATGCTGGTGAGAGTCTATGAAAAATACAAAAGCAAGACCGACTGGCTCCATGGCTTTTACGCCTTATCGTCTTATTCCCAGAAAGAATTGACGAAGGAAATGAACGCGGTCTCTACAGGCTGGAGCCGTATGAGTTACAGCGCGGATCAGGGCGCGTATCTGAACACAACGTCGTCAAACAGCAATGAGTACAATATCCCGCAGGGATATGAAGATATTGTTTCCTATTTGAAAGGAAACCAGACGAAAACGAATTTAAGCGTCTATATGGACACATCCGCAAAGGTCACGACCGCTGCGGGAAACACCGATCTCTGCTCCGCGATCCTGCTGGACAGCGCCCAGAGAACAAAGGCAGTCAACGCGATTGTGAACGAACTGACGGTGAATTACAACGCCATCGGTTATAATCCGTACAGCGGAGTCACCATCGATTTTGAAGGCATGAAGGGCGCGGCGCTCAAGGAAGGCTTCAATGCGTTCCTGACAGAGCTGTCCTCGGCTCTGAAACCGCTTGGAAAGACTCTCTACGTGACCGTACAGCCGGCAACACCCGACGGGGCTTATTATGACGCCTATGACTACCGCACCATTGGCAGCCTGGCGGATAAGGTGATCCTGATGGCCCACGATTACAACTCGACCACCATGCCTGACAATCTGCTGGGCTCGGAATATTATAAGAACACTCCGGTCACGCCATTTGCCAGCGTTTATTATGCTTTGAAAGCGGTCACCGACAAGAATACCGGAGTGGAAGACACATCAAAGCTTGCTCTCGCAATCAGCTTCGACAGCGTGGGCTGGGAGCTGGCGAACGGAAAGCTTGCAAGCACAACCTCCTATAGTCCGGTGCCTTCGACGATATACACCCGTCTGAAAGGCGGGGCGGTCATGGGATATTCCGAAACATATCGTGATCCATATATCACGTATACTACCGAGGACGGAAAAAACATCTTCCTTTGGTATGAGGATGAACGCAGCATAAGCGACAAGCTCGAATTGGCAAGACTGTTCGGCGTCAAGGGGGTCTCCGTCTGGAGACTTGGAACGATCCCGGACTATACCGATAGCGGACTTTATTACAATGCAATGAACAGTTTAAAATAACGGACGGAAATCAGAAATTACGGAAAATGACGGAACAAAACAGAGCGATACCGAGTCGAATAACCGTATCAAATCTGAAAGGGATGAAATAAGTCATGAAGCACAAAATCCGTTTACTTATCACTATTATGACCATTCTGGCACTGCTCTTTTCCATGAGCGCGCCGGCTTTCGCAGGAACGAAGGAGACCGTCCATATCTCCGTGAGCGGGAAGCAGCTGGACCGGGACGCCATCGAGAAAGAAAACACGGTCTTCTTGCCGCTGCGGTCGGTTTGCGAGGGCCTGGGATATTCGGTGGAATGGTCGCAGGCAAATCGGGCCGTTTCCGTGAAAACCGCAGAAAAAGCCGTTGTTTTAGAATTCAAAACCGGAACGATCACCGACGACGGACACAACTATTATGTGCTCCGGGATTACACTTCCAGCGCTTATATCGGCGCAGGCTGCATGATGATCGACGGCCGTGTCTACGCCGCCTCCGACATTATGGAATCCAGCTTCGGCCTGACGAAAACCTTCGACGAAAAACAAAACGCCTTTGTGCTTTCGCTTTCGCCAAAAGGGCTTGTTACTTCCGAGAATAAAAAAATCTACTCAGAGGATCAAAAGCTTCTGACGAACATCCAGTACCCTCTCTTCAGCATGACCGACAAGGCGGTGGCGGAAAAGCTCAACGCCGTTATCATGGCTGACGTGAACACCGCGCAGAAGGAAGCCCAGGACAATCTGAAGTACTACGAGGGTTCTGGGAGTCCGAACAAATATGAAACCTATTTCAACTACAGGATCGTTTACCAGAAAGGGAACATCCTGTCGATCGTTCTCAATGATTATCAGTATTACGGCGGAGCCCACGGCAGCGACAGACAGATCTCCCATACCTTCGATCTGAAAACCGGCGCGGAGTATAAGCTGGATGACCTGATGAAGAGCGGTTCGGGATATAAGGACTATATCAACAAGTGTATTAAAGCCGACATCGTGAAGGATGGCATGGAGGAAGCACAGCTCGCGAAGTTCGAATCCATAGCAGACGACCAGAGCTATTATCTTTCCGACAAGGGAGTAGTCGTCTATTTTCAGCAGTACGAGTATTTCCCCTATGCAGCCGGCATTATGGAATACACGATTCCATACGCCGATCTGCCGGATTATCTGAAGCCGGACTTCCAAAGCCTGGGCGCAGGGAACTAAAAATTATAACAAATGCCAAAATAATGGGGGTTGTCTCAAAAGGAATGTGAGGCAACCCCTTATTATGTGCAAATTTTCAAGTAAAGGACGATAATCAGGGCAAAAACGGCTTTTGTGATGGATAAAAGTCCAGAAGATGGTATTTTATCATATATTTCCGTCCTAAAATTGAAAATTTGTACAAAATGATTGACGAATTTTCGAAAACCAATGAAAACCCTCGAAACAACAGACTCAGAATTTTGAGGCAACCCTTCTGCTGCCGGAAAGTTGACAGATGCCGGATTCTCTGCTATGTTGAAGAAAATACTGGTAAATTGTTTTCGGCTGTGCAAGCTATTATATTAAGGTGTTTTATGAAAAATATAACCCTGAAGATCATCGTCTCGCTCATCTGCTGCTCTCTTATCATTGCGCTTATCCTAAGCGGTTCTGCGGTGACGCAAAGCAGGAACGTTTTACAGGATGAAGTAAAAAAGGAGCTGCTTTACGCATCCCAGAAGTATGCCAATCAATTCAGCACCGGGTTTGAAACCCAGGAAAATGTCGTGGATCTTATCGGTACGATGGTATCCGCGAGTTTTACCGTGGAGGAGTACCGGGCAGACCGGAGCCGATTCCTTTCCCTTGAGAAAAAACTTGGCGAAGTGCTCCGCGATACTATGGAAAACGTCCCGGAAGCGCAAAGCTTGTATCTCACTTTCAACCCGGAAACGAGCGGAGCGAACGATGAAATATGGTATCTGCGAAATGAAAGCGGAGAGGCGTATTACATGCGTGCCGACAACACCGTAGCCGACTGGCTGGTGGACGACGGCAGCGTAGAAAGCGCCTATTATTTTGAAGCGGTGAGGAAGGGCCGAAGCTGGAGCGGAGTCGAATTTGACAAGTACCTGGATACCTATTCCGTGACCTACTCTAGGGCCTGTTACGATAAAAACGGCGTGCTGATCGGCGTCGTAGGTACCGATATCTTCATTGATGATATCTTTGATACGGTAAAGAACATCCAGCTGGAGGAGGGCGGTTACGCCTTCCTGACCGACGGCAGCTTCAACTATCTTGCCGGAAGTATGCCGGAGGATTTTTTTAATGACCTGATGAAGGGCGGCGTACCGGAAAAGAGAAGCGGAGAACGGTACCTGTCGGCAAACGCAAAGACCTCCAACGGCTGGATCCTGACGCTGGTCCAGAACGAGAAGACGCTGCTGCAGCCTTTGCAGGACATGAAGCGGATCCTTTTCACCATGGCGGCGCTGATCCTGATCGGCGTGCTGGCTTACTCCTATTATTTCTTTAAAAAATCCCTTGCGCCCATCGTGAAGGAATTCGAAGAGAAGGATATCATCATGCTGCATCAGTCAAGACAGGCAAAGCTTGGCGAGATGGTGGGCAACATAGCGCATCAGTGGAAGCAGCCCCTGAACGTCATGAGCATTACTCTGTCCAACCTCTGGGACGATTATGAGCACGGCAAGCTGACGGAAGAGCAGCTGAAAGCCCATATCGACAATATGAGGCTTTACATAAGGAACATGTCCGGTACGGTCGACGATTTTGCGGACTTCCTGAAGCCGTCGAGAAAGAAAGAGGAATTTCTTCTGAGTGAAGCCGTCGATACGTCCCTCGGACTGATGCAGGAAAGCATAAAGATCAACAGGATCTCGGTCGTAAAAGAGGCGGAGGAAAAATTGGCCGTCTGCGGCTTCCGGAACGAATTCTGCCAGGGGATCTTCAATGTTCTGAACAATGCCAGAGACGCAATAATCGATTCGAATCCCGGGAGCCGGGAGATACGGATCCGGATCTATTCACAGAAGGATACGAAACATAAGGACGAAGCGGTCGTCGATATCGCCAACACCGGCGGACGGATACCGGAATCCTCGCTGCCGCTGCTGTTCGAGCCCTACTTCACTACAAAAGAAGAGAAAGGCGGCACCGGGATCGGCCTGTATCTGACGAAAGAGATCATAGAAGCGCATATGAACGGATCGATTCGGCTGTTCAACACCGAAGACGGAGTTTGCTGCAGGATCACGATACCAAAAGAGCAGCCCAAAGAAGCACTGGAGGAGGAAATCAAATGAACGACCTGAACTGTTTGCGAATACTGTACGTCGAGGATGACGAACCGACCAGAGAAGCGTTTTCAAAGTTCCTTAAGCTGAGAGCAGGGCGTCTGTTTACCGCAGCCTCCGGGGAGGAAGGGCTGCAGAAATTTCATGAATGCAGACCGAACCTTCTCATCGTGGACCTTATCATGCCCGGAATGTCGGGACTGCAGATGATCGGAGAGATCCGGAAAAGCGACAGGAATTGCCGCATCATGATCACATCCACGGTAAACGAGCTCAATACGGTGCTGGAGGCGGTGGATCTTGGAATCGACCACTATATCGTCAAGCCCATCGATACGGAGGATCTGGTAGGGAAGATGGAAGGAATCGCCCAGGGGATCCTGAGCCGTGAGGAAAAATCCCGGGTCGTCAACCTTGCCGGCCTTGAAAGCAGCGCAAGCATGGAGGATACCATTCGGCGGGAATTCCTGAAGCTTCTGAAAGTCAGCTCCGGAAAGGGACCACAGGACGTCAAGGTTCTCCTCTTTGAAAATCGGGTGGAAATCACGGCGTTCGACGCGGTCACCGTTATGGAAAAAACCGTTGCTGCGAACCGCAGGAACCTTTCCGCAGCGGATCAGTTCCGCAGACTGTTCTATGAGGAAATCGCGCTGAAGCTGGAGGAAGCTGTAGAGCAGACCATAGGTTTTCATGCTGGGGTGACGTCGATCCATACGGACTGCATGAAAAGAGTCGACAAAATAATCTTGACGGTTCTTTGAAAAATATGGTAAAATCTAAATAGGATTTTGCAAATCGGAAACCGAGGTGTGAGATCAAACCCTTTTTCGATGATGTTGCGGTAATAGAATGAGAGTCGGTGCGATTAGCTTTCTACAGACCAACACGAAGCACTGCTGTGCTTTGTGAAGGTCTTTTTTATTTCCGCGAAAGCGGTTAGCCGCTCTTATTCCCGTAAATCATAATATAACTAAATATTTCGGAAGAAAGCAGCCCTAGACACTGCGCGCGGTAGGCGCGGAACGGAAAAATGCCATTTTTCCGGTTTAAGCGCAGGGCCGAAGAAGCAAAGGAGCATGGTGGCAGTCATGCTCTGGAAACTGACAGGCAAAAGGAAGGCTGCGGGACGATACTTTGGAGAGACTTCATTCAATTGAAGCGCCAACGAGGATATAACCAACAGGCAAAAGGACAGAGGAATTATGATGCGAATAAACCATCGGTCATAGGAATATTTAGTTTCCAACTGCTGAGTAAGATAAGCGGGCAGCAAAGGAAACCATCGGCTGCCTGCCGCCAAAAGCAAGGAGGAAAAAAATGAGAATGTTATTAGTAGGATCAGGAGCAGTGGGGGAATCCATCCTGCGCATCCTGGAAGCCAGAGACCCAAAGAAGACCTGGCTGGAACATGTGGTTGTGGCGGACTTCAACCCGGAAAAGGCCAAAGCCGTTTGCGACCATTTGAACCATAAGGACCGGTACACGCCGGAATTTGTGGACGCACACAAGAAAGAAGATCTGGTAAAGCTGATCAAAACGTACAGCTGCGATTTTGTAATGGATGCAGCGTCGCCTTTTGTAACGAACCGGATCTTCGACGCCGCGTTCGAATCCGGCGCGAAGTACGCCAACATGGGCACCTGGTCTGTGCCCTTTGATCCGCCGCAGTATGGGATCGGGCTGGAAAACTGCTATAAAGAACCGATGACAAAATACAATTTCGATAGGCATGAGGCCTGGGCGGCAAGGGGCAACATGGCGGTGATCTGCCTGGGTATCGATCCCGGCGTGGTCAATGTATTTGCGAAATTCGCCGCGGAGTACCTGTTTGATGAACTTTACGAGATCCATGTAAAGGACGGAGGAAACCTGACGATACCCAGCGCGGGCGAAGATGATATTGCATTCGGTTTCAATGTATGGACCGTACTGGATGAATGCATGAATCCCAACGTGGAATGGAACAAGGATTACGGTTTTATTGTAGACCGGCCCTTCGCCGGTGAGGAAACCTTCCAAATGCCGGCTGGCGTCGGCTCGAATACGCTGGTGAAGATCGAGCATGAAGAAACGGTGACCATTCCGAGATATCTGCAGAAATACGGATTGAAGCGGTGCACGTTCAAGATCGCCCTGGACGACAATCTTGTCAAGGCGCTGAAGGTGATCAGCGCCATGGGGCTGCGCAGCCTGAAACCCGTTGAGGTGGATGGAGTAACCGTCGTCCCCCGGGACGTTGTGGCAGCTTGCGCACCGCAGCCGGAGGACCTGGGCGACGAGATGATCGGAAAGATGTGCGTGGGCATCCACTGCAAAGGCTTGAAGGACGGAAAGACGAGAGAGATTTTCCTGTATCAGCCCTTCGACAACCAGATCGCCATGAAAAACTGGAAGATGCAGGTGGTCGTAGCCCAGACGGGATTCGGAGCGGCGGTGGCCATCGAACTGATCGGCAGGGGAATATGGGCCGACGCAGGCGTGTTTTCGCCGGAATATTTCGACCCGATCCCCTATCTGCAGATCATGGATGAGTCCGGTTTTGAATACGGTATCGTAGAGATGGATTCCGAGTATAAAACCGTGAACGATAAGAAAATCATGGCCCAGATCTACAAGGAGGCGGCCAGAGTTCAAAAGGAGAAGAAGAACGGAGTGAAAAACGGAAAATAGGACGGATAGCGCATAGGAGGAGAAAAATGAACGATATTCATGTTCATGGTGTGGCCGGTCTCAGGAGGCATAAGATAAGAACACCGGGAGTCGTATTTATGATCTATTGCCTGGTGGCCGCGGGAGCGTTCGGGATCGAAGAGATGATTCCCGTCAGCGGCCCGGGTCTGACCCTGCTGATGCTGATTTTGTTCCCCATATTCTGGGCGTTTCCCATCAGCGAAATGGTCGCCGAACTGGGCTCCGTCCTCCCTTCCGAAGGAGGGGCGTATGTGTGGGCGAGAGAAGGGCTTGGTGAATTCTGGGGCTGGCAGGTGGGCTTTTGGGGAACCTTCAGCACCTGGCTGCAGCAGGCGATGTACGTGGTACTGGTCGCCGGCTATATGGAAAAGTTCATTCCTATGACCCCTGCCGGAGCCTTCGGGATCAAACTCCTTATGATTCTGATATTTACCGTGATAAACCTGCTCGGGATCCGGGAGGTCTCCCAGGTGAGCACCGTGCTTTCCATTGCGGTCCTCATCGGGTTTGCCATGGTCGCCGTAGTTGGATTTGCGAACTGGCATTATAATCCCGTCGTACCGTTCATGCCCCCGGAATCAGGCCTTGTGGACAGTCTCGGCGGCTCCATATGCATAGCCGTCTGGATGTACTGCGGGTATGAGACCATGGCCAATGTGGCGGGAGAAATCGAAGATCCCCAGGTCATTCCGAGAGGGCTTCTCATTGCGATGCCTCTCATTGCGTTAAGTTATTTTCTGCCAACTCTTGCCGGGATCGGTTCGGTCGGACAATGGGAAAGCTGGGCTACGGACGGTGAAAATGCGGTAGGTTATATGGATGTTCTGATTACCTATCTGAGCCCTGTCTGCGGTTTCTGCTTTATGATCGTCGCGATACTGTCGCAATGCTCCATTTTCAATGCCTATATCGCATCCGGCTCCCGCGGGTTTTTCGTCATGGCCGACGACCACCTGTTTCCGGGATTTCTGGTGCGCCTCAGCAAAAAGAGAAAGGTGCCGGCGGTCAGCATCATTATCATGGCATTCTTTACCATACTTCTCTGTCAGTGGGATTTCACAACACTGGTCATGGCGACGACGCCGCTGATGCTGTATTTATACATAGCTTTGGCGGTCACGACGAGAAAGCTGAGAAAGATCTATCCTGTTGAGGAAAGGAAAGCGAAAGGACTCTTTGTGATCCCCGGCGGAAATGCCGGACTGAATTTCGTCACGTTCCTGCCTGTGGTCATATCGGTCATAGCGCTTTATGTCAACGGGACCGAGTATTTTATCTCGGGATTCCTGATGCTGTTCATCAGTCTTATAGGATATCTGGTCTGCAAATGGACTTATGGCGGACTTTACCATCTGGATCCTGTGAAATACCCCATCGATCCGAAAACGAGGCTCGCCAGGGGGGATGTGAAACAGATCAGTATTTATATCGTATTGTGCGGCGTTGCCGCGTTGGCCGGATCTGTGCTGCTTTATCTCTATGAAGGGGAATGGGGAGAGGAATACTATCTGGAGGAATACGGAAGCGGATTTTTCAGCGATTTCTGGGGTATGCTGAGCACCTGCCGATGGGGCGGCATCGTGTTGATCCTGATTGGGACTGCGGCGCTCATCATCGCAGGAAAGGTTGAAAGAGCAAAAACTTCGGCAGAATTGCACTAATCAAATCATCGGGGGATTAGTATATATCAAAAGAGGCGGCTCAGCCGCCTTTTTTCATTGGGTTTTACAAAAAACAGTTAAATTTCATCAACAACTGGTTCAATTTCATCCATTAACTGAAAAGTGCCATTTTTTTCTATAAAATAGACCTATAGTTAATAATTATGCGATTCTAGATCGAATCGTTGGGTGAATCTCAATGAAAAGTGTAATGAAAGAGCGTCAGAAAATGCAGCAGTTTGAAAAGGTCTGCATTATCTACAACAAAGAGCTCCAGAGGTTTATTTACACGTTGACCCGGAAGGATCAATTCGCAATGGAGGAGATTTACCAGAACACCATGCTGGGAGCATTAAAAGGGCTGAATTATCTGCGCGACAGCAGCAAAATGAAGGCTTGGATTTTTTCCATCGCAAAAGCTGAGTCCAAAAGATATTATGCAGCAAACAGGCAGGCAAGCTATGATTACGGCGCGGGGAAAGAAAATGAATCTGCCGGTCTTGAATATTTGTTCGATTTCACGAAAACAATTGAAGATAAGGAATCAGTAAGAAATTTAATTAACGGTCTGACGGTCGAAGAACAACAACTATGTATTCTGCATTATTATTACGACCTCCCATTAAAGGAGATCGCTGAAATACTGAATGCAAACTATAATACCGTCCGGTCCATGCATATGCGTGGTATGACCAAGATGCGGAAACAGTTGAAACAGCAGACGGAGGAGGAAGTGTTTTATGAATAAGGATTCGGGTCGGATGACAGGCCATAATCCCATGATAAAGGATTATATGGCGCAGAGCATATTCTTACCGTCTTCGATCAAAAGAAAAAGAAGACATTCCAGCCCTCTCGCCTTTGCAGCTTCCTTTGCATTGGTTCTGGTGTTCTCGGGAGTTATTGCGCTCCTGAGCAGTATGCCTTCCGCCGCAGATAGCTCCGCCTCGGTTACGATAAAAAGCCTTGGAGATTTCCGCCAGGCAAGCGATCTTTGCCCGGATGTTTTCGTGCCCCATAAAATCCCCGGGAGGTACAGTTTTGAGTCCCTTACGGTAACGAAAGCTCCTGCGGGAAACTTCCATGCGGAATATATTTATTCGGAGAAAGACGGATCTCATATGAAAATAAGACAGGAAACCGGCAAGGAGGAACCTTCTCTTAAGGAGCCGGTCATAACGGCGGACCATGCGACATTTGTACAGGACGATACTGTCATCGATATTACAGGACGCCTTGATAAGAACGAAATGCTGGACATTTTCGCCTATCATCCGGAACAGCAGGAGTAACACCACGTCAGCATAAACGATGTGTAGATCGATGCTGGATGTTAAAAAATATGCCCTTGTTTAAGGGCATATTTTTATTTAATAACACTTTTTGTAGATGCGGATCAGATCTTCACCGGTTGGCGGTTTGGGATTGGTTGGTGTGCAGCGGTCCGCAAGAGCCGCCTCCGCCATTTTCTGCAGCGCGCCTTCATATTGCGCCTTTTCGATCCCGAGGGCACGGACGCCGTCTTCAACACTTAGGGATTTCTTCAGCCGGTTGATCTCACGAAGCAGATTGACCGTCCCTTCCCGGGGAGTCCTGGCCGGAAGCTGCAGCATGGAAGCCAGCTTAGCATACCGTTCGGCGGCATAGCCGGTGGCGCTTCCCGCCAGATCGGCGTTATATTCGATCACGGCGCTGAGCATCAGCGCATTGGAACGGCCATGGGGAATATGGAACGTGCCGCCCAGCGCGTGGGCGAGACTATGGTTTATTCCGAGGTTCGCGTTGGTAAAAGCCATCCCCGCCATGCAGGAAGCATTTTGCACGCGGTCTCTGGCGCCGGCGTTTTTTACGTCCTTATAAATGGTTTCAAGATTCTCAAAGATCAGTTTGACCGCCTTTTCCGCCAAAGCGTCAGTGAAATCGGTGGCCATCGTGGAAACATAAGCCTCGATGGCATGTACCAGCACATCGATGCCCGTGTCCGCGACAACACGCTGGGGAACATGCTGGATGCACGTGGAATCGAGGATGGCGACGTCCGGAGTGATGAATTCATCCACAATGCAGACTTTCCCCTCATCGGTTGTAATGACGGAGAAATCGGTCACTTCCGAACCGGTGCCGCTGGTGGACGGTATGGCTATGAACAACGGCCTTTTAAATTCCTGTCCGGCAGGGCGGTCAAGCTTTGATGCGAAATACAGGATCCCCTTGGCAGCGTCGATGGAGGATCCTCCACCGATGGCTACCAGTACATCCGCTTCGCTATCCAGATAGGCTTTCATCCCGTCAGAGATCAATTTCACGTCCGGATCGGGACGTACATCGGTAAAGGTTACGGAGCCGATGCCCGCCTTGGCAAGATGATCGACGGCAGTCTGGAGATAACCCAGCTTTTCCATGATGGAATCGGAAACGATAAAAGCCCTGGTGCCGGTAACATCTTCCAGCAGCCTGATGGACTGCATGTTAAAGTAAACTTTGGATTTCAGTATAAATTTATCTTCTATGACTAAGACCCCCTCACCATATTTGTAGCTTGTTTTCAGTATCATACCATATTTATCCTGAATGATATAGAAGAATTGTCATTTGACAGGATTTTACAATTCGCTGCTCGATGAATCGATTCCACGAAGTGTGTTAAAAAAAATACAAAAAACCATCCATGGTAAGTGTTGGAGAAGATATCCCTGAAATCGTTGATAACACAGCACTTTGCACATAGAAACCGGTCGGGGACCGTCGACTTGCACTTCGATGTACAAAGAAAAAACTTGAATAGAAAATAAACCGATAGTATATTATTTTCTATGAGAAGTAAAATTGTTGAACTGTGTAAGGATTACACGGACCTTTCAGATGAGGACATTCAGATCCTGGTCGAGTATGACGAAAAAATCAGCTCGATCGCCTTGCTGACGTCAAATGACATCTTTATCGACGCACTTACGTCGAACCAGCAGGATTCCGTCGTACTTGCATGGGCGAGGCCTGAGAAGAAATCCCTCTATAACAAGAGCGTAGTAGGGGATCTTGCGTATTCTGAAAATGAGCCCGGAGTATATAAGACAATTACAACCGGTAAGATTTCCAGAGCGATCCGTGGGGTAAGCCAGGAAGGCGTTCCCATTGCCCAGACGGTCGTGCCTATCCAAAATATGGAAAAGATCATCGGCGTACTGATCATGGAACGGGATATCACCCGTGAAATCGAGCAGGAGCAGGAAGTTAACGTACTGAAGGAAACCGTTGAATTTCTTAAAAAGTCTCTGATAGAACTAAATATATCGGAATCTTATTTTGCAGACTGGTTCAACAACGGCATTTTCGTTCTGAACAAGGAATGCTGCATAATTTATGTGAACAAGGCAGCCCGGGATCTGTATTTAAAGGAAGAAAACACCGAGCCGATGGGCAGCGACCTTTCCAAATTTCTCGGAAGCTTCCGGGATATCGGCGACATGCTGGACAAAATAAGCAGTCCCACGGAGGTGGGGTATCAGGATGAGGTGTACAACTTTCACATCCATCCCATCGGGATCCAGGATGACCTGGAAGGAGCCGTCATCATCGTTCAGGATATGACGGAGCTCCGCATCAAGGAGCGGGAGCTCCAGGGAAAGGATATGCTGATCCGGGAGATCCATCACCGGGTCAAGAACAATCTTCAGAACATCGCGGCAATTTTGCAGCTGCAGATGAGGCGGACAAATTCAGAGGAAGCGAGAAACGCGTTTCAGGTCAGCATCAGCAGGATCCTTTCCATCGCAGCGGCGCAGAACGTTTTCTCGAGGGCGAGCTTCGACACGGTAAAGCTGAAGGAATTATTGAGCTATATTCTCACCTCGACATTGGACAGCTACAAACTGGAGAACCAGAACATCATCGCGGTTGTAGAAGGCCATAACATCGAAATATCGAGCACCCAGGCAATTCCTGTGGCTCTGATCGCCAATGAGGTGATCAGTAATTCCATGAAGCATGGCATCGAAAATGATGAAACGGGAGAGATCCGCATCAATATAACGGAGAACGAGAGATTGATCTCCATGGAATTTTATGACAGCGGAAAGAATGAATTATACTATGACAGCAACGACGAAAACAAGCTGGGCTTGCAGATCGTCAAAGCGCTTTCCATGGAACAGCTGGGAGGATCGTTTACAATCAGCAAGGTCAATGGGGAGACGAAAGCAGAGGTCGTTTTCACGAAGTAGGGAGGTTAGTATGGGCTATTTATCAGTATTGCTGGCAGATGACGAAGTGTTGACCAGACTTGATATGCGGGAACATTTAACCAAAGAGGGACATATCGTATGCGCTGAGGCGGGAAACGGCCTTGAAGTGTTGGAGCTTGCAAAAATTACCAATCCGAATATTGCGTTGCTTGACATCAAGATGCCAGGCATGGACGGGATCGAAGTCGCCAGTCAGCTGAAGGCCCTTGGGATTCCTACCGTGCTGATGACGGCTTACTATCAGCCGGCTTTCATCAACCGGGCGGAGAAGGTAGGCGTTTACGGCTACCTGAACAAACCGATCAAGCAGCAGGATATCATCCCTGCCCTCCAGATCGCTTTCGGGCGCTGGAACGATATGATGAAATTATCCAAGGAAGTCGACCTTTACAAAAGAAAGCTCGACAATCAGAAACGGATCGAAAAAGCCAAGGGAATTTATGCCATGAGCCATGGAATCACTGAATATGAAGCTCACAGGGCGCTGCTTAAAATTTCCATGAACAACAGCCGGCCAATGCTCCATATTTGTGACGAAATAATCAAAAAACATATTGCAATGCACAAGCAAACGTTGTAATATTGAAGTTGAGTTAAGACAAAGAAATATGAGCAATAGGGCTCACAAATGCAGATTTTTACGAATCTGTTTTTGTGGGCCCTATTCTTATGTTCGGGGCAATCTTAGTATCTTATTAATTATTTTTAAGGAGGGAAAAATTATGACAGAAAAGGTTAACGAAACTGACCATCTGGTGAGAACCCTGAAACCGATCCATCTTTGGGCTCTGGCTGTAGGACTTGTTATTTCAGGTAACTACTTCGGATGGAGCTATGGATACGGCACTGGAGGTCCTTTAGGCCTGTTCATCGCTTGTATTCCTGTAGTAATTTTCTACGTAACATTTATCTTCTGCTATTCGGAAATGGCTACGGCGATTCCTCACGCAGGAGGTCCTTCAGCGTATGCAAGAAGAGCAATGGGACCGGCCGCCGGATATTTTGCAGGTATCAGCTGCCTGATCGAGTTCCTGTTTGCACCACCTGCGATCGCACTTGCAGTAGGCGGTTACATACATAATATGATCCCGATCGTTCCTGCAATTCCCGCTACCATCGTAGCATTCGTACTGTTCGTATTCATTAATTTCTTAGGTATGCACACTTCCGCCGTTTTCGAACTGGTTGTTACCATCGTTGCGCTGGTTGGATTGACTATCTTCTGGGTAGCCGCGGCTCCTCACGCGTCTATGGCGAATTTCCTGCAGCCGCTGGCTGAGAACAACGGATTCGACGGCTTCCTCCAGTACATCCCAGGCGGATGGACCGGCGTTATGGCTTCCGTTCCATTTGCGATCTGGTTCTATCTGGCACTGGAAGGCGGAGCAATGGCAGCAGAAGAAATGGTAAATCCTCAGAAGGACATCCCGAAGGGATTCCTCACAGGTATGCTGACACTGTTCATCATGATGTGCTTCACCCTGTACCTCACTGCCGGTATCGTTGATTACAACGCAGTATCCGCGGTAGACTTCCCGCTTCCTGCAGCTCTGGAAGCAGTATATGGCAAGGGCGCTTTGACTTTGATCGTTAACTTCTTAGGACTCTTCGGACTGATCGCGTCCCTGAACGGAATCATCGTAGGTTCCTCCAGACAGCTGTTCGCAATGGCCAGAACCGGATATCTGCCTAAGATCCTCGCAACAGTAAACCACAAGAGACATACTCCGACCGCTGCGCTGATCGTAGCAGGCATCATCGGAATCGCTGCTGCATCCACAGGCTTGACTTCCATCGTAATCACGATTTCCGTATTCGGATCCGTAGGTCTCTATTTCATCTGCCTGATCGCATTCTTCGTACTGCGTTCCAAGGAACCGGCTCTCAAGAGACCTTTCAAAGTTCCTGCAGGCAACCTGGTAGGCGGAATCAGCATGCTCATGTGCATTTTCTGCCTCGTCAGCTTATTCATTACCACAGTACCTGCCGTTCTTCCTGAAGGCAGCCTGGCATATGCAATACTCGGAGGAGTCAGCATCAATCCACTTTGGGCGACGGTTATCATCTACGTTCTTGCGTATGTATGGTACTTCATCGCCGGCAGAAAGAACATCAGACCGTTCGACGAAGAATTTGACGTACTCAACGATCTGGATGTATAATTGTCGCAACGCAATAAAAGCTCAATAAAATAGTTAAAAAGTCAAGGTGAAGGGGCTACCCTTCACCTTCAGACTCATTAATACAAAAAATGGTAATTATAGTTATTTCTCGAGAAGGAGGATAAAAAGTATGGCAATTAAAGATGAATTGATCGCATTAGGAATGGTTGAGACAAAAGGAGCAGTAGGTGCGATTGAAGCGGCGGATGCTATGGTAAAAGCTGCAAACGTAAGCCTGATTGGAAAAGTTAAGGTAGGAGGAGCTCTGGTAACCGTTATGGTTAGAGGAGACGTAGGCGCTGTAAAAGCTGCCGTAGACGCCGGCGCAGCCGCTGCTGAAAGAGTTGGCGAACTGGTTAGCTGTCACGTCATTCCAAGACCGCATCAGGATCTGGAACAGATACTCCCGAAGCTTCCTGAAGCAAAAGCGACGAAGGAAAAGGCATAAATCAGAATCTAGCCGAAAGCAGGCATCTAAATTAATCTGTACATATCAGTTGAGGTAAGCAAAGTGAGCAAGGAAAGCATTTTAACAAGTGTAGGAATCGATATCGGAACCACAACGACGAAGCTGGTCATTTCCTATTTGACGTTGTCGAATGTGATGCCGGGCAGCAGAATACCCCGCATCGAAATCAGCAATAAAAGCTTGTTTTATGCGTCTGAGGTCCGGTTTACACCGTTCATCGACCGGGAAACCATCGATGAAGTCGCTGTCAGAAAGATAATCAGCGAGGAGTATCAGAAAGCCGGGATCACCCCGGACAAGATCGATACGGGAGCGATCATCATAACCGGCGAGTCTGCCAAGAAGGAAAACGCTGAAAAGCTGGTTCACGCTCTGGCGGAATTCTCGGGAGACTTCGTAGTAGCGACAGCGGGACCGGAACTGGAAAGCATCATTGCCGGAAAGGGTTCCGGAGCCGAGGACATCTCACAGAAAGAACATTGCATCTGCGCCAATGTGGACATTGGCGGAGGTACGACGAATATTGCTTATTACGACAACGGCAGATGTATAGGAAACGCCTGTCTTGAGGTCGGGGGCAGACTGATCGAGATCGATCTGCTCTCCCATACAGTAAAGTATATGGCCAAGGCCAGCAAAATGATTTCCGAAAAGCTGCCATGCGGCATGATTGGAAGCTCCAGCCCTGAAGCACAGAAACAGGCGATCGAGACGATCCTCACACAGATGGTGAAG
Source organism: Anaerovoracaceae bacterium (assembly GCA_963678385.1). GTDB lineage: Bacteria > Bacillota > Clostridia > Peptostreptococcales > Anaerovoracaceae > Anoxybacterium. The sequence goes on along the minus strand of OY782829.1, from coordinate 3,252,131 downwards.
TCGGTCGACGAAATACTGTTTTCTGAAACGCCGTCCGAAATCACGAAAGCGCTCACGGTCAACAACGATCTGCCGAAGGTTCTGCCTCAGAAGGTCATCTTCTCCGGCGGAGTATCCAGGTACATCTATCAGAAACCCGTCAGCGACTGGTGGGTACACGGAGATGTGGGACCGCTTCTGGGAGAGGCATATAAAAACGGAAGGGCATACAAGACCTTTGAGGTGATACCCGGAGCCGAGACGATCCACGCCACGGTAATGGGAGCAGGGATCCATACGGTCAACGTATCGGGCTCCACGGTCACAGTAAAAAGGGAATGCCTGCCGATCCGAAACATTCCCGTCGTCATCCCGGAGATCAAGAACGGAAGTTACGACTGGATCGAACCTTCCAAACGGTTCCTGGATTCACTGCATACCTGCGTTGCACTGGGGATACCGGTCCAGGATAAACTGGACTTCCAGAGCATCGATTTGCTGACAGAGATCATCGCCCGGCAGCTTCCGTTGATTCCAAGCAGCCCCAAAGTGGTTGTGATGGAGCAGGACGTTGCCAAAGTCATCGGTCAGGGCATCCTGAAGAGGCTTGGGGATATGAATCTTGTCTGCATTGACGGAATCAGAGCTTTCACCGGAGATTATATCGACATAGGAAAAGCGTTAAGCTACGCCGAGGCATTGCCGGTAGTCGTTAAAACATTAATATTTAACGGCGGCGCCAGTTCCTGACGCCTGCGGTTTCAGGTTACGGCAAGTGAATTGCCGAAACCCAAAACCTTCCGTTAAACGATTTGAGTGCCGTGCGAACATTCGCCTGTCGGCGAATCGCACATGGCGATTCAAATTAAACAAGTTAATTTGAAATAATAATAAATAAAGGGGGTGTCAGACAATTGAAGTTGATTACAAAATTGTTCGGGCATACATACCAGTTTAAGGATATAAAACAGGTTTTGGCAAAGGCCAACGAACTGAAATCCGGAGACATTTCCGCGGGACTTGCTGCGGAAGACTCTGCGGAAAGAATCGCCGCCAAGATCGTACTGTCTGAATTGACGCTGGAAGACCTGAGGAAAAACCCCGTGGTACCCGCCGAGATCGATGAAGTTACAAGGATCATCGAATCAGACGTTAACGAGACGATCTACAACGATATCAAGAATTGGTCCGTAGCCCAGTTAAGAGAATACATACTGAATACGGAAACAACAGGCGATCAGATCAAGCGGATCAGCAGAGGCATGACTTCCGAAATGGTGGCTGCCACTGCCAAGCTCATGGGCAATCTCGACTTAGTTCTGGGCGCATCGAAAATCAAAGTCACCGCACACTGCAATACAACCATCGGACTTCCCGGAACTCTGGCTTCCAGACTTCAGCCGAACCATACCACGGACTCTCCGGAAGGTATCCTGGCTAGCATGAGAGAAGGTCTGTCCTACGGAACAGGAGACGCCATCGTCGGACTGAATCCGGTAGACGACTCTGTGGAAGCTACCATGCGTTCCCTAAATACGATCTATGAGTTCATAGACAAGTGGGATGTTCCGACGCAGATCTGCGTTCTGGCGCATATCTCAACTCAGATGGAAGCCTGCAGAAAAGGCGCTCCGACCCATTGCCTGTTCCAATCCATCGCAGGATCCCAGGTAGCCAATGAAGCTTTCGGTATCAACAAGGAAATGCTGGATGAAGCTTATGAGCTGGGACTGAAATACGGCAAGGGAACCGGCCCGAACATCATGTATTTCGAAACCGGACAGGGATCCGAGCTTTCCTCCAACGGTCACCACGATTCCGATCAGGTCACCATGGAAGCGAGATGCTACGGACTGGCCAGACATTACAACCCGTTCCTGGTCAACACAGTAGTCGGCTTTATCGGACCTGAGTATCTGTACGATGCAAAACAGGTTATCCGCGCCGGTCTGGAAGACCACTTCATGGGTAAATTAACCGGAATCTCAATGGGCTGCGACTCTTGTTACACCAACCACATGAAAGCAGACCAGAATGATATCGAGAACCTGGCAGTTCTGCTGACCGCCGCCGGATGCAACTACTTTATGGGAATCCCCATGGGCGACGACATCATGCTGAATTACCAGTGCACAAGCTATCATGACGTAGCCGCTCTGAGAGAAGTACTGAGAGTAAAACCACTTCCTGAATTCAACGCGTGGTGTGAAAAGATGGGCATCCTGAAGGACGGAAAACTTACTCCTATGGCTGGCGACGCCAGCATGTTCACACGATAGGAGGTGGCTTAGATGAGTAACATGGAAGACAGCATTAAATCAATCGTAGAACAGGTTTTAAAGGAAATCGCAGTAACGGAAGGCGGAGGAGCTGTTCCCGCAGCCGTTGCAAAGGAAGCTACCGCCAAGGTCGCTCAGATGATCGACAGTTCCGATATCGAGGATCTTTCCACCGTCGACCTGCAGACACAGCTTCTGGTTCCGGAACCTAAAAATAAAGACCTTTACATGGATATGAAGAAATCCACAGCAGCCAGAATCGGCGTGTGGAGAGCGGGCCCAAGACCTCTGACGGAAACCCTGCTGCGGTTCAGAGCAGACCACGCGGTCGCTCAGGACTCCGTTATGGGAGAAATCTCCGAGGCTGACGCGGCAAAATACAAGATGGTCTTTGTAAAATCCGCATGCAAGGACAAGGACGAATATCTGACCAGACCTGATCTGGGAAGGATTCTCGACGATGAGAGCATCAAAAAGATCGAAAAGGAATGCGACAAGAAGCCCCAAGTCCAGATCCTCGTAGCGGACGGATTGTCCAGCAAAGCAATGGAAGCCAACATTCCGGACTTGTTCCCGGCACTGCTTCAGGGACTCCAGTCCATGGGCATCAAGGTCGGAACACCGATCATGGCAGGTTTAGCCAGAGTAGGTCTGATGGATTCCATCGGTGAAGCGATCAAACCGGAAGTCTGCATCAATCTCATCGGAGAGAGACCCGGTCTGGGAACCGCGGAAAGCATGAGCGCATACATCGTCTATAATCCGAGAGCCGGAGTGATAGAGAGCGAAAGAACGGTCATCAGCAACATTCATAAAGGCGGAACGCCTGCTGTTGAAGCCGGAGCGCACATTGCGACGCTGGTCAAGAAGATCCTGGATGCCAAGGCATCCGGCGTTAACTTAAAAATATAAGGAGGTGCTGAATAAATGATTATAGAACCAATCAAACCTCAGGTATTAGCAGTAAGACTGATCCCCAACGTATCCTATGATCTGGCACAACAGCTGGGATTGTCACCTGAACAAAGATCCATCGGTATGCTGACTGCAAATATCGATGACGCGACCTACACCGCACTGGATGAAGCAACAAAGAAAGCGGAAGTAGAAGTTGTATACGCGAAAAGCTTTTATGCAGGCTCAGGAAATGCATCCGGCCCAAGAAGCGGAGAAATCATCGGAATCCTGGCAGGCCCGAATCCTGCTGAAGTAAGAGCCGGCATGGACGCCTGCATCGATACATTGGAAAACGAAGCATTTTTCTACACCCATGACGGCGGCGACACCGCATGGTTTGCACATACGATATCCAGAACAGGCAGCTACCTTTCCAAGGCCTGCGGGATCAACGAAGGCGAACCGATCGCTTATCTGATCGCCTGCCCGTTGGAAGCGATGTTCGGAATCGACGCGGCATTAAAGGCTGCGGAAGTAGACATGAAAGTATTCTATGGACCACCGTCCGAAACCAACTTTGGCGGAGCATTGCTGACCGGTTCCCAGAGCGCGTGCAAGGCAGCTTGCGAAGCATTCCAGAACGCAGTAATCGACGTTGCACAGAATCCGTTAAAATATCTGGGTGGTTGATAGAGACGAGGTGATCAAATGGAACTTGATAGAGATCTAGCTACGCTTCAAGAGGTAAGAAACCTTGTTAATGCAGCGAAAAAGGCGCAGGATATCCTTAAGACCTACACACAGGAACAGGTCGACAGGATCTGCCTTGCCATCGCCGAAGCCGGCGAAAAGAATGCCTGCTTGCTGGCGGATATGGCAGTCTCTGAATCAGGAATGGGTAAATATGAAGATAAGTGCTTTAAGAACTACTTCGCCTCCAGAGGAGTTTATGACCATATCAAGGACATGAAGACGGTAGGCATTATCCGCAAGGATGATGTGGAAAAAATCTGGGAGGTTGCGGAGCCTGTAGGCGTCATCGCCGGTATCGTTCCGACGACGAACCCTACATCCACGGTAATCTTCAAAGCAATGATTTCCCTTAAAACACGGAACACCATCGTATTTTCACCACATCCGTCCGCGGCGGCCTGCACAAAAGAGGCAGCTAGGATCGTTCACGATGCGGCGGTGAAAGCGGGAGCCCCGGAGGGCTGCGTGGGATGTATCACGATGCCTTCTCTGGAAGGTACCAACGAGCTGATGAAGCATAAGCACGTATCCATGATCCTCGCAACAGGAGGCAGTGCCCTCGTAAGAGCGGCATACTCCAGCGGAAAACCGGCCCTGGGCGTAGGCCCCGGAAACGTTCCGGCATTCGTGCACAGAAGCGCGGACATTGCGAAAGCGGCTGAGCATATCATCATGGGCAAGACCTTCGACAACGGCACAATCTGCGCATCAGAGCAGGCCATCGTAGCCGAAAAATGCATCTCGGATCAGCTCATCGAAGAACTGAAAAAGAGAGGCGGCCATTTCCTCACGAAAGAGGAAACGGAAAAGGTATCCAGAGTGGTCATCCTTCCGTCTCACGGCGTCAACCCGAAAGTGGTCGGAAAAGCGCCTCAGTTTATCGCAGAACTTGCAGGAATCAGCGTGCCGAAATCAGCCAAATGCCTGATCGGCCATCTCGACGGCGTTGGCCCCCAGTGGCCTTTGTCCTATGAGAAGCTTTCCACCGTACTGGGATACTACATAGTAAATGACTGGCACGAGGGCTGCGAGCGATGCATCGAGCTGCTGGAACAGGGCGGAGTCGGCCACAGTCTGGCGATCCACTGCACCGATATGGACGTGATTACAGAGTTTGTACTGAAGAAGCCGATCTTCAGAATATTGATCAATACCCCCGCGGCACTGGGCGGAGTAGGAGCCACCACGAATCTGGCGCCTTCGTTCACACTCGGATGCGGCACATGGGGCGGTTCAAGCGTTTCGGAGAACGTCGGACCGAAGCATCTCCTGAACATCAAAAGAGCCGCATGGCACTCCGGAGTCCCGGAACTGCCGGCCGGTTTCATCAAACCTCAGGAAAAGGCTTCCGATTATGTCCCGGCTTCAACAGAAAGCTTGAACATCAACGAAAAGTTAATTGCTGATATCGTCGCGCAAGTGATGAAAAGCATGAACAAATAACGAGGCGACGCCTCACTAGTTAGTTTGTAATTTATAAAGGAGGAATCTTCAAATGGAAAAGAATACAAGCGCTCTGGGCATGATCGAAACGAAGGGCCTGATTGCTTCTATCGAAGCAATGGACCAGATGCTGAAGGCAGCAAATGTTAGAATCGCCGGAAAAGAGCACGTAACGGGCGGATATGTAGCAGTTATGGTAAGAGGCGACGTCGGTGCAGTTAAAGCGGCGGTTGATGCCGGTGCGGCAGCAGCGCAGAGAATCGGCGAACTCGTCAGCGTTCATGTAATCCCAAGACCACATGCGGAAGTTGAGTTGGTTTTACCTGTAGGAGACAATAAATAATAGGCGGTCTGCCCACAGAAAGAGAAAGTGGTGATTGCATGATCGTTACGGAAAGTGATTTAAGAGCGAACTGGGCAAAGGAAAAGATAACGGTTTTAAGAATCCCGCAGGGTAGCGTGATCACTCCTCCCGCCCGCGATTTCATCCGAAACAAGGGGATCCGCGTGGAGATCGAAGGAGAAGGGGCCGTGGACTTTACGGGACTGACCTACAATTCGTCGGTTCACAGCAAAAAGCACCAACCGGAAGCCAAGCCGGCGAAGGCGGAGAAACCGGAGTATATGACTCACCTGAACGGAAGAAAGCTGGTCACAAAATGCGACCCGGTCATCCGTCTCAGAGGCGAGCTGGACTCCTTTATTTCCCAGCTTGTCGAAACCCAGCTTTGGTTTATGGGCAGAGGACTCACCGGCATGTCGGAAAAGCTGGAAGAGGTGGTGGTCTTCTGTAGAGGCCTGATGCAGGCGGAAGTCCTGGAGAAGAAATTCGAATTCCCGCTGGTATTTGGTTTCGATAAGGATCAGCTCCGGGAAGTGAGCCATGATCCGATGAAATATTTCGGGGTGAAACATTCCTTTGTATCCAGGAAGCACGGAATGAGCGTAGCGAAGCTCCATGTGCTTCGCGCAAAATCGAGAGAAGTGGAACTGGCTGCGGCGAATGCATTTATTCATGCAGACGGAACGTGCAGCCGCGAGGATATCGTGTCCGCGCTGAACCGTCTCTCGAGCATTATGTATATTTTGGTCTGTCTGGAAAAGGCCAGAGTGAAGGAAGCCGGCGTGGAGCACGGAGAAGAGAAGACCCGCCGGTTTGAGGTCAACATTGGCGTTTCCAACAGGCATATCCATTTAAGCCAGGCGGATCTTGGGGCTCTGTTCGGGGAAGGGTATCAGCTGAAAAAGATGAAGGACCTTTCCCAGCCGGGACAGTTTGCAGCGGAGGAGACCCTCGACGTGATCGGACCGAAAGGGAAGATCGAGAGGGTGCGAATTCTGGGGCCGGTGAGAAAAGAATCTCAGGTCGAGATCAGCGTGTCCGACAGCGTGAAGCTGGGCGTTGTTCCTCCGATCCGTGATTCGGGAGATATCGAGAATACCCCCGGTATCATACTGGCAGGGCCAAACGGCAAACTTGAACTGAAAAAAGGCGTTATCGTAGCGAAGAGGCATTTGCACCTCGATCCCGTATCGGCAGCGGAAATGGGTCTTAAGGATAAGGACGTCATCACGGCGTATCTGAAAACGGAGCGGCCCATCAAACTGGAATCCATCGGAGTAAGAGTGAACGAGCAGTATGCGACGGATCTTCACATCGACATGGATGAAGCAAATGCAGCCCTTGCAAAGAACGGAGATAAGGCAGTATTGATTTTGGAGGCGTGATATGGAACAGGATAAACTTGCGGCACTGGTCAAAATGATCATGGCGGATCCAAGGATCATGGCGCTGATCAGAGACGAAAAAATGACGGATTGCTGCGACCTGACCTTGATAGAGACCAAAGATATCTTCGAAAGCCTTCCCTTTGAGTGGAGGGCGAATGTATGCTGTCAGGAACTCCCGGGCGGCGGTGACGGGCTTTTAAGCTTTGATTCGGCAGCGCAGAGGGAATGGAACCGGATACGGATCTACCAACCTTCGCTGAACATGATCGCAAAACTCGCCATGGGGATCGCCGACGAACCGCTGCTGAAAGTCGTTCAGCAAAAGCTCATGGAAGGTGCGGAAAATATCGAACTCCTTCGCCTTTGCAATCTTTCGAAGATACGGCAGGATTCCTATAAAAAGCTTTTCCTCGGATACATAGACAAGATCAGGAGCTTTGGAATCAGCGTCAGTGACGACGGAGTAAAGGCGGCGGAAGGAGATTTCCCGACGGCGGTGAAAACCCGCAAAGCCGGCAGTTCGGTCGCAGATACAGTGACATGGCAGTACAAGGCGCTGACGGAACGGGATCTGCTCGATATCGAGAAGGGTTCCGTCGTCACCGTAGGCAAAAAGTGTATCGTCACTTCGCTGGCCGTTGATGCGGCAAGACGGAAATCGATACAAATTTGTCGTGAAGGAGAAGTAAGATGATTTTAGCAAAAGTCGTGGGCCAGATCTGGTCCACAAGGAAAGAAGAAACTCTCCGAGGCATAAAATTTTTAGTTGTTCAACCGATCAACCTGACCTTTGATTCCTTGGGCGGCGTAAAGGAGATCCAGAACTACGGAAATACCCTGGTCGCCGGTGACAAGATCGGAGCGGGGGAAGGCGAGATCGTTATGGTTGTCGCCGGATCGTCCGCTAGACAGTCGGAAGGAGACACCCACCTGCCCATCGACGCGAACGTCGTCGGAATCGTAGATTCGGAGATGTTTAAAGAATGAAAACGGAAGATATCATTTCAAAAATTGAAGCCTGTGGGGTTGTGGGCGCCGGCGGAGCCGGTTTTCCAACCCACGTAAAGTATAAAACGAAAGCGGAGACAGTTGTCGTCAACATGGCGGAATGCGAACCGTTGCTTCGTGTTGACCAGCAACTGGCAGAGCGGAACGCGGAAGAGCTGATCCAAGGCCTTGCCATCGCGATGGAAGCTGTTTCCGCAAAGGAAGGCGTCATCGCCGTCAAGGAAAAGTACCATAAGGCTATCGACAGACTCCGGCCCCTGCTGAAAGACGGAATGAGGATCGATTATCTGAAAGACGTCTACCCGGCAGGAGACGAATTTATGACCATCAAGATGACGACGGGCAAGACGGTTCCACCGGGATCCATCCCGATCTCCATCGCTACGGTGGTGAGCAACGTCCAGACTCTGATCAATGTGGCTAAGGCAATGGATGACAAACCGGTGACACACAGAACCATCACGGTGACCGGAAGCGTGAAGAATCCGGTTACGGTTACGGTCCCCATCGGCATTACATACCGGCAGCTTCTTGAAAAGACAGGCAACGACGTCAATGACGACGACGCCTACATCGACGGCGGACCCATCATGGGCAAGATGCTGACGAACCTTGACAGCAGCGTGACAAAGACCAGCGGCGGACTCGTGGTCCTGCCAAAGGATCATACGCTGATCAAGATCAAGACCCAGTCCCTGCCTCAGATCATGAGGATCGCCAAGACCGTCTGTGAGCAGTGCCAGATGTGCACGGATCTCTGTCCGCGAAATATCATCGGACATAGGGATCTGAAGCCCCATATGACCATTCGGGCCGTGAATTACGGCAAGATGACGGAAAGCCAGGTCATTAAAGGCGCTATGCTGTGCTCTGACTGCGGCGTCTGTGAGATGTACAGCTGCCCCGTCAATATCTCCCCCAGAAGAGTCAACCAGGCGATCAAGCAGGAGCTCCAGAAGCAGGGAGTAAAGTATGACGGAGCTCTGAGCGCGGAAGATCCCCTCTGGGAGTCCAGAATGGTTCCTTCCAAGCAGATGGCGAGACGGGTAGGCCTGAAGGATTATTATTATCTGGAAGCACCGCTTGCAGAAGGCACTCTAGAGTTCGACCGGGTGCAGATCCCGCTGAAACAGCACGTCGGCGCGCCATGCGAACCGGTTGTCAAACCGGGGGATACGGTAAACCAGGGCGACCTGATCGCGAGGATCCGGGAAGGTCAGCTGGGAGCAAATATTCACGCCAGCATAAGCGGAACAGTAACCGCGGTAAGCGAAAGCGGAATAATCATTGAGAAAGGCGGTGTCAGCTAATGGACGTCACAGCAATCGGAATGGTGGAATTTAACAGTATCGCTCAGGGAATCGACAGCACCGACGCAATGTGCAAAATCGCGGACGTCACGCTTCTCGTGAGCAAAACCGTCTGCCCGGGCAAATACATAAGCATCGTAGCGGGCGACACCTCTGCGGTTCAGCAGGCTGTTCACGCCGGCGAGGATAAAGCGCCGGAATGCACAGTTGACAGCTTTATTATTCCAAATATCCATAAATCTCTGATCCCTGCCATCGCGGGCACTTCAAGCATTGAAAACGTAAAGGCCGTCGGCCTGATCGAATGCTTCAGCGTGGCGACTTTGATGGAAGCCACGGATTTGGCGCTGAAAACGGGAGAAGTAGAACCCTTGAGATTACATATTGCTTTCGGCATCGGCGGAAAGGCTTACGTGGTACTGACCGGCGACGTAGCCGCGGTGAAAGCTGCGGTAGCGGAAGGAAGCAGCCTGGCGGCTGACAGAGGCCAGCTGGTGCGCAGCATCGTGATACCGAAGCCGCATCCGATGGTAGTTGAAAATCTGATATAAAAATGAACATTGCACATAACACGGTAATGATTAAATTAGAATCGAGGTGAAAGGATGAAGACTTTTATATCCTTGAACATGCTCAGAGATCTTTCCGCAGACAGCAAGACGGTCTGTCTTGATGAAAACAGTGTATTGAGCCCGTCGGCGAGAGATTACGCCAGAGAAAAAGGGCTGGTCGTCTATCTGAACGGAAAGAAGGACCCGATCGTCGGCGTCAGCACGGGAGAGCAGCCTTGCCAGGCCGAAAAGCCTGCCCAGAGCAGCTGTGCCGAGACCAAGGCGGCGGCGGGCAGTATCAGCATCGACCCCGAGATGCTGAAAACGATCATAACAAAAGCGGTTCTTGAGAACAGCAAAAAAGACAAACCGATCTGTGAAAATCCGAAGGCGATGAAAGTCGAAGGCGACAAAGTGGTCATGGAACCATTTGCGGAAGCCCCTGCAGGCCAGAAGATCGGCATGACCGACGTCATAACCGAACGGGAAGGCAATCTCGGAGCAGGCTTTATGACCTTTGAAAACTCTGAACTGCCCTGGACTTTAACTTATGACGAAATGGATTATGTCGTCGAGGGGGAATTCACGATCAAAACGGGCGGAAAACTTTACACAATGAAGGCGGGCGACGTATTCTACATTCCGAAGGACACCAGCGTCGTATTCGGATCACCGAACTTCTGCAAGGTTTTCTACGTGGTATATCCGGCTAACTGGTTTTCCCTGATCAAATAAACATGGCTTGACAGGTTTTGCCGGGCGATATATAAATGAGGTGGTACTTTGCTTAAGATACAATTCATAAAAAGACCTACCCAGAGCACTTTAAAGATGCTGTTCCGCCGTTCCGGCACGCTGAGAAGCCAGGAGCCGGTCGAAGCTCATTTCGAGGCTGTAGGACTGGTTCAGGGGCCTTTGGCGGATATGATCGCAGCCGGGGATATCGCGGAAAAGACTTCGGGAGTCACCGTGGAGGAGATCCAGGGCATCTGCCCGCAGCACTTCACCATGATCGCACTTTTCGGAGATACCTCCGCTGTCGCGGTGGCTCTGATCGCCATCTCTGAGAAGATCGACAAAAAACAGCTGGACATTGACTATTAAAATTCAGTAGTAAGTTTGTGCAGGAATAGCAAGGAGAAATCAAATTGACGGAAAAACAAAGAATCATACAGGAGTTCGTTCCGGGAAAACAGGTTACCCTCGCGCACATGATCGCCGCGCCGGATGAGGACATCTATCAGAGACTGGGCCTCCAAAAATGCGGCGCCATCGGCATAGTAACGCTGACTCCGAGCGAAACCTCCATCATAGCCGCCGATATCGCAACGAAGGTAGCGCCTGTCAGCATTGGCTTTCTGGACCGGTTTACCGGAGCGCTGATCATCACAGGCGACGTCTCCGGCGTTCTCGCCGCGCTCAATGAGATCAATGAAGTGCTGAAAAACATGCTGGGCTTTACCCCTTGCGATATCACGAAGACATGAAAAAAAGAATCATGCTGATCGGGAATTCCCGCACCGGGAAGTCCAGTCTGGCAAACCGCATCAATTCGGAGGATTTTGAAGTGATGAAGAGCCAGGCGATTTGCTATGGGGAAAACACGATCGATACACCCGGAGAGTATCTGGAAAGCCCCATGATGCACAAATACATCATATCAGCGTCACAGGATGCAGATGCTGTAATTTTTGTACAATCCTTCGATCAGCCCGTCTTCAGTTTTCCTCCGAATTTCGCTCAGGTCTTCAACACGAAGAGGATCGGCGTAATCACGAAAGACGACCTGGAGGAAAAGCGGAACAATCTGGAGATGTTACTTTCCAACTTCAGGGAGATCGGGCTCGACGAGCCTTTTTTTGTCACCTCGTCAAAGACGGGAGAAGGCATCGAGGAACTAAAGGAATATTTACTGAGGAAGGGTAACGGAAATGCTTGATTTTTGCGATAAAATCATCGGCGAATTTGAAAAGAAACTTAACCATATCGAACCGTATAAAGGGAAGAAGAAGCTCTATACCGGCGTTGACCTGGGCACGGCGTATATCGTTCTTGCCGTTATCGATGAAGAGGGAAATCCCGTCGCCGGCGCTTATGAGTACGCAGAGGCGGTAAGAGACGGCGTTGTGGTCGACTTTTACGGAGCCTGCCAGATCGTAAAAAAGCTGAAGGAAGCGCTGGAAGAAAAACTGGAGGCAGAGCTGGAGCTTGCCGCGGTGGCCTATCCGCCGGGAGTCAACCAGGCGGAGGTCAAGAGCATCCGATATGTAGCGGAATCGGCGGGCTTTGAGGTCATAGGCTTTATCGACGAGCCCACGGCAGCGAACCATGTTCTAAAGGTAGAAGACGGAGCCGTGGTGGACGTAGGCGGAGGTACTACGGGAGTCGCTGTTTTTAAAGGCGGCGAGGCGGTTTATACCGCAGACGAAGCAACGGGAGGAACCCAGATAACCCTCGTCATTGCGGGTGCGCTCCATACGAAATTTGCCGAAGCGGAGTCGATCAAAAAGGTGAAGGAAAAGCAGTCTGAACTGCTTCCCCTTATCAAACCGGTGATGGAAAAGATCGCGACTATAATCGCGAGACATATCGAAGGACGGGATATCGACTCGGTGGTCCTGGTGGGCGGAACCTGCTGCAATCCCTATATTGAAAAAATCATCGAGGAAGAATTGAAAATCAAGGTCGTAAAGCCGCAGAACCCGTTTTTCGTGACCCCTTTGGGAATTGCATTTGTAGCAAGAAATGCCGGTCAAGCGGCTGTGGAATAAAAAGATCATGAACAAATCAAGCCAGATACAATGGCTTGTTTTTTTTGTCTCGACAAAATTCAACAGAAACCTTATGATTTTCGACAACATGAAAAAAACGGTAAAAACATATTATATAATTTCTTATATAATATGTTTTTTTATTTTATAGCTGATTTAAATGATAGCAGACAAGGACAATCTATGGCGTTTACTTATTTTTTCAGAGACTATCAAACGCTGGACGCAATCCGCGTCCATGCACTCCCCCATCTTAAAACAAAACAGTACATCGATATTTGGGACGCCGGATGCGCTTCGGGACAGGAACCCTTTTCTCTTTCCATGCTGATCAGCGAAAGCATGGGATATATGTTGTTTCGTAATGTCAGGATCCTGGCCACCGACATAGACGAGAGCAATCAATTTGAAAAGATCATCTCAGAGGGAGTGTATCCGCGCGAACAGGTGCAAAGAATTCCCGAGGATATCTTTCAAAAATTCTTCAAACCGGACAAAACCGACGGCCATTTTATTCTCAGTGACGAAATTATAAAATCCGTTACTTTTTTAAAGCATAACCTGCTTTCGTTGGTTCCGCCCGCCAAGGAGTTCGGCCTTATCGTATGCAAAAATGTATTGCTTCATTTCACGGAATCGCAGCGGCTGCATGTAATCGAGATGTTTCATGATGCTTTGACCGAAGGCGGATTTTTTGTGACGGAACAAACCCAAAAACTGCCGGCGGAAGCGAGCCATCTGTTTGAACCTGTCTTATCAAACTCCCAATTGTACAGGAAGAAATAAGCCGGGGTTTACGTTGAAACCGGAAGGCTTTTTTATTTATAAAAACGAGATGAGGTGGATCGATGATGGATCAAGAATAATCCCGAAAAAACAAAGCCCCGGAAAGTTATCAAAATCTATAGAAACAGGAGATAAACCATGAAGTTTTATTCAAATTTAAAAATAGGTACAAAATTGGTTTCGGGTTTTATTATCATTGCGCTTATGTTTGGCGCAGTGGGAATGTATACGATTTATAACATAAAGGCTCTTGATGCTTCGGATACTGAGCTTTATGAACAGATGACCGCGCCTTTGGCTGTTGTAGGCGAACTTTCCACGGAATTCAACCGTATCAGGGTTGACGCCAGAGATGTGATCATTGCTCAGACGTCGGAGGAGATACAAAAAGTCGTAACCAGGATCGAGGATGACAGCGCGCGTCTCGACGAACTTGCCGAGGAATACAGGAAAACCATAGGCGCAGATGATGAAAAAATGCAGACGGAATTTGACGCCTTTTCGGCGGCGGAACAAGTGTATTCCGAAGAACTGGACAAGGTCGTAGCTCTGGCGGTTCTGGGCAAAGACGCCGAGGCAAGTCTGCTGATCACGCCGGAAAGCAAAGCAGCAGCGGCCCTCGCCATAGAACAGAAAGCCATTAACAACATGGTTTCCATGAAGATGAAAGATGCCAAGAAAAAATCGGACGCGAATACGGAGCAGGCTAACAGGACAATCTCCACAATGAGCGGGATCATCATCGCCGTAATTGCAATTTCAATTTTATTCGGCTTGTTTATTTCCTCGATGATAACAAGGCCATGTAAAAAGGCGGTACATATGCTGGATGAGATGAGTAAGGGACATTTCGGGGAAAGGCTGAATTTGGGAAGAAAAGACGAGATCGGCAAAATGGCGCAGATCATGGATTCCTTTGCAGATGAGCTGCAGACCAAAGTGGTCTTCGTTCTGAACAGGATCTCGGAAGGCGATATCAGCATGAATATCGAGCTTGAGGATGAAAAGGACGAGATCGCTCCAGCTATGAAGAGGACCGTCGAGACGATCCGGTCGATGAAGGATGAGATCCATAACCAAATTGAGGCGGTCCGGGAAGGCAAGCTCGACAGTCGCGGGGATGCGGAGGCTTATTCCGGTTCCTGGAAGGATCTGATCCTGGGGCTCAACGGCTTGATCGACGCGCTGGTGTCGCCGATCAATATCACGGCGGAATACGTGGAGCGGATCAGCAAGGGCGATATCCCGGAGCTGATAACCGAAGATTACCGCGGCGATTTTAATGAAATCAAAAATAATATCAACGGGTGTATTGAAGTAATGAACCACCTCCTGGACGACACCAAAGGATTGATCAAATCGGCACAGGACGGGAAGCTGGACGTAAGGGGGAATGATTCGGCCTATAACGGCGAATGGGGCACGTTGATGTTGGAAATAAACCGTCTGATCGATGCTTTTGTGGCTCCTATCAATGTGACCGCGGAATATGTAGAGCGGATCAGCAGGGGAGATATTCCTGAAAAAATAACGGAGGAATATCTGGGTGATTTCAATGAGATCAAGAACAATATCAACGGATGCATCGACGTCATGAACGGCCTTCTCGATGAAACAAACGCCCTGTCAATCGCAGTCAAGGACGGAAAGCTGGACGCCAGAGGAGACGCAGCCCAGTATACAGGTGAGTGGAAATCACTGCTTGAAGGCATTAACCGTATTATCGACGCTTTCGTGGAGCCGATCAATGTCACGGCGGAATATGTCGAGCGCATCAGCAACGGAGATATCCCGGAACGGATCACGGATATCTATCTTGGGGATTTCAATGAAATCAAAAACAATCTCAATCAATGCATCGACACTATGACGGGATTGACGAAGGAAACGACAAAGCTGATCGGAGCGGCCAGAAAGGGTGAATTGGATATCCGAGCCGATCTGTCACAGGTTTCAGGTGGCTGGAAAGAGCTTCTCGGCGGGATGAATAGTATACTGGAAGCAGTGGCAGAACCCGTCAAGGAAGTCACTGCAGTAATGAATGAAATGTCCGTTGGAAATGTGCACATATCCGTTAACGGAACTTATGAAGGAGAGTTTGGCGTCCTTACACATGCGGTTAATCATTTTGCAAAGAGATTGATGGTTGTCATCGGGGAGATTTCCAGAATCCTGGGGAGTATATCCGAAGGAAATCTGGCCATCGACAATGTTGAATCGTTTAAGGGGGATTTTGCCCAAGTCACCGAATCACTGAATTTGATTCTAGGATCTCTGAACGAATTCATAGGAGCCGTCAATACTGCGTCAGACCAGGTTTCTGTCGGCTCAAAGCAGGTGTCGGACGGCGGGCAGGCATTGTCTCAGGGAACTACGGAACAGGCCAGCGCCATTGAGGAACTGAACGCTTCCGTATCGGAAGTCGCGGCCAGCACAAGAGACAACGCACAAAACGCGAATCACGCCAACGATTTGGCCATAACGGTCAAAGAGCACGCAGAGCAGGGAAGCGTTCACATGAAGGAAATGCTGGAGTCGATGGATGAGATCAACCAATCTTCCGCAAATATATCCAGGATCATTAAGGTCATCGACGATATCGCGTTCCAGACCAACATCCTGGCCCTCAATGCGGCGGTGGAGGCTGCGAGAGCCGGACAGCACGGGAAGGGTTTTGCGGTCGTTGCGGAGGAAGTGAGGAACCTTGCCGCCAGAAGCGCAGAAGCGGCCCGTGAAACCACAGAGCTCATCGAGGGCTCCATGGGAAAATCGGAAAAAGGCACAGGAATTGCCAATAATACCGCCAAGGCACTGTATGATATCGTGGAAGGCGTCACGAAAATTACCGATATCATTTCCGAAATCGCAAAGCTTTCCAATGAGCAGGCATCCGGTATCGCCCAGATCAATTCCGGATTGTCGCAGGTGGCACAGGTCGTTCAGAACAACGCCGCAACAGCGGAACAAAGCGCAGCGTCCAGCGAAGAGCTTTCCAGTCAGGCGGAATTGCTGAAGGGAATGGTAGAACGGTTCCGTCTCAGAGAAGTCTCAAGAAGCCTGCCAGGGGGCAATGTAGTGCTGCTTGACACTGCGTCCACTTCAGATAAGTATTAATATCTAGGCGACTGCCGGGCATATTTTCTCGAAAATCCGCTCGCCTTGATTTGACCAAGTGCTCGGACGGTTTTCTACGAAAATATGCCGTCGCGTCGCAAATGAGGTATTCCGAGCCGCGCCGCAGCGCAATAACAAAGGCTGCCTTGCATTAAAGGCAGCCTTTTTGCGCTTTTTGTGCTATACTTTTATCAATAATACATATGGTTGGAGGCTGCAATGAAGATCACAGTAATAAACGGAAATCAGAGGCACGGCAGCACCTGGAACTGCAAGGAGCTGTTCCTGAGCGAACTGTCCTATGATGACGTCGAAGCAAAAGAATTTTCGCTTCCGAAGGATCTGCCGCATTTTTGTGCCGGATGTTTCTCCTGTTTTTTCAACGGTGAGAAAACCTGTCCCCACAGTGAATCGGTATTGCCTATTGTTGAGGCCCTTGAAGAGGCCGACCTGATCGTCCTTACTTCTCCGGTCTATGCCATGGACGTATCCGGGCCGATGAAGTCCCTGCTGGATCACCTTTGCTTTATGTGGATGAGCCACCGGCCCAATCCCCGTATGTTTCGAAAAGTCGGGCTGATCATTACGACGACAGCGGGTGCGGGAAGTTCCCATGCGCGAAAGACTCTGAAAAACAGCATGCGCTTTTGGGGGGTCAACCGGATATTTTCCTTCAATCCTGCCGTTTCCGCGATGAAGTGGGACGACGTCGAACCGCAAAAGAAAGCAAAAATGGAGAGGCTCATAAAAAAACAGTCTGTCCGGATCGAACGGGCAGTGAAAAACGCCGGACAGGCTCCATGGAATCCGGTCAGTGCCGTACTGTTCCGAATCATGAGAAGCATGATGCTGAAGAACACCTGGAATCCTTACGACCGCAGTCACTGGGAGCAAAACGGCTGGATATAGGGGCCCTTGTTTTTTCTACCAGCTCATGATAAGATGAAATGAAAAAAAGGGAATTTTGGGGAGATTTATACATGCGGGATCATTGGAAAAAAGATATCGTTTTATTTCTTTCGAGCCAGACCATATCGCTCTTTGGCTCGTCACTGGTACAGTACGCGATCATGTGGTATATCACGCTGAAAACACAGTCGGGCATGATGATGACGATTTTCATCATCTGCGGCTTTCTGCCGACTTTTTTTCTGTCGCCGTTCGCTGGTGTTTGGGCTGACCGGTATAACCGGAAACTGCTGATCATAGTATCCGATTCGACGATCGCTGCAGTCACACTGCTGATGGCGATTCTGTTTATCGCGGGATACCAGGAGCTATGGATGCTCTTTCTGATCTGTTCGATCCGTGGGTTCGGAGCGGCGGTCCAATCGCCCACCGTCGGAGCTTTCCTGCCGCAGCTGGTGCCGGAGGACAAGCTGATGCGTGTGAACGGGATCAACGGAAGCATCCAATCCTTTATCATGCTGGTTTCTCCTGTGGCAAGCGGCGCCCTGCTTACCATGGCAAGTATCGAAACGATCTTTTTCATCGACGTGTTCACGGCGGCGGCGGCAGTTCTTACTCTGCTGCTTTTCCTTCACGTACCCGCTCACGCCAAGGCGTTGGAAAAACAAAAAATCAGCTACTATCACGACCTTCGGGAAGGATTCCGGTATATAAAAAATCATCAGTTTATCCGAAGCATCTTTATTTTCTGCGGATTATTCTTTTTCCTGGCTGCTCCGGTGGCATTCCTGACGCCTCTGCAGACATCAAGAAGCTTCGGAAACGATGTATGGCGCCTGACTGCCATTGAAGTCACGTTCTCCGGAGGAATGATGGTTGGAGGAATACTCCTTGCTTACTGGGGAGGCTTCCGTAATAAAATGCATACCATGATCGCGGCCAGCTGCATGATGTCCGTCGGTACCGTTGCGCTCGGGTTGATCCCCATATTTTGGCTTTACTGTGCCGTGATGGTCGCCGTTGGATTCGCAATGCCGTTTTTCAGCACTCCCTTCACTGTAATGATCCAGCAGAAAGTGGAGGAGGAATTCCTCGGAAGAGTGTTCGGCGTTCTGACTATGATCTCAAGTTCCATGATGCCGATCGGGATGCTTGCTTTCGGACCCTTGTCGGATTATGTAAAAATCGAATGGATGCTCATCGGAACTGGAATTTCCATGATCGCGCTGACGATAATTATGCTCGGAAGTAAACCGCTTATCGAAATCGGAGGAAGTTGACAAAGTTCTACATATAATGTTTGCATTAAATAATTGAATTATGGTAGAATAAAGCGTGAGAATACTTTGAAATCAGGGGAGGTAAAAATATGAGTATTGTTCACGACATGAAGGGGTCCGTAAAAGATGCGGCTGACGAGGTCAAAGACCGGGCGGAGGCAATGAAGGATTTTGCGGAAGACAAGGTTGGAGATTGGAAAGACGCCGCGGGGGAAAAATCAGAACAGCTGATGGATCGGGCAGAGGACTTCAAGGACAAGCTGAGAGATAAAGCGGATGACATGAAGGATTTGCTCGTTGACAAGGCAGATGAGATCAAACACAAGATGCAATAGAATAAGCCCGCATCGATGGTAGTAACGCAGGAACCTCCAAATTGATGCATCAAAAGCATAAAATTTGGAGGTTTTTATTGTTCTGGACACTGAAATAAGCTAATTACCGGGAGGATAACGACTTGCTGCATGAGGACATAAAGAAGAGCTATAAAGATCTTGTCGAGGCACATGATTTTGCTCATATTGGTAGCTGGGAAATGGATTTAATACGGAATAAGGGCTACTGGTCCGAGGAAGCTTATCGCATTTACGGTATTTCTTCGGAACGATTCGACGGAACGTACGAAGGATTTATCGAGCTGGTTCATCCGGATGACAGAAAAAATGTAGATAATGTGATCAAAGGAACGAAGGACGAAACGGCGTACGATATGGAATACCGCATCATGCGTCCGAACGGTTCTGTTCGCAATATACGGCAGCTTGTTAAGCCTATCTTCAGCAAAGAGGGTAAGTTGATGAACTTATACGGGACGATCCAGGATATTACAGGCATGAAGGAATTTGAGAATTTCCTCGGAGAAACAGAGGAAACCATCGACCGGATCCAGAAAAGGTTTCAGGTGCTGGTACAGCAGTCAAGCGATGTTTTCGAAATCATTTCCCCGGACTTCACGATCCTCTATATCAGCCCTGCGGTCGAGAAGATCATCGGATATCCTCCGGAAGAACGGATCGGCAAAAACGCGCTGGAGTTTCTGGAAGAGGAACAAAGACAAAATTTCATGAAACAGGTGGACAGCATCCTGGACAACCCGGATGAAAGGATGCAGGGCGACGTTATCTTAAAGGATAAAAACGGGGAAGCAAGCTACCTTACATATACAATGACGAATCAACTGGCGGAACCATCCATACAGGGAATCGTCATCAATTGGCGCGATATTACAGACCGCGTTCAAAATCAGAGAGAAATTGAATTTATAGCAACTCATGACGAACTGACCAGACTTCCGAACAGGGTCTCCCTGAAAAAGAAAATGAGTCAGCTTTGTATGGAAAATACAAACCCTGATTATAACTTTGCATTGATCATGCTTGATATCGACGGCTTCCGTTACGTGAACGACGCCCTTGGATATCAATACGGCGATCAGCTTATCGTTCAGGTTTCCCATCGCCTCCAGGAGTTTCTCGGGGACGAGGGCTTCTTATGCCGTTATACCGGCGATCAGTTTGCGATCATTATTCAGAACATGTATAAATCCTGGGATTACGAGCAGGCCGCGAAAAAGATCACGGCCCTGTTTAAGGACGCCTATAAAGTGGATCTCTATGAGCTGGATATGACGGTTAGCATGGGCATCAGCATGTATCCGTTCGATGAAAGGGATCCGGACCTGCTGATCAATTATGCGAACATCTCCCTGCTGCGCTCCAAACATGAGGGAAAAAACCGCTACAAGTTTTATTCCTCGGATATCGGGATCCAGATCTATAAGCAGGTCGTTCTCAGAAACGACCTTTTAAAAGCCATCGAAAGAAACCAGTTCCAGGTATACTACCAGGCGCAGGTCAAGCTGGAATCCAGTGATATCCTGGCCGCAGAGGCTCTGATCCGCTGGGATCATCCGGAATGGGGAATGGTTTCTCCCAATGAGTTTATCTCCCTGGCGGAGGAAACCGGCTTCATCATCAATCTGGGGAACTGGATGCTTCACGAAGTCTGCAGGAACTACAAGAAGTGGATGGAACAGGGCATGGCGCCGATAAAGGTGTCGGTGAACTATTCCAGTATCCAGTTCTTTGAAAGAAACTTTGTGGAAAACATCATAAATATCATCAATGAATATGAACTAAATCCGCATTTCCTCATCATGGAAATCACGGAAAGCGTCTTTATGAAGAATCCTGAAAAAGCGATCGTAGATATCAAGAGGCTGCAGGCTGAAGGCATCCAGGTCGCGCTGGACGATTTTGGGACAGGTTTTTCTTCCTTGTCCTATTTGAATTCCTTCAACATCGATATTCTGAAGATCGACCGTTCCTTCATCAAGAATGTTATGCTGGATGACGCCAGCACGATCATCACCCGCTCCGTCATTGATCTGGCGCAAGAGCTCAGGATCAAGCTGGTGGCCGAAGGAATCGAAAACTGGGAGCAGCTTTCTTATCTGAAGGATCTAAACTGTTATACAGGGCAGGGTTTCTTATACAACAAGCCGATGCCGCCGGAAGAATTTGAAGAGCTGCTGGTAATGGAAAAATGCGTGCCTACCCAGCTGCTTCAGGAGAAGAAGGAAGGCAGGGAGCAGCGTAAGTATCTCAGGATCAAGCTGCCGAAGGTTCTGGAAGCGGAGATGTCCATCGCGGAGATTCCCGGACAGAAGTTCAAGATCGGCGCCATGAAGGTGGAAGTAAAAAATATCAGTTCGGAGGGCCTTTGTTTTACTGCAGGAATCAGGCTTCCTGTCAACAAAGAGCTGCTGCTGCAATTCATAATCCCTACGAATGACGGGAAAGAAGCGAAAATCTGCGGATATCCGGTCTGGGCACAGGAAGCGGAAGACAACATGTACGACTATGGCGTGGAGTTCGATCACGATCCGAAAGAGAAGCTGGATCTCACAGCGGCGCTTTACTCTCTGTGCAAGGATATGTACAGCTACAACTGATAATTCGTTGATTCAGACAAATAAATTCCAGGATTTTTATCTTGACAAACAGATTCACATCAACTATACTGAATTCAATAATTGTAAAGACCGTGATGGAGAGAGTAGGCATTTTTCAAACGTTAAAGCGATTCGGGGACGGTGGGAGCCCGATACAAGTAGAAGATAACCGAAAATCACTCCTGAGTCGCAGGCCGAAATTCACTAATGACAGTAGGTTTTGCCGGTTTTCCCCCGTTATAGGGAACGCGTATGTTGGTATGCAGTAATAGGTGGTACAGCGATAGCTTTAAAGCTTTCGTCCTTTGCAGGACGAAGGCTTTTTATTTTTTTAGCACCCCTCCGGCATATCAAAAAAGGAGGTAAAAAACAATGAAAGACATCGTAGAAATTCGTTGGCACGGCCGCGGAGGTCAGGGCGCAAAAACAGCATGTCTGCTTCTGGCTGACGTCGCATTCAGCTCAGGCAAGTACGTTCAGGGGTTCCCGGAATACGGTCCGGAACGTATGGGAGCGCCCATCACTGCTTATAACCGGATCAGCAGTGACCGCTGCACCGTGCATTCCAATATCTACAACCCGGATTACGTTGTCGTTGTAGACGAAACTCTGCTTACATCGGTTGACGTTACAAAAGGATTAAAAGAAGGCGGCGCGATCATAATCAACAGCGATAAAACTCCCGGAGAACTCAGACCGCTTCTCAGAGGGTACCAGGGCGAGGTGTACTCCATCGATGCCAGAAGGATCTCCGAAGAGACTCTCGGAAGGAATTTCCCGAACACTCCGATGCTGGCCGCGGCCGTAAAGGTAAGCAACGTCGTTGACTCGGAGCAGTTTCTCATAGATATGGAGGAATCCTTCCGACATAAGTTCGCATCCAAGCCCCATGTGGTGGAAGGCAATATGAACGCAATCAAAAAATCACTGGAGGAGGTTTGCGCCGGATGACATATAAAGCAAGTGAAATCAATGAATCATCCTCATGGCAGGAAATGACCGTCGGAGGAGAAATATACGAAGGGGGCACATCCGCCCTCGTGAATACCGGAGACTGGAGAACAATGACTCCTGTCTTCGTAGAAGAGAAGTGCACTCACTGCATGTTATGCGTTCCGTACTGTCCGGACAGCTCGATCCCCGTGGAAGGCGGAAAGAGGTTGGACTTCGACTTTATGCACTGCAAGGGCTGCGGGATCTGTGTCAAGGTATGTCCCTTCAAGGCGATTATCATGGAAAAGGAGGGCGCGTGATGACAATACGAGACAGAATGTCCGGAAACGAGGCTATTGCTTTTGCGATGAAACAGATCAATCCGGATGTGATGGGAGCATTCCCGATCACACCGTCCACCGAGATTCCCCAGTATTTTGCTACATACGTCTCAAATGGCGAGGTCGATACGGAATTTGTAGCCGTTGAATCGGAGCACAGCGCCATGTCCACCTGTATGGCAGCCGAAGCCGCCGGAGGAAGAGCGATCACAGCTACCTCGTCGGCCGGAATGGCCCTCATGTGGGAGATGCTGTACGTCACCGCATCGGCCAGACTGCCCGTTACCATGGCACTCGTCAACCGCGCTTTGACCGGACCGATCAACATCAACTGCGATCATTCCGATTCCATGGGCGCAAGGGACAGCGGCTGGATCCAGATCTACTCCGAAACAAACCAGGAGGCATATGACAACTTTATTCAGGCGATGCCCATCGGTGAAAATAAAGACGTCCGTCTGCCGGTCATGGTATGCCAGGACGGTTTCATCACCAGTCATGCGGTGGAGAACATCGAACTTCTGGAAGATGAGGCGGTCAAGCGGTTTGTGGGAGAATATGCTCCCGAAAACTATTTGCTGAAAAAAGAGAATCCTTTGGCTGTCGGTCCATACGACATCTCAAATTATTATATGGAGCATAAAAAACAGCAGGCCGAGGCCATGAAAAACGCGAAAGCCGTGATTCTTTCCGTTGGGAAGAAGTTCGGGGAACTGTCCGGCAGGAGTTACGGCCTGTTTGAAGCGTACGAAATGGACGACGCAGAGGTCGCTTTGGTCATCATCGGCTCCAGCGCAGGGACCGCGAAGGAAACCATCCGGCAGCTGCGCAAAGAAGGCAAAAAAGTCGGACTGGTCAAGATCAGAGTCTTCCGGCCGTTCCCCATGGAAGAGCTGGCGGAAGTTATGGCCGGGGTGAAAGCCGTAGCGGTGATGGATAAAGCGGAAAGCTTTTCCGCCTGCGGAGGCCCGCTGTTCGCCGAAGTGCGTTCCGCTCTTTACTATCTGGAGGACCGACCGAAAGCCATTAATTATGTATATGGGCTCGGTGGGCGCGATATCTGTGTAGAGGATTTTGCCATGATCTATGACCAGTTGTTCGAGATCGCGAAAACAGGAAATCAGGGCGAAATTTATCGTCATTTCGGCCAGAGAGAACAGGGAGGTGACAGATAATGGCTTACAACTTAAAAGAACAGGTACAAAAACCGGAGCGTCTGTCCGGCGGTCATCGTCTCTGCGCCGGCTGCGGCGCCGCGATCGCCGTTCGCGGGGTGCTTCGGGCGCTGAAACCGGAAGATAAAGCGGTCATCACCAACGCGACAAGCTGCCTTGAGGTATCCACATATTTATACCCTTACACGGCATGGCAGGACAGCTACATCCACAGCGCCTTCGAAAACGCCGGAGCTACCGCGGGTGGTGTGGAAGCGGCTTACCGGGTGCTGAAGAAAAAGGGAAAAATAAACGACACCTTTAAGTTCATCGCATTCGGAGGAGACGGCGGAACCTACGACATCGGATTACAGTCGCTTTCTGGCGCCATGGAACGAGGACATGACATGGTCTATGTCTGCTATGACAATGAAGCGTATATGAATACGGGGATTCAGCGATCCTCATCAACGCCGAAATTCGCTGACGCCACCACCACACCGGCGGGCAGCGTGATCCCGGGAAAACAGCAGAACAAGAAGGACCTCACGGCGATCATCGCCGCACATAATATTCCTTATGCCGCACAGACCACCTTCATCGGCAACTTCAAGGACCTGCATGAGAAGGCGGAGAAGGCCCTCTATACCGAAGGACCTGCGTTCCTGAACATCATGTCCCCCTGTCCGAGAGGCTGGAGATATGAGACCGAGGATCTGGCGGAAATCTGCAAGCTTGCCGTGGATTCCTGCGTATGGCCGCTGTTCGAAGTGGAGCACGGAGTATGGAAGCTGAACTATGAACCAAGGAAAAAGCTTCCGGTGGAAGAGTATTTGAAGAAGCAGGGAAGATTCAGTCACATGTTTGAAGAAGGAAACGAGTGGATGATCGAGGAAGCCCAGAAGTATGTCGACGAGAAGTGGGATTCGCTGCTGGCGAAATGCAGATAAAAGATAAATATCAAAAAACAAAAACCCCATGGCTCATTGAGCCATGGGGTGCTTCTATCTTGGTTTCAATGAATGGGAAATTTGTCCACCAGGATTGGTTCTGGCGTCGGAATGGGAACCATGATCACTTCGTTCTGCAGTTTGTAGATCGCCGCAAAGGCAGGGGTGCAGCAATAGCCCGCAGTTCTGACTTTGCCTTTTCTCTCATACAAAGGCGTCTCCTGGTGCTGTGTGATCATATCCTTGATCAATTCATCCACGTCCCCTTCATATCCAAGCAGCTCCATAAATTCCATCATCCCGTTGGTATTTGTTGCAATTGAGCTGAAATTTCCACCCGCCTCACAATAAACCTGATTCGTGAACCGAATGAATTCCTGGACCGCCTGTTTGTTTCGTATCGGTACTACTGTTCTCATTCTTATTTCTCCTTCTTCTTTTAATATATCCGAAGAACAAATGATTATAAGTAGTAAAATCCGTCATCCGTTTATTCCCTGATCTGGTTTTCGATACGCAATTTTCGAAGTTTTTTTGTGTGCCGATATGCAGCGATGCCGCACATCCATGCAATGAAGAGCAGAAGGATCCCCATAAAGAGATTGATTTTATTTATGCTGTAACCGAAAGCTCCTATGCTGATATTCATTATACCAATACCCAATTCGAAGAATAAAAGCGAGATAAAGAAGATTTGTAGACGCCTGACGTATCGGATTTTGGATCCGATATCGGAATACAGGTCGAGGGCGCCCTCGGAAGTTTTTTTCCGGATATAGATCCATCGGAAGATGGACCCCACATGCTCCGCCCCTGTTTCTTCCAGGAACCGGATGTAGGCTTCGCTGCCGGAACGATATGTCATTTTCTCAAGCAACTCTATTTTATACGTGTATTCTCCCGGTTCGCTGTCTTCAAAGACATATTTACAGAGTCCAACGGAAACCAGTGCTTTTCCCTCAGCCGCCATTTCGTTCAGCCATTTTTCTTCCTTATCGTATTCCCACGCCCAAAGCAGCTTATATACCGTATGTCTCATTTCTCAAGACCCCTTTCAATAGATTCCCCGTTTTGAACCAGCTCTTTCAGCCGTTCGATTTCGTTTCTGACTGTCGCTTTTCCGCTTTCGGTGATCTCGTATTCTTTCCTGCGGGAATTTGTTTCCCCCGGTAACGCGCGGATCCAGCCCTTTTCCAGCATCGTGTTGATCGCTCCGTACAGCGTGCCGGCTGCCAGATTGACTCTGCCGCCGCTGAGCCCCGCAACGTTCTGCATGATTCCGTAACCATGCATGGGCTCATAAAGGGAAAGCAGAATATAGTACACGGCTTCCGTCAGCGCTATGGATTCTTTGATTTCGTTCATTTTATATCCCCCTGATTATTGTGACTCGTCTGCCGATATATCGTCAGACGATATAATGATTATAACGGCGGCCGATATAAATGTCAACAGTGATTTTTTTCGGACGCGGAGTTTTCTGGAATTTTTTCTCAATTTTATCTCGTTCCTGCCGATATATCAGTTAAAGTGTATCTATTGAAAGAAAGGAGGTAAAACAAATGAGAATTGAAAGTTCCACCCTGGGTATGCAGGGAGGCAGTTCAGTCGTGTCCATGATGAGCATAGAGGAAAGCTTGAATATCTGGACCGGTCAGGGTTCCGCAGGAGTCAGATCTTCTTCGGTTGATGTACAGGAATTTTCACAGCAGGGTTTTACGGTGAACACTTCCGTGACCTCTTCTGTGTCCGGAGCATCAGAAAGTTGTGAAGAAGATCCGCCTATGACGGAGCAGGAACTTAAAATCAAATTGCTGGAGGATTTTTTAAGCCGGTTATGCGGAAGGCGGGTCAGATTCCTGACACCGAATTTAAAACGCGTCTCCGACGGCTATGACAGCAGTGGGCAGGCATTCAGCAATTTGAAGATAACATTTTCCGACAACCGGGCGACCAGATTGGGCGTAGGTTCGGGCTTCGGCCTGGTCTACAACCGAAGCGAAACCCAAGTTGAAAAGAGCAGGGTTTCTTTTGCGGCTGAAGGTGTAGTGAAGACGGCGGATGGGAGAGAAATCAACCTGAACCTGAATTTCAACATCGATCAGGAAGTGGTGCGGTACAGCAATTTCCAGCTGAAAGCCGGCGCTGCTTTAAAAGATCCTTTGGTCATCAACTTCGGCGGAAGCGTGGCGTCTTTCACAGACAGAACAATGTCCTTCGACATCGATTACGACGGAGTTCTGGACTCTTTCCGTACATTGAGCGCCAACAGCGGATATCTTGCGCTGGATAAGAACAATAACGGAATCGTGGACGACGGAAGAGAGCTTTTTGGACCGCAGACCGACAACGGTTACGGCGAACTGGCCAAATATGACGAAGACGGCAATGGCTGGATCGATGAAAACGACTCCGTCTTCGATCACTTGAAAATCTGGTGTCACGACGAACAGGGCAAAAGCCAGCTGGTAGCTCTGACGGACAAAAAAGTCGGAGCGATCTATCTGGGAAGCGTTGATACGCAGATGAACATGTACAGTTCCGCCGGTATGGCCGGTGCATTAAAGCAATCGGGACTCGTACTCCTGGAGAACGGCGAAAGCCGTGTTATGCAGGAACTCGATGTGAGGATTTAACAAATCATATCGGAAACTCCTCTTTACATTGCATTTTTCCTATGCTATGATAAGAGAAATTACAGCTTTAAATAGGAGAATACCATGTTGAAGTCCAAATTTGCAGCTGAATACGCTTACGTTAGCCTTACTTCCTACTATTGGTACGGAAGCAGGGCTTGTATGAGTTTCACCGCAAAGGACGCCGAATGCTATTCTTGATTTAGGAAGAATTAGTAAGAGGAACAGACTCCGCAGTGGAATTCACTGCGGAGTTTTTTTACGCACCTAGCCCCATTTGCGAAGCAAATGACGGCAGGCGCTATACGGAAATTCCCCGGCTTCAACGCCCCATTGGGGTCTCCGACTCGCTTCGCTCGCTGCTGTCCGTTTTGCCGGCCAAGCGAGCTTGGGGCAAAAAGGCAGCCGGAATGGAATTTTTCCGTTTAAATTTCCAAAAGGAGGAATGGAAAATGATCGTTATATTGAAGGACGACCCGAATCAAAAACAACTGGATAATCTGATACAGTGGCTGAAAAGTCTGAACCTTGAAATCAACTATTCTCAGGGGAAAAACACCACGATCCTGGGGCTGATCGGCGACACCTCGGTGGTGGATATCGATCTGATTTCTGCGCTGGATATCGTTGAGGATGTAAAACGTATCACAGAACCGTACAAAAACGCGAACCGGAAATTCCATCCCCGGGATACGGTAGTGGAAGTAGGCGGAGTCAAGATCGGCGGCGGAAACTTCCAGATCATAGCGGGTCCCTGTTCGGTGGAATCCGAAAATCAGATCATCTCTGTGGCGGAGAGCGTGAAAGCTTCCGGGGCGACTATGCTCAGAGGGGGCGCATTCAAGCCCAGGACTTCGCCGTATGCGTTCCAGGGCATGCGCGATAAGGGTATCGAACTGCTCCTTGAGGCAAAACGTGTGACAGGACTGCCCATCGTTTCGGAGATCATGGACCTGTCCCAGCTTGAATTGTTTGAAGAGGTGGACATGGTTCAGGTCGGCGCCCGCAATATGCAGAATTTTGAGCTGCTGAAAGAGCTTGGGAAGACCAGGAAACCGGTCCTGCTGAAACGCGGGCTTTCCAGCACGCTGCAGGAGCTGCTCATGAGCGCGGAATATATCATGGCCGGCGGCAACGGCCAGGTCATCCTCTGCGAACGGGGGATCCGGACCTTTGAAACATCAACCAGAAATACGCTTGACCTGTCTGCGATACCGCTTTTGAAAACCATGACGCACCTGCCCGTCATCGTCGATCCGAGTCATGCGACGGGGTTGTCAAAGCTCGTCAAACCCATGGCTCTGGGCGCGGCGGCTGTCGGAGCCGACGGCCTGCTCATCGAAGTACACAATGATCCGGTCCACGCCCTTTGCGACGGCCAGCAGTCTTTGACTCCAGAGGCGTTCGCCGATGTGGCTGAGTGTGTCAGACAGCTACTGCCCCATGCGTACAAACCGGCGCACTAAATACTCAATGGTGAAAAGATAAGAGGGAGGAAATCATGAAAACAGGAATTATCGGGCTTGGTTTGATCGGCGGCTCCATTGCCAAGGCCATTAAACAGAACACGGAGCACGAAGTATACGGCACGGATCTTCAGGAATCGGTCATATGCAAGGCCCAGCTGCTGGAAGCGATTGACGGAAGGCTGACCGAGGATATGATCGGAGACTGCGATTATATCATTCTGGCGCTTTACCCGGGCACTGCGGTGGGATATGTGAAGGAACGCCGCGATGCATTCAAAAAGGGAGCGGTCGTCATCGACTGCTGCGGAGTCAAGGGAGCGGTCTGCTCGGAAATATACCCCATAGCGGCAGAGCAGGGCTTCTCCTATGTTGGAGGTCATCCCATGGCCGGAATCGAGTTCTCGGGTTTCGAGCATTCCCAGAAAGGCCTGTTCAAACACGCGTCCATGATACTGACCCCTCAGACGGATATGACCATCCAGGAAATGGAGCGATTGAAGAAGTTCTGGATGGCCTTGGGTTTTGACCATGTTCAGCTTTCGACGCCGGAAGAGCACGATCGAATCATTGCGTTTACCTCCCAGCTGGCCCACGTGGTATCCAGCGCATACGTTAAAAGCCCCACGTCGCTGGAGCATAAAGGATTTTCAGCCGGGAGCTATAAGGATCTTTCCCGGGTCGCCAAGCTCAACGAGACCATGTGGACGGAGCTTTTTCTGCTGAACAGGGAAAACCTGGTGAACGAAATAGACGGCATGATCGGGCGGCTGCAGCAATACAGGGACGCCATCAGCGAAGGCAAAGAAAAGGACCTGTGGGATCTGCTCCACGAGGGAACAGAACGCAAGGTCCTTATCGACGGTTAAAGTACTGTTTTCAGTTACTGATTTGCAGGGGTGTTCGGCTGACATCCGCACTTCTGCTTCTCTCGCCGGCGTTTGATTTCTTCGTACAGCGCTTTTTCTTCATCCGTATCGAGTGAGAGCTGCGGCACTTCGCGGGGTCTTCCTCCTTTATCCAGGGCTACCATGGTAAAATAGGATGACAGACCCGTTTCGGTTCGGAATCGGATTCCAGATCCTCCACGTCCACATTGACGATGACCTCTATGGAAGTTCTTCCTACGTATGCGATGGTTGCCGTCAAAGTGACCAACGCGCCTACAAAAATCGGCAGATGAAACTGAAGCTCATCCACGCGGGCGGTCACAACATTGCAGCGCGCGTATTTTTTCGCAACGGCTCCCGCTGCGGTATCCATTAATTTCATGATTTCGCCTCCGTGCACATTTCCGGCCACATTGGCCTGGCTTGGAAGCATTACCTGACTCATAATGATTTTTGTTCTTTTATCCATTCGCCACCTCATAACATTCTGATTTTTTATCATATATCATATCGTAAAACCGAGGCGCAGTAAACATCTTTCTAATATACTGTTTTCCCGAGGAAGGCCAGGATCAGCTCGCAGGCAAGGATCCCCGTCTTATTTCGTTCGTCCAGGATCGGATTGATTTCCACCATATCCAGGGCGACGAGCTTTTCAGACAAGGCGACCAGCTCCGCTGCCAGGAAGGCTTCTCTTACGGTAAGACCGCTGTGGACCGGAGTTCCTACGCCGGGCGCCTCCTGTGGAGTGATGGCGTCTACGTCGAAACTGACATGGATCCCGTCTGTCCCGTCGGAAGCGATCTCGATGGCCTGTCTCATGACTTCGTTCATTCCAATACGGTCAATATCATGGATGGAAAAGACATGAACGCCGGATTTGGCCATTTGCTTTCTTTCGCCGGGATCGATGTCCCTGCCGCCAATAACGGCAACGTTACGCGGATCGACGTGTTTGATTGTATCCGTAAATGCAACCATCTTGTCCGGCCCGAATCCTGTCAGCGCGGAAAGCGGCATGCCGTGCATGTTCCCGCTTGGAGAAGATTCATCGTTATTGAAATCGCCGTGGGCGTCGACCCAGATGACGCCTACTTTATTGAAGTGAGCGTTGGATGCTGCGATACTCCCTGCGGCCACGGAGTGATCGCCTCCGAGAATGACCGGGAACGCTCTCTGCTTCAGGGTATCGGTCACTTTATCAAAAAGACTCTTGTTTGCAGCGAAAATCGGCTTGAAATTCTTCATTTTCGGATTATCCGTCTCGGGTTCGCCGGCGACGATGTCGCCTCTGTCATGGGCGTTGAATCCGAGCTCTGCCAGCTTTTCCATCAATCCGCTGTAACGGATCGCCAGCGGGCCCATGTTGACTCCGCGCTTGGAAGCGCCCAGGTCCATCTGCATGCCGATCACATGAATATTATTATTAATTCTTTCCATCTTTTACTCCTTCATTTCAAAGAAAATTAAATCCATAGTATACAAATAAATAATGCAAGTCAATCGTAAGTTTTGCGGTGCATAATCATGCAGTCTTATTCTGCCGCTTTTTTCAGAATATATTTTTGCCAAATGATTTCCTGCATTCTTTTTCGAGAATAAAATCATCAGGATGGTTTGATTTGGCATTATTTATTCGCTATAATGGAAAAAGAAAAGCTCTTCCGTACGGAATATTTATACCAATATCCGTGCAAATAAATCAGCATACGACGAAAATCTAAGGAGTTAAAATTAATGGATCGCTTTGACGTAATCTGCATTGGGGTCGTACTTGTCGACCTGCCTCTGGGACCGGTAGATGAAGAGATTTTCCGTAAGGAAACTACCATGGTTGATAAGATCGGGCTCACAACGGGAGGGGACGCCTTCAACGAGTCGATCGTATTGGCCCGCCTGGGAAAAAGACCGGGGCTCATAGGGCATATCGGACAGGACATGCTGGGAGACATCATCGTGAGGAGATGTGAGGAAGAAGGCGTGGACCACAGCAGAATCAGGCGGGATCCGGAAGCGGAAACCCGGATCAATGTGGTCGTCATCGGCAAGGACGGACAGAGGCATTTCGTAAAAACACAGAATGCCGGTTCAGCCAGCTTCAGACCGGAGGATATCGATTACGATTTTATCAAGAAAGCCGGGGCGGTTTCCCTGGCCAGCATTTTCTGCAGCAAGCTCAGGAACCCGGAAACCATATTAAAAATCCTAAGAACCGCAAGGGAAAACGGTGTGACGACCTTTGCGGACATGGTGCCTATGACTGGGGGCGAGACCATCGAAGACATCAAGGATGCGCTGCCCTTGCTCGACTACTTCCTACCCAATCTGGAGGAGGCCGCAATGTTGACAGGATTATCGGACCCCGAGGAAATGGCCGATCGTTTGCTTCAGCTCGGCATTAAAAATGTAGTGATCAAGTTGGGAAGGGAAGGATGTCTGTTTAAAAACAGCGTAAAGCGCATC
Source organism: Anaerovoracaceae bacterium (assembly GCA_963678385.1). Lineage (GTDB taxonomy): Bacteria > Bacillota > Clostridia > Peptostreptococcales > Anaerovoracaceae > Anoxybacterium. The sequence goes on along the minus strand of OY782829.1, from coordinate 3,219,534 downwards.
AAGATCCCGGCTTTTTCCGTGAATGCGATCGATACGACGGGAGCGGGCGATAACTTTGTGGCGGGCTTTATCTCAGCCGTTCTGGACGGAATGGAACCGGAGGACTGCTGCGCTTTTGCCAATGCGGTGGCGGCTGTTTCGACGGAATCCTTCGGAGCCGGCGGCGTGAAAAACAGACAACAGATCGAAGCGTTTCTGCTGGGAAAATAAATACGGCCCGGAGCATATCGACTCGAGAAAAGGGTAATATAAATCCGAGGTGATTTATTATGAAGAAAAAGAACCAGTCATCAGACAAAAAATCCGGAAAAGAGGTAAAGGATGGAGAAATCCCAAGAACATTTTCCAACCAAAACCTCGGCCATAACGCGAAAAAAGAAGGCTTTTCGGGTCAGCATACCTACCGGTAGGACAGGATGGGATATAAAAGCCTTGCATTATGCGAGGCTTTTGTGTTAAGCATCCGATTCGACATTTATTATTGTAAAAGCCTACTGAAAATGATATGATGATATCGTTTGAAAAGGAGGAACAGAATGACTGTATTACTTGGTGATTATTTGAATCAACTATTATCGAATCCGGCTCTTGTGGTTACATCGCTTTTGACTCTGGGAGTTATCCTGGTCAACGGATGGACAGACGCTCCGAATGCTATCGCGACTTGCGTTTCCACACGTTCAATGGGACCTCGCTCTGCCATTTTGATGGCGGCGATATTTAATTTTTTCGGCGTATTTGTTATGACGATGGTTAATGCCACCGTAGCAATGACTATATACAAGATGGTAGATTTCAGAGGAGATTCGCATGAAGCCATGATCGCGCTTTGTGCCGCACTCTTTGCGATAGTGATTTGGGCCACCGCGGCCTGGTGGTTCGGAATTCCGACCAGTGAAAGCCATGCGCTCATTGCCGGGATCTCCGGCGCGGCGATCGCGCTGCAGGGAGGCATGTCGGGAATAAACGGCCACGAGTGGATGAAGGTCATTTACGGACTGGTCCTGTCAACGGTGCTCGGCTTTGCAATGGGCTGGATCGTAGTGAAGTGTGTTGAAGCGATTTGCAGAGGCTTTGACAGAAGGAAAGCGTTCACCGTATTTAAAAATGCCCAGGTAGGCGCCGCCGCCGGTATGGCGTTCATGCACGGTGCGCAGGACGGTCAAAAGTTCATGGGCGTATTCATGCTGGGAATGTTTCTGGCGGAAGGCCAAGGCAATACGACGGAATTCCAGATCCCGATCTGGCTGATGGTCCTCTGCTCTCTTGTTATGGCGCTGGGAACCTCCATCGGAGGATACCGGATCATCAAGTCTGTCGGTATGGACATGGTCAAGCTTGAAAAATATCAGGGCTTCTCAGCCGATTTATCCGCTGTAGTCTGCCTGTTCCTTGCATCGACTTTCGGCCTGCCTGTCAGCACGACCCATACGAAAACCACGGCCATCATGGGCGTCGGCGCGGCGAAAAGATTGTCCTCTGTAAACTGGGGAGTGGTGCGGGATATGGTTTCCGCCTGGATCCTGACGTTCCCGGGCTGCGGAGTGATCGGATTTTTAATGGCGCTTATATTTATGAAAATATTTTAATAGTAATAGAAAACGCTCGGTTGAGCTATAAAAAGGAGAAGCTGCAATGGCAATAAAGAAAGATGATAATTATTTCGGCACATTTGTGGAACTGGTGAATTATTCCTGTGAAGCTGCAAACTTATTAAGTGAGATCATGCATAACTTCAATCCGGACGAGCTGGAAGAGAAGATGAAGCTGATGCATAATATTGAGCACGCGGGCGATGTGGAACGCCACATCATGATGAAAAAGCTCGCAAAAGAGTTTATCACCCCGATTGAAAGGGAAGACATCGTTGCAATGGCTGACGCTATTGATAATGTAACGGATAATATCGAAGACGTTCTCATGCGCATGTATATGTTCAATGTCAGGTCCATGAAGGACGACGCGCTGATCATGGCGGACATTATCGTGAAATGCTGCGAAGCGCTTCGGGAAGCGCTCCATGAATTCCACAACTTTAGAAAATCCCAGACGCTGCACAGCCTGATCGTTGAAATCAACAGGATGGAAGAAGAGGGAGACGAACTGTTCATGAGAGCGACCCGGAAATTATATGTGAACGGCACAGATCCGCTTGAAGTATACGGCTGGGGCCGAACGCTTCACTTTATGGAAATCTGCTGCGACGCCTGCGAGGATGTAGCCGATGTTATTGAAAGCGTAATGATGAAGAACTCGTAAGAGTTCTTCTTTTTCGATTAAAGGAGTACCAAATGAATAGATTTGACGACAGAAAATTTGACGAGTTGAGAAAAGTAAAAATAACAAATCACTACCTGATGCACGCGGAAGGATCCGTCCTGATTGAAATGGGGGACACCAAAGTCATCTGCACCGCCTCAGTTGAAGAGAAGACGGCGCAGCATCTGAAAGGCACGGGAAAAGGCTGGGTAACAGCAGAATACGGTATGCTTCCGCGTTCTACCGCTACCCGCAAGGTCAGGGACGCGAGCCGGGGAAAGATCGACGGGAGAACCATGGAAATACAGAGACTCATCGGCCGTTCTCTCCGTTCGGTGGCCGACCTGGATCAATTGGGAGAGAGAACCATCTGGATCGACTGCGATGTGATCCAGGCGGACGGAGGCACCAGAACCGCGTCCATAACCGGGGCTTTCATCGCCATGGTGGAAGCGATGAAATGGATGAAGGAAAACGGAATGATCGAAACAATTCCGGTAAAACACTTTGTTTCGGCTATCAGCGTCGGAGTACTGACCGGCGAAGACGGAGAAGAAACGATCGTTCTTGACCTGCCTTATGCGGAAGATTCTACGGCCAAGGTCGACATGAATGTCGTCATGACGGACCGGGGAGAATATATCGAAGTGCAGGGTACCGGGGAGGATTCTCCGTTCCGCCCCGAACAGCTTCAGAAGATGCTCGCCCTTGCGGAAAAAGGCTGCAGGGAACTGAACCAGATACAGAAGGAAATTTTGGGGGAGCTTTAAGATGCGGATTGTAGCGGCTACGAAAAACAAACACAAGATCGAGGAAATCCAGGCGATCACCAGCGAATTCGGAATGGACGTGGTTTCCAGAGCCGATGCGGGAGTTCCGGATATCGAAGTGGAAGAAGACGGAGATACCTTTGAAGAAAACTCGGAGAAGAAGGCTAGAGAAATCATGGCGCTTTGCGGAGAAATCACCATTGCCGACGACTCGGGCCTGATGGTTGACGCACTGGACGGGGCTCCGGGGGTCATTTCCGCCCGGTTTGCCGGAGAAGACGGAAACGATTCCAAGAATAACGAAAAACTGCTGAAACTCCTTGAAAATGTGCCGCCGGAAAAGCGTACCGCACGCTTCGTATCGGTGATCACCATGGTTTATCCCGACGGCGGAAAAATTGTTGCAAGGGGAGAATGCAAAGGGCATATGATATATCAGCCGAAGGGCAGCAACGGATTCGGCTATGATCCGCTGTTCGTTCCCGACGGTTACGACCGGACTTTTGCGGAGCTTTCGGGCGCCGAGAAGAACCGGATCAGCCACAGGGCCATCGCGCTGCAGAACCTGCGAAGGAAGCTGATCGAGGAGCAGGAACGGTAAAAGGGATTAAAGGGGATTTATAAGTTTATGAATGGTAAACGATTGATCAATATGACGCTGATGATCATGAAAAGGATGACGGAACCGTACTATCAGGGGGTAGCGGCAGAGCTCGCTTTCTTCTTTTTGCTTTCCATGGTGCCCATCGCCATTATCTTCGGCGAACTGATGGGGGTATTCTCCATTTCCATGGGGGCGATCCGAAATATTATTTCCCAGTATGTCACCCCCGACATCTATGCGAGCATATCGCCTTATTTGACTTATACTCCTTCCGGAGCAATCAGCGCCGCCTTTATCATCTTTGCGTTGTGGGCCGCGTCAAAAGCGCAGTACTCCATGATGAGGATCTCGAATTACTCTTTTACAGGGCATCCTTTAGGAGGAAGAGGCTTTATCAGGGAACGGATCCGGGCGATCAAGACCATTGTGATCACAATGTTCACCCTGGCCTTCAGCTTGCTTATCCTGGTTTACGGCGAGATCCTGATCAATATTATTACCGCTTATGTGAACAAATACCTGAATTTCAGGTTTACCTTCGACAACATCTGGTTTGTACTGAGATGGCCGGTAGCTACGGCGCTGTTCTTCCTGATGGTCAGCTACAATTACTATGTGCTGCCCTCCGAAAGGCTGCGGTTCCGGAAAATACTGCCGGGGAGCATCGTCGCCTCCGCCGGAATGCTGATGGCGACCTGGATCTATTCCTATTACGCTTCTGTTTTTGCCGACTATAACCTGTTGTACGGCAGCTTGGCCGCCATCGTCGCGCTGCTGTTCTGGTTCTACATCCTGGGATATATCCTGGTCATCGGGATCCAGGTCAACGTGGTGTGGGAGGAAACGAAAAAAATGAAGTAGTCTTCCTAAGTTGTTTTCTGCTGTTGTTGTTTTAGTATAAAATAATTCGTCAGGCCTTCCGAAAAATAGTCCCCGATAATATTCGTAAAAGACAGTATCCTGTCAAATATATCATTATTTGATGTATAATCTTTCGTTAAAAACGTCGTTGCTTCTTGAATTTGCAAACCGGTGAATAACGTCAACAAAGTGATCCACTCGCCTTGCGTCCAATATGGATTGATGCTTGCCAAAAGGGCTGCCGTACTGTTTACGTTTTGATATGCCTGCTGTGTAAGACTATTGATTGCATTGACATCATTATCGATTTGCGCATGAAATAAGGATTGGAGAATGGCTATATACTGAGTCAGTAAATTAATAAACTGTTCCGTAGGCTGATCTCCGAAAAAAAACCTTAAAATATTACCGTATTCCAGTGGTATCTGGAATAACCGCTGACTTATTTCATCTGTGTTTCCAACCCCGCCGTAAAGACTGACCTTATAGGATCTTAACCAGGTAGCTAAATCCCTCCAGATCATTCTTGCTCTGAATATAAAATTCATTTGCCCGGTTATATAATTAGGGCTTTGAATCTGACTAATAGAAACCATACCCGGCACCCCCTGCTGTCATTATATGAGCCGGATCCTTTTTTGCAATCGTAATCTAGTTAAAATATCTTCTCAAAAAAAACGCAAATTCCCGTAAAAGAATTTGCGTTAGTTTTATTGTTCAGTACTAGATTACCCTTACCGAGATGATCCCGTTGACCTTCAGCGCCTTTTTCAGTTCGGTCTCGTCGACTTCCGAATCGACGTCGATGAGAGTATAGGCCAAATCTCCTTTGCTTCTGTTGTTCAGATCGCTGATGTTGATGTTCATATCAGCCAGAATACCTGTGATCTTGCCCAGCATCGCGGGGACGTTCTTGTTCAGAACACAGATCCTCGCCTGCGATGTGCCGATGCCCAGTGTGCAGCTCGGGAAGTTGACGGAATTCGTGATATTGCCGTTTTCCAGATAATCCATCAGCTGGTCCACAGCCATTCTTGCACAGTTGTCCTCTGATTCCTTTGTGGATGCGCCGAGGTGCGGGATACAGATGACCTTTTCATTGCAAAGCATTATTTCGGAAGGGAAGTCGGTGACATATTTTCTTACCTTGCCGGAATCCAGTGCTTTCAGGACATCAGTCTCACTCACGATCTGATCCCTGGAGAAATTCAGCAGGCATACGCCTTCCTTCATCAGGCTGAACCGTTTTTCATTGATCAGTTCCTTTGTATTTTCCATAAACGGAACGTGGATCGTGATATAATCGCATTTCGGCAGGATCTGATCCAGGGATTCGTATACTTCTACCGTTCTGGAGAGCTCGTGGGCGGATTGAACTGACATGTACGGATCATAACCAATGACGTTCATGCCCAGATCTTCCGCCGCATTGGCGACCATGACTCCGATGGCGCCAAGACCGACGACGCCGAGTACCTTGCCTTTGATTTCATGTCCTGCAAACTGAGACTTGTTTTTTTCTACTGTTTTCGAGACGTCTTCCGTGATTGTTTTTGTCCATGCGATGGCGCTGCTCAGGTTTCTGGCCGACATAAGGATCGCCGTCAGGACCAGCTCTTTTACCGCGTTGGCGTTCGCGCCCGGAGTGTTGAAAACGACGATACCTTTTTTAGAACAGAGGTCGACGGGTATATTGTTTACACCTGCTCCGGCCCTTGCGATGGCAAGAAGATTATCAGGCAGCTCCATGGAATTCATATCCTGGCTCCTGACAAGAATGGCTTCTGCCCCCTGCACGTTTTCACTGACGTCGTATTTATCGCTGAAACGCTCCAAGCCTTTGTGAGATATCTTATTCAAGGTTGCTATCTTATACATCTTTCCATTCTCCCGATTCATAATTTTTATTGGTATAAATATTTTCTATATGTTTTATGTAAGATTATAGCACTTTACGCTTTCCAGGTAAAGTGATATAATATCGTATTAATAATAAATTTGGGGGTGAATTATTGATGAGTAAATTGGAAAGAGTGTACAATTTTTCGGCAGGTCCCTCCATGCTTCCTCTGGAGGTTATGGAACTTGCGGCTGAACAACTTACAAATTACAATGGTTGCGGAATGTCTGTCATGGAAATGAGCCATCGCTCAAAAGAATTTGAGGAAATTATCCATTCGGCGGAAAGCGATCTCAGAGAGATCATGAATATTCCTGATAATTATAAAGTACTATTCCTGCAGGGCGGAGCGACGCTTCAATTTGCAATGATCCCGATCAATTTGCTTCGCAATTCAAAAAAAGCGGATTACATAGTCACCGGTACCTGGTCGAAAAAAGCCTGTGAGGAAGCTGCGAAGTTTGGAGATATCAAAGTTGTTGCGTCTTCAGAGGAAGATAATTTCAGTAATATTCCCGAGGTGAAACGGGAAGATTTTACTCAGGATGCGGATTACGTCTATATCGCACTGAACGAAACGATCCATGGGTCAAAATTCCCATATATCCCTGACACCGGTGATATCCCATTGGTTGGAGACCTGTCCTCCTGCATCTTATCGGAGGAAGTGGACGTTTCAAAATTCGGCCTGATCTATGCGGGAGCCCAGAAGAATATCGGACCTGCCGGCGTTGTCATCGTCATCATCAGAGACGATCTTATCGGTTTTGCACCGAAGAATACCCCGGCTTATCTTGATTACAAAATCCATGCAAATAATGAGTCCATGTACAATACGCCTCCGACCTTCGGAATTTATATCGCCGGAGAGGTGTTTAAGCAGATCAAGAGACTGGGCGGCGTTCCGGCTATGGAAAAGATCAACAAAGAAAAGGCAGGGAAGCTGTACGATTACATCGACGGCAGCAGCCTGTATAAATGCCCGGTGGCTAAAAAGGACAGATCGTTAATGAACGTGGTCTTCGTTACAGGCGATGAGGCGTTGGACAAGAAGTTCACCTCGGAATCCAAGGCGGCCGGACTTCATAATCTGGGCGGACACCGTTCCATCGGCGGCATGAGAGCGAGCATATACAATGCGATGCCTATGGAGGGCGTGGATGCGCTCATCGAGTTTATGAAAAAATTTGAAGCAGACAATAAATAGCAGAAAAAACTCATATGCGCGCCTGCCGACATTTGCGGAGCAAATGTCGGCAGGCGCAGAAATTGCCTAACTTTAGTTGGGTGCAATTTTTCAGTAAACTATCACATTCGAGATGCTTTCTTATGGTATCATTAGAGAGCATTTCTTTTGCGCACCAATGTCCCGTTCCGGGACTCCTCCGCAAGCAAGGCTTGCTGCGCTGTCCGTTTTGCCAACGCAGCTAAAGCCGCGGCAAAAAGGCTAGCCTCATTTGCGCAATAATATTTATGGAGAAACATAATGAAGTATTTAGTACTGGTGCCCGACGGAGCAGGGGACGAAGAAATTGCCATGCTGGGGAATAAAACTCCTCTGCAGGCAGCAAAAATAAACAACATCAATCAATTGGCCCAAAAGGGCATGGTGGGCCTGGTAAGGACGATACCTCCTGGGATCGCACCGGGAAGCGACGCCGCAAATCTGTCGGTCATGGGGTACGATCCGGCCATATACCATACAGGGAGGTCGCCGCTGGAAGCAGCAAGCATGGGAATCGATCTGTCGGAAACCGACGTGGCGTTCCGGACGAACCTGGTGACGCTCAAGGGAGAAGGCGAATACGACGATTTGATCATAGCAGACCATAGCGCCGGCGATATAACCAGTGAAGAAGCAAAAGTACTGATCGAATATATTGACGAAAAGCTTGGAACGGAAGAAATCCGGTTTTATCCGGGAGTAAGCTACCGTCACGCCATGATCGTGAAAAACGGATCTACGGCTTATGATCTGACACCGCCTCACGACGTTCTGACACAGAGAGCGGGCGAAAATCTTCCGAAGGGCGAAGGTTCCGAATTTATAACAGAAATGATGAAGAAAAGCTATGAGCTTTTATCTGTTCATCCGATCAATGCAGAACGCGTAAAAAAGGGACTCAACCCGGCCAATTCCATCTGGATCTGGGGTCAAGGCAGAAAGCCTAATCTCTCTTCATTTTACGAAAAATACGGTATCCACGGGACGGCGATTTCGGCTGTCGATCTGATCAAGGGCATCGCATTGTGCGCAGGTTTGGATTCCGTCGACGTGGAAGGCGCGACGGGAACCATTCACACCAATTTCAAAGGAAAAGCACAGGCGGCCATTGAAGAATATAAAAAAGGACAAGACTTCGTCTACCTTCATCTCGAAGCACCCGACGAGTGTTCTCATCAGGGTGATCTGGACGGTAAAATCAAATCGCTGGAAATGATCGATGAGCTTGTTTTAAAACCGATCCTGGATTATCTGGAGTCCGGCGGGGAGGCCTTTAAAGTACTCGTCGTTCCGGATCATAGAACGCCGTTGGCAATCCGGACGCATTCGGCGACGCCGGTACCGTACGTGCTTTACGACACGACAAAGGAGACCGAGCCGGATCCGGAAAGAGCCTTCAGCGAAAAGCAGGGGAAAAAAGGGAGATTTTTTGAGAACGGTTTTGAATTGGCAGATTACTTTTTTGCATAATTAACATGGGGATAATATGAAAAGAATTATATCAATCGTTTTAACCGTATTGGTTTTGATAAATGCCGCGCCGGTCATTTCGTTCGGTGCGACCGAGCCGCCTGCCATCCTGGCTGAAACAGGCATCGTCATCGACGCGAAAACAGGACAGGTGCTTTACGATAAAAATATGAACGAACAGAGAGAGCCTGCCAGTACCACAAAGATAATGACCGCACTGCTGGCACTTGAAAACCTGGACCTGGACAAGACGGTGACCATCGATGCGGAAACCCCCTTCACCGGAGGGAGCAGGATATACCTGCTGGAAGGTGAACAGGTAAAGGTCGAACAGCTTATGTATGCGCTGCTACTTCCATCGGCAAATGACGCGGCGGTGGCTCTTGCAAAAGAGATCGCGGGTGGTGTTCCTGCCTTCGCCGATCTGATGAACAAAAGAGCAAAAGAACTCGGCGCGAAGCATACGAATTTTGTAAATCCCAACGGACTTCATGAGGAAGGTCATTTAACGACGGCATACGATCTGGCCATGATTGCCAGAGAGGCAATTAAGAATAGTGAATTCAGAAGATTCGTTTCGACCTACCGCTATATCATCCCTGCAACCAATAAGCAGGACATCCGTTACTTATACAATACGAACCGCCTTATCTATGACGAATATACCAAGGAACTCGTAAACGGTGTAATGCGGCCCGCCAAATACGACGGAGCCATCGGGATAAAGACCGGATATACTCCCGAAGCCGGAGGCGTCCTTGTCGCAGGCGCAAAGCGCGGCGATACGGAACTGATCGCGGTTGTCATGAAATCAACCACCGAAGGACGTTTTGCCGATTCCATCGCATTGCTGGATTATGCTTTTGCAAATTATAAAAGTGTTAAAGCGATGGACAAAGGTACGATCCTGGGAGAGATCCCCGTCAAGCATGGTTCGGAACGGAAGGTTCAGGTAGTCGCGAAGGAAGACGCTTACGCGACGCTCCCCATTGAAGCGGCTCAATCCCTGGTGGAAACAAAGATCAAACTCAATAAAAAGGTACAAGCTCCCGTTGCCAAGGGTCAGAAGGTCGGAGAAGTGGAAATCTACGAAGGAGATCAACTGCTTGGAAAAGTGGATGCGATAACATCAGCCGGCATTCCGGAGGGCGGGATCCTGTCCGTCATCGGAATTACCGATGAAACGGCAAAGGTGATCGAACGAGTCTTCGCTTCCGTCGTGATCCTGGTCGTGCTTCTGTTTGCAGCCTATGTTGTCTTAAAGAGAAGGCAGGTCCGCCGAAGAAAATTGAGAAGGCAGGAACGGAGCCACCGATATCAGCAGGACGATCGGCGGCGGTATGACGATCACTGGAGATATTAGCTCGCCCAATTTGTGAAGCAAATTGATGGCGAACTTATGCAACAAAATCACAAATCTACGTTTTGTAGATTTTTACTGCGAATTAATTGCGAATTAGTTCGCCCGATATGTGAATTGAAAAGGAACCTTAGCGATAAGGTTCCTTTTTTAATATGGGCTCGTATTTTAAACAGTAATGTCGGGATCCCCGCCGTTCCAGGACATTTCACCGAAACATCTGTCTCTGTGCTTTCCTCTTATGTCCATGTCGTTAATGAGATCATTTAAACCCTCGACGATACAATTCAAGCCTTTCTCGACATCGCACAAACCTTGGTTGATTGCTTCGACTCCTTTGCAGATGCAGCCCTTGCAGATCAGATGGAGGCCTCTTTTAATATCCTTGAGTCCGTCCTTGACGTCGCAGATGCCTTCCACGATCGCTTTTTTTGCCGTACAGTTGCAATCGAAATCAGTGTCTTTTACACCTTTGACGATATCACACAGGCCGTCCTCGATTTTGCAGATGCCTTTTTTAATGTCTTTGACCCCCTCGCGGATACAGCATTTACAGATTTTCTCCAGGCCGCAGAGGATATCCTTGATGCCCTCTTGAATTTTGCAGATGCCATTTTTTATATCTTCAATACCTGCAAGGCGATCACGTTCACAAAAATCGCACATAATATTATTCATTTTTCTCATCCTCTTATTTTATAATATACATCTTTTTATGATGTACTATAGTATATGAAAGAAGATGAAAAGTGTGGCTCAGGCACGTCCGTACAATCGGGTCATATCTGCTATTTTTTCCGCAAGTTCAGGAGAAGCGGCGTCCTTTCTCATTCTCCACTGCCAGTTGGTGTCGCCCAGCGTTGCGGGGGTATTCATTCTGGCGTCCGAACCAAGCCCCAGATAGTCCTGCATCGGAACCACCGACATAGCCGCAGTCGAAGACAGGGCTCCGCGGATCATGCCCCAATGATAGCCCTCCGCCTCATCCAGCTTTAAATATATTTTTGCGAAGGCGGCCTGCGAAGCCGTTGCCTGGCCGAACCAGCCCAGAGAGGTATCGTTGTCGTGAGTTCCCGTATAAACGACGCAATTTTTGTCGTAGTTATGCGGAAGATAGTCGTTATCCCCTAAACTATCAAAGGCAAAGCCCAGCACTTTCATACCGGGAAAGCCGCTTTCTTTCAAAAAAGTTTTAACGCTGTCCGTCATATATCCCAGATCCTCCGCGATGATTTTTACATCGCCCATGGCGTTTTTCAGCGTCCGGATGAAATCCATTCCAGGGCCCGGCTTCCAACTACCGAAAGCGGCGGTCGGGGATCCGTAGGGCACCTCCCAATAGCTTTCAAATCCGCGGAAGTGGTCGATACGGACCCAGTCAAAATTGGTCAGTGCGTTTTCGATGCGCCGGAGCCACCAGTCATAACCGGTTTGCTTATTCTTTTCCCAGTCATAGACGGTATTTCCCCAGTACTGGCCGTCTTCGGAAAAATAATCGGGCGGACAGCCGGCGACGCAGAGCGGGGTCAGATCCTTGCCGTATTGGAATATGCCCGAAGAAGCGTTGCTCCAGGTATCGGCACTGTCTGCGGAAGCGTATATGGGAATGTCGCCGATGATCTGGATTCCCTGTCGATTTACGTAACTTTTCAGCGAATTCCATTGTTCATAGGCGATATACTGTATAAATTGGAAATAAAGGAGATCTTCCCGGTAGAGCTCCGTGTAATAATGCAGAGATTCGGGACTTCTGTGTCTGATATCTTCATTCCAGGTTTCCCATGGCCTGTTTTCAAAATGCTTTTTCAGCGCCATATATAAAGCATAGTCGTCGAGCCAACTCTGATGCTTTTCCCGAAAGGCTTCAAAATCCTGAGGCGGCAGGTGCTCTCTTCTCGAGAATGCCTTTCGGAGTATTGGCTCTTGGTTTACATAAAGCTTATAATAGTCAACATGTTCCGGATCGCCGCCAAAGTCGGTATTGCAGTATTCGTCGCGATGCAGCAGCCCCTGGGCTTCCAGCCTTTCCAGATCGATGAAGTAGGGATTCAAAGCAAAAGCGGACGGCGACTGATAGGGCGAATCACCGTAGCTGGTCGGACAAAGGGGCAGGATCTGCCAGTATTTCTGTTTTGATGCAGCCAGAAAATCGGCAAAGGCATAGGCTTCCTTTCCGAATGTGCCGATCCCGTATTCATTTGGCAGGGAACTGATATGCATCAGGATCCCGGATCCACGTTCCATGTGAATTCTCCTTCCGATAGTGTATCGTTAATTGTCGATTTAAGGTCTATTTAGATAGAAAGACGCGCAAAAAAGGCAACGCAAACTACGCTTGCTCCTCCGCTCACATCGTTCGCTACGCTGTCCTGTTTTGCACTGCGGCTAAAGCCGCGCAAAAAAGGCAGGTCTTTCGACCTGCCTTTGATTGTAGCATATTTGTTTCGTGATTTCACTAACATTCAGTTGATCACTGGTTGTAAAAGTATTTTCTAAGGAAGTGTAAAACGTGTATCATCGGTTGTAAAAAGTATTTTCTAAGGAAGTGTGAAACGTGTTTTCATCTGTTGGAAAAAAGTGTTTTCCAAGAAAACCGTAAAACCTTGCCGTTTTTTAATGCGAAGCATTCTAAAAAAACGGCGGTTTTCGGGAAAATACTTTTTACTGCTTGTTTAATTCGCTGAAATTATATTTCATGCCGCGGGTGTGATAATGGGTGTGGAGCAGCTCGTGGGACTTGTGTCCGAGAGGCTCTCCCAGATACTCCTTGTAAAGTTTTTCGACGTCGGGATTCTTATGGGATTTTCTGAGCGGGAGATCCTGATCGATTTTATAGATCGCATCGATCCGTTTTCCCTTGACGTCCAAAGTCGATTTGATCGGCTGTCCGCCGCCGCCGATGCAGCCGCCGGGACATGCCATCACTTCGATAAAGTGATAAGGAGACTCGCCCTTTTCGATCTGCTTCAGCAGAACCTTGGCATTTCCGAGCCCGTGAGCTACGGCAACTTTTACATCCAGATCGTTGATCTTGATGGTCGATTCCTTGATCCCCTGCAGTCCTCTGACGTCGGTGAAGTTCAGCGACGGAAGTCCCTTGCCGGTAAGAACCTCGTATACGGTTCTCAGCGCAGCTTCCATAACGCCTCCGGTCGCGCCGAAGATTTGTCCGGCTCCGGTACCGATTCCGAACGGATTGTCAAACTGGTCTTCTTCCAGTCCGGCGAAATCAATACCCGCAGACTGGATCATGCGGGCCAGTTCTCTTGTTGTAAGGACCGCGTCGACTTCCTGGACGCCGTTTGTGACCATTTCCGGTCTCTGCGCCTCGTATTTCTTGGCGGTACAGGGCATAATGGATACGGTATAAATGTTTTTCGGATCGATACCCACCTTTTCCGCATAGTAGGACTTGGACAGGGCGCCGAACATCTGCTGCGGTGATTTGCAGGACGAAAGATGATCAAGAAGATGATCGTAACGGCCTTCGATAAAGTTGATCCAGCCCGGTGAGCAGGAAGTGATCATCGGAAGCTTTCCGCCTTCGGTAACTCTCTTGATCAGTTCGTTGCCTTCTTCCAGGATAGTCAAGTCGGCGGTGAAGTTGGTGTCGAAAATCTTTTCAAAGCCAAGTCTTCTCAGGGCGGCTACCATTTTACCGGTAACGATGGAACCCTTCGGAAGATTGAAAGCGTCGCCGAGAGCAACTCTGACAGCCGGGGCGACCTGAACGATGACGTGCTTTTTCGTATCATAAATGGCGTCCCAAACCTTTTGCGTGTCGTCCTTTTCGACGATGGCGCCGACCGGACATACCGCGGAACACTGACCGCAGAATACGCAGAACGTTTCTTCCAGAGGCGCTTCGTAAGCAGGCGCGATATTGTAATGGACCGACCGGTGGGAATGGGTCAGTACATGAACTTCCTGCCCCTTCTGGCAAGCTTCGACGCAGCGGTTGCATTTTACGCATTTCGAAGAGTCTCTGACCAGGGAAGGATTGGTATTGTCTAATGGAAGCGCATCCGCGGTATCAAACAGGTTAGTCTTGGAAATATTGAATCTCTGGCAGAGAGCCTGCAGCTCGCAGTTCCCGTTCCTGAGACATTTCAGACAGTCCTGATCGTGGTTCGCGAGGATCAGCTCCAGGATACCCTTCTGCATGTCGCGTACTTTTTTCGTGTTCGTCTGTACTTCCATACCCTCAAAAACATAGGAGGAGCAGGCGGCAGTCAGCTTTTTGCTTCCGGCTACTTCAACGACGCACATTCTGCAGTTCGCCTTGATCATCTGATCCGGATGATAGCAGAGATGAGGGATATTGATATTTACTTTTTTCGCCGCTTCCAGAATGGTAGTCCCGTCTGGAACGATCAAATCTATATTGTCGATTTTTATCTTAACATTCTTCATTTTGAAGCCACCTCCGTTAATCCGAACTCTTCAGGGAAATGATCCACCGCAGACAGCAGTGAACTCTGAGCGGTTTCTCCCAATCCGCAGAAAGCGCAATTCTTCATGATATTCGCGAAACGCATAGCCGTTTCAAGGTCATCGGGACGCTGAGTTCCTTCCACGAAACGGTCGATGATCTTTGCGATCTGGCGGTTGCCTTCTCTGCAAGGAGTGCACTTGCCGCAGCTTTCATGAATGAAGAAATCCTGGATAGACTTGATGAAATCGATGACTCTGGTTCTGTCATCGACCACAAGGATACCACCGGATCCGATTACGAGATTTTCCTTATGAAGATCGTCGTATGTATAACGGGTGTCAACAAGCTTTGCCGATCCGGTTCTGCCGGAAGCTCCGCCCAGCTGGAAGATCTTGAGCTCATGTCCGTCCGGGATCCCGCCGCCGATATCGTAGATGATCTCTCTCAGAGTAAGACCGAAGGGGATCTCGTAAGCGCCCGGATTCTTTACATTTCCGGCAAGGCTGACGATCTTTGTGCCCGGACATTCGGGAGTGCCGTATTTCAGGTATTCTTCCACGCCGTGCTGGATGACGGCTGCTGAGATCGCAAGAGTCTCTACGTTATTTACCAGGGTAGGCAGCTGGAATAAACCGCATTCCTTGATGAAAGGCGGCTTGATTCTCGGTCTTCCGCTTTTTCCTTCAATGGATTCGATCAGGGTGGAGCCTTCGCCGCAAACATATGCGCCTGCGCCTGAATAGAGGTGGATATGGAAGGAAAAACCGGTGCCTAAAATATTATCACCCAGGAAGCCCTTATCCATGGATTCCTGAATCGCGTTTTTGATCAGTGGCTTGAGGTGGCGGTATTCTTCACGAAGGTAGATATATCCGTTTTTCGCACCGACGGTATATCCCGCAATGACCATGCCTTCCAGCAGACGGAATGGATCCTTTGAGAGGATGCTTCTGTCCTTGAAGGTACATGGTTCGCCTTCATCCGCATTGCAGATGACTACTTTGTCGTCGCCTGGTACGGCTGCTGCCTGGGCCCATTTTCTTCCCGTGTCGTAAGCAGCACCGCCACGTCCTCTGACGGAGGCTTTCTTTGCTATGTCGATGATCTCATTGGAGGACATCGCAAGCGCCTTCTTTGTGGCGGTGAATCCGCCGATGGCCAAATAAGAATCGATGGAATTCGGATCATACTTTCCGAAGTTTTCCGTTATAAAACTTACTGTTTTAGACATCACAATTCCCCCCCTACTTATACTGTTCCAGCACAGCTTTTACGCTGTCGGACGTGGTAAGATGACCAAACACCTTGCCGTTGATTCTCATGGCAGGGGAAATATCACATGCTCCGAAGCATGGGGTATACTCCAGCCAGTACTTACCGTCGGCGGTCGCTTCTTGTTCCTTGATTCCAAGCAGATCGGTGATTGCATCGCGGAGGATCGTGTTGCCGGTGACTTTGCATACGACGCTGTCACACAGTTGGATGACATAGTCGGCTCTCGGCACATCAGACAGGGCAGCATAGAATGAAATGACGTCGTAGACTTTGCTCAGCGGAATGTTCATTTTCTCGCTTACATAAGAGGCTACTTCTCTTGGGATATACTGCTTCGGGACGATATCCTGAATATCGAGCAGGATACCTACCAGTTTTGTTGAGTTACTTTGATAGCTCTTAATGATTTCATCAATTTTCAAAGCCAGTTCACTCGTAAGGACCCCAAAGCTTTTCGTTTTGGTGCTGTTCATTTAAGTTTACTCCTTTCAGCCTTTGCATTTCTACTTTAATGCAATATTAGACTTTAAACTCACAAAAATATTCTATACTAAATGAAGGTCTCTTGTCTATTGAATTGTTACACATTTAACGGGAAATTGTTACCTTTTTCACTGACAAATGACCAAGTTAACCAGTTACATCGTTCAAATTTACAGATTCCACCAGTTGGAGAAATTGGCGGGTTTGCGCCTCGTTGAGACAAGACTCAACAAGATCCGCCGCGAAGGATTCATCGAACTCTGCGTGCTGCGGGTCAACAGCCCTGCTGGACCGGCGGGGTAATGACTGTCTGTATTCGGTGGGCGTCATGCGGAACCAGTTTTTAAAATAGGTCGCGAAGTGTTTTCTGTTCGAGAAGCCTACGTCCGCGGCAATTTCGTCGACGGTCCGGTTCGTCGAGCCCAAGAGCCTTTCTGCCTCTTCACATCTTGCGATGTTCACCAGTTCGGAAAAGGATAGACCGCATGCTTTTTTGATATATCGGGAAAGGTAGCAAACGCTCAAATACTGCAGATTTGCGATGTCTTCAAGACGGATTTTCGAGCGGAAATTAGCATAGATATAGTCGATGATATCGTATATCCTGTTGTAATATGGATCCCCTGCTTTGATCTCCTGGCGGCGCACGATATCATAGCTGTTTTCCTGGGATTTGCTGTAAGTGTAATACTGGAACTGTTCCATGAGGAAACTTAACAACTCTCTGACCTGGGATTCGAGACGGGAGTCGCTCGCCTCCGCGGAGCGGTATTCCGTATAGATCCGGGCAAGTAAAAACCGAAGGTAACGAAGTTCATCAGCCAGTTGCTCCTTGTTGATAAAGGAGTCGCAGATGAAATACATCAGGTCGAGACGTTTCTGGTATCTTTTGTAGTAATCAATATCAATCTGCACGGTGAGGATGATATTCTTTTCACTAACTGTGACAATTTTATGGGGATCCTTGGCATTAAATATGTAAACATCCCCGGCGGACAGCTTGTGATTGAGCGCGGAATCGGAGATACTGACGACGCCGTCCAGCACACAGATGATTTCAAGGGCGCCGGTATGCATATGGGACGGATGATATACGATGTTTTCCATTGAAGCCTTGACTCTTGAATTTAGCTTGAATCCTATGATTTCCCGAAACATTTGACCACCTCCAGATTCAATATACAGCAAAATATTACCCATTGTACAGCAAAATATTACCCGGATTGGGAGACTCGAAATGGTATGATGGAAGAAAAACAAAATCGGGAGGAAACTATGGAAACAGAACTGTACAAGTCGATGCGGGATTCGATTCTGGAGGGAGATGAAGTATTGGCCACAGAGTTGGCTGAATCTTCATTGAATAACAATCTGGATTTGGCAAAGGTCATGAATGAAGGTTTTCTTAAGGGGATCCAGGAAGTGGGCGAATTGTATCAGGCTGGCGAGTATTTCCTGCCCGAGCTGGTCTGCTCGGCTGACGCAATGAAAGCCGCCCTTGAGATATTGGCGCCCGCGCTTAAAAATTCTTCAGGCTTCGACGGTATTACAAAGGGCCGGGTAGTCATCGCAACCGTGGAAGGCGATGTGCACGATATCGGTAAAAAAATCGTGACTGCCATGCTCACCGCGGCGGGATATGATGTTTTCGATTTGGGGATCGATGTGCCGGCCGAACAGATCATCAGAGCCGTGGCGGAACAAAAGCCGGATATCCTGGGTTTGTCGGCGATGCTGACCACAACGATGCAGGAGCAGAAAAATGTCATAGAACTGCTGGAGAAAGAATGCCTGCGGGATCATGTGAAGGTCATCATAGGAGGGGCGCCGGTCAGCGGCAGATGGGCGGAAATGATTCATGCGGACGGCTATTCGGACAGTGCGGTGGACGCAGTGAA
Source organism: Anaerovoracaceae bacterium (assembly GCA_963678385.1). Classification (GTDB taxonomy): domain Bacteria; phylum Bacillota; class Clostridia; order Peptostreptococcales; family Anaerovoracaceae; genus Anoxybacterium. Next base: position 3,200,994 of record OY782829.1, on the reverse strand, counting down.
GCTTGCGGCACAGCTTCTGGTTGTATAAGGAGGGGATTTTTTATGAGAATGCAGGGAAGGGTTCTCAAAGAAGAGGATATTTTGAGAATACATAAGGACAGTATCCGTATTTTAGAGGAAGTCGGAGTGAAGTTTCCGAGCAATGAAGCGCTGGCGCTTCTCGAGTATAAAGGGGCCAGGGTGGATTGGGACCGGCAGGTTGCATATCTTTCGGAATCCATGGTCAAAGCAGCTCTTGAAGCAGCCCCGAAGCAGTTCGTCCTGGGAGCCAGAAACCCCGAGATGGATCTGGAGCTGCCGAGTTCCTGCTCCATATATAATATGGATGGCTGCGGCGTCAATACCATCGATTTTGAAACGGGCTCAAGACGAACCGCGGTGTTGAAGGACGTGGCCGATTCCGCCAGGATATTTGAAGAAATCAGCCTGTGCAATGTCTACTGGCCACCAATCTCCCCCAGGGACGTTCCCGACGAGGCGGGCGGTATTGTACGAACCGGCACAGCTTATATAAATACGTCCAAGCATGTGATGGACGAAGTAAAAAAGAAGGAAGAAGTTCCCTATATCATCGAAATGTGCAAGGAAATGGCGGGCAGCCTGGAGCAGGCGAAGAAAAGGAACCTGTATTCCGTGACTTACTGTACGGTTGCTCCACTGTGCCATGACGGAGCGATGCTTGAGGCTACGTTGGAGCTGAGTAAATACAATGCGCCCATCCTGGTTTATCCGATGCCGGCCTGCGGCACGACGGGGCCTGCCAGCCTCATGTCCAATATCGCCCTGGCGAATGCGGAAGCGCTTTCTTCGATCGTCATGTTTCAGATCATGTCCCCCGGAGTACCGATCCTTTTTGGAGCTGCCCTGGGAGTTGTCAATGTCAGAAGCGGGATGTTCCTGGAAGGGGCGGTGGAAACAGCGCTTCAAATGACGGCTATGGGTGAGATCGGGAAATATTACGGACTGCCCACTATGGTCGCAGGCTGCCTCACCGACGCTAAAACGCCGGGAACCCAGGCGGTCATGGAAAAGGTGCTGACGACGCTTCCGCTGGTGCTTGCCGAAGTCGATGTGATACAGGGCATCGGTCTCATCGAGAGCAGCATGACACTGTCCTTTGAACAGATGATCATCGACAGCGAGATCGCCAATCTGTGCAGACGGATGAAGGAAGGCATAGAAGTGAGTGAAGGTATGGATTACTTCGAAGATATCAAAGCGGTCGGCCAGGGCGGACATTTCCTCAAACAAAAAAATACAAGAGCAGCGTTCCGGACCGATCAGTTCAGCCAGGCTGAGCTGTGCGACAGGGATTCTTACGACAGTTGGGCCGGTTTGGGTAAACGGGAAATGATCGATCTGGCGCGGGATCAGGTGAAAGGGATCCTCGGCAGCGAGCCGAAGAATCCGATGCCGGAAAAGATGGAGAAGCAGCTATTGGAGATCATGGAGGAGGCGAAGCGGAAGCTTTGCGAATAAGTATGGTGAAAAGCTTTCTCTCGAAAAACGCTCACCCTCAAATCCTCAGATTCTATTCAGCTGTAGATTTTCAGGTTCGGACGCTTTTCTTTGAGAAAGCCTTTCCCCATTCTGATAAATGACCGGACGGTTTTCTATGAAAATATACCGTCGTGCCGCTTAGTATATTTGCTATGAACGAAAGCTTGCAGCCTTCTATGCGCTCAAAGCTTTCCTTTTTTGCTTTCATGCTGTTAATTTACTTTTGCTTTCTCCACAAAGCTTGCAGCATAATAAGGAGGATGTTAAAATAGAGGAAAACAAAAGGTTTAAGGATCAGAGATATGTTTGACATACAGGAGAATTTGAAAAAGCTCCCGGATAAACCAGGGGTATATCTTCATAAGGACAAGCTGGGGCAGGTTATTTACGTGGGGAAAGCGGTCTCGTTAAAAAACCGCGTGCGCCAGTATTTCCAGTCATCCAGAAACATGGACCCCAAGGTGCGGGCCATGGTTTCCCATATCGAGGAATTTGAATACATCACCACCAATACGGAGATGGAAGCCTTGATCCTGGAGAACAACCTCATAAAAAAATATATGCCCCAGTACAATGTTTTGCTGCGGGATGACAAGACCTACCCATATATCAAAGTTACGACAAACGAACCTTATCCCAGGATACTGAAAACACGAAAGATCTATCATGACGGATGCAAGTATTTCGGCCCTTACACAGATGTGACGGCGGTCAACCAGCTCATCGACCTTCTGAACGGCATCTTCGCGCTGAAACGCTGCTCAGCCCAGAAATTTCCCGAAGGTTTCAAACCGTGTCTCAATTACCATATCCACCAGTGCAGAGGAATTTGCGCGGGGCTGGTTCCAAAGGAAGAATATCAGGAAGCCATCGACCAGGTGATTGAACTGCTGAACGGAAAAAATAAAAAGGTTCTGGAATACCTCAACCAAAAAATGGCCGAGGAAGCTGAAGCAATGAATTATGAAAAGGCGGCAGAATACCGGGATTATATTGCCGCTGTCAACGCGATATCCGAAAAACAGCGGGTCGTGCTGCTGTCGGCGGGAGATATGGACGTGATCCTCGGCGCAAAAGGCGAGAGCGATGCCCATGTGATCCTGTTCTTTGTGCGCGAGGGAAGACTGTCCGGCAGAGAAAGCTATCATCTGCAGGCCATGGAGGAAGACAATCTTGCGGAGGTCGTATCGGCTTTTATCAAACAGTACTATTCGGACGGCGCCATGATCCCGAAAGAAATTCTGGTGGAAAGCGAGCCGGAGGACGCGGAGCTCACGGAAGACTGGCTGTCGCAAATGCGAGGCAGTCTTGTTAAAATCACCGTACCCCAAAAGGGCGACAAAAAGGCTTTGCTTGATATGGCGAAGCGGGACGTCATCGAAATGATGAAAACTCTGGACGAAAGAGCCAATAATATAAGAGAGAAGAACGCAGCCGTCAATTCTTCCCTGGAACGGTTCATCGGAGGACCGCCGAAGAACCTGTGGCGGGTGGAGGCGTATGACATATCCAACACCAACGGAGTCGATTCTGTGGGCGCATTGGTGGTATTTGAGGGCAGCAGCCCAATGCGAAAGGATTACCGCCGATTCAAGATCAGAACGGTGGAAGGTCCCAACGATTTCGGCAGTATGCAGGAGGTACTCTACAGAAGGTTCAAGCGCGGCCTTCAGGGGGATCAAAGCTTTGGAAAGATGCCGGACTTGATCCTCATGGACGGCGGAAAGCCTCAGATCTCAGCTGCGGAGCAGGTCCTGAGCGCAATGAAAATCGATATCCCCGTCGCCGGAATGGTCAAAGACGACAAGCACCGTACGAAGGGCCTGTTATACAAAGAACAGGAACTTGAACTGAAGGAAGATCCGGCGCTGTTCCGTTATATCGGATCCATTCAGGAGGAGGTTCATCGGTTCGCCATCGATTACCACCGGGGTCTGCGGAAAAAATCGCTGCAGAGATCGGCACTGGATACCATCGACGGGATCGGCGAGAAACGAAGGAATGCCTTGCTGACCTATTTCGGAAGCATTGACAGGATCAAGGAAGCGACCTTGGAAGAGCTTTGTCAGGTCCCGGGAATCACAAAACCGGCCGCGGAAAAGGTGCTGGAATGGGCCTCGAAAAAATGAATAATTTCAATTGATTATAGCAAAATATAATGATATAGTAGAGACATACCAAGAAAAATTGAAAATTATGGAGGACTATTATGGGAGATAAAGAGAAGTGTATGCCTGGCGCTTGCAGCGAAGGTTGCAGCTGCTCGGAAGATGACGCGGATTATCTTACACTGGAGTTTGACGACGGCCAGGAAGTGGAATGCGAAATCATGGGCGTTTTCGAATTTGAAGGCAAGGAATACATTGCTTTGATACCGGATGACGGCACCGATGATGTTTACATCTATGGATACAAGGAAACAAGCGAAGAAGAATTCGAACTGATCGACATCGAAGACGATGAAGAATTCAAGAAAGTCGTAGAAGAATTCGAAAAGCTTACAGTCGAAGAATAAATATCAAGAATAGAGACCTCTGCAGATTGCAGAGGTCTTAATCTATAGGCAGATCCGGTGAATGGTCACCGGATTTTTTATGCCTCAGAATTTCGGCCGAAAATTATTCGGTTTACAAAAAGTAAAAAAGAAATAACATAAATTTCCATAATAGCAATATAAATAGGGTTAACTACTTACATATCCATTTCTGGACGGAAAAAGATGACCGAAAATTATTCGGTAATGAAAAATACAAGGGAAAACATACGAAAATAATTTCAGAAAACTCTTCGAATGGCCATAAAATATTTTTGATTCTACACAATTCCTCTTTGCTTGTCTAATCCTGTCGAAATATTTAGTTGGCAAAAAAGTGCAAAAATTCTGGCAATTCCTGTAAAGGTCCATTATAATTTAGGCAGTACTTACAAAAGTGCAAAAAAATACTAAGAAAGGAAACTGACGACTATGGAAGCATTAAACAACTTCTTCACCTGGTTGAACGGCTACCTTTGGGGTCCGGTGTTTTTGATCCTGCTGTTTGGGACGCACTTATTCATGACTGTTAGAACCGGATTTATACAAAGGAAATTAGGATTAGCCATCAAATTGTCGGTTACGAAAGACAAAGACGGTGTTGGCGATGTTTCCCAGTTCGGCGCCTTGACGACAGCCTTGGCTGCTACCGTGGGAACCGGAAACATTGTCGGCGTAGGAACCGCCATTGCGCTGGGAGGCCCTGGAGCAGTTCTTTGGATGTGGCTGACCGGCGTATTCGGGATCGCGACCAAATACGCGGAAGCACTGGTAGCGGTAAAGTACAGAGTTAGAACCTCCGATGGAACCATGCTGGGAGGCGCCATGTATGCGCTGGAACGCGGTCTGAAAATGAAATGGCTTGGAGTTCTGTTCGCTCTGTTTGCAGGCTTGTGTGCTTTTGGAATCGGTTGCTCCGTACAGGCGAACGCAGTAGCAAAAGTTGTGGAGCAGAACCTGCATATTCCTGTCTGGGGAACGGGGATCATTTTAACTGTACTGACCGCCGTCGTTATTATCGGTGGCGTTAAATCCATTACCAGAGCTTGCGAAGCGCTCGTACCCTTTATGGCAATTTTCTACGTTCTCGGCTGCCTTATCATACTGGCAATGAATTTCTCCTATCTCGATGATACCCTCATCTTGATTGGCAAGGCCGCCTTTTCTCCACAGGCTGCCGGAGGAGGCTTCATCGGATCCAGCATCATGATGGCAGCTCGATATGGCGTAGCCAGAGGTCTGTTTTCCAATGAATCCGGTTTGGGCTCCGCACCGATCGTAGCAGCGGCGGCGCGGACGAGAAATCCGGTCAGACAGGCGCTGGTATCCTCCACGGGTACATTCTGGGATACGGTCGTTATCTGTGCGATCACCGCGCTGACTCTTGTAAGCACGATCATTGCAAATCCCAATATTTCTGCGGACGGCGGCGGTGCAGTCGATGGAGCGGTACTGACAAGCTACGCTTTCGGACAGATACCGGTCCTCGGACCTATCGTTCTGACGTTCGGTCTGATCACATTTGCATATTCAACGATCCTCGGATGGTCCTACTATGGGGAGCGCGGGGCCGAGTACTTATTTGGGAAAAAGATAATCATGCCTTATAAAATAGTCTATGTTATCTTTACCTTCCTTGGTTCGATCATGAGCCTGGGCCTGGTCTGGAATATCGCGGATGCGATGAACGCGCTGATGGCGCTTCCGAATCTGGTTTGCATTCTTCTCCTCAGCGGTGTGATCGCAAAGGAAACAAAGACATATCTGAGCGATATCGACAAGATTGATGAAACTCCTATCCCGGAACGGGATGAAAAAACAAAAGAACTGATTTAGTAAGAGCTTTATGGAAGAGCAGAAGGAAACCGAGTCCTTCTGCTCTTTTTTTGCGCACCTAACGTCCCTTTCAGAGACTCTGACTCGCTTCGCTCCCTGCTGTCCGTTTTGCCAACCAAGCAAGCTTGGGGCAAAAAGGCAGCCCCGTTTGCGAAGCAAATGTCGGCAGGCGCCATACGGAAATTCCCCGGCTTTAGCCGGTTGGAATTTTTCCGTTCGCTTCTGCCCATGCAGTAGTTTTTTTTGGTATGTCGGGAGGCTTAACGCTGTAAAATGGTAACAGTCGGAAATTCCAACAACAATTTAGAATTTCTTAGGGAAGGATATGGATTCGCATGGGAGCGGTAAATCACTTCTTTATCTGGCTGAACGGGTATTTGTGGGGGCCGCCGATGCTGGCCCTGCTTTTCGGAACCCACCTGTTCATGACCGTCAGGACGGGGATCATACAAAAGAAGCTGGGGCTGGCGATCCGCCTCTCGGTCACAGCAGACAAGGAAGGAGCGGGAGACGTATCCCCATTCGGAGCGCTGACGACGTCCCTCGCAGCGACCATGGGAACGGGCAATATCATAGGAGTCGGAACAGCCATCGCCTTGGGCGGCCCGGGGGCAGTCCTCTGGATGTGGATGACAGGGATTTTCGGCATCGCGACCTCCTATTCCGAGGCACTGGTTGCCGTAAAATACAGGGCAAGGACCTCTGATGGGACGCTGCTGGGCGGCGCGATGTATGCGCTGGAACGCGGACTGGACATGAAATGGCTGGGAATGCTTTTCGCATTTTTCACCTCGCTGACGGCCTTCGGGATCGGATGCACCGTCCAGGCAAATGCGGTGTCAAAGGTTGTTTATGAAAATTTCGGCATCCCGTTCTGGACCTCCGGCCTGATCATGGCAGTGTTGGCAGGCGTCGTCATATTGGGCGGAGTGAAGAGCATCACGGCGGCATGTGAAATGCTGGTACCTTTCATGGCGGCGTTCTACATCGTCGGCTCACTGATCATCTTATTTATTAACCGGGCCGTTCTGGGGGAGACCGTTGAATTGATTTTCAGCTCGGCGTTTCATCCAAGAGCGGCGGGAGGCGGGTTTATCGGCACCACTGTCATGACGGCCGCTAGATACGGGATCGCAAGGGGACTGTTCACCAGCGAATCCGGTCTGGGTTCTTCCTCCATTGTAGCTGCCGCCGCGAAGACCAGGAATCCCGTAAGACAGGCGCTGGTGTCCTCCACGAGCACCTTTTGGGATACGGTGGTGCTCTGCGCGCTGACTGGCCTTGTTCTTATAAGCACGATCATCGCAAATCCATCCATTTCGGCGGACACGGGCAGCACTGCGGACGGGGCGGTCCTTACGAGCCTGGCGTTTAACCAGATCCCCGTGATCGGCCCCTTCGTACTTACTTTCGGAATTATCATTTTTGCGTTTGCAACGATATTGGGTTGGTCCTACTACGGAGAGCGCGGAGCGGAGTACCTCTTCGGCAAGGCGGTCATCCTTCCATATAAGACGGTCTATGTTGCCGCGATATTCGTCGGCGCTGTTATGAGCCTTGCGACAGTGTGGAATATTGCGGACACTATGAATATGCTGATGGCGGTTCCGAACCTGATTTGTATTCTGCTGCTCTCAGGCGTCATTGCCGGCGAAACCCGGCATTATCTGACCGGAAACAATATTGAAGCGGCAGACCATACACCGATTCCCGAGATTGGAAAAAATCGCAAAAAAATTAGTTGATTATTATGCCGGTTAATTGGTATAATAATACTTGTTATAGAAAATATTAATAGTAATTAAAAAATTGAATACAATCTGGATGAAGGCTGCGGGAGAGATTGCCGAATGGCAACACCGAAGGAGTAAGCATGGTTTTAGCCATAAACCGTGCGATGATCTCAGGTAAAGAGGACCGTAGCCGGACAGAACTCTGGAAAGCTGAGCACCTAACCACATTTGCCAGGCAAATGTTTGGTAGGTGCCATACAGAAATTGCCCAGCTTTAGCTGGAATGCAATTTTTCAGTTTAGCACCGAAGGGGCAACTCCGTAAAATCGTGAATTACGATCGGTTTCAGGAAGAATCTCTCAGGTTAATAACAGAGCAGGAAGGCGTTAATTCTTTCTGTTCTGTTTTTGTTTTTTTGCAGCAAGAAATCATTAGAGGTGAAACGATGAAAGTATACGACTTAATCATTATCGGTGCAGGTCCCGCCGGTTTATCAGCCGGGATTTATGCCGGAAGAGCCTTACTCGACACACTGATCATCGAGCAGGGAGCGGACGGGGGGCAGATCCTGAATACCGCCGAGATTGAAAACTATCCGGGCTCCGAGCTGGAAGAAAGCGGCGCGACGCTGATCGACAGAATGACGGCCCAGGTAAAGAAATTCGGAATTGAAAAAGTTTATGATACCGTAAAAGAGGTTTCTCTGGAAGGGAAGATCAAGACCGTCGTCTGCGACAGGGAGAGCTATCAGGCAAAGGCCCTCATCATTGCAGGCGGAGCGACCGCGAAACCCATCGGATGCATCGGGGAAGAGGAATTCCTGGGCAGGGGCATCTCACACTGCGGAACCTGCGACGGGCCTTTCTTCAGGGGACTCGACGTATACGTGGTAGGCGGCGGAGACGCTGCGCTTGAAGAGGCGATGTACCTCACTAAATTTGCGAAGAAAGTAACCGTGCTCCACCGCCGGAGAATTCTGAGGGCGGCAAAGCTGATCCAGGAGAAAGCGTTCAAGAATGAGAAGATCGATTTCATGTACCATACGGTGATCAAAGAGGTCAAAGGGGACGGCCTGCTGGAATCCATGACCGTGGAAAACGTCAAAGACGGGACCGTTACGGAAATCAAGGCAGACCCAAACGACGGCACCTTCGGAATCTTTGTGTTCATCGGCTACAATCCCGCGACGGAGATCTATAAAGGAAAGCTGACTCTGAATGAAAAGGGATATATAATAACCGATGCTGATATGAAAACCAATATTGAAGGCGTTTTCGCGGCGGGCGATATCAGGGAAAAAAGCCTGAGGCAGGTCATTACGGCTGCGGCAGACGGAGCGATCGCTGCGGTCCAGGCAGGAAAATATATCGAGGAGACGGAAGAAACCGTTTAAAAAGGGGAGGAGAAGAACCATGGATTTTAAACAGATTGAAGCATTTGTATCAGTTGTTGACAACAAGAGCTTTTCAAAGGCAGCGGACGTCTGCTTTCTGACACAGCCGACCATCAGCGCCAGGATCTCTACACTGGAAAAGGAACTGGGCGTCAGACTCATCGACAGAACGGGAAGGGAAGCATTTTTAACGGATTACGGCAAAGTCTTCTACAAATATGCGGCAGAAATGCTGGATACCAGAAACAAAGCGGCGGATTCCATTCAGGGTCTGTCCAAAGAAATCAACGGGATCATCGCAACACAGATCGCATAAACGGCAGTGAAAAAAGGAGGCGGCGTTCAGCCGCTTTTCTTATGTGCTACTGCTAAATTTCTGTTGCTAGGACGGAACGGACAGAATATAATATTTCTGTTGGTGCGCCGTTTCAGTTTATGGCGGAACTAAGTGAAAGAAAGTGGAGATAAAAATGAAAAAATACGATATTATCATCGTCGGAGCCGGAGCCAGCGGTGTGTTCATATCCTATGAACTTACGAAAATCAAAAATAAGGCCAAGGTGCTTATGATCGATAAGGGCGCCAGACTGGAAAGCAGGATCTGCCCCATCAACAGCGGAAAAGTGCAAAACTGCATCCGTTGCGCGCCTTGCCATATCATGAACGGATACGGCGGCGCGGGAACTCTTTCCGACGGTAAGTACAATATAACCACCGAGTTCGGAGGAGATCTTCATAACTACGTCGGCAGGGAAAAAGCTCTGGAGATGATGGAATACGTCGACCAGGTGCTGTGCAGCATGGGCGGAGAAGACGCCAAGCTTTATTCCACGGCAAACTCGGAGCTGAAAACACTGGCTTTGAGGAACAATCTGCATCTTTTAGACGCCAAGGTCAGACATCTGGGAACAGACCGGAATGTCAAGATCCTGGAAAAGATTTTTGACTATACGAAAGACCGGATCGAAACCCAGTTCAACACTCAGGTCATCGATGTGGCGAAAACGGAGGATGGTTTCCGTATCGTGACCGACAAGAACGAGGAATTCGAATGCAATGAACTGGTCCTGGCCACAGGCCGTTCCGGATCCAAATGGATCTCCAGCATCTGCGACAAATTCGGCATCGAACAGAAGAAAAACAGGGTGGACATCGGCGTTCGCGTGGAGCTGCAAGCTGAAATATTCAAACATATCACCGACGACGTCTACGAAAGCAAAATCGTCTATAAAACCGACAAGTACAACGACATGGTGCGAACCTTCTGCATGAACCCCTACGGAGAGGTCGTTGCGGAAAACACAAGCGGCATCGTAACGGTAAATGGGCATAGCTACGCCGATCCGGCGCTGAGGACAGAGAACACCAACTTTGCCCTCCTGGTATCCAACCAGTTCACCGAACCGTTCAAGGACAGCAACGAATACGGCGAATCCATCGCGCGGTTGAGCAACATGCTGGGCGGCGGCGTTCTGCTCCAGCGTTTCGGCGACCTGGTCAAGGGGCGGAGAAGCAGCGCTAGACGTATGGAAAAGTGCTTCACCAGACCGACCCTGAAGGCTACGCCGGGAGATCTGAGCCTGGTCATCCCGAAGAGACAGCTGGATAATATCATTGAAATGATATATGCTCTCGACAAGATCGCTCCGGGAACCGCCAACGAAGATACCCTGCTTTACGGCGTGGAAGTCAAATTCTACAATTCCAAAGTTCAGGTAGACGATAAGCTGGAGACTAAAATCAAGGGGCTTTATGCTCTCGGAGACGGGTCCGGAGTGACCCATTCCTTGTCCCAGGCCTCCGCAAGCGGCGTTCTGGCTGCAAGGACCCTGGTAGAAAAGTATAAGTAATGTAAAGCGCGATTTGAATAAGTGATAAACAGACGGACGGCGCGGGAAACCGCACCGTTCGGTTTTTTTAATATGTTAAAGAATCCTAGATCTGGATATAATTTATGTATTCGCTATATGAAATATAGACTCTGTTAATAGGATGGGAACCGCGATGTTACGGAAGATTAACTCACCAATATTGTTACAATGGAATAAGAAAAAGAAAAATTATTTTGAAGGCTGGTATTACAAACAAGTTTCGCAGGATGAGAAAACGGCAATTAGCCTGATCCCGGGCATCAGCGTAGTGAATGAAGATTTCCATAGCTTTGTTCAATATATTTATGTTGATGGGCAAGCCGACAAGAAAATTATGAAAACCGGTTATCTAAGATACTCTCTGGATGAATTTATTGCTTCCGAAGACCCGTTCTCGATCCGAATCGGAGGGAATAGTTTCTCCGAGACAAGAATATCGGTAGACTTGGCTGATTCAGTAATAAATTTGAAAGGGACAATAGATCTGGGCTCGTTCAGAACAATCAATAAATCTATCGTGATGCCTAATATAATGGGATTTTTTGCTTATCTACCCAGGATGGAATGCAATCACGGTATCGTCAGTATGAACCACAAACTCCAGGGGGCTTTCACGATCAATGAAAAGGCAATTGATTTCAGCGGTGGGAAAGGATACATAGAGAAAGATTGGGGAACATCTTTTCCTAAAAAGTATATTTGGATCCAGTGCAATAGTTTTAAAAACGAAGACGTAAGCCTGTCATGTTCCATAGCAAATATACCAATACTCAAGAAAGAATTTTTTGGTTTCATATGCTGCCTGATCTCCGGCGGCATTGAGTATCGGTTTGCCACATACAATAACAGCACATTTGATATTGAATGTTTATCAGACACGAAGATAACTTTAGTTTTCCGGAATAAGGACGCAGAGTTAAGGGTTGAGGCAAGATCGGCAGGCGCAGGGGCGTTGTTGGCCCCGCAAAATGGTAAAATGCAGCAAGTAATAAAAGAAGGACTTTCGGGTAACGTTGAAATACAACTTCTCAACAAGAAGGAAGGGATCATCAGCAAAGATGTCGGCAATATGGCAGGGATCGAGATACGTGATATGTTTTAACGAGGACGCCAGATAATGTAAATCCAAAATTAAATAAAAAAGGATTTGACAAAACGGCTCAAACACAGTAAAATAAATCTTGTTCAGTCGCAAAGAGTTTGATCTTGCAACTGGATGCAAAAGTGTCATGCAGGCATGGCGGAATTGGCAGACGCGCACGGTTCAGGTCCGTGTGAAGGTTCCTTCATGGAGGTTCGAGTCCTCTTGCCTGCACCATAAAACCACTGAGAAATCAGTGGTTTTTGCTTTTCTATGATGCAGTTGGTGTAAAATTGGTGCAAGTTTATTTTTCGGTACCGCTTTTCAAGAAAGTGTTTGACAGCTTTTCAGAGACAGACTGATCCGTATTTTCGAATAAATGAGTGTAGATGTTCCTGGTCGTTGATAGGTCACTGTGCCCCAGGCGCCGGCTAATCTGCATCTCGTCGACGTTCAAGTAACGCAGCAGCGACGCATGGGTATGGCGCAGCTGGTGGAAGGTGATTGTTCTTAATCCGGAACTCTCCAGGAAAGCCCTAAAGAGTTTTGTGAAACCATTGGCGCACATTGGGGCCCCGAAGTCGTTAAGAAAGATGAATTCGGATGCTTTCCACTTGTTCCCTATCTCCAGCCTGCGCTCCTCTTGTTGGAGCCGGAGCTTTCTCAAGAGTGTTGCACACTCAGCGGGAAAAGATACTTTTCTTACGCTGGTTCTGGTCTTTGGCGTATCGGTATACGTGCCAAAATCAGGGCTATACTGGCGTGTTTTGTTGATCGAAAGGGTGCAGCTCTCGAAGTCTATATCGTCCCACGATAAGCCCATCAATTCACCTTTCCTCATTCCGGTAAAGAGCGTTAGCATGATTCCGATCCGGAGATAGAGCTTGTCTTTTGGTAGTGCAGTCAGCTTTTCAAGCAGCGCGATCACTTCATCATTCGTGTAATAATCCGCTTCCTTCCGGTTCCTTGCCTGCAGAGTGGCCAGTTCACAGGGATTACTCCTCACATATGACCATTTCATAGCATAGTGAAAGATGTTATTCAGAAGAAAAAAGCAGTTCCGGATCGTCTTTTGAGAAATCTTCTTTTCGTCTTGCAGGTAATTAAGCCACTGCTGCACGTGAAGGACCTTAACCTTACTCAACTGATTGACTCCGATGCTGTCCTTAATATACCGCTTGATTGTTCCTTTGTAGATTGATATTGTGGCCTTTTTCAGGTTCTTTTCAGCGTACTCCTTCATCCACTTATCGGCAAAGGCCGCTAGTGTGATTGACTGGCTCTGGCCGTGCTCACCAGCCTCACACTCCGCATAGAACTTGGCCAGCTCCTTGTCGGCCTGGGCGTCTGATTTGCAGTGGACCGTCTTTGTGAATCGGATCGGATCCCCCTTGAAGTCGGTCCCCATGGAGACCTGCAGCCGATATGAATCTTTACCTCGTTTTGTCCAGCTTCCTGGCATAATAATCAACCTCCTTAAATTAGGGTATAAAAATACCCCTAATACTTGAAATTTAGAGGCTGAAATGGTACAATTCTATTGCGAATTGGTTTGTATCCATTACAGCCGATTTATAACATTCGCCCTGGTTGCCGCCGGGGCGTTTGTTTTATTCATTTTGTTTTTTTGTCATAAGTCTTTCCCCATACCTTGCTGGGGACAAGAATCTAGGACCGGTAGGCATTTCATTTGGATATCGGATCTCATCTGATTTATTAATTAATTCGTTGATTTTGAATCTTAAAAATGATTCTGTTGAGGTTTGCAATTCAATAAAGTCTGACATTTGTATTTTATAAACGCCTTCGGGGCCAATTAAAAATGCATTCCCATCTTCTTCAAATATTGCTCCATCTTCAAGAACGACTTCATAACCTTGTGAATAAAGATATTCATTAAAATTAATTACACCTTTAAATTCATTTGGATAATTGCTGGTGTCAAAAGTTATAAGAACTGCCAGAGAACAATGGAGAACATCTGCTATTCTTTGAAGCATATCAAATTTGGGTTCACTGAAGCCGATCTCGTAATTGTTATACGTTGTGTATGGAATATTTAACCGTCTGGCGACTTCGGCCTTACTTAAACCTGATAATTTACGAGCCTGTTTAATACTATCAGATAGCATTTCTATCACCCCTTCCACGTAAAGAATAACTAATATTACGTAAAGAGTCAATATTAAATAATAAAAATATTACGTGATACACAAAAATATTTCGTTTTTATTATTGACAATTACTTAGTACACGAATATTATTAGAATATATTACGTGATAGACGTAAATCATAATAAGTGAGGAGGCACAATATGAAGATTGATAAGCGGGGATATGAACTGGCTTTAGCAAAGGCTGAAATGAATACCAGAGATCTCGCAAATGAATGTGGTATATCTGAATCGACGCTAAGCAAGGCTATAAACGGGCAAACAGAGCCCAGGCCAGCGACATTAGGAAGGCTTGCCAGAATACTAAATGTTCCTGTAGAACAGATTGTAGTACGAGAGGAGGCATAATCATGGATCAGAACATTGTATTTGATGCCCGCGAGGCAGCTGCGTATCTTAACGTTCATTATGAAACAGTATTACGGATGTCGAGGCGCCGGGAGCTGCCGCACCACAGGATCGGCCGAAAGCTGCTCTTCCGGAAGGACTCCCTTGATCGTTGGATCCAGAATCAAGAGCATGGATCTGTCGTACCGTCAGCTGCAGATGAAAAAGTAACATTCTTATATAAAGTAATGGAACAATGATGGAGGGGGTATCAAGTGGCAAAAAGAAGAATGTTTAGCTTGGAAGTGGTTGATACTGATGCCTTCCTGGAAATGCCGGCAAGCACACAGGCGCTGTATTTTCATTTGGGAATGCGAGCTGATGATGATGGTTTCGTATCCTCCCCTAGAAAGATCACGACAATGGTTAATTGCGGCCAGGACGATTTGAAATTGTTGATTGCTAAAGAATTCATAATTCCAGTTGGTGATGGGATTATTGTAATCAAGCATTGGAAAATCAACAATTATATACAGAAAGACCGATATACCAAGACTCAATATAGCAATGAACTCGAATTTTTAGAATGTGATTCAAACGGAGCCTACAGCCTTGCAAAATCAACCGAAACCGATACGTATACTAATTGTATCCATGATGTATCCAAAACGGATACACAGGTTAGGTTAGATAAGAGTAAGGATAGTATAGAAGAGGATAGAGAAAGCCGAGGAGTTAAATGGTCTGCGACGCCGGCGGCAACACATCAGGATCCTTTTGATTTTCGGATTGTCCAAAAGCAGATCACCCAAATGTATGGAAGTGTGAATAATGCTGCGAGCTTCTCTTATAATCTATCGGAAGTGATTGAGGTCTTTATGCTTTATTATAGTGCATATCAAAGGCATTTAGGACAGCACCATCCGCAGCTGAAAAATGAAGATGTTCTT
Source organism: Anaerovoracaceae bacterium (assembly GCA_963678385.1). Classification (GTDB taxonomy): domain Bacteria; phylum Bacillota; class Clostridia; order Peptostreptococcales; family Anaerovoracaceae; genus Anoxybacterium. Next base: position 3,185,596 of record OY782829.1, on the reverse strand, counting down.
GAAATTATAGGCAAGATCCCATCATGTACGAGCAATGAAGGCGATCGGATTGATTTAGATGTCTCTGTCTATGAGGCAGTCATTGAAAAGCACTTCGAAGCAGATTATCAAGGACAATGTGATTATAGTATGATTCACTTCATGAGTGGCCAGATCCGGGCATTGAGATATTTTGAAATCACTCGTTAACAACACTTTCTGCAAAAATGTAAACACTTTTAATAAAAATGTAAACATTTTTAACGGTAATGCTTACATAATTACGAAAAATGCTTACATTTTATAATAAAACGTTAACTCTCACGGTGGTAACATTTTAATTAAAATAGTGAAAAGGAGAAAAGAACAATGAACGAAATGAGCAGGATTAACACTATTCATCAGAGTGACGAACTTGAAAAGGATCTTATGGTATATCGCCTATACCGTGATCTGGCTGCTATGCCATCAAAAAAAATTGAAGGGTTCAGGGAGAAAGCGCACGTTGAAATCGAGGCAAATAAAGATCAAATTGGTGATACCGGTGTAATGCACAACTTCATTGATGTACTCATTGACACCTGCATTAAAACAGCTAAATCAAGAGAAAAAAACCGCCAGGAGGATCCGTACATGGAGCCTACACTGGCGGCCGCGAGCGAATGAATCACTCCTTAACAAGCTGATTCTACCAACCACGGCCCCAAAAATCAAGTAATGGATACAAAACATATAAAATCGGAATAACCCGGGGCGGCGGCAAACGTCCCGGGAGGATCACAAATGCGGCAAGTGAAGGGGCAAGCAAAGGGCAAGGCTCAAAGGATTTAAAATACTGTGTTTGGAAGCAATTATAATTTGGCAGAGGGCAAGCCATAGGGCAAACGTAGGGCGCGCCATAACAATTACCAAAATGCCGATTAAATGAAAGGACACAAAGAAAGGATATATAATGACAGTCAAGATCAAAGTCTCATATGAACACGACCATGAAAGAGATCAGATCCTCCGGGCGCTGCAGCCAGTCCTGAATAAGGCGAAGGTAAGGCACCAGGCAGATAAATATCCATATAAACGCGTATACATAGAGATCAGGGCACCGGTCGGTGAAAGTCCTAAAAATATTGTTGTAGGCCCGGGAATATGATATAATAAACTAAACAAATAAAAGGATAGTACCCCATCGGAAAACCGCTGGAAGCCGTGATCATGGCGTGGGAATGACTGAATATATCAGTTATTCCTGCGCTTTTTTTATTTTTTCGAAGAAAGGAGGCAAGTTATGCCACGACTAACAAGAAAGCAGCTGTGCTTTATTGATGAGTATTTAATCGATCTTAACGCCACCCAGGCAGCGATCCGCGCCGGCTACAGCCCGGAGACTGCAAAAGAAATCGGCTGTGAAAACTTGACGAAACCTAACATTCGCGCGCGTATAGACAAAGCTATGGCTGAAAGATCCCGACGGATAGGAATCAACCAGGATCGGACCATAATGGAGCTTGCTCGGATAGCTTTGGTTAATCCGGCCGACGTTATAGACTTTATAGACGTGCTGGTAAAGGATGATGCAGCGCCTGACGATCTGGCTGCGATCGCGTCCGTGAAATTAAGAAAGATACCAACGAAGGATGGAACTATTACCGAGAGAGAAATCAAGTTCCATGATAAGGTGAGGACACTTGAGCTCCTTGGCAAGCACCTCGGGATGTTTAAAGACAAGGTGGAGGTATCGGGGAAAGCTGACACTAGCAGCGGCCTGCTTGGTTCTATATTAGAGCAACTGAAGGAGCGGAGAGAATGAACCGATGTATTGATAACAGCATCCCCATGGGAACGGAGATCAACATCAGAGGACGAATCTATCGAATAAATCTTACCGGTGATCAGGCTATTGAAAGAACAAAGATATTCAGCCGGGAAAAAAAGAGCTGCATCCGAAACACTCCGTTCCCATCAATCAACAGAATAGGTCAGAGGAGGCTTATGAAGCTGTGCTGGGTATATGTCGACGATCTACTGGGAGAAGGCGCCTGTGAGCGATATTTTGGCGGTAGACAGTGCAACTGGAACCAAATGATGGACCTGTTAAGCTTTTTAGCTGATGAAATGGAAAAGCATAGAAAAGAGAGGAGATAAAAATGCAAAACATTAATATTAACGATGGCAGCATAAAGCTGACCGTCAATCAGGATGAACACCGGGTTATTCAGTTCAATCCGAACGATCTCCGGTTTGTGAATCAATTCTATGGTCTTATCGAAGAGTTTGGTGACAAACACAAAGACTATACACAAAGAGCGCAGGAGCTCGATAAAAATAAGGGGCTTGACGAACACGGTATTCCCGTGAACTTCAGCGACCGCCTTGCCCTCCTCCAGGAGATCTGCGATTATACCCGGGGAAAGATTGATGAGATCTTTGGAGAGGGGACAAGTCAGGTGGCCTTCGGAGCAAGCAACACACTGGATATGTTCAGCCAGTTCTTTGACGGCATCGTGCCTTACATACAGAAGGCCAGGGAAGGTAAGATTGCAAAGTATGCCAGCAATCGAGAACAACGCAGATCTAACTCTAAGGTTATGAGATAACGGGATGGGGGTGGAATAAGTGGCGATGCCAGGATATGACGGTTCGATCAGAATCGCGACACAGATCGATACTAAGGGATTTAAGCAAGGTGCAAAAGAAATTGAAGGCGGAGTGAATCAGCTGCAGGGATCCATAAAGGGCGTAGGAACGGCCTTAGGGATTGCTTTTGGCGTAGCCGTTGTGAAGGACTTTACCGGAGACGTCATTGAAGCAACTGCGGAGCTGCAGGCCATGGACTCCCAGTTTAATCAGGTCTTCAAAGGTTCTGAAGGAGAAGCCGCCTTGGAAGCAATCAACGCCCAGGCAGATGAACTTGGGATCCATGCAGACCGGCTCACGGGCTCATTTAACAAGTTCGGTGGTCAGGTAAAGGGTGCCGGCATGGATGCGGCCCAAGCGTTGGAAGCAACTGAAAAAGCCACCGGCCTTGCCGCAGACGCCGCAGCCTTCTATGACATTTCTCTGGAGGAAGCTTCTTCTATGCTGGCCAGCTTCATGAAAGGAAACTTCGAGGCGGGCGATGCGATCGGCGTATTCACGAACGCGAAGCAGATGGACGCCAGGTCGAACGAAATGTACGGCAAATCCTGGGCTGATTTAAACGAGGCCGAAAAACAGTGGCTGCTCCTTGATACCGTCGGAAAGACTTACGAAATGAATGGCGCCGCCGGGCAGGCCGCCAGAGAGCAGGGCAACTGGGCTAATGTAACAGCAAACCTTAAAGCGACCTGGGATGAGTTCCTGGCCTCTGTCGGAAGCCCGATTCTCGCCGGCGCAATAGCGGTTGTCCAGTCAATGGCAGAGGGTATTTCCTCGCTGATCGGCGCTATGAAGGAGAATCCGGAGCTGTTTACCTTACTCGGTATTGGACTGGCCACTCTGACGTCCGCAATCATTGCTTATAATATTGCGCAGAGTGCTTCTGCAATCATCACGGGAATATCCACCGCGGCGACGGCGGCTTTCGGGGCTGTTATTGGATTTTTAACGAGCCCGATCACCCTTGTTGTACTGGCCATCGGAGCATTAATAGCAATCGGCTATCTGTTGATCCAGCACTGGGACGAAGTAAAAGCTTTCGCCCAAAGTACATGGGAGGCGATCAAAGCCGCCTGGGAAGCAGCTGGAACATGGTTCAATGAATCTGTGGTCATTCCGATACAAACCTTTTTTACTGGTTTATGGAACGGAATATCCGGCGCAGCGCTCTCGGTCTGGAATACCATAACAGGTATCTGGGGCGCAGTAGCAAAGTGGTTTAATCAACACGTGATTGAACCACTGAAAAACGGATTCAAGGAAGGTATTAACTTTCTGATCGGGCTTGCCGAAGGTTTCGCCAACAGCTTTATTAATGGTATTAATGCCATTATAAGAGCACTGAACACGATCAGCTTTGATATTCCGGATTGGGTACCTAAAATAGGTGGTAAAAGCTTCGGTATCAATATTCCAACTGTAAAGACGATAAGTATCCCACGACTCGCCACCGGCGCCGTTATCCCTCCTAACCAAGAATTCCTAGCGATTCTCGGAGACCAGAAGAGAGGCGTAAATATAGAGACTCCGCTGGAAACGATGATAACAGCCTTCGATGCAAGCTTCGACAGAGCTTTTGAGCGCATGGGATCCGGCGACACGAAAGTCTCTATCGAATTCAAGGGAGATCTCGCTCACCTCGCCAGAGTCCTGGAGCCTGCAATCCAAGCTGAAAAGCGTAGGAGAGGACCTCGCTTAATATTGTAAAGCCATATCAAATAGGATTTAAGAAGAAAGGAAAATAAGAAATGGAAAAGAATCAAGCATTATTCGACAAGATCGAAAAGGTAATGAAGGCCCGGGTCAAAGAGACCAAACTGTATTTGGAGGAAGTGGACAAGATCCGGAGCAGTGATGCCTGGAGCGATATCGAAAAGACCAGGCAGATTAACGCTCTTCAGGAGGCTCACTACAAGTACGGAAATGACGCCAACGAGCTGGTATCGGGAGTCATTGCAGAATTGGCCACGGCGGCCGAAGAAGTTGATGGGAATATCGACTTTATCAGTGATACTGAATTAAATAATGCGATGAAGATGATTGAGCTTACTGGAGGAGACGTCCCGGAGCAACTCATTTCGAACCTGAATCAAAAATACCGCGTCTATCCGCAGGCCGTAAAGTTCTTGACTGCTTTCTACAAGAAGTATAACATCCCGGTTTTCGATGACGATTTTGCAGGATCTACGAGCAGTTGCGCAGCCAGGCTGCAGAGCATCGAAGACGGCTTCTACTATGCCCTTGCTCAGGAGAATCAGAACTTCAGCGGCCTAGCCACTCAGATCGACCAACTGGCGCAAGCCATGAAATGCAAATTTGATGCTATGGCCTGGTCCAAATTCGAAGTAGATCATACAAGGAAGTCTGCAGATGATTCGAGCTTTACTGCGAAGCTTCAATTCAAGGATATGATCTCCCAGGGCATTGTGTTTTAAGATCGATCCAAATTAAGTAGGGGTGGCTGTCGTCAGCTGCCCCATCTTTTTATTATGGAGTAGCATTCGTAGTATAATAGGGGGATAAGTGTCATGACCAATGAGGAACTCGTTAAACTGATCCAGGACGGCCAAATGGAGTACATACCGCAGCTTTGGGACCAGGTATATAAATTTATCTGTTTGATGGCCAAGCGGCGTCTGATCGGGGAAGCAGATCACATCAAGCAGCTGGAAGATGATCTCGTAAACGAATCATACTTTGATTTTCTTATAGCCACCGATTCTTATAAAAGTGACCGTGGAGCGCTTTTTTTGACCTACTTGGAGTATCACATCAAAAACAGTTTTAATCGGGCCATGGGCCTCCGTACAAGCAAGGATAGAAAGAATTTAATGCACAATGCCATCAGCCTGGACGTACCACTCGAAGATACGGAAGAACTCACGCTGCAGGATATGATCATCGATCACTTGGCTGAGGAGGAATACCGGTTTATCGAGAATGCTGACTTCTGGAGAGACGTCCATGAGCTCTTGGAGGAAGCAATCAACGAGAGAACGTCCGGGAGGATCCGGGAGGCGCTCCTGGTGATGCTGGAGCATAATTGTAAACTGGCCGATGCTTGCCGGCTGATGGAAATCCCGGAGAATAAGATCCATTCAATGACCTCAATGTATATATCAGCGCTACGACATATAAAATTATATTTCCGGGGCCGAGCCTTGTACAAGTGCCGGAATATCGGATTAGATGCATACTTAAGTATGGGCCTCTGTGGATCCGGCCTGAGCGCTTACCGACGCCATGGCTTCACCAGCTCCACGGAGAGGGCTGCAATTCGACTGGCTGATAGCGAGATATGGGGTAGCAAAATAATGGAGATATTTGGTTGAATATTGATGAAATTGGGAGTATGATGAAAGCAAAAACGGGAGGAGATATAATGAACGTCTGGACTTGGGATGGAATTTATTTTGGGTATATCGATGGAAATAACCTTTGGACGCATAATGGTAAACACGTTGGAAGACTACATAACGAAAAAATTTTTGGGCCAGATGGGCGTTATTTAGGCGAGATAAGGAACGGAAATAGATTGATAACACGTAATGGGAACAATCACCTCCGTGCGGCCAGTTTCTCGCCTAATATGAGCAGAATAGGACGAGTGAAATGTGTTGATTACGTGGGTAATGTTATGATAGCTGGTTATCACGATTTCCCTTCTCCTGAGGAATTCGAATAATTTGAAAGCCATCATCGCGAAGCAGGATTAACCTTAAAGCAAAAGGGAGGTACTATTTTATGCGTGATTGTTATTATGATGTTGCGTTAATATGCATGAATGGCCATTTGATCAATGACTGTAGCAATACGGCTACAGACCACAATTCGGAATACTGCAAGCATTGTGGTGCAAAATGCATTGATGCTTGTTTACATTGTGGAGAGAAAATAAAAGGACATTATCATGTAGCAGGCTTTTTTAGCTCAAGTTACACAATTCCAAAATTTTGCGGTAAATGTGGGAACCCGTATCCCTGGACTGAAGCGGAAATGCAAGCAGCGAAAGAATTAATTGAACTATCCGATTTAGGAGAAGCTGATAAAGAATCCTTTAAATCTGCAATCGAAGATATTATTGTTGATACTCCAAAAACCAAGGTTGCAGGGGCAAAGATAAAAATTTATTTGTCCAGAATTGGTGAAGAAATCCGTAAAGATATAAAAGATATTCTTATTGGCATAGGAACCGAGGTTGCCCTTGAACAAATGGGACTAAGACGGAAATAAATTGTAGTTATTAAAGTACATTAAGGAAGATAGAATTTATGAGCTTCTGGAACAATAAACGACCAATGACAGGGATGCGAAGATGTGATGAGGAAAAGATGAAGTGCCGTTTCTGTGCCCATGCTGAAAAGCAGCACATAGGAGCTGGCCGCTGTGAAGAGTATCCTGATGAAAAAGGAAAGCCTCGTGACGTCTACTTTGATAATGCTCCTTGTCCAAAATTTAAAGAAGGCGAAGATCTTCTTCCATACGAAAACACGATATCAATACTACTGAGAAAGGAAAGATATGAATGCCACTCAAAAGGGAGATCGCAGTAAGTACAATTATTGTATCCTTTGAAAATGGCCTACGTATTGAGCGAAAGTGGAATGATATTCCGGAAGATGAACAGAAAGTGATCTCCAGGAACATTACCGATCGGTTTATGGAAGCCATGGGATATATCGGAGAGAATAAATTCACTGGACAGTTAGGACAACCTGCGGGAGAATGCGTTCCGGCGTATGAAGAAAATGGTGTTATATTCAGTGCACAAGAAGCGGCAGACTATCTTAATGTTAGCTACATAACCATTCTTAGAATGGCACATAAAAACGCCCTGCCATACTTTCAAGCTGGCCGGAAACTCCTCTTCCGGAAAGATCGACTGGATGCCTGGATACTAGACCAAGAAAGGCAATGAGTTAAGGATTGTGAAAAATGAGTGGTAAGGAAACTATAAGGACAGACTTGCCTCAAATCATCCAGGATCTTCAGAAGCAGCTTGACGAGGCTATGGAAGCTGATCAGGATCCGTTCATCCGGATCGAAGATGCTGCCAGGTTGATTGGTTGTTCTCCGGAATGCATCCGGAAAGCTATTTATAACGGGACCTGCCCGTTTGGTTTTGGCTGGGCGGGGAGCAATGTTCGTAACGGATACTCGAAGATTCCAAAGCTGCCATTCTATTACTGGATGACGGGAGCAAGGTACACTGAAAGAAAACATTTGTAGAGCCGCGATTTGAGGTTATGTTGGATTTTAACTTTTCGTATTTTCTGCTCTTTTTTGCTGATTTTTTGTATTTTTTGCTCTTTTTTTGTCAATTATGTTGCATTTTTTGATCAAGTGGGTATAATGAAATTAATCGATCCCACCGAGCCTATGTAGCGCGATTGTGCTATACGCGTAACAAGGTGGGCCTTTTGTTTATATGGGGTACTCTCACATGGCCGATGTAAAACCTTTTGAAAGCATTGATAAACAAATAGAAATATTTGAGAGACGGGGACTTCTTGTACCAGATAAGGCCTACGCTGCCGAAATGCTAAAAAGATATAATTATTACAGATTGAGCGGTTATACCTTAACGCTAAGGAAAAATGATGTATTCTATCCGGGTGTAAGCTTTGAAAATGTTATGCAGCTATACCATTTTGACTGTGAATTGAGAGTCATGTTAATGCACGCGTTGGAATGCATTGAAGTCGAACTTAGAACCCACATCGGATACCATCACGCAAAAGAACACGGACCGTTAGGTTATATGAATTCACATATCTTTTCAAATCAGCGCCATTACAGAAAGTTTGTATCGTATTTTGAAAAAACAATTTCTGATAATGAACGAAGCGAGGTTTTTGTGAAGCATCATGAGGAGCATCATAATAGCGAATATCCAATCTGGGTAGCTGTTGAGCTATTATCTTTTGGCAATCTGTCTAAGTTTTTTAATATAATTGATGATAAAGTTAAAACGGAAATTTGCAACGAATATTACTACGGCATCCCGAGCAATTATATTACAAATTGGATGAGATGTTTAGCTATTTTACGTAACATTTGTGCGCATAGAGCCAGGCTGTACAACAGAAACTTTTCTATTGGAGTTTCGTTTTCTGAAAAAGATAAAAAGTTTTTTAGACAGATAGGATATAAGCCTGATAGAATTGGTAAGCAATTATTCTTTTACATACTGATCTTAGATAAAGTTCTTTGTGATAGTATCACAAGAGATTATTTCCGTGATCAAATTGATGTTTTATTAAAGAAATATCCTTTCGTTCGGTCCCGTTATATGGGATTCCCGGAAAATTGGCGTCAAGTCTTGGCTGAAATGAATAATCCCAAAGCTTCAACATATACTACAAATACAGATCCTGCTAAGCCTCTCGTAGAAGCGTAACTATGCAGGCCATTCCCCCGGAGTGATCCGGGGCTTCATTCTGATATATGATTCCGATAAGTGATTTGTGTTCTGTGGAAGAGCAAAAAGAGGACCTTGGCTATTATGGCTGCGGTCCATTTTTATTGGTGCAAAAGTTGGTGCAAAACATGAGTATTATTAAGTTTTTGATGGTATTTAATGGAGCAGGCAAAACCCGAAAAAATGTCTAAATTTGAACGAAAAGCATTCGACAGTTGTTTGTGATTTTGTTAAAAGATCGGGTTCGAGTCCTCTTGCCTGCACCATAAAAAACAAGACGTTCATTCGAGCGTCTTGTTTTTTATTGCGCAGGCGTCGGACTGGACAGGACTCGAACCGACGGGAGGTGAGAGTCAAATTGCTCATTTTGCGTGGCTTTAGCCACAGCGCAAAATGGGACAGCGTAGCGAACAACGTGAGCGGAGGAGCAGGCGCAGCCTGCGTTGCCTGCACCAAAAAATCCGTAATCCGGTCAAACCGGGTTATGGATTTTTTCTATGTATGGGGCAAGAGGACGAGAACCTGAAAAGGCAGACTGCGAAAGGAAAGGCTCCGGCGGAGCGTTTTCCGCAGTCTGGCCCAAGCAGCCCGAGCGGGGCGGCGACGGGCGGCAGATTTGCGCAGCAAAGCAGCAAAGTCCTCTTGCCTGCACCAAAAACCCCAGAATTTCAATGCTCTGAGGTTTTCTTTTTTATCAAATCTATACAATGAAACCCCGCTCCAACTGCGCACGGAATCCCGATTTGTTTCAGCCGGGACAAGTGAGTTGAAAGATGGGTTTACTTGAACGAATAAGAAAGTTCCTCATTGTCTTCAGCTTTTTGGTCGAAAAACCAGGATAATTCAAATTTTTGACTTTGTTTTGGATAATTTATACGAAAGTCAATATTGCTAATATTATTAAATTCACTAATCTTAAAAGGTTGATCATCAGATACGTTCATATATTGTTTTAAAAAACAATATGTAAACTCACTCTTAAGCGTTACTAAATGAAACCCCAGATTCATAATATTTTCGGTTAGAGCAGTAGATATGTAATTGACAGAAATAGCGCTTTTGAATTTATAACTAATCTCCAAGGTTCCCTTTGGAATACTCTTACTAAAACGAACTCTAATATATTTACTGGTTGTCCCTTCATGCATTTCTATTTTATAATCTTGAATTTCTACATTATTTACATTGACGCTAAAGTTAAAAAGTTCGTCAAATGTTCTATATTCAATGAGGTACTCCGCAATGGGGTGAAATAATTCTATATCTAATTTACATTGAACTGAGACTCGGGTAGTATCAGATAAAGCATAATAAATGTCTTTGTTCTTAATAATATATGGTTTCACAGTTTTTTTAGTAGTAAATATAATGCGGTATTTTATAAAGTCATTAATGAAAAAGAAAAAGCGCTTTATAAAATCAAACAGATTAAAAATGAATAAATAAATTACAAGTATTAATGATAAATATGCAATGGTCGCAACTAAAGAGAGTTCGTAAAGTGCCGGTATTGCTAAGACAATTGTTACGATAGATCCTAAAAGCCCTGTTGTTTTGTAAAATTTATCCTCACTCAAATAACGTCAGTCCTCTCATAAGACTACATTCATTATAGCCCCTTAATTGAATCGCTTATCGTTTTCATGTCTTTTACATTGCTATAGAAATGTGAAAGAAGACAAAGACAAGAAATGACTAAGAACCATACTTTACTGATAAGGCAAATTCTAACATATTTTAATGTCATAATATGCAATATTAGGACAACCAAAGGAGGATTTCACTTTTTATCTCAATCCCATATTTTCTCTTCGGGTCTGACATATGTAATGCTTACGGGGGAGTAGGTAGATAGTATAAATTTGGGTCCCCTTTTTCAAAAGTCGGCCCCCACCGCCCTCCAAAGAAAAGAGGAACCTATTGATGCCTCTTGGCTCTTATCAAAGTACTTTTACTAATCCCTGTCATCGCGGATACCTGATTATATGAATTACCTTCTAATAAGCTGAGTGCATGGATTAGTTGTTTTGGAGTGTAAATTCTCGGTCTGCCTTCCCGGAAGTCTGCCTTTTGTTTTGCTATTGCTTTGCCACCCTGGGTTCTTTCTATGATCATCGCCCTTTCAAATTCAGCAAAGGCTCCGGCGGAACGTTTTCCGCAGCCTGGCCCAAGCCGCCCGAGCAAACCGCCGACGAGCGGCAGATTTGCGAAGCAAAGCTGTAAAGTCCTCTTGCGCAATTAATATCAATATTACTTCAAAGGACTCGAACCGACGGAGGTGAGAGTCAAATTGTGTATGTTTAAAGACCTTTAATGAGATTAACCTGCTTTTCATTGTACCTCAAATATTTGACTTGAATTATAACTAGGGAAGAGGTTATAATGAATCAAAAGGATTGCCGCTTTAGTGACGGCGGCTAGTCCTAAACGAGATTGTTTAGAAAACCGTCCATTCGTGGCGGTTTTCTGTCATTTCTTGAACTTAAAGCTCAAAGTAATAACTCCTATCATTACTAAACAGAACTGAAAAAGTTCTGAATATGTAATCATGAGGCATCACCTCCTTTGCAGGAGAGTGACTAACCGCCAGCGGCAATCCTTAAGTTAATTATAATAGACAGCGAAAGCATTATCAATATAAATATAGGAATAAATGGTAATAAATAGAAACTAAAATGCTAACTATAAGTGCCATCTATATACATCTAAAAACTTAGCGAAAAAAGGGATAGGTTTATCCCCTCTCGTTTCTAATTTCCTAATAGGGTAAAAGAATTCGAACCTGAAAAGTCAGATTTGTGCAGCAAAGCTGCGAAGTCCTCTTGCAAATTAAATATCCAAGAAAATCCTCATATACCGAAAGTAATTTGGTGAAACTATTGATCTTACGGTTAAGAAGTTGCCATTTATTATTGCTTTCGGAGCTTATTTTCTCTATTATGTTATAGGGTGTATTTAGAAAAATAAAGGAGATTAAAATGGATCAAAAAACGACTACGAAAATTGAAGAATTGAAAGAATATCTTAGAAAAGTAGAGTATCTGGGTAGTTCTATTTCGTTATTGCAATGGGATAGCATTGTTAATATGCCAAAAGAGGCAATTGAATACAGAAGCGAAATGATCGGCTACCTGACCGGTGAGAGCTATAAGCTTACTACATCGGAAAAAATGAAAGAGTTTATCGATTATTTCAGTGGCATTGATGATTTGGATCATTTGACCAAAGCCATTTTAGAAAATATAACGAGAGATTATAACCACGCAACGAAAATACCGGAAGCGGAATACGTTCAATTTGAAATCGACAAAGCGCTCGCACAAAGTGCCTGGGAAGAGGCGAAAAAGAAAAAAGACTTCTCGATTTTCAAGCCGCACCTCGCCAAAATCATCGCTTATAATAAAAAGTTCTCTGAATACTGGGGTTTCGCCGACAACAAGTATGACGGCCTTTTAGATATTTATGAACCCGGAATGACGACAGAAAGGCTTGACGCGGTATTTGGGGAATTGCGGGAAGGGCTCGTTGATTTACTTCAAAGAATTAAGAATTCAAGCATTAAAACCGACGATGCTTTTATAAAAGGAAATTACTCCGCTGAAAGCCAGAGACAGCTGGGGGAAACCATTTTATTACAGATCGGTTATGACTACGAGAAAAGAGGAAGAATCGACGTATCTGAGCATCCGTTCACGACGAACTTTGGGAACAAGGACGTCAGGATAACCACAAAATACGATACTTCGGATTTCAGACCTGCGATCTTCTCCATGATCCACGAAGGCGGCCATGGGATCTACGAACAAAATATTCCCGATGAGCTTGAGGGAACTTCTTTGGGTTCCGGGGCGTCAATGGGTATGCACGAATCGCAATCGCGGTTTTATGAAAATATCCTTGGGAAAAGCATGGAGTTTTGGAGCCATTTTTACCCGAAATTTCAAGACGCCTATCAAGAGCTTGAAGGGGTGGATCTTACTTCGTTTTATAAGGCAGTCAACTGCGTGGAGCCATCTTTGATCCGGATCGACGCAGACGAATTGACTTATAGTCTTCATATCATCATTCGCTATGAAATGGAAAAGCTCCTGATCAACAGCGATATTGACATCGATGATGTTCCGGGGCTTTGGAATGAAAAATATAAGGAATATTTGGGCGTGGAACCGGAAAACGACGCCGAAGGAGTATTGCAGGACGTGCATTGGTCCGGTGGTGATTTTGGGTATTTTCCAACCTATGCGCTTGGGAACTTGTACGGAGCGCAAATTTTCAATAAACTGAAAGAGGAAATTCCGGATTGGAATCAAAAAATCAGCAATGGTGACTTTTCGCCGATTACGGAATGGCTAAAGGAAAATGTTCATCAGTATGGCGCGACATGGAAGCCGGCTGAATTGATCAAAAAAGTTACAGGCGAGGAGCTGAGTGCAAAATACTTTATCGCATATCTCAACGAAAAATTCGGCAGGTTATATGGTGTATAAGCCGCCGCCTGCTAATCCAAGACGATCCCAAAATAGCTCTTCAGCGCTTCCCGATATTCTTCCTCCGTCTTTGGAATAAAGGCCTCTACACCCTTTGGTGAGAAGGTTCGGAACTCCTGAACCTTATTGCCTTCGGCGTCTTCTACGTCGGCAATCGTTTTACGTCCGTCCGGTGTTCTTATATATGCCATGTTAAAATTCTTGAAAATGGAATCGGGATGTGTAAGGCACCAGTGGTTGGGCATTTCAAAGTCGATCGGGTATTGTACGTCTTCGGTAAATGAGTAGATATTTTCCCATTGACCCTTATGATAAATCTGTACTGCCCACCCGAGTATCGGATCGCGCATCAGGCGGTAAGTCTCATCACCCTGCTTTTGTTCAAGAGCTTCCTGAAAGAGCAGCGGCTGCCTTGGAGCAGGGATACCCACTCCCACGTCGCAAATATAGATTTTTCCATCCACTTGAACGCGTGAGATCCTGTGCCTGCGCATCGGAATGTCAACCGGTTCGCCAAACAAAAAGCGCCCATAGTATTCCGTCACATCATAGTTAAGTTCGCGAAGCAGCCAGGCAAATAAACCATTCAGTTCGAAACAATACCCGCCGCGTTTCTTGACAACTACCTTTTCATAAACATCAGGAATATCAATAGATAAATATTTACCTCGCATAATATCAAGATTTTCATAGGGCACAGTAAGCACGTGAGCCTCCTGTAACGCGGACAGTGTCTCAGCGCTTCCGTCTAAAGGCCCGTGATATCCGATGCGATCCAAATACCCCTGCACACTACATGATTCAAGCCGTGAGTTACTTATCATAAAATTAACCCTCCACTATTCCGGAATTAATGTTTTGAGCAAACTTAGCATGCTCTCATTGTACGATACAATTTGCACTTTTACATTGTCAATTTGCCCTGACTTAATGTCAAAAACGGCTGATATTCATTTCTGTTGAGTTGGAAGGAAGGAAATGTTATTCTAATTATAACGGGGCGCGCCTCGTCAGCGCTATAAAAACTTATACAAACGGGGGCTTAATATGGGTGGTTTTTTTTGGAATTACAATATGGATCACGAATTTCCTCTTAGCATTCTTGACTATGTCACGCGGGGGGACAGTGAAAAAATTCACTGGCACAGCTATTTGCAAGTCGCTTTGTGTACCGACGGAACCGGCAGATTTATCTTTACCAATAAGGAGTACGACGTCCAAAAGGGTGATATTTTTATTGTAAGCAATTTCGAAAATCATGTGGCGATCTCTGAACTCCCCGCCAGTACCAATTACATATTTGTGATTTTTCTGCCTGAGCTGATCGCGTCGCCAGGAAGCAGAAATTTTGATTTTGAGTACCTTTACCCCTTCTGGTATAATTCAAAAACCTTTCATAATAAGATCGATCATAACGAACCCGTTGCAGAGACGATCGGCAATATCATAATGGAATTAAAGGAAACATGGGACAAGAAGGAAGTCGGATACAAGCACCTCCTTGACGCAGACCTTAGAAAATTGCTGGCACTGTTAATAAAGCATTTTAAAACAAACTACCCGGAATACTATACTACAAGCGGACATAGCCATGCTAAAATGCAAGGGGCATTGGACTATATCAATAAGAATTTTTCCAGGAACATCACACTGGAAGAGATGGCGGAGCTGTTTCATATCAGCGCATCCAGATTCAGGCATCTTTTTAAGGAGTCGGTAAAGATCGGCTTCAAGGAGTATATTACTTTCATCAGGCTCACGGAAGTCAAAAAGCTCTTGCTGACCACCGATATGAATATCACGGATATCGCCAGACAGGCGGGCTACACGAACATTCATCAGTTTTATAAGGTGTTTCATAAATATGTCTATATTTCTCCCGCTGAATACAGGAACCTGCATAGTTCTAAGAATTCTGATCAAGGGCGCCTCTGAAAAAGGCGCTCTTTTTTTATAACATAGGAAATATCGTATTGGATAGCCATTATTGATAATATCTATACCGCTTGTGACATTGAACGAAGCTTATATACGTATTACACTTTGTTTATAGTATTTAATCGCGACAATCAACTCTAAGTGATATAAGGGGGATTACAATGACCAATTATACAAATTTATTCAAGCCGATCCGTATCGGTAATATGGAAGTGCCAAACCGCATTGTTCACGTACCTACCGACGTCAGCTCCTCAAACGCGGACGGTTCGGTAAGCGAAAGGGATATCCATCACCATAGCGAAATCGCGAAAGGCGGCACCGGACTCATAATCGTGGGAGCAACGACGCCCGATTCAAAAACCGGAAGGCCGACAGTAACCTGTCTGGTAGCCGATGCTGACAACTACATTCCGGGTTTGACCAGACTTGCGGCGGCGATGCATCGCTACGGCGCCAAGTGTGCGGTACAGCTTCAGCATCCGGGGCGCCAGTGCGCCATCCCGCGTTACAACACCATGTCTACAAACGACATGGTTCTGAAGCTCCCCTGGTCCGCAGGCCATGAGATCGTATATGAAAATGCCGAAGAAAAGGGGAAACCCGTAAGAGCGATGGCCACGGAAGAAGTACTGGAAATGATCGATCTGTTTTCCGAAGCCGCCTGGAGAGTCAAGCAGGCAGGCTTTGACGCTGTTGAGCTCCATGCAGCCCATGGATATCTGATTTCCCAATTTATGAGTCCTTACCTGAACAGAAGGATCGACCGTTTTGGAGGAAGCTTCGAAAACAGGATGAGATTCCCTCTGGCTATTATCGACTCAATACAGAAGAAGTGCGGCAGGGACTTCCCGATTCTTGTACGCTACTCCGCGGATGAATGGGTAGACGGGGGCCGCGATTTGGAAGAAAGCAAGCTCGTTGCAAAGGCGCTTGAAGAAGCCGGAGTTGCCGCCCTTGATCTGAGCCAATGTGTCCAGGAAAGTCCCGGCGCGGGCTTTGATCCCATGTATTATCCGGAAGGCTGGACGATGTATGCCTCCGAGGAAATCAAAAAACATGTAAATATTCCGGTCATAAACAGCCATACTCTGCGCGACCCCGACCACTGCGAAAAACTTCTCGAGGAGGGTAAGACCGACATGATCGGCCTGGCCAGGCAGCTTCTGGCAGATCCCTATTGGCCTGTAAAAGCAAGGTATGGGAAGGCTAAGGAAATCCGAAAATGTATCTCCTGCCTGACCGGCTGCTGGCAAGAGTCAATGATGGCTAAGAAGGAAATCGGCTGCGCCATCAATCCGGCCTGTGGAAACATGGCTTATTCAGACATGAAAAAAACCGCAAAACCTGCGACTGTTGCGGTGGTAGGCGGAGGGCCTGCGGGAATGGAAGCGGCAAGGATAGCCACAGTGAGGGGACACAAGGTCACCCTGTTTGAAAAATCCGGAGAACTGGGCGGCGCGATCCTTGGCTGCTGTATGGTTCCGGGCAAGGAAAAAATGAAATGGTACGCCGATTGGATCCGGAATCAGATCGAGGAATTAAGTATAGAAGTAAAATTAAATACCAAACCCACTGTTGATGAGCTGAAAGGCTTTGACATCGTTCTGAACGCCACCGGCGCCAGCTCCTATATTCCTGAGGTTTTCGGCAATAAGGATAAGATCGTCGGATTTGAAGAAGTAATTGCCTGTCCAAAGGTCAGCTGTGAATTTCACCCGGGCGACCGCAAGAGCACGAAGGTTGGCGATCGTGTCCTTGTATGGGGCGATCACTACGCCGCCGCCGATACCGCAGCTTATCTTGCGTCGATCGGCAAGCAGGTCACTATTGTTACGGAAAAGCATGAGTTTGGATCTACCGTCGAAGTGATCCATATGTACGTTTTGCGGAAGCGTTTCAAACAGACCGACGCCGAAGCCCTTGATTCGAAACCCTTTAAATTCCCTGTCAAGGTCATAGAAAACTCTACGCTGTATGAAATCCGGGATGGAGAGGTTGTTGTGGAGGATAAAAACTTTAAAAGAACGACACTCCAGATCGATACAGTTGTCAGCTGCCATACGAGGTCAAACGCAGAGTTCCTGAATGAGCTGAAAGCCGCGGGAATCAAGGCAGTAAATGCAGGGGACTCCGTCCGGCCCCGCAATTTAAACAGCGCAGTCACGGAGGGCGCCGCTTTTGGGCTGAGTCTTGATGAAAATCTGCTGTTTAATTCCAACGAAGCGATCATGAACGACTTGCCCATCGATGTGCTGGGACTGTTGATTTAATTGCCGGGAAAGATGGTGCTGAATGATGAATGATTTTAAGATCGGTGTAATCGCAGATTCCTTCCGGGTCGGGATCGAGGAAAGTATTAAAAAGGCGGCCGGCATCGGTGCGCAAGGCCTGCAGATCTATGCCACCTCCGGAGAAATGTCTCCGGAAAATCTCTCTGCCGGTCGGAAAAGAGAAATCCTGGACATGATCGAATCAAACGGAATGGTCGTGTCGGCAATCTGCGGCGATATGGGCGGACATGGTTTTGCAAAAGCAATAGCTCATCCCATAAGAATCGAAAAATCCAAGAGAATTATGGAACTTGCAAAAGAATTAAAGAGCGATATTGTCACAACGCACATCGGAGTAATTCCAGCCGATGAAAACCATCCGCGGTGGTCAATACTTGCCGAGGCCTGTGAAGCTCTTGGAAGGTTTGCGCAGGATATGGGCTCCTATTTCGCAATCGAAACAGGACCGGAAAAAGCAGTCGTGCTGAAGAGGTTTCTGGGTGCAATAGGCAGCAAGGGATTGGCGGTGAATTACGATCCGGCAAATCTGGTCATGGTCACTGGCGATGATCCCGTGGAGGGAGTCCGGGTCTTGAAAGATTATATCGTTCATACCCACGCTAAAGACGGAATCATGTTAAAACAGACGGATCCGGAAATAATATACAATTACTTTGCCGAGGGCGGGATCGAAGACGTCAACCTGAAGGATTATTTTCTTGAAACGCCTTTGGGTGAAGGCAGGGTCGATTTTGTAAATTACCTTAAAGTCCTGAGTGAAACAGGCTTCAACGGTTTCTTAACGATCGAAAGAGAGGTTGGTGCCTCGCCGGAAGCAGATATCAAGCTTGCAGCCAACTTTCTCGAGAGGCTTATCAAACAGTAGATAGAAAGGACGCCGGGCATATGGATAAAAAGATAAATGTAGGTGTTGTAGGTTTGGGTTACATGGGCAAAAAGCACATCGAATGCTATCAGAAGATGAGCAATGTCAACCTTGTCGCTGTCACTTCCTCAAAAGCGCAGACACTAGCAGAGGAATCAAATTGCGGTTTCAAAGTATATACCGATCTTGATGAGATGCTACGCTGTGAATCCCTGGATGCGGTCGACATTTGTCTGCCCACGGTCTGCCACAAAGAGGCGGTGAACAAGGCCCTGGATCACGGCTGTCACGTCCTTGTGGAAAAGCCCTTTGCCCTTAACTCGTCCGAAATGGATGAAATGCTCGAAGGCAGCGTCAAAAATGGCAAACGGTTGATGGTCGCGCATGTTTGCAGATTTATGCAGGAGTATCGGTTTGCAAAGGATATCATCGTAGAGGGAAGCCTGGGCCGGCCTTTATATTATTACTCCTGCAGGAACTCCGCGACGCCGAA
Source organism: Anaerovoracaceae bacterium (assembly GCA_963678385.1). Classification (GTDB taxonomy): domain Bacteria; phylum Bacillota; class Clostridia; order Peptostreptococcales; family Anaerovoracaceae; genus Anoxybacterium. The sequence goes on along the minus strand of OY782829.1, from coordinate 3,166,488 downwards.
ATGGTCCTCAAACAACTGGCTGGCTGACAAACAATTCAGCGGAGGCACGGTAATGGACCTGCAGATCCACGACGTTGACATTGCCAACTGGCTTTTGGGTGAGCCGACCGATTACAACATGGTGGAGATCAACAACCCCCAGCTTGGGATATGCGATTTTGGTCATATCATTTCAACCATCAAGTACGGCGGCAAGGGAGTCGCAGTTTTAGAAGCGGGCCATCTGATGCCCGAGGCCTACCCATTTTACACGGCTTACAGGCTTATCTGTGAGAAGGGTGTAGTTGAGTTCAGCCGCGACGCCAATACAAGCTTCATCTTGTATAAGGAAAATGAAATCATCGATATGACAGAGGAATACCATTCACAATACGGAGATGTCGATCCGTATTATGAAGAGCTCTCCCACTTTGTGGATTGCATAATCCATGATAAAGAATTTGACATATCGACAGAGGAAGCCAAAAAAGCGGTAGATACCGTAAACAAGCTGTTGGAAAATATCACCTAAACTCTATAGACTGTTGAGAATTCGCTTTCTCAACAGTCTATTGCAGTATTTAGGACATAAATGTTATATTAAATTCATGAAGACAGGTTTCCGGATCTGTCTTTATTTTTAAATGCGAGTCGATTTGTTTTATAAGGGTAATTATTTGATGTAGATAAATGAATGAATAATGTAGTAATTTACCTACACTTATTTGTGGAATAAACCCACATAAAAAATTTAATGATTGAAAGAACCTCCCGGAGTACTGATATTCCGACGTTTTTTGAACAGGCGGAAATTTGGCACAGTATTTGCCTTATATATTCAGCAGAAAGGAGGTATCTTGAATCAATAGGAATATTGATCGGACATAATATAACAAATTCATTATTAAGAAGGAGGAATAATAATGAACGATTACAAGGACAATTCCTGGTTGAAAAACAATGCCTGGGGCAAATGGGGCAAAGAGGATGAAGTAGGAGCCTTGAATGAGGTTTCCGCCACTGACGTTCTGAAAGCCGCCTCGTTGATCAAGGAAGGTAAAGTGTATGACCTTGAAACCGTCCGGTTTAAAGGCATGCCGACCTGGCCGGGCCATTGCGGTTTTGAGTTGCTGGCGTATGGTTCGCCCCGAGGCAGAAGGAACATGATTAACAGTAGCTACGGCCCGGCATATAACTGGACTGCAAAGGGCGGCTGGCTTGACAATTCCGTCAATGAGTACCGTGTTGCTGCAAATACCGAGATCATGATTGCTCCATTGCACATGGGAACTCATATAGACGGCTTCTGCCATATAACGGCCGGGGAAGATGCCCATTGGTATAACGGATTTAGCGAAGAAAAGGATTGGAGCGATTTTGGCCCGTTAAAAACCGACGCTTCAACAATTCCTCCGATTGTTTCCCGTGGCGTTTTACTTGATATTGCAGGGTTTAAAGGTGTTGATCATCTGGATCCCGGCGAAGGAATCACCATTCAGGACATCATTGATTGTGCGGAATGGGAGAAGGTGGAACTGAAAAAGAATGATACGGTCCTGCTAAGAACAGGTGAAAGATGGCCGGAAATGGATCTGTGTCCGAATGCCGGGATCACCATCGAAGCGGCTCGTTATCTGATCGAAGAACAAGGAGCTGTATTGTTGGGGGACGACCAGGTATCTTTTGAACAGTTCCCGGAAGGAGAAACATCTTCATTCCCGGGTCATGTCCATCCGGTTCACCATTACTGCTTGATCCAGCAGGGAGTACACTTTATTGAGCTGATGCAATTGGATGAGCTGGCAAAAGACAAAGCGTATGAGTTTTGCTTTATTGTTGCGTCTAGCAAGATCAAAGGTGCGACGGGTATGTTCATTCGTCCATTGGCAATTCGATAATTGAAGAGAGAAGAGAATCATTAGACATTAAACAATTTTTGTGCGTGTCTGACTATCTACCATTGGTTTTCATCGCAAATACAAACCAAAAAAAGGAATAATAGTTATATTTAATAGAAGGAGGATTATTATTACATGGCAGATAAAAAAAGTATATTTAGTGCTGGCAACGCCGCGACGGACGATTATGCCAGCAGAAGAGCTCCCAAAAGTTGGAGCTGGGGATATTTTGCTATAGCGCTTCCTATTACGGGTGGAGGAACTGCAAGCCTATGGCTGGCTTACGGAGCGATATTTGAGCAGACATACGGTACTGCAAACCTTTATTTCACTATGGTATTCTGCATGATTTTGCAGACCATCATTGCCTACCTGCTGGCCAGCATTGCCGCGAAATACAGAATGGGGACAGACTTGGCAACAAGAGGACTTGGACTCGGTTTTAACGGAAGTATTATAACAAATATAATTTACGCCTTTGAATGGATTTATTTCTGGGCAGCTGAAACACAGATCCTCGGCGCCGGAATCTCAGCAGCGTTTGGAATACCGGACCAAGTGGCTTGGGTCGTAGTCGGTATCGGCGTATTTGTTCCATTGACCATTTTCGGTATGAAGTTCATCACCAAGTTCCAAAACTGGACAATTCCGATTTTCCTGGTGTGGATCGTCATCAATGTTGTAATGGTTTTCAAAAACCCCGAATTCCTTGCCAATTCAAAAGGGTTTACAACTTATATGCCGGAAGGAATGTCATTCGGTGGAATCCCTCTTATTCAGTTAATTAATTCGCTGGTAGGAACTGTTGGTATCGTTGCATTATTGACGATGGAATTTGCCAGAGGTGCAAGAGCTGAAGATTCTCCTTCCAAAAGACGTTGGGGCCTGTTCTGGGTCGCGTTGCTTCCGCAGAATCTGTTTACATGGCTCATCTATGTGCCTCTCGGCGGCTTGCTTTGGAAAGCAACCGGCCAGGCAAATCCCGGCGACGCCTTCGTTGCGCTTACAGGAGTTTTCGGCGCGTTGGGATTACTGTTGACTCAGATCCGTATTAATGTACAAAATACTTATGCCGAATCATTGGCGCTTTCTTCACTGGCATCCAAATTACATATCAATTGGGGGCGCTCAGTTTGGTCGGTTATCGCTTGCATACTGGGCACAATAACCGTTTTCGCAAACATACTGGGACATCTTGCTTTACTTGCGACCATTGCAGGTATCATGCTGTTCTCATGGATGGGTATGCTCTTCAGTGACTATTATGTCGTTCGTGGAGCAATGAAACTTGATGTCGGCGAAGTGGAACACCGCCGTGCATACTTGAGAAGCATCAATATAATAGGCTTCTCTTCCATGATCATTGCAACGGTCGTGGCCCTCGTTCTGCTCTTTGGTCCGCAAATCGGAATTACATCCGGAGATACCGGAGCTTTGATCGCTGCGCTTACTTGCTTCATCGCATTTGCTCTCGCTTTTGTTGTTCATGCGGTCCTCGCGAAAATTATCGTTAAGTCGACCTTCAATCCATATCTTGCCCGTACTCCTGAAACGGTACCCGCAAGTCTCCTGGATAATAAAGGTGAGCTTAGATGCGCGCATTGTGATTCCGTAGTTGGACCGGAAGATGTGGCACGATGTCCCCTTGATGATAATAAGTGGATTTGCTCAGCATGCTGCGCCGGAAACAGACACTGTGGCACGGCATGTCAGAATCCTTCAACGCAGACAAATTAATAACAGACGCCGAAAGAAAATGGGCCGAATCATTGATTCGGCCCATTTTTAAATTCTTGATCTATTTTGCCATAAGTCCTGCAATATGATCGAGCTTTGACGCCAACATGCTTGTTGTCTGCATCGTGTCAGCGATATTAGTAACTGCATCGGCAATTTGAAGGATCATATCTCCGACATGCTTCAGTTCATTTCGGTTATGCTCGCTATCAGCCTGAATATCAGAAATTATTTCGGCGATCTGCTTGATCGACTGTTCCGATCCCCCCGCCAGGTTACTGATCTCATCAGCGACGACGCCGAAACCAAGGCCGCTTACGCCTGCCCGCGCCGCTTCTATCGCCGCATTGAAGCCAAGCAGTTTTGTCTGTAATGAAAGGTCTTTGATCACATCAAGTATGTGATTGGTTTTTTGGACCCGGTCATTTGAGTCTCGCGCCAACTGCTCAAGGATTTTACATGCTCCGGACACATCCTGAGACTGAGAGGATATTTCTTGCGTTGAACCGGCGTTTGAACGGAAGAACCCGGCTTTATTGAAGCGCCGATTTGAATTTTCAGGTCAAACTCCCTGCCGCGCAAGTATTGCAGATATCTTTGCCTGTCGGTTAATCCGATCGCAATATCTCCCGGTAAAAGGTTCTGAATAATTGGCAAAACATATTGCCATTTTTCGAGGTTGCTTATTCGTTGTTCTTCCAAATGAATGAGTCTCCTTTCACTGCATAGAATTTTTTTAGCTCAAATACTCTGTCCTTTGATCCCCGTTTACATTGATTTAACGCAATTGTTATGCCAATAAAAAAACTCCTGAAAAATACAATCTTTTGATTTCTCAGGAGTTATACATGTAGACATTATACTACATAATTGTTGTAAAATTATATTCAGTCGATGTTATACTTTTTTATCTTATCATATAAAATGCTTCGGTCGATATTCAACAACTTTGCGGCCTTTGTTTTATTGCCGCCTGTCTTTTCCAAGGCGTCGATAATGGAGTCCCGCTCAACATTGTTTGTTTTATCTTTTAATGTATCGCCAGATGCGGCGACGTCTTTTGATTTTCTGATTTTCGATAGAATAAAGTCGCAGTGATTCAGCTGTATCATACCGGTTTTACAGAGCAGCGAAGCTCTTTCAATAACATGCTCCAGCTCTCTGATGTTGCCGGGCCAGTTATATTGGCTGAAAAGTTCAAGCACGTTACCTGCGATCCCTTCAATAGCATAACTATTCTCGGAATTGATCTTCCGGATGAAATAATCGCATAGTAAGGGAATATCGTCCAGGTGTTCATGCAGTGCCGGGATCCGTAATTCTATCGTATTGATCCGGTAGTATAAATCTTCTCTGAACAAACGCCTGTCAACCAGATCCTCAATGTTCTGATTCGTGCTGCAGATGATCCTTACGTTCGATTTGATGGTTTTTACGCTGCCTACTTTTTCAAATTCTTTTTCCTGCAATACCCGTAACAGTTTCGATTGAAGTTCTACCGGCATTTCTCCGATCTCGTCCAATAAAATGGTGCCATTATTGGCAAGTTCAAATTTCCCGATCTTGCCCCCTTTGGCAGCGCCGGAGAATGCTCCCTCCGTGTATCCGAAGAGTTCCGATTCTAAAAGATCCTTCGGGATAGCAGCGCAGTTTATTTTTACGTAATTATTTAAATTTCGATTGCTCAGCTGATGGATCGCATTTGCAAATACTTCTTTGCCAACCCCGGTATCGCCCGTGATCAATATCGGCAGGTTGGATTTCGCGTAGTCTTCAAGCGTCTTTTTGATTTCTTTGAAAGATTTGGAATTGCCGACGATTTTATCTAATGGATTTAAACTCTTTTGCAGGATGTCCAATTGGTTTTTATAATTCTGGTTGTCGATTTTTAATCGTTCCATTTCCTGCTGCAGCAGCTCGAATTCATTAAGGTTTCTAATAGTAGTTATTGCAAGTGCTCCGACGATTTTGCCATTCTCTTTTATTGGGATCCTATTACAGACTAAAGTAACCTCCTCGCCCTTTGTGTGGTCAAATACCGTGAATAGGGAACCAAATTCTTCGATTCCCGTTTTTAATGTTAAATCAAGCCTGGTATTGGGGATAACCTTGGAAACATGCTTGCCGACGGCATCGTCCTGGCTTATGCCCAGCAGCGATGCATAGTTTTTATTCATATATACAACGATTCCCTTATCGTCTATTACGACAAAGTTGCAGAATGCCTCAAGTATTTGATACATTGCTTCAATGCTTAAATCTTTCATTAAACCACATCACCTCGATCCTTAATAGATTCATATTAACATTCTTATCTCAAAAAAGGTACCTATATTATCAAAAAAACCGTGTAGGGAAAATCCAACAACTCTGTTCTATTCACCTCCACTATATAGCCGATGAAAACGGAAATTTATAAATAAACCCACAAATTTCAAAGCTTTTGCGGGTTGGCACGTTATTTGCTCAGTTTTAATACGTCAACTTGTTTTTATTCATATTTTAGTAGGATTGCGCTATTAGGTGACGATCAAAGATTGGAGAGTGGATATCTGAATGCTAAATAAGATAAGTGTAATCGGAGCCGGGATAATGGGCCATGGAATTGCAAATGCTTTCGCCTCTCATGGCTATAAAGTGAACCTTTACGAGGCGTATGAACCCGTCCGCAGCAATGTTTTAAATACAATAAGGTCTGAGCTTGAATTTATGGTTACAGAAGATTTTATTGAAGAATCCCAAATAGAGACCGCCCTTTCAAATATTACGGTACATGATGATCTGGCGGAAGCAGTAAAGGATGCAGACTATGTCATTGAGGCCACGCCGGAGGATCTGGACCTGAAGAGGAACCTTTTCAGGCAGCTTGATGAATTATGCCCGAAGCATACTGTGTTGGCAAGCAATACATCAAGCCTGCCCCTGAGTGAAATGACAATGCTTCTTCCCGCAGACAGGAAAGCAAAGACGATGGTTTGCCACTGGTATAATCCGGCGCATATCATTCCGATTTCCGAATTATCATTTTTTGGTAACATGAGCGAGGAAGATTTTGACGAGGTATATGAGCTTTATAAAAAAATCGGAAAAGAACCTGTGAAAGTCCTGAAAGATATTCCGGGCCTTCTTGCGAACAGAATGCTGCACGCATTGGCGCGAGAAGTATTTTCCCTTATTGAACATGGCGCCGCTTCGCCTGAAGATATTGAAAAGGCTTTAAAGTTTGGGCCGGGATTCCGGTCTGCTACAACCGGCATGCTGGAAGTTGCCGATATGGGTGGTCTGGATCTCTGGTGCTCAGTGGAAGATAATTTGTTTAAAGAACTAAATAATTCTGATAAAGCGTGCGATTATTTACGGCAAAAAGTTTCCGAAAAGAAACTTGGATTAAAGACTGGGGAAGGCTTTTTCACATATCCGGAAGACGTTAAAGCCAAGAAATTGAATGATTTTAATAAACGCCTGATCATTCAGTTGAAAGCGAGCAGAAATTTTTAAATTTAAATATTAGGAGGAGCATATGAATAAAGTTATTATTACGGCTGCAATTACAGGAGCTGTACATATTCCGAGCATGTCGGATTATCTGCCGATAACTCCGGAACAAATCGTAGATGAGGCGGTAGCAGCGAATAAGGCGGGCGCTGCGGTAGTGCATCTGCATGCGAGAAATCCGAAAACAGGACAACCGACAAATGATCCTGAACTGATGAAGGCAATTGTTGATGGCGTCAGAAGTAAATGTGATGTCGTTATCGGGGTAACTACAGGAGGAGCGATCGGAATGAATCTTGAAGAAAGATTGGCGTCAATTCCTGTTGTCAATGCAGAGCTTGCTTCATGCAACGCAGGGTCCGTTAATTTCTGCTTCTCGACCATTGCGGACAAAATTAAGGAACCGAAGTTTGACTGGGAGATCCCATTCGTTAAAAACACCTACACGGTGCCATTTGCGAATACGTTCCAGAATATTGAAGATTATATCAGGGTTATGAACCAATATGGAACCAAGCCGGAATTTGAAGTCTATGAAGTGGGAATGATCAGCAACATCGCATATTTCATGAAGAAAGGTTTACTGAAAGGACCTGTGTATATTCAGTTTGTATTGGGCGTTATGGGTGGGCTTCCCGCCACTGTGGATAACCTTCTGTTTCTCCACAACACCGCGAAAAATGTCTTGGGGGACAATTTTGTCTGGTCCTGTGCGGCTGCCGGAAGGGAAGAATTTGATATTACGACAATGGCGATGATACTGGGGGGGAACGCGAGAGTTGGTCTGGAAGACAATTTGTATATCTCCAATGGGGTACTTGCGAAGTCAAATGCTGAATTAGTCGGCAGGGTCAAGGAGATCGCTTCCGGTTTAAACCGCGAAATCGCCTCTCCCGATGAAGCAAGAAAAATTTTAGTCTTAGGAGAAAAACTATGAAAAACAAGATCGTGACAGCACAGGAAGCGGTTGCTGGTATCCAGGACGGCGCGACCATAATGGTCGGAGGCTTCATGGCCTGCGGAACTCCTGAGATCCTGATCGACGCTCTTGTAGAAAAGAACGTCAAGAACCTCACCATCATCTGCAACGATGCGGGCGTACCGGGCAGAGGAGTCGGAAAGCTCCTGACAAACGGACAGATCAAGACCCTCATCGCTTCCCACGTAGGACTCAACCCCGAGGTGGCGCAGAGAATGAATACCGACGTAGCGGCTGACAAGCTCGAATGCATCCTCGTTCCCCAGGGAACCCTGGCCGAAAGAGTAAGAGCAGGCGGCGCAGGCCTCGGCGGCTTCCTCACCCCCACCGGAGTGGGAACCATCGTAGCCGACGACAAGCAGGTTATCAACATCGACGGGAGAGACTATCTTCTGGAGGCGCCGTTGAAAGCTGACTTCGCTCTGATCAGAGGAAGCGTAACCGATAAATTCGGAAACACCACATACAACGGAACCACCAGGACCTTCAACCCGATGATGGCGACCGCAGCAGACTACGTTATCGTAGGCGCCTGCGAAATCGTAGAAGTCGGCGAGATCCATCCGAACAACGTGGTAACATCCGGCATCTTCGTCGATGCCATCGTAGGAGGTGAAAAACCATGGCAGATCTAAGAGATCCAAAAGAAATCATCGCTACAAGAGTAGCAAAGGAATTGAAGGACGGAGACGTAGTCAATCTTGGCATCGGACTTCCTACCATGGTCGCTAATTTCCTTCCCGAAGGCATACACATCGTACTCCAGTCCGAGAACGGCATCATGGGAATGGGAGCCGCTGCTGAAAAGGGCAGCGAAGACGTCGACATCGTCAACGCAGGAGCGCAGTACGTAACCGTAAATCCCGGCGCGATGTTCTTTGACAGCGCCACCTCCTTCGGAATCATCCGGGGCGGCCACGTGGATGCCACCGTTCTGGGTTCCCTGGAAGTAGACTGCCACGGAAACATTGCAAACTGGATCGTACCGGGCAAGATGGTACCTGGCATGGGCGGCGCAATGGACCTGGTAGTCGGAGCAAAGAAGGTAATCGTAGCCATGCAGCATACGAATAAGGGAAAGCATAAGATCCTTGAAGAATGCACTCTCCCATACACCGCCGTCAATGTAGTGGATATGATCGTCACCGAAATGGGAGTCATGGAAGTAACTCCGGAAGGCATCATGCTGACGGAACTCCATCCCGACTATACCGTGGAGCAGGTTCAGGAAGCCACAGGTACAAATCTGATCGCCAGCCCGAACCTCAAACCGATGCTGTAAAAACTATTGGAAACTGCAAATATTTAAAGCGAGGGAAATATGTTATCAGATGAACTGTATAATTTAAAAGGCTTCTTCAGAGATAATCCAAAGGCTGCACTTTGCTTCACCGGCGGTGTGAATTCCACATATCTCCTGCATATTGGGAAACAATGCGGGGCAAGCATCAGGCCGTATTACGTTAAGACAGCCTTTCAGCCGCAGTTTGAACTGGATAATGCCCTACGCTTGGCAAGGCAGTATCGCGTAAGACTTGAAGTACTGGAATTTGATATATTCAAAACACAGAGCATCATTGAAAACGATTCTGATCGATGTCATCACTGTAAGAGAAAAATGCTGTCCATAATAAAGAGCCAGGCCATAAGAGACGGATTTACAGTATTGATCGAAGGCTCAAACGCTTCAGACAAGTTGGAAAAGTGTTCAGAACCTGCCGTGAATCCCAAAATATCGGTGCTTTCTCCCCTTAAAGAATTTGGAATAACGAAGACAAAGGTAAGGATGCTGTCAAAGAAAGCAGAACTTCCAGCATGGGACAAGCCTGCCTATTCGTGCCTGGCTGCACAGATTCCCATAGGATATCCAATTACAAAGGAAGCCCTTCGTCGTATAGAGCGCGCGGAACGGGAACTATTTATCATTGGATTTACCGATTTTCGCGTTGGCCTTCTGGGGAAAACCGCCAAACTTAAACTCCCTGCGTCCCAGATGGAGATCGCGGTGGAAAAACGCAAAAGCATAATAGAACGGCTGAAACCGGACTTTGATTCCATATTACTGGACCTGGAAGTGTAACCGTATGGTTCTGCGGATATCAGGGATACTATTCTCATAAAAGCAATTTTAAGAACTTGGAGGATAGGCCGATGTCAGACAAAAACGCAGATTTATCAAAACTTCCGATGATGGCCATGGAGTACGTGCCGGAGCCGAATGAAAATGCGAAACGAATTGTTTGCCTGGTCCGGGAAGAGGGCAAGGTAGCCGGCTATGTGCTGGAAGACGGTCGGATTCTGAAGAAAGACGAGGCAGTCGAGCTCGCAAAGCAGAATGGCATTCGAGGAGTCGGGGTAGCATCCCGCAAAGGCAACGAATATCTAAAATCCCTTCCGGATGAGAAGGATGAAAACAACCTGGGCAATCTTCCGTCCAATACCCGGTCGGAGCTGTGAAAACAGCTCTTTTTTTTACTCACCGATAATTTTTACCAACACGCGCTTGTTGCGCATCCCGTCGAACTCTCCGTAGAATATCTGCTCCCATGTCCCAAAATCGAGTTGACCGTTCGTGACCGCGACGACGACTTCGCGCCCCATTACAGAACGCTTCAGGTGCGCGTCGGCGTTATCCTCGTAGCCGTTATGATCGTATTGGCTGTATGGCTTTTCCGGCGCGAGTTTTTCAAGCCAGCGCTCGAAGTCGCGGTGCAGGCCGCTCTCGTTATCATTGATAAACACGCTTGCAGTGATGTTCATCGCGTTCACGAGACATAAGCCCTCCCGGATCCCGCTCTCGGAAAGCGCTGCTTCGACCTGCGGCGTTATGTTGACATAAGCCCGGCGTGTTTTTGTGTTAAAATGCAGTTCTTTTCGGTAAGATTTCATTTGTGTAACCTCTCAAATATTGTCTTATGTGTAAAGCCTAAAAATATATGTTTGATCAAATGAAAGTATACATCTGTTTTATCCAATGTGCCATAAATATTTAATTATTGATTTTTAATCCCAAGCACCTTCAATAGATCAGCCCAGTGCTTATATTTTTTTACCTTATCCAACTGCGCCGAAAATATATTATCCCACTCGCTTTCAGGCTTGCCCTGAAAGAAGTATCTAAAATAACCGGCGCCGGGTCGACAATGGGCTTTATTAATTACGATGGTTGAAAGTAAAGGCATGCCGCGATATTGACATATCTCAGATAACGTGCCAAGCGGACCATCAAGGTTTCGAGGGTTAATATTAAAAGGAAGTTGCTTTGCCAAATCGCCGTACGTAATTAATATCTCTCCCTCATCATCCAATAGACGTTGAACTAATATCCGCGCAGTTTCAACAACTTTGTCATCAACATTGTTATACATAAGATCCCTCCCCCTTATAATTAGGCTCATGTTCATTGATTAAAGTTAACTCCCGTCAATTATATATATTTTTTAATAAGCAAATAATACGGACCAAAAATAGAAAAAACCATAAGAATTCGTGTAAGAATACTTACGGTTTAATTTCGTGGAATTGTCAAATCAAACATCCGACGATCTGTCAATCGTTGGATCCGCCAGTGTTCAACGTGATTTGAGGGAAATCTATTTTCTTTCCTTCCAGCGTGGCAGCGGTAATGGGATTGGGCTTTCTCCCGGTGGCGTCGTTCCAGTAGTAGTCCTGGGATCTGAGGTTTTTCCGGAACTGGCCGGGCGGTATCATAACATGCTTTGTGAATACCCGGTTAAAGTGTGTTATATTTACAAACCCGGTCTCTTTGCTGATCTGCGCCAGCGGCATGGGGTTGTAGGTGAGAAGCTCCACCGCTTTGCGGACCCGGATGATCATCAGGCATTCGAAAATTGTGACCGTGGTTTCCTTCTTAAAGAGCGCGCAAAGATAGCTTTTTTGCAGCGACGTCTGGGCAACGATATCGTCCAGCGTCAGCTTTTTCTTGTAATTGTCCTCCAGAAACCGGATGATATCCCTCACCGGTGCGGAATAGGCGGACACCTCGATGTATTTCGACGGAATGTTTTTCTCCCGTCGTTTTTTTTCTGACAGTTTGAAGAGAATTGAGTACAGGTACGTCAGCATGATCTCCTCGGACTCCGGTGTTGCATTGCTGTTCTCATCAAAGATCTCTTTTAAAAGAGCTCCCGAAAAATCATCATTCTGTATGAAGACTCCGATATCGGAGCACATTTCCATCACGCCCTTCGAAAGGGATGAGAATTTCACTTCAAAGTAATAGCCCGTCTCGTCTCCCGTCTGGATGAACGAATGCTCACAATGGGCGGGGATCAGTACAGTATCGCCTACGCATGCCGTAAACTCGTATCCGCCGACTGTGTAATCGATGCTTCCGCGGACGATATGATTCAGCTGATAGTAGGGGTGCGTATGCGGTTTAAAGGCGTCCCCCTTTTTCATCTTTGCCAGTACCGAAATCAATATCTTGATTTCCTGCTGCATTTTATCAACTCCTCTTTTGTCCTATTGATTATTATCATTTCATATACAATACCATATTTTTTTAGCGAATGTAAACTAAAAAGCATTATTTTGATATGCCTGCCAAAAGGGATGCATAACTTAGCTCGCGAAGCGATGCGGATATCTGATATTACACTAAAGTCATCATAAACGCGCATAAATAATAAAATTATTGCTTGAAATTATCCCGGTTGAGGAACGGTGCAGAAAGCAGTTGAAGATTTTGATTTAAACAACTCGGATCCGCATCGGTTCCAGGAAGAAAGCGACTGCGGCCGCCTTTCCTCGTAGGAATCTCACCCGTACGCAGGAATAAAGGATAATAATGTCTAAAATTCCGAATGTGAATACTTTAACGGAATATTAACAAATATTATCCAATATTCTGGTGATATGAAATATTAACGCAAAAAATACGATAATTATTGCTTGACATTCCTCAAACCCAATGTTAGAATGGGGGCAAATATAAGAAGATATCGCAATATTAGAAAAAATCAAAAAGTTTATCGCCCATATTTTACTGCATAAGCGGAATTACAGATAAAGGAGATAAGAAAATGAGAAAAGAGAGCGTTGCTATGACTGATTCGTTGAAAAAGAAGCTCATGTCCGCGGATGATGCCGTAAGGCTGATCGCGGATGGAGCAACTGTACATATTGCCGGTACGGCCCTTGTATGCTCTCCCGCCAAGATCTTTAAGAACATAGGAGAATCATTTCTAGCGACCGGACATCCCCGCGACCTTTGTCTGGTATCCTATGGCTCCCCGAACACCGATGTTCCGGGCTACAATTATTTTGAATATATTACACATAAAGGCATTCTGAAGCGTGTCATCGGAGGCCATATGGGCTATCATCATCCATTGTTCCCCCTGATCAGGAGCAATGAGGTGGAAGGCTACAATATGTCGCAAGGCGTAATGTCGATCATGATGAGCGAGTATATCGCCGACAAGGACGGATATCTGACAAAGGTCGGGATCCGTACCCAGCAGGATCCGCGGCAGGAGGGCTGCAAGCTCAACGTAGGTCTGGAGATGGAAGACCTGGTCGAACTCCGGGTTATCGACGGCGAGGAATATCTCTGGTATAAAATGATCCGGCCGGACGTCATCGTGCTGAAGGGGAGCTATGCGGATGTGAACGGAAACATCTCTTTTGACGCGGAACCTTCGGACAATGACGCTCTCGTCTCCGCCATGGCGGCAAAGAATCACGGGGGGAAGGTCATCGTATATGTAAAAGCCTTGAAAGAAGAGCATCTCAACCCGCGAAATGCTACTATTCCATATTTTCTTGTCGATGCGATCGTCGTCGACCCCGATCATGTGCAGGCGGCGCCGCACCTTCCTTACAGTCCTTATTTCTCAAATGAAGAACGATGCAGTGAAGAAGAATTGCAGATAATATTAGAAAACGAGACAAAAAACAGCGTCCGTAAAAGAGAAATCGCCCAGAAGATCATTGCGAGAAGAGCGGCTATGGAGTTGTATCCGGACGCCGTTGTAAATATAGGCCTGGGAATACCCCAAATGGTCAGCGGCGAGGCGCTCAATCTTGGAATCGATATGAGCACTGTCGTTATGACGACCGAGACGGGTATTATTGGCGGGGTACAGCTTCCGTCGGTGTTCGGCGTATCCATGAATGCGGATTCCGTCTATGAACAGTCCTCCCAGTTCCGGTTCTATGAGGGAGGCGGTCTTGATATCGGTATTTTAGGCGCCTTGGAAGTAGACGCTGCCGGAAACGTGAACGTATGTAAAAAGGGACCTACCCTCGCGGGCGTCGGCGGCTTTAATTTCATCGTTTATTCCGCAAAGAAACTGGTATTCTGCTTCCCGTTCATGCGGGGATCCGGTTACAATTCCGAAAACGGCAAGCTGGCTCCATACGGCGGAAAGGAAGCCAAAATAGTGAAACAAGTGGAGAGTATCACCATGAACGCCGGCGTAGAATTCGAAAACCACAAGACGGTCCTTTATGTAACGGAGCGCTGTGTATTCAAACTAAAAGAAAACGGGCTTGAACTCGTCGAAATCGCTCCGGGTCTCGATCTGAAAAAGGACATTCTCGATCTGCTGGATTTTACTCCGTCGATTGCGGGGGATCTTAAGGAAATGCCCGAAATCTGTTTTTCGATCGAAGAGAGAGGTTGATTCAATGCGGCAGGAAATCAAAATATTGATTTCGGTTCTGTCAAAGATGAATATTGGAGATACCTTTCAGCCGCATACCCATCCATACTATCAGCTGGATCATATCATCCGAGGCAGTTACCAATTCAATGTCGACGGCAGGACGTTCACGGCGGGGGTAGGGGATACGATCCTGATTCCCGCAAACTGCGTCCATTCGTTTACCGAGACAGGTGATGAAACAGGCTACTACTTCGAAGTTAAATTCTCGTCATTTTCGAAGGGCGTGATGGAAATGTGCTCCGACTTGGGATACATTGTGCGGAACGACGTTTTTTCAGGCAAGCTTCTGAAAGAAATCTTTGAAGAGAATAACAACGCAACGCCGGAATCCGAAGAGATCATGATCACATATCTTTACGCGATCCTCTTCAAACTTTCGGAAAAAAACCGGCGTGAGAAAAACACCCCGTCAAAATACATCGAGGTGTCCGCCTATTCCGCTCCGGTTAGAGATACCATCCGGTTTTTGGAGGATAACTACAAGAAAAGCCTGTCGCTGGACGACATCGTTGCTCAGACGTCGCTGCAAAAAAGTTATCTCTGCGCACTCTTTAAGAAAGAAACCACAGTCACCATTTTCGAATGCCTGATGATCATCAGGGTCCGTAAAGCGGTGGAGCTTCTCACTTACAACCCCATGCCGCTGGCGCAGATATGCAAAGAGACGGGGTTCGTGAACAGCACGCATTTTAACCGGGTGTTCACCAAGCATGTTATGATACCGCCCGGCCAGTACAGAAAATATTTGCAGTCCCAGGGTTTTTACTGGAGTGATGCGACTGCCGGAAGGATGATCAATCCGATCACCGCAGCTACGCTGGAAGGAAAGAAAATAGATTTCCCCCAGATTACTCTGAATACGGGCGGTACGGCTGATTGACAGATCGTTTATTAATAATATTCACCATATGATTTACTTTTGAAGGGAAGTGTTTAAATGAGAAATGCAGTTATTGTTGAAGTGGCCAGAACACCTGTGGGAAAGTTCAGGCAGGCGCTTGCATCGTTTGAAGCCCCGACTCTGGGAGCCATGGCGATGAAGAAGGTCGTTGAAAAAGCGTGGATCGACCCGTCCATTATCGACGAGGTGATTTACGCCAACCTGTTTAATTATAATATGGGGAATCTGGCCCGAGTTGCAGTGCTGGAAGCCGGATTTCCGGTTTCGGTCCCGGCGATCACCATCAACAGGCAGTGCGCCAGTTCGCTGAACGCGATTGCATTCGCGGCAAGCATGATCACATCCGGAGCTGCGGACGTCATACTGACCGGCGGAGTAGAGAGCTATTCCAAGCAGCCATTTTTGCTAAAAAAGCCGGATACCGCTTATCCTACAACATTAGAAACTGCTCCATTCAGGCTTTCCCCTGACTTTATCGGCGACCCGCCGATGATCATTACGGCAGAAAACCTTGCGAAGAAATATGGCATTACGCGGGAAGAATGCGATGCATTTGCTCTGGACAGCCATAAAAAGGCCGCCGCTGCATGGGAAAGAGGTTTCTATGACGGTGAAACGTTCCCGATAGAAATTCCGCAGAAAAAAGGCGACCCCATTATTTTTAAAACAGATGAATGCGTACGCGGAGACAGCACGATGGAAGGCCTGGCGAGACTGAAGCCCGTTCTTCTAAAAGACGGCGTCGTTACCGCGGCTAATTCTTCACCTATGAACGACGGCGCTTCCGCGGTTCTGCTGATGAGCGAGGAAAAGGCCAATGAGCTCGGGCTGAAACCATTGGCAAGAGTGGGCGCTTATGCTTCCGCCGGCGTGGATCCCAACATCATGGGAATTGGGCCGGTAGACTCCACAAGAAAACTGATGGCAAAGACGGGACTCAAAATCGATGATTTCGATCTGATCGAAATGAATGAAGCCTTTGCGGCACAGTCGATCGCTTGCGTCAAAGAATTGGAGATCGACACAAAGAAGCTGAACCCCAACGGCGGCGCCATCGCCATCGGACATCCGAATGCTGCGTCGGGCGGAATTCTTACCGCAAGGACTGTGCGATACATGCAAGAAAAAGATTTAAAAAGATCGCTTATTACCTTCTGCGTAGGCGGCGGTCAAGGATTCTCATTGATTCTCGAACGGGATTAAAATCGGTGTATCGTAACATAGGGAGGTTATCAAAATGAGTAATTTGAATGGAAAATATGCAGTGGTTACAGGAGGCGGCAAAGGAATCGGAGAAGCCATCGTAAAACGGCTTCTGGATGACGGGGCGGCAGGAGTCGCTATTTTAGGCCGTAATATGGATGTGCTGAAAAAGACGGCGGAGCTCGTCGATCCTTCCGGTGAGAAGGTGCTGGCGATCCGGTGCGACGTTTCCAACGAAGAGCAGGTCGCCGAAGCGGTAAAACATATCATGGAAATATTTAAAACCATTGACATTCTCATAAACAATGCCGGCGTCACCAAGGATTCCATGTTCCACAAAATGTCCAATGAACAATGGGACGCCGTAATACATATCAACCTTTACGGCGTATACCACATGTGCAAATACGTAGTACCGGTCATGCGCGAGAAATGCTACGGAAGGATCGTCAATATCACATCCATTTCCGCGGACGGCAATATCGGCCAGGCAAACTATTCCGCGACAAAAGGCGCGATTACGAGCTTTACAAAAACGCTGGCGCTGGAAGGAGGGCCCAAGAACATTACGGCCAATTGCATCGCCCCGGGATTTATCCGGACAGAGATGTATGATGCGGTGCCTGAAGAGATCATCGACCAGCATGTAAAGCGCATTCCTCTGAAAAGGCTCGGCGAGCCGGAAGATATCGCCGGCGCCGCGTCCTTCCTGGCAAGCGACGACGCAAGCTTTATCTCGGGCCAGACCCTTACCATCGCAGGCGGCGGCAGTATTTAATATGGAGGAAATTATGAACAATATGGAGGATCATGCAAAGCTGAAAGACAAAGTCGCGGTAATCACCGGAGGCTCAAGAGGTCTGGGCAAGGCGATCGCCAAGCGTTTCCTCGAAGAGGGCGCGGTGGTCATCATAACTGCCACGAAGGAAGATAAACTCCGCCGAACAGCGGAAGAACTGAGCGGCCTCGGCAAGGTGGAAGGCGTCCTGATGAATGTTTCCCAGTTCGGCAACGTTCAGGAAACAATGGGCAGCATTATTGAAAAATACGGACGGGTCGACATCCTTGTAAACAACGCCGGGATCACCGCGGATTCGCAGCTGGTCAAAATGACGGAAGAGCAGTTTGATTCCGTAATCGCCGTGAATTTAAAGGGGACATTCAACTGTACCAAAGCGGTGGCAGGCACAATGATCGAACATGGATACGGCAGAATCATAAATATTTCTTCCGTTACCGCTCATAACGGCAATTTCGGACAGACTAACTATACCGCATCAAAGGCGGGGGTCATTGCAATGACACAGACCTGGGCCAAGGAACTCGGCAAGAAGGGCATCACGGTAAACGCAATAGCGCCGGGTTATACCCTGACGGAAATGGTAGAGGCGGTCCCGGAAAAAGCGATTGATGCAATAAAAGAAAAGACTCCGGTAAAAAGACTCGGCAAGCCCGAGGAGATCGCCGCCGCATGCGTTTATCTCTCCTCCGATGAGGCGGCGTTCGTTACCGGAGCGGTGCTGAAGGTAGACGGAGGATTGGTATTGTAATAGAAGGGAGGCAATGGAAAGATCCTTGGAAAATATTGGGTTGTATGAGTAATTAATAGATCAATTATAAAAAATCATTTGAGATCGAGTGCGTTGTAAATTCGTCATAATTTTACCAAGTTTCATTACGGAAATGTCTACCTTTTTTGGTATTTTTCCGGTATGATAATAAAAGGAATGGAGGAAAAAACAATGAAAAAAAATAAGACTCTCATCGCAGTGGTGCTCATACTTGCCATGATGATGACGTTGGTTTTGGGCGGATGTGCGAAAGACACACAAGGCAGTGCTGAAGAAGAGTCCGGCGGCGAGATCGTGATCGGCTTTGCCGGAGCTATGACAGGTCCGTCAGCTACAATGGGGATGGCCACCAAGCAGGGTGCCGAACTCGCTATTGAAGAAATCAACAAATCCGGCGGCATCATGGGAAAGACAATTAAATTTGTCACCCGGGACGACGAAGCGGATCCGACAAAATCAAAGACTGCGGTTCAGGAACTGATTGATAAAGAAAAGGTCCAGATGATGCTTGGCCAACCGAACTCAACCTGTGTGGCGGCGGCTGAGGATTATGTCAATCAGAACAAAATAATCCAGATCATTAACATAGCGACCAACACAATGCTTGTAGACGTCGAAAAATATCCATATACTTTCAGGACCTTCTTCCCGAGTCCTGTACAGGCTGAGGCCCTTGTCAATATCGCTAAAACAGCAGGATTCCAGAAAATCGTACTGCTCGGTGATACGACTGCCCTTGGAAACGACGGAATCGCATCTCTGCAGGCAGCTTCCAAAGCAGCAGGAGTCACTCCTGTGGAAGCGATCACATATAAATCCGGAGACGCCGACATGACGCCGGTAGCGGAGAAGATAGAAAAAGCAGGAGCGGATTGCATACTCGCATGGACGCTGGGTGCCGACGGAGCGAAAATAGTCGCTGCACTTTCCAGGATCGGTTACATGGACAAATTGATCTATCTCGGCTACACCGGACTCTCTCTGCCGAACTTCAGAGAACTTGCAGGAGACGGTATTGACAGATGTTATACGATCAACGGATACTGGTCAGTAGACCAGGCGGCAGGCGATACTCAGCTGGACGCCGCACGTCAGGAACTGTATGATAAGATGGTTGCAAAGTACGGCAAGTACGGAGCCGGCGGAAGAACCACAGCGCCTCAGATGGTAGCGTCCGGTTACGATGCGATCTATCTCTATAAATGGGCAGTTGAGACAGCAGGCACATTCGATGCAGACGCAGTAAAGGAAACACTGGAAACAAAGATTTCAGAGTATCCTTCAAAGATCGGTTATGCGGATGCGTACCGGTTCTCGCCGACAAACCACGAAGCGATTTCCGGAAAAGACCTCGTACCTGTTCTCTTAGACCCGATGATGAGCAATGATAAGCTTTTCGGTGACGTATATATCAGAGGATCCTTTCAGAAGTAATTAGTAAGTCTCTATAAAATCTTTTTCATTACGGTGTGCCGGTATCGGTCTGCCTCAATTGATTGATACCGACACACCTCTTCCAAAACGAAACAGCATTGGTACAATAACCGGAAGCTACGTATGTTTTTGTTTCCAATAATATTGGTATACTGTGCCGGAGCGATTCCGACAGTCAAAAACAATGAGAGGAGATTATCAGGATGCAGCAATTAATATTCGGATTGGCAAACGGAAGCATATACGCGTTAATGGCGCTTGCGATCGGAATGGTGAGTTCTACTACAGGCATCGTTAATTTTGCACACGCATCGGTTGTAATGATGGGCGCAATGGTAAGCTGGTGGATGATGGTGATATACCATCTCAGCTATATACCCGCATTGATCGTAGCAATCGTCGTCAGCATCTTGCTGAACATCGTCATGTACGAGACGTGTGTAAAAAAACTTGGAAATCTGCAGGATAATGTAGGGTGGATCATCACGCTGTTCGGCGCGTCTATCATATTGGACAACGTTGCCCGCATGGTGTTCGGCACGGAGCCGCAGGCATTTCCATATTTGTTTGAAGGCAAAATGGTTAAAATCATGGACGCGAACATTATGCTTCATGAGTTGATGATGATCACCATCGCCATTGTGATCGGAATTGTATACCAGACAGTTATTAAGAAGACCAGATTCGGCAGAGCGGTACGCGCAGTTGCATTCAGACCATCTACCGCGGAACTGATGGGAATCAAGAGTGAATATATCATATTGCTCTGTTTCGCGATGGCCGGGGCCGTCGCGGCAGTGGGGGGCGTGCTGATCGCACCGATTACTTTCGCAAGCTACACCATGACGCTTTCCATCGGGCTGAAAGGCTTTGCGGCCGCCGTATTGGGCGGATTCGGAAACACGAAGGGAGCATTTATCGGAGGCCTTGGCCTGGGGATCATCGAGAGCTTTATAAGCCTTTTTATCCCGGCCGGGATAAAGGATTCGATCAGCTTCGTTATTATGATCATTGTGATAATATTTTTGCCGGGAGGGATATTAAGTGCCAAGATTTTTAACAAAAACGGGCTCGCTTCAGAAAAAGTATAGCGCGTGGTTTAATGTATTAAAAATGGTATTACTGCTCTTGTGCCTGGTATTTCCCTTTGTTGCCGGAAATTATTATTTGCGGTTTGCCATTATAATATTTATTTACATGATATTGTCGATCGGGTATGACATATCGTCAGGGTACTGCGGTCTGCTGACACTATCCGCCGCTGCGATATTCGGCGCCGGAGCATACGCGTCCGCAATCACGATCACGACACTGAAAATGCCGTTTTTCGTTGGTATGCTGGCGGCAATGATCGTCACCGGATTGATCAGCTTTTTCATCTCTTTGCCTGCATATAAAGTAAAAGGCCATTACCTTGCGCTGATCAGCCTTGGCATCCTGGAGATCGTACAGCGGATACTCAACGACTGGACTTCTCTGACCCAGGGCGCGGCGGGATTTTTCCTTCCGCCGTGGACCATCTTCGGCGTCAGTCTAACAAATTACTCAAAATATTATGTTGTGTTATTCTTCTTGATTCTGGCCATGTTGTTCGAATGGGGACTGGTCAAGAGCCATTGGGGCCGCGATTTTACGGCGGTCAAAAATGACGAGGTGGCAGCGTCGGGAGTAGGGATCAACAACAGAAAATTCAAGGTGATCGCGCTGCTTGTAAGCTCCATGATGATCGGGGTATCCGGTTCTCTTTACGCCAGCTACAGCGAATTTATCAGCCCGGATACCTTTGGGTTCTACCTGACGATATTGGTTCTGTTAATGGTCGTCATCGGCGGCAGCGGAACTTTGAGCGGCCCCGCCATCGGCGTTGTGGTTGTCATGATCATCCCGGAATTCTTCAATGCGTCGCCGGATCTGAAGCAGATCGTTTTCGGCGGGCTTCTGATCATACTGACGCAGGTTCTGCCCGGAGGTATCGTAGGAAGAATCAAGAAACGCTTCAGGGCGATTGACGATAATACCGATATCGATAATTTGGGCGACAGGCCGCCGATCAGTTTTGAAACATACAAAGTAGCGGAGGACGGCCCGGAGAATATTCTTGAAGTAAATAATCTCACAAGGAGATTCGGCGGGCTCACGGCGGTCGGAAATCTTGATATTAAAGTAAAGAGGGGAACGGTGCATTCCCTGATCGGTCCAAACGGTGCCGGCAAGACGACGACCGTCAACATGATAACCGGTATCGATAAGCCCACCGAAGGCAGCGTTATATTCAACGGCGAAAATATTACGGGAATGGAGCCTTTCCTTTCGGTGAAGAGGGGAATCGCACGGACATATCAGCACGTCAGACTGTTCAAAGACATGCGTGTCATAGACAACGTTGCAATGGGCGGCAGAATCTACTACACCTATAGCATGGCAGGCGCGATTTTCCACTCGAGTAAGAAAAGAAAGGAAGAAAAAGAAGCTTATTTGGAAGCTTACGACTGTCTGAAACTGATCGGTCTTGAAGACAAATCAAATTTCGATCCGGGAAGCCTTTCGGCAGGTCAGCAGAAGCTGCTGGAAATCGCCCGCGCCTTGTGTGAGAAGCCGAAACTCATGGTACTGGACGAACCTTGCGCCGGTCTGAATGAGACGGAAGTGGCAGAGCTTTCCGAGATCATCAAGGCAATCAGAAATGTCGGCATAACTGTATTGATGATCGAACACCACATGAGCATCGTAATGGGCATCTCTGATTATATAACAGTTATCGATTACGGTAGGAAGATTGCCGAAGGTACCCCGGCGGAAGTATGCGTTGATCCGGCAGTGAGAAAGGCGTACCTTGGAGAGGAGGTGCCGGCATGCTGAAGATTGAGAATCTGTCAATTGCTTACGGCAAGACGGAAGTCGTACACCATGTTTCCTTTGAAGTAAAGCAAGGTTCGGTTGTCACCATCGTGGGAGCGAACGGAGCAGGAAAGAGCACTATCCTCAATACCATCGTGGGGCTTCACCGGGCGAAAGAGGGGAGCATCCTGTACAAGGGAGAGGACATCACCAAAGCTGCTCCCGATAAACTTGTCAGAAAAGGCATCCGGCTTGTTCCCGAGGGCAGACAGATCTTCGCGGAGCACACCGTTGAAGAGAACATGCTTCTGGGAGCATATGCGGAAAAGGACGCAAAAAAGATCCGCGAGCGTATGGATGAAATGTTTGAGCGTTTCCCGAGGCTGAAGGAAAGGCGGAAGCAGTTCGGCGGCACATTATCGGGAGGCGAGCAGCAGATGCTCGCGATCGCAAGAGCTTTGATGACAGGGCCCGATCTACTCATCCTTGACGAACCGTCCCTCGGCCTCGCGCCGATCATCGTCGCAGATGTTTTCAAATTGCTGACCGAGGTCAAGAAGACCGGCGTAACCATCATGCTGGTCGAGCAGATGGTCGACAATGCTCTGAGCATCTCGGATTACGCATACGTACTCGAGACCGGGAATATCGTATTTTCGGGCACCAAGGACGAAGTAAAGAACAGCGACGACATCGTAAAAGCCTACCTGGGTAATGTATAAAATAACAGCTTTACAAGGCATGATCCGTATCTGGGTCATGTCTTGTTTTTTCATTCCCTCTGTTGCATTCCGTTTATGGCGTTTTATTCTTTCTATCTATTGAAATAAAGCCCGAATTAAAATAAAATAAAGCCAACAAATCCAATCTGGAGGTGGAAATCATGTCTGTTCTAATCAAAAATGGGTTGATCGTTACTGCTGAAGATGAATTCAATGCCGATATCTATATTGAGGGGGAATCGATTCGTGCGATCGGCAAAAATCTCGAAATGGATCCGGACGAAGTCATTGATGCAAAAGGGAAATATGTTTTACCGGGAGGCGTCGACCAGCATGTGCACTTTTCATTTACTTACAAGGGGAGCAAGGTAAGAGGTTTTGAAACATCCAATGCTGCGGCGGTCGGAGGGACAACGACGCTGATCGAATTCGTGAACCAGGTTCCGGGAAAAGGCCTGGTGGAATCCATCGACGAGTACCGGAAAACCGATGCTGACGGGATCGCCATGGTGGATTACTCCTTCCACAGCGTCATGACCGATCCGAGACCGGAGGTCATCGATGAGATACCAAAGCTGGCCGAGGCGGGATACCCCACCATGAAACTGTTTATGGCCTACAAGGGAATGTTCTTCCACGCGGACGACGACGCGATCCTGAAAGCGCTTTTTAAAGGAAAAGAAGCAGGTATAACAGTGATGGTCCATGCGGAAAACGCCGAAATGATCGACGTCCTTTCAAAGAAATTAATCGCGGAAGGCAAAACGGCGCCTTATTATCACGCGGTATCCAGGCCGCCGGTTGTTGAGGCGGAGGCTACCCGGCGCGCGATCTACCTTGCAGAACTGGCCGACGCTCCGCTTTATGTGGTCCATGTCTCGGCAAAGGAAGCACTGGAGGAGGTCAAGCAGGCGTTTATCAGAGGGCAGGCGGTATACGGGGAGACCTGCTCGCATTATCTGGTTTTAGATACGGAAGATCTTGCAAAGCCGGGATTTGAAGGCGCCAAGTACGTTTGCTCGCCGGCGTTGAGAACGCAGGAGCACAGGGACGCTTTGTGGGAAGCTGTCGACAAAAAATGGCTCAACGCGATCAGCTCCGATCATTGCGGGTTTGATTACGAGCATCAGAAGCATATGGGTTTCGGCGAAGGCAATTCTTTTGCTGATATCCCAAACGGTGCACCCAGCCTTCAAAATCGATTGAATATCCTCTGGAGCTACGGCGTATGCGAAGGGAAGCTTTCCAGGAGCCGTCTCGTGGATCTCTTCGCAACCATGCCCGCAAAGATAAACGGCCTTGAAAAGAAAGGCCGGATCGAGATCGGCTGCGATGCGGATATCGTGGTCTTTGACCCGGATTACAGCGGTACGATCAGCGTGGCGAACAACCTTGAAGGAGTCGACTATTGCCCGTTTGAAGGCTTTGTACAAAAGGGCAGAGCGGAAACGGTATTCCTCCGCGGCAGCAAAATCGTCAGGGACGGAAAATATATCGGGGAAAAGGGACAGGGACGGTTTATTCCGGGGAGACCTTTTGGTCATGCGTACAGCATACGGTGAGGTGTCCTATGAAAATATCCGGAGAAAGGCTCCTTTCCGATTTAAATATTCTTAAAAATTTTACCGATATGCCGGGGGCCGGCGTTACGAGGTTTTCCTACGGCAGCAGCGACGCCAAGGCCCGACGGTTTATCATCGAATCGGCGGAAGCATGGGGGTTTACAGTAAGAACCGACCCGGTGGGAAATATGTATATCAGGCTGCCTGGGTCCGATGAAAAGGCGGATAGAATATGCATCGGATCTCATATCGATACGGTCCGCAGCGGCGGATGGCTTGACGGTATCTACGGCGTCGTCAGCGGATTGGAAGTGCTTCGTACCCTTGCAGAAAACGGAAGCTCCCGGGCGTCGGAAGTTGAGGTGGTTATCTTTGCGGAAGAGGAAGGCTCCAATTTCGGATCGACCATGACCGGAAGCAAGTTTGTGACAGGCGTCTATGGTGACAAGGATCTTGACCATCTGAAAAACGATGAGGGGATCTCAATGAAAGAAATGCTCGGAAAGTCCGGTTGCCCGCCGTACCGGCAGGAAGATGTTCTATGGGATTTTTCCCGGTTGAAAGCAATGCTGGAACTCCATATCGAACAGGGCCCCGTCCTTGAGGAGGAAGGCCTGTCTGTCGGGATTGTAGAGTCGGTTTACGGTATGACTGCAGTGGAGGTATCAATAACGGGCACCGGAAACCATGCCGGGGCGACGCCGATGAAATACCGCAGGGATGCCATGGCTGCGGCGGCTTTATGCATCGCCGAGGTCGAGCGTATTGCGGACAAGGATCCGAAAGGTATCCTTGTAGCAACAACGGGAAAAGTAAACGTATTCCCGAACTGCTCCAATGTGATCCCGGAAAAGGTCGTATTCACTTTTGAAGTAAGAGAAAAGCGGGAGGAAAGGATACAAAATGCAGTCCGGGAAATCGAAGAGGCAATCGTGAAGATCGCCCGGCAGCGGGACATTCTCTGTGATATGCGGACGCTCGCCAAATCCAAGCCCTTCCTCATGAATGAACGGATTGTAAGGCTGATCGATCAAACGGCAAATGAAAGCGGCATTTCATACCGGCTTATGGACAGCGGGGCGGTTCACGATACCTGTATGATCGCGCCCCATGCTCCTTCCGGCATTCTGTTTGTTCCGAGCAAGGGCGGCAGAAGTCATGTCCCCTTCGAGGATACCGACGAGGAAGACCTGGTGCGTGGAGCTCAACTGCTGCTGGAAACGGTGCTGCTGATATGAAAAAAGATAGACGAACCGTCTATCTTTTTTTCATGGTCTTATGCGAACGCTTTATTCAAATCGCCCTGAAACGATTCTGCTACATCCTTTTTTCCGGATTTCGGGAACTGATCATCATTTTCTTTTTTCCCTGCCTCGATAATATTGTCAAATGTGTTCTCGAAACTCGTTCCACCTTTTACTACGCTTCTCATAACATCTCTGGTCTGATCTGTCGACGGGATTCCTTCCGCTTTCATCACAGAGTTTACAGCATCAATCGCGTTCTTGAGTTTCTTTTCCAGCAAAATAACAGCACCTTTCTTAAAAATATCATACCAAACACTGGGACTTCATTGCGTGATATTTGATATTAGTATATAACATTGTTAATAAAGTGACAAGAATTATCCATTGTATTTATATCTGAAGGTTTATCAAAAAGATAAGCCTTTTTTGCGTGCTTCCAAGCGCGCACTGTTACCTCGCACTGAACCCGAGCGAAAAAAATCAAAAAAATGACCATGTGGTCATTGACAAACGGAAAATTGTGTCATATAATGACCACGTGGTCACAATAATGACCGCATGGTCATTAAGGAATGGGCGATGAACAGGAGCGGCAATTTCAACAAGGGGAGGGACACGGGATGGAACCGATTATCACAATGACGGATGTAGTAAAAGAGTATACCATGGGAGAGATCACCATCAGAGCGGCGAACGGAATATCTTTCGAGGTTGGTCAGGGGGAGCTGGTGGTGGTTCTCGGACCCAGCGGCGCGGGTAAGAGCACCGTGCTGAATATCCTGGGCGGCATGGATAACGCGACTTCCGGGGAGGTCCTGGTCAACGGCAGGGATATTACAAAATTCGGCCGGAACGAACTGACGATGTACCGGAGAAAACATATCGGCTTTGTCTTTCAGTTTTATAACCTGATGCCGAATCTCACTGCATTGGAGAATGTCGAGATCGCCGCCCAGATCTGCGACGAACCGTTGAATGCGGCAGAGATCCTGCAGAACGTCGGACTGGGGGAGAGAATGAACAACTTTCCTTCCCAGCTTTCCGGCGGCGAACAACAGCGCGTATCCATCGCAAGGGCGGTCGCGAAAAATCCGACGCTGCTTTTATGTGATGAGCCGACAGGGGCGCTGGACTATGTAACGGGAAAATCCATTTTAAAGCTGCTGCGCGACGTAAACCGTGACTACCGGAAAACAGTGATGATCATCACCCATAACAGTCCCATCGCGCAGATGGCCGATA
This sequence comes from Anaerovoracaceae bacterium, assembly GCA_963678385.1. Lineage (GTDB taxonomy): Bacteria > Bacillota > Clostridia > Peptostreptococcales > Anaerovoracaceae > Anoxybacterium. The sequence continues at coordinate 3,138,988 of OY782829.1, read as the reverse complement.
AGGTGATCAAAATTAAAAACGGTAAAGTGGAAGAGGTCATCCTGAACGAAAATCCCGTACCGATCGAAAGGATTGAATGGTAATGTTGCTTTTTCTTAAGAAGTTTTTCCGTGATCTGAAAGAATCCAAAGGCCAGTTCGTGTCGGTACTGTCAGTTGTGATCATAGGGGTAATGTTCTATACGGGCATGTATTCCGCGCTTGAAGGGCTTTCGGGAGCAGGTCGGGAATACTTCACGGAATACAGGCTTGCGGACCTGTGGGGCGAGGTATACCGCGCGCCTGAAGGGGCAGTCCGCCGGATCGAAGCAATCCCCGGTGTCAGGATGGCGGACGGGAGAGTGGTGCAGGACGTAAGGCTTTTCATGGATGACAGAAATGCAATGATTCGGCTGATCTCGATGCCCGATAAAAAGCAGGACGTAGTCAATGATATCATGCTGAAATCGGGCGGCTATTTTTCGACCGGGGGAGGGAATCAATGCATAGTTTCGGATACCTTCTTCAAGGCAAATCATATGAAGATCGGGCAGACCATCGAGCCCATCATAAACGGCGAACGGGTCAAGCTTGCCATCGTGGGCACGGCCAAAAGCCCTGAGTATACTTACGAAATCAGGGATGCCTCGGAGTTGATCCCCGATCCGGAGAAATTCGGAGTTGTGTATGTAAAAAAATCATATTTGCAGACGATTTTGGATTTTAAGGGATCGGTCAACGATATCAGCGTACTTCTCGACAAGGATGGCGATATAAAACAAGTAAAAGCCGAAATGAAGAAAATCCTGGACCAGTACGGACTCATCGGAACAACGGAGCGGAAGGACCAGACCAGCTACAGTATGTTCCATACCGATGAAGTATCCCTTCGATCCATGTCGGCAGTTTTCCCGATGCTGTTTTTCATCGCTTCTGCAGTCATTATTTATATTACGATGACAAGGATGATCCAAAATCAGCGCACGCAGATGGGAATCCTGAAAGGACTGGGTTACAGCAACTGGGATATCACGTTTCATTATCTGACTTATCCCATTCTTGTAGGGATACTGGGAAGCATCATAGGCTCCCTGACAGGAATCTTTTTTGTCGGTGAAAAGCTGCTGAATATATTCAATATTTTATACGACATTCCAACGGTCGGTTCCTCCGCGAATCTGGGGCTGACAGTCCCCGCGTCGCTGCTTGCACTGTTCTTCTGTGTCGCGGCGGGCTACAATGCCTGCCGGAAGGAACTTCGTCTGGTGCCGGCGGAGTCCATGCGTCCAAAACCGCCTGCGACCGGAAGGAGGACGCTCATAGAAAGCTTCCGGCTGCTTTGGGAGAATATCAACTTCAGTTGGAAGATCATTTTAAGGAACCTGTTCCGCTATAAAAAGCGCTCCGCAATGGCCTCGGTAGGAATCATATTTTCCATGGCGCTGCTGCTCATGGCTTTCGGATTCCGGAATGCCATGGACGATCTGATGTATGTGCAGTACGAGGAGATACAAAAATTTGACCTCAAAATCAATTTCGAAGAGATGATGGACGTTGACGAGCTCGGATATATCCGAAGTCTTGATCACGTTGCGTCCGTAGAGCCGGTGCTGGAGACCGGGATGGAGCTCCGGAACGGCTGGAAGAAGAAAGACATTGGAGTCATCGCCCTTGACCGGGGGGAACAATTATTCGGCATTTATGATGAAAAGGGAAATCCTGCTATTTTGCCGTCCAACGGGGTGCTGCTCCCCGCCAGACTTATGAAGACAATGGGGCTCCACACGGGAGACCGGGTGACACTCCGATCATACTATCCTGGAAAGAGCGGAGAAAAAAACAGGAAAACTACCGTGGTGAAAGGTGTGGTCAGCCAGTACATCGGCCAGACCGCGATCTGCAGCAGCGATTATATCGACTACCTGCTGGATGAAGGAGTTGTAGCCAATGTGGCACATATCAGGCTTGAGGATCCGAAATATGAAAAGGAAGTAACCGGCATGCTGAAAGATGTTCTGAAGATCAGCACGATCCAGTCCAAAGCAGAAGTTGTCGCAAATACCAACAAACAGCTGAAGTCGATGAACACGATCATATTCTTTATGCTGTTCGGGGCAAGCATCCTTGCGGTTGCCGTTATTTACAACATCACAAACATCAATATATTTGAACGCCGCAGAGAGATCGCGACCTTGTCGGTGCTGGGATTTACCGCGGGAGAACTGAAAAGCCTGGTGTTCAACGAGAATTTCTTTATCAGCAGTTTTGGGATCGTGGCCGGTATGCCTTTGGGAAGCTATCTCGCAAGGCTTGCCATCGAATCCCAATCAAACGACAACTTCAGCATGACCGCATCGGTTAATCCGTCCAGTTATCTGATTGCAGCATTGATGGTCATGGCTTTTACCGTGATAGCGAATTATATGCTTAAAAATAAGATCACTTCGATCAATATGGTCGAATCTCTGAAAAGCGCCGAGTAGGGAGGTTAGGAAATGAGAACCAATAATAATCTGAAAGAAACCATGAATCGTTTCATGAGAAAAAAGAAGAACAGGAATCTGGTTGCGGGAGCAGGTGTGTTCCTTGTTTTGGCTGTTTTCCTGGGATGGTCCCTGTCCGGCAAAGGAACGGAAGCGGAGACGGCAGAGGCTGTAAAGGACGATATCCAAAAATACGTTGAAGAGGTCGGAGAAGTAAAGTGCGAAAACGCCACCGATGTTTATCTGGAAGGAAGCGGCCTGATCAAAACGATAGCCGTAGAAGAGAACCAACCGGTCAAAAAGGGAGAACTTCTCATGATGATGGATCAGGAACAGACGAGTATCGGGCTGCAGAATGCGGAGGAAATGCTCCGGAGCGCCAGCGCCCGGTATGCAGCCGGCGATGAAGCCTTTCGAACCGCGCTCAAAGACTACAACAATACGAGATTTCTGGCGGAAGAGGGAGCGGCAAGCCAGTGGGAGCTGACCCAAAAGGAAGCGGCTCTGAAGAGCGCGGAAGCAGTTCGGTCCGCATATCAGGCCGAGATGGAACAGGCCCGGCTCAATGTGCAGAACAATTCCCTCTCTCTTAGCAAGCAGCAGATCCTGTCGCCGATCGACGGGACAGTTCTTGAGAAAAATGTAAAGGTCAACGAGCTGGGAACTCCGGGAACCGCCGCGTTCGTTATCGGGAACGGTGATGACGTCGAGATCGAAACAAAGATCCTGGCGGACGACGTCGCAGATATCAAGGCAGGCGATAAAGCGGAGATCATAACAAGGACCGATGAAAAACGGACTATAGAAGGAGTCGTAACGAAAATTGCGCCGACTGCAACCGATGAGATCTCTTCGCTGGGCGTTAAGCAGAAAAAGGTGGCCGTAACCATAATACCTGCTGAATCTGCCGTTTCCCTGAAGTTGGGTTCCGAGGTGGATGTGAAAGTGATCACGGAGACGAAAAAAGGTGTGATCGTTGTGCCTGCCGGAGCCGTTTTCGATTACCGGGGAGACAGCTGCATATTCACGGTCGAGGGCGGAAAAGCAATACTGAGAAAGGTGGAGACCGGGATCCGCAACGAATCCTTCGCGGAAGTGACCGAAGGCCTCAAGCCGGGAGAAATCGTCCTCTCCGCCCCGGACAACAGCATCGAGGAGGGAATGCGGATCAAAGCGATTTAATCCATTACAGGAAGATGAAAGAGTGATATAATAATTTATGTTATACGTTTATACAAGGATAAAGCCGGAAAGGAAGTAGGAAGAAGATGTATGAAACCTTTGAGAAGCTGCAGGATAGCAAGAAAGAGCTGATTTTACAAACTTGTATCGAGGAATTTGCCAGGAACGGATATACGAACACCTCAACGAATACGCTCGTAAAGCGGCTGGGGATCTCAAAAGGCCTTTTGTTTCTGTATTTTAAGAGCAAAAAGGATTTATACCTCTACCTTGTGGAATATGTGACAAATGATATCATTGATTTCTTTTTTGCTGAGGCCGGAGACGGGAAATCGGAGCAATACCTGAACAGTTTCAACAATCTGGGGGAATACTACAAGATCCTGCTTCAGAAAAAACCGGACTATATCCTTTTCATGCTGGAAGCATTTCTGAGCACTCCGGTGGATATCAGGACGGAAATCGAGACTAAGCACGGCAAGGCACACGAGCATTTCATCCAGCATCTCGATACGGATGGCTTCCGGAAAGACATCGATCTGGAAGCAGTAGCCAATCTGCTGCATCTCACGACTTTCCACATTGGACAGATGGTCTTTACGGATTATCAGGAGACCGACAATATCAACAATATCAGCAAAAATGTCGAGACGTATCTGGATATGTTTTCAAAGTGCATGGATATCATCAAGTACGGTGTGTACGAGAGAAATGTTTAAAATCGTCGAATCAGGTGTATAAAATAGCAGGTACAAAACAACAATTACGGAATAAGAGAGGACCTGCATTATGATTTGGAAAGAAAAATACAAGATCGGAGTTCCTCAGATTGATGCACAGCATGAGGAACTTTTTTCACGCGTTACCGCCTTCGTCGAAACCCTGCGATCCGATAAGGAATGGGGCATAAAAATAGCCAGCGTCAATGAAACCCTGAATTTTATGAAGGATTATGTTGTAACGCACTTTCATGACGAGGAAGCCTACCAGAAAGAAATCGGCTACCCCCAGTTTGAGCAGCACAGGAAAATACATAATGATATGGTTGATTATGTGGGAACGATTTCGGAACAATGCGAAAAAGGCGGCCATCGGGAGATCGTGATGCAGCAGTTTGCGGGAAAGCTTGTTACATGGCTCGTCAACCATGTTGTGGCGGATGATCAGAAAATTGCCGATTTTGCAGCCAGAAGGGGTGACGAATAATGCAGTTGGATATTTTTGCCCCCTTTTCAAACGCGACCTGTCAGACTTTAAAGCGGCTGCTTGATATTGATGCGCTTGCGGAAGCCGCACAGAAAGCCGGGGTACGCCCTGACGATCCATCGAGGACCGACGTCAGGATCGGGATTACAGGAGATCTGACCGGTGAAGTCTTATACAGCTTCCCGCCGGAAACCACGCTGGAAATCGTAAAAATGCTGAGCGGAATGGAATTGACGGAGATCGACGAATTTGTAACGTCAGCTTTGGGAGAAATCGCAAATATCATCAGTGGAAACGCGGTGACCGATCTGTCGACTAGGGACATCACCTGTGACATCCTGCCTCCTGAAATCGGTGGAAACAAAGGATCCGTCGTCCTCGATGAGGCGGGATATGCCTTCTCGACGAAGGTCAATACTTCGGTCGGAGAAGTGAACGTATTGCTCAAACTGAAAATGGATTAATCATGAAAACAGCACCTCTCGGTGCTGTTTTTTTATAAGGTAACGGATTTATACTGCCAGGAACGGCAGTATCCATGGTTTGGCGTCGTATATGACATGGCTGTTGTTCTCGATAATGTGGATCTCGGCGGAGGGGACCAGCTTTCGCAGTCTATCGGCCGCCTTGATCGCATTTGTCAGGGTATCGTTTTCCCCGGCGATGAAGAGCAACGGCATGGTCAGCTTCCGCATCCGTTCATCCGGCAGCGTCGGCAGGGCGCCGGTCAGCGGATTGAAGTTTTCTCCGATCAACCGGGTAAAACGCAAGACCTCTTCCGGGATTTCATCATTTCCGAATATCATTTTGTTGAGGGCTTTCCTGCCTTTTGCGCCCATCATAAGATACAGGATTGTTTTAACCACAAAAGAAGCGCTTGTCGGCGTGATACCGCTGGGAGCGATGAGCACAAGCTTTTCGACCTTTTCCGGGTGTGCGGCGGCATATTGAAGGGCGACCCAGGCTCCCAGCGAGTTGCCGATTAGGACAACCTTTTCAAGCCCTAATCCGGTAATAACTTCTTTCAGCCAGCTTTCAAACTCCTCCGTCGACTGGTCGAGCCGGTTTTCTTCGCTGTTTCCCGCATCGCCTACGATATCGACGGAAAAGACGTGATATCGTTCCGACAATACGGGAATATCTCCGTACCATGCGGCACTGTTACTGCAGGATCCGTGAATCAACACAACGGGAGGATTCTTCGGATCTCCGGCCTCTAGGACGTACGTCTTGCCGAAGACCGTATCGACATATCTTTCCCGATAACTGAAATCCACAGTCCCGAGACTTCTGCTGTAATGGCTTAATATTTTTCGCCTTCCTTCTTCCGTCTTGAAGACTTTAAAATCTTTCTTCATATAAAATACCTCCTCGGGTTATTTGTATCGCTTAGGAGCCAAAGCTCTGCTTCGTCAAAACTCGCGTAAGCCCGAAATATGCCGCCCCGGTTGCTCTCGGCTAAAAAATCCCGGAATCTTCCCTTGATGTTGTCTTGGTCTAAAACAACTGCAGCCTTGACTCCGTACTGAGCAAATTTTTGCAATATTGCTCCCGCTAAGCCGGTGCTCAAACGAAAAAACTCATCGGACAATCTTTCAGCAGGAATCAGTAAAAGATTTGTTTCGTATTCTGAGCATAAGGACAAAAGCTCCAGCCCATCGCTTTCGGTTTGGATAAGACTGCCTTCGCCGTTGAGCCGGATGTATTTATTGTTGTTCTTTTCTACGACCTGATAATTCATTTTTTAATCCCCCTCCCAATCACCTTGAATTAATTACTTTTCATTATTTCCCGACAGTGTAGCAATGGCATCCAGAATGATCTGTGTGAAGTCCAAACTGCCCCATATCATGACACGTACCACTTTCTCCGACATCAAATATTGGGTCTGCATGGCCGAGGCCCCGTATTCGGGCGGTTTTGAGTTTGATATGGCGGTCAGCGTATTAGCGATCCGGATGGACTCCTGGGTATCAACTCCCGGAATATCGACTACCGCCGAAACCTTGATTTCCCCGCGCTCGAATGATTCTCCCATGGAGAGAGGTGCTCCCTCTGAAACGCTGCCCCCTTCCGTAAAGGTGCTGAGATCATGGCCGGACACACGCCAGCTCTTACCGACCTTGGTCGCTTTCAGTCTGCCTTCGCGGATGTATCTCTGCACGGTTTTCGGATGGATCTTGATCATCTCGGCGATCTCATCCACGGTATAATATTTATCTGTCATGTTATCACTCCTCAATATTCCCAAAAAGCACTTTATGAGGTCATTATAGGGAATAATAAGGAACATGTCAAGTGTTTTTCGAAAACAATAGGTTAATTGGAAGGCGAGATCCCCGTTTGTAAGTTGAGAACCCGGAATCCTTCGGGCGGAACCCTTGACTTTTTAAGGGTTTCATAGTATTGTGAAATTGTCGAAATTTGCAGCTTGTGGGATTTGCAAAAGGGAGGAGTCAAGCTTTTATCAAACCGGGAATCCCGCATTGAAGAATCGGAGGCTGCAATTGTACGAGTCAATTCTTCTGAATATCTCTCCTACCTTTTCCTGATGAATGCAAAGCCAGAACAGTCTATAGAAATTGCAAGGAAGGGCTTGCCATTCCCTTGATTTCATCAACCATACCCTTTGGGAAGAAAAACGGAACCAGTTTTTCCAATACCTATATCAGACATCTGAAACAGGCGTTGCAAGTCTATCCTGAAATGGAAGGATGAAGAGCTTGGAATAAATGGTATTAAAGTTTAACGAGGTTTAGTCGAATGTATATATATATCGAGGCGGAGGTAAATGGAAATGGCGAAAGCATTGATATTTGCGGGAGGCACAGGGAGAAGAATGAATTCACATTCAAAACCCAAGCAATTCCTGGAGATGCATGGAAAACCCATTATCATCTATACTTTGGAGCACTTTGAGTACCATGAGGAAATCGACGGTATTCTAGTGGTGTGCATCAAGGAGTGGATAGAAGAATTAAAAGGCTTGTTGAAACGATATGGCATCACAAAGGTTTTAGATATTGTAGCGGGTGGCGACACAGGACATGATTCTATTTACTATGGTCTGGAAGCAATGAAAGAGTACTGCGCCGAAGAGGATATCGTACTGATACATGATGGAGTACGGCCTTTAATCAATGAAGAACTGATCAGCAATAACATTGAGGCTGTGAAAAAGCACGGCAATGCAATTACTTCAGAGCCGGTTCGTGAAAGTGTAGTACGCTGTGTGGATAGAGAAAGCATTACTGACGTGCCGCCGCGGGATCAGATGTTCGTAGCAAAGGCACCCCAGTCCTTTCACTTCGAGAATATACTGAGACTGTATAGAATGGCGCAGAAGGATGGCCTGAAGACAATCGATTCTGCGCATTTGTGCAGCTTATATAATGAGCCGATGCATATGGTTATGAGCACTAAAAATAATATTAAAATTACGGAACCTGCAGACTTCTATATATATAGAGCAATATATGAAGCTATAGAGAATCAGCAGGTATTTGGGATCTAGCATACAGGGATAGAATTATGACGGAGAGATATAAGAAGAAAGAGATACTGTCTGTAATCAAAACGTTGGAAAAGGCGAATGATAATCTCGGGGAAATAAGCAGCAAAATCATTCCGGCGGACGCTGCCAATGTGCTTTCGCAATGTCAGGAAACTGCGATTCTTCTGGGGAACTACTTTGAAGAATTATCAGGTTATACCCTACCTTTTGTAAGCGTTCTTGAGGATTATTGCGAGGATCTCTATCAGATGAACATCGCACTATCGGACGATACCCAATTCCGAAAACTGTTTATAAGAATAAAAAAGCAATTGATACAGCTATACAACGGAGTCGAGCGGGAATTCCCCGATGATAAAAAAGAGATCGTGTTTATGCCATATAAGGCATCCATGTGGGATTCATTGGAGAGTGTATGGAAAGCCGCCGATGACGACAAGAACTGTGATGCGTATGTAATCCCGATACCGTATTATGATAGAAATCCAGACGGAACTCTGGGACAGATGCATTATGAAGGAAATGATTATCCCGAGTATGTACCCGTTACTTCATGGGAGGAGTATGTGATTGCAGAAAGAAAACCTGACATAATTTATATACATAATCCTTACGACGATTGCAACCTTGTCACCACTGTACATCCAGCCTTCTATGCAAAAGAGCTTAAGCAACATACGAACATGCTTGTCTATATTCCCTATTTTGTGTGTGCGGGAGACACAGTAGCTGAACACTTTTGTGTGACTCCCGGAACCTTGTATTCCGATAAAGTCATTGTTCAATCAGAGGCAGTAAGAAAAACATATGTTGAGGAGCTGCAAAAATTCGAACGTGAAAATAATTGTAAAAATGCATTTGGTAATATAGAGCACAAGGTGTTGGCTCTTGGCAGCCCTAAATATGATAAAGTGTTAAGCACAAGAAAAGAGGACCTGGATATTCCGGAAGAGTGGTTAAAAGTAATCTGTAAGCCTGATGGGAGCTGGAAAAAGATTGTTTTATACAATACAAGTATTGCCAGTATGCTGGAGCACGGCGAAAAGATGATAATGAAGATAGAAGATGTATTGCAGACTTTCAAAGAAATGCAGAAAGACATCGCATTATTGTGGCGGCCGCATCCATTGATGTCGGGAACCCTGCAATCCATGCGGCCCCAGTTATGGAATCGATACAGTGCCATAACAGAACGCTATGAATCGGAAAGCTGGGGTATTTACGACAATTCTGCCGATGTGAATCAAGCAATTGCTTTAAGCGATGCTTATTACGGTGACAGAGGTTCTGTTTTTGAATTATACCAAAAGACAGGAAAGCCGATTCTTCTTCAGAATATTGATATTCTGAAGGCAGAGTAATCATGCAGGTGATATATGGCAGTAAGAAAATGTTTTTATAAGGATTTTCTATACAGATTGAGCAGGTCGGACAGGAAGCTTATTTTTTATGGCGCCGGAATGCTCCCGTACTACATTGAGCCCTTGATTAAAGAATGGGGAGCAGACAGGAAATTGGCTTTCTTTGTTGATGGGGATGTGAGTAAGCAAGGAACGACAGTCCACTACGCAGACTCAATATTCGAGATAAAATCACCATTATCTTTAGCAAATTTAGATCCGGATCAATATATTATTTTGATTACGGCCGAAAAGTATTTGTCTATACTGGACTATTTAGATCAAAGTCTGGGTCTGAACAATTTGGAATGTCATGTATATCCCTTGATCAATCACGCTTTCTTCAAAGCCCAGATAAGAGAAGACATCTTACCGGAGAAGGAATCTGTTATTCCAAAGCGCATCCATTATATGTGGTTTGGGAAGGGCGAAAAAAGAGAATTACATAAAGCGTGTATTGATAGCTGGAGAAAAATGCATCCTGATTTTGAAATTGTTGAATGGAACGAAGAAAATTACGATGTCTGCAAGAATGAATATATGAGACAAGCCTACGAAAGAAAAATGTGGGCATATGTTACGGACTTTGCCAGACTTGATATTATATATCACTATGGCGGCGTTTATTTTGACACAGATGTTGAGCTGGTAAAACCGGTAACTCCGCTGTTAAGCAACGACTCTTTTATTTGTTTTGGAGAATGGCCTGCGCCCAATAGTGGAGCCGGGATCGGCTGCGCAAAAGGAAGCCCTGTTATAAAAGAACTGATGGAAACACGATCTGAGATGCAATTTGTCCAGAAGGATGGAAAAACAGATGCCTGCACGAATAGCAATTATGAAGAACAAGTTTTATTGAAGCATGGTTTTCAAATGGATTTCTCATATCAGATAAAGAACGGGCTGGCTATTTACCCGCCGGATATTATTGCACCTGTCAGCATAATAGGGGAAAACGCATTTCGCACAGAACGCACAATTGGCATACACCACTGTGATAATTCATGGAGAAAATAAAGTGTGGTCAAGGTTATTAGTGTTATAAAAAATTGAATATATACCCGGAAAAAGTTAATGAAATAGGAGCAGAGATGAGGGTAGCGCGTTATACTATAGACCAATTGAATATGCGTACCAAAGGAAAACAGATTATCTGTTTTGGATCTGGAAATAATTTCGTACATATTTTTAAGTCTATAAAAGACACAGATATTTGTAGGCGAGCAAAATATATCGTGGACAATGATACCAGAAAATGGGGATCGCGAATATCAGTTAATGATTTGAACCTAATGATAGCAGAACCTCGGAGACTGCTGGAAGAGGATTGGAGTAAAACAGCGCTACTTATAACGATTATCAATTATCAAGGCGTTGTTGAACAGCTGCAAGCTTTATTCGCGGGTATTGAAAATATTGAGTGCATTCTCTATCCGACATACAGGCATAGATACGATACATGGGTAGATAAAATTACAAGAAGACTGAAAGTGAAGGATTTGATCATATTTCAGGGCGAGGGCGATACTTGCGAAAATGCGGCGGCACTCTACTCTGAATTGTCACGCTCGGAAAACAGTAAGAAATACAAGGTTGGATGGCTTTGCGATCATCCACAGTGGTATAAAAATACAAGACGGGAAGCATATTTGCTGCGTGGCATGCCGCTGAAAGAGCATAGCTTTTGGGAGATTTGTTCCTATTATTATTTTTTGAATAGAGCAAGATACCTTATCTATGAAAGTAAGATGATTGAAAAAAGCAGGAAAGAGCAAATTTCCTGCTATATGAATCACGGAATCCCTCTCAAAGCTACAAAGGGTAAAATCTGTGTTTACAGTGATACAGACTATGTGCTGTCTCCTTCAGAAAATTTAAATTCCATTATTTCAGAGCAATTTGGGGCGGAGGAGAAGCAGTTGGTGACCTGCGGAGCGCCCAGGACAGATATTTTATATAAGAAAGAGCACCATAAAAAGTTATATCAGCTCATTAATAAGGAAAAGTACAGCCGAGTAATTTTGTGGGCGCCGACATTCAGAACAATGGCGGGCTTTACCAGAAAAGATTCGGAAGCGGATTTTGTATATGGAATGCCTCTGATTGACAGCAAAGAGTCGCTGAATAAGCTAAAGGATAGCTTGCTGAAAACAAATATCCTGATGATTGTTAAGCCGCATATTCATCAGGAAATGTCCGAGCTGCTTATTGCGGACGAAGGAAATCTCCGGGTGATAAAGCAGGATGTTTTGGATGGCGTTGGAGCGACTGTTTATGACCTGATGAAACTTTCAGACGCGCTTATTTCGGATTATTCCTCGATTGCCTTTGACTATCTCTTGCTGAATCGGATGGTGGCTTATACCATAGACGATATACAGCAATACTCTATCGGATTTTCAGTTGATAATCCATTAGACTATATGCCGGGGGTACATATGAACAGCATCGATGAATTGATCCAATTCATCTGTGATGTCGGTAACGGAATCGATGCATATAAGGAGAAGCGAAGAGAACTGAAAGAGCGCTTGTTTCAATATGATGATGGAAAGAATGCAGAACGATTGCTAAAATTATTAGGGCTGAAAGAGGTAAGGGTATGAGAAGGGTGATTACATATGGAACCTTTGATTTGTTGCATTACGGGCATATTGATTTGTTAAGACGTGCAAAGGAATTGGGGGATTATCTTATTGTTGCAGTGTCCACAGATGAGTTTAACTGGAATGAAAAACATAAAAAGTGTTATTTCAGCTACGACCAGCGAGTGCGGCTTGTAGAATCTATCCGTTATGTTGACTTAGTAATACCTGAAGATAATTGGGAGCAAAAAATAACCGATGCAAAGGAATATCATGTAGACACCTTTGTGATCGGGGATGATTGGGAAGGAAAGTTCGATTTCCTGAAGGAGAAAGGCGTAGAAGTTGTCTATCTTAAAAGAACCCCGGAGATAAGTTCAACACAGATAAAGAATGACTTAAAAGCAAAAGAAAATTTATGAGGGAAGAGAAATGCCACAGATTTCAATTATTGTTCCAGTCTATTATTCAGAAAAATATTTAACGGAATGTGTTGAAAGCATACTGAATCAAACATTCGGCGACTTTGAACTGATCTTTGTGGATGATGGCTCCAAGGATCGTTCGGTAGAGATCATAAAAAATTTCATGGAAAATGATAGAAGAATTATTTTGCTGGAGCAAAGCAATCAATATGCCGGAATCGCCAGAAATAACGGAATGAAAAATGCAAGGGGCGAATATTTGATTTTCCTGGACTCTGATGATTTTTTCGAACCTGATATGATGGAGAAATTATGGAAGAAAGCCAATGATAATAATGCAGACATTGTAATATGTGATGCTTATTTTTACAGTGATGATACGAAAGAAATAACAGAACCAAATTGGGTTTTAAGAAAAGAATACGTTCCAAATATGAAAGAAGTATTCAATTATCGTGATATTATGCAACATATTTTTCAAATATCATTTTCGGTTCCTTGGAATAAGCTTTATAGAAAAAGTTTTGTCGAAAGTAATAATCTCCTATTTCAAAACACGAGAAGATCAAACGATGAATTTTTTACCAATACATCCTTAGTACTGGCAGAGCGCATATGCATTTTGAACGAGAGACTGATAAAATATCGGACAGATAACCCGACCAGCTTACAAGGAGGAATTGGAAAAATTGAAGTTTCATATGATTTTGCCTTTGCCCATAGAGCGATAAAGAGTGAATTGATTCAGAGAAACATTTACGAAGATGTCAAACATAGTTTTATTAATAAATGCATATCTGCATGTATGTCCGCACTCAGGAAGCAAAAAAATGCATATAGTTTTGAATGCATATACATGTTTTTAAAAACAGAGTTTTTTGAAGAGATGGAAATACTGGGATGGCCCGAAGGGTTTTATTACGCAAATTATGAAGAATTGCAGAGAATAGTAATGTATGACCCAATGGAGTATTTATTTAATAAGAGCCAGGCATTTAAAGATGGATTGAGATTTATTTTCCCGTACAAAGAGGTCGGGGACTGCAAAAATATTGTTCTGTACGCAGCCGGAGAAATGGGAAAGGCCTATTTTAAACAGATATTTCTGAATGAGCATTATCGCATCGTGGCATGGGTAGATAAAAATTATCTGAAATACAAAGATTTATATGTAAAAATTGAAAATCCAGAAGTGATAACAAAACTTGATTTTGATAAAGTAATTATTGCGATTGAAGATAATAAAGTTAAGAAGCAAGTAACTGAATACTTGATATCTTTAGGAATTGAGCAGGAGAAGGTGGTGTAGGCTCAATGTACAATATTGATATTCATGGGAGCTGTGTGACAAGGGATGCCTTTGAATACGATACGTGCAATTTGTTTAAGGTAAACGAATATGTATCAAGATGCTCCATATTTTCAGCTGTTTCAAAACCTGTATATGATATAAAAGTTGATTCGGACAAGACTTATGGCTTTAAATTGCAATGTGTGCAAACAGATTTTTCTAAAAATCTGTTTGAGAGGTTTGCCCAAAGCAATGCCAAGATATTAGTAATTGATCTAATCGATGAACGACATAATCTGTTAATGCATAATGGTTGTTTTGTCACAGATAGTGTATGTTTACAGGAGTCTGAAATTATAGAAAAAGAAAGCTTTGTTTTTGAGAAAATTAATTCTATTGACTTTACTGACTCCACTATTGATAATGCGATCAATATTTATGCTGAACGAATAATGAAAGTGTATGAACCACAGAAGATTCTTATCAATAGAGCATTATTTGCAAGGGAATACAGAGGCTTAAATAAAGCCATATATGCCTTTCCAGATGAACGCCAAAAATATATAGCAAAGATGAATCATAAGTTGGAAAAACTTTATGCCAAATTAGAATCTCAATTCCCGGGGTGCAGTTCTTTTGATATGCCTGAGAAGACGCTTGCTGATGAGGAAAATAAATGGGGATTAACACCATATCATTACACGAAGGAGTTCTACTTGGAATTTATTAATTATTTAAGTGTGTTTTGCAATGAGTATAGTTAAGCATTGGTGAGGTTTATATGAAACAGAACAAAGAACAGAATAGCATCATTGTCTCATTAACATCATATCCTGCGAGAATACGTGATGTACATAAAGTCATAAAAACATTGTTGATACAAAATAAGAGACCGGACAGCATTATGCTCTGGTTGGCAGAATCGCAATTCCCCGGAAAGGAAGAAGAACTTCCGGTGGAATTGTTGGAGCTATGCAAATTTGGTTTAGAAGTGAAATGGTGTGACGATCTAAAATCACATAAAAAGTATTTCTATGTGATGCAAGAAAACCCGGGCAGTGTCATTATTACGGTTGATGATGATGTTTATTATTCACCAAGGACGGTAGAGCTTTTATATAATTCATATTTAAAATTTCCCAATGCAGTCTCATGTCTTAGGGCCAACAGAATACTGACAGAAAACGGGAGAATTTTACCGTACGATAAATGGGATAAGATATATACAGAGTGTATTGATGAGCCTGTAGTTGACATATTGCCGGTAGGGATGGGAGGGGTTCTCTACCCGCCTCATTGTATGCCGAAAGATACTTTCGATAAGAAAGCGATAGAGAAATTATGTAAAAATCAAGATGATCTATGGCTAAAGGCTATGGAAATAAAAGCTGGGATATTAGCGGTATTGGTTAAAAGTGATGGACAAAATACCCAATTAATTGAAAACACGCAAGAAGTTGCACTATATCAAAATGAAAATATTGAAGGTAATGATATTGCAATCCGAAAGATGTGTGAATATTTTTTTGATAGCGAAGAAAAAAGTAACGCATATATAAAGGAATTATATAAGAACAATAATTCATCAATAAAATCATATAGGAATATAAAAAATTCAAGAGAAGAAAAAATTATTAAGCACATGCAGGATGGCGATAAGGTTGTAATCTACGGTGCGGGAGAAGGAGCTCTCGCAGTGTATGAAAATTTAAAGAACAATAATTTCAATATCGCGATACATTGTTTTGCGGTGACAGAAAAGGCTAGAAATCCAGATCACATTCAAGGAGTATGTGTTAAATCAATTTATGATTTAGCGGAAATAAAAGATGAGTGCTTCATTTTAGTTTCAACAGCGGAAAAAAATCAGAATGAAATAAGGTTACTGCTTAAAAATATTGGATTTAAAAATATCTGGTACGTCAGAGATAGAGTAATGGCCCATCTTGTAAATAACAAGAAAATTGTTGAGCTTGCTAAAGAAAAATTTCTAATGAGCTGCATATCTGATAACGAATTTGAAAATCTGTAAAGATATTTGGTTAATGTGGAGGCTTATTATGAAAACAGAATTACAATTATTAGAACAAATCAATCAATGCGATGAGATTATTGTTTATGGAGCCGGTCTGGTTGCCCATACATTAATCAGCTATCTTTATAAAAGCGAGCTAAGAATTAAAGTATTTTGTGTATTAGTATCCGATAAGGAAGGGAATCCGGAGCATATTTTGGGAGTCCCTGTTTGTATTGCCTCCGAATTGCCAGAGTCCGAAAAAGATAAAAAGGTCATCGTAGCCACATTGGATAATCATCACAAATCAATAGAAAATTATTTGACGCTCAACGGGATGCATAATATCGAGTATATAAGCAATATTGCATATGCGCAGATGCGAAGGACAATTTCTGATTATGATGTGGATGTCTATGATTATGTGAAACGAATGCAAAAAAATATGCAAAAGAGCATGGCTGAACAACATAAGAAAATGGCTGAATTACATAAGAAATTAGATAAAATTGAAAGCTGCATTAGATGCCAGGTTTCCAATTATGACGAATGCTTAAGCGAAAAGGAATATCCTAATTCATTATTAGATTGGTATTTTAGACATACTGGCGAAATCCTGGATTTAAGAAAACCGCATAAATACACCGAAAAGATACAATGGCTTAAATTGTATGACAATTCGCTGCTAAAAACACAATTAACGGATAAATATGCAGTGAGAGACTGGATTAAAGAAAAAATCGACGAAGAATATCTGGTACCGCTATTAGGAGTATGGAAAAGCTTTGATGAGATTGACTTTAAACAACTGCCTGAGAAATTTGTTTTAAAGTGCAATCATGGATGTGGATATAATTTGATCGTGAGAGATAAAACCTCTCTGAATCTGCCGATAGCAAAAAGAAATTTTGACAGATGGATGAAAGAAAACTTTGCTATGATTGGAGGGTTACAACTGCAATATGATGGGATAACTCCAGTGATAATAGCAGAAGAATATTTGGAAAATGGGAACCAGGATTTATATGACTATAAAGTATGGTGCTTTAATGGAAAGGCCTACTATATTATGTTCTTGGCAGATCGAAAGAATGAATTGAAAATGGCATTTTACGACAGCAAATGGAATAAAGTAAATATTTCATATGATCATCCGATATATGAAGAAGAAGTGGAGAGGCCGGAACGGTTAGAAGAACTGCTATCACTGGCTGAAACATTGGCACAAGGATTTTACCATGTTAGAGTAGATTTTTATATTTTAAATGATGGAAGTATTAAATTTGGAGAAATGACGTTTTCCTCGGCTTCTGGAGGAATGCGCTGGAATCCGCCGGAAATAAATGATTATTTCGGCGAACTTTTAAGAATTCCTGAACTGGAGACGGGAAATGGACAAGTCATATAGAATAATGGTTGAAACAAGCAGTATCTGTAATGCAAGGTGCGAGTTCTGTCCTAATCCAACGCTAACAAGAGAAAAAGGGATCATGACAGATGAATTGTTTGATTTAATAATCAGGAGAATACAGGAAGAGAAGATACATGTTGAAAAATTCATTCTGCACCTGAATGGAGAGCCAATGACTGATATTAAATTAGTAAAGCGAATTATTAAATTAAAAAAAGAATTTACCGGGGTACCTGTATGGTTTACAACGAATTTTTCATTGGCGAACGAAAGCCTGATAGAGGAACTGATTTGCAGCGGTATTGATACAATTACTGTTTCTATAAACTCTGTTGATAAAGAGCAGTATTATAAGATAATGGGGCTGGATCTGGATAAAACGCTTTATAATCTACATTATTTATTAAAAGCCAATAGCCAGCATGGAACGCCGATTCAGGTGAGGGTTTCTATTGTAGATACCGGCAACAAAGAGGCTTTGGAAGAGTTTGAAACTATGTTTTCAGAGAAGTGTGATATCAGGATAATTCATCTAGGTCAATGGATTGGAAAAGAGGTCCCTAGAAAACTTAGCAGGAATGAGAATGTGAAAAATAGCGTATGTGATGACTTGAATAAACAAATATGCATTTTATCCAATGGCGATTATGCAATTTGCTCTTTTGACCCAGAGGGAAGTGTTGGTAAAAACGTGAAAGAAACCCCCTTGTTAGAAGCGTTTTATTCTGATGTGTATTCAGGTTTAAGAAAATCACATAATGAAACCGGAAGACAAGGAACCATTTGCGAAAATTGCAGCTTTTCATTTTAATATAATAGTACAAGATGGAGTACGTATGAAGAAAAGGGTTTGGTTAATAACCGGAGCGAGTTCGGGATTGGGACTTATATTAGCACAACAGGTATTGAATACAGGGAATTGTGTTATTGCAGCAAGCAGGACCCCGGAATCATTAAAAGAAAAAATCATAGTGAATCAGGAAGAGGATTTCTTTCCTGTGACAGTGGATGTTACAAAAAGTGAGTCTGTGAATAAAGCGATTAAGAAAGCGGTATCATTTTTCGGAACAATAGACGTTCTGATTAACAATGCAGGGTATGAACAAATCGGAACAGTAGAAGATCTATCAGAAGAAGAACTGCTGGATAATTTTAATGTAAATTTTATGGGAGCATTTCGTTTCATAAAGGGTGTGCTGCCCGTTATGAGAGAAAATAAAAGCGGGGTCATTTTGAATATTTCATCGATTGACGGATATAGTGCATGGGAAGGGAGTGCGTCTTACTCAAGTTCAAAAGCTGCATTAAATAATCTGTCAAACGTTTTATCTAGTGAAGTTGAACCATGGAATATAAGGGTATCTTCTGTCATTCCCGGACAATTTAGAACTGATTTTTTTGACAACTTGATCTATAAGATGGAAGAAGATTCTGCATATAGGACAATCTACAGCAAGAAATATGAGGGAATTAAAAAGGTCAATCATAAGCAAAAGGGTGATCCGAATAAATTGGCAGACTTTTTAATTAGACTATCGGAAATGGACCCACTTCCGAGGTCGGTATTTGTTGGTGAAGACGCTTACAAGTTGGCTTATGAAAATGCGGTAAATGTGATGGAGACACTTCAAAAATACGAAAATATAAGTAAAAACATGGGGTATGATCTTGAAGCTGAGCTAATAGAAAAAGAGGAGTATGAAAGGCTGAGCCATAAATTGCTTCCAAGAAACAAACTGAATTTTGTTTATCACATCGCAGACCATTGTAATTTGAATTGTAAGGGGTGTGATCATTGTTCGCCTATTGCTGAAGCAAAACTTGCTGATATCGAGGAATTTAAAAAGGACTTTGAAAGATTATCTTTTTTATTGGATGGAGAAGCCGACATTATCGAACTGATGGGCGGGGAACCATTATTACATCCAGAAATAGAGCAATTTACTATAATCGCAAGAAAGGCTTTTCCGAAAGCTAGGATACGGATTGTGACGAATGGCTTATTATTAAACAAGGAACCAGATTCTTTTTGGAAAACCTGCCGCGAAAACAGAATTATAGTAAGCTATACGGATTATGGAATCATAAATTGCAAGAAGGAGATCGGAGAAAAGGGCAAAGCGTTTGGAATAAATATAGAAATTTTTGAAGAGAAAGCAGATCAGGATAAGCGGCTAAATCATGTGCCGTTTGATCTGTCTGGGAAACAGAATAACATGAAGAACTTTGTTAATTGCTATCATGCTAATTATTGCTCGCAATTGAAAAATGGTAAGCTGTACACGTGCACGATAGCTGCAAATGCTGATCATTTTTGCCAGAAGTTTGATATACATATAGAAGCCGGAGAACAGGATTGCATTGACATTTATAAAGCAGAGACAGAAAAGGAAATTTTAGAATTTTTAAGTAGACCAATTCCATTTTGCTGTTATTGTGATGTTGAAGGCAGGACAACAAATCATCCGTGGACTGTATCTGCCGGCAATATATGGGAGTGGAAGAAGTGTTTATTTGATGAATATGACTTAAGAGAATTGAAAAAATACAGTAAGATTATTTTGTATGGTTCAGGTGGTGTTGCGGAGAAGGTAATAAATAAAATGAAGGAGGTTAATGTACTTCCTCATATGGTTTTAGTATCTGATAGAAAGGATAACCCCGAAAGGTTTCATGGGATAAAGGTATGTGAATATGAACCAGCAGCAATAGAAAGAAGTAAAGAGATACTATTAATAGCGGCGAACAAAAAAAATCAGATGCAAATAGAAAAGCTACTGGTGAAGGATGGAATCAGAAATTACATTCTTTTGGACGAAAGGAATTTTTAGGTGAGATATGCAAGAAGCTGTGAGAGCTTGGGGAATGAAGATTATAGAAAATAAGTTATGGATTCCGGATATAGCACACAATCAACTTATTTCCTATGATTTAGCGAATAATCAGGTACAAAGAGAAGTCACTTTTAAGGATTTCGCACCTTTTAGGGCAGGGCTCTATGCAGACGTGATCGTGGATAATAAGCAATTAGTTTGCATACCGATGTCAGCGGATGCAATCGGAATATATGATTGTGTATCCAAGACGAGCAAAATAGTGAGCATAAAAGAAAATGATGTTCCACATTCGCGATTCTTTTCGGCAATAAACAGCGGTGGTCATATTTATATGATTCCTGTCAGGTATCCTGCAATTATAGAATATTATGACAATAAGATTGAATATCATACATCATGGCTTAAAGGTTGGAAACAAAAAATGGATGAGGGACATGCAGAGTATTTCCGCAATGCTGTATTGATAGAGAATGAATATTTATTAATGCCTTCGCAGCAATCAAACCAAGTGTTGGCATTTAATATAAAAGATAAATCATATAAATACTATGTGATTGGAGATGAGAACGATACCTTTTGGGAAATCATGTATGATGGCACAGAGTGTTGGATCACAACAAGAACAGGAGAAAAAATAATAAGATGGAATCCGCTTACACAGGATGAAATACATTATAGCCAATTCCCAAATGATTGTGGAGACTGTCAATATGAACCGTTTAGTGGAATGATAGATATTGGGAAATATGTAATATTTCTTCAGCGCAAGTCCAATTATAGTATTAAATTAGACAAGCTTACGGGGACAATAGTTGTAATAGCAGCATTAAAGAGGAATCCGTTTTTAAAAGCCGGTGAATCTCCTGAGTATGTGCATGGATATATGTTGGATAATGATAACATTGTGATACCATCGAACACATCAGATGGGGGGATTGCAATTTATAATGTACATACTGATAAAGTTGAATGGAAGCAAATAAAGGTTGAGACTGATGAGCTTATCCTCGAAGTAATGGAAAAGACAATCGGTGAAGAGGGCCATCTCATTGAAAGAGCAGGGTATTTAAAGTGCTTTTTAAATAATTACGAAAAGCTTACTAATCGTAAAACTCAAAGTAATATAAGTGATTCTGCCGGAAAGAAAATTTTAAAGAGGACAATGTCAAAGAATGGGTTCTGAATTATTGAAAAGCACAATGATTATTTGCGGTTTTGGTACATATGGTAAGATATTATATCGTATGCTTACTGCAAAGGGTATTAGTGTTACTGCATTTATCGACAATTCAATTGAAAAATGGAATATCCAATACGATAAAATAAAAGTTGTTCCAGCTTATAAGGCTAATCAGGTTGAAAAACAAGCAGATTATTTTGTCATTCCCGGTACATATACAACTAAGATGGTAGAAGATATTTATTATCAATTAAGAACACTAGGTATCAGAGATAATAAAATTTACGTAGCTCCTATAGAAATGTTGAAAAATGAACACTATGATGACAATTGTGAATTGGGTGGAATGAAGAAATATAAGGAATGGTGCGCCTTGCCATATTTAGAATTTCCCGTCGCATTACATTGCAATCAGCAATGTGCAGCATGCCTGCATTTTTCACCATTATCAGAGATACATTTTTATGATATCGATGCATTTAAAAAAGATATTACACAGTTGAAAGAGTTGGTAAGTCATATTGAAACAATCCGGGTAATGGGCGGGGAACCCCTGTTGTATCCCAATTTAGATCAGATATTAAATTTTACAAGAAACATATATCCTTTTTCTACGATCGTATTAGTAAGTAATGGTTTGCTAATAAAGAGGATGGAGAAAAAACTAATTGAAAGCATTGTGAATACGAATACAATAATCACAATTTCATTATATCCGTCCATATATGAGAAAGCAGAAAGTATATATGATTTTTTGAAGGAAAATAATATTCGCTATTCCAGACCGGATGTTATTACCTTTTTTAAACGAGGCTTGTCTACTGAAAGAAGAGAGAATCCATACTTTCCAAATAAACCTGAAATGTGCAAATGCCTTAATATGTTTGAAGGGAAACTCTCGATATGCCCAATGGCAATGTATGTCGGGATATTAAACAAAAAATTTAATGTTTCTTTTCCGGAAAACGGTTATTGGAAAATAGAAAGTGTTTTGAAAGATATGGATAAATTGAAAGCGAATCTAAAGCAGGCTGTAGATTTATGTGAATACTGCCGTATTTACTCAGACTGGAGTAAAGTAAATATGGATGAGAGATGGCGCTTAGCAAACGGAGTGTGTAAGAAGTCAGATTGGTTTGAAGGATAAAAAATGAGGATCTAACATATGGATAAAAAGTATCAAATTGCTGTGGCCGGAACAGGGTATGTAGGTCTGTCCATTGCTATACTGCTGGCGCAGCATCACAAAGTGGCTGCGGTGGACGTTGTTCCCGAAAAGGTGGAGATGATCAACAATAGAAAATCTCCAATTCATGATGAATATATTAGGAAATATCTGGCTGAAAAGGAGCTTGACCTGACAGCTACTCTGGATTCAAAGACGGCGTACAGCAATGCTGATTTTGTCGTGGTGGCCGCTCCTACAAACTATGATTCCGTTACCAATCAGTTCGATACATCAATTGTGGAATCGATTATTGAGATGGTGACCGAATGCAATCCAAAAGCCATTATCGTGATCAAATCAACCGTTCCGGTGGGCTATACAAAATCTATCTGTGAAAAGAAAGGGAATAAAAATATCCTTTTCAGTCCTGAATTCCTACGTGAGAGCAAAGCACTGTATGACAATCTCTACCCATCGAGAATTATCGTCGGTACGGATATGGACAATGAACGACTCGTGAAAGCGGCCCGTACCTTTGCGGATCTTCTGCAGGAGGGAGCTGACAAGGAAAATATAGACACATTGTTTATGGGCTTTACTGAGGCAGAGGCGGTCAAGCTGTTTGCCAATACATATCTGGCTCTCAGGGTGAGCTACTTCAACGAACTGGATACTTATGCAGAAATGAAAGGGTTGGACACACAGCAGATTATCAACGGTGTTTGTCTTGATGAAAGAATTGGGAGCCATTACAACAATCCGAGTTTTGGGTATGGAGGTTATTGCCTCCCGAAGGATACGAAGCAGATGCTGGCAAACTATGCAGATGTGCCGGAAAATCTGATTGGAGCCATTGTGGCATCCAATCGAACCAGAAAAGACTTCATTGCAGATCGTGTCTTAAAGATTGCAAATTATTATGACTATTATGATCGCGGAGAATATAATGCAGATAAAGAAAAGATCTGTGTTATTGGAGTGTACCGTCTGACAATGAAGAGCAGCAGTGATAACTTCCGACAGAGCAGTATTCAAGGTGTAATGAAAAGAATAAAAGCGAAGGGCGCTGCTGTGATTATCTATGAACCCGCATTAGAGGACGGGGAAACGTTCTTTGGTTCAGTCGTAATGAATGATTTGGAGAAATTCAAAAAAAGCTGTGATGCGATTCTTGCAAATCGATATGACGGCTGTTTGGACGATGTGAGGAACAAGGTTTACACTAGGGACTTGTTCGGCAGGGATTAAGAAGGATAAAAGGAGGCCCCCGGATGAATACATATCTGATTACCGGAGCGACCGGATATATTGGAAAAATGGCGGCGGAGCGATTGCTGAAACTCAATCATAATGTTGCAGTTATCGTTCGGAATCCTGACAAGCTGAGCGACTTTATCAGGAATCATGCACGAATCATTGAAGCGGATTTGATAAAATCGGAAGCTGTCCGTCAGATTAAGGGGGATTATGAGCATTTGATTCATTGTGCGGCATTTACCCAATCTTCCTATATGATGTCTCATCCGGTGGAAGTTGCACAATCCGTTGTAAATGGAACGCAGAATATTCTCGAATTAGCGGCAAGATGTCATGTGCGAAGCATGGTTTACCTGTCCTCCATGGAGGTTTATGGAGAGATCGATTGCTCTGACGGGAAGAAAGCAGAAGAAGAGGAGCTTGGGAATATTGACATAACGGACATCCGCAGCTGCTACCCGATGGCAAAACGCATGGCCGAGAACTTCTGTCATTTGTATTTCCGGGAGTATGGTGTGCCGGTTAAAATTGCGAGGCTGGCACAGACATTCGGCAGAGGAGTCAGAGAGGATGATAACAGGATATTCGCTCAGTTAGCACGTTCGGTAAAAGAAAATAGAGATATTGTACTGCATACGCGAGGAAATTCCGTAGGGAATTACTGCGATATCGATGATGCCGTGGATGCAATTTTATTTCTTTTGGAAAACGGCAAGTCTGCAGAAGCATACAACGTAGTTAATGAGGCGAACACCATGACGATACGTGAAATGGCGGAAATGGTCGCTGATAAAATTGCAGGCGGAAAGATCGGCGTGACTTATGATGTCCCGGAGGACAATCGATATGGGTATGCTGCAGAAACAGGACTGCGATTATCCGGCGCTAAGATGAAGAGATTAGGATGGGAAGCTAAAACGAGTCTTGAGGAAATGTACCGGAGAATGATCGGGGAACGTCATAACTGAAGCCGGCAGGATGTGAAATATTGTCAATCCTTATACCGCCTCCTGCTACGCGGACCCGGAAACAGCAAGGTTGGAACTGTCCTGGTCGGCGAAGCGGGATTTGAATATAATGAAGTCCATTAGCCCGAAAATATATAGCGGGCTTATACGACGAGGGTCGGCGGAGCGTATACCCTTGCAGCCAATTCGGCGTCAAGAAGGTACAGGCTTTTGGCTTCGTAGCCAAACAGGTCATAGCGGTCGATCAGGTCTTCCACATTTTTTTCCTCTTCGCCCTGCTCAGTGACAAACCAGTTCAGGAACTGCTGTGTCCGGAAATCCTTTTGCTTTCCGGATTCGTCATAGATATTGTAAATGGATGCGGTAATGAATCTTTCGTGATCCAGCGCCGCTGTAAGAGGCACCTTGAAATCGGTGTAGTCGATGCCGGGTCCGTCGATGGCGGTCAGCTTGATTTCCTCGTTGTTCTTTTGCATATAGGCAATGAAAAGGAGCGCGTGATCCCGTTCTTCCTGGGCCTGGACTCTGAACCAATTGGAAAAGCCGTTGAGGTTTTTCAGGTCATAATAATTTGACATATCCAGATATAAATAGGAAGAGAAAAATTCTTTATTGATCTGCTCGTTCAGCAGCTTGACAACTTCTTTTGACAGCATGGTGTGACCTCCTTGTTATTCTATGTATGATTTAACTATTTCTACCCGTCTTTTCATCGGATATTCACAGCGGAAACATTTTTCGGCCGTCAGGATTCGACATTATTGTTGATTTTAAAACCCAGATTCTGTAGAATGTATTTATTGTTTAAAAATCAGCTGCCCGGGGCAAAACAACAGCAGAATCGGAGACATGACGGATTCGCAGGAGGAATAAATGAAGGCTTTAAAGGAAAGAATCATAGCAGACGGAGTTGCGATCGGAACGGAAATCGTAAAGGTTGATTCCTTTTTAAATCATCAGATCGACGTAGCTTTATTAGATGAGATCGGACAGGAATTCGCAAAAAGGTTTGAAGGATGCGGTGTAACGAAAATACTTACCGTGGAGGCGTCCGGTATCGCCATTGCATGCATGGCGGCAAGGCATATGGGAAATGTCCCGGTCTTATTTGCAAAGAAAACTTCCCCGAATACCATGACGGAGGAATTCTACGGCGCTGAGGTGAAATCCTTCACCAAAGGAACGACTTCTATCGTCAGAGTGTCGAAAAAGTATCTCAACAAGGGCGACAAGGTTTTGATCCTTGACGATTTTCTCGCTCATGGAGAGGCCGCCATCGGTATGGCGGAATTGGTCGTGCAGGCAGGCGCCGAGCTTGTCGGTGTCGGCGCGGTGATTGAAAAGCAGTTCCAGGGCGGCGGAAAAAGGCTCAGGGAAAGAGGCTGCCGGGTCGAATCTTTGGCGGTCATCGAATCGATCAGGGACGGAAAGATCAACTTCTTATAACTCGAACATTGTAACCGGCATACAAACAAAACATACGTAATAACACGAACTTTATACATTTTTTTACGGGAATAATCAAGATATTTCCCGGTTTTCTATTTACTACCGGGAAGGGGCAAGGTTATAATAGGTTATAAGCAATTTGCATGAAACACTGATTCAACAAAGATGAAGGAGAATGAAAATTATGAAAAAGTTTTTAGCATTGATTCTCGTACTTGCAATCGTAATGACTTCTTTAGCCGGCTGCGGCGGCGCTAAAGATAACAGCGGCGATACTGCAAAAACAGGCGCACCGGAACTTACTGTAGGCTTCATTTATATCGGACCAAAAACTGACGGCGGTTTCTCTGAAGCACACGACAACGGCAGAGTGGCTATGGAAGAGTATTTCAAAGGCAGAGTAAAGACCATCTATCAGGAAAACGTTGCAGAGGACAAGCAGTCCGTTGAAAACGCGGCGATCACCATGATCGATCAAGGCGCTACCGTTATTATCGGAACGAGCTTCGGCTATATGGACGCACTTGAAGATCTCGCTAACAAGTATCCGGACGTTAAATTCCTTCACTTCTCAGGAAGCAAAATGAACGACAAAAACTTCGGAAACTTTTTCGGCGCAATGGAAGAACCGAGATACCTTTCCGGAATCGTTGCCGGAATGATGACAAAATCAAACAAGATCGGTTATGTAGCAGCATTCCCTTATACTGAGATTCTCATCGGAGTTGACGCGTTTACTCTCGGAGCAAAATCAGTCAATCCGAACGCAACAGTAAGCGTTGTTTATACAAATGCATGGGTTGATGCGGCGAACGAAAAAGCTGCTGCAGAAGCGCTCCTTGCTCAGGGCTGTGATATCATCACACAGCATTGCGATACGACCGGACCTGAAATCGCGGCAGAAGCAGCTGGCGCATACGCGATCCCTTACGATCTGGACAATAGAGATGCTGCTCCTAAGGCATTCCTGACTGCTCCGATCTGGAAACACGAAGTATTCTACATCAAGACGATTCAGGCTATTCTGGATGGAAACTGGACGCCGGAAAGCTATTATGGAAACTTAAAAGACGGTTATGTTGAGCTTGCGCCTATGTCCGACCTCGTTCCTGCTGATGTACAGG
Source organism: Anaerovoracaceae bacterium (assembly GCA_963678385.1). GTDB lineage: Bacteria > Bacillota > Clostridia > Peptostreptococcales > Anaerovoracaceae > Anoxybacterium. The sequence goes on along the minus strand of OY782829.1, from coordinate 3,111,516 downwards.
CTAAGGTAAACGAAGTACAGGCCAAGATCGAATCCGGAGAATTCAGTCCGTTCACAGGCCCGATCAAGGATAACACAGGAAAAGTTGTCGTACCGGAAGGTACAACTCTTGACAGAGCAGGCATCTGGCAGATCGATTACCTTGTGGAAGGCGCAACCGGAGCAAACGAGTAATCACAGCTCACTGTATGCACCAATGGACACAGTTTAAACAAATAAAACATCGGAGGGCTTTCAATGCAATCAAATGTTGCAATTCAAATGGAGAATATCTCGAAGACCTTTGGGGTAATCAAAGCCAACGAAGATGTGAACTTAACTGTATATAACGGCGAAGTCCATGCTCTCCTCGGAGAGAACGGAGCCGGAAAAAGTACTTTGATGAATATGCTGTCGGGGATTTATAGCCCCGACAGCGGTTCTATTTTTATACAGGGACACGAAGTTCGCTTTTCTTCACCAAAGGATTCAATCGCGCTGGGGATCGGAATGATTCACCAGCATTTCAAGTTGGTGGACGTGTTGACCGCCAAGGAAAACATTATACTTGGTCAGAAGGGCGGCTTTCTGACACAGAGCAGGGAACTGACAAAGAAGGTCAGAGCCATATCGGATAAGTACGGTCTGGACATCAATCCGGACAAAAAAGTATATGAAATGTCTGTCGGTGAAAAACAGACGCTGGAAATTGTAAAAGTTTTATATCGAGGCGCGAAAATACTGATCATGGACGAGCCCACTGCGGTGCTTACGCCGCAGGAAATCAAAAAGCTCTTCCAGATCATTCGAAATATGAGAGACCAGGGCTGTGCGGTGATCATCATTACCCATAAGCTCAATGAGGTCATGGAAATCAGCGACAGGATCACAGTTCTGAGAAAAGGACGTTCCGTGGAAACAGTGGAGACCGCTAAGGTCGGGATCCCGAGCCTGATCGAAATGATGGTAGGCAAGAAAGTCGATCTTGCCATCGAAAAGAAAATCATGGAGAATAAAAAGCCTCTGCTTGAAATCGACGGCATCCACGTCGTCGATAAGGACAAGAAGCTCGCACTGGACGATGTAAGCTTTACGCTGGACAGCGGAGAGATCCTTGGTGTCGCGGGCGTTGCAGGCAGCGGGCAGAAGGAATTGTGCGAAACGATTGCCGGCTTGATCCACGCGGATAAAGGCAGGATCTTCTTTGAGGGGGATAATATCGTCGGGAAAACTCCAAGGGATATCATCCGGCTCGGAATCCGAATGGGATTCATCCCGGAGGATCGTCTTGGAATGGGCCTTGTGGGATCCATGGATATCGTCCATAATATTGTTTTGAAGGATTACCAGAATCAGCCGGGAATTTTGCTGAAGCGGGCTGAGTGTACGGAGAAAGCCAATAAGATCGTCAAGAAGCTGGATATCCAGACGCCGAGCGTCTATTCGCAGGTTAAGAAGCTTTCCGGCGGAAATATTCAAAAGGTCCTTCTCGGAAGAGAAATCGACTCCAATCCAAAGGTTTTGATCACCGCATATCCGGTGAGAGGCCTGGATATCGGAGCATCCTATAAAATTTACGATCTGCTCAATGAACAGAAGGAATCCGGCGTCGGAGTGCTGTTCATCGGAGAAGATCTTGACGTACTGATCGATCTTTGCGACCGGATCATGGTCCTGTTCAACGGAAAAGTTACAGGCATCGTTGATCCGTCCAAAGTCACCAAGGAAGAAATAGGACTGCTTATGACCGGAGGCAGTATAGAACAGGAGGCGGGAGCATGATGAAAATCAGCAAACGGGCCGAAATGCCCAAAAGACAGGAGACAGTCATACGAGCCATAGCCATCCTGTTTTCCCTGATTTGTGCGGGCCTCGTCATTATGATCCTGGGATACAATCCGCTGCAGGTATTCAAGGAAATCGTACTGGGAGCGGTAGGAACCGAGATGAGGATCCAACAGACCATCATCAAGGCGATCCCACTGGTGATCACCTCCCTGGGCATTCTTGTCGCGTTCAAGATGAAATTCTGGAACATCGGCGGCGAAGGCCAGATCATGATGGGTGCTTTCGGCGCGTCCCTGGTAGCCCTCTTCGGCCCGGCCATGCCGGCTCCGCTCGAACTGCTTGTCATGGCCGTCGCGGCAATTGTCTGCGGGGGGATCTGGGCTTTCGTACCAGCCTATTTCAAAGCGAAGTTCGGGACGAATGAAACGATTTTTACCTTGATGATGAATTATATCGCCATCAAATGGGTCACCTATCTGCAGTACGGACCGTGGAAGGATCCGGAATCCAAGGGTTTCCCCAAGATAGCTGATTTCGAACCGAACGCAGTTCTGCCGGCTGTATTTGGCATTCATATCGGATGGATCATCGCACTGGTCCTTGTCGTGCTGGTTTATATTTTTATCAACCATACCAAGAAGGGATTCGAGATCACCGTCGTGGGAGAAAGCATCGAGACGGCCCGGTATGCGGGGATGAACATCAAATCGATCATTATCACATCCATGCTGATCTCCGGAGGACTATGCGGGCTGACCGGAATGATCCAGGCGTCAGCCATTGAAAAGACTCTTACCTCGGCTTTGTCCGGAGGATACGGCTTTACTGCGATTATTACCACCTGGCTGGGGAGGCTTTCAGCGCCGTTGATCCTGGTGGTATGCATCGCTTTTGCCATATTGCTGCAAGGCGGTTCATACATCCAGATCGCACTGACCATACCTTCGTCGGTAGCGGATATGATCCAGGGAATTATTCTGTTCTTTGTACTCGGCAGCGAATTCTTCCTGCAATATAAACTATCATTCAATCATAAACTCAAAGACAAGGAGGTGGCATAAATGGACGCATTTTTAGCAGCTGCTGTCGTTGCAGGTACGCCCCTGCTGTTTGCCACCCTGGGTGAATTAATAACAGAAAAGGCGGGCAACCTGAACCTTGGCGTGGAAGGTATGATGCTCATGGGGGCCGTTATGGGCTTTGCTGTAGGGCTTTGGACGGGAAATCCGTTTCTGGCAATACTGGGCGCCATCGGAGCAGGAGCGTTGGGAGCAGCGATCTATGCCATTCTGACAGTGACCCTGCGTGCAAACCAGGTCGTAACCGGTTTGACTTTGACCATATTCGGGACCGGATTTGCAAGCTTCATCGGGAAAGGTTTCATGGGGACCCCGGCGCCGGCGTCGGTAAAATCTGTTTTTGAAACCTTGAATGTTCCGCTGTTCAGTAAAATCCCCATTATAGGGCCGATGTTTTTCCAGCAGGATATCTTCATTTACTTCGGATATCTCCTTACGATCTGTGCGTCGCTCTACCTGTGGAGGACCAAGAAAGGTCTGAACCTGAAGGCAGTCGGAGAAAACGCCGCTGCGGCGGATGCTTCCGGAATCAATGTGAACTTGTATAAATATGTTCATATCATACTGGGCGGAGCCCTCTGCGGACTGGGCGGAGCGTATATGTCCCTCGTAACCATCCCTGTCTGGCAGGAAAACGTGGTGGCAGGCCGAGGCTGGATCGCTGTGGCGTTGGTTATCTTTGCTTCCTGGAAACCGTCCAAGGCACTGATCGGAGCGTTTCTCTTCGGAGGACTTAACATACTGGGATTCCGGCTTCAGAGTATGGGGATCCATATTTCCCAATATATTGTAGACATGGTTCCCTATGCGGCAACGATCCTCATCGTTATCATCAGCACCAGAAAGAACAAGAAAGAGGACATGGGACCGGCGGATCTGAGCATTCCGTATTTCAGGGAAGACCGGTAAAGTTTCGAGTGTATTCCCTTCAAAACCGCCGTTTTTATATGCTTCGCATTAAAACGGTAATAGGTTTCACGGTTTTTTGCGGAAACACACTCTCCACATCATAAAAACAACCCGCCGATTATACAAAAGACGGCGGGTTTTTAATTGATAATTTCGGCGGGTTTTTAATTGATAATTTCGGCGGTTTTCGAGAGAAAATTACAGCGCGGCGTAAGCGCGTAAGATTAACAATTATGGCCGGGCGCACTCGGCGTCATTTCCCTGCAGAATATCCAAGCCGTGCTCGACGGACGGCAGGATATATTCCAACGTTTCCTTTATGGCCTTGGGACTGCCGGGCATGTTGACGATAAGGGCGTTGCCCCGGATGCCGGCTTCCGCCCTTGAGAGCATAGCCCTTGGTGTGATACCCAGGGAGAAGCTCCGCATCGCCTCGGGAATCCCCGGCGTACGCCTTTCGATCACCTCAAGAGTCGCCTCGGGGGTAACGTCACGCTTGGAGAAACCGGTGCCGCCGGTGGTCAATATGAGGTCGAGTTGATCCTCGTCGATCATTTTACGCATCATTGCCGCCAGCATTTCCTTGTCATCGGGAAGAATCGACGATTTGACAACCTTGAATGCTTTGCTCTTTGCCAAAATATCCTGTATCGCAGGTCCGCTGAGATCTGTTCTCTCTCCGGCGTAGCCTTTATCGCTTGCTGTAATGACCCCGACTTGATATACCATAAAACGTACCTCCCGTAATAATCATAAGAAACATGTAGAAAATTATCCTTGAATTTATATAAATATTCTATATGATAGTAGTAGAAAGCACAAGCGTAAAGAGCAAACAATAGGAACTGGAAGTTTTTTATCGCATATTTAGTTCAATAGATGACGGAGATCGACCAATAATTGAATCAAGACACGGGGCAGGAGATTAGATGGGTATTTTTAACAGAGTTTTATTTTTTATCATTGCAGTAAGCATTCCGGTAGTTTGCATATTAAGTGCATTTAATATCGTATTCCGCATGCCGGATCTGTATATTTATGAGTTTAACAAAGACCAGATCGCTGATGAAATCGACCTGGGGATGAAGGATGACGAACTCGGCAAGTTCTTCTCCGACTTTATGACTGGGAAAAAGGACAACTTTGACTTGTTTACCGAATACAGGGACCGGGAACAGGACGTTTTCGGCACCGTGGAGCAGATCAACATGGAGAATGCCAGAAGGTTGCTGAATGACACCATCTACGTTCTCGGCGGCGCGGGAGTCCTCGCGGTGGCCGGCTGCTGCGTTTACCTGATAAAAAAGCGAAAACATGAACTCAGGATCGCATATAAAGGCGGAATTCTTGTCTATACGATCTTGATGGTGATATTGTTTATCCTGTTTAATATCAATCAGTCGAAGGAATTTCTGTACCGATTGATTTTCATCAATCCGTTCGGCACCGACGACGTTCTGCCGCTGATGCTTTCGGAGCAGTTCGCGCAGATGAGCCTGATCGCCATAACGGCGATTTCGCTGATTCTTCTTGTGATCCTTGCCTCGATCATATGGCGGCTCACAAAGCCGAGAAGGATGTTTTGGCAGTAAGATACGATGAAAATCTATAAATCAACGTCCGCAAGCGGACTCCTTCGCAAGCTTCGCTTGCTACGCTGTCCGTTTTGCCACTGCGGCTTAAGCCGCGGCAAAAGGGCGAAGAATCGGACAGAATGTTAAAAGGAGTAGATTATATGGTATTTGTTCATTTAGCAGATGGATTTGAAGAAATAGAGGCGCTCGCCGTAGTCGACGTCTTAAGAAGGGCGGACATCGCCGTCAGGACCGTTTCCGTTACAGGCGACAGGAATGTCAGAGGAGCTCACGACATCGTAGTGGTTGCCGATCTCCTGTTTCAGGAAGCGGATTATGCCCAATGCGAAATGATCGTGCTGCCCGGGGGAATGCCGGGAACAACAAACCTTGCAAAACACGAAGGTCTGATCAAACAGATCGGCGCCTTTGCTCAGGAAGGAAAATGGATCGCCGCAATCTGCGCGGCACCGAGCATTCTGGGGAAAATGTCCCTGTTAACGGGAAGGCGTGCAACAAGCTTTCCGGGCTATGAAAATGACATGATCGGTGCGATTTATACGGAAGACCGTGTCGTATTGGACGGCAATTTCATAACCTCGAGAGGAGCCGGCACAGCAGTGGAATTTGCGCTTGAACTGGTCGAACAGCTGAAAGATGAGCAGACAGCCACTGCATTAAGGAAAAAGATGATCGTATGATAGACCTACATCTTCACACATATTATTCCGACGGAACCATGTCTCCGGCGGAGCTTGTCAAATTGGCCGGGAAAAAGGGTGTCGGCACCATCGCGATCACCGACCACGACGGAATGGGCGGACTGGATGAAGGGATGGAAGCCGGAAAACGCCAAGGGGTGCATGTAATTCCCGGGATCGAATTATCCACCGAGGATGAGACGGGTGTTTATATGCATATACTTGGCTATTGTTTTGACCGGGAAAATGAAGAACTGAAAAGCGAGGTGGAACTGATCCGGCAGAAGCGTGTGGAACGCAACGAGAAACTGCTGGCCGCCCTCTGTGAAATCGGCTGTAAGCTCTCCGCCGAGGACCTGCAGCTCAGGGAAGGACAGGACTATATCGGTAAACCGACCTTTGCCCTCGCCCTCGCCAGGAAAGGATATGTTTCCTCACCGAAGGAAGCCTTCCGGGAGGGTCATTTTATGCGTTCCGCTGCGGTCAGAAGTGTGCATCGGGAAAAAATATCAGCGAAGCGGGCAATCGAATTGATCCGGGGGGCCGGGGGAATTCCCGTACTCGCGCATCCCATGAAAATCTCCCACCTGACAAAAAGCGAAAGCGACGATTTTTTCGAAGAATTGGATAAGCAGCTTTTGAAACTGAAGAGTTGGGGACTTGGTGGAATGGAATGCTACTACAGCAGCCACCAGCCCGGGGATACGAAACGGCTGGCGGCCATGGCGCGGAGGCATCAGTTGATCATAACCGCCGGTTCTGATTTTCACGGCGAGGAGTTCGATAAAAGCATTGCCATCGGCGGTTTTGCAACGGACGAGAATTTTGACGAAAAAAGTATGATAGTAGAAATTCGTAGTATATTTTGTTAAATGATGGTATAATGAAATGATGTAGTGTATTATGTAAACATCAAAAGATAGGTTAGATAATAGGGGGTAATATATGAAAAACCTTTGGACGGGAAAACGAATTGATCGAAGGAGCTTTAAAGCATGAGGTTCGTTCCTACTCATTGTTTGCGGGAGGGAATGATCCTAGGCGACAACCTCTATAATAATTACGGTGACCTGATGCTGTGCAGCGGCACCTTACTGACAAAAGAATATGTAAAATCTATCCATCGACTTCAGTATAACGGAGTATATATTGAGGATGATATCTCAAAGGATATCCATATCATCAATATCATCAACGACAGCGTGAGAGCCCAAACTGTGAAGGGGATCAAGGATGTGTTCATCCACTGCGAAAAAGACAGCCCTGATGTAAAACCCGACCTCCGGAAAGCCAAACAGCAGATCGAAATCATTGTTGATGAGATCTTCGCGCATAAACACCTTATGGTCAATATGATCGACATGAAAGTGTTTGACGATTATACCTATTACCATTCGGTCAATGTTGCCGTGCTTAGCATCGTTCTTGGCGTCGCGCTCAAAATGGACCGGGGGGAACTCTGCAATCTGGGCTTTGCAGCTCTGCTGCACGATATCGGCAAAGTCTTTGTCAACCGGGATATCCTGAATAAAGCCGGAAAGCTGACGCCTGCAGAATTCGATGAAATCAAGACCCATTCGCTGCTAGGCTGCAACCATATAAAAAAAGGTTATGGTGTTCCAAACTCAACCTATATGGCGATTTTGGACCATCATGAGAAATATGACGGCGGCGGCTATCCGAACAATTTGAAAGGGGACAACATTTCCTGGTACGGCAGGATCATCTCCATCGCGGACGTCTATGACGCATTGACCTCCGACAGGCCTTACCGAAAGGCAATGCTGCCATCGGACGCTATGGAATACGTCATGGCGTATACAACGACTCAGTTTGATCCGAAGGTCGTTGAGGTTTTTGTAAAGAAGATCGCCCCGTACCCCATCGGTACCTGTGTTAAGCTGAGCAACGGCTTGACCGGAATCGTGATTGAAAATTACGAAGAGCTTTGTATGCGGCCAAGAGTCAGGGTTTTTATGGAGAACGACAACGACGTGGAGCCTTATGAACTGGAATTGGCCGACCATGAATCTTTAAATATAACCGTAATCGAAATCGTTTAGAAATCAGGACGGAAAGATATGAACAAGCAAGTTGATTTTTACAAGATACTGCAGGTGCATCATGATGCCGGTCAGGACATTATTGATGCGGCATACCGCTGTCTGTCCAAAATGTATCATCCCGATGTGAACAAGAGCCCCATGGCCGTTGAGCGCATGAAGGATATTAATGTCGCGTACGGTGTGATCGGTGACAACAAAAAACGCAGGGAATACCATATCGAATGGATGAAGCACAATGCGGTCAAACCGCTGACTTCAACGATACTGAACAGGGAAAAGCCGAGCGCCGCTCCTCCCGATCCGGCAAAAGAAGCAAAAAAGGAAGAGGATGCCGCCACACGAGTACTGGACGAGTTCTTCTGCGAGACGGTCAATGAAAGATGGGAGAACGCATACCAGAAGCTTACCCAAATCGATACGGAAAATATTCCTCTGGACGACTTCCTTGAATGGAAAAAGGCCGTTTCTCAGGTATATAAGCTGGGAAACTACAAGATTACATATTTCAGAAAATATACGAACTGTGATTATGCCGGAGTGATTTATCCGACGATTTTTCAGTTTTCCGTCGGACTTACGGAAATGCAGATATCCACGCGGCAGATCAGCGAGGAGAATACACAGAAATACGTGGCTTTCGACGGAAAAACCTGGCGCGTATGCCTTGGATATACCGATCTGAAGCCGACCATAATGAAATTCAAATATCTCGCTCAGGCGCTGCCGAAGCTGGATAAAGAAGAATATTTCATGAAAGCGATCACGAAGATCGACCTTTTGACCGGGCTATACAGTCTGAGCGGTTTTGTGGAGCAGGCGGAAAGAGAGATGCTCAGGAGCCAGAGATACGGGAATCCGTTGTCCCTCGCCGTCGTTACGATCAAGCCCATCGTGGATGACCTGGAAAGCCCGGACGACAACCTGATGGACGCTTGCATATCCTATGTAGCCGAGATCCTTTGCGGCAATATCAGAAAAACGGACCTGGTCGGACGATGCAATCCTTCCTCCTTCGCTGTTCTCTTCACGGAGACCAAACCGGAGGATGCGGTATTTGCTCTGGATAAACTTCTGGAGATGTGCGAGACGGAGGATTACCTCAATTATGAGATCTATTCGGCATGTGTCCCGGTCTATAAGGGGAATCTGGAGCAGATCATCAGCGCGGCGCTAGAGAAAACAGTGCTCCGAGAGAAAGAAAAGGACGCCGGTGGGGACGGCCAAACGGAGCATATGCGCACAAAACTTGGGAAATACAAATTATCCGATATTCTCGGGTTCAATAAAAAAGGAAAAAACCATTTTTAATCATGGAAAACAAGAAACCCTGCGGCTGTCCGCAGGGTTGTTTTTATCTTTGAGGCTGTTGGTCTACTTCTTATAATCCAGCCTGTGTCCACTTTGTACATCAGGGATCTGGGTGTATTGTATAAGTTTTTGCCCCTTTGTATTTGTCTTAAGAGATTCCATGATGGTTTTCTGTTCTTCGCGGATCAGCTTTGCGGCGTCTTTGTCAAGATCCAGGATGAGTTTGATCATTTGATCCAGCTCCTGTTTCATTTCTTTGGTCAGTGAAGCTTTGATGCTGGGTTTAGTCGAATCCTCCAATACCTTCAGCTCACGGATCACAACTTCTCTGTTTGATATGATATCCGGAACGGAATCCCACTCCTCGATGCTGCTGATCAGTTCTTCGCTTAGATTAAGGCACTGTTTCAAGAGTGCCTTTTTTTGCTGTAAATATTCGTATGCTGTATTGATACTCATTTGAAATGACCTTTCATCAAATGGATTATCTGATCGAATTTGCCCTGGCAAGCTTTTCCGCCTGTCTGAAGGTGACCTTCAGATCGTCGACGAGTGAGAGGAGATCTTTCATAAGATTGACGTCTTTATTGGATATTGCCTCTCCAAGCTTGTTGATCAGAAACTTGTACATGTCATCCAACTCTATGGAAATAGCATACTTCATATCCAGTGAAAAGTCGAGTGTTTTGATGATTTTCTGCGACTTTGCAATGCAGTTGAACGCTTTAAAACTATTGCCGCTGTTGGTGAAGAAAATAGCCATACTGATCTGCTTTGAAGCTTCTTCAAAGAGTTTAACGACGATTTCTCCTTTTGTAAGTGTTTCCAAGGTCTGAGCCTTGTACTGCTGATATAAATTTGCCTGCTGCATGATTCTACACCTCTTTTATCTATTCGAAGTCATTGATAAGCGGTTTATGAGCTGGTGTAACTGGACAAGATGGAGCTTTGCGAATTCAGATTGTTGATGGCGGTTTCCATCGCGGTGAATTTGTTCCAAAGTCTCGTTTCCTCATCTTCCAGCCGTGTCTTCAATGTCTTGATATTTTTATTGGCTTTTTTGATTTGCTCGTAAATACTGTTTTCCGTACTGGATGAAGTATTATCGACGCCGGCAAGATCGACCAGAGTGCCTCTTTTTCCTTTGACTCCGGAAGTCTTAGTTGCATCGGTGATGATACCGTTGAGGGCGTTTCCGAGGCCTTTTTCCGAGGTAAACAGTTCACGGATCTGATCGCCCTTTGTCTCGAGGGCTGTCTTAAGCTTTGATTCATCGATTTTCAGTTTGCCGTTGTCCGCATAACCAGCGGATGAGATCCCCATGGAGTAAAGAGAGAACCCATTTACAGAGAGCCCTGTAACGGTGGATTGGAATTTGGAAGATATGCTTCTCAGCAGGCTGTCTCCTCTTAAAAGACCGGCCTTTGCTTTTTTCTCCCATGCCGCTATCTCGGTTTCCGACATATCTGCCTTCTGTTCATCTGTTAACGGCTGATAATCGCTGTCGGATTCTTCAGATACCAGGCCGTTGATGTAATCCACCATACTATTGTAGTCTTCTACAAATTTCTTGATAGTGTCCGTCAGAGACGTGGCGTCTTCTGTCATGCTGATCGTTACCGGACCTGAAGGGGCGCTCTTCAGTGTAATTTTAGCGCCGTCGACTTCAAAGGTATTTGAACTTCTGGTGATGGCCTGCCCATTCACGGAGAGGATCGCATTCTGTCCGGGTTTATTATCCTCCGGAGCGTCTGTAAACCCGAGCGCTGTCATAAGACCTCCGCTTACGTCTTCGATCTTGGCATTTTCACCAGCTCCGCTGCTGTCGGCGGTCAAGGTGAACTTGTCTGTGATGGAAGAATATGAGAGTGTTACCGCCGCCGTACTGCTGGAATTGATTTTTTCGATGATCGACGCCAGAGAATCAGTGCTTTTATAAGTAAATGTTGTGCCGTTTATCTTAAACGTCCCTGAGCTGGCAGGGGTGGTAGACAGACTTAAATCACTGATTGCATTACTCGTATTGATTTTGTTGGATTGACCGCTGGTGAATCCCATACGTGCCAGTGTAGTGTTTGCGTCTCCGACCGTATTGATCGTCAGTTTTGAGCCTGCTGCCGCATTAAAGGTCAGAGCTCCTAGATTATCGGCCCCTGCCGCATCAACGTTGATCAGTCCGGCTTGCCCGAACGCCGTATCGATCAGGCCCTGAAGCTTTGCCTCAAACGTTCCCTCTGCAAGCTGCACATCATTCACGAAGGCGCTGTCAAGGGTGATCGTTTTGACCTTGCCGTCCAGGGTAAGGCTGAATGTGTCACCTGCCTGCAAGCTGTCTACCAGATCGGAAACGGCAATGCTGCCCGTTAAAGTTTTCGATACCGTGTCATGGCTTTTTACCGTCTGGCTGGTAGCCAGCTGTGTGATGGAATCGATCGTGATCGTTCCGGCCGTTGCGCTGCCGGTGGATGTGACGGTTACCGCATCTGATGAGGAAGCGGCTTTTGTCGTATTGAAAAAGGAAGTACTTCTGAAATTCGTGGAAGACAGTACATCCAGATATTTGCTTTGAAATTCTTTTAACTTCGTTGTGACAGAACGGTATGATGCCTGTTTCCACTCCAACCTCTGTAGGTTCTGCTGCTGCTTTGTGATCTTCAGTCTGCTGGTCGAAGTCATCTGCTCAACCAAGGAATCAATATCCATTCCGGAAACAAGACCGCCAATGCCGGTCTTCGCGGACAACGAAGATTTTGATGTTGAATTTGTATTTGTGCTTGAACCGATTGATGTCATTAGAATCACCCCCTAATATTTATTATATCGTCCAATCCCTAAAAAACTTAAGAGAACTGGTAATAACTTACTACACCTTTTGATAAATTGACGGCTTGATGTACTTGAATTTATGATCGCAGGCTGAGAGCGACTCGCTGTGCCCGATCATGAAATAACCTCCGGGCTGCAATGCGTCGTAAAACTTATTGATGATTCCGTTTTTCGTCGGCATGTCGAAGTAAATCATGACATTCCGGCAGAAGATGCACTGAAACGGCTTCTTGAATTCAAACGGCGACAGCAGGTTGAAGTTACGAAAAGCTACACTTTTTCTAAGCTGATCGGATACCACGAATCTCTGATCGTCGTGGGCGCTGAAGTATTTCTTGATCCAGCTGTGGGGGACTTCTCCCAGCTCCTCGCGGGTATAGATCCCATTCTTGGCGATATTCAGCACCTTATTGGATATATCCGAAGCCAGGATCGTATGGTCCCAACTTCCCGCATTGGCTCCCAGGTAATCCAGGGTGATCATCGCAAGGGTATAGGGCTCCTGACCAGAGGAACAGCCTGCGCTCCAGACCCTTAAATCTTTCGTTTTAAGACCTTTTTCGACCCAGGGGAGCACATGGTCCTTATAGAACTCGAAATGCTCGTTTTCCCTGAAAAAATAGGTATGATTCGTAGTCAGCTTGTTGATGAGCATGGTCATCTCGTCGCCCGACTTATCGTTCTTCGCGTATTCAAAGTAATCCATATAGTTGTCAAAACCCAGATCGGCGATATAGTTGCTCAGTCTGCCTTCGATCAGCGGCCTCTTCTGTGTCAGGTTTACACCAAAATTTGTCTTGATGTATGAGGTGATGGCGTTGAATTCATCATCTTTAATGTAAATCATTGAGAGGTCTCCTTTTATACTGTGATATCCATTTTATTAATTTAATATTGGTTCAGAATCCCCTGCACATCGAGGATCAGGCTGATGCTGCCGTCTCCCAGGATGGTGCAGCCGGCGATTCCGACTCCTTTTGCCGCGTATCTGCTCAGGTAAACCGGAAGCGGTTTTACGACAACCTGGTGTTTTCCAAGCAGCTCGTCGGCAAGGATGCAGGCCAAACGGTCTCCGGAATCGACCAGAAGGAGGATTCCTTCCGTGATTTCAGTCTGGGCCTCCTGAATATGGAACACCTTGTGCAGCCGGATGATCGGGTAGCATACTCCGCGGATCATGATCATTTCATTGCCGTCAGGATCCGAAAGCAGCTGGTTACCGGCCGCCTTGAAGGATTCCCTGATGTTGGAGATCGGAATGGCGTAAATATTCTTGCCGACGCTGATCTCCATGCTGGCGATGATTGCCAAGGTAAGGGGTATTTTGAAGAAAATATTGGTTCCGGTCCCTTTAGTGCTTTCAATGGTGACGGTACCGCCAATTTTCTCGATATTCTTTTTTACAACGTCCATGCCGACGCCTCTTCCGGAGAACTCGGTGACGGCTTCCTTCGTGGAAAAGCCCGGAACGGTCAGAAGATTGAAGATTTCTTTTTCCGTGTATTCGGTTTCCGGTTTCGTCAAAAGGCCCTTCGCCTTGGCTTTCTCCAGGATCATTTCCGCGTCGAGCCCTTTTCCGTCGTCGCTTACGGAGATGATGATGTCGCCTCCGATATTCTGGGCGGAAAGGATGATCCGACCGACAGGATCTTTTTTAGCGGTTACTCTGCCTGCTTTGTCCTCTATTGCATGGTCCATGGCGTTTCTGACCAGATGCATCAGCGGATCGGCGATACCGTCGATGATGGTCTTATCTACTTCCGTAGCTTCTCCCATCAATACGAGATCCACGTCCTTATCCAGTTTCTTGCCCATATCGCGGACGATACGGCGCATCTTCTGGAAGGTGGCGGCGATAGGCACCATACGGATCGACATTACGATGTCCTGAAGCTCGTCGGTCAGTTTGCGCAGCTGACGGGCAGCTCTGTTGAAGTTTTCGAGCTCGAGACCAACCAGGTCCGCGCTGCCTGAAACCATGGATTCTGTGATTACGATCTCACCGACAAGGTCCATGAGGGTATCCAGTTTGTTCAGATCGACATTGATCAGGTTCTGCTGCTTCGTGCCGGGTTTTCCCTTTCCTGTGTCGCCGGCGTCCGAAGTATTGGCGGCGGCGGTAACCTTTGCTGCGCCGGTATCGGAAGCGGCGGCAGCTGTTGCAGCGGGGCTCGTCTTTGCGGCGGAAGTCGGAAGGGCGTCGATGAACTCAACAGTATAGACTGATAAGGTGCCCTTTGCCATTGTCGAGATCTCTTCCTTTGAAAGATCTGTCGACATACTGAAGTAAAACCCATTCTGGGATATGATGCTGGAAGCGTCCTTATTTGCATTCAATTCTTCCGGAATGGTGGTCAGCACTTTTCCGACGGCTTCCAATTTATTGACCAGCATGAAAGCCCTGATGTTTTCCATCTGGCAGTCCGCGTTGAAATTTACATGCATGTGATAGGTGTTTTGTCCGCCCTGGGAAGAATCGCCTGCAGGCTCCGCTGAGACGGCTGGAACCGTTTCCACCAAGGCGGGAGCCGCTTCTTTCGCGGCAGGCGCCGGTGTTTTATCCGGCGGGCTTTGCTTTTTCGGTGCGCTTTGCTTTGCTGATGTGTTGCCGTTCATCCGGTCCAAAAGATCGGTGATGTCGGAAATCAGCTCTTCGTTTTCACCGGAAGGCTTTTGCCCCTGGCGGATCTTTTCTACCTCTTCCTTCAGGAAATCAGAAACTCCTAAAACCAGGTCAAACAGTTCCTGGAAATATTCGTCGTCGATTCCGTTGTCGCGGATGATATAAAATAAATCCTCCAATTTATGCGATACGTGAGATATAGTATCAAATTCCATCATTGCGGAAGAGCCTTTGATCGTGTGCATGATACGAAAAATCTCGTTCACATTATCAGAGGAAAGGTTCTCATCCTTCTCCGACTGGAGTAAAATTTCATCCAATTGATCAAGAAGGGTTGTTGATTCAAACAAGTACATTTCTAACATCGAATCATTAGCATAATCAAAGTCACTCATCGTAATTCCACCTTTTTATCTTTAATGTTTATCAAAAACCAATAGAGTTCTCATTAATACTTATCGACAAAGACAGGATAAATATTAGTCTCAATTTCTAAGAACCTCCAAATATATTTTAATACAATTTTATGGGTAATTGAAAATAAATTTGTCGATTTATTGATTTTCGTGCCGATTCGAGATATAATCAGATATCTTATTAACTCAGAATTGTCAGGGAGGATAAAAAATGGAATCCATCAATGATATTGCACGGAATAATATCAAGCGTTATAGAAAGTTAAGAAAGATGACACAGAAAGGTTTAGCGGAGGCCCTTGATGTGACACACAGCTCCGTATCAGCTTGGGAAATCGGCAAAAACTCCATCGACATGGTTCGGTTGAATCAAATTTGCCAGGTGTTGAATGTTGGCCTTGCGGAGATCCTGGCCGACGGCGGAGACGCCGATCAACTCCAAAGAGATGAAGAAAACAGAAAAATTGTGGAAACAATTAACCGTCGGCCTGAGGTAAAGCGCCTGATGCTGACGACCTTTGATTCCAGAAATGACGATATAGTCGTTGCCATCAAGCTTCTTGAGGCACTGAAAAAAAGATAATACATATATTTGGGGACATAAGAAAAAGGAGAGTTCAATGTGGTTGACATATTAAAGATCACTTCACCGGTTTCTCAAATAAAGAATAAGGTACAGAATGTACCCAGCAAGCTTCCTACGGATGCTATCTTTGATATTACCAATCCAACCCAGGTCATAACAGAACAGCTTCCCAAGGCCCAAAGCGTTGACGATGAGAGCGGGAAACAGTCCCTTCTGAAAAATCTCAACAAAGAAATCTTTGAACCCCTATTACATAGTACAAGAGCCCAGGCTGACGGAGTCAGGAAGCTGGTTCTTATGGCGAAGCTGTTTGAAACGTCATCCGGGATCCTGTCGGAAAGCTTTCTGGACAGGGTCTTTGTCAAGCCGCAGGAGATGCTGGGAGAACTCCTGACCAGGGAAAAGGGTGCGACCATTTTTTCCGGCGAATTCTTTGACAGCCTGCGCGTGCTTGCGAAGCTGGAGGGGCAGCCGAAACTGAAGGACGCTGTCGTTTCCATATTGAAATATTTTGATTGCTACGTGAATCAGGAGAACTCTCTGAAATCCGTCATCAAGCAGGGTGAGAATCTGGCCCATAAGCTGCCGAAAGCGGAAGCACAGGTGCTCCAGCAGCAAATCGAAAATCTGGACACCATGGTCAAGTTGAGTACCATGACAAGACAAAATACCATATCCCATCAGAGGGTAATCGAAAAGCTGGACATTATGATCAGCCAGAATGATACCGGAAATGCCGATGATGCTGCAAATCCGGAAAAGACCTCAGTAAATACCGTAAATCAGACAAAGACGTCCGCTCTCGACTTTGACAGCATTATCAAGCAGGACAAGGATAGCCAGACGGAAATCAAAGCATATCTGAAAAATGAGCTGATCCCGGAGCTTGGCAAAGTGGCCAAACGCCATCAGGGCAGCGACAAGATCTACAATCAGGTGATGTCTATCGTCCAT
The DNA here is from genome assembly GCA_963678385.1 of Anaerovoracaceae bacterium. Lineage (GTDB taxonomy): Bacteria > Bacillota > Clostridia > Peptostreptococcales > Anaerovoracaceae > Anoxybacterium. The sequence continues at coordinate 3,094,708 of OY782829.1, read as the reverse complement.
AATATCGTACGCTATGACAAAGCAGACCCAAAGCTGCTTGAGGAATCGGTCTTTCAGCTGGGCGACGATCTGAAGCCGCTCACCAATTTGACAGACGATGATATTATCGAGATGAAAAAGCTCGTTTTCGAAAATGCGATCCAGGAGCAGGAAATGAGTGAAAAACAGCATATCGATAAGAAGACCATGGAGAAATTCGGCATCGAGCCGGAAAAGAACGATATGGCGTCCCTATTAAGTTCGGCCCTGGACAAATCCGGTCCATCCAAGATCAGCAGCGTCGCGCAGAACCTTCTGCTCAATATGGTCCAGAGTGAAAGTCCCATGGTTCCGCTTATGCATTTTACGATCCCCTTCCGCTATATGGAGGAAAATACCTACGGCGAATTCTTTGTGGACAAGGACTGCAAAGAACGGAGAGGGAATGCAAAATCAGCAAAAAATATATTTTTCACCATACAATCAGATAAATACGGAAACTTTGAAGTGGACCTTCTTGTAAAGGATAAATCCATCGACCTGGACATCCGGTGCCCGGATATCCTTGTGAGCCCTGTCAAAGATACGAGAGCCAAGTGGAAAGGCATCATCGAGGAGCACGGCTTTCGGCTATCAAATTATCAGGTCGGCGTCTATCAGGAGAGCCAGACCATCGTTCAGAGATTTCCTAAGCTTGCAATAAAGAAGGTGGGAATCGATGTCAAAGTTTGATGAACAAGGCTCGGTGCAGAAGGAACTGGACAGGGAAAGACTGTCGTCTCTCAGCGTCGCAGCTTTAAAGTATGATAAGGATAAAAACAGCGCCCCTTGCGTCGTGGCGGCAGGTACCGGCTATATTGCCCAGAAGATCCTGCAGGTCGCCATCGAAAACGGGGTGGCGATTTATCACGACGACAGCGCCGCCACGCTGCTGGCCAAACTGGAACTCGGGCAGGAGATCCCTCCGGAGCTCTATCAGATCGTCGTCAACATCTATATCTCGCTGCTGGATCTGGCTGCGGAGAAGAAGAGATAACGAATACTTGCGAGGGTACATGATGAGAATCAGCGGATGCGTGATTACCAAAAATGAAGAAGCGAATATCGCGAATTGTATCAATAACCTGAAATGCATTACAGATGAAATCATAATAGTAGACACCGGTTCTGAGGATAAGACGAGTCAAATCGCCAAAGAACTCGGTGCCTCTGTTTATGAGCATAAATGGGAGGATAACTTTTCCAAGGCGAAAAATGCAGCGCTGAAGCATGCAACAGGCGACTGGATCATTTTTTTGGATGCGGACGAATATTTCAGCGATGATTCCTTACCTAAAGTTCGTTCAGTGATACAAAAGACGCATACAGATCGGGATAAGGAAGGCATTATCTGTGAATTAGTGAATATTGATACGGACAATAATAAGATCATCGGCACCTATGGGACCCTGAGAATATTTAGAAACGCCAGACGGTATCGATTCATTAACAGGATCCATGAAGAGATCCGGAACGACGGAAAGGTGCTGAGATGCATCGATAAGCGATATGAATTATCTATAATTCATACCGGATATTCCGCGTCTATTTCTCAAAAGAAGGTGGAAAGAAACCTGGAATTGCTTTTAGCTAACAAGGATGACGAAAAGGCGGACTATTATCTGGCAACATCTTACCAACTCCTGGGAGATTATAAAAATGCATTAAAATATGCCGAAGCCGCGCTTTCCAATCCAAAGATCAGCCAGTACGATTATCTTGCCTATAAGCTGCATTTGATCAGGATTGTCGTCATGGTGGGTCATGAGTTTCATAACAAAGAAAAAATCAACGAATTCATCGATGAGGCTAACGGAAGCTATGAGAACCATCCAGAGATAGCAAGGGTCATAGCGACCTACTATTTTAAGGAAAAATTATACGAGAAGGCGTTGGAAAAATTGTTCTTTGCGTTGGAAATCCAAGAAAAGAACGGAAAAAGCTGGACCCAGAATGATTTTGAAGGCAAGCTGCCGGACGTTTATTTTACTATAGCAGAGATTCTATATTTTATGAATAGAGAAACAGATTCTCTGAACTATTATGTCAAATTGCTCAACCTTAATAAGTATCATGAACCGGGATTCAAAAGCATGTTGAAATTATTCCGCGGGGTTCCTGAAGATGATACGATTACTTTTTTAAACAGCATATATGATGTAAACAAGGAAGATGATATAAGGTTTCTCATATCGAATATTTCGGAAACCGGGATGTCGACACTCGTATTATATTATGCAATCAAATGGAACAAAACATTTCTTCACGAGGATGATGTTCTGATTTATGCTTACCTCTCACAATGCAATTATCAACAAGCATTGGAAATTGCAAAGCTGTATCTGCAATCAGAATCGGATACCTTTTCAGCGCTGGTAACTGCAATCATCCTGATGGGCAGGCTGTTTTCGGAAGTTGATGCGATAAAGGGCGCTATCGGAACCGATTATTACAATCTTATTGTATGCTGCAAAGAAGCCAGACTTTATACCGGGGATAAAAGCAGTTATTTATCTGTGTTTTCAATTCTGGAAAAATACGGTGACCGATATGATAGCATGGACTTTCTTGGCATCTGCGGTGATTCAGACTGCGGCATAATATTTGATGTGGCGGAAATCCTTCTCGCAGATCATCGGTACGGGCAGGCGATTGATCATTATAAGGACTCATATTTTTTGCCGGGCGACTCGTCGAAGAAAACGGATGCGGCTTTTAAAATCGGATATTGTTATTATAAACTAAAACAATATTGCGAAAGTCTTGACTGGTTTGAAAAGGCAATCATCAGTGGTTATTCGGATAACGATCTTTTCGAGTTTCTGCGTTGGATTGGAGCGCAGTCCGCAGACCATACAGTGAAGCAAAAAGTTGAGACGCTTTCTGTCATGCACCTTAACTCATCTGTGGTGGAACCTAGGTAGGCAGTCGGACTGATATGGAAGGGGAAGCTATTTTATCTTATCAATATTTACAAAAAAGCAAAAAGCCGCCGAATGGCGGCTTTTTGCCGATGTGTAGATCTTATGCCTTCTGTTATATTTATTGTAATAACTGAAGTACGCTTTGTGGCTGCTGATTGGCCTGAGCAAGCATTGCCTGGGCTGCCTGGGAAAGGATGTTGTTCTTTGTGAAGCTCATCATTTCCTTAGCCATATCAACGTCTCTGATCCGGGATTCAGATGCACTTAAGTTCTCTGAAGTTGTTCCCAGGTTATTGATGGTGTGTTCCAGACGATTCTGGTAAGCACCGAGTTTAGCTCTTTCGCTGGATACTTTGTCTAAAGCTTTCTGGATTGTAGAGATTGATGTTTCGGCACTTGCTTTTGTTGTAACATCAATACCGCTGACACCAAGAGCGGAGGATCTCATATCCGAAACGGAGATATACATTGTCTGGCTTTCGTTTGCTCCAATGTGCATGTTCAGTCCACCGTTTGCATCGACCTTGAGTGTTGCAGCGCCAGAAGCACCACTAACGGTAAATTCTAAGCCTTTTGCTCCGCCACCTGTCATAGTGATCGTGTTTCCACGAGCGGAATATGTATCACTTGCTGTATTTGTAATCGTTGCATCCAAGCCCTGGGTTATTGTAGCGGCTCCTGCGAAACTACCGCCTACGCCGGTAATCTCCATCGATGCAGCTGAACCAACGTCATTGGAAGCGAAGTCAATTCTAGTAGAAGCAGTGTTATATGTAGCTGTTACTCCAAGACCTGCATCATTGATTGCTTTTACTGCGTTATCTGCAGTCATACCTGTTAAATCAAAAGATGTGCCATTAACTGTGATTGTGGAACTAGCTGCTAACAAAGTGCTGCTAGTCGCAATAGCGCCTGTATTAGACTTGTCTGCAGTAGCTGTAGTCCAAGCAGTAAGTGTTACAGTCGAACCAACCTGTGTGTCGGCACTTCCGCCATTAACTGTTACATCTGCAGCGTTTGCTCCTGACTTAGTTGCGCTTACTGCAGCTCCGCCGTTCAGCAGTTTCTTGGTATTGAATTCTGTGGAGTTACCAATTCTGTCGATTTCCTGACCCAGCTGGTCGATTTCCTTCTGGATTTCAGAACGGTCTGCAGTTGTGTTGGTGTCATTGGATGACTGAACTGCAAGTTCTCTCATTCTCTGGAGAATGCTCTGAGTTTCGTTCAGCGCACCTTCAGCGGTCTGAATCAAAGAAATACCGTCATTTGCGTTGCTGGAAGCCTGGTCGAGACCTCTGATCTGGCCTCTCATTTTTTCACTGATTGCCAGTCCTGCTGCGTTGTCGCCGGCACGGTTGATGCTAAGACCTGAAGATAACTTTTCCAGTGACTTCTGAGTTGAAGTATTGTTTGCAGATAACTGTCTGTAAGTGTTTAATGCTGCGATATTGTGATTAATTCTCATTTTTGTTTCCTCCTTGAAACTTCATTTTGCCGAGATCCTTCCCGGCTAGTACTATAAATTTTCGATTTTCTCCCGTACGCTGAGAAAACCAGTTTTGAGCAAAGCTTTTTTGCTTTGATATATATATCGGCAAAGGCCGTATATACTTTAGTTATTTATTGCCATTATTTTTTTTATTTTTTAATAATGAGGCAATACCTTCATAATCGGATTGATTGATCTTTTCGCTGGAGGCCTTATTGGCTTCGATGGTCTCGATCAGTTCATCACGTATTATTTTAATATCTTTCGGAGCGTCGATTCCAATGGTTACTTTGTCGCTGCCAAGGGATACGACGGTGATTTTGATATTGTCCGAGATTACAATGGATTCTCCGACCTTTCTGCTTATGACTAACATCAGGCGCCTGCCTTTCCATCCTGGTGAAAAGGCAAATATCTGACGGCGTAGTCAGGATTCTGCAGTATGACTTGTCTTGCCTTTCTCGTTTTCGGATTTAAAACAACAGGACTCTTAATATTAACGGAGAGATCCTTGATGGACTCCGGTACGCTGGCGATCACCAGAAAGATCAGATCTTCTATATCGTCGGCCTTACAGGCTTCCATATCTTCCTTAGCCAGGATGGGCCGGTAATCCGGATGCAGATCCCAGGGCTCAAAGACCAAAAAGCATGGAACGATGTTGTCGATACATTGAAGATATAAAAATGATACGTCTTCGAAAGATTTTTCAAAGACGGCAAATTTTCTGGCGTCTTCAAAGCCGTACAGTCCCTCGTCAAATTCATAGATCGCATCATTCTGAACTTCGACGATGCCAAAATCTCTTGTGTTGATCTCCATGTCTCCCAAGCCTCCTTATGCTTTGACGTCAAGGGCAGGCTTTCCGTCGAAAACCTGGTTGTGTTCTTCCGGCGGGATATAATTTGGATCAGCACTTCTTGGAATGTATAAAGGACCGCCGACATACTTAATGATTACCTTGGGCATTTCGACTACTTTTAATTCGATATCCGGCGGAAGAAAGCTTGTGCCAATGTTGTCTGCGCTGGGAAGGCCGCCGGCCAGCTGGCTCATGTCGAAATTGATCTGCATGCTTTCAAATCCATACGAAGGCTTTGACGACGTTTTGGGTACGAAATTAATGATGTTGTCGATCCCTCTGCTGACCTGATTGTAATTAAAGGGATTGGTCTTCGGGTTCCCCATCTGAACGTTCATGCTGAGATTTCCATCGCTGGAATACTGGGCGGTCGCGGTATAGGAAAGATTGCGCCAGTCGGCTGTGGAACCCGCCTCGAAGGAATCCATCGGAATGTCGATCGGATTGCTCTGAATCGTCATATGGTTGTCTTCCTGCGAGATGCGCAGGCTGGCAGACTGATTTGACTTGTGTGTCTGTGCTTTCTCCACGTATTCGATTGAAATTGGAACGGTTTCTATAGTGATAAGCGGCTTCATTAAAATCACCTCCCTCGCATAATTATTACATATTATTATATTCGTTATTTACATGCCGTTTCTTTAGGACATAAAGTCGAAAATAGACGGCTGAATGATCTTCGTTCCCATTTGCAGTGCTGCACTGTAGGCAACCTCCTGGGATTTGAATTTGATAATCGTACTTGTGGGGTCTGCCCCCTCCACTTTTACCTGTCGTTCGTCCAAATCGAGCGTCTGAGTTTCATATCGATCTGCCATGAAGTCTAAATAGGAGGTCTTGGAACCTACTTCGGTGAGATTATAAATAATCTCCATTGATGCTGTGTTGATCGATCCATAAAGTCCGTCAATATTTTCATAAGAATACAACGGGTTGTCCAGTTGATCGGCAACTGCGCCGATGAGGTCATATAGATTGTTGGAAACCGTCATTCCGTTCGATGTTGTAGTGGTACCACTCCCCACAATATTGATTCCGGGAATCGTATACTGGAAGACGGATCTTGGATCCACGGTGGTCTTTGTCGGATCTCCGGGAAAAGCAGGATCCTCAACCATGTTTAAACCCAGGCCGATATCCACAGACATGGCATCCCCGGATAATCTGTCTTTCGCTTCAGGGTTGATTGTTTCTAAAACAACTTTGTTGTAAACCAGTCTTCCGTTTTCATCCAATGTAAACGGAGCGGTGTCCGTATTTGTGCCTCCAAAATAGTAGACTCCGGATGCGTTGGAATTAAGCGCCTGCATCAGGGAATCCTGGATGCTGCGGAGCTCGGTGGCTACGACTTTTCTTTCATCGGCGCTGGTTGTTCCTGTATTTGCCTGCAAAATCTTGTCCTTTGCGGTTTGGACAAGCTCCTGGATGTGATTCAAAGCGGATTCGGTATTGGTGAGAGAGGATTGGGCATGGTCGATGTTTGCCTGATATCCTTCTGTTTTGCTTATATCCCGTCTGATCCGGTAGGCCCTTATTGCAGCCGAAGTGTTTTCCGAGGACTTGGAGAATGCCCTGCCGGAGGCCACCTGGGTGTTGAGCTTGTCAAGATCTGATGACAGTGTATTGATCGAACGAATGTATTTCGATGTGATCATTTTATTAGTGATACGCATTTAACTCATCCTTTCTGCTTAACGGCCTACGAGACCCATATCATTGACTATTTTATCAACTGCTTCGTCCAGCACGTTGAAGTATCTTGCCGCCGCATTGTATGATTTCTGAAATGCCATCAGATTGATACCTTCTTCATCCATGTTAACGCCGGACATTGCTTCCCTTGAAGCGTATAAATTGTTTTGAACGGTGTTTGCAGTATCGGAAAAATTCTTATTCAGCTCAATATCCAGAGATAACTCCCCGATGAGCCCCGACATATATTCATCCGTCGTTCCTGAAAACATGACCTGTGACGGAGGAGTGGCTTCGGGGTCTCTGTAAAAGTCCATCTTATTGTCCAGGGCATATATCATTCTTTTAATATTGTCGCCTCCGCCGTTGGTTGTTGTCGAAGTTGAGTTTGTAGTCTTTATGTTCTGCGGATCCGACAGCCAGTAATCCGATATGGAAATATTTTTTGCCGTGATCGTGGTAGTGGTCGAGTCGGAAGATTCGAACAGTTCCTTTCCCGTACCGCCGTTCAGTTCGTTTAAAACATGCGCGAAATTGGATGCGAAGGTATCCATCGCATGGGCATAATACATCGTGCCGCGGAAGGTATTCCCGCCGGCAGCGGCATAAGCACCTTCGCCATTGATCAAATCCAGATAGCCCTTGATGGATCCTCCGGTAAACTTGGAGGTAATATCTCCGCTGTAGCCGCCGAAGCTGCTGCTGATCTCGATCGTCATTTTATTGCTGCTGTCCAGGGCTGCGGTCAGGGTATTATATAAGCCGCCCTTAACGACTCCGACAGCCTGAGTGCCGTCCTCATTATATATAGAAATGCTTAAGTTCTCTATTGTTAAATCTTCCGAAACTTTTTCGGGAGTTGTCGTCACTTTTATATTGGCAATGCCTGAGAGCTTATCGATTAGCGTATTTCTTTTATCATAAAGCTCGTTCGGCTCATTGCCATGGATCTCTTCGTCTCTGATTTGAGTATTCAAATCAGCAATGTTCTTAACAAGCGTATTAAAGTCGGTGCCGATGACGACATTGCTTAAGTCATAAACCTGCTGATTTCTTACTGTCTCTGTCTGATTGGCGTAAACGTTTATGATCTCAGTCACCTTCTGGGCAGCGGTCCTTACGACGAGGGCAATGTCCTGACTGGATGGCGAATCCTCTAAAGTATGCAGCTGATTGATAAAATTCAACATCTCTGTTTTAAGACCATCGTTTTCGGCTTCGTCAAAAACATTTTCCAGATCGGACAAGCCTTCCAGCAATGTGTCGTATTGCCCGGTTTCTGCAGCCTGAGCCCTGTATCGCGCATCGAGGAATGGATCCCGGATCTGACCGATGCCGGAAACGCTAACACCAAGCCCGACTGTAGCACCGGGGACAGTATATTTCTCGGTATAGCCGCTGTTGGAGATAGAAGCCAAGTCTACCCTCTGCCTCGAATAACCGTCAGTATTCACATTTGCGATATTGTTTCCGGTTACATCAATAAGCGACTGGCTTGCCGCCATGGCTCTGCTTGCAGTCTGAAAAGCTAAAAAGGTTGGTCTCATAATCTTATTCCCCTCATATACTATATTTTCTTTTCGAAGGATTTCGGAAACAATGTTCCCTGTACTTCTGTCGCATTTTGATTGTAGGTGGTGTTATCCTTCGGAAGATCCTGCCTTGAAAGAACCTTGTCTATGGCATATAGCTTGCTTTGCAGGAGCACCCTGCATTTATCCTTATAATAGTTGACTTCCGTCATGGTAATTTCGAATTCACCAAGTAAGCCGAAAAAGCGGAGCTGCTGCTCATCGTTCGGCAGCTGCTTGGCCATTTCCGTCAGATTCTTTGCCTTGATGTTCAGTCTTGATAAATAATCCGCTGTCTGCTGATCGAAGTTCCGTGTCTTCAGCAGCAGCGCCTGCTGGGATTTCAAGCTCTGATCCAGGACGTCCATTTGATCCTGCATGATAGCTTCCAGTTCTTCTTTGAGCACGGGTACCGCGCTTTGGTAGATCCTTAGGATTCCCGTCAGGTATTCATGGAATTGGTCCAAGACGATCTGAAACTCCTTGTTATCGGTCATATCGATTCAACCTCCTGGTAATAAACTGATAAGCTCATTTGAGAATGGCGTCGGCGAGCAAATTGGTTGGTACACTATATGTTCCGTTTTCTACCGAAGCTTTTAAGTCTTCAATTTTCGCTGAAGAGGTGTTGACCGATACGTCATACAGGATGGCTGATTTGGCGACTGATAACCTCTTGTCGTCAAAGGATCCTGTGTGGCTGCTGGAGATCTCATTACTGTCTACCTTGTTCTTCAAAGTGTACTTCTTGTTTTCCTCCGTGCTGACGTTTTTTGCCGGTTCGTTGTTCATGTCGCTGATCTGCTGGAGAATGGTTTTGCTGTTGTTTACAGATGATATTTCCATTTGTTTTACCTCCTTTCAAAGGTTCTTTCTTTATGTTCCCGCCGGGGTTTTTCCGGCTTCATTTTCTTAATCTACGTTATCTATATCGGCAGTCTGATATAAAACTTTAGGTGTTCATCCGTGCATTCATAAAAAAAACGGACATTCGATAAAAAAAATAGTTTTATTTCGAGAATATTTAAAAAAATAAACTTAAAATCGAAACCTACAAAAACCGCCCATAAAATCAATTTTAAATCAAATTAATTCTCGCCAAAATTGTCGACTACCCATCGAAATTTCATAAAACATCGAAAAAATGGACGGCACCTGTTTCCGCTCTCAGGCCTAAAAAAGTAATTGTCTAAACGTGTAAAATGTAGTAGAATCATGTACGGAAGCAACATTTATATGCCGAAATCTGGCAGTAAATTTTTTTAATCAAGTTTGCGACAAAATCCGACATGATTCAAGGAGGTGGGTAAATGATCGGTGATTCCATAACGAGTGCCATATTGCAGAGGGCGCTGGACGGTGCATGGCAGAAGCAGCGGGCGATATCAAACAATATCGCGAACCATGAAACGCCGGGCTACAAAGCAATCAAGGTCAACTTTGAAGACTCTCTTGAAAAGGAGATCGAGAAGTTGGGAAACGGCTTACCTACCAAAGAAAAAATTGAAGAGGGAATCGATGCTCTCAAAAACTCCGATATCAACGTATTTTCCGATTATTCCACTTCGGAACGCGCAGACGGGAACAACGTAGACCTGGATCTGGAAAACATCGAAATGGCTAAGACCCAGATACAATACCAGTACCTGACAAGAAGCATGACGGACATGTTCTCCAGATTGAGATATGCGATCAGTGAGGGCAAGAAATAACAGGAGGGAGATGTGTAGATGGATTTTTTAAGCTCGCTTAATATTTCGGGATCCGGATTGACGGCGCAGAAGCTGCGGATGGATGTGATTTCTCAGAACATTGCCAACGCTGAAGTGACCAGAACGGAGAACGGAGCCCCGTACCGGCGGAAGATGGTTGTCCTGAGCAGCATAAAAGGTGAAAACAGCTTCCGGGACGCGCTGGATAAGGCAACGAAGGTCAAGACCAACGGAGTTCAGGTTCAGAGCGTTATTGAGGATCAATCGCCTCTCGTTCCGGTTTACAACCCGAATCATCCCGACGCCAACGAAGAAGGCTACGTAATGCTGCCGAATGTGAACACGGCACAGGAGATGATCGACATGCTGGGCGCCAGCAGAGCGTACGAAGCGAATGTTACCGCCTTCAACGCGACGAAATCAATGGTGCTGAAGGCCCTTGAAATCGGCAGGTAAAAAGTGTGACGGCAAACTGGGCGCGGCAGAAATGAAACAGAAATGAAAAAGATGTGTGTAAAAAAAGATGTGTGTAAAATTGTGTAGATCGTGTAGATGTTATTGTGTGTAGATATTTAGTTGTGATAAGTGAGGTAGTATAATGTTTATTGTTCCTATGAGTTCTAATATTAATACGAGCAGTATTAATTCTTTCAATCCGACTTCTGGAAAGACCTCAGACGCATCCGGCGACGGAACCGGTCTTGGATTCAAGGAAGTTTTTCAGGATGTTATCAACAACGTAGAGAAAACGGAAGCTGCCACGGAAATGGATGCTTATAAATTATCCATCGGAGAGATGGATGATATGCATACAATGATCATCAATGCGGCTAAGGCGGATGTTGCTCTGCAGACTATGGTTCAACTTAGAAATAAGTTTCTTGACGCCTATTCCGAGATTATGAGGACCAGCGTATAACAAGGCATGGCCCTGTTGAAACGCACAGATGCAAGAAAAGTTTCTGCATTATGCGTTATAATCTCCGGGATATTTATTTTCTTATTATGATTACCAGAATTAGTCGAAATTTACGAATGGAAATATAAATATGAATGAGCAGATAAGAAAGACCTTGGCACCCTTGGCGCAATTTTGGGGTAATACGTCCAAATTGGTGAAAAGGGTCATAATAGGCGGAGTGATAATGGCTGTCGTTGTCGCTCTGGCTTTGAGTATCTTATTAAATACAAAAGACTACGTTGTCATTTTCGATCAGCTTTCAGAAACGGAAACCTCCGAAATACTGGCTGCGATTTCAGACATGAAGGTTGAAGTAAAAGTTGACGGCGATTCCATTTTGGTACCGAAAGATGATGAATCCGCGGTAAGGATGCAGCTTGCTACGGCAGGCTATCCGAAGGACGGATTGAGCTATTATCTGATCCAGGATAACAGTGGAATGCTCACGACGGACTATGAACGGAAGCAATACATGAACATGCAGCTGCAGGAAAGAATCGGAGCCAGCATCAAGACGCTGGACGGCGTCAAGGATGCGGTGGTCACCATAACGGTGCCTGAGGACGACGTGTTTTACCTTCAGGAGAAAGAGAAGCCGACCGCTTCCGTTATTTTACATATGAAACCGGGAAGCACCCTGACGGAAAGCCAGATCCTGGGGATCCAGAACCTGGTGGCAAAATCGGTCCAGGGCCTCTCGAAAGAAGATATCGCGCTGACCGACAATCTTGGTAACGACCTGATCGCGAGCAGCACAAGCAATAATCCGGAATTTTCGAAGATCACCGTAACACGTGAAATCGAAAATGATATCAAGAAAAAAGTAACGGCAGTTCTCCTCGGGCCGTATACGGCCCAGCAGTTTAAGGTTTCCGTGTCTGCCACGGTTGATACGGACTCGATGGTAAAGGAAGAATTGACTTATATCCCGTCTCCGGACGGAAACAACAGCGGCGTGATCAGCGAGGAAACGGGAAAGTCGGAAAATTCATCCTCGACCCAGGGCGACGGAGGAGTTCCGGGAACCACGACCAATTCGGAAGTGCCCACATATCAAACAGGGGGCAGCACCGGTCAAAGCTCATCATCCTCCAGCGAATCAAGCATCAAGTATCAGGTGAGCCAGACGAAGCAGCAGACACAGAAATCCGGAGCGAAGGTCGACAAGATTTCCATAGGGATCGCAATCAATAAATCCGCGTTTGATCCCGGTGAACGGGAGAGCGTGACCCAGCTCGTAGCATATGCGGCGGGAGTCAGCCCGGACGCCATCTCGGTACAGAACTTCCAGTTCTATGAAGAAGAAGCGCCGACCGGACCGACGGAAGCGAAGGGCATCAATAAATTGATCCTATTCGGCGGAATAGGCGCCGGAGTCCTTGTTCTTGGGGCCCTCATCGCATTGATCCTGCTGAGGAGACGCAAGAAGGAAGTTGTTGAGGAGGGAATCATTATGGCGAGAATGGAAGGTCCTGATGAAGCACTCACAGCGGCATTCGGCGAAACTGCCGAACCTCAAGAGGCTATCAAGCCGATCACACCGGTCCAGGATGCTCGAAGAGAAGAAATCAAGCAGTTCGCCAAGAGCAATCCGGAAATAGCGGCACAGATGATAAAGACCTGGCTCCGCAGCGAAGACTGATAAAAATGCTAAAATTGAGACGATAGATACATATATTAGAGGGTAAACAAAATGGTAACAGGAATAACAGATACATTGACACCAAAACAAAAGGCAGCGCAAGTGATCATATCTCTTGGCGCCGATGTTGCCTCAAGTATATATAAACACCTTCAGGAAGAAGAAATCGAGAAGCTGACCTACGAAATCACTCGTCAGGAAAGCGTAAAGCCCGAGTTTTCGGATCAGGCAATCGATGAATTCTATGGACTTTGCGTAGCCCAAAAGGTTTATCTTGACGGCGGCGTCGCCTATGCGAAAAATGTTCTGGAAAAAGCCTTCGGCGTCCAACAGGGCAACGCGCTCCTGGAAAGGGTGACCAAGACGCTGAGGACAAAGGCTTTCGAGTTCATTCGCAAGTCGGATTATAAAAATCTGATGAACATGATCGTGAATGAACATCCTCAGACCATCGCGCTGATCCTGTCCTACGCGAGGGCTGACCAGGCGTCCGCCATTATCGCCGAACTGCCGAAAAGCATTCGTGTCGATGTAGTGGAAAGGATCGCAAGGATGGACAGAACTTCCCCGGATGTGATTAGACAGGTCGAGGCGATCCTGGAAAGAAAGTTTGAATCCGTCGTATCCATCGACCTTCTTGAAGTAGGTGGAATCAACTACATCGCGGAAATCATGAACAATATCGACAGAGGAACCGAGAAATTTATCTTTGACGAACTTTCCCGGAACGATCCGAAGCTTTCGGAAGAAATCAGAAAGAGGATGTTCGTATTCGAAGATATCATCATTCTGGATCCGCTTGCGATCCAGAGATTCCTCAGGGAAGTGGATACAAAGGAAATGTCTATCGCTCTTAAGGGCTCCAACAAGGATGTGGCTAATATTATCTTTGATAACATGTCACAGCGTATGGGCGAAACGGTAAGAAGCGAAATGGAATACTTACATAATATCAGAGTCAGAGACGTTGAAGATGCTCAGCAGAAGATCGTGGCGATCATACGAAGACTGGAAGAAGAAGGCGAGATCGTCATAGCCAAGGGCGGAAAGGATGATATCATTGTCTAGTATCGTGAAAGCAAAGCAGCTCTCAACGGAAGCGCCGCCAAAACCCATTGAAGTCAGTCCGGCAGTCCCTGAAATCAACAGAGCTGAAATTGAGCAGACCAGCATCAATGAAGTGAATGAGAAAAAAGAAGCGATCCTGAAACAAGCTCTGAAGAAAGCAAAGCATATTGAAGACGAGGCTCAGATCAGAGCGGACTCTTTAATCGAGGGCTCAATGAAGACCAGCCGGGAAATCATGAACGTCGCCGAGAAAAAAGGGTATGAGGAAGGCTATCTTCGCGGTCTTGTAGACGGGGCTAACGCTTCGGAAACCGCGGCGGAAGAAGGCTTGATCGAACTCAGACGATTGTTAGAATTGTTCAAAACAGAGCAGAAAGCAGCGCTAGAAAGAAACGAAAAAGACCTGATGGAAATCGCCTTTGAACTGGCGAAAAAGATCATGAAACAGCATGTACAGACGGATGAAAATGCGGTGCAGAAGATGCTGGAAGAGATCATTATGGAAAATGAAAGCAGCCTGAAGTTTTACTTCTCGGAATATCAGAAAACACTGGGTATCCATATCGATAAAACCATAGCAAAGAAGCTGAGGAATCTGACGAAAGAAGCAAAACTTGTCCTGATCAAGGAAGAAGACCTGATCATGAGCGAGAATGAAGGCGGCATTGTGGACATGAGCGTGCCGGTTCAGCTGGAGCAGCTGAAAAAAGCAGTCGACCACCAATATTAAAGAAAACAGCCTGCTATGTGTATCAGCCACAAAGGAGCTTTCTGAATGGATACGAAAAAATATTGCAGAATCATACGTAACGCGGACACCTATTCGTATTTCGGCAAGATCGACAAGGTCATCGGAATGATGATCGAATCCAACGGACCTGAATGCAAGGTCGGTGATCTTTGCAAGATATATGGACACGGTAATAAAAAATATGTCAGCGCCGAAGTAGTAGGCTTCCGTGGAAATAAAGTCCTGCTCATGCCGTATGAGGAACCGGAAGGGATCAGCTCGGGCAACCTTGTTGAAGCCACCCATTCTTCACTGAAAATCGGCATGTCGGAGAACCTTATCGGCAGAGTCATCAATGCCGTAGGAGAGCCCATCGACGACGAAGGGCCTATCGAATATGAAGCAGAGTATGAAGTTCAGAGCGTCAGCTCCAACCCGCTCTCCAGACCAAGGATCCACGACATCCTGGAATTCGGGATCAAGCCCATCGACGGTGTCCTGACCATAGGAAAAGGCCAAAGAATGGGCATCTTCGCGGGAAGCGGAGTCGGAAAGAGCACTCTGATGGGTATGATTGCCAGAAATGTGAAGGCCGACGTCAATGTCATCGCACTGGTTGGTGAAAGAGGAAGAGAAGTCCGGGAATTTCTCGAAAGAGACCTCGGACCGGAAGGGCTGGCCCGTTCCGTCCTTGTTGTAGCCACATCCGATCAGCCTCCAATGCAGAGAATGAAGTGTGCAATGGTGGCAACCACCATCGCGGAGTATTTCAAGGATCTCGGCAAAGACGTACTGCTCATGATGGACTCCCTTACCAGGTTTGCAATGGCCCAGCGTGAAATCGGACTGGCGACGGGTGAACCGCCGGTAGCCAGAGGATATACACCTTCCATCTATTCCATGATGCCGAAGCTGCTGGAAAGAACCGGGAATTTCGAAACCGGCTCCATCACAGGAATCTATACGGTACTGGTGGAAGGCGACGACGTCAACGAACCGATCGCCGATACCGTAAGAGGCATCATCGACGGACACATCGTTTTATCTAGAAAAATTGCAATGCGAAATCATTACCCTGCCATTGACGTGCTGGGGAGCGTGAGCAGGCTGATGAACGATATCGCGGATAAAGAGCAAATCGACGCAGCCGGAAAACTGAGAAATCTGCTGTCCGTATATGACACGAACTATGATCTAGTCAATATCGGGGCTTACAAAAGCGGAACGAACAGGGCACTGGACGAAGCGCTTTCAAAGATGGACAAGATCAACGACTTTCTGCAGCAAAACATATATGATAAGATTCCTTACAGCGACAGCGTGGATATGCTAAAGAGCTCTATTATATAATTCGAAATAGTTTAGAAAAAAATGGGGGCAGCAACCATGAAAAAATTTGAATTCCAATTGGAAAAATTGTTGTCCTATAAGGGCCAGATGCTCGACAGTGAACTGATGACTCTGGCAGTGCTGAACAACCAGCTGTCGGACGCCCAGCACAAACTGCAAATGCTCCAGGCGGAACTCGAGCAGTGCCAGGCAGAATTGGAAAACAAGATACTGGAAAAGACGACTCCGGCAACCTGCCAGATGTATATATCATATACGGAGCACCTTAAGGAGCAGATCCTGAATACGGTAAAAACGATCGAAGCGATAACTGCACAGGTTGACAAGCAG
This sequence comes from Anaerovoracaceae bacterium, assembly GCA_963678385.1. Taxonomy (GTDB): domain Bacteria; phylum Bacillota; class Clostridia; order Peptostreptococcales; family Anaerovoracaceae; genus Anoxybacterium. The sequence continues at coordinate 3,078,359 of OY782829.1, read as the reverse complement.
ATCGAATTGATAAAAAAACTCAAGTTGGAAACGAAATCTCTGGAGACTTTAAAGACTTCGAGGTACGACGAGTACAAGAAGGAAGACCTGAAGGCTGCCGAACTGCAGCTGGAGGAATTTGTCTCTACGGCGAAGATTCTGAGGAAGTCGGTCTAGAGAATTTCGATTTCATAATAGCTAGTTGGAGTTGACAAACAATCTTAACGGAAAGGAGGTAAAAATATGAGTATAGGAAGCAATTTGGGAATGTCTTTCGTAGCTAACGATCTGGGAACAGCCCCAACTACAGCCACAATGGGAGCAGCGGTCAACGGTTCCGCGGAGTTCACAGGAGAGTCCACGTTCCAGAAGATGATTGCGCAGGTATTGGCAAAAAACGGTTCCAATTCGGAAACCGGAGCAATTCCGGCAGAAACAGGAACCGCTCAAGGCGCAGGATCTATTCAGGATGCTGGCAGCATAAGCGATTTGCTTGGCGGACTGCTTTTCGGAAACGCCAATTCGGCAAAGATAAAGCTGCAGACAGCCGCTGAGTCAGTAACAGAAAATAAGGAATCCGGCGAACTGCAGAAGGGCGATTCCAAATCGTCAGAACTGCGGGAAGATTCGCTGGCAACCATGCTGGCAATGTTTGACGGATCGTTCAATGCCTATGCATTAACAAACAACGGTAATGCAGCTTTCGAGAATTCAAGAAACTTGTTGGGAGCAGACGCTCTTGAAGCATTGATCGGACCGGTTCAGGCGGCCGGAGACGGATTCAGTTCCACCGCAAACCAAAACAGCAATCAGGGAAGTATTAATGGCGTAAGTAGTCAAAACACCCTGCTTGAATCAGCCAAGCTAAAAGGATATTCCATGGATGGAAACGGAAGAATGACCATACTAGCTGAAATCAACGGCAAATCGGTCGAGTTTACTGGTCTCGTAAAGAATGCCGATGCAGTTTTAACCGGATCGAACGATCTTGCCGGTGGCAAGGAAGGTCTTGAAGAAGTTCCCAAGGGAATGACCGACATGGAAATTTCCGCTTTGATGAATGGAAAATCGGAAGACGTTTTAAGCATCGGCAGCCGGGAAAAGAGTTCTGCAGAACAGCTCGCTTTCAGAAACGGCATGCCGGGAACAGCAGACCTGCAGGGAATGAAAATTTCTGAAGGGATCAACGGAATAGAAGGAACTGGCAAAGAAGACTTACAGAATGGAATCGCAGCGGCAAAGGACGATTCTGATACAGAGACGGGCAGCATTGGCGACAGATTGAATTCAGCATATCAAAGCCAGCTTCAAAGTACAGGAAAAGCGGACGCCACAGATTTGAATCCACAAACCCAACCGGTTGAAGGACCAGAGCCTTACAGCCAGATACGGGAAGAAATTCTCTCCAAACTGGAACAAAACGGTCCGACAGAATTCAAAATGCAGCTGGAACCGCTGGATCTCGGCCAGATCGACATCAAACTGAAGCTCAGTGAGGGCAAACTGGTCATCGACATCCTCGCGGCAGATGCAAGGACACAAGCTCTGCTGACAAGCCAGGTCGACAAGCTGATCTCGAGCATGGGACTTCAGAACGTACAGGTTGAAAGCGTGCAGGTCAGTCAGCAGATGAACTCCCAGACACAGGACAACAGCCAAAGCCAGGGATTCACAATGAACTCTGCGATGGATTTCTCCCAGAGGAAGCAGCAGGAACAATCGCAACAGGCATCCTACAGTGACACAAAGCTGACCGGTACATTCAATCTGCAGCAGGATGAAACACAAACCACAAACCCGGTAAGCCGTTTATCGGCCCGGTACGATTCCCACAGAATGAATTATGCAGTATAGAAAGGAGGAAGCAAAATGAGTATTGATTCAATAAACAATTCCACAGTATCAGGCGCCAACAGTTCAAGCGGCACAAGCACTAAAAAATCCACGAGTAACAGCACGTTGTCCATGGACGACTTTTTCGGACTTATGGTGGCGCAGCTTAAGAATCAGGATATGAACAATTCCGTGGACAGCACGCAGTTTATCGCACAGATGGCCCAGTTCTCTATGGTGCAGGCTCTGTCCGATTTAAGTGAATTGTCCATGACGTCCTATGGCGTAAGCTTGATCGGCAAGGAAGCGACTATTGCAAAGGTTGCAGACGACGGAACGGTCAGCAGTGTAAAGGGCATCGTGGAAAGCGTCAACTTCTATAACGGCAGCACACAGGTAGTCGTTGACGGAAACAACTACGCGCTGAGCAGTGTAATGTCAGTACAGGAACCGAAGATCATCATTCCGAACAACAACAACGGTTCGGGGAGCACCGAATAAAAGCGGAGGTGGCAGATATGTCCAATGAGATTTCGGGCAATCGATACAATCTGACGGACGCCATCATCAGGCAATCGGAAAGGATCAATTCCACAAACGGAAGCAGTTCGACAGGAACGGCCGCCCAGGTAAACAACGGCAGGTCCTTCCAGGATATACTGAACGAACAGCTCAAACAGAGAATTACCTTTTCCAAGCATGCGACACAAAGGACGGAGGATAGAAATATCCAGATCAGCGACAACGATCTCTCCCGTTTGGAGGATGCCTGCGACAGAGCCCAGCAGAAAGGCATCACAGATGCCCTGATCGTGATGAACGACTCCGCATTTATCGTAAATGCCCAGAACAAAACAGTTATCACAGTGGTTGATAAAAATGAAATGAAAAGCAACGTATTCACAAATATTGATGGTGCCGTATTCATATAGCCGGACCTTTTCAGGAAGCTATCGCGGGTTTTGACTGACAGATAAACCCGCACCAGGCACAGAAAGGATTTTAAAAATGTTAGGATCAATGTATTCCGCAGTTTCAGGTTTGTCTGCACACCAGACAAAGATGAACGTTATCGGTAATAATATCGCAAACGTAAATACATATGGCTTCAAGTCGAGCCGTGTAACTTTTTCCGACGTATTCTATCAGACGATAAACAGCGCAACCGCTCCGAAGGGGGACGCGACTTCCGGTACCGGAGGAACCAACTCCACCCAGCTGGGTTACGGCGCAAAGGTCAATTCCGTTGACGTGATCAACACCCGTGCAGGAAGCGCAACCACAGACCGCGCGCTGGACGTATACATCAACGGAGACGGATATCTCCCCGTTAAGGACAACGACGGAACGATCAAATTCACAAGAGTCGGCGTACTGAGCTTTGACGAGACCGGCAATCTGGTAGACCGGAACGGAAATAAAGTTTTGGGGTTCAATCTGGATGCGACCACGAAAAACGCCGTCCTTAATTCCGATGGAACAAAACCGGTCAGCGAACTTCAGGTAATCAACATCCCTGCCGCCGAGCGGGAGAAATATACCGGTATCGCCATCGGATCCACCGGTGAAATCACCGCGATCAAGGAAGGAGATCCTGCGTTTGTACCGTCAACCGGCACAGGCTGGATGAACGGGCTTCCAAATGTTACCAAAACATCAAATTATAAAGGACCTATCACGATGAATGTCAGCCGCGAGACAGAGGAAACCTATGTTGAGGTTTCATCCAATGCGGATATCGGAAATGGCGGAATGACGCTCGGATTAAACGGAGGGGTCTACACCTTGAATTATCCAAGCTTATCAGGAGCAGCGCCTATCGGTGCTCTTGATACCGCAACCAATACGGTTACTTTCACGGTTCCAGGATTGGGTACAACATCTGGAACAGTATCCGTAGCGCTTGGCGGACTCACAATTACTGATCCAACAAATACTACACCTGTCGACATCGGAGACGTATCAGATGACGTGTATACTATTACGGCAACGGCAATAGAAAAATCTGGTCAAATACAAAATTATGGCCCGATAACCTATGATACAGGAGCAACGCTTCCTGCAAACATTGCGTTCGGAGATGTTACGATAGCCTATGACCCGACAAAATTTAAAACGGCATTGGATTCCGGTTATACCGATGTGGTCATCGGTTCTGTCGGACCGGGAGCAGGGGTTCCAACGAAAATCGCCAGCATCGCATCGGTCAAGTTTGGAAATCCTGATGGACTTTCCCAGGACGGAGAAAGCTACTTTGTGCAGACTCCGAACTCTGGCGACCCCATCGCTACCATTCCGGGCAGCGGCGGAACCGGTACATTCAGAGCCGGCGCTCTTGAAATGTCAAACGTTGACCTCTCAAGGGAGTTCACCGAAATGATCATCACCCAGAGAGGTTTCCAAGCTAACACAAGAATGATCACCACTTCGGACGAAATGCTGTCCGAGCTGGTCAGCATGAAGAGATAAACCTGAATTATAGTTCAGAGGGAGCATCAAAGCTCCCCCTGAACTTGCAATTTTAAATAGAAAGAGTGTTCCGGCGGAGCAGGATTCGCCTGTAGGAGGTAGGATAGTATGATCAAGCTTACGAAATTAAACAAAAACAATGACGAGACATTCATTCTGAACTGCGAGCTCATTGAAACCATTGAAGAAAGGCCGGATACGACGATCCGCCTTGTAAACGGCAAACACTTTGTTGTGGCGGAAAGCTCGGCGGAAGTAGTATCAAAGGTAGTTGCATTCAAGAGGAGCATTTACGGCAGATAGCCGAAAGGAAGCCGGCGTAAATCGACGGGCGAAACTGGTAAGGGAGTATTTAACGATGGAATTTAGCGTTCTGATAGGATATGTAGCCGCAATACTAGCAATATTATTTGGAATCGCGTCAGCGGAGAATGGGTTGGATTTCGCATTGCTCAGCAATTTCATCAACGGGCCCAGTATCTTTATTACGGTAGGCGGGACATTATTTACCCTCATGGCGGCCTTTCCGTTCAAGACCTTCGAGCATATACCGAAGCATTTTAAATTGATATTCGGCAGAAGCCAGAAGAATCCCTACGAATACGTAGAGATCATAACGGAGCTGTCGAAAGAAGCGAGAAGAAAAGGACTGCTGTCCCTGGAGGAAAAAGCCCTCAGCTTCGAGGATGAATTTCTGAAAGAAAGTCTGCTTCTCGTCGTTGACGCTGTAGAGTCGGACAAGCTGAAAGCCTGGTGTGACCAGAAAATATCAAATATCCAGAGAAGGAACCAGGAAGAAAGGAAATTCTATGAGATGGGAGCGGCTCTGGCGCCGGCATTCGGTATGATCGGAACACTCATCGGGCTGGTCAACATGTTGAAAGCCATGAATCTGGAAAGCGGTCCGGAAATGTTGGGACAAAATATGTCGGTAGCCCTCATAACAACCTTTTACGGCTCCATGCTTGCAAACATATTCTTTCTCCCGATGGCAAACAAGATCGAGATCGCTCAGGACCGAGAGATGCTGTTTAACGAGATGATCGTGGAAGGGGTCATATCCATCAAAGAAGGAGAAAATCCCAAGTTCATCCGTGAAAAATTGATGAACTTTCTGTCAGACAATGAAAAAAGGATGAGCAGGCCATACCAGGACAGGGCGGAAGCAGAAACCTCCTCATCCGGAAATGCAAAGCAGACTATAAAAAGAAAATAAGCAAGATTAAATATTGAAAACAACAGAGGAATGATCAGATATGGCCAGGGAAAGGAAAATCAGCAAAATAAATAAAGATGCATGGCTGAACACCTATGCCGACATGGTCACCCTGATACTGGTATTCTTCGTTCTATTATATTCGATGTCGTCCATGGACCAGCAGAAATACAGGATGCTGGTAAAAGCCTTTACCGCCGACCCAAAAACCATTGAACAGATTCAGGATCTGGAAAATCAGGAAAACCAGAGCAAGAATCAGGGAAAGGACCAGGGCGGAGCGTCGGTCGGCCCCAACCAGGGTGGTGAAAGTCAGATCGAGAATCTGGATCAATTATATACATACCTGAAGGCTTATGTCGATTCAAACCACCTTCAGGATTCCGTCCAGATCGAAAAGGGAAAAAACCTGGTTTATGTAAGATTTATGTCATCCCTGTTCTTTGAAGCAGACAAAGCCGTATTGAAGCCGGGAGGGACCCAGATCCTGGACTATGTAGGCAAGGCGCTGGGACAGGTGGAACCATTCATCAAATTTATCCGGATCGACGGACATACCGCGGAGGCGCCGCCGGGAGCAAGCAAGGTCGACGACAGGGAGCTTTCCACGGACAGGGCCAATCAAGTTCTGACCTATCTGGAAAATAATTATATCAAAGATCCTTCAAAGCTTATGGCAGTAGGGTATGGATTATACAAACCCATCGCGCCGAACGATACAGAGGCAAACCGAGCCAAAAATCGCCGGGTGGAAATACTGGTGGCGCAGGAAGACGCGTTACAGGATGAGCTGGATAAAATATATAGTTTGGAAAATAGTACTGGAACACCAAACGACAACAATTAGGAGAATGCATTATGAGTGAGATTCTTTCACAAAGTCAGATTGACAGCCTGTTAAGCAGTTTGACGAGTGGCCTCAAAGAAAACGAACCGCCGGAGCCGGTATCTGGCAAAAAGATCAAGGACTACGACTTCAGAAGCCCAAAGCTTTTCACGCGTGAGCAGTTGAAGTTGTTGTACAGCATCTATGAGAATTATGCCAGGATATTGTCTTCGTATATCACCGGTGTGCTGCAGACCTACACTTTGGTAGAAATCATCGAGGTTGAGGAGCAGCAGTACTACGAGTTCAATAATGCGCTGCCGGATTCAGTGCTCATGGGAGTGCTGGATTTCGCAGTAAAAGAGGATCACAGCGAAGAGGATTTGGTCCTGCTGGATTTCTCCAAAGATATCGGTTTCTGCTGTATCGACCGCCTGCTGGGCGGGATCGGAAAGCCGCTTGAGGCAGACCGGGAATATACGGAAATCGAGATCGGGATCCTTGAGCATTTGATGAAGGGCATGGTCAACCTCATGAAAAACGTCTGGACCGATTATCTGGAGGTTGCTCCCCGGTTGCTGAAGCTTGAGACCAACGCCAGAATCCTGCAGGGTGTCAGCGCCGACGAAAACGTCGTAATTGTTGTTATGAACGTTATGGTCAACGAGACTCAGGGGAAAATGAACATTTGTATCCCTGCCGTAACTCTCGACACCATGTTTAAGATGAAAACCGCGCTGAGCAAGCGGAAAGAGAGGCGGGGAGACCAGTTGACGGATGCCCAGAGACGAGCGGACATCATGCGGGAGATCAGCGAATCGGATCTAGAAGTCACCGGAATACTGGGAACCATCGACGTACTTTCAAGAGACCTGATCGATTTGGAGGTCGGAGATATCATCAAGCTCAATAAACCCGAGAACTCAATGGTAGAACTGGCTGTAGGAGAAACGATCTGGTTCCGCGGAGAGATGGGGGCTTATAATAAAAAGCGAGCCGTTGCAATACGAGAAACGATAAAGAGAGGAAGTGACCATATTAGATGACAAATGACAATGAAATGTACAAACTGACTGAGATGGAAACAGATGTAATTGGTGAAGTAATGAATATCAGTATGGGCGCTGCCGCAACGGCAATGTCTACCATACTGGATAAAAAGGTCAATATCACGACGCCCAGAATAGAGACCTTACCGGTTGAAACATTTGAATTCACATATCTTGAACCGGTGATCGGTGTTTTGATCAAGTATGTTGAGGGTATTGATGGAACGAACATCTTACTTTTACGGGAAGACGACCTGAAAAAGATACTGGGACATCTGCTGTCCATGGATCCTTCGGAGATGGTCGAGCTGGATGAAATCAGCATGAGCGCCATCTGCGAAATCATGAACCAGATGATGGGATCGGCGGCAAGCGCGCTGGCGTCCTTCCTCGGACAGGTAGTCAATATTTCTCCGCCGGAAATTCTTGACACGACGGAAAATGTAAAGGATATCTTCTCTCTGACCGGCGAAACACTCGTGAGCATCAAATTCGACCTGAGCATTGACGGCCTGGTGGAAAGTGAATTTATCAGTGCTATGGACCCTCAGCTCGCAAAGGAAATCGTGCAGAGGTCCTTAGGTGCAAGTGATATGGCAGAAGAACAGCCTGCAGCGGACGAACCCGCCATAGTGGCGCCGGAAATGCCGGCAGTAGCGGCTCCGGAAGCACCCGCAGCAATGGCTGCACCGCCGGTTCAGGAAATGCCGGTAGCCGCAGCACCGCAAGCAGCGCCGCCGCCTCAGGGATACGCTGCTCCGCAGGCATATACTGCACCGCCTGCATACGCAGCACCGCCTGCATACGCAGCTCCGCCGATGGTCGATCAGTCTCCGAAGCAGCAGGTTCATGCAACGCCGTACAATTACAAACCACTGGGAGGCGCGGAGAAGATCGCTGCGGAACTGGGGATCGACGACAACAATCTGGAACTGATCATGTCGGTGCCGATCCAGATCACGGTGGAACTCGGCAAGACCAAGAAGAAGATAAAGGACATTGCCGAACTGACAGTGGGCAACATCGTTGAACTGAACCGGCAGGCCGGAGACCAGGTCGATGTAGTGGCAAACGGACGGTTGATCGCAAAAGGGGACGTCGTTGTAGTTGATGACAATTACAGCGTTAGGATCACGGAAATCATCAAGGCAAAAGAAGACGCAAAGTAAGATTATAAGATAACATAACATATTTTTTAGTACAAGAGAGGAAGAAAAACGATGGCAAAGATATTAATAGTTGATGACGCGGCATTTATGAGAATGATGGTAAAAGACAATTTGAAAAAAGCGGGGTATACCGATTTCCTGGAAGCTGGAGACGGTGAAGATGCGGTAAATAAGTACACCGAAAACAAACCGGATCTGGTGCTTCTGGATATCACCATGCCGATCAAGGATGGGATCCAGGCATTGCAGACTATCAAGCAGCTCAATCCGCAGGCAAAGGTTATCATGTGCTCAGCAATGGGCCAGGAGGGAATGGTTGTCGAGGCGATCAAGCTGGGCGCACTGGACTTTATCGTAAAACCTTTTAAACCGGAACGTCTGATCCAGACCGTTAAAAATGTTCTGGGAGATTAACAGAAGGAGATTCTGAATTGAACTTGATTGGTGATATTTTTTCAATGCTGTTTGCCCTCATCGGCACGGTTTGCGTCATCCTGCTGACTTACTTTGCCAGCAAGTGGTACGCCAGAAAGATGGGACCCATTGCAGGAGGCAAGCACATTAAGGTCGTTGATAGGATCGTAGTCAGCAAAACGGGATCCATTCTGATCATTGAGCTGCAAGGGCGGCAATATATGCTGGGCGTCAGCGATCAGAATGTACAGATCTTGAAGGAGCTTGACGAAGCCATTCCGCTGCCGACGGATCATACGGCAGGAGGAGACGGCCTGAAAGGTCTGATCGGCAGCGACGGTTATAAGAACCTGATGAACGCGTTCAAAAAACGGAGGGGTGTTGACTAGTTATGGAATTTGTTATCAATGGACAGGGCTCCGACGTAGTAAAAATGATCATAATTCTGACAATGATCAGCGTTGCTCCGTTTATCCTGCTTATGATGACCTGTTTTACAAGGATCATCATCGTACTTTCCTTTTTGAGGCAATCACTGGGACTTCAGCAGACCCCGCCGAACCAGGTGCTGGTCGGTCTGGCCTTATTCATCACATTTTTCATCATGCAACCTGTGCTGACCCAGGTTAATGAGACTGCCCTGAAACCGTATAACGACGGTTTGATCGAAACCCAGGAATTTCTTGACCGGGCGTCTGTGCCCATGAAAGAGTTTATGCTGAAGCAGACCACAACGGGCGAAGTGAACCTCTTCAAAAGTTTGTCCCAGAATGAGGATGTACAAAATATGGAGGCTGCGGATCTTCCGTTACATATCGTCGTACCCGCTTTTATTACCAGTGAATTGAAGCGTGCGTTTTTAATCGGCTTCCTGCTGTTCATACCATTTTTACTGATAGACATGATCGTATCAAGCACATTGATGTCCATGGGTATGATCATGTTACCTCCGGTCATGATATCTCTGCCATTCAAGCTTATGCTGTTCGTTGTGGTAGATGGCTGGGGACTCCTGATAAAAACATTGGTAATGACATATAACTGACGAAAGGAGTACTGCCAGTGGACACGATACAATTGACCGAAATATTTCGGGATGCAATCTTGACGGGCTTTAAAGTCGCGGCCCCTATATTAGTGGTGAGTATTCTGGTCGGATTGATTATTTCAATCATTCAGGCAGCGACATCGATCAATGAGCAAACGATGACTTTTGTGCCAAAGCTTGTCGTTATCGCCCTGGTCCTGATCGTCTTCGGGGGATGGATGCTGCAGCAGATGGTGGATCTGGTGAACCGGATATTTGAGTTCATCGGAACATCGATTTGAAAACGAAAATAATTTACTTATCACATAGATATCACATGGGTGACAGGGTTTGTTAAATGATTTAAACAGTTGGTATATATTTTTATTAGTAGGCTGCAGAATGACAGGGGTGATTTTCTTCAATCCGATTTTCGGAAGGCCCAGCATCCCAGCCATGGTAAAGATCGGACTTTCTCTGGGTATCGCGTTCAATATAGCCTACGGCTTGACCGGTACATACGTAACGGACTATACCACAATCGATCTGCTGATTGCTATGTTAAGGGAATTCGCGATCGGATATGCAATGGGGTTTATCATGCAGCTGTTCCTCGCCGTTTTTCATATAGGCGGCGAACTGATGGACCTGCAAATGGGCTTCAGTATGGCGCAGATGTACGACCCTTCAACAAACTCGCAGGTTTCCGTAACAGGGAACTTCCTTACGATCATGTACGTTATGCTGTTTTTCATTACGAACAGTCATCTGACCCTGATGGCGATCGCGGCGAAATCATATAGCGTAGTACCCATCGGACTCGGCGGCGTAAGCAGCAAAATAGGAGTATACATCATAGAACTGTTTGGATATATTCTGGTTTACGCCATTCAGCTTTCCCTGCCCATCGTAGTGACTGAGATCCTGGTCGAGGTGGCCGTGGGAATCCTGATGAGGGTGGTGCCGAACATTAACGTATTTGTCGTTAACATGCAGCTCAAAGTTATGGTAGGAATGCTCGTCCTGCTGACGATTATTCCAGTACTGGTGCAGTACCTCGGCAAATTGAACATGATCATGCTGGACCGGATGCAAATTGTACTTACATACTTTATATAGGTGAAATGGGAAAGTTGAAAAAATTATTTACATAGGAAACCGTGAAACCTATTACGGTTTTTATGCGAAGCATATAAAAACCGCGGTTTCTGAGTAAATATTTTTTCAACGTCGGATAAGGGAAGGGGGGAACTCTGTGGCAGAAACGAATAAAACCGAAAAAGCGACCCCTAAAAAGAAGCAAGACGAGCGGAAAAAAGGTAATGCCTTTCAAAGCAGAGACGTCATCAGCGTCGTGGTCCTCATCGTCGGCTTCGTACTTATCAGCAAGCTTGGAAGCTTCATAATGCTCCAGATCAAGGAATATTACCTGAAAGACCTTGATAAGATGGCCGGGCTGTACGATCTGTCCATCGCGACCTGTCTTCAGATATTGAGAGAAGCTGTGGCGGTGTTCTTCATTACCACGGTACCAATTATAATCGTATTGGCCATAGCCGGTATTGTAATGACGGGAGCACAGACCGGATTTCTGGTCTCGGGGGAACTGTTGAGATTCAAATACAGCAGGATAAGCCTTCTCGAAGGCCTTAAGCGGATGATGTCCGTGAGATCCCTTGTGCAGCTGGTCAAATCGCTCATCAAGGTAGCAGTCATCCTTTGGGTCATCTACACCAGCGTGAAAGACCTGATGGTCATAACACCGGATATGCTTAATACGAGCCTTGATAACAATTTGGCCTTCATGATGGACCGGATCATGTCCATCGTATATAAGATTTGCCTGATCTTTGTGGCAGTAGCTGTATTAGACTTCGCATACCAGAAGTTCGATTACGAGCAGAAGCTGATGATGACCAAGCAGGAAGTTAAGGATGAATATAAGCAGACAGAAGGAGATCCTTTTATCAAGGGAAAGATCAGGGAAAAGCAGCGTAAGATGAGCATGAACCGGATGATCCAGCAAGTGCCGCAGGCCGACGTTATCATCAGAAATCCGACCCATTTTGCTGTCGCTTTGAAATATGATCTCAATAAGGATCAGGCGCCGATCGTGCTGGCAAAGGGCCAGGACTACATGGCCAAACGAATTATTGGCGTCGCGGAAAAACATAAGATATTGATTACGGAAAATAAGCCACTTGCAAGAAGCTTATATGAAATGGTTGAAGTGAACAGCTATATTCCGGCCGAACTGTATCAGGCGGTGGCTGAAGTCATGGCTTGGGTATATAGCACGAGAGAAAAAGGTAAGAAAGCAGTATGTTCAGCACCCCAAATGTTGGACATTGATTAAGCAACTTGGGAATGAGTTCGATATTCAATCGGGCTCATTCCTTTTAATTTGCACTTAATCCGTTGATTGTTATAATAGTAGATATAATCAATGAGTTTGATTTTGAAATCCTCAATTGATTCGAAGTCTTGTAAATAGAGTAGCTCCGACTTAAGTATTCCAAAGAAATTCTCCATTACACTGTTGTCAAGGCAGTTGCCTTTTCGTGACATACTTTGCCGTATTCCTCTTTTTCCAAGCATTGCTTGGATGGCCCGATGTTGATACTGCCAACCTTGATCGGAGTGGAAAATCAGATCACATTTTTCCGGAATCTTTCTAAAAGCATGCTCCAGCATATCGGTAACCTGCCTAAGCACAGGATTGTCATAAATCGTGTAGCTTATGATTTCGCCATTAAACATATCTAAAATAGGCGACAGATAAAGCTTTTGGCCAAATAAATTGAACTCGGTAATGTCAGTAGTCCACTTCTGGTTTGGACGGTCTGCTTGGAAATCTCGGTTGATCAGGTTCGGAGCGATCTTGCCGACCTCGCCTCTATACGAGCGATATTTCTTCATCCGAACACGGCATGTAAGCTGTTCCTGCTTCATGATCTTCATCACAAGCTTATGGTTTGTTCGAAAACCACGCTTGTGCAATTCCGCTGTCACCCGGCGATATCCATACCGCCCTTGGTTTTCATGACAGATTTTTTGGATCTCAGTTCTTACGTCTGCATTACGATCTGGCTTGCTCAATCGGTTTAAAATATGATAGTAGCTGCTTCTCGGGAGTCCTGCGAGCTTGAGAAGTCCTGGTAAGGGAAACTCTTGCCTTAGTTCAGAGATAGCTCTTACTTTGTCTTCTTTTCGGATTTCTCCCGCTCTTGTACTAAGGCATTCAATTTTTTTAAGTAAGCGTTCTCCATGCGAAGCTGTGCGATCTCTGCCTCCAGCTTTTCTTCCCGCGTCAGATCACGTTTTGGTTTTTCTGGCTTCTTAGGCATTCTTGGCGGCCTGCCTTTCTTTGTAGTCAGCAGGCCGGATGCCCCAGATTCCAGATAACGCTTTTCCCACTGGTAAAGGGCTCCTTCGTTTGGGATCTCGAGTTCGGCAGCTGCTAACCTATATGATAAATCATGCTGCCATCGATATTCAATAGCATAAATCTTAAATTCCTGTGTGTAATGATTTTTGTTAGAAACAAGTTGCTGCAATCCCCCATGAGAATAATTCGCATACCATTTCCTTAGAGTTGATAATCCAACTTGATGTCTTTTGGCGACAGAACATAGGGAGTCTCCCTGTTCAACTTCCTTCACTAGTTTCAGGCGAAATTCTTTGCTAAACTTAGTCATAAAAAAGTACACCTCCAAATGATAGATTTTTCATCCAACATTTGGGGTGCACTTCAGTATGAGATTAGTAAAGAACGTTGTGGTCGTATTTGTCGTTATGATAATCGCATTGATTATCATACCATTACCTCCATTTTTCCTGGATTTCATGTTTATCATGAGCATATCCATTTCGTTGATGATTTTGACAACAACGATGTTTATCAGGGGACCTCTGGAGTTTTCCATCTTCCCTTCATTACTGCTGATCACCACTTTGCTGAGATTGGCGCTGAACATTTCATCGACCCGTTTGATCCTCGGAAACAGCGGACATGCGGGGCAGGTGATCGCGACATTCGGAAGCTTCGTATTGGGCGGTAACGCAATTGTTGGATTTATCGTATTTATTATTATCGTAGTCGTCCAGTTTATCGTAATCACCAAGGGTGCGGAAAGAATCGCGGAAGTATCAGCCAGATTCACGCTGGATGCAATGCCGGGTAAACAGATGGCCATCGACGCCGATTTGAGCTCCGGACTGATCAACGAACAGGAAGCAAAGGAAAGGCGAAAGAACATCCAGAGAGAATCGGAGTTCTTCGGAGCCATGGATGGTGCTACCAAGCTGGTCAAGGGCGACGCCATCGCATCCATCATCATCGCAATGGTCAACCTTATTGCCGGCACCATCATCGGTATGATCCAGGGCGGAATGACATTTACGCAGGTACTTACCGTTTACACCATCGCTACCGTCGGCGACGGTCTGGTCAGCCAGATCCCTGCGCTGATGATTTCCACAGCGACGGGCATGGTCGTTACCAGAGCCGCTTCCGAAGGAAACCTGAACGAGGACGTCAAGAATCAGTTCCTGTCCCAGCCGAAAGTTCTCGTGATTTCAGGCCTCGTCATTCTGATGATGTGTCTTATTCCGGGAGCACCGGTCATACAGATCGCGACACTTGCGATCATTTTGATCGGGCTGGGGGTAAGCCTGATACGATCCTCGGCTGTCAAAAAGCAGAAGGAAGAAATCACGGAGATGCAGGAGTTCCTGGGTGAAGAAAGCAACGAGGCAAGCTATTACAGGAACATTGACAATGTATATAACCTTTTGGGCGTAGAACCCATCGAAATGGAATTCGGATATTCACTCCTGCCCCTTGTGGATGAAGCAAGCGGAGGAAGTTTTATCGATCGGATCGTAATTTTTAGAAAGCAGTTTGCCCTTGAGATGGGCGTTGTAGTGCCTACGGTCAGACTTCGCGACAACGGCCTCATCAATCCGAACCAATATCTGATCAAGATCAAGGGAGAAGAGGTAGCGCGCGGAGAAGTGCTGGTGGATTATTATCTGGCATTGGATCCGGGCAACAGCACAGGATCCATCGAGGGTATCGACACCATAGAGCCTGCTTACGGGATCCCCGGAAAGTGGATCTCCGAAAGCGAGAGGGAGATGGCGGAAGTCTACGGATATACAGTAATCGACGCACTGTCCGTCATCGTGACGCATATGTCCGAGACCATCAAACGGCACATCCATGAACTGGTCAGCCGCCAGGATATCAACATCCTGCTGCAGAACGTGTCCAAGGCGAACCAGGCAATTGTCGACGACGTGATACCAGGCATCATCACCGTTTCCGATCTTCAGAAGATACTGATGAATCTCCTGAAGGAAGGCGTACCGATTCGGGATATGGAAAGCATTCTGGAAACCATCGGCGACCAGGGTGTTGCAATTAAGGACACCGATATGCTGACGGAATACGTAAGGCAGAAACTGAAGAGGACAATTACAAGAAAATATACCGACGGCAGCAGCATCAAGGTCATTTCCCTTGATCAGGGTATCGAAAATACGATACTGAACTCCGCGAAGAAGAGCGAACACGGAACCTATCTGGCCATTGAACCTTTGGTTGTTCAGAGGATCGTGGAAGGCGTTTCGGATCAGATAGAAAGGGTGAAGGAACTGATTCACCAGCCGATCATTCTCACATCACCCATCGTGAGAATCTACTTCAAGAGACTGATCGATCAATTTCTGCCGAATCTGACGGTGCTTTCCTTTAACGAAATCGACACGAATATTCAAATTCAGGCCATCGGGATCATACAAATAAAGGAATAAAATATATTTAAAGCAACGATCATTCCCTTGAAGAAGAGGTGAGGTTAAATGAATCACGCTGAAATGATAGACGAAGACAAAACCATACAGCAGTGGAAATACTACAAATCGAATAGAAACATTGAAGCGCGAAATGAAATTGTACTGCAATACACCAGTCTTGTAAGAAAAATCGTACTGCGGTTCAAAGGCAGTTACAGCAATTTCGGGCAGCTTGACGACATGGTTAATCAGGGCATCATCGCATTGATCGACGCGGTGGAAAAGTTCGATCCGGACATGGGAAATAAATTTGAAACCTTTGCTTCATTAAAAATCAAGGGCGCGATCATCGACTTTATGCGCAAGCAGGATTGGGTGCCGCGAAATCAAAGGAACCTCTCAAAGGAGCTGGACGAAGTATATAACGAACTATACTCCGAACGGGGTTATGAGCCGACAAAGCTGGAAATGGCGGAAAGGATGGGCGTATCTCTTCCCCACCTGGATAAGATCCTTCAGCAGCGGCACAATTCGATCATCCTGTCTTATGAAGAGGCTATCAATGAAAAAATGATGATCGCATCACCGCTCATCATCAATGAAAGCGACAAGGATTCTCCGGAATCGGGTCTCCTGTACGATGAACTGAAAGGAAAGCTGATGGAGGCCATCGATCAGCTCAACGAAAAGGAACGGTTGGTCGTTTCACTATACTACTACGAAAATCTGAAATTGAAAGAAATCGCCGAGGTGCTCAGCATAACCGAATCCCGGGTCTCGCAGATCCACTCGGCGGCGATCATCAAGATGAAAAATAGATTGAACAATTATTAAAAGAGATACATTACTGGGAGGTATCGCAATGGTAAGAGGATTTTATTCAGCGGCAGCCGGGGTATTCACATCACAGAAATCATTAAACGTAATATCAAACAACATAGCAAACGCGACGACAGCCGGCTATAAGAGCCAGTCGACAATGGAGTCCAGCTTCGGGGATCATATGATCAACCGGATGAGCGAACTGGACAACGTGGCGCAGAACAACATCGGCCCCGGTTCCTATATGACGGTAAACAACTCCGAATATACGGATTACGCCCAGGGAAGCATGGAAAGCACCTCAAGATCGGTGGATATGGCGATCAACGGCAGCGGCTTCTTTCTGGTGGAAAGCGAGACCTACGGGCCGGTGCTTACAAGAAACGGACAGTTCGAAATCGACGCCGACGGAGAGCTTTATCTTCCGGGAGTCGGCAAGGTGCTGAACGACGGAGAATCCCCAATCAGCCTGGAAAACAGCAATTTTCAGGTGGGCCCTACAGGCGTCATCTCGGTGAACGGCGAGGAAGCGGACACTCTTTATGTAGTGAAACCGACCGAAGATACGGTCCTGAAAAGCGTCGGGAACGGCGTGTTCCAGGTGGACGAAAACGGCGGCTACGAGCAGGAGGACAACGAGAACTATTCCGTCATGCAGGGAACGCTGGAGAAATCCAATATCAATATGGCTCAGGAGATGAGCAAGATCATAGCAGGACAGAACCACTACAATTCCTGCATCCAGATCGTTAAAATGTATGACAGCGTCAACGAACTCACCGTGAACCAGATCGGCCGAATCGGTTAAGACAGGAGAGGAGAAATAAATGATAAGAGGATTTTACGCAGGAGCGTCCAGTCTGGTAAGCCAGCAGACAAACCTCAATACAATTGCAAATAATATCGCCAATGTCAGCACGACGGCATTCAAGCCCCAGCAAGTCGCATTTTCCGCACTGATGTATCAAAGCCTCAATGGTGGTGCTGGAGAGGGCAACCTGATCTCCAACGGGCATGGAGTCAGAGTACAGAAGACAGGGGTCGATTTTACCCAGGGAGACCTTCAGACTACAAATATCAAGACGGATTGCGCTATTCTCGGAAACGGTTTCTTTTCCATAGAAAACAGCGCGGACGGAACCATCACCTATACTCGTGACGGGAACTTCAAGTACAGTCTCGACGGTGAAAATACATACCTGGCCAACAGCGCGGGGAATTATGTGTTGGATGCGGAAGGCGAGAGGATCGAAATAACTGGCATAACAAAGGACGCCAGCGGAAATGTGACCTCGGAGGGCGGATTTGATTCAACCAAAGTGGGCGTTTATACTTTCCCGAATCAGTACGGTCTGGAACTGGCCGGCGGGAATCAGTACAAGGCTACCGATCTTTCCGGGGAAGCCGAGGCCGTGGAGAAGCCCGTAATAAAGACCGGCTTCCTTGAAAATTCGAGAGTACAAATCGCCCAGGAAATGGTAAAGATGATAGAGGCGTCCAAAGGATTTGCCTTCGGATCCAAGGTCGTTCAGACGGCAGACGAGATGGAAAAGATCATAAACCAGCTAAGATAGCAAAAAATTACACCAGGAGTTTAATTTGTGGGAATATTGCAATAATTTTTTAAGTTGTAGTTTAATGTCCCGGCAAGTTGTGCTATTATCATATTGACAAAATCAGATAGGTTATAACATATTGAACCATTTTAGACTATAATTTTATCAGTTGGACAGTCAGTCATGGTTAAAAGCAATAATGTTTCTTGATAAAAAGTGTAGTATCTGCATGGAAGATTGGAGAAAATCATGGATCAAAACGAAACCCCGGAAGTCAGTCAAGCTACGGCTCCAATAACCTTGATTGAGGTTACCGCAAGCGATGACGGAATGACAGGTTTTATCAAGCTGACGAAACAGGGCGAGAACCCACCGCCGGTTTCAAAGGAACAGCTTATGAATGCTCTTCATGAAAACCGAATCGTATATGGCATTAAGGAGACCTCTGTAGAGAAATTAGCAGCAAGACCGATTTATAATATAAAAATTGAAGTTGCAAAGGGCCTGGCGTCGGTATTGGGACAAGACGGATCTATCACATTTTATGTAAAAAGAGATGCAGAATATCGTCCTGAAATCAATATGGAAGGAACGATAGACTATAAGAATCTGGATTACTTCCAGATCGTGAAAAAGGACCAGGTGCTTGCCGAGATAACTAAAGAAACGGAAGGCACCGAGGGCATGAATATTTTCGGAGGCGTTGTTCCGACCAGAAACGGCAAAGTGCCGAATACCCCAGTCGGGAAAAATACCCATTTGATACAGGACGATACCCTGCTGGTAGCGGACTGTGACGGAGTCATCCGGTTTTCAAGGGACACCATCGACGTGGCTGATATGCTGAAAATCAACGGCAATGTTGATAACCTCACCGGAAATATCAATTTTACCGGAGACGTCAGCATAGAAGGTGATGTGAGCGACGGTTTCAGTGTGAAATCGGGAGGAAACATTATCGTAAAGGGCGTGGTAGAGGACGCTGCCATAGAAGCAGTCGGAAACGTCCATATATCAAAGGGTATCAATGGAGGCGGAACAAACAGCATCTACGTTGGGGGAAGTCTTAAATGCAAATATATCGAGCATGCGAGCATTCATGTTGAAGGGGATATCAGCGCTGACTACATCATCGACAGTAACGTGACCTGCATGGGTAATATTGAGCTTGCCGGCGGTAAGGAATTGGTCGTAGGCGGAGATGTAAAGGTCCTGGGCGAACTGCGTGCAAAGGATATCGGATCCGAGAGCGAAAGAACCACCAAGATCGAAGTGATCGGCATAAAGAACGTGGATACGGAAGCCATTGAAAAGCATGTCAAGGAACGGGACGAACTGAATGAAAGGATACAACTTCTCGCTGAAAACGCGCAGAAGCTGAATCAGTCACGCATGAACGCCAGCGACGAGGTGATGGATCAGATCGCGATGGCGAAGAAGCAGATCCTTGTCATTCGGGACAGGGTGGATCAGCTGAATTTCCTGATCCAGCAGGTTGAGAAAAACTGGACCATGGAGTTTCATGGCGCTATTATTTGCAAGCGCAAGCTCTACCAGGGAGTTAAAATCAATTTTGGAGAAGAAAAATTCAACTTTACGTTGGATAACATCGAACACTGCAAGATTTTCTTTGCAGACGGAAAGATCATTCAGGGGACTTTATAGGAATGACCTCCTGACAGCTATTATGGACGAGATGAGGTGAATACAGCTTGGCTGATAACACTTTTATTAAAATGAATGTTTTTTACGCGGAAGAGGAAGTAACCGTCTCTTCTATGAATATAAGCGTCACCGGCAGCAAGGTCATGCTGATGGGTGAAGATTTTGGACTGATCCCGCACCAGTCCATCGTTGAAGTGGTTGGATATCTGCAGGACGGCATTGTTTACATGAATGCCAAGGTGACACTTTCCACGACCTCGCAGTTGAATTTTGAAATCGTCAAAACCGACGACAAACAGGAGCGCAGGAACTTTCTTAAGGTGAGGGTTTATATGAATTCAAGGCTATTAAGAGCTTTTGCACTCGGGAGGAGCGGCAAAGGCTACCTGATCAATGAACCGATCATGACCAGAGACATCAGCCTCGGAGGTATTGCGTTTTATTCCAACAGTGTATTGTTCAAGAAACAGAAAGTCGAACTTGATCTTAATATATTAAAGCCTGGGTTTATCCCGCAGGCTGAGGTACTTCGAAAAGAAAGAGGACCTTTCCGGGGAGGGTATCGGTTTAAATACGGCTGCCGTTTCCAGAATATCAGCGGAGAAGAAGAACGAGTTCTTTGTGAGTTTGTTTTCAGGACGCAGATCGAGAATCACAAAAAGCTTACACATCATGATGACTAAAGAGACAGGCCATACGGCAAGACGATAGAAAAAAATGACAAAAAGTTGAATGGAGGGTTAGTACTGATGTCTAAAACAGTTGCAATTACGAATCAGAAAGGCGGAGTGGGTAAGACTTCCACCGCAAGCGCTGTAGTGAGCGGCTTAGCGGAGAAGGGCTATAAAATCCTGGCAATCGATCTTGATCCGCAGGGCAACCTGGGATTTTGCCTGGGAGCCGAAATCGACAACAGCCCGACAGTCTATGAATTGATGAAAGGATCTGTTTCAATCGATCAGGTGATCCAAAAAAATGAAGGCATAGACATTATACCGTCAAACATTCTTCTGTCCGGAGCAGAGCTGGAATTCAACATGCTCGGACGAGAATACCTTCTGAAAAACGGAATAGCGCCTGTAAGGGACAGTTATGATTATATCGTGATCGATACGCCTCCGGCGCTGAACATTTTAACGGTAAACGCATATACCGCAACGGACAATCTCATTATTCCGATGATTCCCGAGATCTTAAGCCTGCTGGGGATCTCCCAGCTGAGAGAAACCATCGATCTCGTGAAAGGCATATATAATCCCAAAATCGAGGTACTTGGGATCCTTCTTAATAAATATGATAAACGCCGGCTGCTCACGAAAGACGTGGAAGAAATGGCGGAAATCATTGCGAAGGAATTGCATACCAAAGTGTTTAACACAAAGATTAGATCCTCTGTGTCTGTGGCTGAGGCGCCGGCTCATGGCGAAAGTGTTTATAAATACTCTCCAAAAGCGAACTCGACCAAAGATTACCATCAGCTTGTCGAAGAGCTGATATCACAGAAGGGAATGAGACTGGATGGCGGCGAAGAAAAGCAATAAAACAGAGCATGTGCTTAAGCTGATCACAAAGAACGACGAAGCTTCACGGGAAGATGATTATTTTGGCATGGACCAGGAAATCATCGCTGCGGAGATCGCACCGGAAGTCGAAGTAAAAACTCCGGCGGACCTCCCGCAGGAAGATATGATTCCCGCACCTGCGCAAGCGATACAGCAGGAAGCGCCCGTCGTGCCTGCGCAAGCAGTAAAGCAGGAAGTGACCGTCGTGTCCGCACAGGAAGAAGTAGCTGCGCCGGTTCAGCAGCCGAAGGAGCCGCCTACGGTAAGAGCATTTCGTGAACAGGAAAGCGCAGGGACAACTGCAACTGTCATTCCTGAACAAAGCGACGATCTTGTTAATATTGCGGAAGTACTGGCGAGAGAAAAGCTCGCGCTGGTAATGGAACGGATGAAGGTCTGCACCTGCAGGACCTGTGTGAATGACGTTCTGGCGCTGGCATTGAATTCACTGCCAACGAAATATGTTACCACCGATGCCGGAAAGCAGTATTTCCAGCTTGATGTTTATAAAAAGCAATATGAAACGGACATTCTTGCAGCGCTTACTAAGGCTTGCGTCCGCGTCAAAGCATCACCAAGGCATTAATTAGCGGCATAAAATCTACAAAATATAATGGGGTGAAAAATTGTTAAACAATTATGATGAACTGAACGATCTGCAGCTCGACGTCCTTCGGGAGATCGGGAATATCGGAGCGGGAAACGCGGCCACAGCGCTGGCGACCATCCTGGACGAAAAGGTTGACATCAGCCTTCCGCGTGTCAGGATCACCGATTTCGATACCGCAGTGAACGCCTTGGGCGGAGCAGAAACCATGACGGTCGGCGTACTGGTCAACTTTGACGGGGAAGCGCATGGCATGATCATGTTCCTGCTCAATATGGAGGACGCAAAGGCCATCATGAGCATCCTCATTCAGGAAGACGAGGACGGGCAGGAAGGCCAGCTGAGTGATCTGAAGCTTTCAGCGATCAAAGAGATCGGCAACATACTGGGATCTTCCTATATTAATTCCATATCGACATTGACAGGACTTTCGATCCATATCTCGATCCCGTATATCGCCATAGATATGGCGGGAGCATTGATGAGCGTACCGATCATCGAATTCGGTTCCGTTGGCGATAAGGTCATGTTTATCGAGGAAGTATTCTCGGCGGAAGAAAATAATTTGTCAAGCAATATCATTATGTTTGCGGAAATCGAAACACTGAAAATAATTATGGAAAGATTAGGACTTGAAATATGAGCGATTTGTTGGTCGTTGGAATTTCTGACTACAAATTCGCCAGAAATCCAAATGTGTTTGTAACATACGCGCTCGGTTCATGTGTTGGAATATGTCTCTATGATAAGCAGCTTAAGATCGGCGGATTATCCCATATCATGCTTCCGGAAAGCAGCATGTTCAGTAAAAATGATATCAATAGAATGAAATTCGCAGATACTGCCATCGTTGATCTGGTGCAGGATCTGGCTAAATTAGGCGCGGACAGACGCAGACTGACCGCTAAGATCGCCGGCGGGGCACAAATGTTCGAGGTCCAGGCGGGCAGCCTGGTGGGAACCATCGGCGACAGGAACATCACCAGCGTCAAGAACATGTTACATAGCCTGAAAATACCGATCATTGCCGAAGACACCGGATTAAATTACGGCCGGACTGTTTATTTTGACCTGGATACGGGAATCATGAAGGTACAGTCACTCAGCAGAAGTATCCGCGAATTTTAGATCTGCGGTCTTAAGTTTTTCAACCTACAGCCGATATAATTACTACGAGTGCTGACGTCCAAGCAGATTGAAAGGAGAGAATATAATGTCTGAAATTTATGATGAAAACAAGTTAATGGAAGAAGATACCCAACACGGAAGGTTCCTTACCTTTACTTTGGAAGATGAAGTATACGGCATCGAGATCAAGTATGTCACCGAAATCATTGGGATTCAATCAATCACAAAGGTTCCTGAAGTGCCTGACTATGTAAAGGGAATTATCAATTTAAGAGGAAAAATCATTCCTGTCATCGACGTGAGACTGAAATTCGGAAAACAGCCGATGGAATACGACGACAGAACCTGTATTGTCGTCATCGACATCACCGAAGTATCGGTAGGTCTCATCGTTGATAATGTAGACGAAGTTCTGACCATCGACGATCAGGATATCGCAGCTCCGCCTGCAAACAAGACGGGATTTGAAAACAAATACATAAAAGGTATCGGAAAAGCCGGCGACAGAGTACAGTTGCTGCTTGACTGTGAAAGACTTTTAAAAAGTGAAGAAATGGAATTGATCGAATCGATCAAATAAACCGGCAAAGTTCCCGGAAAACCTTTCGCTGACGGTAGTTTTGACAACGCGAACGAGGGTATAAGATTTACATAATCATTAAGACTGGTAGTCTGCCATAGTGGTTTTATGGCAGACTATCTGGTATTTTCAATTGAAAGAGGGTCATGACAATCATAATACAAATTGAAAGGAGTGGATTGAATGAAGGTATCGCGAAAGATTAAAGTGTTGATCGTCGATGATTCACTTTTGTTCAGAGAAACTCTGGCAAGAGAAATAGCCAAGGATTTTGGCATCGAAGTTATCGGTACGGCTGAAGATCCGTTTGCGGCAAGAGATAAGATCCTGGAACTGAAGCCGGACGTCGTCACGCTGGATGTGGAAATGCCCAAAATGGACGGGATCGCATTTCTGAAGAAGCTGATGCCCCAGTACCCGCTGCCTGTTATCGTAGTGAGTTCGATTGGGAAAAATGTATTTGAAGCACTGGATGCGGGCGCTGTGGATTTTGTAACGAAGCCGGATTCGGGAAAACCCGGCTCAATGAATTCCTTTATCAACGAACTTATTGTGAAAATAAAAATTGCTTCAACTGCCAAAGTCGGAAGCTTTAAAAAGGATTATGAGGCCGTTAAGGTTGTATCGAACCACGGCGTTGACATATCAAATACCATTCTAGCCATCGGAGCGTCAACCGGCGGAACTGAGGCGATTTACAGTGTGATCACCGCGCTGCCCAGAGATATGCCCGGGATTCTGATCGTACAGCATATGCCGCCAGTTTTCACAAAGCTTTACGCCGACAGACTCAATAATTCCTGCAAGCT
Source organism: Anaerovoracaceae bacterium (assembly GCA_963678385.1). Taxonomy (GTDB): domain Bacteria; phylum Bacillota; class Clostridia; order Peptostreptococcales; family Anaerovoracaceae; genus Anoxybacterium. The sequence goes on along the minus strand of OY782829.1, from coordinate 3,053,849 downwards.
GGAGGTCAAAGAGGCTGCGGATGGAGATCTGGTGAAACCGGGAAGAGTTCTGGTGGCCGCCGGGGAATATCATATGCGGCTGGCGAAAGGCCCATCGGGTTATTATATAAAGAGCACCCAGGGCGAAAGGGTGAACGGACACTGTCCTTCCGTAGACGTCCTGTTTGATTCGGTGGCTGAGGTCGCCAAAAGCAAAGCAATCGGCGTTATACTGACCGGAATGGGAGCCGACGGCGCTAAAGGTCTGCTGAACATGAAAAAGGCGGGAGCCTATACCATAGGCCAGGATGAAAAGACTTCGACCGTTTACGGTATGCCGATGGTGGCATACAATATCGGGGCGGTGGAAAAGCAGCTTCCTCTGGACAAGATCCCGCAGGAGATCTGCAATTACCTGTCTTTATAACGAAAGTCAACTGAATATAAACAAATCATGCTCCGGCTTTTATAGCCGGAGCTTTTGTATTTTATGGGTTTTTTTGTTAAGTTTAAGAAATTATTGCCGATATCTATATGGGTTAGTTTTATAAGTAATGTCAGGAAAGGTAGGGAAAAATATGGATCGGACGAATCAGCGCTACAGGCTGGGGAAAAGAATAAGAGGCGGATTTAACAGGATAACGTTTGTTATCATAGCAATGATGCTCATCAGCATCGTTTCAAACCTGATATTGGTTTCATATGCAAGAGGTATATACGACGGGCCTTATCAGCGCATGGTGGTTGTCAATAAAATCGAATTGGGTCTGGAGAATCTTCAAAAAAATATCTATACGGGGATTGCGGAAGACGATCCTGCGCTGATCCGTGACGCCGTCGGTCAGTTCGACGTCAGTCTTGTGGACCTCGATACGAATATCGAAACATTAAAAAGGATGTCTTCCGAGAAAGAAGCTGTCGATATCAATCTTTTCAAACAGAAAATCGACAGTTCAAAAGCGATCGTCGGTCTTATCAGGTCACACCTCACTACATTTGACGCAAACAATGCCAATGAGTATACGATCGCGCTTGTCATCATGAGAGATCAGGCGATCCCGATCTTCAAGAGCGCCAAGCTCACTCTGGATTTACTGAAAAAGCAGTCGGAGAAAGCGGCGTCGGATTATCTTGCCAACGCGATGTACGCACAGATCGCAGTGATAGCTCTTATGGTGTTCTCATTGCTGATTAGCATCCTGGTGTCAAACCGGGTAAGCAAACGTCTGGAGCGTGAGATCGTCACGCCGATAGAAGAATTGGTGGAAGTCAGTACGAAGCTGTCCGCCGGTGAGATCAGAGTCGATATAACATACGACAAGCAAAATGAACTTGGCGTCCTTGCCGAAAGCATGCGGGGCATCATCGCTTCGCTCTCAGCCCTGATCGGGGAAGCAAACGATATGTCCCATGCGGCAATAGACGGAAATCTGAATCATCGCGGTGATGCGGAGAAATTCCAGGGAGGATACAAGGAAATTATCAGGGGCGTCAACAATACACTTGACGCACTCATTACTCCATTAATAACCGCAGCCAGCTATATGGAGCAGATCAGCAAGGGGCATATCCCCGAGAAGATCACCGAGGAAGCCCGGGGTGAATTCAACGATATCAACAGCAGCATCAACACCTGCATCGACGCGGTAAACAGATTGGTTGAAGACACAGGAGGGCTCGTCAATGCTGCGGTTCATGGCAGATTGAACCAGAGAGCCGATAGCAGCCGCCACGGGGGAGATTTCGCAAGAATCATCGACGGCGTCAACAAGACCATCGATACACTGGTAGGTCACATCGATGCGCTGCCTTCTCCGGTAATGATCCTGAACAAGAATTTTGAAATACAGTATATCAATCACGCAGGAGCGGGACTCGCCGGCCTGTCCCAGGAAGAACTCACCGGGACCAATTGCTCTGATTGCTTCCATACGGGTGACTGCAATACCGAAAACTGCGCGTGCATGAGAGCGATGGAACAAAGGGAAATGACGATCCGTGAAACCGTGGTACGCCTAGATGATACGGAACTGGAAATTTCCTATACCGGCATTCCGCTGACAGACGAAAACGGAGACATTATCGGAGCATTGGAACTCATTGTCGATCAGACGGAGGTGAAAAACGCTGCACGTCTGGCTGAAAAGAACGTTGAAATCGCTAAGAAACAGGCCGAGTTCCAGGATCGGGAGGTCAATCAGCTCATCGTCAATCTGGAGAAGCTCGCCCAGGGCGATTTATCCATTTATACCTCAGAACGGGAGACCGACGAGGATACGCAGCAGATCGGTGAAAACTTCGCGAAGATCAATACTTATCTGAATAACTGCGTCACAGCAATCCAGGCGCTTATCGATGACGCGGCGGAAATGACTGCCGCAGCGGTGCAGGGCAGACTGGATAACAGAGCCGATACTTTAAAACACGGCGGAGGCTTCGCCATGATTATGGAAGGTCTGAATCAAACCCTGGACGCCGTAGTAGAGCCGATCGAAAACGCGCTTCGGATATTACAGGCTATGGAACAGGGTAAACTCGACATCCAGATGGAGGGGGATTATCAGGGCGACTATGCGGTGATCAAGACCACCATGAACGATACGATCCATAATATCCAGAGCTATATCGGAGAAATATCAAGCGTGCTTACTGAGGTGGCAAACGGAAATCTGAACCTGGCTATAACGGCAGATTATAAAGGAGACTTTGTTGAAATCAAAGACTCGCTTAACAACATTATCGTGACGCTGAGTCAGGTCATGGGCGATATAAACGATGCGGCGGAACAGGTATCTTCAGGTTCCAGGCAGGTGTCCGACGGCAGTCAGACACTCTCCCAGGGCTCCACGATGCAAGCCAGCTCGATTGAGGAACTTACCGCTTCCATATCGGAAATCGCCAACCAGACGAAACGCAATGCGGTCAATGCGAATCAGGCACATGACCTGGCCAATACCGTGAAAGATAACGCGGAGCAGGGGAACGTGCAGATGAAGGATATGCTGAGTTCCATGGACGACATCAATAATTCCTCCGCCAATATTTCCAAGATCATCAAGGTCATCGACGATATCGCCTTCCAGACAAATATCCTCGCGCTGAATGCGGCGGTAGAAGCGGCAAGGGCCGGACAGCACGGCAAAGGCTTTGCGGTGGTTGCGGAAGAGGTGCGAAATCTTGCGGCAAGAAGCGCATCGGCGGCAAGAGACACTACGGAACTCATCGAAGGCTCTATAAGCAAGGTCCAGATCGGGACAAAGATCGCAAACGATACCGCTGTCGCGCTCAATGATATCGTGCAGGGAATCGAACGGGCGGCGGACATTGTAGGTGAAATCGCCAATGCTTCCAATGAGCAGGCTTCTGCCATCGCACAGATCAATAAGGGTATCGAACAGGTCTCGGAGGTAGTCCAGAACAATTCCGCAACAGCGGAAGAGAGCGCAGCGGCAAGCGAAGAGCTTTCCAGTCAGGCAGAGCTACTCAAGGAAATGGTAGGGAAGTTCCAGCTCAACAAAGGAACAAAGGCCCTGCCGGGGATTCAGCCGGAAATGACGGAAAACCTTTCGGAAATGCTTGAAGAACCTGACGCTGAAACGGATGAAGCACACTCTGAAGAGGAAGCGTCTAAAATCATTCTGACGATCGATGAGTTTGATAAGTACTGAACCGAAAAAGTACTAAAACATCATGCCAGCAAAATGCTGGTCAACCAACAAATGGCACTCGCCCTGAGTGCCATTTTTGTTGTTTTTGATAATTAATCTGATGAAATTTAAACTTTTTTTCTATAAAATGTTAACAAAATGCCAAAACGTCCGATATCAGTAGTAACAAAGGCTCGATTAATATTTTCAAATTTTATGTGAGGAATGTCAAATAAAGGGTATCTTAGTAGCAATCTAAGAGGAATGTCGAATATAATTGAAATTTGTCGTATCTTGTCTAAATTTATCATTGAAAAGCTAAAGTTATGCAATTTATTGACGATATTGAAGTTAACCCATAAGGTAAAAGTCGTTTTCTTGGCAGAAAATCCGTTACAGGTGTGTAGCAAGAGGTGATGTATATGGAAAAAACAACAGTCTGCAGCCCCTGTGAGCTGAGAAAGTTTGTCATCCCGGAAATTATCACGGGTATCGACGCAGGGCTTCTTATCGGGCGATATCTGGAACATTTCGGGGCCAGGAAACCTATGATCGTAACGGATAAGGGAGTACGGGAGCTCAGATGGTTCCGGGAAATTGAGAAAGAAATATCGAGTCATGCGAGGTCATATCATATATTTGACCAAGTAACGCCGAATCCCAAGGATACGGAAGTGATGCGGGGAGCCAAGCTGTTCCTTGATGAACATTGCGATCTGGTCGTCGCAGTGGGGGGCGGAAGTCCGATGGACTGCGCAAAGTGCATCTCTATCGTATCGACCAACGGAGGACACATTCTGGATTACGAAGGGGTTGACGAAGTCTCGCTGCCGGGGCCTCCGCTCATTTGCATCCCCACAACGGCAGGGACTTCCGCAGACGTATCCCAGTTCGCAATTATTCTGGATACCGGGGAAAGCGTTAAAAAGGCCATCATCAGTAAAAAAGTCGTTCCGGATCTGGCGCTGATCGACCCGATCCCTCTTATGGAAATGGATCGTTATTTAACCGCCTGTACCGGCATGGATGCGCTTACCCATGCCGTTGAAGCTTATGTTTCCAACGCACAGTCCGCGTTGACTGATATCCACGCCCTGGAGGCGATCAGGATCATAACGGAGAATATCAGGGACGCCGTTACGGATAACAGGACCATTGATACCATGTGCAGGATGATGTACGGATCCATTCAGGCAGGACTCGCCTTTTCCAATGCAAGCCTGGGCGCTGTCCATGCGATGGCTCACAGTCTGGGCGGATTATATGATTTGCCGCATGGCGAGTGCAACAGCATTCTTCTGGGGCCCGTCATCGACTGCAACTTCGAGTCTGCCCCCGGCAGATTCGGGAAGATAGCAGAACAGATGGGGATCTCTAAAGCAGGATCCTCCGATTCCGAAGTGAAAAAAGAACTGTTAAATGGAATAAAAACGATGCTCAAAGATTTGAACATAGAGCCGTTCATTGCTCTGGACGGCGACGGGAAAAACATAGACAGACTTGCCGAAAGTGCGCTGAATGATCCCTGCATGGTGACAAATCCACGTGCGCTTACGAAAGAAGAGGTGAAGAAAATCTATGAAAGAGTCGTTCAATTCAAAAAATAAGAAAGGCTTCACAAAAGAAAAAATCATCGGCCTGGGCGAGGCGTCCTTCCGTAAAAACTATTATTCCGAGCTTCAGGAGAAACTCATCGACCTGGAAAGGATCAATACCCGCGACAGGGCACTGATTGCGACGATTCCGGATTTTTTGCTCGTAAGCGGCGGCGACGGTGAGATCAAGCTGTTCGGCGAGTCCAATAAGCGCCAGAACCTAATCGTTAACGGGATCCTGGCGGACGCCCGTATCATGGAGGAACTGAAAACGATCGTCGGCAGCTTAAAAAATACCAGGGAAATGATATCATATAATTTTTCATACTGCTATTACGATTATGTCTGCTATTTTGAAGCGCGTGTCAACATTTCCGAATTTGATGAGGTTTTGATCATCATCCGGGATATGACCGAAAGAGTGCAGATGGAAATGAAGCTCCGGGAAATGGCGGAGCAGGACAGCCTGACGAAGCTGTATAACCGGCATTGTTTCATGGAAAAGTTGAATCTCCATGATGGCAAGCAGGTAAGAGATTTCTCGATCCTGCTCATCGATATCGACGGGCTGAAACTTGTGAACGATACGCTGGGCCATTCCTTCGGGGATTCCATAATAATGGCTATCGCGAATATCATCAGTGCGCTTTTTCAAGACCTCGGATTTGTATCCAGAGTCGGCGGCGACGAATTTGGGATACTTTTGAAAGACCGCTCCCAGGACGAGATCGAAAAGCTGCTTGAGCAGATGGGAGAGATGATACGGGAATACAACGAAAAGACGGATATTATAAAAATCAGCGTATCCTCCGGTTACTCCTATAAAAGGGACGGCATTGCCAGAGCCAACCTGATGTATCAGGAGGCGGACAACAATATGTATCAGAACAAACTTTTGAAGGAGTCAAGCAACCGCAACAGTCTGGTCAAGGCGCTGATGAAGACTCTTGAAGTCAAGGATTATATCACGGAGGGACATGCTGACCGGCTGGAGGATCTTTCCCTGAAAATGGCAAAAGCGCTGAAATTGCCGCAGCACCAGGTTGACAGGATCAAGCTGCTTGCGAAATTCCATGACATCGGGAAGGTCGGCATTCCGGACAGAATACTGCTGAAACCGGGCAGACTGGTGGAAGAAGAATGGAACATCATGAAAACCCATTCCGGAATAGGCAAAAGAATCGCGGAGGCTTCACCGGAACTTCGAGATATCTCGTCACTGATCTTTTATCATCATGAGAGATATGACGGCACCGGATATCCGCTGGGGCTGAAAGGCCTGGAAATCCCCATTGAGTGCCGCATTCTCAGCATTGTCGATACTTTTGACGCCATGACAAACGACCGCCCTTACCGAAAGGCGCTTTCGGGGGAAGCTGCGATCAGGGAAATCGTCAATTGTTCAGGAACACAGTTTGATTCGCGGCTGGTGGATCTTTTCATCAGTCTTGTGCATCAATTGTTATATAAAAATAAGGAAAAAAGAGGAGGGAACCCGCAATAAAAAATAAGCTTTAAAAGAGACACGGGCAAGTCTTTGGAATGTGTATGAAATGTGTTTTAAATAAAAGGAGGAGTGTATATGAAGTTGAACTTAGCAAGAAAGATAGCGCTATTTTTCGGAATTCTGATTGTCATCGTATCGTCTGTTTTAGGCGTCGTTGCAATTCAGTTAAGCTCCAGTGCGCTGTTGAAGCAGCAGGAAGATATGATGCTGAATTATGCCGATGAAACGGCAAATTATGTGTCGGCAACGATGGACAAGAATCTTTCCATTCTCAATGAAGTTGCCGAACGGGCAAGAACAAAAACTATGGATTGGCCTACTCAAAAGGAGTCTCTGACGCCTGACGTGGAACGTCTGGGATATCTCGACATGGCGGTCGTAACGCCGGATGGCAAGGCAAATTATGTTGCCAGCGGTGAGACCGCGGATCTTGCGGACCGGGAATACATAAAGAAAGCCCTGGCCGGGCAGGCGAATGTTTCAGGGGTATTGATCAGCAAGGTAACCGGAAAGCCGGTTATCATGGAGGCGGCGCCGATCACATCCGGCAGCTCGGTAGTCGGAGTTCTGCTGGGAAGGAGAGACGGAGCATTTTTGAATACAATAACGGACGCGCAGGGGATCGGTAAACGCGGTTATGCGTTTATTCTCGGTGCGGACACTACGCTCTATGCACACCCCAATAAAGATTTGGTCCTCAATCAGGCCAACGTGTTCAAAGATCTTGAGGAAGGCGGGACTTTAGCCTCCTTTGGAAAGTCTTTGCAAGCATTGGGGATCGGGAATCGGGGAATGGCAAATTACGAATTGAATGGCGATAAAAGGCTGACTGCAATTACGCAAATCCCTGAAACCGATTGGATGATCGGAGTCGGAAATTATGAAGAGGATGTTTTAGCAGGGATCCACACATTACGCAATACGCTGATCGCCATCGCGTTTGCTGTAGTCGTAATCGGAATTTTCGTCGCATTATTCCTCGGAGGCAGGATCAGCAAGCCGATCAGACATTTAAAAGATATAGCCAATAAGGTGGCGCTGGGCGACGTCGACGTCGATACACATACTGATCTGAAAGATGAAGTGGGCGAACTTGTGGTGGCATTCGGAGGAATGGTCGAAAACATTAAAGCGCAGGCAGAGGCTGCCGGAAGGATCGCCGCTGGAGACCTGGCTGTTGATATCAAAGCACGGTCGGATAAGGACGTTCTGGCTTTCAGCATGATCTCTGTGGTTGAAACATTGAGAAATCTTGTATCGGAAGCGGAAGTGCTGACAGAAGCAGCAGTGGAAGGCAGACTTTCCACCCGTGGCGACGCAGAAGCATTCCAAGGCGGTTACAGACAAATCATCGACGGCTTCAATAATACGCTGGATGCAATTGTTGAACCGTTGAACGTAGCGCTTCCATATATTGAGAAAATGGCGGCAGGAGACAATCTTGAAGAAATTGAAAACAACTTCAAGGGAGAATATGCGGTTCTGATTTCGAACCTGTTGCTGGTAAGAGAGTCTCTGTATACGCTGCTCGGTGAGTCGGGCAAACTGACCGAAGCCGCTGCGGAGGGAGAACTCTCATATAGAGCCGATATCAGCAAACTCAAAGGTGGCTACGCACAGATCGTAAGCGGTATCAATGATACGCTGGATTCTCTCATCAACCCGCTGAATGTGGCTGCTGGATATATCGAACAGATCGGAAGAGGCGAGATCCCCGAGAAGATCAACGACGAATACAAAGGGGACTTTGATAATATCAAAAACAGCATCAATTCATGCATCGACGGTCTGGGCGGTTTGGTAGAAGGTAAGGAAGCCCTCGGCAAAATGAGCTATAACGACTATTCCGCCAAGGTAAACGGTACATACATGGGAATCTATGCAGAAATCGCGAAATCGGTCAATATGGTATCCGACCGGATCCTGCATACGATAGACATCCTGGGCAACATCTCCGTCGGCGACCTGAAGGATCTCCCGGATCTGAAGGCAATCTGAACCTTGCCATTACCGCGGACTACAAGGGAGACTTCGTGGAGATCAAGAACTCCCTGAACAATATCATCACATCGCTTTCCCAGGTCATGGGCGACATCGGCGAGGCATCGGACCAGGTAGCCTCCGGCTCCAGACAGGTATCCGACGGCAGCCAGGCGCTGTCCCAGGGTTCCACAGAGCAGGCAAGCTCGATCCAGCAACTCACCGCATCCATCGCAGAGATCGCGGATCAGACCAAGAAAAACGCAGTGAACGCAAACCAGGCAAGCGATTTGGCGGGAGCAGCTAGAGACAACGCCGAAAAGGGCAACGACCAGATGCAGGAGATGCTGGGCTCCATGACAGAGATCAACGAGTCCTCCGCCAATATCTCCAAGATCATCAAAGTCATCGACGATATCGCGTTCCAGACCAACATCCTGGCTTTAAACGCTGCGGTTGAAGCGGCGAGGGCAGGCCAGCACGGCAAAGGCTTCGCAGTGGTAGCCGAAGAGGTGAGAAACCTCGCGGCAAGGAGCGCAGCGGCGGCCAGGGAGACGACGGAGCTCATCGAAGGTTCCATCAACAAGGTCCAGGCAGGAACGAAGATCGCCAATGAAACGGCGGCGGCCCTGGTCGAGATCGTATCCGGAATCGACAAGGCGGCCAACCTGGTGGGAGGAATCGCAGAAGCTTCCAACGAGCAGGCTTCGGGAATCGCCCAGATCAACAAGGGAATCGAGCAGGTATCCATGGTAGTCCAGAACAACTCGGCTACCGCGGAAGAGAGCGCGGCGGCAAGCGAAGAGCTTTCCAGCCAGGCCGAGCTGCTCAAGGAAATGGTAAGCAGGTTCAAGCTGAACAAAGCGACGAAGGCGCTGCCGGGCCTAGGTCTCCTTGGAAGCGGACATCCCGGAAGCGGTGCGGACGAGGCGCAAGTGAAGAAGAACGCCAAGCCGGAGCACCAGATCCTTCTGGGTGAAGCGGAGTACGATAAATATTAAAATGGGTAAACAATAAAATAAATGACGAAAGCGGAGAAGGCTTTACTTCAACAAGTAAAGCCTTCTTCTTATGTCGGAGCACGCTTGTATGCATTCTGTCAAAATTTTCTGTAACTGGTTGCATTTTTGTGCTTAAGTAAAGTGGAAAACAGCCGATATTAGATAAGAACGAATTGACAGAAATATTTCGAACAGGAAGGTGGGTTAGTGATGACGAAAGACGTAACGGGTAATATTGAACAGGAATCAGAATATGAAGGACTGAAATCGAAGCTCCTGAATCTGGACGACAGCACAGGAGTTATTAGGGATATTATTCAGGAATATGGTTCTTTGATTGACCAGGTATTTCTTAAAATTAAATCCGTGCAGGGTATTGCGAATAAAACCAATCTTTTAGCAATCAATGCATCCATAGAAACAATACATGCTTCCGATCTGCTGGCAAGTTTTGAGGAAATCGTTACGAAAAACTTGATCATCCAGGCAAAGATCCTTGCACAGATATTGGAGTATGACCCTGACTTTTTATGCCAGGACGGAGCTAAATTTGCACGAGAGTGCGGTATGGAGGAATTTTTTATAACGGATGACCAGGGCGTCATTCAGTTTACGAATGTGCCGGCGTGGAAAAACGCATCATTGAATTCCTCGGAGATGCTGAGAATCCTCAAGAATCCGGAATTGGAAATCGCCCTCCCCTCAACGGGAAACGGACTGGACAGTGAACAGTATAAGGTCGTTGGTATTTCCAGAACGGACCAGACGGGTATCATTCAAATCGGAGCACATTTCACAAGGCCGAAAGGACAGCTGGCTATCAACGGTTTTGGCGTCGTAGCACAGGAAGCCAAAAGACTGGCGGATGTTTCCAAGGAAATTTCATCAAGGATCACCGCCTTGACCAACGATCTGGGCGAAAAGCTCAAGGAATTAAATACAGCATTTGAAAAATCACAGGACAGTATTGCGAAAAGCATAGAGACAGCGGAAAAAATGACGAAGGAATCCGGTTCGGGAGCCCAGGAAGAAGTTATGCTGGAAATGAAGAACAAGATCGCTGATTTCGAAATCAATCTGCGGGATTCCAGAAAATACTTTAAGGATATTCTGTCACCTTTGACCGAGCTCATCAATATTGCAAGGCAAACCAATCTGCTTGGCGTCCGGGCGGCAATCGAGGCAGCGCATTCGACGAATGACAAGCAGGATTTTGATAATCTTCTGAACCGGCATATGACCGCCGAAGCGATTCTCGTAGCCATTCTGATCGAGAGAAGGCCCGATATCACCTGTGACGATATGGCCCCGCTGGCGAATTACATCGGACTGGATGAGATCTGGATCCCGGATGGGGATGGCGTGGTAGAATTGACAAACGTTCCGGGAGGCAAAGGATTCCAGTACTTGAACGAGGGGCAGACAGCCCCGTACATGAGGATTTTGGCAAATCCTGATCTCGTAGTGACCGCTCCTCCGGAGCCCCGCGCGCTTGATGGAAAGGTATTCAAATACGTCGGCGTCGGGAGAAGAGAGAAGCCTGGCTTTGTTCAGATCGGTAAATTATCGAAACTGTACGGTGAAAGCACTGCGGAAGGATTTTCCGTTGTCGCGAAGCAGATCAAAAATCTTGCGGAGCAGTCAAGGGAGATCACCACAGAAATCGAATCTGTCGTGGAAAGTATGGACTTTAAGGCTCAAAAAGCGATCGACCATATGAAAAGTGTACAGAAATGCAGAACTGAGGCTGCGGCTGAAATAGAAAAGTTAAGAACAGGATTAGCTGTGATACAGTAAAACAAAGGCTGCGTAAAGCAGCCTTTAAATTTTTTTGATTCAATAGTGTCGAAAGGTTCTTTTATATGATCCGAAGCGTCCAGTCCTCGATGTTCCAGATATCGGTGATCCAACCCTCGTAAAATTCAGGTTCATGACAGACCAGCAGGATCGTGCCCCTGAAATCCATCAGGGCTTTTTTTAATTCCGCCTTCGCGTCCACATCCAAATGATTCGTAGGCTCATCCAGGACCAGCCAGTTGGCTTCCCTCTGCATCAGCTTACAGAGCCTTACCTTGGCGTTTTCGCCTCCACTCAGCACCTTCATCTGACTGGTGATGTGTTCATTGGTCAGTCCGCATTTTGCCAAAGCGGCGCGAACCTCGGCGTTCGTGTAAGAAGGGAACTCTCTCCATACCGACTCCAGAGCGGTTTCCGAACTGTCCCGATCCGCTTCCTGTTCGAAATACCCTGGCAGAAGGAAGTCCCCCAACTCCAGATTGCCTGAAATGGGTTTTATCTTACCGAGGATCGTTCTCAGCAGGGTCGTTTTCCCCAGACCGTTGGTCCCAATGATCGCGATTTTCTGTCCGCGTTCCAGCGCAAAGCTCACCGGCCTTGTCAACGGCTCGTCGTAACCCAGGACCAGGTCGCTGCCTTCTACGATGTAGCGGCTGGGCGTTCTGGCTTCCTTAAATTCAAAATACGGCTTTGGTTTTTCGCGCGGTTTTTCAAGGACTTCCATCTTGTCGAGCATCTTCTGCCTGCTGTTTGCCATTCCGCGGGTCGCCACTCTCGCTTTGTTTCTGGCGATGAAGTCTTCCATACGTTCGATTTCCTGCTGCTGTTTTTCGTAAGCCTTGATTTCCTGATTCTTTTTTACCGCATACATCTGCATGAATTTTTCATAATCCCCCGAGTAGCGGGTAAGTTCGCCGTCGTTGACGTGATAGATGACGTTGATCACGGAATTGAGAAAATCCATGTCGTGGGAAACCAGAATGAAGCTGTTTTCGTAATCCTGAAGATACTTTTTCAGCCATTCGATATGCTCCGCGTCCAGATAGTTGGTCGGCTCGTCCAGGATCAGAATGGAAGGATCCTGGAGTAGAAGTTTTGTCAGGAGCACCTTTGTACGCTGACCGCCTGAGAGGTCCGTAACGTCCTTGTCCAAACCGATGCTCCCGAGGCCAAGACCATTGGCAATTTCTTCGATTTTTGAATCGAGGGTGTAGAAGCCGCTGTGCTCCAATATATGCTGGATGTCGCCTGCATCCTCCATCATTTCATCGATGCCGTCCTCGGCGGTTGCCATGGAGTCGTACAGGCTGAGCATTTCCTTTTCCAGATCGAACATGTGCCGGAAAGCCTCTCTCAGCGCATCTCTTATGGTCATGCCTTTTTTCAATGTGGAATGCTGATCCAGATAGCCGACGGTCACTCGTTTGGACCATTCGATCGTGCCCTCGTCCGGCGCCAGCTGCCCGGTAATAATATTTAAAAAGGTGGATTTTCCTTCGCCGTTGGCGCCGATGAGGCCGATATGCTCGCCTTTCAGCAGACGGAAGGACGCATCCTCAAGTATTCTTCTCCCACCAAATCCGTGGGTTACATTTTCAACTGTCAGTAAACTCATTTTTTTCTCCTGTTTTTTTCGTTCTCAAAAACCGAAATACCTCATTATTCTATCGATTAATGGGTATTATGTCAATGGATTATTTACTTGACTTTGACGGGATACTGCCATATTCTAAAAAGAAGCATACTGCCGGGAGGGATTCATACTTGATATTAATATTCGCCAAGATTTTAACCGTATTCAGCATTTCATTGATCGGATATATAGCAAACAAGATAAAATGGCTGCCGATCGAATCCTCAAAATATCTTTCACAGCTCCTGATCAACATTTCCAGCCCGTGTCTGGTTATTTTCTCTATGAGTCAGCAGGAGCTGAACCAGGAAACAACGTCGTCTGTGATCCAGGTCGCGGCATTGATGCTTCTTGCACTTACGACTGCAGCGGTTATGGCGTTCTTTGCCGTCAAGGTAATGAAAGCTCCAACTGCGGATCGGGGAGTTTATCAAGCGGCTCTTGTTCTGACCAACAGCGGGTTCATGGGATTTCCACTTGCGCTGGCTGTCTTTGGTGATAAAGGACTGTTCCTTATGATCATTGCCAACGCGGTATTTACGATATTTACTTATTCAGCAGGAGTGCTCATACTCATTTCCGGAAAAGAAGAAAAGCTGACACCCAAAACAGCGCTGAACTCCATCCTTTCGATACCCGTCGTCTCAAGCGTTATCGGCCTGGTGATCTTTGCGTTCAGCATTCCGCTGCCGGCCCTGCTGGTAGATTTTCTTGAAACGGTCGGAAATATCACGATCCCTCTTTCCATGATCATCATCGGGATACAGTTGGCAGAAAGCAGGGTCCGGGAAGTTCTGAACAACAGGCATATTTATGAGACGATCATTTTAAGGCTCGCCGTTATTCCGGTGGCGCTGTTCGCTATTTTCATGTGGCTGCCCGTCAATCCGTTTGTACTCTGTATCGTTATATTTGCCATGTCCATGCCGACAGCGGCCGTTACCCCGGTGCTTGCCGAGATCCACGGAGTAAACGCGAAGCTGGCGGCGCAGACTGTCTTTATCACCACGATGATTTCCATGCTGAGCATTCCGGCCGTTGCGATATTGCTACATCTTTATCTGCGCTAGAGACAAACGGGGAACGGATGAGCAAAGGGAGAAAAAACTAATTGACATATATTTACAATTATAGTATTATTATCCTATAATAATTTATGGCGTCCGCTTCGGTATTAGTAGTAGTGGGGCGCTTTGAACAAAAGAAAGGATGATAATTGATGTCAGGTAAAGAAAAGGAAAAAGAAAAAGACAGGGAAATAACCTTTGAGGTGGAGCAGCATGTCGGTGTAATCGGAACTTCGCCGACAGGCTGGAAAAAGGAACTCAACATGGTCGCCTGGAACGGGACGCAGGCTAAATACGATCTCCGTGAGTGGGATGAGGATCATACGCATATGAGCAGAGGCATCACCATGAACAAAGAGGAAATCAAATCCTTGACGGAAATCCTGAAAGGATTGGAGCTGCAGTAAAGCTAGGCTGAAAGTGACGGCTGGCCGGGACTATCCCGGCCGGTATTTTATTGGGTCCCCACGACTCATTGAAACGCAGGGATGAACGATAGTTTTCTATGGTCGAAAATTTTCTGCGGATGCGTTATAATGAGATCAACATTATTTAGATGGAGGAAACGGTCATGACAAAACTGAGGATAACTGCAGGAGGCTATGAATTTATAGGAAAGCTGGAGGAGGAGCGCGCTCCCAGGACTTGTGAAGTGTTCAAAAAACTGCTGCCTCTTGAGAACAAGCTGATCCATGTGCGCTGGAGCGGGCAGGGAATGTGGATCCCCTACGGGGACTTAAGACTGGGTCTGGAATACGAAAACCACACCAGTTATCCTTCGAAAGGGGAGTTTCTGCTTTATCCCGGTGGAATCAGCGAAATGGAAATTATCGTGGCATACGGAAAATGCATGTTTTCCAGTCAGGTAGGCCAACTGGCCGGCAATCATTTTCTGACGATAACCGAAGGACTTGGGAATCTTGAGAAGCTGGGCGAGAAGGTCCTTTGGGAAGGAGCACAGCCCATTAGGATCGAGATATGGGAGTAAATAAGTACAAGAAAATAAAAAAGATATTTATGACTATCTTTACCGTGGTCGGCGTAATCAGTCTGATCCTGTTCGAAGGAGGCGACACGAGCCTTGATAATGCACTGGCGGAGACGATGGGCCCGGGCCGTGATCAATTCTTGCATTTTACCAGAATCACCTTTATCGTTCTGGTCTTTGTGCTTTTCCCGATTTCGACGATATTTGAAGTGATGGATAAAAGGCGGGCGGGAGAACCGTACAATAAAGCTCTGATCAACAATATCGCCGTGATGGTGTTCCTTGCCGCTCTGGCTCTGTTTTGCTATTTCAACGGCTACCTATTTACATAACCGGCATAATCCATACGGGAAAAGTCGGGTAATTCTGTGATCCATTTGATAAGCTATGTAAGAAAGGAGGTCATGCTATGGAATCATTAAAACAGCTCAATCTTGCGATGAATTATATCGAAGCGAATCTGGAAGAAGAAATCGATTTTCAAAAGGCGGCTCAAATCGCATGCTGTTCGGAATATCATTTCCGCAGAATGTTTTCTTTTCTCAGCGGCATGCCGCTGAGCGAATATATCCGCCGGAGACGTCTGGCGCAGGCGGCCATGGAATTGTCCGACAGCGGCAGGAAAATCATTGATATCGCTTTAAAATACGGCTATGATTCACCGGATTCTTTTTCAAGAGCATTCCAGGCATTGCACGGAGTAACTCCGAAGGATGCTAGAAAGAAAGGGACCGTTTTAAAAGCCGTACCGCCGATGACCTTCCAATTGACAATACAAGGAGGAAATGAAATGGATTATCGGATCGTAGAAAAAGAATCGTTTTATATTGTGGGGCTTGGAAAAAGGGTCTCTCTCCAGTACAACGGAGTGAACCCAGAAATTGCCGCCATGTGGGCGAGCCTTACAGAAGATGACGTCAGGGAATTGAAACAGCTGTGTGACGAAGAACCAGCCGGCTTCATAAGTGCGACGCTGAATTTTACGGGGGGAAGGGAAGAGGGGACGGAGATCGATCATTATATCGGTGTGGCCTCCAGCAAGCCTCACTCCGGAAAGTGGCAGACGCTCCCTGTTCCGGCGGTTACCTGGGCAGTCTTTACTTCGGTTGGCAAGTTCCCTGAGACGCTGCAGAATATCTGGGCGAGGATCTATTCGGAATGGTTTGTCATGTCTGATTATGAACTGTGCGAGGGACCTGAGATCCTCTGGAATGAAAGCAAAGACACTGCATCGCCGAACTTTCACAGCGAAATCTGGATCCCGGTGAAGAAAAAATAATCCGCGCCAGAGCGGATATTAATAAACCTAAAATAAGGCACCTGCCAGGGGTATTCTCCGTAAAACCGCTCGCTCACAATATGGTAATCCATACATGTGAAAGCTCGGACGGTTTTCCTTGAGAATACCCGCGGCGCGGTGCCTTAATCATTTCAATTAAAATCCTTTAGCGCGGATTATTTTAGAAGCTGGATCGCTTTTTCCGGATCGCTGACCTTCATGATCAGGCGCGCCGTACCCCCGTTGGAATATCCGTACATATAGGACAGATTAATCCCGTTCCCGGAGAGGATCTGCAGATTTTTATGCAGCTCGCCCGGTACGTCTGGAGATTCCACACAGATGACGTCGGATATTTTCACATTGAAATCATTCTGTTTCAGAGCGTCTGCAGCCTTGTCGATATCGCTGACGATCATTCTCAGTATGCCGTATTCGGCGGTTTCGGCAATGCTCAAAGCGGAAATATTGATGTTGTTCTTATAGAGAATGTCTGTGACTTCCTCCAGTCTCCCCAGTTCGTTCTGGAGAAAAACAGATAACTGTTTGATTACCATACAGGACACCTTCCTTCCTAAATTTTGCGATTGTCGATTACCCTTTGCGCTTTTCCTTCGCTGCGCTTGATCGTCTTATGTTCCACTAAGCTTATTATAACACTTATTCCCAGAACACTTTCAACTTTATGTTTAATTTTATTGCGAATATTATTCAATTGTACGATTTCGTCGGAGAAGTACTTTTCGTCCACTTCCACCTGGATTTCCAGGGTGTCCATGGTGCCCTGCCTGTCAACGACGAGCATGTAATGCGGTTTCGCTTCCGGAATCTCAAGGAGTACGCTTTCCACCTGGGACGGGAATACGTTGACCCCCCTGATGATTAGCATGTCGTCGGATCTGCCGAAGATCTTTGCCATTCTCACGTTGGTTCTCCCGCATTCGCACGGACTGTAATCCAGGCTGGAGAGATCACGGGTGCGGTAACGGAGCAGCGGCATCGCCTCCTTTGTAATGGTCGTAAATACCAGCTCGCCGGTGACGCCCGGTCCGACCGGCTGCAAGGTGTTCGGGTCGAGTATTTCAGGCACAAAGTGATCCTCCGCGACGTGAAGGCCCTTCTGTTGCTCGCAGCTGTTTGAAACGCCCGGTCCGATGATCTCGCTCAGCCCGTAGATGTCAAACGCCTTGATTTTCAGTCCATCCTCGATCTTCATGCGCATTTCCTGGCTCCAGGGCTCGGCGCCGAATACGCCGATACGAAGAGGCAATTCCGAAGCGTCGATTCCTGCTTCCGCTATGGCTTCCGCCAGATATGCTGCATAGGACGGGGTGCAGGCAAGCACCGTACTACCGAAATCCTGCAGGAGTGTGATCTGTTTTGCAGTATTTCCGCCTGAAATAGGAACGACTGCGGCGCCGACCTTTTCCGCTCCGTAATGGAGGCCCAGGCCTCCGGTGAACAGTCCGTAGCCGTAAGCTACCTGAACGATATCATGCTTGGTGACTCCGGAACAGCAAAGGGCCCTGGCCACGACTTCTGAAAAGATATCAACATCTTTTCTTGTATAGGCAACTACGGTAGATTTACCTGTCGTCCCTGAGGACGCATGAACGCGGACGACTTCACTTTTCGGAACGGCAAAGAGGCCAAAGGGATAATTGTCCCGTAGATCCTGCTTTGTCGTAAAAGGCAGCTTTGTCAAGTCTTCTATTGTGTTAATGTCGCCGGGTTCGAGGCCCAATTCCTGCATTTTCTTACGGTAGAACTCCACATTGTGGTAGACGCGGACGACCATGTCTTTCAGCCGCCTACTTTGGAGATCATGCATTTGATCCCTGCTCATACATTCCATCGGTTCATTCCAAATCATTTCTTTCTCACTCCTCTATTTTATTTTGTTTCTCTTTTACTGATGTAACCAAATATTTGTTTCCGCATATAGTAATATAAAATCAACCAATTCCAAATTTAAGGAGGTATTACAATATGTTCTGTAATGGGGAAAATGGCATGGATGACAGCCTTCTGTTCTTCTTCCTGCTGCTGGTAGTTCTTTTCTGCGGTTTCGGAAACGGCCTTGTAGGCGGTGTAAGTGACGATTGCCGCAGATGCTAGAAAAACAAAGTCACTGCAACATAGGACATAAACCAAATAAAAGCGGGCTTTCCGTCTCATAAGAGACGGGAAACCCGCGGTACCACTCTTTTTGCTTTACAGCCGCTCAGGACTTGACATCCGTATCCTTATAACGGAGGAAACCGTGCACATCTACTTTTTGGTTCAATATGCAAGCTCAAGGGGGAACTTCGGTTAAGTCTTCGTCATCGGCTCTCATCACACCCGACTCTCTGTAAACGAAAAGATTAGCTTACTTTACCCTGTCATCGCTTTATCGTCGCATTATTACTTTAGCAGTAGAAATCAACAAATCACAGATTTGTGATTTCTTTGCATAAGTTCGCCAACAATTTGCCGTGCAAATTGGGCGAGCTTGTATATTGATATTATATTACAGTTAGAATCTTGTTTTGTCAACACAAAGAAATCAGAAAATAATTGAAAAGGATGTACAAAAAATAAAAAATGAGGGCTAGATGGATCGTTCCATCCGCCCCCTGTTTTTTGTGCCCTAAGATTGAGTCGTTTCCCTTTTTCGAAAAAAGAATGAAATCGCGTAGATCCCCGCTAAACCAACGATAGCGAAGATAACCCTGCTGACGACCTCGTAGCTTCCGCCGAAAATGCTTGAGACCAGATCATACCGGAAAAAGCCGATGAGGCCCCAGTTGATCGCACCTATGATTACTAGAATAAGAGCCAAATTTCTCAAAGATATCACCTCTTTTAATAATTTGTCCGGTTCTTTGGAACCGCCGACGAAATTCAGCCGGAAAATCCCGAACTTTGGATTCCTGGATTTTCCTCGCCCTCGCAACGATTATGCCCACTTTTTTAAATTATTATGTTATAATGGTTCCATTAATTATTACGGCGTTGCCGCAATGTAGGAACCATTGAAACATGCTTCGACGCGGCTCGCATGTTATAATGAAAATAAATATCATCATGCAACGTTGCTGAGAGGTAGGATTCATTGAAACATGCTTCGACGCGGCTCGCATGTTATAATGAAAATAAATATCATCATGCAGCGTTGCTGAGAGGTAGGATTCATTGAAACATGCTTCGACGCGGCTCGCATGTTATAATGAAAATAAATATCATCATGCAACGTTGCTGAGAGGTAGGATTCATTGAAACATGCAGCGCCTTTTTGCCGCAGCTTCAGCTGCAACGGCAAAACGGACAGCGAAGGGAACGCAGTGACCGTAGGAGGCGAAGCCGTTGATGCGGCTTGCATGATAGAATTATAAACTACTGATACTACATAACATGCCAATATGGGAAGGAGTGCGTGCCGGGTATGGAGATAAAGATCAAATTGAAAACAGGACCTCGCGATCTGCCAGCCGAAAAGACGGTGGAACATGGAACGACACTGGAGGATCTTGCGGGAGAATACAGAGAACTGCCTTATATGATTCTGGCAGCTAAGATGGATAACAAAGTCAGCGACCTGACCAAGAAGATCGAAAATCCTTGCACCATAGAATTTTTGGACATGCGGGACCAGGGTGGGAATCTGATTTATCAGAGAAGCCTTTCACTTTTATATCTGAAAGCGGTCCATGATGTTCTGGGCAAGGTTTCTGTCGGAATAGAGAATTCATTATGTAAAGGGCTCTACACCGAGGTCAGGACGGTGAATCCGATCACACAGGAAGAAGTTCAGAAGATAGAAGATAGAATGCATGAGCTCGTCAGGATGGACGTCCCCTTTGTGAAGGAGATCATGAACCGTGATGACGCGCTGAAGATACTGCTTGAAGACGGTCTTATGGAAAAGGCCAGGATGCTGCAGAAGTCAGGAGTTGAGAAATTCCCGTTTTATTCGCTGGAAGGCTTCCGGAACTTTTTCTATGGACTGATGGCTCCGTCCACGCGTTACGTCCCGTATTTTGAACTCAAAAAATACCGGAGAGGAGTTCTGCTGAGATTTCCGCATCCGTCGGCGCCGGATCGGATCCCTCCTTTTGTGGATGAGGTGCTGCTCTATCATGTCTTCGGCGAAGCAAAGAACTGGGATCGCCTCATGGGCATTTCCTATGTGGGCGACATGAATGAAAAGATAGAAACCGGCGAGTACAAGGAAATCATCCAGATTTCCGAAGCGCTTCACGAAAAGAAAATCGCACAGATCGCCGACATGATCACACAGCAGAAGAAAAGGATCGTTCTGATCTGCGGACCTTCTTCCTCCGGGAAAACTACTTTTGCGCGGAGATTGATCATCCAGCTCAGGGTCAACGGCCTGGAGCCGCTGTATCTGGGCACAGACGACTATTTTGTGGAACGGACCCAGACACCGGTGGATGAGAACGGCGAACCGAATTTCGAAGATATCGAATCGCTTGATATCGAGCTGTTCAACAGGGATATGAACGGGCTTTTGAACGGCGATGAGGTGGACATACCCACCTTTGACTTCCTCAAAGGGACAAAAGTTTTCGGAAAACGGATCACAAGGGCGAAAAAAGGCCAGCCGATCATCATTGAAGGGATCCACGGCCTGAATAAACTGCTTACCGCAGACATCCCGGATGAGGAGAAGTTTAAAATTTATATCAGTCCTCTGACGCAGCTGAATATCGATGAGCATAACCGGATCCCGACCACCGACGCCAGGATGCTCCGCCGGATGGTAAGGGACTACCAGTTCCGCGGCCATTCCGCCCAAAGCACCATCCAGTCATGGCCCAAGGTCAGAAAGGGCGAGGATAAGAATATATTCCCGTATAACGGCGAGGCGGACGTGTTTTTCAATTCGGTGCATAACTACGAACTGAATGTGCTGAAGAAGTACGCAGAGCCGCTGCTGCGCAGTATCACCAGGGAGGAACCGGAGTACAGCGAAGCGGTGAGAATGCTGAAATTCCTTCAGTATTTCAAAACGATCGAGGATGATTCCGTCATCGTAAACAATTCCATAATCAGAGAATTCATCGGAGGGAGTATATTTGTATGAGTGAAATAAGCATCATCGGAGGGATCATGGCCGATATTGAAGGGCATCCCTATAACCAGTTGATCCAGGGCGATTCCAACCCGGGCACGATATCGATGTCCTACGGAGGAGTCGGGCGCAATATCACGGAAAACCTAGTCAGAATGGGCGCTTCCGTAAACTTTATTTCCGTTGCGGGGGACGATTTCGCCGGCAAAGGTGCGGTCAGGGAATTGGAAGATCTCGGGGCCGACATTAAAAATGTCAGGCTTCTGCCGGAGGAAAACACGGCGGTCTATATGTCTATATTGAATATTATCGGGGATATGGAGCTGGCGCTCTGCAACATGGACATTCTGGAACGGATTTCCGTCGATTTTATCGATGAGGCGTATGGCAGCATGAAAGATTCAAAAATAATAGGGATCGATACCAATCTGACGGAAGAGACGCTGGATCACGTTACTGCCAAGTTGAAAGATATCCCTGTCTTCCTGGATCCGGTATCCGTAACCAAGGCGGAACGAGCAAGGAATATCGTCGGCCGCTTCCACACCATCAAGCCAAATCGGATGGAGGCGGAAATCCTTTCGGGAATGACCATTATGAGCGCCGAAGAACTTGAAAAGGCAGGGCAATGGTTTATCGAACAAGGCGTAAAAAAGGTGTTTATCACCCTGGGGCCGGGAGGGGTCTATTATCAGGATGAAAAGGATTTCGGTGTGATCAGGCCGGAGCCTGTGAATATCGTAAGCGCCACCGGCGCCGGGGATGCGTTTTCGGCAGCGATCCTATATTCCCATATAAAAGGGTTTGACGTCAGAAAGACAGCGGAAGTAGGGATGGCTGCGGCGCAGATCGCCATGCAGTCAAAATCTGCTGTAAACAGGCAAATGTCAGAGAAAATGCTACAGAAGGCCCTGAATGAGTGATAAATCCAAGCCCGTGTATATTAATGGATAAAAGTGGTAAAACTACCGAAATCATGTTTTAAAATTCGTAGAACAGGTATAATTAGAAATAGTAATGCTCCAGGACAGTGATCCGGGTGAACAAACCTGAGGGTTTCATGTCTTGGCTGAGAAATATTTGAAAATGGAGGGAAAGAAAAAATGAAGGATTTAAAAGGGACAAAAACACTGGAAAACCTGCTCACCGCGTTTGCCGGCGAATCAATGGCAAGAGTCAAATACAGCTATTATGCGTCACAGGCCAAGAAAGAGGGATTTGAACAGATTTCATCCATATTTAGCGAAACCTCTGACAATGAAAAAGAACATGCAAAACTGTGGTTCAAGTATGCCCACGGAATCAAATCCACTTCCGAGAACCTTGCAGATGCGGCGGAAGGCGAACATTACGAATGGACAGATATGTATGCAAATATGGCGAAAACCGCCAGAGAAGAAGGGTTCCCTGAAATCGCCGCACAGATGGAAGGCGTTGCAAAGGTTGAAAAGGAACACGAAGAAAGATACAGAAAACTGAAACAAAATATCGAAGAGGGCAAAGTATTTGAAAAGGATGATGTGGTTGAGTGGAAATGCGCAAACTGCGGTTATACCTACACCGGACAGAAGGCTTATGACAAATGCCCTGTCTGCCAGCATCCGCAGGCATACTTCGAACTCAAGAGCAGAAACTATTAATTTTAACTTCGAGAGAAGCCGGTTATACCGGCTTCTTTTTATATGGCGCGAAAGTGCGGCGGGTACTTCTCTGTCGGAAAACATCAGTTCTCAAAGGCATGCTTTTATGTTAAAATGTTAAGGTAAAAATAAAAGAAGACTAATCTTGGATGGAGTGTAATATGGACTATTTGGACAAACTGAACCCACAGCAGAGGGAAGCCGCAGTACATAAAGACGGACCTTTGCTCATTCTGGCCGGTGCAGGCAGCGGGAAGACCAGCACCATGACGCACAGAATCGCGTATTTGATAAAAGAAGAGGGCGTTGCCCCTTATAATATTCTGGCTGTGACCTTTACAAACAAGGCGGCAAAGGAAATGAGAGACAGGGTGGAAGATCTGATCGGTCAGGGTATCAGCATGTGGATCCTGACCTTCCATTCCGCCTGCCTTCGTATTCTCCGGAAGCATGCGGAGGCCATAGGCTACAGCAATGACTTTGTCGTTTACGACCCCACCGATCAGAAGGTGGTTATCAAGAACTGCATCAAGGAGCAGAATGTCGACGATAAGAAGTATCCGCCGCAATATATTCTCAGCATCATCAGCGACTGCAAAGAAAAGGGGGTCAGCCCTTCCAGATACGCCGAGATCAACGGCCTGGACGTTAAGAGCAAGATCATCTATGAACTTTATGCCGCCTATGAAAACGTACTGAAGAAGAACAACGCCATGGACTTCGACGATCTGATCCTTAGGACGGTGCAACTCTTTGAAAAGAACGACGACATCCTGGCTTACTACCAGGATAAATTCAAATATATCATGGTAGACGAATACCAGGATACCAATTTCATGCAATACCGGTTCATAAAGCTGATGGCGGAGGCGCATAATAACATCTGTGTCGTGGGCGACGACGACCAGTGCATCTACCAGTGGCGCGGAGCGGACATCAAGAACATCCTCGATTTTGAGAAGGACTTCAAGCATACGAAAGTGATCAAGCTGGAGCAGAATTATCGCTCCCATGCAAATATTTTGAATGCCGCCCATTCTGTGATCGAAAAGAACAAGGGCAGAAAGCCGAAGAAGCTTTGGACCGATAAGGAAAAGGGCGAAAAGATCAAATACTATCGGGCGGACAATGAAAAGGACGAGGCGAGATATATCGCGCAGGAAATCGACCGGCTTCATTCCGGGGAGCTTGCATACAGTGATTTTGCCGTTCTGTACCGGACCAACGCCCAGTCGAGAACCTTTGAAGAGGCGCTTTCCGCCAGGGAGGTCCCATACCGTGTGCTCGGAGGCACCAGGTATTATGACCGTAAGGAAATCAAGGACATCATGGCCTATATGAGATTGGTCCAGAATCCATCCGACGACCTTTCCCTGACGAGGATCATCAATGAACCGAAGCGCGGCATCGGCGACAAGACGCTGGAGAAGGTAAGGGCTTTGGCCTCCTTCCGAAGCGTAAGTCTGTTTGAACTGCTCACGGATGACAGTATCATAGAGGAGCTTCTTCCCGCCAAAGCGGAGGATAGCGTCAAGGAAATGATCACGGTGCTCCGGCAGTTCAGCCAGGAAAAGGACAACCTGAAGGTTTCGGATATTTACGACGGACTGCTGGTCAGGACCGGCTACCTGAAAAGCCTGGAGCAGCAGAATACGGTGGAATCCGAGGGAAGGATCGAAAACCTTCTTGAATTCAAGTCCGTAATTTATGACTATGAAAAAGAAAATCCACAGCTGTCTCTGTCGGAGTTTATGGAAAAAATCGCTTTGATGGCGGAAATAGATAATCACGACGCCGGCGAGAACGCCGTAGTGCTCATGACGCTCCACAGCGCCAAAGGCCTGGAATTTCCGGTGGTATTCATGCCGGGCATGGAGGACGGATTATTTCCGGGTTGGCGGGCTTACGATAAGCCGGACGGCGTCGAAGAGGAAAGAAGACTCTGTTACGTCGGAATGACTCGGGCAATGCAGCGGCTGTATCTAACCAGCGCCGAAGTGCGGACGCTTTACGGCAAAACCGATTATACGAAGGAGTCCCTGTTTCTGAAGGAGCTGGACAAGTCCCTGATAGACGGCGATGCGATCTATGAGAAAAAGATCACGCCGGAAGGCTATGCGGGAAGTTCGGGAAGAAATCCGGGCTGGAGCCAAGGCGGAGCAAACGACGGCTATGCGGGCTCTGAGATCTTCCGGCCCTTTGATCAGCTGAAATACATCAAACAGAACCAAACGGCTGCAGTCGGAAAAGCCGGCGGACCCGAGCTCCAAAACGGGGACAAGGTCAGCCACAGCAAATTCGGGGAAGGGATTGTGCTTGCCGTTGAAGGGAGCACGGTGACCATTGCGTTTGATTCGGTGGGCGTCAAGAAGCTGGCGAAGGATATCGCCCCGATCAAAAAGATTTAATATTACAGAGGAGTGCGGATAATGAGTGACAAACTCGATTTGATGAAGGAAAAAGTCAGGATCCTGAACGAGGCGGCAAAAGCCTATTATCAGGAGAACCGGGAAGTCATGCCAAACATCGAATACGACCGGCTCTATGACGAGCTGGAGGCGCTTGAAAAGGAAACGGGCGTCGTCCTGTCAAACAGCCCGACGATCCACGTCGGCTATGAGCTGGTGAGCGATCTGCCGAAGGAAGTCCATGAAAAGACCATGCTTTCTCTGGACAAGACCAAGGACGTCGGTGCGCTGAAGGACTGGCTCGGAGACCAGACAGGAGTCCTTTCATGGAAGCTGGACGGCCTAACCATCGTCTTGACCTATTCAGGCGGAACCCTGATCAAGGCGGTAACACGCGGAAACGGCGAAGTCGGCGAGGTCATCACCAATAACGCCAGGGTTTTTGCCAACCTGCCGCTGGCGATCTCCTATCAGGGCGATCTTGTGCTGAGAGGTGAAGCGGTGATCCGCTATTCCGACTTTTATAAAATCAATCAGGAAATCGAGGACGTGGGAGCACGGTATAAGAACCCGAGGAATCTGTGCAGCGGCTCCGTAAGACAACTGAACAACAAAATCACCGCAGAGAGAAATGTTAATTTCTTCGCTTTTTCCATTGTAAAGGCGGAAGGCGTAGATTATATGAATTCGCGGGAAGCCCAGTTGAAATGGCTGGGAAGTCAGGGCTTTGAGGTGGTTGAATATAAAAAGGTGGACGCTGGCAATCTTGAAGAATCCGTCGGCTGGTTCGGGGAGCACATCACAGAAAATGATTTTCCGTCCGATGGGCTGGTGCTGACTCTGGACGATATCGCCTACGGCGAATCCCTGGGGGCGACTGCAAAATTTCCGAGAGACTCCATTGCGTTCAAGTGGCGTGACGAGATCAAGGAAACGACGCTGCTTGAAATCGAGTGGAGCGCATCCAGGACGGGGCTGATCAATCCCATCGCGATTTTCGAACCGGTTGAGCTTGAAGGGACCACCGTCAGCCGTGCAAGCGTGCATAACCTGAGCATCATGGAAGGGCTGGAACTTGGCGTCGGCGATACCATTGAGGTATATAAAGCCAATATGATCATACCGCAGATCTCGGAAAACCTGACGAGGAGTGGCAAAGTGGAGATCCCCGGCCACTGTCCGGTATGCGAAAACGAAACGGTCGTCAAACAGGAAAACGGAGTCAAATCCCTTTACTGTCCCAATGACGAATGCCCGGCGAAGCATATCAAATCCTTTACCCATTTTGTCAGCAGGGACGCCATCGGTATCGACGGATTGTCGGAGGCCACCGTGGAAAAGCTCATTGACAGAGGTCTGGTAAAGGAATATGCCGATATTTTCCGTATCGACCGGTATAAAAATGAAATCACCGAAATGGAAGGTTTCGGAGAGAAATCCTTTCGGAATCTCCTCGAATCGATAAACAAGGCCAGGAAAACCACTACCGTAAGGCTGCTTTTCAGCCTTGGAATTCCCAATGTAGGACTTTCCAACGCAAAGAACATATGCAAATACTTCAATTATAACTGGGAAGACATCCGAAACGCCGATTATCTGCAGCTGATCCAGATCAACGGCATCGGCGACGTTATGGCCAACGCCTACGTAAATTATTTTCAGGATGAGAAAAACAGACTTGTCGTTGAGGATCTGCTCCGGGAAATCGACTTTGAACAGCAGGTTTCATCCGCACCGGCGTCCGGGCTGTTATTGGATGGACAGACCTTTGTCATTACCGGCTCCGTTGAGCAGTTCAAAAATCGAAACGAACTGAAGGATACCATAGAATCCATGGGAGGCAAGACCACCGACTCGGTCACACCCAAGACGGACTATCTGATCAATAACGACAACATGTCCAATTCAACCAAAAACAAGAAGGCTAAGGAGCTGGGCGTGAGGATCATCACGGAGCAGCAGTTCTTGGATTGGATCAACAACAGCATCAAACCGGAATAATAATACCGACGGGAATCAAAGGAGAAATCATGAGGATCAAAAAAGTATGGGCTGTATATTTCAGTGCGACGGGAACGACAAAGAAAGTTGCGGAAAGCATTGCGGAGGCTATCGCAGAAAAACTTGAAGCGGAGCACGGGTCGTATGATTTTACTCTTCCCGAGGCAAGACAGGAGCCTCTGACCTTCAGCCCGGGTGATCTTGTGGTATTCGGCACGCCGGTTTACGCCGGACGCGTTCCCAATGTCCTGTTGAAATACCTGGAGACGATCAGAGGAAACGGCGCCATCGGCATTCCGGTGGTTTTATACGGCAACAGGGATTATGACGACGCCTTGATCGAGCTGAGAGATATTCTTGAGAAAGGTGGATTACATACGACTGCGGCAGCGGCCTTTATCGGGGAGCATTCCTTTTCTTATATCCTTGCAAAGGGCAGGCCCGACGAATACGATATGGAGACGGCCGGGGTATTTGCAGGAAAAGTCGCCGAAAAATTAGCGGCTCTTGCCGATGCGGAGAGCGCGGAACCTGTTTCGGTGAAGGGTATACCGGATCCGTACAGAGGCTATTACCAGCCCCGGGACCGTGCAGGAAATCCGGTCGATATCCGTAAAGTAAAGCCTCTTACAAAGGATACCTGCAACAACTGCCTGATCTGCGCGGACGTATGCCCGATGGGCTCCATCAGCCGCGAAGATGTAAGGGAGTTCACCGGGATCTGCATAAAATGCGGAGCATGCGTCAAAAAATGCCCCCTGCAGGCAAAGTACTATGAAGACGAAGGATTCCTGTACCATCAACACGAGTTGGAAGAAGGGCTCAAGCGCAGAGCACAGCCAGAGTGGTTTATTTAATAGATATTGCTGGGTAAAACCGACAGCGGAATGATGTGACGTCAGGCCGAAGCTGTCGGTTTTTTTCTGCCCGGTTATGTGACATTGTTACGGAGAAAAGTTTTCATAAGCGTTATATTATATCTTGATTTGCGGAACCCCCGCAGGGTATATATCCGCTAATATGAGAATATCCTGTTTTAGTTAAGAAAATGGATGGGCATTGGACAGATGGACGAAAATCAATTACATGAGAGAATTAACGATAGATACAAAGAGGAAAGCGGACAATGCTGCTCGCTGAGTTGCGGCAGCACGCTTGACGAGATAAAAGTAAGGAGAGGCGAATCGATCCTCGATCTCGGCTGCGGAAGAGGAGAAGATACCATCGAAGCTGCAAGGCTGGCCGGAGCGGAAGGTATGGCAGTCGGGCTGGACCTGACCGAGGCGATGATTGAAAAAGCCATCGCCCTGGCGACACAAAAGGGCGTCAGAAATGCGGTCTTCGCCCAGGGAGACATCGAAAAGCTTCCTTTTAAAAATGACGCCTTTGACGGTGTGATCAGCAACTGCGTGATCAACCATGCGAAGGATAAGAGGCAGGTCTACCGGGAGATCCTGAGAGTACTGAAGCCAAACGGAAGATTTGTAGTTGCCGATGCGGTGACGAAATATCCTCTTCCGGCGGAGGTAAAAAACGACCCGGATGCCTGGGCGCAATGCTTCGGCGGAGCAATCACAGAAGAAGAATATCTCGAGAATATTTTAACCGCGGGATTTGGGAGAGTTGAAATATTGAACAGGCGAGAGTATTTAAAAAACGGTTACGATTTCACCAGTTTAACAATTAAAGCTGTGAAATAAATGCACTCAAGGAGGTAAAGGAAATGAAGAAAGTTACGACGAAAGCAGTTAAAGCAACTTGTTGTGCGAATTTCACGACAGCTCAGTGCTGCTCAAAAGCATCAAAGATAGTAGCAGGCTGTCACAATTAATGACATGAGGCAGCTTCCATGCTGCCTCTAATTCCCATGATTACGGAGGACAAAATGATTGTCGCTAAAAATAATATAATTGTAAAAATGGATCGGAGCGATCCGGCTGAGTATGCGATCCTTAATCCTGTCGCTGGAAGCTTCGATCTGATGAGCGAGGCTGAGTACACAAAGTACCTTGGACTGGAACAGGGACTGGAAATCGACGGTGAAATGACGGAATATCTCCTTGAAAGGGGATATTTATTTAAAGACAGAAAGTCGTATGAGCAGTCACTGGAAAACGCCTATGAAGAATTTCAGTCAGAAGTGAAGGATGCACAGGTGCAACTGATGCTGATCCCGACTTATTCCTGTAATCTGGCGTGCACATACTGCTTCCAGCACGGTATAGACGGAAAGCCGAAACTGATCTCCAGAGAAATCGTCGACGCTTTTTTCGATTATGCACGCGAAGAATTTGCGAACGCAAAAATAAAACCGTTTATCACGTTGTTTGGCGGTGAACCGCTTATGAATTCAAAGACGCAACGAGAAATCATTGAATATATTGTTGCGAAGTGTGTTGAAGAAGGTTACGAGCTTTCGGCCGTTACAAACGGATACGATTTTGCAGAATATGCCGATTTACTGAAAAGAGCAAAAATAAAGGAGATCCAGTTTACCCTTGACGGCACGCAGCCGATCCACGACCAGCGGAGAATGACCGCAAACCACAAGGGAACCTTTGAACGCGTTCTGGTGGGGATTGAAAAAGCCGTCGCTTACGGAATGCCGGTCAATCTCAGAACCGTAACGGATAAGCAGAATATCGAAGACCTTGCAAATCTGGCTGAGCTGCTTGACGCGAAAGGCTGGCTCGATCTGCCCCCTGAGCTTTTTAAAACCCAGATCGGCAGAAATTATGAGCTCTTCGAATGTTATGAAAAGCCGGAGCATTTGTTTTCACAGATTGAGCTCTGGGCATACGTCGCGAAGCTGGCGGAGCAGCATCCCGTCATGAAAAAATTTCACCGCCCCGACTTCATGGGCATACGTTATCTGGTGGATACGGGTGAAATGTATATTCCGAGTTTCGATACCTGCCCTGCCGCAAAAACGGAATGGGTATTCGACCTTTACGGTGATATGTACGGCTGCACAGCAAGCTGCGGGAGAGAAGATTTCAAGTTGGGAACATACTGGCCGGATGTCACGAAAAATGACGCCGCGATCCAAAGCTGGAAGAGCAGGAACGTCACGAATATAGAAAAATGCAAAACCTGCAAATACGACGTTGTCTGCGGCGGAGGCTGCGGCGTTGTCGCGGCAAATAAGAATAACGGAGAGATACTGTCGCCGGACTGCAGACCGATTCAGGAACTATACAGCGTCGGGCTGAATTTCTATCGGGAGGAAATCGCAAATCTTGTTAAGGAAGAACCAGACGGTGAAAGCAAGAGCGACGGTACACAGCCGGACAAACCGGAGGTGCAGCACGGCTGTCTGATCTGCGGAAGTCCTCTTGTTTACAGAGAATCTTCCGAGGAACGGATATGCGACATCTGCGGCGAAACCTTCCTATCCAATATTAGCTGTGTGCAGGGTCATTATATCTGTGACCGTTGTCACAATGGTGATGTGCTGGTCCATATGGAAGAGCTTCTGGTCAAATCGACGGAAGCAAATCCAGTCAGGCTTACTAAGATGGTATTTGATCTGCCTACCATGAAGATGCACGGACCCGAACATCACAGCATGGTACCGGCGGTCCTTGAAACGGCGCGCCAGAACATGACCGGGATACGTGACGTTGGCAAGATCAGGGAAGCTATAAAAAGGGGAAAGGATATCAAAGGCGGCAGCTGCGGGTTCCATGGAAACTGCGGCGCCTGCGTCGGGGCCGGCATTGCGGAATCGATACGCCTGGGGGCGGCTCCAAGCTCGAAAGAGGAACGGGGAAGGGCGATGAAGGCGACGGCGGCTGCCTTGAATGCTGTTGCGGAATTCGGAGGGCCCGTTTGTTGCAAGAGGGAGAGCATTACGACAATAAAGACCTATATGAAAATGAATGACGAATTTGGCGCCCCGGACGAAGAAGCATACGTATGTCGGTATCATCAGTTCAACAAAGGGTGCCTGACGGAAGCTTGTCCGTATTTCCCTGCTTTGGCTGAAAGATAGAACGAGAATGATGAAATCGACATATAGTTATGAAAGGGAGTTGAAATCATGAGTCAAAATATTCAATACATGGATGCGGAACAATTTGAAAAACTACTTGAAACAAGTGATAAGCCTGTTATTCTGGATTTCTTTTCCGACGACTGTCCGCCTTGCGACGTACTGGCACCGATATTCGAAAAAATGGCGGAAAAGTACGGGAACCACATCCGGTTTGTAAAAATCATGCGACAGGAAAACCGTGAACTGGCTTTGAAGTTTGGAGTCACGGGAAGCCCAACGGTTTTGTTTTTCCAGAACGGAAAAGAAGTCGGGAGCCGGCTGAGCGGCTTTTTGACAAAACCCCAGGTAAGAAAAGCGATCGAGGGGATCCTTGGAAATGTTCTGCCGCCGGCAGATATGGAACGGGTAGATTGCGACCTTCTGATACTGGGCGGGGGCCCAGCAGGTTTGTCTGCGGGGCTGTATGCCGGAAGAGCAAAACTGAAAGTCGTTATTGTTGAGGAAAGCATCTGCGGAGGCCAGGCAGCTTCTACGAGCCATATCGCCAATTATCCGGGGACAGACGGCCCCATAAACGGAAAAGAACTGACTAAAAACATGAAGGAGCAGGCTTTATCCTTCGGCGTCAGGATCGACGATCTAAAGGAAATTTTCGAGGTCAGACTTGACGGGACAGAAAAGTATATCCGAACCGAAGATACCGAATACTATGCAAAGGCGGTTATTCTGGCTACGGGCTCCAGACCCCGGGCACTTGATGCGGATGGAGCTGAAGAGAGGAAAGGCAGAGGAGTCCATTACTGCGCGACCTGCGACGGGGCCATGTATGAGGACGCAGACGTCGCCGTGATCGGCGGTGGAAGCGCTGCTATTGAAGAGGCAGTATTCCTTACAAGATTTGCCGACCACGTTACGATCGTTCACAGAAGGGAAGGATTCCGAGCGGCTCAAATCGAACTGGATGAAGCCCGTGAGAACGAAAAGATCACGATCCTGACCAACAAGACTGTCAAGGCAGTGATCGGCGGGGAACACGTACTGAAGGAAGTTGTACTGGAAGATGTGAAAACCGGAGCGGAAGAAGTTCTGCCGGTTGCCGGAGCGTTCGTTTACGTCGGAAACGACCCTCAGACCCAGATGTTCAACGGGCAGGTCGATCTCGACGAGGTGGGTTACGTCATGGCAGGCGAGGATACAAGGACGAGTCTTGCGGGAGTATTTGCGGCAGGGGATGTAAGGACGAAATCAGTCCGCCAGGTGGCCACAGCCACTGCTGACGGCGCGGTCGCCGCAATCACAGCAGAAAAATATCTCGCATCGAATCCGATTCATCACTAATCTCAAACAGGCTGCCGGATTGGCAGCGAAATCGAACGGAGGTATGATCGTATGTGCAAAGAACCCAAGTTTTATGTATGCAAACACTGCGGAAACATGGTTAATATGTTCCGGGACACCGGGAATCCGATGATCTGCTGCGGTGAACCAATGACGGAGCTTGTAGCCAACACAACCGACGCGGCTCAGGAGAAACATGTTCCCGTTATTACAGTGGAAGGCGACCAGGTTTCCGTAAAGGTGGGAAGCCAGCCTCATCCGATGACAGAGGAACACCGGATCGTTTGGATCTATCTGCAGACGGAAAAGGGTGAGCAGCTCCACTGTGTGGATACCCAGGACAAAGCGGAAACGTGTTTCAAAATCTGCAATGACGATAGGATCATTGCCGTATTTGAATACTGCAACCTGCACGGCTTGTGGAAAGCCGACTATAAATAAGTCTGTTCATTTCATACTAATAATCCTGAAAGCGGCCGTTGCAGCCGCTTTTTATAATATTTTAGATATGATGATCTTACCGTATGGTTCTAAGAAAGTACCCTGATTGTGACATGATCACTGATAAAAAGCACGGAAGGGAGTATTCTATCCCATAGATTAACAAAAATACTGTGAAAGAAGCTGGAGGGAATATTTATGCTTAAAATCATCATCGGGGCTGCCATCGGAGGAGTGTTGGGCTTTCTGTACTACAAGCTTGTCGGATGTTCCGCAGGGACCTGCCCTATTACATCGAAGCCGCTGAATTCGATTTTATACGGCGCAACAATGGGGTTCCTGCTCTCATCCGTTTAAGAATTGACCTGACGAATTTTATCCGGCAGTTGATAAAGCAGTTCTGTTAGGGTATGATATCATTATTGTCAAAAAAATTGGGGAGAAATAACCATACCCCCTGAAAATACGAAGGATATAGAATATGAAAGACCCGAATTGCCATTTTTGTACTGATTTCCAGAAGCGCGATCAATTCATGATCCCGATCTGCGAGCTTGAGATCACGGATCTGTTCCTTTACAGGGATCAGACCTACTATGGAAGAGTTCTCATCGCACTTAAGGAGCACGGTAAAGAAATCGCGGACCTGACGGCGGAAGAAGGCCAGGCCTTCATGAATGATCTCGGAAAAGCGTCGAGAGCAGTGAAAGCTGTCGTCAGCCCGGCTAAAATAAATTATGGGATGTTCAGCGACAAACTGGCTCATCTCCACTGCCATATCGTACCCAAGCAGGTCGACGGTCCCGACTACGGCGGCATGTTCCAGATGAGCTGCAACCCGCCCACACATCTGAGCGACCGGGAGTATGAGGAGCTGATCAAAAAGATCAGGGACAATCTGAAATAAAAATATGCATAGATATGCAAAAACGCACCCTTTTAAAAGAGTGCGTTTTCTAATATCTCAATAAGTTTGGAGGAATTACATTCCCTGCATTGTAGGCATGTTACTGATGATTTCCGGATTTACCATACCGAAGATCATCGCGATATGAGCTACCACCAGAAATCCGCCTACGAGGATGAAGTGGATCTTCATTTTTTCGTCGGCATTCTTGTTTCTGAAAAGGATTCCAAGCTCCATAAGCGAAATTGGAAGCAGGAACAGTACGCCGCTCAGATAGAAGCCGACCGCTACAACGTCGACCCAGGTGTGCCATCCACCTGAAGCAGTGAGCGGAATAACGGCTGTCGTGAACAAGTAAAGGAAAATTCCAGTAAAGTATAAGCCGGCAAAGGTTCCGACCACTTTGTTCAGCGTTCTCAGTCCGCCGGTTGTTTTGCGGTTGTAGATGATAAAGAATTCGCTGATGGTGAGCGTTTCCGCGCAGATGACCGGAATCGCCATAAAAATGATCAGATTCCAGGGCTGATTGCTAGCCAATAAAGACATATAATGGGTCATATTCATAATAGTTTACCTCCTGTTTGTTTCAATACCCTGATTATACAGAACGGTTATGGAGATTTTATGGAGAACCGGGTGGTAATTTACCGGAAAAAAAGATATAATAAAAAAACAAGCGGGAACTCCCGCAAAAGAGGTGGAAAAATGCTAAAGACCGGAAAACTCGACAGCAAACTGCTTGAAGAAATCGTATTTAAAAATATTAAATATAAAAGACCCGAAGTCATCACCCGGCCCGGCATCGGAGAGGACTGCGCCGTAGTGGATTTTGGTTCCTATGAATGCGTCATGTCGACGGATCCTATCACCGCTGCGGTCGGGGAGATCGGAAGGCTTGCCGTGCATATCTCTTGCAACGACATCGCGTCCAACGGCATTGAACCTCTCGGCATCATGCTTACCGTCATGCTGCCTGAAGGGACGACGAAGGAGCAGGTGGAGGAAATCATGAAGCAGGCGGGACAGACGTCTGAGGAACTCGGTGTGGAAATCATCGGCGGGCATACGGAGATCACCCCTGCCGTCACAAAGCCTGTCATCGTGTCCACTGCCATTGGAAGAGGCGCGAAATGGTCGTCCCAGCAGGCGGAGAACATGAAGCCGGGCGATTATATATTGATGACAAAGCAGGCAGGCCTGGAAGGCACAGGCATCATCGCAGGTGATTTTAAGGACGAGCTTGCGGGCTTCCTTACCGCAGAAGAATACAGAGAAGCGGAGGAAATGCTTCGGAGGGTCAGCGTCGTCAAGGAAGGCGTCATCGCCGGAAAAATCGGTACGGCGGGAATGCATGACATCACCGAAGGCGGAGTCCTGGGCGCCGTATGGGAAATGTGCGACATCGCAAAGACGGGCGCAGAGGTTTGGATCGACCAGGTCCCGGTGGCCGAGGTCACAAAAAAAATCTGCGATCGTTTCGATATCGACTATCTACGGCTCATATCCAGCGGGAGCATGATGATCATGGTGCACCCTGATAAAAAGGAGCAGATGGAAAGGGAGATAAAAGAAGCGGGAGTCCCGGTGTCCTGTATCGGAAGGATCTGCGAAAAAGAAGCAGGGATTCGCATGGTCGTCGGTGAAGAGAAAATCGTGATCGCTCCGCCGGCAAGCGACGAATTATATAAGGTCATCTCATAGCACGCAGGATTTTCCATTGACTTTATGGGTTCCTGTCCCTTATAATGATAGGGTGCCTTTTAGTAGCTTCGCTGGCTTGGTTTGGGTCCTGCGCAATAAGAATCTACGAACCTCGTCAGGTCCGGAAGGAAGCAGCGATAAGTGGAATCTCTTATGTGCCGCGGATAAGCCTTCTCCAATGTCCCGCGAAGCTGCTAAAGGGCACTTTTCATGTTTGCTGAAATAAGTATTTCCACGAAAACCGCCTCCTTTAAGATGCTTCGCATCAAAGTCGGTAATAGGTTTCACGGTTTTCTTAGGAAACACTTTATTTCAGTTTAAAAGGCGCCCACCTGTATGAATGCCGCCGTGAATGAAGAATACTGCGAAGAAATGGAATCATATAAGAAAAACCACAGGAGAAAAAACATGTACACAGCTTTATATCGTTCTTTTAGGCCGGAGACCTTCGACGGGATACTTGGCCAGGAACATATCGTGAAAATCCTGAAAAATCAAATAAAAACGAAGACGACAGGCCATGCGTACCTGTTCTGCGGAACGAGAGGCACGGGCAAGACTTCCACTGCGCGTATCCTTGCAAAGGCGATGAACTGCCTGGCGGAAGAAGGAGAAAGACCCTGCGGAGTCTGCGCCAACTGTATCAGTATCAAGGACGGAAACTTCATGGACGTCATGGAGATCGACGCGGCGTCCAACAACGGAGTCGATAATATCCGGGAACTTCGCGAAAGCGTGAAATATCCGCCTGCGGCAGGCCGATGCAAGGTGTACATCATCGACGAAGTACATATGCTCTCCACGGGAGCCTTCAACGCGCTGCTGAAAACGCTGGAGGAGCCGCCGGAAAACGTCATATTCATATTAGCGACCACCGAAGTACAGAAGCTGCCGGCAACGATCCTTTCCAGATGTCTGAGACTGGATTTCAAAAGAGTGCCTGAAAAGACACTCCGCCAGGGGATGCGGGATATCTGCGGACAGATGGAGGTCAAGATCTCCGAAGCCGCGCTGGGTCTCATTGCTTCCAATGCGGACGGTTCGGTCCGCGACGCGCTGAGCCTGCTGGATCAGTGCATTTCTGCCGGTGAAAAAACGGTTACGAGGGAAAACGTCATCGATATCCTCGGAACTGCCGGGGAAGAGATCTTTGTGGAAATGACCGATCTTGTGATTCGCCGTCAGGTGGCGGACGCGTTGCTCCTTCTTGACAGGGTTATGGCCGACGGAAAAGACGTGCGCCAGTTCATGAAGGATTGGGTATCCCATTTCCGCAGCCTTCTCATGACGAAGTTTATTAAAAATCCGGAGGATATCCTCAATATGTCTTCTGAGAATGTGGACCGCATCCGGAAACAGAGTGAAGAAACGGATTTATCTTATATCAATGAAAGTATCGTTAAACTATCCCAGACCCTGTCGGACGCCAAGTGGTCCACCCAGCCAAGGATCCTGCTGGAGCTGTGTATCGTAAAGATGGCGGCGGATCAGGCTGGATTTTCGCCGATGCCGGTTCAGAAACAGGTTCAGGTCCCGGTTCGGACTACGGTATCCGAGCCCAGACCGGCGGTCCCGAAGACCGATCCGATTCAATCCCAGCCCCAACCGGCCGGGACAGTGTCGGAGGAACCCCGGGAATACGCGCCGGCGTCGGACGTCGATCATGACAGACTCTGGCACGCGATCTTCGAAGAGGGGGAAACCCTTAAAGGAAGCTTTAACCTGCTTCGCGTCGGCACCAGGCTGAAAGAGGTGGGCGACAGCCTTTTCGTCGTTGAAGCGACCAACGAGATGACGCTGACCTATGCGATGGAAAACGCGGCGGATCTGGAATCTCTCATGGAGAAGCACACCGGCAGACGACTCCGTATGGAGTGCTGCATGCCGGACGGGAATCAGGACCAGGAAAATGAAAAGACTGCCGAGGACTTGGCAAGTGAAATCGGAAATAAGTTTGGAATTCATATCGATATACAATAGGAGGATGGAAAAATGGGAAAAGGAATGAGAGCGGGAAAGAAACCGGGCGCAGGCGCAGGCGGCGGCGGAAATATGCAGAAGCAGATCCAACAGATGCAGATGATGCAGAGACAGATGGAAGAAATGCAGGCAGAGCTTGAAACGAAGGAAGTGGAAGCTACTGCAGGCGGCGGCGCCGTAAGTATCACGGTCAACGGCAAGAAGGAAATCGTAAAGGTTGCGATCAAGCCGGAAGTCGTCGATCCTGACGATGTTGAAATGCTGCAGGATCTCATCATGGTAGCGGCTAACGAAGCGTTGAGGCAGATAGAGGAAATGAGCCAAAACGAAATGGGCAAGCTGACAGGCGGATTGTCCATCCCCGGACTGATGTAAGGAAACGTTATGAAGCATTATGCAAAACCGCTAAGTAATTTGATCGGCGAGCTGTCGAAGCTGCCGGGAATCGGCGGGAAAACCGCACAGCGTCTGGCTTTTCACATCCTTTCCCAGGATGATAAGGACGCCTTCGCTCTGGCGGAAGCGATTCTGGACGCCAAAAAGAACATGAAATACTGTTCCGTATGCGGTAATCTGACCGATGTGGATCCATGCAGCATCTGTTCCGATCCATCCAGGGATCAGAGCGTCATCTGCGTGGTGGAAAGCCCCAGGGACGTCAGCGCCATGGAGCGGATCAAAGAGTTCCAGGGACTATATCATGTTCTGCACGGAGCGATTTCGCCCATGGACGGCATCGGCCCCGAGGATATCAATTTGAAACAGCTCATTATCAGGCTGCAGCAGAACGATATCAGGGAAGTGATCCTGGCTACCAATCCCAATATCGAGGGAGAGGCGACGGCCATGTATACCGCGAGGCTGATCAAGCCTTCCGGCATCAAGGTAACGAGGATCGCCCACGGTGTGCCGGTGGGAGGCGATCTGGAATATGCGGACGAGATCACCCTTTCCAAAGCTATGGAAGGCAGACGGGAATTGTAGAAGTTATTATAAACCCATGCATAATAAAACAAAGACCTACCAACGCAGGTCTTTGTTTTTTGCAGTTTTAAGTAAGTAAATGTATTTCGTCTTTGCAGCCATCATATCATAGATGGCGTGGTCGACTAAGTCCGGATCTGTAACTTCGTGAAACATCGCTTCGGCTCTTTGCCAGTCGGAATGGGCTGCTTTGATTGAGCTGAGTAGTTTTTCGTCTTCAGTCTCGGGATAAGGAACATTCAGAACCTGATGGTAAATCTTACTTGCCGTGCCTGCGATACCATTAAATGTGCTCATCGACCTCACATCCTTTCGTCAAGTTCTCAATTCTATTTTATTCATAAAAAACATAAATTATACAATGGGGGTGTGAAAAATATGGAAATGAGCACGGAAATCGGGATTTTACTTGCGTATGCCCTTGGAATATTTGCTCTTTACGTGGTCGGATATATGTTTCTGGTGCCGATCAAAATCTTACTCCGGCTGGTGATCAACAGCGTTGCGGGAGCAATTTCCATCCTGGCGATAAACTGGATCGGAGCGTACTGGAGCCTTCATATCTCTCTGAATATCCTTTCTGCGGTCGTCGTGGGGATACTTGGGGTGCCTGGAGCTATCCTGCTCGCGGTGTACCACGCCGTTATCGTTTAGCTGCCGGAGAAGCCGCCTTAAGCAGGCGGTTCCGTCCTGGACAAGCAGGCCGTTTTTATCAGATATCAAAAATGAGACGAAAGAACACTTATTTTACCAAAAATAAGACTTTTGTGTCGGCGATTTTCTGACAGCGCCGGAACAGAAGAAAAAAGGACAAGCTTCAGCGTTCAAAACAGGGCAGTATTCTGAAAATTAGAAATTTACAATCTTATCTTTGGGATATTTGGCACAGAACTTGAAAGTTATTCTAAGCATGTTGCACCGGACGTATCTGTTTTTCCATACGCTGCAATTATCTGTTTTTGATCAGATACGGGATGCAAAGAGTCTAATCATAGTTTTTATGTGAGAAAAAGGAGGCAAGACAAAACAATGACAGAACACAAAGAAGTAGAAGAACGTACCCTAAACCGGGGTATCAAAGCGTGGCATGTGTCCTTGATTGCGTTGGGAGGAATTATCGGATCCTGTTACTTTTTAGGACTGGGACTGACATTCTCCGAGATGGGACCTGGAGCTGTACTGATTGCTTATATCATTGGCGGTATAACGATCTACGGCGTAATGCAGTCATTTGGCGAGCTGCTTGTTAATATCCCGAGAAGAGGTTCGTTTGTATCATATGCGAGCGAATTCATGGGCGATACCGCTGCAACCGGTATAGCGTGGGCTTATTGGTTCAACTGGGTCGCTTATGTACCTTCCGAAGCGCTGGCTACCGGCGTATTCATGAACTACTTTATTACTCTTCCTTTTAAAAATGAAGCATGGAGCACCTTTGTATGGGGTCTCGTAGCTCTGATTCTCTTAACTCTGGTAAATGTATTCCAGGTAACTTGGTTCGGACATATCGAATCCGTCCTGGCTATGATCAAAATCCTGGCCATCGTCGTATTCGTAATCTGCGGTATCGGGATCTGGGTCGGAGTGATCGGCGGAGACATCCATCCGTTCACAGCTGACGGCGGTTTCATCGGTTCCGGCATCATCCTCGGCGGCGACGGCACCGCGTTGGAAAAACTGTTCCCGGCCGGCGGACTGGTCATCATCACATACATGATCTGGACTCTTGTTAATTTCCAGGGCTCCGAAATCGTTGGACTTTCCGCTGCTGAAACTCAGGATCCTGAAAAGAACGTGCCTAATGCCTGCAGAAAGGTTGCGTTCCGAATCATCTGCATCTATGTAATTCCGGTATTCGTACTGACTATGATCGTTCCTTACGCTCAGGCAAGTCTTGACGAATCGATCTTCTCATTTACCCTGGGCGCTTACGGATTGAAGTGGGCTGCCGGACTGTTCACCCTGGTGACACTGGTTGCCGCGTTCAGCTGCGCAAACTCAGGACTGTACGGAACCGTCCGTGCTTTATATGGCTTATCCGTAGAAGGTATGGCTCCGAAATTCCTGTCAAACCTGAACAAGTACAACACTCCACAGAATGCTACGATCTTTACGATCATTCCGATCTGGATCGTATTCCTGCTTGGATTTGCATCCGACGAACTTGGCCTGTGGGGCGATGGAGGACTTCCTCTTTATGCGAACCTGCTCGGTATCTCCGGCTTCACCGGGACTCTCTGCTGGGTTTCCATCTGCTGGTCTCAGTTTGTATTCAGAAAAAGACTGAAAGCCAGAGGCTATGATGCGAACTCGGTTCTTACAGTCAAAGCCAGATGGTATCCAGGACTTGCGGTATTCTCC
Organism: Anaerovoracaceae bacterium; assembly: GCA_963678385.1. GTDB lineage: Bacteria > Bacillota > Clostridia > Peptostreptococcales > Anaerovoracaceae > Anoxybacterium. Next base: position 3,012,541 of record OY782829.1, on the reverse strand, counting down.
ATCGTCATTCAGATCGGCGGCATGATCATGCTTATGTTTGAAGACGGCGGAATGCCTGTATTTATCATCTCTCTCATCGCGATCTTCGTACCGATCGCCATCTATGTGATCCAGAAGAAGAGAGGAAAGATCAGAACAGATATCAAGCTCGGATCTGACGAAGTAAGATTTGACGAGAAATATCCTGCTTTAAATAAATAAGGTATGCATTATTTCTTATAAGAAGAAAAATCCCCCTGTTTGTTCGGGGGGATTTTTCGTTGGGAAAAGGTCTGGATTTTTAACCGGTTTACGGCTTATTACAGCAAGCAGGTAAAGGTAAATAAGCAAATTCGTCATTGTTTATTTTCTGAAAATTAAATAAAATTATAATAAGGCATTATTGTGTTTATAACCATTATTATTATGAAGGAGGAAACGTTAATGAGCGATGTTGAAAAGCAGTCATCAGCGGCTATGGATGTTAGTGAGCACGGCTTGAAAAAGCATGATATTAAAACTTCAACGGTAGTGTTCATGATTTTCTGTCTGTGCGCCGCCGGCGCATACGGTATCGAGGAAATGATACCGGCAGCTGGGCCCGGTCTCACACTGATCATGCTGATCGTGCTCCCGTTTATATGGAGTACGCCTCTTGGAATGGTCGCGTCCGAACTTGGGTCGGTTAGACCGCAGGAAGGCGGATATTACAAGTGGGTCCAGGAAGCATGCGGAGAATTCTGGGGCTTCCAGGCGGGCTGGTGGAGAACCATTTCAATTTATATCGATAATACGCTGTACGTTATACTTGCAGGAGGATACATAGCAAACACATGGAATTTGTCTCCTGCTTTGGAGATGGCGTTTAAATTTGGTATGATCATCGTATTTACCTATATTAACATACGCGGCGTCAAGGACGTTGGTATCGTCAGCACCATCTTATCCGTTCTGGTCATCTTTGCATTTGCTTTGGTTGCCATCTGCGGATTTATGAACTTCAGCCACAACCCGTTTATCCCGTTCACCGCGGACGGCGAGATCATGGGCGTATCCGGGATCGGATTCTCCGATTGGGTCAGCTATATCGGATCGGGTATCGCGCTTGGAATGTGGATGTATTCGGGATATGAGTCCATGTCCACCATCGCCGGCGAGGTTTCGAATCCCCAGGTCATTCCGAAGGCAACGATCATTACAATGCCGCTGATCATGGCAGTATATATCTTCCCGACCGCAGCCGGTCTGTCATCTCTGGGAGACTGGGAAAATTGGGGCACCGAGGCTGGATCGGTAGGGTACGCTGATGTCGTGACCCATTTCTGGGGACCAGCATTTGGTATCTTCTTTGTAATTATTGCGGTTTTAGCACAGTGTTCGATCTATAACACATACATTGCGTCAGGATCCAGAGGCTTCTTTGCTCTGGCTGACGATCATCTGGCGCCTCCGATCCTCGTAAAATGTGACAAGAAGCACGGAGTCCCATATGTCTCTGTCATTTCTGTCGCAATCGTGAATATGATCCTCTGCCAGTTCGCGTTCACAACGGTAGTTGTTGTAGACGTATTCCTGCTGGTATCGTCCTATGTCATGATTTTCATTTCCGCGATGATCCTTAGAAAGAGGATCCCTGTTGAGGAGTATAAGTTCAAGATCCCCGGAGGATACGGATTCCTCTGTCTGCTTTGCATCGTTCCGATTCTTGTTGCGTTCTGTTCTTATTTCATCAACGGGACCGACTTCTTTATCGGAGGTATGATGGGTATCGTTTCCGGGCCGGTCCTCTACGTCATCTGGAAAAAGATGTACGGCGGTCTTGCCAAGAAAGATCCGGTAAAATATCCGGTCAATCCGAAAACCGGCCTTGCCATCGGAGACACGAGAAAGATCTCTTCGATTTTCTTCGGCCTTGCAGTCATGGGCGGTCTTGCGCTCCTGTGGCTCCCATGGTTTGAGGGAGAATGGGGACCGGATTACTATGTTGAAACATACGGCTCCGGCTTCTTCAGCAATTTTGACGGCATGCTCCATGCAATTCAGACTTCTTCCATCATATTCGTCGTCATAGGCGTCCTTTGCGCGATCCTGTCGGTAAAGGTGGAACCAAAGAAGAACCAAGCGGCAAAACTCGCAGAATAATGCCCGGATTTGGGCAGCAGCTCATCCGGATCGTGAAAAGTAAAATTATCCAAATATTCAATATTAAAGCCGGACGGATTTGATATCGACCGATATCAAATCTGCCCGGCTTTTCTCATTTTTGGTACGGCGCGGTTCTGACGAATAATGGGAATATGCCGCTAAACGCTGCAACATAAGGAACCTGATGGGGCAGTAAGGGCGGCGCTTATTGGCATAGAAGTTGCACTTTATTGATATGAAAAAAGAAGGAATGGTATTTCTATCATGCAGAGGAAGGAGAAAGAAATTCATGGCGGAAATAAACTAAATTTTTTGATAATTTCCTGCATATGTAATGCGCAATTTATTCGTCAAATTATTGACAAAAAGCTTGTTATTTCAGCAGCCCTTCAGTATAATGTATACGTATGATTTTGATTCTAGAGGTAAGAAAAAACAGACAAATTCTGCCTGATTTTTTTACTGAAAAACTAGAAAGAGGAGGATTAAATTGAGCACTATTTTTTTTCTAATCTTATTTCCGTTTGTCGTAGCTCTTGCTCTTTTGGTTCTCAAGACTGACGCCGCTAGAGATATCATCGTGAAGATCGCCGCAATCGTAATTGCCGCAGCTTCCATATATCTCACAGTGAAATACTTCAGCTCAGGCGGAGAGTATTTTGATTTCGAGAGTGAAACAATCAATTACCTGATGATGGGTATTGAGATTTGTCTCGCGATCCTGATCTTCTACCTGGGTATCAAGTACAAGAAGTATCTGGCATCAGTTCTTGTGGCCATTCAGGCACCGATCATGGTGTGGTTTGAGCTGAGCATCGGACATGGAATTCATGTTGCAAACAACCTTTATGTGGACAGGCTTTCCCTGATCATGTCCCTGATCATTGGTATCATCGGCACCTTGATCACCTGGTATGCCCTCGGATATATGAAGGATTTCCAGCATCACCATCATGGTGAAAAAGACAGAAGACCTTGGTTCTTCTTCCTGATGTTCCTGTTCCTTGGAGCAATGTTTGGAATCGTTGTATCAAACAATCTCGTTTGGCTGTATTTCTTCTGGGAGATAACAACACTGTGTTCTTTCTTCCTGATTGGATTTACAAAGACTCAGGAAGCGATCAACAATTCGTTCAGAGCACTTATCATGAACCTCCTCGGCGGTCTCGGATTTGTTCTGGCTATCGTTATTTTAGGAAAGTTCTACGGAATACTGGAGCTGAACCAGCTGCTCGCTATGGGCATGATGGGAGTAAGCGTTGTTCTGCCGACCGCACTGCTTGCGTTCGCAGGTATTACCAAGGCGGCTCAGATGCCATTCAACAGCTGGCTGCTTGGCGCTATGGTAGCGCCTACGCCAACTTCCGCGCTGCTCCATTCATCAACAATGGTTAAAGCCGGTGTGTTCCTTGTAATAAAGCTGGCGCCGGTTCTTGGCTGGAATATTGCCGGTATCATGGTTATGCTGGTAGGAGGTATCACCTTCCTGATGGCGTCCTTTGCGGCGATCTCCCAGACGAATGCAAAGAGAGTTCTCGCATATTCCACTATTGCCAACCTCGGACTCATCGTAACCTGTGGCGGAATCGGGACTTATGCGGCGGTATGGGCTGGAATCATGCTGATCATATTCCACGCAGTAACCAAGTCAATGCTGTTCCTTTGCGTAGGTACCGCAGAACACAATATCGGAAGCAGAGACATCGAGGATATGGATGGTCTGTTCGGAAGAATGCCAAAACTGGCGACCTTCATGATCATCGGTATCGCCGGAATGTTCCTTGCTCCTTTCGGAATGCTCATTTCAAAATGGGCTGCGATGAAAGCATTCATCGATTCCGGAAACTTCCTGCTTGTTGCGATCATCGTATTCGGAAGCGCAGCTACCCTGTTCTACTGGACAAAATGGCTGGGCAAGATGGTTGCGATCATGGCAAAGAGAGAAAACATCCAGCAGAACGTTCATGGGGACGAATGGTTCTCCCTGACAAGCCACGCAGTTCTCACAATCGCGATCTGCCTGCTCTTCCCTGTGATGTCTTCCTTCCTGATCGTACCGTATCTGCAGGCGACGTACCCATCCGTTGCAGCTTTGGCGCTGTCATCCGGAAACATGTACATCATGTCCGCGATGCTGGCTCTTGTGGTTTTACTGCCGCTGCTGTTCTACGGGAAAACAAACAAGAGAATCGTTCCTATTTATATGGGCGGCGCCAACCTGGGAGATGACCTGACATTCAGAAACTCCATGCAGCAGCCGACGTCGGTATCCCTGAGGAACTGGTATATGGAAGATTATTTTGCTGAAAAGAGAATGAACGTGATCGGAGTCATCGCTACGGTGGTCGTACTCGTCACTTCGTTTGCAATATTAGTTGGGGGGGTGCTGTAAATGAATTTAACAACAATTATTATCGGCGTTGCAGCATATCTTATCCTTGCACCGATCGCGGGCGGCTTGCTTGCAGGTATCGACAGAAAGATCACAGCGAGAATGCAGGGCCGGTTCGGACCTCCGATCCTCCAGCCGTTTTATGACTTCTTTAAACTGCTGGAAAAGGAGCCTATTACGGTAAATAAGGTTCAAGATTTTTATGTAATGTGCTTTTTAATATTCATCATCATTACCGGATGCTTCTTCTTCGCAGGCGGAGACTTGCTGCTGATCATCTTCACGCTGACACTGGCAAGCATCTTCCTCGTAGTAGCTGCGTTTTCGTCCAATTCTCCGTATGCCCAGGTCGGCGCGGAAAGAGAATTGCTGTCAATGATGGCTTATGAGCCAATGGTGCTGCTCACAGCAGTCGGCTTCTACATCGTAGACGGAAGCTTCAATATTTCGGATATTGTGACTTCACAGGTAATGGCAATACAGTACCTGCCGGGTATATTTATCGGTTTTGTGTTTATTCTAACTATTAAGTTCAGAAAATCACCGTTCGATTTAAGTATGTCCCACCACGCTCACCAGGAGCTGGTAAAAGGTATGACGACTGAATTTTCCGGAAAAACAATGGCAGTGATCGAAATCGCTCACTGGTATGAAAACATCTTCCTGCTTGGATTTGTTTATCTGTTCTTTGCAAATGCACTTGCATGGAGCCCGATCCTGGCGGTTGTGATCTGCCTGGCGACTTATTTCCTGGAAATTCTCATCGATAACAATTATGCAAGAATGAAGTGGCAGATAGCGATTAACGCTTCCTGGATCGTAGCGATCACAGTTGGATTTGTTAATGTGCTTGTTCTGTACTTCATGCGCTAGGGAGGTGTAAACAATGTCATATGTAACAAAATCGCCGTGGATCATCCACTATGACGGTTCAAGCTGCAACGGATGTGACATAGAAGTATTGGCATGCCTTACACCTATGTACGATGTCGAGAGATTCGGTATCATCAATACCGGAAATCCGAAGCATGCAGACATTTTTCTTGTTACAGGTTCTGTCAATGAACAGAACATCAATGTAGTAAAACAAATATACGAACAGATGCCGGAACCAAAAGTTGTCGTAGCCATCGGCATTTGTGCGACGTCAGGCGGAATCTTCAAGGAATGCTACAACATCATGGGCGGCATCGACACCGTTATTCCGGTCGACGTGTACGTTCCGGGTTGTGCGGCAAGACCGGAAGCGATCATTGACGGCGTAGTAAAGGGTCTCGGCGTACTGGCTGAGAAACGCGCTGCTATGGATAAGAAGCCTGCAGCCGCCGCTATCGAGAAAGAAAAGGAGGAGGCTTAAAATGAGTGAACTGTGGAAGATTCAAAACTTCATTTCCATTGAGCCTACCCAATTACTTGATAAGGTTCAGGATTTAAAGGCAGACGGCTACCGCCTCGGTCAGGCCTGCTGCACAAAGGTTTCAGAAGGATTCGAACTGACCTATTCATTTGATAAGGATCACGTCCTGACGAACTTAAGACTTGTTATTCCCGAGGAAGAAGAAATCATGAGCATCACCGGAGCTTACTGGGCCGCATTCATCTATGAAAATGAAATGCAGGACCTGTTCGGTGTGAAGTTCAAGCATATGGCTCTCAATTACGGAGGCAACTTCTTCAAGGTTTCACAGCCTACGCCGTGGAACCCAAAAGACTGAGAGAGGAAGGGTAGAAAAAATGGGTAAAAGAACTATAATTCCTTTCGGACCGCAGCATCCTGTTCTCCCGGAGCCGGTGCATCTTGACCTGGTAATCGAAGATGAAAGGGTAGTGGAAGCGATTCCTTCTATCGGATTCATTCACAGAGGCCTGGAAAAGCTGGTGGAAAAAAAGGAGTATACTGAATTAGTATACGTTATAGAAAGAATTTGCGGTATCTGCAGTTTCGGACACGGCTGGGGATACTGCCATACAGTGGAAGGCCTCATGGGTGTTGAAGTTCCTGAAAGAGCGGAATACCTGAGAACCATCTGGCATGAGCTTTCCAGAGTACACAGCCACCTGCTGTGGCTCGGACTCCTGGCAGACGGATTCGGCTTTGAAGCCCTGTTCATGCACTGCTGGAGACTGAGAGAAAGAGTACTTGACTTATTCGAAAAGACCACAGGCGGAAGAGTTATCTTCTCCGTATGCAAGGTCGGCGGAGTAAGAAAAGACATCGACAAGGAAACTCTTGACGAAATGGTGACCGTTCTGAGAGGAATGGAAAAAGAACTTAAAGAGTTGACCGATACTTTCATCAATGACTATTCTGTAAAGAACAGATTGGTCGGAGTCGGCTATCTTTCCGAACAGGACGCAGCTGAGCTTTGCGCAGTAGGTCCTATGGCAAGAGCATCCGGAATCAGACAGGATATCAGACTTACAGGAAATGGCGTTTATGACAAGCTCGGATTTGAACCGATCGTTGAAACGGGCGGCGACTGCTATGCAAGAACCGTTGTCAGAATCAGAGAGGTTTACCAGTCCATCGATATGATCGCGAAAGCGGTTGAACAGATCCCGGATGGCGAAATCGCCGTCGCAGTAAAGGGAAATCCGCCGAAGGGCGAATTCATAACAAGAATGGAACAGCCAAGAGGAGAGGCATTCTACTATTCCAAGGGCGCCGACTCCAAGTTCTTGGAGAGAATCCGTGTAAGGACTCCTACCAACATGAACATTCCTGCAATGGTAAAATGCCTGCAGGGCTGCGATCTGGCAGACGTTCCTATGATAGTATTAACTATTGACCCTTGCATCAGCTGTACAGAAAGGTAGGTGGGAGTGAATGGCATCTTTTAAATTAGGTAAAATGGTCTTGAGCAGCCTGTTCAAAAAGCCGGCAACTCTCATGTACCCGGTTATTCCGAGGCAGTGGCAGGAAAGAACAAGGGGCCACATTGAAAATAAGATCGAAGACTGCATCTACTGCGGTATCTGCCAGAGAAAATGCCCAACCAACGCGTTGATCGTTGATAAGACGGGAAGATCCTGGACGATCCACAGAATGCAGTGCATCCAGTGCAGCTGCTGCGTGGAAGTATGTCCGAAGAAATGCTTGACGAATGAGAATACATACACGACGCCAAGCACGGAAAAGATCGTTGACAAGTATGTAGGTCCTGCACCGGAACCAAAGCCTGAAGTCAAGGCTGAACCTGCACCGGCAGCTGAGCCGAAAGCAACAGAGGAATAAGCAGATAATGCATGAATTTCCAATTACACAACAAATAATAAAAATAGCCGAGAAGCACGCAACGGAGTTGTGTGCTTCTCGGATTAAATCCATAAAGCTGGTGGTCGGGGATTACTCCGGCTTTGTCGGCGATTCCATCCAGATGTATTTCGACGTGATTTCACAGGGCACTATCTGCGAAGGGGCAACCATCGAGATCGAGCACGTGAAGCCGAAGATGAAATGCACCGGCTGCGGAGAACTGTTTGAACGGGAATACCTTTCCTTCTCGTGCCCCAAGTGCGGGGCGGACGGGGAACCGACGGAGATCGGGAAGGAATTTTATATTGAGTCGATTGAAATTGAACGCTAAGTTGTCTGTCAGCAAAGACAACTCCCTTCACGATTTGGATATTTTAGTTACCTCGCCTCGTAATTTTTAGTGCGCCAAAATCTGGCGGAACAGATTATTGGCTGGATTGCTTCGCAATCTACTAAAAATTTCACTCGGTTCGGTTGAAAATATGGCCAAATCGCTCAAAGGATTTGCTTTTGCTGACAGACAACTTCAGAATAAATTAACCGGATATAAAATACCTATTAAAGGGCAAAGAAACTAATTCAATATAAACTCAGACATTAAAAAAGTATACTTGGGGTATACTGAAAGGGTCTGCAGAGCGGATCCGATAGGAGGAAAATCAATCATGCATGATGTTTTGAAAGTAAACATGATGGCGAACATTCATGATGAGAATGATCATATAGCGTCCCATACCAACGAGGATATGACCGATCAGAATATATTTGTGGTCAACGTGATGGGTGCGCCGGGAGTCGGTAAGACGACGACACTGAAAAATATTATCAAGAATTTAAAAGGCCTGAAGCCTTATGTTATAGAAGGCGATATCGAATCCGACATCGATACGAGAGATCTGCGCGGACTGGGAATCGACACGTTCCAGATCAACACCTTCGGCGCATGTCATTTGGACGCGCCTATGGTCCACAACATGGTCCAGAATATGAAGTTTGACGAAAAGGGCGTTCTCTTCATCGAGAACATCGGCAACCTTGTCTGCCCGGCGGAATTCAGTATCGGTGAACACTGCAAAATGCTGATCTCCACGGTAACCGAGGGTAGCGACAAACCTTATAAATATCCGCTGGCTTTTGAAAAAGCCGACGCGATCATACTGAACAAGGTAGACCTGATCCCGTACCTGGACTTTGACGAAGAGTTCTATATGAAGGGCGTCCGCGCGCTGAACAAGGAAGTTCCTGTGTTCAAAGTGTCCGGAAAAACCGGCGAGGGCTTTGCGGAAGTGGCGGAATGGCTCCAGAAAAAGGCTTCGGAAGCGAAAGCCGTTCATCACCATCACGGCGATGGTCATGAAGACCACCATCATCATGAACATGATCACCACCATGAGTAAACCCGGAGGATATCGATGTCCGGCAAAAAGACCGTAAAAATTAAAATATGGGGAATCGTTCAAGGGGTCGGCTTCCGGCCCTTTGTTGCTAAATTGGCGGACCGCCTTGGGATGAAGGGAGAAGTTCTCAACATCGGCGGTCTTGTTGACGTTGTACTGACGGATACTCCCGAGAGAATCGATGCTTTCGTCAACGCACTGAAAAAAGAGAAGCCGGTTCCGGCTGAGATCGTCCACATTAAGTGCGAGGAACTGGAACTACGCGGATTTGATAACTTTATCATCCTTGACAGCGACGAGGGTGACGACGAGGCAGCCATGATCCCGGCGGATCTGTCCATCTGCCCCGATTGTCTTGCGGAGCTTCAGGACCCAGGAAATCCAAGATACATGCATCCGTTCATCAGCTGTATGGTGTGCGGACCAAGATATACGATCATCGATAAGATCCCTTATGACAGGGACAATACGGCCATGATCGACTTTCCTATGTGTGATTTCTGCCATGGAGAATATACGGACCGTCAGGACAGGCGCTACCATGCCCAGACCATTTCCTGCCACGACTGCGGACCGATGCTGGAATACAGGCGATCTGAGACGATGGACGGATCCAGGGAGGCTGCTTCCATAGGCGTTATCGGATTGGACGCTGACGAGAAAATTATGGAAAAGGCGGTGCAACCCGTATTATGGGCCGCCTCACATATCATCGATGGAAAAATTATCGCCTTGAAAGGCGTCGGCGGATATAATTTCGTTTGCAGTCCTTTTGACGAAAAAGCGGTGATGGATCTGCGCCGCCTGAAGATCAGAGAGGAAAAACCCTTTGCCGTCATGTTCCGGGATATGGAGCAGATCAAAGAATACTGCCATGTGAGCCCGGAAGAGAAAGAACTTCTTGAGTCCAACGCCAAACCCATCGTTCTGCTCGAACGTAGAAAGGCGTCGGAAACGGACAATGGCAGCAAGAAAGAAATCTGTGAAGAAGTATATAAAACAAGCAGGTATATCGGCGCGTTCCTGCCGAGCATGGGCGTGCAGTACATGCTCATCGGTTTTTGCGGCCCGCTGATCATGACCAGCGCAAATCTGTCCGATATGCCCATCATCAAGGATGACGGTGAAATGTTCGGATTGCAGGATAAGCTGGACTTTGAACCGCACGGAGAAAAACTTTTGGCTGCGGTCTTCCACAATGAAAGAAAGATCCGGATCCGGCTGGACGATTCGGTAGCGAGAGTGATCGACGGTCAGCCCCAGATGATCCGGCGCTCCAAGGGTTACGCGCCCGTTCCATTGTATATTAACAATAGGCTGACAAAACAGGATATGATCTTTGCCACCGGGGGACAACTGAAATCCTCCTTCTCACTGAGCAAGGGTTCTTTCGCGTATATCAGCCAGTATTTCGGCGACCTGGACAGCATGGAAGCCGGGGAGATCTATAAGGAAAACGTAGAGAGGATGAGCGAGCTTTTCCGCATCCGGCCGAGGCTTGTGGTCAGCGATCTGCACCCGCTCTATTCAACAACGCAGTATGCGGAGCAATACGCAAAGGATCACGGCATCGAACTGCTGAAGGTCCAGCATCATCACGCCCATGTGGCCTCCGTGATGGCGGAACATGATTTGCAGGGACCGGTCATAGGCGTCAGCTTCGACGGGACCGGGTACGGGACCGACGGCGCGATCTGGGGCGGTGAATTCCTCATCTGCGAGGATACCGATTTCCGCAGGGCGGCGCACCTGGAGTACATCAGGATGCTCGGCGGCGACTCCTCCATGAAAGAGGGATGGAAGTCGGCGATGAGCTATTTATACCATTACAGAAAGCAGGATCAGGATCGAGGCATTCCGAGTACTCTTAAAGAACCGGAGGATGAAAGATGGCCGACGGTGAAGGCAGGTCTCGATCACAATATCAACACCATCAACAGTTCAAGCATGGGCAGGCTGTTTGACGCCATGGCTGCCTTCACGGGGATTCACGACTACAACCGGTATGAGGGCGAGTGTGCAATCATGCTTGAAAATGCTGCAGCCGAAGCGTTGGAAGCAGGACTGCCGCCATGGGAAATGGATTTTGAAATCAGTGAGAACTGCTTGTCCGCTGATTCGGTTTTCCGTCGGGCGGAGGAAGCGCTGTCTGATAGAGTCGACAAACGCAGGATAGCCCTGGGATTTCATTACGCCGTTGCCGATATGATACTGGCGGTATGCAATCGGATCCGAAGGGAGGAAGGTATCGAGGCGGTCGCGTTGACCGGGGGAGTATTTCAGAACAAGATCCTGATGGAGCGTACGCTTGATTTACTGAGAGGCCGGGAATTCCGGCCGTATTACAACATATCGGTGGGACCCAATGACGGGGGCGTCTGCCTGGGACAAAATCTCATCGGGATGAAATATTTGACGAAAAAACAGCATAATGTTAATATCGAATGAGATAAACAGAAGGATGGTGCTTCGCTCGTATCATGGATCGGAGCGAGCGCCGAAGGAGCGTCGGCGGGCGCAAAAGGGGAGAAACGATTGAGAAGCAGAGTGGCTGTAATTCCCTGTGAGGGATATGACAAGACGACGGTCTATCAGGCTGTTGAAAAGGGCGTCGCTCTTTTAGGCGGCTGGGAAAACTTTATAAAACCGGCAGAAAAGATCCTTTTGAAGCCGAATCTCCTGAACCGGGCCGATCCGGAAAAGGCGGTCACGACTCATCCTGCGGTATTTGAATCCGTGATCAGGAACCTGAAAGACAAGGGATTTGATCAAATATCCTACGGCGATTCTCCGGGGCATCCCGGCGGACCGGAAAAGACGGCCGAGGTCTGCGGGCTTAAGGAGGTTGCAGACCGGCTGGGGATTCCGATGGCGGATTTTACCCATAGTCAGTCTGTAGAATTTGTCAGGGGGAGAATTTCAAGAAGATTTGAAATCTGCCAGGGGGTACTTGATTCCGACGGGATCATCAATCTCTGCAAGATGAAAACTCATCAATTGGAAAGGATCACCGGCGGTGTGAAGAATATGTTCGGCTGTGTGTATGGCATGAACAAGGGAGCATCCCATGCCAAATACCCCGACGCCGAGAGCTTCGCCCAGATGCTGATCGATCTGAACCTTCTGCTGAAGGCGAGACTTCACATCATGGACGGCGTCGTCGCCATGGAAGGAAACGGTCCTGCATCCGGCACTCCTGTAAAAATGAATGTGATCCTGGTATCAGACGATCCCGTGGCGCTGGATGCGACCTTTTGCAGGCTTGTAGACCTGGATCCGTCCAATATCCCCACTGTTTTTTACGGGGCGATTTTCGGACTGGGGCATTGGAAAGAAGGCGACATCGAGATCCTAGGCGTAGACAATCTGGATGATTACTGCAATCCTCATTTTGATGTCATGAGAGACAAGACCCACGGCGGGAAATGGGCATTTATGGATAAACTGAAGTTTCTGGCGAGAAAGCCGGTCATCCTGAAGGATAAATGTATCCGCTGCGGAGCCTGCGTTGCAGCCTGCCCCCTTGAGGACAAGGCAGTATTATTCCCGAGAAAACAAGGAAGTGAAACGGAACAAGCGACTATAGACGTACCCGTTTACGATTATAAAAAATGTATCCGATGTTATTGCTGCCAGGAAATGTGTCCTGAAAAGGCGATCGTCGTAAAAAGAAAGCTGATATAGAGGCCGCGCGGCGGTCTTCTAAAGAGCCTGACAGAATGTTAAGGAGAAGAGACTTATGTGTATAGCAATACCGGGAAAAATTATTTCCATAGATTCACCAAAGGCAAAGGTAGATTTCAACGGAAACGTCGTTGACGTCAATGTAGGCCTTATCGATCCAGTGGTGGGTGATTACGTGCTCGTTCATGCGGGCTGCGCCATCGAGATCATGTCAAAGGACAAAGCGCTGGAGCTGATCGAACTGTTCCAGGAGTTGGAGGAGCTGTCGTAAGAGATGATGAACATTGATCAGATAATCAAAGAACTGAAAGAATATGACGGGCCGGTCATAAAAATCATGGAGGTCTGCGGAACCCATACCGCCAGTATTTTCAAGAGCGGAGTCCGGAGCCTGATCTCGCCGAAAATCCGATTGATCTCCGGCCCAGGCTGTCCCGTATGTGTTACTCCGGCGGCATACATCGACCGGTGTATCAGTTACGCATTAAAGGAAAACCATGTGCTGGTCACCTTCGGAGATATGATGAAGGTACCGGGCCTTAACGGCAGTCTTTCCCAGGCAAAGGGAGACGGCGCAAAGGTCGAGCTGATGTATTCCCCCATGGAGGTTGTGGAAAAGGCGAAACAGAACCCCGGCACAACGTATGTGATCGCCGGTGTGGGCTTTGAAACGACGGTGCCCGCCTACGCGCTGACCATTGATGAAGCCGCCCGCCAGGGCGTTGAAAATATCCGTCTGTTGACCGCTTTGAAGACTGTAATGCCTGCCCTGAAATGGATCTGTGAAAACGAGGGCGGAATTGACGGCTTCCTTTGTCCGGGCCATGTCAGCGTGATCATTGGAAGCGCCGCCTATGAGGAACTTGCGGAACAGTATGAGAAACCGTTTGTAGTCGCCGGCTTTGAACCGGAACACATTCTGGCCGGGATTTACGATATCGTAGGACAGCTCGAGCATAAACGTGCTACGGGAGTCCACAATCTGTATAAAAACGCGGTAAAGTCGGAAGGGAATAAAAAAGCGCAAGAGATCATCAGCCGTTATTTCGAGCCCGGCAGCGCCATGTGGAGAGGCCTGGGAATGATACCGGATTCGGGTCTTTATCTCAGACCGGAATTCGAGACGTACGACGCCGGAAGCAAGGGTTTGGATCAGGATATCGAACTCCCTGCATCCTGTCGCTGCGGCGACGTCATCATCGGAAGGATCAACCCCAATGAATGCCCGATGTTCGGTAAGTCCTGCAATCCCATGAATCCGTACGGACCGTGCATGGTCTCCTCGGAGGGAGCCTGCGGGATCTGGTATCGGAACATTTGACTATAATTTATTAAATATTCAAATCGTATTTTCTATGATCAGACAGGCAATACGCCTAGTACGACGAGAATCTACACAGAATGTTAAGGAGAGTAATCATGAGGATAAACATGTCTCACGGCAGTGGCGGAAAAGCCTCTGCGGAGCTGATGAGAGATATTTTCGGCAAGCATTTTTCCAATGATGTGCTGAATAAAATGGAAGACGCCGCAGTTCTGGAACTTTCCGGCAGGATCGCCTACAGCACCGATTCCTTCGTTGTGACGCCTGTGGTGTTCAAGGGCGGAGATATCGGCAAGCTGGCGGTATGCGGCACGGTGAACGACCTGCTTATGATGGGTTCGGAACCGAAATATATCACGGCTGGATTTATCCTCGAAGAGGGTCTCGAAATCGACCTGCTGGAGCAAATCGTCTCGTCAATGGCGAAAACGGCGGCAGAAGCGGGCGTCAGGATCGTAGCCGGAGATACAAAGGTCGTAGAGGGAAAAGGCGGTCTTTATATCAATACTTCCGGCATCGGCATCATCCCTGAAGGAAGAGATATCAGCGCAGCAAACTGCAAAGAGGGCGATATGATCATCCTTTCCGGAAATCTGGGGGATCATCACGCTTGCATCCTCAGCGCCAGAATGAAAATAGAGAACAGCATCCGGAGCGACTGTGCCTGTCTGAACCCCATCGTAGGCAGCCTGTTTGAAAACAGGATCCGCGTGAAGACCATGCGGGATGTAACAAGAGGCGGGCTTGGGACGGTGCTTAACGAGATCGCGGATACTTCAGAATGCCGGATCGAGATCAGCGAGGGAACGCTGCCGGTCCACCCCGAGGTAAGGGGTTTTTGTGATATTTTGGGACTGGATCCTCTGTATATGGGAAATGAAGGCAAGATGATCGCCATTGTCGCTAAGGAAGACGCAGAAAGGGCCTTGGAACTCATCCGGAAAACGGAATGCGGCAGGGATGCCGTGATCGTTGCGGAAGCGGTCTCCGGCAAGGGCGTCGTTATGAAAACCAGGCTGGGAGGCAGCCGGATCGTCGACGTACTCTACGGAGAAGGACTGCCTAGGATCTGCTAAGTATACCAACAGTATATTAATATAAAAAATAACGGGCTATAAGCCCGTTATTTTTATAGGATCAATTAGTCTATCTTTGCATAGCCCTTGGACAAGTCGGCTTCTTCAGGTTTTACCATCTTGGTCTTCTTCGCATATTTATATCCGATATAGAGAGCAAGGAAGAGCGGGATTCCGATATAGGAAACCAGGATCCCGAGCCAGTCGACTGTGTCGCCTGAGAAAGCCCACATACCCTGACCTGCGATAACAACGATGCAAAGAACAAGCGCAAAAATCGGTCCGAATGGGAACCATTTCGCTTTATATTTCAGTTCGTCAAGGCTGTGGCCCTGGGCAAGGAACGCTTTTCTGAATTTATAATGTGATACCGCGATTCCGAGCCAGGCGATGAAGCCTGCGAGGCCTGATGCGTTTACCAGCCACAGATATACTGTTCCGGATCCTGCAAGGGAGCTTAAGAAACAAGCCATACCGATGACGGTGGTGAGGATCAGTGCAGCCATTGGAACGCCTCTTTTGTTTACTTTCGTAAAGAGCTTCGGAGCCTTTCCTTCCATGGCCATTGCGTAAAGCATACGAGTCGAAGCGTACAGTCCGGAGTTACCACAGGACAGTACTGATGTCAGGATTACTGCGTTCATGATGGAAGCGGCTGCAGCGATACCCGCTCTTTCAAAAATCAGAGTGAATGGGCTTACTGCTATATTTTCGACACCGCCCTTCAGCAGGTTCGGGTCATTGTATGGAAGAATGAATCCGATGACGATGATGGCGCCGATGTAGAAGATCAGGATACGCCAGAATACTGTTTTGATTGCTTTCGGAACATTCTTTTCCGGATCTTCGGTTTCACCGGCAGCAACACCGATCAGTTCCGTTCCCTGGAAGGAGAATCCGGCGATCATGAAGATGTTGATGACAGCCATGATGCCTCCCGCGAACGGAGCATCTTCAATGACCCAGTTTTCAAAGCCCGTATTATGTCCGCCGAGGATACCTACGATCATAAGAATACCGATGACCAGGAAGATGATGATCGTTACTACCTTAATACCGGCAAACCAGAATTCGCTTTCACCGTACATTTTTGCAGAGAAAGCATTGAGTAAGAATAATATTGCTAAGAAGATTGCGCTCCAAAGAATCGCCGGCGTGTCAGGAAGCCAGAACTGTACAACCATTGCACCTGCAGCCAGTTCGGCGGCAACGGTGATTGCCCAGTTGTACCAGTAATTCCATCCGAGTGCAAATCCCAGAGCAGGATCGACAAATTTTGTTGCGTACGTTTCGAATGCGCCTGAGATCGGCATGTATGTCGACATTTCTCCCAAGCTTGTCATTAAAAAGTAAACCATAACGCCGATCATACCGTAAGCAAGGATTGCGCCTCCGGGGCCGGCTGAACTGAGGGATCCGCCGAGTGCTACGAACAGACCTGTGCCGATGGCGCCGCCGATGGCGATCATGTTCATGTGTCGGGCTTTCATCCCACGTTGGAGTTCATTGTTTTCGTTTGAACTCATGAAATAACACCTCTTTCCTTAGATTAAAAAAATGTAGGAACCCCGGGAAGAGGTTCCTACTTCTTTATACCTTATAACGCCTGATTTGCCAATGGCACCGGAGTATCATTTTTGCCTTAACCGCTCAAATTCAGCTGTTTTAGGAGTAATACTCCTGCAGCATACAGATCAATTCGACCCGGTTGCGTACCTCCAGCTTTTTAAACAAATTGTAGATATGATGCTTTACCGTGTTCTGGGAGATATAGAGTTCGCCCGCGATCTCCGCATTGTTGAAACCCTTGAAGACATATTCCATGACTTCGATTTCTCTCGGCGTCAGATTGCGGTCATTTGCGATATCCGTCAGCGCCGGCTGCTGCCCGGTATCGGCTGTTTCCATATCCGTTTCTGCTGACGACGGTTCACCGGCGGACAAGGCTGGCTGAACCGTTTCTTTTTCCGAAAGGAACAGAGAAGCGAAGTCATTATGATAAACATAGATCAGCGTGATCAGGTTCGTGAAAAACAGGAAAAATGCAGTGGCATTCAACGGATTCAGCTGCCAGGCCCTCGGCGTTGACAGGCCGGAAAACAGTTCGATATAATGCATGAACTGCCATATGGCATAGAACATCAAAGCCATGCTGACCGCGAAAATGTAGAAGCCGGACAGGTGGCTTTCGACCTGCATCTGTCCGCGGATGACGTAAATCGCAACTACCAGCATCGAGAGCAGGCAGAAAAGGATATCCAGCATCACGAATAGCATCCTGCCGCTTAAATTCACAATGGTAAAATCGATGTCCCAAATTTGTCCGGCCGAAAAGATCCAGATAACGATATAGCCGAGACAGCCATATTTGACGACGGTTTTGACCTTGTGCAGAAAAACGCCGTCTACCATGGAGTCCAGATAATCGATCCAATAGAATATAAAGCAGACCCAGAACAGATAGTCCAGGATCCGGTAAACCGTATTCGTAGGCTGTAAAAACATGATGTATTGAGTATAGAATGTAAAGAAGCTGATCAACCCGATCAGAAATGTGCTGATCATGAATTTGCGAAGGCGAATGCATTCCGCTTCATCTTTCAGGGCTTTTTTCTTTGAAGTCAACCAATACAGAAAAATTCCTGTCATCCCCAAAAAGCTGCCGAAAATATATATGAAAACTACGATATGACGTAACATGATAATCCTCCAAATTTCAATATAATCATATCATATTTTGTCGAAAAAACCAAGGCAAAATAAAAGTCCTGCCCATATCTGGGCAGGACGAATGGGTAGCTTTTCCATTTCGGAATCGTTATTTTCTTTCCGAAAGCGGGACGTATTTCAGATGCGGCTGAACGCACTTGTAGGCAGGACGCATGATCTTCCCTCCGGCAACCAGCTCTTCGATCCTGTGGGCACACCAGCCGGAAATCCTCGCGCAGGCGAAGATCGGGGTGGCAATATCCATCGGGATATCAAGCGCGCTGTAAACGAAGCCGGAATACAGGTCCACGTTAGCCGGAACCGGTTTTTTCGTTCCCTTGACTTCCATGAACAGATACGGCGCACGTTTTTCGATGAAGTCATACAGCATGAAATCATCCATCAGGTCCTTGTCCTCAGCCAGCTTCTTAGCCATTTTTTTCAGCATGGTCGCTCTGGGGTCGGAAACGGTATAAACTGCGTGTCCAAGACCGTATATCAGCCCGGAGCCGTCGTTGGCCTCTCCGTTAAGGATCTTGATCAAATATTTTTCAACTTCCTTGAAGTTGGTGATGTCTTTTACATTTTCCTTGATGTCGGTCATCATTTCCAGGACTTCCAGGTTCGCTCCGCCGTGTTTCGGCCCTTTCAGGGAACCTACCGCTGCAGCAATGGCCGAATAGGTATCCGTAGCAGTGGAGGAAACCACATGGGTCGTGAAGGAAGAGTTATTTCCTCCGCCGTGCTCCGCATGCAGGATCATGGAAATGTCGAGCATCTTGGCTTCCAGATCGGTGTACTCTCCGGTCGGCCGGATCAGTCTTAAGATATTCTCCGCTGTCGATAGGTTCGGATCCGGATAATGCAGGTGCATACTCGCATTATCGTAATAGGATCGTTTTGCCTGGTAACCGTAAGCGGTCAGACAAGGGAAATAACCGATCAGACTGATGGATTGACGCAATACGTTTTCAACAGAAACGTCATCCGGATTTTCGTCATAGGAATATAAAGCCAGCACGCTTCGGGCAAGCTTGTTCATTACGTTTTTGCTCGGCGCGGTCAGGATCATGTCCCTGGCGAAGCCAAGTGGCAGCTCCCGTTTCATACCGATGACTTTTTTGTAGTCCGCAAGCTGCTGTTCGTTCGGAAGCTCGCCGAACAGAAGCAGATAGCTGGTTTCCTCATAGCCGAACCGGTTGTCGGCTGTGCAGCTGCTTACGATATCTTCCACATCGATACCACGGTAAAAAAGTTTACCGTCGATTGCAACTTTTTCATTTTTTTCATTGACTTCATAGCCCTGAACATCGCCGATTTTCGTCAAACCGACGACAACCCCGGCGCCGTTGGCGTCACGCAGGCCACGCTTCACATCATATTTCCCGTAAAGGGATCCGTCGATTGAATTGTTTGTCGTCAGATGTTCCGTCATCGATTTCGTAAAGGTTTTTTCCAGTTGGTGATTCAATGCAATCTCATACGGATTGGTTACCAGCACTGTTTCATTGTAATTGTTATTTTTTGATCCGCTCTTCTTTTCTCTCAAGAGATACACCTCCCGTCAAATAGCCTCTCCAAAGTTTGAATTTTCAGTTAAATAAAAAGTGACACTGCTTTAATTTACAGCATCACCAAAGAGTAACACAAAATATTAGCTTAAGTAACTACATGTCACAGCGGCAAAAAGACTGTGATTTTTCCTGCGTAAGTTCGCCAAACAATTTGTTTTACAAATTGGACGAGCTATAAAGGGTAACGCTTTATTTACCCAATGACTCCCCAAAGCCTACGAGATTAGCTGACGGGTTAGGGCTGAAGAGTTGCCCTTCCGATTACGGATTCACCCCTGAAATTGGTTTTCCCGTTCCAATAATTGGATTAAGCTGATTAACTGTATTAACAAATTATAATATAAGCCGAAACAAAACACAAGATAAATTTAGAATATTTTTGCAAAATGTGAACAAATGTTCTTATTTATATTGTAAAGAAGGACGGTATATGGTATACTGTTTCAAAAGGTTCAAAAAACAGCATACTAATAAGATCGGACCTATCGGTAAAAACCGAAATCCGGCCCTCGGAGACCGGAATTTTATATGAATAAATATACAGGATGGAAAATAATATGGATCGATTCAAACTGGTATCGGATTACCAAATGATGGGAGATCAGCCGCAGGCGGTGGAGCAGCTCACAGAGGGGATCATGAACGGGGAGGTACATCAGACGCTTCTCGGCGTAACTGGCTCCGGCAAAACGTTTACCATGGCCAACGTCATCGAAAAAGTGCAACGCCCCACACTGATCATATCCCATAACAAGACTCTTGCCGCTCAGCTCTGCGGCGAATTCAAGGAGTTTTTTCCGGATAACGCCGTGGAATATTTCGTAAGCTATTACGATTACTATCAGCCGGAAGCTTACGTCCCTTCCACGGATACCTATATTGAGAAGGACTCTGATATCAACGATGAAATCGAAAAACTGCGCCACTCAGCCACGGCAGCCCTTGCGGAACGGCGCGACGTCATCATCGTCGCCAGCGTATCCTGCATTTATGGACTTGGAAGCCCGGTGGACTATGAAAACCAGGTGCTTTCGCTGAGACCGGGCATGGCAAAAAACAGGCACGATATCCTGAGAAAGCTCATCGATATACAATTTACCCGGAACGATCTGGCCTTCGAACGCGGGAGTTTCCGCGTCCGCGGCGACATCATCGACATCTTCCCGGCCGGTGCGGATTATGCTGTCCGGGTGGAGCTCTTCGGGGATGAGATCGAAGTGATCAAGGAGATCAATCCGGTAACGGGCGAAATCATGGGAGTTCGCAATCACGTATCCATTTTCCCGGCCTCCCACTATGTCACATCAAAAGAAAATATGGAACGAGCCATCGTTTCCATCGAAGAGGAGCTGGAAGACCGTATCAAATGGTTCAAGGACCGGGGCAAGCTCATCGAAGCCCAGCGCATCGAGCAGCGAACCCGCTACGATATGGAGATGCTGCGGGAAGTCGGGGCCTGCAAGGGGATCGAGAACTATTCCAGACATATCAACGGCCTGCCCCCCGGCAACCGTCCCTATACGCTCATCGACTACTTCCCCAAGGATTTTTTGATCATCATTGACGAATCCCATGTCATGCTCCCTCAGCTGCGGGCAATGCACGCGGGGGACCGATCCAGGAAGTCCTCCCTAGTGGAGTACGGTTTCCGCCTTCCGTCCGCTTTGGACAACCGTCCGCTGGAATTCAAGGAGTTCGAGAGTCTGGTAAACCAGATCGTTTACGTCAGCGCAACTCCCGCCGCTTATGAAAAAGAGCAGAGCGGAGGCGTCGTGGCGCAGCAGGTCATCCGTCCGACAGGGTTGCTGGATCCGGAGATCGAAGTAAGAAAGACGGAAGGGCAGATCGACGATCTCATCGGAGAGATCAACAAGATCACGGAACGGGGAGAAAAAGTCCTCGTGACGACCCTTACAAAAAAGATGTCGGAGAGTCTGACGGATTATCTGAAAAATGTGGGTATAAAAGTAAGGTATCTTCACTCTGAGATCCAGACGCTGGAAAGAATGGAGATCCTGCGGGATCTGCGTCTCGGCGTTTTCGACGTGCTGGTGGGGATCAACCTTCTCAGAGAAGGCCTCGATCTGCCGGAGGTTTCTCTGGTAGCCATTCTGGACGCCGACAAGCAAGGCTTCCTGCGTACCGAGACGTCTCTGATCCAGACCATTGGCAGAGCTGCGCGAAACGCCCACGGCAGGGTAATCATGTACGCCGATGGTATCAGCGACGCCATGGAGAAGGCAATTTCCGAGACGAACCGCAGAAGGAAGATCCAGCAGGAATACAATGATGCCAACGGCATTACGCCGAAGACCATAGAGAAGGCGGTCCGCGCGGTCATCGAAGCCACGAAAGTGGCTGAGGAAAGCGACGAATACTACGAGGGCAGAAGTCCTCTGGAACTGACCAAGAAGGAACTGGCCGACTATATCAAGAAGATGGAAAAAGAAATGAAGGATGCCGCTGCAAACTTGCAGTTTGAACGCGCGGCAGAATTAAGAGACAGAATATTTGAATTCAAACTGAGGCTGTAGGATCGGCGTGCAGGAATCAATTCAACGCTTATTTGGAGGAAGCAATGACACGGGACATATTTGTAAAAGGTGCTAACGAGCACAATTTAAAGAACATAGATGTTGTAATACCAAGAGATAAAATGGTGGTTCTCACCGGACTTTCAGGGTCGGGAAAATCATCCCTCGCCTTCGACACCATATATGCCGAAGGGCAAAGAAGATACATGGAAAGCCTGTCTTCCTACGCGAGACAGTTCCTGGGCCAGATGGAGAAACCCGAGGTGGAGTATATTGAAGGACTTTCCCCGGCCATTTCCATCGATCAGAAGACCACAAGCAAGAATCCCCGTTCCACGGTCGGAACGGTAACGGAGATCCACGACTATCTGAGACTGATGTTTGCAAGGATCGGGATCCCCCATTGCCCCGTCTGCGGAAAGGAGATCACCAGCCAGTCTGTAGACCAGATCGTGGACAATCTGATGGCTCTGCCGGAAGGAACCAGAGTTACGATTCTTGCGCCCGTCGTGAGGGAACGAAAAGGGGAGCATGAAAAGATCCTGGAAAGGATCCGCAAAGAAGGCTTTACCCGCGCCAGAGTCGACGGAGAGATCCGCCAGCTGGCTGAGGAGGAAATCAAGCTTGAAAAGACATTTAAACATACGATAGAAATCGTAATCGACCGTATCATTATAAGGCCCGACAGTGAGGGCCGCCTGGCTGAGTCCATCGAACTGGCGCTGAGCCATGGGGAAGGGCTGGTCGTCGCGCTAGTACAGAAGGAAGCCCTGTCCGAAGGTGAGGAGCTGCTGTTCAGCACAAAGCTGGCTTGCCCGGATCACGGGATCAGCATCGAGGAACTGGAGCCAAGGATGTTTTCCTTCAACAGCCCCTTCGGAGCATGCCCTGCCTGTACCGGACTGGGCTACATCCAGAAGATCGATCCGGACCTGATCGTTACCGATAAAAATCTAAGCATCTTCGACGGCGCTCTGGGAGAGGTATTCTCCTCCATGGAGTTCGGCACGTACCAGCGGCAGATCATCGGAGCATTGGCGAAAGAACACGGCGCCAATCTTTCCACACCGTATAAAGATCTCCCGGAAAAATTCAAAAAAGAACTGCTTTACGGCACCGGGGGGAGAAAGCTTCAATTTTTATATGAGAGCCGTACCACCGGCTCCAAGTCCCAATTAAACTATTCCTTCGAGGGAGTCATCCCAAATCTGGAACGCAGATACCGGGAGAGCAATTCCGATTACATCAAGGAAAAGATGGAGCAGTACATGAGCCTTACCCCCTGCGATACGTGCGGCGGAAAAAGACTCAAGCCGGAAGTTCTGGCGGTCACCATCAACGGAATGAATATCGCCGAGTTTTCGGAGATGTCGATCCGGGAAGCGGTCAAGTTCATAAACGCGGCCAAATTCAGCACCAAGGAAGAAATGATCGCGCACCAGATCACGAAGGAAATCAAAGCAAGGCTGAATTTCCTGGTCGATGTGGGTCTGGATTATCTCACCCTTTCAAGAGCCTCAGGGACCCTTTCGGGCGGCGAATCCCAGCGTATTCGTCTTGCGACACAGATCGGATCCAGCCTTGTGGGTGTTTTATACATCCTGGACGAACCAAGTATCGGGCTTCACCAAAAGGATAACGAGAAGCTTCTGAAGACGCTGCGCAATCTGGCCGATCTCGGCAACACGCTGATCATCGTAGAACACGACGAGGATACCATGTATGCGGCGGATCATATCATCGACATCGGACCAGGCGCCGGGATCCACGGCGGAGAGATCATCGCCGAGGGAACGGTGGAAGATATCAAGGCCTGTGCGGAATCCATAACGGGCCAGTATCTGACCGGCGCCAGGAAGATCGAGGTCCCTGCGGACAGAAGACCGGGCAACGGAAAACAGATCAGGATCCTGGGAGCGTCCGAAAACAACCTGCAGGATATCGACGTAAGCATTCCGCTGGGGCAGTTCGTCTGCGTTACCGGCGTATCCGGCTCCGGAAAGAGCAGCCTGATCAACGAGATCCTGTACAAGAGCCTTGCGTCTGAAATCAACCGTTCCAGGGTAAAACCCGGAAAATTCAGGGCGATCGAGGGGATCGAAAATATCGACAAGATCATTGATATCGATCAGTCTCCCATCGGCAGGACGCCGAGGTCCAACCCAGCCACCTACACCGGAGTTTTTACCCCGATCAGAGACCTCTTCGCACAGCTTCCCGAAGCAAAGGTGAGAGGATATGAGAAAGGAAGATTCAGCTTCAATGTTAAAGGAGGCCGGTGCGAAGCCTGCAGCGGCGACGGCATCATCAAAATCGAGATGCATTTCCTGCCCGACGTTTACGTACCATGCGAGGTCTGCAAGGGCAGACGTTATAACAGAGAAACCCTTGAGGTAAAATATAAAGGCAAAAGTATTTACGACGTACTGGATATGAACGTTTCCGAAGCGTTGGAATTCTTCAAGAACATTCCGACGATCCAGAGGCAGATCCAGACGCTGGAGGAAGTCGGCCTCGGCTATGTCAAGCTCGGGCAACCATCGACCCAGCTTTCCGGAGGAGAAGCTCAGCGCATCAAATTGGCTTCGGAGCTTTCCAAGAGAAGCACCGGTAAAACCATGTATATCTTGGACGAGCCTACGACAGGCCTTCATTTTGCAGACGTGGACAAGCTGATCCAGGTGCTGAACCGGCTGGTGGATGCTGGAAACACAGTCGTTGTTATCGAGCATAACCTTGACGTGATCAAGACCGCCGATTATATCATCGACCTCGGCCCGGACGGCGGGGACAGAGGCGGCAGGATCATCGGAGAGGGAACGCCGGAAGAAATCGCCAAACTGGACAGCTCCTATACCGGAGAATTTTTAAAAAAAGTTTTACGATAGCGGGAAAATGTGATAAAATACAATATTAATTAGCAATACAAATCATAATCTGGTAAATTAAGGTACAGAAAGTTTAGAACGTTGGGGTAATTATGGACTCACGAAAAAGAAATATGTACCTGCTGATGACTGCGCTGGTCTTTGCTTGGGGACTGGAATACATCTTCGCAAAACAGGCGCTGGCCATCATGGAGCCGCTGACTCTTGTATTTTTCAAGTATCTGATCGGCCTCGCGGTAGCGGTGATCATAAAATTAAAAATGGAAGGAAAGAGCCTGATTCGGAAAAAGGATATCCCTGTTTTCCTTTTCTGCGCTTTATTCGGAGAGATCGGATATTTTTACTTCGAATATTCATCCATGCAGTATCTTCCGGTATCGCTCGTCACAATCGTATTAGCCTTTGTTCCAGCCTTATCGATCGTGATTGATAAGGCGTTGTTTAAAAAGAAAGTAACAAGAAAGATGACTGCCGGCATCATCCTGAGTGTGATCGGGATCGCCCTGGTCATCGGAGTTGACTGGCGTATACTTTTCCAGGGACGGATCATCGGATATCTGCTGGCTTTCGGCGCGGTGATCACCTGGAATTTATATAATTTCCTGACCGCGTCGCTTCACGACAGATACGAAAGCGCTACACTGACCTTGAATCAGATCATCTGTTCACTTTTGCTGGTTTGGCCTTATGCGCTGACCCATCTGCCGCACAGCGGAACCGTCACTCCCGGAGTTGTATGGGGAATCCTCTACCTTGGGATCCTCAGCACAGGAGTCGGATTTATCATATTTGTCCGGTCATTACATATACTTGGCCCTACGGTAACAGCGATATTTTCGAACTTCCTGCCGATAACGACAACCCTGTTCGGGTGGCTGATTTTGAAAGAGACCATTTTGCCTGTCCAGATGGCGGGAGGAGTTATTGTAATCGCTGCAGGATATATAGTAATAAAGGAAAAAGGACGACTGGAGGAACTGTCATGATCGAACAGATTAACACAACCCTGCTTACGGATTTTTACGAGCTAACCATGGCCAACGGATATTTCGAAACCGGAATGGCCGATGATATCGCATATTTCGATATGTTCTTCAGGAAGATTCCCGATGAGGGCGGCTTTGCCATCATGGCCGGTCTGGAGCAGATGATCGAATACCTTGAAAACTTGAAGTTTGACGAAAGAGACTTAGAATATTTAAGAGGAAAAGGGATATTCAGCGAGAAATTTCTGGAATACCTCCGAAATTTTAAATTTGAATGTGATGTCTGGGCAGTTCCTGAAGGGACGCCCGTCTTCCCGGGAGAACCGCTGGTTACGGTACGAGGGCCTGTTATACAGGCCCAATTCATAGAAACATTCCTGCTGCTTGCAATCAACCATCAAAGCTTGATCGCAACGAAAGCAAACCGTATCGTCAGAGCGGCTCAGGGCCGCGGCGTTATGGAGTTTGGGACCCGGAGAGCACATGGCGGCTCGGGAGCGGTCCACGGTGCGAGAGCCGCTTATATCGGAGGCTGTATCGGAACCGCTTGCGCGCTGGCGGAACGGGATTTCAAAATCCCAGCCCTGGGGACCATGGCCCATAGTTGGGTGCAGATGTTCCCAAGCGAGTATGAGGCATTTAAAACTTATGCGGAAATTTATCCGGAAAATTGCGTGCTGCTAGTAGACACATACAACGTTATCAAGTCCGGTATTCCGGCGGCAATCAAAGTATTTCATGAATTAAAACCAAGTAAAATGGGTATCCGGATCGACAGCGGCGACGTGACATACCTGACCAAAAAGGCCAGAGCAATGCTTGACCGGGCCGGACTCAAAGAGTGCACCATCGTCGTTTCCAATTCGCTGGATGAATATATCATCCGTGACGTCATCGGGCAGGGCGCCTGCATCGATACCTTCGGCGTAGGCGAAAGACTGATCACATCAAAGTCAGAGCCGGTATTCGGAGGCGTTTACAAGCTCGCGGCACTGGAAAAGGACGGCGTGCTTATCCCGAAAATGAAAATAAGTGAAAACGTTGAGAAGATAACAAATCCGGGATTCAAGACCGTATACCGCCTTTTTGACAAGGATTCCAACAAAGCGGTTGCCGACGTCATAACCCTGGACGACGAAGAGATTCCGGACGGCAAGGATTATGAAATTTTCGACCCGCAGATAACCTGGAAACGAAAGAGGATTTCAAACTTCTATGCCAAGAACCTCAGAGTTCAGATCTTTGAAAAAGGGAAATGCGTCTATCAGTCACCAAGCATCGATGAGATCAGGGACTATTGCATGGCTCAGATCAGCACCCTATGGGAGGAGATCCTGCGTTTCGAAAATCCGCATGAATTCTACGTTGACCTGTCAAAGGCCCTTTGGGAAATGAAAACAAAACTGATCGAAGAATATCAAGAGTAAAGTATACCGGAAGTATACCCGGTAGAAAAATAGAAAAGGTTGGGTGATCGTAATGAAGTATGATTTTACAGTTACAAAGACATTGAATCCGAAGCAGAAGCCGAATCCGGACACACTGGAATTTGGGACGGCTTTCACGGATCACATGTTTATCATGAACTATACCGAGGGTAAAGGATGGCATGACGGAAGAATCGTGCCTTACGCGCCGATCGCATTGGAACCTGCCGCGGCGGTGCTCCATTATGCGCAGGAGATGTTCGAAGGACTGAAGGCATACAGAACGAAAGAAAACAAGATCCTGCTGTTCCGCCCGGATATGAACGCAAAGAGAACCACGAGGACCAATGACAGGATCTGCATCCCGGCATTGGATGAAGAACTCTTTGTGGAAGCTGTCAAAGCGGTCGTCCATGTCGACGCCGACTGGGTTCCTGCCAAAGAAGGGACCTCCCTCTATATCAGACCGTTCATCATTGCGACGGAGCCGTTCCTGGGCGTACGCGCGGCGAAGGAATACCTTTTTATGGTTATCCTCTGCCCCGTTGGAGCATATTACAAGGGAGGACTTACCCCAACGAAGATCTTTGTTGAAGACGAATATGTCAGAGCAGCTATGGGAGGCACCGGATACAGCAAAATAGGCGGCAACTACTGCATGAGCCTGAAGTCTCAGGAGAAGGCCCATGATCTCGGATATTCCCAGGTCCTGTGGCTTGACGGAGTGGAACGGAAATACGTGGAGGAGATCGGAACCTCTAACGCCTTCTTTGTGATCGGCGACGAAGTCATCACGGCGCCGCTGGAAGGCACGATCCTTCCCGGCATTACCAGGGACTCTGTCATCTGTTTGCTGAAGGATTGGGGCATCAAGGTCTCTGAAAGAAGAATCACGATAGAAGATATATTCAATGCGTATGACGAAGGACAGCTTTCCGAAGTATTCGCTTCCGGAACGGCAGCGGTCATTTCACCGGTCGGTGAATTGGGTTGGAAGGACAGAAAGATCGTCATCAACGACAATCGGATCGGGGACCTTTCCCAGAAGCTTTACGACACATTGTCAGGCATACAGCTTGGGAAAGTGGAAGATAAATTCGGATGGTCTGTTGAAGTCTAGGAGAAAAAGCTATGATTACAGGAGCAGAAGCCATTGTTAGAAGTTTGGAACAGGAAGGGGTGGAAGTTATCTTCGGGTATCCCGGAGCTACCATTGCCCCCCTTTATGATAAGTTAACAAAATCCAGTATCAGACACATACTGGTCAGGCATGAACAGCATGCAGGTCACGAAGCCAGTGGTTATGCTCGAATCAAAAAAAGACCGGGAGTCTGTATGACGACATCCGGTCCAGGCGCGACCAATCTGATCACTGCGCTTGCCACGGCCTACATGGACAGCGTTCCGCTGGTCGCAATTACCGGTCAGGTAAACAGCGAGCTTCTGGGAAGAGATGTATTCCAGGAGGCCGATATCACCGGAGCGGCGGAGCCCTTTACAAAATACAGTTACCTTGTGAAAAACGCGGAGGAACTTCCCAGGATCATCAAGGAGGCGTTTCATATTGCGTCCACAGGAAGACCGGGACCTGTCCTGATCGACATACCAGTCAACATCCAGCAGCAGAAATTCGATTTCGCTTTCCCCGGTCCGATGAATCTTCGCGGCTACAAGCCTACGATCAAAGGCCATACGGGGCAGATCAAACGTGTCTGCAAAGCGATCAATAATGCGGATAAGCCTGTGATTTGCGTGGGCGGAGGGATATTCGCCGCCGACGGACAAAAGGAGCTTCTGCGTTTCGCGGAAACGCTCAATATCCCTGTCGTTTCGACCTTGATGGGAATCGGCGCAATACCGACGGCCCATCCTTTCTATATGGGTATGCTTGGAATGCACGGTAAATCCGTCGCAAACCAGGCTATTTCCGATTCCGACCTGCTCATCATTATCGGCGCCAGAGTCTCGGACCGTGCTGTTCTGTTGCCTGCCAACGTGAGCAAGAATACCAGGATCGTTCATATCGATATCGATCCCGCTGAAATCGGAAAGAATGTCAGCACACTGATACCTGTCGTCGGTGACGCGAAGGAAATCCTGATACAGATCATGGACGAGGAACCGAACCGGAAATCCGGCGAATGGGCCGAGCTGCTGAATGCCAAGAGAGAAAAGCTTACGCTGGATTACGCGCCGAGAAAATTCGGCGTCAATCCGAAAGCCTTTGTCAATTTGCTTTCCAGATGCCTTCCGGATGACCATATTTACTGTGCGGACGTCGGCCAGAACCAGATCTGGTCCGCCGCGAACTGTGAAGTGAGAACAGGAAGATTCCTGACCTCGGGCGGAATGGGAACGATGGGTTATTCCATACCGGCTGCCATCGGCGCGAGACTGGCGGATCCGTCCAAGACCGTTATCGCTGTATGCGGCGACGGCTCCTTCCAGATGGAGATGATGGAGCTTGCTACCATCTGCCAGCATGACGTGGATGTTAAGATCGTAGTCATGAGAAACGGAAAGCTTGGACTTGTAAAAGAAATTCAGAAGAAATCCTATAAAAATAATGAGATCGCCGTTGACCTTACAGGCAGTCCCAATGTAGTCGCCATTGCCGGAGCCTACGGCATACCCGGGCGAAGCATCGACAGTATGGACGCTGCGGAGGAGGCCATCGCCGAAATGCTCGGCCATAAAGGCGCCTATTTGCTGGAATGTGTCGTTGATGAGAACGAATCATCGATGTGATTTAGGAGGTTGGAATTATGAAACATGTGTTGACTGCACTTGTAAACAATCAGCCCGGCGTAACGAGCAGAGTGTCGGGGCTTTTCCGAAGACGCGGCTATAACATCGATTCCTTCATCGGAAGTTCCACGGAGGATGAGCGGTTCTCACGACTGACCATCGTTGTCCAGGGCGACGACATCGTCATTGCCCAGGTCATCAGCCAATTGGAAAAGCTGGAGGATATCATCACCATTGAAGACATCCGGGTTGAAAACATGATCAGCAAGGTGCTGCTCTTTATGAAGGTAAAGGCTGATGTGACCGACCGCGTCGGAATCATCGTCGTAGCAAACGCATGCAATGCGAGAGTTATTGAAATGAGTAAGGATTATCTGATCCTTGAGGCGCTGGATACAGAAGAAAGAATCACTGAAATGATTGAGATATTCAAACCCTATGGAATCATCGAATTGGTAAAAACCGGCGTAATCGCTATGAAGAGGTAGGAACATGAAACATACAATATCGGTATTAGTAGAAAATAAGGCCGGCGTACTGTCCAGGATTTCCGGACTGTTTGCCAGAAGAGGCTTCAATATCGACAGTTTGGCCGTCGGAACCACGGAAGACAAGAACATTTCCAGGATCACCCTGCTGGTGGACGGCGACGATTATATCGCCGAACAGGTCACAAAACAGCTGAACAAGCAGATCGACGTTATCAAGGTCAGGAAACTGAACCAGGATGAGATCACGAAAAGGGAGCTTGTTCTGGTCAAGGTGAAGATGTCTGTCACCCAGCGAGGTGAAATTATCGACATTGTGAAGATCATGCAGGGAGAGATCGTAGATATTTCACACACGACCATGACGGTGGAACTCTCCGACAGGCCGGAAAAGGTCGATCTTCTCATCGAGTTGCTGTCCCATTACAACATCGTTGAAGTGGCGAGGACCGGGACCATCGCGCTGCAGAAGGGCGCCGAAATCGTATAATAGCAAGTAAATTGAAATTTAATTAGGCACCGCGCCGTGGGTGTTCTCAAGAAAACCGTGAAACCGATTACCGACTTTGATGCAAAGCATCTTAAAGGAGGCGGTTTTAAGAGAGCACCCCTGGCAGGTGCCTTTTTCAATTTACCCGCGGTGCTTTTTTTAATTAACCTATCCTCAGAAGGGGCGCGGTGCCTATATTAATTTACCTCCCCCGCGGTGCCTTTTTATAGTCTACTTGATTTTATGGTATAATATAGAAATTAGATCAGGGGACGAGTGGAAGAGATTGAAAGGGGGGGATGAGATGAAAAAAATATTTTTAATATTGCTAATTGCAGGATTGCTGGCCTGTATTCCCGGATGCGGAGGGGGCGCCGGGAGTTCTCCAGAATTGACGGATAGCGCGGAGGTCATTACGAAAGCCGTCGACCAGCTTTCTCAGGCGGACAGCTACGAACTGAAGACATATAACGAAGAGGAAACGATATTCGGGAATAAGAAAATCGCAAAGGAGGCAGAGACAATCACTAAAGCCGTTTTTGATCCTTTTACGCAATGGGCTAAAACGGAAGACTCTATGACTCGGATCGACGGCAAAACGAACCGATCCGCCCATGAAACATACCAGACGCTCAAGGATAACAAACTGACTTTGCATGTAAGGTTCAATAAACAGAACTGGCAGGATATCGGTAAGGATGCGGATCTCGGCGACTGGGAGAAGGCCAGCGAAGTAACCGACAAGGCACAGATCGATTCCATGCTGAGATATAATAAAAACTGGCTTATGACAGAAATCCAACTACTGAGAGCGAATATCAGCAGCTTTCAACCGGTTGCCGACGCCGATGCGGAAAGTAAAGGCCTCATGAAATATGAAGGCAGCATCGATCCGAAAACAGTGCTGGAAGCATATCGGAAATATCTTAGAGAATCATATTTAGAAATGAAGTTCATACAAGGCAAAAAGAACCCGAGTGCGGAAGATCTGAAAAACGAAATCACCGGAGGACGGCCGGAATTCCAGGTGGGACCGACAAAACTTGCTTTTTCCGACGAGCGGGTTCCCGTTACTCTGTGGATCGATAAAGATTCCTTTAATTTGAAAAAGGTTGTTCTGGATGAAACGTCCGTACTGCAGGCGCTTACTGAAAAAGCAGTACAGGAGATGAAGTCGGATGTCAGTGATCCTGTGGTAAAAAAGGCCACGATGACTTATGAGATCATAAGCATCAATGAATTCGATAAAATTCCTCCGCCGGAATCGCTCACAAAAGTTAATTAAATGTTTATCAGGCACCGCGCCGCGGTGCCTTTTAATTTACCTCTCTTGTTAAAAAAATATTTACATAGAATGCCTTGACATTTCCGTGGGGTGCCATATAATTTAATATAATCGATTATATAAAATCGGTTCGGAAGGCATAAACCAGAAAGGACGATGATGAGCTATGAAAATAGAGAATATTAATCAAGTTGCGATTATCGGGACCGGTATGATCGGAGCCAGCATGGCGGCGCTGTTCACCGGGAACGGCTATCCCACAACGATGCTGGCATACAACGAGCAGGAAAAAAACAGAGGCAAGGATCTTTATGATACATGCTTCAAGGATTTGATAGATAAAAACCTTGTTACTGAGGAGCAGGCTGAACGCTGTTCGAGTCTGCTGAGTTTCACCTACGATTACAAGGACATAGCCAATACAGATTTCATCTTTGAATGTGTGGTGGAAAAGCTTGATGTCAAGTACTGTGTCTATGAACTTATAGAAGAGCACTGTACCCAGTTTAAGGTCCTGGCATCATCGACGTCCGCGCTTTCTGCAAATGATCTGGCGGAAGGGCTGAAGAAGTCAAAAGAAAAGCTGGTAGTTGCGCATCCTTACAATCCACCGCATCTGGTTCCATTTGTAGAAATCGTAAAAAGCAAATATACTGCGGACGATGCAGCGCAAATCGCATATGATGTTCTGGAATCAACAGGACGTAAAGCAATCATCATGCAGAGAAGTGCGCCGGGCTTCGTTGCCAACCGGCTGCAGCATGCGCTTCTGCGTGAGGCGGTACATATTGTGGAGGAAGGACTGGCGACTCCGAGAGATATCGACAAAGCATTGATGTACAGCTTTATGCCAAGGTATACTTCGGTAGGACTCTTTGAGCATCAGGACGCCGCGGGCCTTGACCTGGTCAAGAGCATTGAGGATTATCTCCTGCCGACACTCAGCAATTGCAACTGCACTCCGCAATTCTTCAATAAGCTGGTCGAAGAGCAGAAGCTGGGCATGAAGACGGGAGAAGGCGTTTATGAATGGCCGGAAGAAGCGAAGGATGATTTCCGGCGTCGGGCTGCCGCACCGTACCTATGCTATTTCAACTGGGATATACCAAAAGAATAGGTTAATCCATAACAGTTTTTTATTTTTCTTCTCCGCTTTTCTAAGCAGGAAAGAAGCCCTTCAAACGGGCTTCTTTCTTTTTATGTCTGCAAACGCTTTACTTGTTTATATATCAACAGTTTCAAACAATCGATTAAATATATTATTATTGACTTCGCTATAGTTTTTTTGTTATTATATGACTGATAATATACTAAAGAGGTAAAATATGACAAAGATAAAGCGAAAACCTATAGAAAAAAGGCCATTATATAGAGAAGAAATAGGAAATGCTATTCGGGAAGCGATAGCGTCAGGCGATTTGAAGCCGGGCGACCGAATCGTCGAAACACAGTGGGCGAAAGATCTGGGAGTATCCCAGTCGCCGGTCAGAGAAGCAATCAGAGAATTGGAAATGATGGGACTGGTGGAAAACATTCCGTATCAGGGATGCTTCGTACGTTCAGCGACAAAACAGGATATGAAGGATGCATACCGTGTTCGCATGTATCTGGAAATGCTGGGGGTTCAGGACGCGGTGGAAAGCGCAACGGAAGAGCAAATCAAGGAGATATATAAAGTATTGGAAGACATGGAAGCGGAGGCAAGTAAAAAAGCGCTGAATCCATATACGAAAAAGAATGAGCTGTTTCATGAAAAGATCATAGAGATATCCCAGAACAAACTCCTACTCCGCTTATGGAAGCAGAGTCATATTCAGGACTCCACCTTCTTTGGGACACAGCTTTCGGATCAGCCTTTGATCGACCTGGCTATCCGTCACAAGATCATTTACGACGCCATTGCGGACCGGGATGCGAAGCGCGCAAAGGATGCAATATATGAGCATTTCCAGGAACTGATCGAGGAATTGGACAGAAAAGCGTAATACATTCCCAGGTTCATCGGTTTGGAACCTTGTTTTAAATAACAGGCAAAACACTTCACCAGAGTGTTTTGCTTTTTTTTATAACATAGGAAATATCGTATTAAGATATAATGATATTTCCGTATGTTTCAAAGAAAGTACCTTGACTTGCTGCACGTAGTGTAGCATGAGCGAATAGAAATCTTTGATTTCGTAATTCGCTCTTTTTTTATGGTTTGAATGATTGACATCATTCGATTAGGTGATATAATTAAATAATCAATATAATCGATTATATATAAACGATGTTGAACAGTGGAAATTGAACAATGGAAAGGTTATTAAGATGACAGTACAATACAAAAGTCCATTACATCAAATGGCATGCACGACACCGACGGATTTCTGGAACGATTCCTGTTCCATACCGGAACTGACTTATGCCCTGGAATATGGCGCAGTTGGCGCAACCACCAACCCCGTCATCGTCGGCGATGTGTTGAAAAAGGACATGAAGGCCTATGAAGGCAGGATCAAAGAGCTCATCAGCGAAATGGTCGATGCTACGGAGGACGATATCACTTGGAAACTGAATGAAGAAATGGCGGTTGCGGGAGCAAAGCTTTTGGAGCCCATTTTCAATGAATCGAAGGGACAAAAAGGCCGGATCTCCATTCAAACCAATACGAAATATTATAGAAACACCGGCTTAATGGCCGCCCAGGCGATGCATTTCGGAATTCTGGCGCCAAATATCCAGGTCAAAATGCCGACGACAAAAGCGAGCATCGCCGCTTATGAAGAGGTTACCTATCAGGGAGTCAGCGTCAACGCCACAGTAAGCTTCAGCGTGCCTCAGGCTTTGGCTGTCGCGGAAGCGGTGGAGCGGGGCCTGAAAAGAAGGGAAGCAGAAGGCAAGGACACCTCGATGATGCATCCGGTATGCACCATCATGGTGGGGAGACTGGACGACTGGCTTAAGAGCGTCGCGGAACGCGACAATATCCTCGTTGATCCGGAATGTCTGGACTGGGCTGGCGTTGCGACCATGAAAAACGCCTATAAGCTCTACAAGGAACGGGGATACCGGACACAGCTTCTGGCCGCGGCTTACAGAAACCACCATCAGTGGACCCAGTTCATGGGAGCGGATATGTCCCTGACAATTCCCCATAAATGGATCAAACGATTCAACAGCTTTGATGTTCCGGTTCAGAACAACATCGACATTCCGGTGGATCAGAAAATCATGGATCAGCTGATGAAATTCCCCGACTTTAAAAAAGCATATCTTCCTGACGGGATGACCCCCGACGAATTCGACTCCTTTGGGCCGGTAAGCAAAACGCTGCTCCAATTCTTAAAAGGCTATGACGACCTGGTCGCAGTGATCAGAAGCTATATGATAAAGGCGTAACGGCGTAATAAGGTTCTATAACAGAAGGAGGTGAAGGATGGATACTTTAAAGAGAAAACCGATAGAGAAACGACCCTTATATCGAGAAGAGATAAGGAATTCCATTAAAAAAGCGATCATGTCGGGTGAGTTAAAGCCCGGAGACCGTATTATTGAAACCCGATGGGCAAAGGAACTGGGAGTTTCGCAATCACCGGTCCGGGAGGCGATCAGGGAATTGGAGATGACCGGGCTCGTGGAAAACATTCCGTATCAGGGCTGTTTTGTTCGAAAGGTAACAAAGAAGGACATGCGGGATTCCTATAAAGTCCGATTGTATCTGGAGCTGCTGGGAATCCAAGGCGCAGTACAAAATGCGGATGAGAAAAAAATCAAGGAGCTTCAATCCATTTTAAAGGAAATGGAAGTTGCTGCCGAAGAGCATGACTTTGACCTGTATATCCAGAAGGACGTACTGTTCCATCGAAAGATCGTATCGATCTCCATGAATGATATTTTGCTTCGTTCCTGGGATCAATGCAATATCCACGATCTCACCTACATCGGAACATGGATCTCACACCGGACGCTGGAACAATTATCTGTTCGCCACGAAGGTCTGTATGAATCGATTGCGGCACGGGATACGGAACGGGCTGCGGAAGAGGTGAACCGACATTTTGAACAGCTTATCGACGAGTTGGATATCAAAGAAGATTAAATAAGTGCAAATAATATAAAACGGCATAGCGCCAGGCTATGACTCTAGAATACCAGGAGGTAAATTGTGGAAGGATTAATTGGCAAAGGCGAAATAAGAATCGACGCTTATGACAAGGTAACCGGAAAAGGACTGTTTGCCAGCGATTACGTCAATCAGTTCCCTGTTCTGGCCCATATCAAAGCGTTGAGAAGCCCATATGCTCATGCGAAGATCAAAAAGCTTGATCTGAGCAAAGCAAAGGCGTTGGACGGAGTGATCTACATAATGACCGGGGACGAACCCGGCATTGACTGGGATCAATACCCCAAGGCTGCGATCATAGCAAAAGACGAAACGCTTTGGGCCGGACAGATCGTTGCGCTGGTATGCGCAGAAACGGTCGAGGTCGCGGAACAGGCTATCGATATGATCGAAGTAGAATTTGAAAAGCTGCCCGCGGTTCTGGATTACTATGCGGCGATCGAACCAAATCCCGTATCGGTAATCGACCCGGAATATGAAACACGTCCACTCGGATTTTCCGACCGGCCGGGCGACAGAGCCTCCAACCGTGTTTCCCCCAATGTAGTCGGAGCTTTCAAGATGCATTCCGGCAACGTGCCGGCAGCCATGGAAAAGGCTGATATCATCGTGGAAGGCGAGTTTTGGACAGGAAAGAAAACAGCCAGCCCATTGGAGGCTGCAAATGCGATCTGCCGATACGACACCGACGGGGGAATCACCATGTGGTCCAACGGTGCAGGCGTACATGGCGTTATCAAGCAGGGTATCTGCAGGATCCTTGGCATGAAGGAGAGCATGGTCCGTATCATCCAGCCGTATATGGGCGGCAGCTTTGGCTCCCGTCTCAACCCTTATGTGGAGATGATCACAGCGCTGATGTGTCTGAGAACGAAAAGAACCGTCAGCTTCCAGTTTACAAGAGAAGAGCAGTTTACCGGCGCGCCTTCCAACTGGCCTTGTATCACAAAGGTCAAACTAGGCGCGACGAAGGACGGTACTTTATTAGCAAATGATTATTATCTGGCGGAAGAAATCGGCGCCTGTGTGAACAACACGTTCTTCAGCGGCCGTCTTTCCTCGTCCGGCGCGCTTCCGGTTTACCGGACGCCGAACCTGAGAATGGACACTTATGCCGTTGCGACCAATACGGTTCCCGCGGCGGAATACCGCGGACTCGGGTGCCCCGAATCGGAATTCGGTATCGAGTGCCTCATGAATCAGCTGGCCGATGAACTTGGCATGAGCCCGGTTGAGCTCCGAATGAAGAACATCATCGATAAGGGAGAACGCGATCCTCACGGCGAATTGATTACGAGCATCGGACTGAAGAAGTGCCTGCAAAGCGTTGCGGACGCCGTAAAAGTCGACGAAGAACCCGTACAGGATATGGGAGTCTGGAAGAAAGGAAAAGGCTGCGCATGCGGCGGCAAGCAAAATACCCCGCTGGGACGTTCCGAAGCGG
Source organism: Anaerovoracaceae bacterium (assembly GCA_963678385.1). Taxonomy (GTDB): domain Bacteria; phylum Bacillota; class Clostridia; order Peptostreptococcales; family Anaerovoracaceae; genus Anoxybacterium. The sequence continues at coordinate 2,974,610 of OY782829.1, read as the reverse complement.
AAGTCTGGTACAACAGCGACGGAAGCATTCAGCTGTTCATCAGCTGCGACGAAAACGGAATGGGAGCTACCACTGCTCTGGCCCAGATCGCAGCGCACGAATTTGGCGTGCCTCTTTCCGAAGTAAAAGTCACCAAAGGCGACACGGCCATTACACCGTATGATAATTATTCCGCATCCAGCCGTACTACGTATAATACGGGTAACGCTGTCAAGCTGGCATGCGAAGAGGCAATAAGCAAGCTGAAGGTGGAAGTAGCCAGAGTATACGGACTGCATCCGTCCAAGGTTGAGATCAAAGGCAAAAAGGCGATCCTGGCCGGATCGTATGTACAGGAAGTCGATATTCCGTCCCTGTTCACCCCAACCTCCATGTTTACCCAGGGCAACTGGGGACTGCAGAAGGGAACTCCGGTGGTAGGACACGGGCTGTTCTGCCCTGCTCCGATCCATCAGTGGGATGAAAACGGATTGTCCGACCGTGTATGGAATTGGTTCCAGTATTCCGCCGCGGCGGTTGAAGTTGCGGTCAACGAGGAAACCGGACAGGTGAAGGTCCTGAAGGTCGCATCCTCGGCCGATACGGGTAATCCGATCAACCCGAAACTGGTCGAGACCCAGATCGAGGGCGGTGTTCATATGGCCATCGGCTTCTCCGTCAACGAAGAACATCTCTTCGATGAAAACGGCAAGCTCTGGAACGCGAACTTCAGCGACTACCGTCTGCCAACCATTTTAGAAATGCCGACAAACGAAAACGTCCACGCCTTTATCAATCCGGATCCGCTGCCTGACGGGCCTTACGGCGCAAAGGGCATGGCCGAATCCATCACGATCCCGGTCGGACCGGCGATCGCAGAAGCGATTTACAAGGCAGTAGGCGTAAGAGTAACCGGCTATCCGATGACCGCAGAGCGTGTATTGGCGCTGATCAACGAGAAAAAGGCAAAGGAGGCGGCGAAATAACATGGAAAGAATGGAAATAAAGATAACCGTCAACGGTAGAAAGCATACATTATATGTAAGTCCGGACAGAACGCTCCTTGAGGTTCTCCGGGAGGAGCTGAAGCTGACCGGCCCTAAAAAGGGGTGTGACGATTCCAACTGCGGAGTCTGCACCGTACTGATGGACGGGATGGCAGTCAAGAGCTGCACGATCCTGATCCCCCAGGCAAACGGTCATTCCTTCACTACTATTGAGGGATTGGAACGCGAGAGCAGCCTGCATCCGCTGCAGCAGTCGTTTATCGATCATTTTGCGGTCCAGTGCGGCTTCTGCACACCGGGCATGATCCTGACGGCGAAAGCGATCCTGGACGAAAATCCGAATGCAACGGAAGAAGACATCAGAGAAGGCCTTCACGGAAACATCTGCAGATGTATCGGCTACAAGAAAGTCGTCGAATCCATCGAAGCTGTCCGTGACGGTGAATATAAAGAAAGCTGCGGGGAGGTGTAAGATATGCGTTTTGAAAAATACTATGAACCGACAACTGTGGAAGAATGCTGCCGCATATTGAAAGAATACGGGTCCGATGCGAAAATTCTTGCCGGCGGGACCGATATCGTGCCCCGGCTGAAGAACAAGATCTGGAAACCGAAAGCGGTGGTAGGCATCTTCAATATCCCCGGTATCGACTCCATTACCGTAACGAAGGACGGTCTTGAATTGGGAGCTGCGGCTCGCCTCAGAAAGATCTCATTGGATCCGTCCCTTCAAAAAGACTACAAAGTGGTGATGGAAGCAGCCGGCCACGTATCCTCCATGCAGATACGTAATATAGCGACCATCGGCGGAAATGCCTGCAACGCTTCCCCCAGTGCGGATGCGATCCAGGGACTGATCGCCATGGATGCGAAGGCCGTTATCGCAGGTCCTTCGGGAACCCGCGAAGTGGATCTGGCAGACTTCTTCACCGGACCGGGAAAAACCGTACTGGAAGCTGGAGAATTCCTGTTGAAATTTAAAGTTTCTGCGCCGAAAGCCGGAACTGGAGCAGTATACAAGAAATTCGCCATCCGCGGAGATACCGATATTTCCATCGTGGGCGTTGCTTGCCGTCTGATCCTGCAAAAGGACGGAACGGTTGAAGATGCTCGTATTTCGCTGGCAGCGGTCGCCCCAAAGCCGATCCGTGTACCGGAAGCAGAAAAGCTGCTCATCGGAAAGAAGCTGACAGCTGAGTTGATCGAGCAGGCAGCGGAAGCAGCAGAAAAGAGCTGTACGCCGATTTCAGACCAGCGCGCGACTGCGGAATACAGAAAACAGATGGTGCGTGTGTGGACCCGTCATGCTGTGGAAGAAGCGGCGGAGAGAGCGTCAAAGGCTGAGTGACAGTCAAAATTTAGCAGAGCAGAGGAGAAAGTCAATATGCAAATGTTAACACCGAACGTTTATATAGAAACAAAAATCAGAGGGTGCAATCCCGGCATTGTATTTACAAAGGAAGGCTCGGTCTTCATCGATACGGCTCAATGGATCTCAACATTGCTGGAAATGCGCAATTTTGCGAAAGAAAAGGGGCCAATCAAATACCTGATCAATACCGAGGGGCATATTGACCATATCTTCGGCAACCATTGGTTTGCGGGAGAAACCCCGGTTATCGGACATGAGAGGCTGAAAGAGATCTTTTGGACGGTGGCAGGAGAACTCGACTGCTATGATTACAGCGTCGACGTCATTCAGCGACAGGATAAGGAATGCCTTCATTTGATGCCCTCCCGCGAGGACTATATCGTCAATCCTCCGCAGATCACGTTCAGCGACCGCATGACTCTGAAGCTGGGCGACCATACGTTTAACCTGTACTACACTCCGGGACATTCAGATTCCCAGATCTGCGTACACATCCCGGAGGAACGGGTAGCATTCACGGGCGACACCCTGTTTTCCAGCTGCCAGACCTGGCTTCACTCGGCTGATATCGATCCGCTTTTTAAGACGTTGGATTTTCTGGAATCACTGGATGTAGACTGGTTTGTACCGGGTCACGGACCGGTTGTAGGAAAGGAATTCATCCGGGAGCAGCGCGCCTTCATCTATGAATGGATCGCTGCGGTCGCCAAAGGGATCAAGGATGGCTGGACATTGGAAGAGTGCATCAAAAACATCAGCTTTGAAGACCGGTTCCCGGTGGACATCGGCCAGGAAGAAATGATGGAGTACATACAGAGAACGAACGTTGTGAAATGCTATAACTATCTGACCAGAAATAAATAGCGCGGCACGAGATACCGCGTTGGCGACGCGACGGCATATTTTCGTAGAAAACCGTCCGAACCTTTGTTAATTGTAAGGTGAGCGGATTTTCGAGAAAATATGCCCGGCAGTCGCCTAATACTATGGCAGGCGCGCCATTTAAACGCTGATCGTACGCTTGATCTCCAATGGAGTTTTTTTCGAGGCGGTGTTCTTGTACAGATCGAACTGATAGGTGCATTTGTCCGCGCGGGTCACTGAAGTCGTATACTCGAAAATGAATCCCGAGTCGAGGCAGGAGATCCGCTCGATTTTATAACCTGGGCTTTTCGGCGGACATTCCAGCAGAGCGGCTTCATTTTTGGATAGAATGATCGCGTCCAGGGTCTCCTTCGCGTGATACATTTCCAGATGGTAGGTCTCATTCAGGATATTATAAAGGGAGTCCCTGCTGAAATCAAAGGTTTCAATCTTATTGCAAAGATAGTAGGGAATATATGTGCGTTCCCACAGGATGGGTTCCTGATTGGCAAGGCGCACACGCTCCAGATAAAACACAGGCGTCTGTGCAGTTGGAAGATTCAAAATTTCCGCGATATCGTCGGGGCATTCCACGAGAACTTCCGCCTTGATGACCCTTGAACCCGGCTTGGCGTCGATGGCTTTCATGTCCTCCGTAAAGTTATAAAGGTGGTTCATGTTCCGTTTGATCTTGGAATTGGCGATAAAAGTGCCCTTCCCCCGATAGCGGACTAGAAGGCCTTCCTCCACCAGCTTGTCCATGGATTTTCGGACAGTTACTCTGCTGACGTTGAGGATATCACAGATACTGTTTTCAGCGATCATCATATCGCCCGGCTGCAGTACGCCGTTCTGGATCTGAATGCGGAGATAAGAAGCCAGCTGCATATATAACGGCACTCCTGTGTCCTCGGAAAATCGGAACGTATTTTTAAAATATTCAATATCCATTATGAAACTCCTTTTCCGTTATATTGTTTTCGGGTTTTCTTCCCATTGAACGAGAAAATCCATCAGTTCCTGAATGTCGGGACTTTTTGCGCGACGCACATAAAATCCGGAGGTCGCGCAGCCGGTGTACAGGCAATCGGTCCAGGAGAAATCCTGCATCATGCCATACAGAAAGCCTGCGTTGAAATTGTCTCCGGCGCCGGTGGTGAGCTTCGGCTCCTTGCAATAAGGGCCTTCCACTTCGCAGTAGGAACCATCATGCAGGCAGCAGGCCCTGTCCACGAGATGGATCACGATGCAGTAAACTCCAAGCTGTCCGGATAAAAAATCCAATATATCGTGAGTATCGGCGCCCTGATAATCCGCTATGGTTTTTCCCAGCGCCTCGCTGATTTCGCAGGCTTCCTTCAGGTTCGTGCTGAGTACGACGCGGAATCCCGCTCCTGAGAAATTTTTAATATGGGTAAGGGCGGTTTGAAGATCCTCTTTCGTTCGTTTTTCGGGATCGGCCAGATCAAAAAACACGGTTTTTGCCGAGGGGCTAATATTTGGCGCTAATGTTTCGAGGAATTTTTCCCAGATATGATTCATACCTACTATCATGGACCAGTTTGAGAAAACAAGATAATCACATCCATCAAACAGTGATGTGAGCCGGGGTATCGGGCAACATTCCGTCATGTTCTCCCAGGTGACGGCATTCAAGGCGGTCAGCTTGGAAGCGATGATCTTCCCGTCGTTGAACTCCAGAGCGTCCGTCGACGCAGGAGGGGAAAGGCAGACGATCTCACTGCACCGGTCAAGAGCATGAAAGGTAGGATCGAGCTCCGGGAAACCGACAGCTCCCATATAAGCGACTTCGACTGAGTAGTTCAGAAGAGCGTTGGCAAGGATAGGGCCGTTGCCCCCCATTTTTATCTGCTGGCTCACCAGCTCGATGTTCGTACTCATACCGCTTCCGCGGGCGATCCGATCCGCGTAGGCCTGGATCGTCGGGATCCTTTTGTAGGAATCGGAAGAATACCGGACATCCACGATATGAATGATTTCATCAATAAAGCCGTCAAGGCCGACGAAGACTTTTTGCGGACTGGCCGGACGCCCCAAAAGCGTACCCAAACCGGATAATGAAGCCGAAAGAGATTGATTTTTCTCCGTTCCCATAATGACCTCCAATGTCATGATTGTATCATACATTTTATAAATGCGATTATATCGCCATTCTGGATAAATAGCAATAAAAGCATTGACAGAATATTTGGCAAGTGATATAAATGTATCATACATTTGATACAATTGCAACACAATATAGCGAAGCCATTTGGGAAGGAGAAAATAGAATATGAAACCCAGTAAAAAAGCCAGTGAGATGACCGTAGGAGAGTTGGCGAGGTACATTGATTATTCCGTATTGAAGCCGGAATTCACGGAACAGGAGATCATCGATCTCACAAAGGACGGAGTTCGATTGGGCTGTGCTACGATCTGCATCAATCCGGGATATCTGGAGCTATGCGCGCCTTATGTGAAGGGGAGCGAGACGATGCTTTGCCCGGTGTGCGATTTTCCGTTCGGCACAAGCTCTACCGAATCAAAGGTGAAACAAATCGAGATCGCTGCCAGATATGATACGGTAAAAGAAATCGATATCGTCGCGAACTTCGGCTGGATACGCGGCGGCATGTATGATAAGGTCACGGAGGACATCAAGGCATGTGCGGACATGGCGCATGAATACGGCAGAAAGTTGAAGGTCATATTTGAAACAGACGCGCTTTCCGTAGAACAGGTGAGAAAAGCATGCCAATGCGCTGTTAAAGCAGGAGCGGATTTTGTAAAAACAAGCACGGGCTTCCTGACCGGGTTTGACGCCCACGGAGCGACGCCGGAAATCATAAAAGTGATGATGGAAGAAGTGGACGGCAAATGCCAGGTGAAAGGCAGCGGCTGCATCAGAACCAGAGAGCACTTCCTCCAGCTCATCGATATGGGAATCGACCGAATGGGAGTAGGCTATAAATCCGTACCTGTCGTTCTGGATGCAAAAAACGAAAGCATTTCCCACGATACATACTAACATTTAAATAAAGAACGGAGGGAACTTGAAGGTATGAAAAAGATAAAGGCTGCGGTTGCAGGCATGGGCTTTATCGGAGCGGCTCATGTAGAGGCTCTGAGAAGGCTCAATAACGTGGAAGTGGCGGCAATTTGCGGAAGCGAGCGGAGCATCGGCTCCAAATCCAAGGAGATCGGCATCGAAAACTGCTGCAGTGATTTTGGTGAAATACTGAAAAATCCCGAAATTGACGTCGTACATATCTGCACCCCGAACTATCTGCACTATCAGATGTCGAAGGACGCCCTGAATGCGGGCAAGCATGTCGTTTGTGAGAAACCCTTGACGACGACAAAGGAAGAAGCCGAGGAGCTTATCGCCCTGGCAAAGGAAAAAGGACTGATCCATGCCACAAACTTCAATATCCGGTTTTATCCGCTGATGCACCAGCTGAAAGCAATGGTTGAGAAGGGGGATCTGGGCGAGATCTACTCCGTGAACGGCTCTTATCTTCAGGACTGGCTTTTCTACGACACCGACTATAACTGGAGGCTGGAACCGGACAAATCCGGAGAAACCAGAGCCATCGGGGATATTGGATCTCATTGGATGGACCTGATCGAGTTTGTCACCGGACTCAGCGTATCGGAAGTTTTTGCGGATTTCGCGACCTTCCATAAGATCAGAAAAAAGCCTTTGAAACCGGTTGAAACCTATTCGGGAATGGCGCTGAAGCCTGAGGATTATCAGGACGTGCCGATCAATACCGAGGACTATGCCACTGTGATGATGCGGTTTGAAAACGGCGCAAGAGGAGTCATGACGGTCAGCCAGGTTTTCGCGGGCAAAAAGAATTGCCTGTCCTTTGAAGTGGCCGGTTCGAAAAAATCGGCGTCCTGGGTATCGGAAAAGCCCAACGAGATCTGGATCGGGAGAAGAGATACGGCCAACGAGTCGCTGCTGAAAGAGCCTTCGATCCTGTATCCGGAAGCCAGCGCTGTCGTAAGCTATCCAGGAGGCCATAACGAAGGATTCCCGGATACATTTAAGCAGAACTTTATCAAGATCTACAAGGCGATCGAAGAAAAGAAGGCTGGCGAAAAGGCAGAATATCCTACCTTCGAAGCAGGCTTGCGCGAAATCATCCTTTGTGAAAAGATCGTTGAAAGCAATAGAAAGGGCGCTTGGGTCAAACTATAAAATCCTGCGCAGTTGAGTTAATAAGAAGCAAACAATGAAAGGAGAGAGATTTATGAAATTAGGTTTGGTAAGTGCGATCCTGGCTGATTTGAGCTTTGAGGAAGTCGTTGATTTTGCGGCGGAAAAAGGCTTTACCTGTCTGGAAATGATGTGCTGGCCGGTAGGCAAAGCGGAAAGAAGATATGCCGGTGTTACCCATATCGATGTTTCCGACATCAGCGAGGAAAAAATCAATTACATAAACAATTATATGAAACAAAGAGGCGTTGAAATCTCAGCACTCGGCTACTATCCGAACCCTTTGGATCCGGACAAGGAAAAAAGCGACTTTTATGTGGCGCATATCAAGAAGATGATTGTTGCAGCGCAAAAATTAGGAGTCAAGACGGTCTGCACCTTTATCGGAAGAGACAAGACCAAGACCGTAGACGAAAACTTTGAGAAATTCCGGGAGATCTGGCCTCCGATCATCAAGTTCGCTGAGGAGCACGACATCAAGGTAGCGATAGAAAACTGCGCAATGTTCTTTACGAAAGACGAGTGGCCGGGCGGAGTCAACCTTGCTTCCACGCCGGCGATCTGGAGAAGGATGTTCCAGGAGATCCCAAGCGACCACTTCGGGCTGAATTACGACCCGTCTCATCCTCTGTGGATGCAGATGGATTATATCAAGCCGATTTACGAGTTTAAGGATAAAATGTTCCATGTCCATATCAAGGACGCCAAGGTATTCCGTGACAAGCTCAATGACGTTGGAATCATGGCGATGCCTTTGGAATTCCATGCGCCGAAGCTTCCGGGGCTTGGAGACGTGGACTGGGGCAAGTTCATATCAGCCCTTACCGATATCAAGTACAAGGGTTATGCGTGCATTGAAGTGGAAGACAAATCCTTTGAAGACTCGTTGGATGATATAAAAGATTCCATCGTGCTCAGCAAGAGGTATATGGACCAGTTCATAATATAATTGGTTCGTCAGTGAAAATAAAAATATAATCGATTATATATAAATACTGCTTGAATTACTACGCGGTTGTGTTAAAATGATATCATAAAGTATAATCGATTATGTATAAAAAACGTTTACCCCTTGTCCAATGGTTTGGTCATCTTGATTACAAATGTTTTCAAGGTACAAAATAAACAATTATTTTAAGATCAATTGAGGAGGAAAATGTATGAAAAGAAAAGGAATCAAGCTCGTCGCGCTGTTACTTGTAACACTGCTTATGAGCATGACGCTGCTGGCAGGCTGCGGATCATCAGACAAATCAGACTCTGACAACGCTTCTGAAGTTAAACTCCCAACTGTCGGTATTTCAACCGGTTCATCAGGTACTGTATGGCGTAATATCATGATCGATGCTTTAGATCAGGTAGGAACCGAGTATAAGGACGCAGGCAAAATTGCAGATTACAAAATTGTTAACAATGTTAACAATGGTGATGCAACCGAGCAGGCAAACATTCTTCGTGACTTCATTTCACAGGGCGTAAACATCATCATGGTCAACCCGAACTCACCTGACGCTCTTAACGGAGTCATCAAGGAAGCTCAGGACGCTGGAATCCTGGTAGTTGCATTTGATGCGACCGTAACCGCTCCTGATGTTGTAAACGTAACTCTTGACCACTATGCTTGGAATAAGAAGAACGTAGAATTTATCTGCGAGACACTTGGCGGCAAGGGAAATATCATCGATATCCACGGACTTGACGGACATCCGGCAGACAATGAACGTATCAGAGCTACCGATGACGTACTGAAAAATTATCCTGACATCAAACTGATCGCTAGAACATCAGGCGGATGGGATGAGACAAAAGCTAAGGAAGTAACAGCTCAGATCATCGGTTCCGGACAGCAGATCGACGGCGCAATTACACAGGACGGAATGGGCTACGGCGTATTCTCCGCATTCAAAGATGCCAACAAGCTGCCAAAGGTTATGTTTGGTGATCCGGGAACTGCATTCTTCAAAGAGTGGAAAGCTCTCCGCGACGCAGGCGCTGACTTCAAGGCTTGCGCACAGCCAAATCCTCCGGGAATCGGCGGAACCGCCTTCAGACTTGCTTTAAACCTCTTTGACGGAAAAGAATTCAAGGATGGAGTTTTAAAAGACAATACATATTTCTATCAGGTAAGCTCCTTCTATACAGATGAGAACTTCGACGAAGCTTGGGAAATGCTGAAAGATAAGCCAGATGATTATCTTCTGAGCGAAATCATGCCTCAGGATCAGGCAGACGCGCTGTTCCAATAAGAATTTTAAAGTTTATTAATTAATAATTTAGGAGGCAGGTCACCTGCCTCCATAAATTATTTTGATGCTTGTATTTGGGCAAATTTGGGCATATATTTCTAGTATACACAGTTAGTTAATGAAAGATGGGTGGAGCTTGTATGATTTTGGAAGTAACAGGAATAAGAAAGTGTTTTGGAGGAGTAGTTGCCCTTTCCAACGGCAATCTTGTTTGCCGAAGAGGAAAGATAACCGGACTCCTGGGGGCGAATGGTTCAGGTAAAAGCACCATTTCCAAAATAATTACCGGTGTTTATTGCGCCGACTGCGGCGAAGTAAAATACAGCGGTCAGACCGTAAATTATAAGAATCCAAATGAAGCCAGACGGGACGGCATCGCCATGGTATTCCAGAACTTGAGCCTGGTGCCCGATCTTACCGTGTGGCAGAACATCGTTCTTGGCGCAGAGGAGAAAAAAGGCTTTGGGCTGGATAATAAGGCGGCAAAAGAGTTGTCGGAAAAGATCATCAATAAACTTCATCCCGGACTTGATATCAATAAAAAAGTGAGCCAGTTGAATCCGGGGGAAATGCAGATCGTCGAAATCGCAAAGGCGATCTCAACCGATCCCAAACTGCTCATCCTCGACGAGCCAACAGCAGCGTTGGAACAGACCCAGGTAAAAAACCTGTTCGAATACATGCGAGAGCTAGCGGAACAGGGAATTTCCATGATTTTCACCTCTCATAGGATGTGGGAAGTAATGGAGATATGCGACGACGTCATCATATTCAGAAACGGAGAAAACGTAGCAACCATCGACTTCGAAAAAGAAGGCAAGGATGCGGAGCGGATCATAGGGTACATAACTGGAGAAACAAAAAAGACAGAATGCGAAATAGCGAGCAGGGAAATTGCCGGCGAAACTGTTTTGAATATAAAAGGAATGAATTACGGCAAGCATTTGAGGGATATCTCCTTCGAGCTTAAAAAGGGTGAGATATTGGGCATAGGCGGCCTCGCGGGACAGGGGCAGAACGAACTTCTGCTGGCGCTGGCGGGAGCTTACCCCGAAATGAAATGTGAGGCCGAACTCAACGGAAATAAAATCAAGCTCTCGAAGCCCGCTAATGCAGTAAGAAACAGCATTTTGCTTGTCCCCGGGGATAGGCAGCTGGAGGGCTTGTTCTTGAAAGATTCTGTGTATACCAACGTCATATTTCCCAAACTCGCTTTGAAGCGTCAGCCGATCTTTACTCCTTCCAAAAAATACAGGACTGAGTGCGAACGCATCGTCAAGACGCTTTCGGTAAAAACCCACAACATCGACACATCTGTCGGGACTCTTTCGGGTGGCAACCAGCAGAAGGTGGTAGTCGGGAAATGGCTTACCTTCGATATCAATGTGCTGCTTCTGGCCGACCCGGCAAAGGGAGTGGATATTGGAGCGAAAAGGGACTTATATCAATATATCATCGATATGGTAAGAGAAAAAAATACCAGTGTGATCCTCTATGCAAGCGACAGCGAAGAGCTGATCCAATATTGCGACAGGGTCCTTATCATGTATGAGGGACAAATCGTAGAGACACTGGAAGGCTGCAATATCAACGAGGATGAAATTGTTTCAGCTTCAATGCGCGTCAATAAGACAACGGAGGTGTGCTAGATGGGTAAGAGCACAAAGATTTCAGCCCTTTCGGGCTTTAAGAAGATCGTCATGAAACAGGAGTTTTCAAGCATGCTGATCCTGTTGGTGATGTTCGTTATCACGGCTGTACTTCAGGATAATTTCTTTGAACAGGGTTCCGTTACCAGAAATATTAACGCGTTTGCGCCGCTCATCCTATTGGCAATGGGTCAGTCGGTGGTCATTGTGTCCGGAGCCCTGGACCTCTCAGCGGGCGCGGCTCTTTCGCTTCTCACATGTGTACTTACATTTGTTATGAAGCAGGATTCTCCGATTACAGGAGTCTATGCGATTGCCGCCGCTTTTGCGGTTGCAGTTCTGATCGGAGTGATCAACGGGATCGGAATCGGGTATCTGAGGATCCCTCCGGTCATCATAACCTTCGCAACCTCTTACATATGGCTTGGCGCGGCGTTGTTCATCAGGCCGACTCCGGGCGGGGAATCCGTAAACTGGTTCAAGATTTTCTATGACGCCAAGAATGCGGAGGGAGTTCCCGGGTTTGTCAACGCCATCGGCGCGGTGATCCAGCCAGCACTTATGCTGGTGCTTGTGGGCTGCCTGATCTGGTATTTTATCAGCAAGACGAAAACCGGAAGATACATCTATGCCGTTGGAAGCAACAATGACAGCGCTTATGCCACCGGGATAGACACAGCAAAGATTCAGATGATGGCCTGCATCATAAATTCCGTATTCATTTTCCTGGCGGCCTTGTTCTTTGTTGGACAGAATCAATCGGGAGACGCGAGAATGGGAGACCCCATGACCTTGAAATGTATCGCGGCGGCAGTCGTCGGCGGCATTGCGCTGACCGGAGGCCGGGGAAGTGTCTATCTGGCTATCGTTGGAGCTTTGATTTTAAGCTTTGTCAATAAGATCATATTCTTTGCCAATATCCCGAACGCATATCAGACACTTGTCAGCGGACTGATCATCATTATCGCAATAGCCGGTTCCATGGCATATTCTCATATGAATCAAAAAGCAATGCTAAAGGAGGACAAATAGTATGGATGCAATCAAAAATACAGATAATGTCAGCATTGCACAGAAGAAATCGGCAAAAGAAATTTTCGAAAACAACAAGAAAACCATCGTTGCTTTCTCGCTGATCATCTTCCTGTTTCTCCTCGGAGAGGTTATCGTTTCAAACTTTTTAAGCCTGGGGCAAATACTCCTCACGGTAAAGCTGTCCTCTTTCATCGCGTTATTTGCGTTATGCCAGATGGTCGTAATCGCAGCGGGCGGCGCCGGACTTGACCTGTCCGTGGGCTTTACAGCCACATTGACAGCGATTCTGACCGCAGGAATCATGAACGGGCAGAACGGGAATCTACCGGCGGCCATTGTCGCAGCCATACTGATCGGAGCGGTGATCGGCTTCTTCAACGGAGCGCTGGTAGCATATGTAAAACTGCCGCCGCTTGTTGTTACAATGGCAATGGCTAGCATCATACAGGGAGCGATCAACGTATACACGGCCGGGAAGAATATTACGGGCAAACCGGCTCCGATCCTGGAAACCCTTGCGGCCAAATCAACGGGGATATTCCCCAATATCTTATTCATATTGATATTTGTTGCTGTGATCGTCATGATCCTTCTCTATAAAACCAGATGGGGCTTAAAGCTCTTTGGAGTCGGTACAAATGAAAGAACCGCGTACCTAAGCGGAGTAAACGTCAAGGCGGTAAAGCTCGCAGCCTTTGTCATAAGCGGAGCTTTCGCAGGCGTTATCGGGCTTCTGCTGATCGGATATATGGGTACTGCTTTTAAAGATATGGGTTCCAGCTATGTTATGCCGAGTATTGCGGCAGTAGTAGTCGGCGGCGTATCTCTTGTGGGAGGAGAAGGAAACTATTTCAGAGTAATTCTAGGGTCCATTTTCCTCCAGACTCTTACGAATCTCCTTGTTGCCCTGGGCTGGGGAGACGCAGGAAAATGGCTTGGATTCGGCATCGTACTGTTCGCTTTACTGATTGCCTATGTCAGTGACAGACGCAAAAGGTAAAGGAGGGATGATATTATGGCAGAGACGGCTGCTAAAAAGCAGCTAAAAAAACGAAGCCTATTTCGGGAAGAGATTTGTGATTATATCAAAGAGTCAATTCTCAACGGAGAATTGAAGCCGGGCGACCGCATTGTGGAAACGCGCTGCGCGAAAGAGCTTGGAGTGTCACAGTCCCCTGTCAGGGAAGCGATCCGGGAGCTCGAGATCATAGGACTCGTCGAAAACATTCCATTTCGGGGTTGTTATGTGAAAGAGCATACGATCAAGGATGTGAAGGATTCCTATAAAGTCCGGATCAGTCTTGAGACCCTGGGGATCAAGTATGCGGTAGAATGCATTACAGATGATCAGCTCAAGGAGATATACGACGTAATGAAAGAGATGGAAACTGCTGCCAGAAATCATGAGTTCGATTTATACATAAAGCTTGACACTATGTTTCACCAGAAAATCGTTGAAGTTTCTAAAAACACCATGCTGATCCGGTTATGGAACCAATGCCATATAAGGGAATGGACCCATATCGCGACGAAGAAGCTTTCGGATGAAAGTCTTGAAAATTTGGCCATCCGCCATGAAGCGATCTATAACGCGCTTGCCGAGCGCGATGAAGGAAAAGCGGTGCAGGCGGTAACCTCGCATCTGGAAGAACTCATCGTGGTCATGGAAGCCAGACAAAAATAAGAAATGATAACAATAACTGTCTCACTGCAACGTGAGACAGTTTTGTTTTTTGCGCCTGCCAGGGGTATTCCCTTGGAAACCGTTCGCTCTTCAAATTTCCGATCGTTTTTTTAATCGTGAATTTTCGAGCTCGGACGGTTTCCCGTGGGAATACCCGCGGCGCGGCGCTGATAAAAAAGCTGCCTCAATTTCTGAGGCAGCTGCTTGATTGCATCATTTCTTATTTTTCGATGGCTCCTTCGACGGCGGCGATGATGTTCTGATATCCGGTGCACCTGCAGAGGTTTCCTGAAAGCGCGATACGGATTTCCTCCTGGGTAGGGGAGGGATTCTTCAAAAGCAGCGCTTTGGCGCTCATGAGCATCCCGGGAGTACAGAACCCGCATTGCACCGCGTGGTGATCGATGAAGGATTGCTGAAGGCGGTCCAGTTTCCCGTCCAGTTCGAGAGCCTCTATGGTTATAATTTCTGTCCCGTTGATCTGAGGCACCAGCACAAGACAGGAGTTAACCGCGATTCCATCCATCAGTACGGTGCATGCGCCGCATTCTCCGGATCCGCAGCCTTCCTTTGTCCCCGTGAGGAACAGCTCCTCGCGAAGCAGATATAAAAGCGTCGCCTCCGGGTCTACCGCGATGTCGACTTCTTTCCCGTTCAATACGAAACGGATCTCAATTTTATTCATAGTGTGTTCCTCCCTTCCGCAGCGCCTTTTATCAATGAAGCAGTCAATTTTTCAATAACAGGAAGCTTATAGCTGCTGGATGGACGGGTACCCGTCTGTTTGAGCACATACTCCGCCGCAAGCTTCCCTGCTTCCCTGAAAGCCTCACCGTTCAATTCACGGCCCGTCAGATATTCTTCCACCGGTCTGATTCGTTCCGGCTTTGAAGTGGACGCTCCTAATGCGAAACGGACGCTTTCCACAGCTCCACCATTCAACCGGAGGACGCAGCAGCCGCTGACCCTCGCTATGGCCAGGGCATTTCGCCTGCCGATTTTCCGGAAATGGAAGAGGACGTCTGACGAAGGCTGTTTGAATCGGATGCCGGTAAGGATTTCGTTGCTTCTAATGGCGGTTTTTCCGCTGCCGATAACGAAACTTTCTAGAGGCAGGATTCGAACGTTTATTGTTCCGTCCGCGGCCAATGATTGAAGTTCTACTTCAGCATCGAGGCAGAGCAGGGGGGTAAACCCATCTGCGGCAGCGCTGGAATTGCATATATTGCCTCCGATGGTGCCGCGGTTCCGGATCTGGGGCGATCCTACCGCCGCTGCTGCGTCGCAGAGCATTCTTGCAGTATTTCTAAGGGCCTCGGAGCCTTCGAGCTCTGTAAAGGTTGTCATGGGGCCGATCCTGACGGCGTCTCCCTCCGCTTCAACGCCCTTCAGCTCGCGGACCTTTGATAAGTCGATGATGCTTCCCTCGGGATCCCTGCCGTTTCGCATGGCGACGACGAGATCCGTTCCGCCTGCAAGCAGGGAAGAATCCTCATGATCTCTTCTCAGCTCCAGGGCTTTGATCAGCGTATCGGGCTGAAAGAATTCTCTAACCATTGCGTCTTCCCTCCTTGTCAATATATCCAAGCCTTTCGCTCTCTTTTATAGCTTCAAACACACGCTCCAGGGTCGCAGGGAGGTGCCTGATCCTGACGCCCAGCGCGTTTTCGATAGCATTGATTACCGCAGGCGCCAGCGTGGCGGTGGAGGATTCTCCGATCCCTTTTACTCCAAGGGGATTGACTCCAGCTTGTTTCGGTTCCAGCGGAAGCGGCCTTAAATTTTTGAGATCCAAAGTTGTTGGCAGCAGGTAATCGTCAAAATTTAAAGTCTTGACCTGACCATTCCGGATTTCGACTTCTTCCGTCAGCGCAAAACCATAGGCCATGGATAAACCTCCGGCGATCTGGCCTCTGACCTCCGGCTCGTTCAGGATCCTGCCGACGTCGTGTATCGCCACCAGATCGATGATCTCAACCTTGCCCGACGATAAGTCGATTTCGACCTCGGCGCCGCAGGCGCCGTAATTAAAGGAGGCATAGGTATCGCCGCAGTTTCTGTCAAAATCCCACCACACAGGGGGGAGAGACCACCAGCCGTAGCCGAAAACGCCAGGCAGCTTTGTATAGGACAGAGTAATGGCGTCCGGAAAACTGATCCGCTTTTCGCCATTCCCCGTAAAAATACTGTTATCTTTAAAAATCAGGCTTTCAGGTTCTACTCCCCAGTCTTCCGCAACGACTTTCGCGATCCTTATCTTTGCGTCTTCCGCAGCAACCACCGCTGCATTGCCCGAAGTGATCGTACCTCTGGAACCGACCGTCGCTCCGCTGTCCGGCAGGTAGGCGGTATCCAGCGGGCTGACCTTCAGGTGTTCGATGCCGACTCCCAGAACGTTGCTGACCATCTGAAGCACGATATTGCTTCCTCCCTGGCCCATTTCCGCGATACCGGTGAGCACCGTAACGCTGCCGTCCCGTTCGATATGGATGTTGACCGCGGCGGCGTCCAGCGTGGTGACGCCAGCCCCGTTGGCTTCTCCGCGGAAAATGCAGGAGATGCCTCTTCCTCTTATTTTGCCCGGTACTGGGGATGCGGGCTTTTCGTTGACAGGGAAGACCTCCTCAAGCTTGTCGAGACACTCGATGAGGTTGACGCTTTTCAATTTCTGACTTGTGGCGGTGACGGCGCCTTCACGATAGGCGTTGATACGTCTGATTTCCAGCGGGCTCATGCCGAGTTCCGCGGCCAGTTCGCTCATCAGGGACTCAGAGGCGAAGTCGACCTGAGGCGAGCCAAAGCCCCGGACTGCGTCTGAGTAAACATTGTTCGTATAAGCTCCAACGATGGTCGTGGAGACATTTTCAATATTATATGGCCCTGTGGCCTCTACGGTCGCTCTCCATATCGTCGCTTTGCTCTTGGTTATGTATGCGCCGACGTCGGCCAAACCATTGATCTCGATTGCGGTTATGTGTCCGTCCTTTTTTGCCCCGATTTTATACTTCAGTCGGAAGGGGTGTCGTTTACTGCCCTCAAGCAGAACTTCTTCACGGCTCCAGGTCATCTTGCAGGGCCTTCCGGTGATCATCGCAGCCATGGCGGCACGGGATGCGATCACGTTGATATCGCAGTCCTTTCCCCCGAAGGCTCCGCCGATGGCCGGCTGGATCAGCCGTACTTTATTTTCACTGAGACCGCAGGACGCGGCAACAGCCCTCTTCACATTGAAGGGCCCTTTACCTGGGCAATAAACAGTGATGCCGTCGGCCTCCGGAACGACGACCGCTCCATCCGGTTCAATGGCGGCATGCATCGCTCTTTGAGTGGAATATTCCCGTTCCAGTATGACGTCGGCTTTCCTGAAGCCTACGGCGATATCGCCCTTGACCGTTTTATGGGTGATTGCGCAGTTTGAATCTCCGTGCAGGACAGGGGCGCCCGGTTCAAGGGCTTCCTCTGGGGTAAAGACTGCCGGAAGCTCTTCACATTCGATCCTGACAAGCTTCGCAGCTCTTTCGGCCAAAGACTTTGTTTCAGCCACAACTATAGCTACGCCGTCTCCGGTGCACCTTACCACGTCCTCGACAAGGACAGGCTTATCGTTTGGCAGATGGTTCCTTCCGAACACATCCTTTGCCGTGAGCACTCTCACAACACCCTTTAGTTTCAGAGCTTCTGAACTGTCAATATTGATGATCCTTGCATGGGCATAGGGACATCTTACTGTTTGCACGTACAGCATGCCGGGAAATTTCAAATCGTCGACATACTTGGCTTTGCCGGTGATCTTCCCGTAGGCATCCTGCCGGTCTACCGTTCTCACTTTATCATTTTCCATGCGTTTCGCCTCCCTCCGTTTGATCTAGAGCATTTCTGCCATGGATGAGTAATCGTAATAGGGAGTAAATCCTCCGGTGTGGAGGATAACCACCTTTGAGCCTTTTTTGATCCCGCCGTTTCGGATCAGCCCGATGAGTCCGGCCATAGCTTTCCCTGAGTAGACCGGGTCAAGCAGGATCCCTTCTGTTCCGGCAGTGAGCTCAATGGCTTCCTTCAGTTCCGCTGTGGGTCTGGAGTAGCCTTCGCCCATGTATTCTTCATAGCAGATGATTTTGTCTTTATCCGGGGTATCTATATTCAGCAGGGACGAAGTCCCCTCAAGAGCGCCGTAAACTGACGCCAGTTGCTTTTCATTCTTTTGGGCGACATTGATCCCGATCACGGAAGCGGTATGGCCTGCCTGCTCAAATCCGAGAATCAATCCTGCCTGCGTTCCGCCGGTGCCGCTGGGGCATACGACATAATCAAAGTCGATTTTCATTTCTTTTTCCTGATCGAGCAGTTCTCCGGCGCAGAGGATATAGCCGCAATTCCCCATGGGACAGGTTCCTCCTCTGGCGAGGATGTAGGGTTTTCTGCCCTGGGCTTCGAGGCCCGCTTTCATTTCCTGCGCAAGCGCCATGGTATGAAGAGGCCCGGTAACGGGATCTCCGCAGCTGACCGTCTTTGAGACGCCGGCAAACTCGTAAAGATGTTTATTCGGGTCGCGGGCATATTCATAGTCAGACTTTGCCCAGTTTTCAAGGATCAGTTCGGTTTTCATCCCTTCCTTGTTGGCCATCAGCAGGGCCATGAGGTTATGGTTGCACTGGACCGTACTCGCTGTGATGATCGTATCAGCGCCCAGATCAACGGCCTCCTGAAAAAGAATTTCAAGCTTTCTTGTTTTGTTACCGCCGAAAGGAAGCTGATCGTCCCGTTTCATATAGATTTCCGCATTTCCGCCAAGAGCCTTTGACAAATTTGCCAATTTCTGAAGAGGCGTTCTTTGCGTGATATAACTTCTCCTTGGAATGGCCTCGACCTTCTCAAATATATTGATTTCCGACATATCGATTCTCCTTATTAAGCATGTAGGATCTAACAAAATAATTATAACAAACGATAATCGATTATACAAGAAAAGAATCGTTCGCAAGGTGAAAAATAATAGATACAACGAACGAAAAGTGATATAATTAGACAAATTAAGACGATAATATACCATCTTGAACGTCAGCGGCAGTATTATATCACCTGAAATGTTCTTAACAGTAAGGGAGGCCGTAGCTATGAACAGATTATTTCGATTCTTAAAATTCGTTTTCTTATTCATCCTTATTGTTTCTTTATTATCCGGGTGCGGCGCGAACAGCCAGGTTCCCCCGGACAACGATTCTTCAAATTCCAATACAAAATCAAATACAGAAAACATTATCTTCCGAATTACGTGGAAGACGTATTCCGGCCGCGGCGAGGCCATATCACGGATCGTCGACGCTTATAACGCGGAAAACAAAACAGGATATCAGGTCGTTTTGGCGGACGGAGACGAAGATCTGACGGCGGTGGAAGAGCTTCTGGACAAGGGCGGATCCGTGGATATATATATGCTCCCATACCGGTTCGTTCAATATCTCGGCTATAAGGGAAAGCTTGATGATATGACGGAAAGCATCGGTTTCGAGGAGCATCTTTTCTTCGATAAGCTCTGGCAGCTTGGCGTCGTCAGCCAGAAGGTGTACGGCGTGCCGTGGCTCGGTCATTCCATGGGCCTGATCTATAACAAACAGCTCCTGGAAAAAGCAGGCGTCGATCCTCTGAGTATCAGGAGCCCGGAAGATCTGGCAGCGGCCTGCAAGCTGGTCGAAGAGAAAACGGACGCCTGGGGGATCGGCCTGGTAGGAGCAAACCACAATGACATCTCCTGGATGGTGAATCAGTTTATATACGGTTTTGGCGGAACTCTGGTCAGCGAGGACGGAACCACTGTGACGATCAATTCTCAAAATTCCAAAGACGCGATCGAATTTTATAAAAACGAACTGGGCAGGTACGCCCAGGATACATGGGTAGACGATACCGGCGTGGAAGTCATGGACTATTTCAGGAACCGGCAGGTCGCCTTTGAAATCCAGGGACTTTGGGGCGTCACGGATATCTGGAAAAACGGAAACAGTTTTGAGGTGGGCGTCATACCGCTGGAGCAGCTCGGACTTTATCCGGAAATCGGGCCGATGATGTTATCGCTGCAGCCGCAGCTGAGCGAGGAGAAAAAAGCGGCCGCGGTTGAGTTTATACAATATCTGATCACCCAGAGAGCGCAGGATATGATCATGGAAGGAGAATACAGCCCGGAGCACGACGCCTATTATCCATTCCGGCTTCCGGTCAGAAAAGATATCTCAAAGAGCATGATATTCAAAAAATATCCCGAGTTTGCTGTTTTTCTAAGCGGATTCAGCCAGCCGAGCATCGACGTGCCCGTGCCCTTGTGGCAGCGTGTCAAGGATGAATACTATGCGCCGGGACTGCACTCGGTCATGAAGGGAACGACGTCCGTGGACGACTTCCTCCGGCAGATCGAACAGGAAGGCAATAAAATACTTCAGGAAAAAGAATCGGAGGAATGAAATGAACGCGAAAGTATTGATAGTAGACGATCTAAAAACCGATGTGTTATTGATCAGCAGCATGCTGGACGACTGTCAGCTGCTCAGTGCGAATGACGGCCTGGAAGCGATGGAGGTCCTTCGTTCCGATCCCGATATCGACCTGATGATCCTTGATCTGAACATGCCGAGGATGGACGGATTTGAAGTCCTGCAGGCAATGCGGGACGATCCGAGGCTCAGCAAGATCAGCGTGATCATCCTGACAAACCATGACGAGATCGAAAATGAGATCAAAGGTTTGGATCTGGGCGCGGTTGATTATATCAGAAAGCCTCTGAATATGGCTTCCACGCGAAAAAGGGTCGAAGTCCATCTGAATCTGAGAAGGGCTCAGATCCAGATCGAGGATCAGAATAGAATGCTGGAACTCACCGTATACAACAGGACGAAAGAACTGATCGCCACCCGCGATATTACGATCCGGGCGTTGGTCGGACTGTTGGAAGTCCGGAATATCGAGTCGAGCAATCACGCAAAAAGAACGCAGCATATGATGAAAGTGTTATGCGAACATCTGCAGCCCATGCTGGCCTTCAAGGAGGTCCTGACCGACGAATATATCGGCGAGCTGGTTCGAACAGCCCCGCTGCACGACATCGGGAAAGTCGGCATCCCTGACCGGATTTTGCTCAAGCCGGGGAAACTGAACTCAGACGAATTTGAAGACATGAAGAACCATACGACCTATGGCGTGATGGCCTTGAGCCACGACCTTCCGGATGGGGTAATGCCCTCCTTTATCAAAACCGCCATCGAGGTTGTGGGCTCCCATCACGAACGGTATGACAGGACCGGATATCCTACGGGCACGGGCGGAAAAGCGATCCCTCTCGGAGGGCGCCTGATGGCTATCATCGACGTTTACGACGCACTCACCCATAAGAGGGTGTATAAGGACGCGTTCGAACATGAACACTCGCTTGAACTGATCCGGAACGAAGCGGGAAAGCAGTTCGATCCGGATATCGTTGCAGGCTTTCTGGAAATCGAGAAAGAAATCGCGCTGATATCGCGACAGTACGATGCGGGGAATCTTTAGAGAGGTGAACTCCTTGAGAAAACTAAAACAGGCAGTTATCTGCATACTGATCCTGCTTCTCTTTCCTTCGGCATGCTTTGCGCAGGCGGCGGAGCCGAAATTTACCGAGGAGGAGAAACAATTTATCAACACGCATCCCGTGGTTCATTTATGCGTCGATCCGAACTTCGTGCCCTATGAGTTTATAGACTCGGACGGCGTATATAAGGGCATTGCAGCGGATTATATCAAGCTGTTGTCCGAAAAAACCGGGATCGAGATGGTCGTTGATAAAAATCTGCCCTGGACGGAAGCCTACGAGCTGGCGGTGGAGAAGAAACTGGACGTCCTGCCATGCGTTGCGAAAACTCCGCAGCGGGAGGAGTATTTTCTGTTTTCCGATCCCTACATCGATTTTCAACGGGTCATCGTAGTCCAGGATTCAAACAATGATATCAAAAACTTTGACGACCTGAGAAATGTACCGACGGCAGTCCAGAAAAACAGTTCCCACCACAGCTTTATGACGTCTGAGCATCCGGAGATTCCGCTGAGCCCGTACTCGACGGTAGAAGACGCTCTGACGGCAGTTTCCGTCGGAACTGAAAAGGCTTACATCGGGAATCTGGCGACAACGAGCTACCTAATCAAGGAGCATGGTTTCACGAATCTGAAATTTATTATAATCAACTCAAAAAATATGCAGTCCCTCTGTTTTGCGGTCAGAAACGACTGGCCCGAGCTGGTCGGCATCATTAACAAGGGACTGGCTAGCATCACCGAAGAAGAAAAAATTGAAATCAACAACAAATGGATCGGCGTGCAAAATGAAATCGATTACGGCCCCATCTTTCAAATCATTGCCATAATATTGGCATTTCTGCTGATTTCAGTTTTCTGGACCATCCGTCTGAAACGTGAAATGAAAAAGCGCATCGCGATCGAAGAGGAGCTGAGGCGGGCGAAGCAGGAGGCCGAAGTCGCGAATCAGATCAAATCCAGTTTTCTTGCACGCATGTCCCATGAGATCCGGACGCCGCTCAACGCCATAACAGGCATGGCGTATCTGATCAAAAAAACCGATGTGAACCTCACGCAGAAAATGTACCTGGATAAGATCACGCAGGCGTCCCATACGATGCTTGGCATCATCAACGATATCCTGGATTTCTCCAAGATCGAAGCCGGAAAAGTCGAGTTGGAGATCATTTCATTCAATCTCGACAAGGTGATACAGGAAGTCATCAATATCATCTCCTTTAGGGTCGAAGAACAGGAGATCGAGTTCAGGATGAGCAAGGACCCGAAAATCCCGGTGAACTTCTTTGGAGACCCGAAGAGAATTGAGCAGGTCCTGATCAATCTTATCAACAATGCGGTCAAATTCACAGCCGCAGGCGAAGTCTCTCTGGAAATAAGCCAGGCTTCAAAGAACGGAGATCCCTGCATTCTGGAATTCCGCGTCACAGATACCGGCATCGGCATGTCTGAAGAGCAGGTGGCACAGCTGTTTACGCCGTTTGCCCAGGGCGATTCCAGCATCAACAGGCGATTCGGCGGAACAGGCCTCGGTTTATCCATCGTCAAGAGCCTCACGGAACTGATGAACGGCGAAGTCGAAGTCATCAGCGTTCCCGGCGAAGGTTCCCAATTCATAATAAGGCTGCCCCTTGAAGTCGACCGGGTCAGAAACAATGAAGAGAGACAGAAGACCGCGGCGATTTACTTCCGTGAAGTTAGGGCTTTTGTATTGGACCGGTCTGCCACCGATCTGCATCTGATCGAAAAATATCTGGCGTCCTTCGGGATTCCCGCGGAACTGACGGAATCGGAAATAAAAGCGGCAGAACGGATAACCGATCCTTCTGCAGCAAACGGAAAGCCGTTCAATCTCCTGATTCTTGATTATGAAACTCCGTCGGACAACGGGATCGAATTTATCGGAAGGCTGAAAAGCGCGCTCCCGGCATCCGCGGAGCTGAAAGTCATTATGATGGTTCCGCTCAAGAGGGAAGACGTATTCCAAAAAATTGAAGAGGCCGGGGTCGACTTCGGCATTACGAAGCCGATCATTCCGTCGCTCCTGTATAACGGCATTCTGGAGATTTTCAAAGCGCAGTCGCCTGAAACGGATAAGCCGAGACCGCTTGCCACAGGATCCGGGAGCAGGCAGACCGAAAAATCTTACCGGACGCTTGTTGTGGAAGATAACAAGACAAACCAATTTATCGTCAGGGAAATCCTTGAACAGGCCGGCTTCCACGTTTCCCTTGCGGATAACGGCGAAGAAGGCGTGAATTATTACCGCGAGCACCGGCAAGAGATCGATATGATCCTGATGGATCTGCATATGCCGATTCTGAATGGGTACGAAGCATCGGCCCTGATCCGGAAAATGGACCCGGATATTCCCATTGTGGCTATGACCGCGGATGCGATCACAGGCGTAGACGGGGAATGCAAGCGGGTCGGGATCGATTATTACATCAGCAAACCCTTTGACCCGGAAAAACTAATGGATACTCTGCTGCATATCCTGGAACCTTTGCAGGAAAGCGGGTACACGGATCAGGATCCGAAGGTCGGCGTTCCTTCCGAAGAAGACGGTTATGAGGTCCTGGATATATCCGACGCGCTGAAACGGATCGGCAATAACGCAGAGCTGTTCAAAATGATTCTGAAAGAATATTTGAACGAATTTCAGGATGTGGCCGAAACATTGAGACGGGCTATAGACGACCATGATTACAAGGAAGCGGTCCAGATCGTCCATAAATGTAAGGGCGGTTCCGGAAATATCGGAGCGGCAAAGCTGGCCGCCATCGCTTCCGACCTGCAAAAAGCCCTGACGGAAGAAGATGAAGATTTAGTTGAACAATTATTCGGTGAGTTCAGTCTCATGGTGAAAAGATTGTTTATAGAGGCCGGGAAATACGCAGGGAATTGATGAACAATGAATGACAAACAAAAACAGAGCCGGCTGTAGTGTTATACTAAAAACGGACAAAGTTAAAAAGAGACTATGATACAATTTAAAGTATCATAGTCTTTTTCACTTAAGGAGGTTATGGAATGGGCAAGCACTATCAAGAGGAATTTAAAATCAATGCAGTCAAAGATTATCTGTCCGGCACTCGCTTTATTGATGTTCTAAGAAAATATGATATTCAAAAGAATCGATTACTCAAGTGGGCAAAGCAGTATCAAGAAACCGGACGTTGCGAGGACAGATCGGGAAGGGATAGTAAGGGCGGCGGGCGACCACGGAAAGTTAATCTGGAATCAATGACGAAGGATGAATACATTGGTTTCTTGGAAATGGAGAACGATATCCTAAAACAACTCAGCTCCCTAAACAGCAGCAGCCAAAAGTAAAATACTTGGTGGTTCACAAACTGCGAAGAAAATATGATATTACCGTTTTGTGCAATTATCTGCAATGCTCCAGAAGTGGCTACTATGGCTGGATTCATAGAGGTATGCCCAGGCATAACAAAATTGATCATGAAAGGGCAGATGCAATTAAAGAGATCTTCTATCAAAAGAAAACCCGCGGGAGAAGACAAGTGCAAATGCAGCTTCAGCGGCAATACGGAATTCATATGAGTTTAGGGAGCGTTCACCGATATATGAGTATCCTAAACATAAAATCTATTAGAAAAAGAAAATACGTGCCTCAAAAAAAGCAAGAGCAGAAACTTGCCCACTCATTCCCCAATGTGCTACAGCAAGAATTCTGCCCTTCGCCGACCACTGAAAAGTGGCTTACCGACATCACCTACATACCCAGCAGGGATGGTACACTGTACCTTTCCTGCATCAAAGATGTTCGGGATAAATCCATTATATCATATCACTATTCGGATAAAAACAATAACGAATTAGTGATTGAAACATTGAGAAAGTCAATTCCATTAATCCCGGACAAAAAGCTGATTCTTCATTCAGATCAAGGATCACAATATGCTTCCGTGGAATACCATGATTTTTTGAAGAAAAAGAAGATAGACGGAAGTATGTCCAGGAAAGGGGTTCCGTATGACAATTCCCCTATGGAGTCTTTCTTCTCGCTGTTTAAAAATGAAGAACTGAAACTCCATCGTGGAAAAACCATTAAGGAAATGAAGGCTGTTATTGATGAGTACATCCATTACTACAATTATGAACGGCCCCAATATGGATTAAAAAAACTGACTCCGATTGAGTATCGAAGTCAGCTTTAGGTCTGTTTTTAAGTTGTCCGTTTTACTTGACACACTACAGCCGGCTCTGTTTTTCTATTTATGAATTGAGGAGTTTTCAATTATCTCTGGTTGCTTGCGCCGAGAACGTTCTTGATCTTGTGCTGAACCATATGCTGGATCGCGTCTCTTGCAGGTCCGAGGTACTTTCTTGGGTCGAATTCAGCCGGATTTTCCATGAAGATCCTTCTGATTTCAGCGGTCATGGCAAGTCTCAGGTCGGTATCGATGTTGACCTTGCAGACGCCGTGCTTTGCAGCTTCGCGGATCATATCTTCCGGAACGCCCTGTGCTCCCGGGATGTTTCCGCCGTACTTGTTGCAGAGCGCTACGAATTCCGGCAGTACCGTGGATGCTCCGTGGAGTACCAGCGGAGTGTTTGGGATCAGCTTGCTGATCGTCTTCAGTCTTTCAAAATCAAGATATGGATCGCCCTTGAACTTATATGCTCCGTGGCTTGTACCGATCGCGATAGCCAGGGAGTCAACGCCTGTCTTCGCAACGAATTCTGCTGCTTCTTCCGGATCGGTAAATGTAGCGTTACGAGCGTCGACCTTGATATTGTCTTCCACGCCGGCCAGCTTGCCGAGCTCTGCTTCAACAACAACACCCTTTGCATGCGCATATTCTACGACCTGCTTCGTCAGAGCGATGTTTTCTTCGAACGGATGCTTGGAGCCGTCGATCATGACGGAAGTGAAACCGTCGTCAACGCATTTTTTGCAAATTTCGAAATCTTCGCCGTGGTCAAGATGAAGAGCGATATCGAGGCCGGAGTCTTCGACGGCGGCTTCCACCAGCTTGACAAGATAAGTAGGTTTCGCATATTTTCTTGCACCTGCGGATACCTGCAGAATCAGGGGTGCGTTTTCGATTTTAGCTGCATCAACAATACCCTGGATAATTTCCATATTGTTTACGTTGAAAGCCCCTACCGCGTAGTCGCTCTTTAACGCTTTCGCAAACATTTCTTTTGTTGTTACCAATGCCATAATAAATCCCTCCTATATTATATTGTTATCAGGAATAACGAGCAATATCCATTGTCTCGTTGAAACGCACAGAAGTAAGAAAATTTTCTACAGTCGAAAATTTTCAACTTATGCGTTATAACAAAATTAACTAGGTATATTATACCCTAATCAGGAGGGATTGCACAGGTTTTTTTTATATTATTGGTAACTATTTATCATTTTTGTTTGAAAGCATGGATAAAATTGGTCCCATGTTGGTCATAATGCCTTGCAAATCACCAAGTTGTTTCACATTCGATAAGGTGTTTGTAAGATTGTCGATGTTCTTCGCAGATTTGTTTGTGTAAAGAAATCCCTTCACGGCGTCCAGCGATTCCTGGATGCGGTCGATGGAATTCTCCCGGCTGAACGGGACGCCTCTCATCTGATTTAAATGGTTCACCTTTTCCAGTGTACTTGTCATGCCGTGGAGCCTGTCGAGAAGCATTTCCATTTTAAAAGTGTCAAAGTAACCGGGATCCTTGATCGGCGGGATGCCCGCTTTGCCTGCGATCGGGGGAGGCGGAAGCCTCAAAGGCAATAATGGCGATTTTCCTTGATTTTGAGATAAAAAAAGCACTGCAGCCAGAATCAGAGCAGGGTTCATATGTACCTCCATTCCTGCCAGTATGGGATCAGCTGACATGATGTTGTTTATAGTTTTATTCCCCATAATATGAAAATAACGATCCGTTGGTGCATATATTGTATAGCGCCGCTGATTAACCCGAGTGGCCGAGGCGGACATAGAAAGGAGTACAATATGGATATAAATGATAAACTGGTCATGGATCTGGCGGAACAACTGGGGCTTGGTCCAGCGAAATCAAACAACGTTTCCAAATCGGACCGCATGTCCGACGTCGCTGAAAAATACAAAGGGAAAAGTGATCAGGAGCTGATCGATGAGATCATGAAGGTAAAACACAGCCTGAAAAAAGACAGGGCAGCGTTTGATAAACAGATGAAGGCGATCAAAGCGATGCGGTCCATGATGACCGGCGAACAAAAAGCCAGATTAGAAAAACTAATCCGGCTTCTGGAATCGGAAGATTAATATTACTGGGTAAGAATCGATACGACCTCGGCAGGCGTTGAATCGGAAGGAATGATAAATTCTCCGGCCTTAAGCTTTCCATCGGCGCCTGCTGCGGTTACCGCATTGCGGAACTGCTGTCTGTCCTTGAACAGCCCTACGCCGATCAGGACGTCGGCGATCTGGTCGCCGGTCTCACCGGGATTTATGTAGACGGAATAATTCACGACTTCACCGTTGCCTGTATTGCCTGTAACGCCTCCGCCCGTCGTATTCTTGCCGTCGCTGTCTGTTCCGTTGCCGTCGATCGCGCTGCCGGTTATGTCATTGGTGACCGGCGGATTTTCGGCATAGGTGGTCGGCGTTTCCTTTTCGGGCATCTGTACCTCCGCCGAGACGCTGGACGGATAATCTATTATGGAATCAATATTCGTCACGATCACCAGCGCCGCTATCGCCAGTATGATCAGCGCCACCATGACGTCATTCAGATCATAAAAAATATCCTTTAGTGTTTTCATTTGAGTACCCCCCTGCATGCAACAAAATTCGATCTTTATTTCTCTTTTAATTTATCATAGTTGATATATAATAACAAGGTGCAAATATCTGTTTTAAGCCCCTTGTTGTAACGCACATATAATATTGGTTTTTTATTAAGTTTTGTTTACATGGGTATATAAAAAATGTTTTATGTTGTATAATCTTAGTTGATAATTTTACTGTAGAAATCAGATGGTGGCGAATGATAAAAATAACCATAACGGAAAACGAAGAAAACCAGAGGTTGGACAGGTTCCTGAAAAAATACTTCAAGAACGCGCCGCTTAGCTATATCTATAAATTGATCCGTAAAGACGTAAAGGTAAACGGGAAGCGGGCAGCCATCGAAACCCTTCTGAACGTCGGCGACGAACTGGCTGTGTATATCCCGGAAGAAGAGGCCAGGGCATACCAGGAAACGAAAACCGTCAGCCAGGCAAAAAAACAGTTTAAAATCGCTTTTGAGGACGAAAACATAATTATCGTGGAAAAGCCCTTCGGGCTTTTGGTGCATGGGGACAAAAACGAGAAAAAGAATACCCTCGCCAACCAGGTGATCGGTTATCTCGCGGGGAAAGGGGAGTATTCCCCAGGCAGGGAAAAGACCTTCGTACCCTCGCCGGTGAACCGGCTGGACCGGAACACCACCGGACTGGTCATCTTCGGAAAGAACAACAGGGCCCTCCAGAGCCTGAACCAGATGATCCGGGACAAAGGATACGTCAGGAAGTATTATCTGACCGTCGTCCACGGTGAGATGAAAAAGAGCCTTCAACTGAAGGACAAAATGGAAAAGGACGAAAAGACCAACACCGTGCGGGTCATCGACATGGAATCCGACGCAGGCAAGGTCATGGAGACCATTGCAAGGCCGCTGAAAACCGCAAAGGGCTACTCCCTTGTGGAGGTCGAATTGGTCACCGGAAGAACGCATCAGATCCGCGCTCACCTCGCCAAAGCAGGTTTTCCTGTCATCGGTGATGTGAAATACATGATAAAGGGGCAGAATAAAAGAGTCGAGCAGGAATTCAAACTGTCGACGCAGCTGCTTCACGCATACAAGCTGTGCTTTGATAAAGGGGCGGCGCCGCTTGAATATATGAAGGGGATGGAGATCAAAGCAGATTTGCCTGCAAATTTTCAGGCGATCAAAGTTAGCTTGTTTGGCAGTGATTGAGGAGAGCGAAAATGGCAAAACAAGGAGACAACAGACCCTTCCGGGAGAAGTACAGGATATATATATATCCGATCATACTGGCCTGGCTGATGACGATGCTGATCCGTCCCGTTATTTCGGACGGAAACGCAATGCTTCCGGGAATCAGCGACGGCGAGGCGATCATTATCGTGAACCAGCACTACTCGGAAGTCCGGGGCACACCCGAATTCGGCCAAATCGTAGCGTTCCGGAATGATTTCCTGAAGGAAGGCGACAAGGGCGACAATACCATCCGGAGAGTGATCGGCCTGCCGGGCGACAAGATCGAGATCCGGGACGGCGATGTTTACCGCAACGATGAACTCCTGAAGGAGGATTACATAAAAGGAAAAACGGAAGGCGACATGAAACCGAAAATAATCGGGAAGGACGAAGTCTTCGTACTCGGCGATAACCGGGAGCACAGTATTGACAGCAGGGACCCCCGCGTCGGGCCGCTTAAAATGGAATTGATCAGAGGGTACTGCGCGGTCGTCGTATGGCCTCTCGAGAAAATAGGAAAGGTGAAATAACGAGGTAAAGTATACAAGAATGAGTAACATCAATATGAAAGAGTTGAAGGAATGGATCAAGGACATATTAATCGCAGTGATTGTCGCAGTGATCATTCTACAGTTTATCAAACCGACATTTGTAAGAGAAACCTCCATGATGCCGACGCTGCAGGAATATAATTTCCTGTTTCTGAGCAAACAGTCTTATCATTTCGGAGAGCCGGAGCACGGCGACATCATCGTTTTCCATACCAAGCTGAAGACCCAGACCGGCTCCGAAAAAATGCTGATCAAAAGGGTCATCGGACTTCCAGGCGACAGCATTACCATTGAAGACGGCAATGTCTATATCGACGGGAAAGAGCAGGATCAATCCTACACCATGGACGGCTATACCAACGGCTATGTAAAGGATGTGGTCGTGCCCAAGGGCGAACTGTTCGTCATGGGGGACAACCGGCTGAACAGCATCGACAGCCGCGATCCCAACGTCGGATTCGTAAGGATCGACGATGTTTACGGGAAGGCGGTCTTCCGCCTGTATCCGTTCAACGAAATCGGCCCGCTGAAGTAGCGGGTGATGATAAATAAAGGGGAAACCAGAAGAGAAAAAACACTAGAAGGGGATTAGAAGGTAATTTAAGAAGATGAGAAAAACGATATTTGAATTTGCTAAAACGATCATCATCGCTCTTATAATCGCGTTAGTAATTACATCATTCATTAAACCGACCTTAGTAAAAGGATACTCCATGTATCCCACCATCGAACCCTACAACTACCTGATCGTGAATAAACTCCCGTATATAACCGGGGAACCTCACCACGGCGATATTGTCGTGTTCAAGGCACACATTTACAGCGACGGCGGAGAGGAAAAGGATCTGATCAAGCGGGTCATGGGCGTCGCGGGAGATACCATTGAAGTGAAGGACGGCGTCGTCTACCGCAATGGGGAAGCGCTGAAGGAAAGCTACATTTACGGCGGAATGACTCCGGGAGACATGGCTCCGTTTACCGTTGACGACGGCTATATCTTCGTCATGGGAGACAACCGGCCCAACAGCATGGACAGCCGGGATCCGAGCATCGGGGAGATCGCGGTATCCGACATTTTGGGCAGAGTAGACGTCAGATTGTTCCCGTTTAATGAGATCGGACTGATCAACAAGAAATAACAGAATTAGGTGATTTAATTGAAGCAAAAGAAAATCATTGCGAATAATAAAAAGGCCAGGCACGATTACTTCATAGAGGAAGTCTATGAGGCCGGTATTGCATTGACCGGAACCGAGATCAAATCCATCCGCCAGGGCCGTGTGAATTTAAAAGAAAGCTATGCCAAAGTCGATGGCAATGAGCTGATCATCTACGGGATGCACATCAGCCCATATGAGCAGGGCAACCGTTTCAACGTGGATCCGCTGAGGCCGCGGAAGCTGCTGCTGCACCGGCAGGAGATCCGGAAGCTCATCGGCTACACGACTCTGAAAGGACTGACCCTCGTGCCGCTGAACATGTATCTCAACGAAAAGGGGCTGGCCAAGATGGAGATCGCCGTGGCCCGAGGCAAGAAAAACTACGATAAGCGGGATGACTTACAGAAGAGGGACACGGATCGGCATATACAACAAGAAATGAAAAGTCGAAATTTCCGGTAACGATATTTTCTTTCACCGGAAATTTCTCTCCCAAGAAGTTAACTTGACTGAATAACAAATCATAAAGAAATTTACATACATAAATTGTACTAAGCATGCTAGAAATTACTATTGTTTAAAAGCGATATGCTGTGGTATTATGTATATATGACATCAAGATATTGCTTTAGCGTTGATGCCCAAATACCTGGGGGTGTAAAGGTTTCGACGGGGGTGTAGAAGCCAGATAAGCGAGCCGTAGTTGCCTAGTCTACGTTAAAAGAGGCACGTTTAAAATAAACGCTAAAAATAACAATAATTACGCTTTAGCTGCATAAGCAGCAACCGCTTAGCGGTGCGTCGTCAGCCCTCATTCACCTGTAGGTGAGGAATCTGGCGCCGATTATACAGGAAAACTCCGTGTGAGCGCCTAGTAGCACGGGGGACCAATAGGCTAGCCGAAGACAGAGCCTGCTAACGGGCGCTGTAAGAGGCGAAACAAATAAAACATTAGCTGCGCTCGGAGAAAGTCTTGTGGAAATGCTTTCGGACAGGAGTTCGACTCTCCTCACCTTCACCACAAAAAATTAAAAATGAGGTCTTGCACCTCATTTTTTATTTTTTTGATATGCGGAAGTGAGGAGAGGAGAACTCGTAAGAGCAGCGAAGGAATAGAAAAACATCGGGGATGTTTTTCCCTGAGCTGGTCCGAAGCCCTGTGCTTGGGCGAGGACGGCAGATTTGCGGAACATGGTACAGGGCAAAGATGCGAACTCTCCTCACCTTCACTAAAATAAAAAAATAAATTATTGCCACGTGTTGGATAATGTTATAATAAATATAAATTCATGTTAAAATTAGGCACAAATAATAATGACCTTTAAGTATTAAATAATGCTAATAAAAAATATTGAGGAGTGAAAATATGGACGATCAGATTGCAAGGTTAATGCTAGATAAACTCGATGAAATTTCGCTATGGTTAAAATTTAGTTGTAGAGATGGTCTTAGGGAGACAGTTAAAAGTGTTTTGCGAGATGAAAAAGATGCATTAATATATGATATGACGGATGGGGTAAACTCAACAACAGATATAAGTAAAAAAGTTGGGTGTAGTCAACCGACTATATCAAATATATGGGGTAGATGGAGAAAGATAGGAATAGTTTCAGAAGTAGCAGGAGTTCAAGGAAGATGTAGAGTATTAAGCTCCCTAGAAGAATTAGGATTAGATATTAATGACTTTAAGAATTGATATCTAATTGGAAATAAAGTTAATTCGATTTTGTACGTAGGTCATGAATTTGTTGGCTTATTTAATTTATATATCTTAGATGGCCTTTCAGCATTCATTTTTATAAAAACCACATGAATATTACGCTTGCAATATTTTATATCAAATATCTCACCATTTTTAGCAATTACATCATTAGGGGTTTGGTTATAATCAAAAATTATATAATATCCTTCGTTATAATTATACTTATCAAGATATTCATTTAATTCAGGGAAACCGGAGTTATAATAGTCCATTCCTTTCCAAAGTTTTGTTTCCAACACTACTTTTTCAGAAGGTACAGTTATATCATTATAACCGGCTGCTGATCTCGCCTCGCAGAAAGTTTCATTATCTAAATATATAACCAGTGTACATCGTAAAGTATCTTCAGAGGTTTTATCTTTTGGGAACCCTCGAAAATTACCATTTTCCATTTTTCTTTTAAAGGTTGAAATGATATCATAAAATTCTTCTGGTTTATAAAATGCCAGCTCATAATTTAGTCTTTGAAATAGACCCTTACTAAATATAGCTTGATCAAGAGCGTTTGCAATAAAAAAATCTCTTCTTTCTTTAATAATATCATGAAAATTACACAAATTAAGATTCTTACTCTTGATTAACCTCGTTACTGTAGGTGAGATAGATGTTGAAAATCTATCACAAAACAATGATGCAGAGTTTTCAAAGCAATAATCCTGGATAATTCTTATAACTGTTTTAGATAATTCATCACTCATAGCTAAATCCTTGTTAATTTGAATGCTTGCTCTGCTACAGTATATTTATAAATGCATTCTCCGGATGCTGTTTCTTTTATTTCTATTAAGCCAATTTCGGATAATTTTTTTACTTTGCGTGATACACTCATCTCAGTTGTATTAACAGCAATTGCAATCTTTTTTTGAGATTTTATACCGTCAACTTCCTTATATACGCTGAAAAGAAGTGCATCTGACTGCAGGATAGATATGTATTCATCTCTAAGGACTTTGTTTGAACGTAAGTTTAGCATCTCAATCTTTTCAATTGCTTCAACCTTATGTTTAACGTAATTAACTGCTGCATATAGTTCTTGACTTTCTCCCATAATTGACCTCCTAGAACAATCGTTTCGGATATTTAACTTTTGATTCTGCAACATATTCAAGTAGCCCAGCCTTTTCTAATGACACAGCGAATAGTCGAACAGCTTCTGAAGAAGTTTTAACCTCATCACTAATTTCTTTTAAGCTTTTTGTCCCATCAAAAAGATCATACATTTTTTGCCTCTGCTCAGTGGTCAAATATTTACTTTTAATTTGCTCATTAAATATATCAATTTTATCTTGTGATAAAATTGTCAACATTTTTCTTATTGCGATAAGCTCGTCTAGGATTTTTTCGTTAATATCCATTTTCAGTCCTCCTTATCTTCTAATTTAGTAATACCATATTCGAATAAATTGAAAGCTGCTTTATAGCGACCTTTTTGCCTGGCTGGGTAAACTAATCCAAGTAATGCCCATTTATTCCAAAGATTAGATATGGTAGTGTGAGAGCATTTATCCTTTAATATTGATGATAGTTCTCTTGTAGATTTCTCGCCGTCAGTTAACTGATAAATTTCAATAAGCTGATCAGTTTTTAGTTCTGATCGCAATATTTCTATAACACTTTTTCTATTAATAACTTTGTAAAGTAATAAAAACTCTTCAAACATACCTGTTAATTTGTCATTTACCATATTATATCTCCTCTAGACTTTTATTAGCATAATAAACTGCTATTTTTGACAAGGATTTACTAATAATACGTGAATTACCCCTCATTTCGTAATTGACTAAATCTTTTTCTATTAATGATTGTGTGAAGATTTGTAGCGTATTAACTTTACATTCAAGTTCAGAGCTAATTTGTGGTAATGTTTTTTCTCCATCAAACGCATTATACATTTTCTGACGTAAGTCTGACGTAAGAAATTCATCCTTAAATTTCTTCAAAGCTTCAGCTTTTGTTTGAACCGTTAGTAATCTTATTTCTTCGAGCAATTCAATTAATATTTCGTAGTTTTTTTCCATAATATCCCTCCTCCTATAAATATAGTACAACACTAAATCATATTGTCAATATATTCATTTTGAAAATTTGCAATATTCGAATAAATAGTTCGGCATTCAACATACAATTAACGACAAGCAATTTCAAAAAATCTAAATATTTTACAAATCAAGCTTTTTACGCAATTTTTTTTATTATTGTAAAATCAATTATATATCTATAGCTTGTCTGAAAATGCTAACAAGTTATTCTAAAAATATATTTATGGTATAATATTCTATCGCTATTAATGGGGAGGGGGATAAACATGAGAAACTTATTCATTATCGGAAATGGATTCGATTTAGATCATGGACTTAAAACATCATATGAAAATTTTCATGAATATTTAAATAAAAATTATCCTGATGCACCTGACTATTATCCCGTTACTCCTAATTCATGTATAAATCCCAAAGGTGATGTATCTTATATTGATCGTGAGGTCGTCGGATTTTTAAAATATATTATCTCAGAGGCTGAAGCGGATGGGGATAATTGGGGTGATCTAGAAAATTCGTTAGGACTTTTAAATTTCGATATTTTTTTAGATTCTTGGGCTGATGAAGAAGATGATAATGAATGGCATGAAGTATATAGAAATCAAGATATCGCTTCTAATCTTGCAGGAGCTGTGTATAAACTCAATGACTATTTTGAGGAATGGGTGAATACGATCACTCTTGATGATATTTCAACAATTAACAATTTTGAAAATCTTATTGACAAAGAAAATGACATTTTTCTTACATTTAATTATACAAGAACTTTAGAAGAGTTATATAAAGTAAAAACTGTTTGTCATATCCATGGAAAACAAGGAGAGGATTTGATCTTTGGGCACGGTAATCATAACGATTGTTATGATTATTACCAGAGTCATCATATTGGTTCAGAAGATGCTATGCAAGCCATTCATAGAGATTTAAGAAAAGAGATAAAAGAAGCTTTTGAAAATAATAAAGACTTTTTTAGAGACTATGTGCCGTTAATTGATAAAATATATACATATGGATTCTCTTTTTCCAAAGTTGATGAATTTTATATTAAAGAAATCTGTAAAAGGCTATCAGGAAAAGATATTACTTGGTATCTAAATGACTACCATCCTATTGATAAACTTGAGGAGTTTAAGAATATAATAATTTCCTGCGGATTTAAAGGAAAGTTTAATAGTTTTCACATCTCATAAGAGTAAGAGGAGTAGAATCATGGACATGTTATCAATATTAGTTCAGATAGGGTCCCTTGTTACTTTAATATTCGCTGTTTTAGCAATAAGAGAATCTAAAAAAAGTAGAATTGCATCAGTAAAGCCTATTTTGATTCCGTTAACGGAGGATGATATAAACAACTGTGACAAGTTGTTTATATACAATTTTGATTATCCCATTCAAGAATTTGAGTATCACGGAATTGCTTATTTTAAGATAAAAAATATTGGAAAAGGTCCTGCTACAAATGTCAAAATTGTTTCAGCCAATAGCCCTTGGAGTGAGATAGCTTTTAGAATTGGCACTGACAATTATGCCAATATTCCAGAAGGGTCATCAATTCCAATTATTTTAAGAGTTGGATTTACAAGTACAGATTTTTATAATGGCAGAGTAAGACTTTTAATTACTTATGAAGATGTACTTGGTGAAGTAAACTATTTCACCGTCGATTTATGGTTAAATGATATAACGCAAAAGGACGACTTCATATGTAAGGCAAAGCCGATAGCATATGGTAATGAAAAGTGGGACAATGTAGTTTGTGAGCCCACGGTTACGTTTAGAGCAATTGAAGATACAGGATATTATGAATTAGAAAAACTATCAAAGATTAAAATTAGAAATAAATAAAAAGGTCCAATTAATAAATTATCGCGTCTTATTAATTTCACAAAAAACAAGATGATCATAGTAATACAATATACCAGAAGTGTATCAATATAAACAGACCAAAAAAATGGCCCAAACCTTATTATACCTGGTTCAATATTGGCGTATATGCCGCTTAGAAGTAAAAAAAGAGCAAGTATCATTCCAACTCCGATATAAGGCTTAACATGACGTTTATGATTAAAAGCTTTTTGCTTCCAGCGAAAAGAGCATTGTTTATGAAACAAAGGGAAAAGGAAGACGCGTTCAATCATTCTTTACCCCGTCCGTATGAAATCTCGTTTAACCTAAGACCCAACTCTGAATCTGTATAAGCGAAAAACACAAAACCCTCCTTAGTCATTTTCTGGTACTTGAGATCGATATGGCGGTCTTGATATTTATTCCAATCAACAGCATTTTTGACTCAGAGCCCTCAATAACCGATAATATTTTCTCGGCTGAATGTAAAAAATACACTTCAGATTCCAATGAAAGCAAGGTCTTATTAAAAATAAATTTAGACACGGGAATGGTCGCAGTTGAAGAGATATAACAGCAATTATTCCGCTTTATCGTTATCGTCAATGTCATAACGCAGATTTCACTGAACCTGACGCTAAACATCATCAATTACTATTCCGGTCAGTTAGCATTTGTGATTTTCTTTGTCCTGTTGGAAATCGCCATAACTTTTGCAGAAGCGATTCTTTTTGGGTTTAGGACTTTCATACTGGATTCCGGGTATTTTCTAAAGAAACGTGTATATCTAAATTTCTAGTCATTTCAAAATATAAACCGTATTTTTCCCTTTGCCGACAGTCTGCAGGATACCTTTCTCCACCATGAGTCTGAGCAGCCTTCCCGACAAGGTCTGTGAAACCTTAAGCTCTGTCTCGACATCCTTACGCTTTAGGTTGCCCAATCGTCCTGCAAGTTCTATTATGCGCCTTTCATCCGTCGATGGAATTGTTCCCGCCGCCTGCGAGTTCTGATTCGGCAGCAGGATCTTAAATGCATTATCGGTTACATCAAATTCCGGTTGTATCGCAAAGCCTTTATAGCTGTTCAGGATTTTTGGTATGCCCGTGCCATAAGCCTCAATAAGCTCCAGACGGTAAAAAATATTTGCAAGTCTTTCATTACGTGTTACCGATACACCAAGCATGACATCCGAAAGAGTAATGCCCTTAACCAGGCCGCCTACGGATATCAGTTCAATGCGGTCATCAAAAATACTGATGAGCGTGCTTGCGCTGTAAGCGTAATCTCTGTGTACCAGAACATTCAGTAAAGCTTCGCGCAGCGCTTCTTCAGGATAGTCCCTTTTGTCGGTGCGGTATAGACCCGAAAATTCCGATCGCACCCGATTGTATTGCGAAATATAAGCGAAAATATCGTTGAGCTGCTTCAAAAGTGATCCGCTGAACTCCCGACGGTCTTTGAAAACCGATTTATCCGTCCCCTCGAAGACGGCGGCTTTTATTGTATGGACACACTGATCTGACAGAAGCAGGCCGAGATTCGTATAAATGCCGTCTTCATTAACAAGATGTAAGGTTTTTAAAGAATTGATACTAAAGGGCATATCCCGAACGCGGAACTCCATTGCCACTGCATCAAAGGTCAACTCCTGATTCAGTGATCGCATTTCCTCATAACTGTCCCCATCCGTTTCCTTAATCATACGGCGTATCGCGCTTTCTGTCGCGGGAACAGAAGACGCACCTTGCCGGACAAAAACACCTTCCGGACGCAGCCCCTTATTTTGCAGATAATATGGACAGCCTGTGCCTTTCTGAACGGTTACTTTGATTATGTCTTTACCTTGTTCTTTCTCCTGAGCATAGGAAACAAACATGGTAACGTCGGGCTTGATTGAGTCTCTAATCATGTTGGATAATCTCAGAGACTCGCTGTCAATATTCTCAACACCCATGACTGTACCGTCATTATCCACACCGACATAGATTGTCCCGCCCTCCGAGTTTGCAAAAGCGATGACCGTTTTGCGAATATCGTCAATGACCTGACGCTTGAGTTCAAGCGTTGAATTTTCAGCAAAATGCATGTCCAATACCCCCCTGTTTATTCTAACACGGATTCTAACATATTCTAACCATTCTTGTCAACGAAAAGTGTTAGAATAATTACGACAGTCTTCGACGGGCGCTAACACCAACATAAAGCTTGAATTCTTATATTTCTTTGCTTTTACAGAAATAGTTGTTAGAATGAGAATAGACAAGTAAAATATAATATAAGGTTCTCTTTAAAATTCGACCGGACCCTCCCCAATGGTTGATTACATCAGTTATTTAGAAGGGGCATTTATGGTATAATTAAGGGAAAAGCCAACAGGAGGGACGTCATGAAAAAATCCG
The DNA here is from genome assembly GCA_963678385.1 of Anaerovoracaceae bacterium. Taxonomy (GTDB): domain Bacteria; phylum Bacillota; class Clostridia; order Peptostreptococcales; family Anaerovoracaceae; genus Anoxybacterium. The sequence continues at coordinate 2,935,241 of OY782829.1, read as the reverse complement.
TATTTGGAAAAATACTTTTATTCCTGGTCATAGCGGCCCTTTCCTCCGCGTTCTACTTGTATAAAGAGAAGCCTGAATTTTTTCGGGAGCATATTTATAACCTTGTCTTCGCAGACCGCTTTGATCCAAAGCCTGAAGTAATGCTGAACGGTGCTCCGGCATCCCTTCCAGCCATCTTGGCGTCCCTTGATGACAAATTGACGGTAAACGTCGACAAGGCGCCCGACCGGGCCGGCCTGAAAATATTAGACACAGACTCGGGTCAGGTTGTTCTGGAACAACAGGCGGCATTGCCCGATCTTCCTCTGCCCAAGCGAAACGGAAGCTTTAAATATGAATTGACGATGGAATGGACCGGCGAAGAGAATCAAGACAAAGGAAGCCATGTATTGGAGATACCTGTAAAGCTGGATCTGCCGGAGAAATTTGTTTTCTCTGCGCAGCCGCCCGCACCGGGACAGCAGTCCGATTCGGAGCAGCCGCTCAAGCTTGCCCAGGGTCAGCTGCTGGAGGTCGAAGTCTACTATGCCGACGACCCCGAGGACATTATCTTCAAACAATCCATCAATGATAAATTCCGGTGGTATCAGGAGGACGGTTTTCTCAGGGGCTATCTCCCCACAAATTACAATGTGAAACCCGGCGCGTATCCTGTCACCTATGGCGTCAAGAGCAAAGGAACGGAGTCTACTCAGAATATTGAGCTGACAGCATATAATTACCATATCCAATACCTGACCGTTGACGCTAAGACGGATAAGGAGACTCGAAATGACGCAGCCTACGTGGAATATAACAAGTATTACATGCCCGTGAGAAATCAATCGGAACCGTCCAGATATTACACGGAAGGGTTTCTCCTGCCGGTCAAAGGGCGGCTGACAACGGAATTCGGCGAGACCCGCTACGTCAACGATCAGCCGACGTCCTACAGGCATCTCGGCCTGGACATTGCCGCGCCGGAAGGAACCGAGGTCAAGGCCGCCAACCGCGGCAAGGTGGTTCTGGCGAGATCGTTTACCCTGACGGGGAACACGGTAATGATCGACCACGGGGAGGGTTTGTTCAGCGTCTATCATCACATGCTTAAACTTTCGGTGCAACCGGGAGATATCGTGGAACGGGGGCAAAAAATAGGAGAGGTCGGTACTACCGGTTTTTCCACCGGCGCACACCTGCATTTCATGATTTCATATTACACAATGAATCTGGAGCCCGGTTATTTCCTGGCCGGGCAGCCGATCACCTATGATAATTATCAGCAGTTCATTTCCAATCCCTGATTTTTTCATCTCCTCAACAAAAAGTAATTGCGTCGTCCAAACGGACGACGCTTTTGTTTTTTGTCGTAAAACACCGTTTATCTATTCCGGGAATATATTAAAGTGAGTGTTAAATTAACTGTTGCTCTTCAGCAATTTATAGATGCGTTTGATGACAACAACAGGTCCAAGGAGAGAAACATCATGAATAAAGTAACAGTTATCGGCTCCGGCTATGTAGGTCTAGTCGTAGGAACATGCCTGGCCGATATGGGAAATATAGTCATATGTGTGGATAATAATAAAAATAAAATAGATGAGTTAAATAAAGGTATTGTTCCGATATACGAGACTGGAATAGAAGAAATGATCCAACAGAATGCCGGTATGGGCAGACTGCGGTTTACTACCGATACGAGCGAGGCTGTGAAAGAAAGCGATATTATTTTTATCGCGGTAGGAACGCCTCCCATGGAAGATGGAAGCGCGGATATTCAACATGTACTAGACGTAAGCCGTGACATCGGCCGCTCTATGGATGAATATAAAGTTATCGTAATTAAGTCCACTGTTCCCGTTGGGACAGGGCATAAAGTGAAAGAGGCTGTTCGGTCCGCACTGAATGAACGGGGAGCAGCCTACTCTTTTGATGTTGTTTCTAACCCCGAATTTTTAAGAGAAGGGTCTGCTGTTCAGGACTTTACTCATACTGACCGTATTGTCCTGGGAGTGGAAACGTCAAAGGCGAAAGATTTCATGATGGAGGTCTACGAAGACCTGCACGTGAATGGTGTCCCGTTTCTTTTTACCAACGTCGAGACAGCGGAGTTGATAAAATATGGAGCAAACGCCTTTTTGGCTATGAAGGTCACCTTCATTAATGAGATGGCTCAACTGTGTGAAAAGGTAGGAGCGGACGTCTTGCTGTTAGCTGAGGGGATAGGGCTTGATAAGCGGATCGGTCCTGATTTTCTGAGGCCGGGGCCGGGATACGGCGGCAGCTGCTTTCCCAAAGATACAAGTGCAATCGTAAAGATCGGAAAGGATCATGGAGTTGATCTTTCCTTAGTCCGGCAAACAATTGATGCAAACGAAAGACAGAAGCTATGGATGGTGAAGAAGATAAGAGAGGCGATGGGCATCCTGGAAGGAAAAACCGTCGGGATCCTTGGTATTACCTTTAAAGCGGAGACAGACGACATGCGGGAAGCGCCGTCACTGGTCATTCTGCATGAATTGGTAAAGGAAGGGGCTAAGCTAAATATATATGATCCCCAGGGCGAAAAAGAAGGGAAATGGAGATTGGAACCGATAAAGGAAAGCATTAAATTTTGTACAAATGAATACGATGCGGCGAATGAGGCCGACGCGCTGGTTATTCTTACGGATTGGGCCCAATTTAGGGAAATGGATATCGATAAGATTTTTGAAGCAATGAAAGGGAACTATTTCTTTGATTTCCGAAATATGTTTAAGAGGCGCCTGATAAAAAGGAAGGGGTTCATTTACTTTGGAATAGGGAGATAACATTCACATATTCATTCAATATGAATAAAATATTTATAGGAAACTATTTTAGAAAGGATGGACTTGTCCATGAAATATCAAGACAAATATGTGGGGACCCATGCGGAGATATTCGCTCAATTAAGGGAATTGCCAAAACAATTTATGCAAAACACTCTTGTAGTTGATACAGAAAATGCCGTAATACCCACAGATAAAGAATTAGAATATAAAGTCAAATATGAGAATGACGAATTCGAGGGAGCCCTTGCAATCAAGATCTCCTGGGTAAATGCTGAAGAAGAAGAGGAAGAAGAAGAAGAGGAAGAAGAAGCGGAAGCGCCGGAAGAAGAATAGTCGCATACAAGTTATAATGACTACCCGGTAGAGTTAAAACTCTATCGGGTAATTACTATCGCATTTAATATTATAGACGGGAGGTAAGCCTGTGGACGATAACAAGAAAATTATTACAAGAGCCATATATGGAAATCAAATTCAAACATTTCGAAACATTATCCGTATAGCGACGGGTGAAATGGAGACGTTGAAAGACGTTTTGAGTTGCACCGTCAACGGAGCCAAAATTTTAAACGCTTCCATTGAAGGAAGAGATAAAAACAGTATAAAAGTAAGGGTCAACTCCGAATTTGAAATCCATATCTGGTATATGACAGACAGCGATACTAATGTTTACAAGGTCAATGCACAATCCTCCGATCTTATTGAGATTGTAAAACCTGGGGCTGATCGGTTCACTCGTGAAGAGGTGAACGCATGGATGAAAGAGAAGCCCAAATGCATTGATACTACAATCATAAGTGAAAAAGAAGGAAATCAGGTTGCAGTACAATTAGAGTATGTGCTGGAAGCCGAGATCATCGGTGAAACATTACTTAATGTTAAAGTATATAAAACCTGACGCAGATAACTTGTTACAGGGGTGTTCTACATAGTTAGAACATCCTTTTCTTATGGAAAGGACAGGGAGGTTAAGAATAATAATGGATTTGAACTCCGAACCGTTGAGCGAAGTATTAGAGAAATATCCTTATACCGTCAAAAGTATTCGAACAGAATCATATAAACAAAAAAAAGGAGTCTGGTGGGTTGAGACCACAGAGGGAATGAAAATTCTTAAAAAGCATCCCAACTCGGAGCCCTTGCTGCAATTTCTTTTATCAGCCATTGCTCATTTGCAAAACAGAGGCATGCATATCCCAAGAGTCAATGAAACAATTGACGGCAGTCCTTATGTAAAGATCGGAGATACCTGCTTTATACTCATCGACGCAGTAGAGGGAGTCAACCCGGATTACAAGAAGCCAGAGGAACTCAATGCCATTGTCCGCGAGCTGGGGCGGTTTCATCATGCATCGGTCGGCTTTATTCCACCGGACGAATCCAAAGCACGCCAGCACCTTGACAATTGGCGGCAGGATTTCAGCGCGGACGCCGGCCGGTTAACGGATTTTTATAACGAAGAAACAAACAAAGCGGTTCATAAAGAATTTGGAAAAATTGTATTAGAGGTATTTCCTTCATTTTTGAAGAGAATGGAAGATGCCGTGACAGGGCTTGACGGTCCCGAATACAGGGCATGGGTCAATAAAATAGCGGAGAGCGGAGGGTTATGCCATCAGGATTTTGCCGCAGGCAATATCCTGCTGAACTCTGCAGGCAAGGTGTATATATTGGACACCGATTCACTCACCATCGATTTGCCCGCCCGGGATATCCGAAAACTGTTGAACAAAGTAATGAAGAAAAACGGCAAATGGGATCTTGCGCTGCTGGAAAATGTATTAAGAGCGTACCAGCAGGCAAATCCGCTAACAATTGACGAATGGGCGGTACTGAAACTCGATCTGACTTTTCCGCATTTGTTTGCCGGCATTATGGATAAATATTATCGTCAAAGGGAAAAGGATTGGACCGAAAGCAAGTATTTAAGCCGTCTCAAAGAGATGATCGCTGTTGAACGTTCTCTTGAAGAAGCGCTTAAAAAATATGATGAAATAATAAAAAAGATTCTGCAATAAATAGGGGGATGAAAGATGGAAGCACTGGATATGAGCCTTGAGGATCTTGCCCGGTCGGTATTGGCGCGATATAACGTCAGCCCGGTAAAGATACAGGTCATTCAACAGGGCGGCGTCAAAACCGTATGGAAGGTTTTTGCCGGAAACGGCGTGTTTTGTTTAAAAAGGTTAAAACAGACAGAGGAAAAGGCCCTGTTCTCCGTGGAGGCTCAAAGATATATAAAAGCAAAAGGCGGGAATGTGCCGGGTGTAATATTGAACAAGGCCCATGAACCGATTACGGATATGAATCATGAGCTGTTTGTTCTGTATGAGTGGATAGAAGGCAAGCAACTTAATTTTGAAAAGAAAGAAGATTTTATGGCGGCTATGGAAGGGCTCGCGCATTTTCATAAATTCTCCAAAGGGTACCAGCCTCCGGAAAGCGCCAGGATATCGACCAAGATCGCAAAATGGCCGGATCAGTATCGTTCCATGCTGAGCAGGATGAACGAATGGAAAAGCATTTCTGTTCAGAAAGCAGGCACGCCTGTCTATGACGTCTATTTGGAATGGGTCGACCCGATCATGGCATTGGGGGAAAAAGCGATCCAATACCTTGAAGGCTCAAGTTACAGCTCCTTGTCGAGCCAGGATTCCCCGGCGGTAGTGTTATGCCATCAGGATTACGGCAAGGGCAACGCGTTGCTGACGCCCGGCGGTGTGTGGATTTTGGATATGGATGGCGTGACCTTTGAATTGGCGGCCCGGGATCTTCGAAAAATCATTCTGAAAACAATGGAGAATCAAGGGAAATGGCAGGAAGGATCCATGCTGGAAATCGTAAGCTGGTATGAAAAAGCAAACAAGCTTACAGCGGAAGAGAGAAAAATGGTTTATATCGACGCCCTGTTTCCGCATAGTTTCTTTGGTACAGTAAAAAACCAATTTGTAAAAAACAAACAGGTCAAAGCGACGAGTATAGGAAAGATCGGGAAGCTTGAAATGTCTAAGGAAAATTCTTTAAAAAGTCTGATAGAGGGAGTATAGATTTATGAGAATAGCAATGATTTGTACGGAGAAGCTGCCGGTACCGCCGATTCGCGGTGGTGCTATTCAACAGTATATCGATGCTGTATTGCCGTATTTAAAGGAAAAGCACGACGTAACCGTTTTTTGTGTTGCGGATCCGGAGCTGCCGCAGAAGGTAAGCGGCAATAATATCCGCTATATCAAGGCGGCCAAGACACAAGACTATATTTCAGGCGTGATCGATCATTTAGACGACAGATATGATTTGATCCATGTTTTTAACCGGCCGGAGTGGGTCAATTTGATCGCTGAAAAGCTGCCGCATGCAAAGATAAGCTTAAGCCTTCACAATGAGATGTTTCAGCCGTCAAAAATCTCGCAGGAAGAGGGCGAGAAATGTATTCGCAGAGTTAAGTTCATTACCACAGTCAGCAGATTTGTTGAGAACGGGGTAAAAAAGCTTTATCCGGAGGCTGCCGGAAAAATACACACGGTGTACTCCGGCGTCGACGTCAACCGGTATCAGCCGGTCTGGTCTCCGGAAGCAGCGAAAATAAGGAGTCAATTGAAGGCGCGATATGGATTGACCGGCAAGAAGGTTATCCTCTTTATCGGCAGACTGAGTCCCAAAAAAGGCACTCATATCCTTATCAAGGCGGTCGATCTGGTCCTGCACAGCCATCCTGATACTGCCCTTGTCCTCGTTGGGAGCAAATGGTACGGCGGAAATCAGGAGGATAGTTTTGTACGGCAGGTCAGGCAAATGGCGGACTCCTTAAACACGGAAGTTGTCATGACCGGGTTTCTTCCTCCAAACGAAGTCGTATCCCATTATTATCTGGGAGATGCTTTTATCTGCGCATCCCAATGGAGGGAGCCTTTGGCCAGGGTACATTATGAGGCCATGGCGGCAGGTATTCCCATTATCACCACGGACAGGGGAGGAAATGCCGAGGTTGTAAAGGGGAAGGGCAACGGCATTGTCATCAGCGAATATAACCAGCCCCAGGCCTTTGCCGACGCCATAACGTATTTACTGGAGCAGCCGGATATTGCGATGGAGATGGGAAAGGTCGGCAGGAGGCTGGCCGAGGAAAAGTATTCATGGAAAAGAGTAGCCATGGATCTGAATGATTTGTTTATAACGCATCAGTAGAAATGGCGATTCACATAAGTATGGGGTTGCGAATAAAATATAACAGAATAATCGGAAGGTAAAAATCCTATAAGGAAGATAAGCGATTTCGATGGAAGGAGGAATTTTGGTGGAATCCAAAAACCAAGCTACTCGAGAGATCATAGCAAGAACCACCTGCGGAAGCGGTTTTAAAGTCATCGAGTACGTTCAATATATAGATTTAGAAAAAGAAGTTGTTCCCAATAAAATATTGGGCTGCTTCATAACGAATGTTGAAAAACCAAAAGCACTGAAATGTAAAGCCCCCGAGAGAAGCAGGTATTACGTGCCCGTGAAAGGGTCCTTTGATATTCATGCATGGTATTCCTGTAATAATGGTAATGAGACGGCTGTCGTCAATACATCGGTAGTGTATCATGAAAACATACCTATTTTGAATAGGGGCGTCAGACCGATCGGGCCTGTGGTTGCTGCAGCGAAATTGGATGAGGATCCAATCGTCGCAGAGGTAAAACTGGAGGGGAATAAAATTCGTATTGAGGTCGTGTTAAAGATATCCGCCGAGGTGGTTGGAGATTCCAGGCTCGTTGTTGAAATAGCGGAATGAAAGAGGGAGAATAATGGAGGAAATAAAAAAAATAATTGCGAAGGCGGCATACGGTCAAGGTACTAAGCCTTTCAGAAAAGATGTCCATATTAATACGAATGAAAGAAAAAAGCCCGCAGAGATCCTTGGAATTACCATAACCAATGCGGAGATTTCAAGCTCTACGTTTGAAGGGAATATAAAAAATGGAAAAGTTGTCAGGATAAAAGGGGCGTTTGACGTCCATCTGTGGTATGCACTGAATGGAGATACCAAAGTTGCAAAGACCAGTTCGAAGTTCTCGGATATCGTAATGGTTTCCGGACAAGAAGCTGAAAAATATAATAATGAGGAAGTCAGAGCCTGGATCCAAAGCGCTCCGAAATGTTCCGGAACATCGATCGTCGACGGTCCGGAAGGACCTGGCGTAACAGCCACGGTAGAATATGAGCTGGGTGCAGAAATAGTGGGTCAAACGACGTTAAGCGTAAAGGTTATTTATACGGTTGACACTTCGGAAGAGGTTGAGGAGATATCCCTTGAAAACGGAGAAATCTTCGACGAAGATGAAGATGACTAAAAAAGTGGAGGATAAAGGGATGGAGATCTTGAATCACCAGCTCCCTCCCTTAAATCCATACCTATATCTTATTACCGGAGCAGCAGGATTCATCGGATATTTTCTATGCAAAAGCTTATTGGAAAAGGGCTGCCGGGTCGTAGGGCTTGATAATATCAATGACTATTATGACGTCGATTTGAAGTATGAGCGTTTGAATCAACTAAAACCATTTCAATCGTTTACATTCATCAAGGGGGATATTTCCGATAAAAATGCATTGACCCAAACTTTTCAGAAGTATCAGCCCGATATCGTCGTAAACCTGGCCGCCCAGGCAGGGGTGCGGTACTCCCTGGAAAATCCCGATGCGTATATTCAAAGCAATATAATAGGATTTTATAATATTCTTGAAGCTTGCAGACAGTATCCGGTCAAACATCTTATTTTTGCATCATCCAGTTCCATTTACGGAGCAAATAAAAAAGTGCCGTTTTCAGAATCGGATTTTGCAGACAATCCTGTATCGCTATATGCCGCTACCAAAAAGTCCAATGAACTGATGGCGTATACTTATAGTCATCTGTATCAGATACCAACGACCGGTTTGCGTTTTTTTACAGCTTACGGCCCGTTAGGTCGTCCGGATATGGCTTACTTTAGTTTTACGAACAGATACTTTGCGGGCGAGCCAATCAGAATTTTTAATAACGGCGACTGCGATAATGATCTGTATCGCGATTATACCTATATCGACGATATCGTCGAGGGGATCGAGAGGACAATCGTCAATCCTCCGACCGGAGCCGATCCATATCAAATATTTAATCTCGGAAACAGCAAACCGGATAGACTGATGGTTTTTATTCAAAAGCTCGAAAAATGTTTATCTAAGGCTACGGGAAGCGAAGTTGTATTCCAAAAAAAGTTTGAACCCACTCAGCCGGGGGACGTACCTGCTACTTATGCCAGCATCGATCTGATCGAAAAATCGGTAGGTTTTAAACCGCAAACCTCGCTGGATGTCGGTTTACAGAAGTTTGCCGACTGGTATGTCGGGTATTATAACGCTTCCGCCGGGCGAGATGGAAAACGCTGAAACATTGAGGTTTCAGCGTTTTTGTTTGCCAAGCGGACGGCGTTTTTGTTTTTTGTTCTGAGGCAGCCGTGCCCTTCGTATATTTATATATTGGCATTCTTTCCTTATACTATCCACCGACGCCACCCGGGGAGGCACAAAATGAAAAAACACAGAATGAAAAAGCGCAGAATGAAAAAACGCAGATATACTTTTGGAGCGAATTTACCGAAAGCAATTCTTTTATTCCTTATCGTTACGGCTCTTTCCGCCACCTTCTTTTTTGCCAAAGATGCGGATCGGGTACTAAAGAAAGAGTCGGCGGATCTGCCGGGGGAATTTGTTTTCTCGGTGCAGCCGCCCGCCCCGGAGCAGCCGATCAGGATCACCCAGGGGCAGCTCCTTGAGGTTGTAGTAGACGACGCGGACGATCCGGAGGACATTATTTTCGAACAGTCCATCTATGACCAATTTCAATGGTATCGGGAAAACGGCTTTCTCAGGGGCTACCTGCCTACAAATTATAGCGTGAAGCCCGGCGTATATCAGATACGTTACGGTATCAAAAGCAAAGGGACGGAGTCGACGCAGGAAGTCGAGGTCGCGGCGTATGACTACAATATCCAATATCTGACCGTCGACTCGAAGACGGAAAAAGAAACAAGGAGCGACGCGGCCTATGATGAATACGACAAATCCTATACCCCCGTAAGAAATCAATCGGAGCCATCCAGATACTATACGGAGAGCTTCGTTCTGCCGGTCAAAGGGCGTCTGACAACGGAATTCGGAGAGACACGCTACGTCAACGGTTCCCCGACCTCGTACCGGCATCTCGGCCTTGATATTGCCGCACCCGCCGGGACCGAGGTCAAGGCCGCCAACCGCGGCAAAGTTGTCATGGCAGGCTCGTTGAAGCTTACGGGGAACACGATAATGATCGACCACGGGGAGGGACTGTTCAGCGTTTACCATCATCTGAAAAAAATTACAGTGAAGACAGGTGAAATCGTGGAACGGGGGCAAAAAATAGGGACGGTCGGCTCCACCGGTTTTTCCACCGGCCCGCACCTGCATTTTATGATATCGTACCACTCTATAAATCTGGAGCCCGGCTATTTTCTCGTCGGGCAGCCGATCACGTATGAGAATTATCAGCAGTTTTTACAATGATCTGTATTAAAAAAACAATGGATGGGCGTTGTCAAGCCCCATCCATCCATGTCGGACCTTGTCGTAACGCGCCGAAAATGGCTTGGTTTCAATACTTATATGTAAAATATTTAAAATGCCTATTACATTTTTCCGCAGAATCGGTTATAATAATAATAGTGCTCAACGTGTGGTTTGTTTAAGCGGAACGTAAGTCCGGTTGCGGCAGGCGACACGCTTTTTATTTTATTAAGGAAAAGCGAGATATATCGCTGAGAGCAAAATGAACGGAGGTGCAATGGCAATGAATGTGATTAACGAGCCGGTTCTTCATCGTCAATTTGGCCCCGGAACAATAACCGGTCAGACAACGACGGTCGTTTCGGTGGAATTTGGCGAAGGGCATGGAATAAAGAAGTTCAGCTATCCTTCTGCATTTGAATCGTTTTTGGAGCTGTGCGATCCCAAACAAAGGCAGGAGATGGACAGTGTACTGCAGGCAAATCGGGAACAAGCGGAACGGGAGCGGCTTCGTCGTGCGGAAGCGGAGGAACAGAGCCGTGAAGAAGAACGGAAGAGCTTGCTGAAGGAAAAGGCCGCTCAAAAAAAATCCACCGCTAAGAAAACCACAGCAAAAACCAAGAAAAAACCAGTGGACAGCGAACCACCCGAAGAGGAAACCGCTTAATAAGATAACATACCATGGACGCAAAAGTGCCATCCTTTCGGATGGCATTTTTCTTTCTCTCCATTACCGAAGTTCAGCCACTTTATTATTCATCGTTCAAAAATTCCGAATTAGCCGGCATCGGCGACATATCAACTTCGCCGCCTGTTGTTTTATCTGCCTCCGCAGCACCGGCGCCGCCGAGGCAAGAACAGATTATAAAAATGAAAACGAAAACGGTCAACACACAGAGTATTATTACGATCCTGAATTCTTTCATGTTAATCTTCCCCCAAGTCCAAACCTGTGATCGGTATAACCTATGCACCGCTTGTTTCTAATATGAATAACTCCCGCAGAAGCAGGTATAATACAAGGGAAGATATCGCCAGAATTTGCTATAAGGTAGGAACGCCAATGCCCTTAAAATTGGAAGAATATAACCAAAAAAGGAATTTTGAAATATCAGGCGAGCCGGAAGGCAATGCGGCTGAGCCGGAGGAACAGCTGAAATTTGTCGTTCAGCACCATGCGGCCCGGAGCGATCACTACGACCTGCGTCTCGAATGGGACGGTGCCCTTTTAAGCTGGGCGGTTCCAAAGGGACCTTCCTACAATACCCGCGACAGGCGGCTTGCCGTCCATGTGGAAGACCACCCACTGGAATACAGGAATTTTGAAGGAACCATTCCAAAGGGGGAATACGGCGGCGGAACGATGATGCTCTGGGACGAAGGCCTTTGGGAACCGCTGTTTGACGTGGATGAGGGGCTCAAAACCGGTTCCCTGAAGTTTATTCTGAAAGGAAGAAGACTGAAGGGGAAATGGGCTTTGGTTCGAATGAAACCGAAAGCGGGGGAGGCGGATCACAACTGGCTTTTGCTCAAAGAAAAGGACGATCTTGCGCAAACTTCCGACGGAATTTCCGAGTTCACGACCAGCATCCGGACCGGGCGCACCATGAAGGAAATTGAAGAGGGAGACGATATAAAATTCACCCAAAATCCCTTTGACCAGGCCAATGTCCAGCTCGCCAAGCTTGTCAGCGCGATCCCGGCGGGCGACGACTGGCTGTACGAGATGAAATACGACGGCTACAGGATCGTCGCTTACACGGAAGCAAACAGTGTACGCCTAATAACCAGGAACGGCGGCGACTATACAAAGCGGTTCCAGGACGTCGCATCCTCCATCATCGATTGGGCCGCCGGAAGGGCGATGATCCTGGACGGGGAAATGGCGATCACGGATACGGGAGGAAAAACGGATTTTCAGGCGCTGCAGAACTTTACGAAAAATCCGGGAGGACGGAAGCTCACCTATATCATCTTTGATCTTCTGTCTGTGAATGGAGAAGACTTGCGGGGACAGCCCCTGATCGCCAGAAAAGAAATGCTGGAAGCGCTGATGAAGGACGCGCCGAAAAACCTGCATTACAGCCAGCATATTACAGGGAACGGGGAGCAATGCCTCCGTGCGGCCTGCCAACTGAATATGGAAGGCATCGTCGGGAAAAAAGCCGACTCCACTTACACGGGAACTAGAAACGGAGACTGGATCAAGCTGAAATGCGATAAACGGCAGGAATTCGTCATCGGCGGCTATACTCTTTCCGATAAAAAGACATGGGGAGTCAGCTCATTGCTTCTCGGCGTTTATGAGGGGGAAGACCTGATCTATGTAGGGCGCGCCGGGACAGGCTTTACCGAGCGCACTATGAAAGAACTTGAAGAAAAGTTTAAAAGTATCAGGAGGAAAGAGGCTCCGTTCAAACAGGCGCCAATACCGAAGAAGAACGAGGTATTTACCTGGCTTGCGCCCGAACTTGTCGCGGAAATCAAGTTCGCGGAATGGACCGGGGAAAATCTGCTCCGGCAGCCGAGCTTTAAGGGGCTGCGGACGGATAAGGACCCAAGGGATATCAAAAGGGAAAAGGCGGATGAGACAATACCGGAAGAGGAGCCGTCAGCCGCAGACGAGGAGAAATCAATGGAACCAAACGGAAACAGCATGATCGTCGAAGGAATAAAAATATCAAACCCGGACAAGGTGGTTTTCGAAGATCCTGAAATCACGAAAGCGGATATCATCCGGTATTATGAAAAGGTTTCGGATCGGATGATGCCCTATGTGACGAATCGAATTCTCAGTATTGTGCGCTGCCCCAAGGGCATAGCCTCGTCCTGTTTCTTCAAGAAACATCCCGGCCCGGACAACAAAGCCATCGTAACTATGCCGGTCACCAACAGCAAAGGGGAAGAGGAAGAATACTTCTATATAAAAAATGTTTCCGGACTGATCTATGAAGCACAGATGGGTACGCTGGAGTTTCATACCTGGGGAAGCCGCGCCGACGATTTGGAAAGACCGGATATGATGGTATTCGATTTGGATCCCGATGAAGACATGGATCTGGAAACAATACGCCAGGGCGTGAGAGATGTAAGAAGCATCCTGGAACAGCTTTCGCTTGTCTCGTTTCTCAAGACCAGCGGCGGCAAAGGGTATCATGTGGTGGTACCGTTCAAACCCGCCGTGGATTGGGACACGTTCCACGACTTCGCCAGAAATATCGCTGTGATCATGGAGCAAAAGTGGCCGGACCGCTACACCAGCAATGTGAGAAAGGCCAATCGGAAAAATAAGATCTTTATTGACTGGATCCGCAACGGCAGAGGAGCCACCAGCATTGCACCCTATTCCATCCGGGCGCGGAAAGGGGCCCGGATCTCCATGCCTATTGCCTGGGAAGAGCTCGATACGGTGGCCCCAGGCGGCGTCACGATGGAGGACGCGCTTAAGAGGATCAATGGCAATGATCCTTGGCAAGACTTTTTCCTGATCGACCAAAAGCTTAAATAACGCAAAAAAGAAAGAATGAGGCAGGGCGCCCCATTCTTTCTTTGATTTCGTAATTCACTCTTTTTTTACAAGTATTCAAGCAATTCGTTCATGAATTCCTGCTCTATCCGGACAAGCCTCTTTGCTAACTCCCTGCTTTCTTGTGAAGCGGAATGGTATTGATTGAGATACTCGCTGAGCGATTTGATACCCATGTTACAGCCGTCGATTAGCAAGTCGGCAATTTTGTGAGTATCATTGCTGATAACCAGTTTTATTTCGGTGCTGATCCAGGAAAACGCCTTTGACATCATATGTGGGTCCTGCTCGTTCTCCTGGGATTCATTTAGCATTTGGTGGCATTCGTCACCGATCTTGATATGCCTATCATTATAATTCATAATCATAGACTTCAGGTTATCATTTGTTGTATAGGACAGAACCTGCTCCATGCTGTTGGTAGCCATTTTGCATCCCGAATTGCATTCCTTTAAAAGACGAACCGTATCCTCATTCATACGCTTATCCTTCCTTTGCTTTCGTTTAATATGACTTATTTTAAACAATTTTCAGAAATACAGTCATAAACAATTAAACCGATGCCTATATTTGCCTACATATAGTCGGCAGGAGTGCCCCAATATTCAAACTTTTCGTATTCGGGATTGGTAGAGTCGAAATAGATCCAAATCGGCGCATGTTTGAGCTGCGGATATTTACGAAATAATTCTGCATCTCCGTATATTATAGCTTCCAGAGCCAAAGGCAACTCCCGGCGAAAAATCGTATCACGTATTTTTGTAATAACCGGACCGAATTGTCCGATATAAACATACACAAAAAGGAATGGCGCCTTGTGTAGTGTGTCAAGTAAAACGGACAACTTAAAAAGACCTAAAGCTGACTTCGATAAACATATACACAAAAAGGAATGGCGCCTTGTGTAGTGTGTCAAGTAAAACGGACAACTTAAAAACAGACCTAAAGCTGACTTCGATACTCAATCGGAGTCAGTTTTTTTAATCCATATTGGGGCCGTTCATAATTGTAGTAATGGATGTACTCATCAATAACAGCCTTCATTTCCTTAATGGTTTTTCCACGATGGAGTTTCAGTTCTTCATTTTTAAACAGCGAGAAGAAAGACTCCATAGGGGAATTGTCATACGGAACCCCTTTCCTGGACATACTTCCGTCTATCTTCTTTTTCTTCAAAAAATCATGGTATTCCACGGAAGCATATTGTGATCCTTGATCTGAATGAAGAATCAGCTTTTTGTCCGGGATTAATGGAATTGACTTTCTCAATGTTTCAATCACTAATTCGTTATTGTTTTTATCCGAATAGTGATATGATATAATGGATTTATCCCGAACATCTTTGATGCAGGAAAGGTACAGTGTACCATCCCTGCTGGGTATGTAGGTGATGTCGGTAAGCCACTTTTCAGTGGTCGGCGAAGGGCAGAATTCTTGCTGTAGCACATTGGGGAATGAGTGGGCAAGTTTCTGCTCTTGCTTTTTTTGAGGCACGTATTTTCTTTTTCTAATAGATTTTATGTTTAGGATACTCATATATCGGTGAACGCTCCCTAAACTCATATGAATTCCGTATTGCCGCTGAAGCTGCATTTGCACTTGTCTTCTCCCGCGGGTTTTCTTTTGATAGAAGATCTCTTTAATTGCATCTGCCCTTTCATGATCAATTTTGTTATGCCTGGGCATACCTCTATGAATCCAGCCATAGTAGCCACTTCTGGAGCATTGCAGATAATTGCACAAAACGGTAATATCATATTTTCTTCGCAGTTTGTGAACCACCAAGTATTTTACTTTTGGCTGCTGCTGTTTAGGGAGCTGAGTTGTTTTAGGATATCGTTCTCCATTTCCAAGAAACCAATGTATTCATCCTTCGTCATTGATTCCAGATTAACTTTCCGTGGTCGCCCGCCGCCCTTACTATCCCTTCCCGATCTGTCCTCGCAACGTCCGGTTTCTTGATACTGCTTTGCCCACTTGAGTAATCGATTCTTTTGAATATCATATTTTCTTAGAACATCAATAAAGCGAGTGCCGGACAGATAATCTTTGACTGCATTGATTTTAAATTCCTCTTGATAGTGCTTGCCCATTCCATAACCTCCTTAAGTGAAAAAGACTATGATACTTTAAATTGTATCATAGTCTCTTTTTAACTTTGTCCGTTTTTAGTATAACACTACATGCTGTCCTCTTTCCATTCAGCAAGCACTTCGTCCCGCATTCTATTTATCTGATCGAACGCAAACTCCAGGCCTATTGTAAGGAAAAGGTCGGCGGTCACATCCGAATGGGTCAGTGTATATTTGCGCCCGATTACGGGGTCTGTTGCAGTAACCCCGTCTCTAAATTCAACATAAAGTTTTTCCGGATTTAATTTCTCCATTTTCTGACCTCACCAGATTTTAATATTTTGAGTTTTTTAATATAATACTCGGGTGAAAATTTTATGTTACCGGGACTTTTTTGTTTTTTTAAAAAAATTACTTTGACAGATAGAGTAATGCGTGCTAATATTACTCTGTCAGGAAGTACTCTGTCTGATAGAACAATGTCTGATAGAGTATAATAAGTTTTATGGAGTGGTAATGATATATAAAGACAAGGGGGCATTTCATTGATAAGCAGCGATATTATACGGGGTCATCTGGATGCGATCATACTGCGGATGATCTACGAAAAAGATTGCTACGGCTACGAGATCTCAAAGGAAATCGCCGGCCGTACAGAAAATAAGTTTCAGATCAAGGAAGCAACGCTTTATGCGGTGTTCCAGCGGCTCGAGAAAAAAGAGTTCATCACATCATATCTCGGCAAAGAATCCAACGGAGGCAGACGCCGTTATTACAGCATCACCGAGGCCGGCAGGGCGTATCTCAAGGAGGAAATCGACAATTGGTACATGGCCCGGGATATCATCAATATTTTTATGGGGGGATTGGAATGAGTAAAATTGAAGCACACATTAACAAACTTTTTCGGGATATTCCCGACAGCAGGGATAAGACAGATATGATGCAGGAGATCAGTCAGAATCTCCTCGAGAAAGTAGAAGACCTTATGGAGCAGGGGAAAACGGAAGATGAAGCGGTCCAAATCGCAATCGAGGATTTCGGCGATGATATCCATGATATCCAAAAGGAGCTCGTGGGCAGCGAGCAGCTCTTAAAAACCAAAAATCTCGGACTGTCGTTCGCTTTCTCCGTCTGGGGCTGCCTTCTGATCTCGGCGCTGACTGTTTTTATCAACCTATATTACACGCCGCACATCATTTGGTTTCCTTATCCGGTTTTCGCCGTGGCATGGTGGCCGCTGCTGCTGTTCTTTCACTGGTCCGAGAAAAAAAGCGGACGGGATAAATCGTTTCCCATCGCGCTTGCGGGTTTTCTCCTGATTTTAGCACTAATGCTTTTTACCAATTATTATTACACGCCGCATATCGTCTGGTTCGTCTATCCGGCATTCGGAACGGTCTGGTGGCCCATCGCGATGTTTTTCAAATGGCTTCACCTGAAAAATAAGGAGGATGATCGTCTTGAATAACAATTCTGAAAGCGATCGCCGCTATGCAGTCGGCTTTTCCCTTGTAGGGAGTATCTGCATCATTGGGTTTCTGTTCATTACGAATTATTTGACTTCTTGGGATCATCCGTGGTTCATCTATCCTTCGTTTGCCGTGGTCTGGTGGCCGCTTACGGTATATTTCGGAGGGCAGTACGGGAAAGCCCTTTCTATAATGGGCTGCCTGTCGATCGTCGCGTTTTCCGTTGTGACGAATCTCACTACTTCGCCGTCGCACATATGGTTTATCTATCCATCATTTGCCGCGATCTGGTGGCCGCTGAGCGCCTTTCTGCTGAAACCGCGCACCGCAAAAATCTATTCGGCCGTCAGCGCGCTGATCATCCTTGCTTTTTTCGCAGTTGATAATTATATCAATTCACCTGACTGCCCGTGGATGCTTTTCACGATTTATCCTCTGCTGCTGTGGCCTGTATGCGTATCCCTCGGCAGGAGAGCGCTGATGCTGCCGACGGTTATCGGACTGACCGTGACGGGTATCGTCTACTACGCTGTCCTGAACGTGTTTGTTTTCACGGGATTCCCATGGATCATTTTCCCGATCTACGCACTGCTGTGGTGGCCGCTCAGCGCAGCCTTCGCCAAGCGGGGGCATGCCATGATGTTTTCGGTCTGCGGAACGCTTTTGAGCGCAGCGCTGTTTATCGCGATCAATGTAATCTCCTCGCCGCAAATCCTTTGGGCGGTTTACCCCATCTTTCTCCTGGCATGGTGGCCTCTCGCGACCTACTACTTCTGCTATAAACGGTGCAGAACGCCGGGGTTTGAAAAATAAGAAGAGCCATAAGAAAACCTGCCCAATTTGAGCAGGTTTTTGCTATTGCCACTTTACCCAATTATGTCTGACCCGGGCTTTTTATCCTCGCTTTACCCTCAAGAGCCTTCCTTTTATTTTCTTTGTCTTAAAGGCGCTGATAACAAGGCTTTCCTTTCCACCCAGTATCTCAACATTCGTTACGGTTTCTCTGATATCGACTTTTCCGATATCTTCACTTGAAATTCCTTCCACGCTTCGGATGGCGTACAGGAAATCACTTGTTTTCAGAATGCTGTTGTTTCTCCCGGCATTAAACTGAACCAAAGCCTTTTGACCTTTCCGGCTGTCCGGTTTAAATCTTTGCCTGCCGGTTTGGGGTTCCGGTTGATCTGCTTTTGGCTTATTTACTGAATGACCGCCTTTGCAGGGTATCTTGTAGCCGAGGAAGGTTTCGAGCTCACGGAATCGATCCATTTCACTGGGGATGACCATTGTAATGGCGATGCCGCGCTGATCCACACGGCCGGTTCTGCCGATTCGGTGTACGTAATTCTCGGGTTCAAACGGTACCCCGTAATTGATGACATGAGTGATCCCCTGTACGTGTAAGCCTCTCGCTGCAACATCCGTAGCGATGAGGATCCGATACTCACCTCGTTTGAATGCATTCAGCTTTTCTATTCGCAGCTGCTGGTCCATACCGCCGTGCACCGCACAGGTGAAGCGGTCCCATTTCCTGAAGATCTCAAACAAGTTTTCGACCTGTTCCTGCGTATTGCAGAAAATAATGGCCTTCCTGGGCTGTTCCCGTTGGATGACTTTTTTCATAAAGTCAACTTTTTTAAGGCCGTCTACCGCATAGTAAATCTGCTTGATCTTGTCAATGTTCGAGACTTCCGGTTCAATTTCAATGGCTTCGGGATGGAACATATATTGCTGGCTAAGAAAATTGACTTCATCAGAAATCGTAGCAGAGAACAGCAGGGTAACTCTGTCTTTGGGCATTTTCGCGATGACCGCTTCCAGCTGCTCCCTGAAGCCCATGATCAGCATTTCGTCGGCTTCATCAATCACAAGAAATTTAATGTCATCAAGTTTCACATTCTTATTCATTAAATGATCCAGCATCCTGCCCGGTGTGGATACAATCACATGAGGATTCTGCTTTAATTCTTTCCTTTGTTCTACGATAGGCTTACCTCCGTAGATAGCACAAAATTTCAGATCCGTGTATTTGCCGATCTGAGAAAAATCACTTTTTACCTGCATTGCCAGTTCCCGCGTGGGCGTCAGAACCAACGCCTGCGGTCTCTCAAGCTCAGCATCGATCTTCTGGCAGATCGGAATGGCAAATGCTGCCGTTTTGCCGCTGCCGGTCTGGGATTGTACAATTAAATCCTTGCCGTCCAAAATCATCGGAATTACTTTCGCCTGAACTTCCAGGGGGTTTTTGAAGCCTAAATCGCTCAATCCTCTTTTGATCTCATTATCCAGCGGATAATCCTTGAACCTCCCAATGTTTTTTTCAGGCATATCTTTTACATTATTCATATGTTACCTCTTTCAAAACTGTCTTTGTCTATTATAACATGCGAGCTGCGTCGAAGCATGTTTCAATGATTCCTACCTCTCGGCAACGCCGCAAAAGGCGAAGCCGCTTTACAATCAATGGAACTATTATAACATGCGAGCAACGGCTGCGCCTCCTCCGGTCACTTGCGCACTTAACCACATTTGCTGTGCAAATGTCTGGTAGGTGCCATACGTTAATTGCCCAATCTCCGATTGGTGCAATTTTTCCGTTCGTTCCCTACGCTGTCCGTTTTGCCTAACCAAGCAAGCTTGGGGCAAAAAGGCTGCGTCGACGCATGTTTCAATGATTCCTACCTCTCGGCAACGCCGCAAAAGGCGAAGCCGCTTTACAATCAATGGAATTATTATAACATATAAGCAACGCCGAAGCAGGTTTTTCCTTAAGCAAAGCCCCGAGGGCATAACTCCCCGGGGCTGAATAACTTAATCGTAAAAGAAATCACATCGCCTTCAAAATCTTCTCCACCGTCTCCCTAGCGTCGCCAAAGCACATATACGAGTTGTCCTTGAAGAAAAGCGGGTTCTGAACTCCGGCGTATCCGGCGCTCATGGAGCGCTTGAACACGATGACTGTGTTTGCCTTCCAGACCTCCAGCACCGGCATTCCGGCGATGGGACTGGACGGATCCTCCATAGCGGAGGGATTGACCGTATCGTTGGCCCCGATGACCAGCACAGTGTCTGTTTCGGGGAATTCTTCATTGATCTCATCCATTTCCAGAACGATGTCATACGGTACTTTTGCTTCCGCCAGCAGCACGTTCATATGCCCCGGCAGACGTCCGGCTACGGGATGGATGGCAAAGCGAACATTGACGCCCTTATCCCGCAGTGTTCTTGTGATATCCGCGACCGGATACTGAGCCTGGGCTACCGCCATGCCGTAGCCGGGAGTGATGATAACGGAACTTGAATTCTTCAATACATCCGCAACGTCTTCCGGGCTCATTTCGCGGTATTCTCCCATCTCTTCGTCCTTGTTGCCGGCGCTGGAACTTTCATTTCCGAAGCCTCCGGCAATTACGGAGATAAAGGAGCGGTTCATTGCCTTGCACATGATATAGGACAGGATCGCGCCGGAGGATCCAACCAGGGCGCCCGTCACGATCAGCAGATCGTTGGAAAGCATGAAGCCGGCCGCCGCCGTCGCCCAGCCTGAATAGGAATTCAACATTGAGATGACGACCGGCATATCCGCGCCGCCGATGGATGCCACCAGATGCAGGCCCAAAAGCAGGGCGATCACGGTCATGACCGCAAGATAAAGCATGTTGCCGCTCTGAATGATGAACAGGATCATCAATGCGACGGATACGATGATCGCCGCCAGGTTCAGCCAATGCTTGCCGGGCAGGGCTAAAGCCTTCGATTTTATGATCCCGCGGAGCTTGCCGAACGCCACGATGGAACCGGTGAAGGTGACGGCGCCGATAAAGACTCCCAGAAAGATCTCCGTCATTTCTATGGTCAAAAGCGAGCCGTGGGCGACGGACCCCGTCTCCATCTGACGGAAGAAACTGTTATAGCCGACCAGGACCGCCGCCAGACCGACAAAGCTGTGGAGGCAGGCTACCAGCTCCGGCATTCCGGTCATTTCCACCTTCAGAGCCAGCCGGGCGCCGATGAGGCTGCCGACGAGCATAGCCAGTAATATATAAATCAACGCATGAAGATCGGCGTTTGCGATCGTCGTCACCAAAGCGATGGCCATGCCGGTGACGCCGTACAGGTTGCCTTTTTTCGCGGTTTCCTGTTTGGACAGCCCGCCCAGACTCAGTATGAACAGGATCGCCGCAATGATATATGCTACTGTTACTAATCCCTGGAACATTGTGATCAACTCCTCTCTACTTGCTGAACATCTTCAGCATGCGCTGGGTTACTGTGAAACCACCGACGATATTAATGGTTGCGATCAGTATCCCGATGAACGACAGGATCATGACGACGTCGAATTCGTGGCCGATCTGAAGCAGCGCTCCTACTACGATGATGCCGGAAATGGCGTTGGTTACCGACATCAGCGGCGTATGCAGGGAATGGGTCACATTCCATACGACGTAATAGCCGACGACGCAAGCCAGAATAAATACCGTGAAGTGGGACAGGAATCCCGGCGGTGAAAACAAACCGACCAGAGCGAAGAACGCCAGTCCGGCCACACTAAGGCCTATCTTCAGCCCGCCGGAGCTCTTCTTTTCCTTCACTGCCGCCTTAGTTTCCGCCGCTTCCTTCTTTGCAGGAGCAGCCGATACGCTGATAGCTGGAGGCGGGAAAGTCACTTCGCCGTTCCGGATCACGCTCATATTACGCAGTACCACGTCCTCAAAATCGATGTCTATGTTGCCGTCCTTTTCCTTGGAAAGCAGCTTGGCCAGATTAACCAGGTTCGTCGCGTACATTTCCGAGGACTGTGTCGGCAGACGGCCCGGCAGGTCGTTGTAGCCGATGACCTTGACTCCGGAATCCGTCACGGTCATTTTGTCCGGAACGGTGTATTCGCAGTTCCCACCTGTGGCCGAAGCCATATCCACGATGACGGAGCCCGGCCTCATGGAGTCCACCATTTCTTTGGTGATCAGTTTTGGCGCGGGCTTTCCGGGGATGAGCGCCGTGGTTACGATGATATCCACTTCCTTCGCCTGCTCGGCGAAGAGAGCCATTTCCGCCTTGATGAATTCATCCGACATGACCTTGGCGTAGCCGCCGGAGGTCGAGCCTTCCTCATCGCTCTCGAAGTTCAGCTTCAGGAATTCGCCGCCCATGGATTCGATTTGTTCCGCCACTTCAAGACGGGTATCGAATGCCCGGACGATGGCGCCCAAAGAACGGGCGGTCCCGATTGCCGCAAGACCTGCGACGCCTGCGCCGATGACCAGTACCTTGGCCGGCGGTACTTTCCCCGCAGCGGTGATCTGGCCGGTGAAGAAGCGCCCAAAATTATGAGCTGCTTCGACGACAGCCCGGTAGCCGCCGATATTGGCCATGGAAGACAGCGCGTCAAGGGACTGGGCGCGGGAAATACGCGGCACCATGTCCATTGCCAGAACATTGATCTTTTTTCCGGAAAGCTTCTTCACCAGCTCCGGATGCAGAGCCGGATAAAGGAAGCTGACCAGTGTCGCGCCTTCTTTTATCTTTGCGATCTCCTCGTCGTTGGGAGAGTTCAGTTTATAGATGAGATCCGATTTCCATACTGTCTCACCATCGGTCACTTCAGCGCCGGCAGCCAGATATGCCTCGTCGGTAAAGCTGGCTTTTTCTCCGGCTCCGGATTCAACTGAGATATCAAATCCGAGCTTTATCAGCTGTTTGACTGTGTTAGGCGTTGCGGCGACACGGGTCTCATCGGAAATACTTTCTCTTGGAATGCCTATTTTCATTTCTCTTACTCCTTCCATCCGAATTGATATTATTTTCAATCCTAACGTACCTTTATCCGGCAGAAAAAACTGTGATGCACAGCACACTTTTAGATTATTGTGCCCCAAAAAATTAAAACCGTACTGCTTTAAAAATAAATGACAGTATGGTACAATTATCGCTGAGGATTGAATCCTTTTAGAGATTTTTGAGAACAGGGCTTGGAGGGTGACCATGAGAAACGACAATTTTATAGATTTTGGCGAAGAAATCGGCAGAACTGTAAGAAAAGTGCTGAATGGCCAGGATTTTTATGACATAAGAAAAATGATGCGAAACGTTCCGGGGATGGGCGGAGGTCCTTTTGGTGGACCTTACGGCGGAAATTTCCCGCACCTGTCAAGGGACGATGAAACCAACGATACCTACGAGACGAAGGAAGTCCGGCCATACCGCAAAAAGTCGAAAGGAGCGAGCCTCGTACCAAGCACACTGCTGATCGTTTTCGGCTCCGTCGGCACAGGCGTTACGGGCCTGCCGCTGCTGGTTGGGACCGTGCTGGAAGCCACCCTGGGAAATCTGCCGACAGCTGCGGAAGCGGTCGGATCGGTATTCGGGGTGTTTTTCGTCATTTCCGTGATCCTGATGTTTGCCGGTATCCGGCTCAGAAAACGTGTCAAACGGTTCCGGCTCTACCAGAAGGTACTGAACGGACGTACGTACTGCACGATCAAGGAACTATCCGCGGCCGGCAGAAAGGAACAGAAGTATATCATAAAGGATCTCAGGAAAATGATCGATGGGGGATTGTTTCCGGAAGGCTATCTGGACGAGCAGGAAACCTGTCTGATGACGGATTACAGCACATATAACCAATACCTGGAAACGATGAAGAATGCAAAGGCGCAGCAGGAAGCCGAGAGGCGGGAGCAGGAAAAATGGGCAAACCGCGAGGGCGGTGCGGCGCTGAAGGAAACCATAGACGAGGGGAGAAACTACATCCAAACGATAAAGGCGGCAAACGACGCTCTGCCGGAAGAGGAAATTTCCGAAAAACTGGAGCAGTTGGAGCTGGTTACTTCAAAAATTTTCGATTACGTGGAGCAGCATCCTGAAAAACTGCCTGAGATCCGAAAATTCATGAGCTATTACATGCCGATCACCTTGAAGCTTGTCACCGCATATCAGAGGTTTGACCGGCACGGGACGGATACATCGGAGATCGCGGATACAAAACTGGAGATCAAAGGGACGCTTGATACGATCAACAAGGCGTACCAGAATTTGCTGAAAAAACTGATGCAGACGGATATACTGGACGTCACATCCGATATTTCCGCGCTGGAAACCATATTGGCTCAGGAGGGCTTGACCGAGGACGAGATAACGGATAAATCAATAGGAGGTAAATAAAATGAGTGAAGAGATTTTAAAAGAAGCGTCGCCTACGCCGACCCTGACGCTGGACCCATTTGAAGAGGCCGAGCTTCAGCCGGCCGCATCTGCCGTGCCTGCGGTGGAGGAAACTCCGCTGACGCCTGAGGAACAGAAAATGGTGGACGAGTTTGCGTCGAAAATCGAACTCAGCAACTCCAACCTCATTATCCAGTACGGATCTGGCGCACAGAAAAAAATCGCGGACTTTTCCGAATCGGCATTGAACAATGTGCGCACAAAAGACCTGGGAGAAGTGGGGGGGCTGCTCACCGATGTTGTCACCGAACTGAAAAATTTTGATTCGGATGAGGACGAGAAGGGTTTTCTCGGGATTTTCAAACGTACGTCAAAGAAGCTTGCGGGCTTGAAAGCAAAATACGATAAAGCGGAAGTAAACGTAAACAAAATATGCACCGTATTGGAAAACCATCAGATCCAGCTGCTTAAGGACGTTGCGCTGCTGGATAAGATGTATGATATGAACAAGGTCTATTTCAAAGAACTGTCCATGTATATCCTGGCGGGAAAGAAAAAGCTCAACGAGGTAATGACCGCAGAACTGCCCAAGCTTAAGGAAAAAGCCCAGGTGAGTGGTCTGCCGGAGGATGCTCAGGCGGCCAACGATCTTTCTGCCATGTGCAACCGGTTTGAAAAGAAGATACATGACCTGGAGCTAACCCGGATGATCTCCATCCAGATGGCGCCGCAGATCCGGCTTGTCCAGAACAACGACACCCTGATGTCCGACAAGATCCAGTCGACGCTGGTCAATACGATCCCGCTTTGGAAGAGCCAGATGGTGCTCGCTCTGGGGATCGCAAACTCACAGCAGGCGGCTCAGTCTCAGCGTCAGGTGACGGATATGACCAACGAGCTTCTGAAAAAGAACGCAGCCACACTGAAAATGGCTACCATCGATACCGCAAAAGAATCGGAACGCGGGATCGTTGATATAGAAACTTTGGCAAGCACGAATCAGAGCTTGATCTCGACACTGGAGGAAGTAACGAAAATCCAGGAAGAAGGCCGTCAAAGGCGGGCCGACGCGGAAAAAGAACTGGGCCGCATCGAAGGAGAGCTTAAGCAGAAGCTGCTGGAGATCCGGGGGTAAACCGGGGAAAGCGGTACAATACAATACGATACGAAACTACGATAAGGCAGTACTGTCGGAAAGACGGTCCTGCCTTTGATATGAAAGGTATTATGGCAGAAGGGGAATGACAAAATGAAAAAGAAGATTTTAAGTATTTTATTATGCACAACAATGATTGCGACCATGATGCAGGGCTTTACAATAAATTCGTTTGCGGAACAAAGCGCCGACGGCCCTCTTTTGGCCTATGTCCCGCTGGACAACCGTCCGGTCAACGTAGATAGAGTGGTTTATGAAGCCGAATCCGCGGGATTTCAGGTAGTTACGCCGGATGAGGACCTGTACGCTACCCGTCTCGACGGGCAGCCGCTCAACTCCAACGGCACACCGTTCGGAGATCGGGAGAAGCTGCTGGATTGGATCAAAAAGATGGACAAGGAGACCGACTATTTCGTGATTTCTCTCGACCAGATCCTTTCAGGCGGTCTTGTGAATTCCCGCACCTTGTACAATGATTCCTATTCCGACGAAAATGAGATCATGGACGCCATCGCCGAGCTTTCGAAAAATAATCATGTCTATCTCATCGACACGGTCATGCGCCTTGCTTCCTGTACGGTAGACTATCAAAACGCGACGCTGGGCACCTACAACTATCTGCGCCAGTACAGCGGCACGCCCAGAGCGCTGCTGAAAGATAAGTTCCTGACGGTGGACAATATCGTCGCAGGCTACACCAGGGACAATAAGGGCAGGCCTATTTTCGTCAACCCTCAGTATTCGCAGGATGTGATCAATTCACTGAAAACCCGGGAACGAAAGCTCCGGCTTATCGATTACATACTGACCAGAGATAATCCGGGAAAGATAAAATATTTTATCGGCATCGACGATTCCAACTCAGATGATACGATACAGACCAACGAAGTCAATTATATAAAACAAAAGATGGCCAAACGAGGCACGATCTATTCCGGGGCGGATGAGCTCGGTATGATGGCAGTCCTCAGCCTGATGATCGATTATTTCCACTATAATGTTACCGCGTCCGCCGAATTCTTCGGAAACACGGAACGGTCCTCCTCCGGTTCGATCTACGACATGGAAACGGTAAAGGAAAACGTGGAAGAGCATCTGAAAAGCATCGGAGTGAAGCTGGCGTCGGACAAGAACAGAGCTGACATTGAAATCATGGTCCTGACTTCGCCCTCCAAAAGCATCATGGACGCCAAATATATCTCCAGGATGATCGACGGCATCAATGACAATATCTCGAAAGGGATCCCGACCATCGTAATCAATTCGGCGCCGAGCGCCTATGGCAGCGATCTGGAATACCGTATGGTCAGGGAATGTGAAATGAGCATGCTGCTTTCCTACAGCAGCTGGGGGACGGTGGGAAATTCCGTCGGACTGGCATTATGCAACGGTATTTCGCGCTATCTCTACCTGCACAGTCGGAACGACAGCAGCGATGCGGCGGACGTCGCATTCCTGAAAGGGTTGATCTTCTCCTATGAGAAGGATATCAGCTACCTCCGCGGCGGCGGGAAAGATCTGTTTGTTGGCTATCTGAAGGCCAAAGGCCTGCCCGACAGCAACTTTTACCGCAGTGGCAGTCAGGCTGCGTTCGTAAATTATGATCTGGAAAAACTGCTGAAAACCACCGAATATAACGTAACGATCAACGATATCATCAAGAATTTGACAGACCGCAGATATCTCAAGGGCCTTGGCGGAGAATGCGGCTCCATCGGGAATATCACACTGTCCAATTATTCGGCTCCGTTTTTCAGAGCCAACGAAATCCGGTTTGATATCAATGTTGATATCAGCTATAAATCGGCAGGCGGAGGCACGAATCCGGCGCCGGCTGATAGCGCGGGTACCGCTGGAGACGGCACTGTTTCATACCCGGTCACGCTTTACTACTTGGACGGGGCGGGCCGGTATCAGAAACTGCCCTGTGTCTATGACAAAGGGACGGGGGGCCTCAAAGTCGCATCCGGAGAACTACCCGACTCCCTGCTGGGCACTCTTGGAGTGGGTGGTGCAACGGCGGATTCCCAGTACGCCGACGTGACGGAATCCTCGTGGTATTTCGATTCGGTGATGTATGTATCCGAAAGAGGGATCATGCAGGGCGTAACCGACAGCACCTTTGAACCCAAGACTCCGATGAACCGGGCGGCGCTGGTTTACACGCTATATACTATGGAAGGCAAGCCCGCAGCGGCGAAATGGAATGCGCCGCTGCCCGACGTTGGAAACAGCTGGTACAGACCGGCGGTGGAATGGGCTCTGGCCAATAATATTGTTTCCGGATATGAAAACGGAAATTTCGGACCTGGCGACCTTGTGACCAGGGAGCAGCTTGCCTGCATTTTATGGCGGTACGCAAAGTACAGAGGGATGGACGTCAGCAAAGGCGGATATCCGGGCGTTAATGACTTTAAGGACGCTGCTGCCGTTACCAAGGGCCTGAGCGAAGGTTTTGACTGGGCAAGCAGCAACGGGATCATTTCAGGCTCCGGAGACGGAACAAAGCTGATGCCACAGTCGCCCATAACGCGGGCCGAGGTGGCGGCAGTGTTGCAGCGTTTTGATACGAGATAGGAGGAGGCAGATATGCAGTCAATGAATGATTATTACCCGGAAAATAAAGCGGAACTGTACAGCCTGCTGTGCAGGCAGCTGGCCGCTCTGACGGAAGGCGAAACGGAATCGATCCCGAACCTGGCCAACGCTTCTGCGCTGCTTTGGATGGCGCTGAAGGATGTCAACTGGGCGGGCTTCTATCTGATGAAGAACGGTGAACTGATGCTCGGACCGTTTCAGGGAAAGCCAGCCTGTATCCGCATCCCTGTGGGGAGAGGCGTCTGCGGCGCAGCGGCCGCCGAGGGACGTACCCAGCTCGTGGACGACGTTCATCAGTTTCCCGGACATATTGCCTGCGACAGCGCTTCCAATTCCGAAATTGTCGTGCCGATTCGGTCCGGAGATAAAATCGTGGGCGTCCTCGATATCGACAGCCCTGTCTATTCCCGCTTTGACAGCAGGGACCAGGAGGGGCTGGAGGAGTTCGTCCGTATTCTTGAGCAGTCCTGCGCCTGGAGCGAATAAAGGGGCTGAAAGCTTGTATTTACCTAATTGCAACCAATAGTTGCGGAATTGAAAACTCAAATGTATAGATGCAACCGGGCGGTTTCATGTAAGATGAAAACAAAAAACTGAGGTGAAAAATATGAATATCGACATTGCAAACAGATTATACGAATTGAGAAAAAAATATAACTACTCCCAGGAAGAGCTGGCGGATAAAATAGGAGTGAGCCGTCAGGCGGTATCGAAATGGGAAAGGGCGGAAGCGTCTCCCGACACTGACAACCTGATCCTTCTGGCGAAACTCTATAATGTTTCTCTGGATGAGCTGCTCTCCACCAGCGAGCCGGTGGAGTCCTTCCCAATGCAAACCGCATATGCAAAGGGTGAAAACGACGGAAACGACCAAGATGATCGTCCGGGAAATGTCTGGCTGGCGTTTCCCTATCCGATCCTCGTGACGGTCGTATACCTTTTTATCGGATTTGCTTTCAACTTATGGCATCCGGGCTGGCTGCTGTTCATCACGATCCCGCTCTATTATTCCGTAGCTGCATATTACGGAAACCGGAACAAGAAACGATAACCTTTCAATAGAGCCGTAGTCGGATTCACCGATTCCGGCTCTTTTCTTCACCCTGTGACAGTACTATTAAATTCAACAAAACCGAATATTATCATACCAAAACACGATAGCAGGTAGTATAATTAGTCCTTGATGAGAATTGAAACCTAACTTGCATGGAGGTTTAGACGCAGATGGAAGCAATGTTAGAAGAGCTGGATAATAAAAACAAAATCCTGGAAAGTATCTTTGACACTACAAACGCAATGATTGCATATCTGGACAGTAACTTCAACTTTGTCCGGGTCAACAGACAATATGCCGCTGCCGGAGGCCACCCTCCGGATTTCTATATTGGCAAAAACCATTTTGACCTCTATCCGTATCCCGATAACGAGAAGATTTTCAAACATGTGGTTGAGACGGGACAGCCTGTTTTGTATAACGAAAAATCTTTTGAATATCGGGAATACCCCGAACGCGGGGTAACCTACTGGGATTGGGACTTGATTCCGGTTAAGGATTCCCTGGGCGGCGTCACCGGTCTTATTTTAAGTATGGTGGATATAACAAATCGTAAAAAGGTCGAGGATGAGCTCAGACAAACCAACGCGAATCTGGAAATGATCATTGCGGAGCGTACTGCGGAATTGCAGAAAGAGGTGGCGGAACGGATAAAAATAGAAGAAGAACTGAAGCGTGCTTTGGAGGAGGCTGAACGCGCGAATAACGCGAAAAGCGAATACATCGCGAACATGTCACATGAGCTCAGGACTCCGCTCAATGTAGTGCTCAGTGCAATTCAACTGTTCGATCACAGCATGCAGTCCAATCCCTCCTTCATGAACAAAAAACAATTTCAGCATCTGAAATCGATGAAGCAAAATTGCCTCAGGCTTTTGCGGCTTATCAACAATTTGATCGATACAACGAAGATCGACACGAATTTCCTGGAACTCAACCTCGGGAATTATGACATCGTTCATATAGTCAGGACGATTGCAATGTCCGTAACAGATTATGTGCAGAATAAAAATATCGAGCTCAGTTTTACGGCCAATATTGAGAAGAAGGTTATTGCGTGCGACATCGATATGATCGAAAGAATCATGCTGAACCTTCTTTCGAATGCGATTAAATTTACCGAAGAGAACGGAAGAATCGACGTAGTGTTAAATGGTCATAAAGACCGCGTCATTATTATAGTAAAGGATAACGGCGTCGGAATTCCGGAAGACAAACAAAGATTGGTATTCGACCGCTATAAACAGGCGGACAGGCTTCTCACCAGAAAACATGAAGGAAGCGGTATTGGTTTGTCCCTTGCGAAATCCTTTGTTGAGGCCCTGGGCGGTAAAATATCACTGATCAGCAAGCCCGGTGCTGGCAGCGAATTTGTCGTGGAGCTGCCCGCTGAACAGATGCCCGAGAAGGAGCTTCATGCGGTCAGCAGCCATAATCTAAAAGATTATACGGTTCAAAAAATATCGGTGGAACTTTCCGATTTATATTCCATATGAACAAATCAAACGGCTGCACGGCAGTCGTTTTTTCATTTTCGGAACCATTTCCTCCTTCCCCCATACTCTATACTAAAACGGTTTGGAGGGATAGGGATGAAGGCGGATGCGATCTTTGAGGGCGGCGGGGTCCGGGGGATCGGCTTTGTGGGCGCGGTCAGCTGCCTTGAGGAAAGGGGCTTTGAATTCCAAAGGCTGGCCGGAACGTCGGCGGGAGCCGTCATGGCGGCGCTTCTGGCGGCCGGCTATACCGGAATGGAGCTGAGCATGATCACCGACACGGATTTTAGCAGCTTCCTCGACCGTGACATGATCCAGGCGCTCCCCCTGCTCGGTACCCCCCTGGGCCTTATACTGGAAAAAGGCCTGTATCAAGGCGACCGGATCGAGGAATGGGTCCATGGGCTCCTTCGGAAAAAAGGGAAAACAAAATTCAGCGATATGATGCATGAAGGCGGGAGCCGTCTGAAAATCATTGCCTCGGATATCACCAAAAAGGAGATCGTGATCCTGCCCGACGATCTTCCCAAATACGGAATCGATCCCATGAATTTCGAAATCGCAAAGGCGGTGAGGATGAGCATCGGTATACCGCTTTTTTTCACGCCCGTAGTCATCCGGTACGGAAAGTGCGAAAGCTACATAGTGGACGGCGGCGTTTTGAGTAATTTCCCCGTCTGGATCTTCGATGTGGACGGCACGCCCCGGTGGCCCACCTTCGGTTTCCGGCTGGTCGACACTTCCGCAAGCAGATGTTCCGCCGGAAAGACCGACCTGCTTTCCTACGCCTTCGACGTCTTCGGAGCCATGATCGACGAGGACCAGTCCGTCTTCATGAGAGATAAGGACAGCGTTAGAACGATCTCGATCCCCACGCCGGGCGTCAGGACCACGGATTTTGATCTTTCCCCCATGGACGCCTTCCGGCTGTACCAATCCGGCTATGAAAGCTGCCAGCGCTTTCTGAAACAGTGGGACCTTCAGGGGTATATCAGAAGATACAGAGGATGAAACCATAAACGAATCCATAAAGTAATTAAAAAGTAATAAAATGGTAATGCAAATATTACGCAGGCATGATATACTTTTATAAAAAAGGAAATGTTATCCAGCTTCTCAAAAGGGGGAAATATAATGACAAAGCCTGTAAAAATGTTTGTGTTAGGATTTATTACAGCCTGGTTGATAACTACGCCTCTATCTGCGTTCGCGGACACGATCCAAGTTTCGCTCAACTCGGTGCATATTGACTTAAACGGAGCCATGGTTGCCGTAAAAGGGCAGTCATATGCCCTGGGAAACGGCGCGGTCACTCCATTCAGCCTGAATTACAACGGAACCGTCTATCTGCCGGTAAGAAAGCTATCGGAGATGCTGGGTATGAATATCAGCTATAACGGAGCATCTTCAACAATCAGTATAAGCAGCAGGAATACGCCGCAAAAACCGCCGGTGAACCCAGATCAGACCGGTACGGAGAAGCCCGAAAACACGGATACTCCTGACACTGCGGGGACCCCTTCCGGAACCGAAGGGGGCGGCACGAACAACAACGCGGACAACAAATACAGCTATGCCGTTATCAACCAATTTTTAAGCGTTCCAGACGGAAGCCAGTCTGTGAACGAGTTGAGCGGATATGTGGATGGCGGTATGTGCGATATGCTTACAGCTCAAAGCGGTATGCTGAGCTACCCGAAGGTCAGGCCGGCATTGTTCCGAATCAAATATACTGATTACATAATCACAGAAATACAAGAGCTTCCGCTTAAAGCGGATACGGTGAAGACAGCTCCGAATACGGCGAAGAAGATCATAGGCGATAAAGAAACTTATACGATGGATTCAAACGCGATCGTCTATGCATTAATCAAGGGTGGCGGCGGATCTTATGCCGGATTTACGGCTGGAGATTTTAACGCGATCGATGAAGGTTGTAAAGTATATCTATATGATACCGACGGGAACAAAGGGTATGACACCCTGATATATGAGACGGCAGAGTAGGGGTCTAAGATCATAAGAATTTCAACAAAAACGATAATCAACATTGCAAACCTTTGTGTAGATTATTATAATAAAATCAAAACTACATAACAAAGGAGTAAACTTATGGTTGGAGATATCTACAAGACTAATTTTAACCCTGACAAAATCGCGCTGAATTATAAAGGAAACAGCATCACATACGGGCAGTTGGATCAGAAGGTTTTAGCATATGCCGGCTATTTGAGAAAGGCCGGATTGAAGGAAGGGGACAAGGTCGTGCTGAGCTGCCTCAATTCCCCGGAATTTTTATATTCCTATTTCGGAACCGTAAGAAACGGCGCAGTGATCGTACCGATCAATCTGCTGCTGACCATGGAAGAAATCGTGTATATCGTCAAGGATTCCGAGGCGAAGTTCATGATCGTGCATCCTTTGATCCTCCAGAAGGCTAAGCTTCCGAAAGAAGCCGTGGAAAAAGCGCTCGGGATCACCCTCATCGTATTGGACGAAGAATTTAACCAACAGCTTTCAGAGGTTTCCGCAGAAGACTTTGAAGATTATACCAACGAAAACTCGATTTCTACTTTTTTATATACATCCGGCACCACCGGCAAACAGAAGGCGGCCATGCTGACCCATAAGAACCTTGTGTTCAACTCGGAGCAGTGCTATATCGGACTCCAGGCCAGACCGGACGATATTTACATGTGCGTGCTTCCGATGTTTCATGTGTTCGCGTTTACGGCATGCATCCTTATGCCGCTCTATTCCGGCGCGACCATATCCATCCTCGAATCCTTCCAGCCGAAAGAAGTCATCGAAACCCTGCTGAAGGACAACATCACCATCTTTATGGGCGTGCCTTCCATGTACGTTGTACTGCTGGAGGCAGGGAAAAAGAATATCACATTCCCGAAGCTCCGTCTGGCCGTATCGGGAGGAGCAGCGCTGCCTGTGGAGATTTACAGACAGGGCAGAGAAATCATGAAGCTCCCCATCGTGGAAGGTTACGGACTTACCGAGGCTTCCCCGGCCGTATCGTTTAATCCGCCGGATGGAATACAGAAAGAAGGCTCCATCGGCTTGCCGCTGCCCGGCATCGAATGCAGGATCATAGACGAAGAAGACAACGAGCTTCCCGCCGGAGAGGTGGGCGAGCTTGCAGTCCGGGGCGACAATGTCATGCTGGGATATTACAACCAGCTGGATGAAACGCTGAAGGCGCTCCGGAACGGCTGGCTCCATACGGGAGATCTTGCAAAGAAGGACGAAGACGGATACCTTTATATCGTAGACAGGAAAAAAGACATGGTCATCGTAGCCGGTCTGAACGTTTATCCGAGGGAAGTGGAAGAAGTCATCTATCAGTTCCCGAAGGTTAAGGAGGCCGCTGTCATCGGACTTGCGGACAAGCTGCGGGGCGAATACGTAAAAGCTTTCATCGTTCTGAAGGAAGGCGAGGAGTGCCATTCGAAAGAGCTCCTTCGCTTTATGAGCGAAAAGCTTGCCGCGTATAAGCTGCCGCGCCACATCGAGTTTGTCGAAAGCCTGCCCAAAAACAGCACCGGCAAGATCATGAAACGGATCCTGAAAGAACAGCAGGAACAGCTGAAAGCTCAAAAATAACAGGAGGGGTATGAATGGAAAGAACCTATATCATGTTGAAACCCGATGCGGTGGAACGAAAACTGGCCGGCCGGATCATCGACCGGATCGAGGAAAAAGGATACCGAATCGTAGCCATTAAAGTAATGAACCTGAACAGGGAGATTCTGAGAGAACATTACGCCCACGTGGCGGATAAGCCGTTTTATCCCCACATGGAAGATTATATGATGTCGGGTCCGGTCTGGGGCATGATCGTTGAAGGGGATAACGTGATCCAGGGGATGCGTATGCTGATGGGCGCTACGAAATTTGAAGATGCGCTGCCGGGCACCATCCGCGGGGACTTTGCCAAATCGACCACGGAGAACGTGATCCACGGCTCCGATTCTCAGGAGAACGCGGAGATCGAGATCAAACGGTTCTTCGGGTATCAGGGATAACTTAATAAATTAAGTCCAAATAAAGAAATGAGGCATTGCGCCTCATTTTTTTACTGTGTCAATCTTCATTTTTTTATTGCGTACCGGTCTTTCTGATGAAAATACGTCATATCCGCATATCCAGCATAAATTTTGCCGGAGTGCATTACTCCCTTTGGGATAAAATAACGGTCGCCCTTCTGATATAACGCCGTTTCCCCGTCGATGGTCATCTCGATTTTCCCTTCCATGACTACTCCCCACTGGGCTTCATGGCTGTGCTCCGGGAGTTCCACGTCCTCTGCGAAATGCATGAAGATGATCTGATGGTCGCTGCCTTGCGACAGATAGGCCGTGACACCCTTCAGAGGGATGTCCGCCTTCGGCAGGTTCAATATCGGTTCTGGAAATATCGGTTTCATTTTCTTTTCTCCTCCCAATTCCAAAGGTCGTTTGTTAGAAATCATTATATCATACAAGCTGCGTCGCAGTATGATTCATTGATCGCTTCCTTGCATCAACGCTGAAATAGATTATAGCGATCAATATATCATTAATTTCAGGGGAATAATAATTGAAAACGGATTTCCGCCGTGGTACAATCGTTTCTGCGGGCTGTATTCCGATCCGGAAATTGTAGCTTTTATTACGAAACGGCACCGCGAAGGAGGAAAAAATGAATATTGTAAAAACCATTCAAGAAGTTCGCGGGAGTGTAAAGGCGTGGAGGACAGAAGGACTGAGCGTCGGATTTGTACCAACCATGGGTTATTTACATGAAGGACACCAAAGCCTTATACGAAAGGCAGCGGAAGAAAATGACCGCGTTGTCGTCAGCATTTTTGTCAATCCGATGCAGTTCGGTGACAAGCGGGATCTGGAGACCTATCCCAGAGATCTGAAAAAAGACAACACCGTCTGTGAAGCAGCAGGTGCCGACCTGATCTTTCATCCGGAAGCGGAGGAGATGTATGGCAGAAATTTCTGTACGTATGTCGATATGGACGATTTGACGGAGGTGCTCTGTGGCAGAAGCCGGCCGGGCCATTTCCGGGGCGTCTGCACCGTGGTAATGAAGCTTTTCAACATCGTGAAGCCTGACCGGGCCTACTTCGGACAGAAGGATGCACAGCAGGTCGCCGTGATCACCAAAATGGTCAGAGACCTGGACATGGATGTTGAAATCGTCCCATGCGAAACAGTCAGAGAAGCGGACGGTCTTGCGAAAAGTTCCCGGAACGTCCATTTGGATCCCGAGGAGCGAAAGGTGGCCCTTGTCCTGCATCAGGCGCTGCGAGCCGCGGAAAAGAAGCTTGCGGCAGGCGTGACCAATCCCATGGATATCCAGAAATCCATCCGGGAAACAATTGCCTCCGAAGCATCGGTGAAGCTTGATTATGCTGAAGTCGTGGATCTTGAAACGTTGAAACCGGTCAGCAGGATCGAAGCGCCGGCCTTGGTCGCGGCGGCCGTCTATGTCGGAAAGACGCGGCTGATCGATAACTTTATCTATCAAATTTAATAATGATTTAAGAAAACTGCCCTAGAGAATCTCGGGGCAGTTTGTTATAAAGTCCTTGTTAGGACGTTGAAACGCATGTTTTAACGTTCCTTTTAGGGACGTTTCAACGCATAGAGGTAAGAAAATTTTCTACAGTCGAAAATTTTCTCCGAATGCGTTATAATAACGGTTGGGGAAAGGGGAGTATTATGGGACGTAGTAAGAGAATTCGAATCAATAAACGAAGGGCGGCGATATCCCTCGTCGTGACGGCAGCGGTCATAACGGCCATCGTTCTGGCGCTGTATTTTTATTTCAGCAATAAACCGACGGAGCTCAGGGAGCCGGTTTCCGAGGTCGGCGGCATCCCTGTCATAACGGACTTCATACCGAAGGGCACGATGGAGCGCCCCGGACAGGAAAGAAAGATCGAATACGTCGTCATCCATGAAACGGGGAATCCGGGGAGGAACGCCGACGCGGCCTCGCACAACAACTATCTGCACAAAGAAGCGGATAACCAGCAAAAATCATGGCATTACACGGTGGACGACCATGAGATCTATTATCATATCCCCGACAATGAGATCGCCTTCCACGCAGGCGACGGACTGAGCAAAGACGGTGGGAATCTCAACGGGATCGGGATCGAGATGTGCATCAATCCCGAGAATAATTACGAGCAGACGCTGAAAAATACGGCAAAACTCGCCGCCATGCTGCTCAAGGCATATGACCTCGATATCGGCAGCCTGAAAAAACATCAGGATTTTTCGGGCAAACACTGTCCGGACAAATTGTTGACGGAAGACAGATGGGACGAGTTTGCAGATATGGTAAAGACGGAATTGGAAGCGGAAAAACAGGATTAAGAGAACGGTTCCGGACAGGATTTCTGAGACGACTGTAATACAGTCGTCTTTATTTTTGTACATGAAAACAGAGAAACCGGGGGACATTATCTTTAATATTGCTATTGGAGTTGGTTTTTTTGTTTCCTGAAAAAATTTATTATGAACCGGATTCTCTAAAATATGATCTGGGCAGATTTTTAAAAGATAAATATCGGGATGTGACATGGATCCCAATTGAGAACCACAATAATATTGAAGAGCTGCGTTCAAATAGTAACAAAGAATTCGTCAGAATGAAACGTTACCTCATTATTGGCGTCAGAAAAACACATAAGTATGTACCAAATCATAAAGTCTCTGATTTCCTGGTTCCTTATACTTCGTCAGGCTGCAGTGCATCGTGCCTCTATTGTTATCTGGTGTGCAATTATAATAAATGTTCATATCTGCGGCTCTTTGTCAACCGTGAACAGATGATGAGAAAGCTTATCAAAACGGCTGATTCGAGTCGCGACGGGTTGACGTTTGAAATTGGCAGCAACAGCGACCTTGTTTTGGAAAACACGATAACGGGGAATCTGGAATGGACAATAAATGAGTTTTCTAAAAGCAGCAAAGGGTTCCTTACATTTCCCACGAAATTTGATATGGTAGCTCCGCTTCTTGATTTGGATCACAGGGGCAGAACCATCATGCGCATGAGCGTTAATCCGGAAAGGATAATCCAGCGGGTGGAATTCGGAACATCGCCGCTGAAAAGCAGGATAAGAGCTCTGAATCAAATGTGCGATGCCGGATATCGCGTGGGACTTCTTATAGCGCCTGTCATACTTGAAGATAACTGGATGAAGCAATACGAAGAGCTGATCGGAGAACTCTCGGACGAGTTGACCGCCAAGGCAAAAAAAGAGCTTTTTATTGAAATAATTTTTATGACCTATAGCTTTGTTCACCGAAAGATCAATAATGAGGCGTTTCCGAATGCCGTGGAACTCTACGATCAAACCCTGATGACCGGAAGAGGACGTGGAAAATATTGCTACCGAAACCAACTTAGGGAACAGGGAGAAGAGTTTCTGCGATCACAGATTTCAATGAAGTTGGGGAATATACCCATTTTATATGTCGTCTAGTATTCAGAATATTGTGACGAACAAATTAGGAAAAGATGGCTTGACAGTAATGTGCAAAAAGCAGTATGCTCATAGGAGTGAAAAGAATAAAGAGTCAAAAAATTCTCTTTTTTTTATCATCTTACGAAACTAGTAACATTTTGACAAAATCAGTGATATAATGGTTCCATAATCTGTAAAACGGCTTTGCCGAGAGGTAGGAACCATTGAATCATTAACTTCATTGCGGCTAAGCCGCCAAGTATCGAAGTTAATGATATAATTGAAGAAAAGCTGTCGAAACTGATTCAAATTAGTTGATTTTTTATTCATTAAATCAAAATATATTATAAAGGAGTGTAAGTATTATGTTTACTTGTGACAAAGACAGAATGCAGGATAAAATCTCCACATTCAGTAAGTTCGGTGACGCCGGTCACGGCGGAATCACCAGATACTCCCTTTCCCCGGAAGCCCACATGGCCAGAGATTATTTCAAAAAGAGAATGGAAGCAATCGGTGCAACAATTGAAACAGACGACATGGCCAATATGTATGCTACGATTCCTGGTTCCGAACCCGGATTGAAGAAAATCGTAATGGCTTCCCACTGCGATTCAGTTAAAAACGGCGGAAACTATGACGGTATCCTGGGCGTAATGGGCGCTATGGAAGTTCTGGAAACCATCGTTGCTGATAAAATTCCTCACAGACATCCGATCACAGCCATGATCTGGACAAACGAGGAAGGCTCCCTTTATCCGCCTGCAATGATGTCCTCCGGCGTAATCTGCCATGATTACTTACCTGCAGAAATTGCTAAGAAGTTTGAAAAAGCAAACATGCTTGCTTCCAAGAGCGTTTTAGATAAAGTCAGCACCTTTGGTGAAGCGTTGGACAAGAGCCCATATAAGGGAAGCGAAAAGAACAGATTAAATCCAAACGATTACATGGCAATGTTTGAACTCCATATCGAACAGGGTCCGATCCTTGAAGATGCCGGAAATGAAATCGGCGTAGTAACCTGCGTACTCGGTATGTTCAACTACAGAATCAGATTCTACGGACAGTCCGACCATGCCGGAACCACTCCTATGCACAAGAGACAGGATGCGCTGCATGCTGCTGCGCTGGCTCTCTGCTACCTGCATGAAGAAATCGACAAGCTGAACAGACCAGAACTGGTTTATACAACAGGCGAAATTCTCTGCCATCCAAATGTACACACTGTAATTCCTGATCTGATCGACTTCTCCATCGACGTAAGACATGAAGATCCTGAACTCAGAGCAAAGGTTCTTGAAATCGTTAAGAGCCTTGAGAAGAAGGAATGGGCTAGATGCAGATGCGAAGTTGAAATGGCTTGGATGCGTGACACAGTATACTTCGACAAGGAACTGGTCGGCTATGTACAGGAAAGCGCAAACGAACTTGGAACCAAGAACCAGATCATCAACAGCGGCGCAGGACATGATGCACAGTTCGCATCCTACATGATGCCTACAACCATGATCTTTGTTCCATCCAAGGAAGGCCACAGCCACTGCGAACCTGAATTCACTGCTCCTGAGCAGTGCACAGCAGGTGCAAGCGTAATGCTGAATGCCGTTCTGAAGGCAGACAAGAAATAAATCGACATTTTGAGAGCAGCTAGTTTATAATGACAAACAAAACCAAGGGCCGTCGAAGGCAAAAGCTTCGACGGCCTTTTCTGTTACGTCAGAGATGACGTAAGTCATATCCCCGCTGCGCCAGCCGTGACGTTAGCCACTTTTCACCTATATTAAATTGTGGTATATTTGATTCACAAACAGGATGCAAGAACACGACAGGAGAAACGAAGATGATCATCAGTGCCAGCAGGCGCTCCGACATACCATGCTATTATTCGGAATGGTTTCTGAACCGGTTAAAAGAAGGCTATGCCCTTATCCCGAATCCGCGGAATACCGACCGGCTGGGAAGGATAGTGCTGTCGCCCGAAAATGTGGACTGCATCGTCTTCTGGACGAAAAATCCCGCGGCCATGCTTGAAAAGCTGCCGCTGCTGGATGCACAGGGGTACCGGTATTATTTCGAATTTACCGTCACGGCCTATGGCAGAGCGACGGAGCGGAACCTGCCGGACAAAGGGGTCGTCATCGATACCTTCAAACGGCTGAGCGACAAGACCGGTCCCTGCGGCGTGGACTGGAGATTCGATCCCGTTCTGAAAAACGAACGGTTCTCCGCCGGGTGGATCGCAGAACGGTTTGCAAAGCTGTGCGAAGAGCTTCATGACTATACGGAGCGGTGCATCATCAGCTTCGTTGACGAGTATTCCCATACGAAGAACCGATCCTGCGTGCTGAGCAGAAGCGAAATGCTGGAAACCGCCGAGGCCCTCTCCGATATTGCGGGGCAGTACCGGCTGCCGGTTTTCTCCTGTGCGGAGGAAATCGACCTGAGCAGCTTTGGTATCGGGCACGCAAGCTGCATCGATCAGGGAAAAGTGGAACGGATCATCGGCTCGCGGATCACGGCCAGGAAGGATGCGGGGCAGCGCCCCGCCTGCGGTTGTATCGAGAGCGTCGACGTCGGAGCTTATGACACCTGCGGAAACGGCTGCACCTACTGCTACGCCGTCACCAGTGAAAAAACCCTGGCCCGCAGGATTCGGGAACACGATCCGGATTCGCCGCTGCTGACCGGATGGCCGAAAGGGACGGAGATTGTGACGGACCGGACCGCGTCGTCCTGTAAAATTGATCAAATTTCAATATTTGAATAGAATGAATTGGGAAAAGGAGATGTGATTTTATGATTTTTTATTTCACCGGAACGGGGAACTCCCTTTATGCGGCGAACCATATCGCGGAAGCGCAGGGGGAAAGACTGTTTTCCATCGCAAGGCTGATGAGCCGGAGGGAAGAAGTCTATCATTTCGAAATGGGAGAGAATGAGCTGTTGGGCTTTGCCTTCCCGATTTTCGCCTGGGGGCCGCCCAAAATGGTGCTGGATTTTATCGAAAAGCTGGACGTCGC
Organism: Anaerovoracaceae bacterium; assembly: GCA_963678385.1. Taxonomy (GTDB): domain Bacteria; phylum Bacillota; class Clostridia; order Peptostreptococcales; family Anaerovoracaceae; genus Anoxybacterium. The sequence goes on along the minus strand of OY782829.1, from coordinate 2,893,842 downwards.
GGGAAAGCCTTATGTATTTTCTCTGAGCACCTGCGGCAACACGGAGGGGAGCACCTCGAAAATAATGAGGAAGGCTCTGGCTGCAAGGGGATTGAACCTTGACAGTACGTTTTCGGTCCAGATGCCGAGCAATTATGTCGTTGGGGCAGATGTGGAGCCCAAGGACAGGGAAACAGAAAAACTGAAGGCGGCAGACCTGATGCTTTCTGAAATCAACACGGTCATCAGCAAGCGCCAGACAAATGTAAACCTGACGATTCCGGGCAGATTCCCCGCCTTGAAATCGACTTTGGTGAATTCCATGTTTAACCGGTTTGCTCTGAACACCAAGAGTTTTTCTGTTGACGACACCTGCACCGGCTGCGGAATCTGTGAAAAGATCTGCCCGGTACAAACCGTCCGGCTGGACGGCGGCAGACCGGTCTGGGGGAAAGACTGCACCCAATGCCTGGCATGCATCAACCGCTGCCCGGTACACGCGATACAATACGGAAAAGGGACCGCGCAAAGAGGCAGATACTACCACCCGGATATTACCCGTCTGGAAAAGAAGGGGGAGTAAAAATGGCAAAGAAAACCTTTAATGAGAAGCTGAACGACAGCAAGAATTTTCCTGAGATCATTGAAATAACGGATCCAAGGATGATCGAGCGATTTCGCGGAACCAGAATGCTCATCGCTCCTCCGCTTGCCTATGACGCTCTTATGCGGCAGGTGCCTGCAGGAAAGGTGCTCACTTCCGATGTGATCCGTGATTATCTGGCCCGACGGCACGGAGCAGATTTTACCTGCCCGCTTACCGCAGGGATTTTTATGAACATCGCCGCAAGCGCTTCGGCGGAACGGATGAAAGACGAGACGCCTTACTGGCGGACGCTGAAGAAGGACGGAGAACTGAATGAAAAGTATCCCGACGGCGTCGAAGGCCAGAAAGCGCTGCTGGAGGCGGAAGGCCATACGATCGTCCAAAAGGGAAAAAGGTATTTTGTAAAGGATTATGCCGATAAACTGCACGATCTGAAATAAACCGGCAGACGCTGAAGGCCGTTTACGACGGCAGAAATAGTGAGACGGCGCAGTAAACCAGAAGGAGAGCCATTACTATGTTGAGCGGTTTGCGGCGTTCCCTGAATAATCTGGCGAATACAGAACCGAAAACGGCCCAGCAGACAGTTCCCGAAAAACCCACCAGCGAAAGCAGAGCGATAAAACCCGCCAGAATCACAGGAGCCTGGTATACAGGGAGAATGTAGGACGACATGGCCGTGATCCCGTATATGTAAATTTTCGGATTGATAAATTGCAGCAGAAATCCCGCCAGGAAGGAGCTGCCTTTGGTATCTTCGACCTGGATGTTCGGATCGCTCTTCCATATTTTCCATGCGAGGTAGAGCATATAACCGGCGCCGGCAACAAGCATGACCGGTTTGATCTTCGGAACCAGAGAGTACAAACCCGCGCTGAATAGGGCGCATAGAAACATAACGATGAGAAACCCGGCCAGGATGCCGAGATTGAACGGAAAGCTTTTCCGGAATCCGAATCTGCTCGCGTTGCTCAGAGACATGATGTTATTCGGACCCGGCGTATAGGCGGTAATCAGGATAAACGGTATAAATGCATAGAAATTAAACATCAGGTATTCCTCCTATCAACAATGTGATATAATATATCGCATGAAATGTGCGATATAATGCGTGCTTCATATTATACAAATCGTGCAGTATATTGTCAACACTTGAGGAGAAAAAAGATGGATGTGAATTTAATTGTGGCCGAAAACTTGAAGACGATCCGGGAAAACAAGAAATTAAGCCTGGATCAGGTGGCAAAACTGTCGGGCGTCAGCAAGAGCATGCTGGGGCAGATCGAACGCGGGGAAGTGAACCCCACCATCTCGGTGGTCTGGAAAATTGCCAACGGATTGAAAATTTCCTTTACCTCCTTATTGGACCATGCGAGAGACAACGTGGAAATCGTGCGGAAAAATGAGGTCTCGCCGCTGATCGAGGACAAGGACAGATTTTTCAATTACCCGATTTTTACTTTCGACGAAACAAGAAGATTCGAGCAGTACTATATTGAAGTAAAGCCGGGCGGGGCCAGAAATTCCGAGCCACACCTGCCGGGAACGGAGGAGTTCGTTACTGCTTTCGAAGGAGAGATCGTTATTTCCGTGGCCGGGAAACAATTCCGACTGGCAGACGGAGACTCCATTCACTTCAAATCCGACGTGTCCCATAGCTACCGAAACGATGGGGACAAAACCGTGCGCCTTCATATGACCATCTTTTACGGCGCGTGAAAACGGTAATAAAAACATGATAAAACGCAGAAACCCCGCCAGAACAACTGACGGGTTTTTTATTCTCCGATTTGTAGATTTTTGCTTCTTTTGGAACATCTTTTCTGTTGCAAAAGAACATATGTTCTGCTATGATAATCTTACTAAAGAAGGTGATTATCGTGAGAACAATCTTTCACATTGATGCAAACAGCGCGTATCTATCCTGGACTGCCGCAGCTATGCTGGAAAAAGGTTATCCGATCGACATAAGAGAAATACCGTCCGCGATCTCGGGCGACCCGCTGAACCGCCACGGGATCATCCTGGCCAAATCCATCCCCGCGAAAAAATACGGGATCGGAACGGGTCAGAGCCTGTTTGAGGCGAAGCAAAAGTATCCGGACCTTGCCGTGTTCCCGCCGAATTATGATCTGTATATGCTCTGCAGCAATGCAATGTATCATATCCTGCAGGAATACTCGCCCCTTGTGGAGCGATACAGCATTGACGAGTGTTTCCTGGACTACACCGCGTCCCGGGGCAGGTTCGGCGATCCCCTCGACGTCGCTTATGAAATAAAGGACCGAATCAAGAAAGAGCTTGGATTTACGGTGAATATCGGCGTGTCCTGCAACAAGCTCCTGGCAAAGATGGGCGGCGAGCTGAAAAAGCCGGATCAGATCCATACGCTCTGGCCCGATGAAATCGAAAAAAAGATGTGGCCTCTGCCCGTGGGAGAACTGTATATGGTGGGAAGGGCCACGGCCCGGAAGCTTCAGCAGATCAACATCAATACCATCGGCGACCTGGCCAAGGCGGACCTGAACCACATGAAGGCGCTGCTGAAAACGCCGGGGATCATGGTTTGGGAGTTTGCCAACGGCATCGACGACATGGAGGTCATGCTGAACAGCGACATCATTCAGAAGGGCGTGGGGAACGGCACCACCATAAGCTACGATGTGACGGACCGGAACGAAGCGTGCATGATCCTGCTGGCCCTGACAGAGCGGGTAGCCATGCGCCTTAGAAGACTGGGGTATATGGCGTCTCTGGTGTCCGTTTCGGTAAAGACCGACGGGTTCGTATACTACAGCCATCAGATGAAAATCCGGAACTGCATCAACACGACGACAGAGATTTACGGATATGTCTGCACTCTTTTCGACCAATGCTGGAAGGGAGAGCCCATAAGGCATCTGGGCGTGCACGTTTCAGATTTCCAGGATGTCGAAGTGCGGCAGTATTCCCTGTTTGACCGGCAGGATACCGATAAGCTGCAGGCCCTTGACCGGGCCGTTGACAAAATACGTGAAAAATACGGTACGAGATCAATTATCCGCGGACGGTTCGCAAACGGGAATACCAACCCGGTCCAGGGCGGAACAAATGACAGTGACTTTATTATGATGGGAGGTTACCGACAGTGAAGATTCTAGCAGAACCGATTGAAGCCGCAGTCTGGTTCAAATCAAAGGAAAAGCCCCATCCGATCAAGTTTCGTTACAGCGACAGCGGGGGCTTGACCCGAAAGGTCAACGTAGATAAAATCATCAGCGTCGACGAGATCAAGACCGCGGGTATCAGGGCCTTTGTCTACCGCTGCCAAAGCGAGATCGATGGGACCATGAAGATTTACGAGCTGAAATACCTGGTGAGCGATTGCAGGTGGGAGCTTTATAAGATGTAAAAATCCCTCCGCTGTCACTTGGCGTCGTTGTGTGGGCAAATTAAAGTTGTTGATTAAGATGTTGAAATAATATATAACATACCTCTGTAAGGCCTTTAGAAGACCTTCGCTGTGGCATGAATTTATAGTATCAATTCATTAAAGCTGCAAAATTGAAACCAATAATATTAGTTCTTCATATATTATACTGTCGTTACATTTTAATGATAATATAAATATGAAATTGAGGTAGCGTTATGCAATATAATACAACATGTGAACCCCGTAATATCTGGAACCTGGTAAATTTACCCAGATCATACATCCGTGTGCTTCATGCTGTTCCGGATGCACCGAAAGTTGATGTATATGCGGATGATCAGCTGATTGCGAAAGCCCTGGCCTTTGGTGAATATACCAATTATATTCCTGTCCCGGAAGGGAATTACAAAATAGCCGTTTATGCTGCAGGCACAAAATCAAACCCTGTTCTGACGAACATGCTGATGGTCCGACCCGATACCATTCACACGATTGCTGCAGTTGGCACATTAAATACAATCAGTTTACTTGCAATACCAGACAGTATGAATGGAAATGAAGCTGGCAAATCATTGGTTCGTTTTTGCCATCTTTCACCGAATGCTCCGGCAGTTGACATTACTTTGCCTGATGGGAAGATACTTTTCCGGAACGTCTCTTTCAAACAACTCACTAACTATCTCGCTGTAAACTCTATGACCTATACATTGCAGGTTCGCCCGACCGGAACTTCAACGGTGGTTCTCACTGTTCCAAATGTTAATCTGAAATCAGGAATGGTTTATACTATTTATGCAATCGGTCTTGTAGGAAAAGAACCTAAATTGAGCGCATTGCTGGTCACGGATGGTATGAATCAGTAAATACTTTGGTGAGAAGTCGAAAATACACATGGACATATTCTGACGAGGCAGGTTATCTTTTTCTGACAATCGGACTGGAATATGCTTTTGATAGAATAAACAAAATGCGGGACGAATTTCTTTCCTAATGGAAAATAAATGTTGCGCCCCGCTTTTTTAATGTGATTTAACCCGGAAATCCATTATTATATAGTGTTTTTTGCCCAAACTTTAATTTGCCCTAACCGTCGTTCACCTTACTATATAATAACGGTATTATAGTAGCTATTAATAGACCCAATAGCAGTATAAATGCCATTCCATTAGAAGCAGAGAATCCACTTGGACCAGTTCCTTTAATAACACCCGATACTTGAAGAAAGATTCCTATCAGTCCTATTATAGAGCCACCGGCAACAAGACCAGAAGATAAACCGATGCCGTTACCGACTTTCACATCTTTTTCTTGTTCAGATTTAGAACTTCTTTCAATAAATACACGTACTAATGCTCCTATTAATATGATAGAGGTTGTAGATATCGGTAAATAGAATCCTATTGCAACTGTCATGATCGGAAGGCCCAATAAGAATAAAACAACTCCCATAACAGCACCGACAATGATCATATGCCAAGGTAATTGGCCCGACATGATACCAGCGGTCAATGTTGAAATCAAGTTAGCTTGAGGTAATGCAAAAGGAACATTATCGCCAGTCATTGCAAGTTGGTTGGAAAGCAATAATATAACACCAACAACTACTGCAACACCAACTATACTAGCAATAACGAAGTATTTATCCATTTCATTTTTGTCGCCTCCCATGATGAAAGTTACTTTTTGTGATTGACAGTATCCGCCGGCAATAGCTATGGCAATAACGATAAATGTGCCGAATAAAAGTAATGTTTTATTGTTTCCGGTACTTGTCCACCCCATTACAACGAATAATAAGGTGACAATAACTAAAGAAGCTATCGTCATACCTGATACCGGAAGGTTTGAGGTTCCTATCGTGCCGGTTAAACGACCGGAAACGATAACAAATAGTAATGATAAGATAAACGATAGGATGGCAACAATGATTGCCATTAATATATTGCCGCCGGATATTAGGAATGCAGCAATAAAACCTATTATTAAACCTCCAATTAATATCAAGTTTGAAGATGATTTTCCGGTTCCCTTTGAAGAATTGGCATGCATCGTTTCTTTGATAGAAACAATTATTGTAGGTATCAGCTTTATAGCACCGATTAAACCGCCAGAAAGCATCATGCCGGCGCCGATATATTTTACATAACTACCGGCAATATTATTAACTTGCATCGCGTTTATAGCAACATCCGGGTTATTCCATACATTTTGACCTCCTTGAGCAAATGATGAAAAGTAACCGATCAAAGGCAGAATACCGAAGTTGGCTAAAACAGAACCGGCAAACATAGTCAGGGAAACATCTAAACCAACAATGAATCCAATACCTAATAAAAGAGGATTTACTTCAATTTCAAATTTCCACTTGTAATAGGTTTCGTTTACATAGCTTATGACGTTATTTGTTACGTTTAAAAAAGCGCCGGTTATAACAGTGATCAGACCACCTATTACAAATCCAATTCCCATATACTTCAATGATTCCCCGGCGCCTTCTGAAGCAACTAGTGTTTCAGAAATGGCCATAGACTCTGGGTACATTAATGTGCCATGTTCATCGACAATTAAATATTTATGAACAAGTGTAGCGATTCCCACGCCGAATAAAACTCCGGCTACACCAACAGCCAGGCCTTCTAGAAAAGAAACTTGTGAACCAATTAGAAGAACTGCCGGCAGAACAAAGATCATTCCGCTTGCAACAGATTCTCCGCCGCTAGACATACCTTGAATCACGTTTTTGCCAAGGATCCCTTTTTGTCTGGCAAATACAGCAATGAACGCAGAACCTATGATTGAACCGGGTATACCTGCTGCAACAGTAAGCCCTGATTTCATACCTGAATAGGCAGTAGATGCCGCAAATAAGGTAGCTAAGGCAATACCGATTATTAATACAGCAACGTTTCCGCCGTATTTAGAACCACTGGAAACATAGGGAATGTAGTCTTTGCCGGCTACGCCGCCATATGCATCTTTAGATAATTTATGATCCAAAAGACATATCTCCTTTTATAAAACATTAGGTATTCGATTTTATTATTGATATCCTCCTAAATTTTTTTTATGTATTTTATCTTGATTAAGTTGTGAGAAATAATATTACTTTTGTTCTCGAACACAGGTGTTTGAGCTATCAAAAAAAAACTTAGGCTGCCAATTCGCTTTTGACAGCCTAAGTAAGCTTTTCCAATCCTAATCCTCATGTAAAATCTTTAGATACGCCAGCAGTGATCCCATTACCCGTTTTGATCAGTAATATAACAGCGAAAGCAGCAAAGGGGATCATTCCTGCCAGTCCGGTAATTGATGGGCCAAGCAGCGGATTGTACCCGCTTATTGTCAGCAAAACCGGGAACCCCGCGCCGGCGTTTACTAACGAATGGATCATTGCGGCGGGAATTACACTTTCAAATCGGATTGTTGTATAGCCTTCGATTATCCCAAGCACAACACAGAATACGATCATGGTCAATATCCCAAGCCATGGATAGCCGATATATTCTGTCCCATAATTATGCCCCATAGCAATGATTGGCGCATGCCACACGCCCCATATCACTCCGGTGATAATCAATGCGGCTCTGTCTGAAACTATGTGGCGCAGCTTTGGAAGCAAATACCCTCTCCAGCCAAGTTCTTCCCCCAGCGTCGGAATTATATTGATGACCGGTCCGATGATAGCGACCTGAAATACCGTGAGCATCAGAAGCATGTTTACGGTAAGCCCGGCAGTATTTTTTGAAGCCGCCAATCCATTTAGGACCGTAAGCTCCGAGTCAAATTTCCCCGGGAAAATCAGAAAGTAAACCGCTGCGCTCATAAACAGCAGGGCTGTAGGACCGAAGTAGACAAGCAGATATTTTTTGATATTCCCTTTAAAGTGCGGGCGCAGATACAAATTGCCAAAGCCTTCTTTTGTTATTAGTCTGGTCAGGATACTGCACGATGCCGGGACAAACATAGCCGCGGCCGCTATTATTATGCTTCCCGGACTTCCATACGTAAGTCCGAGGATCGGGATCAGCATAAAAACCATCCATGCGAGCACATAGGTCAGGGCAACGAATATCGCGATTCTTTTTTTAACCAATATATTTTTCTGTTCCATCTTATTTCACCTTATATTTAACAGTTGCTTTGCAGTTTTTCTGCAATTCTTTGAAAACGCTTGTCATTCGACAGCACTGAGAAAGCAGGATTTTGAATGATCACATCGGCCATGCTTTTTCGGATCGTTTTTTCATCCCGCGGAAGATCGGTACCGAGATCAAGCTTTTCAAGCCAGTTGTCGAGAAGATCAAAATACGAGTCGCCATGCAGTTTCAGCGGATAGATATTTCCGGTTACGATCTCTGCATACTGCTCCAGCATAGCAAGCGACTTTTCATGATTATTCTGAGCAAGATACGCTTGCGCTGCGGAAATATACAGACCGACCAGGACGCCCGGGTGCAGATTCTTCATGTCAAAGGCTTCCGCGACGTCAAATGCCCTCCGGAGCGCCTCTTCAAATTTGGAAGGATCATCGGCGCACAGTATAAGATAGGCCGGAAAAAAATTGAACAGGACGACAAGATTCTGATAAATGCCGACCTGCAGGACGGCTTTCGCGTCGTTCATGCGTCCAGTCATCTGGTAAGCGGAAGCCATAAGGGATTCGGGCGGCATCGGCGCCTCAACCGATCCGTCAAGCAGTTCCAGTGTAGTATTCGGATCGCCGGTCACCAGGCTGCAGAAGGCTTCCATAAACAAAGCCTTTTTTGTCAGGGATACATCATCGCTTTCCGCTCTAACCCTGATAAACAGCGTCCTGGCTTCCTCGATCAAAGCAGATATTTTTTGTTGATCGCTCTTTACCAGCTCGACATGATTGACCATCAAAATTCCCATTTGGACCAGTAAAGGGAAGCAGGAATAATATTTTTTGATGATCCCGCGGCAGTCTTCCATTACAGAGTCGAAGGGCTTTGCCGTGAAATCCGAAGACAGCTTCTTGTATAGCTTTTGGATATCCTCTTTTGTCATTTGCGGCTGATAATCGATCAGTTCGTCTATGCTGATGTTAAAGTACGACGCCAGCATCGGTAAAAATGTTACGTCAGGATAGCTTTGCCCTGTCTCCCACTTTGAGACGGACGCCTTGGAAACTCCGATATAATTTGCCAGCTCGTCCTGGGTAATTCCCTTTTCTTTACGTTTATTCACAAGTATTTTTGCAATATTGATTTCTTTCATTTTTAATCACCTCTGCTTACTATATTAGTTAATCCGATCTGAATAATCAATGGATTGATAGTTGATTTTGGTTGATTTAATCAACCTGCGCGATACTTCGGGGATATTGCGGATATAATTTGTTATTTCATTCAAACTAAATGATCAGAGGGTATTGGAAATATTGAGGATTCTTGGGTGATGAAATGAAACGATCTGCAATTATTATTGGTGCGGGGATCGGTGGACTGGCCGCTGCCGCCAGACTATTAAAAATGGGATATGTCGTAAAGATTATTGAAAAAAATCCGTATTGCGGCGGCAAAACGAGCATGTTGAAAGCGAAAGGCTTTACCTTCGATTTAACGGCTACCATTATGATGATGCCGGATGAATATATGAGCCTATCCGAAGAACTGGGGTTAAATCTAAATTTTATCAAGCTTGAGCCAAATTACAGGGTGAATTTTTTTGACGGTGCTATCCTTGACTTTTATACGGATATCGCTTCAACCTTAGAGCAAATAGAAAAAATCCATGACTTTGATGGAAAAGGCTATTTGAATTTTTTATCCGAAGGCTATAAGAAATATCAAATCGCTTATAACAACTTTCTAAATAAAAATTTCGACTCGATCGATGATTTGATCAATAGCGCCACCATAAAAGGGCTTGTTCAAGGTTTCCCTTTAACTTATTCCTATCACTATATTTCTAAATTTATTAAAGATAAAAGAATTAGAGCTTATCTTGCTTTTCAGACGATGTATATCGGTGTAAATCCGATGAGAAGTTCCAATATGTATACCCTGATACCAGTGATATCGGCTGTAAAGGGTTTATGGTATTTAAAAGGCGGGATGAATTCTTTTACGTCTGCGCTGGAGGAATATATAAGAAAAAACGGCGGTACGATACGCCTGAACACGACGTGTGAGAAGTTGATTTCCAGGAATGATCATATCGAGAGCGTGGTAACGGATCAGGGCGTTTTATCTGCGGACGTTGTTGTCTGCAACAGCGATTATTCTTACTCCCAAAAAACATATTTTAATAATGAAGGTGTTAAAGCGAGAAAGTTTGATTATTCATGCTCCGTTTTCATTTTATATCTTGGTCTAAAGAAAAAATATGAAGGCCTGTCGGTTCATAATATCTATATTGGAAATGATTTTAAGAAAAATATAGAGGCAGCGTTTAAAGGAAAGCTTCCGCTTGATCCGCCCTTGTATATCTATTGCCCTTCAAAGATCGACAACACCATGGCGCCGGAAGGGAAGGATACGATCAATGTTATGGTCAGAGTCCCCAATATGATGAATAAACATATTATTTGGAATGAGAAACTGATTAAAAAAATGAGGGACCGATTGATTCAATCATTACGAAAAGTAAGCGGCTTGGAAGATATCGAAGACAATATAGAATTTGAGAGTTACCTGACTCCAAAGGATCTGGAAACAAGATTCAACAGTTCCTACGGAAACGCCTTTGGAATCAGCCATAGTCTGACCCAAACAGCATTTCTCAGACCTCAAATAAAGTCCAAGGATTTTACCAATTTATATTTCATAGGCGACTCGGTACATCCCGGTACGGGAGTTTCCATGGTGTTATTGGGCAGCAAGCTGTTATGCGAGCATCTGAGGAAATCAATATACTGCACCAGGATTTAATCTGATATAATAGATCCGAGGTGATCATAATGTGCGGAAGGTATACTTTCTTTACCGATAAAGAGCTGCAGGAGGTCGATGAGATCATCGAACAGATCAGCAATGAAATCCGGCTTGAAAATATGAAAGCAGGGGAGATCTTTCCCACCGACCTGGCGCCGGTCCTCCTGCCGCAGGAGGATATCATAGTTCCGAGGCTTATGGTCTGGGGATTCCCGAACTTCCGGAACAAGGGCGTGATCATCAACGCCAGAGCGGAAACGGCTGGGGAGAAGAAGCTGTTCGGTTCCGCGCTGGAAAGAAGGCGGTGCATCATTCCATCCACCGGGTTTTACGAGTGGAATGCAGAAAAAAAGAAATTTCTTTTCAACATGCCGGACGCGGGGATGCTCTACATGGCGGGGCTCTACGACCGGTTTGACGGGGAGGACCGCTTTGTGATCCTGACGACGGAAGCGAACGAGTCTATGGCGGAGATCCATAACCGGATGCCGGTGGTCGTTCCGAAAGACAGGATCCATGACTGGATCTGCGATTTCAGCAAGACGGAGACGCTGCTCCGCAGCGGACAGCCGAGTCTGGTGAAAAGGGCAGCGGAATAGAATTATCAAAAAAACAAAAAAAGGCAGGGTTTTGATGCCCTGCCTGCTTCGTTTTTCCTTATACTTTGATATCCAGTAAATAACCGAAGGAAGGAACCGGTTCCTTCAAGGTCTCGATCAGATTTGCCGCCGCAGCTTCCTGCACGTCCATCGCCTTTTTGATCATGGCAACGTCAACAGACTGTTGGGTCTGACTCTGGTACATATTGACACTGGCTGCCGCAATTGAAGAAATATCCATGACGATCCCTCCTTTTGGCTTGAGTATACTATGTCCGGAGGGGGAAAACAAGTTATTTCTTCCCTCTTTTCCGGTCTTTCGCCTCGTCCCGGATCTCTTCCCGCATGTCGTTCAGCGCGGCTTCTCTTCGCTGGTTCTTCTCCTTGAGTTCGTATTTCGTCTTTTCATTATCCGTCGCCTTCATCATATCCTCTGCGAATTCGATGTTTTGAACGGTATTGTCGATATGATCCTGTATCTTTTTCACATTGTCCCTTCTGTCGTCGGGATTTGGCTTGCTCTGCTTTACCATATTGCATTCTCCTTCCGTTTTCTTGCTTGAAGCTTAAATATCATAAAGATATTTTTTGAGGAAGGGATAAAATTATTCTTCAAAAATATAAGCATTCTATCTTGAAATAACCAAAAAGGGCGACCGAAGCCGCTCAATTAGATTTAACGGGTTTGATGATTATGACCGGCCTGAAATGCCGATCCTATTTTTTCATTTAAGTCAAAATATGCTGCGTCCATCATCACGATCGGTTTGATCTTCAGGGCATTTGGACGATCGTTCTCCAGGCAGTCTTCGTTTGCATATACTGCAACGATCTCCCCAAGGAACATTGTAAAATCAAAGATTGGAATGGTCTGTATTACTTTGCAAAGATAGTTGACAGGGCATTCCTTGATCATTGGAGCCTTCCCTGCATCATCGTAAAACGACTCAAACACCTCTGATTTATCAACCTTATTGCCGGAAACCATCCCGCAATAATCTGTCTTATCAATCAACCCGGAAGATGGTATATTGACGCTGAAAAAACCGTTTTCCACCACGCCCGCCGTTGTATGGTGGGAATTCTTTAAAGAAATATAAAGCACAGGCTTTTGGCTTACGACCCCATATGCCCCGACGGTGGCGTAATTTGGCTTCCCATCTACGGTAGCCCCTGCTAAAACAGTAATGTAGGGGCCGAAAGGAACATTTGATATCTTCTTTTTCATCTTATTTTTCTCCTTTTCTTTATTGTTGTTACAACGATTATAGTATCGTGATCAATGAATTAATAGACTTTTTCTTTCGCAGCGGTTATCATATAGATAGAGTATGCCCATTGGGATGGGTCGATTATCTTACAAAAAGTAAAAGGACGGTCTCAACCGTCCTTTTTCAATGACTAATTTAATTAGGTCAAGAAATTTCGGCTAATTTGAAGATGTTATTTTTAGTCCAACAATTCCTGTTATTATGAAGCTAATAAAAATTACCCTGGTTATATTCATTGGTTCTTCAAATAGGAGTATACCTAAAATCACAGTACCAACTGTACCAATTCCTGTCCAAATTGCATATGAAGTACCCAATGGGAGACTTTTTAAGGCTAACGACAGAAAATAAAAACTTGCTATCATCCCTAAAATTGTAAACACACTTGGTATTAATCGCGTAAATCCAAGAGAATACTTTAACCCTAAAGCCCAAAGCACCTCAAAGCCACCTGCCACCAATAAAAAAATCCATTTCATAATCGTATCCTCCTTAATGCTGATTTTTACAGAGTTCCTGCCTTATAATGCGAAATAAAAAAAGCCATGGCGATATAATTAAATATCTCCCAGGCTTTTGTCCTTCCGTGTATACAGTTAAACTGCACGCTTTATCTCGGACCAGACCAGTTTTCGTTTAAACCGCGGAACCCTATAAAGCTTAATCACATATTAATTTCTAACATGTTATCAGGATTTATCAAATGAGTCAAACTTTTCTCTCAAGATGGTAAAAATTTGACGATTGGAAAATAATTTTGGGAGAATAATATGTATAGCAATTGTCACTCAAATGCACTACAATGAGCGCAAACAATCAGATAGGAGCGTGGTATTATGGAAAAAACTGTTTTTATTCAAGTTCGGATTGAACCGGAATTCAAAGAGCAAGTAGAAACCATACTAAATCAATTGGGAATAAAAACAACAGATGCGATCAATATGTACTTAAAACAAATCGTGTTAACGAAAGGGATTCCTTTTAATGTACAGCTGCCGCGTCCAGATGCAGATAGACGGTATAGAACAATGCAAGAATTGTACAATGAATTGGACTCGGAGGAATGAAACTAAAAAGGACGGCTGATGCCGTCCTTTTATCGTACCATTAATTTCATGGTCGGAGTGGCGAGATTCGAACTCGCGACCTCTTGACCCCCAGTCAAGCACGCTAACCAAGCTGCGCTACACCCCGAGGAATGTTTTTTGCCTATAAAAAAAGAAAATGGTCGGAGTGGCCGGACTTGAACCGGCGGCCTTTGCGTCCCGAACGCAACACTCTACCAAACTGAGCCACACCCCGATACCGAAATTCATTATATAACGTTTTGGGGGATTTGTAAATATTGAAATTAAGAACTTGCAGTAAAATTAACTTGAAAAGTTTTTTATATAAGCAAAACCAATAGTTGTGTAATAGTATCTACAGTGAGTAATTAATATTCCAATTCATATAACTGGAAGTTCTAAAAGGAGATGCTAAAATGAATTATAAGACTCAACAAAATGAATTCAATATAACTTTTGGACAAATGAACTTAGTAATTGACTTCAGAAATCTATGGCAGGATCTTGCTGAATGGACAAGAACCTACTATGTCCGATCATTATTTAATATAGGCGGCCTGGATGCTGTTGGTAATAGGCTATATCAATTCCCTTTAGATTTATATACCCGCCTTCAAATGATATTTGGGATCCAAAGGACCCAACAACTTATCATTTTATTCTCAAATCATATCATTCAAATGATGACCTTGTCTCAAGATATCAAGGGTAAAGATGAACTGGCCGTGAATACCACAACGCAACAGCTATATCAGAATTCAACAACAGTTTCAAATTATTTAAGTCAAATAAATCCCATTTGGTCGAATGTTCTTTGGAATAATTTATTTGACCAATACATCAGATTAATGATCGACGATCTGGTTGCTTTGGCATCCGGTAATTATGTCAATGAAATAAATATATATGACAGAGCAAAATACCAAACGACGATTCTTTCAGATTATATGACGGATGGCTTATTGCAGTTTTTAACTTTTAATCAGAAATAAACTAAATTAGATGGAAAAATAAGGCCCGGGCATGGTATTACGTACAGGATGCCCGGGTCTCAAGTGAAGTTATGAATCTGTTTCATCTGCCCAATCGTTCAGCTTTCTCATGGTCTCGTCATAGGTCTGCTGACAGATATCCGGAAGCTCGCCGCCGAGTGCCTTTTTCGCCGCCGCAAAGCCTTCGTCAATTGCGGAAACCAGTTCCGACAGCTTTGACTTGTCTCCGCCGGAAATTGATTTCGCAAAATCAACCAGTCTGTCGCTCACCGCTTTTACTCCAAATTCACCGTCCTCGGAGATTGCCTGTTTCGCCGCCTCAACGTCCTCTGTCGTGATTCCCAGCTTCGCCATAATATCCTCGGAAGAAGCCTCCGTGGATTTCTTGTAATGCTTGTCCTGCTTTAAAATCAACTGTTCAACAAGCTTCCGTAGATTTTCAGTAGCCGCTTCAGATGCTTCCTTTAAAGAATCGATCTGCGCTGCGTCGAGCTTTTTGCTCGTTACCTTTTCATAGGTGACGGATGATTCCTGTTTGGTTCCGATCTCTATGGTATCAACTTTTGCGCTTTGCTCGGTCTGTGATACCTTGGTTGATTTTCCCGCTGCAGGCTGGTCCGCAGATTTTGTTGTACCGCTTACGCCGTACCGATGGCTGGCATTAATCTCATTGATCATTTCATATCCCTCCTTTCGGACACACTTCTTAAACACTATATCGGCAGGATCTGGAAAAACTTTATATTTGGACATAATATGGCTGTCCACTGAATAAATTGTACTGGCATTCTTTCAATGCAAATTTTGATCAGGGAGGGATAACATTGGCGAATAGAGCAATTACCGGAGTTTCAACCGTTCTTTTGGGGGCGCTGATTGCCTGCGTGCCCAATTTCATACTGCCGATCTGCCCGCATTGCCAGAGTATGATGATGAAATGCATTTGGGCGGCAAAGACGGAATTCGGAGTCGGCGTGGTGATCATGTTCCTGGCGGTCCTGCTGGCCTTCGTGGACTCCAGGGAGATCCGATCAGGAGTCAGTGCGGCCCTTGGATTTGTCGGGATCTTTTCCGCGCTGATCGCAAACGTGCTGATCGGCTTCTGCGACGGGAGCTGCAGCCCGAATTGCGGATGCAACCCAATTACCGCGCCGGTGATGACGGGGCTGGGAATTCTGGTCGCAGTCATTTCCTTTATCAATGTTTTTTATCTGAGCCGTTCGAAGAATACATAGTCCCATTTCTCCTGGTTATATTATGAGCAGGAGGCGATAAAATGGACGAACGATTAAAAAAATTGGAAGAGATACAAAAGAAGAGAGAAGAAATTGAAATCGCGAAGCTTTCCAACAAGCTGATGGCTCAGGGCGGCACGGACGCGGATCCGACGACGGTACAAATGAATAACGACGGAAATGCTTCCCGTCAGTTGTACAATGCCGTCGGGCATGAGACGCTGCAAAGCTCGGAGACTGCCGACGACGCGCAGAGACGCAGGATGCTGGAAAACGCGAAAGCGGACCTGCCGTATTACGACAACCAGACCCATAGTTATTAGAAAACGAAATAGGCTGTTTTATAAAGCCGGTTCGGACTTTTCATAGAATCTATCCTTATCTCCCGATTTTCAGTGTATTAAAATGTGAGGGATCACATTCTTAATACATGCTGAAAATCCAGGTCGATCTCGGATGATTCTATGGGAAAAGTTCTCAAAGCTTTGTTAAAACAGCCTATTGCGTTTACAGCGCCTTCTTTGTCTGGGTACGTCGTTTCTTGGAAGTTGCCGCGGCTGCTGCCGCGCCCTGATTCTGCTCGATACTTCTCTTCAGGGCTTCCATCAGATCGATGACGTTGCTCGGTTCTTCTTCCTTTGATGCAACGATCTCTTTGCCCGAAATCTTCTGCTCGATTAGATCACGGAGCCGTTCCTGATATTCGTCCTTATAAAGGGAAGGATCGAAAGGCTGCACCATGGACTGGATCAGAGTCTTTGCCATGGTCAGTTCACCCTCGTTCAGCTCCGGACGGACGTATGACTTGGGGAGTTCCTTGATATCGTCCTCAAAAAACATGGTGCTTACCAGGATATTGTCCTGCGCAGGGATGATAGCGAGAAGGGTTTCTTTGTTTCCCATCACGGTCTTGGCGATGGCGACCTTGTTCTCATTTTTCATGGCGGTGCGAAGGAGCTCGAAGGCTTTTTCCCCGCCGGTTTCAGGCACCGTATGGTAGGACTTCTCATAATAAATCGGATTGATGGTATCCAGGTCGGCAAAATGAAGGATCTGGATGGTCTTGTCCTTCTCCGTCTTTATTTTTTCAAAGTCTTCGTCGTTCACGATGACATATTTGTCCTTGTCATATTCAAAGCCCTTGACGATATCGCCTGCGGTGACTTCCTTGCCGCAATGGGCGCAGGTCTTTTTATATCGGATCCTGGAGTTGTCCTCCTTGTGAAGCTGATTGAAATGGACGTCATTATCCTGAGTCGCCGTATACAGCGCAACTGGAATATACACCAGCCCGAAGGAAATGGCTCCTTTATGCGATACTGCCATTTTATTACCTCTTTCATTTGATTTGCAGATTTTCGTCGTGTCAATATTTAGTATAAGAAAATTCAGGAAAATTATTCTTCTGCCGCATGAAATGATGTAATCGTAATTCATAGAATTTTTATGTTTTGAAATACTATTAATGGAGGTGATTTTATGCAACAATGGACCGAACCACAGGCAATAAGGGCGCTGAACGGAAATGTGTCCGCACATAACAAAGTGATAACTTGTTATGGCGGTTTTCACGGTTTAAGAGCGTGCTCCGCATATGATTATCTGTGCGATCACTGCGGATATCATGTCGGCGATATGGTGGTAAAGACTGAACTGAAAGAAATTTTTGACCGATAGCGCCGTTTGCAGGTTTTAATTTTTCTGACAGAAAACTCAGGCAGAGAATGAAAAATTTACTTGTTATATAAAACAGCACACAGGTTAAATTAATACCACAAAGGAGGTGAATACAAATGGCAAGCAATAACAGCAATAGCCCAGTAAAGCCAAGTGCAAAGAATGGATTAAACAACATGAAGACTGAAATTGCTAACGAACTTGGTATTTCCAATTACGATTCTATGGATAAGGGCAACCTTACCGCAAGACAGAATGGTTACGTTGGCGGTTATATGACCAGAAGACTGGTTGAAATGGCAGAGCAACAGTTATCAGGAAAATAAGTCAATAAGTTATAGCAGTTGAAAATTTAAAAATAAATCAGCTTATGAATTTAATCCATAAGCTGATTTTAATTATATGCGCCTAGCCCCATTTGCGTAGAAAATGACGGCAGGCGCTATACGGAAATTCCCCGGCTTCTTGCCGGGACGGAATTTTTCCGTTAACGGCTGGTTATAATCGAAACACGGAAATGTAAATGAAGGAGGTATTTATGAAGTTATCCTTGAGACAGAACGCGGAGATCATGCGCATGGAAACGGAAATCGCCAACCTGTTCGGAGTCGATGACTTTGAGGAGATAGACAGGGGCAAAGTCACATCCAGGGCAAACGGAGATATCGTGCTGACTTTGGAGGAACTGGCTGAAAAAAAGGCTTCCGAAACAAATATGAAACTATGAGCACAGCTGCCGGATGATTGAAAAGCTTAAGCGCTGAAACGAAATTCATTCGTTCGGCGCTTTTTGTTTTATGAACAGTATCAAATCCTGTAAGCAGCAGAATCTGTAACTAGTAACGAATATTTGGATATTTCAGTTTTTTTCTTGAAAATTCAATCATTAAGTGCGATAATGGAAAAGGGTATGGTTTGCCCAAAACCAGCGGGGAAATATATTCCTCGCTTTTATTTATTTCTACGGAAATCAAATGAAAAATTTAGATGGAATTGGAGCAATGTTGTTAAGATGAATATTAAAGAAGTTGCGAAAAAGGCCGGTGTCTCTGTTGCAACGGTATCCAGAGTCCTGAACCATCCCGAGAGCGTGGCTCCGGACACAAAGGAACGGATATTGAATGTAATAGAAGAATCGGAATACACTCCGAATTGGTTTGCAAGAGGGCTCAATTTTAATAAAACCGATACCATCGGCCTGCTTATTCCGAACATATTGAATCCAAGTTACATGGAAATCGCCAAGGGTGTGGAAGACGTCGCCCATCAGAAGGACTATACGGTCCTGCTCTGCAACGCGGAAAATGCCGTGGAAAAGGAAAGGCGATACGTTGACTCCCTGCAGAAAAGAAGGGTGGACGGTGTTGTGCTCGTATCCTCGCTTCTTGAAAATGAAGATGTGGAAGGCATAAAAAAACAGGGGATACCGGTGGTACTGATCGGCGAAAACAAGGGAGACGTCAGGGATGTGCCCATTGTAAGGATCGACTGTGAGAGCGCCGCTTATAAAGCGGTAAGACATCTGATCGATATCGGCTATAAGGATATTGCAATCATTTACGGTACGACGCCTGAAAGAGAAAACAAAAGAAAAATCGAAGGCTATAAACAGGCGCTGGCCGAGGAAGGCATAACAGAACGGGATGAATACGTCCAGGAGGCTCCAAATACGATCGAAGGCGGATACATAGCGGCCAAAAGGCTTATTGACCTGAAAAGGAGGCCGCGAGCCATCTTTACTTCTTCCGATTTGCTGGCCTTCGGCGCCATCGACGCCATGAAGGACCACGGGATTAAAATTCCGGAAGACATCGCATTTGTCGGTTTTGACAATATCAGGATGTCAAACCTGATCGATCCGAAGCTTACGACGGTCGAAAAACCGATGCACAAGATGGGAGTTGTCGGCGCAAGACTGCTCTTTGATATCATCGATGCCAAGGAAGAAGACGACAGCAGCAGGGAGATCCTGCTTCAGTCCAAGCTGAAAATAAGAAAATCCTGTGGACACAGGGAGAGAATCGGAGAAATATTCTAATGAAAACAGATTTTTTAGGTTTAAAAATGAAGAACCCGGTCATCGTATCGGCAGGCCCGTGGAACCGGGATGGCAGAAGTATACGGAAGGGGATCGCTGCCGGAGCAGGCGCTGTCATTACGGAAACCATCGTCAGCGACGCTCTGCTGGACGTGCGGCCGCGTATTGCATATAATGGTGCCGGAGCTCAGAACATCAGACTGTACAGCGACATCCAGGTAGAAGGCTGGCAGAGGGAAATGGACATCGCAAAGAGCAAAGAAGGGATCGTTATCGCCAGCGTCTCGGCTCACACTCCGTCGGAGCTTGCGTATCTGGCCATGAAGATGGAAAAGTTCGGCGCAGACGCCATCGAGCTGGGGATTTCGTCCCCTATGGGAGAATCTCTGGAAGTAGTTGCATCCGATGCGGAACGCGTCTATGAAATGACAAAGGAAGTCGTCCGCAACATAAAAATACCGGTTATTGTTAAGCTGTCGCAGAACGCCACCAATATTTCCAAAGTCGCGAAAGCCGTGAAAAGCGCCGGAGGCGCGGGAGTAAGCGCCATCAATACGGTCCGCTGCATTCTTGGCGTCGATATCGAAACAATGGAACCGACGCTGTCGACTTACGGCGGTTATTCCGGCGCGCCTATCAGGCCTCTGGGACTAGCTTCCGTTGCGACCATCGCGCAGGCGGTGGATATTCCGATTGCCGGAATCGGTGGAATCGAGAATTATAAAAATGTTCTGGAGTATATCATGCTCGGCGCATCCGCGGTTGAAATAGGAACGGCGGTCATGGTCAACGGATTTGATCGGATCACCGAAATCGTAAACGACCTGGAGCGGTGGGCGGATGAAAAAGGGATCAAGGAGGTAAAGCAGATCAGAGGCTCTGCCCTGAAAAACCTAAAATCCTTTGAAGAAATCAAAATCGAGCCTGTGGTCAGTCGCATCAACGATCCGGTCTGTAACGCAAAATGCGAGGCATGCGTCAGGGCCTGCATCTACGGAGCGATCCGCAAGGAAGGAAACATGATGATCATGGATCCTGAAAAATGCACTGGCTGCGGACTCTGTACCTTTGTCTGCCCCGATAAAAAATTCAAACTCGATTGGTAAAAACATATTAAGGCAGGTCTGTTTCGGATCCCTCATTTTATGCAGGCATCCAAAACAGGCCTCTTTTTTATTATGCTGATTCATCATTTCCACTTTTTTTTTATTACCCTTGTCAAATTTTAATTATTTTAAATTTTTCGAAGATTTAATTTAAGAAAGCCCTTGCATAATTTAAAAAAGATGTTAAAATGAAAATGTGTGTAACTGGTTTCACAGCGATGGCATTATTATAATAAATTCATAATTATTTTAAGCAAATCAATACCGGTTATCACTGCGGCTCCCAAATGGCAAACGAGGTTCAGGCATATGGGATGGGCGGCTGCAGAACGCAGCATTTGAAAAAATCGAATAATTTAATGAGAGAAGGAGTTGAAAAATTTGAGTAAGGTAGTAAAAGCTAAGTACACTGCTGACGCTGTAGACGGTTTTACACCAAGAACAGCTATGGAAGAAGCAGCAAGATGCTTACTATGTGAAGATGCCCCATGCAGCAAGGGATGCCCTGCTGGAACAGACCCCGGGAAGTTCATCAGATCGATCAGATTTAGAAATGTAAAGGGTGCAGCTGAGACAATCAGAGAAAACAACGTTTTGGGTGGAAGCTGTGCAAGAGTATGCCCTTACGACAGACTTTGCGAAGAATTCTGCAGCAGATGCGGTATCGACAAACCGATCCAGATCGGAAAATTGCAGAGATTTGCCGTTGAACAGGAAAAAGCTCATAAGATGAAGATTTTAACAGCTCCTGCAAAGAAAAAGGATGCGAAAGTTGCTTGCGTTGGTTCCGGTCCTGCTTCCCTTGCTTGTGCGGCAAAACTTGCCCAGGCTGGATATCAGGTTACGATCTTCGAAGCAGCGGAAAAAGCCGGCGGAGTTCTTACATATGGAATCACACCAGCTAGATTACCTCAGCACGTTGTTGATTTTGACATCAAGGCAGTGAAAGATTTAGGCGTTAAATTCGTATTCGATACAAAAGTCGGCGAAGACATCACAGTTGACGAGCTTAAGAAAGCCGGTTTCAAGGCGGTCTTCGTAGGCGCGGGACTCTGGGATGCCAAGGTGCCTGACATCAAAGGCAAGGATTTGAAAGGCGTTACAAACGCCATTGACTTCCTGAAGGCAGCAAGAGAATCCAAGGGAACATTCGATCCCGGCAAGAGAGTAGTTGTTATCGGCGGCGGAGACGTTGCTATGGACTGCGCAACAACTGCAAAACTGTTAGGTGCTGAAAACGTAATGATCTACTATAGAAGAACTCTGGAAGAAGCACCTGCAAACATGACGGAAATCCAGTACGCGACTTCACTTGGTGTTACGATCACCACAAACTTTGCACCAAAAGAAATGATCGGAAACGGCAAATTAGAATTTGCTGTATTCAAAGGCAGAGACGGAGTATCCGAAGCAAAGGTTGCTGCTGATACAGTAGTATTTGCAATCGGTCAGGCTCCTGAAGACATGGCGAAGGTTGCTCCTGTTAAATTGACAGAAAAAGGAACGATCGCAGCAAATGCAAAAGGCAAGACGAATGCAGCTGGAATCTATGCTGCCGGCGACATCGTAAACGGCGGAAAGACTGTTGTTGAAGCAGTAGCGGCAGGCAAGGAAGCAGCAGCTGAAATCATTGCATACCTCGAAAAGAAAGAAGGTGTAAAGTAAGATGGCAGTTAAAAAAGATTTATCAATAAATTATTTAGGCGTTAACTGTGAAAACCCGTTCTTCCTTTCATCATCACCAGTTGGTGGGAATTACGACATGGTTAGAAAAGCTTATGAAGCAGGATGGGGAGGAGTATTCTTCAAGACCGTCGGTATCTTCGTAGCTGACGAATGTTCACCTAGATTTGACCAGACGAACAAAGAAGGTTTACCTTGGCTCGGTTTCAAGAACATGGAACAGATTTCGGATAAGCCTACTGAAAAGAACTTTGAGTTCATGCGCAGACTGAAGGAAGATTATCCTGAAAAGATCATGGTTGCCACGATCATGGGAAGTTCTGATGAAGAATGGAAAGAACTTGCCAAGATGTGCGACCAGGCTGGAGCAGACCTCATCGAAGGTAACTTCTCCTGCCCGCAGATGACAAGCCATGCGATGGGATCCGACGTAGGGTCCACTCCTGAGCTCGTAGAACAGTACTGTAAAGCGGTTACTTCCGTTACGAAGACTCCTTTCATCGCGAAGATGACTCCAAACGTAACGAACATGGTACTCCCTGCACGTGCTGCCATCAAAGGTGGAGCTGCCGGCGTTTCCGCTATCAACACAGTAAAATCCATTACAAACATCGACTTTGAAAATATGACGGGTATGCCTGTTGTAAACGGCAAATCCTCCATTTCCGGTTACTCCGGTGCTGCGGTAAAGCCAATTGCTTTAAGATTCGTTGCACAGATGCTGCAGGATGAGATCCTGAAGAACGTTCCGATCAGTGGTATCGGCGGGATCGAAACCTGGAGAGACGCTCTGGAATTCCTCGTATTGGGATGCAGAAACGTTCAGGTTACCACGGCGATCATGCAGTACGGCTACAGAATCGTTGAAGATATGATCAGCGGTGTAAGCCACTTCATGGATGAAAGAGGATACAACAAGCTTGACGATTTCATCGGATCAGCATTAGGAAACCTCATTCCTGCTGAAGAACTCAACAGAGATTTTAAGGTTATTCCTAACATTGATGAAAAGAAATGTATCGGCTGCGGCAGATGTTACATCTCCTGCTACGATGCTGCTCACCAGGCAATCGACTGGGATGGCAAGAAGAGAAAACCAAGCATCAACGACGAGTGCGTTGGCTGTCACCTCTGCTTGAATGTATGCCCTGTACAGGGATGCATCACTCCTGGCGAGATCAGGTGGAAGGAAGGCAGAAAGCCTGTAGAAATTGCTCTTAAGCACAACTACGAATAAACTACATAATTTACAACTCTTAACAATATAACCACCTTAATAACAGGAATAGCCCGGCTGCAGCCGGGCTATTCTTGTTATATTCGCGGCTGCTGTGGTATAATAAGCGCATCTGATTGAATTCGGCGTTGCCGCAAGGAAGCGCTTAATATATCATGCTTCGACGCTGCTCGCATGATATAATAAGCCAAATGGAGGATGAACGATGCAGAAGATATTGATTATTGAAGATGAACCGAACATCAGAGAATTGGTGCTGTATAACCTGAGTCAGAACGGCTATGAAGGACTGGCGGCCGAAGACGGTCTCCAAGGTCTGGATATGGCTCACAGCGAGCAGCCGGATCTGATCCTGCTCGATATTATGCTGCCGGGAAAAAACGGTTACGATATCTGCAAAGAACTGAGAGCAGAAGGAAGCAAAACTCCGATCATCATGTTGACGGCCAAAAATGAAGAGATCGACAAGGTCCTCGGACTGGAATTCGGCGCCGACGACTATATTTCCAAGCCCTTCGGCATTCGCGAACTGATGGCCCGGATCAAAGCGGTGCTGAGAAGATATGAAAGCGGTCCGGAACAGGATGCTTCCGCAAAAGGTCCGGGAACGGCAGGCGGAACGGGAATAACGATCGGCGACCTGAACATCAACATTGACCGTCACGAAGTAAGGCTGGGAGAAAGGCGTGTGGAATTGACGCTCAAGGAATTCGACCTTCTGAGGATCCTTGCCGAGAACCGGGGCAGGGTCATGACGAGAGATCAGCTTTTGGATAAAGTCTGGGGGTTCGAATATATCGGTGAAACGAGGACCGTGGACGTTCATGTGCGCTACCTGAGGAAAAAACTCGGGGACGAGGATAATGAAGGAAAATATATTCAGACGGTCCGGGGGATCGGATACAAGATGCCTTGATGGAGACGCCAGGCAGATGTATTCTCTCGAAAACCGCCTCCTTTAAGATGCTTCGCATCAAAGGCAGTCAAAATCTATGAATCAAGATTCATGATTTTATTGCATAAGTTCGCCATCAATTTGCTTTGCAAATTGGGCGAGCTAGTATCGGTAATAGGTTTCACGGTTTTCTATGAGAACACACATGCCATGCCGCCTGAGCACCCACGGCACGCCTCGTTTGTGATATCTCCGCGGCGGTCTGAATATTTTAAAGAGGAGAGAATATGAAAAAGCGGTTTCTTTTATTTTCCATATGCCTGATTTTGATCAGCGTGGTGATCACCAGCGTGATTTCCATCAACGTCAACATCAACAACTTTATCTCCGATAAGGAGAAGAGCCTCCTGACTTATTGCAAGCTCATCAACATGGCGCTGATCGAGGAATATGAGGCGGGCGCGGCGGTCGATTACGTTGAGGCTGCGGATGACTTCTCAAAAGAATTGGGGATCCGTCTGACCTTTATCGATATGAAGGGGAACGTTATGGCGGATTCTGCGGAAGGGCCGAACTATATCGATATGGAGAACCACCTGGGCCGAGAGGAAGTCACGGAAGCGATCCTGAACGGCGAAGGAACGGCCAGCAGGAAGAGCAGGACCCTGGGTGTGGAGTTCCTTTATGTTGCCGATACGCTGAAGTACAACGGCGATAAGGTGCTTATCACCCGCGTTGCACTGGAAATAGACAAGCTTAGAATGATCAACGATTTCGTCGTAAAGACATCGCTCGTTTCGTCCCTGGTTGGCATCATCATCGCGGCGATCATAGCATTTGCTTATACTACGAAGCTTATGAAGCCCATCGGTGAAATGGAAAAGCGGTTGAAAAAGACCATGGAAGAGAATAAAAAAGCGGAGCAGATCCGGAAGGATTTTGTGGCGAACGTAACTCATGAACTGAAGACGCCGCTCACTTCCATTTCCGGCTTTGTGGAAACGCTGCAGGACGGAGCCGCCGAGGATCCCGAGGTGAGGGCGAAGTTCCTGGATATTATCGCGATAGAAGCTGCAAGGCTGAAGCGGCTTATTGAAGATATCCTGATCATATCCGATATTGAAAACAAGCGTGAAGTGAATACGAACAGCGATATCAACGTGAGAGAGTCCGTCGAAGAGATCCTTGATACCATGAAACCGATCATAGAAGCAAAAAAAATCAATATCGTAACGTATTTTGCCTATGAGATCTACATCGGCGGAAACCCGGACCGTTTTAAACAGATGATGGTCAACCTCATCGAAAATGCCGTCAAGTATTCCTACGACGGAGGTACGGTCACAATAACGGCAAAGAAAAAAGAAGGCAAGGTACACATCAGTATAAACGACGAGGGGGTCGGCATCCCGGAAGAAAGCCTGTCCAGGATCTTCGAGCGTTTTTACCGGGTGGATAAATCCCGCTCCCAGAAAGCGGGAGGCACCGGACTCGGCCTTGCCATCGTAAAGCATATCGCGGCCCTGTTCGAAGCGGAAATCCAGGTGGAAAGTGAACCGGGAAAAGGTTCGACCTTTACGGTAATATTCAAGGAATGACATTTCGAAAGAGTAAAATGCAACACAGAAAGACTATAAAAGCCCGATCATCGATCGGGCTTTTTTTATAACATTGGAAATGTAGCTTTTTAACCTCTGAATTCGATTTGCTCTCCATCCGGACCGAGAAACACCACTCTGCGCCAGCGCGCTTCCCTCGGTTCTCGGGCTCCCGCAGGATGAGGCTCGGTATCCACCGGGACGCCGGCATTCTTCAGGCGGGCGTAATCCGAGTCGAAATCGTCGCTTTCCAGACAAAAGTGGAAACCCTGATTAGCAGGTCCCGCGGGCATGTGTATCAGCTCCAGGACCGTGTCGCCCAGCTTTAGGTACGCTATTTTTTCTATGGCCGGGACAGGTACATCGTGTTCGTTGTATTTATTGAAACCAAAATGCTTTTCGTAAAATTCAACGGATTTGGCGAGATCTTTTACAATAAACGCGGCATGATCAATTCTTTTAAACATTGACGTTCTCCTTTAATATTCAATCAATATTTATTATAACGCCAATTACAGATATTAATAATAAATTTCGAAAACCCGTTTTGAAAACAATAACTTTTTATTTAACACACTCTTAACATTCACTTTATTCGCCCTTAACATTGACGCCGTATCATAGGAAATGTAAAGGGAAAGAATGATTGATATTAAAGAAAGAAAGAAGGATAAAAGAATGAAAAAAATATTTGCAGTCACATTGATTATCATATTGGCACTCGGAGCACTCGCAGGCTGCGGAGGTAAAACAGTAGGAGACCAGGGGACAGGCGGAGGCAATGAAGCGTCCGGCACAGTAGTAACGGCAGGATCGACCTCGGTTCAGCCTTTGTCTGAAGAACTGGCAGCGGCATTTATGGATGCCAACCAGGGAATCACTGTAGAAGTTCAGGGAGGCGGATCCGGTCAAGGTATCAAAGCCATCCAGGAGAAAATAGCCGACTTCGGCGCTTTATCAAGAAATGTAAAGGATGAAGAAAAAGCATCCGTAACAAAAGAATATGTCATTGCCAAGGACGGAGTGGCGGTCATCGTCAATCCGGCCACCAAGATAGATAACCTTACGATCGAACAGGCTAAGAAGATCTTTACCGGTGAAATCAAGAACTGGAAAGAAGTAGGCGGAGACGACGCTCCGATCGTAGTTGTCAGCAGAGAAGAAGGTTCTGGCACAAGAGGAGCCTTCACCGAAATCACGGGCGTAACCGCTAAGAACGAGGCCGGCCAGGAAATCGACGGCACGACAAAAGACGCGCTGGTTCAGGGTTCCACCGGAGCGGTAATGCAGACGGTAGCCTCCACTCCAAACACCATCGGATATGTATCCCTCGGCTCGCTGAGTGATACGGTCAAGGCGCTGAAAGTGGAAAATGTGACTCCTTCTGAAGACGCCGTACTCTCAGGCGAATACAAGATCTCAAGACCGTTCCTCTATGTGACGGGCGGCGAGCTTTCCGAAGCGGCGCAGAAGTACATCGACTTCGTATTGAGCGCGGAAGGTCAGAAGATCGTGAAGGAAAGCGGATTCATTCCGGTACAGTAGCAAACTTCTCCTCAATTCTAATATATAACAATGCAGAAAACAGAGGGCCTTGCCGAAAATCACGGCAAGGCTCGTCGTGAGACTGCGAAGGAGATCGTCAATGAAGGCATATGAAAAAGTCATAGAAAAATTAATACTGATATCCGCAGTAGTAGCGACCATATCGGTCGCGCTGATTACCATATTTATTTTCCAGGCCGGATTGCCGGTGCTGGCCCAATACGGCGTGTTAAACTTTATTTTCGGTACGACCTGGTCGCCTACCAACGGGAGCTACGGGATCCTGCCGCTGATAGCCGGTACTCTTTCGGTAACCCTGGGGGCGCTGGCGATCGGCATTCCGACAGGGATCGCCTGTGCGATATTTCTTTCGGAAATCCTGCCAAAGAGAATGGCAAGGGCTTTTAAATCAGCAATTGAGCTTCTGGCGGGAATCCCGTCCGTCGTCTATGGTTTCTTTGGACTCGTGGTCATTGTCCCGGCCATCCGGAACTTAATTCTCCCGATCCTGCAGATATTTGACCCAAAAGCAAATGCGACGGGTTTCAGCATTCTGGCGGGCGCGATCATCCTGGCGATCATGATCCTGCCGACGATCGTCAGCCTTTCGGAAAATTCGATTTCGGCGGTGCCGAAGGAATTCAAGGAAGCTTCTCTCGCGCTGGGGGCCAACAAGATGGAGACCATCGTCAGAGTTTTGATCCCGGCTGCGAGATCGGGAATCCTTTCCTCGATCATCCTGGGAATGGGAAGAGCCATCGGTGAGACGATGGCGGTCCTTCTGATCACAGGTAATATGGCGAAGATACCGGGTAGCATTCTGGATCCGGTGGCCACGCTGACGGGAACCATCGCTATGGAGATGGGCTACGCGACTCCGACACACCAGCAGGCGCTCTTTGCGGTTGGTATCATCCTGTTTGTAATCATCATGCTGCTTAATATCATCGCTCAATTCAGCATGAGGGGACTCGGAGGTAAAGTAAGCTGATGAATGAAAGAATGTTCAACACTAACAAACTGAAAAAAGTAAAAGCATCGAGAAATATACTGTTTTACGGCATTATTGGGATCATGGCCGCAATCACTCTTGCGGCGCTGATCATTATCATAGGCTATATCCTCATTAATGGTATCACGCATATCAACCTGGAATTTCTTACGCAGGAACCGAGACGGATGGGCAAGGACGGCGGCATTTTCTCCGTGATCATCGGTACTTTGATGGTGACCGGAGTGGGCATCCTGATCGCAACTCCTATTGGGATCGCGGCGGCTATCTACTTTAACGAATACTCCAAAAAGGGCAGATGGGTTTCTGTGATCCGGTTTTTCACGGAGATACTGGCCGGGATCCCGTCCATTATTTTCGGACTCTTCGGCTTTGCGTTCTTTGTACTCTATCTGGGACTGGGCTGGTCCGTGATATCCGGTGGACTGACTCTCGCGCTGATGGTGCTGCCGACGCTGATCCGGTCGACGGAGGAATCCCTGAAAACCGTTCCGATGGCATACCGGGAAGGCAGTCTGTCTCTTGGAGCCACCAAATGGCAGACGATCGTCAAGGTCATCATACCGTGCTGCAAGCCTGGAATCCTGACCGGACTCATCCTTGGGGTCGGAAGAGCGATCGGTGAGACGGCGGCAGTCATGCTGACCGTGGGAGGCTCACTGAGGGTGCCGACTTCGATTTTGGATTCGACGAGAACCATGTCGGTGCATTTGTACATTTTGGCGGCGGAGGGTCTGTCTATGGAAAAGACATACGCGACAGCAGCCCTGCTGATCTTTATCGTACTGCTGATCAATACCGCTGCGAACCTGATCAGCGGCAGACTTGGAGGAAACTATGGAAACTAAAAAATTCGAGATCGAAAAGCTGAACCTGTTTTATGGCAGCTTCCAGGCTTTACAGGAAATCGACATGACAATAAATGAAAATAAAATCACGGCGCTGATCGGACCATCCGGCTGCGGGAAATCGACATTTTTAAGAACACTGAACCGCATGAACGACCTGATCCAGGGCGTCACCATCGACGGCACTATCAAATTCGACGGATCCGATATATATGGAAATGGCTACGACATCATCGACCTGCGCAAAAAAGTAGGAATGGTTTTTCAGAAGCCGAATCCATTTCCAAAGACCATTTATGAAAATATCGTCTACGGACCGAAAATCCACGGCGAAAAGGACAGGAGCCGATTGGACCATATCGTGGAGAGAACGCTGAAAGAAGTAGCTCTTTGGGAAGAGGTCAAGGACAGACTCCATAAACCGGCACTTGGCCTGTCCGGCGGACAGCAGCAAAGGCTCTGCATCGCAAGGTGCCTTGCGGTGGAACCGGAAGTCATCCTCATGGATGAACCGACTTCGGCCCTCGACCCTGTGGCCACTTCAAAAATCGAAGGGCTGCTGGAGGAACTGGCTGAAAAATATACGATCGTGATCGTCACACATAACATGCAGCAGGCGGGCCGGGTATCCGATTACACATCCTTTTTCCTAAGCGGAAAGGTAATAGAAACAGACAAAACAGAAGTAATTTTTTCAAATCCGACGAATAAAAAGACGGAAGATTATATAACAGGGAGGTTTGGTTGATGGCTGCGAGACCACAGATGGACCATGAGTTGTCCGTAATAACAAATGATTTATTGGATATGACAAGTTTGGTGGAGGACACTATTCGGAACGCGATAAAATCCTTGGTGGAAAGAGATTCGGAGCTGGCAAGGACACTGATCAGCAGCGATGAGGAAATCGACGATCTGGAGGATAGAATCAAAGACAAATGCCTGAAGTTTTTGGCCACCCAGCAGCCTCTTGCCGGCGATCTTCGGTATGTGATCTCCATCATGCAGATGGTGAGAGAACTGGAGAGGATGGGAGACCACTGCGAGGATATCGCGAAATACACGCTCCGGTTCGAAAACGAGGAATACATGAAGGAGCTTATCGACATCCCGAGAATGGCGGATATGGCTGCGAAGATGGTGAAGAATGCCATCGACGCCTTTGTCAACAAGGATCTGAGGCTGGCCAGAAAGGTCTGGAAAGCCGATGAAGAGGTGGATGAACTGTTCCGCAATATCTATGAAGAGCTGATGGGGATCATCGACCAGGATGCTGCAAAGGCCAACCAGAGCGTTCAGTTTCTGTTCATAGCGGCGCACCTTGAACGGATCGCGGACTATGCGACCAACATCTGCGAGGAAACGGTGTTCGCGATGGAGGGGAATTACGAAATGGAATAGAATCGACGCCTGTTCCTGAAAACACTCGTAATTTATATATTATAAACGACACGGACTCTTTATTTTAATTCCAAAAAACAAACTTTGTCCATGCACAGTGTTTTTTGGCAATGGCGACATACGCCGCCATTGATTAAAATATGCGAGTCCTTTGTCGTATAATATTAATAAATTACTCGGATGTTTTCTGCGACCAGGCGTTTTTCTATTGCATGAAAAAACCTAATTAAATTTGACCGGATAGGTGGAACAACCTGATTTAAAGGCCGGAACAACTTGATCGGATGGGTGGTCCGGCTTGATTTTTTATCGAAAAGCGGGAAAGGGATTGAATAAAAGCTCCTACAATGTATAATTTTACACATAGTCATTGATTCTATTAAAGCAGGCAGAAGAGAGGTTGAAGGATAGCAGTATGGGCATGAGAAGGTTATTGGGAGTCCTCCTGATTACGGCAGGGATACTTACATTTACGGCTTGCGGCGCCAATGGAAAAGAAATCCAAAAGGATACAACGGCTGATATACCTGAGTATAAAGTCGCGATGGAGCCCACCTTTCCTCCCTTTGACACGGTAAATGAAACGACACACGAACTGACCGGATTTGACGTTGATTTCATGAATGCGATCGCGGAAAACCAGGGCTTCAAGCTGGAATGGGTGAATATGGGGTTCGACGGTTTGATTCCGGCTCTACAGGCGGGCAATATCGATATTATCGCTTCGGGTATGGACGCAAGCGCGGATAGACAGGAACATGTAGACTTTTCAGACACCTATTACGATACGGGGCTGGTCGTCGCGGTAAAAGCCGGGAATACGACGATCAAAAGCATTGACAGTCTGACGCCCGATAAGAAAGTCGGCGGACAGATCGGCACCACCGGGGCGGACTTGGCGACGGAGCTCTATGAATCCGGAAAAATCGGAGAAGCGAAAATCTATAACAAGCTGGACGTCGCAATCATGGATCTGCAGAGCGGCGTTATTGACGCGCTGATCAACGACCTGCCCGTTACGAAGGCTTATATGGATGACAAACCCGGGACCATCGACATCGTCGGAGACGTATTGAAGGCGGAATCCTATGCATTTGCGGTCCAGAAGGGCAATACGGAACTCCTTGAAAAGATCAACACGGGACTTCATAACTTGAAAGACGACGGAACTTTTGATAAAATCTACGCGAAATGGTTTGAATAAGTTCAATCGGGAAGGAGCCTGGGCATGACGGAGATTCTTTTGAAAATCATTGTCAATGAGCAGCAGCATGATAAGCGCGACGCGATATGCAGGAAAATACTTGCTTACCTCCGGGAACAGGGCGCTCCGGGCGCCACCATGAGACGCGGTGAGGCAGGGCTTGATTATCGGGGAAGCGTGAGCTACGATCTTTTGGAAGATACCTATTTTAACGATCTGCCGATCATAATCGAATCCGTAATGGACAGGACAGCGGCGGATAGATTGGAAGGGGGGCTGCGCGAGATGGCTGCGCACGGACAAATCAGCAGAGTGTCGGGAATGGATGAAAACAATAATGGGGCAAATACCCATTATATTGTCAAGGTTTATACACGGGAGAGTTCCAGGCTCATTAAAAAAGATGAGTACGAAAAAATTCTCCAGCTCCTTCAGAAACATCAGGCGATCTGGGCTACGGTCACAAAAGCGATCGCAGGCTACGGCAGAGACCGTGTGATTTATGGGCAGCATATCTTTTCACCCAGCGAGCATCTGCCGCTGGTAATCGAATGCGTTGTTGAAAAGGAGCACCTTTCTCAGCTCCTGGATGAACTGAAGGCGATCGTGACGGAAGGCGCAGTGTTTACAGCGCCGGTCGACCTTATCATGAATAAATAGAGGCTGAAAATATGTATTATCTATATGTCGCTCTTTTCGGGGCGCTGGGTGCGGCTGCACGTTATTGGACAAGCAGCGTTCTTAGCGCGGACACTTTTCCTTTCAATACGCTGTTGATCAATACCGTGGGCTGCTTTTTTCTGGCAGTAACGGTGAAATATCTGACCACCCTTCCAAAACTCTCAAAAAATCTGGTGACCGGTATCGGTACTGGGTTTATCGGGTCCTTTACTACCTTTTCAACCTTCAGCGCAGAGGTCGCGCAGATGTTTCTCCGCGGAGACTATTTCCCAGCCGTATGCTATGTTTTTGCCAGCATTTTCGGCGGCTTCCTGTCGGCGCAGCTTGGTTTTTATCTGAGCGGCCGTATGATCCGGAGAAAGGAGCTGAGAGAAAATGGCGATTGATTATCTCATGGTTTTCATCGGCGGTTCGATCGGCGCGGTATGCCGTTTTGCCATATCCATACAAATGAAAAGAATCATTTCCACCGAGTTCCCTCTGGCCACCTTCCTGATCAATCTGACCGGCTCGTTTCTGCTTGGACTGCTTCTGGCTTGGGGGCCGGGCAGTTTGGTGCAGCTTTTGCTGGGAACCGGGTTTCTCGGAGGCTTCACGACATTCTCAACATTTCAGGTCGAGAATGTGACCCTGTTCCGAAAGAGAAGCTTCGGGATCTTGCTGATCTACACAGCGTTGTCTGTGGGGCTTTGCATCGCTTCCGCGGGACTTGGATTCCTGCTGGGGAATTAGTACTCAGCACTGCCGGAACAGTTTAATTTTTCTTAATTTTCGGCGTTTTTAATTCCCCGTTATATTTGTTTTGTTTTTCTTTTAAAAGTTGTATAATAAATGAGATTATTAAAAAACAAGTCGTATAATAAAAGGACTTGTCCAAAAGTGGGTAAAATCCGCTGAAACATGACTTAGAGCAATTTCAATAAACCAATTAAGGGGGATCTGAGAATGAATGTTAAGTTTTTAGGCGCAGCGATGTCTGTTACCGGTACCTGCCATCTTATTACAACGGACAAGTATAAAATATTGCTGGATTGCGGACAGTTCCAGGGAAGCAAGGCATTGGAGGAACTGAACGAGAAAGAGTTTGGGTTTGACCCGCTGGAAATCGATTTTGTGCTGCTCAGCCATGCCCACATCGACCACAGCGGCAGAATTCCGCTGCTGGTCAAGCGCGGATACAAGGGAAAAATATTTTGTACGGACGCAACGGCCGATTTGGCTGGGATCATGCTGAAGGACAGCGGATATATACATGAAAAGGAAGCGGAATGGACCAACCGGAAGGCGGAAAGGTCCGGGAAGCCAAAGGTAGAGCCTTTATATACAATGGAGGACGCGGAGGAATCCGTCAAGTATTTGGAGCCGGTCATCTACGGCCAGCTGCTGGAAATCAATCCGGACATAAAGGTTCGCTTCAGCGACGCAGGACATATTTTGGGTTCCTCCATCGTCGAACTGTGGATCAATGAAGGTGAACATGTCACAAAAGTGGTATTCTCCGGCGACCTCGGTGTAAAAAACAAAGTAATCTTAAGAGATCCGACGACCATTGCGGAAGCGGATTATCTCATCATGGAAACCACATACGGCGATCGCGTTCATGAATCGAATACCGACAGCCTGAAAAAGTTTTTTGATGTCATTTTAAAGACTACCCGCCGGGGCGGTACGGTTGTTATCCCGTCTTTCGCTGTAGGAAGAACGCAGGAATTGATTTATCATCTGCATATGTTTTACGAGGACAATGAAGATTTGAAGCAGGAACTGGATAAGCTCATGGTTTATGTAGACAGCCCGCTGGCGACAAGCGCAACCGAAATATTCCGAAGAAACGCGCAGGTATTTGATGACGAAACCAGGGAATATATATTAAAGGGAGACAATCCTCTCGACTTTAAGAATCTGGTCTTTACAAGAACAAGCGACGAATCCAGGGCGCTCAACTTCAATCCGAATCCGAAGATCATCATTTCGGCCAGCGGAATGTGTGAAGCAGGAAGAATCAAGCACCATCTGAAGCATCATTTATGGGAGAAGAAGGACACCATCGTTTTTGTAGGCTACCAGGCGGAAGGAACTCTGGGCCGTTCTATCGTAAACGGAGACAAAGACGTCAGCATCTTTGGAGAGAAAATACATGTCAACGCAGAGATCTGCAATCTGGAAGGCTTTTCAGGACATGCGGACAGAGATGATCTGTTGGATTGGCTTTCGGCATTTATAAATCCGCCGAAAAAGGTCTTCCTTGTCCACGGTGAAGAAAACTCCAAGAAGGGCTTTGCCGAGACGGTAAAGATGGCGCTTGGTTATGACTGCACTGTCGTAGAGGACGTTTCGGAATTCAATCTTGACTCGGACCTGCTGCTCAGTATGGAAGATACGAAAAATAAGGTTGCGACGCAGGAGCAGCTGACAGACGTCAGAAATCAGCTTTCGAAGGTTCATGAAGAAATTGAGGCCATCTTATACAACACGAACCTCGCAGTTGAAAACGGCGCTACTCAGGATAAAGTAAACGAAATCAACAATATCATTTTAGAATTGGATAAGAGCTCGCTCAAGCTTGGGTCAGCCGTGGCAAAGAAAGAGGTATAATAGGCTATGAAGAACACCATCGTAATAGGAATCGCAGGCGGAACCGGATCGGGAAAAACTACCCTGATCAACCGGATCAAGAAAGAATTCAACGACGAAATAACCATCTTAAGCCATGATTTTTACTACAAGGAAAACAGCCATCTTCCTTTTGAGGAACGGGCAAAACTCAACTACGACCATCCGAACTCTTTTGATACCGGCCTGATGGTGGAACACATCCGGCAGCTTAAGGAAGGGAAACCCATAGAGCGTCCCGTCTATGATTTTGTGATCCATAACAGACGGGAAGAGACGGTTACTGTGGAGCCGGCAAAGGTGATCATCGTAGAGGGTATCCTTATTTTTGAGAATAAGGAACTCCTGGAGTTGTTTGATATCAAGGTGTTCATCGATACGGATCCCGACGTCAGGATCATCCGAAGGATCCTGAGGGATGTAAGAGAAAGAGGAAGAAGTCTTGATTCGGTGGTCAACCAGTATCTCACCACAGTCAAGCTCATGCATGAAGAATTTGTGGAACCGAGTAAAAAGAACGCCGACATCATCATTCCGGAGGGCGGATACAACAGCGTGGCGCTGCAGATGCTGAACGACAGGATCAAAGCGTTGCTCAATGAGGATTAATGCCGGTATTAAAAATAAGAATCTAGTCTCATTTTTGTTTCTATAATAAAGGATATTTGTTATAATGAAGCTATCCCTTAACATGTGACTGTGCCGCAAACGGCGTGTCCGCAAGGTAGATTCAATATATTCAGGAGGAAAGAGATGTCTTTACTGGAAGAAATAGCACCGAGCGTGCAGCAGGTGGCTGAGGCTATTGCCATCGCTGTCGGCGTTGAGGTTGAAATCGTAGATAATCAGCTTACCATAGTGGGCGGGACATCGATTTACACGCAAAGGATCGGAGACAAGGAAGAAGCCGGAGAAATTGACGGCAATTATCTATATGCCAGGGTCCTTCGTACAGGAGCCACGGAATATATTTCAGACGCGCAGAATGACAAAACGTATGGAATCAATGTTGATGAATTCGGCAGTTACGAACTGGCGGAAATTTGCACGCCAATCAAAGCGGACGATGAAATCGTAGGGATCATCGGGCTTGTCGCGTTGAACGAAAACCAGAGATCGATCCTTCTGGACAAAGATAAGAATATGGTCATCTTCGTCGAAAAAATGGCTGACCTGCTCGGCGCCAAGGCAGTACAAAAAAAGGCGCTGAACAACGTAGAACTCAGCATGAATGAAATGACCACCGTACTGGAAACCGCACATGAAGGGATCTTTGCCATCGATAACAGGGGTTACATAAAACACTGCAACTACATGGCTGAAGAACTGTTTAAAACGACCAAGAACGACATGAGCGGCAGCCATATCAGTAAATTTATGCGCGGCACTCCAGCGCTGGAGGTGCTCCGGTCCGGCAACGGCTATACGGAGAATGAAGAGGTTTATACCAATGAAAGGGGGAGCTTCCACTTTATCGTTACCGCCAAGCCGTTCTTGTCGGAAGGGTCGGTAATGGGTGTGGTTATTTCATTCCGAGATATTGAGGAAGCCCAGAAGCTGGTTTACAACATCAATACCAGAGCGCTGAAATATACATTCGAAGACATCATGGGTGAGAGTGAAGCGATCCGGAGAGCGAAAAATCAGGCGCTTCTTACCGCCAGGGGGAATTCCACGGTGCTGATCACCGGAGAAAGCGGGACCGGAAAGGAAATGTTCGCAAAGGCGATCCATTATGCAAGTTCCAGGGCAAAAGGACCCTTTATCACGGTGAACTGTGGAGCGATCCCGGAAAACCTGCTGGAAAGCGAATTGTTCGGCTATGAAAAAGGCGCATTCACCGGGGCCAGCGACAAGGGCAAGTTCGGCAAGTTTGAAATGGCAAACGGCGGAACGATCTTCCTGGACGAAATCGGGGACATGCCGCTCCATTTACAGGTTAAGCTGCTTCATGTACTGCAGAATATGAGATTCGAACGCGTCGGAGGCAACAAGGTCATCATCGTCGATGTGAGGGTGATCGCTGCGACCAACAAGGATCTGGAAACAATGATCAAAGAGGGTACGTTCCGCGAGGATCTGTATTACCGCCTGAGCGTTATTCCGCTGACCATACCGCCGCTTCGCGGCAGGAGATCGGATATCAGACTGCTGATGTATCATTTCCTGAACAAGTACAATACGTTCATGAATAAGAAAATCATCGGCTTTACCGAAGAGGTGGAATACATCTATGAGAATTACGACTGGCCGGGCAATGTCCGGGAACTTGAAAACGCCGTCGAATACGGTACGAATATGGCGTTCGGCGACAAGATCGGCATCGACGCCGTGCCGGCCAGACTTTTGAAGAACGACGCAAATATCATTCAGATAGAAGAAAGCGATCTGCCGCTTTCCGAGCAGGTGAAATTCTATGAAAAGGAAATCCTGACGAGAAAGCTCAAAAAATACGGAAACAACAGCAATGCGAAGGATCTTGTGGCGAAGGAACTTGGTCTTTCCAGAGCGACTCTTTACCGTAAGCTTTCGGAGCTTGAAATCAACTGATCTGCGACGGGACGTGTCCAAAATTTCTCACTTGTGAGAAATATTTTTCACAGTATGGTAAACGTGAAGCGGAGCGCCCGTGTATAACTGTCAGCTAGCGTTGATTTATCAACGCCCTGAGGACACACAACATTTCTTGTGCAAAAAACTGCTGTTCGGCATGAATTTTGTATGCTAAGTATTATGTTGTATGTTTTATAGATCGTTGGCGTAAGCCAGAATATGTTCAGACATATGCAGGCCAAGAAGTTGTTGTTGTATGGAGCCGGCATATGGAATAAAAAAGGAGGATTATAAGAATGTTAAGAGATGCATTACCCAAAATCGTTACGCCATTACCGGGCCCGAAGGCACAGGCAATCATTGACAGAAGAGCAAAGGCTATGCCAAATGCTATCAAATGCGGATATCCATGCGTGATAGCACGTGGTGAAGGTGCGATGTTTGAAGACGTTGACGGCAATGTTTTCCTTGACTGGATTGGCGGAGTTGGAGTACTCAATATCGGATACAGCAATCCCGATCTTATCGACGCTGTGAAGACTCAGAGTGAGAAATACTTCCACGCAATGATGAACATCACTACGCATGAGAGATACATAGAGCTTGCTGAAAAGATGAACAGCATCGTTCCGGTTAAAGGTGACAGCAAAAAGACAATGTTCGTAAACAGCGGCGCGGAAGCCGATGAAAACGCTGTTAAAATCGCCAAGAGCTATACCGGAAGACCGAATATCATCGTATTCACAGGCGCTTTCCACGGTAGAACACTGATGACCATGACTATGACAGCAAAGAAAGCTTACGCAGTGGGCATGGGGCCTTTCCCGGACGGCATTTACAGAGCTGAATTCCCAAACGTCTACAGAAGACCTGCCGGAATGTCCGAAGCGGAAGCGGTCGATTATTATATCAAGAAGCTGGAAGAACTCTTTATAGAAGCAACTCCTGCTCAGTATGTAGCAGCTATCGTATTCGAACCTGTACAGGGCGAAGGCGGATTCGTACCGGCTCCGATCGAATGGGTAAAAGCAGTTAGAGCGATCTGCGACAAGCATGGCATCATGATGATCACCGACGAAGTACAGACAGGTTTCGCAAGATCCGGAAGAATGTTTGCTTCCGAATACTTCAAGGAAGCCGGATGTGCTCCTGATATCATGACAAGCGCAAAATCCATTGCAGGCGGACTGCCTCTCTCCGCAGTAACGGCAAGAACTGAAATCATGGATGCGGTTACTCCTGGAACCATCGGCGGAACTTACTGCGGAAATCCGGTAGCCTGTGCTTCTGCATTGAAGGTTATTGAAGTAATGGAAAAAGAAGATTATCCCGGAAAAGCTCTCAAGATCGCAGAGAAGTGCATGAAGAGATTCAATGCATGGAAAGATAAATATGATGTGGTCGGAGACGTCAGAGGAACCGGCGCCATGATGGGCGTTGAATTCGTAAAAGACAAGGCGTCCAAAACTCCGAACGCTGAGCTCGTAACCGCTATCGTAAACGAAGCCGTTCAACACGGTCTGCTCCTTGAAAGCGCAGGAACCTTCGGAAATGTAATCCGTTTCCTCTGCCCGCTCTGCGTAACCGACGCACAGCTTGAAGCAGGTCTGGACATCTATGAAAAGGCTCTCGTAAAGTGCATGAAATAAGAGCGGTCATCTAAGTTTTAAATAAAAAGTAAGTTTTCTATAAAAAAATACCGGACAGAAGGGGTTCCCCTTCTACGCCGGTATTTTTTTATTTAATTGGCGCCTGCCAGGGGCGTTCTCTCAAAAACCGCTCACTCTCAAATTTTCAGATTCTAATTTACGGTCAATTTTCGAGTTCGGACGGTTTTCTTTGAGAATACCCACGGCGCGGCGCTTTTTATTAAATAAAAACATCACCGGATAATGATTGAATTTTTACATGGGATATGGTACTATGAAAAGACAAAAACGACTTCATAATTCTAAAAAAATATTTGCCGGCAATTTGCTGACAAATTGGGCGAGCTAGTACCGTATGGCCCTAAAAGAAAAGGAATAAGGAAAGACAGATATGGAAATAGAAATGAAGTATGGCATAGAAGATAAGGAAATCGCTAAAAGTATTTGGGAAGACGAATATCTGACAAGCATCGAAGAAAAAGACTCCAGAGAAAAAGTATACATGAAAGCGTCCTATTTTGACACTGATGACTATATCCTTTCCAAGAATGACATCGCATTCCGAGTTCGTATGGAGGGCGCCCGTATTGTTGCGTCGCTGAAATGGAAAGGCGCAAGCAATGACGGACTGCATACGAGAGAAGAAATCAACGTTCCTGTCAACGACGAGGCCTGCTTTATCGCGCCGGATCCTGAAATTTTTAAAGAAAGCGATATCGGCAGGGATATGATCGAGCTGGTTGCAGGAAAACCGCTTCACAGCCTTTTGGAAACCAGATTTTTAAGAAGCAAAATGAGAGTCGATACCGGTAAAACCATTTGTGAAGTTGCCATCGACGAAGGCGAGATCGTAACGGATTTCGGCAGCCTTCCGATTTGCGAGCTGGAAATCGAACTGTTCACGGGAGACCAGGAGGATGTACTCGGTATAGGCCGGACTCTGGCTGAAAAGTACGGTCTGACCGCGGAAAACAGAAGCAAATATGCCAGAGGTTTGAAACTTTTGGAAGATAATAAGTATATTTAAAAAACCATTGCAGAACATATCATGATACCAAATAGTGAAGATAGCTTTCACCGGCTATCTTTCATCGTCTCGAGAGTGGAATAATGCTTTACATTACGCGTGATTGAGGGTATAATAATATGCGCACATTGTGCGAAAGAGACCAATGGAAAACCATTGGTCTTATAGGTGCTTATAAAGTCTCAGGAAGGGACGTTGCACACACAGATACGTTATAATATCTAGGAGGATAAAATAAATGATTTCAACTTTGATCTCAAAAGAGAAGAACCAGGCAAAATTCACGATGGAATTTACTGCAGAAGAATTCGAAAAGGCAGTAAATGAAGCATATCAGGCAACCAAAGGCAAATATGCCATTGACGGATTCAGAAAAGGAAAGGCTCCAAGAAAGCTCATCGAAACACATTACGGCGAAGACGTATTTTTTGAAGACGCGATCAATACAATGTTTTCAAAGGCTTACCCGGAAGCTATCGACACACTGAAGTTAGACGTAGTCGACAGACCTTCCGCGGAGTTTGATCAGATAGAAAAAGGAAAAGGATTCAAGGTATCCATCACTGTAACCGTTGCTCCGGAATTCACGGTAAAGGACTACAAGGGAGTAAAGGTCGCTAAAGTTGAGCACAATATTACGGATGAAGATGTTAACAAGGAACTGGAAGCTTTACAGAAGAGAAATTCAAGAATGGTTCTCGTTGACCGTCCCGCTCAGAACGGAGACACCGTTCTCATCGATTACGCGGGCTTCGTAGGCGAGGAACAGTTTGAAGGCGGTACAG
Source organism: Anaerovoracaceae bacterium (assembly GCA_963678385.1). Lineage (GTDB taxonomy): Bacteria > Bacillota > Clostridia > Peptostreptococcales > Anaerovoracaceae > Anoxybacterium. The sequence continues at coordinate 2,852,232 of OY782829.1, read as the reverse complement.
CGGAAAGACAGCCTCTGGCTCTCGGCAGCAACACTTTCATTCCGGGCTTTGAAGAACAGCTCGTAGGGGCGAAAGCCGGCGAAGAAAGAGACGTAAAGGTAACCTTCCCTGAAGAATATCATTCCGCTGATCTTGCGGGTAAGGAAGCGGTATTCAAGTGCAAGGTGCACGAAATCAAGGAAATGGAAAAGCCGGAGCTGAACGATGAATTCGCAAAGGACGTCAGCGAGTTTGACACCTTGGAAGAACTGAAGAAGGATTCCAGAGAAAAGCTTGAAAAGGCGGCTGCGTCAAAGGCAGAATACGAAGCCAAGAACGCCGTTTTGGAAAAGGTCTATGAAGCCAACGAAGTCGACATTCCGGAAGTCATGGTTGAAGACCAGATCGACGAAATGATGCAGGAATTTGACCAGCAGCTGAGATATCAGGGCATGGATCTTCAGAAATACTTCGAATATCTGCAGAAGGATCCGAAGGAGTTCAGAGAGGAACTTCGCGCAGACGCGTACAAGAAGGTAAAAACCAGATTGATCGTAGAAGCAGTGGCCAATGCGGAAAAAATGGAAGCAACCGATGAAGACGTGGAAGCGGAACTGAAGGCGATGGCTGACCAGTATAAGATGGAAATCGAAAAGCTCAAGGAATACATGAAAGCGGAGAATTACGCTTTGGTTTCAAAAGACATAAAAATGCGTAAAGCTGTTGATTTTATGTTTGAAAATGCGATTGTTGAGTAATATATAAAGGGAGAGGCGTAAGCCTCGCAAGGGGGAAAACAGATGACATTAATTCCAATGGTGGTAGAACAGACAAACAGAGGCGAAAGATCCTATGATATTTATTCAAGGCTCTTGAAGGACAGGATCATTTTCCTGGGAGAAGCGGTGGACGAACATACGGCAAGTCTGATCGTAGCGCAGCTTTTATTTCTGGAATCCGAAGATCCTGATAAAGACATCAATTTCTACATCAACAGTCCTGGTGGCTCTGTTACTGCCGGCATGGCGATCTATGACACAATGCAGCACATCAAACCCGACGTTTCCACCATTTGCGTCGGAATGGCCGCAAGCATGGGAGCGTTTCTCCTTTCCGCGGGGGCGAAGGGAAAGAGATTTGCGCTGCCAAATGCAGAGATCATGATCCACCAGCCATTGGGCGGTATCCAGGGTCAGGCCGAGGATATCAAGATCCATGCCGAATGGATCATAAAAACAAGAGATAAGTTAAATAAAATCCTAAGTGCAAATACTGGTCAGGACCTCGAACGCATCGCGAAAGACACCGATCGTGATAACTTTATGAGTGCAGATGAAGCAGTAGAATACGGGATTATCGATAAGGTAATGAAACCAAGAGAATAAGGGGGGTTGGCTCATGAGTAAATATGATGCTACAAAACAGTTGAAATGCTCCTTTTGCGGGAAACCGCAGGACCAGGTCAGACGGCTTGTGGCAGGGCCAAATGTATATATTTGTGACGAGTGCATCGAGCTTTGTCAGGATATTATAAAAGAAGAATTCGCAAGTGCTATTGACGATGTCGATCACAGAGCGGATAAGTTTGAACTGCCGAAACCGAAAGAGATCGCAAAAATCCTTTCCGATTATGTGATCGATCAGGATGATGCGAAGAAATCGCTGGCCGTAGCGGTTTATAACCATTATAAAAGAGTAAACAGTCTAGGAAAGCTGGAAAACGACGGGATCGAGATCCAGAAGAGCAATATCGTCATGATCGGACCGACCGGATCCGGCAAGACGCTTTTGGCTCAGACGCTGGCTAAGATCCTTGACGTCCCGTTTGCCATCGCCGACGCCACCGCTTTAACGGAAGCCGGCTATGTGGGAGAGGACGTGGAGAACATCCTGCTCAAGCTGATCCAGGCTGCAGATTATGACGTTGAAAAAGCCCAGAAGGGTATCATTTACGTAGATGAAATCGACAAGATCGCAAGAAAGTCAGAAAATCCGTCGATCACCCGCGACGTCAGCGGAGAGGGAGTTCAGCAGGCTTTGCTGAAGATCCTGGAAGGAACCGTTGCGAGCGTGCCGCCCCAGGGAGGCAGAAAGCATCCGCATCAGGATTTCATCCAGTTTGACACGACCAACGTGCTGTTCATCTGCGGAGGCGCATTTGACGGGCTGGATAAGATCATCCAGAGAAGGATCGGTGAAAAGACCATCGGCTTCAATTCGGACATCAAGTCGTCCAAGGTGGAAGCTTCTGAAATACTGAAAAAGGTGCAGCCGGAAGACCTGCTGAAATACGGGCTGATCCCGGAATTCATCGGCAGACTGCCTGTCATGGTAACGCTGGATGAACTGACCAAGGAAGCATTGGTTCGAATCATCAAAGAGCCGAAGAACGCCATCCTGAAACAGTACAAGAAACTGTTCCAGATGGACGGCGTAGAGCTTGAGATCGAAGATGACGCCATCAACCGCGTTGCGGAAAAGGCAATCGAAAGAAAAACCGGTGCAAGAGGACTTAGAAGTATATTAGAGCACGTTATGACAGATATTATGTATGAACTTCCGTCCAGGGAGGACATTACAAAATGCATTATAACGAAGGGAACAATTGATTATAACACAGGGCCGGCTTTAGTGCTTGTGGAGTCGAAACGAAACAAGAAGAGCGAGGAATCTGCATCGTAAGACAGGCGGCGAAAAGCCGCCTGATTTTTTACCAGCACAAATTGGGATTAAAAGGGGAATTGTAGACAGGAGGATAATATGACTGAGGAAAAACAGAGAAAGACCGGAAAGAAAAAAGCGCAGGAGCTTGAAAACACCGGCGGTGAAGAAAAAGAATTAGAATTAGAAAACGAAGAATTAAAAAATGAAGATGAATTCGAGGAAAACATTGAAGAAGAAATCGAAGACGCCATTTCCGGCGGGAAAAATTCGACTCGCTCCATGCCGATGATTCCGCTGAGAGGACTTTCTATTTTTCCTTACATGGTTCTTCATTTTGACATAGGCAGGGAGAAATCCATCAGCGCGCTGGAAAAGGCGATGATGATGAATCAGCTGGTGTTCCTTTCCGCCCAGAAGGATGCGGAGACCGATCTTCCGACGCATGAAGACTTCTATAAAGTCGGGACCATTGCAAAGATCAAACAAATGCTGAAGCTGCCGGGGGACGCGATCCGCGTGCTCGTGGAAGGCGTAAGCAGAGGCGAGATCCAGGAAGTCATTTTTGAGGTGCCGTATTTTAAATGTACCGTTAAAAAGATCGAAGAAAAGGAATTTGACGAACTGCCTTCCAAGTTGGTCGCTTTGATGCGCTCCACGCTGGGCAATTTTGAGAATTATCTGGATCTGAATCCGAAGGTATCCCAGGATATTTTCCCGTCGGTGGCGTCCGTAGATCAGCCGGGAAGACTGGCAGATGTGATCACGTCTCATCTCGACATCAAGACGGAAGAAAAACAGAAGATCCTGGAAGCCTTTGATCCGGAGGACAGGCTGGAGATCCTTAACGAGATTCTGAACAAAGAGATCGAGATCCTGACCATCGAGCAGGATATCAATATAAAGGTAAGAAGCCAGATCAACAAGGTGCAGCGTGAGTATTACCTGAAGGAGCAGATGCGCGCTATCCAGGAGGAATTGGGACAGGACGAAGCCATCGAGGACGAGATCGAGACCTGGCTCGGCCAGCTGAAAAAGCTCAAGCTTGCTCCGAAGATCCACGAAAAAGTAGAAAAAGAAATCAAACGCTTATCGAAGATACAGCCGTCCTCCGCAGAAGGCGGCGTTATCAGGACCTATATCGAGTGGATCCTCGCGCTGCCCTGGAATAAGGCATCCAAGGGTACCATCGATATCAAGAATGCAGAGCAGATCCTGAATGAAGACCATTACGGACTGGAAAAGGTAAAAGACAGGATCCTGGAATACCTTGCGGTGATGAAGCTTTCCAAGAGCATGAAGGGCCCGATCCTTTGCCTGGTAGGGCCTCCGGGAGTCGGTAAAACTTCCGTTGCCAGATCCATCGCAAGAGCGGTCAACCGTGATTTTGTCAGGATGTCGCTGGGCGGAGTAAGAGACGAAGCAGAGATCAGAGGACACCGGAGAACCTATATCGGAGCGATTCCGGGCAGGATCATGTCCGCCATCAAGGAAGCGGGAACCAACAATCCGATCTTCCTGTTCGACGAGGTCGACAAGATCGGCGCCGATTTCAGGGGAGACCCCGCCTCCGCTTTGCTGGAGGTTCTCGACCCGGAGCAGAACAAGGAATTTACGGATCACTATCTGGAGATCCCGTTTGATTTGTCAAAAGTCATGTTCATTACAACGGCCAACACCACCGACACGATTCCGCGGCCTCTGCTGGACAGAATGGAAGTCATTCATGTCCCGGGCTATACGGAAGAAGAAAAAGTGAAGATCGCCGAAAAATACCTTGTCCCGAAAAAGATCAAGGAACACGGCTTGAAAGACGAAAACATTACGATTTCCGAGAGCACCATCCGGAGCATCATCAACTACTACACAAGGGAATCGGGAGTCAGAAACCTCGAACGGGAAATCGCGAATCTCTGCAGAAAGGTTGCGAGAAAGATCGTTGAGGAGGACGCGACAAGATTCCGTATTACAGCGGGAAATATCGAATCCTATCTCGGCAAAAAACGCTATCGGTATGATATAATAGAAGGGGAAAATGAAGTTGGCGTTACCACGGGCCTTGCATGGACCGTCGTGGGCGGCGACACCCTGTTCATAGAAACGACGCTGATCCCGGGCACCGGCAAGCTGGTTCTTACCGGTCAGCTGGGAGAGGTCATGCAGGAGTCGGCGAAAGCCGGCGTCAGCTATATCCGTTCCATCGGTAAGGAGCTGGGGATCAATGAGGATTTTTACAAGGAGAACGACCTCCATATCCACATCCCTGAGGGAGCGACCCCGAAGGATGGACCGTCGGCAGGCGTTACCATGTGCACCGCTATCATTTCAACCCTGACCAATACGCCGGTCAGAAAGGATGTGGCCATGACGGGTGAAATCACCCTCAGAGGCAAAGTTCTTCCAGTAGGCGGCATCAGGGAAAAGGTGCTCGCGGCCCACAGAGCGGGGATCAAGAAAGTGCTGCTCCCTGCTGAAAATGAAAAGGACATCGAGGAAATTCCCGCCAATGTGAGGAAGAAACTGGAGTTTGTACTGATCAGCAATGTGAAGGAAGCATTGGAGCATGCTTTGGTGAAAGCGGATTCGTAAGGGTCCGGGAAAGATATAAAATGATAGTAAAAAAGGCAGAATTAGTTGCAGTAGCGGTTAAAAAAAATCAGTATCCGGAGGATGACAAAAAGGAAATCGCCTTTGCCGGCCGTTCCAACGTCGGCAAATCCTCCCTGTTAAACCTGCTCGTCAACAGAAAGAATCTGGCGAGAGTCAGCGGAAGCCCGGGAAAAACCAGGACCATAAATTTTTATGAGATCAACGATGAATTTCGCATTGTCGATCTGCCAGGCTACGGATACGCCAAAGTATCCAAGTCCATAACGGAAAACTGGGGCGACATGATTGAAGCTTATCTAGCGGGCAGACAGGGTCTATTAAAGGTGGTCCAGTTGGTGGACATCCGGCATACCCCGTCGGCACAGGACGTTCAGATGTACGAATGGCTGAAGCATTACGGCTTTGATGGCATCGTAGTGGCGACCAAGTCGGATAAGATTTCCAGAAACGAGATGATGAAAAGCATCAACGAGATCCGGAAAACACTGGGGCTTTCGCCCGAAGATAAGGTCATACCGGTTTCTTCTTTGAAAAGAACCGGTTATGATAAGCTGATGGAAGAGTTGGACCGTCTTTTGGAGGAGGTTTAAACAATGCAGTTTATTTATCTTCAGGTACTGATGAAGCGGCTGCGCGCGATCAAGAGTTTCATGAAGGATAAAAAAGTGCCTCTGCACAAGAAGCTCATCATCGTGGCGGGCTTCCTTTATCTTTTATCGCCTATCGACCTGATCCCGGAGCCGATCCTTATTTTCGGGATCGTGGACGATATCATGCTTTGGACCTTTATCATCTGGTATCTCAAGAGCGAACTTGATAAATACTGGATCGAGACCGATCAGGTAAAGCCCGCGGAAAAATTTCGTGGTAAAAAAATTATTGATGATGTAAACTTTGAAGTAGAAAAGGAAGACGTCAAAGAAGAAGAGGAGCAAAAGTAGAATGGAAAACAACTGTACTTTAGGACAGGTCATGATCACCGAGGAGCAGCTCGCTAAGCGGATCAAGGAATTGGGGAAGCAGATATCGGAAGACTACAAGGGCCAGGAGATCCTGGTTGTCGGGATATTGAAGGGCGCTGTACTTTTCCTGAGCGATCTGATCCGGGAGATCACCGTTGATACGAAGATCGACTTCATGGCCGTTACAAGCTACGGAGCCTCCACAAAGAGTTCCGGAGTAGTCAGGATCCTGAAGGACCTGGATACAGGCATTGAAGACGAAAACGTGATCATTGTCGAAGATATCATCGACTCGGGAATCACGCTTCATTACCTGAGAGACTATCTCCAGGGCAGAATGCCGAAATCATTGAAAATATGCACATTGCTGGACAAGCCGGAACGCAGGGAAGCCGATATCAAGGCGGACTATACCGGTTTTGAAATTGAGAATAAATTCATCGTAGGATATGGGCTGGATTATGATCAGAAGTACAGAAATCTTCCGTACATAACCTGTCTGGAGGATTAAGGCTGAAAAAGTATTTTCTCGAAAACCGCCTCCTTTAAGATGCTCTGCATCAAAGGCGGTAATAGGTTTCACGGTTTTCTTTAAAAACACTTTTCCAGTTCGATGTAGTTACTAAAAGAATTTTAATCATAAAAGGAGAAGAAAAAAATGGGTTATAAAGCAGAAGTGGGATTATCAAACAAGCACCTTCATTTAAAGAATGAAGATATTGAGACATTATTCGGAAAGGGACATACCCTTACTCCTACCAAGGACCTCAAACAGCCCGGACAGTTTGCATGCGAAGAAAAGGTTGATATCGTAGGACCGAAGGGAGCACTGAAGGGCGTCAGAGTACTGGGACCCGCCCGTCCTGAAACACAGGTCGAGCTTGCGCTGACAGACGCCAGAACCATCGGCCTTTCGGCGCCGGTCAGAGAATCCGGTAAGCTTGACGGTACACCCGGCGTAAAGCTGATCGGTCCTTGCGGAGAGGTTACTCTTGATCATGGCGCAATCATCGCACTGAGACATATTCATTTATCTCCTGCACAGGCGGAAGAAGCGGGAGTTAAGGACAAGGAAGTCGTAAGCATCAAGTTTGAAGGCGAAAGAGGAGTTGTATTCAATAACGTTCTCGTTCGTTCCGGAAATGGCCATGAGAGCGAAATCCATCTCGACACCGACGAAGGAAACGCCGCTGGACTGAACAACGGAATGCTGGGCGAGATCATCAAATAGGTGAAGAATATGAAAGATTTGAATCGTTATTTCGATCATACCGTACTGAAGCCGGAAGCAACGGAAGCCGATGTGATCAAGCTGTGCAAAGAAGCCAGGGAATACGGGTTTTTCGCGGTTTGTGTCAATTCCTGTTATGTTCCTCTCGCAAGCGAGCTGCTCGAGGGCTCGGACGTAAAAATCGCATCCGTCATCGGATTCCCTCTCGGCGCCTGCAGCATGGACGTGAAGGCTTTTGAAACAGAATGGGCCTGCACCGAAGGCGCTCAGGAGATCGATATGGTCGTTCATGTGGGCGCTCTGAAGGAGGGCCGGTATGATTACGTAAGACAGGATATCGCAACGGTGGTTGCAGTCGCTGAAGAGCACGACGCCATCGTCAAGGTCATTCTAGAAACCTGCCTTCTAACGGATGAAGAAATCGTCAAAGCCTGCGAGCTTTCCAGAGAGGCGGGAGCGGCTTTTGTCAAGACTTCAACAGGATTTTCAAAGGAAGGGGCAACCGCCCACCATGTGGCCCTGATGAAGCAGACAGTCGGCAAAGACCTCCAGGTGAAGGCTTCCGGCGGGATCCGGGATCTGAAAAAGACTCTGGAAATGATCGAAGCGGGGGCCGACCGGATCGGAGCCAGCGCTTCCGTAGAAATCATGAAGGAAAGCACGAAATAAATTAAAAAATTATGAAGAGAATCCATTGGATTCTCTTTTTTATGTACCTGCCAGGCACACTTTTATTTCTTGCTATTCTATTTTTTATTTCGTTCGGCTATTTCTTCATTGAGACTCATCTGGGCTGAAATAAATCCGAGTGAATCGCCGACAATAGTGATGAAACCACCGATCGCGGCAATTTCAGTGGAGTTTAATCCATCTGCAATGATATCGGCAATGATAGCAGCCGTTATAACACCGCATCTGGGAGGCACGCAATCAAAAATGGTCCGGACTTCATTCCGACAGATTTCATCTTGATCCATAAAAATCACCTCAGGCTCATAATATGCCGTAAATAAGCATCGGTGACTATCATTCCGAAGGCACTTCCAGATGTCCTGGGTGCGGAGGAGAGAATGTCAAAGCGGCTAACCGGCCGCTTTTATTTATGTTGCCATCGAAAACAGATTCAACTATAATATTTGAGTGTACGGCTGCCGCTTTGGTAAGCCCTTACTAAATTTGAGAATTTGGAGATAAAACATGGATCAGAAGAATGGGCTGCTTTCAAACTTTTTTGATTTTGCAGGCAATAAAACAAATTTACGGACCGAAATCCTCGCCGGACTGACCACGTTTGTCACGATGGCCTATATTATAATCGTCAATCCACTGGTGCTGGCGGGGCCGGAAACGGGGACAGGCATGGATTATGGCGCTGTCCTGACTGCAACCTGTCTTGCGGCGGGAGCATCGACCCTGCTCATGGGTTTGTTCGCGAATTATCCCTTTGCTTTGGCTCCGGGAATGGGCCTTAACGCTTTTTTTACATATACCCTCTGCGGGACCATGGGCCTGTCCTGGCAGACAGCGCTTGGCGTCGTTTTTGTTTCCGGTTGCCTCGCGCTTATCGTTACGCTCACCAGGATCAAAGCAATTATCATCCGTGCCATCCCGGCTTCTCTGAAAGCCGCTGTGAGCGCCGGAGTAGGGCTTTTTATAGCCTTCATAGGACTTACAAACGGCGGGATCGTCGCAGTGAACCAGGCTTCCATCCTGAGTATCGGCAATCTCGGTGATCCGAAAGTCCTGCTGGCACTAGCCGGTTTAGTGCTTTCATCGGTACTGGTCATTCGTAAAATACCCGGCGGACTGCTTCTTGGAATCATTGTCACGACGCTGATCGGCCTGTTCGTTTCCGATCCGGCTACGGGCAGCCCCATCACAGCATTTCAGCCCGGGGATTATGGGATCTTCGATAAGATGCCGTCTCTTGATTCGGTGGCTTTCCATCTGGATCTGGCGGGTGCATTGAAACTCTCCCTTGCTCTGCCGATTTTTTCTCTGTTCTTTGTAGATTTTTTCGATACGATCGGAGGTTTTGTGGGCATTGCTTCAAGAGCGGGCATGATCGATGAACGGGGAGACCTGAAAAACGGAAGCCGCGCCCTGATCGCCGATTCCTGCGGAACGATCATAGGAGCTTTGCTGGGGACCTCAAACACGACAACATATGCTGAAAGCGCTGCCGGAGTCAACGCCGGCGGCAGAACGGGGATGACGTCCCTCGTGGTGGCATTGTGCTTTTTCGCGGCGCCGTTTCTTTCTCCGCTGTTTATCAGCGTGCCTTCGGCTGCGACTGCGCCGGCGTTGATCATTGTAGGAGTCATGATGTGTTCTTCCCTGAACGAGATCGACTGGACGGATGTTTCCAAGGCGATCCCGTGCATACTGACCATTATTATGATGCCGTTGACCTATTCCATCGCTTCCGGCCTTGCCTTCGGATTTATCAGCTATGTGTTGCTCGCCGCGCTGACCGGTAGACGAAAAGAAGTCCACTGGTTCATGTACATCCTGGCAGTTCTTTTCGTCGTCTATTTCGCTGTCAACTGATACTTAAAAATAGAAAGAGAATAACCATATGGTTATTCTCTTTATTTATTTAATCAGGTTTATTAATGTTGATGAATGGTTTCCTGACTGAGCTTCGGCCGCATTCCGGCCGACAGGCCGGTCTTATGACGCGCTGCCGCCGCGACAGTAGAAAACCAATTTGAACCTTATTCGTATCTTAGTGCCTCGATCGGATCCAGCTTGGCTGCCTTCCTTGCGGGGTAAAGCCCGAAGAACATACCTACCATAGCGGAAAAAGCCACTGCCATGATGATCACTTTCGGATCGATCACAACGGCAATCTTTGCGAAGTTCATTCCCACAGCGGCGATGACGATTCCCAGTATTGTACCGACAACGCCACCTATGGCGGAAATGATCATCGACTCGATTAGAAACTGCATGAGAATATCTTTTGTCCTTGCACCGAGAGATTTTCTTATGCCGATTTCCCTGGTACGCTCTGTCACCGATACGAGCATGATGTTCATGATGCCGATCCCTCCAACGACCAATGAAATGGCTGCTATGGCGCCGATGGCAATAGACAGGGTCCCGAGTATTTTATTGATCTGACCCAATTGGGATTCCGCCGACTCAAACATATAAAAGTTTGGCTCTTTATCCTTGATACGGCTGAGATACTTTATAAACTCGTTTCCCAGCTCATCCTGATTCTTTTTTTCATCGGTATACATTTCGACCGCATAGGAGGATTTATCCCCGACTTGCAGAATCGGATACGGAACATAGGTTGAATAGGAACTGTCCATGCTCAGACCTTCAAATATGCTTGCGGGAACTTCATATACGCCGACAACGGTAAGGTCTTTCATTTCCCCGTTGATTACAACGCTCAATGTCTTACCAACGGCATTCTCGATGTTGAATAAGCTGAGAGCAGCTTTTTTGTCAATGACGATCCGGTCTTTGTATCCTTCCACATCGCTGCGGTTGATCATGCGGCCGTGGAGAATCGACATATTCTTCTTATACTTGATATAATCGGTTCCGACGCCATACATATTCACTTTGCCTTCCACTCGGCCGACTTTTGTGTCGCTTGTGATGCTTACATTCGGAACGATGTATTTAATTTCATCCGGAAATCTTGCCTTCAAGGCGTCGATATCCTCCGGCATGATCAGATCGCTTTCCGATATACCGTCCTGAGTCAGCTGCCAGTTCGGGTAGATGTACATATTGTTCATTCCATACGCTTCGAACTCTTTACCGACCGCGCCCTTCGCGCTGGCGCCTATTGAGGTGATGGCAATAACGGAACTGATGCCGATGATGATGCCAAGCATGGTCAGGAAGGACCGCATTTTATTACTTTTGATGGCTGTCAGCGCCAGCAAGATATTTTCAAATACTAGCATGAACCCACCTCCCTGGTTACCTCATCCTTGATGATGTGGCCGTCCTTGAAGGTGATGATACGGTCGGTGAATTCAGCGATATCCCGCTCATGGGTTACGATGATCACCGTGTTGCCTTCTTTCCGGTTCAGCATGGAGAAGATTTCCATGATTTCCACGGAAGACTGTGAGTCCAGATTTCCCGTCGGTTCGTCCGCCAGTATGATCCCGGGCTTGTTTGCCAGGGCTCTCGCGATGGCTACTCTCTGCTTCTGCCCGCCGGAAAGCTCATTGGGCATATGATGAGCACGGTCTTCCAGGCCTACGTTTTTAAGAAGCTCCAGAGCCCTTTCATTTCTTTCCTCCGCGCCGATCCTGCCGTAAACCATCGGAAGCTCGACGTTTTTCAGCGCGCTTGTACGGGAAATTAGATTGAAGGACTGGAAGACGAAGCCGATTTGTTTATTGCGGACGGCAGACAGTTCATTGTCGCTCTTTTCCATAACATCGACGCCTTCCAGATAGTAATGGCCTTCGGTAGGGCGGTCCAGACAACCGATGATGTTCATCAGCGTCGACTTTCCCGAGCCGGAAGCTCCCATAATAGCAATGAACTCACCCTTATGTATCGTCAAATCGATTGCTTTTAGAGCCGCAACCTGGATTTCTCCGGTATCATATACCTTGGTCAGTCCTTCCATTTTGATTATTTCTTCTGTCATAGCCGCCTCCCTTACATTTCAGGAGCAGGAGCTACTTCCATACCGTCAGTCATATCAAACGTCGGATTCAGTACCACTTTGTCTCCGACCTTAAGGCTGTCGGAAGTGATCTCCACATTGAAATCCCCTTCGATACCCAGTTCAACGGGCACCTTCTTGAGCTTAGTTCCGTTCATTACCATGACAGAAGCGCCGCCTGTATTCGGATCTTCCAGGATGGAGTCGATCGGCACAGACAATACGTTGCTCTTTTTCTGGATTTCGATCTTAGCCTTTGCGGTTACGCCGGCAATCAGTTTTGAATTATCCTTATTTACGTCGATCTGGACGGGGATGACCATTTCCTTGGAGGTCTGGTCCTTCAGTTCGCCCGTCGGAGAAATTCTGGAGACGACTCCTTCTACTTTGTCGTCGCCGAGCACATCGGCGGTAATGGTCACCTTTTGGCCGATCTGGATCTTGCTGATGTCATATTCACTGATCCTGACGTCCATTTTCAGATTTTGAAGGTCTTCAACCACAAACATCGGCTGGGAGTTTTCCGTATCGTTGGCGTAACGCCCGATATTCACGTTGACTCTTGTGACCGTACCGGTGATTGGGCTTTTGATGTTGATTTTATCGTTGATATTCAGAGAATCCACCGTCAGCTTATCGGTCTGGTAAAGGCTTTCCGCTTTAAGAAACTCCTGTTTTGAAATAGCGCCCTGATTATAAAGATTTTTGGCGTTCTCATAATTGAACTGGGAGTCTTTCAGCGTGGTCAGCGCCTTCTGATAGTCGTCCTGCAGTTCTTTGGAATCCAGAACGGCAAGTACCTGGTCCTTCTGGACGATATCGCCCTCGTCAACCAGGATGGATAAGATTTTGTAATTGTATGATGTAGCAACATCGGCCTTCTGGGAACCTTCAATGGTTCCTTTTATGGTCACAGCCTCCTCGATATCCATTTTTTCTACGGATCCGGTTGTGACCGTAAGGGGAGGAGTTCCGCCCCCCAACATTCTGGGAACAACAATGATTAAAGCAAGAACAAATACGATCGCGGCCGCTATGATAATCCTTTTCTTTTTCTTGGACATCGGTTTTCGCTGCTTTTTGACTTTAACTGTGTTTCCCCCCTCGGCTTGCGCCTCATTAACTCTTTTACGAAACATAAATACCTCCTGTGAATGGACTTCTAGTAAGAGAACCGAACGCACGCTGAAACGGTTCATTATACTATAACGAATTATACCATATAATACCTTCATATATTTTTAAGATTTTATTAAAAATGTCAATTTTATCACTTTCTCCGGGGAAAAATATAAGATAGTTGCCCTCAAACAACTTTATAGTGTATAATAATAGGAATTGGTATGCAAAAATAAACATATATTGACATGTTCCTATTCGGGGGGAAGAAGGAGGAGACAATGTTACCGACACCAAATCCAATTGCGTTTACAGTATTCGGACTCGATATCATGTGGTACGGGATCATGATCGCGGCAGCAATGGTTCTTGCAGTGATCATCACGTACAGGAGAGCGCCGATTCACAATATATCTTCAGAAAAGACCCTGGACTTTGTCCTGATCTGTATCCCTATGGGCGTCATCGGTGCAAGGCTCTATTATGTTATTTTTGACTGGAGCTACTATGCTGGTGATTTCTATAAAATGATCAACATCAGGAACGGCGGACTTGCGATTCACGGGGGACTGATCCTGGGATTCCTGACCGCCATCATTTTATGCAGACTATGGAATGTCCGACCGATGAACCTTCTTGATCTGGTTGCGCCGGCAATCGCCATCGCCCAATCCATCGGACGCTGGGGAAATTACTTCAATTCAGAGGCTCACGGCGGTCCTACAAACCTGCCATGGGGTATTTTGGTAGACGGACAGAAGGTTCACCCGACATTTTTATATGAATCGATCTGGTGCTTCCTTCTGTTTATCATACTTATTATCGTTGACAACAACCGTAAATTTGAAGGTCAGACCTTCCTGCTTTATGGTATCCTTTATTCCGTCGAGAGGTTCTTTGTGGAGGGACTCCGCACAGACAGCCTGATGATCGGGCCGCTTAGGCAGGCGCAGGTGTTCAGCGCGGCTGTGTTTGTTTTATTCCTGATCCTCTATATCATCCTGAGAAGGAAAAGTAAATACAGGAACAGAATCTTTTATTAACCGAAAAACCAGAGGAGAAATTTATGAAATTAGGTATTGTCGGCCTTCCCAATGTAGGGAAGAGCACATTATTCAATGCGATAACAAAAGCCGGCGCGGAAGCGGCGAACTATCCCTTCTGTACCATTGAACCCAACGTTGGCGTCGTTACCGTTCCCGACGAGAGACTCAAAGTGCTTCATGAGATGTATGACTCAAAGAAAACCGTCTATACGTCAATTGAGTTTTATGATATAGCAGGACTTGTAAAGGGTGCGTCGAAGGGGGAAGGTCTGGGCAATAAATTCCTGGGGCACATCCGGGAGGTGGCGGCCATCGTTCATGTGGTCAGATGCTTTGACGATCCCAATGTCGTTCATGTGGACGGAAAAATCGACCCGCTTTCCGACATTGAGATCATCAATACGGAGCTGATCCTTTCGGACATGGAAGTCCTGGAAAGAAGACTTCAGAAGACCCAGAAAAACCTGAAAGGCGACAAGACCCTTCAGGCCGAACTTGAGCTTTTGCTGAGGATAAAGGAAACTATTGAGAAGGGGCTTTCGGCGAGAACACTGGATTTGACCGAGGAAGAAACGGAGTATGTCCGTTCAATGGAGCTGCTGTCCTTTAAACCGATCATCTATGCAGCCAACGTATCGGAAGAGGATGCGACTTCCGAGGAGGAAAATGAATATGTAAAAACGGTTCGTGAATTTGCGGCTACCGAGGGCTCCGACGTGGTAGTCATCTGTGCCAAGCTGGAAGCGGAAATCGCCGAGCTTGAGGACGATGAGAAGGTCGTTTTCCTTGAGGAACTGGGAATCAGCGAGTCCGGTTTGGATAAGCTTATCAGGTCATCTTATCATCTGTTGGATCTGATATCCTTCCTGACGGCAGGACCGCAGGAAGTCCGCGCATGGACGATCAAAAGAGGCACCAAGGCACCGCAGGCCGCCGGAAAGATACATACGGATTTCGAACGCGGCTTCATCAGGGCGGAGACCATCGCGTACAACGACCTCATTCAGTGCGGAGGGAATCTGGCTACGGCAAAGGAAAAGGGCCTGATCCGTTCCGAGGGCAAGGAGTATGTGGTAAAGGACGGGGACGTCATCCTGTTCCGGTTCAACGTATAAAACTTTTTAATATTAAAGGGAGCATCTGTAGTGTGTCAAGTAAAACGGACAACTTAAAAACAGACCTAAAGCTGACTTCGATACTCAATCGGAGTCAGTTTTTTTAATCCATATTGGGGCCGTTCATAATTGTAGTAATGGATGTACTCATCAATAACAGCCTTCATTTCCTTAATGGTTTTTCCACGATGGAGTTTCAGTTCTTCATTTTTAAACAGCGAGAAGAAAGACTCCATAGGGGAATTGTCATACGGAACCCCTTTCCTGGACATACTTCCGTCTATCTTCTTTTTCTTCAAAAAATCATGGTATTCCACGGAAGCATATTGTGATCCTTGATCTGAATGAAGAATCAGCTTTTTGTCCGGGATTAATGGAATTGACTTTCTCAATGTTTCAATCACTAATTCGTTATTGTTTTTATCCGAATAGTGATATGATATAATGGATTTATCCCGAACATCTTTGATGCAGGAAAGGTACAGTGTACCATCCCTGCTGGGTATGTAGGTGATGTCGGTAAGCCACTTTTCAGTGGTCGGCGAAGGGCAGAATTCTTGCTGTAGCACATTGGGGAATGAGTGGGCAAGTTTCTGCTCTTGCTTTTTTTGAGGCACGTATTTTCTTTTTCTAATAGATTTTATGTTTAGGATACTCATATATCGGTGAACGCTCCCTAAACTCATATGAATTCCGTATTGCCGCTGAAGCTGCATTTGCACTTGTCTTCTCCCGCGGGTTTTCTTTTGATAGAAGATCTCTTTAATTGCATCTGCCCTTTCATGATCAATTTTGTTATGCCTGGGCATACCTCTATGAATCCAGCCATAGTAGCCACTTCTGGAGCATTGCAGATAATTGCACAAAACGGTAATATCATATTTTCTTCGCAGTTTGTGAACCACCAAGTATTTTACTTTTGGCTGCTGCTGTTTAGGGAGCTGAGTTGTTTTAGGATATCGTTCTCCATTTCCAAGAAACCAATGTATTCATCCTTCGTCATTGATTCCAGATTAACTTTCCGTGGTCGCCCGCCGCCCTTACTATCCCTTCCCGATCTGTCCTCGCAACGTCCGGTTTCTTGATACTGCTTTGCCCACTTGAGTAATCGATTCTTTTGAATATCATATTTTCTTAGAACATCAATAAAGCGAGTGCCGGACAGATAATCTTTGACTGCATTGATTTTAAATTCCTCTTGATAGTGCTTGCCCATTCCATAACCTCCTTAAGTGAAAAAGACTATGATACTTTAAATTGTATCATAGTCTCTTTTTAACTTTGTCCGTTTTTAGTATAACACTACATCCGCTCCCTTTTTGTTTATGTCCGATAATACGGTATGGCAAAGGATATCCTTGCGCCGCCCTCCGGATTGTTCTCCGCCCACATTCTGCCGGAATGCTGCTTGATGATCTGCAGGGAGATAAAAAGACCGAGCCCGGCGCTGCTGCCGCTCTGCGGGACGCCCATCCGGTTTCTGCCGCGGAATTTTCTGTCGAAAAGGAGCGGGATATCATCCGGATGGATCCCTTCACCCGTATCGGAAACCGCGAATACGATTTCGCCCTGCGGGATGGCAAGGGAAGTTTCATCCTGTACAAATCCATCATAATGATAACTGCGGCATTTCAGCGAGATGGCGCCTCCCGGCGGCGTATGCCTCATGGAATTGTTTACGAGGTTTGTTATCACTTGTTCGATTCTGGACGGATCTAAAATCACTTCGATATTGTCCTTCAGGCTGATTTCAGAGGCAAAGGTCTTGCCGGATCTGGTGATCTGGAGCTCGGACTGCCCGATGATGGCCGTGAAGAACTCTCCGGCCTTCAGCTCATAGAATTTATAGTCCAGCGACTGGGAGGTGAAATGGGACACTTGAATCAGATCCTCCAGCAAAGTATTGAGCATCTGGATCTTCGAATGCACCACCTTCAGGTATGACTGCACGGATGCACCCGGTATCACATCGTTCAGCATGCTTTCTATGTAACCTTGGATCAGGGTGATCGGCGTGCGAAGTTCGTGGGATATATTTTCTACAAGCTCTTTTCTGGCCGATTCGGAAGCCTTGAGGCTTTCCTCGATCTGTTTTCTCTCCGTGATGTCCCTTAAGATCCCTTCAACAGCCGTCGTCATACCCAGTGCATCCAATATCGGCAGGTAATGCATTTCACTCCAACGGCTCGACTGTCCGCCTTTCGCCAGGCACAGGATGGCTTTTGAAGGTACGCGGATCGGATTTTCGAAGAGGGTCAAAAGCTGTTTGTTTTCCGAATTGATCTCAATATTCTCGAAAAAACGTTCCGGTGAATGATAGAGCTCGCTTGCGGGAATGCCCAGCAGCGGCTGGACCGACGGGCTGATATAACGGAAAGAACGTTTTTTATAGTTGTACAGAAACATGGAATCTGACGAGTTCTCCACCAGCAGTCTGTAACGGTCTTCGCTTTTAGCATTGAGAAAACGAGTCTTTTTGAAATGGATGATCATCAGGAACAGGATGAGTAGATTCACCATAAAGAGACCGGTGAAATAATTAAAGGTGGCCAGACCGATGTAGTTTGAAGTAAACCCGAAATGATTGCTGAAAACCGCCCATACGATGATAAGGAAACTGGCCACCAGCTTTTCCGGAACGTTCTGCGTCCAGGTATAGGAGATGAACATACAGCCGGCCCAGATAAGCAGGGTTGAACTGAACATGATATTCGGGATCACTGATAATTCGTAAAACTGCCGGGAAAAATGGGAGAGAACAATGGTGAAAAGAAAGAACGGTATAACGTAATATAAATATTTAGGAGGTTTCAACTGGAAGAAATCATGCGTGCCGAGGAGAAAAATCAGGGAGCCGGCCAGCGTAAGGAGCTGACGTTCTGCCACATAGTTGGGATTCGTGGAGATTCCGCTGAGATTTGTAAAGTCTAGAAAAAACATGACTGAGTAAACGATCCAGCACGAGCCCCAAAGGGTCATATATATACGGCTGCTCTGGCGTGCCAGAAACAGGAAAATCAATCCGAATATCAAGGTCGTCGAAGTGGTCGACATCATTGAATATTGAGAAAGTGCCGACATCGCAAATCCTCCCGGTAAAGAAAGCAAATGAATTGCTTCTGATTTAATTTTATGATAGTTTAAAAGGAAAGAAATGTAAAGAGGATAAGTTTATGAGGGAAAATATAAGATCGTTCCATTATTATAAATGGATGAACCTGATGGGCTTTGCACTTTTCTACAATACCGTTTATATCGGAAGGTTCAATTTGAACAGCGTCCTGAATCAGGTTTCGGAAGAGCTGAACATATTGCATTATCAGGAGACCATGCTGTATTCCAGCGTCTTTATCGCCTACGCCGCCGGAAGCCTGATCAACGGAAGGATCGTGGACAGACAAAGTGGTAAAACGATGATACTGATCGGTGCGGGAGTCTCCATTCTGGCAAATGTTTTGGTTGCGTTCAGCAGCAGGTGGGAAATCATTCTGATCCTCTCGCTTATCAACGGATACTTTCAGTCCATGATCTGGATCAGCGGAATAAGCATGCTTGTCAAATGGTGGAGCAGCGAGGAACGAGGACTGAGCGGAGGAATCGTAAACTTTTTTTCGGGGCTTTCCCATGTGACTGCATACCTGCTGCCTGCGCTGATTGCATTTCTTTTTCCCCAGTTCGGCTGGCGGGTCGACTTCATCATTCCGATGGGAGCTATGGTGTTGTTCCTTGGTGTCTTCCATCTAATGACGCAGTACGGACCGGAGGATGTCGGAATAAAGCCATATGAAGACGGCAGCAGGACCTTCAACGAAACAGAAACCTATCTGCGACTTGAGATCAGCCAAAAAGGAAAAAATCCCTGGGGATACTTTTTCAGAAGAAAAAAATTTCTTTGGTGGTGCGGACTTGCCCTGCTTTCCAGTTTGTGCAGATATGGACTTCTGAAATGGATCCCACTGTACTTTGCCGAAAAGGAGGGAGGCAGCATCCTTAGTCAGAACTTTTCCAATCTGATCCTGCCGCTGGGGATGGCGTTCGGCACATTGATCCTTACATGGATGAGCGGGAAGTGGTTCAACCGGAATAAAGGATTGATGGTGATCATCAGCGCCGCGCTGTGCGGTACTTTTGTCATTATTTTTCCAACTATGGTCTATACGAAGGTAGTCCTGATCGGCATATTCTGTACGGGCTTTTTCCTCTATGGCATCAACGGGATCCTCTGGCTATACGCTATGGATGAGGGAGGAAGGCTTTATTCGGGGACCGCTGCGGGCATCTTGAACTGCTTCGCATACATCGGCGCAGCTGCGGAAGCATTTCTGTTTCCGGTCATCGTGGAGGCGGCGGGGAATATAATCTCCATATTTATCGCAATGGAGGTTTTCTGCATCGGCATGGTGGTCTGCGGGATCGCCGTCAGTGAAAAGGACACTACTATGGAGGAGGAGCCTGAGTAAGAACAACTTAACATTTAATGAAACATGGATCTCTGATCCGGCTGGAAACGGCCGGATCTTTTTTTTTTTTGCATCTTTAAGAAAAATTTATAGAATCCGGATCAAAACTTAATGCATTTTCGGTACATTCTTATAGCTTTTCTTGTGAAATCCAAAGCTGCCGTTTAAAGCGTCTTTATGCGGCGCTGGTAGATTAAAAACAAGGTAAGTCTCATCCAATTAACAAAGTTGTGTAAAAGGAGGAACAGAAAGAAATGTATAACAGATTATACACTGGAAAAATCGAATTGGCGGTACTTGACACAGCCGGAACATTCTGCGACGGCCCGGGAGATCTGCGGCACAGGTGGCCGCTTGATGATCTGAGGGGCTGCAAAGCACCGGTAGTCCCGTTTTACGAGGCGCTTCGGGCTTTCGATATCGAATGCGACTGGGCTACCATCCGAAAGCCTATGGGAAACTTCAAGCCGACCCACCTGAGAATGCTTCTTAACGATCCTGTGATTTCAGAACAGTGGAAGGAAAAGCACGGCGGGCCCTGGAACGAAGAGGACTTTGACAAGATACTGGCGACGTTCCGGCCTCTGATGTCCAAGTACATTGTCGATGAGGACCTTGCGAAACCCATCGACGGAGCGTTGGATGCAATCAGAAAGATGAGGGAGGCAGGAATCCTTGTGGGCTGCGATACCGGTTATTTCCAGGAGGATTCTCTTCATCTGAACAGTGTACTGGAAGAAAAATTCGGAATGAAATTTGACGTCGTAACGAATTCTGAAAAGGTTCCCGGCAGACCGTCGCCGTTCATGGTTTACGACTGCATGCTCAGTGCTTTTCAGATGACCAAGAAGGTGATTCCGATCGAGTCCGTCGTTAAAATCGATGATACGGCGGCCGGCATGAAGTGTGGAAACAACGCGGGCTGCTGGACCATCGGCCTTTATGCGAGCGGCAGCAATTCATATGATGAACTGGAAGCTTCAAAGCCCGATTTCCTGGTGCCGGATGTTTCCTATGTGCCGGAGATCATCTTCGGCCAGATCGAACCCCGGCTTCGAAGAGGAGGCAGACCGGGAGAAGGAATTATTGAAACAATAAAATAGTCTTTTTGCGTGACCGGAGGATTGCACCCGGCGTTTTGCCGGGCGCCGCCTGCGGAAGTCAATGAATAGTAAAAGGGGATGAATGAAATGAACAGCCAAAACATGCTCGGTTATTCGCCTGAGGATTTTGACGTATTCAAGAAAAGCGCCTGGAAAGTGCTCTGGGGGTTTTCGATCCTGTATTGCTTTTTATATTGCGCTCGTTTGAATTTAGGACTTTCAATCGGAGCCATGGTCGAACAGACGTCATGGACGGAGGAGGACCTGGGGATCCTGTCGGCCATATTTTTCTGGACTTATGGCATGGGCCATTTATTTAACGGAAGACTCGGTGAAATTTTTGGAGTAAACCGATTTATCGTAACCGGCGTTTTCCTCTCGGCAGCAGCCAACGTTCTGATCAGCTTCCAGGCGTCTTTAATGGTGATTGCCGTCTTATGGGGTCTCAACGGGTATTTCCAGTCAATGCTCTGGTCGCCGGGTATGGCGCTCCTCGCAAGATGGTGGCCGGGAAGTTCCAGAGGTTTTGCAACGGGAATTGCCAATGCATTTTCCGGTTTCGGTCAGGTCGCTGCGTGGATCTCTGTGTTTGCGGCATTTTCCGTCGCTCCGGGAATGGGCTGGCGGGCGGCCTTTGTATTCCCGGTGATCGCCATGGTGGTTATCGTTATTTTTTATAAATTTATCGTGAAAGGAAGACCGACGGAAATAGGGATTCCTGAGTATGAGGAATTCGATCCGGACAGAAAAGCCCTTGAAGAGGAACTCAAACAAGCGTGTGAGAGCAAAGGCAAGATTTATCCGTACGCGCACCTGTTCCGTCAATGGAGATTCGATCTTTGGCTCATCATTATTGCCGGCTCCAGCATCGCAAGGTACGGACTGCTTACCTGGATTCCACTTTATTATGTGCAGGTTCTGAACATGTCGGTCAAAGAGGGCATCGTTGGAACCGTGCTGCTTCCTCTGGGAATGGGCGTCGGAACATTGATCGTTCCGTGGGCTACGGATAAATTCTGTCCGACGAATCGTCTGCCGGCAGTCATCATCTGTTCTTTGATCGCAGGCGGTACAGTATTCCTGTTCCCTCTGACTACGTCGCTGACCGGAGCGGCAGCCTTGCTGTTTATTGCCGGGTTCTTCATCTATGCTATCAACGGCGTAGTTTGGGCTTATGCTACGGATATCGGCGGGCGGGTATTCTCCGGCACTGCGGCTGGAGTTCTTGACTGTTTTGCTTATCTTGGAGCATCCGTTCAGGCGATATATTTCGGCAGCGTTCTTACCAATACCGGAAACTGGAATCTCGTGTTCGCTGTGATCACGGTTACTTGTGTAGTCATCGCAATAGCCGCCTTGATCGCCGGAAGAGGGATGAAACTTAAGTCGAAAGCCGTATAAACGCGGAACGATCATTATAATGAGGAGGGATAGAAATGAATTTTCCAGAAGTAAAAAGAAACGTATTGCTCAATCCGGGACCGGCTACCACTACCGATACGGTTAAATATGCCCAGATCGTTCCGGATATCTGCCCGAGAGAAAAGGAATTCGGCTTGTTGATGAAGCAGATGGGCGAAGATCTGGTTAAAATCGTCCACGGTGATCCGGATAAATATACCGCTGTAATGTTCTGCGGTTCGGGGACGGTAAGTATTGACGCCTGTGTAAGTTCTCTGGTTCCTGAAGGGAAAAAAATACTCGTTCTTGATAATGGAGCGTACAGTGAGCGGGCAGCGGAGGTATGCCGGTATCTGCATATCGATCACATCGACCTTAAGTTGCCGATCACGGAGCCGGTAGATCTGAATGCCGCGGAGAAAGCCTTGAAGGCTGAAAAGGATATCGCGGTTGTTTATACGACCCATAATGAAACGGGAACGGGCGTCCTGAATCCGATCAGGGAAATCGGCGCCATAGCCCACAAATACGGAGCTGCGTTTGTCGTCGATACAACATCCACTTACGCTATGATCCCCATCGATATGGACCGGGATAATCTCGATTTCGTAATGGCTTCCGCACAGAAGGGCCTGATGTCAATGACCGGGTTGTCCTATGTTGTAGGAAACACGAAGATCATCGAAGCATCAAAAAACTATCCGACCAGGTCCTATTACACGAACCTCTACATGCAGTACAGCTTTATCAAGGATAAGGGTGAAATGCATTTTACGCCTCCGGTTCAGACGATTTACGCAACAAAGCAGGCAATCAAGGAATACTGGGCGGAAGGTGAGGCTGCGAAATGGGCAAGGCATCAGAGAATATGGGAGGCGATCTATAAAGGACTCGACAGACTGGGTTTTGAGACCATTATACCAAAAGAAATGCAATCGAAACTGATTGTGTCCGTCAAATATCCGGATTCTCCGAACTGGGACTTCACAAAAGTCCATGATTATTGCTACGAGAAAGGATTCACGATCTATCCCGGTAAGGTATCCGATCTCCCCACCTTCCGGCTTTGCGCGTTAGGCGCCATAGATGCTCCCGACGTCGACGATTTCTTTGTCGTACTGGATGAAGCGCTCAAGGCCTATGATATCAAACTGAAATAGCATTTAATCAATTAAGGGCTTTAGGGCGAAGCCGGGCAGTTCCGCGCTGCCCGTATAATAAATAACGGTTGCTAAGTTTGACCCCTCAGCAACCGTTATTTTATTAATTTTATTATCATAATCGCTTCTCCGCATTGACGAATTTATAGCCGACTCCGCGGACGGTGTGAATAAATCTGGGATGTTCCGGATTTTCTTCGATCTTTTTTCTGATGTTGCTGATATGTACCATTACCGTTCTGAAATCTTCCTCGATCCCATAGGTGTCCCAGAGATGGTTGAAAATCTGCTTCGGCGTATAGACCCGGTTCGGATATTTGCACAACAGTACAAGTAAATCAAATTCTTTCGCGGTTAGATATACGGGTTGCTCGCTGACAGTAACAGTATGAGCATTCAGATCGATCAGGATCCGGTCAAAGGCGATGATATTCTGCGGCTGATAATCATGATCGGAAACGCCGTCCATGTTCCTTCTGCGGAGGTGTGCCTTAACTCTGGCAACCAGTTCGCCAGGGCTGAAGGGCTTGGTTATGTAGTCGTCTCCGCCGATAGTGAAACCAAGGATCTTATCAAGATCGGTTCCCTTGCAGCTGATAAATAGAATCGGCGTGTCGCTGTGCTCTCGGATCTTACTGCAGACTTCAAGGCCTGAAAGACCAGGCATTACAATGTCCAACAATATCAGATCGGGCTTCTCCTCCTTAGCCAGAGACAGTGCCTTTGAACTGTCTGTCGTCCAGACCACCTGATAACCTTCCCGGGACAGATAGAGCCGCAATAACTGGATGATTTCCATTTCATTGTCAACGACCAGTATTTTCTCCTGTGACATTCAACACCTCCTGGAATGAAACATAACATAATTATTCTACATGAAACTTTCAAAATATTCAATAAACTCCCGGTTATATTATTGTAATACTATTCGGATCATATTTTATGTTATAATGGTTCCATTAATTATTACGGCGTTGCCGCAATGTAGGAACCATTGAAACATGCAGCGCCTTTTTGCCGCAGCTTCAGCTGCAACGGCAAAACGGACAGCGAAGGGAACGCAGTGACCGTAGGAGGCGAAGCCGTTGACGTTGCTCGCATGTTATAATGAACGCATTAATTAATACAGCGTTGCTGCAAGAAAGGGGAAATGATTTATGAAGATTGACAAAATGGATACGGTGATTGTATTGATCTCGGAGGGAGAAGATAAATAAAACCGTGAAATTTTGTCCCTCCAAACGCACATGAAACACAAAAATTGGAGGATAACAATGAAATATAATAATTTATTAAAATACGGGCTTTCCGAACGCTTTGATCAGGAGGCTTCGTTTTACGACGGAATGTTTCTGGCCAGAGTCACCGAACAGCACCGCGACCTTTATAAAGTAGTCAGCGAAAAAGGAGAACTTCAGGCAGGCGTTTCCGGCAATTTTATATACCGTGCCAACGATAACTCGGATTTTCCGGCGGTAGGCGACTGGGTCATGATCGACCGGCTAGATGACAGCGCGGGAAACGCGGTGATCCATCATATCCTGAGGCGAAAAAGCGTCTTTGAACGAAAAGCGGCCGGAACGGGGAACAGCATCCAGATCGTTGCGGCGAATATCGATATCATCTTCATCTGCATGTCCCTGAATGCCGACTTCAATCTTCGCCGCATCGAGCGCTATCTTTCCATCGCATGGAACAGCATGGCGACGCCGGTCATCGTGCTCACAAAGGCCGATCTCTGCGAAGACGTGGATCAAAGGCTGCTTGAGATTTCAAAGGTAAGCGTGGGAACCGACGTGGTGGTATGCTCCGGCATGGCGGATAACGGTTACGAAGAAATCCTGCCATATATCAGAGAGGGTAAAACCATCGCGTTCATCGGGTCCTCCGGCGTCGGCAAATCGACGCTGATCAACCGGCTTATCGGAAGCGATGTGATGTCCACTAAGGGGATACGCGTGGACGACGATAAGGGCCGCCATACTACGACCCATCGGCAGCTATTGCTCCTGCCCGGCGGAGGTATCGTGATCGACACGCCCGGCATGCGTGAGCTTCAGCTTGATTCGGCAAATCTGTCCAGAGCATTTGAAGACGTGGAGGAACTGGCCGAACAATGCCGATACAGCGACTGCACGCATACCACGGAACCGGGCTGCGCGGTAAGAGAGGCGATCGAAGACGGCGAGCTTCCGGAGGAACGGCTGGAAAGCTATCAGAAGCTTCAAAAGGAGCTGGGATATGACGGTCTGAATTCCCGCCAGCTGGAACAGAAAAAGATCGAGAACATGTTCGGAAGCAAAGGCGAAATGAAACAGCTCATGCGCGCCGCAAAAGAAAAGAACAAGAGATAAGCAAAAATAAAATTATACTATCAGTATACTAAACAAAAAAATACCATGGTCTCATGGTATTTTTTGTTATTAAAATAAGATCGTTATTTGTTTTTCGCCTTGACGTATTCAATGGCTTCCTTGCCGGTGATGTGCTCGATGTCAATTGCAACAAGATAAGCTTGCGTGCATCCGTTGATTTCCTTAAGCTTTGCTTCTTCCGGCTGATCTCCGGAATATTTTTCGACCAAGGCCCTGAAGGCTCCCTGCCATTCTTCGCCTTCTACGATTCTTGCTTTGCCGAAAGCGATGACGCTTCGGAAATAAGTTGTATATTCCTCGCTTACGATCGTATCTTCATCGATCACCGCGAAAGACACCTTTGGATATTTAGTAATAGAATCGATTTTATGACCGGCTTTTGCTGAATGGAAATAGATTTTATCGTTGAAATAGACATAGCTGAGCGGAACGGCGTAAGGGTAGTCTTCATCACCCAGGCATGCAAGTACGCCGTTTGTGCATCGGTTCAATACAGCCGCGGTGTCTTCCGTTGATAATAATTGCTTGCCTCTTCTCATTTCTCTGAACATTCGTTATTTCCTCTCTTTCGTATCATTATTCTAATCAGTTATACTAATGTTTATGCTGATGATGGAGTTCGGGCATATGACTGTGAGAGTGGGCGACCGCCGAGTGTGTGTGTTCATGACTGTGCTCGCCGATCACCGCTTCGGTATGGAGATGGTCGTGGTGGCCGTCGTCATGCCGGTGCCGGTGTTCATGGGTTTCATTCACATGGACATGCGGGTGCGTGTGCTTTTCGGAGATGGCGAAATACGTTCCGGTAAGCATGATCGCCAAAGCAACCAGGAAGGAACCGGTTATCGAGTCGCGGAGCACGACCCAGGAAATCAGGACGCCGATAAAAGGCGCCGCGGCGTAATAAATGCTTGTTCTGGCTGCGCCAAGTTCCCTTTGGGCCTCAATATAGAAGAAAATGCTCAGGCCATAGGAAACGAATCCCAAAAGCAAGGCGATCAATATGTATTTCAGGCTGCCGGAATAGCCGCCGACCGCAATCGTAATCAATAGCGCACCGATCCCCGAGCCAAAGCCTTTTACAATCACGATCTGAAGAGGATCTTTCAACGAAAGCATTCTCGTACAGTTGTTTTCGATACCCCAGCACAGACATGCGGCGATGACAAAAACCGATCCTGCAGAGATGGAAAGACTGCTGAAATCATCCACAGTCAGTATGATACATGACATCGTGATCAGCAGGATCGCAAGCCACATCCTTTTATCAAGTGGCTCCTTGAAAAAGAGCATAGCGATGGCCGCCGTCGCCACGATTTCAAAGTTATTCAAAAGGGATGCAGTCGAAGCGGTTGTCATGGAAAGACCCAGCATAAGGAAGATCGGCGCGCCGATATCCAGCAGGATCATGGCGATGATATAGGGAAGCTCGTTCCGTGTCATCCCAGCTTCTGAATGGGACCTCTTGCGGAGTTTGCCGGTCAGTTGGACAAGCAGCATGCCGATACCCGCGCCGAGATACAGAAGCGCAGCCATGAAGGTCGGAGACAGATCGGCAAGCAGGAGTTTTGAAACGGGAGAACAGATACCGAATAAAACAGCTGCGAGCACGGCAAGCAGGACAGCTTTCGCAGATCCGTCAAGGCTATATTTGATATGCTTGTGTTCCGGTGATCTCATTTTCGCCCTCCGCGCTTTTTTCTTCTTTTATTATGTGCCGGCCGCCGGATATTTGTCAATGAAATAAGGCAACATCCCTTGCTCAATTTACTTGACGAAGAGGCGGTAAGGTGATACACTTGCATCAACAACTTAATCAATCAATAGGTGCCCACTTTTTTGCAAGTGGGATAATAGGGAAGTTGGGTGAAAAACCCACGCGGGACCGCCGCTGTAAAAGAAGAGTCGTATCAGATATGCCACTGTGAAAACGGGAAGGCAGATACCGACGATGACGCTTGAGCCAGAAAACCTGCCTGATGATTGCCGGACAGCTGAATTCAGCGATCCGGTGCATTACACACTCCTACGGACGAAGGGAAGGTGTAGTAAACGGAAACATGCTTCGTTTCTCTTATTATGCCTATTCCGGCCGGTGCCGGGAGTAGGCTGTTTTGTTTTTTTGGAGGTTATTGATGTCGACAATACAAAGACGCATCCTGATTTTATCAATGACGTTTGCATATACTTTTGGTTATGTAGAAAACGCTTATGGCATGCATATCATGGAGGGCTATCTGCCGCTGAGCCACAGCGTGATCTGGAGTATCTTATGTATCCCGTTTCTGGCAATGGGAATCATGTCAATCAAAAAAACAATTGAGAATAACCGTAAAACCCTGTTGATCCTGGTTATGGCAGGAGCCTTCACATTTGTTCTATCCGCGCTGAAAATCCCTTCTGTGACCGGGAGCAGCTCCCATGCCACGGGAACAGGACTCGGAACGATTCTTTTCGGGCCTGCCGCCATGTGCGTCATCGGGCTTATCGTGCTGCTGTTTCAGGCGCTGCTGCTTGCACATGGAGGGCTGACAACGCTGGGAGCGAACACTTTTTCTATGGCCATTGCCGGACCGATGACCGCTTTTTTGATCTATATTGTGTGCAGAAGACTGAGGGTTCCCAAGTCGGTCGGTGTTTTCCTCGCGGCGACGATCGGCGACCTAACGACATATATCGTAACCGCTGTTCAGCTGGCGCTGGCACATCCCTCAGAAACGGGAGGAGTTATGACTTCCCTTGAAGAATTTCTCGGTATCTTCGCCTTCACACAGATTCCGCTGGCAATCATCGAGGGTGTACTGACCGTGATCGTGATAAAAGGCCTGGAGGCCTATGCCAAGCCCGAACTTACGGCCCTTGGCTATGTCAGGGAGGAGATAAAATGAAGATAAACGGCAAATGGTTTTTTATACTGGTACTGGCCGTGGTTGTGATTGCTGTTGCGGCGCTGCCCTTGTTCTTAAACAGTCTGGATTTTACCGGAGCGGACGACGCAGCGGGAAAATCCGTTGCCACAATTGATCCCGGATATAAGCCCTGGGCCAAACCTGTTATCGAATTTGCGGGGGAAAATACCGAAACGCTGCTGTTCTGCCTTCAGGCCGGGATCGGCGCAGGCGTCCTTGGCCTGGGTTTTGGTTATCTCGTGTTAAGAAAGAAAAATCAGAAGGGTTGATTAGAGTATGATTATCATCGATAAACTTGCCTATTCATCAAAACTAAGATATAAAAGTCCGATGCTAAAAACGGTGTTTGCGGTCGGGACGCTGCTGATCTGCGTCTTTTCCGATATGTTTGCCGTTGCGGCGGCGGTCCTTGTGCTCATGGCCGCTTTGACCATGGCTTTCAGCAGGGTTTCCCTGCGGCATTATGCAAAACTCATGGGCATTCCGCTCGGTTTTCTCGTTCTGAGTACATTATCCATCGTAATGAATATCAGTGATACGCCCTCTGGGTTTTTCGCGGTAGCTGTCGGTAGTAAATATCTTGTGGCTACGAGCACATCTCTGATGGAAGGGCTGCGCCTTGTCATGGTTGCTTTGGCTTCCGTCTCCTGTCTTTATTTCCTGACCTTGACAACTCCGGTCATCGATATCCTGGCGGTGCTGCGGACGCTCCGCTGTCCGAAGCTCATCGTCGAATTGATGCTGTTGATCTACCGATATATATTCGTGGTGCTCGATATGGCCAGTGCAATCAAAACGTCGCAGAACTGCAGGCTGGGGAACAAGGATTTCATAACGGAGCTGCGCTCCATGGGGCAGATGTTCACCGTACTGCTCATCCGATCCATGAACCGTTCCTCCTGTCTTTTCGACGCGATGGAGTCGCGCTGTTACAGCGGTGAGATCCTTGTGCTCGATGAGTACTGCCCGGCGAAAACCGGAGAGATGCTCCTCGTTACCGGTTTTTTATGCGCCATGCTGGCGGTCACCGTTTCTTTGAAGCTGCTGGGAGGAGTACTATGAAGGATGTCGTTTTGACTCTGGAAAATGTCCATTATATTTATGAAGACGGCACGGAAGCTCTCAAAGGAATCGATTTGCAGGTCAGGCGCGGTGAAAAGCTGGCGATCATGGGGGCCAACGGCTCCGGCAAATCGACACTGTTCCTGACGCTCAACGGGGTAAGAAAGCCAACCTCGGGAAGGGTTCTGATTGACGGAGTCCCCGTGAACTATTCCCGCAAGGGCTTGCTGGATATTCGCAAAAGAGTGGGGATCGTATTCCAGGACCCGGATAATCAGCTTTTTTCCGCCAGCGTGATGCAGGAGATCTCCTTCGGAGCATTGAACCTGGGAGTTCCGGAGCGCGAAGTGAGAAGCCGGGTAGATGGCGTAATGGAGGAATTGAATATCACTCCTTTCCGTGAAAAACCGACCCATTTCTTAAGCGGGGGACAGAAAAAGAGAGTCTCCATCGCGGATATCCTTGTGATGGATCCGGAGATCATCATTCTCGATGAACCTGCCGCCGCGCTTGATCCCAAGCATGTCGGGATGATCGACCGTATCATCGACGAACTGGGAGGAAGAGGGATCACCGTGATCCTTTCGACTCACGATGTGAACAAAGCGCTGATCTGGGCGGACCGGGTCGTCCTGCTGGACAACGGACTGGTCATCGGGGACGGTACTCCGGAAGAAATATTTAATAACGAAGAAGTGCTTGCACGGACCAATTTGGAAAAACCCACCGTGCTTAAGATATTTGAAGCATTATGCGAAACCGGCGCCCTGAAGAAGGGGTTGCCGGCGCCCCATACGTCCGGGGAATTGGAACGCTATATCAGAGAGGTAACAGAATGACAACGGACAAAAAAGCGCTGCTGGTGGTCAGCTTCGGCACAAGCCACGCGGAAACAAGAGAAAAGACCATCGGCGCCATTGAAAAGAATATTGCAGACGTATACCCGGATTACGAGGTGAGGAGAGCCTTTACCAGCGGAATGATTTTGAAGGTGCTGGAAAAGCGTGACGGGATCATCATCGACAATGTGGCTGAGGCGATGAGCCGTCTTGTGGGCGACGGTTTTGAAGAAGTTCTGGTTCAGCCGACCCATGTGATCCCCGGCGACGAATATGACGAAATGGTCGGAGACGTGATGATGTTCGAGGATCGATTCGAGAAAATCAATATTAGTACACCGCTCCTGTACAGCACGGAGGATTATCAAAAGGTGATCTCAGCGGTAATGGAACAATTTCCGGATCTCGGTGAACGGGAAGCCCTGGTGCTGATGGGTCATGGGACGGAGCATCCGATCAATGCTGTTTACGCCGCG
Organism: Anaerovoracaceae bacterium; assembly: GCA_963678385.1. GTDB lineage: Bacteria > Bacillota > Clostridia > Peptostreptococcales > Anaerovoracaceae > Anoxybacterium. The sequence goes on along the minus strand of OY782829.1, from coordinate 2,821,073 downwards.
TTGGATTATCAGTTCAAGGATATGGGATACCCCAATGTTTTCGTGGGGACCGTCGAGGCCTATCCTGATGTGGAAACGGTGTTGAAGCATGTACGAGCGTTCGCGCCTGAGAAAATCACACTGCTTCCGCTGATGGTGGTAGCGGGAGATCACGCGACAAACGACATGGCCGGAAGCGAAGAGGATTCCTGGAAAAGCATCTTTGAGAATGCGGGCTATGAGGTAAACTGTATTTTAAAAGGCCTGGGGGAATTCCAGCCGATCCGGGACATCTATCTGGAGCATGTCGCATCCCTAATGGGCACACAAAAATAGTTTACTAAATCCTGAGGTTTGAATATGGATCAATATGTTATAAAGGACAATCAGAGATTAAGATGCGGGTATACCACCGGCAGCTGCGCCGCGGCTGCGGCCCAGAGGGCTGCGGCAATGGTCCTGGGCGCTGAATTTGCACCCGGGGACAGGATCGTACTTTATACGCCGAAGGGGATCCGGCTGGAACTCACACCGGAAGATCCGCAGAGCGGGGACAGCTGGGCTAGCTGCGCCATCCGGAAGGACGGCGGCGACGATCCCGATGTGACGAACGGCACTCTGATTTACGCCAGGGTATCCAAGCTGTCCGAACCCGGTATCATACTCGATGGAGGAGAAGGCGTCGGCAGAGTGACGAAACGGGGTCTGTCCAGTCCTGTGGGAGAAGCGGCCATCAACCCGGTGCCGAGAAAGATGATCCTGGAGCAGGTCCAAAAAGTATGCGAGGAATTTGACTATAAGGAAGGACTGCGAGTAGAAATCTCTGTTCCCGAAGGGGAGGAAATCGCGAAAAGGACTTTCAACGCTCAGCTCGGAATTTTGGGTGGGATCTCCATCCTTGGAACCAGCGGCATCGTAGAGCCCATGAGCGAGCAGGCCCTTATCGATACCATAAAAGTTAAAATGAGTGTCAGAAAAGCCGACGGAGCCGAATATCTGGTTATCACGCCGGGGAATTACGGCGAGGCTTTTTTAAAATCACAGATTGCGCTGGCCGAGATCGATTCGGTCAAATGCAGCAATTTTATCGGAGAAGCGCTTGATTTCGCAGTGCTTTACGGATTCAAGGGCGTACTGCTCGTGGGTCATATCGGAAAGCTGATCAAGGTTGCTGCCGGCGTCATGAATACCCATTCCAAGTACGGTGACGCCCGGATGGAAATCATGGTCGCCCATGCCGCGCTTGCGGGAGCCTCAAAGGAGGTTCTGGAACGGCTTTTGGAATGCGTAACGACGGAGGATGCGATCTCCGTGCTGGACGCGGCCGGAATCCGGGAACAGACACTCCGATCCATATTAAGAAAGCTGGATTCCCGCATCAAAGAGCGGGTGCATCATAAACTGGAGATCGGCGCAGTCATCTTTTCAAACCAGTACGGATTTCTGGGAGAGACGGCCGATGCGGAAATGCTGAAAAATAAAATTAAAAATATTGAGGATTGAAGAGGCTGATGATGACGAAGTCAAAGGATATGAACAATATAAAAACAGGGAAACTTTACGGACTGGGCGTAGGCCCCGGTGACCCGGAACTGATGACGTTAAAAGCGGTCAGGCTGATCCGGGAATGCGGCGTCATCGCTGTTCCGGCCTCGGGAAGGGAAACCAATGCGGCGCTTGAGATCGCCAGGGGAGCCGTTCCGGAAATCGAAACGAAAGAGCTTCTGGAGGTTTCCATGCCGATGATCCGGGATGAAAGCATGCTGAAGGAAAGCCATGACAAGGCTGCCGAAGCTGTGATCGCGGAACTGGAAAAGGGCAAGGACGTCGCCTTTCTGACCTTGGGCGATCCGTCCATTTACTCGACCTATATTTATGTGCATGACCGTGTCAGGACAAAGGGGTACAAAACGGAAATCGTACCGGGGATCCCGTCCTTCTGTGCCGTTGCAGCCCGTCTCAACGAGGGACTGACGGAGGCTTCGGAAGCGCTGCATATCATACCGGCCTCTTATGAAGGGCTGGAGGAAGCCCTCGCGTTAAAGGGAACCAGGGTGCTGATGAAGTCGGGCAAATCCATCGGAAAAGTGAAAGCCCTTCTGCAGAATACAGAGAAGACGCCTGACGTCAAAATGGTGGAACGCTGCGGCATGCAGGGTGAGCGCGTCTTTGAACGGCTCGAGGATCTCGACGAGGAAGCGGGCTATTTTTCCGTATTGGTCGTAAAAGATAAAGCTTAATATCGAATTTAAATAATTTACTTTATAACGAAAAGGAGATATCCATGGTACATTTTGTTGGAGCAGGATCAGGCGCGGCGGATCTGATCACAGTCAGGGGGCAGAAGCTTCTGACGGAGGCTGACGTTATCATATACGCAGGCTCGCTGGTAAATCCGGAGCATCTGAAAATTGCCAAGGCGGGCTGCTCGATCCATGACAGCGCCTCCATGACGCTTGAAGAAGTGATCGCCGTCATGAAGGAGGCGGAAGCCGCCGGAAAAATGACGGTAAGGCTGCACACGGGCGATCCGAGCATATACGGCGCGATCCGCGAGCAGATGGATCTGCTGGATGAGAGCGGGATCCAATACGATGTGTTGCCGGGAGTCAGCTCCTGTTTCGGAGCGGCAGCGGCTTTAAAAGCGGAATTTACTCTTCCGGATGTTTCCCAGACGGTCATTATAACCAGGATGGCGGGAAGAACGCCGGTGCCGGAAAAGGAAGAGATCTCTCTGCTGGCCGCCCACCAGGCGACGATGGTGATCTTCCTGAGCACAGGGCTTCTGGAGCCGCTCAGGGAACGGCTGCTGGCCGGAGGCTACCGCAAGGATACACCTGCGGCGATCGTTTACAAGGCGACCTGGCCCGATGAAAAAGTGTTCCGCGGAACGGTGGACACCCTTCCCCAGCTGGCGAAAGAAAACAATATTACGAAGACCGCATTGATCCTTGTGGGAGATTTCCTGGGTGATCAGTACGACCGCTCAAAGCTGTACGATCCGGCGTTTACCCATGAATTCAGGGAAGCGAGCAAATAATTTATATTTAATATATATTTCAGAAACGAAGTGATAGCAATGGATGCGAATTTGCAAATCAAAATGGTCGGCATCGACCATAACAAGGCTGCAATTGAATACCGGGAACGCTTTTCCTTTACCAAAACGGGCGCTGCGGAAGCAATGAGGATCCTCAAGGACAGATATCCCATTGACGGCTGTGTGATCCTCTCCACGTGCAATCGCACAGAACTGTGGATCAGCGCGGAGTCAAACCTTTCTCCGTATAAAATGCTCTGCGCACTGAAGGACGCCGATGCTGCCCAATACAGGGAATTGTTTATAGAGCGGGAAGGTGAATCAGCGGCGAAGCATCTTCTGGGGCTTGCCTGCGGTCTTGATTCCAAGATCTTCGGCGAGGATCAGATCATTTCCCAGGTGCGGGAAGCCGTTATTCTGGCGCGAAAGAACCACTGTACCGACATGGTTCTGGAAAAGGTATTCCAGACGGCCATCGGCGCAGCAAAAAAAGTGAAATCTCAGGTTCAGCTGGCCGCCGCAGACGGTTCCACCGCTCTTCAAGTCGCTGCCATATTAAAGGAAAGACTCGGTGATATCAGGGGTATTTCCTGTTTTATTATAGGAAACGGCCGGATGGGGCAGTTGGTATGCAATGCGCTTCTGGCACAGGGAGCGGTGGTGAAAATGACTCTGCGAAAGGCAATGCACGGAACCCATCCGACGGAGTCGCTCATACCCGAGGGCTGCGTCATGGTTCCCTACGAAGACAGAATTGGTGAGCTGGCCTCCTCAAAAGTAGTGATCAGCGCCACCAGAAGTCCTCACTACACGCTCAAAAAATGTGAGGTTGAGGATCACTTGAATACGGAACCGAGCATCTGGATCGATCTGGCGGTGCCCAGGGACATCGAGCCGGAAGTAATTTCACTGGCTGGGATCACGCTGTATGATATCGATCATCTCGCAAAGGAAGACAGTCTGTCGAGGAATGGAAAGAACAGAGACAGGGCGATGGCGATCCTGCAGGAATACCTGGACGAACTAAATCACTGGTTCGCTTTCCGGGAAAGGGTCCCTGAAATTCAGGATATCGTCAGAATGTCGGTGGAGGACGTCTCCAAACGGCTTGACCATCCGATGGAAACAATCGAACTGCCGGAGGATGATAAAAAACAGATCCAGATCGAGATCGAGCGCGCCGTGGAAAAATCCGTCGGAAAGCTGCTCTTCGGTCTGAAGGACACCCTCAGACACACGCTCTGGAAGGAATGTCTCGACGCAGTCTATGACGCGGCAAACAAAGATACGTTAAAATCATAAGACAACAGAAATTATTATAGGAGAAACTCGGAGGCAATTACAGCATGAAAATATATGTGGTGGGTCTAGGCCCCGGCGAATGGAGCCAAATGACACAGAGAGCCGTTGAAGTGCTAGAGGAGTGCGACGTCATTACCGGCTACGATGTGTATGTTGATCTGATCAGGGATCGGTTCCAACATAAAAACCTTATTACAACGCCGATGAAAAAAGAAGCGGAGCGGTGCCATATCGCGATGCAGGAAGCATTGAAGGGACAGACAGTCGCCATGGTCTGCAGCGGGGACGCCGGAGTTTACGGAATGGCGGGCCTGATGTACGAAGTGGCACAGCAGTATGAACCCGTCGAGATCGAAGTGGTTTCCGGGATCACGGCAGCCTGCAGCGGAGCCGCCGTTCTGGGAGCGCCGCTGATCCACGACTTCGCGGTGATCAGTCTGAGCGACCTGCTTACCCCATGGGAACTGATTGAAAAAAGGATCGGCTGCGCGGCGGAGGCTGACTTTGTGATCTGCTTTTATAATCCGTCAAGCAAAAAACGGCAGGATTATCTAAAAAAGGCGTGCGAGATCATATTAAAGCACCGAGGAGCGGACACCATGTGTGGCTTTGTAAAAAATATCGGCCGCGAGGGCGAAGCGGGAACTATCCTGACGCTCGAAGCGCTGAGAGATACTCAGGTGGATATGTTTACCACGGTGTTCATCGGAAATTCCCAGACGAAGGAAATCGCCGGAAAGCTGGTAACGCCGAGAGGCTACCACTACTAGAGAACCAGCTTGATCAACGAATCAATTAAAAAAGAGGAAACAATATGCCGAATCTATTAATTTTTGCCGGTACAACGGAAGGACGAGAATTATTGGAAACGCTGTCCCGAAATATCGAAGGAAGCGGGCTGACCGTTTATGCCTGTGTGGCGACGGATTACGGAAAGGAAATGCTGCCGGAAGGCTTGGAGCATATTCATGTCCGTTCAGGCAGACTGACGGAGGATGAAATGACCGCATTCATGCAGGAAAAGCGGTTCGATTATGTCATTGATACGACGCATCCCTACGCCAGACTGGCAAGCGAGAACATCAAAGCCGCCTGCCGGAGAGCGGGGCTTGAATATGTCAGATTATTGAGATCCAGTGGGATCACGAAACAGATGGATTGCCTGTTTTTCGGCAGTCACGAGGAAGTGGTCGAGTATCTGAACGGTCACGAAGGCAACGTACTGCTGACGATCGGCAGCAAGGAGCTTCTGAAATATACAAAGGTGCAGGATTTCCAGAAGAGGATTTTCCCGAGAGTGCTGCCGATGCCGGAGGTTTTGGAAAGCTGCGGCGTTTTGGGGTTTTCCGGGAAGCAGCTGATCCTGATGCAGGGGCCGTTTACCGCAGAGCTGAACGCCGCGATGATCCATCAGGTGAAAGCCCGTTACATCGTTTCAAAGGATTCGGGAGAAACGGGGGGCTTTCTTGAAAAGTATCAGGCGGCCCAGGAGACTGGAGCGGCGCTGCTGGTCATCGGCCGGGAAAAAGAAGAAGAGGGGATTTCCCCGAAAGCTGTTCTGGAGCTCCTCGAGAAGGCCTATCCGATCACACTTTGCACAAAGAAAGTGGAAGAACCCGGACGATGGTTCCCGCTGTTCACGGACCTTTCCGGTAAGACCGTCGTCGTGGCGGGAGCGGGAAAAATCGCAAGAAGGCGCATCGAAACGCTGATGAAATTCGACTGTCGTATTCGGGTCGTAGCAACCGATGCATTGCCGGAGGTGACCGCATATGCCGAGGATAAGAAACTTGAACTCCGGATCAAGCCGTATGAGCCGTCCGACCTGGACGGCGCAGATTACGTGCTGGCGGCGACAAACGATAAACGGTTGAATCATGAAGTATATGAAAAATGCAAAGAAGGAAATATCCCCGTCAATGTGGCGGATGATAAGGATAAGAGTGATTTCTATTTCCCCGGCGTCATTCGAAAGAACGGCGTCACCGTTGGCGTAACGGCGGAAGGGAAAGATCATGACCTGGCGAAAAGAGCCACAAGGGCGATTACCAATTGTCTAGAAAAAAATCTTCAGGAGGACGGGGAATTTGGAAACCAGAAAAATTAGAATCGGAAGCAGAGAGAGCAAGCTGGCGGTGATCCAGTCGGAAATGGTCATGGATCTGATCCGTCAGGCCCATCCGGAAATCAGGCTGGAACTGGTCACCATGAAAACCACGGGAGATATGATCCTGGATCGCAGTCTCGATAAAGTGGGCGGAAAGGGCCTTTTCGTAAAGGAGCTGGACCATGCGCTTCGTGATCACCGGATCGATATCGCAGTGCACAGTCTGAAAGATATGCCCATGGATACCCCGGAAGACTTGCCTCTGTTGGCTTTCTCCAAAAGAGAGGATCCGAGGGATGTTCTGGTGCTCCCGAAAGCGGCAGACGATACTCATTCGGGTAAGCCCATCGGAAGTTCCAGCGCCAGGCGGAACCTGCAGCTCGGGAGGCTTTTTAACAACCCCGAGACGGCCAGCGTAAGAGGCAACGTGATCACAAGGCTTTCCAAGCTGGACCGGGGCGATTACTCCGCACTGGTTCTGGCCTATGCAGGACTGAAGCGTCTTGGCCTTGAAGACCGGATCAGCAGGGTGTTCGACCCGGCGGATATGATCCCGGCGGCCGGACAGGGCATCATGGTCGTCCAGGGCAGGGCGGGAGAGAATTATGATTTTCTCGATTGCGTGAACGACAAGAACGCTGAAATCGAAGCGTTGACGGAAAGGGCCTTTGTCAGGGCGCTGGACGGCGGCTGCAGCTCGCCGATCGCGGCGTTTGCCCAGGCGGACGATGAGGAAGTAAAGCTGATCGGCCTCTACTACAAGGAAGAGGAAGATGATTATATTACCGGTGAAATATCGGGAAGACGCCAGGATGGAGAAGCATTGGGAAGAAAATTGGCGCTGCAGTTGAAAGCTGAGGTTTAAAATATGGATAGGAAAAGTATTGGAAAAGTATGGCTGGTCGGAGCCGGTCCCCACGATACAGGGCTTTTTACCCTTAAGGGGAAAGCCGTCCTGGAACAGGCGGACGTAGTGGTTTACGATCATCTCGTCAGTCAGGGGATCCTGGCAATGATCCCAAAGACAGCCAAAGTCATAAATGTCGGAAAAATATCGGGGGATCATCCGGTGCCCCAGAAGGAGATCAATCAGATCCTTGTGGAAGAAGGACTAAGCGGGAAGCGTGTTGTCAGGCTGAAAGGCGGAGATCCCTTCCTTTTCGGGCGAGGCGGAGAAGAACTGGAGGAGATCTGCAAGCATGGCATTCCTTTTGAAGTAGTACCCGGAGTGACTTCTGCGATCTCAGTCCCTGCATATAACGGGATTCCGGTGACTCACAGGGATTACTGCTCCTCCGTGCACATTATCACAGGGCACACAAAAAACCTGGAGCGAGCCGATATCGATTTTCCGGCGCTGGTGAAGTTCGGGGGAACCCTCGTCTTCCTGATGGGAGTTGCTTCCATGCCGGTGATCTGCAGGGAACTGATGGATGCGGGAATGGACCCCGCCATGCCAGCCGCCATCCTGGAGAAGGGCGCCTCGGCACATCAAAGACGCGTGGTTTCCGATCTTGAACACCTTCCGGAAGAGGCGGCGAAAGCTGAAATACAGGCTCCCGCCATTATCGTAGTAGGAAAAGTGTGCAGTCTGGCGGAACAGTTCCACTGGGCGGAAGACCGGCCACTTGGCACAATGAAAATCATGGTTACGAGGCCGAAGGACAGAAGCTCAAATCTGGCGGAAAAGCTCCGGGAGCACGGAGCGGAAGTGGTCGAGGTCCCTACGATTGAGACCGATATGATCCTTGAAACCGACGCGCTGCACGATGCCATGGCCAATATCAGCGAATATCACTGGGTCGCCTTTACAAGCCCCTTCGGCGTAAAGATATTCTTCCAGAAGCTGATTGAGTATAAAATCGACGTCAGAAGGCTGGCAGGCCTGAAATTTGCAGCCATCGGTTCCGCAACGCAAAAGGCCATCGAAGAAAAAGGCGTCTTCGTAGATCTGGTGCCTGAAAAATACGACGGGAAAGCCCTTGGTGAGGCGATTGCCCGCAAGCTGTTGGATGAGGAAGAGATCACCGGAGAACAACAGGTCGTCCTGATCCCCAGAGCCAGGATCGGTACGGAGGATGTGCTGAAACCTCTTGAGGAGGCGGGAATTCTTTATGAAGATCTGCCCGTCTACGATACGGTGGAAGCGCCTGAGACAGATATATCATGGTACGACGACAGTGTTGACTTCGTCGCCTTTACAAGCGCATCCACTGTGAGAGGCTTTGTAAAGATGGCGGGCGGCATTGATCATACAAAGGTGAAAGCAGTCTGCATCGGCGAACAGACCGCACAGGAAGCCCGGAAGTACGGGATGCAAACCATCGTCGCCGAAAAAGCTACGATTGACAGCATGGTGGAATGTTTTCTTTCGCTAAGCGGGAAATAGCCGTTTGGAGAAAAATAACGTGAAATAACCGATGCTGGAGAAAGGACGGTAAGAAATGTTAACTGAAATACTGAATACTGCGATTTTGCCGTCCATGATCGCGTTGGCGGTCGGCTTCGTTCTGGATCTGATCTTTGGCGATCCCCATTGGATGCCCCACCCCATCTGCCTGATCGGAAACATGATTTCTAAGACGGAGAAGGTCATCCGCGGCGTGCTGCCGAAAACGGAAAAAGCCGAGCTGGCAGGCGGGATCCTGCTCGTAATCATCGTGGCCGCGGTTTCCACCGCGGTTCCCTTTGCGATCCTTTGGGCTGCAGGGAAAATACATATTCTGCTTCGGGTCGCCATAGAAGCGTTCATGTGCTACCAGATCCTTTCCGTCAAATCACTGAAGACAGAAAGCATGAAGGTCTATCGAGAATTGATTCGGGAAGATCTGGCGGGAGCGCGAAAAATGGTTTCCATGATCGTAGGACGCGATACTCAGGACCTTTCCCTGGAGCAGGTCACTAAGGCCGCCGTGGAAACGGTGGCGGAGAACACCGCCGACGGCACTGTGGCGCCAATGCTGTTCATGGCCCTTGGAGGAGCTCCTCTCGGATTTTTTTACAAGGCGGTCAATACCATGGATTCCATGATCGGATATAAAAACGACCGGTACCTTTATTTCGGAAGATTTGCGGCGAAGCTTGACGACGTCGTCAACTATATCCCTGCAAGGCTTTCCGCATACCTGATGATTCTTGCCTCTTTCCTGTTGAAGCTGGATTACCGGAACGCCTGGAAGGTTTTCCGAAGGGACCGTTTCAATCACGCCAGCCCCAACAGTGCACAAACCGAATCGGTATGCGCGGGAGCTCTGGATATCCAACTCGCCGGAGATGCGTACTATTTCGGCAAACTTTACAAGAAGAAGACGATTGGGGACCCCTTGCGGCCCATCGTTTATGAAGATATTTATTCGGCCAACCGTCTGCTGTACGGAACGGCGTATTTGACCTTTGCGCTATGCGTCATCGGTATGGGGGTCGCAGAATGGATCATATAAAGGACATTGCGAATACGCAGCCCGGAAAGCTCATCCACGGCGGGGATATCTATTCCGCGAGGGAGCGATTAGGCAAACAGGAGAATCCTCCTGCGATCCTGGATTTCTCGGCCAACATCAATCCTCTCGGTCTGCCCGAAGGAGTGAAACAGGCGATCCGGGATGCTGCCGACAGCTTCGATATCTATCCCGACCCGCTCTGCAGGGAGCTGGTGTCCGGGCTGGCGATACGTGAAGGAGTGCCGCGGGAATGGATCCTCTGTGGAAACGGCGCCGCGGACGTTATTTACCGGACGGTATATGCGGTGAAACCGAAAAAGGTTATGGTGCTGGCACCGACCTTTGCTGAATATGAAGAGGCGCTGAATGCTGCAGACTGCGGGGTAGTTCATTTTGAGCTGCGGGAAGAGAATGGTTTTCAGGCCGGAAACGGACTTCCGGACGCACTGGATGAGAGCCTCGATATGCTGTTTTTATGCAATCCCAACAATCCGACGGGCCAGCTGATGAAGAAGGACCTTCTGCTGAAGATCCTGCGGCGCTGTAAAGAACTGGATATCCTGCTATTCGTGGACGAGTGCTTCAATGAATTTCTGGAGGACCCGCGGGAATACACGACAAAGGATTACTTGAAGGCCTTCGATAATCTTATTATCCTGAAGGCATTTACAAAAATATATGCAATGGCCGGGCTTCGTCTGGGATACTGCATTTCGGCAAACGCTGGGCTTCTGGAAAGGATCCGGGGGGCGGGCCAGCCATGGAGCGTATCGGCTCCCGCACAGGTCGCGGGGATCCGGGCGATGGAGGAAGATGCCTACCTTGTCCGTACGAAAAACCTGATCCGGGCGGAGCGGGAATATCTCGTTCCTCAGCTCACGGAACTCGGGATCACGGTGATCGCCTCAAACGCCAATTATATCTTTCTTAAGGATGGCGGCGCCGGCCTGAAACCATTGCATGAAATGTTATTTGAAAAAGGGATCCTTATTCGGAACTGTGACAATTACAATGGGCTTGGCCCTGGGTACTACAGGATCTGCATCCGGAAGCATGAGGAGAATGTCAGGCTTGTGGAAGCATTAAAAGAGATAAAAGGCTGATTACAGCGGGAGGGATAAATCTATGGCGAAATCGATCATGATACAGGGGACCATGTCCAATGCGGGCAAAAGCTTGATCACTGCCGGATTATGCCGTATCTTCAAACAGGACGGATACCGGGTAGCCCCCTTTAAAGCACAAAATATGGCGTTGAATTCCTTCATTACGAAGGAAGGCCTGGAAATGGGAAGAGCTCAAGTGGTTCAGGCGGAGGCTGCCGGCATCGAGCCGTCGGTGCTCATGAACCCGGTGCTCCTTAAGCCCACCAACGATACGAGCTCCCAGGTCATCGTCAACGGCGAGGTTTACAGCAACATGAGCGCCCAGGAATATTACCGCCGCAAGAGGGAGATCGTTCCTGAAATCATGAAGGCCTATGAGAAGCTTGACTCCCAATATGATATCATCGTCCTGGAAGGAGCGGGCAGTCCTGCGGAGATAAATCTGAAAGAGAATGATATCGTGAATATGTATATGGCAAAGCTTGCAAAGGCTCCTGTGCTCCTTGCCGGAGACATCGACCGGGGAGGCGTGTTCGCGTCTCTGGCGGGTACTATGATGCTCTTCGATGAATCGGAGCGCGCCATGGTGAAGGGCATCCTCATCAACAAATTCCGCGGGGACAAGACCATTCTTCAGCCGGGGCTGGACATGCTGGAAGAGATCGTGCACGTTCCGACCCTTGGCGTCATCCCGTATCTTCATGTTGATATCGATGACGAGGACAGCCTGACGGAACGGTTCAACAGAAAAGGATCCGTCGGCCTCATCGACATTGCAGTGATCCGGCTTCCCAGGATTTCAAATTTCACTGATTTCAACGTTCTGGAATATGTTCCGGGCGTGACGCTTCGATATGTAACGTCGGTTGCGGAACTGAACAATCCGGACTTGATCATTATTCCGGGCACGAAAAACACTATGGAGGATCTGCTCTGGATGCGGCAGAACGGGCTTGAAGCCTCTATTTTGAAGCACGCAGCGGAGAACAAGCCTGTATTCGGAGTCTGCGGAGGCTATCAGATGCTTGGAACAGAGCTTTCGGATCCTTACGGAGTAGAGGCCGGCGGAACGATCGCAGGTATGGGGCTTCTCCCGGCAAAAACGGTTTTTGAGAAGGAAAAAACAAGAACGCAGATCCGGGGAAGATTTCAGCCCGGTTTATGCGGACTGCTGAAGGAATTATCCGGAGTGGAGATCGAAGGCTATGAGATCCACATGGGGCAGACTCAGATCCTGGACGGTCAGGAGGGATATCTGGCCGTTCTTGAGGAAATTTCGAGCAAGTCCGCTTCGGAAGCGGTGGGCATGTGCCGGGGCAATATATACGGATCCTATATACACGGGATCTTCGACAAGGAAGACGTAGCCAAGACATTAGTGACAGCCTTATATCGGGCCAAAGGGCTGGACGGCGGAGAAATCGCCGGGCTCAACGTGCAGGCATATAAGGAGCGGCAGTACGACCTGCTGGCCCAGGGAATCCGCGAGAATATTGATATGGAGCGGCTGTACCGGATCCTGGAGGAAGGCATATGATCCATCTTTATTACGGAGACGGAAAAGGGAAAACCACAGCGGCGCTGGGGCTGACCATCCGGGCCTTGGGATCCGGCTTCAGGGTGGTCTTCGTTCAGTTCCTGAAGAACCAGGCTACAGGTGAGCTAGCGGTGCTGGACGGTCTGCAGGGCGTAACGGTGCTGCGGGGCAAGGAAGGCAGCGGATTTTCATTCTCCATGACGGAGGAGGAAAAAGCCAAGACAAAACTGCTGCACACGGAAAACCTGAAATCGGCCATAGCGCTTGCAGCTTCAGGAAAGTGTGATATGCTGGTATTGGACGAGGCGGTCGGCGCCTATGCAAGAGACCTCATCGACAGGACGATGCTGGAGGATTTCGTAAGAAATAAACCAGAGAACCTGGAACTGATCCTGACCGGCAGAAATCCGGCGAAGTGGATGATCGACCTGGCGGATTACGTTTCGGAGATCAAAAAGGTCAAGCACCCATATGACAGAGGGATCCCGGCAAGAACGGGGATCGAGAAATAAAACGCCTATCGGAAATTTGGAAAGATCAGCCGAATCGTTACGGCTTTGGAGGATATTATGAAAATTGAACTGCAGAACGTTTTGCCGGAGGATATCGAAAAGAGAAGCTTTGAAATCATCGGACAGGAGCTGGGAGATATTGTGCTGGATCCGGCGGAGGAGCCTGTGATCAAGCGGGTGATCCATACCACCGCTGATTTCGAGTATCTGAATAACCTGAAGTTTTCGAAGGATGCAGTCAGGATCGGGATCGAAGCGCTGAAAAAGGGCGCAGTCATCGTGACCGACACCCAAATGGCCCGCGCCGGCATCAATAAAGCAACACTGGAAGCATTGGGCGGAGAGGCGTTTTGCTTTATGGCCGACGAGGATATCGCGGCGGCGGCGAAGGCCAACGGAACAACCCGGGCCACAGCCAGCATGGATAAAGCGGCGGCCTTGGACAGGCCGGTGATCTTTGCCATCGGGAACGCACCCACGGCGCTGGTCCGGATCTATGAGCTGATAAGCGAAGGCAGGCTGAAACCGGAACTGATCATCGGAGTCCCCGTCGGCTTCGTCAATGTGGTGGAGTCCAAAGAACTCATTATGGAGCTGGATGTTCCGTATATCGTAGCAAAGGGAAGAAAGGGCGGAAGCAATGTGGCCGCGGCGATCTGCAACGCGATGCTGTACCAGTGCAAGCCCAGAACATAAAGATAGAAGGCGTGAGCCGGTTATGAAAATGGAGATATATTTATGAAGGTCGCTTTGATTTCTTTTACAGGTGACGGCGCGGACACCTGCCGGAAGATCAGCCATGGACTGACGGCTGACGGGTATGCGTGCAGGGCTTACGGAAAAGACCGCTATGCGGAGGCCGCGGGACTGCTCCCTCTTGAAAGCAGTCTGGCCCAGTGGACCGCAGCCGTCTTTCATGAAAACGACGCCCTCATATTCGTGGGCGCAACAGGGATCGCCGTACGTGCCATCGCGCCCCACGTCAGGGATAAGACCCTTGATCCTGCGGTGGCAGTGGTTGACGAAAAGGGGAAGTATGTGATTTCTCTGCTGTCCGGTCATCTGGGAGGCGCCAACGATATCACGTTAAAGATCGCGGAAATTATCGGTGCGGAACCGATCATTACAACGGCTACGGACATCAATCACCGGTTTGCGGTGGATGACTGGGCAAAAAAGAACCGGCTTCAGATCAGCGACATGAAGCTGGCAAAGGAAATTTCCGCGGCGGTGCTCCGGGGTGAGACCATCGGCGTTTCCAGCGATTACTCCATCGATGGAGATCTGCCGGAACAGCTCGCTTATATCGGCTTGGACCACAGGCGGGACGTCGGTGACGCCCCGGTAAACAGGATGACCGCCAGCCCCGAAATCGGCTTCCGGGTTTCGATCCGGGAAGACGAGGATCCATTTGAAAAGACTCTGCGCCTGATCCCAAAGACGGTAACCGTTGGAATGGGTTGCAGGAAAGACATCGGCTTTGAAGCCGTGGAAGAATTGTTTGAGAAGATTTTAAATGAGCATGGAATTTCGGTGAAATCCGTCGAAAAAATCTGCTCGATCGATATAAAGAAAGACGAAACCGCGCTGAAACAGCTGGCGGAGAAGCTGGGAGTTCCCTTTGAGGTTTTTTCCGCAGACGAGCTGGACCGGCTTGACGGCCAATTTACGGCATCCGTTTTTGTAAACCGGGTGACCGGCGTGGATAATGTATGTGAACGAGCGGCAGTGCTGGGAAGCCGGGGCGATCTGATCGCAGGGAAACAGGCGCTCAACGGCGTCACCGCAGCAATCGCGCTAAGAAAGGAAGGATACACATGGAAGCAGCAATGAGACCGAGAAGACTGAGAATGGACGACAGGACCAGGGAGTTGGTCAGGGAGACGAGGATCGGCAAGACGTCCCTGATCTATCCGATCTTTGTCGAAGAGGGAAAGGGGATCTCCACCGAGATCGCGGCGATGCCGGGACAAAAAAGGTACAGCCCCGACACGCTGGCTTATGGACTGGAAGAGGCGGCGAAGGCCGGGATAAAAAATATCATGTTCTTCGGGATACCGGAGCATAAGGACGAACTGGGCAGCCAGGCATATGCGGAAAACGGCATCGTTCAGCAGGCGCTTCGTGCCGCGAAAAAGGATTTCCCGGAGCTTTATTATATCGGAGACGTCTGCATGTGTGAATATACTTCCCACGGCCACTGCGGAATCATCAAGGGCGACAGCGTCGACAACGATAAGACTCTGCCCTATCTGGCAAAGACGGCCCTGTCACAGGTCGCTGCCGGAGCAGACATGATCGCTCCGTCGGATATGATGGACGGCAGAATCAGAGCGATCCGCGAAGAGCTGGACGCGGCGGGATATATCAATACTCCGATCATGTCCTATGCGGCGAAATATGCATCCGCGTTTTACGGCCCGTTCCGCGAAGCGGCGGGATCAGACAATTTCAAAGGAAACCGGAAAACCTACCAGATGGATTTCCACAATCGTAAAGAAGCCATGAAGGAGGTCTTCCTCGACCTTGAAGAGGGAGCCGATATCATCATGGTAAAGCCTGCGCTTTCTTATCTCGATATCATCCGCGAGGTATCCGAACGTGTAGCGGTTCCCACGGCGGCTTACAGTGTCAGCGGTGAATACGCCATGATCAAGGCGGCTGCGGCGGCTGGAATGGTCGACGAGCAGGCCATCGTCGCAGAGACGACCACAAGCATATATCGCGCGGGCGCGGATATCCTCATCACATATTTTGCAAAAGAAATCGCCAGGATGATCGACGAAGGGAGAATTGGATAATGGGTAAATCAGAAAAATCAGGAAAGCTTTTTGAAGAAGCGCAGAAATATATCCCGGGAGGGGTCAACAGCCCTGCGAGAGCGTTCAAGGCTGTCTCCGAGACGCCGAGATTCATCGAAAGGGCTGACGGCGCTTATATCTACGACGTCGACGGCAATAAGTACATCGATTATATCGGCTCCTGGGGACCGATGATCCTGGGAAGCAACAATCCGGCCGTTCTGAAAGCGGTTCAGGAAGCCATCGTGAAGGGCCTGAGCTACGGCGCCGCCACGGAAGCTGAGGTAGCCATGGCCAAGCTCGTCTGCGAGCTGGTGCCCTCTGTTGAAATGGTCAGAATGGTAAACTCCGGAACGGAAGCCACCATGAGCGCGCTTCGCGCAGCCAGGGGTTATACCGGAAGAAATAAGATCATCAAGTTTGAAGGCTGCTATCACGGCCACTGTGATTCACTGCTGGTTAAAGCGGGCTCAGGCCTCATGAACAGCGGCATCCCGGACAGCGCCGGCGTGCCTGCGGGCTGTGCCGAAGATACGCTTACTGCGACATACAACGACTTTGACAGCGTCGAGCGGTTATTTGAAGAAAACAAAGGAGAAATCGCAGCACTGATCATCGAACCTATTGCGGCCAATATGGGCGTCGTACTCCCGGATACGGAATTCCTCAAAAAAATCAGAGAGATCTGTACCGTCAATAAAACCGTCCTCATCGCCGATGAAGTCATCACCGGCTTCCGGATGGGGATCGACGGAGCCCAGGGGCTGCTTGGATTAAAGCCAGACCTGTCCACCTTCGGAAAGATCATTGGCGGCGGAATGCCGGTCGGAGCATACGGAGGCAAGAAAGAGATCATGGAAATGGTAGCGCCTCTCGGCCCGGTCTATCAGGCGGGAACCCTGAGCGGAAACCCGGTAGCCATGGCGGCGGGCATCGCACAGCTTACGGAACTGAAATCCCACCCGGAAATATACACACATATCAATAAAATGGGCGCAATGCTCTGTGACGGTCTCAAGGAAATCATCGCCTCGGCGAAGGCGAACTGCGTCGTGAACCATATCGGATCCATCGGGTCTATGTTCTTTACGGGAGAGCCGGTAACGGATTATGCTTCCGCCAAGAAATCCGACACAAAGGCATATGCGGATTATTTCAGACACATGCTGAACGGCGGCGTATATTTTGCGCCTGCCCAGTTTGAAGCCATGTTTATCTCAAACGCCCACAGCGAACAGAATATAAAGGACACGCTGGAATGCGCAGCCAAATTCTTCGGAATATAAAGCAAGAATGATCTATGGAGTAAAATGATGAAAAAGATTTATCTTGTCGGGATCGGAATGGGAAATATCGAAACCCTGACGGAACAGGGCAGAAAAGCCATCGATGCCAGTGAGCTGCTCATCGGTGCGGAGAGAATGGTGAATGCCTTTCCGGATTATCAGGGAGATACCTGCTATGCGATTTCGCCGTCAAAAATCATGGATTACATCATGGGGCACCGGTCTTACAAGACCGTCACAGTGATCTTCTCCGGCGACGTAGGATTCTTCAGCGGCGCGAAAAAACTAAACGAAGCAATCGAAGATTCGAAGGCCGATGGAGGTCTCTGGAGCGAGTATGAAACGGAATATATCCCCGGAATCAGCTCTCTGCAGTATTTCAGCGCCAAGCTGAAGCTTCCCTGGGAGGATACAAAAGTCGTCAGCCTTCACGGCCGGGAGGACAATATCATAGGAGCCGTCCGGAACAATGCGAAGGTTTTTTTCCTGACCGGCGGCGACTATTCGGTTAAGAGAGTATGCGGGATCCTGTCGGACAATAATCTGAAAAAAGCGGTGATCCACGTGGGGGAACGGCTTTCCTATCCGGACGAGCGGATCGTTCGAGGAACGGCTGAAAGTCTTGCCGGACAGGAGTTCGATCCTTTAGCGGTCATGCTGGTCGAAAATGATAAAATAATCGAGCGTTCGGTCGTCACCCACGGCGTCAAGGATGAACTGTTTGAAAGAGGGCAGGTGCCGATGACGAAGAGTGAGATCCGTAGCGTTTCTTTATCAAAGCTGCGGCTCAGGCCGGATGATATCGTCTACGACGTCGGCGCGGGAACCGGTTCTGTTTCCGTCGAAATGGCATTGCAGGCATGCGAAGGCAGCGTCTATGCAGTGGAATTCAACGAAGAAGCGCTGGATCTGATCCGGCGGAACGCGGAGCGGTTTGGCGTGTGGAATCTGGAGGTCATCGAAGGAAAAGCGCCGGAAGCCCTTGAAAAACTGCCGGCTCCGGATCGCGTGTTTATCGGCGGCTCAAAGGGCAATCTTGCACAGATCTTAGAGCTTCTGATCAAAAAGAATCCGAAGGTCCGCGTGGTTGTAAACGCAATCACACTGGAGACGATGGCGGAAGCGATAGAACAATTTAAAAAGCTTGGATTTGAAGACATCGATATCGTACAAATTTTCGCGGCCCATGGAAAGGCGGCGGGAAGTTATCATATGATGCAAGGCCAGAATCCCGTGTTCATCATCAGCGGAGAAATGGCTGACAATCAATAGCGGAAGCATACTATTTACGGAGGGCTGCATGGAACAGAGAAGCATACCTAGGATCATGATCGCGGCAGCGGGAAGCGGCAGCGGAAAGACCACAGCTACCTGCGGTCTGCTTCAGGCTCTGCTTAACCGGGGAATAAAACCGGCGTCGTTCAAATGCGGCCCTGACTATATCGACCCGATGTTCCACTCCGAGGTGCTGGGGATCAAATCCAGAAATCTGGATCTTTTCTTCACCGACGAGAATACAACGAAATATTTGTTGTACAAAAACTCCGGAGCGGCAGATATGGCGGTACTGGAAGGCGTCATGGGTTACTACGACGGTCTTGCGGGAAAATCGACCGAATGCAGCTCCTACGATCTGGCAAGGAAGACGGAAACGCCGGTGATCCTGGTGGTGGACTGCAAGGGGATGTCGGTTTCCATCGCCGCGTTGATCAAGGGATTTCTTGAAATGCGCAGAGACCACGGAATCAAAGGTGTGATCCTAAACCGTATCCCTCCGATGCTTTATGAAGATATCAAAGGCATCATCGAAGCGGAATTAGCCGTTGAGGTTTTGGGTTATCTGCCCGTGATGGCGGACTGCCGGCTTGAGAGCAGGCATCTGGGTCTTGTGACGGCAAAGGAAATCGGAAACCTGAAAGAGATTATCAGCAGGCTCGCAGCTCAAATGGAAGCCTCCGTCGATCTGGACCGGATCGTGGAGATCGCCGGGACTGCGCCATCCATCCATGGCAGCGTTCCGGAAGAGCTGACGGTAGTGAAGGAGAGCAGACCGAAAGACGCGGAACCGGAAAAGACGCCGAAATCCCACGCAAGGATAGCGGTCGCCATGGATAAGGCTTTCTGTTTTTATTATCAGGACAATTTGGATCTGCTGGAAGAGCTGGGCTCTGAAATCGTCCCGTTCAGCCCCCTGGAGGACAAAAGCCTGCCGGCGGACATTCAGGGCCTGATCCTGGGCGGAGGATATCCGGAGCTTTATCTCGAACGGCTGTCGGATAATAAAACGATGCTGCAGAGCATCCGAGAGGCTATTGGAAGCGGGATCCCAAGTCTCGCGGAATGCGGCGGCTTTATGTACCTTCATGAGCGGGTGAGAGACAGAGAGGGAAAGAGCTACGATATGGCAGGCGTCATTGAGGGGGAAAGCTTCCCGACGGAAAAGCTCACCCGGTTTGGCTATATCACGATGACCGCGCAGGTAGATAATGTGCTGTGCGGAAAAGGCGCAGAACTGAAGGGACATGAGTTCCATTACTGGGACAGCACCAACACCGGAAACGGTTTTCACGCTCAAAAACCGCTTCGTAAATCAAGCTGGGACTGCATCATAATAAGAGGAAACCTATGGGCGGGGTATCCCCATATTCATTTTTATTCGAATATCGGGGCTGCCGCTGAATATATAAGGAAGGTCAAAGGACGGAAAAACGATGAATGAGAAAGAACTATTTCAACTGCTGAGTACGATCGAAGATCTTGACCGCAGTGCAATGGAAGCGGCGAGAAAGCGGGAGGAATCCCTGGCGAAACCCCCGGGAAGCCTCGGACGTCTTGAGGACATCGCGGTGCAGCTTTCAGGGATCAGCGGAAATATACATAATAACGCCGATAAATCCTGTATAACCATCATGTGCTCCGACAACGGCGTTGTGGAGGAAGGCGTTTCTTCTGCGCCGCAGTTTGTCACACTGGCTCAGACGATCAATTTTACCAGAAGGCTGACAGGCGTCGGCACCCTGGCGAGATATTTTGATTCCGACCTGCTTGTAGTGGACATGGGAATCAACGCCGACCTGCCGAAGGAGCTTCTTGTGAAGGAAGCGTTGGAACCGGAAGGCGGTCAGGCGCGGGTTACGGGCAAAATCGTCGATCGGAAGATCCGGAAAAGCACGAGCAATCTTGCGAAGGAACCGGCAATGACCCGCGAGGAAGCCGTGACGGCAATCAGCACCGGGATAGAAATGGCGCGTGAGATAAAAAAAGCGGGTTATACTATTTTTGGAGTCGGAGAAATGGGTATTGGTAATACGACGACAAGTTCGGCGGTCCTTTCCGCGTTGACCGGTCTCCCCGTATCGGAAACCGTTGGCAAAGGCGGAGGTATCACCGATCAAAGTTTTATCCGCAAAAAAAAGATAATAGAGGACGTCAACCGAAAATACGGATTCGGCGGACAGGCGGATATCGACGTCATCGACGTCCTTGCCAAAGTAGGAGGCTTCGACGTCGCGGCAATGGCGGGAGCTTTCCTGGGCGCGGCAGTCTGCAAACTTCCGGTTGTCATCGACGGCTTTATTTCCATCGTCGCCGCCTATACCGCAGCGAGACTGGCTCCTCTTTCAAAGGAATATATGATCGCATCCCATGTTTCGAAGGAGCAGGGTTACGGCCATGCGCTCTCTGCGCTAGGTCTGCCGCCGATGCTCAATTTGGAACTGCGTCTGGGAGAAGGCAGCGGCTGTCCCCTTGCGTTCCAGATCATCCGCGGAGCGTGCGCGGTCATGAATCATATGGCTACCTTTGCGGAAGCGGAAATCAACGACGATTATCTTGAGGAAATCCGTAAACTGGACTTTTAAGACACTCGAGGCACAGCGGTTCAATAAGCCCGGATCAGGATTTCCAAATCAGGGAAAGGGTGAATCTTTATGGGAAAAATATTGAATGGCTACATCCTGCCTCATCCCCCGATCATCGTGCCGGGTATCGGACACGGAAGGGATCGGCAGGCCGCTCCAACGGTTGAAGCGGTAAAACGGGCGGCAAAGGAGATCGGGAAGGACAAACCGACGACGATCATCTTGTCCACGCCCCACGCGCCGTGTTTCAGAGACTATGTCTATATGGAGGATTCTGAGACAATGGGGGGGGATTTTGCGTCTTTCGGGAGTCCGAATATCCGGCTTTCATTCAAAAATAACAGAGAGCTTGTTACATCGATCGCAGAAAAAGCAGACCATGCGGGGATCGGTGCGGGAGGCCTTGACGAAATTCAGAAAAGACAATACGGCATCAGCGACCGCGTTGACCACGGTGCGCTGGTGCCTCTTTGCTTTATTGAGAAGGAACTGGAGGATTTCCGCCTCGTTCTGATCTCGACTCCGTTCCTTTCGTTCCGGGAAATCTACGATTTCGGCAAGTGCATCCGCCAGGCAGTGGAGGAATCCGACGAAAGAGTTGTTTACGTCGCCAGCGGGGATCTGTCCCACAGACTCACCCCCGACGCTCCGGCGGGTTATAATCCCAAAGGCAGAGAGTACGACGAAGCCCTGGTTGAGAAGGTGCGCCGGGCCGACGTCAGGGGGCTCCTGGATACGGATATGAGCCTGCTGGACAAAGCCGGCGAATGCGGAACGCGTTCCATCGTGATGATGTTCGGCGCACTGGAGGGATCGAAGCTGGATCCGGAAGTATATTCCTACGAGGGGCCTTTCGGAGTGGGATATCTCATTGCGAAAATCAATGCGTCGGATGACGCGGGGAAAGTTGGTGAATAATATGAAAAGTGAATATGATGTTAGCGATCACGTGAAGCTTGCCAAGGAAACACTGGAGATGTATGTCCGAACCGGTAAAAAGATCGGCGTGCCCGATTGGGTGCCTGAGGAATTTAAAAAGCGGCGGGCAGGCGTATTTGTATCCCTGAAGAAGCAAGGCATGCTGAGAGGCTGCATCGGCACCATCGGACCGGTAAGAACCAGCATCGCGGAGGAGATCATTTACAACGCGATCAGCTCTGGGACGCAGGATCCCCGGTTTCCGGCAGTCAGACCGGATGAACTGGACGCGCTGGACTATTCCGTGGATGTTCTCGGTGAACCGGAAAAAGTCGACTCCATGGATAAACTGGACGTGAAGCGGTACGGCGTCATCGTGACCTCGGGTTTTCGCCGGGGCCTTCTGCTTCCCGATCTGGAAGGCGTCGACACGCCTCAGGAGCAGGTGGAGATCGCGCTGCAGAAAGCGGGGATCGGCAGGTTGGAGCATTACGAAATGGAGCGTTTCGAAGTGATCCGCTACCGCTGATTGCTTGTAAATTTCGCGTAATGCTGTGTTGCGGCAGTCCTCAGGCTCGCTTGCGTACGTCTGTGTACGCGTCCTCGCCTTCGTCTGCCGCGCCTTGCCTTCCACTAAATTTACTGCGCAATCATAAAATCGAGGTGAACGTATGAAGATTGAAGCGATGTTTTATGAGAAGCTGGATAACAAGAAAGTCCATTGTTATCTATGCCCGCATAACTGCCGCATTCCCGAGGAGGGCCGCGGGCTCTGCGGAGTTCGCAAAAACATGGGCGGAATACTATACTCCCTGAATTATGGAGAGATTTCCTCCATTGGAGTCGACCCGATCGAAAAGAAACCCTTGAACCGATTCCATCCGGGTACCTATATCCTTTCCGTCGGTTCCGTCGGCTGCAACCTCAAATGCCCATTCTGTCAGAACCACAGCATCGCCCAGGTGAAGCCGGAAGAGATCAATACCCATCACGCGGACAGCGATGAGATCGTTGCGAAGGCGGTGGAACTCAGGCATCAGGGCAATATTGGCATTGCCTATACCTATAACGAACCCTCCATATGGTATGAATTCGTTTATGAAACGGCAAAGAAAGCAAAAGACAAGGGCTTGCTGAATGTGCTGGTCACCAATGGCTATATCAGTGAGGAGCCTCTGCTGCGGCTTCTGCCCTATATCGACGCCATGAACATTGATCTGAAAGCATTTAACGACAAATTCTACAGCGAACTGGTAAAGGGCGGACTGCAGGAAGTAAAGGAAACCATCCGGAGATCCGCAGAGTATTGCCATGTTGAAGTGACCACATTGATCATCCCCGGCTGGAATGACTCGGCGGAAGAAATGGAAGAGGAGGCCAGGTGGCTCGCATCTGTCTCACAGGAGATCCCGCTCCACTTGTCCCGGTATTTCCCGAAATACGAGATGACCGACCGGCAGGCAACTCCGGTGAACACATTGGTGAACTTGAAAAAAACGGCAGACCGGCATTTGAAATATGTTTATTTAGGAAATGTATAACTGCATCAGCATTGATCGTCGATCCGGCCGGCAAGCGCAAGGAACGCAGACTCCCGGACAGGATCCATGTGAGATAACCAGGAACACAAACTGCTTTTCCATTCCCGATCGATTTCTTCCTCATGGAGGTGTTGATCGTCAGGATCGAGGGGCAGTTTTTTCGTCAGTACAGCCAGTTGGGTGTCTTCGAGAGACGCAAACACTTCCTCGTATTCTTCTCCGAAGAAGCAGTCTCCTTCGAGAAGATCGACCAGGTCTGTGATACCGGGAGCTTTCCTGTGCAGGAGCGAGAGCTTATCTGCTACATATCTGCATTCGCGGATCTCATCGGCGAGCTTAAGAAAGTCGTCTTGATCCAGCAAGGTCTTATCTTCAAACGTTATGACGGATTGCCCGTCTTCGTCTGCCGCCGGCAGGAAGAGTCGCTGCAAGCCGTTGACTTCCAGCGCATGTTTCAGGCGGGATTTTAAATTGACGGCGGAAGTTTTGATGTAACGGATCAACTCTGGATCCGTGATGGAAAGTATAGCACTGAGGCCGGAAACCGCCTCGTCCAAAAGCTCCTCAAGCATTTCCGACGGAAGCAGAGCCAGTTCATTCTGAAGATACTGACGGTCAAAATCGGATATATGCAGTCCCTGATTATGAAACTCCTGGTCATTCCTCCCGAGTAGCATGCATCCGACCGCATTGGTCAGGATAAGATCATAGATATTGAACAGCAGCTCCTTGTATTGCCGGTCATATCCCCTAAGCAGGGAATGGATTTCTTCTCGGTCGAACAAGCTGCAGAATTTGTTTTCCAGGTAAAGCTTTCGCAAGTAATCATAGATATATTCAATGCCGGTCAGGTTCATTTTGTCGTTACCCAGCGGATAATCGATGGACGCAGGAGTATCGTGCGCCCCAAAATCAGCGTCATAGGAGGAAAAGAACATGGGCAGCCCTTCGGCAAGTGTTTCGTTGTATGCCAGAACATCCGTGGCGAAAGGCTCCTTCTGAACGGCATGAAACAGCGCTTCGGCCTCCTTCCTCACCGCTTCGATCCGCTCTTTACCCTTTTGGAACAGGTCTTCAAGCCTATGGCTTTTTAGCTCATCCAGCGCGCTTTCCGCATCGGGAAGGCTTTTTAAATAATAACCGACGGTGTAGAAAGCTGACTGTTGGATCAGCTGACCCGTTTCCACAGGGACGGAACTGCTTTGGCCTCCGGTCCACCGGTTGAAACGGTCGGCTAAAAGTTCTGCGATCTGATATTGCAGGGTTTCAAGTTCCTCTGGCCGGATGAGGGACAGCCGGTACCCCTCCTGGACAAGAAATTGAAAATAACTGACCGCATCGAGGTTTCCGGCCTCCTGAAATACTTGTTTTTCGATTTGATTCATAAATTTGGTCCTCCCGTTAATTCTCTTCAAAAGCTTCAAATTCTCTCCACGCAGAAAAAAATTCTTCCATGAAATCCTCATATTCCTCGCCGTAATCATCCGTATCTGTTTCGCCGTAACGTATTTTCCGTGCAAGGCCTTCCAGATCTCTGGTTTCCAAAAGGTCCAGCGAGCCCCTGCAGGTCTCGTCAAAATATCTTTTCATGGATGTGATCAAATCATCGTCATCGACTTCGTCAAGGGTTTCATTTTTAAAATAGTAGAAGATCTGGACCAGTTCGTGCAGCGTCTCGGCATAATTGGCCTGGGTTAGGTAAGGGGAGTCGCAGAATTCCAGGATGAGTTTATTGATGGCGCCTCCGGCGAATTCGATTCGGCCGAGCATTTCCAGCGCTTCGCTGCGCGTAACAGCAAGCTCTGCCGCGTCAGACTCCTTGAGGATCAACCCATATCGCGAGGTGGTCTGATTGCAGCGGATGATTTCGGCGACGGCTAGCTTTTGAGCTAAAGCGCCAGGGATCAAGCTGAATTGTTCGTTCATAATAATTCACCCTTTCTCAAAAAACTTTCAGACAAAATAAAAAAAGTATTGACTTTGCAAATGAGATATGATATAGTAATGTAGGATAGATTTATAATCAAGTAAAGCAAAAGCCGTAATAATAAATATACCATTGTCTTCGCGTGAAGTCAATGGTTTTTGTTTTATTACTTACCGAAAAGGGGAGGTATTTGAATGAAAGTATCCGAAGGACTTGAAATGCTGGAATTGTCAGTGGATCTGGGAGGGAATACCAATACGATTTGTCCCACCTTGATCTGGGATGAGGAAACGATGATCCTGGTGGACGCCGGTTTGCCCGGACAGCTGCCATCGCTTCGCGGAGCGATCGAAAAGGCAGGCGTGTCTTTTGACGGGCTGGGAATGGTTATTATCACGCATCAGGACATCGATCATGTCGGAGGCCTTGCGGCGATCCAGAAGGAACTGCCTGAAGTAATAACCTATGCCCACGAGGAAGAAAAACCATATATTGAAGGGGAGAAACAGCCCCTCAAACTGGCCGCCCTTGAGGCAAGAGTCGATACGCTGCCTGAGCATATGAAACGGATCTATCAAAGCATGAAGGCCGGTTTTCAGAATAACAAAGCCAGGGTGGACGTCACGCTCGAAGGCGGCGAGGAGTTGCCAAACTGCGGGGGGATCAAAATCATTCATACGCCGGGCCATACCACCGGGCATATTTGCCTTTACCTGAAGCGGAGTAAAACGCTGATTGCCGGCGACCTCATAAGCGTAAAAGAAGGAGTCCTCATGTGGGCGGATCCATTTACCAACTATGATACGGATACGGCTGTCAAATCGCTTGGAAAGCTCGCGGAATATGATATCGAGAACGTGATTTGCTATCACGGCGGCTTCTATACCGGAAATGCCAACGAACGGATCAAAGAACTGGCAAAAGGGCAATAAACAAATGGTAGCAAAAAGGCTGCTCCGGAGGGAATGCGGAGCAGCCTTTTCTCATAACAGGATCTGAATTGGTTATGTTCGGTATTCAACTCCTGATTATATCATGTTATACGGCTCAGGAGACATGATTCAATGAACGCTACCTTGCAGCAACGCTGTAAAGATCGATGCGTTCATTATATCATATTCTTATCGAGATATTTCGTCAGCTTGCCCAGGCAGTTTACGTAGCAGCCGAATTCATTGTCATACCATCCGAAAATTTTCGCATGGGTGACAGGGAAGTTGATATCCTGCGTAGTATTGATCCCGAATTGCTGAAGGATTTCAGCGTTCAGGGAAAGGAAACCGGTCCTGGTATGGTTCTCGCAGCCTTCGATCACTACTGCGGCCTGGCAGCCCATGAGATCGGACGAGACATTCTGATTTTCGCTGTAGAGCAGGAAATCCTTCTGCGGTCCCCCTGCCGCCTTGATAAAGATATCGTTGATGAACTCTCTGGTGATGACCGGTTCTCCCGTTTCCGAGAGCACGGAACGGAAGGTGAGGTTCAGAGAGATCAGCGAGACCGTGCTGGTCGGTACGCGGATGGAATCCGCCATAAAGCCGATCTCCTTGATTTCGGGGAGAATCTCTTCCAGCGCGATGGCAGCGCCCGTTGACGTCGGAATGATGTTGTTCATGACGGAACGGTTTCTTCTCAAATCACTGGTGCCGGCCTTTGGAGGGGCGTCCAGGATGCTTTGGTTGTTTGTGGAAGAATGGACCGTCGACATGGAAGCGGTAACGATTTTTGACGTTTCCTCTGTTTCAAGCAGAGGCTTGATCATATGAGCCAGAGCAGTCGTCGTGCAGCTTGCCGCGGAAATGATATGGTGCTTCAGAGGATCGTATCCGGAATGGTTGACTCCGTAGACGAACATCGCGCTGTCGCCCGGCATTTTTTGGGAAGAATCCTTCATTTTAAAAGGAGCGCTGACAATGACTTTTTCCGCGCCGGCTTCCAGATGCCCCCTGAGGCTGCCCTTGCCGTAGTCCGCCGGAAGAGTCGGGTCGAGGAAAACGCCGGTGCAGTCGATTACCAGGCGGACCCCCTCCTTGCTCCAGGGTATATCCCTCGGATTTCTTTCCTTTGTCAGCACTTTTACGCTGATCCCGTCGAAGTCATAAAGGTTCTCGGCGCCGTTCACGAGCTTGACTTCGCAGGTCTTCCCCGTATGCCCATAGAGGAAACGATCCAGAGACCCGTAAGTGGAATCCGTCGTCAGATAGTGGAGGATATCCTCCGGCTTCTTGCCTACCTCCCGGCCCGCATTGATGATGATCCCGCTGAAATGACGGAGATTCAGGTGATTCCAGAAGGTCAGCTTTCCGATCCTGCCGATTCCGTTGATCCCCAATATTCTTCTGTTTTTCAATTCTGTCTGCATTTTACTACTCCTTCATACTATTAAACTCATATCTATGTAACACATTCAGTCGATCCGGACTTCATGAAATCCCTCGTAGATAAATCCGAGGCTTCCGTCGATGGAGATCTTGTCTCCAAGTGTGTAACTCCCTCCGTTGACCCTGCACCGTTTTCCCTCATCGTCTACCGACAGGCTCTTGCAGCTTACGATACATACCTTGCCCAGACTGGCCGCGGTGACCGCGGCGTGGGAGGTCGCGCCGCCTTTGGCGGTGATCAGACCGTCGCAGTTGAAGATCAACGGAATATCGTCAGGAACCGTGTCCGGCCGTACCAGGATGATTTTTTCCTGAGGGTTTTTCTCCCGGATCGCGTTGATATCATCCATGTCGAAGGCCAGGGTTCCGGACAGCGCTCCTCCGCTGATGCCGATCCCGCTTCCGATGAGCTTCATGCTGTCGGTCGCGGAAACGAACCGGCTCTGGGTCTTTTGTTTTTTAAGGTTCTGGTTTCTGGTCTGCAGGATATACAGGCTGTCGGGATCGTTTGATTCAAAGGTAAATTCAATTTCCTGATGGGTATAGCCGTGCTGCTCGATCATTTCCCTGGCGATGGCAAGGAGCCTTTCGTTGATATCCGGAAACGCTGATTCCAGTGAAATCTGGGAATCGCTGCCGTACTGCTTCCTTTGATGTTCGGTGATCGGCAGCGTATTGACCAGGCCCGATACAACGTCTTCGCCCTGGCTGCAGATTGCAAAGTCGCCATAAAGGTTGATCCCTGATTTTCCGTTGAACGGACTGTTGGTAAATACAACGCCGGTTCCGGAGCTTGCCGAGAGATTTCCGAGGATCATCTTCTGGACGACAACAGCGGTACCCCATTCATCTGCGATCTGCAGGTGGTCTCTGTAATAGACTGCGCTTTCCGTGGACCAGGAATCGATAACGCTGAGGATGGCCTGCTTGAGCTGGCGGATCGGATCCTTTTCGATCTGGATTCCGTGATCGTTCAGCACTTTCTCATATGCATAGCAGGTCTCCCGCATCTGATCGGGGGAAAACTGTATTTTCAGTTCCGCTCCGAAGGCATTTTTCTTCTCGTGCATGACCTGATCGAATTCATCGCGGTCAATGCCGTAAACCATGCCCCAGCTCTGGAAAAAGCGGCGGTAGCAGTCCCAGGCGGTCCAGCCGTAGCCGTTCCGCTTGCTGAAAGACTCGGCGATTTCATTGTTCATGCCCACGTTCAAAAAGGTTTTCATCGCGCCGGGCAGTGACAAAGAGGAACCGGAACGGACCGAAAACAGCAGCGGGTTTTTCGGACTGCCGTACTTCTGGCCGGTCAGCCTTTCGATTCCGGCGATGGCGGCCTCGATATTCTGATCCAGCTCCTGATTCATATAAGGATGTATGGTTACCGTATCCTTGTGGCGGAAGACCTCCGTTGTAAGTACAAAACCCGGCGGAACTCGGAAACCATGAGAGATCAGCTTCTTGAGGAAGAACGCCTTGGCGCCGAGGAATACGGGATTATCCATTTCCAGCGTTTCCTTGTTCAGCGGGCTAAGGGTCAGGTCCGGGTCATAGGTCATAACGTTCTTGATGAAGTCGTCTGAATAGCTTTCCACCATGTTTCGCAGCGTGCTGATGATCGTGGTGATGAAATTGTCAAGATCCTGGACTAAAAACGCTGAGGACAGGTTTTCCCGCAGAAACTTTTCCGATTCCATCTGGGAGAATTGTTTTCGCTCCATTTCGGACAAAGCCTGCGCGTTGGGGAACACCTGCGGTACGATATCCTTCAGCGGACGCTCGTAAACGTCGATAAAGTACTCGCTGATGATCTGCTTGATGTCTCCGGCCATAAACTGGAAGATGTTGATGTACTGCTCCAGCGAGAAGCTCGGAGAGACTAGACTGTATTTGAACATATCGATATTTGAGTTGAAGCCCTGGTTATAGATGCCGTCCAGTTCAAGCCCTTCTTTGAAGAGGGCCAGTACGTCGTAGATACGGCGGAAGGTCTTGACGGTCATATATTCCAAATTGATGGACGAGAGCAGCCGGATCATCAGCTTCGACGCAGTTTTCTCCAGACGGAACATCAGCCCGAGGGCCTCAAATTTCGCCTCTATGTATTGGCCGTACATGGAAGGGATCCCTACGGCGATATGGCGTTTGTAGTAGATATCTTCCAGTGCGACGCTTTCGCGGGGATCAAGGATGATCTCCTTAAGCCGCCTCATATAGCCGTAAATTCGGAAGAGGGAAGCCTTTGTATCGTTGCGTTTCAACTCTTCCTTGAGTTCGGCCAGCTCCTGATTAGTAAAGAAACGGTAGCTTTTCAACGTCGTGACGATATCCTCCGATTCCAGAGAATATTTCTCCAGCAGGAGGGAATGGATCTGGAACAGATAATAAAGACGCTTTTTGTCCCTGCTGCTGCCGTTTTCCATTTTCATGAGCTGTTGTTTCAGGTACTCGGTATCCATTTCGAAGAGCCGGTCAAGTTCTGCGCCCGTGGACTTGCAAAGCTTCAGAAGGACATCGTGGATGTCGACAAACCACTCTCCCCGGGTGTCCAGGAGATTGTAGACATCTTCAGGGATTACATCCATCAGCGGTACCGCATTGCCGTCATACCAGTACTGGATGATCCGCCGGGTGAGGGCGATATGGGTGTTGTTGCTTTCCGTATGGATCTGTTTGCGCAGGAAATGGATCAGCTTATCCTGTCTCCTGGAGATCTCGTCCACCGCTGTTGTGGCTTCCCTTAAAACTCCTTCGGCTCCGATTTCTCTGAAATAGACAGGGAAAATCCGGGCAAGCTGCTTCATTTCACGGTAGACTGGCGTGATCCCTGAATTCAGGAGTTTCGTAACTTCCCTTTGGAAAAGGTCGGTGTCGGAAATAAAGATTCCCCCCAGTTTGAGGTTGACGATCAAAGCTTCCAGGAGCTCTCTTGTTTCATAAGGGGAATATTCGATGAGTTCAAGCCATACCTTGATATTTTTCACATGGTTTGCGTTTATTTTGATCTGCCAGTCGGAATTCACGGTCATTTGCCCCGGATAATTGAATCCCAGCCGGATCAGGCATTTAACGAAGTAGGAGATACTGCTTTCGTTTTTTGTATGGATAATTTCCTTGCCGAGAGTGAGGATACAATCCAGGACGGTGCCGGCGTGGTCTTCTTTCAATTCGTTGAACAGGACCATCATCGTATCCAGGAATTTCGTGACGTCGTCCTCGTCCAGTTCCTCCAGAACGCTCCTGAGATACCGGTTCATGTCGTAGAGCAGGTGGTCGTTGAGCAAAACCATGCCGGGCAGGTGCAGCAGGAAATGGAGATAGTAGATCTTCTCCAGAGAAGTCCCGAATCGATCGGTAAAACCGCGGAAATAGTTGGAGATATCGTTGAAAAACATCAACTGACAAAGATCCTCCCATTGCGCAGCCTGCGTGAGCTCCAGCCTGAGCTTGTCAAAGAAGGGCTTCTCGATGTCCTGAAGGGTACCCTGATCCAGGGAAAGAAACAGCAGATCCTTCTCGGCGAGCCATGCTTTCACGTCGGAGGTCCTTTCCCAGTAATCGATGCACTTGCCGAGCAGAACCGACGTCATTTCGGTCAGATATGTGCGGAATTCCGGGTATTGTGCGACTTTATTAAGATAGGTTTTAAAATATCCGGAATTGAACAGGTAAAGCTCCCCGTGCTTCAGCATGTCATCCCGGATCAGTTCGAGGCAGCTCCAGATGATGCTGCCTGGGAAGACTTCGAGGTTTACAAGACGTTCCATAAATTTAATGACAGTCTTGATCAGCAGTTCTCTTTGATCGTCGTTCAGATCGGCTTCAATGAGACTTTTAAAGATATGTACCAGGACGGTGAGGGCTCTTTCGGACTCCTCCAGGGAATTATAAAACCATAAATCTGTCAGGCTGATGTTATGTAACGCCTCAATCACATATTGATGATTGACAAATTTATGGTTCAGCTCCGTTACGAACTCCTCAGCCCTTTTATGGATCCCCCATTTAGACTGTGAGATATCGATGAACCACTGCTGCTCTGCCGGTATTTCGATATCTTTGATTCGTGTATGCTTTAAATTGGCCTCCAGGGCCTTTGATGTAAAGTTTTCCAAAACTGTATGCTCCAATCACAAGCGGAAAGTTATTAATTCTATTTGTATTATAGCACGGTTTTTCGAAAAAATGCAACAAATGTGCTCAATTTTCATAAAGTTTCATAAAACTATAAAAATTAAGGTAAAATATCCCATTCGCCGTTATTATGGTATAATTAAAGCAACCATTGAGATGTATGAACGCAACAAATCGAGAAAGGGGTTGAGAAAATTGAGCGAATTGGAAAAACTGCCAAACATCGGAAAAGTAGCGGCGTCCCTGCTAACGGAAGCAGGAATCGACACGCCGGACAAGCTGGTGAAAACGGGGAGCAAGGAAGCATTTCTAAGAATAAGGGAAATCGATCCGACCGCATGCATACGCATGTTGTACGGATTGGAAGGAGCGGTTAAGGGTCTGCCGGATAAACTGCTGCCGCAGGAATCAAAAGAAGAACTTCTGAGTTTCTTCCGGTCACTGTGATCGAAAAATGGGGAAGGGGATATGATAATGGAATGGAATCTTTTGTACGGCAGCGACCGGGAACCGGAGAGGGAAGATATCAGGAGCTATATCGGAAAGGCGGTTCCGCTTTGGGACGAACTGCAGGCCTATCTGGGAGAAACCTATCGCATACCCGCGAAAATGTCATACAGCAAATGCTCGGGACAGCCCGGCTGGAACGTGAAATATCAGAAGGGCGGGAAATCGCTTTGCACGCTTTACCCTATGGAGGACTTTTTTATCGCACTTGTGGTGATCGGGACGAAAGAAGAAGCGGAAACAGAAGCGGCCATGGCCCTTGGCGAATTTTCTCCGTACCTGCAGGAACTGTATGGGAGAACGTCTTTTTCCTGTGGCGGTCGCTGGCTCATGATCCATGTGAAAGACAGGACGGTTCTTGACGATGTAAAGAAGCTCGTCGCAATCAGGGTTCGGCCGAAAGCTTGAATCAGCCAACAACAAAATGAGATTTACCGGGGGGGATTAACATGAAACTGGAATTGAAGGGGATAAAAAAGAACTTCGGAGAGAAGCAGGTGCTGAAGGGCGCCGGCTTTGTTTTCGAAAAGGGCAGAATTTACGGACTGCTGGGCAGAAACGGCGCAGGCAAAACCACTTTGTTCAACTGTCTCTCCGGAGAGCTGGAAATGGATGGGGGCGAGGCGCAGCTTGTTGAAGAAGGCATTACCAAAAATCTGACGCCGGAAAACGTAGGCTTTGTCTTTACGACCCCGATCCTGCCGGAATTTCTGACCGGTTACGAGTTTCTCAAATTTTTTATTGACATCAACAAGGGGAGAACAGAGATCGATAAAACCATTGACGAATATTTTGACCTGGTTAAGATCGAACCTGAGGACAGGCATAGGCTGATCAAGGGATATTCCCACGGAATGAAAAACAAAATACAGATGCTCTGCTTTATCATCAGCCGGCCGCCGGTCATCCTTCTGGATGAACCTCTGACTTCATTTGACGTCATCGTTGCGCTGGAAATGAAGAAGCTGCTGCGGGATATCAAGAAAGATCATATCATCATATTCTCGACGCACATCCTCCAGCTGGCAACGGATCTCTGTGATGAAATCGTCGTTCTGACGGGAGGCGTGCTGGAACAGGTGGATCATGACATGCTTCACAGTAGGGAGTTTGAAAGTAAGATCATCGAGATGCTGCAGGACGAAGGAAATGCGGAAAATGAAAAAAACATGGATGAGACGGGGAGCGGCGAGAAATGAGACACATGATCAGTATGCTTCTTGCAATCTACAACATCAATTCCACGATCAGCGTCAATTGGTTTATTTACTATTTGAAACGGCTGCCCTTGATTGGAAAGCGGATCCCGGACCGGCTCTATGGAGACGCTGATTTGAAAATGATCGCGTCGGTGGTCGTTACGATTATTGTCATAATCCGGAAATTTGCGGGAAAATTCCTATATATCGGCCTGATGCTGGCTCTGCCGCTGGCGCTGCTTTTTAAAGGCATACCCAGTACGGACCGGCCGGAGGCGTTTGTCCAGATGTTTTTCTTTCTCAGCTTCATCGCCGGGACTGTTCAAACATCGGCTTTGCTGGAATCAAACCGGCACAAATATATCTGTATCAAGCTCATGCGCTTCAACGCGCGGGATTTTTTGATCCCTACGCTGTTTTCAAGGCATGCGACCGCCTTTATTTATTTCCTGCCGGCAGTTCTGTTTTTCTACGCTCGTCTCGGCGGAAGTATCATGCGGGGGTTTATTCTGCTGATTTTATTGACAGCTTTTCGACTCGTCTTTGAGGCGGTGCAGCTCCGATTATATGATAAAAAGAAGATCCTGCTAAATAAGAAATACCTCGTCCAGTGGCTCGTGATCCTTCCTTCGCTTGCCGCCGCATACGTACCCCTTGTACTTCATCCCGTCTGGCCCGTAGATGGGCTGCTTTTCAGCCTACCTGTTATTATGCTGGTTTCGGCAGCCGCGGTATGGTGCACAATATATATTTTAGGATTTCCCGGGTACAAGAGAGTGGTCGAATCCTCTCTCCGACTGGATGATATTCAAATAGACTTCAGCAAGGTGAAGAGCGAAGCTATATTCAGCAGCGTTAAAATGAAGGAAAACGAATTTCCCAGTGAAAGTCTGCGATCCGGAAAATATGAAAAGAAGAAAGGTTATGAATACCTTAACGCGATCTTTTTTGAACGCCACAGAAAGCTTCTGGAAAAGCCTATGATCTTTCGCCTGGGTGGGATCGGCGTCACACTTGCAGCGTTGGTCGTCTTCTCCTTGTTTTTTCCGGATGCTGCCGGAAAGCTCGACAACAGACTGCTTACAATAATGCCGCTCTTTGTATTCGTCATGTATTCCATTTCCCTGGGCGACAGGATCTGTAAAGCGATGTTCTATAACTGCGACATCAGCCTGCTTCGATACAGCTTTTACAGGTACAGGGACGTCATACTGCGGAACTTTATGGTCAGATTGAGAAAAGTGGCGGCAATCAACCTGATTGTCGGAGCCGCCGTCTGTGCCGCGTTGTATATTTTTGTCGCAGTTGCCGGTATATCCTTTCAGGCGCGGGATATTATCCTGTTTACCGTGTCGATCCTTTGCCTGTCGGCGTTTTTCTCGGTGCACCATTTGTTTCTGTACTATGTGTTCCAGCCCTATACTACGGAATTGGGTATGAAGAATCCATATTTTAAATTCATCAATACGCTGGTATACCTGGTATGTTTTTTCTGTCTCCAACTTAAGAACGCCCCCGTTTATTTCACACTGGTCGTAATAAGCGCCACGCTCGTATACACGGCGGCGGCCCTGATATTGGTATATCGTCTGGCTCCCCGCAATTTCCGGGTCAAATAGACAGCCGAACGATTGCATGACCTCCCGCATATTAATATAGAAAAATATTTCAAGGAGATGTGTGAGAGAAATGATATACAAAAATCAAGTCAACCCTCCCGCGGCGCCCTCTGTTCCCGCTCCGAATCCGCCTAGCACTCCGTCTTTCTTCGGGTCCATCGGCCCGGAACAGCTTGCGCTGATCAGCAATCTCCGGCAGCTTTGGATGCAGCTGGCCATATGGTCAAGATCTCTCATTGTCAGCACCGCGGCAAGCCTGGGAGATATCCAGATGATCACGGACCGGCTGATGTACCTGCCGAATGCATTTGCGAAAGTCCTGGGACAGTACTTTGATCCTCAGGAGGCTGACCATTTTCGCGAACTGCTTCAGGAACATATTTCAACGGTGGTTGCTTTATTTGCAGCGGAGAAAGCAAATAACGATCAAACCGTAAACCAGGAGACTGAGAATTTGTATCAAAACGCAAACAGGATGGCTGATTACCTCGGAAGCATAAATTCGTACTGGAATTCGGTTCAATGGAGAAACCTGCTGTACATCTACATCCAGATACTCCTCGCAGATCTTGTCGCCAGGATGACGGGTTCCTATGCGAGCGAAATCGATATCTTTGACGACCTTCAGACTCAGGCGATCGCCCTGTCCGACTATATGGCGCAGGGCATGCTGCAGAAATTCGTTCCGTAAGGGCGCCGGAGCGGCTTCAGGGAGAAGACAAGTCTCAAAGCGGGACATAATGCATATCATGTAGTATCAAATCAATTGCAAGGAGATGTGTATTATGTTTGAAATTACCGGGAGCAACTGGAAATACCATGCCTCCAATTATGGACAGATAAATCTTATGAACGAGCTCCGAAAGCTTTGGGAAGAGCATGTTGTGTGGACCCGGCTTTTTATCATAAGCGCGCTGGCGGAGCTTCCTGATTTGGCTGTTGCGACGAAACGGCTGCTTCGGAATCCTTCGGATTTTGCAAATGTCCTGGAAATTTTTTATGGACGCCAGAAAGCCGATACATTCCGGAGTCTGCTGGAGGAGCATCTGAAGATCGCCGGCTCCATTGTTGAAAATGCCAAGCAGAAGAATTCCAAAGCGGTGGATCAATATTCAAAATTATGGTATGCTAATGCAGACCGGATCGCGGCAGCTCTCGCCGGGATCAATCCGAACTGGTCGGAAGGAGAATGGAAAAATCTTATGCACGACCATCTCAGAATGACGACCGATGAGGTGATGGCCAGATTGTCGGGGGAATACCCGAAAGATGTCGTTATATTTGACATGATCGAGGAACAGGCGCTGACCATGGCGGACGTGATGACGGCAGGCATGATAAAGCAGTTTGATATTTAGAAAACGGAGTATATGACCGGATGAAATACAATAAGATAAAAGAAGCGGTTTTCCTTGCGAGACCGAACCGCTTCATCGCCAACGTGCTTGTCGGCGGAGCGATGCAGGCGGTACATGTAAAGAATACTGGCAGATGCAGAGAACTCTTGTACGAGGGCGCGATCATATATCTTGAAGATCATGAAGATAACCGGAAAACCAGAAAAACCGGTTATTCTCTTGTTGCTGTTGAAAAGTGCGATGAACCGGAAGGATCCGGAACTCGTTGTGTAAACATCGATTCTTATGCGCCCAACAGAGTTGTCGGAGAAGCGCTGGCCAACGGTGCGATCGCACTGCCTGGACTTAACGCTCCATACAACCGAATCAAACCTGAAACGACCTACGGAGCTTCCAGGTTTGATTTTTATGTGGAGGACGCGGCGGGAAAAAAGGCGTTTATCGAAGTTAAAGGCGTTACCCTTGAAGAGGATGGAACAGCGAGATTCCCGGATGCCCCTACGGAGCGGGGTGTGAAACATGTCAGGGAGCTGTGCGCCGCTTTGGACGAGGGTTTCGCGGCATATGTCATATTTGTGATCCAGATGAAGGGCGTTTCTGTCTTTGAACCCAACGATGCGACCCATCCGGAGTTCGGGGAAGCGCTTCGGAAAGCAAGTCAAAAAGGCGTCGTTGTCCTGGCTTTTGATTGTGCAGTGACGCCGGCCGACATCGAGATCGATGAACCGGTAAGGGTAAGCTTGTAGACACTTTGTATAAAACTATTGCTTATCGAATAGTAGTGTGCTATCATCTATACGGAACTATTATTCTTAAAACAATAGTCTTGGGATTAATTATTGGAGGTCAATATGAATAAAAAGGAGTTTTTATACGAACTGGAGAATGCGCTGGAGGGAAGACTCCCCGAATCGGACATCAGGGAGATCATTTCGGATTACGGGGATATCTTTGATAACGGTACAACGTCCGGCAAAAGTGAGGACGAAGTGTCGAGGGAGATCGGCTCCCCCGCAAGGATCGCCCGCACGATCCTGGAAGACGGCTCGGATACAGGAAGAGCTGCAGGAGCCGCTACTGCGGACAGCGGCGGAAGGCAATATACGGATTTCCAGAGGAACATCAACGAGAAGACAAACCGGATCTTCGACAAAGTGATCGAACCGGATAAGAATATAGCAATTGAAAGGCTGGCGCCAATGCCCCGCAGACTCGGCGCCTATATCATAGACGGCATCCTGCTGGGCGCCGTGACGATGGGGATTTTGATCGCCCTGTCGGCGCCGTTCCTGTATATGGTCAGAACTTCTTCTTCGGAGGTTCATTATGTGACGTCGTCGATGGGTCCGATGGGCGGCGAATTAATGAAAACAGGATTTGTGCCGGGGGTCGGAATGGGATTCGGCATCATGAATATCATCATCCTTGCGCTGCTGCTTGGCGCGTTCAACCTGTTTACGACGATTTTTATCTGGGCAACCAACGGCTACACACCGGGTAAATGGATGCTGAAAATGAGAGTCGTAAAAACCGACGGCAGCAAGATCAGCTTTCTTGACGCCGTGTTAAGGGAGTTGGTCATCAAGTGCATTGCAAATTCGGTGCTGTCGGGATTTTTAAATATCGGTTCCTTTATCTGGGGCTGTATAACAGAAGATCATAAGACCGTTCATGACCTGGTGGCGAAGACCCGGGTTGTTGAGTGGGACAATGCGACGAAATATGTTTAAGCGCTGGAGGCTGTCATGGATACACAGCTGAAAAAAGGAGTCCTGGAGATGTGCATCCTCATCCAGCTCTCAAAACAGGACATGTACGGCTACGAAATCATGAAAATCATTCAGGACGTCTTCCCTGACGTCTACGACGGTTCGATCTATACGATTTTACGCCGGATCAACGGAGAAGGATATACGGAAACTTATATGAAGGATGTTCCTTCCGGAGGGCCCGCCAGAAAGTATTACCGGATCACAACTCTCGGCAAGGAGTATTGCGTCAAGGTGACGGAAGAATGGGAAAAGATGACGGAAAGCGTCGGCAAGCTGATGCGGAAATAAATGGCCGGCGCCGGTAAACCAAATATTATTAAATCGGGCAGAAGAGGAATCTTCTGCCCTAAATATATCACTTGCCGGCCTCGCCTTTGAGCTCGGAGCCTGGAAGCGGCTATTAATAAATAATATTTTGCTATGTAAAGATACAATCGTTATGATATATAATATGATAATTTTATTTTCGTGCCACAAAAATTATTGAAGACATTCCCGGGAATCCTTCGTTATATTGTACAGAAGGGGATTACTGGGGATAGAGAAAGGAGGGTGAGGATGATCCCGGACAGCAGGAATCAATTGTTGGAAAAAGCTATTGAGGAATATGGAAGGCTTATCCTCACTATCTGCAATTCCATGACGGGGGACTACTTTGAAGCGGAAGATCTGGCACAGGATACTTTTATATCAGCCTATAAGAATCTGGACAGCTTTGACGGAGCGAATATGAAGGCCTGGCTGGTAAAGATCGCGTCGAACAAATGCAGAGATTATCTGAAAAGCGCCGCGAGGAGGAGTGTCCCGGCACCGCAGGAAACCTTTGAACAGGTTACCGACGCAGGGCCGATGCCCGAGAACGAAGTTCTGGAAAAGGATACGGAAAAAAGGCTGGAAGACTTTTGCAAGAGTTTAAAGGAACCATACCGGTCGATAGCAGTTGCCTATTTCTGTGATCAGATGTCCGCACAGGACATATCACAGGCAACAGGGAAAAATCTGAAGACGACGCAGACGCAGATCTACAGGACAAAGGCGATGATTCGAAAATTGTGGAAGGAGGAATTCGGATGATGAACACGAAACATTTGACGCCGGATAGCATGGCGGACTTGAAAAGCGGCAGGCTTTCCGAAGCAGAAGCGATTGTAGCGCTGGAGCATATAGGGGAATGTGAGCAGTGCGCGGACGCTTTTGCCGGGATCTATCATGAAACGGAACTCCTTGCGCTTTCGTCGGGATTTCGATCAGCCGTTTTCTCCGCCGTAGAACAAGAAAAAAGAACGATACCGGCGGTGAAATCAAAGAGGGACGACAAAAGGCGCGAACTTTTCCGCTACGGCGTCCGCGTGAGCTTAGCGGCCTGCATTACTCTGGTTTTGCTTTTCTCCGGTACGATCAATTACGGAATAAACCTCAGCCGATCCATCCACCCGGATTTTTCAAGGGTCAATGTAATAACGGAAGATCTCAGAGGCTTTTCGGATAAACTGGTTAATTTTAAATATCAAAAGGAGGAGTAGTATTTTGATTACGAAAAGAAGTAAGTTCTGGACCATGGTATTTGCGTTTCTACCCGGCGCGGGACATATGTATAACGGCTTTATGAAGCTGGGAGTTTCCTTTATGGGATTGTTTTTCGGGATTTGGATCGTGGCTTCCGTTATAAATATCGGGCCGATCGCGTTCCTTGCGGCAGTCGTCTGGTTTTATGCCTTCTTCGACTGCATCAACAGAACATTCCAGGCCGACGATGAATTTTACGCCCAGGAGGACTATTACCTGTTCACGAAGGAACAGATGGAGCGCTGGAACATCAGTATCTTTAAGGAAAGAAACCTGCTCGTGGGAGTCGCACTCATCATCCTGGGAATCTATGCGCTGTGGAACAATGTGGTGTTCCATATCATTTCCGATTATGGTCTGCTGTCGCCGGCTGTCTATCAGGCCGTCCTTAATATCGGCAATATCGTACCGCAGTTCGTGGTGGCGGGTCTGATCATTTGGGCAGGCGTTGCGCTGATTTCGGGAAAGAAAAAGGAAATCGAGGTTAATTCAGAAGTGAACAGAGAGGAAAAAGGAGTGAAGACGGATGACAATGAAAATTAGACGCGTCGGTACTTTGACCATGGGGTTGTCCCTGATCTGCGCCGGGGTGATGTTTGCCATTCATCTGTTCATACCGGGGATCCTTACCTATTATTATATCTTCCGGCTGTGGCCGCTGATTCTGATCCTGCTGGGCGCTGAAGTACTGATCGCCAACGTGAGGAACCGGGAAGACAAGATCCTTTATGACGGCTGGGCCATCTTTATCATGGTCCTGGCCATGATCCTGGCCGGCACGCTGGCAGGCTGCCAGATCTTGCTGGATTACGGGATAGCACAAGGACATATCATATTCTAAACGCCACCGAACTGGAAAATTTCGTTAAGAACAATGAAATATCAATATTTTATGGGATTGACCAAGCGCCAACATTTTGTTGGCGTTTTTTTTGGCTTGTACTATATATAGTATTTATTCGAGAAAATCGGTTTTCGCTTGGGGTGATTTTTTATAAAAGTTATGGGTTTTTGCTTGTTTTTGCATTAGAGTGGTTGAAAAGTGGAGCGAAGTGGAGTATAGTGGTGTTAACTTAAAACTTAAGGTGGAGAATTGTCTCATGTTTATCGGAGAATACCAGAATTCCATAGACGCAAAAAGTAGAATCATTGTCCCCTCGAAATTCCGTGAGCAGCTTGGCAGCAAGTTTATTCTCACGAAAGGTTTGGACAACTGTCTCTATATTTATCCTATGGACGAATGGGCCAAGTTTCAGGATAAACTGACAAGTCTTCCGGTAGCCAATAAGGACGCGCGGGCTTTCGTTAGATATTTCTTTTCCAGCGCAGTGGAATGCGAGGTGGACAAGCAGGGGAGACTTACCATTCCTCAAAATCTGAGAGAGCATGCAAAAATAGATAAAGAACTGGTAACAATAGGTGTATTGAGCAAAATTGAAATCTGGAGCAAGCAGGAATGGGACAACTATAACGAAGGAACTAATCTCGGACCTGATGAGATCGCTGAAAAGATGGCCGAGTTTGGTATATAGGTATATACCCTCCGTTGATAAGGTCCAACACGCCTGGGACAGGGAAATTTGAGCGCTAACTGCGTTCTCGTCCTAGCGATACATCCAGTAGCGCGTCGTCCTGCGGCCTTGTTATCACTCAAATTTCATCTGTCCAGGTCATAGAGTTTACGTTAGAGTTTGCAGATGGCAAATTTGCTCAATGACAAGGCGGAGGCTTGAGGCATAGCGGCTCCTATGGTGATAAGCGGCTAACACAGTCAGTGGGCAAATTTGCCTTTGCAAACCGTGTCGCACCTTATCAAAGGAGGGTAGCATGGAATTCAAACACACTTCGGTGCTGTTCTTAGAAACGATAAAAAACCTAAACATAAATCCGGGGGGGATCTATGTCGACGGTACTCTTGGCGGAGGCGGACATGCTTCCGGCATCTGTGAGAAGTTGAATCAAGAGGGGATTTTCATAGGAATCGACAGAGACAGTGATGCGATTCAAGCGGCAAGCGCGAGGCTGGAAGCTTATCCGTGCAATAAAATATTTGTTCAGAACAACTATGTGAACATCAAGGATGTTTTAAACGAACAGGGGATCGAAAACATCAACGGTGCGGTTCTGGATCTGGGGGTTTCCTCCTTCCAGCTGGACAATTATGAGCGGGGCTTCTCCTACATGCAGGAAGCGGCCTTGGACATGCGGATGAACAAAGATGATCCGCTTACGGCGGAAACCGTAGTGAATGAATACGACCAGAAGGATTTGACAGATATTATCAGGAGATACGGTGAAGAAAGGTGGGCTTCGCGGATCAGCGAGTTCATCGTAAAAGAGCGGAAAAAGAACCGGATCACAACGACGACGGAATTGGTAGGCGTGATAAAGGCGGCTATTCCCGCGTCTGCAAGAAGAGAAGGACCCCACCCGGCTAAGCGGACATTTCAGGCGATTCGAATCGAAGTCAACGACGAACTGAACCAGCTGGAAAGGGCGGTCGATGAATTCATTGATGTTCTCGACGACGGAGGAAGACTTTGCATTATCACCTTCCACTCCCTAGAGGACAGAATTGTAAAAGAGGCATTTAACAGAAGAGCAAATCCGTGTATATGCCCGAAGGAGTTTCCGATTTGCACCTGCGGCAGAGTATCCGATGTGAAAAAAGTCAGCGGCAAACCGATTATACCGACTCCCCAGGAGCTTGAGATGAACCCCAGAGCTAGAAGCGCAAAACTCAGAGTGATTGAAAAGAAGAGGTAGATTCTTATGATGGCAGCAGAAAAATGGTATGAATATCAAGACAGCTATAAACGCTATGGTATTGATATGAAACCAAGGACAGTAAAAGAAAACATAAAATCTAAGAATTCAAACACAGGTATAAATGCGAAGGATAAATTCAGACTGCTCTTACTCACCGCATTTATCGGAGTGCTTTGTATCGGCGTTATCTTAACGACAGCATATGCGGCCAGCGTCAAATATCACGTCAATTCCATGATAAAAGAAAACGCGGTGATCCAGGGCGAAATCGAAAATCTGAACGTCAAGATCGAAAGCGCCTCAAATATCCAGATCGTGGAAGCGAAAGCGACGCAGCTTGGCATGGTTTATCCGTCTGCGGAACAGCTGGTGTTCATCGATGGGACGCAGGCGCCGGTCAAGGATTTTGCAATGACTCTCAAGGAACAGGCATATAATTAATCATATTAATATATAATTAAAACAGAACAAAAATCAAACATAGAAAGATATGCAACAACCTAAGCAAAAGACGAAATAATTATTTTAACAATGATGTGTTTGATATATATACCTAATTGCATATTGCGGAAAAAGCCAGATAACTTAATTATGGAGATAATGATGTAATCTGGCTTTTCAATATGTCCGAAACAATGAGGAGAATGCTGAAATGTCACCGACAACAAACAAGAACAAAAGAAGATTGGTATTCGTTTTTATCATTGCCTGCATCCTGTGCACCGGCCTGGCTTTCCGCGTAGGTTGGATCCAGGTGGTCGCCAGCGAAAAGTATGCCAAGCTGGCAGTGGAACAGCAGACAAGGGATGTTCCGATTCCTGCGAAAAGGGGCATAATCTATGACAGGAACGGAAAAGAGCTTGCAATCAGCGCGGTGACCAACAGCATTTGGGCCAGACCGGGAGTCGTGAAGGATGCGTCGTCTTCGGAAAAGGCGCAGGAAAACCTCGATAAGACCGCTCAGACACTGGCGGAAATCCTGGGGATGGATAAGAATGAAGTCCTGAAGACGATAAGTCAGAACCGCAGCCTTGTAAAGATAGCCAAGTATGTCGATAAGGAAAAGGCGGATAAGATCCGTGAGGCAGGGTTGAAAGGCATTGAAATCGCCGAGGACGTCAAACGTTATTATCCGATGGGAACATTTTTATCTCATGTTCTCGGGAGTACGACGGACGACAACAGAGGTCTGGCGGGGATCGAGTTGAAATACGATAAATATCTTTCCGGTATCCCGGGCAGATGGATCAAAAACACCGACCGCGACGGCGATAGCCTATCCTATGGCGTTGAGAAATACTTCCAAGCGGAGAACGGCTTGAACCTGGTCCTCACAGTAGACGAAGTGATCCAGCATTATGTGGAGAAAGCCCTGGATACGGTTCAGGCGAATACCCAGGCGGACAGAGTCATGGCTATCGTAATGGATCCGAAGACCGGAGACATTCTTGCAATGGGCGTTACGCCGGATTATGATCCGAACAATCCGAGAGTGCCTACCACATCGGGAGGAGCTGCCTATGTTGACAGTCTTTCCGACAAGGATAAGCTGGATTACTGGAATAAAATGTGGAGGAATCCGCTGGTCAGCGACGACTATGAACCCGGATCCACCTTCAAGCTCCTCACTACTTCCATAGCACTGGAAGAGGGAGTGACTTCCCTGGATGACAAATTCGTGTGCACCGGCTCCATCGTTGTCGCAGGACAAAAACTGAAATGCTGGCGTTCCTACAACCCGCACGGAGCGGAAAACCTTGTCCAGGCGGTCGGAAACTCCTGCAACCCCGTCTTTGTACAGCTTGCTCAAAGAGTGGGCTATGAAAAATACTATGATTATCTGGAACTGTTCGGGCTCAAGGACAAAACCGGGATCGACTTCCCCGGCGAGGGTTATGCCATCCTTCAGCCGGAAGAGACAGCAGGCCCTGTCGGGCTGGCTACCATGTCATACGGCCAGGGCATCGCGGTAACACCGATCCAGCTCATAACGGCAGTTTCCGCACTGGGCAACGAAGGAAAGCTGATGCAGCCGAGGATCGTAAAGGAACTGCGCGACGATGACGGAAATGTGATACAAAAATTTGACACCAAGGTGGTACGCCAGGTCGTTTCCAAGAAAACCGCTCAGGAAATGTGCCTGATCATGGAAGCCGTGGTTGGAGAAGGCGGCGGAGGAACCGCAAAGATTCCGGGATATCGGATCGGCGGAAAAACCGG
Source organism: Anaerovoracaceae bacterium (assembly GCA_963678385.1). Classification (GTDB taxonomy): domain Bacteria; phylum Bacillota; class Clostridia; order Peptostreptococcales; family Anaerovoracaceae; genus Anoxybacterium. The sequence continues at coordinate 2,776,195 of OY782829.1, read as the reverse complement.
TACCGCGAACAAAGCGCAGGGTGGAGGCTACAGTGAACAGACATTTTCATCCTTTATCGGCATGGCGCCAATGGATGATCCGCAAATTGCCATCCTGATGATCGTTGACAATCCGAAGGGCGTCAAGTTCGGAAGTCAGACGGCTGCTCCGGGCGTGAAGCTCGTCCTTGAAGAAACCTTACGATATTTGAATATACAGCCTTCATACAGCGAAGAAGAAAAGCAGGCGATCGAAAGCGGCTATGTAACGGTTCCGGATGTTACAAACCAGAACCTGAGCGAAGCCATCGGTATTTTAGGAGGCGCTTCACTGAATTACACCGTGTCCCCGCCGGCCCAGCCCGGAGAGGACTTCACCATCGTGGACCAGTATCCGAAGCCGGGTGAAAAACTGCAAAAGGGAGGAACCGTCTGCTTATATAAGAATTAGCTCAAGGGAGGGACCTTCGAGATGAAATTCGAGAATCTGTTACAAGGCACTCATATACCCTGCCCCAATGAAATGAAAGATATCGAAGTAACGGGGCTAACATATAATTCGAAACTGGTACAGAAGGGATATGCTTTCGTCTGCATGAAGGGCTTTCACACAGACGGACATATCTTTGCCATGGATGCAGCCTTTCGGGGTGCATCTGTTATCGTTTCTGAAGAAGACATCGATATCAGGGCAGTGCCGGTTCTGAGGGTAATTGACAGCAGGAGAGTGCTTTCAAAGATGTCAGCAAATTTTTACGAAAATAAAACAGCGCCGTTCCACCTTTACGGCGTCACGGGAACCAACGGCAAGACGACCATAGCATATATGCTGAAGAGCATAATCGAGGCCGACAGAGGCCCGTGCGGAATGCTCGGGACCATTGGTTACCACGTGGGGAGCAAGGAATACGAAGCGCAGAATACGACGCCGGAGTCCTGCGATCTTCAGCACATGTTTGCCGAGATGAAAGCGGAAGGCGTTGAAAATTGCGTCATGGAGGTTTCATCCCACGCGTTGGCCCTCGGCAAGGTGGACGATCTGGAATTTGAAGCGTCCATATTTACAAATCTTACGTCAGATCATATGGATTTCCATAGGGATCCGGAGGATTATTTCGCGGCGAAAAAGAAGTTGTTTTATTATACAAAAGGCGCTGCCGCCACAAACCTTGATGATGAATACGGCAAGCGGCTTTATGAAGAACTGAAAAAGGACGGGAAAGAAGTTTACGGCTATTCCCTGAAGGACAGAAAGGCCGATTATTTCGGTGAAATCCTTGAAACGACTGAGAAGGGATCCTTGATCCGGGTCGCAGAAAATCAGGAGCACACCGAATTGTTAAAAATAAATACACCGGGTATATTTACGATATACAACGCTATGGCGGCGACAGTCTGCGCCAGATCTGCCGGGTATTCCTTCCTTTCCATCCAGAATGGATTGGAAGCGCTGAAAGGCGTTCCGGGCAGATTCGAACTGGTGGAGAACGATAAGGGGATCATAGCCATCGTGGATTATGCACATACACCGGACGGCCTGGAGAAAGTGCTTAAAACAGCCACGGACTTTAAAAAGGGCAGGCTGATCTGCGTCTTCGGCTGCGGCGGCGACAGGGACAAAAGGAAACGATCTCTCATGGGGATGACGGCTGGCAAATACAGCGATTACTGCATTATTACAAGCGATAATCCGCGAACGGAAAAACAGGAGGCCATTACGGCCGACATCGAAGCGGGGATCTACGAAACGGGCTGCAATTACGAAGTGATCGAAAACAGACGCGAAGCGATCAAAAAAGCTGTTTCCATCTATAAAAAAGGAGACATAATAATGATAGCCGGCAAGGGTCATGAAACCTATCAAATCATTGGAACGGAGAAATTCCATTTTGATGACAGGGAAGTTGTAAAACAAATCATAGAAAACGGTGAATAAAATGAAAAAACTTACAATAGAACAGATAACCGAAGCGGTAAAGGGGAAGCTGCTTCTGGGAGATCCAAAGGATGAAATAAGCGGGGTTTCGACGGATTCAAGAAAAGTTGCGGAGGGAGACATATTCTTTCCCTTGATCGGCGAACAGCATGACGCCCACGATTTTATTCCCCAGGCTGTGGAGCGGGGATGCCGGACATTCATCCTCTCCAGAGAACCGGATGGATTGAGCGGACCGTTCAATATTATACAAGTGGAAGATACTACAAAGGCGCTGCAGGAACTGGCGGCTTATTATCTGTCGCTTTTCTCCATGATCAAGATCGGAGTGACAGGCAGTACCGGGAAGACATCGACAAAGGAGATGCTTTACTGGATCTTCTCTGAAAAATACAAAACGGCAAGAAATATCGGTAATTTCAACAACCATATCGGCCTGCCGCTGACCGTGCTCTCCATACCGGAGGATACGGAAGCAGGCGTTTTTGAAATGGGAATGAGCGAACTGGGCGAGATCGACCTGCTGGCAAAACTTGTCCGCCCGGATATCGGCGTCATTACGAATATCGGGATCTCCCATATCGAAAATCTCGGCAGCAGAGAGAACATCCTGAAGGCCAAGCTGGAAATCACCAATTACTTTACGACCGACGGGATCCTCATCGTAAACGAGGACAATGATTTTCTCTCAAGGGATGATGTGCAGGGGAATTACAAAATCGTCACCACGGGAGAGACAGGAAGAAGCAATTTTATCATTTCGAATATTATAGATAACGGAGAAGAAGGAATCGAATTCACCATAGAGCATAAAAAAGAAACTCAAACTTTTCATCTGAACGTACCGGGACGTCACAACGCGTACAACGGAGCCCTGGCCGTCGCGGCTGCGGTATCCTGTGGGATCACCATGGCGGAAGCGGCCAAAGGACTCCTTAAGCTTGAGATCACGGATAAACGGCTCAACATCAAAGGGAAAAACGGCATGAAGATCATTGACGACACCTATAACGCCAGCCCTGATTCCATGAAGGCGGCTATTGACGTATTAACCGCGACCAAAGGCTTCCGTAAGATCGCGATCCTTGCCGACATGTTTGAACTCGGGGAAAACTCCGATGCGTTTCATGCGGAAGTGGGAAGGTATGCGGCGGAGAGTTCCGTTGATATTCTCATCGCCGTAGGGACTCAGGCAAAGCATATTTATGAGGCTGCGAAGGAAATACTTGGAGAACAGAAAGTCCATTATTATGAAACAAAGGAGTTGCTGATGGGGGACATTGGTAGTATGATATCATCTGGTGATGTCATCCTGCTGAAAGGCTCAAGGGGCATGGCCATGGATCAAGTTGTAAAGAAAATAATGGAGATGAATTGAGCATGGACTACTTACAAATTGTTATACCTGCAGCAATCGCGTTCCTTGTTACCGTCGTTGCGACTCCGCTGATCATACCGGTTCTGAGAAGGATCAAGGCGGGCCAGAGCATCCGGGAAGACGGGCCGCAGTCACATATGGTCAAATCCGGCACGCCGACCATGGGCGGTGTTGCGATCATTGTCGGTGTGCTGATCACCTGTCTGACGTCCGGGGAAACCACAAGGGATATGCTGGTAATCCTGGGAGCATTCCTGGCCTTCGGGATCCTGGGCTTCCTGGACGATTTCGTCAAGGTGACAATGAAGAGAAATTTGGGACTGACTGCGAAACAGAAACTGGTGCTGCAGATCCTCATCGCGGTGATCCTAGCAGCGTATCAATCGCATTTTTCCGTTTACGGCACAAAGATTTTCGTACCGTTTATAAATGATAATATCGATTTTGGCATATGGTATATCCCGTTTATCGCATTCGTCGTCGTTGCTATGGTAAACGCGGTAAATCTCACAGACGGTCTTGACGGACTGGCTTCCGGAGTTACACTGATCGTAGCACTGTTCTTAGCAATCGTTGGTTCTACATACGGCTCTCCGACGGCAGCCCTTTTCTGTTCTGCAATGGCGGGAGCCTGCTTTGGTTTTCTGATGTTCAACAAGCATCCTGCCAGGGTATTTATGGGCGATACCGGGTCGCTGGCTTTGGGCGGCGGGATCGCCGCAGCGGCGATCATCATGAATGTCGTGCTGATACTGCCTTTCGTAGGCGGAGTTTATGTGGCGGAGGCACTTTCCGTAGTTTTACAGGTGGTAAGCTATAAGACAAGAAAGAAAAGAATATTTAAGATGGCTCCGCTTCATCATCATTTTGAACTCAGTGGCTGGAAAGAGACAAAAGTAGTTGCGGTTTTTTGGTTCGTGACATTTATTTTGTGTGCGGTCAGCCTTTTCATAGTTTAATACGTAGGAAAGAAAGAAGGGAATAACATGAATCAGTTGGAAGGGAAACGGATCCTCGTGGTAGGCATGGGGAAGTCGGGCATTGCTGCGACGCAGGCCCTTTTGAAGCTGGGAGCAGTCGTTTCGGTTTATGACCGGAAGGAAGAAGATAAACTTGATACATCATTGATCCAGTTTTTGAGAAATAAAAATGCAACCTGCTATTTCGGCGAAGAGCCGGACAATACAGGCGAACTCGATATGGTGGTCATCAGTCCGGGAGTGCCTCTTGACACAGGTTTTGTGCAGAAGGCGAAGGCGGCGGGCGCAGAGGTCATCGGGGAACTGGAGATCGCATATCGTGTCGGCAAAGGCAAGTACGCCGCTATAACGGGAACCAACGGAAAAACCACCACGACGACTCTCGTGGGAGAAATATTCAAGAACTCAGGAAGAAAGACCTTTGTCGTCGGGAATGTGGGAGTCGCGGTGATCTCAAAGGCGCTGTGCACCACGGAAGACGACTGGCTCGTGACGGAAGTCAGCAGCTTCCAGCTTGAGACCACAAGGGATTTCAAACCCGAGGTTTCAGCTCTGTTGAACATCACGCCGGATCATATGGACCGGCATAAGACGTTGGAAAACTATGCCCAGGCCAAGGCAATGATTTTTAAAAACCAGGATAAAAATCAGTATTTCGTCGTAAATTATGACGATGAAGAATCCATGAAGCTGGTGAAACAGTGTCCGGCAAAGGTGATCCCCTTCAGCCGGAAGGCGGAGCTTTCGCTCGGCTGCTATGTTCTGGACGGCGACATCGTGATCAGGAACGAACAGGGCCAAATCATTGATATCTGCAGCAAGGACGATTTGAAGATACCGGGAGCCCACAACCTTGAGAACGCCCTGGCGGCTGCCGCGATAGGTTATTTTGCAGGCATCTCGCCTGATGTGATCGCCAAAACGCTCCGCGAATTTGAGGGCGTGGAACACCGGCTGGAATTCTCGGGTGAAGTGGACGGCGTCCGCTTTGTCAACGACTCCAAGGGAACCAACCCCGACGCTTCCATCAAGGCCATCGAAGCGATGAAAGACGGAATCATTCTCATCGCGGGAGGTTATGATAAGGGCTCGGAATATGAAGAATTTATCAATGCTTTTCAGGGAAAAGTCAAGCATCTGCTGCTGCTCGGAAAAACGGCTCCGAAAATCAAGGAAACCGCCGAACGGCTTGGATTTACCAATATCACCATGTGCAGAGACATGGAAGAATGCGTCAGGGTAGGTTATAAACTGGCGTCGCCCGGAGATACGGTCCTGCTCTCACCCGCATGCGCAAGCTGGGATATGTACACCTGCTTTGAACAAAGGGGAGAGCACTTTAAAAACTGCGTGAGGGACCTCGAGAAATAAGGTTGCGCAGGAAATTTTACGAAAGACGCGAAACGGCGAAGTCTTTCGGAAAATTAACAAGCAAGGGAGAAATAAATGGCTCGAAAAAATAAGATCCGTATAAAATCGGGGGATTTCGTATTGACGATCCTCGTTTTGGCCCTCGTGGTTTTTGGAGTGATCATGGTGTTCAGCTCCAGCTATTATAGTGCCATCAACGACACGGGAGACCCCTACAGCTATTTGAAGAAGGACATTATATGGGCCGTTCTCGGATTGGGTGCGATGCTTTTCTGCGCCATGTTCGATTATCGGGTTTACGCGAAAGCGGCTCCAACGATCCTGATCGTCAGCGTCGTTCTCCTTGGACTTCTGTTTACTCCCCTCGGAGTGACGAGAAACTACGCCACACGGTGGATCGGCGTTGGTGAATTTACGTTGATGCCCGGAGAAATTGCGAAGATCGCGGCGATCATTTTTGTCGCCTGGTTTTTAAGCAAAGATCCAAAGCGCATCAAATCCTTTACCAAGGGAATTCTTCCGCTGCTGGGGCTGATCGGACTCTTTTTTGGTTTGATCATCCTGCAGCCGAATCTTTCCACGGCCATTACCATCAGCGGAATCATCATCGGAATGATGTTCGTCGCCGGTTTGAATGTCCTCTATCTGGGAGGAATTGTGGGTCTGGGAGCCGTAGGGATCACATTCATGATCCTGACCGACGAGGGCGGTTACCGCCTGAAAAGACTGACCAGCTTTCTGGATCCATTCCAGGATCCACTGGGAGACGGCTACCAGGTAATCCAGTCGCTTCTGGCTCTGGGATCGGGTGGTCTGTTTGGCGTAGGCCTCGGAAAGAGCATCCAGAAGACGCTGTACCTGCCGGAACCGCAAAATGACTTTATCTTTGCAATCATTGGCGAAGAGCTGGGCTATATCGGATGTATCAGTCTCATCGCCGTTTATATCATATTGATCTGGCGCGGCATCCATATCGCGTTGAATGCGCCCGACATGTTCGGGACTCTGCTGGCGTCCGGCATCACGATCATGCTGGCGCTTCAGGTCATTTTGAACATCGCGGTAGTAACCTCATCCATGCCGCCCACGGGGATCACCCTGCCTTTCGTCAGTTACGGCGGAAACGCATTGATGCTGTTCATGGGTTCTATGGGGATACTGTTGAACATTTCACGGCACTCCGCTCGATAGACTGGGTACGGTTAAGCGGTGCGCTGTGCGAATACCCGCTGCGCGGCGTTAAATATGGAGGAGACAAAATGAGAGTAATCATGACCGGCGGCGGAACCGGCGGACACATCTATCCGGCCATCGCCATCGCGGAAAGGATACGGAGACGGCATCCAGACGCCGAAATCCTTTTCGTTGGAACAGCCAAGGGGATGGAGAAGGATCTTGTGCCGAAAAACGGCTATGATATTCGTTTTATAACCGTAAGTGGATTCCACAGGAAGAAACTGTGGAAGAACGTGAAAACAGCGTTCGATCTCGCGAAGGGCAATATGCAGGCGAGCAGTATCATAAAGGAATTCAAGCCGGATTTGGTTATTGGAACCGGCGGTTATGTCTGCGGTCCGGTTGTTAGAGCTGCCCATAAAAAGGGTATAAAAACCTTTATCCACGAGCAGAACGCCTTTCCGGGAGTGACGAATAAAATCCTCGAAAAATACGTGGATAAGGTATTCATCAGCTTTCCGGAATCAAAGAAATATTTCAAGGACCAGAGCAAGCTGGTGGTTACCGGAAATCCCATCCGCAAAAGCTTTCTTCTCGGCAGTGTGAATCACAGCAGGGAGAAGATGGGCATCAGCGCAAGCGAGTTTGTGATCCTGTGTTTCGGCGGGAGCCTCGGCGCGGGCAAGATCAACAGCACCATGATCCATGTTGTCGAAGCAGTCAACAATATGCCGGATACGAAGCTGTTTTTTGTCACGGGCAGAAATTATTACAATAAAGTCCTTGATGCACTGAAAGAAAGGGACATCAAGCTTTCCGAAAACATAAATATTCTGGAATATGCAGATAATATGCACGAGTATATTTTCGCAGCCGATTTGGTGATCAGCAGGGCCGGCGCATTGACGGTTTCCGAAATCACGGCATGCGGAAAGGCTTCTATTCTTATTCCTTCCCCCAATGTGACGGGCAACCATCAGTTTTTCAACGCGAAAGTCGTCGCCGATCAGGGCGGGGCCATCATAATTGAGGAGAAAGATCTGACCGATGAAAAGCTTCTCGGAACCATTCTCAGACTGAAGAACAACAGAGAGACGCTGAACAGCATGTCCGCATCCAGCGCAAAAGTCGGCAGAATCGATGCGGTCGATATGATATACGATCATCTGGGCATTTAATATACGGGATATTCAATATAGTAACACCTTTTTCAGAACTTCATATTATGGATTAAGAGCAGTAAAAGGCAGATGCGAAGGGACTGCTTTAAAACTCTTAACTCGCTAATAAGCGGAATATGTTATTCTGCGGAGGTGTAATTCTAGTGGAACAATTTCGTATAAACGGTGGTGTAAGGCTGACCGGCGAGTACGAACTTACGGGGGCGAAGAATGCAGTGCTTCCGATTCTTGCTGCCACCATCGTAACAGGGAACGAATGCAAAATAAAAAGCTGTCCAGATTTATCCGATGTTCATACCATGTTTTCCATTTTGGGGGAACTCGGATGCAAAATAACCGAGGAAGAAGACGGAGTGATCGTCGATTCGAAACCCGTCGATTCCTACACGATACCGGAGCACCTGATGAGGGAAATGCGATCATCGGTATTTTTAATGGGGCCCATGATTGCAAGATGCGGAAAAGTCACCCTAAGTTATCCGGGTGGGTGCGAAATCGGATTAAGACCGATCGACATCCATCTTTCTGCGCTTAAAAAACTGGGCGTGACCATCAAAGAGGCTCACGGCTTTCTGGAATGTACGGCCGACCGGCTGGTGGGAAACAGGATCCTTCTTGATTTTCCGAGCGTCGGGGCAACTGAAAATGTGATGCTTGCCGCAACTGCAGCGGAGGGCGAAACGAGAATAATCAATCCTGCCAAGGAACCGGAAATCATAGACCTGCAATGTTTTTTGAATGCTTGCGGGGCTGAAGTAAGAGGAGCCGGAACCGGCGAAATCATAATCCGTGGCAAAAATTCATACAACCAGGTGGAACATAGGGTAATTCCTGACAGAATAGAAGGAGGGACCGTTTTAGCGGCGGTGGCCATTACGGGAGGAAATGTCGTCCTGCGAAATGCCATACCGGAACATATGAGTATGACTTTGTCAAAGTTCAAGGAAGCAGGCTGCAGGATCCGTGAAGGAAAAGATACCGTTGAAATGATCTCCCCGTCGAAGCTGAAAGCGGTAGATACGATCAAAACCCTGCCGTATCCGGGATTCCCTACCGATATGCAATCCCAGCTACTGACCATGCTGACAGTGGCCCGCGGCACCAGCTTCGTCACAGAGACTATTTTTGAGAGCCGCTTCAAACACGTTGAAGAGCTTCGAAAGATGGGCGCGAAGATCAAGGTAGACGGCAGAACGGCTGTCATTACCGGGGTAGAAAAGCTTACGGGAGCAAGGGTCGTCGCGAGAGATCTGAGGGGAGGAGCCTCCCTTGTCATTGCTGGTCTGGGTGCTGAAGGGGAAACAATTGTAGAAAATATTTGCCATATAGACAGAGGATATGATAAATTTGAAATGGCTTTGAGTAAAATCGGGGCAGATATTACAAGAGAATAGCAAAAGTAAAATCCTGAGGATGTTCAGATATGAAAGAAAATGAAAAACAAAGGAAAAAAAAGAAGAGGAAAAAGAAGCACTATCTTCTGAGGTTCATCGTGTTTGTGGCTTTTCTAACAGGGATGTACTTCTTTTTCACCTCGAGTTTATTTGATATACAGAAAGTAACGGTTGAAAACAACAACCATTACACGGCGGAACAACTCATCAGCCTGGCGGGAGCAAAGACGGGAGAGAACCTGTTTGAAACGTCTCTTTCCAAAATGAAGGAGAAGCTTCTGGCAGATCCTTATATCAAAAATGTGAAGCTGAAAAGAAAGCTTCCCGCCGAGGTTGTGATCATTGTCGAAGAACGCAAAGAAGATGCGGCGGTGCCTTACGGCGGCAAGTTCATCATTATCGACAACGAAGGCAAGGTTCTGAGAAAAGCGGACGAAGAGCCGGCGCTGACCCAGCTGCTGGGAATGAAGGTAAAGAATATGAAACCGGGGACCCCCCTTGAAGTGGAGGATAATACCTCATTGACGGACACGCTCAAACTCCTTGAGGAAGTGAAAAAACACGAGGTTTATTTCAAAAAGGTGGACATCTCCAAAGTTGTGATCAAGGCATATATCTACGACCAACTGATCTGCGAAGGGACGCCGGACGATATCCGGAACAATCTGGATTCGCTGCAGGAGGTGCTGTATGATCTCTATACAAAGGGGATCGAACGAGGTGTGATCAAGATGGGCAGTGACAAGTATTTTTCATTCAGCCCATTGGTGGAATAAAGGCAGTAGAAATCTACAAATCGGAGATTTGTGATTTCCTTGCATAAGTTCGCCATCAATTTGCTTCACAAATTGGGCGAGCTAGTAAGTTTAGGAGTGGAGGAACAGATGAAAAAATTCAGCGGAATGATCGTGATCGGACTTTTGGCCTTGTTTATCGGCCTTGTGATATCCATTCAGATCACTACTACGCAGGGCTCCGATGTGGGAGGCCTCGTTCCCCTTGCAAAGGCACAGGGATATCTGGAGGAACTGAAACAGGTTCGGGCGGAAAAGGATGTGGCATTACAGGAATTGAACCAGCTCGAGGAAAGATTGGACAAGATCGAGAAGGAAAAGTCGGATGAAGACTTCTTCCTGAAGGGCGTTGTGTCCGATCTGGAGAAATATAAGATGGCGGCAGGCGTTGTGGACGTGAAGGGCTCGGGAGTTATCGTGACGGTGGATGATCCGGTCCCAACGTCGGAAATCACCGACGATTACAGCGTCATCATGCTGCGTTACGAGCTGCTGCTCTCTCTTGTCAATAAAATGAAGGACGCCGGAGCTGAAGCGATTTCCATCAACGGCCAGAGGATGATCGTCACTACGGAGATCAGTCTGGCGGGGGACAATGTAAATATCAATACTGTGCCGACCGCTCCACCCTATACCATCAAAGCCATAGGGAATCCGGACACCATTGAATCGACGCTTACGATACGTTTTGGCATCATCGAACAGATGAAGAACTACGGACTCAGGATCGACATCAAGAAAAAGGATGAGATCGAAATCCCCAGATACAGCGGGATCATTAAATATCGATATGCCGAACCGGTAGTGGAAGAAGAATAGGCTGGTGGTTTTATGAAACTGAGAGTTCTCGGCTTTTTCGCGCTCTGCCTTGTGGTCGGTTTTTCGATCATCATACAAGCCAAGGTAACAAACGGGCAGCAGCTTTTCGTGTCGCCAAAGGCGATCACGGATTATAAGACTGCCATTGAAAGCGAAAAACAGGATAAGGACCGGATCGGCCAACTGATCACCGAAACGGACAAAAAGCTGCAGGAGTACCAAGCTCTGGCAAATGGTGGGGACAACGGTCTGAAGGAAAGGCTTGTGGATGAAAACAACTATTACAAGTTGATCAGCGGCAACACCGCGGTCCACGGGGAAGGCGTCGTTGTTTTTGTCGACGACGGAACCAGAGCCCTTTATGAGGGGGAAGATCCCAATACGGTCCTGGTCCACGACATGGACATCCTGACCATCATCAACGAGCTGAATCGTTCGGGCGCGGAAGTCCTGTCGGTCAACGGCCAGAGGATCGTAAACGACACTTCGATCTCCTGCTCGGGATATACGATCCGCATCAACGACCAATTTTTCGCCAGACCTTTTGAAATAAAGGCGATCGGAGATTCCAAGCGGATGGCGGCTTCCCTCATAGGACCGGAAGGCTATGGGACATTGCTGCAGGATTACGGCGTTATTTTCAAAATGACAATCAAGGATGACATAACCATACCGAAATATTCGGATGAGCAATCATATGAATATATGACCAAGGCGAAAGAGGAGGAATGAGAAGTTGTTAATTGCAATGATTTTAGGTTTAATCGGAGGGATCATCCTGGGCTTTACACTGAATATATCCTATCCGTCGGAATACTCGTTTTATATCACAATGGGGCTGCTTGCAGCCATCGACTCCATCCTGGGCGCGGCCAGATCCCATCTGGAAGGGAAATACAACAACCTGATTTTCATATCAGGTTTTATCACCAACGCGATTTTAGCCGGTCTGCTTGCCTATCTGGGAGACCGTCTGGGAGTTCCTCTTTACTATGCGGCGATCCTCGTTTTCGGCGGCAGATTGTTCCAGAATTTGGCCGTGATCCGAAGGCTGATTATAGACAAATATATCATAAAAAAAGATAGCAATATCAACAAGAAATAGGTGCATTAGCACCGATCATGTGGTATAATGAACTATATTTAGGTAACGGGAGGTTGCGGGAACGATGTTACATTTCGAAGTGAACGAGCAAAGCACGGCGCAAATAAAAGTAATCGGCGTAGGCGGCGGCGGAAGCAATGCTGTAAATAGAATGATAGATGCAGGTCTCAACGGTGTTAGTTTTATGGCGATCAATACGGACAAGCAGGCTTTGTCCGGATCCAAGGCGGAGACAAAACTGCAGATCGGCGAAAAGCTGACGAAAGGTCTCGGCGCGGGCGCCAACCCTGAAGTCGGCCAGAAAGCTGCGGAAGAGAACATAGAAGATCTTACCAAGTTTATCGCCGGTTCCGATATGGTATTCATTACCGCGGGGATGGGCGGAGGCACCGGAACAGGTGCGGCGCCGATCATCGCGAAAGCGGCAAAAGACCTGGGTGTGCTTACGGTAGGCGTTGTAACAAAACCGTTCACCTTTGAAGGTAAAAAAAGAAAAGATCATGCGGAGCTTGGTATCAAGTTCCTTAAAAAATATGTGGATTCTCTGGTAGTCGTACCAAATGACAGGCTACTGCAGGTAGCGGAAAAGAACACATCCATGCTGGAAGCCTTCGTTATGGCGGATGAAGTCCTGAAGCAGGGCGTCCAGGGGATATCCGACCTGATTGCGGAAGCGGGACTGATCAACCTTGACTTTGCGGATGTGAAGACCGTTATGAGCGACCGGGGCATCGCCCACATGGGCGTTGGAAGAGGACGCGGAGAAACACGGGTCCAGGAGGCCGTCAAAGCGGCCATCGAAAGCCCGCTGCTGGAAACTTCCATCAACGGAGCGAAGGCAATCTTACTTAACATCATGGGAGGCTACGATCTAGGAATGCTGGAAGTCAACGAAGCGGCAGATCAGATCGAGAAAGCGGCGGACAAGGACGCTATCGTGATCTTCGGAGCTTCCGTGAAAGAGGACATGCATGATGAGATCATCATCACAGTCATAGCGACCGGATTTGAAGACAGACCGGCAGACATATTATCGCCGAGCAGAGACAAGGCAGAGGCTCATGCCAAAGAGGAAGAAGGCGCGGAACTTACATCAGAAGAGAATGCGGAAAACCAGCCTAAGGATGATATATTCCAGACGAAGGTAACCGGTGCATTTGAAATCCCAACTTTCCTGAGCAAGGATAAAATGGGCAGCTTTTAACTAAAGATTCGAAAGGGAGCCGGGGTAAAATCCGGCTTTTCTAATTATAACCCTATTGATGGAGAAAAAGAATGAAGCTGATCACCTCTGGGGAAAATCAGATTTATAAGACTGCAGCACAGCTGAAACAGAAAAAATACCGGGATGAGCAGGGGAAATACCTGATCGAAGGTCCCAACCTCATTCGTGAGGCGCTGCAGAACGGCGGAGACATCGAGATGATCATCCGCAGTTCCGAGTTCCCGGAGGAAGACTTCGTGAGTGAAAATTTAGACCCGGCGCTGACAGCGGCAGAAGTGGCAGTGATGTCGCCGGGACTTTTTCGTAAATTATCGGAGACCGAGACCCCCCAGGGGATCCTGGCAGTTGTTAAAAAAAGAGTATATACTGAGAAAAAATTCTTCTCAGAGAATCCTTCGGTCACATACAATAAAAGCAATATCATCGTTCTTGACAGGCTTCAGGATCCCGGCAACATCGGAACTATCCTGCGGACCGCCGACGCGGCGGGATATATGGGCGCCATCCTGCTAAAGGGTACCGCCGATATCTATTCGCCGAAGATCGTCCGAGCTGCGGCCGGTTCCCTTTTCCGGCTCCCGGTGCTGCTGGCGGATACGCCCGGTCAGGTCGTCCGGCTGCTGAAAGGTCACGGCAAAAACATCGTCTGTACAGCGCTTTCCAGCAGCAGATATTATTACGGCGTCGAGCTTGCTGAGAACGCGGCGGTTATCATTGGAAACGAAGGCAATGGGGTATGCGATGAGTTTCTGGAGCAATCGGATATCGTGATCAAGATCCCCATGGAAGGGACCATCGAATCCCTCAACGCTGCAGTGTCCGCCGGCATCCTGATGTACGAGTCGGTCCGGCAGAGACACAAGGGTTAACTAAGAAAATAGACATTGAGAATTGATAAATTTAAAATAGAAATGGAGAACGGTTTATGCAGAATCAATTGATGAAAATTTTGCAGGAAGCGAAAGAACAGCTTCACAAGGCTTCCTCGGTCATTGAAACAGAAGAAATCAGAGTAAAGCTGCTCGGTAAAAAGGGACAGCTGACGGAAATCCTGCGTTCCATGGGTTCCATGGATCCCGAGGCAAGAAAGGAATTCGGAAAGGCCGCTAATACGGTGAGAGCCGAAATAGAAGCGTTCCTGGAAGAGAAGTTTGCATCTCTGAAGGAGTCCGAGAAATCGGATAAGTTTACCAAGGAGAAAATAGACGTGACGGAGCCTGGCACGAGATACAACCTCGGAGTCAAGCACCCGATCACAATTACCATAGATGAAATTTCCCGTATCTTTATGAATATGGGCTTCAGCATCGCGGAAGGACCTGAGGTCGAAACCGTATTCAACAATTTCGACGCACTGAACGCGCCGCAGAACCATCCTTCCAGAGATATGTCGGATACATTCTATATCACAGACAACACTCTGCTCAGAACCCAGACCTCACCGGTCCAGGCAAGAGTGCTGATGAAGGAAAATCCGCCTATCAAGATCATATCCCCGGGACGCTGCTTCCGCGTCGATACGCCGGACGCCACTCACTCTCCGATGTTCCACCAGGTGGAAGGACTTATCGTAGATGAGGGAGTTACCATGGCAGACCTGAAAGGCGCACTGGATTCCTTTGCAAAACAGCTCTTCGGCTCAAAAGTAAAGACGAAATTCCGGCCGCATTACTTCCCGTTTACGGAACCAAGCGCGGAAATGGACGTCTCCTGCTTCAAGTGCGGAGGAACAGGATGCAGAGTATGCAAAGGCAGCGGCTGGATCGAAATTCTCGGCTGCGGCATGGTTCATCCGAACGTACTTAAAGTAGGACATATCGATACTGAAAAATATACGGGATTTGCTTTCGGCATGGGCGTAGAGCGAATTGCCATGCTCAAATACGAAATCGACGATATCAGACTGCTTTATGAAAACGATATGCGTTTCATACAGCAATTTAAATAGGGGGTAAGAAAGCATGTTAGTACCTGTAGAATGGTTGAAAGAATATACCGATCTCAATGTGAGCATAGAAGAGTTCTGCGAAAGGATGATCATGTCCGGCTCCAACATCGAAACCGTTGAGCGTTTCGGAGAAGGCATCGAAAAAATCGTTGTCGGAAAAATCGTGGACGTGGAGAAACATCCCGATGCGGATAAACTTCTGGTCGCCCAGATCGACATCGGAGAAGAAGATTTTATACAGATCGTAACCGGCGCGGACAATATTTTCGACGGCGCCTACGTTCCTGTGATCCTTCACGGCGGGAAGCTCCCAGACGGAAGAGTCATCAAGAAGGGAAAATTGAGAGGGATCGAGTCCAACGGCATGATGTGTTCCCCCGAAGAGCTGGGATTTGAAGATAAAGTAGTTCCGGCTGATATGAGGGACGGCATCTGGATCCTCGACAAGGCATACACTCCGGGGATGGACATCAACGAAGCCATCGATCTGAAAAACACTGTGGTGGATTTTGAGATCACACCAAACCGTCCCGACTGCCTTTCAATGATCGGAATGGCGAGAGAAACCGCGGCGACTTTTGGCGGGAGACTGAATTATCCGGAAACAGAATGTCAGAATGAAGAAGGCAAGGCAAAGGACTATATCGACATCGAAATCAAAAAACCCGAGCTTTGCAGAAGATATGTGGGAAGAGTCGCGACGGACATCAAAATTGAGCCGTCCCCGCTCTGGATGCAGAAGAGACTGATGTTTGCCGGGATGAGACCGATCAACAACATCGTCGACATCACGAACTATGTCATGCTGGAGTTCGGTCAGCCGATCCATGCCTTTGACATCAGGGACATCGCCGATCATAAGATCATCGTGGATACCGCGGCAGAAGGCGAGATGTTCACAACGCTGGACGGTACCGAAAGAAAACTGAACAGCAGCATGCTGATGATCAAGGACGGCAAGCGTTCTGTCGCAATCGGAGGCGTTATGGGCGGCCTGAATTCCGAAATCAAGGAAGACACGACCACCATTCTCATTGAGTGCGCGAATTTCAACGGCGACAGCATCAGAACCACCTCCAAGAAGCTGGCGCTGAGAACAGAGGCGTCCTCCAGATTCGAAAAAGGCATCGATCCGAATCTCAGCGAAACAGCAGCGGACAGAGTCTGCAGGCTCATTGAGATCCTTGGAGCCGGCAAAGTAACAAAAGGCTCCGTGGATGTTTATCCCGGCAAGCCGGAAGCCTATTCCGTAAATGTTCGTGTGGACCGTGTCAATAAGGTACTTGGAACGGATATTCCCGAAAAGAAAATGAAGGATATCCTGGAAAGCCTGGAAATGGAAGTTACCGGTCTTGGAAACAATATGAAGGTCACACCTCCCTCCGTCCGTCTGGACCTGCAGGAGGAGATCGATTTTATAGAAGAGATCGCCAGGATCTATGGCTACGACAAGCTGCCGACGACTCTGCCGAAGGGCAATGAGGAAGCAGGCAAGTCAAAGGAAAGGTCCCTGAAGGATCTGACAAGAGATATCATGACCGCTCTCGGCGCCAACGAAGTGCAGACCTATTCCTTCGTCAGCCCGAAGGGTGTCGACAATATAAGGATCGACGAGGATTCCTGGGAAAGGAATTTCGTACGCCTGCTCAATCCTTTGGGCGAAGAAAACAGTGTAATGAGAACCATCCTCACTCCGAATATGATGGAAGTCCTGGGAAGGAATTTTTCAAGAAACATTGCCAAGGTAAGAGCCTTTGAAATAGGCAACACCTTCTTCAAGAGTCTTGACGAAGAGGATGCCCTCCCGGATGAAAGGGATTCCATGGCGATCGGCTGCTACGGTGAAGGAGAGAGCTTCTTCACGTTGAAGGGCATGCTGGAGGAACTCTTTGCATTCCTCGGAATCAAAGGAACGAGCTATGTCCCGGAAAGCGATTACGGCGTTTACCATCCTGGTAGATGCGCCCGCATCATGTATCAGGATACAGAACTGGGCATCATGGGCGAGGTACATCCCGACGTAGCTGATAAATATGGGATCGGAACAAGATGCTACTGCTGTGAACTGGCCTTCGACCAGGTCATGAAGCATGCCGATACGATGAGATTATACAAGCCGCTTCCGAAGTATCCTGCGATTTCAAGGGACATCGCGCTCCTCGTCAGTGAGGACGCTTATGTCGCTGAGATCGAAAGCATCATCAAGGAAGTAGGCGGCAAGCTTCTTGAAAGCGTCACACTGTTTGACGTTTACAGAGGAAAGCAGGTGCAGGAGGGCAAAAAGAGCGTTGCGTTCAATCTGACCTACCGTGCTTCCGATAAAACGCTGACCGACGAGGAAGTGGTAAAGGTCCACACGAAGGTCCTTGATGCATTGAGGGAAAAGCTTGATGCGGTATTGAGGGAAATGTAGTCGCAGCAGATTCTATTATATCTGCGTCTCTGCCGCAGGTATTCTCTTGGAAACCGCTCACTCTTCAAATCTTCAGAATCTATTTTAAAAGTAGATTTTCGAGTTCGGACGGTTTCTAGCGAGAACACCTGGGCGCGAGCCGCAATACGCGGCCGATTAGTAATACCGCCTCAAGCTTAAAAATAAATTAAGGGGGAAAAAAGCATGGAGGATACCAATAAGGTAACTGTGAAAATCTATGGACAGGAGTACACGATAGCGGGGGATATGCCTAGAGAGCATATCATGAAAGTTGCCGATTATGTGAACACGAAGATGCATGAGATCGCCAGAGCGCTGCCGGCGGGCTCCGTATCATCCCTGGCGGTACTGTCCGCTGTCAATGTTGCAGATGATTACTTTACCACACTGGAAAAGCTGAGCGGCATGAAGCTGCAGAACGAACAGCTTGAAAAGGACTCCAAGCACTATGTCCAGCTTTGGGATGAAGCAAAGAAGAGCTTCCTTCAATACAAGGAAGACGCTCAGGCCAGCATCGAACAAAAGGAAGAACTTCAAAGGCTGTTCAATGAGAGGACGGTCGATCTCGACCGGATGACGACGCAGTTCAGACAGCTGGAGGAAAAATATACCGCCCTGCTTGCCAAAAACGAGGAGCTGTCCAATAAACTGAAAACCCAGCAGGAGGACAAAGCGTCCGAATTCACGGCTTTAAAAGATATGGAAGCGAAATGCAAGGACATGGAAAGCAGCTTTTTCGACTTACAGATGGAAAACATCCGGCTGAAAGGCGATCTCGACCGGTATAAAAAAATAGTGGAATAGAATTCTCGGCAATAATCCAAACTCGCCAGTGGCGAATCGCATCATTAGACTGCGCCGGTGAACGGCGCAGAATGCTGCCAAAGCTCGTTTGGTATGATTGCCTCGAGCCCCATGTTAGGAATAAATATGAATGACAAGGCATACCGAGTTTTAGAATATAATAAAATACTTGACCTATTGGGAGCGGAGGCGGCTTCGGCGATCACCAAGAAGATGATCGCGGAACTGAAGCCTGCACTTGATGTGTTCCAAATCAAGGAAATGTTGGCGGAAACCACGGAAGCGGTTTCCGTTATTATGCGTAAAGGGGCAGTTCCGCTCGGCAGCTTTTATGATATCAAGGATTATATCTGGCTGGCCGACAAGGGCAGCGTGCTGACCATGAAGCAGCTGCTTCAGATCCTGTATAACCTGCAGGTGACAAGAAACGCTGCATCATTCTTAAAGAGCGACCTGCCGGAACTTCCCATCATCAAGGGTCTGGCGGACGTGTTAAGCATACAGAAGCGGCTTGAGGACGACATCGACCGCTGCATCATTTCTGAGGATGAAATGGCTGATGCAGCCAGCTCCGAATTAAAAAATATCAGAAGAACAATACAGAGGCAGAATGAGGCGATCCGTTCGAAAATGAACCAGATCCTGAATTCCGCAGACAATAAGACGATCCTGCAAGACGCCCTTGTGACCATGAGACAGGGGAGATACGTAGTTCCGGTCAAGCAGGAGCATAAAACAAGGTTTCCGGGCATCGTCCACGATCAATCCGCTACAGGGGCGACACTGTTTATCGAGCCCCAGGCTATCGTAAATCTCAACAACGAACTGCGGGAGATGGAGCTGGCCGAAAAGGTGGAAATGGAAAGGATCCTGGCGGAACTGTCCGCGGCTGTCGCGTCGGTCAGGGACGAGCTCCTGAACAATCAGGACATCCTGTTAAAGCTGGACTTTATATTTGCAAAGGGTAAATTCTCGGTAAAGCTGAAGGCCACCGAGCCGGAAATCAACACCCAAGGCAGCCTGCGCATCAAGGATGGCAGACATCCGCTTATCGACAAAAACAAGGTCGTACCTATCAGCATCGCCATCGGTAAGGGTTATAACACACTGGTCATTACCGGACCGAATACGGGCGGAAAAACGGTTACTCTGAAAACAGTGGGCTTGTTTGTCCTGATGACACAGGCAGGTCTTCATGTTCCAGCAAACTCAGGTACCGAAATGCCGGTGCTCCAGAAGGTTTACGCCGATATCGGGGATGAGCAGAGCATCGAACAGAGCTTGAGTACGTTCTCCTCACATATGTCCAACATCGTAAATATTGTAGAGAATTCCGGCAAGGACACTCTGGTGCTGCTGGACGAACTGGGAGCAGGGACTGATCCGCTGGAAGGAGCCGCACTGGCGATTTCCATACTGGAACATCTTTATGACAAAAGCGTAAAGACCATTGCGACGACTCATTATACGGAATTGAAGAAGTATGCCATCGCTACGAAGGGCGTGGAGAACGCGTCCATGGAATTTGACGTGGAAACCCTCAGCCCGACCTATCGCTTGTCGATCGGAATTCCGGGAAGATCCAACGCTTTTGAAATATCACAGAAGCTGGGGCTGAAACCGGTCATTATCAAGCACGCAAAGGGAATGCTGGAGCAGGGCGATATCGAATTCGAGGACGTCATCGGCTCTATTGAAAAGGACAGGAAACTGGCGGAGGAAGAGCGCGACGAGGCAATGCTGCTGAATCTTGAAATGAAGAAGCAAAAGGAACAGTTCGACAAGGAGCGGGCGAAACTGGAGGAGCAAAAGGAGAAGATCCTCAGCAAAGCAAAGGAAGAAGCCCGGGATATGATCAGAGAAGCGAAGGAAATCGCGGACGAAGTCCAGAAAGAGCTGCGAGAGCTTGAGAAGTATCAGAACTCCGGCGACAGAAACAGAAAATATGAGGAAGTACGGAAAAAGATCCGGGAGACTTCCGATAAATATAAAGAGAAACTTGTAACTGCGGAGAATCCAAATCCCGTTCGACCGGACGAGTTGAAGATCGGCGATAGAGTCAAGGTACTGAGCCTGGATCAAAAGGGCAACGTGCTGACTCTCCCCGATGACAAAAATGAACTGATGGTACAGGTGGGACTGCTGAAGATCAGCGTAAACCTTGATAACATCACAAAGATCCAGGACGGAAACGGCAAAAAGGACAACAAGACCTCGAGGTACGGCACGCTGTACCGGAGCAAGGTCCAGAGCATCACACCGAGCATCAGTGTCCGTGGAAGCAATCTGGACGATGCGATGATGGATGTTGATAAATATCTGGACGACGCCTATATCGCCGGACTAAAAGAGGTCACCATTATACACGGCAGAGGTGAAGGCATCCTGAGGGAAGGTCTCCACAGCATGCTGAGGGGGCATAAACATGTGGCCAAGTTCCGGAAGGGTGCTTTCAATGAGGGCGGAGACGGAGTAACGGTTGTTGAGCTGAGATAACGGGTTGGGTGTATTGCTCCGAAATACGCTCACCCTCAAAGCTTCGGATTCTATTAGAGGTAGCTTTTCGGGTTCGGACGCATTTCTATGAGCAATACACCCAACCCTTATATAGCTAAACAACCGTATATTTATAAGAAAAACTGGATTAGTATTCAGAAAGGATATATAATATGTATTTAATCAGTGCGTGTTTAGCGGGGGTCAACTGCAAGTACAGCGGCGGCAACAATGATTGCGCCTGGGTTAGAGAGTTTATGGAGGGCAAGGACTATATGCTGGTCTGTCCGGAAGGACTCGGTCAGCTGCCGACGCCCAGACCACCGTCGGAACTTCAGGGCGGCAGGGCCATCGACAAGAACGGCCGCGACATCACTGACAATCTGATTTCAGGAGCGGTGAAGACGCTGGAGAAGGCGGAGGAAAAAGCCGCCGGACTGGGACAAAAGATCGAAATGGCGATCCTGAAAGCCAACAGCCCTTCCTGCGGCAGCGGTAAGATCTATGACGGCACTTTTTCCGGCGTGTTGATCGACGGAGACGGTATCTTTGTAGCAATGCTGAAGGAGAGGGGCATTCCTGTCCTTAATGAGCGCCAGCAGGAAGAGGCTGAGGAATTCGACCGCAGAAAAAAAGGATAATAATCAACAAACAGGAGGATTGATTCATGATAAATATTAAAGAACAGTTAGCAGCCGCCCTGGCTGGGGCGATAGAAGGCCTTACAGCAGAAGAGATCAAGGATATGCTCGAAATCCCGGCGGACAGCAAGATGGGCGACTACGCGTTCCCTTGCTTTAAACTGGCAAAGGTGCTGAGAAAGGCGCCTCCGATGATCGCACAGGGAGTTGCGGAAAAGCTGCAGGGCAATGAGCTCTTTGCCAAGGTGGAAAGCGTAAACGCATATGTAAATATGTTTATTTCCAGAAAGTTTTTCATGCATGAGCTGGTATCCGGCGTAGCGGCTGACAAGGGACGCTACGGCAGCAGCGATATCGGACAAAACCGCAAGGTCATCGTCGAGTTTTCCTCGCCGAATATTGCGAAACCGTTCCACATCGGTCACATCAGAAGCACGGTGATAGGGAATTCCATTTACAAGATTTACGATTTCCTCGGCTATGACACGGTTCGAATCAATCATCTTGGAGATTACGGCACCCAATTCGGGAAAATGATCGTTTCCTACAGAAGATGGGGAAATGAAGAAGACGTAACGAAAGAACCAATCAAAACGCTCCTCAGCTATTATGTTAAATTCCACGAGGAGTCGGAAAAGGATCCTTCCCTGGAAGACGAAGCAAGAGACGTTTTCACTAAGCTGGAAAACGGCGAGCCGGAAGAGACAAGACTCTGGCAGTGGTTCCGCGACGAATCCCTGAAGGAATTCAACCGCGTCTATCAGATGCTAGGTATCGAATTTGACTCCTATGCCGGCGAGAGCTTCTACTCCGACAAGATGGAACGCGTCGTCAACATGCTGAAAGACGCCGATCTCCTGAAGGAATCGGAAGGCGCGAATATCGTCGATCTTGAAGCCTACGGCATGTCGCCAGCTCTGATCACGAAGAAGGACGGATCGTCCCTCTATATCACCAGAGATATCGCGGCAGCGGTCTACAGGAAAGAACATTATGATTTTTACAAGAATTTATATATTGTAGCATCCCAGCAGAACCTGCATTTCCAGCAGTGGATCCAGATCATTGAGATGCTTGGCTTTGAATGGGCAAGGGACTGCGTGCACATTCCGTTCGGACTGGTCAGCCTGGAAGAGGGCACCATGTCCACAAGACACGGCAGAGTCGTATTCCTGGAAGAGGTTCTGACAAGAGCAGTCAATCAGACGAAAGAAATCATCCTCGAAAAGAACGTCAATACGGACAATGTAGACGTCACGGCGAAACAGGTCGGAATCGGAGCCGTTATATTCCAGGAACTTTCCAACAACAGGATCAAGGACTATGTGTTCTCCTGGGAAAAGGTCCTGAATTTTGAAGGAGAAACCGGACCCTACGTCCAGTACACCCACGCGAGAGCGGCCAGCGTGCTGAGAAACGGCGGAGCGCTGACGGATCAGGTCATCGCTGCTCCGGATAAGGTCAATACGGAATATATCACAGGCGACAGCGCCTATGAGCTGGCGAAGCTGATCTACCGCTTCCCCGACATCGTTCTGGAAGCCGGAGAAAAATATGAACCGTCTATCGTAACCAGACATATCGTGGATATTGCGCAGAACTTCAATAAGTTCTATCACGACGAGCATATTCTCGTCGACAACGAAGAGGAGAAAAAAGCGAAGCTGCTTCTCGTTTACGCAGCGAAGCAGACCATTCGGAACGGCCTCTTGCTGCTCGGAATGGAAGTACCGGAAAGGATGTAGCATTATGAGATATGAAGGCAGCGTTTACAGGCCGCCCAGCGAGGCTTACAGCCTTATCATCCAGGTCACCATCGGGTGTGCGCACAACAAATGCACCTTCTGCACCATGTTTAAGGACAAAAGATTCCGCGTAAGAAAGGTGAACGAAGTCCTGGAGGATCTTGATTCAGCCAGGCAGCACTACAGAAGAGTAGACCGGATCTTTCTTGCGGACGGAGACGCATTGGTTTTACAGAACAAGGATCTGCTTGTGATCCTGGAACACATAGAAAAGCTTTTCCCCGAATGCGAAAGGGTGGGCATCTACGGCTCTCCCCAGGATGTGCTTCGAAAATCGAAGGAAGAATTGGAGGAACTGCGGGATCACGGCATCGGGATCATCTATATCGGCGCCGAATCGGGCAGCGACAAAGTTCTTTCAGATATCGTGAAGGGAGCCACAAGAGCCGAAATCATCGAAGCGGTAAAGCGCATCGAAGCTTCCGGCATCCAGTCCTCTGTTACTTTCATTTCCGGATTAGCCGGAAAGAAGGGCTGGGAGGATCATGCCGCTGAATCGGGAACGATGATCAGCGAGATGGAGCCTTCTTATGTCGGACTCCTGACCTTGATCACCGAGCCGGGCTGCGAGCTGCATCAGGATATCAAAGAAGGGCGTTTCCAGCTCCTTTCGCCGATGGAAGTACTCGCAGAGACCGCACTTCTTTTGGAAAATATCAACGTCACAAAGACTTGCGTTTTTCGCAGCAATCACGCATCCAACTACGTGTCCCTGAAGGGCGATCTGCCCCGGGATAAGGAAAGGATGCTGAACCAGCTGCGGGAAGCAATGAACAATGCCGATATGCTGAAGGATGACAGATTCCGTATGCTTTAAATTCAACTATTACGGAGATGGGATATGAAGATTTTACTCACCACACTGAATTCCAAATACGTGCATTCCAATCTGGCATTAAAGTATCTTTACGCAAGCGCGGAAAAAAGCAGGAACTCCATTGATCTCCTGGAATTCACCATCAATAACGAAGACGATTACATTTTTACGGAGCTTTTGCGAAAAAGCTACGATGTGATCTGCTTTTCCTGTTATATCTGGAACGTGGATAAGACGCTGTACCTGGCGGAAAACCTGAAGAAGGCGAGACCGGAGATCAAGATCCTTTTAGGCGGTCCCGAAGTCAGCTATGATGCGATCCCGTTCATGAGCCAGCATAAATTTATCGACTTTATCATCTCGGGCGAGGGGGAAGCCCCTTTTTCCGAACTGGCAGAAGTCCTGCTTGCAGATACGCGGGAATATGAAAAGATCGGTGGTCTGACCTACCGGTTGGACGGCAGGATCTACGTGAATCCGATCGCGCCGCCGCTGCAGTTTGAATCGGTTCCTTTCCCGTACCTGAATCTGGTGTGCGAAGAGGACAAGATCATGTATTACGAGTCGTCCCGGGGCTGCCCGTTCCAGTGCAGCTACTGCCTGTCCTCTATTGAACGCAGGGTCAGGACCCTTTCCATGGAGCGGGTCCGATCGGACCTCAGTTACTTTATCTATAAAAAGGTCAAACAGGTCAAGTTTATCGACAGGACCTTCAACTGGGACAAAAAAAGATGTTATGAGATCATGCGGTATCTCATCGCGAGCGACAACGGAGAGACGAACTTCCATTTCGAACTCTGCGGCGATCTTTTGGATGAGGAGCTGCTCCGCCTGCTTTCCGATGCAAGGCCGGGACTGTTCCAGTTTGAAATCGGCGTGCAGTCGACAAATGAAAAGGCGCTTAAGGCATGCAGCCGGAAATGTGATTTCGCCAAATTGGCTGAAAATGTAAAGAGCCTGGTGGAAATGGGCAACATCCATATCCATCTGGACCTCATCGCAGGGCTTCCCTACGAGGACTACCCGTCCTTCCGAAAGTCCTTCAATGACGTTTACGCCCTGGGGGCACATCAGCTCCAGTTGGGCTTTCTGAAGCTGATCAAGGGCGCACCGATCCGGGAGCAGATTGAAGAGCATGAATACGTTTACCGGGGACAGGCACCGTATGAGGTAATCTCGAACAAGTACATATCGGCTTTGTCGCTGATACGGCTGAAGAAGATCGAAAATGTTCTGGAATTATACCACAACCGAGGCGGGTTTAGCCGGGCTCTCGACTTTGCCGCAGAAAACTTTGCGGAGACGCCATTTGACTTCTATGAGGAATTGGCCGACTATTTCTATTTAAAAGGTTTTCAACATAAGTCCCACAAAAAGGAAGACTTATATCGCATATTCTATCTATACGCGGGTTGGAAAGAAAGATTTACACCGAACGTGAAAGACAAGATCAAAGAGCTGCTCATCCTGGACATGCAAGATACCTTGAATCCGGAGGCAATCAAAAAATTTGAGAGAAAGGGATGGGAAATCCTGTAGGTGAAACGATGGTGCAATTACTGAAGAAAAAAGAGGAGAAGCCTCAACTGCCCGAAAAAAGCCCGGAAGATTATGATATAAAACTGCGTCCGGACAGAGTCGGAAAATATTTGAAGAAATACACAAAGAACTTTGTGTTTGATGAATTCAGCGAAGAATATATCAAAAAATCAGGAATGAACCACATGAAGGGAGTTCCGATCCCGCTGAGAAAGCAGGACCTGGAAGCGTTCAAAGGCGGAGAAGGACTCAAAATGAACCATATCGCCGAGAATATCGCCTGGATCATGGGAATTGATCCCAAGTTCGAACATATGGACAGCTACCTCGAGTTTATGAGGCGGTTTTCCAACAACAAGATCGTAAACGGAATGGTCAAGATCGGAAGAGATGCGGCGGAGAACAAGGATTACGACAATGCGGCCATTCACTTCCGCGCGGCGCTTTGCATCGATCCGATAAATATCCACGCCATGTACAGTTATGCGAGGGTTTGCCGCGAACTTTACCTGGCCAGCAACAACGAGGAATATATCGGCCGCTTCAAGGCGGAATCGGTTGAATTCTTCGAGCTGCTGACGGTGATCCATCCGCGGTATGCGCTGGCGTACTATTACCTGGGCTACTGCTATCTGAACATGGGCCTGTATATCAAGGCCAAGCTTGCCTGGGAACAGTTCCTGAAGATGTCGAGAAATCCCAAGGACAGCAAGGAAATCAAGAGCAGGATGCAGCAGCTTGAACAGCCGGTGAAAATTGAGGAAGGCTGCAATGCGGTGCTTGCCGGCAGATACGAGCAGGGCATCGATATGCTGGAGCCGTACCTGGAAACGAAATTCAAGGATTGGTGGCCGATGTCCTACTATCTGGGAGTCGCACACGCAAGGCTCGGAAACCGGAAAGACGCAGTTGCAGCTTTCAAGCGCGTGCTGGGTATCAACGGCTCCCATGTGGAATCCATGGAGGAACTGGCTGTTATTTACGGGGAAACCAACGATAAGGAAAACGAAGCGAAATTCAGAAAGAAAGCGGAACTGCTGAAGTCCGGCGGACATAAAGAAAAAAACTGAAGAATCGCGCTAGGAGGAAATTATGAAACAACTGATGACAGGGAATGAAGCCATTGCTCGAGGCGCCTACGAGGCGGGACTGACCTTTGCCTCCGCCTATCCGGGTACTCCGAGCACGGAAATTCTCGAAAATATCGTACAATATAAGAAAGATATCTATTGCGAATGGGCACCCAATGAGAAGGTTGCTCTGGAAGCTGCTATCGGTGCATCCATTGCAGGAGCCCGTTCCATGGCCGCAATGAAGCATGTGGGCGTCAATGTAGCGGCAGACCCGTTGTTTACTTTCGCATATACGGGCGTGACCGGCGGCTGCGTGCTTGTTTCGGCCGACGATCCCGGAATGCACAGCTCCCAGAACGAGCAGGACAACCGGAATTATGCCACCGCGGCGCGGGTTTTGATGCTGGAGCCGTCAAACAGCCAGGAAGCGAAGGATTTCATGAAGCTCGGACTGGAGCTCAGTGAGGAATTCGACACACCGGTGCTGCTGCGCGTCACCACAAGGATCTGCCACAGCAAGAGCCTTGTGGAACTGGAGGACAGGGTTGAAATGCCTATGGTCCCATATGTAAAGAACATTGCGAAATATGTTGCTACTCCGGCAAACGGCAAAGTGCTCAGAAGAAAGCTCATTGACCGTTTGAAGGCAATGGAGGAGTATTCCAATGTTGCTGCGATAAACGAAGCGGAATATAACGGCTCAGAGATCGGAGTCGTCAGCGCAGGCGTTGCTTACCAGTACGCAAGAGAGGTTTTTGGGGACGACGCATCGTACCTGAAGCTCGGCATGACCTTCCCGATGCCTATGGAGAAAATAAAGGAATTTGCTTCCAAAGTCAAGAAGCTCTACGTTATCGAAGAGATGGATCCATATATTGAAAACCATTTGAAGATGGCGGGGATCAAGTGCATCGGCAAAGAGATCATTCCTGAAATGGATGAACTGAACACCGATATCGTCCGTAAAGCGGTATTCGGCGTTTCCACCGAGACATTAAAATCTGATAAAGACGCTGTTGTAAGACCACCGTCGCTCTGCGCCGGTTGTCCTCACAGGGGCTTCTTCTATGCCCTCAGAAAGAAAAAGGATATTATCATCACCGGAGATATCGGCTGCTATACCCTTGGCTCCGCCGCACCGCTTTCCGCCATGGATACCTGTATCTGCATGGGCGGCAGCATCAGCGCCGGTCACGGCGCGGCAATGGCACTCAAAAAGAACGGCTCCGACATGAAAGTCGTTTCCGTTATCGGTGATTCTACTTTCTTCCATACGGGCGTCAACAGCCTGATGGATGTTGTTTACAACAGAGGCAACAGCGTGACCGTCATCCTGGACAACCGGATCACCGGTATGACCGGACATCAGCAGAATCCGGGAACCGGCTTCACCCTCATGGGAGATCCGACCAATGAAGTGGATATCCCGATGCTCTGCAAAGCCATCGGCGTCAAGGGCGACAATATATATATCATCAATCCCCTCGATCTGACGGAAACGGACAACGCTTTGACCGACGCCCTTTCCAAGGACGAACCGACGGTCATCATTGCAAAATGGCCCTGCATTCTGAAGAAGTTCAGCGACAAGGATAAGCAGGAATTTGATCTCAGCCCGAAACGGTGCGATATCGACCAGGAGAAGTGCAAGAAGTGTAAAGCCTGCGTCAAGACCGGCTGTCCGGCCATCACTTCCGGCGATCAGATCACGATCAATCCGGATTCCTGCACCGGCTGTTCCGTTTGCAGACAGGTATGCCCGTTTGATGCGATCAAGGAGGTAAAGTAACATGAGTGAAGTAAAAAACATCCTCCTTGTAGGAGTCGGCGGACAGGGAACGATCCTGGCCAGCAAAATCCTGTCGGAAGGCCTTGCCCAGGCAGGCTATGACGTGAAGATGTCCGAAATACACGGTATGTCCCAGAGAGGCGGAAACGTCAGCACACAGATCCGCTTCGGAAAAAAGGTATATTCCCCCATCGTGGGAAAAGGCGAGGCTGACGTCATCGTAGCCTTCGAGAAGATGGAGGCGCTGCGCTGGATCGAATACCTGAAAAAGGACGGCAAGATGGTCATCAATGATTTTGAGATCCCGTCTGTGCCCATTCAGCAGGGCGTTGCAAAATATCCTGAGGGAATTCTCGACGAGCTGGTACATAAAGCGAAGGTGTCGGTTTTCAAGGCGGGCGAGATCGCTGCCGAGTTGGGCAACTCCAAGACAATGAATGTCGTGCTCCTAGGAGCTCTCGTAAAGGCTATGAATGTTCCCGGGATTGACTGGGAAGAGATCATCAGGTCCAACGTAAAGAAGGGCTTTGAAGACATCAATATCAAGGCATTCCGTCTCGGAGGAGAACAGGTATAAATTAACATTATGGAAGAAGTCGTCAAATCCAATAAAATAAATGTAATTCGGCCATAATAGTTCTTGACATCACTGTTCAATTAGAGGTATAATAAATCTTGCCGTCAGTGATGATGGATTGGTATTCCAAGGTAGCTCAATGGTGGAGCACTCGGCTGTTAACCGATAGGTTGTGGGTTCGAGCCCCACCCTTGGAGCCAAAATGCCGGAGTGGCGGAATTGGCAGACGCACAGGACTTAAAATCCTGCGATCTTTACCGATCGTACCGGTTCGACCCCGGTCTCCGGCACCATTACAACCAAATAATACGGCAATATGAGGCAGCGGAGCTGCAAAAAACAAATATCGCGGGGTGGAGCAGCTGGTAGCTCGTTGGGCTCATAACCCAAAGGTCTAGGGTTCAAATCCCTACCCCGCAACCACGAAATTTGAGACAGATAATCATCTGTCTTTTTTTTTTATTTTCTGTCTCAAATTTCGTTGAATCCAAGGGGGTAGGGATTTGAAGCCGAAAGGGCGCGACCGTCGGGAGAAAGTCCTGCGGACTTTTGAGCAGAGAGCGGTCCAAGCCGGCTGAGCGAGCCGGCGCAGGACGGCAGATGTGCTTAACACGGGTATCCAGGCACAGCTGCGAAATCCCTACCCCGCAACCACAAAACTTCCATTACCATATCCAAGAGAGAAGGAGCTTACTATAAAAGATTGTTAAGCTTCTCTTCCAGAACCTTTTGAGGCAATGCGCCGGATACTCTTTCAACAGTTTCACCATCTTTGATGAACAGAAGAGTAGGGATACTCATGACTTTGTACTCCCTTGCAAGATCTTCATGTTCATCAATGTTCAGCTTGCAGATTTTAGCTTTCCCGACGTACTTCGGAGACATATCTTCTAAGAGCGGGCCAACCTTTTTACATGGGCCACACCAGTCTGCGTAGAAATCAACGAGAACAGGTATATCTGAGCCCAATACTTCATTTTGAAAATTATCACCGTTTAAATGTACCATATTAATACCTCCGTATAAATTTACTTTATACATATATATACCATTTGATAAATTTTGGAACCATTCAAATTGCAAGGTTTGGTGACATTATCACAGAAGAAAGAGACAAGTATTGTTTAGATTATCCCCCAAAGACAAGCCGCCGGCTTGTCTTTTTTACTGCTAATCTGTCTTATCCCATCACATTATTAGAAAATATGAGAAATTATTAAGCTTATACGCATAAGCTCATGGAATTTGTAGGACTGATTTAGTTGAATCTAGAGATTTGAGAATGGTATGATTAATCCAAACTTTTACAAAAGAGTTTTTTAAAAGTAATTTATTAAACTGATTGGGACGAAAGGGGATTGATTACATATGACTCATGCGAATCCGTTATTAAAAAGACTGTTTTGCCTTATACTTGCATTGCTCTTCCTTGCTATGAATTCAGGCTGCAGTTCACAAGCTCTTTCTGCTACCGATATAAGCAAGGCGCAGCCGGTGGGCTATCAGGCCGTATGTGATGATGGAACTGCATACATAGCGGTAGGTACGGGCGGCCGGATCGACCGGATCAAGCCTGACAAAACTGTAACAAAATTAACTTCTGCGACAAAAGTTTGCTTACATGATGTGATCTTAGCGAATGGTACTAATGTAACCGTAGGTGATGGAGGCGTCATACTTTTCGCAAAAGATGGCGGCAACTTTAAAGCAGCCAAAAGCGGGACCAAAAAGTCCCTTTACAGCATTACAGTATTCCAAGAGACTTTTTGGGCAGCGGGAGCCGGCGGGGTACTTCTTTGCTCTTCCGACGGTGAACATTGGAAATCAATGAACTCAGGGATAAAAAACAATATTCTTTCCATATCCGCCAATGACAAAATGTGCATGGCTGTTACGAAAGAGGGTCAGATCTTAATGTCGACTGACGGTACGAAATGGAATGTAACGGACTACAACAAGCTATACGAGGGCTATTCCGAGCTGTGCTGGTTTCGCAGCATAAGTGCCTTGGGAGATGCATTTCTCATTGTAGGCGAATATCAAAAACGTCCGGGCCATCCAGCTATTTTATCCAGTGATACGGGAGAGGTCTGGATGGAGACTTCTATGAATCAAATTAATAACAAGCCCGCGGAAGAAGCCTATCCGCTTACCGTAAACGCGGCGGCTGTTGATTGGGACCAATTGGTTGTTGCATGCAACGGAGGACAACTACTCACTGTGACAGAATGCAACGTATGCAACAAGCTTGACACTTTATGCAACCAAAACATTACTGACCTTACTTCAGCAAACGGTCAACTTGCTCTTGTCGGGGACGGCTTCTGGTTTGACGTCCGTAAAAGCGATGCTTTCCGGCAGTACAGCATAAAGGCTGAACAGGCCCTGAAGGACGCGGGCAACGGGGCCTACATTGTGGACGTGCGGACCGATGATGAATATAGCCAGAAGCATATCAAGGGATCCGTGCACATTCCGGTTGACAATGTGGAAACAGAACTTGAAAAAAGGGTTCCTGATAAGTCCAGCGAGATTATATTCTACTGCGCCAAGGGGATTAGGGCGCAAAAAGCGCTTGAAAAGGCATTGCTTATGGGATACGTGAAGGTCTACAACCTCGGAGGTATCGGCGATTGGCCTTATGATACCGAAGCCGGAATTTCTTCCGGTGGGCAATAAAGTATATCTGGGGCTTCAGGTACGCAGCCAGGCTGAAGCCCCTCGCATATAACAATTATCTATTCAAAAGGGGGAAAAAAATATGGTCACTAAGAGAAAGAAAATCCTGTCTCTGGCGCTTGTACTGTGTATGTGCTTGGGGTTGTTCCCAGCAATACCCGTATATGCTGCAGGCGATGAGACTCCTCAAACGCCCATCTACATGGATCCCAGTTACTCCTATGCAGAAAGGGCGGCCGACCTGGTTGGCAGAATGTCTTCTTCACAGAAGGGATCGCAAATGTCCAGCCAGAACGCGCCTTCAATCGCCCCGTCGATGTTGGGCGGGGGTGCGATGAATGTTCCGGCCACGGTCGGAGTCAACGGATATACATGGTGGCAGGAAGCGCTCCATGGATATTCCCTTGGCAACTGCACTAACTCCAATTCTTATCCGCAGAACACTTCGATCGGAAATACATGGAACCCGGACCTTTATTACATTGAGGCCGGCTACATCGGAGATGAGATCCGCGAGCGCGCCAGCAAGATTAACACTGCCGGCGCTCCCAATATCGGTAACGCTGTAAATCTTACGGTATACTCGCCTACGGTGAACATGCACCGTGACCCGCGATGGGGACGCAATGAGGAGTCATACTCCGAAGATCCTTATCTTATGGGTAAGATGGGCTCCGCCTTTGTTCAGGGTATCCAGGGCATGGACAGGGACGACAATCCGCTTGACCAAGAAGGTCCCCGTAAGATCAATGCGACAACCAAGCATTATGTCGCAAACAACAGCGAACGAAACCGTCTCGACGGCGGCGCCCAAACTTCTCTGCGCGCACTGAGAGAGTATTATACCGCTCCTTATCGCAATATCATCAAGGAGGCGGATGTTTCTTCCGTTATGGAAGCGTACAGTACCTTAAACGGAGACCCCTCTTCCTGGAGCAGTTACCTGATTGAGACGCTGCTGCGTCAGACCTATGGCTTTTCCGGGTATATGACCGGTGACTGCGACTCCGTTATGAGCATGAAGAGGCACAATTTTATCAATCCGTATACTGGCAAGGTGCTTACGACAGTCGAGCAGCTTTCACAGGCCATGGCTCATGGCATGGATCTGGAGTGCAACGGCGGCTACGATAGCGGCAGCAGTACATATGGAAGCAACATGGCGAATATGCTTGCTCAGTCAGTTACAACCGACAAGGGCAAGTTCACTGAGAATCAGCTTGATATTTCTCTGCAGCGTCTGATGACTGCACGTATGCAGACCGGCGAATGGGATGCAAATAATCCCTATACCGCGGCTGCTGCTGCACGCATAGCCTCGCAGTCAACCAGCTCTGGCATCGGCTGGCAAACGCCTGAGCGTTTGAAGATGATTGACGACGTGAACGCGGAGGCGGTCGTCATGTTGAAGAATACGGCCCCGGCCGGTTCGACAGACAAGATTCTGCCGCTGGCCGTTCCGGCTTCCGGGCCATACAAGGTAGTCATCGTCGGCGCTTGGCAGACCAACGCATATTTGGGGCTGTACTCAGCACAACAAAACAATAACACCAACCGGATCAACATTCAGCAGCGGATTGTAAGCAATATTACGGAAAAGAATCCGGAGGCCACCTTCACCAATCTAACGAACTACGGCAACTCCACTTCCGCAAGCTCTTATACCATTTCCACCACTGATCAGGCGATCATTGCAGCTGCAGACGCGGTCATCGTTGTCACCGGTACGGATAACAACTATTCCAAGGAAGACGGGGACCGTACCAGCACCGTTTTCTCAAACGGACAGGCGACGTTGATTTCCAATGTCGGCAAGCTGAATCCAAAGACCATCGCTGTGATGGAAACCTGCGGACCGATGCAGGTGACGCAGTTTGAAAACGACGTCGCAGCCATCCTCTGGTCGAGTTTCCTGGGTAACCGCAAGGTCGGCTTCGGCGACGTCATCATCGGCAAGGTCAACCCATCCGGCAAGATCACCGATACCTGGTATAAGAATGTAAGCGATACCGGCGAGTCCGATATCCCCAGCATTTATGATTATGATCTCTTCCCGTCCGAAGGAAAGCAGGGACGTACCTATATGTATTACACCGGTACTCCCTCTTATCCCTTCGGCTACGGTCTCAGCTATACAACCTTTGATTATTCTAACCTGACCATTAAAAAGGGCGATTCCGCCGCTGCCGAGTTTGACGCCAACGACACCGTCACGGTTTCGTTTGATGTCACGAACACCGGCACTGTGAAGGGCAAGGAAGCTGCACAGCTTTACGTTGCGCAGCCTGGCGCGCCCGCTGAACTTATGAGGCCGATCAAGCGCCTGCAAGGCTTTGACAAGGTCGAACTGGAACCCAATGAGACTAAAACCGTCACCTTGGACGTCAAGATTCCGGATCTGGCCTTCTATGATGAAGCAACAGACAAATACATCGTCGACACCGGCGCATATGAGATTCAGGTCGGCAGAAGCAGCGCGGATGTTCCGTTAAAGGGCACCATCAACGTTTCTGGTTCTCTGACAGTAGTCCCGGCGGTTGTGACCGCCAAGCCCAGCCAGACTAGCGACGCGGCGTTGGGCATTGAAGAACGTTTGATTTTCGACAAGGGCGAGATCGTCGATCCGAAGCTCACGGTAGCGATGAATGACGAGAGTCTCTGGGGCTACATCATCAAGCAGCAGAGCAGCCATGTCAAGCAGAAAACCAGCATCCCGCTCCCAGAGGGAATGACCGTCAGCTATTCCTCCAACCGTCCATCCGTTGTTTCGGTAACCGACAACGTCATCAAGACGGAAGGCCCCGGTGTAGCAACGATCACGGCGACAGTCACTTATAACGGTGTGTCTGCTTCCGGCGACTTCGTAGTCTACGTCGTATCCACTCCATATATCGACGATATCAAAGTCGATGGCGTATCCATCCCGGGGTTTAAGCCGGAAAAACTGAATTATTCCATTCAGGTGCCCGCTGGTACGACAACTATCCCCACCATTGAGCCGGTCAATACCAATATGGACGTCGATGTAGCTTACGAGCCGCTGGCTTCTGTTCCCGGCGTCATGAGCATTGTTTGCACCAATAAAATTACCAACGCGACCGCAACTTATCGGATAGGCGTCGGCAGCGTGCCGGTGACGACCGACTTTAAAGAGGGTGAGGCCGCAGCTCTGGCCAAGGGTTGGGTCTTTAAAAATCAAAACGCAAACGCGGTATTTAATGAAGCCGGACTAACCATTACGACCGAACGGGGTGCGTTCTCCAATCTGGAATATCAGCCTCGGAATGTGTTTATGGAATCCGGGCTCGGCGACTGGGTCGCGCAGACGCAGGTGAAATTTGCCGCGACGCCCACCGAGAACAACCAACAGGCGGGTCTCACGATATACGATGATGCCAAGAACTACATACGGTTTGTGTATGAGCGTCCCACATCGGGTAGCAGCAACGTGATCCGGGTGTACAACGTAGTAAATGGGAATCAGACACAGTCCAATACAGCGAACTCGGCGTCCCAGACCGGCCTGTACTTCCAGATTGTAAAACAGGGCGATACATACACCTTTAAGTATTCGTTAGACGGGACAGCATGGACGGCTTTTGGAACAACCGTCACCGTGAATTATGCATTACCACAGATCGGATTGTATGCTACCAGCGGGGATACGACCGCAGCGGCCATTTCAGCCACATACGAAAAGCTTTCGGTATCCAATGTATCGGATCTGTATCCGAGACTGTCCTCGCTGAGCGTCAACGGTTCGCAGGTAACCGGATTTGATCCGAATACATTTGCTTACAATATCGAAGTGGCGGAAGATGCGGCTACGGCGCCGATTCTTGAAGCGACTCCGGCCAATCCTGCGTTTACCGTCACCTATAACCAGTTGGACACTGCGAAAGGTACCGCAACGGCTACAGTTTCTACACCGGTTGCGAGCGCAACGTACAGCGTAAGCTTTAATACCACTCCAGTTTCGGATTACCTCGCGGACGGAACCATCGGCCCGAAATGGACGGTTCTCCGTGAGAATAAGTCGGCTTACTCCGTCGACAAGGGCAAAGGTTTAAGGCTCCCGACGCAGCGCTATGATATCTACAGTACAGCCGGCCCGGCTTGGGAGAATGTCTTTGTACAGCCGGCCATGGGCAACTGGGAAGTTGTTGCTAAGGTATTCTATCCCAACAAACCGACCGCCAACTACCAGCAGGCGATGCTTCTGGTATGGCAGGATGAGGATAACTACATCAGGCTCAACTGCCAGACAAGCAGCCTGTCCATTCAGCCCGGACGGGAGACGAACGGTTCGTTCAGCAGCATCAGCGGAGGTACCGCTACAGCCAGCCAGGACGGCACAGTTACTCTTTACTATAGGATTGTAAAAGAAGGAACCACATACACCCTTGCTTATTCTCAGGACGGAGAAAATTACACTCAGCTTGGCAACCCGGTGACGGGAGTCAACTTTAAGGATCCGAAGATCGGTATGTTTGCGACACAGAACTCTAACAGCACGCCGATGAACACGTACTTCGAATACCTTACGATAACCAACCGCAACGGCGTTCAGCAGAAATCGTATCAGGAGATGCTTCAGGATGCGGTTGACAATGTCAGAGACTACGTTGCCGCCGGCATTCCAACTGTGACGTCCTCGGACATCGAGTTTGGTCCGGTACCTCACGGTTATACTGTATCCGCGGTTTCCAGCGATCCCAGTGTGATCGGAAACGACGGCAAAATCAATAAGACCAGTACAGAGGATAAGACTGCGACGCTGACGGTTACCATTTCCGATGGAGTCAGAACCGCGGTTTCCGAACCGATTACCGTAAATGTGAAATCCGTAGTGCCTCGAATGACCATGACCGGAGGCGACAGCGTAGAGCCCGGATCGGACTTTACGGTAGGCATAGGACTGAATAATGTGATCCAAAGCGTATACGCGGAAGATATCACCGTAAGCTATGACCCTGCTGTATTTGAGTATGCAACGGTATCCGGCGCGGGCCTGAATACAAGTGTACTCAGAGCCGAGCCTTCCGGTTCAGGAACACTGAGGATACTTGCCGCGAATATCGGGGGAGTAACCGGGGACGGCAATCCGATCCTGAATGTAAACTTCAAAGTAAAGAGCGGAGTAAACAATACAGCCAGCGACATTTCAATCACGAAGGCAAAGCTTGGCGCAATGCCTGAAGGAACGGTAATACAGCCGGTATTGACCAGTAAGACAATTACTGTTGGAACTGTCACAACCGTTGACAAGAGAGCGCTGGAAGAAGCAATCACTGATGCACAGGCAGAGTACACCAATTCACATGAAGGCGATCAGCCGGGCGATTATCCCGCTGACGCGAGAGCGGCATTCCTTGCGGCAATCGGTGCAGCAAATACGGTGTACACAAATTCGAATGCTACACAGGGTGAAGTCGACGCCGCGGTAGCAGCTCTGGTTACGGCGAAAGGCGTCTTTGAAGCCTCCGTCATTCCGGAACACGGTGTTGACAAGACAGCACTGGCAGTAGCGATCAGTGATGCACAGGCAGAGTACACCAATTCCCATGAAGGAGATCAGCCTGGCGACTATCCCGCTGACGCAAGGGCGGCATTCCTTGCGGCAATCGGTGCGGCAAATACGGTATACACAAATTCGGATGTTACACAGGGTGAAGTCGATGCAGCAGTAGCAGCGTTGGTCACAGCGAAAGGCGTCTTTGAAGCTTCCGTCATTCCTGGACACGGCGTAGACAAGACCAATCTTAAAACAGCAATCGATGGAGCTCAGGCTCTGTATGACAGCGCTGTCGTGGGAACGGATGACGGCTGTTACAGGCAAGCAGACAAGACTGCTTTCCAGCAAGCGATCACTTCAGCTAATGCGATTTATGTAAGTTCAAGCGTAACACAGGAAGAAGTAGACAATGAGACGAGCGCACTGAATACCGCCAAAGCAGCATTTGAAGCTTCGGTAATCACCGCAAGCACGGGAGATATCAACAATTCCACCACAATTGATGTAGGAGACCTTGCAATCATTGCATACTACTACGGCACAGATTCCAGCAGTGCAAACTGGGCTGCGGCCAAGGTAGCGGATATCACGAAAGACGGCAAGGTCGATATTGAGGACTTAGCCTTCATAGCATTAAGAATCCGCGATTGATTGATCATATAGGGGACCGGGATGGGAAACTATGTTTTCCCATCCCGGGGGTTCCCGAGAAAAAAAGAAAGAGGGATATATTTATGGTGAAAAAGGTAACAACCGTACTTTTAATCGTTGCAATGATGATGACCTTAATGATTCAACCTGTTTTTGCAACATATCAGCCTGAGCTACCATCCCTTTACCAGACGTTTAATAATTATTTCATGTTTGGTTCATTTCAAGGGATGAGCAGCTTTTTTGGAACCAATGCAGATATAAAAAACATGCTTCAGCATCATTACAACAGCTGGAGTCCGGCCAATGAATTCAAACCGTCCTCATTGCTCAACCTTAGCTCTGCAGCTACAGCATACAATACTGTTTATAATGAAGTAAATGCTGACGGAGTCATTGATGAAGCTGAGAGTGAGCGGCTGAATGCGGCGAATACAACCATTGTGCTTGGTTCAACCAGCTCACAATTGACTTTCTTAAACCAGGTCAGGGATCTTAATGCAACCCGTGGTCCTGAAGATCAGGTCAAGGTAAAAGCACATACTCTTTTTTGGCACAATCTAAGCCAGCAGCCTGAGGCATTTTTCCATGAAGGGTTTTCAACCTCTAAACCCTGGGCGAGCAAGGAAGTAATGTTGGCCAGAATTGATTCTTATATCCAGAAGGTATTTGAAAGATTTGCTCCTTATAAGGACGTAATTTACTCATGGGATGTGGTCAATGAAGCGATTGACGACTTTTCCGGATTTATCCGCAATGAAAACGACTACCAGGAAGGCCGCTGGGGCCGCATCTTTAAACAACCTGATATTACCGACAGGAATACCAGGATTTACGAAGAGGCAGTATGGATCAGGCAGGCATTTGAGTCAGCCGCTAAATATGACAAACAATACGACTTAGGCTGGACGCTTGTCTACAATGATTTCTATGATGCAGACAAAGACTATGAGCCCAAGCTCAGTTCCACCATCGAAATGCTGAAACCGATCTATGA
The DNA here is from genome assembly GCA_963678385.1 of Anaerovoracaceae bacterium. Classification (GTDB taxonomy): domain Bacteria; phylum Bacillota; class Clostridia; order Peptostreptococcales; family Anaerovoracaceae; genus Anoxybacterium. Next base: position 2,737,092 of record OY782829.1, on the reverse strand, counting down.
GCAGATGAAGGCCGACGGTGTAACCTTTGTAGTGGGTCTGCAGAACAGGAACGCAACTTCACTCAGTCTGGATGTTTTTAAAGATATGTATAACAGGTTCTCCGAAGTATGCGATGAATTCCAAACTACAGAATCCGACACACGTTCCGACCTTGCGGCCAATCCGAATTACAGCCGTGATGCATTGCCGTATTACCTGCCCGACGGCTCGAAAAATCCAGCGTGGACTTACAGCCAATGGCAAAATACCCCCAATGCACATGTGGCACTGGTTCGGAGCGGCTGGACGGCCGCAATGGCGAATACGCCCGAGATTATGAAGGAGCAGGCCGACTGGCAGGCGGATCAGTTTGACTTCCTGCTGGAGAACAGCAAGGGCAACGGAGGCAAACTGACGATGTACGCCTTCGATGGAGTGAGTGATTCCAACACCTTTAACTCAAACAAGGGCGCGCATATCTTTATGTCGGCTGACAGCACAGGAAATACAAACTATACTGCCAAAATGTCCTACTACTCCATGATTGGCAGCGTAGCACGTTTTGAATTGAAAAAACAACTGCAAAACCTTCCTGAGGATTCCTCAAAGGATATTTACACACCTGACAGCTGGAGCAGATATGCTGCAGCCAAGCAAGCTGCCAAGGATATCCTTACTGTAAGAATCTATGATTTAAATGGCGTAAACAAAGTGAAAGAAGCCACGCGTGTATTAAAAGCGTCTGTGGAAGAATTGACAGATATCTCAGTATCATTGAGCGAAATAAACGTGAACGGTTCGCCGTTGTCCGGATTCGCGCCTGGAACACATGTATATAATATGGCCATTCCGGTGGGAGCGACGCCGCAGGTAACGGCAACTGCCGCCGATCCTGCTGCAAAGATTTCAATAGCCCAGGCCGAGGGACTTCCCGGCAAGGCAGTCATTACAGTTACATCTGGTGATGACTCCAAACAGACTACATATACAGTAAACTTCAACGTTGACACTAGGCTAAGCAGCCTGAAGGTGGACGGAGTAGAAGTCAGCGGATTCAGTCCGGAGAATTATACCTACAATATTCCAGTTCCCTATGGGTCGCTACCGCAGGTAACTGCAATATCCAACGACCCAGGCGTCTCAGTTGATATAAGTCAGGCAGAGGCTGTGCCGGGACAGGCGAAAATTGATGTTTCGACGGGAAGTGTTAAAACCACATATACAATTAACTTTACAGTCGACTCGTCACTCAAAAGTCTCAAGGTAAACGGAGTGGGGGTAAGCGGATTCAGTCCGGGTACCTACAACTATAACGTTTATCTTCCCAGTGGCACGACGCCTCTGATCGTCGCAGTTCCAAACGATCCCAATGCGCCGGTTTCCATTATCCAGGCTGATGCCGTGCCGGGACAGGCGAAAGTAACGGTAGGAAGCGGGAACTCACAGCTGATCTATACTGTGAACTTCAGCAATCTTTCGACTTCGAACGATGAGTTCAGCCAAGCCACTTTAAACACTTCGCTCTGGCATTGGGTCAACGAGGATCCTGCCACCTGGAGCTTAGCTTCGAACCCTGGATACATGACAATAAGCCCGAGAGCTGGAGATATTTACGGTAGTGGGTCCAGTGATGCAAAGAACATCCTGCTTCAGGATGCACCGGGAGACTGGACCATAGAAACCAAGCTGGAATGCTCTGTAAGACCGCATGCAGCCTACCAGCAGGGTGGCATTATCGCCTACCAGAACATGGATAACTATATAAAACTGGATTGGGAAGCAACCAGCTCATCCAATACAATTATTCAGGTCTGCAGGGAGGTCAACGGATCGGCAACATCAAGCAATGTGAACGGCAGTGTCGTTGACAGCAGCAATACCCTCTGGCTCAGAATGGTTAAGAGCGGCAACGTATACACAACTTACTACTCCACTAACGGGACCAACTTTACTCAGGTCGGAACGAATTACACCCTGAATTTCAGTAATGTTCAGGGAGGATTGATTGCGATCAACGGTTCGGGGACCAATACGGACCTGGATGTGAAGTTTGATTATTTTCACAGTAGTGCAAATATCTTTGTTCCGCTGCCTGCAGATAAGGAAGCTTTAACCGCGTTGATCAATACGGCGCAGGCATTGAATGAATCAGATTATACAACGGAGACATGGGCGAACATGCAGACTGCATTAAGCGCTGCAGTCGCTAAAAAAGAGGATCCTGAAGCGTTACAGACAGATGTGGATGCGGCGTGCGCCAACCTGCAGACGGCAGTAAATGCTCTTGTACAAAGAGGCGCGGTAACAATTACAGGAAGCGACAGCGTACAGCCCGGATCGGACTTTACGTTAGGAATAGGACTGAATAATGTAACCCAAAGCGTATATGCAGAAGACATCACTGTAAGCTATGATCCTGCAGTATTTGAATACAAAACTGTAACCGGCGCGGCTTTAACTACAAGTGTCCTGAGAGCAGAGCCTTCCGGTTCAGGATCATTGAGGATCATTGCCGTAAATATCGGGGGAGTAAACGGGGATAGCGCTCCTATCTTGGACTTAAGCTTCAATGTAAAGGATGGAGTTAGCAATACAACAAGCGCCATCTCCATAACGAAGGCAAAGCTCGGTGTAATGCCTGAAGGAACGGTGATACAGCCGGTATTGACCAGTAAGACCATTACTGTTGGAACGATCGCACCCGTTGACAAGAGCGCACTGGAAGAAGCAATTAATGATGCACAGGCAGAGTACACCAATTCACAGGAAGGAGATCAGCCGGGTCAGTATCCTGCCGCAGCAAGGGCAGCGTTCCTGGAGGCGATCAATGCAGCAAATACGGTATACACAAAATCGGATGTTACACAGGGTGAAGTCGATGCAGCAGTATCAGCTCTGGTTGCGGCGAAAGGCGTCTTTGAAGCTTCCGTGATTCCGGAACACAGCGTAGACAAGACCAATCTTAAAACAGCAATCGATGGAGCCCAGGCCCTATATGACAGTGCTGTCGTGGGAACGGATGACGGCTGCTACAGGCAAGCTGACAAAGCCGCCTTCCAGCAAGCTATCACTACAGCCAATGCAATCTATGTAAGCTCAAGCGCAAACCAGGAAGAAGTAGACAATGCGACGAGCGCACTGAATACAGCCAAAGCAACCTTTGAGGCTTCGGTAATCGCTGCAAGCACAGGGGATATCAACAATTCATCTACAATCGATGTAGGAGACCTTGCAATCATTGCATACTACTACGGCACCGATTCCAGCAGTGAAAACTGGGCAGCGGCCAAGGTAGCAGATCTGACGAAAGACGGAAAGGTCGATATTGAAGATTTAGCATTTATCGCTTTAAGAATTCGTGATTAGTTAAAAATATTGGGAACCGGGATGGGAACACATCGTTTCCATCCCGGGGTTAACGGGAAGGAGACGCAAATGAGAAAACAGGGGTTAATAATTATGAGGTTATTGGTTGTGGTAATGGTATTTACCTGTGTATCCGGTGCGGCTTGGGCTGAGTCAAACACCAGTTTCACACTCGCACAAGTTCCGAATAGTGTTTCGGCCGGTCAAAATATAGAAGTTATCATTAATGGGAATAGTTTGAAGGATCTTTACGCTTATGAAGCTGTTTTGACTTTTGACCCGGCGATCGTAGAGCTGGATAAGGCGGCGTCCAAGCTGGAAGGCTTCTTTATACCTCCGAAGGTGGAAAACAACAAAATTACAGTGGCATTTACCAAAATAGGGAAAAATGCCGGGGAAAACGGCAATATTCCGCTATGCACCATCAACTTCAAGGGAAAAGTCAAGGGGGACGCCGCTATTAAACTGACGTCTGTAAAAGCGGTGAATACCAAGCTGGCTGGAGTTGTCTATATAGACGGAACAAATGCTGTTAAGACCTTTACCGATCTCACAGGTTATGAATGGGCAAAAATGCAGATAGAAGCCCTCGCGTCCACGGGCGTGATCAACGGAACCTCGGAGACAACCTTCGGCCCGGGAGCGAACATCACAAGAGCTGATTTCATATGTATGCTTGTGAGGGCATTGAAACTAAATGATACAATAGACGGCAATTTCAGCGACGTCCCATCCACGGCATATTACTATCAGGCTGTGGGGATAGCAAAAAAACTGGGAATCGCCACGGGTAAGGGGGACAACCTTTTTATGCCGAAAGAAAATATAACCAGACAGGATATGATGGTTATTATTTCTAGGGCGCTGAAAATCTCAGGAAAGCAACTGGATGATTCAACGTCAGATCTCAGCGGATTTAAAGACTCTTCCAAGGTAGCGAACTATGCCGTAAATGCTGCATCACAGTTTATCAAGGCAGGGATCGTCAAGGGCAATGATGGAAATATCAACCCGGAGGGGACTGCTACAAGAGCTGAGACTGCTGTTATCATGTACAGGGTGTTGAATAAATAATACAATACCGCGCTGATTAGGGGGGATTTAATATGAGTCAGCTAAGAAAGAGACTCTCAATTGTGTTAAGCATTTTACTGGTAATCGTATCCCTGTCCGGGTTAAGTGTATTTGCCGGGGAAAATGATATAGTGGTATACGGAGCCAACGGTGATGCAACGCATATAGAAAAGGGAACTTCGATGAAAATGGAAGTCTCCGGAGTTTCACAGGGGAAATCGGTCAGGTGGTCTGTGTCCGATATGGACGGTTCTGAGACCAGCCTGGCTTCCATAACGCAGACCGGCGCATTAACCGCTATTCTGACTGCTTCGTCCAGCAGCTATGGGACCTTTAAGGTAGTGGCAACTCAAAATGACGCGTCGGGAAAAGCAGGAGAACAGATCATCCAAATAACCAATGAAAATCTGATCACGGTGGATGATGCGGATGCCTCAATAAAATATGAAAGCGCCGACAGCGGGGAAGGATGGGAAACCAGCAATAACAGCAGTTATTATCAGGGAACCGGAAAAAGTGTGATCCCCCCGGAGGATGACAGCTATTCGTCCTCCGAGCCGGCTTACGCTGAATTTACATTTACAGGCACCGGGATACAGTGGATCGGTGAAACCAACTACTACTGCGGTGTCGCGGAGGTGTATCTTGATGGCGCCAAGGTATCGACGGTCGATCCTTTTGTTGCGCCAAGCATTATAAATCAATTTGTCAACTTCAGCAGGGAAGGAATGACTTACGGGCAGCATACAATCAAAGTGGTGGCGACCGGGCTGAAGAATCCTGCAAGTACTGTTTATCCGGGAACACGGGTACTCATAGACGCCTTCCGGTATATACCAGACTCCCCGGTACAGGAGGGGCCTGCAGCGGTACTCACAGGCAGCGGCAGCGTACTTCCCGGTGAAACCTTTACCCTGGGATTATGCCTGGACCATGTGACTCAAAATGTTTATGCCGAGGAAGTGTCGTTGAGCTATGATGCAGACGTATTTGAATATGTAAGCGCCGCGGGCGCAAACAGCAATATTCAAATCATGAAGGAAGAAACCGCGACGCCCGGCGCAGTAAGAATCATTGCAGCCAATATCGGAGGAGTTACTGGTGAAAGTACGCCTGTATTAATACTAACATTCCAGGCAAAGAGCGGGATTCAGAATACCTCGGGAATTATTGCCGTGACCAAAGCGGAACTGGGTATACCTCCGGAAGGGACGGTGATACCTGCCGGCGTCAGCAGCAAGACGGTAGCCGTAGGTAGTACGGAAATCGTGGATAAATCGGTATTATCAGCGGCCATAACGAGTGCGGAAGCCATATATGTCGGAGCGGTGACGGGAGATCAGCCCGGTCAGTATCCGCAGGCAGCGAAAGATGCATTCCGTATCGCGATCGATGAAGCCAAGCTGGTATTGAATAACAGCGACGCTTCTCAGGGAGAGGTAGACAGCGCCGTTACTGCCCTCCGCGCAGCAGTGGATACCTTCGAGGCGGCAGTTATAAAAGAAACATCATCTGACCTCAACACGGATGGAACGATCGATGTCGTCGACCTCGCAATCGTGGCGTACTACTATGGCAAAGATACGAGCAGTGCGGACTGGGAGCAAGCAAAAGCGGCAGATGTGACCCATGACGGCAAGGTAGATGTTTCCGATCTCGCCTATGTGGCGTCCAGGATCGTTGACTAACGAAGACTCCTCATGATCTAAGGAAATAAGATGTAGGGAAAACAGGTTTTTCCTTATCGTGTAAACATCGCGTGGCGACACGCGATGTTTACATGTAAAGCATTTACACATCGGGAGGAAAGCAGTTATTTAGCGCTTCGGTTGCTTCCGCCATAGAAGGCCAACGCTTTACAAGCTTGTGAAAAAGTACGGCCTGCTGAATAACAAGGTCTAAAACAGCATATGTTAATTGTAACATAGATTGAAATTTCAACGTTTTCAGAACGAATTTCCGTGACTTCTTATATTACGGCACTAAAGCGACAAATGTGTCGCTTTTAATTTTGCTTATTAATAGATTCCGGATATCATATGTTAATAATAACATAAATTTTGTAAGCCTTGCAGTTTCAGTCAGTAAGGGAGCCATTTCCGGCTCCCTTTTATTTACCATCCTCCGCCCTGGCACATCCGGATCACTCCGCACGCCAGCATTTTCCCGGAGTTCCCTGAGGGCTGTGTCCGGTAATCGTCAGGATTCTGATGGATGATCACTGATTTGTCGATGACGTCCCGGACGTGAAATTTGTTTGTCAAAAAGCACATTTTAGAATACCCGCCGTTTGAAAACAGCACTGGAAAATCTCCCGCGTGATTGCCGTGCGGCTGGTTTGTCGGATTCCAGTGTCCGTCCGCAGATTCGAACGGATTGGCGGGATCGCCTGCCTGGCAGACCCCGTTTTCATGTATATGAAAGCCGTGAGGACCGACGGGCTGCTGTCCGCCTTGCGCTGGTTTGTATGCGGGTAACCCGCTCACATCGACGCAGACTTCCGTACAGGCTCCAAGGTCCCGGAAGGTCACCATTCCATGCAGTTGAGGCGCCAGGGGGCCTCCGGCTATTTCTGCAAAAGCCATATTCGTTTCCATGATTCGTACTCCTATAGGTACATAATTATTATTATATGTCTGGAGAAAAGCCAAAGTTACGTATAAAGGGTTTCCCCAGCAAATAAAAAAAGTCTATAATTATTTTGAACCATTTTCTCATCCCCGTGCTCTTATATACAGGTGCACCAAACAAGGAGGGGGTTTCATGAACGAGACTGATTTGATCATAAGTATCCGAAACGGCGACTCCGACGCTTTTGCCAAACTGTATGATCTGTATAAGAATAATGCGGTCAGAACGGCTTATCTTATCACGGGCAACCGCGCGTCCGCGGAAGACGTGGCGCAGGAAGCCTTTGTCAAGTGCTATCTTGAGATCGGCAAGCTTCAGAATCCGGAATGCTTCAGGACATGGTTTTACCGGCTGCTGGTACGGACAGCCTGGAGACATGCCGAAATCGAAAAGAGGAGCGTGCCGGTTCAGGAAGTCTTTGAGGAATCAAAGCCGTCCGGCGGGAAAACCACCGAACAGCAGTATCTGGATACGGAAACATCAAACATATTGTATAAGCAGATCCGGAAACTCGATAAAAAGAAGCGGACCGCCGTTATGCTGTATTACTACAGTGAACTAAGCACAAGGGAGATCGCTCAGGTCATGGGCTGCCTTGAAGGGACTGTGAAATCCAGACTGCATTTCGCAAGAAAAACACTGAAAAGCAATCTGGAGATCCTGCAAATAAAGGAGGATGGATATTATGGAAAAGCCGGCTATGAATCAGTTCTTTGATAGATGCGTTAAGGAAGCCTTGCGAAGCAAGGCAGAAGAAATTGCGCCGTCCGGCGCGCTGCTTGACAAAATCAGAGCAGAAATCAATGATAAGGAAATGGAGAACATCTCAATGAATAGAATTTTAAACTTAAGAAGGGTGAAGCCTGTGGTCATCGTGGCCCTCGTGCTCATTCTGTCCGCTGCGACTTGTTTCGCGGCTACTAAGATCACCAGCCTGGTCGGCACGTCAATAGACGCCTTTGATCAGTTTCCGACGGAACGCCAGGTTGAAAAGGCGGTAAATTATGTCCCGGATTATATTGATAAATTTGATAACGGATTTTACTTTGAAAGCGCCTCTGTAAACAAAACCGCCGCTATGGACAGCGATAACAATAAAGTAAATGAAAGCAAAGGTATTGCGTTCTATTATACCAGGGAAGGCGCCCAAAAAGGACAAATGCTGAACTTAAGCGCGGATCCCGACGGCCCGGGCATGACAGGGGAACCCGGCCCGAATGAGGAAGTGATCAAAGAAGGAAAGCTTGAACTGGTCTATTCGCAGGTAGCGTTCAAAGTGGTCCCGGAGGGCTATACGCCTACGGAGGAAGAAAACCGTCAGATGGAACAGGGCGTACTGTGGGTCAGCTACGGCGCAGATGAAATCCAGATCTCGGACGTTCAATATGTAAGATGGGTCAGGGACGGAATCGTCTACAATCTTATGGACACTGGATACGGTCTTGGCAAAGATGAGCTCCTGGGAATGGTCAGAGAAGTTCTTGGGAAAGCCGAATAAACGGCAGCAACAGGAAAAGAGTCGGGGATGTAGTTCTTCGACTCTTTATTTATTTCATTCGCCGTAAGAAATAAAAGGAACGATAAAATGTAGAATAATGTCGAATCAAATTCGTTGAATGATGTAATTAATCGATTTATGATATAACAAAGAAAGGTTGCTTTTATTATTATACTTCGCTCCTGAAAGGAGGTGGTTATATTGGCTGTTTATTTGATCACTTGCGAATCGTATCGTCAAAAGAACTATGACCAGATCAACGAACGCATAAGCAAACTTGGTGATTACATAAGGCCGTTATCATCGGTCTGGCTCGTGAATACCACGCTAAGCTTTAACGAGCTGTACAATCATATCAATGCTTTCGTCGAAAGAAACGACATGTTTTATATCACATCGATCAGCAGCGCGGGAATCGGCAGGCTGGATATGGAAGACACGAACTGGATCAAGAATAAGTTTTTCATTCCGGTTACACCGTTGGCTCCGACAGGGAATACGAAAGGGCCATTGTCGATTCAACAACCGGCGCCGGTCCAGAAGCGCTCAACAGTTGTTCAAAAATCTACACCTGCCAGAAGACAAGGGTCGTCTACAGGACGGCAACGGTATCCGGAGATGCCGTGGGATTGATTTCCGAAATTGAATTATCGCATAGGGTTAGATAGGGGTTTGATTCGCAAGCCCCTTTTCGATTTTTTGTTGCCATATTGAGGAAATAATTGTATAATATGCGTAAATAGGCACCTGGTTCGACTAAAAATCCTACAGGAGGTCAACACATGGTAAAAGAAAAGGTATTGACGGGACGATACAAAGATTGTGACCTTGTTTATGATCACATCAGAAGCACGAATGGAGAAGACATTTTTTTCAACAGTTTTTCTGTGATGAATATGGAACCGGCCGATAAATCAAAAGTGACCTACTGGTCCGATAAGTCGCTCAGGGTCGACGGAACCATGGCGGCGGATGGAGAAAAGGATCTGAGATTCCTGTCGATCCAATGGAGAAACGGCGAGGAAAGCCTGCTGCAGGTGAATACAAAGACATTTAACCGGCTTATGGAGGCAATGTACGGAAGGGTCCCCCAGGAGGCGGTCGAAGAACCGGATTTTGCTGAAAAGAAATCATCAAAGAAAGTTGTTTTTTTTATTGCGATCATACTGATCTGCGTCGCCTTGAAATTCTTTGTTTTTAGCTGAGAAAAATTGTGACAGATATTAAAAGCGGGCCTTTTGTAGTGTTATACTAAAAACGGACAAAGTTAAAAAGAGACTATGATACAATTTAAAGTATCATAGTCTTTTTCACTTAAGGAGGTTATGGAATGGGCAAGCACTATCAAGAGGAATTTAAAATCAATGCAGTCAAAGATTATCTGTCCGGCACTCGCTTTATTGATGTTCTAAGAAAATATGATATTCAAAAGAATCGATTACTCAAGTGGGCAAAGCAGTATCAAGAAACCGGACGTTGCGAGGACAGATCGGGAAGGGATAGTAAGGGCGGCGGGCGACCACGGAAAGTTAATCTGGAATCAATGACGAAGGATGAATACATTGGTTTCTTGGAAATGGAGAACGATATCCTAAAACAACTCAGCTCCCTAAACAGCAGCAGCCAAAAGTAAAATACTTGGTGGTTCACAAACTGCGAAGAAAATATGATATTACCGTTTTGTGCAATTATCTGCAATGCTCCAGAAGTGGCTACTATGGCTGGATTCATAGAGGTATGCCCAGGCATAACAAAATTGATCATGAAAGGGCAGATGCAATTAAAGAGATCTTCTATCAAAAGAAAACCCGCGGGAGAAGACAAGTGCAAATGCAGCTTCAGCGGCAATACGGAATTCATATGAGTTTAGGGAGCGTTCACCGATATATGAGTATCCTAAACATAAAATCTATTAGAAAAAGAAAATACGTGCCTCAAAAAAAGCAAGAGCAGAAACTTGCCCACTCATTCCCCAATGTGCTACAGCAAGAATTCTGCCCTTCGCCGACCACTGAAAAGTGGCTTACCGACATCACCTACATACCCAGCAGGGATGGTACACTGTACCTTTCCTGCATCAAAGATGTTCGGGATAAATCCATTATATCATATCACTATTCGGATAAAAACAATAACGAATTAGTGATTGAAACATTGAGAAAGTCAATTCCATTAATCCCGGACAAAAAGCTGATTCTTCATTCAGATCAAGGATCACAATATGCTTCCGTGGAATACCATGATTTTTTGAAGAAAAAGAAGATAGACGGAAGTATGTCCAGGAAAGGGGTTCCGTATGACAATTCCCCTATGGAGTCTTTCTTCTCGCTGTTTAAAAATGAAGAACTGAAACTCCATCGTGGAAAAACCATTAAGGAAATGAAGGCTGTTATTGATGAGTACATCCATTACTACAATTATGAACGGCCCCAATATGGATTAAAAAAACTGACTCCGATTGAGTATCGAAGTCAGCTTTAGGTCTGTTTTTAAGTTGTCCGTTTTACTTGACACACTACATTCGGCCCGCTTGTTTTTTTCTTCTACATATAATGGATCTGATCCTTATACTTTTCAAAGAGGATCTCGTTGAACTCCGCGCCCCCGTCCACGTTTGCACTGTGGAAGATGGGCGGTTCAACCCCCATCTCAAGCAGATATTCCACGGTACGGATCAAAAGCATATTGACGATGGTACAGCCTATGACGCTTGAGGTCGGGGCGATCTTTTGCTGCATACCGGGCAACAGCATGCTGGAATCTTCAAAATCCCCGCAGTTATCGATGACGACGTCGCAGACGTCGCAGAGCTTCTTCCCGCTTTTGTGACGCGAGGTGACGCCCTTTGTATAGGTCATGTTTGTGATTCCGATGGTAAATATGCCCCGATCTTTCGCGGACATGGCCATTTCGATGGCTGCGGTATTGCGGCCGGAAACGGAGTGCAGGATCAGGACGTCATCCTTCATGATCTGAGTGTTGTCTAGTATGATCGAAGGATATCCGTCCAGCTTTTCCATGGCGCTGGTCTGGATCACAGGGCGTGTATTCAGCATGAACTCGGAGGGCAGTATCGCATTCAGCACCGCGAGTCCTCCGGTGCGGTAGAACATTTCCTGTGCCAGGATCCCCGCATGGGAAGCCCCGAAAACAAAGACGGAATGTTTATTTTTTATTGCTTTGGCGATCTCGCCGCCGCTATGATCAATGGCGTCCCATTGCGTTTCTTCCACCTTCTTTATGATGCCGATCAGATGATCCGCATAGTCAAAGCACTTGCTTTTTCCATTCATGATTTCTGTTCCTTTCCATTTCAGCCACCGATGATATGCTGGTAAAGCAGTGTCCTGTCTTCGTAAGAATCCAGCTGTTCCAGCATTCCTTCGGTGCTGATGATATTCATGAGCTTTAAGATGAGGTTGGCGTCCTCCGGACTGTTTGTTGAACCAAAGCATATGATATACCGTACGGGATCATTGGTCCTGTGGCCGAAACTGACGGGAGTATGCAGCCGGGCGAACGATATTTCAAATCGTTTGACGCCGTCCCCCGGTCCCGCGTGGGCCAGGGCGACGCCCGGACAGAAGACAAAGTAAGCTCCGTTGGCGATCACCGAATTTTCAATTGCCCGGATATACTGCTCGGTTATACTGCCGCTTTCGAGCAGGGGAGCTGCCGCCAGCCTGATACCTTCCTTCCAGTCTCCGCATTTCACGTCCAACAGAATATTAGCTTCCGGGAGGACTTGCTCCAGCCGCTTGATATTGCTGGCGGAGATGATCTCGCTCTTTCTGCTGTACTGCATCTTTGACAGCAGTTTTCTTTTCTTCTCTTTCTTGATATCGAGAAGGATGCGCTGCAGGCCGATGATATCGCTGTCTTCCAGCATGGGCGATACTTTGATCCAGCGGCCCGCGGCGTTGGGCAGGACGATTGTCGAAATGATCAGATCATAATCATAGCGCTTTGACGTGTCGCCGAGCTTGTGGGAAGAAGTGGAGGCCAGGATCTTCAGATTGAAATTGGCCTTCAGCTGCTCTACGAGAAAGTTGGCCGTGCCGATGCCGCTGTGGCATACGACGATGGCTTTCGGCACCGTGTCGTCTTCGAAAAACCGCTCGACGCTTACCGCGATGTAAAGGATGATATAGGCGATTTCATCATCACTGAACGGGTATCCGAAATGCTCCTCAAGGATGCCGCAATTCTTCAGCACAAGCTGATAGTATGCGCTGTACTCGCTGATGATCTGATCGCGGAACTCGTTGTGCAGGAGGATTCCGTTCTTATACGCCTTTTTCATATCCTTCAGATGGTTGCTGAGCTGGGCGATCAGCTGGCTGTCATCGGAAAGCGGTATGGAAAGCTCCCTTCCGAGCTTATCCAGAAAACCGATCAGAACGATATGCGTCTGCATGCCGGAGTTGTCTTCAATAAATTTGATATTGTAAAAATGGCATTCATAAAGCTTATGGGCAAAATAGGCCAGCTCGCTTTCCGGGAAGGTAATACCGTGAGAATCCTTTAAGGATTCCAATATGTAGCGTGCGATATTGTATACGCTTAATTTTTTGACAGATTCGGCTTCCAGTTCGTCGGGAACGATGGTACAGCCCCGAACGATGCGAGCCGCCATCAGCGTCAGATCGAAGAGGATCTCTTCAAAGCGCGCATCGGAGACGGAGATACCGAAATAGTCCTCGGCCTTTCGCAGAACGTCTGAAAAATCATCGAAGCGCAGATCCTTCAAATACGTCTCGTTTATGAAAAACTCGTAAATATTGATTTTGCTCGAAGGAAGCAGGAAGGAATCAGCGGGGTGGAACACGATCTTTGCGATCAGTTCCCGTCTGTCCTTTTCCGCTGCAGCCAGGCGGTAGCCGTGGCTAGTGGATTCGAACGCGATATTGTATCGGTTGACAAGGAGGCGGACCTGCTCGATATCCTTCATAAGGGTCACGCGGCTTGCACTGAACTGATTTTCCAGCGCGGAAAGGGTGCATGCTTTTTCAGAAAGCAGCAGCTTCAGTGTGATGACGCAGACCCGCTCCTCGGAGGACAGCTTGTAAAGGTAGAAATCCTTGTCGATCAGATGGGACGCTATCAGTTCTCCTTCGGCGTTTTCCCCGGTGAATGCGATCCCTTTGTTCGTGATCCGGATGAGATGAGTCAAATTGTGCTCCGACAGAAAATAGGAGATGTCCTGCATATAATTCCGTACGGAGCGGGCGCTTACCGATAAAAGGCGCGCGAGATCCTCATATTTATGATTCTGTCTGGGAGAATTGATCAATATGGTCAATAATTCGCACGTTTTTTTGTTCATTTCGTACATCCTTTTAATGGTAATGCTGTAATACTATTTTAACCAGTCTTCTTCGTCCGAGTAAAGTTAAATTTGTTTCCGGATCCTATGAAACAAAGTGGACTTTGAACCCCGGGCCGGAAATGATAGGATAGCCTCAGAGAAAAATTTGACTACAAGGAGGGTTGTTTTTTTGGAAGAAATAATCCAGAAGACTCACATTCGAGTAAAGGAACATGCGGATACCTGGGAAGACGCCATACGCAGAGCAGGCAGCGTTTTGGCCGATGCCGGAAGCATTGAGCAGGGCTATATCGACGATATGATCAAATCGGTCAAGGAATACGGACCCTATGTCGTTATATCGCCGATGCTGGCCATCGCTCATGCCGCTCCGGGAAAAGGAGTCATCCGCAATGATATGTCGCTGATCACTTTAGCTGCTCCGGTGAATTTTGGCTCGGTTAACGATCCGGTTTCTGTTATTTTGTGCTTTGGATGTACTGATCCGACTTCACATCTAGATAGATTGACCAGAATCGCGGAACTGCTGTCAAAAGAGTCCCGTATCAGTGAACTGGCCGGCGCCAAGACGGCGGACGACGTCTTAATGATACTAAACAGCTGAAATAACCTGCGTCATAACCGTGAAGAAAGGAGGTTTGAGATGGAAGAAAAGAAAATTCAGGCGGTTTGCGGTTTTGGATGCGGCTCCTCACTATTTCTGCGAATGAAAATAGAAGAAATTCTTAAAGAACAAAATTTAAAGGCTGAAGTGTTCTGCGGTGACGTCGGAACGTGTACTACGGTGCCGTGTGATGTTATTTTCGCCTCGGCGGAGCTTGCGGAACAGATCATTCCGCGTACAAAAATACCGGTCATTTCGATTTCGAATTTCATGAACAAGGAAGAAATCAGAGAAAAAACGGTATCATTTTTAACAAAGTAAAGGAGGTTAACCATGGGAGTGCTTAATTTTATAATCAACGAAATCTTTGGTCAAGGTGCAATATTCTTAGCTTTAATAGCATTCATCGGACTCATACTCCAGAAAAAAACAATCAATGAAATCGTAAGAGGAACTGTGATGACAGCCATCGGCTTCTTCGTTCTTTCACAGGGAACCGGAATCATCGTAACGAAATCCATCGACGGATTGTCAGGTGCTTTCGGTACGATCATGCCCGCGGCAAACGGAGCGGCTGATATCGATATGTCTGTATACGGGACCCAGATCGGTATCGTAATGCTGGCGGCCTTTGCGTTCAATCTGCTGTTTGCGCGTTTTACGAAGTGGAAGTCCATCTTCCTCACAGGACACATGCTGTACTGGTTCCCGTATGTCTTTATTGCGGCGGGCGTAGACGCCGGCCTCAGCGGAACGAAGCTGGTCGTTCTGGCAGCGGTCTTCACGGCGGCATATATGGTAATTTCCCCGAATCTGATGAGACCTCTGGTGAAAGAGGTCACCGGTGACGACAGCTTTACCATCGGCCATCCGACCACCATTCTGTCTGTTATTTCAGGCTATCTGGGAAAAGCGATCGGCAACAAGGCTCATTCGACGGAAACACTGAAATTCCCAAAAGGGCTGGGATTCCTGAGAGAGGTGCCCATCACCGGTTCCATCGTCATCTGTATTACATATATCGTTATGTATTTCATTCTGCTCTCCAATAATTTATCCCCCGGGGAAGTTTGGGGATATGCAGGAGGCACAACGGGCGCGTTCACCTTTATCTTCACGAAATCGATATTCTTCGGCGTAGGTATTACGGTAATGCTCCTGGGAGTCCGCATGGTCATCGCGGAAATCGTACCTGCATTCAAAGGTATCGCGGAAAAGGTCGTGCCCGGCGCGATCCCGGCCTTGGACTGCCCTGTCATCTTCAACTATGCTCCGAACGCTCTGATCATCGGGTTTATCGTGGCCATGATCACTTCCACCATTACGATCATCCTCACCGCGGGCATGTTCCCGTCGGTCATCATTCCGCTAACGGTCACCTGCTTCTTTGAAATCGGGACCGCGTCCATTATCGGTAATGCGACAGGCGGAGTACGCGGATCTGTTGTCGGCGCTGCGCTGAGCGGAGTCATCATGATCTTCCTGGTCGGATTCGGATCTTACTTCTTCGGCCACACGATCAACAACTGGATGCTTGTCTACGGCGGCCAGGACTTCTCGTTCTGGGGCATCATAGAGGGTCTCGTTGCAAGGTTGATGATTTAAGTACAACACAAGAATAAATAGGAAGTGATTTACGGTGCAGGGTCCGATGTGATCCTGCACCGGCTTTCAGTACGACAGAGAGTTTAGCGATAAGGAAGGGAATAATACGATGAAAAGCTTTAAATATGTGATCCGGGAGGCTGTGGGAATCCACGCAAGACCGGCCAGCCTTCTGGCCAAAAAAGCGGCGCAGTACGCAAGCACGGCAACCATCGACAGCGGCGGGAGAAAGGCCGATGTGAAAAGGCTGCTGGCATTGATGGCTTTAGGAGTCAAATGTGGCCAGGAGGTGACCTTTATCATTGAAGGCGACGACGAAGAAATAGCATCTGAAGAGCTGGAGAAGTTTTGCAGCGGAAATTTATAGCAAATAACAAGCGTTTATTGATAATAAAGGAATTGGATCATGATAAAGTATGCGGGGAAATCGGTCAATCAAGGAATCGCAGCCGGGAGAATAAAGCTTTACCGGAAAGAGGAGCAGTCTTTCAAAAGGGGGTCTGAATACGATCCGGAGCAGGAACTCGACCGGTATGAGGCGGCAAAACAGATGGCGGGAACACAGCTGCAATCTCTCTATCTGAAAACGCTGGGATCCGTCGGGAAAGAAAGCGCCGGCATCTTTGAAATGCAAGAGGCTATGCTGGATGATCTTGATTATACAGATTCTGTTCATAATAAAATCGTCGATGAAAAGGTGAGCGCCGATTATGCGGTATCTTATGCCGGCGAGTATTTTTCAGCTCTGTTTTCCGAGCTGGAGGACGAATACATGCGGGCGCGGGCAGCTGATATCAGAGATATCACCGAACGGCTGCTGTCATGCCTGAAGGGCGGCGGAGAAAAGGAGCTGGAGCTGGAAGAGCCCAGTATTATTCTGGCGGAGGATCTGACGCCAAGCGAAACCATACAGTTGGATCCGGAAAAGGTTCTTGGTTTTGTCACTCGTAAGGGATCGGCGAATTCCCACACCGCGATACTGGCGCGCATGATGGACATACCGGCCCTGGTCAACGCAGATATCCCAATGACGGACGAAATGGACCGGCAAGAGGCGGTTCTGGATGGATTCAGGGGTGAACTGATCGTCGATCCCGATGAGGCGATACTGGATGATATAAAAAAGATGAAGCTTGAAAAGGGAAGGGAGATCGAGATCGATCAGGCATACATCGGCAGGGAAAGCGTGACGAAGGATGGCAGGAGAATTTGCATTTATGCCAACATAGGAGATGTGACGGATCTTCCCGCCGTTATCATGAATGACGCAGACGGAGTCGGCCTCTTTCGAAGCGAGTTTCTTTTTCTGGGCAGGGATACATGTCCAACGGAGGAGGAGCAGTTTCTTGCATACAAGCAGGCTGCGGAAACAATGGCCGGGAAAAAGACGATCATCCGTACCCTCGACGTCGGGGCAGACAAACGAGTCCCATATATCAAGCTGGACAAGGAAGAGAATCCGGCCATGGGTTTCCGGGCGATCAGGATCTCGCTGACCGATCTGGAGCTGTTTCGAACCCAGCTGCGGGCAATCTACCGGGCCAGCGCTTTTGGCCATCTTGCGGTCATGTATCCGATGATCATATCCGTTCAGGAGATCGAGCAAATAATAGAGATCTGCGAAGAAGTAAAAGCAGATCTGGCAAAAGAGGGGATCGTGTTCAGAGAGATCGAGCAGGGCATTATGATCGAAACTCCGGCGGCTGTCATGATCAGCGATGAGCTTGCAAAAAAGGTGGATTTTTTCAGCATAGGCACCAACGATCTGACCCAATACACGCTGGCCATCGACCGGCAGAACGAGAAGCTGGATCGCTTTTACGACTCCCATCACCCGGCCGTCTTAAGGATGATCCGGATGGTCATCGAGAACGGACACAGAGAGGGTTGCTGGGTAGGGATCTGCGGAGAACTCGGAGCGGATACCACTCTGACGCAGACCTTTATCGATATGGGAATCGATGAACTGTCGGTTTCTTCGGCTTTTGTACTTCCGATCCGCAGGATCGTCTGCAATCTATGAGTCCGACTTGGCAAATCACTTGACTTCCATGATAAAAAACGTAATATCATCCTGCAGCGTGCTGCTTCCGGTGAATTTGAACACATGCTCCGCAATGATTTTTGAAAGCTGCGGGGCATTCATATGTCTGCACTTCTGCAGCAGCGTTTTAAGCCTGGCTTCAGAATATGCTTCTTTCTCTTTGCTCTCGGCGTCGATGAGGCCGTCGGTGTAGAATATGACCTTTTCTCCCTTATGGAGTTTAACGGTGGAGTTATAATATCCCGGATTCCGGTCGCCCGGGAATTTACAGATCGGAAAGCCTTTGATCACAAGCTCTGAGACGTCGCCGTTGGAACCCAGGATCATCGGAGGTACGTTCAATCCCGCCGAAGCAAAGGTAAATTCCCTGGTAATCATGTCGAAGATACCATAGAGCATGACGATATAGACCTCGCTGGAAAAATCGGTCTGATTGAAGTCGTAAAATAGTCTTTCCAGAACCTCCGACGGCGGCAGCGGCTCTTTGATTCCCTGATTGTTTTCCCTTGAAATTTTGATGCTCTGATTCAGAAAAACCGTCAGCATGGCAGCCGATACGCCATGGCCCGACACGTCGCCGATATACATCCCCATTTTGGCAGGCGAGACCTGGAATACATTATAAAAGTCTCCGCCCACCCGTTCCGCGGGGGAATAGAATGCTTCGAATTCAGCCTTGGGCAGATTCGGCAGTTTCTTGGGGATCATGGACATCTGGATATCCCTGGCGTATTCCAGGTCGGCCAGAAGCTTTTTGTGGATCACGTTGATCTGCTCGGTCCGCTGTTCCACGATCCTGTCCAGATTGTCGGCATAATTCTTGATCTCGTCCTTTGCCGCGGAAAGCTCTCCGTAAGGCTGCCGGACATTCTGTATAAAGGTCACCCGGAAAATCATAAAGTACGAGATGAATTTCAGCAGATGGCCGATAAAATTGTAAATACCGTAGACGTCGGTATACAGGGTAAAGGACAGCTCACTGAATATACTCACGAGCAGCGCACAGGAAAGTATGATGGTGAACCGGTCGTTGGTTACTCTATACTCCCTGCTAAGAACGAATACGGCAAACAGGAGCATGATCATAACGACAAACTCGAGCATGATCTTTGTTTCGGTCAGTCCCTTGCCTTCGATATACATTGGGGGGATGACTTCCGGATGATATGTAACAAGATTGAGAATCAGCATACTGAGAGCCACCGGTACAAGGAAAAACAGGATCTTATTGATCCGGATATTCGACCGGGCGGGTATGATACTGGAAACCAGCAAGCCAAAGCCTCCGATCAGCCGCGCGATGATCCAGAACGTCGTAGCCCGGTTGGAAGTCGTATAAGGGACCAGGAAATCAGGCATCCCCTTGAAGCTCATTGCATGGAAGAAGTCGATAAAAGCCATCGAGAGCAGCATGCCACCCAGGAAAAGATACCGTGAATTCCTGGTCTGTTCAAAGGAATAATAAGAAACGCAGAAAATGCAGATGGCGATAATGATGCTTGAAAACTCAAAGACATTATGCCAGACATTATAGGAAGTTATGGTTATTATTTTTATCAGAACGTCTTGAAAAAACGGCGCGCACGTCAACATGGCAGTCATGAACAGGGCGGCGGCGATGAGTATGAAATAGGGTTTCGATCTTTGATACAGGTTGTTCATTCATTACTCCTTTCAAGCCTTAAGCGACAGATTCCTGAACGAGTAAACGTACCTTACAGCGGCAAGATTTTCTCCTTGAAATTCAAATTCAGCCTCGTCGTTGTTCCAGCGGAAATGATTTTTTTCATAAAATCTCCTGGCCCGCCCGTTTCCCTTGAGGACCCAGATTGAAACATTCCGAAAGGTCCGGCTCAGATCGGCCATGGCCGGGTCCAACAGGAGCTTGGCATAACCTTTCCCCCAGTATTGGGGCAGGAGATAAAGAGAGACGATTTCTCCCCAGCCGGGAAGTTCATTTTCTCTCGATTTGCCGTAAGAAATGCAGCCGACAGGCTTTTCTCCGTCGAAGATCAACTGAACGGTAAAAAGGTGTTTGCTGATGGATTCGGTAAAGATCCCAATCCAGTTTTCTTCCTTCAGATCATCCAGATATTGCTGGGGTACCAGGCCTTGATACGCGGCTTTCCAGGTCAGGGCATGGATCCTGCTGATATCAGTGATATCATTTATTGTTGCTTTTCTTATCTCCATGGACAACCCTCCCAACATTATATCAACGCCGTAAATAGTTATTGGAATCATTATACCATGCGCGTGTCGATTGGTAAATTTTTATAATTGGATTTGATTTTTTAATTATATCAGATAGAATAAGTATAAAATCGAATGTCCGCTGCGGTCGAGCGGATAGAATGGAGGGTCGATATGGATAAAGTGAACGTAACTGAGAAATTAAGCATGTTTCATGAATACTGGAGCCCGAAAATAGTAGGCGAACTGAACGAATCACATGTGAAGGTCGTCAAACTGAAGGGGGAATTTCTTTGGCACAAGCATGACAATGAGGAAGAGATGTTTTATGTTGTCAAAGGCAGACTGGTGATCCATTTCAGAGATAAGGATGTAAACCTTGAGGAAGGAGAGTTTCTCATCATCCCAAGGGGAATCGAACATATGCCGTATGCGGCTGAAGAAGTACATGTCATATTGATCGAGCCGAAGACGACACGGAATACCGGCGATATCGTGAATGAAAGAACGGTGGAAAATCCAGATGTGATTTAATAAAAATCATTGAGTGATAAAAACAGAGGCGACTCATATTCAGACTGAGGCGCCTCTGTTAATTTTCAGCTGCTGTTACAGCCTGCTCATGTCTTCATGCTTCATTTATGATTTGCGCGAACCGATCCATGACGCTTTCCGATACGTTGCTCATATCCGATTCAAGCTTTGCTACCGCCTTGATGATTTTTCTCTCCATAAAGTTCATCTTGCTGAGTTGAATTTTCCCTCCGAAGCTTTCCTTAACGAGGGCAGCGTTCAATAGCTCCTGCGGGAAGGATTTTTCGACCTGCTGCTTCGCCGTATCGCCCTCCGCTGTTCCGCAGATGAACAGTCCAAGCTTTTTGCCTTTTAGTACGCTTTCGTTTTTCGTGCAGAAGTCACGGACCTCTTTCATGATCCGTCCTGCGTAGATGGAGCCGCCGATTATGATCTTGTCATAGACGCCGACGTCGATGTTCTTTTTCTCCTTGAGATCCCATAGATCGGTTTCGGCATTCATCTTACCCGACAGGTCTTTGGCGCATTCCGCTGCGCATCCGTGTTTTGTCGCATACGCGATCAATACTTTGCTCATATTAAATTCCCCTTTCGCTTCATTCCCTTGTTTCCGGTTTTCCCTGCTCCAGTGAAGCCATTCTGACAACCGTCTCGGTAAACCGGTCAATGATTTTATTTTTTTGATATTCGTCGATGTTTTTTTCCAGCGACAGCTTGACGATGAGCCCCAGCGTTGAAGCTGCGATGATTTGTGCGGCTAATTCGATTTCGCGGTCCGAAAAGCCTTCTCCGGCAATATCCCGTACCATTCGGTAAAGGAGATTGAGTGTCGGTTTTTTTTCGGCCGCGTTTTCAAACATATAAGCCGTGACCTCAAGCACCTCCGGTGAATCGTTCAGCTGGACCGCCAGAAACTGGCCGGGATCCTTCAGCGCCGTTCTGATATAGTTGCGGGACAGCGTCTTTAATCTGGCCGCCGGTGTAGCGGCTTCCGACAGACCGTCCGAAAGGGAAGCTGTAAAATCCTGATGTCCGCGGCGCAGAACCTGGCTGAGTATTTCATCCTTGTTCCTGAAATAATGATAGATGATTGCGGGTGAATAATCGATCCGGTTTGCGATTTTGCGGATCGATAATTTTTCGAACCCCTCAGTAAGAATGATGTGCGCTGCTGTTTGCAGAATCAGTTCCTTCATTTGCTGCTTTTCCCGATCTCTGCGTTCCTCGATGGTCATATGCGGAGCCCTTTCTTTGAATCGTGTAATATTATTGAACACTGTTCGATTACTAATATATTCCTCCTCTTCTTAAATGTCAACATGGAACGAAGATATCGGTTGACACGGCAAACAGTTCGTGGTAGCTTATAGATTAAGAGGAATGAACGTTCATTCCGCACCTGAAATAGCTTTAATGGAGGGGATACGAAATGGATAAAAAGCAGGCTGCGCTGGAAGCGACTCTTAAACTGATTGCAGAGCAGGGCTTTCATGGGACGCCGATGTCCCAGGTCGCTCAGGAAGCGAGTATCGGAGTCGGAACAATCTATCGGTATTTCTCCGGCAAGGAGGAACTGATCAATGAACTGTATATTTTCATCAAACAGAGGATGACGGAAACGATGCTGAAAAAATACAGCGAGGATAAAACCGCCACTGAAAACTTCAAGGAGACGATGAAGGAAATCGTCTGCTATATGACGGAACACCCCCTTGAATTGTCCTTCCATGAACAATATTCCAATTCACCGCTGATCACTCAGGCCACAAAGGAGCAGGGCGTCCATATCATGGAACCCGTTAAGGTTATGTTTCGGCGGGCCAGAACAGAGAAACTGCTGAAGGATCTTCCGGATGAGATACTGTTTACCTTGGTAGCGGGAGCGGTGTTTTCACTTGCCAAGCTTTATATTTCCGGGGGCGTTCCGATCCGGGACGAAGTTCTGTCGTCGGAAATCGAGGCAATTTGGGATATGATCAGGAGATAATTATTCGATTTAATAAATGATAAGGAGATTGAAAATGCAGTACAGAGAAATGGGGAGAGCAGGGGAACAGGTATCCATACTGGGTTATGGATGTATGAGGTTTCCAAAGGCAAACGGAAAAATCGACGAGGAAAGAACTCGCAAACAGATCGTTTCGGCGATCGAAAGCGGCGTCAACTATTTTGACACCGCCTATATCTATCCGAACAGCGAAACCGTATTGGGGAATATCCTGGCCGGCGGTTACCGGGATAAGGTGATGATCGCATCGAAAATCCCTCCGTTTCTGGTACATTCCGTCAAGGATATGGATAACATCCTGGAGACGCAGCTGAAACGGCTCAAAACGGACCATATCGACTATTATCTCATCCATTCTGTCACCAGCAAAGCAGGTTGGGACAGAATGAAGGAAATCGGTGCAGTCGGGTTTCTGGAAAAAGCGAAGAAGGAAGGGAAAATCAGAAGGATCGGGTTCTCTTATCACGGAGAAGGTCACGATTTCAAGGATATCGTAGACGATTATCCATGGGATTTCTGCCAGATCCAGTATAACTATATGGATGAAAACGCGCAGGCAGGCAGAGAAGGCCTTCTTTACGCCGCTTCGAAGGGCTTGGGCGTAGCCGTTATGGAGCCGCTTCGGGGAGGACTTCTGGCTGCCAAGATGCCGCCTCAGATCAAGAAGATATGGAGCGACGCCGATATCGAAGGTACGCCTGCTGAATGGGCGCTTCGCTGGGTTTGGAACCATCCGGAGGTTTCCGTCGTTTTATCGGGCATGAACGAAGAGGAGCAGATCGCGGAAAACATTCGGATCGCTGAGACGGCACAGCCCAACTCCCTTGCCGGCGAGGAACTGCGATGCATCGACGAGGTAAGGACAGCGCTGCGAGAAAGGATCAAAGTCGGCTGCACCGGCTGCGGCTATTGCATGCCGTGTCCCGCTGGCGTGAACATTCCGGTCTGCTTCAGCTACTATAACGACAAATCCGTCTACGGTGGCGACAGCATGATAGCCAGGCATTATATGGGAATGCTCGGCGGAATGGACGGCGGGAGACCCTCCTATGCATCCCTTTGCAAGGACTGCGGTAAATGCGAACGCCACTGCCCGCAGCATCTGCCTATTAGAAAGCATCTGAAGGAAGTGTCGAAGGAGATGGAGCCGTTCTATTTCAGACCGGTGGCAGGGATGGTCGGCGGATACTATAAAATCAGGAGGCGCTTCAGCGGCAAGTGAGTTCGACAAATCGTAGAATTCGTAGCGTATCCTGCTAATTGATTGACTATAGATATTCGAATTGATAAAATAGACTGGTCCCACAAAAAAACTGTGCAGTAGAAGGTAGTCTGGTAGAGAATGGATGTTTTTTTAAGAATCGACATGAATCTTGCGGCAATGCTCCTGCTTGGAATCGTTTGTCTGATTGCACGGAGGAGATTGGACCTTTCCGACCAACTGAACAAGGTCTTTATGATTTCAAGTGTTATTATCATACTGGAGCTGTTTTTTGAGTCCGCCACCTGCGTTTTGAACCGACGGCCGGAACCGTGGGCAGCGCCGGTTTCAACAATTATGCATCTATGCCTCTTTGCGGCGGCGCCGATGCTGACTTATTTCTGGCACCGGATGCTGAGTCATTGGATATTTCCTGACGAAAAAATATCACGGAGAAGACAGGTATTGCTGCTTCTTCCGGTTGCGGTCAATTTGATTTTAACGCTGATATCGCCGCTTTACGGTCTGGTCTTTTACATAGACGGCAGCAATGTTTACCATAGGGGCCCATGTTTTTTCCTTTCGGTAACGATCATCTACTCCTATTTCCTCTATAGCTTCGCTTTGATATTGACGCAGAGGAAAAAGGTCGTGAAGGAGGAATTCATCCCGCTGTTCATCGTAGGGATCCTTCCGGTGATCGGAGGTATTCTGCAGTCGGTGTTTTACGGTCTGCTGATGATGTGGAGCTTTGCCGGGTTTTCCCTTGTGGTGGTCTATATTTTCCTCCAGCAGAGAATGGTCCATCTCGACGATCTGACGGGCGCCTGGACGAGGGGGACCTTCGAATACTGCCTCGCCCAGAGAGCGAAGCGGAGAAAGGATGACGTCTTCGGGCTGGTCCTGCTCGATATTGACGGACTCAAAAAGATCAATGACGAGTACGGTCATTTTGAAGGCGATTATGCATTGAAGACCATTGTACAGCTTATCAAGAGCGTGCTGAAGAAGACGGATGTCATCGCCAGGACGGGCGGGGACGAATTCCTGATCATACTGGACTGCAATTCCAGAGAAAAGGTCGAACATACCATTGAAAAAATCAAATCCACACTGCGGCTGCACAACGAGACGTCCTCAAAGGATTATCTTCTGGACTGCAGCATCGGCGCCGAGCTGTTCCATTCGGGATTTACGGATATCGATCAGTTCATGCGTCATGTGGACAAGCTGATGTATGAAAATAAAAGAATCAAAAAATGCGGCTGAGAACAGCCGCTTTTTTAAAATATTTTTAATTTCGTGAGTGAAAACGGATCCGAGCTGCGAATAGGATTATGAAAGACGTTTTTCAAATCAGAAATCAGAAGGTTAATGTAAGGATACGAGGATATATCATGAAGGAAAGAAATGACGAACAAATCCTGCTTTTGCTGAAGGAGTCCCCGGGAGACGGGATCAGTGTGGCGCTGGATGCTTACGGCGGTCCAGTAAAGACGATCTGCAGAAACATCTTGTATGACTGCAGCCCGGAGGATATTGAAGAAGCGGTTGCGGACAGCTTTGTGGGATTGTGGAAATCCATCGACAAATTTAAAAACGACGGGGATTATTCTTTAAAGAGCTATTTATATGGGATCGCGAGACATACCGCCCTCAACAGAAGGCGGGCGCTGCAAAAGGAAAACTCCGTGCTTCCCGTGGAGGACACGGTCATTGACGCAGGCGTTGATCTTGAATCCGATTTTGTACAAAAACTCAACGACAATATCGTTCACGATTCTGTCAACAGCATGGATGAGCCGACCCGGTCCGTCTTTATCCTGAGGTATTTTTACTACGAAAAGGTGAACGACATCGCCAGGAGGCTTGGAATCACACCTAAAACAGTCGAGAACCATCTTTACAGGGGAAAGGGTAAACTGAAGTGGGAACTTCAGGAAAGGGGAGTCCAATATGAGTAGCAGGGATGAAATAATTCAAAATGAAGGAAGTCAAATCAAAGGGGAATATAGAATAGATGAAATGGTCGATCAAATCTATGATGAGGAAACGATGAGCATGGATGACGGCTCTGAACTTCTTGCGGATGGGCTGACGGAGGAAGAAAAAGAGAGGATCCTTAATCTTGCGCTGAGAAAGATCGGTAAACATCCGGAGCAGGTCGAAAATGAGAGAACGGTCTTCGTACAGGGCAGGCCGGATAAAGCGGGCGGAAGACGGCGCAGGATCCTGGTCGCCGCCCTGGTTGCGGTATTTGCCTTTGCAACGACAGCTTTTGCTGCGGAGGTCTTCCAATGGGACGTAAGGATCTCCGAATTTTTCGGAATATCGGATCAAGACGGCGGGGAATTGACCGGCGGAGGGATGAACGTCGGCGTCAGTACTGAGAACAAAGGTGTCACCGTGAAAGCGGTCCAGGCCATCGGAGACGGAACAAATTTGTATATTTTATTTGATGTAACGGCGCCGGAGGGCCAAGTGATCAGTTATCCGGATGCGAGTTTCGAAATGATCCGGCTCCGCATCGGCGAGCTTGGCGGTCTGGACGGACCCACCGGCATGGGATACGGCTGTACCATGCTTGAGGACGATAACGATAAGGACAATAAGGCGACCTTCCTGCTGTCGATGGAGGCGGACAAAAAAATCAACAATAAAAAAATCAACATTGAATTTGAAAATCTCAGGCATTATATTACCGGAAGCGGAGAAATGATAACAGACGTCCCCGGAAAATGGGAGCTGGAATGGAAGCTGGATTACGAGGATATCTCCACCAAATTCACGATAGGAAAAGAGCTTGCGGTGAACGGGAAAACTATCGACGTCGATTCCATATCTATATCGCCCATTGCGCTTAATATCCGGATGAGCGGCGGCTACTTCAGGGAACTGGATGCGGCCCCGAGAACTCCGGGTGAAGGCGAACCGGTACAGATCACCGCAATCACAATGAAAGACGG
Organism: Anaerovoracaceae bacterium; assembly: GCA_963678385.1. Taxonomy (GTDB): domain Bacteria; phylum Bacillota; class Clostridia; order Peptostreptococcales; family Anaerovoracaceae; genus Anoxybacterium. Next base: position 2,710,059 of record OY782829.1, on the reverse strand, counting down.
AACGGTGCTGACCCAACAGGATGCTTTAAGCTGGGGATGCTCGACCAGGGATAGTGAGTCGGTGATCAACATGCAGATGAAAAAGCTGCTGGATACCGACCAGATCAGGAGTGTCACTTTGAACGATACGGAATTTCTGCTTCCGCAGCCGCAGGAACAATGATATGATATAAATTAATAAAAATGCGGCAGGAGGAGTTCCAATGAAGAAGTTTATCGTTGAAGAGGAGTTTTGGTCTGTATTCCCGGACGCCAGGATCGGCGCCGTCGTCTGCAGGGGCGTCGACAATTCGGCAGGGGACGGCGTAAAGTATGAAGAAATGCTGCGCAATGCAGAGACGGAGGCTCATCGGTTTTTCGAGAAGGAAGAATTCAGCAGCAATCCGGTGATAGCCGTCTGGAGAGAAGCGTTTAAACAGTTTAAAACAAAGAAGGGTGCTAGAGCCTCGATTGAAGCCCTTTTGAAACGGGTGCAGAACGGAAACCAAATCGGGACGATCAATCCCCTTGTGGACATCTACAATTCAGTATCGCTGCGGTATGGTCTTCCGTGCGGCGGGGAGGATACCGACAAATTTGAGGGGGACCTGCGGCTGACCAAGGCAAACGGGACCGAGCAGTTCATCCCCTTGGGCGAGGAAGAAAATTCTCCGCCTTATGAAGGGGAGATCGTCTATAAGGACGACGCCGGCGCCGTTTGCAGATGCTGGAACTGGCGCGAGGCCCTGAGGACGATATTGACCGGGGATACGAAAAACGCATTCCTCTGCATCGAGCTTGTTGATGAGACCAGACTCGGTGAGCTGGAAGCCGCGATGAGAGAGTTAGCAGACCGGATTGCCGAAAACCTCGGCGGAACAGTCAAAGTACAGCTTCTGGACAAGGAACACCGGGAAATCCTGATCGAAGATTGAACAACAATGACCAACATAAGAAACCTCCCCGCGGATGGCGTGCCGCGGGGTGGTTTTCTTTGATTTTGGCAAAAGGCCGATTGAAAAGGATGCTTTGAAAGAATATAATGAGTAGTAATAAGCATTCTTGCATGCAGACGTGGAGGTGAATTATGATCGGTTGCACAAAATGGGGAGAACACGGAGGAAAGGAAGCATTTCTTTTTACTCTGAAAAATGCAAAGGGGATGAAGGTCAAGCTGACCAACTACGGGTGCGCGGTGGTCGGCATAGAATATAAAGGAACAGACGTTGCGCTGGGCTTCGACTCTCTTGATGCATATGTCAACCAATCCTGTTACATAGGCGTTGTAGTGGGAAGATGCGCCAACCGTATCAAAGACGGCCGCTTTGAATTGAACGGGACGGAATATAATGTAAGCAAAAATCTCGGAAACAATCAGCTTCACGGCGGTTTTAAGGGATTCGACAAGGTGCTGTGGGACGTGGAGACCGGGGAAACGGCCGAAGGCACTTCGTTATGCTTTTCCTATTTAAGCAAAGACGGAGAAGAAGGTTTTCCCGGAAACCTGATCACAAAGGTGACCTATTCCCTTGATGAAGATTGCGGGTTGAAAATCAGCTATGAGGCGGTGACCGACAAACCTACCGTTGTAAACCTTGCAAATCACGCATACTTTAATTTATCCGGTCATGATTCCGGTTCCGTCGAGGTTCAGTGGGTCAGGATCGATTCAGATCATTTTCTTGAGAACGACCCGGAGGGCGTACCAACTGGAAAATACTTGCCGGTTGCCGGGACACCCTTTGATTTCAGGGAATTCCACAAAATCGGCGAACGGATCGGTCAGGATGATATTCAGCTGAAATACGGCGGCGGATACGACCACAACTGGGTCCTGAAACAGACCGAAAATGAAGGAACGCGGCTGATCGCGGAGGCAAAGGACGATCGAACCAATATCCTGCTGCGGGTCTATACGACCATGCCGGGCGTACAGTTTTACTCCGGAAATTCGCTTGCTGAGACGATCAGGGGAAAGAACGGCGCCGTATACGGAAAACGCTGCGGCTTCTGCCTGGAAACCCAATTCTGGCCCGACGCGATCAACCACCCGGATTTTCCACAGCCGGTGCTCATTCCCGGTCAGGTTTTCAAACATGAAACGACCTATCGCTTTGCGGAGAAATAGAGAAATAGAGAAAAAGATATAAATATGGGGGATAGAGAGTGGAGAATATCATAATCAGACAGGTGAAACCGGAGGATTACAGGGATATCTGCATGCTGAGCACAGAGCTTGGATATACTTACCCGGCGGAGAAAACGGAACAGAGGATCCGGTTCATCCTCGAAAATACCGGGGATATCATTTTGCTCGCGGAAGCTAACGGAAAGGCGGTGGGATACATCCATGCCAGCCCGTACGAGCTGATGTATCAAGATCCGATCATGAATATCCTGGGATTTGTCGTGACAGAAGACAAACGCGGTTCGGGGATCGGGCATTTGCTGATCACGGAGATCGAAAGGCTCGCGAAGGAAAGGGGATTTACGGGCTTCCGCCTGACGTCGGGGGATTACAGGACCGGCGCTCACCGTTTCTACGAAAGGCACGGATACACAACGAATAAAACATCAAAAAAATACACAAAGACCTTTAATAATACTTCGGAATGAGACGATCGATCTCATTCCGAAGTTTTTTTTCGTTATTTGCTCTTTTTTTATGTACTATAACCAAATAAAATTGTAAAAAATCAATGAATCAAGTAGGCCGATCAGCGCACCTACAAAAACTTGAGTAGGCGTATGCCCAAGCAATTCGTTAAACTTTTCATAATGAAATTGTCCGTCTTTGAAGACCTCTTCCGTAATTTCATTTAGGGCTTTTGCATGCTTGCTGGCCGCCAGTCTGACTCCGGATGCATCGATCATTACGATGATCGCCAGAACAAGTGATATAGCCAGCGCGGTACTATTCCAGCCTTCTTTGAAGCCAACTGCAATAACAAGACTTACTACTGATGCGGAATGAGTGCTTGGCATACCGCCATTTCCTATTAAACGTCGAATGTTGATTTTCTTCTTTTGGATCGCGTAAAATATTACTTTTAACAATGAAGCGGCAAACCAGGCTGAGGCGACAGTCCAAAACACGTCATTTGCGAAAAATATCCTTGAAAATGTATCCATTCATTATTCTCCTTACCAGTATTAAGTAATAATGTATTTTACCTCGATACAAAAGCCTAGTCAAACATATTAAGCTGTCTATCGCTTACGTAATACAAAACAAAGGGTTTCTTAAAATATATATCATTTTTATTTGGGTATAATAACTCTAAATTGAAAAAAAGAGGGGCGATATTATGACGACAACGGAAAGAACGCCGAATAGGCTGATCAATGAGACTTCTCCGTATTTACATCAACATGCATATAATCCCGTGGATTGGTACCCCTGGGGCGACGAGGCTTTTAAAAAGGCAAAGGAGGAAGACAAGCCGATATTCCTGTCGATCGGTTATTCGACCTGCCATTGGTGCCACGTGATGGCTCATGAATCCTTCGAGGATGAAGAAGTAGCGGAAGTGCTGAACCGGGATTTCGTGGCGATCAAAGTCGACAAGGAGGAACGGCCGGACATCGACTCCGTCTATATGGCGGTCTGCCAGGGTATAACGGGCAGCGGCGGCTGGCCGCTGACGATCATCATGACGCCGGATCAGAAGCCTTTCTTTGCCGGGACCTATTATCCGAGGGAGAGGCGGTTCAACGTGCCCGGCATCCTCGAGATCCTGGAAGCTGTAATCAAGAGCTGGAAGGAAGAGCGGGAATCTCTTGTCAAGACCGGAGATAAAATAATCGGTGTTTTGAGCGGCCGACAGCATGAGCAGAGCAGGAATCCGGCTCAGGAAAAGGCAAAGAGCGGCAGACTGAAGAAGGATATCATAGAAGAGGCGAAGGAGATCCTGTACCAGGGCTTTGACAACTGGTACGGGGGATTCGGAACCAGTCCGAAATTCCCAACGCCGCATAATCTGATGTTCCTACTCCGGTATCATAAATTTGAAAAAGACGAACACTCGTTGGAAATCGTGGAAAAAACACTGCAGCAGATGTACAGGGGAGGGATCTTCGATCATATCGGCTACGGCTTTGCGCGTTATTCTACAGACGATAAATGGCTGGTCCCGCACTTCGAGAAGATGCTTTATGACAACGCCCTGCTTGCGATCGTTTATCTGGAAGCATTTCAGGTAACGGGAAATGAATTGTATAAGACAGTTGCGATGAAAACGCTGAGCTACATTACCGGGGAAATGACCGATGAAAGAGGCGGATTTTACTCTGCCCAGGACGCTGACAGCGAAGGGGAGGAAGGGAAGTATTACGTTTTTTCCAAAAAGGAGATCGTCGATTTGCTTGGAGAAGCGGGTGGCCTGTCATTCAGTGAATTCTTCGATATCACGGAAGAGGGCAACTTCGAGGGAAAGAACATTCCGAATCTCATAAAAACCAGGGATTATGATCCGATCCCGGATGACGTCGGCAGGAGGATCCCGGAGGTTTATGATTACAGGCTGACAAGAACCCGGCTCCATAAGGACGATAAGATCCTCACATCCTGGAATTCTCTGATGATAACTGCCTTCGCAAAGGCATATAAAGCACTTGGAGATGAAAAGTATCTGCATCAGGCGGAACAGGCCGCAGCTTTCCTTACTGAGACCATGACCGGGAAAGACGGAAAACTGCTGGTCAGCTATCGGGACGGTACTGCGGCCGGAACGGGTGGCCTGGATGATTATTCGTTTTTCATCTGGGCGCTGCTTGAATTATATGAATCCACTCTTGATCCGGCCTATCTCGAACAGGCAAGGCGGCTCTGCACCTTGATGCAGGCGAATTTCAGCGATGAAGTGGGAAGCGGATACTATCTGACAGACAAGGATTCCGAACAGTTGATTTATCGGCCGAAGGAGACCTACGACGGCGCGATCCCATCCGGAAATTCTGTTGCAGGCTATGTACTGATCAAGCTGAGCAAGCTGACGGGGATGGAAGAATACCATGAATCGGGGCTGAAACAGCTTTTGTATCTTTCTGAAAACGCGGCGCAATATCCTGCGGGATACTGCTTCGCAATGATGGCGACGATGATGGAACTGTATCAGGAAGGTTTTCTGTGCGAAAACGGAGTTTGCTCGTAGGGCAGACTCCTTTTTTCTGTCTGCTGCAAGTATACCGTTTAATCCGGATAAATAAATGGTATCAATATTACTGGATCAACATACGGGCAGGGAGAATGAATATGAAAGATTTAAAGCTGGATATCAATCAGGTTCTGGAAATATTGCTGCGGGCATTGGATCACATCGATGTGAGACTTGTCGACCACGGATACAGAGTTGCATATATCGTATATAAAATGATGCAGGCGGACGGTTCTTACAGGGACGAGGATATGAAGGAAATCTGCGTTATCGCTGCTCTTCACGATATCGGAGCCTATAAGACGGAAGAAATCGATCATATGATGCGCTTTGAATCGGAAGATGTATTTGATCATTCGATCTATGGCTATCTTTTTCTGAAACACATGTCGCCTCTCAAGAAATGGGCGAGGATCGTACTTTATCACCATTTGAACTATGAAATGTATCGGCATCTCGATTACGAACATCTCGATATTTCGGACATGATCCATCTGGCGGACCGGATGGATGTGACGCTTCAGAGACAGGGAAACTGGCTTAGTTTAGAAGAACTCATGGCTCAGCAGGACAAGCGTTTCGGAAAAGCTACTATAGAACTCTTCATTAAGGCCAATGAACTCTATGATATCGCAGGCAATCTCAAGAACGGCAACTATTATGCAGACCTTTCGACCTTCGGAGCCGACGCGGGATACGATGAAGAAACTTTGACGGAGTTCATCAAAATGATCGCTTATTCCATAGACTTCCGGAGCGAAACTACCGTTAACCACGTGATCACGACAGTCAGCATCAGCCTGGAACTGGGAAAGCTTTTCGGACTTGATGAGACGGAGATGAAAAAGGTGCAGCTTGGAGCGTATCTTCACGATATAGGGAAAATATCAACTCCGCTGGGGATCCTGGAAAAGCCCGGCTCTCTCTCGGCGGAGGAATTGCATGTCATGAGGTCGCATACCGAGACAGGAAGAGAAATATTGAGAGGCCGTATCCACGAGGATGTCGTGAAAATAGCATGCAGCCACCACGAAAGGATCGACGGTAGCGGGTATCCGAAGCGGCTCAGTGCGAAACAGCTGACAATCAGCGACAGGATCGTAGCCGTTGCCGACGTGATCAGCGCGCTGGCGGGAAAAAGGAGCTATAAAGAAAGCTTTCCGAAGGAAACGGTGATCGGGATCCTGCGAGATCAAAAGGAAGCGGGTAAGCTATGCGGCCAGGTCATCGACGAGGCGATCCGAAATTATGATATAATAGTTGAATCAAGCCGGAAGAACAGCCTGATGATCCGTGACATGTACGACCGGATCAGTAAGGAGTTCCGTTTTATTAAAACAAGGTTAGGGGAAATTGAATGAAAGAATCGGTTTACATACTCGTCATATGGAATATCGTTACGTTTATTTTGATGGCTGTCGATAAATATAGAGCAGTCCGCGGAAAGTGGAGGATCAGCGAATCGGCCTTACTGTCGGCGGCTTTTGCCATGGGTGGGGCCGGAAGCCTTCTGGGTTCCATCGTTTTCCACCACAAGACCCGGAAGTGGAAATTCCGGATCCTTTTACCCGTCGCGCTGCTTTTTAACATATCTCTGATTTTTTTAGTCTGGTACTATATTATGTAAGGAGGAATTATTATGCTTAAAGAAGGTACAAAAGCTCCGGATTTCACCTTGAACGACAAGGACGGCAAACCGGTCAGCCTCTCCGATTTCAGAGGCAAAAAAGTCGTGGTCTATTTCTATCCGAAGGATAATACGCCCGGCTGCACGAAACAGGCCTGCGTCTTTAAGGAAGCCTTCGACGGTTTCAGGGCTGACGATATCGCGGTGATAGGAATCAGCAAGGACAGCATCCAGTCCCATCAGAAGTTCGCGGAAAAATACGAGCTTCCGTTTATCCTGCTATCAGACCCTGATCTTGAAGCGATCAAGGCCTATGATGTATGGAAGGAAAAGAAGCTATACGGCAAAACCTCCCTGGGCGTCATGCGCTCGACCTATATCATCGATGAAAACGGAGTGATCATCAAAGTATTTGAAAAGGCAAAACCGGATACGAACGCCTATGATATTCTTGATTTTCTGGGGAAATAACCTTATGGATCAAGATCAGGAGGCGAGAACCGGAGGCAAAATAAAAAGTCTCTTTACAGAGGCTTTTTTCGTTCTGTCCCCATATGGAACAGGCTGTCAGGTCAAAATGAGACTCCGTTTTATCGTCTCTCGCTACCGCTGGCGGTAAGTTCCGGGACCGCAGCCTTATTCTTCAGGGGCAGGGTGTATACTGGGTTTATCCGGTTTAAAATCATATCTCTACCCCGGTATTACATAAATAACTTGAGAAACTTCTCTTTGGTAATATATGAACAAAGTGTCGAGTTTGTGATATAATGATTCCAATAATATAATGATTCCAATAATTATGGCAGCTGCGGTTCGGGCAAAAGGATTTTACAGATTGGTTAGGTTAGATGGAAGGAATAGAATACGTATGAAACGCAAGATAATGATATCTGTGATGCTGCTGGCGCTCATACCTGCTGTTCTGATTGGTTGTGCCGTAAATTATTATATTCAAAATACGGTCAGGACCGATAAGCTGGATGCGCTTGCCGGAACGGCACATATGATGACAGTCCATTTGGACGGAAATGTCGAGCGTCTTGTCGCCGACATTGAAAGAAAAACGGAAGCAAACGAAGTAGAAAGCGTGTTGTCCGCGGGAAGCTCCCCTCCGCTGAGCCCGGAGACTTTGGCTGTTACGGACAGAATACTAATGAGTTCCATTGGCGGAAATGTTTTAAGCGGAGCCGTCATTGACCGGAACGGGAAAACAGTTTTTTCCACCGTACACAGTGAAGAGGGTTTGACGCTTGAAAAGACGGAACTTTTTCGGAGCATCATGAATGGAGGCAAAAATTCCTATATCGGTCTTGTAACGGGGAAGGACAATACGAATACCTTTGAGATCGCTGTCCCCATTAAAGGCGCTCAAGGGGAGAATAAGGGCATCATAAAGCAGATCATACAACTCGACTTTCTCATTACATATCTTGACAGCATAAGCCTTGGAGACAAAGGTTATGCTTTTCTTATCCGTGACAACGGATATGTGATCGATGAAGGCGGAAACAGCGAATTGGCCCTGTATAATGAATATCAAAACAACAGCTCGCTGGAGAAACTTGTTACTGATTTAAAACAAAACAGACTGAAGGCAGAAAAAGGGATCATTGAGTTTGAGAATAACGGCACCGCATATATTGGTTCTTACGAAACGGTTGAATCCATCGGGTGCGTTGCGGTTGCAGCGATGGAAAAAAATCATTTGTTCGGTAATGTCGGAAAGCTGAATGTGGCATATGCGATTGTCATCCTTTTCTCCTTGCTCATTGTCGCCCTGGGCGGTTATCTCATCGACTCCCTATATGCCGCGCCCGTGAAGCGAATGAACAGTATGCTGAAAAAAATAGCCACAGGCGATCTGTCCGCGCGCTGCAATGAGAAAGGTCAGAATGATTTTACGGTTCTGGGCGGGAATATCAATCTCCTGGCCGACCGTTACCAGAAAAACGAAAAGGAATTGCGGTTATCGTCCAGGATCGACAACCTGACCCATTTACCGAACCAAAACGCGATCAATGAAGTGCTGGACACCCTTCTTTATAAACATCCGAACCAGGCGTTGGTGCTGCTTGATCTTGAAGGTTTCAAGGATGTGAACGACAACCTGGGATACGATATCGGCGACAGGATCCTGATGGAAGTAGGAGATATTCTGCGCAGCCTGCCGCAGCATGTGTGCTATCCTTCACGGCTGGGCGGGGCTGAATTCCTGGTATTTGTCACAAATTGGACAACGCCCAAATATCCTGAGAAGATCGCAGAGAAGATCATCAGCAGGATCGAGGGGATCCGGTTTATCGACGAGATCCATGTGAATGTCAGCGCCAACATCGGCATTGAATATGTGGATGCGGAGAAAACGGACACAAAGAAGCTGATCAAATATGCCAATATCGCCATGCACAAAGCGAGAAGCATTGGAAGGAATTCCTATTTTGTACATTATCCGTATATGCAGAAGGAATAACGGTCGGATATGTGAATAGGAAGCTCTCCCGCCATTTTTTGGAAATGAAATTCCCAGCAGATAAACCTGAAAAACTGCTTGACATAGGTGGCCTAAAATGGTACTATCTTACTTGCGACACGTTGAATGTCGCCTTGAAATGTGGCGGTGTAGCTTAGTTGGCTAGAGCGTCCGGTTCATACCCGGAAGGTCGGTGGTTCGACTCCACTCGCCGCTACCATTTTATCTCAAGACTTGGTTGCAACGCAATCAGGGCGCATAGCTCAGCTGGGAGAGCGCCTGCCTTACAAGCAGGATGTCAGAGGTTCGAGCCCTCTTGTGCCCACCATATTATGCGGTCCGGTAGTTCAGTTGGTTAGAATGCCAGCCTGTCACGCTGGAGGTCGTCGGTTCGAGCCCGATCCGGATCGCCATTTTTAAAACACGAGAGAGCGAGTCTGCAGCGCAGTATTACGCAAAATTAACAAGCATGGTGGGTGTAGTCAAGCGGTTAAGACACAGGGTTGTGGCTCCTGCACTCGTGGGTTCGAATCCCATCACCCACCCCATAACAACTTTATTTCGATGCACTGACATTGGGGTATCGCCAAGCGGTAAGGCAATGGACTCTGACTCCATCATTCGAAGGTTCGAATCCTTCTACCCTAGCCAATATGATAAATGCGCGTGATTCGCGTCACGCGCATTTAATTCCAGGAATAAACTGTATCGCGCAGAGAAAAATATATTGGAATGCGCAAGTATACGGCGACATAGCCAAGTGGTAAGGCACGAGTCTGCAAAACTCTGATTCCCCAGTTCAAATCTGGGTGTCGCCTCCAAAGTTGAAACTCCAAACTTATTGAAATTGATGGGTTTGGAGTTTTTTATTTCTTGTTTTGGCGACTTTTCTTGTGTTGCGCAGTGTGAATTGTTATACTGTTTTCAAATAAAAGCATAGATATATTTGAAAACAGTTCAATACTATGTAGACAACATGGTTGTCTACAGTTTAAATTTAAAATAGTATTATAATTCTACTGTGACAAAGTTAGACAAAATTTTTAAAAAGAGGATGACAAAAATGATTCAAGTAGAAAAACTTTCCTATGGTTTTCCTGCAAAAGACTTATATAAAGAGGTTTCGTTTACATTGAAAATCGGGCAGCATTGTGCTTTTATTGGAAGCAATGGTGCTGGAAAATCAACTCTTGTTGATATGATTATTCATCCGGATAATTATTTGTACGATGGAAAGATAATCAAAGATGAAAGTTGCCGTACTGGTTATGCCGGCCAGTTTGCTGTGAGAGATAAAGAACAGGAATGCACTGTTTTTGAATATCTAAGTGAGAGATTCGTGGAAAATCAGCAAGCGACAGTTGCTGTGTGTGAAAAAATGGCAGCGGTTGAGGATGCGGAGCCGTTATTTGAGCAATATCAGGCTCTTTTAGATGCCTTTGAGGCCATGGACGGAGATAATTATGCAAACAATATCCGGAAACAGCTATATGTAGCCGGTATGCGTGAATTAGAGGAAATAAAGTTATCACATCTTAGTGGTGGAGAGTATAAATTACTTCAGATTATGAGAGAAATGTTATTATCTCCAAATCTTCTTGTTTTGGACGAACCGGATGTATTTCTTGATTTTGACAACTTGAATAGACTGAGTCAGTTGATTAATGGGTATAATGGCACATTATTAGTTATCACACATAACAGATATTTATTGAATCACTGTTTTAACAAGATTTTACATCTGGAGAACGGTGATATTCAGGAATATGATGGTAATTATACAGAATATCGTTGTTCCCAGCTAAAGGAAAAACTAAAACTTAAACTGCAGAGTATTGAAGAACAGGAAAACATTGAGCGTACTGAGAAAATGGTTGATGTTCTGCGCACGAGAGCGACGATACTTGTCAATCCTGTTATTGGGAGTGCTGTAAATGCAAAGCAAACACAACTTGATCGTTTACGTGCAAGACAAATCAAGGCACCTTTTATTGAACTTCGTGAGCCAAAGATTGAACTTCCGGCAGTAGAATTTGAAACAGAGCATACTGTCTTAAGCATTACAGATTATAATGTTTCATTTGATGAAAGTTTATTGGAAGATATCAATTTTGAATTACTCGCTGGCGAAAAAGTAGCCATCGTTGGTGCAAATGGTACAGGAAAAACTACTTTAATACGCGATATCTTAAAGAATAACCACCCTTCCATCCATATCGATGAGAATACAACCTATGCATGTTTATCTCAGCTTCAGGGCGAGAATATCGATGAAACAAAAACAGTATACGAGGTTATGGAAAACTTGGGTTTTGAGACAAGGGAAAGTATCCGTGAGTATCTTGGGAACTATTGCCTGGAAGGTGATACTTTAAAGCAGAAGGTAGGTCAGTTATCCGGCGGAGAAAAGAATTTGCTCCAAATTGCAATGATTGCAGATACAAAGGCAGAACTTCTTATTCTTGACGAACCGACCAGCCATTTGGATATTTACGCACAAATGGCGCTGGAAAAAGCCATTTCCGAATATAAAGGGGCTGTACTCATGGTAAGCCACGATTTCTATCTTGTTGCAAATTGTGCGGATTACGTTTTACTTGTAGAAGACAATACGATTAGACGTATGCGTGCACGTTCTTTCCGTAAAATGGTATATGATAAATATTTCGATCAGAAGTATTTAGAAATAGACAAGAAAAAACAAGAATTAGAAGCAAATATTACATTAGCCTTTAAAACGAATGAGCTGATCACTGTAGAAAAACTTTGCAGCCAGTTAGAAGCACTCAGCGTAGAATCGTGAGTAGTATGGAGGGAAAAAATGACTGAATTATTAGCTCCGGCAGGAAATATGGAAGCTTTAAAAGCTGCAATTTCTAATGGGTGTGATGCAATATACTTGGGAATGCAAAAATTTGGCGCACGTGCATACTCATCCAATTTTGATTTGGAATCGCTAAAAGAGGCTATTGCGTATGCGCACCTGAGGAATGTTAAAATCTACGTAACAATGAATACCATCGTTTTCGAAAACGAAGTGGAAGAGATGAAAGCGCAGATGCACCAATTAAATAAAATCGGTGTTGATGGAATTATCGTCACGGATCTGGCTGCTTTCGATTACCTGGTTAAAAACTTTCTTGATATGGAAGCACATTGTTCCACTCAAATGGGAATCGACGATTTGGACGGGACTTTATTATTGAAAGAACTCGGTGCGAATAGAGTTGTTATGTCCCGTGAGGTTGAGATCGAAAAAGTAAAAGAGATCAAAAGGATAGCGCAAATACCGATAGAAATTTTTGTTCACGGTGCTTTATGTGTGTCTTATTCCGGAAACTGTCTCATGTCCGGATTGATCGGCTATCGAAGCGGAAATCGCGGAAGATGTGTTGGTTCATGTCGTAAGGAGTATGAGCTGATTGATAAGACAACCGATACGTCGTTAGGGAAAAACTATATTCTATCCACCAAGGACTTGAACACGATCGATTATATCGATGATTTAAATGAAATTGATTCTTTAAAAATAGAAGGTCGAATGAAAGAGCCTGCTTATGTTGCGAATGTTGTATCAAAATATCGCATGGCCTTGGATCATAAAATAACCGAAGAAGACAAAGAAAATCTGAACAAAACATTCAATAGAACATTTACGAAAGGATATTTGTTTCACGAAGATCAGAAAGATATTACAAACATTTTAAGACCGAATAACTTTGGTTATGAAATTGGCAGAATCAGCAAGATTGTTAAAGACATGTATGAAATAACGCTTACACGTACTTTAAATCAAAACGATATCATCCGAATAAGTCATAACAATGAAGATGTTAATTTAACTGTAGTAAAACTGTACGATAAAGACGGCAATTTAATCAACAAAGCAGATGATTTCGGCTATATCAAGATCAAAGAAAAGCTGTCCAAGGGTGATCTGGTATACATCACGAAGGATTATCACTATTACAAAGAGTTAGAATCATCGCTGGAAAAAGAATTTAAGCGTTTTGACCTGGATATCAGAGTGTATGCACATCCGGATTCAAAATTGATTATAGATGCAGAGGGCTTAGGATTTCATTATTCATATGAAAGCGAGGAAATCCTGGGCCAAGCAATCAATAATCCAACAACAAAAGAGCAGGTTATCAAGCAATTTTCAAGATTAAATGATACGATATTCGAACTGAATCATGTGGATTTTGAGGGAGGCAATGCATTTGTTCCAGTTAGTCTGTTAAATGCGGCAAGAAGAGATATTGTGCAGGGCTTATATGACCTAAAGCTTAACAGCCAAAAGAAAAGAATCAATGAGCCGAAAGAAAAAGAAAAAATAAGCTTTGCCCCTGAAAAACCATACCTAACGGCCTCTGTAACGACGAAGGAACAGTATGATGCTTGCGTGAGCTGTGGAATTAAGGAAATCTATTTTGAAAACGTTGTTAGAAGAAACCAGAACGATTATAAGGAAATAGAAGGGCAGCTGCTGATCGGAGGATATGGCGGAATTTATCACTACAGAAAAACGAATCCTTTTGTTACGGATTATTCTCTCAATGTTGTTAATTCTGCCAGTTGCTATGAATTATATCGATTGGGTGCGAAACGAGTAACTTTATCTTATGAATTGAATAAGAGACAAATTGAAGATTTAATGAATGCCTATTCTGAAGATAATGACGGCTATCCTGCACTGGAGATGATTGTATATGGTAAGGCTCCTTTGATGTTTACAAAGTATTGTCCGCTGAAAAAAATGAATCAATGCGGTATTTGCAGAAGGTCGAGCTATGAGTTAAAAGATGAGCACGGAACGTTCCCTATCATATCTCATGATGATTGTACAACGACGATCCTGAATGGGAAGACACTTAATCTTTTAGATGAGCTGCAAAGCATAAAAGGAATTGAGGCATTCCGATTAAACTTCACAGTCGAATCCAAAGAGCAGGTTGCCAAAACCATTCATAAGGCCTTAGGCAAATTAAACGGCGGAGTGGATAAAGCCGTATTTAATCCGGAAACAGACACCAGAGGACATTTTAATAAAGAGATTTTGTAGGGAAATACCGTTATAATCGGTACAATTCTTTCGTATTATCCCGCAGGATCCTCCTTGCGATATACGCTGCGTCTTCAAATGTGTACAAACCCTGACGTACTTGGGATGCCAGCACATTGGCAAGTGCGTGTTCGATCGCCAGAACTTCTCCGTAACTTTCTTCACTGACCCAGGTATCGCAGCCCCAATGGATTCGATGGGTTTGTCCGACCTCCAGCAGCTCCAGGATCATACGTTCCGAAGCAGAAGTGGATATGACAGGCAGCCAGCATAAATCAGCATACGTATTTGGCAGGTTGTGTATCAGAGCGTAGATGTCCTCCAGCCAGGGATAACCGCCGTGGAACAGCACAAATTTTGTATCAGGATTATGTTCGATCAATTCTTTAAGCTGCATGGCATTTGTCCGGTCCATGCCACCTAACCCGGTATGATGCTGGAAAGGGGCATTCAACTCGGCAGCTATTCTGCAAACCTCATAAATCATATAGTCGGAGAAGTCGTGTCTGTCCTTATCGGTGAGAAGCTTTTTGTCCATCCGGAATAATCTGGCGATATGATCGCGGTCCTGAGGCAGATAATGTAAATCACGGGCGTATGCCAGAGCACTTTTCAGCGCACGGCACCCACAGCCGACTTTTTCAGCAATTTGCTCCTTCATCCAATCAACAAAGTCACCCAGATCGTCATGGGGCGTCACGCGCGGGCACTGTTGATAGAGGTAGGTATTATCATGGTCATGCGGATCAACGTCCAGTGCGTAGGCGAACATGTCGATCCGGTAGGAGGGAGCAAAAAGATCCGGATGGCCTAGATCGCTGCCCGGTTCCCAGTAAGAATCCTCAATCGTTCGTTTTAAACGGCACCGGTCTTTCAAAATATCCAAATGAAGGTCGGGATTGCTTTCATAGGCGGAAGATATCCTTTGTGAGACATCGTCCCAATTATCTGCCGTAATGCGGCCGGGAATATCAAAAAGTGCGGTGATCGCCCGCTCAAGCCATATGAAATAGGTATTGAATCTGTTCCGTGCAAGAAAAAGCTCCCGTGCTTCCCCTGACTCTGCAGCGAACGGCTGTGTGAAGGTAACATAGCTGTTCGAGAAAATTTTATCCAAGGTCATATGGGAATAGAAGCTATCCTCTCTATGATGACAATGGGTCGAGTAGATATCGATGGATTTGATATCCTCTGATATTCGTTCATATGCCTCATTCATGATCATCTTCTCCTTTGTACAATGCGCGGGGATTCCTATCAATTAATACTATTGATTATGGCCATTATAACAAATATCGGACATGAAAGCTCCAATCATTTTGCCGTAGCCGGTATAGACGGTTTCACAGACAAATTGAGCATCACACCCGCGGAGGCATAATCCGCCATAAGGATCGCGAATTGATAAGCGTAATCAAATATTTCGATTGATTTCGCATAATCGCCTGAGAGCAGCGCCAATACCCCGTAATAAATCGCCCCGATGAACTGGTACATCAATAAACGCCATTGCTCCTTGCTCCAATAGGGACTAAGGTTCGCATAAAAAGCAGCGTGCTCTTCCGCTAACTGATACCATTGATTTAATGCTTCGTCAGCCTTCTGTGCATCATTGGCAGAGAGTGCGTCGACCAGATTCGAATACGCGATTGCCTGCTGAGTCAACAGATTTGTATATTGCTCCGCGGTTGCTTTCCCGTAAAATGTTGTCATTGTATCATAGATATCGCTGGGAACTTTCAGCAGCCTTTGAAACGTAGCTTCTCTATTGGGATTATTAAATCGTATCGCATTTGCCAAGGCCCGGTCCCACGTAACAAAATCCATAGCCAGCTGCCTGAACTGATTCATAACGTTCATCTGCTCATAAGTAAGATAATGCAATTGTGTGATTTGATTATTATTCGGAATCTCCACCACCCCATTTCACAGTACTATCAACAGTATATTCAGGAGAATCGCGAATCGTGTAAAAACATCAATGCATAACAGCAAAGGCCACCGTGGTATCCTGCTCCCAGGACAGGCTGATCATAATGCCTTTGCCCTTTTTTTGCGCAAAAAGCTCGAGGAATCTGCCGTGAAGCAGAACAAGGGGTTCTCCGGCGGCTCCTTTCTTTATTTCGATGTCAAGAAAGGACATATCGTCTTCCCAGTGTGTAGTGAATGTCTTGAAGACCGCCTCTTTAGCGGCAAACAACTCCGCAAAATAGACAGCCGCATCCGGATGGGAGCGGCTGTTTTCCTTTTCCATTGCTGTGAAAACTTTATTGATAAAAGCATTTCCCGACCGCCCTAGTGTTTTGCGCATTCGGGAAATGGTTACGATATCCACACCGATTCCGAGCATAAAGATCTCCTATCTAAAACTGGCGATCAGCAAAGCGCTTCCGACCACATCTTCAACGGCAGCACCTCTGGACAGGTCGCTGACGGGATAACGGAAACCCTGCAGGATCGGCCCGTATAAGCGCGCTCCGGCAAGCTGCTGAACCAGCTTTGATGCGATATTGCAGGCGTCTAGATCAGGAAAAATCAAAATATTGGCATTTCCCGCAACCTGACTTCTACCCATTGTTTTTTTCGCGCCGATTTCCCGGTTGATGGCTGCATCTGCCTGCAGCTCGCCGTCATAAAGAAAATCACAGCTCCTCTGTGCCAGTATGTCACAGGCGGCCCGAACCTTGGCAACCCGGGGATGTTCCGCGCTTCCCTTGGTGGAAAAGGACAACAGGGCTACTTTCGGTTCCCAGTCAAGCAGGGACCGTGCGCTTGATGCCGTTGTGCAGGCGATGTCCGCCAATTCTTCAGAGCTGGGGTCAGGATTCATCGACGGATCGGAAAAGACCAGAAGCTCACCCTGCGGCCCTTCATATCCCGGGATCTCGACGAGGTAGAAGCTGGAAGGGACGGATACGCCGTCCTTCAATCCGTAAATCAATTCGCTGGTCATGATGACTTCTTCCGTTGGATGGTCGATCCCGGCCACCATTCCGTCGGCTCTTCCCGTTTTCACCATCATGGCGGAAAAGCAGAGCGGCTGCATCATGATGCGCTTACCCACGGCTTCCGGCATCTGCCGTTCCTCGCAATACATAGCGATATAGCGGGATAAGCATTCATCCTTCCCGGGATCGACGATGCGGAGTTCCTTCCATTCCGGATTCGTCTGCGCCGTTGCCGATATCTTTTCTTCAGAGCCTATCAGGATCGGATCTGCGAGACCTTCCTGCTTCAAATGCGCAGCGGCCCGCATGATCACCGGATTTTGGCCCTCGGGGAAAACGATGGTTTTCTTATCTGAACTTGCTTTCTTTTTCAGTTCTTTCATAATATCCATAGCAACACCTTCTTTAGAAAGGGATGAGCAGGTTCATTCATCCGCCCATCCCATTCAATTGTTGTTTCATAAAATACCAGGCACTATTTCTTGCTTTCCACAAGCTTGATGACTTCCTCCACCGTCTTCGGCATCCTGATCTCGAAATTGGAAGTCGTTGTTCCGAATTTGCTGTCCAGCAGGGCGGCAAGCTCGATACGGCTCATGGACTTCAGCATCAGGTCCTCAGCCAGTCTGGTGGTCGGTTCCAGTTCGGCCGGATCTTTCTTGGCAACTTTCGCAATAATTTCAATTACATCTTTTTCAAATTCAGTCATGTCACACCTCAAACAATTCTAAAAGCCAAAATTGACAGCCCTTCTACATCAATGATATCAGGAGCGACCTTTACCGGACATTTGTGATACCATTCCTCCAGGCTCGCAGGATCGATTCCGACTCCCGTTACGATACCCTGGACAAAAACGCCCTCCTTTAGCTTGACATGGCCGTATGCGTACGGAGCGATCTTGTTGAATCTTGGATTTGGCGGCGGAGCCATGCTGTGGGATACATAGAGCAGCTCTCCTTCTCCGGACAGTTCAAAGGCCTCGATATCTCTACTGCCGCAGTGTTCGCAGATGGCGGTCGGCGGGAAAGTGATCTTACCGCATTTGTTGCATTTCTTGCCGATGATCTTTTTCTTGCCGAGATCCTCGTAATAACCTCTAATAATTGATTCTGGCATACCGTTACCTCCTTCCATATACCATAACTGTGCTCACCATCGCATATCCATGGGTATGGATCACTGATGTTTTGGGAGCATCTTTGATTTGCCTGTCGCCGCAGAGACCTCTCATTTGTTTTACCGCTTCGTAGGTATCCGCGCCCGCGCTTGCCGCCCAGGCATGACCGAAAGCATGACGTCCGCCGTGGGTGCTCATCGGTCGGTCTCCGTCAAAGCGCAGCCTTCCGGCCTCGGCATATTTCAGACCTTCTCCCTTTGGCAGATATCCGCATAATTCGGCGGTGCAAATACTTGAAATATGGGAGCAGTCATGAACGTGGAGATAATCGATATCGGCAGCGGTGATGCCGGACATATCGAAGGCCTTCTCAAAGGATAGAGTATCATAATGCATATAAGTAGGGTCTTCTTCATACCATGGGAGGTCGCTGATCGTTACACCCCAGCCTTTGACCTCGATCGGCAGATTCGGCGCGTCCTTGATCCCGTCTTCGCTGCTGATCACGATCGCGGAAGCGCCGTCGGCTGCGGAAACCGCGCTCCTGAGCCTTGACGGCCATGCCAGGAAGGGATTGTAATTTGATTTCCAGAATTCATATGGATCATCAAATCCGAACCGCTTCGCTTCGTCCTCCAGCGTTTCCTGATTGATCGCTTTTTTGTTCAGGGAACCGTGAAGCCTTCTGGTCCTGCAGAGCTCAAACATGCCTTTTTCAAATTCCTCGATGGAAATTCCGTATTTCTTGCAGTAAGCCTGGGCGATGATCCCGTTATAGGACGGGAAAATGTCATAGCCCTGCGGAACGGAATATGCCTGATTGACGCAGTAGTCGGTCCAGAGCCACATCTCTTCCGTTGGAATGGTCTCTCTGTCGAAAGGGCTCAGCTTTTTCGGCTGGCTCAGTGTTGATTCCAGCCCTACAACGAGAACTTTTCGGTAAACGCCGGATGCGATCCCCATGGCGCCAAGGGTGATGCCGATATTGGTCGTGGAGCAGGCGCCGTCAAAATGTACCCCTGCTTTAAACTGCATTCCGGTCCATTTGGCGATTTGGCTGTAAGTGGCGGGAAGCGTCGATGTATGCATGGTTACATTTCCGACAAAAATTGCATCGATTTCCGAGGGATCGGTTCCGGAATCATCCAAGGCTTCCTTGACCGCTTCCGCAGCCATTTCCTGCAGGGTCAGTCCCTTGATCTCGGGTGTTTCCAGAAGATTTCCGAATCTGGTGCAGCCTACGCCGAGAATGTACACTGGTTCTTTAAGCTTGTTTTTCATTGTATTCCTCCTCTCAATGATTGGGCTTTGGCGCCGGGGATTCGTCCATTGACAGATCCCCGGCGGAATGATAGAATTTGCTTGCTACAGTCAAATTCTTTAGTTAAATTTTATCTTGGTGATTTGCACATATCTTGTCTGTCAGAGAAATATTTTTATGTTAAAAAGGAACTGTTTCCGATTGGAAAAGGACAGGAGGATTCACGATGAGATTTGAATCGAAAGAACTTTGGCAGGAATGGCATTCAAAGGATTTTTTGCCGAAAGAGCAGTATGAAGCTTGGCACTGTGCTTTGAATGATTCACACCTGAGCTGGTCCCTCGGCAATTTATCCCTTTCCAAATATTACGGACAAATCAAGATGCGCCATCTGGGCGGCATCCGTCTTTTATATTGTGACTGTGAACCTTGCTCCGGGAAGCGTACGATGAAAGAGGTACGCCAGAGCGAAGGCGAATACTACGGTCTTCTTTATATCTATGACGGGAAAGAGATCGTTTACCATGAAGGACAGTCGGTCGAACTGAAGAAGAACAGTTTTATGATCTGGGACTCTACAAAGCCTATTGAATTCAAGCTCTTCTCCGATACAAAAAAAATTACGCTCCTCGTCCCTCAGGACAGGATGAGAGCACAGCTGCCCAGGATCGACAGCTACCTGGGGAAACATATCGATTTCAGCAAAGGCTTGAATGCTGTCGCGGCTTCCCATATAACTGCCCTCGGAAACGAAGTCGGCGCAATTGATAACGGAATCGGCGATTCTGCCATAGACCTTACGTTGGAACTGATCACCACCTGTCTTCAGGCGGGCAGAAATGAGCATCCGATGACCAGGATCCGGCAGGATCTGTTGAATGAGGTGATGGATTATATCCGCAGAAATTTGGATCATCCTGAACTGGGACCCAATATGATCGCGAATGACTTTCATATTTCCACGCGTTATCTTCATCTGCTGTTCGCTGAGAAGGAGCTTTCGGTAAGCCATTACATATTGGATAAAAGGCTGGAACAGTGCCGCAGACAGCTTTCCAAGCAGAATCCGGTCAAGGACAGTATTACAAGCGTCGCGTATCAGTGGGGCTTCAACGATTCGGCGCATTTCAGCAAGGTATTTAAAAGGAAATACGGAATCGCTCCGAAAGAGTATCAGAACAGGCTCTTCGGAAATTAACGTAATTTATAAAAAAGAAGGCTTACAACTGCGAATGTTCAGCACCCCAAATGTTGGACATTGATTAAGCAACTTGGGAATGAGTTCGATATTCAATCGGGCTCATTCCTTTTAATTTGCACTTAATCCGTTGATTGTTATAATAGTAGATATAATCAATGAGTTTGATTTTGAAATCCTCAATTGATTCGAAGTCTTGTAAATAGAGTAGCTCCGACTTAAGTATTCCAAAGAAATTCTCCATTACACTGTTGTCAAGGCAGTTGCCTTTTCGTGACATACTTTGCCGTATTCCTCTTTTTCCAAGCATTGCTTGGATGGCCCGATGTTGATACTGCCAACCTTGATCGGAGTGGAAAATCAGATCACATTTTTCCGGAATCTTTCTAAAAGCATGCTCCAGCATATCGGTAACCTGCCTAAGCACAGGATTGTCATAAATCGTGTAGCTTATGATTTCGCCATTAAACATATCTAAAATAGGCGACAGATAAAGCTTTTGGCCAAATAAATTGAACTCGGTAATGTCAGTAGTCCACTTCTGGTTTGGACGGTCTGCTTGGAAATCTCGGTTGATCAGGTTCGGAGCGATCTTGCCGACCTCGCCTCTATACGAGCGATATTTCTTCATCCGAACACGGCATGTAAGCTGTTCCTGCTTCATGATCTTCATCACAAGCTTATGGTTTGTTCGAAAACCACGCTTGTGCAATTCCGCTGTCACCCGGCGATATCCATACCGCCCTTGGTTTTCATGACAGATTTTTTGGATCTCAGTTCTTACGTCTGCATTACGATCTGGCTTGCTCAATCGGTTTAAAATATGATAGTAGCTGCTTCTCGGGAGTCCTGCGAGCTTGAGAAGTCCTGGTAAGGGAAACTCTTGCCTTAGTTCAGAGATAGCTCTTACTTTGTCTTCTTTTCGGATTTCTCCCGCTCTTGTACTAAGGCATTCAATTTTTTTAAGTAAGCGTTCTCCATGCGAAGCTGTGCGATCTCTGCCTCCAGCTTTTCTTCCCGCGTCAGATCACGTTTTGGTTTTTCTGGCTTCTTAGGCATTCTTGGCGGCCTGCCTTTCTTTGTAGTCAGCAGGCCGGATGCCCCAGATTCCAGATAACGCTTTTCCCACTGGTAAAGGGCTCCTTCGTTTGGGATCTCGAGTTCGGCAGCTGCTAACCTATATGATAAATCATGCTGCCATCGATATTCAATAGCATAAATCTTAAATTCCTGTGTGTAATGATTTTTGTTAGAAACAAGTTGCTGCAATCCCCCATGAGAATAATTCGCATACCATTTCCTTAGAGTTGATAATCCAACTTGATGTCTTTTGGCGACAGAACATAGGGAGTCTCCCTGTTCAACTTCCTTCACTAGTTTCAGGCGAAATTCTTTGCTAAACTTAGTCATAAAAAAGTACACCTCCAAATGATAGATTTTTCATCCAACATTTGGGGTGCACTTCAGAATTGTTGTAAGCCTTTTTTTCTTTTTATTCTTCGATCTTGTCTTCGGGTGGGGTTTCTGGTGCTAACGGGCTGAATCCGCTTGTTTTTCCTTCGTTGAAGATTGCCAGGTTCGGTTGATTTTTACTTGCAAAATAAATAAAGAACGGGGCGGTAACGTCGATGATTACACTGAGAACGGTATATATAACAGCATTGTCTTCTGAAAAAATCCGATAAATCTTATATAGGGCTACTATATAAATAACCGCATATACAATCACTGCTATAATATTAATAAAAGGGATGAAGGTAATAATATAAACACCAATGCCTCCGACCAATAACACCAATCCGAGTTTCGGAATGACCTTATTGAAAATTGTTACCTGGTCGCCGGCAATTTTTCCCATGAGATAAATATTAGCGATTGGAATCCATGCAAGCCATGGATTTTCAATTTGCAGTTTTTTAGCCATGGACTGCATTCCCAGCGCCATAAAAACATACAGAATAATAACGATAATCACGATCACGAATATTAATCCGCCTAACATTGCTAAAGCGCTTAAATCGTTCATCATTTAATACTTCCTCCTTAATACATTTTATTACAAACAATTATATATAAATATTAAATAAAAGTCAAAAAATACCAAAAAAGAACAGTATGCAACTTTCTATATATTTTATTCATTCGATGGCGATTTATTATATCGTTTCACTATCTAGAAGAATATGGTAATATGATTATGTTGAGGGGGGCAAGGGTTATGGATATAAGCGCGTTTGAAAGAATTAAAACAGGAGTCTGCTCCTATTTCCTGATATTGTATTCCTGTATGCAGCTTCTTCAGAATCTGTGGTATTCTTCAGCCGGGGACAACCTGGCAGAATCTCTGATGCCGTTTACTGTGCCTGCATTGATGCTGGCTTGCGGCATTTACATGGCAAAATGCAATAAAATAAAAGCGGCTGTCATTTCGGACGATGAAAAACCGCTCCTTTCGGCCGCGGTGAATTTCATCGGGGGATGGATCATATTGGCGATGTCGCTGAAATATATTGCCCCTTATTTTGTATTTGTCATGGCTCCCGGGCAATTTGAGTGGAAGTCATACCTGTTTCCGCTGATTTATTACAGCCCATTTTTGATCGCAGGAGCAGTAGCGGTTCGAAAAGGGTCACAGATAAAAGAACGGCCAGCGTTTTCGGTAAGGATAACTCTTCTTTGCATGCGGATCGTTCTGCTCTTGATTTGTGTATTGAGTGTTCGTCAGATCCTGCTATGGACCGGGCCGTTTATCATATTTAACCCTCACGAGATATCTCCAACCGAAGCAAAATGGATCGTCACAGAAACTGTATTCATAGCAGCTTCCTTGATCCTGTATTTTGCTCCGCTGCGGCTTAAGATGAATTTGAAAACCGCGGACAGTGAGGACTATAGAAAGCTTGCGCGTCAGTCCTTCACGCTGACCGGCTTTATCATACTGATTACCGGAATCCCTTTTATCGGCAATGCTGTGATTCGGAAATATGACTCCTTCGATTTCTTCTTCTTCGATATAAAAGAGTTCCTTCTCCAGCTTCTTCCGACCTTGTTTCTTGTTATCGCCGGTCTGTTCCTCATGTACTGCGGGAAGGACAAGGAGCATATGACATCCTGATCGTATTTGGGAGGTTCACAATGAAAAGAAAAGTTTTAAAAACGATCTTCCTTTTCTCTTTGACTGCGCTCGTCTTATTTCTGCCGGGCTGCTCCGGAAAGGACGATGGGCAGGATGCTGATGAACCGTCGGTCACGGCCTCCGGCATAACGGAAAGCCTTCCTGGCAAGACAGTAAACGGAGTAATTACATATTCAGACCCGGAGATCAAAGAGATGTTCCTGGCCTTGCAGGATGAACTGCTGGCAAAGCTGGGGGATGGCTATGAGATCGTTCCGTCAGGATCCGAGGGGACCTACGAAGGCTATTACTACAAGGAGCTCGGGCTTACCTTTATATTCAACCATAAGCTGCTTTGGATCGACTGCGATGATAATATCGATATCCGTGGCGCCCGTCCCGGTATGACGTTTGAAGAAATCATGAAAGTGCTGGGAGATGCGGAAATCGAGGATACTTTTATTGAAATCCCGGAAAATAAAGCATATGAAATACGTTATGACCTGGACGGCTTTACCTTGTGCTGTGAATCCGTAAACAAGGACGGCAGCGGCTCCTGGTTTTACATGGTCCCGCTGCTGCAGGAAAAGATGGTATCGGAAGAGGATATCCGAAGCTACCTGTCCATGAATGAAGATGATCTGGTGCGGCGTCTCGGCAAATATTATTCTGTCGAAGACTGGATCGAAACGCTTGACGGGATCCGCGGCGTCACCGCTTATTATTACGATGAGCTGAGCCTGGGCTTTGCGTTCGATCAGGATAAAAACCTTGAATTCATCTATGTGAATCCATACGGCTTTCTGCTCGATGGAAAGGCTATCGGCACAAATTTTGACGAGATCAGGACGCGATTCGGCAAAGCGTCGATAGAATCCGTTGATTTGAATGGGGAAAAAGTCTTTGAGATGAGGTATCGGTTTGATGGTTACGGCATCCTGGTTCATGCAGCGAGCCCGGACAGCCAATACTGCAGCGTGTTTATTACGAAAACAGAGTAAAATGTTATAATCGATCATGATGAGGAGGACAAAACAGGAATGAATGACAGGAAAATCGTCTTTACCGATGTTAAAACATTAGGCTTTCATGTAAATGTGTCCGGACTCGGCTGCTATGGACAAGTTCAGCTTTATGAGTGCCTGGAGGACAATGAGGTGGCCGCCGCTGTTTCCGACGCGGATATCATCATAACCAATCAGAACAATTTAAACGAGAGCAATCTCGGAGAGGCGAAGAAGCTCAAATTGATCTGTGCCGCAGCTACCGGATATGACAATATCGATACGGCTTACTGCCGTGAAAAAGGCGTCGCTGTAACCAACGTTCCCGGATACGCTGCCGGCAGCGTTGCGCAGCATACATTCGCCATGCTGCTTTACCTCATTTCCCATTCCAGATATTTTGACGATTTCGTAAAGGAAGGAAAGTACTCCACCATGTTCCCCGTATACCATGAGAACCGGGATTTTTTCGAACTGGAAGGGAAAACCTGGGGAGTCATCGGACTTGGCGCAATCGGCAGGAAGGTGGGCCGGATCGCCGAAGGCTTCGGTTGCCGCGTGATCTACTATTCAACTACGGGAAAGAATCATGATGTGCTCTTTAAGGAATCGACGCTGGATGATCTGCTGAGGAATTCCGATATCATTTCTGTCCATGCTCCTTTGAACCGGGAAACGAGAGGACTCATCGGCAGAACCGAACTCGGGCAAATGAAAAAAAGCAGCTATCTGTTGAATCTTGGAAGAGGCGGGATCGTAAGCGAGGAGGATCTTGTTTACGCACTGGAAAATCAGATGATAGCAGGAGCGGGACTGGATGTTTTTGAAAACGAACCGATCCGGCAGGCCGGTCCGCTGATGCGCTATATCAGTGGACACCCCGAGGCGGGTGCAAAACTCTATTTGACGCCGCATATCGGCTATGCCAGCACCGAGGCGAGAGAACGGCTGATGTCGACGATATGCAGAAATATTGAAGCATTTCTGGCGGGAAACGATTTGAATCGGGTGGAAGTTTAAAAAAGTTCTATTTCTGAACGATTTTTCGTCAGACATTCGACTAAGAACTGACAAGATTCGACAGCATTGATAATTTATACTGAAAATATCCAGGTATGCACCATAATCCAATATGGAAAATATAAACAATTAATAATATAAATTCCGGTACTATTTTACTGACTGAGCCGCGCTGATGGAATTTATTTTTTTGTCCTGAAAACCGAACCACAACTAGAACCGAAAATCTTTTTAGAAAGTGAGCAGTAAAATGGAGCAATCGAAGAAACAGAAAAAGCTGGGAAAAAAAATAAGAGGCGGGTTCAATAAGGTAACGATCGTAATCATTTTGATGATGGCGGTCAGCGTCTTATCAAATCTGGTGCTGGTATCGTATGCAAGGGGGATTTACGACGGCCCGTATAAAGAAATGGAAGCTGTCGCCGGCATCGAGAAAAACATTGAAAGCCTGCAGAAAAACATTTATATCGCCATTGCGGAGCTTGATGAGAAAAAAATAATCGACAGCATCGATGAGATTTATACTCTGCAGAAAGAGCTCAAAACAAACATCGAAAACCTTAAGACCCTGGTACCTGAGGATCAGGAGTCTGAAATTGATAAGTTCGGTAAGCTGATGGAACAGACCTATCCAAGTCTGAATGACATCAGCGTAAAGCTGACAACATATGACGCAGAAGGCAACAACGAATGGGAAGCTGCGCTGGGGATCATGAACAGCGATGTGATCCCGGTTCTTGATAAAGCAAAGGGATCGCTGGAAGCGCTGCACAATATGTCCCAGACAGCGGCGACGGATTATTTACATAACGCGAAAATGGCACAGATCTATGTGCTCTGCCTTATGATAGCAGGGCTGATCATTGCGATCGCAGTATCGGGAAGGATCAGCAAGAGACTGGAAAAAGAAATCCTGACGCCCGTCAACGAGCTTGTTGAAGTCAGCACTTCGCTGGCCCAGGGAGATATCCACGTCGAAATAAATTATGATAAGGACGATGAACTGGGAGTGCTGGCTGACAGCATAAGAGAAATCATTGTATCCCTCAAGGCTTTAGCCGCAGAAGCAAACATGCTGACCCAGGGCGCTGTGGAAGGAAAGCTGAGTACCCGCGGGGATGATGAAAAATTCAGCGGCGGTTATCGAGAAATCATTCAGGGAGTCAACAACACCCTGGATGCGCTGGTCGGCCCGCTGTATATTTCGGCGAATTACATGAAAAGGATCAGCAAGGGGGATATTCCCGAAGTCCTCACAGAGGAATACAACGGAGATTTTAAAGAACTTCAGGACAGCATCAATACCTGTATCAACGCGATCAACAGTCTGATCGATGATACCGATATGCTGGCCCAGGCTACCATTCGCGGTGAGCTTGGCGTCAAGGCCGACAGCGGCAGGCACGGGGGAGATTTTGCCCGTATCATCAGCGGTATCAACAAGACCATAGAAACGATGACCGGATATATCGACGCGCTGCCGTCTCCTGTCATGATCATGGATAAAAAACTCAATGTTTTATATATCAATAAGGCCGGAGCGGAAATGGCCGGAGTACCAATATCGGAAGCCCTCGGGCAGAAATGCTTCGATCTCATGAAAACCGGAGACTGCAAAACCAAAGGCTGTGCCGGCGTCAACGCGATGCAGGGCGGCTGCATCGTATCCAATGAGACGCATTCTAATCCCCAAGGGAGAGATTTGGATATCCTGCATTCAGCCATTCCGATCACCGACGAAGACGGGGACCGGATCGGCGCCTTTGAGTTTATTGTAGACCAGACGGAAATCGTACAGGCGATGCGCCAGGCTGACACGAATGCGGCGATTTCCCATAAGCAGGCGGAATATCAGGACTTGGAAGTTGAAAACCTGATCGTAAATCTGGAAAAGTTAGCTGGCGGCGATCTTGACATGGAAACGACCATACACGAGACTGATGGCGATACGGAAAGGATCGGAGAAAACTTCAGGAGGATCAATGAAAATCTGAATCGAAGCGTTCTGGCGATCCGAAACCTGATCGAAGACGCTTCCCTGATGACGAAAGCCGCTATCGAGGGAGATCTGGAGTACAGGGCGGACGCATCGAAGCACGGCGGCAGTTACGCTAAGATCGTGGAAGGTTTGAACTGCACCCTTGATGCGGTTGTGGAACCGGTCGAGGAAGCGCTCGGCGTTCTGAAAGAGATGGCCCGCGGAAACTTGCAGGTCTCCATGGACGGCGAATACAACGGTGATCATGCCGAAATCAAAACTGCTTTGAACGAAACCATAACGCATATGAGAAGCTACGTGGGCGAGATCTCAAGGGTTCTTGCCGAGGTTGGAAACGGCAATCTCGATCTTGCCATCACGGCGGATTATACGGGCGATTTTATTGCCATAAAAGATTCACTGAATAATATCATTGCGAGTCTGAGTCAGGTGATGGGAAGCATCAGCGATGCGGCGGAACAGGTGGCTTCCGGCTCAAAACAGGTCTCGGACAGCAGTCAGGCCTTGTCTCAGGGTTCCACGGAGCAGGCGGGTTCCATTCAGGAACTGACGGCTTCCATCGCGGAAATCGCGTCGCAAACCAAGCAGAACGCGGTAAACGCTAACCAGGCCAGTCAGCTGGCCGGAGACGTCAGGGATAACGCCAGGAAGGGCAACGACCATATGCAGGATATGCTGGATTCCATGGAGAAGATCAGCGACTCGTCCGCAAACATATCCAAAATCATCAAGGTCATAGACGATATCGCGTTCCAGACCAATATCCTTGCGCTGAACGCCGCCGTCGAGGCGGCCAGGGCGGGTCAGCACGGAAAAGGCTTTGCGGTCGTGGCGGAAGAGGTAAGAAACTTAGCGGCCAGAAGCGCTGATGCCGCGAGAGAAACGACAGAACTTATCGAAGGATCCGTGGACAAGGTGCAGACAGGAACGAGGATCGCCAATGAAACCGCCCTTGGGCTTGCGGAAATCGTGTCCGGGATCGGGCAGGCTGCGGGCTTGATCGAAGGGATCGCCAAGGCGTCCGGAGAGCAGGCGTCAGGCATCGCTATGATCAATAAAGGAATCGAGCAGGTCTCCCTGGTGGTGCAGACCAACTCAGCTACCGCGGAGCAGAGCGCTGCAGCCAGCGAAGAACTATCCGGCCAGTCCGAGATCCTGAAAGAAATGGTAAGCCGGTTCCGGCTGAACGAAGGCATGAGAGCGCTGCCCCAGTACGGCGCAGGATCATCGTCACCCTCGAAAATCGTGCTCGATGAAGAGTTCGACAAGTATTGATCCAAACGGAATAATTCCTTCAATCAAAGCAAAACAGAAAGGGAACCTGAAAACAGGTTCCCGTTTTTTTCGGTTTCATTATTTACTTTTACCGCAGGTTTCGTTATCCGTCAACTGCTGTTCTGCCATTTCAACCAGCCTTTTCGTCATGGTTCCGCCGATATATCCACCCACATAACCGTTCTGTCTCGAAGTAAGATCGCCTTTGTTCAAATTGTTGTACTGCGAAATATCGATCCCGATCTCTTTGCTGATTTGTTGTCTGTCCATGTCATCACCGCCTTTATCTTAACTTAACCGAAGCGGCGTTTTCTATAACAAGCAAAATTTTCATACTAAAATAAGGCATTCGTTGATAACTTCTTCAGACAGTTCGAATCCTTTATCCTTTTCTTCCAACCGGACCACTCCCTTCTTCCATAGCGTTGCGCCGCAGGCTGCGCAGACCCTTCCGGCGACAACCAATCACTAATATATGCTGATTCTATCGGAAGTATTCTAAAAAAAATGTAGAAATATAATATGTTTAAAAAAAAATCTTGACTATACCCTAAGGTTATATTTTATAGTGGAATCAAAGGAGATGATCGGATGAAAATAAACGAGGTTATGAAGGAAACAGGGCTAACGAAAAAGGCGATCTATTACTATGAGAATGAAGGATTGATCAAGCCTCAGAAGGATCCCGACAACAACTACCGGAACTATACCGAGGAAGAAATCCGGAAGCTGATCGTTATTAATATCCTGAGAAGACTGGATGTTCCTATTAAAGCCATCGGTGATATCGTTAAAAACTCGGTCTCTATGAAAGATGTACTGCAGGAGCAGCTAGTTTCGACGAATCAAAAAATCAATCTGCTGTTCCAGAATAAAATGGTTATGAATGACCTGATATTAAAAGATATTGATGAAAGAGATTTTTCTCTTAAAACGCTGAAGGAATTCAACCGGGATCTGGACGAGCTTTCAAAGATCTCAGGTCATGTTGGCAAAGAACTGGAAAGGATTTTTCCGGGTACGCTGGGAAAAACCTTTGCGATATTTTACAGCAATTTTCTGGACGTCCCGCTGGACACCAACGAAAAGGTATCCGCATGGAACGATTTGGTCAGAAGGCTGGATGAAATGAAGGAAATCGACTTTCCGGAAGAAATTCAGAGGGTTGTCGAAGATCTGTACGGTGAAGTGGGAGAAGAACAGCTGAATCATTGGGAACGGATCAGCAGGAGGGTGATCGGCGAGGTGATCGAAAGACAGACGCCCCCCGATCCGTCCAGTGTCCTGCTGGCAAAAGAAGCGCTCGTGGGCTATTACGCCAATCCGGAAAACCAGAAGAAAATTGAAGGGTACAATAAGCTGCAAAGCTTTATTATTAATAATCTTGATATGTTTATGGAAATCGATAAGTATGTTGCCATTATCAATGAAGACTACAGTAAATACAGAAGCAGCGCGATGAATGCATACCTTCAGCAGAAATAGGGCATGGGGCCGGTCGTGTGGGAGCGATTCCGGCCCTTTGTTCATTGCATCATTTCTTTGGATGAACTTCCTCTTCTTTAACAGTGTCAAGCATATCTGCCGATGCGAATCTTGACGTTTGCACCGGTTTGCCGTTGTTCATCGGCCTTTTGCTGTCATTGATTGATTTCTTCTTACTATTCACGATCGTCACCTCCCGGTCAATTTGACATGTTTTGCATAGGCTCATTTTGCCCCGGCTGTATTCGGATATACGCATAAAAACAAGAAGCAGTCGTAATAACTGCTCCTGTTCGTGTTATTCAGTTGGTATATATTAATCAAAATCCGCTGAGCAACTGTGCACCTTCACTCAGCTGGACTGATTATTTATACTTCTCTTCCGTCATGAACTCCTGGATGTTTTTGAAATTATCCCGCAGGTCCCGGTTCTTCTGCATCTGCTTTTCGCCGCTGTCATTGGCCTTCACATGCTTGAAGTTGTCACGAAGATCCCGCTCGTTCTGCTTATTCTGCTCGTTTTTTTCGAAATTATCCAAATCGATCACCTCCATAAGAAAAGTATTCTCCCTTTTTAATATCCTATTCACCAGATTTTGTTTCACCGGATGTTTTCGATCCCATACATATCCGTCAAAACCATGGTTAAACTAAGATAAAAGGAGGTGCCAATATGACGGATAATAATATTGACCTGGGAAATTTAAAATCAAGGGACGTTGGAAACCTGATCTCGAAGACCCTTGTGGAAATGGGAAAAGATGAAGTAACGAGGGATGATCCCGACGGTTACGTGGATTACGGCAATCTCCCGTCGAGGGCTTTGCCTGAGATCGGGAAACAGGTTGTTGCCAATAAGATAAATCAGGAAGGGACCGCTTTGAAATGATCGATCGATTATAGAGGGCGGCCTCTATTACATAATGCAAAAAAATTTGCATCAGCACTTTTTCGCTTTTTTCCGTCAAAGCGGTTCTGATCATTACATTTTGCTCAAATATGAACAATCTGTTTCGCAGGTATTGCTTTTTCGTAATTCAATGATATAATTTAAGTGAATTTACAGAATACTTCGTAAAAACTAGTGCGTTTTTTATGACAGTATTGTTTTTATGTTGTATGTCCATTTTAAAACCGGAGGTGGTGCGGAAACACTAACAGAATAAATTTAAAACGAAATGGGAAAACGTCAGACACGGCACTTATTTGTTTGATGTAAGCGGTTGATAAACACCCGATTTCGGGCAGCTGCTGTTCAATGTAAGTTAAATTTATTTAAGGTAAGGAGAGATTTATTATGAGTACAGAAAAGCATGGCGAAGATACTCAGCTGAAGCGCGGTATTAAAGCGAGACAGTTAGGTATGATAGCTATCGGTGGTGCTATTGGAACAGGTTTATGGTTTGCCAGCGGAGGAGCGGTATCGTCTTCCGGTCCTGGAGGTGCAATGATTGCCTTTGGGCTTATGGGTATTATAGTATTTTTTATGATGTCATCTCTTGGTGAAATGGCAACTCAGCTTCCAATTGCTGGTTCCTTCGAAGCTTATGCTAACAGATTCATTGATCCGGCTTTCGGTTTTGCTGTAGGCTGGAACTACTGGTTCTCCTGGGCAATCACAGTTGCTGCGGAATTCGCTGCAGCAGGTCTGATCTGCAAATTCTGGTGGCCTGATCTGCCAGGAACCGTTGTTGCGATCGTTTCGTTCGTCCTGCTGATGGGACTGAACCTGATGTCGACAAAATCCTACGCAGAAGCAGAATACTGGTTCGCAGGCATCAAGGTCGTTACAATCATCATCTTCCTGATCGTTGGTGTTGCTATGATCCTCGGGATCATGGGCGGACACAATGTTGGATTCCAGAACTGGACTCTGGACGGCGGAGACGCTGGAAAAGCACCTTTCGTCGGTGGATTCGTTGCAATGATGAACGTATTCCTGATCGCCGGATTCTCATTCCAGGGAACAGAAATCGTTGGTCTTGCTGCTGCTGAAACAGCAGATCCTGAAAAGAACGTACCAAAAGCTATTAAGAGCGTATTCTGGAGAATCCTGTTATTCTACATCGGTTCCATTTTTGTAGTAGGTACTCTGGTTCCATTTACGAGCCCTGACCTCCTCGGCGGAAGCGTAACGAATGTTGCTGCATCCCCAATGGTAATCGTATTCAAGAATGCCGGATTTGCTGCAGCTGCGTCTGTTATCAACGCTGTAATTCTGACATCCGTACTGTCCTGCGGTAACTCCGGACTGTACACTTCTTCCAGAATGCTGCACGCTATGGCACTGAGAGGAAACGCTCCTAAGTTCTTTTCTACAGTATCAAAGAGCGGTGTTCCGGTATACGCCGTATGGGCAACCGGTCTGATCGCAGCTCTTTCCTTCTTCGCATCACTGGTAGGCGAAGGAAAGATCTATCAGATCTTCTACAATGCTTCCGGTATCACCGGATTCATCATCTGGCTCGGAATCGCAATCTGCCATTACAGATTCAGAAAAGCCTGGGTTGCACAGGGTCATAAGATCGAAGATCTCAAGTACAAAGCCTTCTTATATCCATTTGGACCGATCTTTGCGATGATCACAATCACCATCGTAATCTTCGGAGCAAACATCTGGGTATTCGCACCTGGATCATTCACATGGTTCGACTTTATTACTAACTATCTGCCGATCCCTGTATTCCCGATTCTGTATTTCGGATACAAGTGGAAGCATAATACGAAGCTCGTTCCTCTGCAGGAATGTGATTTCACGATCCCAGTGGGAGAAACTGAGTAATACTGATCAGATCGAAAGATTGTAATTTCATATAGGAATTCAGACAGCGGACAGATTGTCCGCTGTCTTTTTCATTAAAAGCATTCTGGCCCTCGCGTAATATTATTCTCTTGATTGTTCCATATTAATATGGTAGACTAAAACAAAGGTGACAAGACAGGTATATATACACATGATCATACAGTGAATCGGCCAGTCTTGTCTTCGCTATTATTTTATGTTGTTGGCATATTGATGGAGGAGAGAAAAAATGTATCATATTGCAAATCGTATTGATCGGCTTCCTTCGACGCCCATGCTGAAAAAGATCCTGTTCCTGACAGGAATCGGCTGGATGTTCGATGCGATGGATCAGGGAATGGTATCGGGCGTTATGGCCGCCATCGGAGCAAGCTGGACCTTATCAACAGAACAAATAGGATTGCTGGGAAGCGCCGGGATGCTCGGTATGATTCTTGGAGCAGCGCTATCCGGTATGGCTGCAGATAAGTGGGGCAGAAGGACCGTTGTCATGTGGACATTGGTCATTTACGGCGTTGCCAGCGGATTAGCGGGTTTTTCGGTCAACTATCCAATGCTGCTCATACTGAGATTTTGCACCGGCTTTGGGCTGGGAGGAGAGCTTCCCGCGGCGTCAACGCTGATCAGCGAGCTTTCGCCGAAGAAGATACGAGGCCGCAACGTTATTATTCTTGAAAGCTTCTGGGCCTGGGGATGGATCCTCGCAGCACTCGTCGCTTACCTGCTGATCCCGGTTTACGGCTGGCGCACCGCATTCTGGGTAGGCGCAGTACCGGCTTTGTTTGCGGCTTACCTGAGAAAAGCGATACCGGAATCTCCGCGCTATCTGGAAGCGACGGGACAGGGCGAGGCGGCCGATCAAATGGTCAAGGTGATGGAACAGCAGGCCGGGATATCGGATGGATACAAGACAAAGGAAGCATCAGGCGCCGTTAAGGATGTGGTAACAAGGCTTTCCTTGGGCGAGCTCTGGTCGAAGAAATATGCCAGAAGCACATTTGTGCTCTGGGTGATATGGATCGGAATCAATTTCGGTTATTACGGTTTCGTGCTTTGGACGCCGACTTTGCTGGTCGTGCAGGGCTTTGCGCTGGTAAAGAGTTTTCAGTTTACTCTGATCATGTGCCTTGCACAGCTGCCGGGATATTTCAGCGCTGCGTATCTTGTTGAAAAAATCGGAAGAAAGTGGGTCCTCACCATTTACTTTGCAGGAACCGCGTTTGCAGCATGGATGTTCGGCCACGCAGGTTCGACGACGCAGGTGCTTCTCTATGGAAGCCTGCTCTACTTCTTCAGTCTGGGCGCCTGGGGATGCGTTTACGCATATACCCCTGAAGTATACCCGACCGTCGCCAGAGGCAGCGGAACCGGATGGGCTGCGGCTTTCGGAAGGATCGGAGCCTTTGTGGCGCCGATGATCGTTCCGGTCATCTATAACGCTTACGGTGAGAAAACCGGATACGGTTACATTTTCGCCTTGCTTACCGGCGTATTCGCCGTTGTAGCTGTGGTAGTCGCATTGTTCGGAAAAGAAACCATGGGCAAATCACTGGAAGAAATCAGCGGTTAACAAGAAACAATATAATATCGATCACCGACAGAACCTTCGAAATCCCCTGGCCGTCCGGCCGGGGATTTTCTGTTGACCTCGGTTTGACAGGAGTAGAACAGGGTATCTTAAAAGAAAGCGAAAACAGTCGAATGATGTCGAAATAACAAACGAAAGACGTCAGGATGAAACAATAAGGAGGAATATCATTGACTGCATATCTTTTAAACCTGGATCACCGTATCTATCTTACGGCTCTTCTGGTATTGCTGATTTATGTCCTGTTTGCCGGTTCCCGGAATTCTGCCGGTTTCCGCAAGCTGTTCATCGTTTCCGCAGTTATATTTAATTTGATCTATCTGATTTGGAGGACTTTTTATACCCTGCCACTTTCTTTCGGCATAATAAGCGCATTTTTGGGTATTCTCCTTCTGCTGGCGGAATGGGTCGGCTTCTGGCAGTCATTCGTTTTAAAGCTGCTTTTTTGGAATCCGTTTGATAACGGTCAAATCTCTGCTGAGGATTTAACAGATAAGCCAACGGTAGACCTATTCATTGCTACATATAATGAAAATACCGAGATACTTAGAAAGACGATCGCCGGATGTCAGAACATCGTCTATCCCCGCGATCTGCTTCGGATTTATCTCTGCGATGACGGCAGAAGAGAGGAAGCGCGCAGTCTGTGTGAGGAAATGGGTATTTTCTATCTGACCAGAGAAGATAATCAACATGCCAAGGCCGGCAATATCAACAATGCGTTGAAGCAGACCTGCGGCGAATACGTCATGCTGCTGGACGCGGATATGGTCCCCAAGGCTTCCTTCCTCAACAAGACGATCGGTTACTTCGCGGATGAGAAAGTCGGATTTGTGCAAACGCCTCAGGTATTCTACAATCCGGATCCGTTCCAGTTCAATTTGAAATTTGACGACAGCATACCAAATGAGCAGGACTTTTTCATGCTTGAGATCCAGGGTGGAAGGGCGAATTACAACGCTGTTCTTCATGTGGGCACCAACGCGGTTTTCCGCAGGTCGGCCCTGGAGGAAATCGGAGGGGTACCTACGGGAACGATCACTGAGGATATGGCCACGGGTATGCTGCTGCAGGCGAAGGGATACCTGTCCATTTTTGTAAAAGAAGTCTTATGTACAGGGCTTTCGGTCGAAAGCTTTCATGATCTGGTGAAACAAAGGGAACGCTGGTGTCGCGGAAACATTCAGGTTACGAAAAAGTGGAATCCTCTGACACTGAAAGGTCTGAGTCCGATGCAGAGGCTTATCTATCTGGATGGATTGATTTATTGGTTTTTCGGCGTACAAAAGATTATCTACATACTGTGCCCTATCATCTTTCTGATTACCGGAACTGTTATCATGAATATCGATCCTCTTGATCTGATATTGTTCTGGACTCCGTCCTTTGCGGCTTCCGTGCTATCATTCCGCACGCTTGTTTCGGAGAACAGGACCATAACATGGAGCCATATCTATGAAGTGGCGATGGCGCCCTATCTGGCTGCATCAGCTTTGATGGAAGCGCTGTTTTCAAGACCGATTCCTTTCAAGGTGACTCCGAAAGGTCAGAATACAGACAGGACAACGATTTCATTCCGATCTGCGCTGCCCCATATCGTCATGCTCGCACTGACTGCCGCCGGTCTTGTTATTACCTTACCGGGCCTGATAGTCGACCCGCCCGATGTCATCAATGCTGTTATCATCAATACTTTCTGGGCCTTGTACAATGGTATTGCAATCGTTATGGGTATCCTGGTATGTATCGAGCGTCCCAGACGACGCTCTACAGACAGGCTGACGGTCAGCGAACCGATCTCTATCGCCGATGCGGAGGGCGCATCCTGTAAAATTGTTGATATATCGGAAACGGGCATCAAGGTGGAATGTGACGACGCGTTGGATCTGGATGCCGAAAAAGTAATTACGTCCGTTTCAATAGCCTCGAAGAATCTGGATGAGCTGAAAGGCGACGTGGTCTGGGCAAAAAAAGAAGGGCGCAGAGTCAGTTACGGTATCCGGTTAAAAATCGGCTCCAATGAAAACTATCGCAGGATCGTGAATTATATTTACGAGAGAAACAAAGGCTATCATCAGAATAAATCGAAATAAAAATCCTCCGGGTACAGTCGATCAGGAACTTTCTCCCATGTTTCTGCGTCAAATAGATACATTTGAAGGCACGTAAAGTAATAAATATGAGAGGGGTTTTATCAATGCGAAAAAAAACATTCCTATACGGAGTTTTGATCTTGATATTGGTATTGTCAGGAACGATTCTGGCTCTTGCGGCAAATCAAGATGAAACGTCCCAAAACACTCAGGTCACAGCATCCTCCGGCGAGGTGTATCTGTACACGGGAAGCCCGCTGGTCTTATCCGGCAATGAGGTGAAAATGCTCGATCCGACCAATCCGGACCTGACAGCTACTGTTATCAATTCCAGGACGCTGCTTCCGATGCGGGCAATATCGGAATATTTCGGAGCCGAGGTCGCGTATGACAAGGTGAAAAAGGAAGCGGCGATAACGCATGGCGGGAGACAATTCATTTTACCAGTCACACAGTCTATGATTCAGGATGGGCGCACTATGGTGCCCCTTCGGGTGATCTGCGAAAATGTTCTCGGGAAAAAGGTATCCTATTATGACAGGGTGATCGCTGTTGCGGATCATGAAGTGGATCTTAAAGCAAACGCGAAGCTTATGACGGACGTCAAAGCAAAGATTGGAGAAGCCGTAAAGGCAGGATCGCTGAAAGAATTAGAAAAAACTCTAGCGGCTGCTGAAGACTTCCGTTACGGGGCGGCAGGCGTTTCGCCGATCGATGACACGGCGGCGCCCGTCGCAAAGGTGCAGAATGAGTCTGCCCAGAGCGCAGAGGCGTCAAGTTCGGCAGATGCTGCTTCCTATTCCACAACGAACGTCCAGGTGGAAGGGATCGATGAAGCGGACATCGTGAAGACGGACGGCAAATATATCTATATCGCCGGAAACAATGTGGTCCGAATCGTCGGAGCCGACAAAGGCAAGCTGAGCGACTCAACGGCTATCCGGCTTGCAACGGACAAGAATGTCAGCGAGATTTATGTTGACGGAAATAAGCTGGTCATATTGGGAACCAGATGGGAGAATAACGGTCCTATACTATATCGGGAAGGACCTGCGATAGATGATAAGGCAACTCCGGACTCAGCAGTCCAGGCGGAGCCTATAGCGGATCAGAAGAGTATCAGCATCATGCCGCCTTATAAGCCGGCGAGATCATTTAGTTTTGCCGATGTCTACGATATTTCCGATCCTCAGAGGCCTGTTTTCCTGAAAGGACACGAGATGGAAGGCAGCTACCAGTCTAGCAGAAAGAACGGCGACATTGTATACCTGGTTACAAACAGTTACCCAAGCGGTGGGATC
Source organism: Anaerovoracaceae bacterium (assembly GCA_963678385.1). Classification (GTDB taxonomy): domain Bacteria; phylum Bacillota; class Clostridia; order Peptostreptococcales; family Anaerovoracaceae; genus Anoxybacterium. The sequence goes on along the minus strand of OY782829.1, from coordinate 2,671,552 downwards.
GTTTTGCCGATGATGAAGGATACCACAGTCAGCAATGCCGAATTCAGCATGAAGATCGGAGACGTCATGATCATGCCGGGCCATCCGTGCCCTGGATACCTGATCATTTCAGCGATCAACGTCAGCAACGGGGATAAGACCGAGGTAGAGGCGATCACCGCATACGGCGCAGCCATGTATATGAATGACTCGAACATGTATCTTGCTTTCAACGATACAGGCGCATCGACTTCCATCATCAAGTTCAAACTGGAAGGAATGAAAGCAGGCTATGCAGGCTCGGGAGACGTCCCGGGCTATCTTCTGAACCAGTTTTCCATGGATGAATATCAGGGAAATCTGAGAGTCGCCACGACGGTTTGGGAGAAAAATTCAAACAGCCTCTACATCCTGGATCCGTCACTTAATATCGTGGGGTCGATTGAAAACCTGGCCAAGGGAGAAACCATCTATTCCGTCCGGTTTATCAAAGACAACGGATATGTGGTAACCTACAGAACGATGGATCCTCTCTTTGTATTCGATCTTTCGGATCCGAAAAAGCCCGTACTGACAGGAGAATTGGAAGTTCCGGGCTTCAGCAGCTACCTGCACCCAATCGGGGATGATCTGCTCCTCGGAATCGGCGCGGACACCTATGACATTTACCGCAAGGACAGCAGCGGCAAGGATGTTGTGATCGGAACACGGCAGGGCGGCATCAAGTTCTCGCTCTTCGACATTTCCGACAAAGGCAAGCCGAAAGAGATATCAAAGTATGTCGTCGGTGATTCGGGGACCTGGTCGGAAGCACTCAACAACCATAAAGCCATCATGATGGATCCGGCTAAGGAAAACGCTGCAATCGATGCATATATCGGATATGAGAGCGGTCAAAAGGCAGGCGGACAGGGAGCAGTAGTCATGGGCTATGACAATAAAAAGCTGACGTTGAAAGGGATTCTGGAATCCAAGTCGTCCGGCGTTTATGGAAACGATATTCCGTATGCAAGAAGGATCCTGTATATCGGCGATGAGCTGTATTACGTTCAGGACGGCCGGATCACTTCCTACCATTACGACAATCTGAAAGAGATCGATTCGCTGGTTCTGCAGTAGAAATCAGCACTCGCATGACTGGAATAGTTCCCGGGCTGATGGTAACAATAACCCTATACAATCAAGCGAAAAAGGAGGTTACCATGACAAAAGACAGCCAGGTGGACAATAAAGTTGCGAGAAAAGAAAAAGCGAATGGTCAGACGCCGTTAACGCGTGAAAATCAGAATCAAAACAAAAACGCGAAAAAGCAGTCGATCAAAAATAACGACGTGTAGGAGGGTCGATTATGGCAAAAGCAGGAATGAGGAGACCGGATCCGGAAGAGCCTCATGGCACGGAGAGCAACCATAAGCTGCATATTCCCAAAAACGACCAGAAACCTGTGCCTGAAATACAGGGCAAGGCAAAGTACGGGAATAAGAAAGCCGATAAATAACATGAGCGCCCGACAGGACAAGTCGGGCGCTTTTACATTATTTTCAAAGCGAATCATTCCATTTTAGAGGAACTTTTTAAGTGCGAAAAACGTCTTATAATTACAAAAGGTGTATTTCATTAAGTTGTGTCATATTAAATGGAAGGGAAAATGAGAACAGAACATACTTTTAAAATCATAACAATTACATTGATCGTGCTTGCTTTGATGTCTGCAACTGCTTTTGCATATGTCGGCAAGCCCGCCGCCGGACCGGAGGCTTCTTATACGTCTTATCAGGAATAGACTCCAAATTACGATTTGTGAAACGCTCCAAGAGTAGGTAATAAATGCCGCCCTTATGCATATTCTGTAGGTAAGGGAGGTGAAGTTATGCCTTGGTATAACATTAGAGCATCGCAATTCGGAACCGCCATTGTAATCGGATATGCATATCCGTTTATCAATCAAGGCGTTCTCGAATCATGGATGCCCGATTTGACCTATGTATATTCCTTCAGCTATGGTTTTACTCCTCAGGGAGATTTGATTCCACTCAACGATGCGCGTGTAATGCAGACTGCAAGGGCAAACGGAGTGCAGACACTAATGGTCCTGACGCCGATGAACGCTCAGGGGCAATTCAGTACAGAACTGGCAAGCCAGGTTTTAAATAATCCGGCAGCAAGACAAAGGCTGGTAAACAACATATTCGCGACATTGCAGCAAAAAGACTACTACGGAGTAGATTTTGATTTTGAATTTGTAAACCGCTCCGACCGGGATCTGTATACGACCCTGATTTCCGAGACGGCGGCAAGAGTGCATCCTGCGGGGTATATCGTTACCGCTGCGTTGGCTCCGAAAACTTCAACAGATCAGCCAGGCCTGCTCTACGGAGGGCACGATTATGCAGGGATAGGCTCCGTCGCGAATCTCGTCATGCTGATGACCTATGAATGGGGCTATACCTATGGCCCTCCGATGGCCGTAGCTCCCATCGACCAGGTTCGTCGTGTAGTGGAATATGCGGTCACTCAAATACCGCGGTCGAAGATCTTATTGGGGATACCGAATTATGGGTACGACTGGACGCTGCCATTTGTCCAGGGCCAAACAGAAGCCGAGAATATTTCAAATCCGGAAGCGCTGGCGAGGGCTGAGCGGGTAGGCGCCACGATCCAATATGACACGGTGGCGCAATCGCCCTATTATGAGTATACCGACGCCCAGGGACGTGAGCATATCGTCTGGTATGAGGACGCCAGAAGCTTAAGGGCGAAATTAAATCTGATGAACGAATTCAATCTTGCGGGTATCGGTTTCTGGACCATCATGGATCCGTGGCCTTCCGGGCAGCAAGTGCTGCGTGAGCTGATCACCCCTGCGAGGGTAGAATAACATTTTATTCAGCCGACATTCACTCTTCATAATTTCTTCACATTAAAAGATTATCCTTTTGTTATCAAATGAAGGATAGTCTTTTTTATGTGATAGGGGGTAGAACATATGAAGAAAAGAAGATATATCATATCGGCAAGGGGCGCGGCGATCGTGCTGACATTTTGCATCACAGCGTCATCAGCCTTAGGATTTTCGGGAGGTATGGTGGCGGCCGGGTATTACGGCGGCGCATCCGGCGCCACGGCAGGTCAGCAGCTTTCCTTAAGCTCAAAGGAAAACACGGCGTCGAAACTTGGAACTACATCAACGGTTTCCGGAACGGAGCTTTCTACGGCGGATATCGCGGCCATGGCGGCCAATTCCGTAGTGGAGATCACAACCGAAACCGTAACAACGGACAGCTGGATGCAGCAGTATGTAACAAATGGAGCCGGGAGCGGAGTCATCATATCCCAGGATGGATATATCGTTACAAATAACCATGTAATCGACGGCGCCAATAAGATCACGGTGAGGCTGAAGAGCGGAACGACATATTCCGCAACACTGATCGGAACCGACAATAAAACAGACGTTGCAGTGCTGAAAATCAAGGCGAGCGGTCTGACCCCGGCAGTGATCGGCGATTCAGACAGTTTGAAGGTCGGAGATACGGCTCTGGCCATCGGAAATCCTCTGGGACAGCTCGGGGGAACGGTTACGGAGGGAATCATCAGCGCGCTGGACAGAGAACTCGTCATCGACGGTAAAACGATGAGGCTGATGCAAACCGACGCTGCGATCAATCCCGGCAACTCGGGGGGCGGATTGTTCAACGCCCAGGGGGAACTGATCGGTATCGTTGTTGCTAAATCATCGGGCTCGGATGTAGAGGGTCTGGGGTTCGCGATTCCGGTCAATACGGCAAAGAGCGTTGCCGGAGAGCTGATGCAATACGGATATGTCAAAGGGAGAATCGATACCGGCATGACCTTCATCGACCTGACGTCAACGCAGAAGGCATTGATGTACGGCGTCGGTAAGCTCGGTGTTTACGTTAAAACCGTCGAGTCCGGATCCAATGCCGCCAGCGCCGGATTCAAGTCCGGAGACCTGATCACATCGGTAGGTAGCACTAAGATTACAGACGGAACGGCTCTGACTCAGGCCTTTGAAAAATACAAAGTCGGAGACTCAGTGAAAATCACCGTTGAACGGAACGGCAACTCCGGTCAGCTGACACTGAAACTTGGAGAGTACAAACCGAAATAACGTGAAATTAAATAACGATTGCAGCGTAAACATAGATTAAAATTAAGACAAGACAATATCATCAAAAGATATTGTCTTGTCTTGCATTCTGTTTGAGCCGTTTCATTCTTCTTCCTTTTCTTCTGGTTTTATCTTGATCGTTCCGACGGTAATGGCTCCCACCGCGACTACCTTGGCAAGAGTCTTAACGCCCCGGATAACTCTTTTTTTATCTTTTTCTTTCACGCCTTCCAGGATCTCGCCGCTGTTATCGACGACAGTCTGAACATTGTTGACAAAGTTCTGGACCACTTGGGTCCCGGCCGATTTCAAATCGTCCTTGCCCTCTTCTACCTGAAGATTGCGTTTCTGGATCTTCCCCGATATCACATTGGTAGCACCGCTGGCCACTTCGCCGGCGATACCGCCGGTCAGAATGGTCGAATCGACGACGCTTTCCCCAAGCTCATCAATAAATTTCTGATTGGTCATTTTGCCGATAAAGGATATGGTTCCTCCGATGGCTCCTCCGACGACTGCCCCTGTAATAATGCCCGCTTTTTTAATATTATTCATCGATCTCATCTCCCCTTTTAAGAAACACGTTGAAAAAAGCTGCTATCCTTAGTATACTATAAATCAGAACATTTTTGCATAAAAATTCATTTGGACGAGAGAGTACAATAAAAAATGAAGCAAGCAATCAAAGCTGCTTTTCCGGTGACAATACCCGTTTTACTTGGTTACCTTTCTATAGGGATCGCTTTTGGTCTGTTATTTGAAAACGCAGGATACAACTTTATATGGGCGTTTTTTACAAGCCTAACCGTTTATGCAGGCGCTATGCAGTTTATAGCCGTCAGCTTTTTTCATGGCGGGATCGGCCTGCTCCAAATTGCAATAATGACCCTTGTTGTTAATTTTCGGCACGTTTTCTACGGGCTGTCCTTTCTCGATCGCTTCAGCGGAATGGGAAAGAAAAAATGGTACATGGTCTTCGCCTTGACGGATGAAACCTATTCACTGCTCTGCGGCAGAAAAGCCCCCGACAATGTTGACGAGAAGAAGTTCTATTTCTGTGTCGCTCTTTTGAATCAGTCCTATTGGGTCCTGGGTTCCGTGATCGGATCCCTCGCCGGCTCGATGATAACCTTTGATACTACGGGAATGGATTTTGCCATGACCGCGCTGTTCATTGTGATCTTCCTCGATCAATGGAAAGCATATCCCTCGCATATTCCGGCTCTGATCGGTTTGGGAGGGACTGTCGCAGTCCTGCTGGTCATCGGTCCGGGCAACCTCGTCATTCCCTCCATGATTCTGATCACTGCCGCGCTGATGCTGGTGAGAAAGCAGCTCGAAGGGAAGAAGATAGAAGGAAAACGAGAGGAGGAGCAGATGCCATGACGCTGAGTTTTACACAATCTGTTCTGATTATCCTAGTGATTGCGGCGATCACCTTCGGCCTGCGCGCAACCCCGTTTGTCCTGTTCAGCAGGACGGGGGAGACCCCCAAAGTGATTACATACCTTGGAAACACGCTTCCTCCCGCAGTGATGGGGATGCTGATCGTTTACTGCCTTAAGAATGTATCCGTTTTGAAAGCGCCCTTCGGAATACCGGAACTTCTGGCGGTGATCGCGGTTGTCATCCTGCACCTCTGGCGAAGGAACAATCTGCTGAGCATCCTGGGCGGAACGGTGCTGTACATGGTGCTGATCCAGTTTGTGTTCGCATAAAAAGACCCGATTTTGTATAAAATGAATAAATGTTTGGATTACATGCATTTTTACTTTGACAACAGCCCTGGGAATGTTATATAATCAATACCGTACTCTGCAAAGAGCAGAATGCGCGCCCATAGCTCAGCTGGATAGAGTAGCGCACTACGAATGCGAAGGTCGGGGGTTCGAATCCCTCTGGGCGCACCAAAAAAAGATACCCGTCAATAGGCGGGTATCTTTTTTTTCGCCCAGAGGGATTCGAACCCGACAGGGCAGCTTGCGTGAAAAACAGCATGGTTGCTGTTTTTTACAAGCTGGTCCAAGCCACGCAGATGGCGCAGGACGGCAGATGCGAGCGGAGTGAGCAGATGCAAAATCCCTCTGGGCGCACTGACCAATTAGAGAGGGATTCGGACGGCAGATGCGAGCGAACGGAAAAATTCGACCCAGCTAAAGCTGGCGAATTTACGTATGGCACCTACAAGACATTTGCTTCGCAAATGAGGTTAGGTGCGCAGTGAGCAGATGCAAAATCCCTCTGGGCGCACAGTATTATGGCAAAAAAAATACCCTGGATTTCTCCAAGGATTCCCAATCTGTATTTAAGATGCTTAGATCAATTGTAAGCATTCATCAATGACTTCTTTTGTGAGTACAAACTCAATATTTTTATTCTCTTTCATTAAAACCTCTCTTTCCTTTTCCTTTTTCTGCTTCTTCCTTGAAAATGCAAAGAATACTATCATAGATAACGTCAGGCAGCTTTTCATCTGATAACGGTTTACGGCCTTCTATACCTAGTTTCCTGTCTAACATCTTATCCATTGATATCAGGGTTTTTTGCTGATCAAATCCAAAAACAATGATTTCATTTAATAAATCCAGTGCAGTTCTCATTTTCTTTTCTCCTTCCGATTGCCGGGTTGTAAATAATAAAAAACCCTCGTAAAAAATTAATTACAAGAGTCAACAATATCTCAATTATCCATTAAGTAACAAATGCCAATCGTTACTACCTTTTGCAATAAAATTATTATACCACAGGTCAAAGAAAAATGCAAATTTTATCACCGGCCGTCAAATCCGTTAAGTGGTGGTTAAGTGGAAAATTGTAGAATAAGAAAAGAATATGTAAAATAGCGCAGATTTTTCTGATTACAGGAGGTAGGTTATTAATGAAAAAAATAGAAAACGTGATAAAGAAAAGAAAACTTCGAATAGCTGTTTTTCTTATGATGATCTTTATGATCATAGGGACAGGCCAAGCATGGGGCGCAGCGCCTGAATGGACCCAGATGGGGGTCAGCGGTATCAACGGGGTCAACAATGCCAATGCGTCCTCGATGGTGATATTGAACGGGACCCCGTATCTGGCTTATACCGCATATACCGGAGCCGGGGTGGTGAAGTATGACGGAACGAACTGGGTAACAGTCGGCACCAGTTTCATCAGCACCGAGTGCAATAATGTCGCTATGACCTCATCCGGGTCCGCTTTATACGTTGCTTACAGCAACGTAAACTTTGGACGTATTGAAGTGAAAAAATGCGACACCGCTTCCGGTTCTACCTGGACGGATCTTGGAATTGCAAATGATAGAAAAGCGCTTAGTCAGGATTCCTCGTTATCTCTGGCGGTCAACAGCGACAACGATATCTATGTGGGATACACGGATTATTCCACAGGTCTCTTTCAAGTATTTCATTACGATGGCTCAGCCTGGGCATATCAATTTAATACAAACGGCTCTGAAGGGTTGGTTACGTCCGTGAACAACGTTGCTTATGCAGCATATCGAGACGGCTCAAACAACCGGCTGTGTCAAAACTCCGGTTCTGGCTGGACCCAAATCCAAGCCTTGAGCGGAATTCCCCAAGCCATCTGCAATGACGGCAGCGGCAAGATCTATATTCTGACGGAAGACAGGAGCAGCTCACCTATTTGCTTATCCGTTGTCTGCTATGATATTTCCCCAAATACTTGCACGATAATCGGAAGCAAAATATCGGCGAGTTCAGTACAATCTCCTTCCATTTCCGTCGATAACGGAACCGTATATGTAATGTACCATAAAGTCGAAAGCAGCAGCAATGCTTATCTGTATGCACATGAAAGCACTTCGGACTGGGTACCGGTAGGTTCTACCCTCTCACCCGCAAGTTATGGCGATATGACTGTATACAATGGCGAAGTCTATTATACCTACGCAAGTCAGTATAAGCTTACTGCGAAAAAGATGATTTACCCCATCCCGGTTCCCAAGGTAACCGGCGTAAGTCCGACTGCAGGACCGGAAGCGGGAGGGATCTCTGTCACCATTACCGGTACAAACTTTACCGGGGCGACGGGGGTCAGCTTTGGAGCGACACCAGCCGCCATCTTCACTGTCAACAGTTCCACTTCGATCACTGCAACGGCTCCGGCGGGAACCGGAACGGTGGACGTGACCGTCACTGGGCCTGATGGGACCAGCGCCACAAGCAGCAATGACCAGTTTACATACTGCCAAGCGCCCACGGTGACCAGCATCGGCCCGGTTAGCGGAGCAGCTGCTGGGGGATCCTCAGTCGTCATCACCGGTACAAACTTTACCGGTGCAACGGCGGTCAGCTTCGGAGTAACTCCAGCCACCAGCTTTACTGTCAACAGCGCCACTCAGATCACTGCAATAGCGCCGGCGGGAACCGGAACGGTTGATGTCAAAGTTGCCGGACCTGGAGGCACCAGCGCCACCAGCAGTAACGATCTGTTCACCTATATTCAAACGCCTGCGGTGACCGGCATCAGCCCGTCTAGCGGAACGGCAGCCGGGGGGATCTCGATCACTATTACCGGTACAAACTTCACCGGGGCGACGGCAGTCAGCTTCGGCGGGACGCCAGCCGCCAGCTTCTCTGTCACCAGTTCAACTTCGATCTCAGCAACAGCACCGGTGGGGAGCGGAACGGTGGATGTCACCGTTGCCGGGCCGGGAGGCACCAGCGCAATCAGCAGTAATGATCAGTTCACTTACTATCAAAAGCCCACTGTGACCGGCATCAGCCCGGCAAGTGGGCTGGCGACAGGGGGAACTTCGGTCAATATCACCGGCACAAACTTTACCGGGGCGACAGCAGTCAGTTTCGGCGGAACGCCAGCCGCCAGCTTCACTGTCACCAGTTCAACTTCGATCTCAGCAACAGCTCCGGCGGGAACCGGAACGGCTGACATAACCGTCACCGGCCCCGGAGGCACCAGCGCAACAAGCTCCAGCGACCGATATACCTATCAGGCAACTTATACAGTAAGTATTGGGACACTAACGGGAGGTTCCATTACCGCCTCGCCGACAACAACGGTAGCCGGGGCGACCATCAGTCTGACCGTCACGCCGAATTCTGGCAAAGAACAGAAGCCCGGAACCTTAAAATATAATGACGGCACAGACCACGTCATTACGGGATCCGCTTTTAACATGCCTGCGGCAAATGTGACGGTAACAGCGGTGTTTGAAACGATTTTGACCAACTCAGAAAAGGTAGCCGAAGACAAAGTGGCCCTGAATATAGTGTATGCGTCAGGAGACAGTGCGTCTTCCGTAACACAAAAACTTAGTTTCCCAACGACAGGCGCCATATATGGCTCCAATATAACTTGGGCGTCAAACAATACGTCGGTGATAAGCAACACCGGTGTTGTAACCCGGCCTGCCATTACAAGCAGTGACGCCATTGTAACGGTAACCGCAACATTGAACAAAAATGGATCAACGGATACGAAGGTTTTTAGTCTGACTGTCTTGAAACTTCCGCAGGCGACTAACAATGGAGGCGGCAAATCGTCGACTGATAAGCCAAAAACAGACATGAGCGTTTCCGGCACCACATCTGTGGCGACAACAACAGCGAAAGCTACCATTGACAGCAGCGGAAAAGCAAGCGCCGCGGTCACCTCTGAGCAGATGAACGACGCTGTCGGCAAGGCTGTGGCAGAAGTAAAAAAGCAGAATAACGGTACGTCGGCTGTCGTTGAAGTCAAAGTAGAAACGGCTAAGGATGCGAAAGCGGTTGAAACAAAAATGCCCAGAACGGCGTTTGATGCATTAGCAAGCGGTAGTATTGCCCAGTTGAATGTGTCGACGCCTATCGCAGACATCGCATTCGACTCAAGCGCTCTCTCCGGCATATCCGGCGAGGGATCGGGAGACATAAAAATTACGGCCTCCAAGGTTGAATCATCCGCTCTTTCCGCCGAAGCAAAGCAAGTTGTCGGAGACAGGCCGGTATTCAGTTTCAATGTCGCCAGCGGGGACAAGACCATTTCACAGTTTGGAGGAAACGTAACGGTATCGGTGCCTTATTCGCCGAAAGCGGGTGAGGATACGAACGCTATCGTGATCTACTATATCAACGCGGCTGGAAAACCTGAAATGGTACGCGATTGTGTATATAACGCCGCATCCGGAAACATTACATTTAATACAAACCATTTTTCGCAGTATGCGGTAGGATACAATCAAGTTACCTTCAAGGATGTGGCGGCGGATGCCTGGTACGGCAAAGCGGTAGAGTTCATCGCTGCAAGGGAGATTACCACAGGTACAGGCAGCGGCTATTTCAGCCCACAAGCAAAGTTGACCAGAGGACAGTTCATTGTCATGCTGATGAAGGCATACGGGATCTCCCCTGACGTCAACCCTAAGGATAACTTCACAGACGCAGGCAGCACGTATTATACCGACTATCTGGCTGCGGCTAAGAGGCTGGCAATAACATCAGGCGTGGGCAACAACCTGTCGGCGCCGGAAAAGGAAATCACACGGCAGGAAATGTTCACCCTGATGTATAACGCGTTGAAATCCATCGGAAAGCTGCCCCAGGGCAATTCCGGAGAATCACTGTCAAGCTACAGCGACGCGGGGAATGTCGCCTTCTGGGCAAATGATGCTGTAAAGCTGTTTGCAGAAACCGGAATCATCAACGGCAGCGGAAACAAGCTTTCCCCAAAGGATACCACTACCAGGGCGCAGATGGCTCAGGTGCTTTACAGCCTGCTATCAAAATAAGAAGGTCGGATAAATACAATATTCCTAACAAACAAAAGCGGCATTATCTTTGATAATGCCGCTTTTTATACTTTCTTCATGGAAAGTCTGTTGGACTGCGCCTATTTGTGTTGAGTGAAAAATGAATTATTTAAGTGAAAATATACTTATTTAAATCAAAAATTAATTGCCCGCCTTGTATTTTTTGATCTTCTGGAACGCTTGCGACTGACTGATGCCTAATTCTTTGGCTACTTTATAGGAACTGCGCAGATGTTTATATTTTTCCAGAATGATTCTCTTTTCTTCCTCTTCCAGCAATTCTTTCAATGTTGGCGGATTTAAAACGGATTCTCTTGGTTTCGGCAAATTTTCGCCGCTTTGAAGAGAAACGTCTGAGTTTGGCCGGTCTTCGGCAATGTTGATGAGAAAATCATCGGGAAGGTCTTTCTCTTCCAGTACAGAGCCGCTTGATATTACAAAAAGCCGCTCCATCAAATTCTCCAGCTCCCGGATATTGCCGGGCCAGCTGTAATTTATGAGCCGTGTCAAAAGCTCGATCGACAGCCGCTTGCTCTCTTTGTATTTCTCACTATTCTTTGCGAGAAAGAAATGGAGCAGGGAAAAAACATCATCCTTCCGGGTTCGCAGCGGGGGAATTTGAATCGGAAGCACATTAAGACGATAAAACAGGTCCTCCCGGAATTTCCCGTCGTTGACGAGTTTGGCCAGGTCCTTGTTTGTTGCGGCAATCAGCCGGAAATTGATTTTCTTTGGAACAGTTTCTCCGACACGGATCACAGCCTTATCCTGAATGACATTCAGCAGTTTTGCCTGTATGTGCATGGGCAGATCTCCGATTTCATTCAGCAGTATCGTTCCGCCGTTTGCAGCCTCGAAATACCCTGCCTTTCCGTCTCCTTTCGCACCGGTAAACGCTCCTTTCCCGTATCCGAAAAGCTCGGATTCGGCAAGACCTTCCGGCAGTGCACAGCAGTTGACATTGACCAGCCTGCCGCGGCAGAAGCTTGACTTGGAATGGATAAAATTCGCCCAAAAGTCTTTGCCGACGCCTGTTTCGCCCTGCAGCAAAACATTGGCGTCGCTTTGGGCTGCTTTCACCGCCAGGCTCATGACGCGCTCCATTTCAGGGCTTTTTGTTACAAGATCATCTAAGATTTTTTCCTTACTGATAACTTCAAATGTATTTACATCGATGAATTGATTTGCAAGCGCTTCCTTTTCACCAACCAGCTCAAAATTCTTCTTAACGGATTCAATATTCCCTTTTATATTTTCAACAAGTCTCCGGTTCATTTCCAGTTTGAAATCGCTGTAGTCGATATCGATCCCGAGAACACCCATCAGCTGGTTTTTCGTTTCCGGCCGCGCGCTGTAGACTGGGACGCTGTAGGTGATCACCTCTTTGTACATATATGGATCAAAATATGCTCGTGTAAATCCGGCCTCTTTTAATCGGATCGATTCGAAATACCACCATTTCAAAAAAGAATTTCCCGGTATAAAGTCTCTGATATAAGACATATTATGCTCGCAGATTTCCCAATTCCCTTTGTTTTCAATGCATACGCCAGCGCCCAGTTCATCCGGGCCAAGCTGGGGTGTCGCTTCGGGTGTAAATTGGAAATAGATCTGGGAAATCAGATCTTCTGATTTTGCTGTTTCAAAAAGTAAGGATTTCAGCCAGTCACTCTGCAGCTCATAAATGTAGTGACGGTCTTCCATGATAAGGATCATATCGACTTCAGCCGAGAGCTTTTCCTTGATTATTTTGGCGATTTGGGATACACGGATCCCAAAAGGAATTTCATCTTTTAACATGGTGCACCTCTGTTACAAAAGCGGTTTATCAGATAGGGAAATCATATCAGACTTTAAAAAACCAGTCAAATACTTCGCGGATCAACTTTTTGGTATAAAGTTTGCTATTATAATTAGCAACAATCATTAAGGAGTTATTATGGCGATCTATGCAGACAAAATATTCTATAACGGAAAAATCTATACGATCGACTCATCTTTAAATGTATTTTCAGCTATGGCGATCGCGGACGGCAAGATTATTGAGTTGACGGCGAAAGAAAATGAAAACCTTCTGATTAAGCGTTATTGCCAAAAGGGTCATACCATTTTGGAAGATCTGAACCAGGGTATTGTACTACCAGGGTTTTCAGATACTCATATCCATGCTCCGGGTCTGGCGTACGATATTCTTTTCAATGTAAATTTGTATCAGGCGCTTTCAAAAGAGGAGACCCTCGAACTAATTAAGAAACATGTTGAGGAACACCCCGAACGTGAGATCTATTATGGCCGCGGCGTCAATTCGGGATACTTTGAAGCGGAAGAGATTACGATCGGGCCTCGAAAGGAGCATCTTGACCGGATTTCGGTGGATAAACCGATTATCATCGCAGATTTCGGAGGAAATTATCTTTGGATGAATTCTGCGGCTCTTAAAAAATACGGGATCACTCCAGAGACAATCTGTCCGCAAGGTGGAGAAATTCCATTGGATACGAATGACGGAACCTTGTGGGGCATTGTGAGAGGGGAAGCCAGAGCACTAATTCCTTATCAAACCTTCAGTGAGGAGCAGAATTATCTGGCTGCGAAATGGTTTCAGGATAGGATGCTTTCTTATGGGTATACGTCTATTTTCGCTCTGAGACCACCCGGAACAGTGCTGCCAAGGACGACTCTTTTTCCAGCTTTTCAAGCACTGGAAAGGAAAGGGGAGCTTTTTCTCAGGGTGCAGGGCGGCAGGGATATGGATCCAAACGGTAATATTGACGAGCAAATCGAGGAAATGAAAACAGAAAAAGCAAAGTATGATTCGGAACAGATCCGGTTTACCACTGCAAAGTTTTTTCTCGACGGTTCAATCGAAGGCCTTGACGGGTGCCTGCTTCAGCCTTACGGGAAAGCTTCGGGAAAGGATGAAGGCTATAAGGGCGTATTCATCTGGGAAGAAGAGAAACTTGCCTATGCTTTCCGGAAGTGTATGGAAGCCGGTTTTCAGATCCATTGCCACGCAATCGGTGACGGCGCGGTGCACAAAGCGCTGAACGCATTGGAAAAGGCGAAAAAACAGATTCCGGAGGGTGATTACAGGAATATATTTACTCATTTGCAGCTGGTTTCTCCGGAAGATATCAAAAGGATGAAGAATAACAATATCATCGCCAATGTGCAGCCCTACTGGCACTTCAAATCTCCGGCATTGTACGACCAGATTGAAAAGCCGCTTTTGGAAGAGCGTGCGGAACTGGAATATCCGCTGAAAAGTTTATTGAAAGAAAATATTATCGTCACCGCTTCATCCGACTATCCGGTGACGCCGGATCCGAATCCTTTTTATGCAATTCAGGCCGGCACAACCAGGAACATATACAATGCGTCAAGTTTTGGCGTTTCAGATATCAAACATATGGACGAACCGACTTATCTTCTGAATAAAGAGGAACGGGCCTCCGTTCTCGATATGATAAAAGCATATACAGTCAATGCCGCTTATTCCGCATTCCAGGAGAATACAACCGGAAGCCTGGAGCCGGGCAAGGAAGCCGACTTCATCGTTATAAGCGGAGATCCGTTTGAAACGGAGCCGATCGAGCTTGAATTCATCAAAGTGGAAAAGACCTATTTCAGCGGCTGCCAGGTATTCAGCCTGGAATAGTAGAAAGGATTTTAAGATGGATATATCGCAAAAGTTTAAGAATATGGAGGCTTCTTCCGTGAGAAAGCTGACGGCTTATGCGGATGAAGCAAAAAAGAGAGGCAGGAAGGTCTACCACTTGAATATCGGTCAGCCTGACCTGGCGACGCCGGAGGCGTATTTTGAGGGGATCCGGAGTTTCAATGAAAAATCAACAGAATACATGCCGTCACTCGGACTGCCTGCGCTGATCGACTCCATTCAGGGATATTATCAGGACTTAGGGATCCGCTATGACAGAAATCAGATCGCCGTAACAAACGGCGGGACGGAAGCATTACTGTTCGCTTTTCTGGCGATTGCAAACGAAGGAGATGAGATTCTGCTTCCCGAACCGTTTTATTCAAACTATACGACCTTTTTCACCATATCAGGCGCAGTGTGCATCCCCGTCACAACCTATGTGGAAAACGGCTTCCACTTTTCAGAGGAGGATATTGCATCAAAAGTGTCCAAAAGGACGAAAGCGATCCTGATTTCAAATCCGGGAAATCCGACTGGTGCGGTTTTGAGTATGGAAGAAATCAGAATGGTGGCAGATATCGCGATAAAATACGATCTTTACATACTGGCGGATGAGGTGTATCGTGAATTTGTTTTTGACAACAGGCCAATTTCCAGCTTTGGATTTATAAAGGAGCTTGAAGACCGTCTGATTATGATTGACAGCGTATCAAAGAGGTATAATGCTTGTGGAGCCAGAATCGGTTCCCTGCTGACAAAAAATGCTGAGGTATTTTCAATTATCTCAAAGCTCTGTCAGGGAAGGCTATCCTGCTCCACGATCGAACAATACGGGGCGACGAGGCTTTTCGGATCCGATGAGAGTTATATTCGCGACGCCAGAGACCGATATCAGAGACGCCGGGATCTTGTATATGAAATATTGGAACGAATACCCGGCGTCGTCTGCCGGAAATCGGAGGGTGCGTTTTATATGATCGCGAAGCTTCCGGTCGACGACGTGGAGGATTTCCTGACATGGCTTCTGACAGATTTTGAAATCGATGGTGAAACCGTCATGGCAGCTCCGGCTGAGGGCTTTTATAAAACAATTGGTTTGGGCAAAAACGAAATTCGCATTGCCTATGTACTTGAGGAGGAAGACCTGGTAAAATCAATGAGGATTTTGGCGGAAGGGCTGAAGCAATATCCGGGAACCAGCTATAAGATCCGATAACGGATTTTATAAATAAATATTTAATTTTAAGGAGGCAAAAATGACAGAAAAAATGGTTGAAAAGAAAAAACGCAAACTTTCTTTTCCTTCAGCATGGCTGATCGTATTTATTTTATTAATTGTCGCTGCCGTTTTGACCTACATCATTCCGGCAGGCGCCTACTCGACTCTGATCTACAATGAAGAGTCTCAGGCATTTACAATCACTGCACCAAGCGGTGAGGAGAGTGAAGCGCCTGCAACACAGGCAACTCTCGATCAATATGGAATCAAAACCGATTTGAACAAGCTGGTGGACGGGACGATCTGGAAACCTATCGCGATCCCGGATACATATGAAAGAGTCGACCCGCAGCATCAGAGCATTGTGGACGTCATTATGGCCACGGTAAACGGAATTTATGAGACCATCGATATCATGTTCTTTGTATTGATTCTGGGAGGCTGTCTGGGGATCCTGACCTATTCCGGAGCATTTACCGCGGGAATCGGGGCACTGAGCAGAGCGACAAGAGGGAGAGAGTATATCCTGATCGTAGCCATGACATTCCTGATTTCTCTGGGAGGAACCACCTTCGGTATGGCGGAAGAGACGATGGCGCTCTATCCTGTGCTTGTGCCGGTATTTCTGGCCGCGAAATATGACGCGCTCGTCTGTGTAACTTCGATTTATATGGGATCTACCATTGGCTGCATGTTTTCCACGGTAAATCCGTTCTCCGCCGTTATCGCATCCAATGCGGCCGGTGTTGACTTTACCTCCGGCATCTTTTGGAGATTGATGGGTTTGGTCGTGGGCGTCATCATCGTTATTGCTTATATCATCCGGTATGCGACCAAAGTCAAGGCAGACCCCACAAAATCGATCATCTACGATGAACGGTTCAAGATCGAGGCTGCATTTGAGAAAAAGCATGAAGTTGAGCCTTTGAAGCCCAGATATTCCATCGCGCTGATCATTTTCCTGGCTTGCTTTGCCGTTATGATTTACGGCGTTATCAACCTGGAATGGTGGTTCGGTGAAATGACCGCGGTCTTTATCGTAGGCGGAGCCATTATCGGTATTATTCTCGGATTGCCTGAAAAGGTATTTTTTGAAGAATTCATCAACGGCGCTTCCGCACTTGTTGGAGTCGGCATGATCATCGGATTTTCGAGAAGTGTCAACATCCTGCTGGAAACCGGAAAAATTCAGGATACGATCCTTCAAGGCCTGATCAGCGGCGTTGGCGATATGAACCCATACCTTTTCCTGGTCATTCTGATGTTTATCTTTATGATCCTTGGCTTCTTCATCAACTCGTCCTCAGCGCTCGCCGTGCTGACCATTCCGATCATGGCGCCTCTTGCAGACGCAGTCGGACTTCCGAGAGAGCTGGTCATTTCCGCGTATATCTACGGACTTGGAATCATAACGGCAGTATCGCCTTGCAGTCTTGCGCTCATCACTTGCGAAATGGTGAAAGTACCATACGTCAAGTATGTTCGCTTCCTGATGCCGCTTCTGGGGATCCTGACGATACTTGCAATCGTAATGTTGCTGCTTCAGGCTGCTATCGGCGTCTAAAGATCCGGCTGGAAGAAGAGGAACAGAATGGATATTAAATATGAAATTGAAAAAAACCGGGAACATTTTATTTCTGATCTGCAGGGATTAATACGGATTCCAAGCGTTGCTACGGAAGCAGAAGGAATTTATCCTTTCGGAGCAGAAGTCCAAAGGGCGCTTGATTACATGCTTGATCTTGGCAGGTCAATGGGTTTTGAAGTCAAGAACGTGGACAATTACGCCGGACATATCGATTTCCCCGGCAGTGAAGAGGGAATCATGGCAGTCGTAGGCCATATTGACGTAGTGCCGAAGGGAGATGGCTGGACTTACGATCCTTTCGGAGGAACGGTGGAAGACGGCTGGCTGATCGGACGCGGCGCCCAGGATGATAAAGGCCCTACAATGGCCGGACTTTATGCTATGAAAGTCCTCAAAGATTTGGGATTCCAGCCTCGGAAAACAGTGAGGCTGATCCTGGGACTGGATGAGGAAACAAACTGGGACGGAATGAAATATTACCTGCAGAAGGAGAAAACTCCGGATTTCGGTATCGTTCCCGATGCGGATTTCCCTTTGGTGCAGTGTGAAAAAGGCTTGCTCGAATTGGATCTTGTAAAAAACAGCACCTTAAAAAGAACTATGACGGGCAATGAAAGGCTGATCCTTGAGAGCATTGAGGGCGGAACCGCTCCGAATGTTGTCGCAGGTCATGCTGAGCTGGTGGTATCGGGAGCGGCAAATGAGCTTCATGGATTATGGCAGAAAATCGATAAGGAAGCCTCGCAAAAGGGATATGAAATAAAAACGTCGTCAGACGATGGCAAGCTGATCGTATCCGTCACAGGGATACCGGCGCATGCTGCATTCCCGGAAAGAGGGAAGAATGCGATTTCGATGGCTATGGATCTGATCCGAAATGTTGTTTTTGCCAACGATGACGCAAACAGCCTTGTGAAGTTCTATAACGACAAGATCGGTTTTGCGCTTGACGGCAGCCGGATCGGCTGCCAAATGGAGGATGAGCTGTCAGGAAAGCTGACTTTCAACGTCGGCAGGATCGCTTACGATTCCAATGGCGCCAGGATCACCATCGACATTCGCTATCCGGTCACAAAGTCAAAGGAACTGGTAAGTGAAGGGCTGGAAACGGCGATCAGGGACAGCGGATTCAAAATGGAGATTTTTGACCATATCCGGTCGATTTACCAGGAATCCGATCATCCGGTCGTAGTGACACTCGTTGAAACTTACCAGGAGATCAGCGGCGATACGGAAACAAAGCCTACTGCCATCGGCGGAGCAACTTTTGCAAGAGCGATCCCAAACTGTATGGCATTTGGTCCTTTATTTCCGGGCGATCCCGAACTGGAGCACCAGAAGGACGAAAAGGTCGAAATTTCACAATTGTTAAAAGCAGGACATATCTATGCGGAAGCCATTTACCGGCTGACGAAATAAGAAAAAAACAAAAGTTAAAAGCAGGACATATCTATGCGGAAGCCATTTACCGGCTGACGAAATAAGAAAAAAACAAAATGCAGGCAGATACGAAGAGTATTTGCCTGCATTTTCTATTCGGATTTTTCTACGATTTATGCTCTTCCAGCACCTCCGCCACGGCTTTCAAATTTTCGGGCGGAGTGAATTTGGGGACTTCACAGCCTGCGCTGATGATGATACGATCCTCTCCGATTTCAAGACACCTACGGACATTTTCCTTCACCGTTTCGACGTCTCCCTCAAGGAGAACGGAAACCGGATCAAAGTTGCCGCAAACCAAGGCTTTCTCACCGATCTTTTCCATTGCTGTCTTCAGGTCGACCAGGTGATCGATATCGATGATATCGGCGCCGCTTTCCGCCATCAGATCCAGCAGAGCCGATGTGTTGCCGCAGATATGCAGTTTGGCCCGGGCACCGTTTTTATGGATTTCATCGATCAATCGCTTTTCGGCGGGCAGAATCAATTCCTTGTAGATTTTCGGACTGACAAGAGAGGCCGCCGCATCGCCGATCCCTATAAAGTGAGCGCCTTCCCGGATCTGCTCCTTTGCAAACAAAATGGCCTGCTCCAGGCATATTTCAACCAATTCTGCTACAAAGTCCGGCGCCTTGCGAAGGTCGATCATCGTGTTATACATTCCCCTGAGATCGTTGGCTTCTGCGAAAGCGCCCTCCACCCAGCCAAGGACCGGGAACTCATTTCCGCATTCACGCTTGTACAGCGATACCGCATTCAGCCTGTCGTTCATTCTCTCCGATCCGGACGGATCTGCGATCTTGAGCTTTTTTGCATCCCCGTATTCTTTTATAAGATAATCGGTACAGCTGGGAACATTATCTTCCAGTATGACGACATTTCCGCCGAAGCCGGCGGTTTCGCGGAATGGATCGGAAATCGCGCTGACCATGTCGATGCCAAAATCACGGCAGCTTTTGATGTTGCCTTCCACAAGGTATCTGTGATCCGTGCAGTACTTGCCGTAAGGCACGCCGATGTATCTCGCCGCGAACTGCATGATGATGTTGAGGTTCGGGACCCTGTCGACTGGCTGACCTTTCAGTCTGTTTTCGACTCTTTCCAAGCTGTTCATATGTATTTTCTCCTTTGGACTGTCGGGATTATTAGTATTCATTAATCCTATCATGGCTTCCGGCGGGTAAAATGTCAATATCAATACAGGAGAGGCAGAAACAATTTTTTATGGAAAGTACGCTTGACATTTTTGCATAGGGGTGATATTTTAAAAATGGAAAGTACACTTTACATCAGAAGGGAGCGGGAGCGTGAAAAACAAGTTGGAAGAAATACGCAAACAGCGCGGGATCAAGCAGGAGGAATTGGCCGCAGCACTGGAAGTATCCAGACAGACCATAGGTTCTCTCGAAAACGGCAGATACAATCCATCGATCCTTTTGGCGTTTAAAATCGCTCGATTTTTTAATATGAGCATAGAGGAAATTTTTGTCTATGAGGAGGACGAACCAAAATGAAGAAAATCTTTAACTCTTATATTCTAACGGCCTTGGGATTGCTGTTGCTTGGAACAGGGCTGTATTTGATCAAAAAGGTTGATGATCCGCAGGGCGTCATGTTGGCCCTTCCTTATGTGTTCGTCGGCATCGGATGCGGGACCTTCGGTCAGGGAATGGGGAATCTGATCAGTAGCAAAGTGCTGAAGGGGCATCCCGATATCGAGAAACAGATGGAAATCGAAAGGAAAGACGAGCGGAATATCGCTATCAGCAACAGGTCGAAAGCAAAAGCATATGATCTGATGATTTTCGTATTTGGGGCTTTGATGCTCTCCTTCGCACTCATGGACATCGGTTTGGTTCCGATCCTTTTGCTAGCCAGTGCATATCTGTTTGTGATCGGTTACGGGACTTATTACCGCGTCAAATATGATAAAGAAATGTAAACGGAAAAAAGTCAATATCATACAAGAGGAATGTGGAATTTTCTGCTAGACTCTAGAATGAAAGGGGGATTGGAGATGAACAGGGAAGAACGAACCGTACGATATGACAATGAGCTTGGGATCGAAGCGTATCGCTTCAAAGGCATCATGCTGAAATTCCCGAACCATTTCCATGAATACTATGTCATCGGCTTCATTGAAGCCGGCCGCAGACATTTATCCTGCAAAAACAGGGAATATACCATCGGCGACGGCGACATGATCTTATTCAATCCCCTTGATAACCATACATGCGAGCAGACCGACGGTAAGACTTTGGACTATCGCTGTATCAATATCAAGCAGGAAATCATGCGGAAAACGGTAAAGGAAATCACAGGTACCGAATACCTTCCGCGGTTCATCGAGCCGGTGGCGTACCGGAGTGAACACGTTGGCCTGCTGCGGGAACTGCATCAGATGATCATGGAGGAACGGGAGGATTTTGAAAAGGAAGAGATCTTTTATTTCCTCATCAAGCAGCTGATCGAGAAGTATGCCGAGCCGGAATCATACCGGGAGCCGGAAGTTCTGGACGAGGAAATCGAGGCTGTCTGCGAATTTCTTGAGCAAAATTATGCCGAGCGCGTTTCACTTGATGAACTGGCTCACATGGCGAATCGAAACAAGTACTCCCTGCTGCGCGCATTTACCAGGATCAAAGGGATCACTCCCTACCGGTATCTGGAAACGGTGCGTGTGAATCAGGCTAAAAAGCTGCTTGAACAGGGGAAGGAGCCAATTGACGCGGCCATACAGACCGGCTTTACGGACCAGAGTCATTTTACTAAATTTTTTAAAGAATTCATCGGTCTGACGCCGGGCCAATACAGGGATATTTTCATCGAAGAGAAAAGGGGTTGAAATAAAAATGGATAATCAGGATCTGAAATGCGTTATGGTGATCGATGAAAAACTGCCGACGGGGATCATCTCAAATACGGCGGCGGTCATGGGGATCACGCTGGGCAAGCATATGCCGGAAGCGGTGGGAGTGAATGTGACCGACGGAACCGGCAATCAGCATCTTGGGATCATCGAGTTTCCGGTTCCGATCCTGAAGGGGAGCAGTGATCAGATCAGGGAACTGCGGGGCAGGCTTTACCATCAGGATTATGCGGGGATGACGGTCGTCGATTTCTCCGACGTAGCACAGAGCTGCAAGACGTACGACGAATATATCGGGAAGATCGCGGACGCACCGGAGACGGAGCTTCGGTATTTCGGCCTTGCGATTTGCGGCAATAAAAAACAGGTGAACAAGCTGACCGGCAGCATGCCTTTGCTGCGATAAAAATCAAGACTTCCCATGTTGTTTGAGGTATAATGAAATCCAGAGATTAATTCAAACCACAAGGAGGGTATAACCATGTTGACCGTTACAACCAACAACATTGAAGGAAAAAGAATCACGGCTTACAAGGGGATCGTTTTCGGGGAAATCATTGCCGGCATCAACGTCATAAAGGATATCGCAGCCGGGCTTAGCAATTTCTTCGGCGGGAGATCCGGCTCCTATGAGCAGGAACTGTTAATGGCCAGAGAGCAGGCGCTTCGGGAAATGGAGCAGAGAGCTTCCGAAATGGGGGCTAACGCAATCGTCGGCGTAAAGGTGGATTATGAAACGATCGGCAATCAGGGCAGCAATATGCTCATGGTCATCGCCTCTGGAACAGCCGTAGTCGTGGAATAGCATTATGACAAAAAAACAAGCCGCTTATGCGGCTTGCTGTTTTTTATGAGGATGCTTTTGGAAGCAGGATCGTTGTTCTGGTGCCGATATCCTTCCGGCTGACGACTTCGATGGTGCCACCGTGGCGGTCGATGATCCATTTCATGATGGCCAGCCCCAGGCCGGAACCGCCTGTCTCCCTTGCCCTGGATTCGTCGGACCGGTAAAACCGGTCGAAGATGTAAGGCAGATTCTGCGGATCGATACCGATGCCGTTATCCTGTACGGAAATACGGACCATTCCGTCGCTTTCCGTTACCGAAACTAGGATCTCTCCGTTATCCGGCGTATATTTGATACTGTTGTCTATGAGGATGCGCAGCGCCTGCTTCATCAGCTGACGGTCGGCGTTGACAAAAGCCTGTGTGTTTTCTTTGATCCGGAAGGTGTGAAGGGAGTCGATCATCTGGGTTTCCTTGAAGATCTCCTCGATCATTTCAGAACAATCAAAGGTTTCCAGATCAAGGTGAAGGGTTTCGTTGTCCCCGCGTGCCAGAAACAGCAGCTGCTCGATGAGCTCTTTCATGCTTTCCGATTCACTCTTGATCGCGTCGATGGCTTCCTGCAGCGTGGCCTCGTCATTTTTCCCCCAGCGGTCAAGCAGGTTGACGTAGCCCTGGATCACGGAAATAGGGGTCCGCAGCTCATGAGAAGCATCGGATACGAATCGTACCTGCGACCGGTACGCCTCGTCGATCCGGTTCAGCATACTGTTGATCGCATTTGCCAGGTCCTTCAGTTCGCTTTGCGTCCCGTCCACCGAAAGGCGCTTGTCTAATTTTGTTGCGTCGATATTGCTGATGGTCCCGGCTAGTTCTCGCAGCCTTTTCATTTCGTCCTGCGACATTCCTTTGACCGATGCATGGCTCAAAGTCTGGGCTTGCCTGGACATTTCCGTCAGCGGCTGCAGGATGCGCCGGACTCTCCGCCTGCCCTTGAAGATCCCCGTCAGCAGGATCAGCGCTTCAATGATGAGCAGTGCATAAAGAGGATACAGATATTCCTCCAGGACTTTGCCGAATGCATAGGTCACAGTAGTTTTTTCGTCCGTAAAAGTCATCTGATATCTCAGCGCCGAAAGCGGGTAACCGTTCTTTGTGTCGAACCATACCTTTCGAATTACCCGGTAGTCGTTCAGCGGCGTCAATTCGTTAATGTTGTTCCATAATTTGATCCCATAGGGGTTCTTAACAGAAGGTTCAAAGGTATAGTCCATGATCGTTTCGCTCTTCGGAGAAAGCTCTGACATCAGTGACGAAGTGTTCTCCTCCGCCTTCCACAGTGTGAAGGATGAAACAGCAAGACATAGCAGGATATTTACCGTTAACAATACCCCGAATGTATAAAAGATCGTATGTAGATTGAGCTTTACTGCCAGAGAGAAGCTCGCCTTACTTGTGCTGCCTGCGGTATTGTCTTTGCTGTTTTTAGGCTGTTCGTTTGAATTATTCACGTATTATATATCCCACTCCTCGTATCGTCTGAATAAATTTTAATCCGAACGGTTCTTCGATCTTCGCGCGAAGGTATCGGATATATACGTCGATGGCGTTGGTTTCTCCGACAAAATCATAACCCCAAACGCTGTCGAGCAAACGGTCGCGGCTCATTACAAGGCCTTTGTTCTGCATGAGATAAGCCAGAAGATCGAATTCCTTTTTTGTTAAATCGACGGTAGCGTCACCGACCCATACCTCTCTGCTGTCGAGATTCATGCGGAGAGCCCCCGATGAGTAGGTGTGTTCCGTATTTTTAGGGACTTCCTTTGAGGCCCCGTTGTTTCGAAGTACGGCGCGGATCCTTGCCAGCAGTTCTTCGATGGCGAAGGGTTTTGTGATATAGTCGTTCGCCCCGCCATCCAGCCCTGCGACCTTATCCATGGTTTCATCCCTGGCGGTCAGCATTATGACAGGAACCGAGGATGTCTGGCGGATGCGGCGCAGAACCTCAAAGCCGTTGAGGCCGGGCAGCATGATATCCAGCGCTATGAGGTCGAAATGCTTTGACTGTGCCAGGGCGAGCCCCGTTCTGCCGTCAATAGCCTTCTCCACCACATAGCCTTCAAAGGTCAGCTCCAGTTCGATAAACCTTGCGAGCTTTTCTTCATCCTCGACGATCAGTATATGTTCCTGCATATGATTTTCCTCCATTGATGAGATACGGCCGTTTTTTGCGCTTTCTTTATTTTTTCATATCATTTTTGATTTCTTCCGCTGCGTTGGCTACAGAGTCCATCGCGTCGTTCACCTTTGTACTTCTGATGTCGGGTCCGTTGAAGAAATAACGGAAGTCGAAGAACAGCCCAACTACCAGGACCGGAACGACAAACCAGAATGCGACGATGAGCAGGATCACAAGCACGGTGATCGGCATCCTCATGATGGATGCGCCATTCTTTTCCACGACCAGCGCGTTAACGTTGCCCTTATGAAGCACGTCGCCCATCCAGCGGAAGAATTTGCTCATATTTCGGCTGAAAGCTGATTTCTCCCCGCTGCTATTCTTTGACTGAGCCTTTTCCTTTCCTGATTCCTCCTGCAGCTGGATGGCTGTTGCCCCAATGCTGCCGGAAGTATATTGGCCGCCGCCCTGGGGCGTATTGATTTTGCCCTGACGTTCCAGATCGATGATGGCTTGAAGGATATCCCCGCCTGCGTTCTCTAACGCTTCTTTTGCTTCGTCGTAAGTGATGTTTGCATATTCGCGAAGCTTTTCCACTTGTTCTAATGTTACCATAATAATTCTCCTCCTTTAGAGTGCTTGATTTATTGATTATGGTTCCAGTATAATAAGCAATCCTTCAAAGCTCCTTTAACTCAAATTAAAAGCAGATTAAAAATTCCTTATCTTTTACTCAAAATATTATCACGGAACTATAAAAAAGTCCATATATGGCGCAAACAGGGAATCCGTTGATTTTTAGAGGAAATGATCTTATAATGATTCTATGGATTAAAGCTGCGGCGCTATTAATAGCGCTATATCGGACTTGATTTGATAAAGGAAAGAAGAGGGATCACCTATGAGAATCGCAGTGGTAGACGGACAGGGCGGCGGAATCGGCCGCGCTATCGTGGAGAAAATAAAAGCGGCAATGCCTGATGTTGAAGTCCTTGCTCTGGGGACCAATTCGGCTGCAACGGGTCAGATGATCCGTGCGGGAGCGGACGACGGAGCAACAGGCGAAAATGCCATCGTGCATAATATGAAGTTTGTGGACGTGGTGGTTGGAGTCATCGCTATCATCAACGCCAATTCCATGATGGGAGAACTGAGCCCGAAGATGGCGCAGGCAATCGGAGAAAGCAGAGCGTTTAAAGTATTGCTGCCGATCAACCGCTGCAATATCCATGTGGTCAGCGTTGAGGACGTGCCGCTTTCCGTGCATCTGGACAATGCGGTCAAAGCAATCAGAGAATATGTCAATTCAATCCGGTAAATAGTCCTCATTAAGTAATCATTTCCTGCCAAGATTTTTTAAGATTTCGTAATACCGCGTCGTGGCTAGTGCGCTTGGTTCTCCTTTTTTGCAGAAAGATAACCTGGCCAGCTTTGGGACAACACGCTCAACTACAATCTGTCCATCCACCATTTTTGACTCCAAAGCGTTTAAGGCTTCCAGAAATCGGCTGTCCTTCTTTGCCCGCTCGTAAAAGGATAAGACATAGATGTAAATAAAAAGATTGTAGTTGCGGAACGGATATTCGACCTGCATGAATAATGTGCCCATTCCATAGTGGCATGGGCCGATAGGTTTCCGAATAGTCCAATGCTCAAGCAAAAAATCCACAGCTCTGTCAAGTGCCGGTTCCTTGTTGAGATAATCACTAAAGCGGAATGCATCCAGGACAGTCAGTGTCGGAAATGGGTTTGAATATTCGGTTTCAGGACCTCGACCAAAGAAAAATTTATTACAGCGCCAACCGCCATCGATATATTGGGTATCTAAAAGATGCCGGAAAGTTTTTTGCAGCCTGACATCATAGGCATACCCCATATGGCAAAGCACATTGATAGCGTTAGCGGTCTGGCATGGGTAAACAGATCCTTGCGGGTACAGCTTAAAGCTTCCATCTTCCCGCCATGTACTGAATATCAAATCGGCGCACTCTTTTAGTAAAGGCTCGCTGGGCTCCATGCCCAATTCCAACAGATAAAGTACGCTGTCCAACGTGGAGAAAGGTGATCCTTTGATTAAACGTTTATCAGGGGTTGTCCAATAGTCAGCCCCGTTATCATATCTGTGTGACAATATCGCTTCAAAATCTGAAAAGTATTGCTTCTCTATAGCCATTTCTTTCAGCTCCATTTCGTATTGCGTTATGCCTTAATTATTTCCAAGCATTGCCTGGTAGTTTTCATTGTTTTACACATAAAGTATAGCATAGAAATATGACAACACCATGTCATGTTTCATATTATTTTTATTTTACTTCTTCAAAAATCGCTTAAGTGGGATAGCGGCGTAACATTGTTAGAAATTAATGCAGCAAATTCAATTGCGTTATATTATTTAGTATGATCGATTTACTATTAATTCTTAATAGGGTATTATAGAACAAAGAAAAAAAGAAACAGCCGAAACGATGTAGGGGGGTAAAATATGAAAAAGCAGATCAAAAACAATGTGTATTGGGTTGGTAAGATCGATTGGGAGCTGGAGTCCTTTCACGGTGCAGATTATTCTATCAATCACGGATCAAGCCAGAACGCTTATTTGATTCAGGAAGAGAAGACCGTGCTCATTGATACCGTATGGAGACCGCACTCCACAGAATTTGTGGACAACCTGGCAAAAGAGATCGATCTCGGCAGCATTGATTTCATTGTCGCCAACCATGGCGAGGTGGATCACAGCGGCTCTTTGCCGGCCTTGCTTGAAAAGATACCAGGCACCCCTGTTTACTGTACAGCTAACGGAGTAAAATCCCTGACTGGGCAATATCACCATCCGGAATGGAACTTTCAGGTCGTTAAAACCGGAGACTCGGTGGATATTGGGAATGGTAAAAAACTTGTATTCGTTGAAATGAAGATGCTTCACTGGCCCGACAGCATGGCCACCTATCTTACGGAGGATAACATTCTGTTCTCCAACGACGCCTTCGGTCAGCATTACGCTGTAGAAGAATTGTTCAACGACAAGGCGGACCAATGCCTTCTTTGGGCGGAGGCCATCAAGTATTACGCCAACATCCTCAACCCGTTTTCTCCTCTGGTAAAAAAGAAGGTGGAGGAAGTCCAGGCTTTAAATCTTCCCATTGACATCATAGCTCCAAGCCATGGCTCGATCTGGCGGGACAACCCCTTGCAGATCATCGAAAAATACTACGAATGGTCCCAGGAGTATCAGGAGAATCAGATCACTATCGCCTACGACACTATGTGGGAAGGAACAGCGCAGCTGGCGCATAAAATAGGCACTGAGATCTCATTCCTGTCGCCCGAGACGAAAGTAAAGATCTTCAATATCTCCAAGGCCGACAAGAACGATATCATGACCGAAGTCTTTAAGTCCAGGGCTATCGCAGTGGGCTCGCCGACGGTCGGTCAGGATATACTTTCAGCAGTAGGCGGATGGCTGGATTTCCTCAAGGAACTAAAGTTTAAGAATAAAAAGGCCGCGGTATTCGGCTGTTATGGCTGGAGCGGCGAGTCCACTAAGGTCCTTCGTGAAAGACTGGACAATGCAGGCTTTACAGTCGTGGAGCCGGAGATAAAATGTAACTGGAATCCTGTTGATGCGGATATGGAGAAAGCCGTCGGCCTGGCAAAGGCGCTTTGTGAATAAGAGTGGTTTTTCTATAAAATAAGAAGTAGCCTTGGGCTACTTCTTCTATTTTAAGTATTATAGATCTTTAAAGTGGTAGGACTTTCTGCCTTCCGAGTAATCCGCGACGATCTGTCCGCTCCCGTATAGCTTGTATTTATAGGTCACAAGCCCGTCGAGCCCGACGGGACCCCTGGCGTGGAGCTTGCCGGTGCTGATGCCGACTTCCGCGCCGAATCCGTAACGGTATCCGTCCGCAAATCGAGTGGAGCAATTGTGGTAGACGCCTGCGGAATCCACCAGAAGCATAAACTTTTCCGCAGAGTCCTTATCTTCCGTGATAATGCTGTCTGTGTGATGGGAGCCATGTTTGTTGATATGATAAATCGCCTCGTCCAGAGAATCGACGATCTTTACGGAGATGATATAATCCAGATATTCTTTCCCGAAATCCGTTTCCGCAGCGGCTTCGCAATCGATGAACCTACTGGTTTCCTCGCATCCGCGGATGGTAACCAGTTTATCGTCGAGAGCTTTTTTAAGAGGCGGCAGAAGCTTCTCTGCCGCAGCCCTATGGATCAGCAGGGTCTCCGCAGCGTTACAGGCGGCTGCGTACTGAGTCTTGGCGTCGACAATGATCGGGACCGCTTTTTCGATATCGGCGGTCTCGTCGGCGTATATGTGACAGACGCCGTCGGCATGACCCATGACCGGGATTTTTGAATTTGACATGATGTACTGGACAAATTCATTGGAACCCCTTGGAATCAGCAAATCGATTGTATCGTGGCATTTCAGGAGCTCGTCTATATCGGCCCTGTTCTCGATCAGCGTTAAAAATCCGGCAGGGACGCCGGCCTTTACTCCCGCCTCGTGGATGATTTCAAACAGGATCTTATTTGTATTGGCTGCTTCGCTTCCGCCCTTCAGGATAGCGCAGTTTCCGCTCTTTAGACAGAGCGTGGCAATCTGGACCAGCGCGTCTGGTCTTGATTCAAATATAACGCCGATCACTCCGATAGGACAGGTCACCTTATATAGCGTCAAATCGGCATCAAGCTCCCGGACAAGCAGTTTGCTCCAGAGAGGGTCTTTCAGGGTGATCAGACTTTCAATCCCGCTGATGACGTCTGCCAGCTTCTGTTCGTCGAATTTCAGACGCTTGATGATCGGCGGCGCCAGCCTGGCTTCCGCTGCACGATCCAAATCCGCCTTGTTTGCTTCGAAGATCTGATCCTTCTTTTGCAACAACGCCTTTGCGATGGCGTCAAGTGCTCTGTTTCTGACGTCTCCGTCCAATAGACTCATTTGAAAGCTGTCAGTCTTGATCTGTTTGGTGATTTCATATATGCCTGCCATTTGCTTTCTCCTTGTTTTTTTTTAATACTATACACGTTTCCGTTCTGATTTACCAGTAATAAGAATCGAAATCCTTCATAAATTTTTTCATTTTACCGACTGTCTGCTTTGCCTTGGCCAGCCGATCGGCGTTGGAGCGGAAACTGGCGATCGGTTCCGGGCCCCGTAGTAGTGTTCGCTTAATATAGACGGTGCCGTCCTTTTTGCTGTGCATATTCCAGGAAACCAGCATGATCTTGCCGTACATCAGCTCCAGACACGTTACGCCGCGAGGGTGAATGCAGCATCCCGTATTAAAGTAGGAGGGTTCCCCTGCAGAGGGAAACTTCGGCCGGTGGGTGTGACCGCAGATGATCATGATGTCGCGCTGTTCGTTCCATTTATTATAATTCTTTTCGATCTTATGGCGCTTGTTCCGGTTTTTGGCCGGGCTGGCAGCATATTTCACGCCCACGATATGCAGGAATTTCCAGACGTATCGGATGAGGAAATAGGATACTCTCCATAGCTGGTCGTTGATCAGGTCCCCCTGATGTCCGTGCACGACAAAAATTTCCTGCTCGGTTTCCCTGTGCTTCAAAATCAATGCTTCATGCACGATCAAACCGGGAAACAGATCCTCCTTCACGTCAAGATATTCATCGTATGTATGATACATATTTTCCCGGACGTAATGGGGGTCGCGGAGTTGCATATTATGGTTCCCGAAAAGCATGATCAGACGCTTTGCCTTATGGAAATTTTTCAGCATATCAAAGACGGAAACATGGGCGGAGCGAATATGCTCATAGTGCGGATGTTCCCAGAGCTCGTCTCCATCGCCGACTTCAACGTAGGTGAAATCGTTCTGATAATAATAATTCAGTGCATGATAATAGATATGGCGGTTTCTGCCGAATTCATCGGAAAGACTGTCATCTCCTCTGTGCACGTCTCCAAAGAAAACAAATTTTGATCCGTCGTCAAATGGGATCGGAAATGCCTTTTGCATTACGGAGTCAAGTCTTGCACGGGTTCTCATATTAGTCGCTTCCTTTAATATCAATGTAATATCGATAACAAATTGTTCTGGCGTAATAATACCTGTATCATATCATAGATCGTTCAGGATTTCTCTTAGCAATATTTTGATAAGGTGATTCACTTCCGCATAATTTATTTCGCCTTCGTTACGGATCAGGAGGTAGCCGCTCTCGTATCCCGGATATTTCTCCAGCTCGGAACAGTCATAGTTAAATTCTTCTAAATCTATGTAGGAATAATTTTTTTTATTCTTCCATGGGATCCTCAGTGTGAAATCATTCCGGGCTTCGGAGAAGGCTGCTTCGTGACTTGCCTGATAGCACCGGTAATCCATGGAAATATTCTTGTGGAAACCGGAAACAAATATGGAATCCTTCTGAAATTCAATGTTCTGTATATAAATTTTCTTACCCTGATTCGACACGATAAAACCGGTATGGAACATTATTTTATGCATGTCCAGCTTTTCGAAAACCTTAATGAGTCTGGACAGCTGAAGGATGTCGTCCTTATTGTGCAGGAGGATGGTATCACGGATGTCCGGATCATTTGTCCGAAGGTACCGGTTGTACAACTCAACGCTTTCGGCGCCCGATATTTCGTCCGCGCGGTCGGACCACAATCCCAGAAAGGTTTCTACAGTCTTCTGCTTCAGATTTGGGAGCAGTTTGCGGAAATTGGAATACCGATCCAGGATACGGTAGAGGTCGAAGCTTTTGAACATGGGAAGCTCTTCACCGGGTATACGGTTGTGCTGAAGCCTTCTCTTTAAGAAAGGCAAATCAAAATAATCCCCGTTGTAACTGATGAGCACATCAAGGTCCGATAGCTCCGAAAGGTAAGAGCGGAGCAGCGGAGCCTCCTCTTCCTTCGATTCCGAAAAGATCTGGATCGCCTTTTTTCCTTGATCCTCAGGCAGCACAAGGCCGCCGAGAATAAACCGGCTGCGGTCGGGATTCAGCCCCGTCGTTTCGATATCGAAAACGCCGAGCTTCAAATTCTCAAAATAAAAGCTGAAAATATTTGATTGGTAAAAGGCTTCGTTATAGATTTGATTGGTACAATACATAATTTCTGCTCCTGGCGAAATATTTTCGGTGTCATATCTTTCTGCATCTATTTTACCATAAATATTTCCCCCGCGCCACCGGAAGGAAAGGGGATGGGTCTCTCGAACCAAGCTTTACATCTAACTGGGACCGGGAAAAAATAAAGACGCAAAAAACAAAACAAACTGCAGGGGAGCAGTTTGTTTTGTTCAAAAGGGGTATTGGGATTAGAGATTAATGAGGTTATCAGGGGGATAACCACGTTCACATTATAACCAATTGTGATACAAAATGCAAGACTTCGACAAAAATTCTTGAAAAATATTTTTAGATGTCGAACGATTTTGAGTATGAAAAAAAAGGAATATGCGTTACGATAAAGAATATAGTAGAGCAAAACCTATTCAAAAGGGAATTTTAACAAGTATTTAGGGAGGAAACAACAATGGAAGTATTAAAGGTATCAGCGAAGTCAAATCCTAACTCAGTAGCAGGAGCTTTGGCAGGCGTCTTGAGGGAAAAAGGGGGGGCTGAAATCCAGGCGATCGGAGCGGGAGCTCTGAATCAGGCCGTTAAGGCAGTTGCCATAGCGAGGGGCTTCGTTGCGCCAAGTGGCATTGATCTTATTTGCATACCTGCGTTTACCGACATTCTGATCGATGGCGAAGAACGAACTGCAATCAAGCTGATTATTGAACCGAGATAGGTTATGTACGGAAAATTACCAAGAGACTGTGCCAATTAGCACAGTCTCTTTTGTTTCCAGCAAAAAAGTATTTCCGCTTTGTTCACGAATACCCGCACCTATTCTTGATTTTAGAGGGAAAGAGGTATATAATCTATTGTTAATATATCGCAATTTCGTTGCAAAGTAAGAGAAAAGAGGAGAAACCGGAATGAGTACGGATAAATATGAAAACCCATTGATTACAAGATATACGAGCAAGGAAATGGCTCACATTTTTTCCTCGGATGTTAAGTTCACCACCTGGAGAGCACTGTGGATCGCTTTGGCTGAGGCGGAAAAGGAGCTGGGCCTGCCGGTTACCGATGAGCAGATCGCTGAAATGAAGCAGTTCAAAGATAAAATAAACTACGCAGACGCGGAAAAAAGAGAAAAGGAAACAAGACACGACGTGATGTCTCATGTATACGCATACGGATTGCAGTGTCCGAAGGCGAAGCCGATCATCCATCTGGGCGCCACCAGCGCTTATGTGGGCGACAATACTGATATCATCGTGATAAAGCAGGCCCTGGAACTGATCCGGAGCAAGCTGGTCAGCCTTATGTTCCGGCTCAGCAAATTCGCGCTGGAGTACAAGGCGATGCCATGTCTGGGCTTTACGCATTTCCAGGCAGCGCAGCTGACAACGGTTGGAAAGAGAGCATCCCTCTGGCTGCAGGATTTCTATTTTGACTTTCTTGAATGCGAGCGGCTGATCGAGACTCTGCCTCTGCTCGGCTGCAAGGGAACGACGGGAACGCAGGCAAGTTTTGTGGAACTCTTTGACGGAGACATGGAAAAGGTCAGGCGACTGGACGAAATGGTCGTAGAGAAGCTGGGATTCCAGAAAGCGGTCGCCGTATCGGGACAAACCTATACGAGGAAAATAGACTTTATGGTGCTGTCTGTGCTTTCCGGCATCGGGCAGAGCGTCCATAAGATGACAAATGATATCCGGCTGCTCCAACACCTGAAAGAGGTGGAGGAGCCCTTTGAAACCCAGCAGATCGGATCTTCCGCCATGGCATACAAGAGAAACCCGATGCGAAGCGAGCGTGCGGCTTCTCTGGCAAGATTCATTATCAACTGCCTCGGGAATACGGCGGATACCGCCAGCGTTCAATGGTTTGAAAGAACACTGGACGACTCGGCAAACAGGAGGATCGTACTGCCGCAGGCCTTCATGGCAGCGGATGGAATTCTGGACATCTGCCGGAACATCTCTACGGGACTTGTGGTCCACGAGAAGGTCATCACGCAGCATATCATGAACGAGATCCCATTCATGGCGACGGAGAACATCATGATGGAGGCAGTGAAAAAGGGCGGCGACAGACAGGAGCTTCATGAAAAGATCAGGGAGCACTCCATGGCAGCCGGCAGCAGAGTGAAAGACGAGGGTCTGGATAACGATCTGCTGGAGAGGATCGCGGGAGACAACGCTTTTGGCCTGACCCTTGACGATATCAAGGATCTGCTGAAGCCGGAAGCATATATAGGAAGAGCAGCGGCTCAGACTCAGAATCTGATCGAAGAATACATCATGCCGATTTTTACAAAATATAAGGACGATATCGGCGGAGAGGTGGAATTAAGGGTATAGTAATGGGCGCAATAGGTGATTTGATTCAAGACAGTAAAAAGATCGTACTAAAGATTGGAAGCAACGTGTTGACCGGGGACGACGGCGCAGTAAATAAAGAAACTTTGCAGAATATTGTAGACCAGGTCACCGGCCTGATCAATGAGGGCAAGCATGTGATCATTGTTTCCTCGGGCGCCGGGATCTGCGGCGTGGCTGCCATTAATAAATGGAGCCGAAGAGGGGATATTAACTATAAGCAGGCATTGTGCGCCATCGGACAGGTGGAGCTCATGAACGCCTATAAGGAATTTTTTGCACGCCATGAAATCCACGTGGGGCAGATGCTCCTCACGAGAGAAGATTTCGGAGACAATATCCGGACGCTGAATATAAGAAATACACTGTTTACCTTGGTCGATGAGGGCGTAGTCCCGATCATCAATGAAAACGACAGCGTAAGCGTCGAAGAAATCAAAATCGGCGACAACGACACATTGGGAGCACTAACGGCGAACCTTTGGAATGCGGATCTGCTGATCATTATGAGCGATATCGACGGCGTCTTTGACAAGAACCCGAAGGACCATAAGAATGCAGAATTGATCGAAGAAGTCTACGATATCGACGGTCTTCTGGAAGAAATCGATTCCAGAGGCAAGAGCAGCTTCGGCACCGGCGGTATCGTTACAAAGATACAGGCGGCAAGCAAGGTCAACGAATATGGGATCCCTATGCTCCTGGTCAATGGAAAACGGAAGGATATCCTGACAAATGCGGCGGGTGGAACAGAAATAGGAACGATTTTCTTCAGCGGCAGGAGGTAAAAGATGAAACTGGGATTTGTCGGCACAGGAAATATGGGGACGGCGTTGATCAAGGGATATTTGACCGTTCATCAATCAGAGAAAAAAAATGTATGCGCCTATGACAAGGATGCAGATAAATTGAAAGCCCTTTCCGACGACCTTGGGATCGTGGGCTGCGACAGCATGGATAAACTGATGGAACAGTGTGACGTCATCGTTCTTGCGGTGAAGCCGAATATATTTGACGTTGTGCTCCCTGAAATCGGCGCGCTATATAGACCAGGGCAAGTGCTTGTATCTATTGCGGCCGGCATCAGTATGGGCTACATAGAGAAACTGGTTCAGAAGGACGGCGTCAAGGTCGTGCGCGTCATGCCGAATACGCCGGCCATGGTCAACGCGGGCATGAGCGCGCTTTGCAGAAATCAGTATATTACCGACGTAGAGTTTGAACCGGTGATGGAATTGTTCCGCTCTGTGGGAAAAGCCGAGGTTGTTGATGAGCAGCTCATCGATACGGTCATCGGCGTCAGCGGAAGCAGTCCGGCTTATACCTACATGTATATCGAGGCGCTGATGGATGCGGCTGAAGCCAATGGCATGGACAGGGAGCAGGCGAAGATCTTCGCGGGGCAGTCTGTACTGGGAGCCGCGAAAATGGTCCTTGAAACCGGGATCGACCCGGTGACTCTGAGAGAGAATGTATGCTCTCCGGGAGGAACGACCATAGAGGCGGTAACGGCTTTACAGAACAATGGATTCCATGACAATATAATGGAAGCGTTCAACGCGGCGGTGGAAAAATCGAAAGTGATGACGAAAAGGTGAGAGCATGGTATTTGAAGAAAAGACCATATCCAGTGAAAGGATATATGAAGGCAGGATATTGAACCTGCGGAAGGATAAAGTCTGTGTAAAGGACAACAAGACATCCTACCGAGAAATCGTGGAGCACAACGGCGGAGTCGCATTGGCGGCCGTCACGCCGGAGGGTAAGATGGTTATGGTACGCCAGTACCGGAAGGCAGCGGAAAAAGCGGTCCTTGAGGTGCCTGCGGGAAAGATCGAAAAGGATGAAGATCACCGGCTTACGGCCGAGAGGGAACTGAAGGAGGAGACGGGTTATTCCGCGGGAAAAATAGAGCATATCACTTCATTTTACTCCTCGATCGGTTATTCCACGGAAGTGATTTATCTCTACTACGCGACAGATTTGACGCCGGGGGAAACGGATTTCGACGACAATGAAGCCATCGAGATCATGGAGTATGACCTGCCGGAACTGAAGAGGATGGTTTTAAGCGGTGAAATCGAAGACGCCAAAACTATTGCTGCTATATTATTAGTTGAGTCAATAGCGGAGAGAGAAACGACTCGATAAAGCAGCCGACCAGAATCGCCACAGCGATCACAGCATTGATAAACAGATAAGAGCTTGAGCTTTCCGCCAGGCTCTTTCTTATTCCGAACTGCCTGTTCGATATGGTATGGAACGCAAGATTCAGAGCGGCTACGCCGGCGACAATGATAGCGGGTATGATGATCAGATTCTGGGGTATCATAGAAGTAAAAACAATGGCGATCCCTTTAAACGACATGGAATCAATGAGCAGGGCAGCAGAAAAACCGAGGGCCATTCCTTTATAAATCAGCGCCGCCAGGGCAGCGGGAAAACCGAAGGCCGTAAATCCGGAAAGAATCATGATCAAGAGCAGCCCCAGATTATTTCCCGCCGATTTCATAAAAATTTCGGTAAAGGCGAGATCGCTTGGGCTGGTCAGGAGAAAGTATTTATCCAGGTACGAAATCATACCCTCTTTTTCTACGCTGGACATCATCAGTTCCGTGAAAACACCCGCCGAAATCCCCAGCAGGAAAAAGAACAGTGCGGCGGCAAAACTGGCTCCGTTGGACGTTATAAGCTCGGAAGCCCGTATCATATTACGTTTCATAAGAACCCTCCTTTGTACTTCATTAAAACGTATGAAGGGCGCCGTGATTTTAGTACATGTTTTTCTTTGGCGGGCGTGTGAGAAAAATGCGGAAAACAGACAAGAACATAAGTTTTATTATTGTAAACTAAACTGACATAATGTATACTCTTTATGCAGCTTCGATGCGGCGAATCAGTAACAGGATGGGGAGCCTTTCATGGACCAATATTTGAATGACTTTATCGATTATCTTTCTTTGGAGAAAAAGATGGCCCGGAACTCTTTGGAGGCCTATAAGCGGGACGTGCTTGAGTTCGCGGAGATCATCCGTGAAAAACAGGGTCTTTCTTTGAGTGAAGCCAGCAATACGGAGGTTGTCGCGTATCTGCTGAAACTGAAAAACGACGGAAAGTCAGGAGCCACCGTGAATCGTAAGGTAGCTTCCCTGAGGGCGTTTTACAACTATTTGTCGTCGCGAAAAATCATTGCGGATAACCCGACGGTCAACATCAAATCGCCGAAGATCGAGCGGAAGAATATCGAATATATGACCATCGAAGAAGTAGACAGTCTTTTAGGGACGCCTGACAGCTCCGTGAAAGGGCTGAGAGATAAGGCGATCCTGGAACTGCTTTATGCAACGGGGATCCGTGTCAGCGAGATCGTTGAAATGAATGTCGAAGACGTCAATCTTAGAATGGGATTTGTGACCTGTACCGGGGAACATGGTAAAGCAAGGATCATCCCTATGGGGAGACCTTCCAGAGCCGCGGTGGAGGAGTACATATATGAAGTCAGACCGAAATTTCTCAGGGATGGCAACAGCGACGAAAATGCCCTGTTTGTCAATTATACCGGAAACCGATTGACACGGCAGGGATTGTGGAAGCTGCTGAAGGAGTATGCAAAGCTTGCGAACCTCGAAAACAAGCTGACGCCGCAGACCTTGCGAAATTCCTTCGCCGTCCATATGATTCAGAACGGAGCCGATCTGAAATCGCTGCAGGAGCTTCTCGGGCATGAGGATATCAGCGCGACCCAGATTTACCTCTCCGTTTCAAAGAACAGGATCAAGGAAGTATATGACAAAACACATCCCAGAGCTTAGAAATTATAGCTTGATTTATATCTGGGACTATGTTAATATATAAAACGATGCATTACGGGCGGTCCTCTGGTTAGAGTGTATGAAAAACATACGCGTTTGGATACCAAGAACGTCTATGAAGGAAGGAGGAAATAACAATGGATGTAATGAAAATGATCGCACAGGAATATGTGAGAGAAGATATCCCACAGTTCAATGTTGGAGATACAGTAAAAGTACACATCAAAATCAAGGAAGGTAACAGAGAAAGAATTCAGATCTTTGAAGGCTTTGTTCTGAAGAGACAGAACGGCGGACTTGGCGAAACATTCACAGTAAGAAGAATCGCTTCCGGCGTAGGCGTCGAAAAGACTTTCCCGCTTCATTCTCCTAGAATCGACAAGATTGAAGTAGTAAGATCCGGCGACGTCAGAAGAGCCAAGCTCAACTATATGCGTGAAAGAACCGGTAAAGCAGCCAAGATTAAGAGTAAAGATCATAAATAAAACATTTGAAAGGGAGCCGGATCGGTTCCCTTTTTTATAGGCACAGCGAACATGCTGGAACATTTAGTATTAAACGCGCCGCGCCGTGGGTATTCTCATGGGAAAGCGTCCGAGCTCGAAAATTCTCCTTTGATTAGGATACTATAATTTGAAGAGCGAGCGATTTCCAAGAGAATACCCCTGGCAGGCGCATATAAGTAAAGGAAACAACAATGGAGCATATCAACTGGTATCCGGGGCATATGAAAAAGACAAGAGAGCTGATCCAGGAAAACCTCAAGACTGTGGACATCGTCATTGAGGTCGTTGACGCGCGCATTCCCGTTTCCAGCAGAAACCCGATCATAGACGAACTGATCAAAAATAAGAGAAGGATCATGGCGTTGAATAAGAGCGATCTCTCAGACGGCCGTGCCAATGACTCATGGGTGGAGTATTTCAAAAAACAAGGCTACGATGTGCTTCCCATGAACTGTATGTCTGGATATGGCGTTCCTCAGCTTCTCAAGCTGCTCAATACCATCCAAGACGAAAAGAATGCAGGCAAAATCAGGAAAAAACCGCTGAGAATGATGATCGTGGGAGTCCCTAACGTGGGGAAATCCTCGCTGATCAACCGGCTTACGGGAAAAAAGAGCGCCAAAACGGGAAACAAGCCCGGCGTGACAAGGGGAAAGCAGTGGCTCAACCTGGAAAACGACATGCAGCTTCTGGATACCCCCGGTATTTTATGGCCCAAATTCGAAGACCCGAAAGCGGGGCTGGATCTGGCCTTCTGCGGCTCCATCAAGGACGAGATCCTCGATGTAGCGTCCCTTGCCCTGGAGCTGATCAAGGTACTCCAGGAAGATTATCCGGAACTTCTGAAGGAGCGGTACAAGCTGGAGGAATTGGGAGAACAGCCTCTAGAGACCATGGAACTGATTGCCGAAAAGAGAGGATTCATTCAGTCGGGGAAAAGGATCGATTACGAGAGGACCGGAAGGACGGTCCTGGATGAATTCCGCGCCGGAACCATCGGCAAGATCACACTTGAAAAAATATAGTGTTTTTGTTTCGTGCCTGCCGCGTGTAAACATGGCAGTATCCTCAATCGCCAGTGGCAATCGCATCATTAAGCTGCATCTTAGGTGCAGAATGCTGCCAAAGCTCATTCGGTATACTCCCGTTATTAAACGGCGCGGCACGATAGGTTGTATCTCATTGAGAAACTTCCGCTGTATAAGCGTGTAATTCACCACCGGAGGAAATAATATGACCAAGGAAGAACGGGAGCAGAAAGCGAGGCTGAGACTCGCAGAAATGATGCAGTTTGAACAGGAATTGTACGCAGGCGGCATCCGGTATATCGCCGGCATTGACGAAGTTGGCAGGGGACCCTTGGCAGGGCCCGTTGTGGCTGCTGCCGTGATCCTGCCGGCTGACTTTGACGTTGTCGGAGTGGATGATTCCAAGAAGCTGTCCGAAAAGAAGCGGGAAGAACTTTTTACATTGATCACGAAATATGCCGTTTCCTACAGCGTCGGCATCATAGATAATTACATAATCGACGAGATCAACATATTGGAGGCCACGAAACTAGCGATGAAGCAGGCGGTTGAAAAGCTGGAGAAGACGCCGGAGTACATATTGATCGACGCTCTTACATTGAAGGACGTAGCGATCCCGCAGAAAGGGATCATAAAGGGCGACAGCCTGAGCGTATCTATCGCGGCGGCTTCCATCGTCGCAAAGGTCACGAGAGACAGGATGATGGACGCATACCATTTGAAGTATCCTCATTACAGCTTCGACCAGAACAAGGGATACGGAACAAAAGCGCATTATGAGGGAATCGACTGCCATGGGATGTGCGAATTACATAGAAGGAGTTTTCTGAAGAATTATTATGAGAAATTATAATGAGAAATCCAGAGAAAGCTATAACAAATTGGCGGACCATTACGACAGCTCCTTTGAAGGCAGGTTTACACTGGACTTCAAGAATCTGCTTCTTGAGGAGATCTCGGCGGGACCCGGGACCCGTGTTCTTGACGTTGCCTGCGGCAATGGAACACTACTTTCCATGCTTGCAGAAAAATTCGGAATCACCGGGTTTGGCGTGGATATTTCAGAAAAGATGATCGAAAATGCCCGGTTGAAATATCCGGAGATGATATTTCAGACAGCCGGATGTGAAAAGATTCCATTTGACGAACGATCCTTTGATATGCTCACCGTATGCGCGGCATATCACCACTTTCCAGATGTAAAGGCGTTTGCATCGGAGGCGTCCCGTCTGCTGAAAATCGGGGGACGATTGTACATAGCCGATATTTATTATCCGGATCTCATCCGTTATATACTCAACCCGTTTGTGCCGATGTCAAAGGCGGGCGACGTGAAATTCTACGCTCCGAAGGAGATCATCAGGACATTTGAGCGATCGGGATTCCGGCATGTACGTCTCAATATAGTCGGGCATATTCAGATTGCAGTATTTCAGAAGGTCTGACCAGACAGTTCGAAAAGACTGAATAAAGCCGGCAAAATCGTTGACAAATACCGTCCTGGACGATATAATTTGAGTGTATAAAGCGTCAGGAAGACGCTCCCGGTATTCGAAAGTACCAGTAAGCGATTATTATAGTTTATAATGTTGATGCAGTACCATGAAGGTGCGTAATGAAAAAGAAATTCATGCCTCGTGGTATTTTTTGTGTCAATGAAAGAAGGGGAGTGTTCACCATGCATATGGCAGACGCATTGATCACACCTGCAGTCGGCGGAGTTATGATGGCCGTAAGCGCAGGAACGATCGGATATTCAGTCAAAAAAATAAAAGAAGATTTAGATGAAAAAAAAGTCCCGTTAATGGGAGTTATGGGTGCATTTGTCTTTGCCGGACAAATGATCAATTTCACGATACCGGCAACCGGCTCCAGCGGACACATTGGGGGCGGCATTCTGTTGGCGGCGCTACTGGGTCCTTATGCGGCATTTTTGGTCATTTCGGCTGTATTACTAATACAAGCGCTGTTTTTCGCGGACGGCGGACTTCTGGCTTTGGGATGCAATATGTTTAATATGGGCTTTTTTGCATGCTTTATAGCATATCCTTTAATATATAAACAAATAATAAAAAAATCATTCACAGCGAAAAGAATCACAATAGGCACGATCGTCGCAGTCGTAGTTGGGCTGCAGTTCGGTGCTTTTTCAGTTGTAATGGAAACCTTGATTTCCGGAATTACCGAATTGCCGTTTGCATCCTTTGTGATTCTCATGCAGCCGATTCATTTGGCAATTGGCCTGGTGGAAGGGGTCGCGACCGCCGCAGTACTGTGTTTTGTTCTGAAATCAAACCCCATGCTGCTTGATGGATACGCTGCAAGTGCTGGTGCAGAGACAGGAAAGAGCATGATGACCAGAAAAAAGGTCATCACTGTCCTGCTGCTTGTCGCTATCGTAATCGGAGGTTTTGTTTCCTTGTTTGCTTCGAGTAATCCGGACGGACTGGAATGGTCCATGCTGGGCGTGACGGGTACGACAGAACTGGAGGCAGACGGCGGCGCCCACAATGCCGCAGCAGGGATCCAGGAAAGTACGGCATTCTTGCCGGACTACGGCTTTAAAAATGGAGATGAATCAAGCGCCATGGCGGGAACGTCGGTTTCAGGCATAATCGGCGGTGGAATCACATTGGGGCTCGCTTGCCTGGTGGGCTATATCATATCAATTTCAAAAAAGAAGAAGTACAATGTCAAATCTAACAACGTCTCTCAATAAAATACGCTCATTAGAGGAACTGTCGGAAGGCGTCACAGTCGTTCACCGTCTCCATCCTATGACTAAAATGATTACAACCATCGTTTTTTTGGTGGTTGTAATCTCTTTTGACAAATACGATATCAGCGGATTGATACCTTTATTTATCTATCCAACGCTGCTGATGGCTTTGGGTGAGATACCATACAAATCAGTGCTGTCGAGATTACTGATCGCACTGCCCTTTTCATTTTTTGCGGGCTTGTCAAATCCGTTCTTTGACAGGGACTTGGCATTTTTTTTATTCGGTATCCACATCTCGTGGGGAATGTTGTCTTTCTTATCGATTCTGATCAAAACGATTTTGACGGTAACAGCTGTGCTGATTCTAATTGCGACGACCCCCATGGACAAGCTGGCTCGCCAACTGATTCAGATCAAAGTACCCAAAATATTTGTCATGCAGATCATGCTGACCTATCGCTATATTGGCCTGCTGATCACAGAAGCGAGCAATATGATGACCGCCTATCACCTCCGTTCCAGCAGGCAGAGAGGGATACGGCTCGAGCATGTGGGGACTTTTATGGGCCAGCTTCTGCTGAGAAGCTTCGACCGCGCGGAAAAGGTTTACGTGGCGATGAAATTAAGAGGATTTAACGGAGAATATCATTTCGCCTTATCGGAAAAAATGAGGTTGGGCGATTATTTATACGGAATTTTATTATGTGCAGCTTTTCTGGCGATGCGCTGGGTCAATCTCAGTGTATTCATCGGAAGTCTTTTCAGCTGAGAAATGATCAAAGATCTTCGGAGGAGGAATACCGTGATCTACATTAAGAATTTAAGCTATACATATCCCGACGGAAACCAGGCCCTTACCGATGTCAGCATCGACATCGCGGAAGGAAGCACCGTCGCCGTTGTCGGAGCCAACGGAGCAGGAAAATCCACACTGCTCTCGCTGCTGGTGGGGATACTGGCTCCGGTGGGCGGTGAAATCGAGATTGCCGGGATCCCTATGAAGAAAGAGAGACTGGAGGAGATCCGGCGTAAAGTCGGATTTGTTTTCCAGAATCCCGACGACCAACTATTTATGGCAAGAGTTTATGACGACATCGCGTTCGGTCCCAGAAATTTCGGGCACAGTGCAGAAGAAGTAGCGGAGATGGCGAACCGTGCCGTTGAAACGATGAACATCAGCCATTTGAAGAACCGTGCGCCTCATAAACTTTCCGGAGGAGAAAAACGAAATGTTGCCATCGCCGCAGTCCTGGCCATGAATCCCGAGGTCCTGCTGTTTGACGAGCCAAGCTCCTATCTGGACCCGAAAAGCAGGCGCAACTTCATCCGTGTCATGGATACGCTGCATCACACGAAGCTCATTGCGACCCATGATCTCGACCTGGTGCTGGACCTCTGTGAAAGGGTGATCATCCTGAAAAAGGGAGCGGTATATGCGGACGGGAAACCGATGGAGCTTTTCCTGAACAGGGAACTGATGGAGGAATCCGGTCTGGAGATCCCATTGAGCCTGCAGAACAAGGTCTGAAATACAGATATATTTTGACATTTACCTCATTTTCATATAAAATTTTCTAATACGAAGAAAATGATTTAAGCGCAAAAACATTGAATTTGGGCGCTTTGTATCGTTGAACGGAGTGAATGATGGATCGATCCTATTTACAGAACATACTCGATCAGGTGGCCGAGGGGAAAATGGATACCCGGGAAGCGATGGAGCAGCTAAAAGAGCTTCCATATCAGGATATCGGGTTTGCTAACATCGACCAGCACCGGAATATCAGGACCGGGCATCCCGAAACCATTTACTGTGAGGGGAAAACCCCGGAACAGGTGGCCGCCATCATCGAAAAGATGAAAGTTAAAAATTCCAATATACTGGGCACCAGAGCGTCTGCCGAGGTTTTTGAAAAGGTCAGGGAAGTCGCTCCGGAAGCGGTGTATTATCCGGTTGCCCGGGTTTTTACAGTAAAAAAATCTGATGAAATGCAGTCGGAGAAGGTAATCGCCGTGATAACTGCGGGGACCTCGGATATTCCGGTGGCGGAAGAAGCGGCAATTACCGCCGAGACAATGGGAAACCAGGTCGACCGGATCTATGACGTCGGAGTGGCGGGTATCCACCGTCTATTTGCAAGACTTGACCGGATCCGGTCTGCCAACGTGATCATTGTTGTCGCCGGTATGGAAGGCGCGCTAGCCAGCGTCGTCGGAGGACTGGTGGACAAGCCGGTCATTGCGGTGCCCACAAGCGTAGGTTATGGAGCCAGCTTTGGTGGCGTCGCGGCGCTGCTGACCATGCTGAACAGTTGTGCGGCAGGCGTTGCGGTAGTAAATATCGACAATGGGTTCGGCGCCGGCTGTCTTGCATCAAATATCAATAAACTTTAGTACAATGTCAGGAGAAATCAATGGAAAGAATTTTGTACTTTGACAGCTTCGCGGGAATCAGCGGAGACATGAGTATCGGGGCGCTCATCGATTTGGGCCTCGATCCTTCTGATGTCATCGATGAGATCAAAAAGCTCGGCGTCAAAGGTTATGACATAGAGATCAAAAAAATCAGCCGTTATTCCTTCAGTGGGACCGATGTAACGGTTACGCTCAACGGCGAAGTCGATTGTGTTCATGAGCATGATCACGGCGGACATACCCATGATCACGGAGGACATACACA
Organism: Anaerovoracaceae bacterium; assembly: GCA_963678385.1. GTDB lineage: Bacteria > Bacillota > Clostridia > Peptostreptococcales > Anaerovoracaceae > Anoxybacterium. The sequence goes on along the minus strand of OY782829.1, from coordinate 2,626,754 downwards.
TGACCACGGGCATGGACATAGCCATCATCACGATGAAAATGAAAGAAACCTTTCAAATATTGTCCATATCATCCGCTCCAGCGGGATCAGCGAGAAGGCGAAGAAGATAGCCATATCGATTTTCGGGGAAATCGCTAAAGCCGAAGCCGCAGTCCACGGTAAGCTGCTCAGTGAAGTACATTTCCATGAGGTGGGCGCCATCGACTCTATCGTAGATATCGTAGGGACAGCGATCTGCATTGACATGCTGAAGGTGGACCGGATCTTTTGTTCGCCGGTCCATGAAGGGCAGGGGTTCGTCAATTGTAAACATGGCAGACTGCCGATCCCTGTACCGGCAGTCGTCAAGATGCTTGGAGGAAGTGGGATCTCCATCGTTCAGGAGGATATCCAGGCGGAGTTGGTCACGCCAACCGGTTTTGGGATCCTGAAGACGGTATCCGAAGGCTGTGGAAAGATGCCGGAAATGCAGGTGGAAAGCGTCGGATACGGCTTTGGTAAGACCGAAACGGGGAGACTGAACGCTCTCCGGGTGATCCTAGGGACTTCTGCCGAAAAAACAGAGGAGCCGGATCGTGGGCATAATGCGGATAAAGTCCTGGACAGGGTCACCCTGATGGAAACCAACATCGACAACACCACGGGGGAAATCTTAGGATATACCATGGACAAACTCATGAAAGCGGGGGCGTTGGACGCCTATTTCACGCCGATCCAGATGAAGAAAAACCGCCCAGCCGCCATGCTGTCGGTTCTATGCAAAACGGGCGATACGGAAAAGCTTTCCGATATCATATTCATGGAAACCTCGACCATAGGGATCCGAGTCCAGGAGCTGGAGCGGATCACCTTAAACCGAGAGGTCAGAACTGTGCAAACAGAGCTGGGAGAGGTTCGTGTCAAGTTGGTTAGCGTCTCCGGGCTGGAGAGAGTCCAGCCGGAATATGAAGACTGCGTTAAAATTGCGGAGAAAAACAATCTTTCATTGAATGAAGTTTATGAAATAGTAAAGAGGTGTCATTATGGAAAAGAACTTAGCAAAAACATATAATCCAAAGGATTTTGAAGATAGGATCTATGAGATGTGGGAAAAAGGCGGTGCGTTCAAGGCAGAGAGGGACCCTGACAAAAAGCCGTTTACCATCGTTATGCCGCCGCCGAACATCACAGGCCAACTCCATATGGGCCACGCCCTTGACCAGACACTGCAGGACGTCCTGACACGCTGGAAGAGGATGCAGGGCTTCAGCGCGCTATGGCTTCCGGGTACGGACCACGCCAGCATTGCCACAGAAGTCAAGGTAGCGGATAAAATCAGAAGCGAAGAAGGCTTGACCAAAGAAGAGCTGGGAAGAGAAGAATTCCTGAAAAGAGCCTGGGAGTGGAAGCACCTGTACGGCAGCAAGATCACCGAGCAGGTCAGAAAGCTCGGTAATTCCTGCGACTGGGACAGAGAGCGCTTTACCATGGACGAAGGCTGCAATAAAGCGGTCATCGCGACCTTTGTCAAGCTTTATGAAAAGGGCCTGATTTACAGAGGAAACCGTCTGATCAACTGGTGCCCGAGCTGCGGCACTTCTTTATCCGACGCCGAAGTAGAACACGAAGACAAGTCCGGAAAATACTATTACTTCAGATATCCCGGCGCGGACGGCGGAGAGGGTATTTCCGTCGCGACCTCCAGACCGGAAACCATGTTCGGCGACGTAGCCATCGCCGTGCACCCGGACGACGAAAGATATAAGGATCTTGTTGGAAAGAAGGTTCTGATTCCGCTTGTGGGGAAAGAGATCCCGATCATTGCCGACTCTTATCCGGATCCGGAAAAGGGAACCGGCGCCGTAAAAATTACACCGGCCCATGATCCCAACGACTTCGAAGTGGGCGAACGCCATAATCTCGAAAGCCCTTCCTGCATCAATCCCGATGCCACCATGAACAAGCTGGCCGGTAAATATGACGGAATGGACCGTTTCGAATGCAGAAAAGCCTGGGTCAAGGATCTTGAAGAAGCGGGCTATCTGGAAAAGATCGAAGAAAAGGTGATCCCGATCGGCGGCTGCTACCGCTGCGATACCATCATAGAGCCGATGCTGTCCGATCAGTGGTTCGTTAAAATGAACGATTTAGCTAAACCCGCCATCGAAGCGGCAAAGACCAAGGACTTGATCCATGTCCCGGAACGTTTCGAAAAAACATACCTCCATTGGCTTGAGAATATAAGAGACTGGTGCATCTCCAGACAGCTCTGGTGGGGACACCGCATCCCGGCTTACTACTGCCAGGACTGCGGAGAAATGATCGTTTCCGCAACGCCGCCGGAAAAATGCGGCAAATGTCAGGGCTCCAATTTCAAACAGGACGAAGACGTGCTGGACACATGGTTCAGTTCTGCCCTATGGCCGTTTTCAACGCTGGGCTGGCCGGAAGAGACAGAAGATCTGAAATACTTCTTCCCGACGGACGTGCTGGTAACTGGCTATGACATCATCTTCTTCTGGGTTGTCAGAATGGTGTTCTCCAGTCTGGAAATGATGGGCGAAGTGCCTTTTAAATACGTTTATGTCCATGGTCTCGTCAGAGACGCGGAAGGCCGCAAGATGAGCAAATCGCTGGGCAATGGCGTCGATCCTCTCGAGATCATCGACCAGTTCGGAGCCGATGCGCTTCGTTTCATGCTGATGACTGGAATCAGCCCCGGCAACGATATGCGTTTTAAAACGGACAAGCTGGAATCCAGCAGAAACTTCGCCAACAAGCTCTGGAACGCTTCCCGTTTTGTTATTATGAATCTTCAGGATGAAAACGGAGAATTCAGGATCATGGCTGACGATTCCCAGGGAATCGGTAAGCTTGCTTTAAAGGATGAAGACAAGTGGATTCTGGCCAAAGTCAATGATGCGATCCGGGAAGCCACAGGAAATATGGATAAATTTGATCTCTCCCTCGCGGCGCAAAAGGCTTATGAACTCATATGGAACGAGTACTGCGACTGGTATATCGAGCTTGTTAAAGGCAGACTGTACGGAGACGACGAAGAGGACAAGAAGGTTGCCAGATACGTGCTGGTGCGTGCTCTGAAGGATATGCTGAAGCTGCTCCATCCGTTCATGCCGTTCATTACGGAAGAAATCTGGAGCTTCTTGCCTCAGAACAAGCCATCGAAAGATAATCCGGACAATTTCCTGATCAGGGAGAGCTGGCCGATATATGAAGAAGCCCTTACATTTGAAGCGGAAGTGAAGAAGCTGGAACTGGCCATGGAAGCCATCCGTGCCATCCGAAACATCCGCGCTGAAGCCGAGGCAGCTCCTTCCAAGAAACTCTCGGCTGTTATCCTTTCTTCCGGCAAGGAACTTGAAAGCATAAAAGGCGGAGAACGTTACATCAGGAGCCTGGCAAACATTACGGAAATCAAATTCATTACCGATAAATCGCTGGTGCCGGAGGAAGTCATGTCCGCGGTCATCGGCAATGTGGAAATATATATCCCTCTGGACGACCTGTTGGATTACAAGGCGGAATACGACCGTCTTCAGAAGGAAAACGCAAGGCTCTCCGGCGAGGTGGAACGTATAAAGGGCAAGCTGGCCAACGAAGGCTTTGTCGGCAAGGCTCCGGAAAAGGTCATCAACGAAGAGCGGGAAAAATTGGCTAAGTATGAGGATATGCTGGTGAAGATCACGGAACGTCGTGCACTTGTGGAGAAAAAGATATGACATATCAGGAGACTCTGGACAAAATCCACGGCTTTCAGAAATACGGGAGCAGACTGGGTCTGGAGCGAATGACCAGGCTGCTGGAACTGCTGGGAAACCCTCAGGAAACCATGAAAGTGATCCACGTTGCAGGGACAAACGGAAAAGGTTCTGTCTGCAGGTATCTCTATACCGTGCTCCAGGAAAACGGCTACAAGGCGGGACTTTACACTTCCCCGTTCCTGGAACGGTTCACGGAACGGATGGAATGCGGCGGCTCCGAGATCTCCGAGGAGGATCTGATCTTTTATACGGAAAAGGTGCTGAACAAGGTGGATCTCATGCTTAAGGAAGGCATGGAATCGCCGACGGAATTCGAGTTGATCACTGCAATTGCATTCCTGTACTTTTCCGAGCAGAATCTCGATTTTCTGGTATTGGAGGTCGGACTTGGCGGAACCGGAGACTCTACCAACACAGTGAGCAGGCCGGTTATATCAGTCATCACATCCATCTCCTATGACCATATGGAATACTTAGGCGACACATTGGAAAAAATCGCAGTTGAGAAGGCCGGCATCATTAAACCCGGCGTCCCCGTGGTTTTCAATGTGGATGATGAGAAAGCCGCGGCGGCGATCCGGAGGATCGCCGAAGAAAAAGGCAGCAGAATATACGAAGTTAACATCAATACATGCGACATAAAGGAAAGATCCGTGGACTGCTATGCCTTTGATACGGAAATATTGGGAACGGAATACCGGAATCTCTCTATTTCCATGATCGGAGACCATCAGATCGGCAACGCGATCTGCGCATTGACGGTGCTTGAAGTATTACGTAAGGAAAACCTGGCAAAGCTTGATATGGGTAAACTCTATTCGGGCTTCCGAAAGGCGAAGCAGACAGGCCGGTTTGAGATTCTTTCGAAAGATCCCTTTGTGATCATCGACGGCGCGCACAATGAGGCAGGCGCCGAGTCCCTGAGAGTAGTCATGAAAGAGCATTTCCCGGACAGCAGGATCCTGATGGTAACCGGCATGCTGGCGGACAAAAAGATCGACAAGCTCCTGGACAAATTTGAAGCGATCGCAGATGATTTCATCGCAACGGAGCCTGACAATCCGAGAAAACTTTCCGCTATCGATTTATGCGGTCAGATTCAGAACAGGGGAAAGAGCTGTGCCGCCATCGAAGACCCGGAAAGGGCTTCCCGCTATGCGGGAAAATTATCGTCATCCTACGACGTTACCCTTTATGCGGGTTCGTTGTATTTGATTGGTAAAATAAGGGGGTTATTGAACCATGAAGAAAAATAAGGTGCTGTTGTTTTATAATCCACATGCCGGAAGCGGGCTGTTCAAGAACAATCTGGATTTGATCATCGAAAAATTCCAGAGGAGGAAGCTGTACGTCATTCCGGTGCGCGCCGACAGAAAAGGTATCCTTCACGAGGTGATGAGCAGCATCAATCCTGAGGAATTCAGGAAGGTGATCGCGGCCGGAGGAGATGGAACGATCAATCTGGTTGTAAACGAGATGATAGAGAATAATATCGATCTGCCTATCGCGATTTTTCCGTCGGGAACGGCAAACGATTTTGCCTATTATTTCGATATCCCGCACGATATTGACGGCATGCTGAAAATTGCGCTGGAGGAACATTATACTTATACGGACATAGGAAGAGTAAATAATAAACACTTTGTCAACGTGGCAGCTATGGGCTTCCTGGTTGACGTCAGCCAGAAGACCGACCCCAATATCAAAAATACGCTTGGGATCATCTCTTATTATCTGAAGGGTTTCGCGGAAATCCCAAATATCAGGCCGATACCGGTGAAGATAACCAGTGAGGAATATACGTCCGAAGATATGATCTATTTCATGCTCGTCATGAACGGACGCTCGGCGGGCGGGTTCAAGAGAATTGCACCGCTGGCGGAAGTCAACGACGGTTTGCTGGACGTTATGCTTTTCAAAGAAATGTCGCCTCTTGAGCTGATGCCGCTGCTTTTCAATGTAATGACCGGGCAGCATCACGAAAATAAGAACGTTGTATTCTTCCAGACCAGCAAGCTCCGCGTGGAATCGGAGCAAGAGGTCGGAACGGACATCGACGGGGAAAAAGGGGCGGAATTCCCGCTTGATATAGAAGTATTGCCGAGGAAATTCCGCATCAATACCGCCGTGAACAATATGGCAGGTGCCAAGCTGTGAGGAATATAATCATTACCGCAGGGGGGACATCGGAGAAAATAGACGAAGTCCGGGTGATCTCGAATTTTTCTTCCGGAAGACTTGGTCTGGCCGTGGCAAAGAGCTTTCTGGAATCGGAAAGCGCCGATGTGGGGAAAATCTATTACTTGTGTGATAAAAATACCAATGCACCAGACCATGAACGGGTCGAAGTAATACGGGTACTTGGCGTACAGGGACTGCTGGAAGCATTGGAGAACCTGCTGACAACCAGGAAAATCGACGCGGTGATCCACGCTATGGCGGTCAGCGACTACACGGTGAAACAGGTCACAACGCTTTCCGCTATAAAAAACGGCGAGGAAGATCAGCCTGACAAGGTACGGGCGGGCGGCAAGATCAGTTCAGAAATTGACGATCTTGTCATCGTTTTGAAAAAGACCCCGAAAGTCATCGGCGAAATCAAAAGACTGCAAAGGGATACCATTCTGGTCGGATTTAAACTGCTGACCAACGTGGAGAAAGACGTCCTGATCGACACCGCGTACAAGCTGCTTCAGAAAAACGGATGCAGCCTTGTGCTTGCCAACGATCTTACCGAAATCACCGGGGACAAGCATGTGGGTTATCTGATTTCGGAAAACGGGGATTATGAAAAGCTTAAGACAAAGAAGGAGATTGCGGAAGCAATCGTAAGAAATGTGGAGCTGCTTCTGGCAGAAAAGGAGGGAAAGGTACGATGAAGAATATCCTGCTGTGTGTCACGGGAAGCATTGCGGCGTATAAAGCTGCTGAACTGGCAAACCGGTTTGTGAAGGACGGTTTCAACGTGGACGTTATCATGACCGACAGCGCTCAGAAATTCATCACGCCGCTCACCTTCCAGTCCCTGACGAAGAACAGGGTTTACACGTCCATGTGGGACGAATACGAACCGGACCGTGTGGAACATATCTCGCTGGCGAAGAAAGCGGATCTGTGCCTCGTTGCCCCTGCTACAGCCAATATCATCGGAAAGATTGCCGGAGGAATAGCCGACGACATGGCTTCGACGGTGATCATGGCCCTCGACCATGCTCCTGTTGTGATCTGCCCTGCCATGAATACCAAAATGTATGAAAATCCAGTCACGCAGATCAATATCAAGAAGCTTGAACAGCTGGGATATCACTTCATCGAACCCAAAGAAAGCCTTCTGGCGTGCGGTGATCTGGGAAAAGGGGCACTGGCGGACATCGAGGTCATTATTGAGACAGTCAAGAAACATCTGCTTAGTATAAAGGAAATATAATTAGTATGAAAAACCTGCAAGAAAAATACAACGACTTGAAAGAATATATCAAAAGCCTGGAAAGCGTAGCGGTCGCTTTCTCCAGCGGCGTGGATTCCACGTTCCTGCTGAAAGTTGCCCATGATGTTCTGGGAGACAAGGCCATTGCGGTCACCGCGCGATCCTGCAGCTTTCCGGAAAGAGAACTGAAGGAGGCTGTGACCTTTGCCGAAACGCATGGGATCAAGCATCTCATCGTGGACTCGGAAGAACTTGAAATCGAAGGATTCAGCCAGAATCCCGTTAACCGCTGTTACCTGTGCAAACATGAGCTGTTTTCCAAAATGAAGGATATCGCGGAAAAGAACGGATTCAAGGAGGTCGTGGAAGGTTCCAATATGGACGATCTCGGGGATTACCGGCCTGGGCTCACCGCGATACAGGAACTGGGCGTGAAAAGTCCGCTGCGGCACGCGGAGCTGACCAAGGATGACATCAGGGAGCTGTCCAGAGAATTGGAACTTCCGACCTGGGAAAAGCAGTCATTCGCCTGCCTCTCCTCCAGATTCCCCTACGGGCAGAGCATTACGCCGGAGAAGCTGAAAATGGTCGATGAAGCGGAACAGCTCCTCTTGGATCTGGGATTCCGCCAGGTCAGGGTCCGTCATCATGACACTCTGGCGAGGATCGAAATCGATGAAAGCCAGTTTCAGAAGATCATGGAGAAAGAAACAAGGGATCGGATTTATACCCGGTTCCGGGAAATCGGATTCACGTACGTTTCTCTTGATCTTGCCGGTTATCGGACCGGAAGCATGAATGAAACACTCAAATGATAAAGCGCCTGCTGTAGTGTGTCAAGTAAAACGGACAACTTAAAAACAGACCTAAAGCTGACTTCGATACTCAATCGGAGTCAGTTTTTTTAATCCATATTGGGGCCGTTCATAATTGTAGTAATGGATGTACTCATCAATAACAGCCTTCATTTCCTTAATGGTTTTTCCACGATGGAGTTTCAGTTCTTCATTTTTAAACAGCGAGAAGAAAGACTCCATAGGGGAATTGTCATACGGAACCCCTTTCCTGGACATACTTCCGTCTATCTTCTTTTTCTTCAAAAAATCATGGTATTCCACGGAAGCATATTGTGATCCTTGATCTGAATGAAGAATCAGCTTTTTGTCCGGGATTAATGGAATTGACTTTCTCAATGTTTCAATCACTAATTCGTTATTGTTTTTATCCGAATAGTGATATGATATAATGGATTTATCCCGAACATCTTTGATGCAGGAAAGGTACAGTGTACCATCCCTGCTGGGTATGTAGGTGATGTCGGTAAGCCACTTTTCAGTGGTCGGCGAAGGGCAGAATTCTTGCTGTAGCACATTGGGGAATGAGTGGGCAAGTTTCTGCTCTTGCTTTTTTTGAGGCACGTATTTTCTTTTTCTAATAGATTTTATGTTTAGGATACTCATATATCGGTGAACGCTCCCTAAACTCATATGAATTCCGTATTGCCGCTGAAGCTGCATTTGCACTTGTCTTCTCCCGCGGGTTTTCTTTTGATAGAAGATCTCTTTAATTGCATCTGCCCTTTCATGATCAATTTTGTTATGCCTGGGCATACCTCTATGAATCCAGCCATAGTAGCCACTTCTGGAGCATTGCAGATAATTGCACAAAACGGTAATATCATATTTTCTTCGCAGTTTGTGAACCACCAAGTATTTTACTTTTGGCTGCTGCTGTTTAGGGAGCTGAGTTGTTTTAGGATATCGTTCTCCATTTCCAAGAAACCAATGTATTCATCCTTCGTCATTGATTCCAGATTAACTTTCCGTGGTCGCCCGCCGCCCTTACTATCCCTTCCCGATCTGTCCTCGCAACGTCCGGTTTCTTGATACTGCTTTGCCCACTTGAGTAATCGATTCTTTTGAATATCATATTTTCTTAGAACATCAATAAAGCGAGTGCCGGACAGATAATCTTTGACTGCATTGATTTTAAATTCCTCTTGATAGTGCTTGCCCATTCCATAACCTCCTTAAGTGAAAAAGACTATGATACTTTAAATTGTATCATAGTCTCTTTTTAACTTTGTCCGTTTTTAGTATAACACTACAGCGGGCGCTTTTTTGTTGGTGTCGCCTGCCGGGTATATTCTCTTGAGAAACCGCTCCCTTCGGTCGGACGGTTTCCTGCGAGAATATACCGTCGCGGCGCCGATGAGAATACCCTGACAGGTGCTTATGCTTTTCGGTTTCATAGAGTAGGCGCCTGCGGGCGCTTTTTTATTGAGAACACCCGCGACACTGTGTTCATATTATATACAAAAACGGAAGTGGTTTGGGGGTGGAAAAATGGAAATCAAGAAGCAGGAACTTAAGCCGGTAAGACCGGATACGCAGCCCTTGCTCACATATGAACAGTTGAACGTAATTACTACCTTTCAAAGATTATGGATCCTGATCGCCGTCTGGACCAGAGCGTATTTCCAGAGCAGCTTCTATAATCTGCCCGATTCCAAGGAGATATCTAAAAAGCTCAATAGCCTGCCTATGGATTTTTATTCAATTTTTGCGTCCTATTACGGAACAGATCCATCCAAGAGATTTGTGAACTTATTGACTATTTTTCTGACATGCTGTATGGGAGTGCTGGAAGGGATGATGAAGAGAGATCAGGAAATGACTGACATGAGCACCAGGCAATGGTATCAATGCACAGACAATATAGCTGAATTTCTGTCCGGTATCAATGTATACTGGGATGGAAATCAATGGAGAAATCTGTTGGTTCAGTACATGAAGACTAAAATTGACGATGTCATTGCGATGATGAACGGAGAATATGCCCTTCAGATCGAATTATACAAAAACATGGAGGATTTATCGTTTATTATGGGAAGTTACATGGCGAGGGGAATTCTTGCGATGAGCCAGTATCAATACAGAAAATAAAATAAGGGCCTGTGCCGGATATGAAGTGCACCCCAAATGTTGGATGAAAAATCTATCATTTGGAGGTGTACTTTTTTATGACTAAGTTTAGCAAAGAATTTCGCCTGAAACTAGTGAAGGAAGTTGAACAGGGAGACTCCCTATGTTCTGTCGCCAAAAGACATCAAGTTGGATTATCAACTCTAAGGAAATGGTATGCGAATTATTCTCATGGGGGATTGCAGCAACTTGTTTCTAACAAAAATCATTACACACAGGAATTTAAGATTTATGCTATTGAATATCGATGGCAGCATGATTTATCATATAGGTTAGCAGCTGCCGAACTCGAGATCCCAAACGAAGGAGCCCTTTACCAGTGGGAAAAGCGTTATCTGGAATCTGGGGCATCCGGCCTGCTGACTACAAAGAAAGGCAGGCCGCCAAGAATGCCTAAGAAGCCAGAAAAACCAAAACGTGATCTGACGCGGGAAGAAAAGCTGGAGGCAGAGATCGCACAGCTTCGCATGGAGAACGCTTACTTAAAAAAATTGAATGCCTTAGTACAAGAGCGGGAGAAATCCGAAAAGAAGACAAAGTAAGAGCTATCTCTGAACTAAGGCAAGAGTTTCCCTTACCAGGACTTCTCAAGCTCGCAGGACTCCCGAGAAGCAGCTACTATCATATTTTAAACCGATTGAGCAAGCCAGATTGTAATGCAGACGTAAGAACTGAGATCCAAAAAATCTGTCATGAAAACCAAGGGCGGTATGGATATCGCCGGGTGACAGCGGAATTGCACAAGCGTGGTTTTCGAACAAACCATAAGCTTGTGATGAAGATCATGAAGCAGGAACAGCTTACATGCCGTGTTCGGATGAAGAAATATCGCTCGTATAGAGGCGAGGTCGGCAAGATCGCTCCGAACCTGATCAACCGAGATTTCCAAGCAGACCGTCCAAACCAGAAGTGGACTACTGACATTACCGAGTTCAATTTATTTGGCCAAAAGCTTTATCTGTCGCCTATTTTAGATATGTTTAATGGCGAAATCATAAGCTACACGATTTATGACAATCCTGTGCTTAGGCAGGTTACCGATATGCTGGAGCATGCTTTTAGAAAGATTCCGGAAAAATGTGATCTGATTTTCCACTCCGATCAAGGTTGGCAGTATCAACATCGGGCCATCCAAGCAATGCTTGGAAAAAGAGGAATACGGCAAAGTATGTCACGAAAAGGCAACTGCCTTGACAACAGTGTAATGGAGAATTTCTTTGGAATACTTAAGTCGGAGCTACTCTATTTACAAGACTTCGAATCAATTGAGGATTTCAAAATCAAACTCATTGATTATATCTACTATTATAACAATCAACGGATTAAGTGCAAATTAAAAGGAATGAGCCCGATTGAATATCGAACTCATTCCCAAGTTGCTTAATCAATGTCCAACATTTGGGGTGCTGAACAATACCGGACACAAGCCCTTGTCATTTCTTGTTTTATTCGGTCAGGACAATCAACCGAACATGGACAGCAGGATGCCGGCTGCAACGGCTGAGCCGATTACTCCAGCTACGTTTGGTCCCATTGCATGCATGAGCAGATAATTGCCCGGTAAAGCTTTCTGTCCTTCGATCTGGGATACGCGGGCAGCCATCGGAACTGCTGAAACTCCGGCAGATCCGATCAGCGGATTGATCTTGCCGCCCGAAAGCAGGTATAACAGTTTGCCTAACAGCAGACCGCCGACCGTGCTGAACATGAACGCCATCAGTCCCAGCGCAATGATCTTAAGTGTTGAAGGGCTCAGGAAGGTTTCTGCCTGTGCAGTCGCGCCTACCGTAAGACCAAGGAAAATTGTAACGATATTGATCATAGCATTTTGAGCTGTGTTTGACAGTCTTTCCACAACGCCCGATTCTCTGAAGAGATTGCCAAGCATCAGCATGCCGATGAGCGGCGCAACGGAAGGGAGAAGCAAAATGCACAGTATGGTTACCACGATTGGAAAGCTTACTTTTTCAAGCTTTGACACCTGCCGTAGCTGCTCCATCTTGACTTCCCGTTCTTTTTTTGTGGTAAGCAGTTTCATGATCGGCGGCTGGATCAGCGGGATCAGTGCCATATACGAGTACGCAGCGATTGCGATCGCAGGCAGCAAATGGGGAGCAAGTCTGGTTGTCAGGTAAATCGCGGTCGGACCGTCGGCGCCTCCTATGATTCCGATGGAGGCAGCTTCCTGCGGTGTGAATCCCAACGCGACAGCAACGACAAAGGCGACGGATATACCAAACTGGGCGCCGGCGCCCAGAAACAGGCTGACCGGACGGGCAATCAAAGGACCGAAGTCGGTCATTGCGCCGATTCCCAGGAAAATAAGCGAGGGATAGACGCCTTTTTTAACTCCCAAATATAAATAATAAAGCAATCCGCCGGCCTCATGGGATGACGGCGGCGCATCCATCAAACCGGATAACGGCAGATTAGCCAATAATACTCCAAAAGCAATAGGCAGTAAAAGGAGAGGTTCAAATTTCTTGACGATTGCCAGATATACAAGCACGCATGCAACAACTATCATTGCGATATGCTGCCAGCTTAAAGCAATAAAGCCGGAATCCTCCCAAAGTTTTATAATAGCATCTTTAAACATAGCGTAGATTTCCTCCTTAGTGTAAGTTCATGATTAATGACGGATCATTCCGATTTCCTGCCGATGAATTCAAATTTTCTGATACCGAATGAAAAGAGCTTGATCAGAAAATATAAGCAAGCAAGCACCACAAATACTACGACCATAACGAATACGGCTGATATAATTGCTTCAAGAAAATTCATATTATTACCTCCTTTATTCATACTACTTGAATTTTAATATTCTTAAGCTTGTCCAAATATAACTTTTATACGTTATATTTTCAATAAAATAGGCGGGTACTTCAAAGGAAGTCTCCACCTTAAGCTAAAAAACTTGAAGGCAGATTACCTGCCTAACTGAAATTATTCCGAATCGTCTAAATTATAAGGCATTCACAATGAGAAGTCAACATTTTCAGTCATGTATACAGCATTCATGATACCGGTTACAAAACACCGTGGTTAATTCGCTGTTTGCTTTCCGGCATGGTCCATATGATAGTTTTCCTTCAGGATGAGCTGGCCGATAGGGACGATCTGATATCCCTCCGATTTGAGCTTATCCAGAATAGCCGGCAGGTAATCCTCCACATGCTCCGCGTTGTTATGGAACAAAATAATAGAGCCGGGCTTGACGTTCCTTGTGACCCTGTCGACGATCTGTTCCGTTGTGATCTCCTTCCAGTCCAGACTGTCCACATCCCATTGGATGACATAGTAGCCGTTGGCTTCGCAGGTCTCAATGAGGCTGTCGCTGTATGCCCCGAAAGGCGGCCGGAATAAAATCGGCTTCTTTCCCGTTATTTTTTCGATGGCGTCGGAAGAACCCTGGAGCTCCTTGGTCATGTCTTCAACGGAAAGCTTTGCCATATTGGGGTGGGAAGAGGAGTGATTACCGATCTCATGACCTCTCTTGGAGATCTCAAGTACATCCTCGGGGAATTTTTCTGCCCAGAATTTGACCATAAAGAAGGTCGTTTTGACCTCATACTGGTCGAGTATATCCAAAATCGGCTTGGTGTGCTCATTTCCCCAGGCACAGTCGAAGCTGATCGCAACCTTTTTCTGGTCCGTATCGACACAATAGATCGGCAGTTTCTTTTCCTGGCCGAAGACGGAATCAAATCCGCCGCCATTCAGTCCGTAAAAACCGGCGGTCAGAATCAGTACTACCGCCAGAAAACATGCGGCTATTTTTATGATGAACTTCTTCACTTTTCGATCCCTCCGTCTCTTGAACAAATAGTTTTGCAGACGCTACAGTTTATTCGGGAAACTGACTGACCATGCATATTTTATCCTCCTTCCTGCCTTGACATTAGCAAATCTTCCAACTATAATCATATTATTCATATTAAAATAATATGATATAATGCACAATTCATAAGGTGGTGACGTATATTATGAAGCAAAAGTATCGTAAGATCCTGGCACAGCTCACGGAAGGCTATCCGGCCGCAATGCTGACCTATATACCGAAAGGAGCCGGACCGCTGACCAGAGAAGTACCTGATTTGATAAATGACCGTGATTCAGTCCCTGAAAAAATAAGAACCGTCATTGACGGCGGGATCCCTGCTGTTATTGAAGAGGAGGATCGGGCGATTTTTGTGGAGCCTTTCCGACCCAGAGAAAGGCTGATTATACTGGGCGGGGGCCATATCGCGCTTCCGCTTGTAAAATTCGCATCCGAAATCGGATTTTCCGTTACCGTCGTGGACGACAGACCCAGCTTTGCCAATACAAGCCGGTTCCCATGGGCGGAACGGGTGATTTGCGAGACCTTTGAGGACAGTTTTGACATACTGAAGCTTTCGGAGTATGATTATGTTGTGATCATCACCCGCGGGCACCGGCATGACACATTATGCCTGCGTAAGATCCTCTCGCAGAAGGAAACGGTTTATCTGGGAATGATCGGCTCAAAACACCGTGTCAATGGTGTAAAAGAGATGCTGATACAGGAAGGTTACGACGCGGAACGCATCGGCCGGATCTGCACCCCCATTGGACTGGATATCGGAGCTGTTACTCCGGAAGAGATATCCATCTCCATTCTGGCTGAGGTCATCAGTCGTAAGAGACAGGGCGCAGGAAGTAAGAACGTCAACCGTTCCGAGCTGGATCTTCAGGTTTTGGAGACGATTTCGGATCAGAGCAAGGACGCGTTTGCCGTGGTTACCGTGATGTCTTCCAAAGGATCGGTCCCAAGAGGCGCAGGTGCAAAGATGCTGGTTTTTCCCGACTTGAGAATCGTCGGCAGCATCGGAGGAGGCTGCAGCGAATCCCAGATCATCAGGGATGCTTTTTCTATAATTGGGACAGGCGGTTATCTTGTCAAGACCATAGACCTTACGGGTGATGTTGCGGAAAGTGAAGGAATGGTTTGCGGAGGTATAATGAAAGTGTTAGTTGAAGATTTTACCGGAAATGGCTCAAAAACAATAACGCGGGACGAAGCCTGGGAACTGTTGAACAAATACAATAAAGACCCGTTTCACCTGAAGCATGCCCAGGTCATGGAAGGCACCATGAAATATTTCGCGCAGCTTCTCGGTTACGGAGAGGAAGCGGATTTCTGGGGGACCGTCGGTTTGCTCCACGATCTGGATTTCGGGATGTATCCGGAAGAGCACTGCGTGAAGCAGAAGGAAATTATGAAAGAACACGGGCTTGACGAAAGGATCATTCATGCGACGGTCAGCCATGGATACGGACTTACTGCCGTCGAAGAAAAGCCTGAGCATGAGATGGAAAAGGTATTGTTTGCGACGGATGAACTGACCGGGCTGATCGGCGCGGTGGCATTGATGAGACCGTCAAAGAGCGTACAGGATCTGGAATTAAAATCCGTAAAAAAGAAATATAAAACGTTGAATTTTGCAGCGGGCTGTTCCAGGGACGTGATCGAAAAGGGCGCCGAAATGTTGGGATGGGAGCTCGACGATCTCATTGAAAAAACGATCCTGGCCATGAGGACCTGTGAGCAAATTGAGGAATAAGCGGAGGAGAATACCGATGATCAAAGTTGTGGCAAGAAATACAGTGAAAAAGGAAAAGATTGAGGAATTCATCGCAATTGCGGAAAAGCTGGTGGAATTGACAAACAGGAACGATGCCGGCTGCATCCACTACAGCGTTTATCAGGATCTGAGCGATCCCCGGATATTGACCTTTATCGAGGAATGGGAGAGCATGGACGCTTTGAACGAACACATGGCAGCCGACCATTTCAAAGATTTGGTCCCGAAGCTCGGCGCATTTGCCGACGGACCGGAGGATGTGCATCTATATCAGCAGGTCAAATAAACCGATCGGATTTTATTTAACAAAAAGGCGCGAAGGTATATTTACGGTATACCTTTGCGCCTTCGTTTTTAGTTTTTATCGGTCAACGCGCCAGTCCTTCGACTGCGCATTTGAGTTGTCCGAATGCTTTCTCAAGAGTCGCTCTCGGGCAGGCGATATTGATCCGCTGGAAGCCTTCTCCTTCAGGGCCGAACATGCTTCCCTTATCCAGCCAGAGCTTTGCTTCATTGACAATAAAATCATCCAGCTCGTTGTCGCTCATTCCCATCGCTCTGCAGTCAAGCCAGACAAGATAGGTGCCTTCCGGCTCCACCAGTTTGATTTGTGGGAGTTCTTCCTTCAGGAATGTCCGGATAAAGTCCAGATTTCCCTTCAGATAAGTCCTCAGATCGTCCAGCCACGGATAGGCGTTCTTGTACGCGGCTTCGCATGCAGCGAGTCCCAACGTATTCAGCTGGCAATACCCGGTGCTGTAAAGTTCCTTGCGAAAAGCGCGGCGGATATCCTGGCGGCTGATAAAGATATTGGAAACCTGCAAGCCGGCAAGATTGAAGGTTTTACTGGGTGCGGTGCAGGTGACGGTGAAGTCCGCATATTCCGGTTTGATATCAGCAAAGACAGTATGGTGATGGCCGGGGTAGGTAAAATCGGCATGGATCTCATCGGAAACAACTTTGACCTTGTGTTTCAGGCAGATCTCGCCCATGGCGGTCAGTTCTTCGTTTGTCCAGACTCTTCCCACCGGATTATGGGGATTGCATAGGACGAACAGCTTTACTTTGTTTTCTATGATCTTGGATTCAAAATCTTCAATATCTATGGTATAATGTCCGTTCTGAAGCACCAAGGGGTTGTTGATCAGATTCCTGCCATTGTCCAGGATGGATTCTGTAAAAGGATAATAGACTGGTCGCTGGATCAGTACGCCGTCCACGGGATCGGTAAAGGCCCGGATCGCGGTGCAGATCGCGTAAACGACTCCGGGAGTTTTAACAAGCCATGAAGCCTGGGTATCCCACCCAAAATGCTTGAGATACCAGTCGTGCACGGTTTGAAAATAGGGGAGCTTGACTTCGGTATAGCCAAAGATCCCGTGTTCGCAGGCTTTGATCAGCGCCTCCGTAACGGCTGGGGGCGTCCGGAAATCCATATCCGCAACCCAAAGGGGAACCACGTCGTCCGGCTTGGATCTTTCCGACGCGAAATCATATTTTAAAGAGTTCGTACCCTTTCGTTCGATAATTTCGTTAAAGTCATATGACATATCAGGCTTCTCCATTCTTTTAAATCTATAGGTTCAAGTATTATAGTAAATAATAATAGTAGAAAAGTCAATATCCCCAATATCATATAGAAAAAGTATGAAATAATTTTAAAAAGGTATTGACATCCCGGAAATAGATGGATATAATGAAAACATAAAATAAATCATAGCAAAATAATATGAATAGTATGATAAATAAAAATGTAAAGGAGAATGCAAGATGTCAAAGGTATATAAGAGTTTAACAGAACTGATCGGCAGAACACCGCTGCTGGAGCTGAGCAATTATGAGAAAAAGAACGGACTGAATGCAAAGCTGATCGCCAAGCTTGAATATTTCAACCCCGCGGGAAGCGTCAAGGACAGAATCGCAAAGGCGATGATCGATGATGCGGAAACGAAGGGACTGATCAAAGAGGGGGCTACCATTATCGAGCCCACCAGCGGCAACACTGGAATAGGCCTTGCATCAGTGGCGGCTGCAAGGGGATATAAGACGATCCTCACGATGCCGGAAACCATGAGCGTGGAAAGAAGAAACCTGCTGAAGGCCTATGGGGCGGAGCTGGTTCTGACAGAAGGAACAAAGGGGATGAAAGGCGCCATCGCAAAAGCACAGGAGCTTGCGGAACAAACCCCGAATTCCTTCATCCCGGGACAGTTTGTCAACCCGGCAAATCCCGCTGTTCATAAAGCAACGACAGGGCCGGAAATCTGGGAAGATACCGACGGAGAGGTTGATATTTTCGTAGCCGGCATCGGTACCGGCGGAACCATCACCGGAGTAGGTGAATATCTGAAATCAAAGAATCCAAATGTAAAGATCATTGCGGTTGAGCCTGCGGCTTCTCCGGTATTGTCCAAAGGCACTCCGGGACCTCATAAGATCCAGGGAATCGGAGCAGGCTTCGTCCCGGATGTATTGAACACGACGATCTATGATGAAATCATCACGGTCGAAAATGAAGCGGCCTTTGAGACAGGCAAAGTACTGTCAAGAACAGAAGGACTTCTGATAGGAATCTCCTCCGGAGCGGCAACATGGGCTGCTACCGAAGTGGCAAAGAGACCGGAAAACGCGGGCAAGACCATCGTTGTCCTCCTTCCGGACACGGGAGAAAGATATCTGTCCACCCCATTGTTTTCCGAATAATATACGGTCAACTCCTTAAACTAAATACCAATCATACAACACAATATCCACTTCAAGACGAAGTGGATATTGTAATGCAGAAACGGAGGTAAAAATTTGCTGAATGAATTTTCAAGAACAGAACTCCTTCTGGGCGCGGAGGGAATGGAAAAACTGAACCGCTCGCGTATAGCGGTTTTCGGCGTCGGCGGCGTAGGCACTTTCGCGGTGGAGGCGCTGGTGAGGAGCGGAGTCGGCGCGCTGGATCTTTTTGACGACGACAAGGTTTGCCTGACCAACATCAACCGCCAGCTGATCGCGACGCGGAAAACTGTGGGAAAAAAGAAGGTTGAAGTCATGCGTGACAGGGTACTGGAAATCAATCCGGCCGCGAGGGTCGAGATTCATGAAACTTTCTACGGAGCGGACAACGCGGATGAATTTGACCTGAGCGTTTACGACTATATTATCGACGCTATCGATACGGTTTCTTCCAAGCTCGTGCTCATCGAGCGGGCGAAGGCCAAAAATGTTCCCATCATCAGCTGCATGGGTGCCGGAAATAAGCTGGATCCGACAAAGTTTGAGGTGGCGGATATCTCAAAGACTTCCATGTGCCCTCTCGCGAAGGTCATGCGGACCGAACTGAGGAGGCGAGGGATAAAGAATCTGAAGGTGGTCTATTCAAAGGAATCCCCAATGACGCCCATCGAGGATGAAGAGAACAGTTGTAAAAATCACTGTATCTGCCCGCCCGACACCAAAAGAAAATGCACGATACGAAGACAGGTTCCCGGCAGTATTGCTTTCGTACCTTCTGTCGCGGGCCTGATCCTTGCCGGCGAGGTCATTAAAGACCTGGTTGCCGGATAAGGACACCCACTTTTCGTATGAGTTTCTCCTTAGCCGGACGCCCTAATCTTTCCGAAATAGTAGTAATATCAGATATGCAGATGAATAAACTATACAGACTGGTGATGGATTTATCAGTCCGGAAAACACTGCATGGAAACATGGAAGGATAAAAGGGGGAAAAGCAATGGAGGGCATGGAAGAGAAGGGGCTGGAAACAAACAGCGCGGTTCTGGTCGGAGTTGTTTTGTCGCAGCCGGCAATCAGTCATAAATCCTATGGGGAGACGTTTTACTGCTTTTCTGTAGGAGTGGACAGAAAAAGCGGCTATCGTGATGTGATCCAAATCATTGTTTCGGAGAGACTGATCTGGAACCTGGAATTCGAACCTGGAGACCTTGTGGAGATTTTAGGTCAGATAAGAACATATAATGAGGAGCAGGACGGAAGAAACAAACTCAATGTAGTCGTTTTCGCCAGAGAGTTCAAGCGATGCGAAGACGATTCCAGGATCGAACACGAGAACAAGATCAATTTAGAGGGCTTTATCTGCAAGAGACCGATCGGACGGATCTCGCCTCTTGGACGGGAAATTTGCGATATCATGCTCGCAGTGAACCGGATGTATAACAAATCCGACTACATACCGTGCATTGCCTGGGGAAGAAACGCAGGCTATGCCAGCAGTCTTTCCGTAGGAACCAAAATATCAGTCACCGGAAGGATCCAGAGCCGGGAATACCGGAAACGTGATCCGGAAGGAAACGTGACCGTGAAAATCGCTTATGAAGTGTCCATCCTGAAACTGGAATCCTTGGCGAACGAATAATAACATCAAGGATCCAATAGGTATTTATATGATGGGACTGCCGAAAACGGCAGTCTTTTTTATTGGTAAAATATGAAATTGTATAATGTATTTCTGGTCGAAATATCTTGCATAATAAAATAAAAAAGCATACTATTTGGTATGTATATTTCAGGAAAGGAGAAAAAGGATGAAATATCTTTATTGGTTATTGGTTTTCATACCGATCACTCTCGTTGCCAGATTCGGACTTCATATGAGTGACGGAATCGTATTCTGGCTTAGTTGCGCCGGAATCATACCCCTTGCAGCTGTTCTGGGAGACGCTACAGAACAAATCAGCCTTTACACAGGACCGAAAGTAGGAGGCTTTCTAAATGCTACGATGGGAAATGTGCCTGAACTTCTGATTTCAGGATTTGCTGTGAAAGCCGGTCTGTTCTCACTTGTTCTGGCGAGCTTGGCCGGTTCGATCCTCGGAAATATCCTGCTTGTAATGGGAATGAGTATTTTTATTGGAGGGCTTAAATTTAAATTTTTACCTTTTAATAAGAATATTACCCATAGCAATTTGACACTGCTGGGATTTGCCGCAT
The DNA here is from genome assembly GCA_963678385.1 of Anaerovoracaceae bacterium. Taxonomy (GTDB): domain Bacteria; phylum Bacillota; class Clostridia; order Peptostreptococcales; family Anaerovoracaceae; genus Anoxybacterium. Next base: position 2,606,038 of record OY782829.1, on the reverse strand, counting down.
TCGGCATCCTTGTTCCGTTCTTCTTCAAGCTTGCCAGCGGCGGAAAGGCTGGCCCGGAAGCGATGGGGCATTTCAGCCTTGCACTTGCAATTATCATGGTTGCATTATATTGTTTAGGCCTTATTTTCTCACTGGTTACCCACAGGGATATTTTTCACGATGAAGAGGGTGATGAAGAGGAAGAAGAAGCAAAATGGTCTCTGCGCAAGGGAGTTATCATCATGGCGGCAGCAGCGGTAGCGGTAGCCGTTATGAGCGAGATCCTGGTTGCCACAGTGGAAGGTGCCGCGGAACAGTACGGTCTGGGGGAAGCCTTTATTGGAATCATCCTGATCCCGATCCTTGGAAATGTGGCAGAACATGCATCGGCAGTAATTATGGCATATAAAGGGAAGATCAACATCAGCATCGAAGTGGCTATCGGCTCCAGCATGCAGATCGCCCTGTTCGTAACGCCGCTGATGGTGATCTGGAGCGCGATAATTGGACCGACGATGGAATATGTCTATACTCCGATGGAGCTGCTTGGAATTATCATCAGCGTTATACTTACAACAACGATATTCATGGATGAAAAGGTCAACTGGCTGGAAGGAATGGAACTTATCGCTGCTTACGTCGTTTTGGGCGGAGCGTTCCTGATGTTCGGGATTTGAGAAGCATCAGGCGCAGACTCGGCAGCAGGATATCGCGTAATATATTGAATGAAAGGGAAGCATGCCTGTCAAAGGGCATGCTTTTCAGTTGTTGTGTAAGAATTGCATTTGCAGGGATAATGTGTTATATTTTATGGTACATGATGTTTCGACGGATTTGACAAATTACTAATGAGATAAATGATGAAAACACAAAGGAGGTTTATCCATGAAAATAGTTGTGGATGGTATGGGCGGAGATAACGCGCCTTTGGAAATCGTAAAGGGTGTCGTGGAAGCATCCGCTTTAACGGAACACAAGATCATTCTCGTGGGAGACGAAACTTTAATAAACAGCGAACTGGAAAAGTATAAATACAATAAAGAAAAGATCACTGTTATGCATGCAAGCGAAGTGATAACGAACGAAGACGCTCCGGTCAAGGCGGTCAGAACAAAGCTGGATTCTTCCATGGTCAAAGGGATCAATCTTGTGAAGACCGGGGATGCGGATCTGTTCATTTCCGCAGGCAATACGGGAGCAATCATGGCAGCGGGTCTTTTTATTTTGGGAAGGATCCAGGGTATCGACCGTCCGGCGATCGCCAGCACGTATCCGATCCTCGGGGGAAAAGGCGGCGTTTCACTGCTGGTGGATTCCGGCGCCAACGCGGAATGCAAGCCCAACAACCTGCTTGAGTTTGCAACCATGGGCAGCATTTATATGGAAAAGGTTTTGAATATACAGAAACCTACGGTAGGGCTTGTCAATATAGGAACAGAAGAATCGAAAGGTACGACTGTCCTTAAAGCGGCCCATGAACTGCTTTCCAGGAGCAATCTCAACTTTGTCGGTAACGTGGAAGCCCGTGAGATCCCCAAGGGCGCCAGCGATATCCTCGTGTGCGACGGTTTTGTGGGAAATATTATTTTGAAGCTCACGGAAGGATTGGCCTGGAATATCCTTAAGTTGATCAAGAACAAATTTACCGAAGGAGTCGTCTCGAAAATGGGCGCACTTCTCCTATCCGGCAAACTGAAGGAAATGAAAGCGCAATTTGATTATTCGGAGTACGGCGGTGCACCGATCCTGGGCGTCAAGGGAGCTCTCATAAAGATGCATGGTTCATCCAACGCGAATGCCGTTAAGAATACGATCATAAAGGGCATTCCTTATGCGGAAACCAATGTTGTGCAGACGATACAAAACTCAGTACTTGAATTGGAGGAAATAATAATCAGTGAATGAGCTAGATTTTCAAAAGATAATTCAATATGATTTCAGGAATGTGAATCTACTGAGAAATGCTTTGACGCACAGCTCCTATATCAATGAGGGAAAGTCACCGCAGATTGGGAACAATGAAAGACTGGAGTTCCTTGGGGATGCGATCCTTGACGCGGTGATCAGCGACTACCTCTATTCAAGGCTGGATCACGTGGAAGAAGGCGAGCTTACGAAAATGAGGGCCGTCATCGTATGTGAACGGTCTCTTGCAGTATGCGGAGCCAAAGCTTCCATCGGAAGCTATCTGCGGCTTGGCAAAGGCGAAGAAAACAGCGGAGGCAGAAACCGGCATTCGATCGTTGCCGATGCGATGGAGGCGGTCATTGGAGCAATCTATCTCGACAGCGGCTGGGAAACCGTACACGACTTTGTGATCCGGACTTTTTCCGAATTGATTGAAGACGCGGTTTCCGGAAAACTCCACATGGATTATAAGACGGAAATACAGGAAAGACTCCAATCCCACGGAGAGGCGGAAATCAGCTATGTCATCGAAAGGGAAGAAGGTCCTGACCATGATAAAACCTTTTATGCGAATCTGGTATTCCAAGGCAGCGTGATCGGAAGCGGATCGGGGCGGAGCAAAAAGGAAGCGGAACAGCAAGCAGCGAAACAAGCATTGGAGCGAGGTGGCACATTTGTATTTTAAAAGAATAGAGATGCATGGATTCAAATCCTTTGCGGAGCCGGTCTGCATCGAGTTTCACGAGGGGATCACCTGTATCGTAGGACCCAACGGAAGCGGAAAAAGCAATATTTCCGACGCGATCCGATGGGTGCTGGGGGAACAGAGTCCGAAAATGCTGCGTGGCGGCAAAATGGAGGAAGTCATTTTTGCTGGAACGGCCAGCAGAAAATCAAGAGGTATGGCCGAGGTCACCCTTGTCATTGACAACAGCACCGGGCTCCTTCCCATCGACTATGCCGAAGTAGCAATTACAAGAAGGATGTACCGCTCCGGTGAAAGCGAGTACGCGATCAATAACAACCAGTGCAGGCTGAGGGACATCCGGGAGCTCATCATGGACACCGGCATCGGCGTCGATGGTTATTCCCTGATCGGTCAGGGAAAGATCGCCGATATCGTGAGCAACAAACCGGAAAGCAGAAGAGAGATCTTTGAGGAAGCCGCCGGAATCGTGAAATACAGGACAAAAAAGGCTGAGTCTGAACGGAAACTTGAAGCCACAAGCGCCAATCTGGAACGTGTGAACGATATCGTAACGGAAATTGAATCCAGAATCGGCGGATTGAAGGAAGATAGTGAGAAAGCATCGGAATACCTGGTGCTCAGGGACCGGTATAAAGAACTCGAGATCAATGTTACTCTAAAAAACATCGAAAATATCGAACTCAAAAACGAATACATAAAGGACGACCTGGCCGAACTGAACGGCCAGATCGAAGAATTAAAAGAAGATAAGATTTCTCTTGATTCCGATATCATAGAAAACAGAAACCGTAACGAGGAGCTCGGGATCCTGGGCAATGAGACCAGGGACAGGCTCCTTCTCAGCGTTGAAAAAATCAATTCCCTGGTCAATCAGAATCAGCTGAACCGGGAAAAGCTGTCCACCATTGACAAAGACAAGGAGAGACTGAAGGAAGAGATATCCGTCATCGAAGGCAAGCTGGAGAAAGAGGCGGAGAACGCCAAGGGACAGTATGCCGATAAAAGAAGGATAGACGAAGAACTGGCGCGCCTGGAAGCGGATCTGGCGGAAAAAATAAAAAAATACACCGAGGTCACCGCTGCGTTGAGCGCGGATGCAGAAGAAATCGATGCACAGAAAAACAAAATCTATGAGCTTCACAGCACCATTAGCAACAAGAACAGTGAAATCAACAGCCTTCTCAGCCTGCAGAGCACCCTGGACCGGCGAAAGGAACAGATCCTTTCCGAAAAGGATGCAGCTGGCGCATCAGGCCGTGAACTGACCGAGCGTTATGAGCTCTCCCTGAAGGAACAGACTGCCCTGAAAGAGCAGTTCGCGAAAATGGAGGCTGATAACCAGGCGCTGAAGCAGAAATATAACGAAGACGTCTTTCAAGAGAAAAAACTTGCCAGGGAGCTGGAAGAATTAAAGATTTCCATCGGTCAGATCTCCACCAGAAAAAAGATGATCGAGGAAATGGAAAGCTCCTATGAGGGATATAATAATGCCGTAAAGTTTATCATGAAATCAAATCTTTCCGGGATCAACGGCGTAGTCGCCGAGTTGATCGAAGTACCGGCAGGGTTTGAAACGGCTATTGAGACGGCTCTCGGCGCCGCTTTGCAGAATATCGTCTGCGAGGATGATCAGAGCGCCCAGAAAGCCATCGGCCTGCTAAAGCAGAATAAGGCCGGAAGACTGACATTTTTGCCGATCCGGAGCATGCGGGACTCCAACCTGAAATATGATCAGAGCTTGAAAAATGCGGAAGGCTTCAAGGGTTTCGGCGTCCAGTGCGTCAAGTTTGATTCCAAATATCAGAAGGTGATGGAATACCTGCTTGGCAGAGTGATTGTGGTGGACAACCTGGATCATGCTGTCAGGCTGTCCAAAAATGCAGGCGGAAGCGGTCTACGCTTTGTAACGCTGGAAGGAGAAGTCATCAATTCCGGCGGAGCGATCACCGGAGGAACCTTCAAAAATAATACTTCCAATCTCCTGGAAAGAAAGACGGAAGCAAAACAGCTCGGCGAAAAGCTGACTGCCATGGAGCAATCCAAGGTTTCCGGGGACAAGGAGCTGGAAGAGCTGAGAACGGCGATCCTCCGCGGTCAGGAGCAGATCCAGAAAATGGACAGGCTGCACCGCGAGAAGGAAATGGAGCTGCTGACAAAGGACAATGCCATCGCGACAATGGCTCAGCAGCTTTCCGACCTGAAGCAAAGCGACGAAAAGCACCAGAAGGAACTGGACAATATCGAATCGGAAAAGAGATCCTCCGAATCCATGATCGATCAGATCAAAGCAGTAGTACAGAAAGCCGAAGGGGAGATCTCCGAAATCGAACGAATGGCTGATTCCGGTCTTTTGAAATACGAAGAAAGAAAGCAGGAACTGGAAGGCGTCAATGAAGAGATCACCAAGGCCAGAGTCGCCGTGGGAACGGCGGAGAGCCAGAAAAACCATGTTGATCAGCTGCTTGCCAGGATCGAAGAATACCAGAAAGAGCTTACCGCAGAAAAGCAAAGCAAAGAGCGCGCGACCCAGGCACTGGAGTCTGAAAAACAAAATCTCCTGAATGGCGACAACAGCCTGGAAAGCGAGATCAGGGCAAAAGAAGCTGAAAAAGAATCCATTGAGAAATATCTGGAGGAGATCCAGGAGGAAAAGGACGGAGTATCCAAATATCTGAACGAAATCACCCGGAAAAAGGATGAGATGGACGGTATTCTGAACGGATACCAGACTCAGAAATATGATTTGGAAATCAAGCAGGCCAAGTACGAGACTCAGCTTGACGGATACAAGGACAAGCTTTGGGAAGAATTTGAGATATCCTATCTGCAGGCCATCGAATTCAAGAAAAAGGAATTCAACCTGGCTGCCGCAGTAAAGGAAAGCAAGGATATCAAAAACAGGATCAAGGAGCTGGGCGAGGTCAACGTAGGCGCGATCAAGGAATACGAATCCGTCAGTGAGCGGTACGTCTTCCTTACCGAACAGAGAAACGATATCCTCGGCGCGATGAATTCCCTGAGACAGATCATCGAAGATATGGACAAGACCATCAGGCAGAGCTTCAAGGAAAGCTTTGACCAGATCGTTCTTAATTTTGAAAACGCGTTTACAGAGCTCTTTGGCGGCGGCGCTGCCGAACTGCGGCTCGAAGATGAGAATAATCCGTTGGAATGCGGAATAGAAATTGTAGCACAGCCTCCGGGGAAAAAGCTTCAGAATATCAACCTGATGTCCGGCGGTGAAAAAACAATGACCGCGATCGCACTGATGTTTGCGGTACTGAAGGCAAAGCCGACCCCGTTCTGTATTCTGGACGAGGTGGAAGCCGCTTTGGATGACGCCAACATCGACCGCTTCGCGCGATATCTTACAAACTTCAACGATATCCAGTTCGCATTGGTTACCCACCAGAAGGCGACCATGGAATATGCGGATGTACTTTACGGCGTAACGATGCCGGAACAGGGGATATCCAAGATTATTTCTCTTAAACTTGGGGATGCATTCGAATTGTAATTGGATTAATTTCTCGAAAAACAGTCGCGGTTTTGGTTTTATCGACTCTTTCGGTTGCAGTCTTCGGGCAGGAAAACAAACGGTATCCTTGCGACGGTGTTTCCCTGAAATGGCGGGGCCACTTACCGAAGACTACGCGCCCTCAAGAGGATAAAACGACAAAACTGCTCCGATGATTTTCTCAAAATTAATCCTTACAATCCATGGAATAACCTGATTGAATCGACCGGAATCAAACAACCTGATTGAATCGACCGGGCTGAATAGACCGGATTCAGATCAGACCTATTGAAATATACAAAAGAAAGGAAGACAGAGATGGCATTTGGAGTTAAGAAATCCTTCTTTGGACGACTGCAGGAAAAGATTGAAGACGTCATCTTCATGAGACCTGAAATAGATGAAGAAATGTTGGATGAACTGGAGGAGGTCCTGATCACCTCCGACATCGGCATGGACACCACCATGAAAATCATAGGGAGACTGAGGGAGGACATCAAGAAACTCGGCATCAGGACGCCCGACGGCGTGAAAGCGCAGATCAAAACAATTGTTAAAGAACTCATTGACAGGGGAGACGCCCATAAGCTGAGCGACGAGACTCCTCTGATCATTTTGATGATCGGAGTCAACGGAGGCGGAAAGACCACTTCCATCGCAAAGATCGCCAACAAATGCAGGCAGGAGGGGAAGACGGTCCTTCTGGCGGCGGCGGATACCTTCCGGGCGGCAGCCAGCGAACAGCTCGAGGTTTGGGGAAACCGAATCGGGGTAAATGTTATACGTCACCAGGAAGGCGCGGATCCGTCGGCGGTCATTTTTGACGCGATCCAATCCGCAAAGGCAAGAAAAGTAGACGTTCTGATATGCGATACCGCCGGAAGGCTTCAAACAAAGAAGAACCTGATGGCGGAACTGGAAAAGATGAATAAAGTGATCGAAAGAGAATACCCTGAGGCATACAGGGAAACACTTTTAGTATTGGATGCAGCAACGGGAAAGAATGCGGTTTCCCAGGCCAAAGAATTCGGTGAGATCACCGACATAACCGGAATCGTGCTGACGAAACTCGACGGTACGGCCAAGGGAGGGATCGTGATTACCATATCCGATGAATTCCAGATGCCTGTCAAGTTTATCGGCGTCGGAGAAGGCATGGACGATCTGAAGGAATTTGACCCCGCCGAATTTGCCGAAGCAATTTTTGAATAGGAGATTTATCAAATGTCAATGCCAATCGTAGCCGTCGTTGGGAGACCGAATGTCGGCAAATCAACTTTTTTTAATAAAGTAGTCGGGAGAAGAGTTTCAATCGTTGAAGACACCCCCGGAGTGACCCGGGACAGAATTTACGCAGAAGCGGAATGGAGCGGTAAATTCTTCGCCTTGATCGACACTGGAGGAATCGAACCGGATTCCACCGACGTGATTCTTTCACAGATGAGAGCACAAGCTGAAATCGCCATGGATACGGCGGATGTTATTTTGTTTATGGTCGACGGTAAAGACGGTCTGACCACATCGGACAGAGAAGTAGGCAGCATGCTGATGAGGACCGGGAAAGAAGTGATCCTGTTAGTAAACAAAGTAGACTCACCAAAACTTCCTGACGATTTTTATGATTTTTACGAGCTTGGATTAGGGGAACCGATCCCGATTTCCGCAGCCAATATGTACAATCTGGGTGACGTTCTGGATGCGATCGTCGACAAGCTGCCGCAGATCGAGGAAACGGATGAAGAGGACACTACGAAGATTGCCGTTATCGGCAAGCCGAACGTGGGGAAATCCTCGCTGATCAACGCTCTGCTGGGCGAGGAACGCGTGATCGTCAGCGATATCGCCGGTACGACAAGAGATTCCATCGATACGCCGTTTACCAGAGGCGAGGACAAATACATCCTTATCGATACGGCCGGTATCAGAAGAAAGAGCAAAGTGACCGGAGACATCGAAAAGTATAGCGTCATCCGGGCCATTGCAGCCATCGAACGCTGCGACGTTTGCGTTCTGATGGTCGACGCAGCGGAAGGGGTAACGGAGCAGGATAAAAAGATCGCCGGCATCGCCCATGAAGCGGGAAAAGGTATCATCGTTGTCGTCAACAAATGGGATCTCATCGAGAAAGAAACCAATACGATGAAGGAGTACCAGAAGGAAATCGATAAGGAACTGGCTTTCATGTCCTATGCGCCTTCCGTATTTATTTCCGTCAAGACAAAACAGAGACTGAACAACGTCATCGATATGGTCAAATATGTATCCGAGAAACGCGCGCTGAGAGTTCCGACCGGCCAGCTAAACAGTTTGATCGCAGACGCGACCATGATGAATCAGCCTCCTTCCGACAAAGGAAAGCGGCTCAAGATATACTATGCGACTCAAGTAGGGGTAAAGCCGCCTCTGTTTTCGTTCAAGATCAACGACAGAGAGCTGATGCATTTCTCCTATGCGAGATATTTGGAAAATAAAATCAGAGAGGGCTTCGGTTTTGAAGGCACATCGATAAAATTTGTGTTTAGAGAAAAAGGAGAGGACAGCAATGAATAGTATATTTCCAATTGCCGCAATCGTAATATCATATTTTTTGGGAAATATATCACCATCGATCCTGATCAGCAGGGCGAAGGGGGTCGACATCAGAAAAGAGGGCAGCGGAAATGCCGGAACGACCAACACCTTGCGCGTGATCGGCAAGAAGGCGGCGGCAGCGGTCCTGATCATCGATATATTAAAAGGTATTGCCGCAGTTCTGCTGGGCAGATACATAGGAGGCCAGGAGCTCGCAATGTACTGCGGTCTGGCCGTCTTCCTGGGCCATATCTGGCCTGCCGCGTTCGGATTCCGGGGCGGGAAAGGGATCGCAACCGCTTTTGGAGTGGCCCTCGCATGGGAGCCTTTGCTGGGACTTGTTGAACTTGTCATTGCTGCAATATTCCTGGTGACAACAAAACGGGTATCCGTCGGTTCCGTTGCAGCAGCGATCATATTTCCGCTCACGGCATATTACTTCGATCACGGATACCTGCCCGTGACGATCGTAATGGCAATCATCGTGGTGATCAAACATCGCCGGAACATAATGAGACTGATCAAAGGCGAAGAACCAAAGGTCAACTTCAAAAAACAGGAGGAAAAGAAATGAGTGAGAAAATTGCCGTAATCGGTGCCGGAAGCTGGGGTACGGCCCTATCCGTCAGTTTGAGCGGCAACGGTCATACCGTTAAGATTTGGGATGTTGATAAGAGCCATTTGGATGAGCTCTCGGAAAATAGAGAAAACACAAGGTATCTGCCGGGAGTAAAGCTGCCCGATTCAGTTCAGATTTCCTATTCGGTCGGTGAAGCAGTGGAAGATTCGGATATCGTTCTTTTTTCCGCGCCTTCCCAGCATTTCAGAAGTGCGCTGGATGGAGCGCTGCCGTATTTGAAACCGGAGATGGTGCTGGTAAACGTTGCAAAGGGAATCGAACAGAAAACACTGAAACGACTGTCCGAAATCGCCTTTGAAAAGCTGCCCAATGCGAAATATGTTGCTCTTTCCGGACCGTCCCACGCCGAGGAAGTCGGCAGAGGAATGCCGACCACCCTGGTGTCAGCATCGGAGGAACTGGAATTGGCCGAATACATCCAGGACGTCTTCATGTCGGATAGGCTGAGAATTTATACGAATTCAGACGTGGCCGGCGTGGAGCTGGGCGGAGCGCTGAAAAATATTATCGCGCTGGGAGCCGGAATATCGGACGGTATGGGCTATGGCGACAACGCGAAAGCCGCGCTGATGACTCGCGGTATCACCGAGATCGCAAGGCTGGGCGTAAAGTTGGGAGCCAACCTGAGCACCTTCTCAGGGCTGACCGGGATCGGGGACCTCATCGTTACCTGTACCAGCATGCACAGCCGTAACCGCCGCTGCGGGATCATGATCGGCGAAGGTATTAAGCCGTCGGAAGCGGTGAAAAAGGTCGGAATGGTGGTCGAAGGGATCTATACCGCAGAAGCTGCTTATGAGCTTGCGAAACAGGTCGGGGTGGAAATGCCGATCACGGAACAGATCTACCATGTGATCAACGAATCCACAGACGCCAGAGAAGCGGTCATGAGCCTCATGACGCGGCAGCGGAAACATGAGACGGAGGAATTGTTCAAGTAGGAGCATACAAAATTTTCGATTTAATACATCTTCGGCGTGCCTGTCGGGTGTATTCTCTTGAGAAACCGCTCGCTGGCGCTCAACGTTCCATACATGGAACTCCTCCGCAAGCGAAGCTTGCTTCGCTGTCCGTTTTGCCAATACAGCTGAAGCTGTGGCAAAAAGGCGTCCGGTTTCCTGCGAGAACACACCGTCGCGGCACGATGACTTATATCTCAATGAGACATACATCTATTATGTATGCTACTTGCCCAATAAGAAAGCGGACATGGTTTCATGTCCGCTTGATGTTTTAATAAACCCGTCTGACCTCGAAATTGTGATCCTCCAGTGTTTCGAGGATCTGTTTGATATGGCCTTGCCCGTTGGTTTCAACGGTCACTTCCAGCGCTACCTTGTTGGAGTAGCGGTCGATGGCCTTGAACTGGTTGTGCTCCAGCTCGATAACATTGGCTCCGAGTTCCGCCAGGATCTGGGCGACCTTCACCAGCTGCCCCGGCTTATCGGGGAGTTCCACCGAGAAGCACATGATCCTGCCGCGGGAGATCAGGCCCTGATTGATGATGGAAGAGATCGTAACTACATCGATATTTCCTCCGCTGACCAGACAGACGATGTTTTTCCCGGGTTTGGCCCGTTTCTTCACTCCGGCGAGAGGAACGACTCCGGCTGTTTCTGCAATCATCTTGTGCTTTTCCAGAAGGAGAAGCACTGCTTCCATAATATCTTTTTCCGAAACCGTAATGATTTCGTCTACGTAATCTTTTGCAACGGCGAAGGTCAGATCTCCCGGCTGCTTTACCGCGACGCCTTCCGCGCTGGTTTTCACTGCGGCAAGTCTTGTTACCTGTCCTTCTTCCAGGGAAATCTTCATGGACATGGCCCCGACCGGGACGACTCCGATGACTTTGACTTCAGGCTTCACCGATTTTACAGCCAGCGCAATGCCGCTGATCAAACCGCCGCCCCCGATGGGAACGAGTATCTCATCGACGTTTTCCAGTTCATCCAGGATCTCCAGGCCGATGGTGCCCTGGCCGCAGAGCACATCGTAATCGTCAAATGCATGGACGAAGGTATAGCCGTGTTCGCTTGCCATCTGCAGCGCCTTGCCGCTGGATTCATCGTAGACGTCGCCGTGGATCACCACTTCCGAACCGTAGTCCTTTGTGGAATCGATCTTTAGAAGGGGCGTTACGTTGGGCATGACAATGGTGGATTTCACGCCGCGCTTCTGTGCGGAGAACGCAACTCCCTGGGCGTGATTGCCTGCAGACGCACAGATGATCCCATTTTTGCATTCCTCATCCGTCAGGTTGGCAATTTTATTATAAGCGCCTCTAATTTTAAAAGATCCGGTAACCTGTAAATTTTCGGGCTTGATATAGATATTGCATTTGTTTTCCTTGCTGTAAAAATCGCTGTAAATCAGAGGAGTTTCCTTGATAACACCTTTCAAATTCTCACGCGCTTTTATAATATTTTCCTTATGATTGAGACCAAGATAATGCTTTACCTGCTCCGCGTTCATGAAATCCCTCCTTTGTACTGGCTAGATGATTATTACTAGTTTAAATCTTAAAGCCGGGTCCGTCAATGATTATCTAGTAAGAAATGACGGAAACCGCATCATTTCTGTCATCTATATTGTTTCTTGAACTGAGAAATGATAATATAATAAAGCTGAAAAATTTAACGGAGGAACAACGCTTTGACAAACAAGACCTTTCATATCCAGACCTTCGGCTGCCAGATGAACGAACACGATTCGGAGACTCTGGCGGGAATGCTGACGGAGCTTGGGTATCTCGAAAATAAAAACAAAAAAGAAGCCGACGTTGCGATCATCAATACCTGCAGCGTCCGGGAAAACGCGGACAAGCGGTTCTTTGGAACCCTTGGCCAGCTGAAAAAAGTAAAAGAAGAGAGGCCGGAAGTAGTTGTAGCGGTCTGCGGCTGCATGATGCAGCAGCAGCACATCATCGACACGCTGAAGGCGAAATATCCCTGGGTCGATCTTGTTTTCGGGACCCACAACCTCCATGAGTTTCCAAGACTGCTGTCCAATGTTCTCAACGAAAGGAACAAGGTCGTCGACGTCTGGGAAAACGGCGGCGATATTGTGGAGGGGCTGCCTTCCAAGAGAGAATATTCCTTCAAAGCCTATGTGGATATCATGTACGGATGCAACAATTTTTGTACATATTGCATCGTTCCGTACACAAGGGGGCGGGAGAGAAGCAGGCGGCCCGAAGAAATTGTGAACGAAGTCAAGGGATTAGCGGCGGACGGTGTAAGGGAGATCATGCTGCTTGGGCAGAACGTGAATTCTTACGGGACCGGCTGCGATTTCAATACGGATTTTGCCGACCTGATCTATCTGCTCAACGGGATCGACGGTATCAAAAGGATCCGTTTCATGACCTCCCATCCGAAGGACCTTTCGGACAAGCTGATACAGGCCTATAAGGACTGTGATAAGCTGTGCAATAATATTCATTTGCCGGTGCAGTCGGGAAGCACCGAGATCCTGAAGCGGATGAACCGTAAATATACAAAGGAAGATTATTTGAAGCTGATTGCCAAACTGAAAGCTGCCGTTCCTGAAATCGCCGTCACTACGGATATTATCGTCGGGTTTCCGGGGGAAACGGAGGAGGACTTTGAGGAAACGCTGGAGCTGGTCCGTGAGGTCCGGTTTGATTCGGCTTTCACCTTCCTTTACTCCATCCGCAAGGGTACTCCCGCGGAAAAGTATATGAAGCAGGTTCCTGAGGCTGTCAAACACGAGCGGTTCAACCGGCTGGTGGAGCTGCTCAACGGAATCTCAGCCGTGAAGAATGCAGCCTGTGAAGGGCAGGTCCTCGATGTACTGGTTGAGGGACCGAGCAAAACTAATTCAAAGACATACTCAGGAAGGACAGAGTCCGGCAAGCTCGTCAATTTCAAAGGGACGCCGGAGCTGGTCGGTCAGATCATTCCTGTTAAAATTACCGAAGGAAAGACATTTAGTCTTTTCGGCGACACTTTAGCATAAAGTGTCGCCAAAAAAATGGCAAATAATTCAACTTTCTGTGGAATTATATTGAAAAACATCTTAAATAGTGATAATGTTGAAATAGTGCACTATATTATAAGTATTCGTCAGAACAATAAGAAAACGACATAATTGAAAGGAAAAACCGCGATATGTCTTATATACTGATGGGATCCTTTGCCTTTGTACTATTTGTCATCTATGACATCAACAGCGTGACCGTGAATTATAGAATACTTCACGGTTGCTTTTTCATAGGGTGCTTCTTACTGACCGCTGCAACCGCAGGCCTTATATCATCCACAATCACGGAGGAGATGTGGTATACCGGCCGAGTTATTGTTTTCGCGCCGATTGCAATTATTTTCATGTTGCTACTTGTATATACGCTTTTTTTCGCGATCCCTTTCGAAGATACCTATATCAAATCAGATGTGAAACCTAAAACCTGCTCTACCGGGTTTTATGCCATGAGCAGGCATCCCGGCGTTCTGTGGTTCACGGGTTTTTATTTCTTTCTTTGGCTTTCGTTATCTGGCATGCTGCTTTTAGCAGCCGGCATTCTTTTCAGCTTGTTGAACCTGGGTTACATTGTTCTCCAGGATCGGTGGATCTTTATGAGGGTTTTTCCCGATTACGGAGAATATAAAGCAACCACGCCGTTTCTGATCCCGAACTATCGGAGCCTGAACCGATGTGTGAAAACTTTCCGATAGAAAGAAGGTGACATAGTGAAATTTGAAGAGAAACTGAAAAACCATCAGCCCGAAGCCATCTGGCAGGAATATTGCGGATTTTTGGATTTGGACATCGACGGATACATGCAGATCCAGAACCGTCTTATGCTCGAACAGATCTCACTGTGGAGTAATTCGGGGCTTGGTCAATATTTGCTTGAAGGAAAATGCCCGGAAACCATCGAAGATTTTCGGAAACAGGTTCCGCTGACCACCTATGGGGATTATGCTGACATCCTCCTGCAGAAACAGGAGGACATGCTTCCGGACAAGCCTATCATCTGGATCCAGACAACCTGGGAGGGCGGTAAAAATCCAATCAAAGTCGCGCCCTATACAAAGAGTATGCTTGATACATATAAGAACAACGTGCTTGCCTGCATGATCCTGTCAACCAGCACGGAGAAGGGAAAATTCAATGTCAAATCTACCGATACCTTCCTCTATGGTCTGGCGCCCCTTCCCTATGCCACCGGCTTGTATCCCCTTGCTCTGAATGAGGAAATCGGTATAGAGTTTCTCCCGCCGGTCCGGGAAGCAGTCAAAATGACCTTTTCCGAACGGAATAAGAAAGGTTTTAAACTAGGGCTGACAAAAGGAATCGATTTCTTTTTCGGATTGGGCAGCGTGGCTTATTACGTAAGCCTCAGCCTCAGCTCCATGGGGAGCGGAAAGTCGAAAAAGGATAGCGAGGGCTCCGGAAAGAAAACTTCTAAATATTCCCCTTCCATGATTTTAAGGGTCATGAACGCGAAATACCGCTGTAAGAAAGAGAACCGCGATTTAAAGCCGAAAGATTTATTTAAACTGAAAGGCTTTATGGTTGCGGGTACTGATAATGAATGCTACAAGGACGATCTGGAAGATTTGTGGGGCATTCGGCCGATGGAGCTTTTTGCAGGAACAGAGCCGTCCTGCATCGGAACGGAAACCTGGACGAGGGACGGATTGTACTTCTTCCCGGACGCATGCTTCTATGAGTTTATTCCTGAAGATGAAATGTACAGAAACCTGGAGGATCACGATTATCAACCGAAAACCTATATGATGAACGAAGTGATCCCGGGTGAAAAATATGAACTTGTCATTTCTGTTTTAAAAGGCGGCGCCTTCGTGCGTTATAGGGTAGGCGACGTATACCGATGTGTCGGCTTGGAAAGCAGCGTTGAAAAGACAAGGATACCACGCTTCAAATACGTCGACAGGATCCCTACCGTCATCGATATTGCCGGATTTACCCGGATCTCGGAAAACTGTATCCGCAATGTGGTTGAACTGTCCGGCCTTGCGATACAGGATTGGATCGCCATAAAGGAATACAACAAGATGAACCGGCCACTCCTTCATATGTATGTGGAGATGAAACGGGAATCCCTGGCAACCAGCGCAATCACAAAGGATATTCTGAGGGAGCATTTAGGCGTTTACTTTAAATATGTGGATAATGATTATCAGGACCTGAAACGAATTCTGGGAATGGATCCGCTTGAGATCACGATTTTGAAATGCGGGACCTTTGAAGAGTACGAAAGGCAGAATAAAAAATCCATCCGCAATATCAATCCGTCACCCTATGAAGTGATGCAGCTTCTGCAGCTTCAGAAGGAGGACTACGAAATGAACAGGGGGTGGCACTTTTGATCGGTAATTTCATCGCAGTACCCATCGTTGCTCTGATCTGCTACACCTTCCTGATGCTTGCATTTATGGCTGCAAAGAAGACGAAGCTGATCAACTCGTTCCTGATTGTTTTAAGCGCTCTTATTTTATGGACAGGCGGCTCATTCTGCATGAGAATGCTGTTGTGGCCATCAATAAAATTCTGGTACGACATATCGATCGTCGGCCTGACTTTGCTTCCCTTTGCCTTTTTCAATTTTGTGGAAGAATTTGTAGGAGCCAGGGATAGTCTTGCAAAGAAAGTATGGTTCCTGATCATCGTTGTGATCAATGCGGTCAATATTTCGACCGGCGCTCTGCTGGCTCATCCGGTACTGACTACTACCGGCGGAGGGCTCAGATTTGTTTACCATCCGACCTGGATGGTCGGCATTATGTTCGGCGCATGCGCGGCAATCATCGTACATATGCTTTATATCCTCGTTAAGAACAGTAAAAAGAATGAACTCGTCAGGAAGCAGTTTATTCCGATCATCGCCGGAATCGTAATTATTTTCGCCGGCCACGTGTTTATCATGCTGTCGATTTTCCGGGGCTTTCCGACGGACATCCTCTCCGGAGTGATCAACGCATTCTTCATGTTTTATGCGCTGTATAAGAGAAGACTGTTTAAAATGACCTTGCTGGTTTCGCGAGGCATCTGCTATTTTATTACCCTCAGCCTGGCGATCCTGATCTTTTCGAACGCAATCAATTTCATGGAACATCTGATCAGTACCTATCTTAATGATTTTATGAAGTATGAAGTCCTGATCATCGCCGTTCTATTTACCCTGGCGATCCTTCTGATCTACTATGGAATCAAAAAGTTCATCGACAACGTCTTCATCAAGGAGGAGATCCTGCGGGCGGAAAGCTTGAAGAAATTCAGCTATTCCGTTTCAAAGAGCCTGAGGATCGATGAGATCATGGAGGAACTTGTAACAGTGATCCAAAGCACGATCGGCGTAAAGAAAGTCTATGTCAGTGTGGCGGACAATAAAACCGGCGAATTTTCCATCGTCCACAGCACCAGTCCGCTGGACTATATGACCTTTACCATTCAGGATGATAATCCGCTTGTGTTATGGCTGACGGAACACAGCGAGTGCCTGCTTATGAAAGATTTCAAGCGCACCATGGCTTATAAATCCATGTGGGAAACAGAGAAAAAACAGCTGGCGGATCTGGAAATCGAGTGTCTGGCGCCGCTGAAGGACGAGGATCAGCTCATAGGGATCGTTCTCCTGTCCGGCAAGGAACGGGGGAACAGCTTTACTTTTGACGATGTGAGCTTCCTCGCATCGGTGGATTCCATCGGGTCTATCGCGGTAAAGAATTCCAAGCTGTATGAAAAGGTTTACAATGAAGCCCGTACCGATGAACTCACAGGGCTTCTGAACCGGAAGTATTTCTATGAAACGATCCAGGAAGAGTATGAGAAGCACAAAGATCACTCCCTTGCCCTGGTTATTCTGAATATCGATGATTTCAAACTGTACAACCAGCTTTACGGAAACAAAGAGGGTGATA
The DNA here is from genome assembly GCA_963678385.1 of Anaerovoracaceae bacterium. Taxonomy (GTDB): domain Bacteria; phylum Bacillota; class Clostridia; order Peptostreptococcales; family Anaerovoracaceae; genus Anoxybacterium. The sequence goes on along the minus strand of OY782829.1, from coordinate 2,588,807 downwards.
TCGCTCTCCAGAGAGTTGCGCAGATCATCCGGGCAACTGTTGGAAACAACGGTTATGTGGCTCGATACGGAGGAAAAGAATTTGCGGTCATCCTGCCGATGTATGATATATTAGCCGCTAAGACACTGGCAGAAAATATACGGAAGCAGATACTGAATATGAATAAACGGGCCAAGGATTATACCCTTAAGGTCCTGACCGTGAGCGGGGGGATCTGTGCTATTCCCCATTCGGCCAGTACGGTCAAGCAGCTTATAGACAACGCGGATATGGCGGTCTACCATGCAAAACGAAAGGGCAAGAATCTTATCCTGGCTTATTCCGTGGAAAAGAAGGAGCTCGGAAGACAGGTCGAATACATAGAAGAAGAAAGCAAGGCGGATATCTACGCGGAATATGCGCCGACGATATATGCCCTTACAGCCGCAATCGATGCGAAAGACCACTATACCTTCAATCATTCAAAACGGGTGGCCTACTACGCAACAAAGCTCGCGTATGCCTACGGAATGGACGAGGATTATGTGAGGATCATCAAAGAAGCCGCTCTCCTGCACGACATCGGCAAGATAGGAGTTTCAGAGCAGATTCTCAATAAGGCCGGAAAATTAACGGATGAGGAGTACGAGGCCATGAAAGGCCATGTAGAAAACTCCATCGGCATCATCAAGCATCTGCCATCGCTGGATTACGTTATCCCTGCGGTGATCGGACATCATGAACGGTACGACGGCAAGGGGTATCCGAGACGGATCGCAAAAGAGGATATTCCGATCTCGGCAAGAATGCTTTGTATTGCGGACGCATTCGACGCCATGACCTCGCAGCGTACATACCGGGATCCGGTTTCGGCAGAGGAGGCAATGAAATGTCTCGAGGCCGGAGCGGCAAGGCAGTTCGATCCTGTCCTGGTTCCGATCTTCGTGCATATGATCAGGAACGGGCTGATCAATGTGGATGAGGAAATGATTAAAATATACGAAGAGGAAGCCTAGAAACAGGCTTCCTTTTTTATGAGCAAGGATATCCGATGACCACAGAATCGGTTCTCAGAATCTATACTTTATTAAATTCTGTTCATGGTTTTCAACTAAAAAAGTGAACTCGCCTAGCGGCTCAAACAGCACTTTTTTAACAAAGCCATATATTGAAAACCTTATTCGCAGAATTTGAAAGTATTGAGATTCCTCGAAAAATTCTGTGCTCATCGACTATCCTTCTTCATATAGATAAACCTGAAATAACAATCCTCCTGCCTTTCGTAATTTTATCGAAAGACTTGGCAGAAAAATTATGAATAAAGAAATGCCTCTTCTAATATATTGTACAGATAATAGCCCGACCAATCTGTAAAGCAGATTGATGCCGGACTTATGCAAGGAAATCACAAATCTATGATTTGCAGATTTCCACTGCCAATAGTGGAACAAATGTTGGAGGAGGTTATAGAATTGGAAAACCTAAATATATATGAAAGCATAGCTGAGAGAACTCAGGGTGACATTTACGTAGGGGTCGTGGGGCCGGTAAGGACAGGAAAATCCACTTTCATAAAGCGGTTTATGGATCTGCTCGTCATTCCGAATGTCACCAATGCATACGTGAAGGAAAGAGTAATCGACGAACTTCCGCAGAGCGGAACAGGCCGGACTATAACGACGACCGAGCCCAAGTTTGTACCGGCTGAGGCCGTATCTCTCGAACTTCCGGGAAACATCAATTTCAAGGTTCGCGTGGTAGACTGCGTCGGATATATGGTGAAAACCGCTCTTGGACATCAGGAAAACGGAAAAGCCAGGATGGTAAATACGCCCTGGCAGGCGCAGAGGATCCCGTTTGAAGAGGCCGCCGAGATCGGAACAAGAAAGGTCATCACAGATCATTCCACCATGGGGATCGTGGTCACTACCGACGGTTCCATCGGTGAGATTCCCCGTGAAAGCTTTGTGCCGGCGGAAGAAAGAGTGATCAAAGAGCTGAAGGAACTGAACAAACCTTTTGTGGTAGTTTTGAATTCCACAGCACCCGAAGGAGAGGCCGCCCAGGAAATCAGAAGCCTGATGGAGGAAAAGTATCGCGTTCCGGTCATCGCCGCAAATTGCGCAAGGATGAGCTCGAAAACCCTTACTCAGATCCTCAGTGAAACGCTGTATGAGTTCCCGGCGTCTCAGATCAAATTCAAGCTTCCCGGATTTATTGAAGGACTTCCTAACGATCACTGGATCAAGGCCACCATTATCAATAATATCAAGGAATGGAGCAAGACCTTCGACAATATCAGGGATATAAAGGATTCCATCAATTCCCTTGAAGATGGAAGCGTTGTGCAGGCAATCGAAGTCAGCGGAATGGATCTTGGCACCGGCGACATCGAGGTTGTGGTTACTCCGGTCAACGGATTATTCTATAAAGTCATCGAAGAGATCATGGGGCAGGAAGTCAACAATGATTACCAGTTCTTCAATCTGATCAAGGAATTTTCACAGGCCAAGAAGTCCTATGATAAAATCAAGGGCGCCATGGCCCAGGTCGACGAGACCGGATACGGTATTGTACAGCCGAAGCTTTCGGAAATGGTTCTTGAAGAACCGGAGATCTTCAAGCAGGGCAACAAGTTCGGAGTGAGACTGAAGGCAAAAGCGCCTTCGCTGCATCTGATCCGGACGGATATCACAACAGAGGTCTCCCCAGTGGTTGGCAGCGAAAAACAAAGCGAAGACCTCATTCGCTATCTCCTGACGGAGTTTGAAAACAATCCGTCAAAGATCTGGGAGACGAATCTCTTCGGAAAATCGCTCTATGAGATGGTAACGGAACAGATGGAAAACAAGCTGACGAATGTTCCGGAGAACGCGAGATTAAAGATACAGCACGCGCTGCAGAAAATATCCGACGAAGGAAGAGAATATCTGATCTGCATCGTATTATAACAAAAAATATAAGAGAGCTTTCAACGTATATTAAGGTACCATGGAGAAATTCCATGGTACCTTTTTCAGTTGACAAAGTCTCAATTTTCTATACCGGAGGGAAGTTCTTGAAATTGTCCAAAGCAGACGAGAGATATCACAATCTTAAGTTGGCGGAAAATGGTGCGAGAATCAGTTTGATCGCATATATTATCTTATCAGCGGCTTTGAACATACAAAAAGCTTGATTTGTGAGGCTGCATAATATATAATATTTACAATAAATTGAAAATATTGAGCAGGCGATGCTATTATAGCGTGGGGCTGGGCTGAAATGATTCGGCAGCAGGATTATTAACCTGTGGGACTACATTAATGAGAATGATGTATCCCATGGGTTTTTTAATATTTAAGATTTTAGGATACGATCAACAGGGGGCAGGTATTGAAATGTTCGGACTAAAAAACAGAAAGACAAAAGTAGCATTTTTGTCGATCGCATCGAACACGATGTTGATCATCATGAAGATCATAGCGGGGATATTAAGCGGTTCTGTCAGTATCATTTCAGAAGCGATCCATTCGTCGATGGACCTGCTTGCTTCTCTTATCGCGTTTTACTCTGTTAATATCTCTTCAAAACCAGCCGATAAGGAACATCCTTACGGCCATGGCAAAGTCGAAAATATATCGGGCGTTATAGAGGGAGTACTTATTTTTATTGCGGCGTTCCTTATTGTCAAGGAAGCAATCCATAAGATCATGGATCCAACTGAAATTAAAGACGTCTATGTTGCGATCGCAGTAATGTCCGCGTCAGCCGTGGCCAATATCATCGTATCCAGGAGTCTGTACAAGGTGGCAAAGGAAGAGGATTCCGTTGCGCTTGAGGCTGACGCCCTGCACCTGAAAACGGACGTCTACACCTCCGCGGGCGTAGCCTTGGGGTTGATTCTGATCAAGATCACCGGAATTGGATTTCTCGACCCGATCGTTGCGATCGGCGTAGCGTGTCTGATCATAAAAGAAGCATGGGAACTTTGCTGTCACGCTTTCGGACCGCTGATCGACTCCAGCATATCAGAGGAAGAAGAACAAAAGATCCAGAAGGTGATACGGGACTATAATGAGAAAGTGGTCGATTACAGTAAGCTAAGAGCGAGGAGATCAGGACAGTATAAACTTATCGATTTCACGATCACTGTCTCAGAAAGCCTGACCCTGAAGGAAGCTCATCAAATCAGTGAAGAAATAGAGAAACAAATCGAAGAAAGCATCCACAACACGGACGTTTTGATCCATATCGAACCGGAAAAGACCATAGACGCCATCTGTAATTAGAATTATATATCATAATTAAAGCAGATTTGCACCTCATGATTTACTATTTTTCAACAATCCGTCGAAAAATAGAAAAATATGAGGTTTTCCTCATATTATGGACAATTTTCGACAAATTACACCTTGTGGAGTCTTGCATTAAATTGTATATTTTAGTAGAGTATTTAAGGGTACCCGTATTTAGGAGCCCTGCTGAAGTACTTTAGGTTAGAGGAGTTCTTGGTAGAGAGAAAAAAGGTTGGATTGAGAGGGGTGATTGCGTGTTTCGTATTGCAATTTGCGATGATGAGCAAGTGATCTGTTCACAGATTGAGAACATCATATTGAATTATGCAGCAGAAAATAACGAAAAAATCGACACACAGGTGTTTTATTCCGGTGAAGAACTGGGCCGATTTCTGGATATGGGGCAGAGCTTCGACCTGCTGTTTCTGGATATCGAACTGAAGTTGATCAATGGGATAGAGGTCGGGAGAAAGATTCGCGGGGAGTTGGATAACCAAATCATGCAGATCGTTTATATCTCTGGAAAAGACAGTTATTTCAGGGATCTGTTTGAGGTCAGGCCGATGCATTTTCTGCAGAAACCAATTGATGACGGAGAGATCATCAAGGATATCCGGCTAGCGATGAAGCTTACGGACAAGCTGGGCGGCGTCTTCATTTATAAGAAAGGGCATGAAATCTATCGAAAGCCGGTGAAAAATATCCTGTACTTCGAAAGCAACAACAGAGAAGTCAAAATGGTCACCAGCGATGGAGAAGAGATATTTTACGGCAAACTGGACGACGTTTACGATCAGGTCGCGAAGTATCACTTCATGTACATCCATAAGTCATATATTGTGAACTATTTCTTTGTCACAAAGTTCCGATATGAGGAAGTGACCATGTCAAACATGGAAGTCCTGCCGATCAGTCAGGCCAGAAGGAAAGCTACCAGGGAGATGCAGGTCAAATATGAGAAGGAAGGGTTTAAGTAATGCAGATGGGTTTATACGAATGGGTATACATACTAACATCCATTTTTGGAATGTATATCCTGTATAGATTTATGGCAGTATTTTTCGACACGAGAAGAACAAGTGCCAAGACAGAATTCTTGAGTTATTTGGCATACACTATCATAGTTAATAGTATCTATTTATTTATAAACATTCCAATCATAACGATGGCGGCTAACATAACGGCCTTTTTCCTTGTATCGTTCAATTATCAAGCGACAATAAAAAAACGTTTATTGTCAGCCATTTTGATCTACATTATTTTGATGATTGTCGAGACGACTGTAGCCCTCCTGAACGGATGCCTAAATATTTCTCTATTTAAAACAAATAATTACTCATCCATAGCAGGAGTGATTTTCGTAAACATTGTATCGTACTTCGTAGTGCTGATTTTCAATAATTTTAAAAATATAAAAAAGGGAGGATCCATACCAAGTTCATACTGGCTATGCATTTTTATGATCCCATTAGGTTCCCTATATACGATAATTATACTGTTCAACGCGCAAGGTTTGGTGACTAGCCAGGTAATGGCAGCATTGATAATAATCTTTTTAATCAATATTGTATCTTTCCATTTATATGACGGTATTAGTCGTTTCTTTGTCAGAAAAGATGCAAAACCCCTAGAAAATATGAATTTCAATCGGTAGAAGCAACAGAGGATATAAAGGTCAAATTTGAGAAGGAAGGGTTTAAATAATGCAATTTGGTTTATTTGAGTGGGCATACATGATAACAAGCATCCTGGGGGTGTATGTTATATACAGGTTTATGGCAGTTTTTTTCGACACCAGAAGAACGAGCGCCAGAGTTGAATTATTGTCATTTATAGCATACTATTTTATCGGGAATGGCATCTTTATATTCGTTAACGTGCCAATTATCATGCTGTTTTTTAATCTGACCACCTTTTTCCTGCTGACTTATAATTATGAATCCACGATTAAAAACAGAGTATTATCAGTCTTCTTTATTTATCTGATTTTAACGGGAGTTGAAATGACTGTTGTATTGTTGTCCGGTTATTTTAATTTCTCATTATTTACAATTAACAATTATTCATCCGTTGTCGGGATAATCTTTTGCAATATTTTATCTTATTTAGTTGTACTGATTCTTAACAACTTTAAAAACATTAAAAAGGGCGAATCGGTGCCAATTTCCTACTGGTTATCTATTTTTTTGATTCCGTCAGGTTCTTTGTATCTTATAATTATGCTGTTCAATGCTCGGGGGCTGTCGGTCAACCAGGTACTGGTCGGACTGATTCTAATCTTCCTGATCAATATTGTTACATTCCACCTTTACGATGTTATTGTTGCAGCCCTATCAGATAAAATGCAGAACTTATTGATATTGGAACAGAACAAGTATTACGACAAACAGCTGGAGATGATCAAATCATCCCTCCAGACAACCAGCGCGATTCGTCATGACCTTAAAAATCATATGTTTTCAATTAAAGCCTTGATTGAGGACAACAATACACCCGAATCTCTCAGCTATATCTCGGAAATTATGGATGAAATCGGCATGCGAAAAGATTTCTCAACTTCCGGAAATACCGTTATCGACAGTATTATCAACTTCAAATTCCAGGAAGCGGAACAAAAAAACATCAAAACCGAGCTTGATCTTAAGATACCGGAGAAGCTGGAGATCCCATCCTTTGATATGACAGTAATACTTGGCAATATCCTTGACAATGCGATTAAAGCGGCCGCAAAGGTGAAGGATAACAGATATATCAATCTGAAAATGAAATACGATAAAGGACGTCTGATGATCCAGTCGGATAATCCTTTCACAGGGAAAATTACCGAAGAGAACGGTGAAATACTAACATCCAATTCAGACAAGGAGAATCATGGAATCGGTCTCCAAAACATCAGGAAAGTTATCCAGAAGTATGACGGGATCATAAATATCGACTATAGTGATAATATATTTTCGGTTTCTCTTTTGATGTACGTAGATTGATCATTTGATGCATGATGATGAAAGCGGGCAGTTGTTTGTTTCTGCCTGCTTTATTAATTTTTTGAATAGGATACGTTATCAATTTTTCGATGAAAGTATTAGATTACTACACTAAAATATATTAATTTCGACAAATTACGGCACGGACGGTTTTTTCTGATACACTTGCATTAATCAATTATTGTATTCGTTTTACTTTTGAAGGAGGTAAATATTATGAAAAATTTATTAGCTAAATATGCCGGAGTTATCGCTGCGCTCGCCCTGATGGTTACAACAGTAAGTGTTAACCGTGTTTGCATGTTAGTGGCTAATCAGCCTGAAATGCCGGAAGGATCTGAAAAACTCAGAAGACTGTAATGAAACAAAATTTTTCAGAGCGAGTTGCAGATTCGCTTGTTAACGCAGGCGCTGCGCCGGCAGAAGACAAAGCTTTATACGAGTATGGGATAAAAATGGGATTAATGCTGGTTATAAACATTGTAACGGCTGTCCTGATCGGATTATTGCTTGGGATGGTATGGCAATGCATCATATTTTTGATTGCCTATAATCCGGTCAGGACCTATGCAGGGGGTTATCATGCACGTACGCCGCTGGCATGCTACCTGATATCGATTCCGATAACAGCGGCTGTGCTTCTGGGGATCAAATTATTGCCCTGGAACGGATATTCATGTGCGATCGTATTATTTTGCTCAGCAATGATCGTAGTTTTGTTGGCTCCGGTAGCGGATCCAAATAAACCTATTAATGAGCGGGAGAAATCGGTGTTTAAAAACCGGGCTCGCGCTTATTCTGCCGTATTGACCGGCGCAGCCATCATGCTATGGTGGGCGGGGATGACACAAATATCACTTAGTATAATAATGGCTCTCGGATTGGCTTCTGCAATGCTGGTTCTCGGAGCGATCAAGTTTGGTAATAAACAATTAGAGAAGGCGTGACGTGAAAAATATGTATGAACATAAAGTGATCAACAAGCAGCAAAGTATGTTAGCAACGATATTGGATACAACTTTATACAAACATGTTGAAAGAAATGCAGACAGAAAGACCCACTCCAACAGGGTCAGTCAGTTATGCAAATTTTTGGGTATGGCAATGGAATTACCGGATATTGATATCTACAAACTGGAAATCAGCGGCCTGTTTCATGATATCGGCAAGATCGCGATTCAGGATCATATAATCAACAAATCGGGACCGCTTACAATGCAGGAGTGGAGCGAAATCATGAAACATCCGGAGGTTGGCTCCTGGATACTGAGCTCGTCTCTTGAGATGGCGGATATCGCGAAATATGTTTTATACCACCATGAACGATACGACGGCTCGGGCTATCCGAAAGGATTGAGAGGGGAAGAGATCCCGCTTTTGTCCAGGATCATTTCGGTTGCGGACTCCTATGACGCCATGACGAATCAGCGATCCTACAAAGAGACTCTTGATTCGGAAATGGCGATCCAGGAGCTGATCAGCAACAAGGGAAAGCAATTCGATCCCGCAGTCGTCGATATTTTTATTGAAAAGGTTCTAAGACGTAAAATCATTTAATAAACGGCAGCTGCAATAAAAAAATATCAACGGGGTGATACTTGATCAAGTATTGCCTTTTTTATTCATTATTTTTTGGCCAGATATTTTCGGAGGTACTTATTTCAATGAGAAGCCGCAACCTTTCCGCCGAAGCAAAATGTAGGACGCACCTGTTAGTCAGCAACGGTTATGTTGAAGATATTGGGGGTGCTTTTACTGCTTTGACCGGTTATTCAAAGGATGACTTTTATCACAGGCCAATTGGTGAAGTGATGAAGACATTGCTTAGATTCTGCTTTGACCCGGAAACAAGATTTGCATCTGAAAACTATTTGTTTACAAAGTCGGCAGAGACGATTGAGGTCCTGATCAACTGCTACAAAGTTGGCAAAGCGGACCAAAAGATTTACCTTATTGAACAGAAGCCCAATTATATTCTGAATTCTGAGCTCTCGCTGTTTGATAAAATGGCGATGGATAACAGTATGGGAGTAGGACTGTACAGCTTTCCCGGCTTCCAATTACTGAAAGCAAATACGTTGTATCAGGATTACATCAGGAATGCTTTCCATGTAAAAGAGAGTCTGACCGGACTTTTTCTGAAAGAAATGATTCCGTCTTTCACCGAAAGCGGATTGGAACAGCTTTGGCTGAGCATCGCTGAAAATGAAAGGCCGGTCCACCAGAAAGAACTGCAGACCATATCCGCAACAGGTGAGATAAGATATTGGAACAAGACGATCACTCCTGTCCCGGAAAACGGCAAAATCAAATATATCATATCCTATCTTGATGATATAACGGATACGGTCCTGAAGAGAAAGTATCTGGAAGAAAAGTATGAAGAACTGAAACGAGCGATAGAAATGAAGGATGAGATGCTCATGCTGATCACGCATGAACTAAAAACGCCGATGTCCGTAATAACTTCCTCCATTCAGGCCGTTGAGCTGATTTATAACAATGAGCTGTCGGACAAAGTAAGAAAGTACCTGAATAAGATAAAGCAGAACACCTACCGACAGATGAAGCTTGTAAACAATATATTGGACAACACCCGTGCGAATTCCGGGGTTTTTCGTATCAACAGGGCCAACGCGGACGTCGTTCAGCTGACCAGGACCCTGATCGACTCAATTTCGGTTTTCGCTGAACGAAAAGGGATCCGGATTTCCTTTTCATCAGAAATGGAACAGTCGATCATCCAGGCCGACGTGGATATTTATGAAAGGATACTCCTGAACCTTTTATCCAACGCCGTAAAGTATACGCCAGAGGGAAGAACGATCGAGGTATTCATCTATCAGACCATTCTGAAAGCGAAAAGACAAGTATGCATTCAGGTCAAAGATAACGGCATCGGCATCCCGAGTGATCAGAAAGAACTGATTTTTGAAAGGTTTCGACGTGTCGACCGGCATGCTTCCATGCATTCGGAAGGCACCGGGATCGGCTTGTATCTCGTTAAAACGCTCGTGTCCTTGCTGGACGGTGAAATCAAAGTAGATAGCAAGGAAGGAGTGGGGAGCACGTTTTCACTGTTTTTCCCGCTGGTAAAGCCAAATAAAGTCGCCGAAGGAGCGGCGGTGTTTGATCAGCCCAATGACCAGCTTGCTACCGCCACGGCAATCGAATTTTCCGACATCTATTACGGAGCATGACTATGCTGCCAAATTATTTGCATAAAGCGTTTGCCGTTTTATGCTTTTTATTTTTTTTTTTGCGCTCTGAATAATTGAGGTATTGCCGTAAAAACCCATTGGAATTACGACATAATTGCCAATTGTTACTTGGATGAATTGGTTGGGTTGTCAAAAAAAACTAACCAGAATGTCGAATTTTGCATTAAAATATAAGTCTGTATGCCGATATATTCATCGTTGATTTTTATCGGCGCTAGGTTGGATTTATAGAAGAAAGAGAGAGGGTTATGAAAAGAAGTTTATTATCGAAAATTCTATTGTTCATCGGAATACCCGTGGTCATTACTTACTGTGCATTGGCTGTTATTACCTTAAATACTGCGAATCATTCCGTATCGGAAATCACGACGAAAGAGCTTGCAGCGAGATCGCAGGCGGCGTCTTATCAGATTGACGGTATTTTTATCAAGTATATGGAAATGGCGAAGCAAATGGCTGGAAACAGTCAGTTTGAACAGCTTTGCTATGCCACGACACCAACGGTGGGCATTACTTCGGCTCCAGGCTTTCCCCAGGCGCTGACCACCATGGTCAATATCGAAAAGTCGGATCCGAACAATATCATGTGCTCATGGGTCGTGGATTTTGAGACGAATCAGATCACCGACTCCGACGGTTGGATCGGAGATCCGGACTGGGACGCGAAAACCAGACCGTGGTATCAGAAACTGCTGGATACGAAGGGCGTCATTATGACGGATCCCTACATTGACTCGACGACGAACCTCGCCGTTGTTAGCAGCATTGCTCCGATATTCAAATCAGGGACTCAGGAAATCATCGGAGCTGCGGGAATCGACTTCAACATCGACAGCATCAATGTCATGATGAAGGAATACAAGCTCGGGAAAACCGGCTTCTATATCCTAGCCAGCAGCGACGGACAGATCATCTATCATCCGAATGAAAAATATAAGAATGTGAATGTAGCCGATACAAAGCTTTCCAAGAACATCCAAAAGGCGATCCTGGAGAAAAAGGTCGGCAATATCACCTATATCAGCGATAAACAGGAGAGTATCGGATACGTATCTGCCGTCGGCGATACCGGATGGGTAGTCGCCACGGGGCTTCCGGATAAGGAATTCAACAGCGCGGCCCGCACGATGCAGATGTCCACATTGATCATCTTCGGCATTGCGCTGATCATCCTCATTTCAACGATCATTTTGATTTCCAGAAACATCGTCAGACCTTTGAAAAAACTGGCGGCGGTAGCCGATCAGACGGCTCTGGGCGACGTTAACGTGGATGTTTCCAATATAACCGATTCCAAGGATGAAATCGGGGAATTAACGGAAGCGATCGGCAAAATGATCGAAAATACCAAAACCCAGGCGATAGTGGCAAAGAGGATCGCCGAGGGTGATCTGTCCGTAGAAGTCAAACCGCAGTCCGAGAACGACGTTCTGGCCTACAGTATGATTTCAGTGATCGATACGCTGAAGAATCTGGTCATCGAAGCGGAGAACATGACAGTCGCCGCAGTGGAAGGCCGCCTTGAAGAACGTGGAAACATTGAGAAATTCGACGGCGGATATCGTGATATCGTCGCAGGCTTCAATAAAACCCTAGACGCCCTGATCGGTCCGCTGAAAAAGCTGGCAGCTTACATAGAAAAAATCAGCAAGGGAGATATTCCTGAAAAAATATATGAAGAAGCGCAGGGAGACTACAATCAGATCCAGGAAAGCTTTAATGTATGCATAGACGCTATCCATACCCTGATTGAAGACGCCGCCGCGTTGTCAAAGGCCGCAGTGGAGGGAAAGCTTGACGAAAGAGCCGACTCTTCCAGGCACGGCGGAGACTTTGCAAAGATCATTGCAGGCGTAAACGCGACCATCGACGCGCTTGTGGCGCCGCTTAAGATGTCTGCGGAATACATGCATCAGATCGGAAAAGGCGAGATCCCGCAGGAGATCACCGAGACATATAACGGAGATTACGAAGAGATCAAAAACAGCATCAACGCCTGCATCACCGGCCTTGGTGCGCTGACGGAAGGAAATGCCGTCCTCTACAAGATGGGCAGGCAAAATGACTACAGCGATTCCGTCAAGGGTGAGTACCAGGGAATCTACGATGAGATCAAACAGTCGATCAACAGCGTCATCGATACCATGAGCGACCTTACAAGAGTAATATCCCACGTATCGGCAGGCGATCTCTCCGATCTGGAAAGCATGAAAAATATCGGACGCCTGAGCGCGAACGACATGGTGCTTCCACCGTTTATTCGAATGATTGAAACCATCAAAGCGCTGGTTAGCGAAACCGAAATGCTGTCTGCTTCCGCTATCGAAGGGAAGCTGGAGACCAGAGGTGACGCGGAAAAATTCGAAGGCGCATATGCGAATATCATAAAAGGTATCAACGAGACTCTTGATGCGTTGGCGGCTCCAATCGAAGAAGCGTTGAACGTGCTCAAGGAGATGTCAAAAGGAAATCTGCGCATTAAGATGGAGGGCGAATACAAGGGAGATCACGCGGTGCTCAAGAACGCCCTGAATGAGACTCTGGAAAATATCCTCAGCTATGTCGATGAAATTTCCGATGCACTTACGGATATGGCGGAAGGCAACCTGGATCTGGCGATCACGGCAGAGTACAAGGGAGATTTCCTGACAATCAAGGATAGCCTGAACAACATCATCGTTACGATGAGTCAGGTCATGGGTGATATCGGCGATGCTTCCGATCAGGTGGCGTCAGGATCCAGACAGGTGTCCGACGGAAGCCAGACACTGGCCCAGGGCTCCACGGAACAGGCAAGCTCCATTCAGCAGCTTACCGCTTCGATTGCCGAAATTGCGGACAAGACGAAACAGAATGCGGTCAACGCAAATCAGGCGAGCGAACTGGCCGGAAACGCAAGGGATAATGCAATAAAGGGAAATGAGCGCATGCAGGAAATGCTTGGCTCCATGGAAGAAATCAACGCATCCTCGGCGAATATATCCAAGATCATCAAGGTTATAGACGATATCGCTTTCCAGACAAATATCCTAGCCCTTAACGCCGCGGTTGAAGCAGCAAGAGCGGGACAGCACGGAAAAGGCTTCGCAGTCGTAGCGGAAGAGGTACGAAACCTTGCAGCGAGAAGCGCGGACGCCGCGAGAGAAACCACCGAACTCATTGAAGGTTCCATCGGCAAAGTCCAATCGGGAACCAAGATTGCAAACGAAACTGCTTCTGCTCTGGACGAAATCGTAAAGGTGATCGAAAAAGCGGCAAGTCTGGTGGGCGGAATCGCTCAGGCTTCCAATGATCAGGCTTCGGGAATCGCCCAGATCAACAAGGGCGTCGAAATGGTATCCCAGGTCGTCCAGAACAATTCCGCCACAGCGGAACAGAGCGCGGCGGCCAGCGAAGAACTCTCCGGCCAGGCGGAAATGCTGAAGGAAATGGTCAGCAAGTTCAAACTCAATAAAGGGATCCAAGTCTTGCCGGGAAACGAACAGCCAATCGGAAAACTTCCGGAGAAAATCGAAGAAGAACCCAGGATCTTTCTGGATCTGGAGAATGACAAGTATTAAAAAATAAACAAGTACAAACAAAGGAACCTCCTGAAAAGGTCGCCCGTACAACGCGGGCGCCGGATCGGGAGGTTTTTTACGCGCCGAATTTTTGCATGACGTTCCAATCACATTCTGGCAGAAAGAAACATATTTATATAGTTGAGTGATTCATACATGAGTAGCGGAAGGAGGAACAGCATGCAGGGTATAGTCAAGGATGATAAGGGAGCGTATGTGAAATCGGCAATTGTTAGACTTCTGAAGATAAGCGACGCAGTCGGCGAATCGGAGGAAGAAGCCGTTACATATGCGGAAACAGATGAGGACGGAAAATTCGTCATTGGTGATTTGGGCCCGGATGAAAGATATATCATAGAGGTTCACATCGAAATCCCGGAGCCGGTGGTCAAGAAAGATGAGCCGGTGGAGATAGATGAACCGGAACCGGAGCCGGAACCGGAAGCGGAGCCCGAACTGGAAGAGGAGCCCGAACCGGAAGATGAGCCGGAACGGGAGGATCCGGAAGATGAGTCCGACCGGGAAAGCGAATCAGATTTCACGGGAGGGATCATCGACAGCCGAAGTTTCGGGAGCACCATAGATGACACAATAAAAATGAATTTATCCGTCAATAGTCTCTACAATGTCGGATTTGATCCGAAAGACAAATCGTATCTTACGAAAAACAACATGTGGTAAAACAAAGCCCCGTTCATTATATGCTGAATTTCAGCAATAGAAGGAGCGGGGTTTTTATATGCCCAGGAAAAGCTTCAGATCATCGTCGACAGTCCCTATTCCTGCTATACCGAAATTTTCCACCAGCAGCTTCGCCACGTTCGGAGATAGAAACGCCGGCAGGGTGGGGCCAAGGTGGATGTTTTTGACTCCCAGATACAGAAGCGCCAGAAGCACGATGACAGCCTTCTGTTCATACCAGGATATGTTGTAAACGATGGGCAGATCATTGACGTCGCTCAGTTCGAAAACCTCCTTGAGTTTCAGCGCGATCAGCGCCAGAGAATAGGAGTCGTTGCACTGTCCCGCGTCAAGGATCCTCGGAATGCCACCGATATCTCCAAGATCCAGCTTGTTGTATCGGTATTTCGCGCAGCCGGCCGTCAGGATCACAGTATCCTTGGGAAGCCTTTCCGCAAATTGAGTATAATACTCCCTTTCTTTCATCCGGCCGTCGCAGCCCGCCATGACAAAAAACTTCCGGATCGCTCCCGATTTAACGGCGTCGACTACCTTATCAGCCAGGGCGAAGACCTGGGCGTGGGCAAAGCCGCCTATGATTTTTCCCGTTTCGATCTCATCCGGCGGCGCTGCAGCTTTCGCCATTTCTATGACTTCAGAAAAATCCTTGTTCCCGTTGGGATCTGCTTCAATATGCGTACATCCCGGATATCCGGTTGCTCCCGTGGTGAAGATCCTGGAACAGACCGATTCGCTTGCAGGCGGAACGATACAGTTTGTCGTAAAAAGGATCGGGCCATGAAAGGATTCAAACTCCGTATCCTGCTTCCACCAGGCGTTTCCATAATTGCCGGCGAAATTCGCATACTTCTTAAAATCAGGATAATAATGTGCCGGAAGCATCTCACTGTGTGTATAGACGTCGACGCCAGTGCCCTGGGTCTGTTCCAGCAGCTGTTTCAGGTCGGTCAGGTCATGGCCTGAAATCAGGATCCCTGGGTTTTTCCCGACGCCGATATTGACTTCGGTGATTTCCGGATTGCCGAACCTTGAAGTGTTTCCTTCATCCAGAAGCGCCATTGCCGTTACGCCGGATTGACCGGTCTTCAAGGCAAGTGCCGTTAACTCCTCAGCAGAAAGGCTGTCGTCGATTGTCGCGGCAAGAGCCTCATAGAAAAAGGCATAAAGCTCTTCTTTCTCCTTCCCCAGATTCAGCGCATGGTGCGTGTAAGCTGCCAGTCCTTTGAGCCCAAAGGTGATCAGCTGCCGAAGGGATCGGATATCTTCGTTCTCGGTGGCTAAATATCCCACATATGATGCTTTAAATGCCATTTCTCTGACAGAATTCACTTCGAAGACCGCCGAGTCGTGCAGCCGGATAGCCGGGGCGCCGGCATCGGATAGCGATCCCGCGGAAACCCTTTCCCGGAGTTCGTTTCTCAAGGTCAGCATCTTTCGAATCTGACGGATGACCGCATTGTCGTCAAAATTTGCATTGGTGATGGTCATGAACAGACTTTTGAGTATTTCATGGTTTACGTGAGCCAGCGCTTTTACGTCCAGACTGCCCTTGACCACGATATCCGAAATCCCCTTCAGCGTATATATCAAAAGATCCTGCAGATCTGCTAGTTCCTCGCTCTTCCCACAGACGCCGCCGAATTCGCAGCCGGTCCCTCTCGCGGTTTCCTGGCACTGATTACAAAACATACCCATTGTAATGTCCTCCTAAAATCATCGGTATACTACATTCTTGATTTTATCATACAAGCACGGATTGTGTAGCGCTGTTGCATATGCAACGCAATAATAAATTTTGCAATTCATTTCCATATCCATATTTTAAAATATACTGTATAATATTTGAAGTAAAAAGCATTTCCCGATTTATATATGTTAAACTATCGCATATACAATACCCAGACAGGAGGCAGCTAAAAGCAGATGAACAATAATGAAATGGAACAGATCATTTATGATGTGTATGATTCTCTGGAAAAAAACAATTTTAGAACGCTCGGCAAACCTGAGATCCCGATGTACGACAGACCGCTCATAGGAGTAGCCGCAGGCGACGATCCTTATTACGATTTTCTGAAGGAGCATATCGGACCGTTTCACTGGAATCCGGCAGAGGTTTTTCAACTGAAGTATCCGGGACCCGTTGACCGGGAGAAAATTAAGGTCGTATCCATGGCCTTTCCTCAGTCAATGGAAGCTAAGAAAGCGCAGTCAAATGAAAGTAAGTGTCCATCAAGGGAGTGGATCGTTTCCAGGGGAGAATGGGAGCCCATGATGAAAGAGTTCAGCGGCAAGCTCGTTACAAAACTGGAGAGTATGGGTATCCGCTGTGTATCCATCGATCTTCAGCCCGAATTCGGCACCATGCAATCCGAAAACCTGGGACTTTCATCCAAGTGGTCCCACCGCCACAGCGCATATCTGGCCGGATTGGGAACCTTCGGGCTGTCCGAGGGACTTATTACGGAGAGAGGGAAGGCTGTCCGGATCACTTCATTGATCGTGGAGGCGGCTCTTACCCCGACGGAAAGGACGTATTCCTCACATAACGAATGGTGCTTGTACTTTAAGGATGGCAGCTGCGGAGTCTGCATGAAACGCTGCCCCATCGGCGCGATCACAGGCGAAGGCCACGACAAGGCGGCCTGCGAGGCCTACGAAGACTATTTTGCAGAACATTACTGGCCGGAGGATATCGAAAGAGGAGATTACATCCTGGGCTGCGGCTTATGCCAGGCCGGGGTTTCATGTCAGAATAGAAGGCCGTAAAGTATTATTTTGATCGAAGGGAGAAATATCGATGGAGCAGGTCAAGGAAAAACTAAAACAGATAGCGGAAGAGTATATGATCAATGAAATCCGGTTTGTCGACGCCGAAGCGCTGGAACCGCTGGAACTATTCAAAGGCAGACAGCCCAAAGATCTGATGCCGGAAGCAAAGAGCCTGATCGTCTCCAGTGTTTACATCGGGGGCTTCCGTTTTCCCGAAGAGAGCTCGGACGAGTATGGCAGAATGAGCCGCCTCACATTGTCGGGTTTCTACTGGAACGTCGTAGAACCGCTGAAACCGCTGCGGGATCATTTGATTTCCCTGGGATATCAGGCGATCATTTACGACGGGATCGAGGAGGACAACTGCGTGCCGTTAAAACCGGCTGCAGTAAAGGCGGGACTTGGCTGGCAGGGTAAAAACACATTGCTGATCAATAAAAAGTACGGAAGCTTTCAGGCGCTGGGCGGCATCATCACCGATGCGGACCTTGCAGAGGTCTATCCCGCCGAGAAGGATCATTGCGGAGGCTGCAGTGCCTGCGCCGAAAGGTGTCCCGCAGGCGCCCTCGATCAAAGGAAGCTGGACCGCGGGAAGTGCCTGTCCAACCTGCTGGAAGAGGACAATATGCCCGAGACAGTCAAGGAGATGCCGGATAACTATTTCTTCGAATGCGATATTTGTCAGGAGACATGTCCCTGGAATAAAAGACACCTGGCCGAACCCATCGATACAGAACCGGGCAGAACCTTTGAGAAGAATCACAAGGAGCTGCTGGAACTGTTCCGGTTCGATACTCTGCTTGAGATGGATGAGGATTCATACCGTGAAAAGATTCTTCCGCTGCTCACCGGAGTTGATCTGCCATACAGACTTTTTCAAAGAAATGTGAGACTGGCGTATCAGTACAGACATAAACAGGAAGTTTAAATAGAAAGGGTGATACGATGAAAGTATTATTAGTGAATGGAAGCCCGAACAAAGAGGGCTGCACCTTTACCGCGCTGACTGAAGTCGCCGGCGCACTGCAGAAAAACGGAATTGAAACGGAGATCTTTCACATAGGCAGAAAGCCGGTCCACGGCTGTATCGCATGCGGCCGCTGTGAAGAACTCGGGCGCTGCACTTTTGACGACGACATATGCAATGAACTGGCAGACCGCATGACAAAAGCGGATGCTATCGTGATCGGCTCTCCCGTATACTATGCCGGCCCCAACGGCGCCCTATGCGCGCTGCTCGATCGGATCTTTTTTTCAAGCTCTCATAAATTTGCACATAAACCTGCTGCCGCCGTTGTAAGCTGCCGCCGCGGTGGATCTACCGCAGCTTTTGACCGCCTGAACAAATATTTCACCATCAGCGGGATGCCGGTCGTATCCTCGCAGTATTGGAATATGGTGCACGGTTTTACACCGGAGGACGTCCGCAAGGATCTCGAAGGTATGCAGATCATGAGGACTCTGGGAAACAACATGGCATGGATGCTGAAGTCCTTCCAAGAGGGAAATCAAACGCTTCCTGAAAGAGAACCCTGGGTGGCAACGAATTTTATTCGTTAAGCGGACCCTGCCCCGCATAAGCGCCGGGTCAGGATCCGGCGCAGGGGGCCAATCAATAAAGGCTCTCCTGTGCTCAGCAGCAAATTCGCGGCGTAGTCGGGTCGCACTCGGGGTCTTTTACTTCGGTGACTCGCGATAAATTGATCAGGTAATAACATTCTTCACGGTACATATGATCCGGCACAAGCGGCTGAAAGATCCCCAGTGCCATTTTTTCGACTCTTAATGCCTCCAGTTCTTTCAGAAATCTCATGAACGTTCCCATCTTCATTTCAACCTGATTATTCAGCCTTTTCAGCGCGGGGAATTCTACGAGGCCTGTTCTTGTATACCCGTTGAATTCCTCTGCCTTCATATGCAAATCGCTGAACCCCTTCTCGAATTCCATACTTTTCATCTTTAAATCTTTTTCCACATCATCCAGCCTGCACATGATCGCACCGGCGTGTCCTGCGGCGTCCGGAAGCCACAGATTATGGTAATGGAGCGGATGGGCAGCCGATGTTTTCATTTCCATCAGGCAATACAAAATTCTAAGATACTCTTCCACTTCGTTCACCATATGATTGAGAAAGGTCGGCGGAAGGCTGATCTTGATTTGCCCGGCAAGATGCTCCTTGATCAGTTCCAGCTTGAAAGTTCTGATCTCTTCGGCAAAGTTCAGAGCCTGTTTTGTGAGCTCGTTGATCTGTTCCGGGTTCAGCTGCATCCTCGACTGATCCAGCAACTCGTCGAACACCTGGATATAAAAATTAGCCAGGCCGATTTTGTCCCGTTCGTCGGGCGACAGTGCATCGTGGATGAACCTGCCGTGGTCGCCCAGGATCTGCAGCCAGAATTGATGCTCAAAGAGCGATTCCTTCATAAATGAAATATTATTCGTGGTCGTTTCCTCCTTATAAAATAATCGTATAAAAGTATGCGGGAGGGCCTGGCCATATTCGCGGAAAGCATATTGACAAATTAATTCTACAAATGTAAAATATAGTTATTCTACAAATGTAGAACCGAAGGGGAACTGAATATGAATAGAAATATTAAAAGACTTCCGGACAGCGAACTGGAGATCATGATGATCATCTGGGAGGCCAAAGAGCCGGTCTCCTCGTCATACCTGATGGAAAAACTGCAGGGAGAGAAAGACTGGGCAAACACAACTGTGCTCAACTTTCTGGCTAGGCTTGCGGAACGGGGATTCCTGAAGGTCGAAAAGCAGGGAAGGATCAATATCTACAGCCCGCTCGTCGCAGAAAAGGATTACATCGAAATAGAAAGCAGATCCTTTCTGGAACGGATGCACAAAAGTTCTTTGAAGAGCTTTGTAGCCGCGCTTTACGACGGCCGCACGCTCAGCAGTCAGGATGCGGAAGAGCTGAAGCGATATATCGATGATTTGACAAAAGGGGAGAACCATAAGGGGGAGTAATTACATGCAATCTGTTTTTTTTCAATTAGTAGGGGTATCCGTCACGATTTCCATCGTTGTGGTCTTGTTATTGCTGCTCTCGTCTTATCTCAATGACCGATATGCTGTAAAATGGCGTTATTTTCTATGGCTGTTTCTCGCAATCCGGCTGATCATTCCGATTGATTTTGGATTTACGGCACCGCCTCTTGAGATGAAATTCAACGATCGGGAAATCGCAGCCGGGGTAAATCAGAACT
Source organism: Anaerovoracaceae bacterium (assembly GCA_963678385.1). Lineage (GTDB taxonomy): Bacteria > Bacillota > Clostridia > Peptostreptococcales > Anaerovoracaceae > Anoxybacterium. The sequence goes on along the minus strand of OY782829.1, from coordinate 2,568,087 downwards.
ACGCTGTGAGTATGCAGATAAAAGACCAGAATACAAACGTTCAGCCGATATCCGACGCCTTTTTGCCGGCTGAGAATCAGGATGCCGAAGGCGTTGACAGGCTTACTGTCAGCCGGATCGTCACGTGGATCTACCTTGCCGGGATCGCGTTATTTTTGCTGCGGCAGCTGGGCCTATACCTTGCTTTCCGCCATTCGACGCGACGATGGTACCGGGATGTTTCCAACCGGGAAGTCATGGATAACTTTTACGATCTGAAAAATAATATGGGGATCTTGAAACCGTTTCGGATCAGGGTTTGCCGTAAGATCCTCAGCCCTATGATCACAGGTTTGTTTCAGCCTACGCTTCTGCTCCCCCACGAGGAATATGAGAGGGAGGACCTGGAAGTGATCCTGAAACATGAACTGATCCATTTCAGGAGAAACGATCTGTGGTTCAAGCTGCTTCTGATTTTCGCAAATGCGCTGCACTGGTTCAATCCGTTTATTTATATCATGGTACGAGAAGCCAACAAGGATATTGAAATATCATGTGATGAAGAAGTATTAAAGGGAGCGGACCTTCCTTTGCGGAAACGCTATAGCGAGCGGATCCTGGAGCTGATGCAGGGGAACAACCATCAGGAAGCTCCGGTCTCAACCAATTTCCACGGCGGAAAGGGCATGATGAAAAACCGGATCCGTAATATATTTGATGAGAGGACAAAGAAAAAGGGCGTCCTGTCATTTCTCGCCATACTTTCGATTCTGATAGTTTTTTCCGCTTGCAAGTTCGATATCGGCCAGAACTACTGGAAGATCTACCCGGCGTTTACCACATTGGAAAGTGCCTGGGGAGCCAATTCCGAATTGAACGCGAATCTGGCCTATGACCAGGACCATAATGGGGCCGTAGATACGACGTTCACGCTTCTTGTGGAGGGAGATGCGGCCTATCTGAAGTATAAGGGGGTAAATGGAAAAACAGCGCAGGAGCAGGTTCTTAAAGATGTGGAACCCGGTTTCGATTACAGCCTCAGGGCTGCAAATCTGGAGGATACGAATTCCATTGCGTTCATCGTCTCGGTCGATTATCGCGGAATGCCTTTTGGATCAGGATACTGGGAGCTCTATTCCTGGGACGGTGATGATTTCAAACAGATCGACCTGAAGCCCGTCGAGGAAAACCTGCAAATGAGGATTTTGGAGCCTTCTCAGGTCAGGGACAATTCCATGAACGCCAGGACGATCGTCTATCTCTATGACGCGGATAAATATCCCGCGAATTACCCAACGGCAGGTCTTTTTTTCAAAGATGAAATGAAAGAGGACGGCAAAGGCCCAAAAACTATTGCATATGCACCCTTGTCGGAATACGATGTGGAAGGTTATAAAACGTGGGGTCAGGGTGCCATCAATAAGATCATGACCGGCATGGACTTCATTCCAGGCACGGATGTAAAAGACTGGAACCATCCCGAACTGGCACTTCTGAGAACGCAGGAGACCGTGTTTATGACTCTGCCGAATGTGACCGCCACCGTAACCCGCTATTACACGTACCAAGACGGAGAGTGGATTTCCGTCGACGGAAGCATATCCCAAGCATCAGAGGACACGCTATGATCAATATCAACGCGCCGTTTATTCTCGCACTGACTGTTATCATATTTCTTGTCGTCATAAAATGGATCGAGTGGTTTCTTTTCCAAAACGGCTCCTTTCCGGCAAGGAAAAAGAGGCAAAAAATCAAGAAAACGGACAAAGAAATAAAGAACACGAGACTCGCGGTCTTCGGCAGGAAGCTGAAAGGCCTGCTGTTCTTTGGGAAGGCGGATCTGAAACGGCCCTGGTATACGGGGATCCCGTTTGCGGTTATCATTATCGGGCATAATCTGGCGCTAGACTTCATAAATATTTCTTTCTGGAAAGATATGGTCGTTTTATGGATTGGCATCATCGCCGCGAGTTGGTTTTCCGTCTTTTCGATACTTCGGGCCAACAAAGAGTTTTTTTCCGAAGGCGACCGGAGGAAAAGGTATATCAGGACTCAAATCGCACAGGGCTGCCTTACTGTAATTATCGTTGCAGCGGTAGTCGGAGGCTTTATAGTGTATTCCAACCACAAGGATCCCGATCCGCCCGGACTGAAGGATAGCGTTGACTGGGTCATCGAACCCACATATGACGCAGAATGGCCTGAATTCTCAGAGGGGCTGGCAGCTGTTGGATACCGCGGAAAGAAAGGATTCATCGACCGGGAAGGGAACACCGTGATCCCGTTCCGTTACAATGACGCCGGCAGTTTTCATGACGGGTTGGCAGCAGTGCAGAAGGACTGGAGGTGGGGCTATATCGACCGCAACGGGAATGTGGTCATACCGTTTCAGTATGGTGAAGCTAGTGAATTTGACAGTGGAATCGCGCCGGTCAAGAAGGACGGCAAATGGAGCGTCATCGATGAGAGCGGAAACGTCAGATTTACGACGGAATATAAGACGATATATCCTTTTAATGAAGGCGTGGCGAAGGTTGAAATACAAGATAAGAAGTACAGTGAGCGGGTCACGGAAAATCTGATCGACACGAACGGGAAGCTGATATTGCAAAATGGATACGCCATGAATGGAAACTTCAGCGAAGGCTGCATTCTTGCCACGGACACCCAAACCGGTTTGAACTATTTTTTTGACAGAAACGGGAATAAGGTCATCCAGCAGAGCTATTTCACAGCGTCGGACTTCTCCGGCGGCGTTGCGGCGGTAGGGTATGGAAGCATAGCGTATGCCCTGATCGATCATACCGGGACTGTCATTCGGAGCCTGAGCGAAGAAGAATATTATGATTTCATTTCCTGTCGGGAAGGTTTGGTCGAGGTTAACAACGGAAAATGGGACTTCAACCTCGGGATGAGCGACAAAGTACGCTATGGATTCAAAGATGTATACGAGAATGTCTTGATCCCTGTGGCTTTCAGCGCTGCCACCGCGTCAAACGAAGGCCTGATTGGCCTTGAAGTTGACGGACGCTGGGGCTTTATTGAAAATCCGCTTCCTGCGGCGGCGAGGGGCTTCGATCCGGAACTCTGGAAAACCGACCGGACACAGATCGCGACGGTGGAAGGCATGCCGGTCTATGCCGGTGAACTGGAAAGCCGCGCTTACAGCATAAAGGAGAGGAGCCCGGAACGTGCCGGCCCCCAGCTATATAAGGAAGCTTTTGAGCTGATCAAAGCGGAAAAGGCTTCTGAAAAGTATGGCAAAAATATCGATCTGGAAAAAATCCGGTATCAAATCGGCAATACGTATTATAAGAAGCTGCTGCTGCCCAATGCTATCTGAACGTGGGCAGATCCATCAGGTTATCGATGGGATAGCTGTTGGGGTCTGTCCGTAGATACTCGCCGCCGTCCTTTCCCCTGACTACGATTGCTCCGTCGATCCGACCCTCCTTCGCCCGCAGTATGGCATGGTTGATCGGCAGTACAGTGCCGTTTTCCAGCATTACCTCCGATATCATTCCCTCATGGTCTTTCTTGATTTTTACTATTTTGCAGTTATCATCTTCCATCCTGTTTCACCTCCACTAAAAGTATTTCACCTACGTACCATAATATACATAAAATGGTTAGAAGAATTAATTCGAAATTATTCATATCTGTGTTATAATTTAGATTAATTCGCTTTACCTTTAAAAGTATAGTCAGAAAAGATGATATGAAAATGCAAGTAAATGAGTTAAATTTTCCGATGATATATAATAAAGACGAGGCGGTCGGATACGGCGGGAACCAGGAATGGTTTTCCCACGACTGGAAGAAAAAAGCCGGATGCGGCTGCACAAGCGGCGCCAATCTGGCGGCCTATTATGCGTTCAATCACCCGGATATGGCAGGAATCTACGACGGAGATACCGGGAGTTTCAGCCTGGCGGAATACGTCCAGGCTATGGAAGAGATGTATCGCTATATGAAGCCGGGTTTGATGGGTTATCCTTATGTAAAGAAATTCGGAAGGCAGTTTGTGAAGTTTTGCAAGGAGCACGGCATTGAAGCAGAGGCGAAATTCTGCCACGGTTTCCGCAGCAGGGAGGAAGGGTACCGCTTTGTTAAAGAAAGCATCGACGGAGGAAATCCGGTCGCGCTTCTGATCCTGTTCCACCGTGCACACGCTTTGAGGGAAGATAACTGGCATTGGGTGACCGTGACTGGATATATCGAGGATGAAGAGCATCCGGACGAAGCAGAGATCATACTTTCAAACTGCGGAGAACGTCAGACTGTCAACGCACACCAGTTGTTTGAGGTCCATCGAAAGAACACGATCCGTATGGTAAGCTTCCGGATCCTATAAAATAGAAAAGAAGAGCTGTATCGCACCGATACAGCTCTGTTTTTATATGTGGGAAATATTTTATTCGACGACTGCGACGGTTTCTCCAACCGTTTGAAATGTACCGTCGTACTTTATCTGGAATTTAAATTTATAATTCCCCGGGTAGTTGTAAGTCATACTTTCCACCGGGATGAATGCAATCAATCCGTCTTTATCGATGGTTTCGGATTGAACGGCCGACGTCCCGACGACATTGCCCTTCGGATCGTAGACAATAACGCGATAGTCGTAGGTCTTGCTTTCCATCGGGCCGATTTCAACGTAGAGGTTTTCCCATCGGTCTGTGCCGACCGTATTGAAATAGCTGCCGGCGTCCTTAATGGTGATATGGCCGCCGCTCTCATTGGTAATATCTCCGGCAAAGATCATATTGACAGTCGGTTTGATGATTTTCGCCGTCGCAGTTTTCTGATCCCACTGGATGACGCTGTTCATCGCTTCCGCGATAGCTCTGACCGGCAGAAGCGTACGGCTGTCGAAGTTGATCCCCGGCACATCCGAATTGATCTTTATTCCGTTCAGAGTGACGTTGACGATCGGAAATCCTTTATAATTACCGCTTGCGCTGGCAGCTGCAAATACAACACCAGTCGAGAGAATCGCCGCTATGGAAATGATCGTGATAATTCGTTTCATTTGCTCCTCCTTGCTCGTATAAAATGAAACATTTAGACGATGTCATTGTAGCATAGGACTCTTCGCTCCGTATACGGGCAAATATTACCTGAAATATGGAGATTTTGTGTTGAATCTGTTAAAATAAATAATAGAATATTGCAGAAGCATCTGCCGGATTTACTCGGCGCTCTTTTGGTATATAATAGTAACCAAAAGGAGGATTAGAGAAATGGCATTTCGTTACGTACATACCAATATCATCGCTAAGGACTGGAAAAAGGTATCGCAGTTCTATCAGAAGGTGTTCCGATGCAGACCTCTGCCGGACGGAGAAAGGGATATCAAAGGGGAGTGGATCGACAGGATGACAGGGATACCCTCCGTTCACATAGAAGGGGAGCATCTGCTGCTTCCGGGCTATTCCGAAGACCATCCGACTCTGGAGATTTTTTCTTATTCCCCCGAGGAGGATAGTGATTTAAACATGATCAATAAACCGGGCTTTGCCCATATTGCTTTTGAGGTCGACGAATTCCGTGAAACCCTTATAGAAGTCCTGGCAGCCGGCGGCGGGCAGGTCGGCGAGGTCGTGGAAGCGGTCTATCCGGGCAATGTCAAAGCAACCTTTGTATACGCAAGGGATATCGAAGGCAATATCATTGAACTGCAAAGCTGGGAAAAGCAGAAGGGAGATAAGAAAGGTGACCATTGAAGCGGTTGGCTGCTGTGGCGCTTATTGCGGAACCTGTCAGGTTCTGAAAATGGGAGCCTGCCAGGGCTGCAAGCTGGGTTATGCGTACGGCGGGAGGGATATTGAAAAGGCGAAATGCGAAATAAAGGTCTGTTGTATTCTAAAAGATCTGAATTCCTGCGCGGATTGCATGGAATATGACACTTGCGGTACAATTCGGGAATTTCACGGCAAGAACGGCTATAAGTATTCGAAATATCATCAGGCCATCGAATACATTCGTGAGAACGGTTACGGGCAGTTTCTGAGTATTGCCGATAAATGGAAAAACGCATACGGGAAGTACGAATAAAAGGTTGCAAAGGAATAAGGATAAAGAATATATGATATTAAAGGGGACTGGATTATGATACCGGGAATTATTTTTATGACGTTAGGCGCTATGCTGTTTGTTTTCGCCTATCTACTTTATTTCAAGGAAGCTTACTGGCTGATCTCGGGGATCAATTTTACTCCAAGGGAAACAGTCCGGGAACGTTATGACCTGACGGGTCTGACAAAGCATCTTGCTCGGATGTGCGCCCTCATCGGGATGGTTTTGGTTGTTGCAGGCGTCGGCGCCTTCTTTGGACTTTACGTCCTCCAGGCAGTTACGTTCATGTCGATTTTTATTATTATACCGGCTTTTATGTTTGGCACGGAACGGTATATGTATGTGGGGAGAAAGACTCAGCGGATCATCAATATTGCGATCACCGCATTTCTGGCTCTTGTTGCAGTTTTTGTGATTGCAACAACGGCTGTAGGGATGAAGCCCCCGGTTATAGAGCTTAATGATAAAAGTATCCGGATCGAATCGATGTACGGAACTGAAATTGCCTTTGACTCGATTCAGTCGGTGGATATGTTCGATTTGGCCGGGCACGGTATCACAAAGCTGAACGGTTTCAATCTCGGAGACAATCTGAAAGGAAGATTTGACGTTGAGGAACTTGGTCACATAACAGTCTATCAGCAGGGCAAGCAGTGCAATTCCGTGCTGATCTGGACTGATGACGAAAAATATTTGATCAATCTCGGCAGTGAGGGTGAAAATGAAAACCTCAGATCGAAGATTTTAAATGCGATGAATCGCAGCTAAAAGAAAGGGGAATACAATGAGTAAATTCAACAAAGAATCAAAAGAGTTCATTATGACTGCGTACTGTGGAATCTCCTGCGGCGATTGCGAATGCCACAAGGCGAAAGACGATCCGAAACTGATGGAATACCTGACGGGAAGGGGTATTCAGAATCTGCCGTGCGAAGGCTGCCGCGAGGTGGAAGGGAAATGTCCGGTGCTCGGCGGAGTATGCGAGACCTATCAATGTGCAGCTGATAAAAAGGTTGACTTTTGCTATGAATGTGATGAATTCCCGTGTTCGAAGCTGAACCCGGCAGCGGACAGAGCCAATCTGCTTCCGCACAACCTGAAGGTATATAACCTATGCTACATACAGAGACACGGTCTGGACGAGTTTGTACGGCATGCCGCTGAATTCAAGGGCAGATATTATAAAGGGAAAATGGTGGTCGGAAGCGGACCCCAGATGGAGTAACATATGAGTTTAATAGGCAATATTATTTGGCTGGCTTTTGGAGGTATTATCGGAGCGATTGCGTGGTTTATCGCAGGAGTTCTCTTGTGCGTCACGATCATTGGACTGCCTTTTGGGCTCCAATGCTTTAAAATAGCGGGTTTTGTCTTCTGGCCCTTCGGAAGGGAAGTAGAGATCGGCAATTTCGGGGCATGCGGGCTGATCCTGAATCTCTTATGGATCCTGCTCTTTGGTTGGGAACTGGCCTGCTTCCACGCGGTGGTCGGCGCGGTCTTCTGCATTACGATCATAGGGATACCGTTCGGGATACAGCATTTCAAGCTGGCAATGCTGAGTCTGGTGCCGTTCGGAGCCAGGATACACGGTCTGGGTATTATATAGAGGCCCTTCAGGAATGGAACTTGAAGGGCCGTTTCATATCCATGAATATGTGCGACACACATGTCGCTATTTCGAAAAACGTTGATATTGCTCATGAAATCCGAAGGATTTTATATAATAGAATAAAAAGCGGATTTTTCAGGGCGAAAAAGGGTATAAGAAATTTACCGAAATAATAGGTTATGAAAAATACATGTTATCATAGGTGATATGTTACTAGATGAAATGTTGAAATTTAAACAATAAGAAGGAGGTAATGGTATGAAGAAGACCGCAGCTTTTTTCGATATAGACGGCACCATTTCGCGGGAAGGTCTCATCAGCGAAATGTTCAAGAAGATGATCAAGTATGAATTGATTGAAAACAGCAGGTGGTACCGTGAGGTCGAACCTGCTTTCCTACAGTGGAACAAGCGGCTGGGCGACTATGACCTGTATCTGCAGAAGATGGTGGACATTTATTCCGAGACGGTAAAGTTTACAAACCCCTACCATATTTCGTACATTGCAAAAAAAGTGATTGAACAAAAAGGGGAACGCGTTTACACTTATTCAAGGGAGAGAATTAAGTGGCATAAGGATCAGGGGCATATCGTCATCGCGATTTCGGGTTCGCCGGTAGAACTGGTGCGTGAAATGTCGGTGATGTACGGAATGGATGACTACAGAGGCACAGTCTATGAGATCGGAAGCGACGGCGCTTACAACGGAACGATCGTTCCGATGTGGGATTCCAGAAGCAAAGAAAAGGCTGTAACGGAAATGGCGGAAAAACATCAGATCGATCTGCAGGAAAGCTATGCGTATGGCGATACGGCAGGGGATTTTTCCATGCTGCAGCTCGTCGGACATCCGTTCGCGATCAATCCGACAAAGGAATTGATTACTCATATCCTGAAGGACGATCATCTGAAGGCTGCTGCAACAATAATCGTCGAACGGAAAGACGTCACCTATCAGTTGAATGTTGATTCTCTTCATCTCATATAGATCCAAAGAAGACTAGAATTAACGGAGGTAAATATCTTGTTTATTGAACTATTAAAAGCAGTCGTATTGGGAGTTGTGGAAGGTGTTACAGAATGGCTTCCCATCAGCAGTACCGGGCACATGATCTTGGTGGAACAGTTTATCAAGCTCAACACGTCCGATGCGTTTCAGGAAATGTTCCGGGTCGTGATTCAATTGGGAGCCATCATGGCGGTGGTGATCCTCTACTTTAATAAATTGAATCCTTTGTCGCCGAAAAAATCATTACAGCAGAAAAAAGATACCATGTCCATATGGTATAAGGTCATCATCGGGATGCTTCCCGCCGCGGTCATTGGAATACCGCTGGACGACTGGCTGGACGCGCATTTATATAATTATCAAACGGTGGCATTGATGCTGGTGATCTATGGCGTACTGTTCATCGTAATTGAGAATATTCATAAAGGCAAAACAAGCAGTATTCAAAATTTCAAGGGTTTAAGCTATAAAACGGCATTTCTCATTGGTATGTTCCAGGTACTGTCACTGATTCCGGGGACGTCGCGTTCCGGAGCTACCATTCTTGGAGCAATCATTCTGGGGACATCCCGGACGATTGCCGCAGAGTATTCGTTCTTCCTTTCCATACCGGTCATGTTCGGAGCCAGCCTGTTGAAACTCGTGAAATTTGGTTTTCATTTTACCGGTTTGGAAGTGGCGATCCTGGCCGTGGGGACCATCGTTGCATTCGTCGTTTCCATCATTGCGATCCGGTTCCTGCTTGGTTATATCAAGACAAACGACTTTAAGGCTTTCGGGTGGTATCGAATTGTTCTGGGAGTTCTTGTAATGGGATATTTTCTGATATCGGGATAACCGGCACTTCTGTCGCATTTTCGGAAGCGTTGCGTTTACTTTCTCCCGACTCCATGAAGATCATGCTGGCAAAGATCATGGCGCCTCCTGCGATCCCGTTGATCCCGAGGTGGTCGCCCAGTAATAAGGCTGAAAAAACCGCTCCGCTGACCGGTTCGATGGCAAAGATGATGCCGGTCCGCGCAGGGCTGATATATCTCTGGCAGGCGCATTGCAGCAGAAAAGCGATGGCGGTGCAGAACAGGGCGAGAAACAGCATGACGCCCCAATGGAGCATCGGGATCCTGTCAGGGAAATCCTCCAGCAGAAATGCGGTGAGGAAAGCCCAGACAGATATAAAAAACAACTGCACTATCGCAAGCAGTGCGGGATCCTGGTCATTGGCAACTCTCCCGGTGAGGATCACATGAGTGGCACCGGTGACTGAGCAGCCCAGGCAGATGATATCGCCAGGGGATAGGTAAAAGCCCATTCCACGGGTGTAGGAAATGAGAAACAGACCCGCGGTGCATATCAATATACTGATCGTGACGCGTTTGTGGACCCTCTCCTTGAAAAAGAGCCGCAGGATGATCGGAATGACCAGTACGCCGAGGCAGCTGAAAAAGGAAGCTTTAGCGGATGTGGTATATTTAATGCCCAAAGTGGCGCAAACATAACATAAGAATAAGAAAATCGACAAGATAAAGGCACTGCGGATCAGTGCCTTATTCATTTCCTTCAGCTTTCTGAAAAAGAACAAAAAAAGAATCGCGGAAGCCATAAAAAAGCGCAGCCCGATCAGGTAAAAGGTAGGGATGCTTTCCGATGTTACCTTCAGGGCAGGAAAGCCCAGACCCCATACCAGAGATACGAATACCAACCCATATGTGCTGAGAGTTTCTTTCTTGATGTGACTCATTTCTTACCGCCTTTCACTGCCGTCTTCCGTGCTGTTGGGAAGAATCATAATACATTGAGACTCAAGCCCCTTAATGGTTACGCTGAGAAACATGGAACCTGTCAGTGTTTCCGTCGAAACATCAACCTTCGGCGAAACGGACCATTTCAGGATACTACTTTCTTCTTCCAGGACATTTCGTGTAATGCCGCTTTTCATCATATGATCAAAAATGCTGTTTTCGGGGCTCAGCCTATATATTATGATTTGATGGGGGCCGAATATTCCGCTTAAATGGATCCCGATATCAAGGGAATCGGTGAACTTATCGATACGCTCCCGGGTCTCCTCGGCGGAAGACGGGCGCCTGCAAAGGCTTTCGATCTCCTCATTGTGATTATAGCAGACGATGCACCAGGAGCTTTTCGTCCCGGCGTTACCCGGTCTTCGGACTATCGCATGGTATTTTCCCCAATGGATCAGATCGCCTTTCATATGCTGAAGCATCTTATATGCGAAATAGGACGGTTTGGGAATAAGATCCGCAGTATAGATCCCGTCCTTCCCCTTCAACAGGGCGGAGCCCTCTGCCTCGTCAATAAGGCTGTTCAAGGTGATTTCACGACAGCCGGGATTGAGCCCCTGCTTTAGAATAAAAGACGCAGCAGCCATGGAGTCCATTCCGAAGGACGGATGGTCTGAGGCGGGCAAAGGCTGGTCCTGTCTGATTCGAATCCCTTCCCGGCCCAGCTTTTCCATCAGGCCGCTCATTTCCCGGTCTGCGACGATGTTGATTTCGTGGATCTTCATTTCCTGGATGATATTGATGACCGTGTCGAAATGTTCCGCCAACGTGGTCGCTTTGCAGTACGGGATAACAGCTGCGTTCAGGCTGCCGATGGGAGCCGCCTGACAGTCTGCATGGAATTCCATTTGGAAGCTGCCGGAGGAAATGTTTTTTCCGGATTGCTTCGAAAGGGTTTCCAGATTTCTGTGCAGGATCCTGGAAACGGCGCCTGGCTCCGTCTGCTTCAGCTTTGCGGGAATATTGGGAGCCTTGGTGTCGCGGAAATACTTTTTCCTGTATTCGTCCGGAGTCATCCCAAACCATTTCTTGAAATATTTTATGTAGTAGGAAGTGGCGGAAAAACCGACTTCCTGCGCAATCACGTTGATTTTCTTGTTGGTGTCCAGCAGGATCATTTCAGAAAACTCCACTCGCGCAAAACAGAGGAACTCTCTGAAATTCATGCCGGTTCCCTCGGTAACAAGGTGAGAGATATAGTAGGTGCTCAAATGCTCCAGTTCGCTAAGATCCTCCAGCGTCAGCTTTTCGGCATGCTTCTCGTAAATATAATTGATGATCCTCCCCAGACGTTCGACGAAGACGGGATTATCATTTCGCGTATTGACGACTACCTTGTTCTCAAAGGAAAAGTAATGAAAGAATTCGTCAAGATAAGCCAGGAGCCGGACGATCAGATCAATGATCTGCCGTTTGTAGCCTGGCTCTTTCTTTATGTTTTCCAGCAGGATATCAACGAAATAATACCGGAGCGCATCCAGACGTTCATCGTCTTTATCATTGGTAAAGGTGCGGAAGCAGCTGCCGGACAAGCGGTTGAAATAATGGGAAAAGTAATAGTTGTCGACCTGGACCAGAGCAACAATGTTCTTCTGATCCGTCCGGTAGAGGCCGTGGACTTCACGGCCGTTGATGGTAAAGACGCTTCCCTCGGCTATACTGTATGTAAAATAGCCGCATTTCACGTTGATCTCGCCCGAAAGCACAAAGACGAACTCGATATCCTGGTGAAAATGCAGAGGATACTCGTCAATTTCAACGATTCGGATATTCACCGGGAGGTCGTCGGCGTAAGCTGCCTTTTCCTTGATCATAAATGCACATCCCTCATAACATGATCTGATTCCAATGGGATTCCAATGGACTGGATCCCCGGACCCATCATTATTATACCTTAACCGATCCAAAATGTCTTAATTGATTTAAGAAATAATCGCAAGCTAATTGATAATTTCAGCAATATAATAAAACCTATTGCCTTCGTTATATAATAAATTGGATATATCAAAATGAGAGGGGCGAAACGTGATGAATGCTTATCAAAGAACAGACGGATTTTCACTTATGCTGCCGGATGGAACGACGATGCCCAGATTGGGACAGGGAACCTGGATGATGGGTGAGTCTGAGGGGAAAAGGCAGGCAGAAGTCGATGCGCTGAAAAACGGACTGACTCTTGGGATGAATCTACTTGATTCCGCGGAAATGTATGCGGATGGCCGGGCGGAATCCATTGCCGGCGAAGCGATCATAGAATATGACAGGAGCGATGTGTTTCTTGTATCTAAGGTTTATCCATGGAATGCCGGAAGGGATCGATTATCGAAAAGCTGCGAACAGTCTCTGAAAAATTTCGGCGTCGAAACGCTTGACCTGTATCTGTTGCACTGGAGGGAAGACGCCGACCTTGCCGAGGTCGTTTACGGCATGGAAGAATTGATCGACAGGGGAAAAATCAGGCGCTGGGGTGTTTCCAACTTCGACACGGAAGACATGGAAGCTCTTTGGAAGGTGACCGACGGAAAAAAATGTGCGGTCAATCAGGTGCTCTACAATCTGGGCTCCAGAGGGATCGAATTTGACCTGATGCCGTGGCAGAGGGAACGGGGGATCCCGTTTATGGCCTATTGTCCCGTGGCACAGGGGGGAAGTCTCAGGGAAGAACTTCTGAACAGCGGCGACGTTTGGGAGACCGCTCAGAAGCACAACGCGACTCCGATCCAGATCCTGCTGAGCTTTGTGCTCCGCCATGAGGATATGGCTGCGATTCCCAAGGCAGTAAGCCAGGAGCACGTGGAACAGAATGCCGTCGTCCGAAGTATTCGGCTTTCAGAAGATGATATCGAGTTATTGTCCAGAAGCTTTCCGGCTCCGGGCCGGAAAACGCCGATGGAAAAAGTATAGAAGGTTACGTGAAATGTAATGAAAAGGAGGCTGCTGTATGTTGAATGAGAGATTACAGCGAATGAAGAAAAGATGCTTTGATACCAGGCCGAATATCACGGCGGAGCGCCTGAGGCTGGCTACGGAAGCCTATCAGAAGTTCGCCGGGGAAGCGATCCCCGTTTTCAGGGCAAAGATACTGGCGTATGTTCTGGATCATATGACGATCCTGATCAACGAAGACGAACTGATCGTCGGGACTCCGACAAACACGTACCGGGGAGCCAACCTATTTCCGGAATATACCTCAACGAATTGGCTGAAGAGCGAACTGGACGATTTTCCGACTCGTTCGGCGGATCCGTACGACCTTGCGGAAGAGGATAAGGAAGAAATCCTGGAACACCTGAAATACTGGGAAGGGAAGAGCATCGAAGATACCGCTTATGAGGTGCTCCCGCCCCTTATCGAAAATTTAAGACAGAAGGACATCATCACCATCGGCTGCCGAAACGGCTGCTCCGGCGAGACGATGCCGAACCATAAAAAGCTTTTGACTGTCGGGCTTTTCGGATACATAAAGGAATGTGAGGAGAACATCGCACAGACGCTTGGCGGAAGCAAGGAAAAGCAGGAAATGATCAATTTCTGGAACGGATCCATCATCATCTGCAGGGCTATCATCCGTTTTGCAGCCAGATATGCCGACCGTGCCGAGGAACTTGCCGCGGCGGAGAAGGATCCGAAGAGAAGGGAGGAGCTACTGACCATCGCGGAAAACTGCCGCAATGTGCCGGGGAATCCTCCTCGAAGCTTTCATGAAGCGCTGCAGCTTGTCTGGTTCGTACAGGTGGTATTTCATATCGAAGCGCCGTCGACAGCCTGCGGCTTCGGCAGATTCGACCAGTATATGTATCCGTATTTCAAGGCCGACAGGGAAGCGGGGAAGCTGAATGACGAGGCTGCCCTGGAACTGTTGGAATGTTTCTATTTAAAGGCTTGCGAAGTCTTTGAAGTCAGAGATAAATGGTATTCAAAATCATTTGCAGGATATCCGATGTGGGAGATTCTTATGGTTGGAGGTCAGACTCCGGAAGGGAAGGATGCAACCAACGAGCTTTCTTATTTGTGTTTGGATGCAGGAGCAGATCTGCAGACTTCCCAACCGGTTCTGGCTGTAAGGGTGTTTGAAGGAACACCAAAGGCGCTGATCCGCAAAGGAGCGGAGATGGTGCAGCAGGGTATGGCGAATCCCGGATTCTTTAACGATAAGGTAGTCATTCCGATGGTTCTCGCCAAAGGAGCGACCATCGAGGAAGCCAGGGACTGGGCTATCGTAGGCTGCATCCAGCCCCAGGCAGGCGGCGGTACGGCGGACGGAAGTCCCGACGCCGGATACGTTAACGCGCCGAAAGTCCTGGAGCTGGTGCTGCATAACGGGGTCGACCCGCGCACCGGCGAACAGCTTGGACTTCAGACCGGAGATCCAACCCAATTCACAACGAAGGAAGAGATCATCGAAGCGGTCAAAAAGCAGATGGCCTACTTTTACGAGCAAATACGCGACGGTTACAATATTATTGTGCCGCATCATATGCTGCGGTTGCCGGTCATGTTCGCATCCCTTGTAATGGATGGCTGCGTTCAGAACGGCAAATCGGTCCAGGAGGGCGGAACCAAATACAATTCTTCCGGCATGTTCATTACGGGACCGGCCAATCTGGCGGACTCTATCGTTGCCATCGAGGAAGTCGTATTTAAAGATAAGACATTAACCATGGACGAACTGATCCGTATTCTTGATAATAATTTCGAAGGCGAAGAACGAATCAGGCAGCTTATGATCAACAAGCCGCCGAAATTCGGTAACGACAACGAGTATGTGGACGGCGTCGCCAGAGACCTGCTTAACTTTGTGGCAAATACGGTCCAGAAGTACAAAGATTCCCGCGGCGGCCATTATTCCTTCTGCAATCTGTCGCAGACGGTGAACATATCCCACGGAGAGGTCTGCGGAGCGTCTGCGGACGGCAGGTTCGCCTGCCATACCCTGAGCGACAACTCGTCTCCTGTCATGGGAAGAGATCTCAGCGGCCCCACCGCTACGGTGAAATCCGTCGCCGCACTGGATCAGGTGCATTTCAACGACGGCGCCCTGTTCAACCTGCGGTTTGATCCGAGGGGGATCCAGGGGGAGAAGGGGCTTGAGATCATAGAAGGCGTTATCAAGACCTACTTCGAACACTATGGAGAGCATATCCAGATCAACGTTGTTGACAATGCAACCCTCAGAAAAGCCCAGGAGCATCCCGAGGATTACAGAGGGCTGATGGTCCGCGTGGCGGGTTACATGGCTTATTTCACCGAACTGGACCGGGCTGCGCAGGATTCCATCATCGAAAGAACGGCGCATCTCGCTTAAAACCTGCTTGATATGAGAAGATTGAAAGGGAGAAACAATGAGCTATCATAACATAACGGGCATTGTGGGAGGAATTCAGAAGTTTTCAACAGAGGACGGGCCCGGGATCCGTACGACGGTTTTTCTGAAAGGCTGCCCCCTAAATTGCAGGTGGTGCCACAATCCGGAACTGATCGATGCGGAGATCCAGCTAATGCGCTGTCCGAACAACTGTCTCGGCTGCGGCGCATGCGCGCAGGTCTGTCCGGAGAATGCCATTTCCTTCGACAGCGGTGAATTTACTATCGATTGGGTAGCATGCAGCCATTGCATGAAATGCGTTGGGGTCTGCTGGTCAAAAGCGCTGAACGCGGCAGGACGGTGGATGACGGTAGAAGAGGTAATGACTCAGGTCCTTCAGGATAAGGATTTTTACCGTAATACCAACGGTGGCATGACCATAAGCGGAGGCGAGCTGCTGATGCAGCCCGAATTTGCGGAGGCGCTATTGGACTCCTGCGGACAAAACGGGATCGGGGTTGCACTGGACACTTCCGGGTACGGCTCTTCTGAAACATTGCGGTCCTTGGCAGGCCACGGCAGCTGCACCCATATCCTGTTTGACTTGAAGCTCATCGGAAGCGAAGAACACTGGAAATATACCGGCGTTGACAACGAGATCATCCTGCGGAACCTCAAAGCGCTGGCCGAAGATCCTGCGGTCAATCCAAAGCTCATCATGAGGATCCCGCTGATCAGCGGAGTGAACGATTCGGAGGAAGATATTCAAAGGGTATCCAGGTTCTTTCGGGATAACGGATTAAGGTCGGTCACCCTGCTGCCGTATCACGAACTTGGAGTCTCCAAACGCAGGAACATCGGCGGAGTGCCGGAGGTATTCCTGGCCCCGACGACCGAACGGATCCGAACGATCCGCGATTCTTTCAAGGCTTGCGGTATCATCGTTGAAGTCCTGGGAGGTTGAATCGATAGAGAAATATTTGTTAAATTAATATTTTAATTGCAAAACAGGTTGGACTATGGTTTAATCTGTTTTGTTATATTGTTAGGAGGGTTATTATGACTACAGAAAAAATTCAAACTTCAATTGCAAATCCTTCGCCTCTCGGGCTTCTGGGTTTTGGTATGACAACTGTTCTGCTCAATTTACATAACGCGAACATCATACCGCTTTCCATCGTCATCCTCTCGATGGGATTTGCGCTCGGCGGATCTTGCCAGATCATCGCAGGATCATGGAATTTCTGAAGAACAATGTGTTCGGAGCGACGGCTTTTACCGCTTACGGTTTCTTCTGGCTCTCTCTTATTGTGATTTGGACAAACCCGACCGCCGAAATGGCCGCCGCGGATGAAAAGAGCATGGGATTTTATCTGCTGCTCTGGGGCATCTTCACAGCGTTCATGTTTATCGGCACCTTAAAGCACAACAGAGGCACTCAGGTCGTATTCCTGACGCTGGCCATCCTGTTCTTCATGCTGTCCATCGGTGATTTCACCGGAAGCGCGGCAATCAAGAACGCAGCGGGGTGGGTCGGCATTCTGTGCGGAGCATCGGCGATCTATAACAGTCTTGCTCAGGTGATCAACAACGAGTACGACAAAGTAATCCTGCCCTTGTAAGCAAAATCAGACAGAAAAATGAGCAATTTGAGTAAAAAACCGGTGAAGTGTTATTACATTTCGCCGGTTTTTTTATTGGCAAAATACGCCTGAGTCCATTCCGGCGGCAAGACGGAAGCCAGTTTTATGCGCAGGGATGGATAAAATTGGATTTTCAGAATAGTTTGGCAACTCGATAAAATATTCACAATATTCCTAAATCAGAAAACATCACAGTCAAAAGACAAATGTACTAACTTGCTATTAATGAAACTGGTTTTACAGATAAATATTCAAAAATGGGCATTGTTTCAATAAATTATTGTTTACAAACTTGCTGCCATCAGGTAAAATGATTCTGATAAATAATTAACAGTTTGATGTTCTGTGACCCATAATAGACAAGGAGGATTACTATGAAGTTACAAGATATTGGAAGCCAATGTGCTTGCGGGAATACGGGCAAGTTCGATTTCAAGGAACTGGATCTGTTCATGGAAAAAGTGAAGGATATGCCCGGAAATCTGATTGTGATTCTGCAGCAGGCTCAGAATATCTATGGCTATCTGCCAAGAGAAGTCATCGCCTATATCTCAAAAAAGACGGGAAATACTCAGGCCAAGATATACGGGGTAGCGACCTTCTACACTCAATTCAGACTACAGCCCATCGGAAAGAATCTTATCATGCTTTGCCAGGGGACAGCCTGCCACGTGAGCGGTTCACAGGATATTGAGGCAGCGATTTGCGACGAACTGAAAATCACTGACGGAGAGACAACGGACGACGGCGTCTTTACGCTGAACAATGTGGCATGCCTCGGATGCTGCAGTCTGGCGCCCGTTATGATGATACAGAACAGCGCCGGGGAAGAAACCTACGGCAATCTGACAAGAGAAAAGGTATTGGAAATCATCGGCCTGATCAAAGAGAGAGAAGAAACAGGCTGCGACATTAGAGAAGCAAAGGAGGCATAATCATGAAAATTGTAGTAGGGCAGGGAAGCTGCGGAATCGCCTCCGGCGCAAAGAAGACAGAAGCGGAATTCAGAAGGTTGCTGCAGGAAAATAACCTTGACGCTGCAGTGACCATCGCAGGCTGCATCGGAAGCTGTTATCTCGAACCGATCGTTGATATATACGGCGACGACGGATCGCGCTGCAGATATGTACATATGACGGCGGAGAAAGTTACGACTGTAGTTGATCAGCATATCATAGGAAAAAAGCCGGTGGCTGAATATCTTATCCCGGAGAACGGAAGCGCGTTTTTGTCGAAGCAGACCAGGATCGCACTGAAAAACTGTGGGGTGATCAATCCGGAAGATATCAACGACTATATCGCGTCAGGCGGTTATCAGGCCGTCCGGAAAGCCCTGTTTGAGATGGACGGAGAAGCCATCTGCAGAGAAATCGAGAAATCAGGCCTGAGAGGAAGAGGCGGCGGCGGCTTCCCTACCGGCAAAAAATGGGTGCAGGTGAGGGGCCAGGCAGAACCTGTGAAATATATCGTATGCAACGGCGACGAAGGAGACCCCGGCGCGTTTATGGACCGAAGCGTTATGGAGGGGGATCCCCACAAAATGCTGGAGGGAATGATCATCGCGGGGATCGCCACGGGAGCACAGGTGGGATACATTTATGTCCGCGCGGAATATCCGCTGGCGGTGCACAGGCTTCAGATCGCCATCGCACAGGCGGAGAAAGCCGGGTATCTGGGTGAAAACATCCTGGGCAGCGGTTTCAGCTTCACCATTCAGATCAATCTGGGAGCGGGAGCATTCGTGTGCGGAGAGGGCAGCGCCCTGACCGCGTCCATTGAGGGATTGAGAGGCATGCCAAGGGTGAAGCCGCCGAGAACGGTGGAACAGGGCCTCTTCGGAAAGCCTACTGTTTTAAATAACGTTGAGACTTTTTCCCACGTTTCCTATATCATCATGAACGGAGCGGACGGCTACCGGAAGATCGGAATCGAAAAGAGTCCGGGAACAAAGGCATTTGCGCTTACGGGCAACGTGAACAACACGGGACTCATCGAAGTTCCCATGGGAACGACGCTGCGCACCGTTATCTTTGATATCGGCGGCGGCGTAAAAAACGGTAAGGAATTCAAAGCTGTGCAGATCGGCGGGCCTTCCGGCGGCTGTCTCACGGAGAAGCATCTGGACATGAGTCTGGATTTCGATTCCCTGACAAAGGCGGGCGCTATGATCGGCTCCGGCGGACTGGTGGTGATGGACGACAGCACCTGCATGGTGGGGATCGCCAAGTTCTTTATGAACTTCACGGAGCATGAATCCTGCGGGAAGTGCGTTCCATGCAGAGAGGGAACCCATGTAATGAACGAGATCCTTGACGATATCGTCAACGGCAGGGGAAGCCTTGACCAGATCGATATGCTCATTGATCTTGCCGATACCATTACGAACACTGCCTTATGCGGTCTCGGAAAGACGGCGGCATCCCCTGTTGTGAGCACCATCAAAGAATTCCGTGACGAATATATCGCCCACGTGGTGGATAAGATCTGTCCGACAAAAAGTTGCCGCGGACTGAAGCGGATCGAAATTATCGAAGAAAAATGCAAAGGCTGCTCCAAGTGCCAGACGGTCTGCCCGGTGAACGCGGTCAGCGGCCAGCGGAAAGAGCCGTATCATATCGATTGGGCCCAGTGTATCAAATGCGGCAGATGTATCGACGCCTGCCCGTTCGGCGCGATCGTTGAGAAGTAGAAAGGGAAGGTGGACCAAATGACTCCAAAGACACAGAAATTCATGATAATCAACGGCGAGCATGTTCCTTTTACAAGCGAAAAGAACATTCTCAGCGTCGTTCGCAAAGCGGGGATCGACCTGCCAACCTTATGCTATTACTCGGAGCTTTCCGTATACGGCTCATGCAGAATGTGCATGGTGGAAGACAATAAGGGGAATATCATCACTTCCTGCTCGACTCCTCCAAAAACAGGTATGGAAGTCCGGACCAACACTCCGCGACTGAAGAAATACAGAAAGAACATCCTCAGGCTGTATCTTGCTTCCCACAACAGGGAATGCACGACCTGCCCCAAGAATACAAGCTGCAAGCTTCAGGATCTCGCCATCCGTTTCGGTATCGAAGAGATCAAATTTGACAAGTCGGAAAAAGCTTATAAAAATGATTATAAAATCGACAATTCCAGTCCGGCCATCACCAGAAACCCGAACAAATGCATCCAGTGCGGCGACTGCGTCCGGATGTGCAACGAGACACAGAACGTAGGCGCCATCGACTTTTCGCTCCGCGGCTATGAACTGAAGGTCTGCCCTGCCTTCGACCGGCCTCTGGCGGAGACGGAATGCGTCAACTGCGGCCAATGCGCGGCGGTCTGCCCGACAGGCGCCATCACGATCAAAAACGACGTGCCTGCGGTATGGAAGGTGATCTACGACGAGAAAAAGCGCGTTGTAGCGCAGGTTGCACCGGCTGTCCGGGTCGCTCTGGGAGAAGAGTTCGGTCTCGGCAACGGCGAAAATGTCATGCCCCTTATCGTAGCAGCCATGAGGAAGCTCGGTTTCGACGAAGTCTATGACACTTCCTTTACGGCGGATCTTACGGTCATCGAAGAAACGAAGGAATTTCTGAACAAGCTGGAAAAGGGAGATAAGCTACCGCTGTTCACCTCCTGCTGTCCGGCCTGGGTAAAATACGCGGAAGAAAAGCATCCCGAGCTGCTGCCTCAGGTATCGACTTGCAAATCGCCGCAGCAAATGTTCGGATCCCTGATAAAAGCTTACGATCAGGAAAAGGACGAGAGAGATGGAAAAGAGACCGTAGTCGTATCCGTAATGCCTTGTACCGCAAAGAAAGCGGAAGCCGGAAGGGAAGAGTTTGCCGACGGCAGCCGTCAGGACGTGGATATCGTGCTGACCACAAAAGGCCTTGCCGATATGATCTACGAATCCGGAATCGTCTTCAGGGAACTGGAACCGGAAGCCCTCGATATGCCTTTCGGGATGTATTCCGGCGCCGGACTGCTCTTTGGTGTGACGGGAGGCGTGACAGAGGCGGTCATTCGGAAGGTCGTCAAAGATAAAAGTTATACAAATATCAATAATATCAAGTTTATCGGGGTCCGCGGGATGGATGGGATCAAGGAATTCGAGCTCCCGTTGGAAGACGGCGCGACCGTTCTGAAGATTGCGGTGGTCAGCGGACTGGGAAACGCGGAAAAACTCATTGAAAAGATGAATGCGGGAGAAGCCTTCTACCACTTCATTGAAGTGATGGCCTGCCCAGGCGGCTGTATCGGCGGAGCCGGACAGCCTTTCGGTCTGAAGGATAAAAAGAAACAGCGCGCCGACGCGATCTACGCGTCCGACAAACAGACCCAGCTCCGCCATTCCGACGAAAATCCGATCATACCCTCATTGTATGAAGGAGTTCTGAAGGGAAGGACCCATGAATTGCTCCATGTACACTACCATGGGAATGAATAAGCAAAATCCATTAATTTAGTCAACATACAAAAACGGACTGCCGCTCCTATGGACGGCAGTCTGTTTTTATGATTGCCTGGGGGAACATTTTTCGGCCGTTTTCGTCTAAAGATCAGAACTGCAGTGATAGAGCATAACAAAAAAATCAAGGAGGTATTATCACAAGATGAAGAGAAGACTTTTTGCAGCCTTATTGGCAGGGACACTGATTATAAGTTTGTCCACTATAGCCTTTGCAGGGGGATCGATCAAGATGTTTTACAATGGACAGGAAATCAAGGCGGATACATCCCCAATCAACATAAACGGCAGGATATTTGCGCCTGTCAGAGCCATTGCGGAAGCAACGGGAGCAAAGGTGAGCTGGGATAAGGACAGCAATCAGGTCAATATTACCGGAAACGACCAGAGCATGCAGATCGCGCGTCTGGAGCTTGCGCTGGCCCCAAAAAGCAGCTTGGATGCGGTAAATTCCTGGGCTGCAGCAGTCCAGGGCAGAAACGGCGCCTGGCAGTATGCTGTCATGTCGCCGGATCTGAGAAAAGCGTCCTATGACGATTTCGTGTCCATGAACTGGAGCACAGGAACGTCCAGCCCATGGGTCAAAAGCTTTGAAGTAAAAGAACAGGGAAAGCAGAGCGACACCGCTTACCGCTATTCCGTCAAATTTACATGGACCGATTCGACCAATACAACTTCCGAAACCACCCAGTACATCACCGTGAAGAACATCGACGGGGCTTGGCTTGTCGACTCCATTGACAATCTGGACGTGAAAGGCAAAATAACGAAGGTAAATCTGGCCAGCTCCAAGGATATCAAGAGTATCTTTGTTGAATCCGAAAACAAAACGGAAGCAACATACCAGCAGGGGACCGCCATTTTAGATGAAAATACAAAAATCTACAAAGGCAATACTTCCGAAGAGCTGAAAGCGGAAGTTCTGAAGGTCGGGACCCAGGTCGAAGTCTATTACAAGGACGGACCAATGATCATGATCTATCCGCCGCAGGCGGTCGCAAAGGAAATCCGCGTTTTCTAACGACCATGATCAATGATAAAAAATACTTTCTCTCCAGGGCGGTTTCTTAGGAAGCCGCCTTTAAATTGCTTGATTTATTCCGGGAAAAGGCCATATACTATGAATAGACATGAATGATGAAAAGGATGCGCAACAATGGAAAAAAATCAAAGAAGTATACAGCTCTCGACCTTGTTTGTGGTCATTATCACGGCGTTTATTACAACTTTTACAGGAAGTGCGCTGAACCTCTCGATCCCTTCCATGGGAATTGAATTTCATGCCGGCGCAGCCTCGGTAGGGTGGATCATTACAGGTTATATCCTGTCTGCGGCTGTTTTAGCGGTTCCCTTCGGACGGCTTGCTGATTTGACCGGACGGAAAAGGATCCTGGTGACCGGGATCCTGATTTTTGCACTTTGCTCAGGCGGGTCCGTATTTGTTCGATCCATGGGGATGCTACTGTTCCTGCGGGCTTTGCAGGGTCTGGGAGCGGCAATGATCTTCAGCACCAATATGGCCGTTCTGATCAGCGCGTTTCCACCGGAAAAGCGGGGAAAGGTCCTTGGTTACTCCATTGCATCGACATACATCGGCCTGTCTGCCGGCCCGGTGGTGGGCGGAATCATGAACCATTATCTTGGGTGGCGTTCCATCTTTGTACTGACCTTTGCGATCAGCGCGGTCGTGTTTGCCATAGCACTGCTAAAGCTGCCGGTCGGAAAGCTGGCCAACCTTGGACAGACGATGGACTTCCTAGGAAACATTCTGTATATATCCATGCTGACCCTGATCATGTTCGGCTTGTCTACAGTCTCGACGATCCCATACGCAAAATATCTGATAGTCGGCGGCATCGCACTGTTCGTATTCTTTGTCCTTCACGAGCTTAAAACGAAATCGCCGATCGTGGAAGTACGGCTTTTCGCGAATAATATCGGGTATTCCTTCTCCAATCTCGCTGCGCTGATGAATTACGGCGCCACCTTTGCCCTGAGTTATCTTCTGTCCATTTACCTGCAGGTCGTTATGGGCTTCGGTTCCCAGATATCAGGTCTGGTTCTGATCAGCCAGCCACTGATGATGGCCGTCCTTTCTCCGTATTGCGGGAGACTGTCGGACAGGGTATCTCCGTTCAAGCTGGCGTCCTTCGGAATGGCGCTCTGCGCACTGGGACTTTTCTCGTTTATCTTTATCTCGGAGGACTATCCGTTCCCCTTGATCATCATCAATTTGCTGGTGGTCGGCGTTGGATTCGCCTTTTTTTCATCGCCAAATACCAACGCGGTCATGGCGTGCGTCGAAAAGCAGGATTACGGCGTAGCATCCTCGATCCTGGCTACGATGCGTTCCATCGGGCACAGCACCAGCATGGCCATCGTAACCTTTATCGTTTCTACCCAGATGGGAAACACAACGTTGGCGGAAGCAGAACCGGAATTGCTGGTGAAAACAATGCACATCTCCTTTATCGTTTTTACCTGCGTTTGCGCGGCGGGGATTTTTATTTCACTGAAAAGAAAACAACCAAAAAATGGAACAAATTAAAGATCATTACGTCTCATATAACGTGAGGAATAATGTGGAAAATACTTATTGCTCCGGAGGAGCAGGAAAGAGGGAAACAAATGAAAAGAAAAGTAGTATTTATGTTCGTAAACGGAAGCATTACGGAAGCGAGAAGAATGGAAATGGACCTTGGACAGGGTTTAATGATCATGGTCGGCGTGGCGAATTACGCTATGGCCTGTGAAGAGGCTAAAAAGCTTGCAGACGAAGGCGTAATCATGATCGAACTGTGCGGCGGTTTCGGCACGATCGGTCATGCGAAAGTCACCGAAGCAGTCGAAGGAAAATGTCAGATCGGCGTCGTTCGGTTTGATAACCATCCAGGGTATGATAATTTTTCAGGGGATAGCAAGTGGATGTAAGGTAAGAAACCGATCCGTCAAAGTGCTTATAATCGGGGGATAAAGAAAGGGGTAAGAGAAGTGAAAGGGAAAAAGAACTGGTATCTGTTTGTAACGGCTATTCTCATCGCAGGCATGCTGACAGGCTGCGCCAAACCGGCGTCAGGGGATCAGGCTGCGGAAGACGAGTCCGGGCAAACCGACGCGACCGGCCTGCATCTGGATGTGAAGGATTATCCGAAAATCGACGGTTCCACGGCGACGATCCCGCTTTCTGAAGCATTTGGAGCCGCTGTCATGGGGATGACGGTGGAGGAGGCAAGGCAGTACATCGTACATAATACCACCCACAATGCCTATTTGAACCTCATCGACGGGAAAGCAGACATTATCTTTGTGACGTCGCCTTCCGAGGAAGAACTCGAATACGCATCTCAAAAAGGAGTAGAACTGACCGTAGTACCCATCGTAAGCGAGGGATTTGTTTTTCTTACAAGCAGCGACAATCCGGTCAAAAATCTTTCCTTCATGCAGATCATCGATATTTACTCCGGTGAAATTACAAACTGGAAGGATGTGGGCGGCGAGGACAAGAAGATCATAGCGTATCAAAGGCAGCCCAATTCGGGCAGCCAGACTGGCATGCTGGATCTGGTCATAGGACCGGATGAAATCATGGATGCTCCGCAGGAGAAGATCATTGCCGAAATGGGAGCACTGGTGGACGCAGTGGCAGTCTATACCAACGAGGAGGACGCCATCGGCTACTCCTATTATTACTATGTCACCGATATGTGGAAGAATGAAAAGGTGAAGCTCATGGCGGTGGATGGGATCTACCCGGACAAAAAGACGATCGAAGATGGGTCTTATCCGATTCGAACCGCATATTATGCCGTAATTCGCTCGGATGAACCGAGGGATAGCAATGCGAGAAAGCTTCTTGACTGGATTCTGAGCGAAGAGGGTCAGCAGATCGCTGAGGAGGCAGGCTATGTCAAACTCGGCAACTAAGGTCCGTCCGAAAAGGCTGAAAAGCGCCTTGGCACTTGCTTTGGCCATTATCCTGGCGGGGCTGACCTTTACAGGGTGCGCCGGGACCAGTCAGATTATGGCGGGAACTGGTACCGATGCGCCGATCGTTGTGAACTATACAGTCGAAAATCCTTTGAATTGTGAAGACGTCAAAGAGGGAAACGGGGCGGATTTTGACTATCATTACATAAAAGTTTCGGGACTGAAAGACAAGGAAGCGGAGAAGAAGATCAACGACAGGATCAAAGCTGTCTACGACGGGCTCCGTATTCAGGATATCCCGCCATACCGCGGGATCAAGGCCAGGATCCCGGAGGATTTTATACTTCGCAATGAATCGGTATATGTAAATATAGCGGGAAATTTCAACAATATCCTGTCTGTTGTTTTCAACAAGTACGCGTCATATCAGGATCCCGGTTCCATTGAATATGAAAAGGATCCCAAGTATTACGATTCCACCAGGTATTTCTCGGAAGCCGAGACACTGAACTTCGATCTGAACACAGGAGAGGAGCTCAAACTGGAGGACTTGTTCTGTGACAATGTGGATTATATGAAACTGGTCAATGACCGTATGAGCAGGTTTCTTGCCTCAAATTATGCTGATGACGAAGGTTTTTACCTCGGGACTTACGGCGAAATCAAACAGGTCGAATCATTTAAAGGCCTTTCGGAGGATCAGCCGTTTGCGGTGTATCCATACGGGATCGCCTTCGTCATTGATTACAGAACGCCGCAGTTTGAAACCGGCGGTAACGCGGTATGCCCGGTTTTGTACTATCCGGAGTTCGGTGATAATCTCGCTCTGACAACGCGTTTTTACAAGGAAGACGAGAATATCTATGTTTCTGAGGAGCATCCCGTCAAATCCTTTGCTGTGAAGTTCATTCAGAATGATATCGTGGGAAACAACTATACCGACGGGGATACGGTCAGCATTTACCAGTCGTGGAGCTACTCTTCCGCCTTGCCGGAGGGGATCAAGGCAAAGCTGGAAAAAATGTTGACTGTCGATCGATCAAAGGTTGAAGAATTGAAAGCGATCTGTGAAAAGTCCGCGGGAACAAAAGAAAATCCGAACAACCGGGGAGCTTATGAAGTTATGGTATTCGGAGAAAAGGTCGGATCATTTTATAATATAGGCAGGAATACGAATATCTATCTGCCCGACTCCGGATCGATGTCATCCGAATATCATTGCTATGACGGCGAGACGCTGAAGGAGCTCAAACTCGAGGATATTTTCAGAAAAGACGTAGACTATGGTTCCATCATGGACAAAGCAATCCGGAAAGCAGTTAAGGACGCAGGATACACGCAGGCGCTTGGAGGAACAACGTTGGCCGAGGACGATTACATGGAAGCAGTCAACGGGATCACCGGGTTTAACCTGCAGACCGATTCCCTTGTCATTTCGGTCAAAGATCCCGCATCGCAGGATGGATCCGGAAGTATGAATCTTTATATTCCATACAAGGATATCGGCTGCGAGAACCTGAATATATTTGATCGGTAACGCCTGCCAGGGTTGCTGAAAAAAGTATTTTCACGAAAACCGCCGGATTTGTGATGCTGCGCATCGAAGCCGGTGATAGGTTTCACTGTTTTCTTTGAGAATACCCGCGGCGCGGCGTTAAATATATTCAGTTGACTAAAAAGTAGGTTGACAATTTTAAATGGCGATGCTAATATGACTATAAACCGATGACGAGGGAGTTAAACTGTAAAACGATCTCTCAGCGAGTCCGGGGCGGTGGAAGCCGGACAGATGCAGTCACAGCAAGTGGGCCTCCGAGGGCGAAGCGAAAGGATCGATCCGAGTAGCTGAGACGCTAAGCCAGCGTTATAGGGCTAAGGGTGTGATGGCACTCTGCAAAGAGGATATACTTTTGTATATCAAACAAGGTGGTACCGCAGGTTAACACTTGTCCTTGATGTAAGGATAGGTGTTTTTTTTATGCAGCATCACGGATGCAGAGAACCCCTTTTCGAAAAAGCAGGAATGAATAACCATTCTGGGAAGTTAAAAATGAAAAGGAGATTAAAAAAATGAAGACGAACACGAACACAAACACAAGAAAGAATTTAACCGTTTTATTAGCTATAATTATGGTCCTTGCCGTAATGCTGACGGGATGCGGCGGAAACGCAGCGGACGCGGAAAGCGCGGACGCCGCCAAGGATATGCTGAAGGTAGGTATCGTACAGATCGTTGAGCATCCTTCTCTGGACACGATCCGTGAGTCGATTATTACCCAGCTGGCAGGCGAAGGTTTTGAGGACGGAAAAAACATTACCATCGACTATCAGAACGCGCAGGGCGAACAGTCGAATCTGAAGACGATCTGCCAGAAGTTCGCGTCAGGCAACTATGATCTGATCATCGCTATCGCGACGCCTTCCGCTCAGGCAGCCCTCGGAGAGACGAAGGACATTCCGATCGTATTCTCAGCGGTGACCGACCCGATCGCTGCTAAGCTGGTCGAAAATCTTGACGCCCCTGGAGGAAACATCACAGGAACCTCCGACGCGGTTTCCGCTTCTAAAATTATGGATCTTGCAAAAGAGATCACTCCGGACATCAAGACGATCGGAGCGCTGTACAATTCCAGCGAAGTAAATTCCGTTTCCGTCATCGATGATCTGAAGGAATACGCAAAGGCAAACGGACTGGAAGTTGTTGAAGCCCCTGTTACAAACTCCAGCGAAGTACAGCAGGCGGCGTCCTTCCTTGCAGGAAAGTGCGATGCGGTATTTTCACCCATCGACAACACGGTGGCTTCCACCATGCCGGTTGCTGCGAAAACCTTCAACGAAGCCAAGATCCCGTTCTATGTAGGAGCCGACTCCATGGTAAATGACGGCGGACTTGCCACCTACGGAATCAACTACTCGATCCTCGGTCAGGAGACAGGGAAAATGGCCGCGCAGGTATTGAACGGAACCGATCCGGGAACCATTCCAGTCATGACCATGACGGATATGAATATCTATGTCAATCAGAAAACAGCCGACGCCATCGGCGTGACTTTCCCGCAGGCCGTTCTTGATAAAGCCACTGTATTGGGAGAATAAACATGACTTTTAACGCATTGATCGGATCATTTGAATATGGATCTATTTTAGCTATCATGGCGCTGGGAGTGTTCCTGTCCTTTCGGACACTGAACACTCCCGACCTTACGGTCGACGGCAGCATCGTAACGGGTATGGCCGCATCGGCAATGATTTGCAGCGTGGGCGGAAATCCTTATCTGGGATTGCTGGCCGCCTTCATCGTGGGTTGTCTTGTGGGCTCGGTGACGGCGTTGCTCAACACCAGACTGGGCATTCAGCCGTTGCTGGCGGGTATTCTCGTCATGCTGGGATCCTATTCCGTGAATCTTAGGATCATGGGCGGAAAGGCCAATCTTGCTATTATAGACAGTAAGACTGTGTATTCGAGTTTTCAGGAACTGGTTCCTTCCGAGTACAGTTCATTGATTCTTGGTTTGATTTTTCTTACGCTGATTACAACTCTGTTTTACTATTTTCTGAAGACGCGCCTCGGCTTTGCACTGCGTGCGACGGGTGACAACGATGATATGGTGAGAGCTTCCGGCATCAACAGCAATTCCATGAGACTCATCGGGCTGTCCCTTTCCAACGGACTGGTCGGTCTGTCCGGCGGAATGTTGGCCCAATATCAGTCCTTTTCGGATACAAGCATGGGAGTCGGCATGGTCGTCATCGGCCTGGCGTCTGTTATCATCGGCGAGGCTGTTTTCGGGACCCGCTCTTTGCTAAGGAGGCTGATTGCGGTTTCCCTAGGGGCGATCCTTTACCGTACCGTGATCGCTTTTGCGCTGACCTTGGGAATGCCTTCTACGGACATGAAGCTTGTTTCCGCTGTGATCGTTACCATCGCCTTGTCAACGGGGAGACTGGGAGAGAAATTCTCTATCCCGGCTATCATGAAGAAAGGCGGTAAACAAAATGCTTAATATCGAAGGAATCAGCAAAACCTTTGGAAAAGGGAGCATCAATGAAAAACTGGCCATCGACGATCTGAATCTGACCGTGGAAAAAGGAGATTTCATCACCATTATCGGCAGCAACGGAGCGGGGAAATCCACTCTGATGAACTGCATTTCGGGAGTATACGGGGTCGATGCCGGAAGGATCGTGCTGGATGGCAGCGACATCACGAGGCTGCCGGAATACAAGCGTTCCCGGGTTATCGGGCGCGTTTTCCAGGATCCGCTCAAGGGCACCGCTTTTGACATGACCATAGAAGAAAATCTGGCTATCGCCAGCAGCAAGCATAAAAGCATCGGCTTGCAGCCTGGTCTGACGAAAAAAGAGCGGGATTATTTCAGGGAAAGGCTCGCGCTTTTGGACATGGGACTTGAAAACAGGATGAAACAGAAATCCAAGCTGCTGTCCGGAGGCCAGAGACAGGCGCTGACCCTTTTCATGGCGGTGATCGTGGAACCGAAGCTGCTGCTGCTCGACGAGCACACCGCAGCTCTTGATCCGAGCGCGGCGAAGAAAGTGCTTGCGCTGACCGACGAGTTTTCCCGGTCTTCCGAACTCTGCACCCTTATGATCACCCATAATATGAAAGCGGCGCTGGAACACGGGAACCGCACCATCCTTATGAAGGACGGGCGCATCGTATTGGATCTGACGGGCGATGAGAGAAAGAACATGACTGTAGAAAAACTTGTGGCCCAGTTCGAAATCGACAACGACAGGATGCTCCTGTGATCAGAATCAGGGCTTTTAAAATTTAGATCGTACTTTATACGGGCAGCCATGCCGGCTGTCCGTTTGCGTGTAAAAAACATTGTTTATTGGATATTACTGGTGGTATAATAATTCTAAATGGGATAAAGCTAATTATTATGATCATCGAGGTGCGAACGACATGAAAAAAATAGCAGATGTACTGGAAGTTACCGATAAGGATACCGCAAAGGTCATGCTGTACAAGCATAAAAAATGCCACGGATGCGGCTCCTGCAACAAACATATGCATCCCGGATCCGTATTTCCGGCGTCAAATCCCATTCAGGCAAGGCAGGGCGACATGGTGAGCGTCAACGTACATAAAAAGTTCTCCATGATGGAATTTTTCATCGTTTATCTGCTGCCTGTCGCGGCGTTTTTCGGAGGTCTGGCAGCAGGCAGTGTTCTCATCCCCGGTAAAGGCGGAGGGGCTTTCTCCGTCGCACTGGCATTCTTACTGCTGTTTGCTTCGATCGTTATCAATGTCGTTTATCGAAAGAAATACCATCCGGATTATACCGTTTCCATTGCAAAGGTGATCCAGCCGGCCGAGCCAAAGTTGTAGAAAATTAACAGACTTATATTGCTAATGAAGAATAAATATTATTGGAGGTAATTTATGAAGGATATTGTTTATTTAACTGACGAGAACTATGAAAGCGAAGCTATGAAATCGGATATCCCCGTTCTGATCGACTTCTATGCCGACTGGTGCGGCCCGTGCAAGATGATCGGCCCCATCGTGGAAGAAATTGCGGCGAAGTATGCCGGAAAAGCCAAGATCTGCAAAATAAACATCGACGAACAGCGCAAGCTTGCTATAAGCAACAAGGTTATGAGCATTCCAACTTTGTTCTTTATCAAGGACGGTGAAATAAAGGAAAGGATATCCGGCGCATTACCGCAGTCTGCTCTTGAAGAAAAGCTGGATGCGTTGATTTCACTTTAGTTCCTGCTTCCATCGGAAGAGTTGAGGTTTTATGTTCTCATTCACATTTACGAATATGTCAGCATTAATCACGGGGCTTTTCCTTGTCAACTTCGTCATCGCTATGACGATCATATTTCTTGAAAGGAAAAACCCCTCCGCAACTCTGGCATGGATCATGATCCTGTTTCTGGTCCCTGCGGCAGGGATTATTTTTTATTTTTTGTTTTCTCAAAATATCGCGCGGCAAAGGATCTTCCGTATGACGAAATATGAGGAAGCAATCATAAATGCGTCCCTGAACGAACAGTGCAATGCCATCCGCCACGGAGAATTTGCCTTCACCAATCCGGAATCGAAAAAGTGGCAGGATATGATCCGTCTGCACCAGAGCTACAGCGATTCTTTTTTTACCCAGGATAACAAAATATCCATTCTGACCGATGGAGGCCACAAGTTCGACAGTCTAATCAAAGACCTGAAGAACGCCAAGCAAACCATCAATATCATGTACTTTATCGTAAAAAACGACAGCATGGGCCGCCTCCTGATCGATACCCTCACCAAGAAAGCACAGGAGGGTGTTGAAGTGCGCTTTCTGATCGACGCCATGGGGAGCCGGCAAATCTCAAGGAAACAGTTGGAGCCGCTTCGGCAGGCCGGCGGGCAATACGCCTATTTCTTCCCGCCCATGTTCAAATATCTCAATATGAAACTGAACTACAGAAACCACAGAAAGCTGGTCGTTATTGACGGCTCGATCGGATATCTCGGAGGCTTCAACGTAGGAAACGAATATGTCGGAAAGAAGAAGAAATTCGGGTTCTGGAGAGATACCCATCTTAGACTTATGGGCTCCTGTGTGCAGGACATGAACGCCCGCTTTATTTTGGACTGGCGATTCGCATCCAAGGAGAATATCGTCCTTTCCCAGGCTTATTACGATGAGCCATTCCAGGTAGGCACCACGGGAATCCAGATCGTTTCCTGCGGCCCGGACTCCTCGAAGGAGGAAGTAAAGCACGGTTATCTGAAAATGATTTCTTCGGCGAAGAAAAACATCTATATCCAGACGCCGTATTTCGTTCCGGACGTCAGCATCCTAGAAGCTCTGAAGACGGCGGTACTGTCCGGGGTGGACGTAAGGATCATGATCCCCTGCATGCCGGATCATATGTTTGTCTATTGGGCTACATATTCCTATGTGGGGCTGCTGCTGAATCTCGGAGCAAAGGTATATATCTACGATGACGGCTTTATGCACGCAAAGACGATCTGCGTTGACGGAGAAGTCGCTTCCATCGGTTCCGCGAACTTCGATATCAGAAGCTTCCGCTTGAATTTTGAAGCAAATGCTTTTATATACGATGCGGCTGAGGTATATAAGCTCGAGGCGATCTTCGAGTCCGACATGGTGAAATCCCATGAACTGACGAAGCATCTATATCGGAACCGTCCGCTGATGATCAAATTCAAGGAATCCGTCTCAAGACTCCTCTCCGATTTGCTCTAAACGAATCGACACGGACATTTTTCGAGACTCAGAAGAAAAATGTTCGTTTTTTTGTATAATTCCAATAAAAAAATTGAACAATTCTAGTATTACCCCGATAAAAAATCTTGATTATTATAGAAAATTTCTATATAATGTTACATTATGTAGAAAGGGGCACAACAATGTATTTTAACAATATGGACAAGGTTGATCCTGAAATCAGCGCCGTTATTCATAGAGAGATGGCAAGGCAGGAACATAAAATCGAATTGATTGCATCAGAGAATTTTACAAGCAGCGCAGTTATGGAGGCATGCGGCAGTGCCCTGACAAATAAATACGCGGAAGGTTACCCCGGACATAGGTATTACGGCGGATGTGAATATGTTGACGAGGCGGAAAACCTGGCCATTGATCGCGCGAAAGAGCTGTTCCATGCGGAATACGCCAACGTACAGCCTCATTCCGGTTCCAGCGCAAATCTGGCGGTATATTTCTCGCTTCTGGAGCATGGAGATACCGTTTTAGGCATGGATTTATCCAACGGAGGCCATCTGACTCACGGAAGTCCGGTCAATATGTCGGGGAAATACTTTCATTTTATTCCATATAAAGTAGATTCCGAAACAGAACGGATCGACTTCGACCAGGTAAGAAAATTAGCGATTGAGAATAAACCTAAAATGATCGTTGCAGGAGCAAGTGCATATCCGAGAATAATCGAAGCGAACAAATTCAGAGAGATCGCAGATGAAGTCGGCGCGCTGCTGATGGTTGACATGGCACATTTTGCAGGTTTGGTAGCAGCAGGCTATCATCCGAATCCGGTTGAGCATGCGCATGTGGTAACCACAACTACACATAAGACCTTAAGGGGTCCGAGAGGCGGAACGATCCTGGCAAAAGAAGAATTCGGGAAGCAGATCGACAAAGCGATATTCCCCGGAATGCAAGGCGGACCGCTCATGCATATCATCGCAGGAAAAGCGGTTTGTTTCAAAGAAGCGTCTATGCCGGAATTTAAAACGTACCAGAAGCAGGTCCTGCTCAACGCTCAGAAAATGGCTGAAGAACTTCTTGCAAGAGGCTTCAGGCTGGTATCGGGAGGAACGGACAATCACCTTGTGCTTCTGAACCTTACCAATAAGAATCTTACCGGGAAGGATGCGGAAAAGCTTCTGGATGCGGCAAACATTACAACAAACAAGAACACGGTTCCGAACGATCCAAACGGACCTTTCGTGACAAGTGGAATCCGACTTGGAACGCCCGCAATGACGACTCGCGGCTTCCGGGAACCGGAAATCGCAAAGGTTGTTGAGGCAATCGCGATTATTTTGGACAATCCTAACGATGGAGCGTCTATGGAAAA
Source organism: Anaerovoracaceae bacterium (assembly GCA_963678385.1). Taxonomy (GTDB): domain Bacteria; phylum Bacillota; class Clostridia; order Peptostreptococcales; family Anaerovoracaceae; genus Anoxybacterium. The sequence continues at coordinate 2,533,694 of OY782829.1, read as the reverse complement.
GGCTAAGATGATCGTCAAGGAACTGTGTGACGCATATCCCTTATATAAATAACAGTTAGCGGGACAATTAAAAATCAGCCAGAGTATCATGATTCATGATTGCTCTGGCTTTTTTGTTTACGCACCTAGCCCCATTTGCGCAGCAAATGTCGGCAGGCGCTATACGGAAATTCCCCGGCTTCGGCCGGAGTGGAATTTTTCCGTTTAGCTTGGTATACAAACCTTCGTTCCCGGGATGCTGAAATCCTCTATCGTTAAAGTAGGATTCGCCATCAGAAGGCTGTCGGTTATCACAAGCAGTTTCTTGCTGATCGAATCTAAAGTGTCTCCGTTCTTAACAATATAGGCGCCCGACATAGGACAGGTTCTATAATGATCCTCAGAAGGGATGCAAAGGGTCATACCCTCCAGAGTATCGGTAAAATCTACGCTAGGATTGCTGCTTTGCAATGCTGCGAATGTAATCTCGTAACGATCCAGTATTCTGGTAACCGTGTCGCCGCGCTGTGTTCTGTACATTCTGCCGTCGGTGCAGGAGTCATTCATGTCTCCGTCCGGAGTGTCCGGCATCGGATTCATACGGCTTTCTGTGGCGTCGCCTTGGTCCTGGCCTGAAATCGGGATACAAAGCTGCATACCGATCCTCAGATTGTATGGATCCAGGTTCGGGTTTGCTTTCATCAGAGAATCCAATGTTATCTTGTATTGTTTCGCCAGCATGTATAATGTGTCGCCAGCCCTAATTGTATGCATAAATCCCGAACAGACCGGAGCTTCCGTTGGAGCACCGCCGGGCTGTTGAGCCGGGGTTTGAGAAGGCTGCTGAGCCGGCTGCTGTGTTGGAGCCTGACCTGGCGCAGTTGGCATGGTCGGCATTGAGGGCATAGTCGGCATAGTCGGCATTGATGGCATTGACGGCATTGACGGCATTGACGGCATTGACGGCATAGACGGCATAGACGGCATTGATGGCATAGACGGCATTGATGGCATAGACGGCATGGTCGGCATGAATGGCGTCGGTGTGGTTGGAGCAGTTGGTGTAGTCGGCCTCGTCGGCGTCATCGGTGCAGTGGGAGCGGGTGTTGTCGGCCTTGTCGGCGTCGTCGGTGCAGTAGGAGTCGGCATTGGTGGCATTCCCGGCATAGACGGCATAGACGGCATAGACGGCATTCCCGGCATACTTGGCATTCCGGGAGTCGGCGTAGTAGGTCTAGTTGGTGTTGTTCCGCCCGGTGCGGTAGGTGTTGTCCCTCCCGGCATGGTTGGTGCTGTTCCCCCCGGAGCACCCGGCATTCCCGGCATGGATGGCATGCTTGGAATCGGGATGGATGGAATAGACGGCATCAACGGCATACTTGGCATGGACGGCATAGCCGGAGTCGGAGCTGTTGGGGCTGTGGGAGTTGTCGGAGCCGGCGTTCTTAAATATCCGGCTTCTTCGCTTTGAGCATCGACTGGAAGGCAGAGCCTCATACCGGTCTGCAGCATATAGCAGTCAATTTGGGGATTGGCGTTGATAATTTCGTCCAGAGTCAGGTTGTTTTGCTTTGCAATCATATAAAGCGAATCACCCGACTTCACCGTATAGATGGCGCCTCTGCAGCCAGGATGTTGTTCTTCCGATTTTCCCATGTTCATTGGGATACATACCTGCTGACCTACCTGCAGGCTATACGGATTGACACCCGGATTTGCATTCAAAAGAGCTTCCAAAGATATGTTATGATGTTTCGCAAGCATGTAAAAAGTGTCTCCCGCTCGAATCGTGTGCAGCATTCCCTCGCAAACGGGTCTGGGCAAAGGCATCGGAGTAGTTCCGGGCGCAGTCGGCTTCATAGGCATCGGGGCGATTCCGGGCTTAGTCGGTTTCATGGGCATTGGAGCCGGTGCTGGTGCTGGAGCTGGCCGTGGAGCTGGCTGTGGAGTCGGCATGGGCATTGGCATTGGCATTGGCATCGGGGCCGGTGCTGGAACTGGCATTGGGGCTGGTGCGGGCGCAGGCATTGGAGCGGGCCTTGGAGTTGGAGCGGGCGCAGGCATTGGAGCGGGCGCAGGCATTGGAGCGGGCCTTGGAGTTGGTGCGGGCGCAGGCATTGGAGCGGGCCTTGGAGCCGGTGCGGGCGCGGGCATTGGAGCGGGCCTTGGAGCCGGTGCGGGCACGGGCATTTCTGCGGGAGCCTCCTCCTCCGGACATTCAAACATCGGTTCTTCCATTTGGCAGGGAGCTTCGATCGGGCTGATTTCATATCCCGGGCAAGGATTTTCAGATTCGCAGTAGTCCTGAGCCGGTTCCATACAATCTGACCGCTGACCTGGGATACAAATTTTTTGGCCGTATCTCAGACTATACGGGTTAAGTATCCGATTAGCCTCCATCAGCATAGCTACGGAAACTCCGTATCTTTGCGAAATGGAATAAAGCGTATCACCGGTTCTGACCGTATACACCTCAACACATACATATTCTGTTGGGAGGCTTGGGGTTTGTGGAAAGTTAGGGCTCATACAATTATCTTGAACCATAATTTATAAATCACCTCTCGTTCAAATTTTACTACCATATTATTTAAAATCCTTGATTTTTGTGATAAAATAATAGAATTAGGGACAAGACGCAAATACGAATAAACTGTCTCTGATGAAAGGAGAAGGGCATTGGGCAAGATAAACTTGGATACCCTAATTTTATATGACAATATCAGGCAGGATGAGCTCGTGAATGCCGCCGTTAAAATCTTTAACGAATTTGATTATCATGAATATATTTCATATATGGAGGCGGAATATTATCATATTCAGAGAAAGCTCCTGGAAACCACGGAGCACTTGGATATCGAAGGCACCTATTGGCAAAATTATATCTGCAGACTCATCGCGGAAAGCGAAAACCGCTTCAGCCTCATGAGCGAAAAAGGAATGCTGGATGATAATATCCGTATCATAGCACAGCGGGAAATGGAAGAGCTTAAGAAGCTTTACCACTTGGAATGGGAAAAGATCAGTGTGCTATTCCACGAAACGGGCGTATCGGTATGCTGTATGAAACAGAAGCATGACCGGACGGCTCAAACCGCTCACAGAGATAAGGTGAGACTGGCTCTTGAGGAGGATGCAAACGAAAAGACCGCCGGAAAGCTCAGGGACTATTACGGGGAATACGGCTGCGGTATCTTTGAAAAGTACCAGGCCTTTGTATGGGACGCAATGCTGGTCGGAGTCATGAACTATGACAAGATCACCTTTGATCAGCTGATCGGTTATCAGAAGCAGAAGGAAACGCTCATCGAAAATACGGAATTCTTCCTGAAGGGCTATCCCGCAAACAATGTGCTGCTGCACGGCGACAGGGGAACGGGAAAATCCTCCAGTGTGAAGGCGCTGCTGAACAAGTTCGGAGACAGCAAGCTGAAACTCATCTCCCTGAATAAAAATCATGTGGATCAGCTGTATCGGATCATCGAGTCCATAGCCGGCCGCGGGTGTAAATTCATTATCTTTATCGATGATCTGTCCTTTGAGGAAACGGAGATCGGATACAAACACTTCAAATCCGTCATTGACGGAGGGATCGAGGCGCAGCCTGGAAACGTCTTGATTTATGTCACTTCAAACAGGAGACACATCATAAAGGAGACCTGGAAAGACCGCGGTGACAGCGGCGAAGTGCACGGCAACGACGGAATGCAGGAACGACTTTCCCTGGCGGACCGTTTCGGCCTGTCCATCACCTTTACGGCGCCGGATAAAGAAGCATTCCTTGATATAGTGAAGGGCATCGTTGCCCAGGAGCATTTGAAAATAGACGAAAACGTTCTGGTCGAAGAAGCACTGCGATGGGACGTCAGACAGAAAGGGCGCTCCGGAAGGGCTGCCAGACAGTTTGTAAACTATATCCACGCAAAGACCATGAGTGGACAATAGGTAATAAAATTAACAAAATAAGGAGATTGTATATTGAGATTTTTAAGAAATAACCCGGTGGCACTGCTGTTTATTATTATTATGGCAGTACAATCATTTATGTACAGGCGGGGAAGCAGCCCGGGCGAATGGTTTATGGATATTCTGATCACACTGCCTGCGATTCTGATCGGGCTGTCCTTTCATGAATTTGCGCATGCTTTCGCTGCAGACCGTCTTGGAGATCCAACGCCGAAAGCGCAAGGGCGAGTTACGATCAATCCGGCTGCCCATATCGATCCCTTCGGGATCATTGCATTGATATTCATCGGATTCGGCTGGGGCAAACCGGTCATGGTGGACAACAGGCACTTCAAACACACCCGAAGAGATGGCCTTATCGTCGATTTGGCCGGTATAACGACAAACCTGATCCTTGCAATTGTTTTTGCAGGTATTTTTAAATTGCTCTATATCTATCAGTACGATTTTCTGAACACCTATATGGGCGGAGTTGTCGCTCAAATGGTTTATTATATTGTTCAGATCAACATCGTCCTGATGATCTTCAATCTGCTTCCGATACCTCCTCTTGACGGTTTCGGCATCCTTACGGAATTGTTTGACCTCAGGCAGAAGGATTGGTATTATCAGTTTTACAACAACGGTTTCATGATCCTGCTGGCACTTATGATTTTCAACGTAACGGATAAGGTGCTTGTGCCTGCGGTCACCTTTGTAAACGGCATCGTTATGAATATTTTTTTCTAGCGGAACAGGCCCTGGCCCATTGCGACAGCACGCGACATAATCAAAATAACGAATTAGCACTCTTACAATGAGAGTGCTAATTTTTTTGTTTATTTATTTTTCCGGGTGGTATATAATAAATATGTGTAGTACAACAAGGGGGTGTTTCCATGAATTTTGAAAAATTTACACAAAACGCGCAGTCTGCGGTAATGGACTGCCAGAATATAGGGGTGCAGGAGGGTCATCAGCAGTTGGATGGCGAACATCTGCATCTGGCATTGATGCTTCAGCAGGACGGGCTCATTCCGAAGCTTGTCGGCTTTATGGGAGTGAATGCAGGGGAAATCGCCTCGGAGCTTCAGGGGGAAATCAATAAGCTGCCCAAGGTTCAGGGAGGTAATGACAACATGTACTCCACAAGGCGGTTGAACCAGATCTTCCTCAATGCCGAGAAAATCGCGTCGGATTTCAAGGATGAGTACGTCAGCGTCGAGCATATCTATCTGGCTCTGCTGGATGAAAAGAATACGATTTCCGCCAGGATCTTCCGTAAGCATAACATAACGAAGGACGGTTTCCTGCAGGCGCTTTCCAAAGTAAGGGGGAACCAAAGGGTCACCAGCCAGAATCCGGAGGATAATTACGATGCCCTGAATAAATACGGACGCGACCTGGTACAGCTGGCCAGGGAAGGCAAACTGGATCCCGTTATCGGAAGGGACTCGGAGATCCGTCATACCATTCAGATCCTGTCCAGAAGGACGAAGAACAATCCGGTGCTTATCGGCGAACCCGGAGTCGGAAAAACAGCCGTCGTGGAAGGTCTCGCACAGCGGATCCTGAACGGCGATGTTCCCGAAGGACTGAAGGACAAAACCATTTATGCCCTGGATATGGGAGCTCTCATTGCCGGCGCGAAATTCAGGGGAGAATTTGAAGAACGGCTGAAGTCCGTTTTGAACGAAATCGAAAAGTCGGAAGGCAGGATCATCCTGTTCATCGACGAGATCCATAATATCGTGGGAGCCGGTAAAGCCGAGGGCTCCATGGATGCGGGAAATCTGCTGAAACCGAAACTTGCCAGAGGAGAGCTCCACTGCATCGGCGCCACCACTCTGGATGAATACAGAAAGAACATCGAAAAGGATGCGGCGCTGGAGCGAAGATTCCAGAAGATCCTTGTGGAACAGCCGACGGTGGAGGATACCATATCCATCCTGAGAGGGCTTAAGGAGCGCTTCGAGATCCATCACGGAGTCCGGATCACCGACAACGCCCTTATCGCATGCGCGACACTGTCTGAGAGATATATCAGCGACCGTTTTCTGCCGGATAAGGCCATCGACCTGATGGACGAAGCCGCTTCCAAGATCCGCACAGAAATCGACAGCATGCCTGCCGAGCTGGATGAGATCGCAAGAAAGATCATGCAGCTGGAAATCGAAAAACAGGCGCTGGGCAAGGAAACAGACAGCAGCTCCAAATCAAGACTGGTCCATATCGAGAAGGAACTATCCGAACTGAAGGACCAGAACGCAGCCATGAGAGCGCAGTGGGAACAGGAGAAAAAGGCCATTGTGGATCTTAAAGGCACAAAGCAGCAGATCGAAGAGGTCAAGCTGCAGATCGAAGACGCGGAGAGAAAATACGATCTGGAGAAGCTCGCAAAACTGAAATACGGCACGTTGCCTGAACTGGAAAAGAAACTGGAAGCCGAAATGGAACTTACAGAAGTTGCAAAGGAAAAGAGACTGCTGAAGGAGGAGGTCACCGAGGAAGAAATTGCCGAGGTGGTTTCCAAGTGGACCGGCATCCCGGTGAGCAGGCTGGTGGAGGCAGAAAAGGAAAAACTTCTCCGCCTTGGCGAGGTGCTCCATCAGAGGGTCATCGGCCAGGACGACGCGGTCACTGCCGTGGCGGAGGCTGTTTTAAGGGCGAGGGCGGGACTGAAGGACGTCAATAAACCGATTGGATCCTTTATCTTCCTCGGACCGACCGGCGTAGGAAAGACGGAGCTTGCCAAAGCGCTTTCGGAAGCGCTGTTCGATACAGAGAAAAATATGATCCGAATCGACATGTCTGAGTATATGGAGAAACATTCCGTTTCAAGGCTTGTGGGAGCGCCTCCGGGCTACGTAGGCTATGACGAGGGAGGTCAGCTCACCGAAGCGGTGAGGAGGAGACCGTACAGCGTCATCCTCTTTGACGAGATCGAGAAAGCGCACCCGGATGTATTCAACATTCTGCTGCAGCTGCTGGACGACGGCAGACTGACCGACAATCAGGGCAGGACCATCGACTTCAAGAATACCATAGTCATCATGACGTCCAACATCGGAAGCCCGTACCTCATCGAGAACATCTCGCCGGACGGAACCATCTCCGAGGCGGTCAGGGAGACGGTGGAAAACGAAATGAAGCGTCATTTCAGACCGGAATTCCTGAATCGTATCGACGACGTAGTGGTCTTTTCTCCGCTTACGGAAGAGCAGATCATAAAGATCATCGATATCGCAATGGTTCAGATCCAGAATAAGCTCAAGGATAGAAACATCACGGTAACGCTTACCGACTCTACCAGGAGATATATCGCCGATGAAGCGTATTCTCCGGCTTACGGAGCGAGACCGGTCAAGAGATATCTGCAGAAGCATATTGAAACGGAAATCGCTTCGAAGATCATTAAGGGAGAAGTGCACGACGGGGAGAACATCATCATCGATATCAAGAACGACAAGATGAGCTTCTAAAGTGACGCAGGTATTCTCTCGAAAACCGCCTCCTTTAAATGCTGCGCATAAAGTCGGTAATAGGTTTCACGGTTTTCTATAAGAATACCTGCTTTCACTCTGCCATAAGGTAAACGTAAATAAATAAAAGGACAGGATTTGCATCCTGTCCTTTTGTGGTTGGTTGTATTTTGATAATCGTATGGCTTAGATAACGCCCTGAGCATACATAGCTTTTGCAACCTTCAGGAATCCTGCGATGTTAGCGCCAGCTACATAATTGGTAGGCATGCCGTATTCTTTGGAAGCACTGTCGCAAGCTGCGAAGATGCTTGTCATGATTCCGTCAAGCTTGGAATCAACTTCTTCGAATGTCCATTCAAGTCTCTGGCTGTTCTGTGACATTTCAAGAGCGGAAGTAGCAACTCCGCCTGCGTTTGCAGCCTTAGCAGGAGCAACGAGAACGCCCTTGGATAAGAAGAACTTAACTGCTTCGTTTGTGCAAGGCATGTTTGCGCCTTCACCTACTGCATAGCATCCGTTGTCAACGAGCTTCTTAGCTTTTGCTTCGTCGATATCGTTCTGAGTGGAGCAAGGAAGAGCGATGTCGCACTTAACATCCCATACGGATCCGCCGTCAACATATTTTGCGTTTGGACGAGCTTTTACGTATTCGCTGATTCTCTTTCTTTCAACTTCTTTGATTCTCTGTACGGTAGCAACGTCGATTCCGTCTTCGTCGATTACATAACCGTTGGAGTCGGATACGCTGACAACCTTAGCGCCATAGGACTGAGCCTTCTGGCATGCATAGATCGCTACGTTTCCGGAACCGGAGATAACAACTCTCTGATCCTTGAAGCTCTTTCCGTTTGCCTTCAGCATTTCTCTTACAAAGTAAACTAATCCGTAACCGGTAGCTTCTGTTCTTGCTAATGATCCGCCCCAGCCGATTCCTTTTCCGGTAAGTACGCCGACGAATTCATTTCTGATTCTTCTGTACTGTCCATACATGAAGCCGATTTCTCTTCCGCCTACGCCGATGTCTCCAGCAGGAACGTCTGTGTCAGCGCCGATGTGTTTGCAAAGCTCAGTCATAAAGCTCTGGCAGAATCTCATAACTTCAGCATCAGACTTGCCTTTAGGATCGAAGTCGGAACCGCCCTTGCCGCCGCCGATAGGAAGCGTAGTGAGGGAATTCTTCAAGATCTGTTCGAATCCTAAGAACTTGATGATTCCAAGGTATACGGACGGATGGAAACGGAGTCCGCCTTTGTAAGGTCCGATCGCGCTGTTGAACTGTACTCTGAATCCTCTGTTAACCTGTACTTTACCATTGTCGTCAACCCAAGGAACTCTGAACATGATTTGTCTTTCAGGTTCGAGGAATCTTTCTACGAGGCCGGCTTCAACCCACTGAGGGTTCTTATCCAATACAGGTGCGATGCATTCAAGAACTTCTTCAACTGCCTGGTGGAATTCAACTTCGCCGGGATTTCTCTTTTTAACGTCGTCTAAATACTTTTGTACATTAATTGACATTTTTTTCTCCTCTTTCTTATTTTTATTTTTGAAACTGTAATAAAAAGTAAGTTTTCTTTCACCATAAGATTATCATAACCAAAAATAGGAGTCAATATTTATACAAACAAAAATGGCCGTTTTGGCAAAGTTGTAATTTTCTGAAAACAAGGAAAATCAACAGGTTGAGCAGTGTATACTTTATACATGCAATAGAGTTTCAGTGTAAAATCAAGCAAAAAAAAGCATAAATATTGAAATATGAGCAACGCAAAGCAGTCAACTAAAATGTAAGAAAATAACATATGACGAAAAGCCTCGCTTTATGGGATGTAAGAATATGTAAGCCGGCGGCAAAACGTCCAATTTTGAAAAACGGAAAAAGACTCTTGTGAATTTTCTGACAATAGGGCCGAAATCAAAAAAACAAACTCCCGGAGGCGGATGACCGCCGTCCGGGAGCTTGCCTGTTAAGATGAAAGTAGGTTTGTATTTTATGAATCTTCCCGCAGCCTGAGGGCTACGGCAGGGTCATAAACAGAATGGATTTTGGTTGCGTAGGAATCTTTATTTTCTATATCCCGATCCGTGACGTAATGGACATCGAGAAGGCCGTCAGTCTGATAACCGGTTTTCAGGTAATTCATTTCGGACAGCGCCATGCTCCATCCTTTCAGCCATGTATTGAGATCCTGCTTCTGCTGTTCGGTACCGTCAAAATGGATCAGCAAGTCGATATCGCTGTTCAGCCTTGCAGTACAGGAACTCGTGCTTCCGAAAAGGTAGATGCCTTTTACGGAAAAGGCGTTCATATCAACCAGGGCAGATATTTTTTCAGCCATATAGTAGCGCCATTTCCAGCCGTCACTGTCCTTCGGGTCATTTCTTGCTTCATTCTCATCGATAAAACCGACGTCACGGCTTCTATCCGGCCTCTGAGGCTGATCCAGATAGGCGACTGCTTTTTCCAGATCCGCGTTCATCAGAATGATCAACTCTTTTTTAAAGTAGTTTTCCGAAATATTGATCACCTTTATGACGTCCGCCAGATCCGCATAGGCCGGCAGGATCGTTTCCAGGGAATTGGTATTCTTAGTGAAAAAACCGGGCTTGAACACAATACCGTTGTCCTCGGGATAAAGGGGAAGGTATTTGATGTTTGCTTCGACCAGATCCTGAAAAAAGTGAGTGCCGAAGGAAAGTTCCGGTTGATGCCTTGATTTCTGTTGCGCGATTTCAATGAGCATGGCGGTATTGCTGATGTCGGAGTAGGTAACCTGAACGCCGAGTTTGATATCGCCGCGGCTTCCCCAGCGGCCTGGTCCCATCAGAATAAAGCTCTTCCTGTACAGGATACGGTTCAGTTCGCCGACCGCATTTCCGACTCTGACAAGATCCTGATGATCCTCCAGTCTACCGTATTCCTCCGGATCGACGTATACCACGGTCTTGATTCCCGTGACCCTTCCGTTCGAGACATATTTGTTTGCCGTGAAAACGGTGTTCTTATCCGGGATGTCAGCCGGAATCGCAACAGGAGAATTGTCCTGTCCCTTGCTCTGGGGACGGCACTGAAGGATATAGATGTTTTCGCCGTCGCTGGCAAACTCGATATCCACCGGATGTCCCAGTTTCTCAACAAGCAGGGACATGATCGACCGAAGCTGTGCGATAGCCATGGTCTTGTTGACCAGACCGTCGAAGGTAATGATCACGTCACCGCTGTCTGAATCCGAACGGAACTTACTGTATTCGGTGATGACATCATCAATGAGGAAAGAGGCGACCTGATTCAGGGAAGGGATCCCGCCGCCGTATTCCCGGATGACGTCGCGGATATTCACAGTTACAAACTGATTGTTTTCCATATCCAGAACGTCCATCATCTGCGGAGAATACCGAAGCATTTCCTGAGGCACATGGTTTACCTGAAGTTTTGGCTGTCCAGGTGAGATCAGGATCGGGAAATCGTCGCCGACCCGGTCGACCGCACGCGTCCCCAGGCCCATGACCAGGCGAAGGAGACCGTCTTCCCGTTTGATCCGGGGCGACCAGCGGAATTCGTTATTGCTGAAGCCGACTCCGGCGAATAAAGGGAAGAAGTAGGGTCCGATACGGCGGCCAACGACCTCCTGGATCATGACGCCCATTTGCTCGGAGTAATCCAACAGGCTGTGTTCCTTGCGATACTGGATGGAATCCGGGCTGAACATGGAGGAATATACCTCCAGGATCCCGTCGATGAGGCTTTTCAGGCGCTCTTGTTTTGTTCCGGTATTGGTCAGGAACAGGCTTTTATATTTTCCTGAGAAAGCCGTATTCCTCTGATCTTCCAACAAGCTCGAAGACCGGATGATCAGGGGCTTATCCTCGCTCTGATCGAGGATCCTGTGGAGCTCGGCCAGTATATAAGGGGACAGGTGCCCGTTCTTTATGGAATGGACGACTTTTGGATAACTTACCCGGATCTCCAGGATATCCCTGTATTTATGTTCGTTCAGCTCCTCCAGATTGTTGTCCTGAAGGAATAGTTCAAGCTCATCCGATGAAATATACCAGGTCTTCACCATCTTGACGTTGCTGAACGCCGGATTGTTTCGGATGTGGGATTGGATGATCTTATTGGCGAGGAAAAAGCCCGCCGCTTTGCCGCCGACCTTTCCGCTGCTCTTCGGCGAGCATATGATGCTGTCCAGCAGCTCGCAGAAATCCTGCACGCATAGATATTTCCTTGCGTTCCCGATCAGTTTGGAATTGTCTGTCAAAAACCTTCTTACCAGTTCGACGATCAGCCAGCGTTTCGTTGCCTTGCTGGCCATATCGTTGGTCTTGACCGCTTTCAGATATTGCAGGAGCGCCTTGGAGATATCTTTTACGTCTGAGCCCTTCCTGTCGACGAGTTTGATCAATTCATAAGTCTTTCCCTGATAGATCCAAAGGTTGATATAGTCGAAGATAGAGGAATCCTCGAAACAGGATCTCGCCGCGTTGAATACGACGTTGCTCAGCTGTATCACATCCATGGATGGGATATCGCTATGTGGGAAATTGATCTCACCCTCGAAATCGTGCTCAGCCCAACTCATCTGCCTAAATATTTCCACGACATAGGAAGGGTCGTTTTTCCCAAGCAGGGTAAGCATTTTTTCGCAAATGTGAAGCAGCATGGAGTGATCCGTATTCTGGAGAAATAGCAGGATCGCTTCCCAATTGGTTCTCTGCTCCGTCGGCTCCAGTTCGTCATAGAATATCCGTGTCGATATCTTAGAAGCGACGGTGTCAAGAAGCTTCTCCTCCTCCGTAAGGAAGGTGGATATCGGCATATTCAAAGAGTCGCCGGAATATACCACGCGGATGTGGCCTCTTTTTCTTTCGTTTATAATGATATCGGACCGTATCTCGCTTACGATGACTTCAGGTTCAGGTTTTACATTATAAAGCATGTCGTCAAGGGATATCGAGACATAGCAGGCCCGTATGTTGCAGAATCCCCGGGGTAGATACCGGCAGATTTCCGCCATAATGTCCGCCCTGGAATCCTTGCATAAAATTTCGTCGACTTTATACAGGCATTCCAGTTCTTTGGCGCGTTCCTTTAAAAAATCAATGGAAAAATCTTTACTTTCATTTAACATGGTTTCAAATACACTTTCATCTTTTATAATTATAGAAACACAGTCAGGCTATACCCATAGGATATAGCCTTTGCTGTGTGTGAGCTGACCGATTGGACTAAACCCAACCGCGAAGTTTTACTGCTTCCGCTACGCGGTTGATCGCGATGACATAAGCTGCGTCACGCATGTATAAATCATTGTCTTTGGAAAGCTTGTAAACCGCCTGGAATGCATTTGTCATCTGTTGCTCAAGTTTCTCCAGGACTTCTTCCTTCGACCAGAAATAGTTCATGTTGCACTGTACCTGCTCGAAATAGCTGCAGGTTACGCCTCCTGCGTTTGCAAGGAAGTCGGGGATCAGGAAAATATTTCTTTCCTGGATGAGTTTGTCGCAATCAGGGGCGGTAGGGCCATTGGCGCCTTCGCAGATAACCTTGACTGTTTTGCTGATTTTAGCGAATGAAGTGGTGGTGATTTGATTTTCCAATGCTGCAGGAATAAGAATATCGACATCCTGTGCAATCCATTCATCGCCGTCCAGTATCTCGCATCCCAATTCCTTTGCCTTTTGCTTGTTGATGGTTCCGAAGGAGTCTTTGATGGAAACCATCTTTTCGATATCCAGACCAGCCAGGTTACGGAATGTGTAGGACTTGCTGTCATGCTGATCCCAGCTTGAGATTGCGACGATTTTACCGCCCAATTTTGTATAGAGCTTTGCGGCATATTCCGCAACATTGCCGAAACCTTGCAGGCTTGCTGAAGTCGCCTTAGGATCGATATTTAATCCTTTCAGCGCTTCTCTGAGGCAATAAATAACTCCGAAACCGGTTGCTTCCGTACGACCCAGGGATCCACCCGATCCAACAGGTTTTCCTGTTATCATACCTGGATAATGTCCGCCGTGGATCGCTTCATATTCATCAAGCATCCAAAGCATATGCTGTCCATTCGTCATAACATCTGGTGCCGGTACGTCCTGTACCGGGCCGACGAGGCTGGCTACCTGTCTTACAAAACCGCGGCAGAGCCTTTCCTGTTCACCCTTGGACAGGTTATGCGGATCGCAGATGACTCCGCCTTTTCCGCCACCCAGCGGGATATCTACTACGGCACATTTCCAAGTCATCCACATGGATAAAGCTCTTACGGTGTCGGCTGTTTCCTGCGGATGGAATCGGATACCTCCCTTGGCCGGTCCGCGAGCAGCATTGTGCTGGATCCTATAGCCGTTAAAGACCTTAGTCGTTCCATCGTCCATTTTTACCGGAATCGTAAAATGTATTTCGCGGCTCGGCTGTCTTAACAGCTGACGTACCGACGGTTCCAGATCGATGATATCCGCTACGTGATCGAATTGTGTTTGTGCAGCTGCGTAGGGATTGTACCCTTCCTGTTTCATAATAAAACCTCCTGTTTTTGATCGCCTGATTATTGCGTCACTGTATATTTTTTTATGTACAAAAGTATTGATTGGAGACTCACAGAAAATTATACTGCGAAATCCCTTGATGCCATCATATTCTATTGCCAAATGCGTTGTCAACATGGAAAAAATAAGTTGAAATGTTGTGACAATTTTGTGATGTAATTAAATGTAAGATGTCGAAAAAAAAAGAGGATGCATTATTCTGTATACACGGGAAGAGATAGGATTCAAGTACCGTAGATGCTTTTAAAATCAACAAATATGATGTGTTTGATGTGATCGCGCGAATGGAAAAAATCGGAAATATAGGCATAAACAGATTACATAAAATGTAAAAAAGTAGCCTGATTTCCCCTATGATTTCAACTGAAAAAAATTGCGTTTTTTACAGGTGAATTCAAGGTGTAAAAAAGTTAACTGAAAAATCGAATAATAGGCGGCAATGAACCAGAATTTATATTGTAAATCGCAATTAAAGATAGCATAATATGGGTAAACATAGATATATTGATTCAAGTTCATTGGAGGGGTGTGCATGCAGGAAAAGATGATCCAAGAGTTCAACAAAGACCTGATCAACCGACTGACTGACAAGCAGTTCTTGAAAACCACAAAGCTTTCCAAAAAAGCAATGCTTGAATTGATCCAACTGTCGGACAGCTGGAAAGAAGACCTGAAAACCATTCTGGAAAAAGACAAGGTCAGCTGCAAGGATGTGCTGATCCTTTGTGAAAAGCCTTTGTCTTCCCTCTGTGAAGAGCCGAAGGAGGGCTGGCTCCATTATATATACGACTATACTCTCAAACAGCTGTTCCCGGGCAAGCAGGCAAAGAATCATGAAGACTCCTGCGAAACAGGCAGGCTCTTTTATCTTGAAGTACTCCGGTACTTTCTGCAGTACGAAATCAAAAATCGTCCCTTCAGCCCCAGAAGACATATGGAGATCCTGTCGGAGGAAGAATATAAAAACACCGACACCGCGGGTGAATACAGAAAGCTGCTTCATATCATCCAGGAGCAGTATCTCTATGAATTCATGCGGATCGGATCGGAAATAACCAGGCATAAGACTCTAGCCCACATCGCCGGAGTCCATTTTATCTGCATGCATGTCGGCAGGCAGCTTTCTGAAGCCGGCGTGCCCATCGACGTGGCGCTGGTTTCCGGCGCGGCCATCGGCCACGATATCGGAAAATATGGCTGCAAGCCAGAAGAATCGAAACGCATACCTTATCTTCATTATTATTATACGGACAAATACTTTAAGCGCAACCGCATGCCGTCCATCGGCCATATTGCGACGAATCATTCGACATGGGATCTGGAACTGGAAAACCTCTCCGTGGAATCCCTTGTTTTAATATACGCTGATTTCAGAGTTAAGAGCGACAAGGAGGCCGACGGGCGGGAAGTCGTGAAGTTTTTCAGTCTGGATGATGCGTTTCAGGTCATTCTTGACAAGCTGGATAATGTGGACGATGCGAAACGGGATCGATATATCAAGGTCTACGCCAAGCTGAAGGATTTTGAAGAGTATATGGGGGGACTTGGGATCAATACCGATCTTTCTGTCCGGGAGATCAAGCGGCCGGAGAAGAAAGACGCCTCCTTGTTCAATCCGGAAGAAGCGGTCAGGAGCCTGAAGCATCTGGCTATCAAGCATAATATCATCGTCATGCATAAGTTCAACAGTGAAGCCTCCTTCAGTGTTCTCGTGGAGGCGGCGAGAAGCGAGAAAAACTGGAAGAACATGCGGGCCTATATCAATATCTTTAAGGAATACTGCACTTATATGACTCAAAAGCAGAAGCTTATGACACTGAATTTCCTGTATGAACTTCTGATGCACCGGGAGGGCGACATACGGCGCCAGGCTGCCGAACTCATCGGGGACATCATCATCCGTTTCGACGTTGAGTACCGGAAAGAACTTCCGGTCGGAGTCAAGAGGGAACCGGATGAAATCAACAGCCTTGACCTCTGGGAAAAGTATCTCGGGCTGATCATTCTGCCGGATCATAAGGTGACGGAGCAGCACAGAAGATGGCTGGGATATACGCTGAAGCTCATCGTGGGCTTTGTTCTGGTACACTGCAAAGAAAAGGACGCAATAAAATATCTGGACGCGTATTTGAAATACTATCATGATGAGGCCATAAACGATTCCACCGCGTTTGTCCTGTTGGATTCTCTCAATTCACTGCCACTGTCGGCTTGCATGAAAGAAGACCGGATGATGCTGATGAAATTCACGGACAGAATGTCGCGAAAGGACTCCGTCGAGATCCGGATCGCCGCGCTTCGTTTTATCCTCCACCTCACGGAGGAGCCCGACTGTCGGGAAGACTGTCTCTGCCTGATCCTCGAATGCCTTGACCATATCAATTCGACCGGTGAAATCGGCATGGAATTTCTGATCTATAAAATACTGAGCAATCTCGGCTTGGAGGATAAAGGGGAGATGAAGGAGAATTTCGATAACTACCTCGTCAAGAATCCGGGAGTATCCTCCGAGATCTTCCTCCAAAATCTGAAGGCGGCAACTCCATGGGTGCTGAAAATAGCTAATCTTGAGCTTCTGCTCGACCAGATCGAGCGGAGGCCAAGCGGTCAGATGATCCTTCAGGTCGCAGCCCATCTTTCCAATCTGGTCAAGGTCAGCGAGCGGGTCGCTGTCCGCCACCGAGCAGGGGAAGCGCTTCTTGCCATTGCTCCCATGCTTACGCTTGCGCAAAGAAACGAGATCGCCGTGGAACTCTGCAAGGGGCTTGAAATCGGGGAATATGAGTTTTCCAAGTATATTCCGCAATATCTGGGAGAACTTGCCCTGCACCTGCATCCCAACGAACTGGATGAGTTGATTCTTGACTTAAAAAAGATGCTGTACAGCAATAACGACAGGATCTGCTCCGTTACCCTGGATACGCTGGGTGTGATGCTGCAGAACTATGCGGTATACCAGCAGCGTTTCCTCGAAAACGACGGGGAGATCCAGAAGCGCCGGGAGGTCATTCTTGGCCTGATCCTGAAGGGCTTGTCCAATTATCACGAAACGGTGAGCCAGGAAGCGTTCCTGGTCATCGGCCAGTATCTTTTCGGATCAGACAGGTTGTCACTGGATGACAAATACAGGATTTTCGCCGTGATCTATAAAAAGATGCTGACTCTGGTCACGGACCAGTGGGAATCGGAGCTTTCCTTTTTCAACAGCGCCGCTTCCCTGAACCATATCTATCGTTTTATTCTGGAATATTTGTTTAACCATAAGGATTTCGCCCTGCCTGTAACGGAGAATATTGCATTCTTCCCGGGCAGCTTTGATCCGTTTTCCCTGGGGCACAAAGGGATCATCAACGGGATCCGCAATCTCGGATTCGAGGTGTATCTGGCTGTCGACGAGTTTTTTTGGTCAAAGAAGACCCAGCCGAAAATGATACGCCGGCAGATCATCAGCATGTCCATTGCCGATGAGAAGAATGTTTTCCTTTTTCCGGACGAAATCCCCATCAACATCGGGAATCCGTCGGATTTAGTGAGGCTGAAGTCGCTGTTCCCGAGCCGGAACGTCTATATAACAGTGGGAAGCGATGTGATCGAGAAGGCGTCGTCCTATCTGGCTCCGCAGGAAGAGGGCTCCGTCCATAACTTCCCGCATATCGTATTCAACCGCAACGAACCGGACGGATCGACAGGGCCGGACAAGGAACGGAAACCGCCTGCTGAGCAGCGTGAGTATCCCATGCTTTCCAATGAGATCAAGTGCTTCTCTTTGCCGCCGAACCTTGAGGAGATCAGCGCAGTCAAAATCAGGGAGAATATCGATTCCAACCGGGATATATCCAATCTCATCGACCCGCTGGTCCAGAGCTTTCTTTACGACAACAGCCTGTACTTGAGGGAGCCGCTCTTCAAGCATGTTTTCAGCGCGAGGCGGATACAATTCGAAATCGTCGGCGGCTTCAGCGAGGCGCTGGCGGGCGAGGTGACGGAAGCCATATTCCGCCACCATGAAAACAGGGAGCAGATCAGGGCGTACCTGATGCGGAAGGGAACTCAGGCAGTTATCGCAAGGGACGGGAACCGCGGTAATGCTCCTGTAGGGATCACGACCTTCCATGAGATCGGCATGACAGACCTTTATGACGAATTCGGAAGCCTGAAACTTGCGTCCTATATCCGGGGCATCATCTCAGGAAAGATCATCGTTCTGACCGGGATCGCCTCAGTCAGAGATACATCCATTAAAAATACGGATCAGCTTACCTTGACGGAAGCGCTGGCTTACTGTCTCAAGAATGATTTCACTTACGCCATGTTTCATAACCACTTGGGTGAAACGGATAAAAAGCTGATCGGACTGCTGGAGAGGCAGGGATTTCTGCCGGTTTATAAAAGTGAGCAGGATGATTCCATTTACGCCGTTGACATGAAATTCCCCGTAACATTCTACAGCGATATCGAAACGACGGTGAAGGAACCTTTCGGTCAGAGACAAAAAGTACTGAATGTTATCGACGAAGCCCACCGCAAATCACAGCAGACGCTTGCAAAGCTGTATCCGGGAAACCTGATCCTGACGGTGGATTCCGGAGTCATGAATCATCGCATCGTCGACATGATCACGAAGGAAAACAAGGTGCCCAATGATCAGGGCGCCGTACGGGAACTGGGCGAGTGCATGTGTGTTCCCTTCGGTAAGATCCTGAGGGGGATGGCAGTTCCAAATACAGTCACCAAGTCCCTGCAGACGGAAAAGCGGTTCGAGTCTGGGATCAACAAGTTCCAGATCATGGAGTATCCTTACTATTCTCCTCTGATCACCCAGATCAGAACCATAAAATCCTTCCGGAGACCAGTGCTGCTGGTGGACGATATGCTGCACAAAGGTTATCGGATGGAGGAGCTGGATCCGATCCTCCGGGCGGAGGGGATCGACGTGAGGAAAATCATAGTCGGCATCCTTTCCGGAAGAGGCAAGGACCTCATGACACTGCAGGGCAGGCAGGTCGACAGCGTATATTTTATTCCAAACCTCCGATCATGGTTTGTGGAATCGAGCCTGTATCCATTTTTGGGAGGAGACGGGATCCACAGGGAGGAAAACAGAAGCGCCGGGATCATTCCTTCTGTAAATCTGATCCTGCCGTATGTCGCGCCCAATTTCATGATGGAGCTTCCAAGGACTGCCTTGTATGATTTTTCCCTGACCTGTCTGGAAAACACGAAAAACATCCTGACGGCGCTGGAGGAAGAGTATCAGCAGATTTTCGAGAGAAACCTCACGCTGAACCGGCTGAGCGAAGCGGTCATATCTCCGAGATATCCGGATAAGGGGCTGAATATGAGTTACGACATGAATATCGCTCCTTCCGTCTACGTCGAAAACGACATCGAACACCTGAAACAGCTGGAAAATCTGATTTTGATGGATTTGAAATAATAATCGCCATTATATATTACGGGGGAAATGGATATGTTCTACCTTGAGGATTTGATCGAGTATAAACAGGATGATACCGCAGCGAAAAGCGCAGTGGTTCCCTTTGATATCAAAAAGAAAAAGCGGATTCATATCCTGGGTCTCGGCGACGTGGGCGGAACTCTGCTGACAGGGCTTAAACTCCTTGGGGGAGACGCCGTGTCTGTTATCGGGATCTACGGCAGCGGAAGTTCCGCACAGCGTTATGAATACGAAATGAATCAAACGGCTTATCCCTGGGATTACGACAAGCTGCCGGAAGTGGAGATCATAGGACGGGAGGAGCTCTTTGACTGCGACGTCTTCGTCTTCTGCGCGTCCAAGTCGGTTCCCGCCGTCGGAGGGGCTATTACCGATGTAAGGATGGTACAGTTTGAGGCAAACCGAGATATTATAAGTGAATATGCCGTCATGGCACGGAATAAACATTTCAAAGGTTTATTTGCCGTGGTTTCCGATCCGGTAGACCCCCTCTGCAAGGTGGCATGGACGGAAAGCAACCGCGGAGAGTCCGGGATCATCGATGACAAAGGTCTCAAACCCTCGCAGATACAGGGCTTCGGTCTCGGTGTGATGAACAGCAGGGCGGCTTACTATGCCAAGAGGGATCCGAGATTCCGCTCGTTTCTAACGGAGGGCAGGTCTTTCGGCCCTCATGGAAAAGATCTGGTAATCGCCAACAGCATCGAGCATTACGACGATGCGCTGTCAAAAGAACTTACAAAATTAGCCGTTGAAGCGAATTTGAGAACACGGGAAATCGGGTATAAGCCCTATATCGCTCCGGCGTTGTCTTCGGGTGCGATCTCGCTTTTGCTTACCCTGAAGGGAGAATGGCATTACAGCTCGACCTGTCTGGGCGGAGTATTCCTGGGAGCGCGAAACCGGATGACGGAAGAGGGCGTCGAATTGGAATCAATACCTCTACCTGAGGCATTATTCCGCCGGATCGAGCACGCGTATAATGAACTTAAACGGATCGGGAGGTAAACGAATGGCAGATTTTATACTGATAAAGCCTACTTGCAGGGAACGGTTCAAAACAAAGAGGCTTGAAGAGATCCTGGAAAGGAGTCTTGACGGACATTCTTATGAAGCGGTTTCCACCGTAGAGGAATTTGATCATTTGAAGCATAAAAGGATCCTGTTCGCGATTTCCCTTGGGGAATCCGGAATCAATCTGGAGTTCTATCCGATCTTGAAAAAAATCAGGATGGAAAGGAATTGCTTCGAGGGGAGCGTCGGAGGCATCATCGTTGATGGCCAGAGCGATCTCTTTACAAAATCGGTGGGAAGAGAACTTGTTTTCAGTGCAAATCTTTCCGGCTGCGCCTTCCCGGGGAAGCCGCTGGTAGAGGGCACCCGGTCATTGGAAAACTACAGTACAGTCGCTGCAAGGCTTGATGTAGACAATCTGCAGGCTTATATGCATTCCGGGAAAGTGCTGGTCGAACAGCTGATGGATTTCAGACCAAAGAAAAAAAAGAACCCGAAAATATTGGTTCTGCATGCCAGCAACTATCAGAAATCAAATACCCTTGCCTTATGGAGAATGGTACAGAAACACCTTCCGGGCTGTGAGATCACCGAGATATCCCTCAGGAACGGCGCCGTCATGGACTGCATCGGCTGTCCTTATACCACTTGCCGGCATTTCGGGGAGACGGGCAACTGCATATACGGAGGAGTCATCGTGGAACAGGTTTTTCCTGCGATCATGGAGTGTGACGCGCTGGTCATGGTATGCCCCAACTACAACGACGCTATCAGCGCCAATCTGGCCGCCTTCATCAATCGTTTGACCGCTCTGCTCCGAAAGACCAAGTTTTATGACAAATACCTTTTCAGTATTATCGTTTCCGGTTACAGCGGTGGTGATATCGTTGCCCAGCAGCTGATCAGCGGCCTTAATATGAACAAAACCTTTATGCTACCAAGTCGCTTCGCAATGATGGAAATGGCCAACCGGGCCGACAGCCTTCCGCAGTTGGCGGGAATTGAGGAAAGAGCAAAGGTCTTTGCCGAGAATATCAGAAGCCAGATACAGATCGTATTTTAGAAAAGATTGAAAATCTTGTGGACATAAAAAAACTGACTCCGATTGGATACCGGAGTCAGTTTGCGTTTTTATTTAAGCATATCGGCCAACTTGATCATGGCTGCGGTTTCTTCTGTGATCTTCGTTTTTAAGATCAACTGCTGATCCTTGATCGCCTTCTCATATACCGCGATCTCAGCGGTCAGATCAGGCTTTGCCGTTTCATATTTGTCCATGAGACCGCGGGTCGCGGCTTCCACATGTGCCGGCGTGAAATTCCTTCCGGTTCCCCAGTACAGGTTATCCTGATTGTCCTTGCCCCAGAACATATCGGTGAACTGGGCGCTTACTTCCGGGCTGAAGTACATATTGTACCATTCAAGGATATTGTTGACCTGCCATGCATACTCATCTGCCGCCTTGACGACATCCCCGGCCTTCAGGCAGGTGACGATGTTCTGCATCAGGTCGATATTCGACTGAGGCGCTTCATGAGGAACGACCGGGGCTTCGTACATCAGTCCGAGGAATTCGTCCTGAGCGTACTTGAACGCCTTCAGGTTCTTCTTATTCAACTCTTTGGCCTGTATCATGAGGCTGTCCGCTTTGGCGGAATCGCCTGCGATCACAGCGGCATTATACTCCTTGTTCAGGTCGACAACTTCCTGTTTTGCTTTGGAAGCCTGAGCCTTAAGAGTCTCCAGCGCTGCTTTGTAAGCCGCCG
This sequence comes from Anaerovoracaceae bacterium, assembly GCA_963678385.1. Taxonomy (GTDB): domain Bacteria; phylum Bacillota; class Clostridia; order Peptostreptococcales; family Anaerovoracaceae; genus Anoxybacterium. The sequence goes on along the minus strand of OY782829.1, from coordinate 2,511,501 downwards.
TATCGCCGCCGGCCGCAGTGCAGATGGTTTCATCCAGAGCGCCGAGAAGTCTGTCGTATTGAGAAGTAAAGTCCAGATAAAGGGCCGGAGTCTTGTCGATATAAGACACCAGAGCTCCATAGAACTTGATGTTGAAATCCATAACGTTCTTGTCATAAATTTCCGGAGAATCAAACTGTGAATGATAATAATCCACATAGAACGGGAATACCGTCTCCATATCCTCCTGAAGCAGGAAGCCGTTTACCGTGGAAGGAACGCCTGCCGCATAGTATGAGAAGTCATCGGAGTAAGTATAGGTCTGATAGCCGTCTGTCTTGACGCCGCCAGGGAAACAGTTCACAGGTTCCGGTGATAACGGATATTGATTTACATAATAATCGATCATGCTATACATTTCCGGTGCGGAAACAACGCTGGTGTAGTCAGCAAATTGATAAGCCGGAAGTTCGAAGTTGACAAAGGCGAGTGTCTTGCCAACCCATTCCGGATGAGCCTTGTTGATCATGTTCCAGGCGCCGATGCACCAGTCAAACTGAGTATAAGAAGCGCCCCATTCTTCCGCGCCGTGGCAGCAGAAGACGATGTCGTTATCCGGAACGTAACCGCTGTCCTTCATTGCCTTGGCCATGGCAAGCACGAGGCCAATGGCGCAGTTGTCGTCCTGGAAGCCTTTGAAATGAACATCATAGTGGCCTCCGACGATGATCTGCTGATCAGAGCTCTTTCCTTTGATTTTTCCGATCACGTTATAGGATGTGCCATTTTCGGAAACGATATTGTCAACCTTCAAAGTGGCCTTAACCGCTCCTTTTTCGAGCTTGGCCTTGATATAATCGGAATCATTTACACTGATACTGACGCAGGGGATGCCGGTTGGTCCGCAGATATCCTGAGAATTCAGCGCATCTTTGCTGACCTGTGCGAAGCCTCCCACATTGGCGCTCATGATTGCGGCTGCTCCTTGGAACTGCGCTTCGAGCATCGGATAGGTCACCCACCAGTCAGCCCTTTGATCCAGATCAATAAGAATGATCTTGCCCTTTACGTCTTTTCCGGCATAATCACTCATCGTGCCCTTTCCCATATAGACGATCTCAGCCGTTATTCCTTCCTTGGGAGTGGCGGCTGTGGCATAGGAATAAGGGAGGATCTCCTTATTGTCGCCTTCCAGAGTGAGCGACGCACCGTTGAACTGCCATTTATCGACCTTCACACCGACTTTTTCCGTATCAGTTAAGCCGATTTTTTTCATTTCACCGAGGAGGTAATCCGCTGCGGCATGCTCCGCATCGCTGCCCGCATTTCTACCGCCCAGACTGGAGGACAGGTATTTGGGATTTGTAGCCAGTTCCTTCGCGATGCCGTATGCATATTCCTGATCAACGGAAGAAAGCAACTTGTCATATTCAGCTTTCACCTGTTCCGGTACCTGAACTATCGGTTTTGCAGGCTCGGCCGGGATCGGCTTGACCGGAGCCGGAGCTGGAGCCGGAGCAGGCGTTACAGAACTGCCGTCCGGAATAGCCAGCTTCTGATTAACAAAAATGAGATTCGGATCGGCAAGCTTGTTGTATTCGGCCAGTGCCTGCCATGTCGTCTGGTACTTTTCCGCGATTTTCCAGAGAGCGTCTCCGTCCTTGACCGTATAGGAAGAATCAGCGAATGCGAATCCGACGCTGCCGACGATCAAAGCCAGTACGAGGAAAATACTCAATACCTTTCTTTTCAAATCTTTTCACCTCCGTATTAATAAGTATAACTTCCAGAATATTCTACACCCCGGTCAAGGAAAAATCAAAATATTCATGCAAAAGCAAAACAATAATAAAAAAACAGCAGGTCAGTGTCGGGACTGCCGGGGCGCGGCGGCTTTTGCCGGCTTGAATATTTATGCATTAAATTGCGTTGCCCGTGAAATTCCTTTGACCTGCGAACCTTTTTATAATATAATATTTGCAATAATTTAAAGCCTTAAATTGCTTCAATGCATTTTCAGATAAAAAGATTTGGTATGGAGGATATGAAATGAACAGTGACAAGATCAAAAACGGCCCATCAGGCGCGTCGGTAAGAACTTTGTTTTACGGAATGGGATATATTCGTGAAGAAATAGATCGGCCTATTATCGGTATCGTCAACTCACAGAACGAGATCGTACCAGGCCATATGCATCTTGACCGCATCGCAGAAGCGGCAAAACGAGGCGTCTCCCTTGCAGGAGGAACTCCGGTGGAGTTTCCTTCCATCGGCATCTGCGACGGCATCGCCATGGGACACGACGGAATGAAATATCCTCTTGCCAGCAGGGAGCTGATTGCCGATTCCATCGAAGCCATGGCAAAAGGGCACGCTTTCGACGGACTGGTCCTGATCCCCAACTGCGATAAAATCGTGCCGGGTATGCTCATGGCAGCGGCCCGCCTGAATATTCCTGCCGTTGTGGTCAGCGGCGGTGCTATGAGAGCCGGTTACTCCAACGGAACTGTGCTTGATTTCAACAGCGTCATGGAAAAAATCGGCGCATACCGGAACGGAGACTGTACAGAAGAGGATCTGGAAGAAATCGCACTGAACGCTTGTCCGGGCTGCGGCTCGTGCTCCGGTCTGTTCACAGCAAACAGTATGAACTGCCTCACCGAGGTCCTGGGGATGGGACTACCTTACAACGGAACGGCCCTTGCCGAAAGCGGAGAGAGGATCCGTCTTGCTAAGATGGCCGGCGTCAAGGTGATGGAAATGGTGAAGCGGGATATCCGGCCGAGAGACATCCTTACAGAAGCAGCGTTCCAAAACGCTATCACCGTGGATATGGCCATGGCAGGCTCCACCAACACCGTGCTGCATCTGCCGGCGATCGCCCATGAAGCGGGCATCAAGCTGAATCTGGAGCTCTTTGACCGGGTCAGCGAAAAAACACCGTATATTGCTAAAATAAGCCCAAGCGGCCATCATCATATCGAAGACCTTCACAGAGCGGGAGGCATTCCGGCGCTGATGAACGAACTGACCAAGAAGGGTCTCATCAATAAGGACTGTATGACGGTCACAGGCATGACTGCCGGTGAAAACATTTCTTCCACCACTGTCAAGGACCACAGCGTGATTATGCCCATCGACAAGCCATACAGAAACCGCGGTGGTCTGGCAATCCTGAGAGGCAATCTTGCTCTCGACGGCGCCGTGGTAAAAGAGTCCGCGGTTGCGGAAGAAATGCTTGTCCATTCCGGTCCGGCCGTTGTCTTCAACTCCGAAGAGGAAGCCTCGGAAGCGATCTGGGGAAAGAAGATCAAGAAAGGCGATATCATCGTCATTCGATATGAGGGTCCCAAGGGCGGACCGGGAATGAGGGAAATGCTTTCTCCGACCTCGTCCATTGCCGGAATGGGTTTGGACAAAGACGTGGCCCTGATCACCGACGGCAGATTCTCCGGAGCATCCAGAGGAGCTTCTATCGGTCACGTATCGCCGGAAGCCATGAGCGGCGGCCTCATCGGGCTGCTTAAGGACGGCGACGTCATCCATATTGACATCCCCGGCAGAAAGCTTTCTGTTGAACTCTCTGAAGAGGAGATCGCGACAAGAAAAGCGGCCTATGTAAAGCCGGAACCGAAGGTAAAATCGGGATATTTGGCGCGTTACGCCAAGCTGGTGACTTCCGCAAACACGGGAGCGGTGCTCGAGGATTGATCCGGCCGAAAATTACCTGGTATGATTCGTTGAAAACGCTTGCAAAATAAAATAACAATAAGGTATAATTTAATGGTTAGTGTAGAACTAACCATTATTTTTATCGGGGGCCGGAGGCCACCCGTCTAAAAAATCTAAAAAGGAGTGAGAGTAATGGATTTAGGACCGAGTCACGAGCGACTGAATAACAGAACTGAAAATGGTAAAGTCCTTGCTTTCACCGTAACTTTCTCACGCCGTTAGGCGGATTGCTTCTACATACGGTTATAGCCGGGACCGGACATTTTCCTGCCGTGACACAGTTTAATTTCACGCAAGGAGGTAAAGTCCCATGGAAAATGAATTCACTATGGATTTAACGATCCAGAATATCCTTGAGCTGTTGGAAGCAAAAAAATACAGCAAAGCAAGAGATGAAATTTTAAAGAATAATACGGTTGATATCGCAGAGATCCTGGAAGAAGTGATCGAAGAGCTTGGCATGGAAAAGGCCATCATCTTGTTCCGAACCCTTCCGAAAGATGTTTCTGCCGAGGTTTTTGCGTACCTTCCCATCGACGACCAGGTCGACATCATTGCCGGCATTACAGAACGCGAAATCCAGCATATCATTGATGAACTGGACTTCGACGACATGATCGACGTACTGGAGGAGCTTCCGGCAAACGTCGTTGATAAGATCCTTGAAAAAACCTCAAAAGAGGAACGCAGGCTCATCAATACATTTCTGAATTATCCGGAGACCAGCGCAGGGAGCCTGATGACACCGGATTACATCAGCCTGAGAAAGAATATGACCGTCGCGGAAGCGCTGGCTTATATCAAAAAAGAAGGAATGGACAGTGAGACGGTCTATACCTGTTATATCAAGGATGCAGGCAGAAAGCTGCTGGGTATCGTATCACTCAGGACTCTCGTCGTTTCGGACGACGACATACAGGTCGGAGATCTGATGCACGAGGATATCATCGTTGTAAACGTTATGGATGACCAGGAGGAAGTATCCGATGCATTTAAGAAATACGGTTTTCTGGCAATCCCTGTCGTTGACAACGAACACCGCCTGGTGGGTATCATCACGGTAGACGATATCCTGGACGTAATCGACGAAGAAACCACCGAAGACTTCCAGAAGATGGCCGGCGTAGCCGTATCCACCGAGGAATACCTTGATATGAGCGTATGGAAACATGTGAAAAACAGGCTCCCGTGGCTGTTCTTCCTGATGTGCTCCTATGTGATAACGGGAAGCATCATTTCCAATTTCGAAACAGTGCTGTCAAAAGTGATCGTTCTGGTTACCTATATGCCGATGCTGATGGGTACCGGAGGAAATTCCGGATCGCAGTCAGCGACGCTGGTGATCCGCGGTATGGCGCTGGGAGATGTGGAGACCGGCGACGCTTTAAAAGTTTTTTGGAAGGAGATCCGGGTCAGCGCCCTGATCGGCATTGTGCTCAGCGCACTGAATTTTGCCAGAATATACTGGTTGGATAAAGAAGGAGCCTTGGTGGCGCTTACCGTATGCAGCGCTATGTTCGTTATCGTGATCGCCGCCAAAACCATCGGCAGCATGCTTCCGATGGCGGCAAAGAAGATCGGGATCGACCCGGCACTGATGGCGAGCCCGATGATCGCATCATTGACCGACATGGTATCGGTAATCACATATTTCGCTCTGGCGACACTGATTTTGGGGATTTAGCAAATCCCCTTTTTCTTTTCCAAAAATTTGGTTATGATATTATTTGCGAAGAATTTGCAGAGCAAATTATGGAGGAATTAGAAAAAATGAAAAACGAAGGTTTAATTACACAGGCTTATGTCAATACTTTTATTAAGGAACGTGAAAGGGATATACATAAGGGTAATTGCGGAAAGGTTCTGGTGTATGCCGGATCAAAGGGTATGGCAGGAGCCGCGGTATTATGTGCAAGGGCTGCACTCCGAACGGGCGCAGGGCTTGTCAGGGTTTCCGTACCGGATGAACTTTTTCCAATCCTCCAGATCGGAGTGCCGGAAGCGACATGTATAACCCGAGAGCGTTTATTTGAAGATCTGATGCAATATTCGGCAATTGCCATCGGACCGGGGTTAGGGGATGAGATACAAAATGGCAACCTGATCAAAAAAATATTATATACGACAGACAAGCCGGTCGTTGTTGATGCGGACGGTCTGAATCTGCTGCAGGATGACTTGGGAGCTATGAAGAGCGCGAAGTCAAAGCTCATCATAACGCCTCATCCGGGGGAAGCAGCAAGACTTCTGGGCCGGAAAACCTCCGAGATCAATGGGGACAGGCTTGGTTCCGCAATGGAGTTGGCCGCTGTCACCGGAGCGGTAACGGTACTCAAGGGTGCCGGCAGTGTAGTGGCAACACCGGAAGGGAAAACATATATTAATACCACAGGAAATCCCGGAATGGCGACAGGGGGCAGCGGCGACGTTCTCACCGGAGTCATTGCAGCTCTTGCAGGGCAAGGCCTGGATCCTGAAGCCGCAGCTACGGCAGGAGTATTTCTGCACGGACTGGCAGGAGATTTGGCTTCGGATCAAATGGGAGAGTATGGTTTGGTCGCGAGTGACATAGCGAATATGGTAGCCTTGGCAATAAAGAGCATCCTGGAACCACGGGAACCGATGGAGAAATAAGGCATTTGACACAAAACAGAAACAGCAATTATAATGTAATTAAGAAACGTTGCTGTCGGCGGCGGTATGCTGCAAGGGAAATGTTTGAGGTGAACAAATGTCTAATTTTATAAAAAATGAAAACGGCTTGTCATTGGAAACAAGAAACGTAATGAAGGCCGGTTATGAAGAAATGGGAATGCTTAATGCGAGTCTTTCGGAAGAAGGCCTCGATCAGGATAGAAAAGACCTTGAAAGCTATGAAAAATATTTAGTGGAGAGTGAATGACTTGATAGTTAAGAAAGGTGATATTTTTTTTGCAGACCTTAGTCCCGTCATTGGCTCGGAACAGGGCGGGGTAAGACCGGTTCTTATCGTGCAGAATGATATTGGAAATAAATACAGCCCTACGGTCATCGTAGCGGCGGTTACCTCTCAGATAAACAAGGCGAAGTTGCCTACCCATGTTGAAATCGGCGCGCTGGGTCACGGACTCAACAAAGACTCTGTGGTGCTGATGGAGCAGCTCAGGACGATCGACAAAAAACGCTTAAAAGAAAAAATCGGCAGAGTAGACGAAGAAATTATAGCAGAAGTGAATGAAGCTCTTACGATCAGTTTAGGGATAATTGAATTTTAGTTTGCGCAGTACGCGAAATTAACAAACAAGGAGTAACTGATGAAAAAGATTGTAGCAGGATTGGTAATCGTTATATCTGTTTTTGCCGTGACAGTAGCGGCCGCGGCTGCCGCTGATACACCAGGCTCGGAAGGTGACCCGGTCGTCACTAAGAGCTATGTGGACAGTCAGATCGCGCAGCTGAAAGGCAGCGGTACCGCATCGAGCTCCTATGTGGTGGTTCAGGTGGGCATCGGTCAGAAACTGCTTGGCAAGAGCGGCACGGAGATCATTCTCCGAAGCGGAGAGGCGACTGCCATCGATAACGGCGCCAACGGCGTTTCCGATATGACGGCGGGTGCGGATCTGATGACCGGACAGAGCGTCGGTTTAAACCATCTGCTTCTTGTTCCGAAGGACGATGGAAGAGGGATCAAGGCACAAACGGATCTCTTCGTAATGGTCCGGGGAGCGTATACGATACAGTAAATTCAAAGAGATATTTTTCGTTTTATAACGATAAGAAAAGCCCTGCATGGATTGAACCATGCAGGGTTTTCTAATCAAAAAAGAAGGAAAGAAGATATTTATTTGTAAAGGGCCACGTTTTACAGATAGACGAACATAATATAAACTGTTGAAATTGCTATTGTGATCAACATGACGGGGAAAGCGATCTTGAAATAGTGGCCGAAGCTGATATGGAATCCTTCCCGGTCCGCCATACCGATGGCAACTACGTTTGCGCTGGCGCCGATGGCCGTTCCGTTTCCGCCGAGACATGCCCCTAAAGAAAGCGCCCACCAGAGCGGGAATACATTGATATCCGTCATCTGACCCATCTGAAGGATCAGCGGGATCATGGTCGCGACAAAGGGAATATTATCAATGAACGCGGAAGCGATGGCGGATACCCATAAAATTGCCATTGCAGTAAGGAACAGGTCGCCGCCGGTCAATTCGATCACTTTTTCCGCCAGCATCGCGATGACGCCGGTTTCCTCAATACCGCCGACGAGAATAAAGAGTCCGGAGAAAAAGAAGATCGTCTTCCATTCCACTTCTATCAGAACCAGCTCCGAGTCGATGCCGGAAACAAACAGCAGAATCACGGCTCCCGTCAGAGCGATGGTTGAGGACTCAAAATGAAGCGCTCCATGGAACAGGAAGCCAAGAATGACTAAGACAAATACGACCAGGCATTTTTTCAGGAGAAAATGGTCCTTGATCGCGGCTTTTTCATCCAGTGCCATGACCTTTTCTTTCAGCTCAGGATCCGTAACAAGTGATTTCCTGTAAAGGAAAGCAAAAAGAAAGGTTGTGACAAGTAATATTGGAAAAGCGATCACTGCGTCATTGACTAGAAAATCAATAAAATTAAGGCCTGTTTGGCTGCCGATCATGATATTCGGGGGGTCCCCGATCAGCGTTGCCGTACCGCCCGTATTGGAAGCGAATATCGCTGCAATGATATAGGGGATGGGGTTTAGCTTCAGAGAATCGGTAACACTGAGCGTAATGGGCAGGATTAAAAGTATGGTGGTGACATTATCGAGCAGCGCGGACAGGATACCGGTTGTCAGACATAACAATACCAACAGCCAATACGGATTTGCTTTAGAGGCTTTGACCATTTTGATTCCCAGGTATTCAAAGACGCCCGTCCGCCGCATGATCATTACAATAATCATCATCGCGACTAAAAGTCCGATGGTGTTATAATCGATCGCTGCGAATGCCTCTTCCTGATTCAGCACCCTGAGCAGTACCATGAGCATTGCTCCGGATAAAGCTACGACCGCTCTGTCAAATTTATCCCAGATGATCAGAGCGTATACACCGACAAAAATAACTATGGATAATGTAAAATAAGTACTTTCAGCCATCAATTTACCTCCTGATATTTACTTTGTCATATAAAAAAGCAATTCCTATGCCAATCCTGGTTTTATTTCAGTGAAATGATCCTGACTTTGGCCTGCAGGGTGAAAAACATGTAAATAAAAGGGTGAAAATATCTGATCCTCTGTTTCACATACAGCTTTTTCTCAGGCTTTTCCATCACACTTTCCGCTTGTCTTGAATAATATTTCTCATTGGATGTGAACTTTTTTTCAGTCGATTCCGCAAGCAATTTTTTGGGTTTGTTCAGCAGCCCCTATTTACTATAGGTATAAAAAAAGGTACAATGTAAAATAGCTTATTTCATATTGGGAAGGAATACAGGGGATGAAACTACTAATCAAAGAAAATAAGATTTTACTCGTCATCATTGCGATTGCTGTAATTGTCTCATTTGTCACAATCGGGGGAAGGATTTCAGTAGAGAGCAGGAACAAAACCTACGACATCGTATTGGACTATAATGAAATCAAGGCGATGGCGGATCAGTCGGATCATGATATTTCATGGTGGCTTGATGAGTTCCGTAAAATGGGGATAACAAAAGTCGGACTTGCCGAGGAAAGCATGGCCAGCCTGATTGAGAACAAGGATTTGCCGGTCAGCGCGACCGTCATGGATATCGTTATGCAGGATGCAAATTGGGAAACCGAATATCCTGCGGATTTTATCAGGGAACTAAAAGACGTCGGTTTCGACAAATACGACGTATTGATTGAAGCAGCTTCATCGGAAGCCTTTGCTTTTATAGTCGACGGAGTCAGGGCACGGTATCAGCCCGAAAACTATTTTATCAAACAGACCGATAACGGAGGGTACATCGTGCTCAACGGGACGGCAAAGCAGACGCTTTATTCCGAAAAGTACAAACTGATGAGCTCCGTAAAGAAAGGCTTTGTTGAGAAAGATGAGATCGCAAGCTCGAAACTGATGTATGTCAATTTCGGCCTACTTCCTTCAAAGGTCAAAATAGTGGAAGACGCCGGCATGGAGATCATGCCGAGAACGGCGAGCTACGAGGGTTGGAACGATACGAAATATGCCAAAGCTGTCATCGCGAGCTATGAAAAGTTGGACAAGGTGCCGGAATATATGATCGTTGGCGGAGAGAGCGTTATCGGCTATGACGACGGAATCGGCACGGTTGAAAGATACCTTAAGGATAACGATATTCGGATCGGCCTGATCGAAAACACGACACAACGTCAGAACATCCTGCAGTACGGGGTAGACGATATCGTAAAACTTACGAATTACAATGCTGTAAGAATTTTCAGCGTATGGGACTATATACAGAACCGATATCAATACTACGGATATTCGGGAGCCCAGGAGATCGAAAATACTTTGTTCCGGGCGGTTGCAGAACGGAACATCCGGTTGGTCTATTTCAAGCCGATCAAGGAATTTAAGGATCAGCACGTCTATGTGACCGATCCTGACGAATATAAAACGCTGTTTTCCAATCTGGAAAAGAGACTGAACGAACAAAATATCGAATTCGGAAAAGCGACGGTTATGCAGCCGTATCAGGTAAGCATCTGGGAAAAGCTTATGATGGCTATCGGCTGTGTCGCTGCTACGATCCTGCTGCTTCGTGCCATACTTCCGATCGGGCGAAAGCTCAAGCTTGGACTGTTTGCTTTGGGAGCGGCAGGCGCTGCGGGCGCTTATGCCGTAATGCCGAGCTATGCGGAGCTGATAACTTCCTTTGCGGCGGCGGTTATTTTCCCGTGCATGGCAACGCTATTCATTGTGAGGCAGAGCAAGGAATTTGCCGACACACTGGAGCCTACAGAGCGATTACCGAAGATCATCGGGTTGGGAGCCCTGACGCTTGCCTGCGGAGTTGTGATCGCCTTGATGGGAGCCGTCATGACGGCAGCGCCGATCTCCTCGATCAACTATATGCTTGAAATCGATATTTTCAGAGGCGTAAAAGTCGCCCAACTGCTTCCGCTTGCTTTCTTTGCGCTGGCATATCTTGCGTATTACGGATTCGGAAAGAGCAAACATCATCCGGGGACTCTGGAATACAATGATTTAAAAGAAATGATGAACGCCAGCATCAGGATTTGGATGATCGTTCTTGGCGTTATTCTGCTGGGTGTGGGTTACTATTATATCAGCAGGACCGGAAACGAGTCTTCGATCCAGGTTTCCAGCACGGAAATGCTCTTCAGAAATATGCTGGAGGACAACCTGATCGCAAGGCCAAGGAGCAAGGAATTCCTGTGCGCTTTCCCTGCCGTTATGCTGGTCGTTTATACGTCGATCCGCAGATTCAAGCTTTGGCCGATCCTGTTCGGACTGGCTGCCGTTATCGGGATGACTTCGGTGGATAATACCTTTATGCATATCAGGACTCCGCTCTATCTGGGATTTGCCAGAACGGGGTATTCCCTCCTGTTCGGTATCGTGATCGGAATCATCGGTATATTAATCTTTGAACTAGGACATATGATATATAAGAAGCTGGAAAGGCAGATAGGTTAAATGGTTCGAATACTGATCTCAGGTTATTACGGTTTTAACAACATTGGAGACGAATCCATCCTTCGGGCTGTTGTAGACAATCTGCGCGGCAGGATCGAAGACACCGAGATCACCGTTTTGTCGCAGAATCCGGAATCCACGGCGCAACGCTACGGTGTGAATTCCGTAAACCGCAAATCGGTGAAGGCTATCATAAACGCGATCCGGAGATGTGATATGCTCATCAGCGGCGGCGGCAGTCTCCTTCAAGACGTGACCAGCAAAAAAAGCATCCTGTACTACCTGATGATCATGTGGACTGCTTTCTTCTTTAGAAAGAAAGTATTCATCTACAGCCAGGGAATCGGGCCGATCCTTTCGAAGGTCAACCGAAGGCTTACAGCGATGACGCTGCGCCGTGTCCACGGTATCGTGGTACGGGACGACGCATCCAAGGAACTTCTCATTGAGATCGGGGTCAGGGGAGACAAGATTATCGTAACCGCGGATCCGGTACTTAGAATCAAAAAAGCAGAGCTTTCCATTGGCAGAGAAATCCTTGAGAAGGAAGGATTTACGCCGGTTCCGGAACGAATGACGGTAGGTTTCGCCATCCGGGAAAAGAAAACCGACAGCAATTTCGTCGACGAGGTCTGCATTTCGATCCGCCGGCTTATAGAGGAATATCAGGCACAGATCGTGCTGATCCCGTTCCATTATTCCGAAGACATGGCTGTCATCGAAGAGATCAAGTCGAGGCTTGGCGACGACGTCAGCTGTATCCGGCATAAATATCTGACCAACGAAATGCTGAGCATTATCGGGAATATGGATATTCTTGTAGGCGTCCGGCTCCATGCTCTGATCCACGCAGCGATCATGGACGTTCCGATGATTGCCATATCCTACGACCCGAAGATCAACTCGTTCATGCATTCCATCGATATGAAGGCATTGTGCAGCGTGTACGATTTCAAGAACGATTTCTTCATAGAGGAATTCGACAAGACAGTGACCCGGGCTGATTCCATCCGGACCAAGGTGAGGAGCCGCATCGATGAGCTGATCAAAAAGCTCGACACCAATGAGGAGCTCATTCAGACACTGATGAAAAAATAGCAGCAGCAACAGAAATAGATAGAAAAGAAAAAAGGATTGAAACTATGCCAAGCAGTAAAAGAACAAGGATATTAAACGTTCCGGTAGATATGGTGGACGCGGGAGAGGCCATGGGGATCTTTCGTGAACTCATGAAGAATGAGGAGTGCAGCCTGATCGTTACTCCAAATTCGGAGATCATCGTCAATGCGTCCAAGGATCCGGAGCTGAAAAGCATCATCGAGCAGGCGGATCTGGTGATCCCTGACGGGATCGGTCTGGTATACGCATCCAGGATCATGGGCGTGCCGCTTCGGGAACGCGTCACGGGGATCGATTTTCTCGGCGCGATCTTAGGATATCTGGAAGAAACCGGAGAATCGATCTTTTTCCTGGGAAGTAAGCCGGGAGACGGCAACACTCTGGGGATCGCCGAAGTGGCGGCGGAAAAGATCAAGGAAAAATATAGAAATTTGAAGATCGCCGGCACCCATCACGGGTATTTTAAAGAACCCGACGAGCCGGAAATCGTGAAAGCAATCAACGATTCGGGAGCTGATTTCCTTTGTGTTGCAATGGGTTCGCCCAAACAGGAAAAATTTGTGTCCCGCTGGCGAAACGAGCTGAACGTGAAGGGGGCCATCGGAGTCGGCGGCAGTCTGGACGTTTGGGCAGGTACTTTAAAACGGGCACCTGAGTTTTACAGGAATCACGGGCTGGAATGGCTTTACCGCCTGATCCAGGAACCCAGCAGATATAAGAGAATGGCGGCTTTGCCGCTTTTCATGATAAAGGTTGTTAACAGCAGAATGTTAAGGAGGAAATAAATATGGCGATTGACTACGAAAAACTGAAAAAGATCGCGTGTGAAATCAGGGTCGACATCATAAAGGAAACCTATCACGCAGGTTCGGGACACCCGGGGGGATCATTGTCCGCGGCAGACATCCTTACTGTCTTGTATTTCCAAGAAATGAATATTGATCCCGCAAACCCAAAGAAGGAAAACAGAGATAAATTTGTTCTCTCGAAAGGGCATGCAACGCCGGTACTGTATGCGACGCTGGCGCACAGAGGCTTTTTCCCGACGGAAGAGCTTGTTACCTTCCGAAAGCTCGGATCCAAGCTGCAGGGCCATCCGGACATGAAGAAGGTCCCCGGCGTTGAAATGTCGACGGGATCTCTCGGACAGGGCTTTTCTGCTTCGGTGGGCATGGCCATGGCGGGCAAATTGGACAACAGTCCTGCAAGAGTCTATGCCATGCTGGGAGACGGAGAGCTCCAGGAGGGGATCGTATGGGAGGCGGCTATGGCGGCGGCCCATTACAAACTGGATAACCTGACTGCCATCATAGACTGGAACGGTCTTCAGATCGACGGGAAGAACGATGAAGTCATGACGGTAACTCCGATCGACGAAAAGTTCAGGAGCTTCGGTTTTCATGTGATCAATATCGACGGGCACAATATGGAAGAAATCGTCGCAGCGCTTGCTGAGGCCAGGGAGACCAAGGGCAAACCTACAGCGATCGTTGCAAAGACATCCAAGGGCAAGGGCGTATGCTTTATGGAGAACAACGCCGGCTGGCACGGAAAGGCCCCGAACGGCGATGAAGCCCAAAAAGCAGTGGCAGAACTGGGAGGTGAGTGGTAATGTCGGAAAAAATGGCAACCAGACAGGCATATGGAGAAGTCCTCCTGGAGCTTGGTGAAAACAAGGACGTCGTCGTTCTGGACGCGGATCTGTCCAAATCAACTATGACGACACATTTTGCCGGAAAATATCCTGAGAGGTTTTTCAATATGGGTATTTCGGAACAGAATCTCCATGGTGTGGCAGCGGGACTCGCCCACTCCGGAAAGATCGTATTCGCAAGCACTTTTGCGATGTTTGCGGCCGGAAGAGCTTTCGAAATCATCCGGAATTCCATCGGATATACCAGGGCTAACGTTAAGATCTGTGCGACTCACGCGGGAATTACCGTCGGCGAGGACGGCGGAAGTCATCAGACCATCGAAGATATTGCCCTGATGAGAACGATTCCGGGGATGATCGTGATCAGCCCCTCCGACGGGATGTCAACCAAGCTGCTCATCAGGCAGGCGGCGGCAATCAACGGTCCGGTCTTTGTCAGACTGGGAAGGGCTGCAGTACCGGGAATTTATGAAGAAGACAGCAAGATTGAAATCGGAAAGGGCATGTGCGTAAGAGACGGCAGCGACTATGCCGTAATTGCCACCGGAGTCATGGTAAATGAAGCAATGATCGCCGCTGAAATGCTGGAGCAGGAAGGCATCAGCCTCCGTGTCATCGATATGCACACCATCAAGCCCATCGATAAAGATATCATCATAAAAGCAGCAAAGGAAACAAAGGGAATCGTTACTGCCGAGGAACATTCTATTTTCGGCGGACTTGGTTCCGCGGTGTCCGAAGTCGTTGTCCAGAACTGCCCGGTCAAGATGGCATTCGTCGGGCTGAAGGATACCTTCGGAGAATCGGGCAAACCGGCCGAACTCATGGAAAAATACGGCCTTACAGCGGCTGCGATCGTTGCAGCTGTAAAAAACCTGTAGTGCAAGATTCAAGAGCCTAAAAATAGTACGAATAATAAGCTCCCTCCTTGAATAAATTTTAGTAAAAATTAGCAGGAGGGAGTTTTGATTGTGAGTAAGACAGGTGTGATTAAAAAGATGCGTAGGCCGAGCGGAAAAATGATGATCATAGTTGCTATTATCATAATTGCAATTGCCGCAGTGGCGGCAGGGTTTTTATTTTTTGGTGGTGATGAAAAGGTGAGCTACAAAGTATTAGGGGAAACGGATTATCCGCAGCAGATCGCGAGCCAGGTCATCCCGGAATATCGCGCTTTGGAAAGAGCATTGGCTTGTGTAATCGATGATAAAATCTATGTAATCGCTTCAAGAGGAGAGAAACCGACCTCCGGATATGAGATCGCAATCGATAAGATGACGGTTGACGAGGAGGATGGAGTGAAAACCCTAAAGGTCTATGCGGTGTTCAAGGATCCTCAGCCGGGGACCGCGCTGACGCAGGTGCTGACATATCCTCTGCAGGTTGCTGAGACGGATCTTTCCTATCTTCCGGAACAAATTGAGCTGAAGGTGCAATACGAAGAATAGGGAAATGCTGCAAATATTCAATTACTCGGGACTGCCGGCCATAGCAGTTCCGTTCCGCGCGCACAGGGAGCGAGTGATTCATTGCTCCGCCGCGGGTACGGAGCTTGTATGGAGGCAGTCCTATTTCTTTTGCCTATAATGGTAATAATTGACAAGTAAGTTTGCAAATGGTAATCTATAGTATGAGGAGGTGGTCCGTTTGGAAAGGATCCTTTCCAGGGAAGCATATTTGCCGGATAAGTACGCCGAAATGGATAAACTGAAAGTCGGGATCGTCGGGATATCTGCCGGAGCCGGCGTAAGTTTCCTGACAGGCTGTATCGCGAGATATCTGGCGAATACCGGTAAACACAAGCCAGCGGTCATCGAGCTCGGCGGAGGTTCGCTTTATGATTCCTTTGGTATGGACAAGCGTTTTGCCGGCAGAAGCTGGTTCCGTTTCTATGAAGCGCTGGCGGAAGGCAGGGGCATCCGGGGCGTGCGAAATATGGACGAGGGAATCAACTGGATCCTAAGGTCTCCGGACGAAGGCTCGATAAGCCTTGCTTATGAACAGAAGCTCAGGCTGATCAGCCGCGCCAGGGGCGATGTGATCCTCTGCGATCTGTCAGGTGAAGAGAACCCGGATTTCGAACTGCTGCGCAGTCTGGACCAGCTGATTGCCGTGATCGACCCCATGCCGTCGAAAATGCTGGAGGGATATAAGACGCTGTGCGATATCAAAATGCTCGGCATAGAACAGGAAGGGTTGATTATAGTGGTAAACAAGATGAACCGGGGCGTCAACCGCCGCCAGATGCTCGAATTTCTGAATGTCAAAAAGCCTGTTTTTCTTCCTCTTGTAAATCCCGAGAACATCTATACCGCCGAGTATAACTGCAAGATCCCGTATACCCTCGGCGAAGTGAAAAACGCCCTTCAAGACCCCCTTGGGGAGATCGCCGCCGCGTTGGTCTATTAGCAATATTTTCTAGGAATTGTAATGTATTTGTAATGTAAGAAAGACTTCAATATTATCCTGTTTTATATTATAATAATTTGTAGGTTTGTGTATAAATTTGTAAAATGTTATTAGCTCGCCCAAATTTGCGCACCTAACCACATTTACTCAGTAAATGTTAGGTAGGCGCCATACGGGAACTCCCCGGGTTTAGCCGGATGGAGTTCTTCCGTTCGGAGCAAACTGTCGGCGAACTTATCTACTGCTGATATAGAACAGGAAAGGACTCCAGTAATGATTGCTTTTGATAACGTGACAAAGTCCTACGGAACCAATATAGGCATTCAGGATGTGAGCATCAGGATAAATAAAGGGGACTTCTGTTTTCTGGTGGGACCGAGCGGTGCGGGAAAATCCACCTTTATCAAGCTCATATTGAAAGAGATCGATGCAGACAAGGGAAGCATCAAACTCAACGGGACGGAAATCACATGTCTTTCCAACCGCGAAATACCGAAACTCAGGCGAAGCATCGGCATCGTTTTTCAGGATTTCAGGCTGCTGCCGAAGAAAACCGTTTTTGAAAATGTCGCCTTTGCCATGGAAATCATACATATGAGCCAGCGTTCCATCCGCAGGCAGGTGCCTCAGGTACTGAGCCTCGTGGGAATCAGCTCGAAGGCAAGTAAATATCCTAACGAGCTCTCTGCAGGGGAACAGCAGAGAGTAGCCATTGCGCGTGCCATCGTCAACAATCCCACCGTTTTGATTGCCGATGAGCCTACCGGAAATCTCGACCCGGATACTGCGTGGGAAATCATGAGGCTTCTGGAGCAGATCAATCTGCGCGGGACTACGATCCTGATGGTGACCCATGCCAAGGATATCGTTGATAAAATGGGAAAACGCGTAATCGCCATCGACAAGGGCCGGATCGTTCGTGACGACGCAAGCGGAAGCTACGGAGCGTACGAGGATGAAAGATTGCTGACTTCTTTGTACAAGGCGGGAGGTGTGTTTAACGACGATGATAAATAGTTGGGGTTTTGCCGTAAAACAGGCATTTAAACAGGTTTTTCGAAACAGGGCGATGAGCGTCGCGTCGATGTTTTCCATCACGGCCATGCTCCTGATCCTGGGATTGTTTTTTATACTGGTCGTCAACATCAATATGGTTTCCGAGACGGCGAAGAAACAGTTTGACACAATACAGATCTATCTTTTAGATACTACTACATACGAACAGGCTTCCGCCATGGTGGCAGACCTTAATAAAACCGAAGGCGTCAAGGAAGCGACCTACCTCTCCAATGAGGAAGCCATGGCCAAGTGGAGAACGAAATGGGGCGATAACGCTTATCTGCTGGATGGTCTGGACAAGAATCCTCTTCCGAATTCCCTGCTCGTCAAGGTGACCAAGCTGGAAGCCGCCGATGCGGTAGTCGCGAAGGCGAAAACCTTCCAGGGGATCGAAGACGTTAAATATTATAAGGATACTGTGGATCAGCTGATGAAGATCACACGGTTTATCCAGGTCGGTGCAACCATCGTTATTATTTTTCTTGTCATTATTTCCGTGGTGGTGGTTTCCAATACGATCAAGCTTACAGTGCTTGCACGGGAGCGGGAAATCAGCATTATGAAGTATGTCGGCGCGACCAACTGGTTTATCCGCGGACCGTTTTTGATCGAAGGGATACTCATCGGGATCCTTTCCTCATTGATTTCTGTTGGCGTGATCAGCCTGTTATATTATAAAATTTCAGAACTGGTCGGACAGCAGCTCTTTGTCATGTTGTCAACAACAATGGTGCCGGGAGCTTTCCTGATCATTCATCTCGTAGCGATATTCACAGCGCTGGGTGTAAGCATCGGCGCCTGCGGAAGTATCATATCGATGAGAAGGTTTCTTGATACATAAAAGGGTTCGCAGTCGAAATCTACAAATCTAGATTTGTGATTTCGTTGCATAAGTTCGCCATCAATTTGCTCCACAAATTGGGCGAGCTAATAATGGGGGGAATACATAGTGAAGAGAATTGTTTCGTATGTTTTAATGTTTGCATTGGCAGCCACCATGATCACATTCGGAGTGGCATATGCGGACAACGAACAGCAGGAGTTGAACAATATCCATAATAAGATCGACCAGACTCAGACCAAGCTGAACGCGGGGAAAAAGCAGGAAAAACAGCTGGGCAATCAGATCAAGCAATTGGAAAACCAGATCGCTGCCACTGAAAAGGAAATCGATAATTTAAAGGGCAACATCAACAAGACCCTGCAGGAAATCACTGTCGTTGCGGATAACCTTGCGGCCTTGGAACAGGAGATGGATACCCAGAACAATAACCTGCAGCAGCGCCTGAGAGCGATGTATAAGAACGGCGATACCGGAATGATCCAGATTCTTCTTGGTTCCGAGGATATTACAGATTTTATGTCTAACATGGATATGGTGCAGAAGATCTATGATAATGACATCGACGTCCTGAAAACCATGGAGGATCAGCATAAGCAGGTGGAAGCACAGAAACAGAGGCTTGAAACTCTCCAGGCGAATCTTGAATCGGAAAAGCAGCAGGAAGCGGACAAGCAGTCTTCCCTTCAGGCTTCCCGGGGAGAGGTCGCGACACTCAAGTCACAGGTTGCAAGCAACAACGCGGCTCTTGAAGATCAGATCGACGATCTCAACGCGGAAGCGGACCGATTGGTGGAAGAGATCAAAAAACTGCAGGGAAATCAGGCGTATACAGGAGGCAATTTCTGCTGGCCTTCCGCAAGCAGCACCAGAGTGACATCGGAATTCGGGATGCGCTATCACCCGATTTTAAAGGTGAATAAACTGCATACAGGTTTAGACATCGGAGCCAAGGCGGGAACCAACGTTCTTGCGGCGAACGACGGCAAGGTCATCAAAGCCGGCTGGAACAACAGCTACGGAAACGTAGTCATGGTCGACCACGGCGGCGGCATCGTAACGCTTTACGCCCATAACAGCAAATTGCTGGTGAGCACCGGAGATGTGGTAGCCAAAGGCCAGACGATCGCGCTGGTAGGTTCTACGGGAAATTCTACCGGCCCACATATCCATTTTGAAGTACGTGTCAACGGCGAATATAAGAATCCAAGGAATTGGTTATAATATGAGCGAGCTTCATCCAATCATTCGTGAGATTCTGAAGAAGAGAGGCATCACCGAAGACGCAGATATCATCGAATATTTATCGGAAAAACCGAATTTGACTTATGATCCATTCCTGCTGAAAAATCTTGAGGCAGGGGTGGATTTCCTATTGTCTGCCATCAAACAGGATCGAAAGATTTGTATTTACGGCGACTACGACGCCGACGGCGTGACATCCATCAGCCTTCTCCTGGAGGTATTATCCTCGCTAACGGACCATCTTACCTATTACATTCCTTCCAGGTTCGACGAGGGCTACGGTCTAAACAAGGACGCGATCGATCTGATACGGGCACAGGGCGCCGATCTGATCCTGACTGTCGACTGTGGCAGCGTTTCCTATGAGGAAGTGGAGTACGGAAAGAGCGTCGGAATAGATTTTATCGTAACCGACCATCATAATATCAACGACAAGCCTGCCGACTGCCTCCTGATCAATCCGAAGCAGGAGGATTGTCCTTATCCTTTCAAACACCTGGCGGGCTGCGGCGTTGCCTTTAAATTCGCCCAGGGCATACAGCGAAAGGCCGGCCTACCAAAATCGGTTCTGAATGGCGTACTGGATCTGGTCGCCATCGCCACCATCGGTGATATCGTTCCCCTCATCGATGAAAACAGGACTCTGACAAAATACGGGATGGGAATCATCAATTCCAGAAGGAGACCCGGCCTTTCCAAACTGATCGAAGAGGCCGGATTGTCAACAGATAAGATTAAATCGGAAAATATCGCATATATTATAGTACCCCACCTGAACGCGGCAGGAAGATTGCTCGACGCAAGGATCGGGGTAGAGCTGCTGACTTCGAAAGACGAAAAGAAGATCGCGGAGAATGTTGCGGTTTTAATACAGAACAACAAAGAGAGAAAACGGGTCCAGGAGGAAGCTTTCCGAAAATGCAAGGAAGTAATCACTACGGAGCTTTCTGCGGATCTGTTTTATGTCATCGCCCCCAAGGACATCCACGAAGGTATTGCCGGTATCGTCGCCGGGAAGATCAAGGATGAATACGGAAGACCGGCAATCGTCGTTACGGAATCCGGAGGGGAAGAGTATCTCAAAGGGACCGGCAGAAGCATCAACGGTCTTAATTTATACGATGCACTCAAGAAGCACAATGAACTGTTTATAAAATTCGGAGGGCATTCGGGGGCCTGCGGATTCCTGATGAAAGCCGAGAATCTCAATGAATTGAGGCTCCGGCTGAACCGTGACATCGCAGCCCGATATGCTGAAAATCCAAACCTTTTCGATTCCGACCTGCCCATTGATCTGGTCATTGAGGAAGGAGATATTGATATCGGTCTTGCCATGGAACTGGAAAAAATGGCGCCCTTCGGTTGCCAGAACGAGAGACCGCTCTTTCAGGTCAAAGGGATGCGGCCTTCCGGTGTGAACTTTATGGGGCCGGACCGGCAGCATGTCCGTTTCTCAGTAATAGGAGACAGTGGTAAGGGAGTACCATGCATCCTGTTCCAGAAGGCTCAGGATTACAGCGAAATGCTGATGGGCGGAGAAACGCTCGACCTGGCCGGTTATCCGGATATCAACGTCTGGAACGGCGATAAAAAAATTCAATTTGTTTTAAAGTGCATCACATGTTAAAATAAGCCTTTGGAGGGCAGTAGAATGTTCATGATGAAAAGAAGAAGCTTTATCTTTATCATTGTAATTGCGGCTCTGGTCGGTGCGCTGGCCATGGGCGGAGCGATTTTCTTCGTCGGATACGCATCGGGCGGATTTGTGGCAATCACCAATGACGAGTATCATAATTACAAAGTGATGAAAGAAAAATACGGCAAGCTTGTCGAACTGGAGCAATACATACAGGACAAATACTATGTTCCTGTGGATGAAGATAAATTGATGGAAGGCGTCTATAAAGGACTGTTCTGGGGTATCGGAGATCCTTACTCCGCATATCTGACAGAGCAGGAATATAACGATATCATGATTTCCACTACGGGGGAATATCAGGGAATCGGCGTGACCATCGCGCCGGATGACAACGGGCTGATCAACGTCGTTTCACCCATCGACGGATCCCCCGCTGACAAAGCCGGAGTCAAAACGGGCGATAAGATCGTCAGCGTCGGCGGAAAAACCTATGACGGCAGCAGTATCGACCAGGCGGTAGCCGCGATGCGCGGAAAACCGGGTACCAAGGTTGACATCGTCGTGCTGCGCGGGGAGGAAGAGCTTGATTTCAGCATCACCAGGGCCAATATCGTCATGCAGTCCGTCCGTTCCGAAATGCTGGACGGAAATATCGGTTATATCCGGATCAGTTCCTTTGAGGAGAAGACGGCGGAAGACTTCAAGCAGCAGGTCAGGGATATGGAGATCAAGCGGGTCAAGGGTCTCGTGATCGATCTGCGAGATAATGGCGGCGGCCTTGTGGAATCCAGCGTGCAGATTGCCGATCTGCTTCTTGACGAAGGAGTCGTTACTTATACCGAGGATAGAAAGGGAGAAAAGGAATACTATAAGGCGAAGGCGGGAAAAACGGACCTCCCTTATGTGATCCTTGTAAACGGCGGAACAGCCAGCGCATCTGAGATCCTTACCGCTGCGGTGAAAGACCACAAGGGCGGCAAAATCGTAGGCACCAATACCTACGGAAAAGGGATCATCCAGAGCATCGAGCAGCTGTCCAACGGCGACGCTGTCAAGCTCACCATCATGCAGTACTTCTCACCCAACGGCAGCGTGATCCATAAGGTAGGCATAAAGCCGGACGTGGAAGTGGAAGCTCTGGCGACAGACACGACGGATAAACAGCTGGAAAAGGCAGTAGAACTCCTGAAATAAAGCAAGATATAGGAACCTTTGGTTCGATCAATCATGCTCAGCGTTATGCAAATGCAAACGCTGAGCATTTCTATTTTCCGCTTGTGAAATTTTTTTCTTATTTTCCCCGCATCATTGGAACTCTTTTTCATCTCACGGCTGTGCTTTTGCCATGTGCCCGCTGTCCCATTCTCCGGCCGTATCCCTGGAACCTTTTTATTTCAGACATTTTAAAAAAAATTGTAAGAATATTTCGAATTGGCTTTATCTTTGCAATATATGAAAACCGATAGAGCTATATTTAGATACTCGTATTTTTTCAACACTGAAAGGAGTAAAAAAAATGAAAAAACTATTGGCAATCATTTTATGTCTGGTACTGGCGCTTACCATGTTTACGGCATGCGGAGGCGACAAGAAAGAAGCGGCTGCTTCAGGATCCGATTCCGGAGATACTTACACGATCCGATTCGCTCATATTGAAAATGAATTCACCGCTTGCGCTCAAGGCGTACAGCTTTTCAAAAAGTACGTTGAAGAAGGCAGTAACGGCAAAATCAAGGTTGAAGTCCTCGGAAGCGGCTCCATGGGCGGCGAAAGAGAAATCCTCGAAAGCGTAACCATGGGGAATATTGAAGGCGGCATGGCCATGTCCTCGCTGTTTACTACATACCTCCCGGATTGGAACGTCTTCGATCTGCCTTTCGTTTTCAAAGACAGGGCAGACTGGGCATCCAAAGTTGACGGAGAAATGGGAAAATTACTTGCTGATGAAACTTCATCGATCCACGTAAAGATCCTCAGCTATTTCGATGGCGGCTTCCGTGTCATCTCGAATACAAAGAGGCCTATCAAGACGATGGCTGATTTCAAGGGAATGAAAAACCGTGTCGGAGAATCCACTCTTATGATCGATACCCACAAAGCATTGGGCGACAACCCGGTCCCGATGTCATTCGGTGAAATCTACACCGCATTGCAGCAGGGAACCATCGACGGAGTAGACACATCCGTTATCTATGTTCAGGACGGAAACTTCCAGGAAGTAACAAAATATTGCACACTGACCAATCACACCGCTCTGCAGATGGTAACCTTCATCAATCAGGACTTCTTTGACAGTCTGCCGGCAGATCTGCAGCAGGTAGTACTTGACGCCGCTGCAAAGACAACTACAGAACAGAGACAGATCGCAGTACAGGTCGACGAAAAAGCGATGCAGATCATGAAGGACGCCGGAATGACGATCGATACGCCTTCCGCTGAATTGACCCAGCAGATGATGGATGCTACCAAGCCCGTCGTTGAAGGTTACAGAGACCAGATCGATGCGAAAGTGTTTGAAGCTGCAGGATTCTAAATAAAGCTGCAAATTCATTCATTCTTCATCTATCGCAGCTGATGGGATTCGTGTCCCTTACGCAAGCGAAACGGATTCCATCGGCTGTGGTCTTATGACTGCAGCTTGCTAAGGGAGGTAACTATATTGATTAAGAAATTTGGGAATATATTTAATAAAATAGAGGAAAATGCATTGATTATTGCCCTGGCGGTAATGGTCGTCGTAATTTTTTTCCAGGTCGTGATGCGTTATGTATTCAATAATTCACCGTCCTGGTCGGAAGAGTTTTCAAGGTATCTGTTTGTCTGGTTCTCATGGATGGGAGTCAGCGCCGGCCTTAAGGACGGCGAGCATCTCAAGGTGGAATTGCTGGCAATCGCTTTGAAGAAGCGGGGACTTGTAAAATCGAACGAAATGCTCAATATCATAGTAAATGCTGTTTGGCTTTTCACCACTGCGATCGTTACTTTCTATGGCATTGAAGTTGTAATGGCTCAGATGGATATGAATGTGCTGACTCCGGCTATGAGAGCGCCGGTGTGGATCGCATATCTGTCGATTCCGGCCTGCAGCGGTGTCGTAGGCATACGTCTGATCGTAGCGATCATAGACAGTTTGAAGGTTATACTCGGCAAAGCAAACAGCGAAAGTGAGGTGGCTAAATAATGGAAATTTTAGTAATGTTCGGCGCCATGCTTGGACTGATCGCAATCGGCTTGCCGATAGGTTATGCAATCGCCACGTCAACCATTATCACATTTATCGGTTTTTCCGCGACGCCTTTGCGCATCGTAGCTCAAAATGCTTTTACAGGGATCGATTCTTTCGTATTGCTTGCGATCCCCTTCTTTATCCTGGCAGGTATCCTGATGAGTGCCGGAGGCGTCGCCAGGAGGCTCATCGATATTGCTGATGCTTTCATCGGTTGGATCACCGGCGGACTTGGAATGGCTTCCGTCTTGACTGCGACATTCTTTGGCGCGATATCAGGCTCGGGAGCGGCAACGACCTCTGCGGTAGGATCTTTGATGCTTCCGGAGATGAAACGTAAAAGGTATGGCGATGAATTCAGCGCATGTCTGATCGCTTCAGCGGGATCAATCGGCGTTATCATCCCTCCGAGTATTCCTTTCGTTGTATATGCTGTAACGGTAGGAATCAGTGTGGGTGACCTTTTCCTGGCCGGAATTCCTGCCGGACTCATGATGTGTGTCGTGTTGATGGTCGCCTGTTACATCATATCCAAAAAGCATGGGTACAGAGGCAGTGATACCAGACCCTCCGTCAAAAATATAGCTATTACTATGAAAGATGGAATCTGGGCATTGTTCGCTCCTGTTATCATCCTCGGCGGAATCTACTCCGGCATCTTCACACCAACAGAATCGGCTGTAGTCGCCGTTGTATATTCTATCATCATCGGCTTGTTTGTTTACAAGGAACTTAATTTTAAAAGCTTGAAAGCGGCATTTTATCAGTCGGCCGTTCTCAATGGAGTTATTGTTTTTATTATCGGCTTTTCGGGCGCTATGGCTAAATTCCTGACCTTGGAGAACGTGCCTCAGAAAGTCAGTGATGCGATCTTGTCGTTTACGCATAGCCCATTTTTGATCCTGCTGATCATCAATTTATTCTTGATTGTTGTAGGAATGCTGATCGACAATATCCCGGCCATCATCATCCTTTCGCCGATCTTCCTTCCGGTTGTGCAAAGCGTAGGCGTCACACCGCTCCAGTTCGGCGTCATCATCGTATTGAATCTTGCCATTGGCTATGTCACACCGCCTTATGGAACCACTCTGTTTGTAGCTTCCGCGATCTCAAAGATCTCAATCGACAGGCTGGCCAAATACGCAATGATTTTCACATTGGTACTGTGTATTCCTCTGGCGCTTGTCACCTATGTGCCATGGTTCACGGACGGCTTTGTTGCACTGTTCAAATAGTGCTCTGATAACAGCAAAAATTTAAACTCACATAAAATGAGGCCTGAGAGAAGTTTGATCTCCTCTCAGGCCTCTTCCTTTGCTTATCGATTATGTTACAGTCTGACTTCCTTCAGCAGCTTCAGGTAGATCTCGACGCCGGTCAGCAGCACAGCCTCGTCGAAATCGAATTTGTTGTTATGAAGGGGGATGTCTGTGCCGGAGCCGAGGAACAGGTATAGCCCCGGTACCTCCTTCTGATAACAGGAGAAGTCCTCCGCCTGCATGAACGGCTTCTCAAAGGTGAGGAAATCGTAATCTGAAAGGAGCTCCTTTGTTTCCTCAAACAACTGCGCATCGTTGATCACCGCAGGATGTCCGTCGCTTCGCACCGTCGTGATCCTGCAGCCGTATTTTTCTTCATAAGCAGCTACGATCTCCCCGATCCTGCGGAACAGAAAGCTGCCTGTTTTTTCATGAAAGCAACGCACCGATCCTTCCAGCACCGTTTTGCCGGAAATAGCGTTTCGAACCGTGCCGCTTTCCATTTTTCCGAATTTTAAAAGCCGGTATTCGGAAGGCAGAATTTCATCTCTTTCCATCCGATAAAGCTCGCCGACAAGCTCGCAGCTTATGGCCAGCGCGTCGATGCCCTGATCGGCGCTGGCACAGTGAACGCTTTTTCCTTCGATGATGATATCCAGCTCGCTGGACTTCGCCATAAATTCATTGGCTCTTGAGCCGATGGTGTTTTTCGCGAGCATGGGCCAAAGGTGGAAGCCATAGATCCTTTTGACTCCATACTTCCGGAGGACTCCGCTTTTGCAGATCTCATCGGCGCCGCCGGTTGTTTCTTCCGCAGGCTGAAAAATCAGCAGGACATTATGGGAAAGCGTATGAATGATCCGGTCCAGCTCACCGGCGACTGCCAGCAGCATTGCCATGTGGCCGTCGTGCCCGCAGGCGTGCATGGCCCCTTCATGGACGGAACAGTAGGGTGCACCGGTTTTTTCTGCAACGGGCAGCGCGTCCATATCGGCACGCAGCGCGATGGTGTATTCGCGGCTCCTGCCGTTTTCATCCTTCGCTTGAAAGAACGCGCAAATCCCTCCGGCAACCTCTGTGATTTCGCAGTGATACTGCCGCAGGATATCCAGAATAAATGACCTTGTCTTGTATAATTCAAAACCAAGCTCCGGGATGCGGTGGAGCTCTCGACGGTATTCCTTAACTTTATCTTTCATGAATGACTCCTTAAAATTTCAGTGACGCGATATGCTTCAACTTATTAACTGACACTATAGTTCAGGAAAAAGGTTTCGTCAAGCCCCTTGACAAGGATAGAAAACCGCAATTAGAATAAAACTATAGAAATGGATCGGAATGACTGGTAATCGATAAATATAAGGAGGTATGTCAAATGGTCGATAAGCTGGCAATCATATGGATCACAGATAATGAGGAAGCGGCGCTGAACATGATTCTGATGTATACCCTGAAATCCAATCAGAACAAGTGGTGGAAGGAATGCCGCCTGGTCACCTGGGGACCATCCAACAAGCTCGTTTGCTCCAGTAAAGAGATACAGGGCCTGATTCGGGATATCCAGAATGAGGGGGTCAAAGTTATGGCGTGTCAGAGATGCGCCGAGCGATACGGACTGACCGAACAGCTCAAGGATATGGGAATCGAAGTAAGATTAATGGGAGAGCCGTTTACCGAGTACCTTAAGGATGAGAGCTATCGGGTGATTACTATATAATGGTTTGAACATAATTGTCGAAAATAATAAAAAAACACTTGCAATATCGGCAGATATACAGTAGACTAAGTTAATTAATGTTGATAGAGGTCGCGAAGTAAAAGATGATATGAATAGCCGGCAGGCTGTGACTCATATCGGAGGTATCCTTCGCCGAACCCGGTTTTCAGGCATGATAACCGAGGTGGGGCCATGGAAAATATCCATGGAACTGTCTACGATTGTAGGCGCGCTATCCTTGATGACTCTTGAATATAGTATGTGACGGCCTGTTTGCAGGCGCGCCATTCTATTTAGGTCAGTAAGGGAAGCTTACTGGCTTTTTTATTTATCTGTCGCCGACGGCGACCTGGGAAGATAAAAAGCCGCATCAGCGGCTTTAAAATTAACATTAAGAGAAAAATATGTAAAAAATGTATCTATTAACCAAACACAGAAAGCGAGGTGCTAAAGATGAGGAAAGACATGACAACGAAAAACGGGTTGCTGGAAATAGGAGGCGTTTCCTCAGACAAGCTGGCAGCCGCCTGCGGAACTCCATTATTCGTTTACGACGAAGCAGAGCTCGAAAAAAGGATGCAGGACTACAAATCCTTCTTCCGGTCCGAGCTGTTCGATGCAGAGGTGATTTATGCGTCAAAGGCATTCACCTGCAAAGCGATGCTTGAGAAGTTGAAACGATACGGATTCGGTCTGGATGTAGTCAGCGGCGGTGAACTGTATCTCGCGGAGCAGGCCGGTTTTCCGATGGGACAAATCTATTTCCACGGGAATAATAAGACGGATGAAGAATTGAAAATGGCATTGTCCCTCGGATGCGGAACCATCGTCATCGACGGAGCCATGGAATGCCGCAGGCTTCTTGAGCTTGCAAAGAAACAGAAAAAAAAGACGAACGCGATGATACGGATCAACCCGGGCATAACGGCACATACCCATAAATATATCGTCACCGGAGATTTGGACTCGAAATTCGGAGTGACGCTCCGGGAGGAAGACATTGTAATGGAGATGATCGCCATGATCGCTTCCAGTGAATATGTCAGCCTGGAAGGCTTCCATGTCCATATCGGGTCTCAGATCTTTGACCTCAGGGCCTATGACGCGCTCATCGAACGGATGATGAAATTTATCAAGAAGCTGAAAACAAAGCATATGATAGAGGTAAGGCAGCTCGATTTCGGCGGAGGATTTGGTGTTTATTATACCGAAGAAGACGAACCGAGTGCCGTTCAGGAAGTCTGCCGCAGCATCATTGAAAAGTGCGAGACAGAACTGAAAAACAACGGGATCATGCTCGATAAAATCATGATCGAACCCGGCAGGTCCATGGTCGCCGAGGCGGGATATACGCTCTACAGGGTGGGATTTTTAAAGGAAACGCCCAATAAATCCTATCTTTTCATAGACGGCGGTATGACGGACAACATCCGTGTTGCTTTATACGGCGCCAAGTATGATTGTGATCTGGCCAATAAAATGGACCGGAAAAAAACGAAGAAATACACCGTCGCTGGAAAATGCTGTGAATCGGGAGATATCCTCATCGAAAACGCGGTACTTCCGGAAGCGGAACCGGGCGATCTGCTGGTTGTATACGGAACGGGCGCTTACGGCTATTCCATGGCCAGCAACTACAACCGTCACGGCAAACCGGCTGTGGTTTTCGCAAGGGACGGCAAGGCCCGGATCGTTATTAAACGAGAGAATTACAATGATCTGATACGATTAGAAACCGATGAGGAGGTAATATTATGAACGTAGTACAAAAATACGGCGGAACAAGTTTAGAAAATATAGATAAGATCCGTGGCGTCGCGAAACACATCGCATCCTTTCGAAAGGAAGGAGACGGTATCGTCATCGTAGTCAGCGCCATGGGCAAGACAACGGAGGAACTGATCCAACTGGCAAAACAGGCGGGCGAAGAGGTGCCGAAGAGGGAACTGGACGCGCTGCTAGCGACCGGAGAACAGAAAACCGCGGCGCTGCTGGCAATCGCCCTGCAGAATCTTGGCATACCGGCAGTATCCATGACAGGATTTCAGTCCGGATTCATCACCACGGACCATCATTCAAAAGCCCGCATCAAGGAGATAAACACGGAACGCACCGAGCAGTTCCTGAAAGAAGGCAATGTGGTCGTTCTGACAGGTTTTCAGGGAATCAGCGAGGAAGGGGATATCACAACTCTGGGCAGAGGCGGGTCGGATACCACTGCGGTGGCCATCGCTGCGCAGCTCGGATGGGATTGTGAAATCTATACGGATGTAGACGCCATCTTCACCACGGATCCAAAAATAAATCCAAATGCGAGGAAGCTCGACCACATTACGTATGAAGAAATGATGGAACTGGCTTCGACGGGAGCGGCGGTATTGGAGACGAGAAGCGTGGAACTGGCAAAAAAATATAATGTAAAGTTGTTTATCGGAAGATCTTTGGAAAATGATAAAAGAAAGGGTACGTACGTCATGAATGATAGTATTTATATTGAAGAAATGCCGGTAACCGGCATCAGCATATCCGATGATTGCTCGATTTATTCCCTGAGAGGAATGGAGAACGACGGAGTGACCATCGCCAAACTGTTCCAGCTTCTTGCAGATCTGCATATCAACGTTGATATGATCTCCAAACAGACCTATGGCGACAACAAGTGCACCATATCCTTCAGCTGCACCGACGAACAGGCTAGAGACCTCGACAGGGCCATCGAAAACCATGAGATCCTCAGTGAGATCGCAGTGGAGAAGCAGCCGAACCTGTCCATCCTTTCCCTGGTGGGAGTGGGAATGGCTACGGCGACGGGCGTGGCGAGCAAGGTGTTCTCGATCCTGGCAAAGGAAGGGATCATGTACTATCAGATCACAACTTCTGAAATCTCGATCTCCGTAACCGTAAACAGAGACGAAAAAATCAAGGCGGTCATCGCGTTGTGCGAAGCCTTTGGTCTGTAGTCATGATCCGGTTTTCAAAATATCACGGATGCGGCAATGATTTTGTGATCCTGACGGAAGATACCGCAGGGGAACGCCCCTATTCAGAACTTTCGGAACAGCTTTGCCACAGGCAGCTGGGCGTAGGAGCGGACGGCCTGATCATTGTCAAACAGGACCCCCTTGAAATGATATTTTTCAACAGCGACGGGAGCCAGGCGCCCATGTGCGGGAACGGGATCCGCTGTTTTGCGAAATTCTGCTTCGACGAAGGGATCTGCCGCGAACAAGAGTACCCGGTGGAAACCCTTGCCGGAACAATGGGCATAAGAATCGTATCCATAAATCCGTTCTTGGTTGAAATCAACATGGGGAAGCCGGACTTTGATCCGAAGCACTGCGGAATAAAAACAAGCCGGTCCAGTTTCCTGAAGCAGACGCTGCAGCTGAGAAACGGGCAGATCCAGGTCAGCAGCTGCTTCATGGGTACGATCCATACCGTAGTGTGGCTGGATCGGCTTGAGGACTTCGATCTGGAAGAACTGGGAAGAGAAATATCAAACCACCCGGTATTTTCAGAGAAAACAAATGTCAATTTTGTTCAGATCCTCAGCAGCAAAACGTTGAAGCTGATCACCTACGAGAGGGGTGCGGGGATGACTTTTGCCTGCGGGACAGGTGCCTGCGCCAGCGTGGTCATCGGCGCTTATGAAGGAAAATGCGACAGAGACGCTTACGTCCTGCTGCCTTACGGGCAGCTTAGCATCGAACAGAGAGAAGACGATACAGTAATGATGACAGGCCCTGCGGTAAGAACGGTGCAGGGATGTTTTGAAACATAGAGAGGAGTGGAACTTATGATAAGAGGGTCGATTGTTGCCCTGATTACACCCTTCCATGAGGACGGGAACGTAAATTATGATAAGCTTCGGGAACTGATCCAATGGCATATCGACGCAGGGACCGACGGACTCTGTATATTGGGTACGACGGCGGAGACGCCGGCACTCACTGTAACAGAGAGAGACCGGATCGCGGAGGTTTCCATAGAGACAGCAAACAAGAGGATCCCTGTAATTGTGGGAAGCGGCTCAAACAATACTCTGGTCGCAAAGGAACAGAGCATCAAATATCAGAATATGGGAGCGGACGGCCTCCTGGTGATCACGCCGTACTACAATAAAACCAATAAAGAGGGAATGATCCGCCACTTTACCGAAATAGCCGACGCGGTTACCGTTCCCGTGATCCTGTACAATGTTCCGGGCAGGACCGGTTGCAGTCTTTCGTATGATGCATTGAAGGAACTGAGCGGGCATAAGAATATTGCAGGAATCAAAGAAGCAAGCGGAGATATTTCCTTTGTTTCCAGGATCGCCAGACTGGCTGGGGAAGACTTTGCGCTTTACTCCGGCAACGACGATATGATCGTCCCCCTCATGGCGGTGGGCGGAGCAGGAGTCATTTCGGTGGCGGCAAATATTATTCCGCGGGAAATGCACACGATGACGACGGCATATCTTTCCGGCAATGTTCTCCTGGCAAAGGAGATCCAGCTGAAGTATCTTGAATTCATCAATGCACTGTTTATTGAGACGAACCCGATCCCGATCAAGGAAGCCATGAATATCATGGGCATGGGGGTGGGAAAATACAGACTGCCTTTATATGAGATGGAAGCCGGAACAAGAGCTCATCTGATCGACGCCATGAATGTTCTCTTTGAAGCAGAAGGGATTCGTGTGGCAGTATGAAAACCGGACTGGTGGGCTTCGGCAAAACGGGACAGATGACAAAGCAGGTCATTGATGAGACTGACGGCCTGGAATGTGTCGGCGTCGTCAGCTCAAAATACCTGAAGGATCTCTCGGAAATGACGGAAAATCCGGATGTGATCATCGATTTCAGCCATCCGTCCAATCTGGAAATGATCCGCCGGTATGCGGAAGCAAATCCGGCCGCGCTGGTTCTGGGTACGACGGGGTACGGTCCCGAACATTTGGAAGTGATCAAAGCCCTTGCGGAAAAGGTCCCGGTCGTATATACCGCAAACTTTTCCCTTGGCGTTACGGTCTTTCAGCAGATCCTGAAGCAGATCGCACCGGTGCTGCGGGATACCTTCGACGCCGAAATGGTGGAAAAACATCACAGGAGGAAGCTTGACGCTCCGAGCGGCACGGCCAAGATGCTGCTGGCGGCGATGGATGATGGAAATACCGCAGTCCATTCCGTACGTGCCGGCACCATCGCGGGAGAGCATACCGTGATTTTTGCCGGAGAGGATGAGGTCCTGGAAATCACTCACCGGGCGGGTTCCAACCGGATCTTCGCCAATGGCGCGGTCTTGGCGGCGCAGTTTGCCGCAGGTCGCGAGCCGGGGCTGTATAATATGAACGATGTGCTGTTTCCGAAAGAATAATAAAAGAAATCAGCAATACTAGAAAGAGGTGACGCAATGAATGCAAATGAAATCATACAATATATCAGCAAATCGGAAAAGAAGACGCCGGTCAAGGTTTATATAAAAGAAAGGAAGCCGCTCCCTTTTGAGAACTGCAAGGTATTCGGCTGCAGCGACAGGATCGTTTTCGGCGAATGGTCCGACATCAAGCCGGTGATCGAACAGTACGCGGAGGATATCGAAGAGATCGTCGTGGAAAGCGATCGAAGAAATTCGGCGATCCCCATGCTGGATATCAAGGATCTCAACGCCAGGATCGAGCCGGGCGCAATTATCCGTGAGCATGTGACGATCGGAGATCACGCCGTCATCATGATGGGCGCCGTGATCAACATCGGAGCCGTCATCGGAGAGGGTTCCATGATCGACATGAACGTGGTCCTCGGAGGCCGTGCAACGGTTGGCAGAAACTGCCATATCGGAGCGGGCAGCGTTTTGGCAGGCGTTGTGGAGCCTCCGTGCGCAACGCCGGTGGTCATCGAGGACGATGTGCTTGTGGGCGCCAATGCGGTGGTGCTGGAAGGCGTCAGGGTCGGAAAGGGCGCCGTTGTGGCCGCCGGAGCCATCGTCATAGAGGATGTGCCGGAAAACGCAGTGGTTGCTGGGATCCCGGCGAAGCTTATCAAAATGAAGGATGACAAGGCGAAACAGAAAACCGCGTTGGTGGATGCTTTAAGAGAACTGTAACTTCTCATAAAATATGATTGGACAAGCGTAAGAGGATGCCATTTCGGCATCCTCTTCGCTTACAACTATTTATGATGTTTTTTATTCGTTGATCTTCTTCCGTCTCAGGAATTTTACGAAGACAAACAGCTCATGGAACCAGAGGGGAGCTGTTGACAGAGCGATGATGGAAATCCATTCTCTGAGGCTCAGTTCCACGGTGCCGAACACAGAGATCAGCCACGGGATTTCGGTGACGCTGATCTGTAGTACCATGCCGACGGTGAATGCGATGATCATCATCCTATTTTCCAGGTGGTTGAATTTAAAAATTGACCGATTCAAATTTCTCATGCCTATCGCATTAAATAGCTGCGATACCGCCAACGTTGAAAACGCATAAGTCTGTGAAAGGGCATAGTTATGACCGTCAGACAAAGCGAGTTTTAAATTCTCCAGAGTGATGGGAAGCCCGGCTTCCGACAAGGAATAGACCGGTATGGCCAGAAATGCGGCAAGGGTGATCGCGCCGATGACGATACCGAAAAATATGGTGATCGCAAAGCCGCCCTTGGCAAACAAGCTTTCCTTCGGATCCCTCGGAGGGATTTTCATGATGTCCGGATCACCGGAGTCTACGCCCAGAGCGAGGCCTGGCAGCGAGTCGGTGATCAGGTTGACCCATAGGATATGGATCGCCTTTAATGGAGTCGCAAAGCCCGATACGATGGCTACGAACATGGTGATGATCTCTCCCAGATTTGAAGAAAGCAGGAACAGCACGGATTTTTTGATATTGTTATAAATATTTCTGCCTTCTTCGATCGCCTTCTCAATGGTGGCGAAATTGTCGTCGGTTAGCACCATATCGGCTGCGCCCTTTGCCACGTCGGTGCCGGTGATTCCCATTGCGACGCCGATATCGGCGGTCTTCAGAGAAGGCGCGTCGTTGACTCCGTCGCCGGTCATGGATACGATATGTCCGTGTGAACGGAAGGCGTTGACGATCATGACCTTGTTTTCGGGCGAAACCCGGGCAAAGACCCTGAGGTGCGGTACCGCTGCGTTCAGGTCTTCCTGAGTCATATGATTCAGCTTGTCGCCGGTGATGCACTGCTCTTCGCTTTCCGCGATGCCGAGCTCTTTCGCTATGGCGAAAGCGGTATCGATGTGATCGCCGGTGATCATCACCGTAGTCACCGAAGCGCCCTTGAAAATTTCTACGGCGTCTTTCGCTTCCGGCCGTGGCGGGTCGATCATGCCCACAAGCCCCGCAAATACGAGGTCAACTTCTTCTGCGGTATGATCGTCCGGTTTAACGGCAAGGGCAAGTACCCGCAGGGCGACGGAAGCCATTTCCTTTGCCGCGGAATGGATGTTCTCCTTGTCTTCCGCCGTGATCGGGCGGATCTTGCCGTTGATCACGATGGAGACACAGTTATCGATTATGCGGTCCATGGCGCCTTTGGTATAAGCGATTATTCTGCCGTCAGGCAGCTGATGGACCGTTGTCATCATTTTCCGGTCGGAATCGAAAGCCAGTTCGTTGACCCTCGGCTGGGACGTTTCCAACGTTTCCTTATCGATTCCCAAACCTATACCCATGTCGATCAGGGCCAATTCAGTAGGATCGCCGATACGGGTAACCCCGTCGGCAGAGGCGTCGGTGCAGAGGACAAAGCCGTTGATGAACAGCTTATCCGTATCATAGCGGAGTTCCGAAACGTGACGCAGGGCCTCGTCGACATAAACCTTTGTAACAGTCATTTTATTTTGCGTAAGCGTCCCGGTCTTGTCGGAGCAGACGACGCTGACGGCGCCCAAAGTCTCCACCGCGGGAAGCTTTCTGACGATCGTGTGGACTTTGACCATCTTCTGGACCCCGAGAGCCAGCACGATGGTCACGACGGCAGGCAGGCCTTCCGGAATGGCCGCCACCGCGAGGGAAATCGCCGTAAGCAGCATTTCCATGATATCTCTTCCCTGGAAAAGCGCGACGCCGAATAGGGCGACACACAGGACTACAGCCAGGATCCCGAGGATCTTACCGAGATCGCCCAGACGCTTCTGAAGCGGCGTCATTTCATCGGCGCTTTCGCTGATCATTTTCGCGATCTTGCCGATTTCCGTATCCATGCCGGTTTTCACGACGACGCCTTCGCCTCTGCCGTATGCGACGCTGGTAGACAAATAAGCCATGTTGAGGCGGTCTCCCAGCGTTACGTCGCCTTCGGCGACGAATCCGGCGTCCTTTTGAACCGGCACCGATTCACCGGTCAGTGCCGACTCTTCCACCTTCATATTGATCGTATTGATCAACCGCAGATCTGCGGGGATGATCCTGCCGGCTTCCAATATCACAATATCACCGGGTACCAGTTCGGCTGCCGGTATCTCCGTCGGGAGGCCGTTCCTGCGGACAAGAGCCGTGGGGCTGGAAAGTTTCTTTAACGCTTCGAGGGATTTTTCCGCCTTGGCTTCCTGGACCATACCGATGACGGCGTTCAGGAGGATAACTGCAAGGATGATAACTGCGTCGCTTATTTCTTTCAGAAACAGGGAAATGATAACGGCTCCAAACAGGATATAAATCATCGGATCACGAAGTTGTGAAAGGAACATCTGCAATTTTGTTTTGGGCTTCTTTTCCTGGAATGCGTTAGGCCCGTATTTTACAAGCCTTTCCTGCGCTTCTGCGCCGGTCAGTCCAACCTGGTTGTCGACATCGAGCTGTTTTAGAGTTTCATCAATTTTTTGCTGTTCAAACATTTTTTACCTCCAAATTTTAAAATGCGTTGTGGGGGCCGCAGCGATATGCTATCATTTCCTTAACAAGCGAATAAAAAAGACCTTAACATAATATTCGCATTAGGCGGATCGATTATGTCAAAGTCTTGTTACCTGCTCGGGCTTATGGCCAGGCACATCAGTGCCGGATGTTGGCCTATAAACTTAAAACTACTCCCTTTGTATACTGTATACTATACTGGAAAAATAACCTGTTGTCAAGCAAAATGGTTGATGATATAATCCTACTGTAAAGTGTTAAAGTATTAAAGTTCGTATTTTTCTGAGTATGATATACATGAAAGGGAAACGGAATGAGTTACGAATCAAGATTTAAAAATGACGAAATCGATGAGCTTTTTAAAGCGATATTGGCCCTGGAAACGGAAGAAGATTGCTATCGCTTTTTTGAGGACATCTGCACGATCAACGAGATCCACGCCATCTCGCAGCGGCTCCATGTTGCCAAACTGCTTTATGAGCACAAGACATACAGCGATATCGAAGAAGTAACGAAAGCAAGTACGGCGACAATCAGCCGCATCAATAAATGTCTGATTTACGGAGCCGACGGCTATAAAAGAATTTTGGAGAGAATTTATCCGAAATGAAAACGAAAGTTAGAATCACGTTTGTATTGTTTCTCATCATATCTGTTTCCACATTGATATATTTCAATTATGCTCAGTCGGGACACAGTACCGATTATTCCCGGAGAGTAGAAATTGTAATATTTATTTTTGTCGTGACCTTTCTCTGTGT
This sequence comes from Anaerovoracaceae bacterium, assembly GCA_963678385.1. Classification (GTDB taxonomy): domain Bacteria; phylum Bacillota; class Clostridia; order Peptostreptococcales; family Anaerovoracaceae; genus Anoxybacterium. The sequence goes on along the minus strand of OY782829.1, from coordinate 2,474,376 downwards.
GTCCTATATCGTCTACGAATCCTACCGGATCATGTATTCTGAAATGACGGAAAGGATGGACATGATAACGGAGTCAAAGAATGACCTGCAGACCACTTATAACAGCTTATCTATGTTCATGATCGAGATCGTACCCGATTACACCATCGTCAATGCCAATGAAGCGGTCTGCCGTTATCTGAACCGGAAGCGCTACTATATCATCGGCAAAAAACTTGATTCTGTCCTCGGCTTTAATCCCGCGGCCATGGAAACTCTGAAGCGAGCTGTAAATGAAACCTTTGCGAAAAGCACCAACGGAAAAAGTGAAGTGGAAAGTGACGGAAAGATTTTCGAGGTATTTACATTTCCGATGCAGGATACCTCCGATAAATTGAAGAGGGTTCTTCTCATGCTCAACGAGGTGACGCAGGTGAGGGCCATGTACAGGCAAGCGCTTCAGGACAACAAGATGACTGCCATCGGTCAGCTGGCGGCCGGAGTCGCCCATGAGATCCGGAATCCTCTGGGTCTTATCAGAAATTACTGCCATCTCCTGAAAAAGAGTTCGCCGGAGGACGAAGAACTGAAAAACAAAGCCATAAATATGATGGAAATCGCAGTTGACCGTTCCAACGAGATCATAGACAACCTATTACGGTTTTCCAGGATGTCCAATGAAACCTGGCAGGAAGTCAATTTAAAGCAATCTATTCTGAATATCCTATCCTTTGAAGAACATACCTTGATCAAGAATAATATCAACGTCACGCTGAACTGTGATGACAAGATCAACCTTGACCTGATCCTGGAGTCCCTTGATATGATCATGATCAATCTCATTATCAATGCGGTCGACGCGATGAAAGACGGCGGCGAAATTATTATCGACTGCTCCAAAGTGGGGGAATCGATCATAATAACCGTATCCGATACCGGTTCGGGAATACCGGAGGAAATCCGGGCAAACATCTTTAATCCGTTTTTTACAACGAAGGAAAACCGTAACGGCGGTGGACTGGGCCTTTACATTGTATATAATGAAATCAGCAAACTGAATGGAAAAATTACCGTAGAGAGTGAAATTGGAGTAGGGACGACCTTTACGATTCTGCTTCCGGTTAAGAGAGGGGAAGAATCTCATGAATAACGATTTTAAGATTCTGATCGTAGACGACGAAGAAGCATACTGCGACGTCCTGGGTATGATTTTACAAACGGAAGGCTTCTATGTAAAACAATGTGTCAAATCAAAAGAAGTGGTCAACATCCTGAAAACGGAGGAATTTGATCTCATCATTTCAGATTTGATCATGCCAGAAATGGATGGCGTCGCTCTCCTGAAGGCAGTAAAGAAATACAGCCCCAATATTTACTTCATCATGCTGACGGCATACGGAACCATCGAAAATGCCGTAGAAGCGATGAAACTGGGCGCGTTTACCTACGTTATCAAAGGCAGCAATCCGGAGGAATTGATCAAGGAAATACAAAATATCAAAAAATTGAAACAGCAGCAGAGCCAGGAAACATCAAGTCAGGCCGAGGGCGGCGAGTATTTGGTTCAAACAAAAAGCAAGCTGTTCCGGGAAGTTCTGGCCATGGCCGCCAAGGCAGCGAAGAGCGATGTGAATATTCTTATACTGGGGGAATCCGGCGCAGGGAAAGAGTTTATCGCGCAATACATCCATAAGGAAAGCAACCGCAGTAAAAATCACTTCTATGCCACCAATTGCCACACTTTCTCCGACAGCCTTCTGGAGTCGGAGTTGTTCGGACATGAGAAGGGTTCCTTCACAGGCGCACTTAACACCAGGATCGGTCGCTTTGAGGCAGCCCAGTCCGGAACGCTGTTTCTCGATGAAATCGGCGATGTTCCGCTTTCTACGCAGGCCAAGCTGCTGAGAGCCATTGAGACTAAGATTATCAACAGGATCGGCAGTAATGATGAAATCAAGGTTGATTTCAGGCTGATCTCGGCGACCAACAAGGATCTGGCGAAGGAAATCAGGGAAGGCAATTTCCGCGAGGATCTGTTTTACCGATTAAGCACGATCATCATTCAGGTACCTCCGTTACGCCACAGAAAAGAAGACCTTCCGGACCTGATCCAGTATTTTCTGAAGAAAGCACAGAGCGCCCTGGGATATGATAATTTAGAAATCGACAAAAGCATTATGGATTATCTGCTGCAATACAGTTATCCCGGTAATGTCAGGGAACTGAAGAATATTGTCGACCGCCTGGTTGTGCTTTCGGACAACGGGCAGATAAAATCGGACAGCCTGGCCAACCTGATCAGCATCAACGATCGTGATGAGCTCGGAGGTATTTTCGACTCGAATTATTCACTGAGGGACATCCGCAGAGAAGTCGAATCCAAATACATTGAAAGCATTCTGAAGAAGAATTTATATAATATCACCAAGTCCGCAAAGGACCTGGACATCAGTACAAGGCATCTCTTCAATAAGATATTGGAATACGGAATCAAGGATCATGCTGATAAAGGGGCTGCCAAAGATGAAGAATGAAAGACATCGGCTGAAAAGAACTCTGGGCCGGGTCGAGGTCTTCGCGCTGGCATTCGGAACAATGGTCGGCTGGGGGTGGATGAGGCTGCCGGCTCAATGGATTGAATACGGCGGAGTGCTCGGCGCGGTGATAGCCTTTTTTCTCGGAGGGTTGATGTGTCTTTTTGTCGGACTGACCTATGCGGAACTGACGTCGGCGTTCCCGCTGGCAGGAGGTGAACTGGCCTTTTCGTACCGGGGTATGGGATATCTGGGCGCCTGGATCACCGGCTGGACCATTTCCTTTGCATATATCGGCGTAGCTGCATGGGAAGGGATCGCTCTTTCCAGTGCTTTTCATTATATTTACCCGATTTCCAATTTCGGATACCTCTGGAATATCGCCGGATTTGACGTTTATTTTTCCTGGGCCTTCATCGGGATCATCGGCGCGGTGATGATGACTTTACTGAATATTATCGGAGTGAAACCCGTGGCTGTCTTTCAGATCCTGCTGGTCCTGGTGATGTTGCTTACGGGGATCATTTTTGTATTAGGCGGCTTCGCATTCGGGCGGTTTGAGAATCTGACCCCTGCTTTTAAAGACATTAAAGGGGCCGGTATGGTTTTACTTATGACGCCGTCCATGTACATCGGATTCGATATGGTTTCGAAATCCGGTGAGGAAATGAACATGCCGTTGAAAGCGATTTCCAAAGTACTGGTCGTTTCCATCGTTGCTTCAATTGTCTGGTATATTCTTATCATCGTAGGCTTTGCGCTTTCCGCCCCTGTTGATTTCCGTCATCAGTTGCCCGTCCCCATCGCGGACTCGGCCGCCCTGGTTTTTCAGTCTCCGGTTATGGCTAAGGTCATGATCGTCGGCGGCATATGCGGGATCGTCACCTGCTGGAACGGATTTATTGTCGGCGCTTCCAGAATCATATTCGCCATGGGTAGAGCGAAAATGCTGCCTTCCTTCTTCGGATGGGTACATCCGAAATATCAGACGCCCGTAATTTCAATTGTATTTGTTGGTTTTATCTGTTGTTGTTCCCCTCTGCTGGGCGAGAACGCCCTGATCTGGCTGATCGATACCGCTGCATTCGGTACGGTTGTAGCGTATTTGCTCGTCTCCGTTTCATTTTTGCGTATCCGGCAGAAGGAGCCTGAACTGACGAGACGGTATAAGATCAAACGGGGCAGGGTGGTAGGAATGGTAGCCGTGATCATTTCTGCCTTTTTCCTCTTTTGGTACACACCGATCAGCCCCATTACGCTTCGGTGGCCATATGAATGGGGCCTGGTTCTCGCATGGATTTTTATCGGCATTGTCCTGTTGATTTCTTCAAAGATTGCCGACAGGAAACAGAAGGTGACCGACGCCGAAAGGGAACTGCTTATGTTCGGCGAAGAATACGCAAGGGAAAAGATCCTTGCCGATCAGCGATAAACATAGTCTTTACAAATTACCGTTTTTCCTTTAAAATGATAGGCGTAGGGTGTGCTTTGCACACAAAGTAGTTTTGAAGGAAGGTATATAATTATGACTCAGTTGATTGCAACGATTTCGTTGGTAGTTTTTGTGGTTGTGATGTCCGTCGTGGGACTCTACAGCACAAAAAAGGCAGGTACAGTGGAAGGATTTTTGCTTGGCGGCAGGAATATAGGACCGTGGATCTCGGCGTTTGCATACGGGACTACCTATTTTTCGGCCGTTATTTTTATTGGTTATGCCGGCATGTTTGGCTGGAACATCGGCATGGGGAGCATATGGATCGGCGTCGGCAACGCGCTCATCGGATGTCTGCTCGCCTGGATATTCCTGGCGCGCAGAACGAGACGAATGACGAGGACCCTGGAGGCTCGGACGATGCCGGAATTTTTTGCTGCAAGATATGACAGCAGACGTATGAAGATCTACGCAGCCGCTATTATATTTCTATTTTTAGTCCCATATGCTGCCGGCGTCTACAAAGGACTCGGAACAATGTTCAGCGCGATTTTCGTCGGAGTGGATCCTGTGGTCTGCATGTTTATTGTTGCCGCTTTGACCGGTATTTACCTTGTGCTCGGCGGTTATGTGGCCACGGCGACGAATGATTTTATCCAGGGAATCATCATGATATTCGGTTTGATCGCCATGATCCTGATTCTTGTCACGAGACCTGAGGTGGGAGGTTTTTCAGCCGCGTTTGAGAAACTATCAGCCATCGATCCGCAGCTTGTTGATATGACGGGCGGGAAAAGCACAAGTTTCCTGATCACAAATATCTGTTTGACCAGCTTCGGCGTCTGGGGGCTGCCGCAGATGGTACATAAATATTATGCGATCAAGGATGAAAGCTCGATCAAAACAGCGACCATCGTATCGACGCTTTTTGCGGCCTTGATCGGCTGCGGCGCTTACTTTACAGGATCCCTGTCGAGACTCTTTATTGAAGCGGACGCCAACGGTCTGCCCAACGTTCCGGGCGGCTTTGACGGAGTGGTGCCGAGCCTCTTGATGAAAGCATTGACGGAGAGTGTTTTTGCCACTGTCGTACTAAGCGTGATCCTGCTTCTGCTTTTATCGGCTTCCATGTCGACATTATCATCCATCGTATTATCCTCCAGCTCGGCTGTTTCCATCGACCTTGTTAAGGAAGTAAATCCGCAAATCAAGCCAAGGAGCCAGGTGATCCTTATGCGGCTGCTTTGTATTCTTTTCATCGCGTTATCTTACATCTTTGCTACTGCGAACATCTCCTTTATCGTAAATCTCATGTCCTTCTCATGGGGAGTTGTTGCAGGCTCGTTCATCGGACCGTTCCTCTGGGGACTGTATTCAAAGAATATCACGAGAGCAGGGGCCTGGGCGGGAATGTTGTCCGGTATCCTGGTGGTCGGCGGGTGCATCATTTACTTCACGTCGGCGGTGGGCTTTGATATTGCAAAATCCATGGCTCCGATTTTCGGCGTATCCGCGATGGCGGTCTCCGTGGTCGTGACTCCTCTGGTGAGCGCTTTCACAAAAAAATACAGCCAGGAGCACAACCACAAGGTGTTTTTAAATACAGAAGCGCAAATGTAATCTGCTGCTAATCACAAAAGAAATTTTAGCATTAGGGTGTAAAAACAACTGGAATCCGTGTATAATTAGGATATTTCAGTTGTTTTTATTATTTGGGAAATATCGCTGAAAGCGACTTTCTTTTATCTTTTGAGGATGAAAATGTATCTTTATCTGTATCAGAGTGAAAATATAAACAAGACGCACAACTCCCTGACCGTGGCGGAACTTGCCGCTTTCCGGGAAGGGCTTTTGAGGCAGGCCCTGCAGGATTACTGCGGCAGAAAAATGTCGTGTCCGGATCGTGAAGCGCTCAACAGCGTAGCGATAGGAAAAGAACCGAAAGGAAAACCGTACTTTGTGGATCTTCCGCTGAATGAAGGAGTAAGAACAGCTTCCGTCCATTTTTCAGTGAGCCATTCCGGGGACTGGTGGGGCTGCCTGATGGCGGAGGAACCGGTCGGCTTCGATCTTGAGGTCTGCCGGAAGAAGGTGAGCTACGAAAGAATTTCAGAACGTTTTTTTACGGAAGAGGAGCACGACTGGATATTATCATTGGGCCAGGAGGCTTTTTTCGAGGTCTGGGTCAGGAAGGAAGCGTACGTCAAGTTTCTCGGCACCGGCTTGGGAGAAGGTTTATCCAGCTTTACCGTCATCGGGAACGGAGCGCTTTTGGGGAAAGTGAGATCGGATCATAGCGGCGGCCGGGCCGGGTTTATCCTTCCGTGCAGCGTTGCGGATGGGGTAAAGGCAGCGTATTGCTGCGAAAGCGGAGGTCCGATCCAGGGTACGATCCAATTGGAGAAACAGAATAAGAAAGGCAGCAAGAAATGAGCAGCAACAGAGTCAAAGCAAAAACAGCAGCAAATGATCCGGTCAAAAACGAAAGCACTTTTAAAATCTATGGCAGCGCGGTGCTATTTTCCCTGATCGTGGGTTTTTCCTTTATCGGCGTCAAAACCTGCCTTTCGGTGGCTACGCCACTGGAGACCTTAACGTTCCGATATAATTTCGCATTTCTGGCAACCCTGCTAACGGCAGCGGCTGGCCTGGTGAAAATCGATCTGCGTGGAAAGCCGAAGAAAAATCTGGCGCTGACGGCGGGTCTTTACCTGGGATTCATGGTGCTTCAGACGATCGGATTGGTTTTTTCAACGTCTATCGAGAGCGGCATCATCTTTGCCATCGTCCCGATCCTGGCGAAGATCATCGCGAGCCTTTTCCTGAAGGAAAGTACAAACTGGAAGCAAAACATCTTCGTCTGCTTGTCCGTTGCGGCGGTGATCACCATGTTTGTGCTCGGCGCTTCGGATATTACGGTAAATGTACCGGGACTTGTCATACTTCTATTGTCCAGCTTGAGCATGGCCTTAAGCAATGTGATGATGCGGTATGTACGGGGGGTCTACAAGCCTTTTGAAATATCGTTTTTTATTACCGGCGGAGGTTGTCTGATCTTCAATCTGGCAGCCATCGTTTACGGATTGAAGACGGGAACACTGACCAACTATTTAGAGCCGCTGTCCCATATGAATTTTGTCATTGCCACCGCGTATCTCGGAATCCCGTCCACTCTGGTTTCCGCTTTGATTATGGCGTATATGCTGGCTCATATGGAAGCGGTGAAGGCTACCATATTCGGAAACCTTTCCACAGCGATTTCGATCGTGGCCGGAGTCATTGTGCTTGGCGAACCGCTGCAGCTCTACCATGTGATCTGCACCATACTGATCATTGTGGGCGTTATCGGACTGAGCCTGCCATCCATGGCGGTAAAAAGAAATAAAGAATAAAGTTTATAAGAAGGAGTCAAAGATGAAAGTAGCGATCCTGAGCGAAAACAGAACAAACCGGCCGGAATGTCTGGCTGAACACGGATTGTCCGTCTACATAGAAGCAGGTGACAGAAAGATCCTGTTCGATCTTGGCGCCACCGATATATACATGCAGAATGCAAAACATATGAATATTGATCTGGAGCAGGTCGATACTGCCGTGATCAGTCACGGACACTACGATCATACGGGAGGAGTCCCGTCGTTTTGCGAAACCAACAAGAGAGCGAAGATCTATGTCCATGAAAAAGCCTTTGAGACGACATACGGTATGGAAGGCGGAAAGCTGGAAGATACACCCTGCGGAATCCGCTGGACGGAAGAGCAGCGAAGCGGCTTCGGAGAACGTCTGACTCTGACAGCGGGCGTGGCATGGCTGAGTGATGATATCGCCGTGTCGGGGACGATTCCCAAAACCGGAGACGTCTTTACGACAGAATCCTTTTACATAAAAAATGCCGACGGAAGCCTGAAGGTGGATCCCATGGAACATGAACAGTTTCTGGCAGTCAGACTGCGGGGCCGGGATGGTAAAAGCAAAGGCATTTTTGTTTTTTCCGGCTGCAGCCACAATGGCGTGATCCCTTGTCTGGACTATGCCAAGACACTGTTTCCCGGCGAACGGATCTTCGGACTTCTCGCGGGGATGCATCTGTATCAGACAGACGCCGAGACTCGACGTCGGATCCTGGCGCAGCTCGCCGCGGAGGAGATCGGTTATGTCCTGCCGGTTCACTGCACCGGGATCAATGCGATCGTCGAGCTGAGAAATCTTCTAGGTGAGCGGTGTATTCCGGCGGGATCAGGAGATCAATTTGATTTTAAATAGGAAAAAGGGGGGCGGACCATGCCGAAGGATTGCCGCGACACGGCTTTAAGCTTTTTGGAGCATAGGGAGCGCAGTGCGTTTGAGGTGAAAACCCATCTATTCTCCAAAGGCTTCGGAGAAGATGAAATTGAAGAGGAACTGAATCGTTTGAAAGAGCTCCGCTATGTGGACGACGCGAGATACTGCAGCGATTACATACGTTATGGCGCCGGAAAGGGCAGGGGACCTGTACGGCTGCAGCATGAGCTTTCAGAAAAAGGGATCGATGCAGAATTGATCCGGGAAGCTCTGGACGAGTCCTTTGACCGTAAGACGGAAAACGACGCCGCCCTTAAGGAAGCGAATAAGCTTCTGAAGGAGCAGGACGGTCGGCCGGACGAAAAGACTCTTGCGAAAATCGGGAGAAAACTCAATTCTCTGGGTTATCATTCGGATGTGATCTACAATATCATCCGCAAGATCGGAAAATCCTGAGAGCAGGCCTGCAGGAGGACTGCGGCGGGAGTATTTTTCTTGACATAATATGTTGAACAAGTTTAAAATAAAAGGGTTAAAGATAATTAATGAAAATTAAACATAGAAAAAGGAAGATGTAAAAATGTTTGAGAATTTATCGGAGAAAGCCATTGCAGATTTTCAGAACGAACAAGCTGATCAATGGGAGAAGGAAGACCTGTTAGGCAAATGTGTTACGACGAGAAAGGGGATGCCTTCTTTCGTATTTTATGAAGGACCGCCGACTGCAAACGGCAGACCCGGAATCCATCACGTGATCGCCCGTACGCTCAAGGACTCCGTGTGCCGTTACAAGACGATGCAGGGTTTTGAAGTGAATAGAAAAGCCGGCTGGGATACCCACGGGCTCCCTGTTGAGATCGAAGTGGAGAAGCAGCTTTCCATGTCCGGCAAACAGGACATTGAGAAGTATGGCATCAAGGAATTCAATCAGAAGTGCAAGGAATCTGTTTTCACTTACGAAAAGCAGTGGAGAGAGATGACAAAGAGAATGGGATATCTGATCGATCTGGATCACCCTTATATTACCCTTGACAATAACTATATCGAAACCGGCTGGTGGATCCTGAAGGAATTCTTCAAAGCCGGACTGATCTACGAAGGCCACAAGATCCTGCCGTACTGCCCGCGATGCGGAACCGGTCTGGCTTCCCATGAGGTAGCGCTGGGCTATAAAGAAGTAAAAACGAATACCATCACCGCAAAATTCAAAAGAAAAGACGCGGATAACGAATATTTCCTGGCATGGACCACCACTCCGTGGACGTTGGCAGCCAATGTCGCCCTTACCGTTGGCGGCGATATCGATTATGTCAAAGCGGAATTGGACGGGAAAGTATATTATGTGGCGAAGGCCCTTGCGGACAAGGTCCTGGGAGCCGATTCCTATAAAGTGCTTGCCGAAGTGAAGGGTAAGGATCTGGAATACATCGAATACGAACAGCTTATGCCCTTCGTGCAGGTCGATAAAAAAGCGTTCTATGTGACCTGCAACGATTATGTCACGATCGAGGACGGAACCGGTATCGTTCATACCGCTCCGGCTTTCGGTGAAGACGACTACAATACCGGAAAGAAATACGGACTGCCGGTACCGAATCCGGTGGACGAGCAGGGAAATTATACCGAGACTCCATGGGCCGGCCGCTTTGTGTTGGATCCGGAACTTGACGTGGAGATCATCAAGTGGCTGGCAGCGGAAGACAAGATCTATGCCAAGGAAAAGATGGAGCACAATTATCCGCACTGCTGGAGATGCGGAACTCCGTTGATCTACTATGCAAAGCCGAGCTGGTATATCGAAATGACCAAGCTGAAGGATCAGCTGGTCGCCAATAACAATACAGTCAACTGGTTCCCGGATTTCGTAGGGGAAAAACGCTTCGGAAACTGGCTTGAGAACGTAAATGACTGGGCAATCTCAAGAAACAGATACTGGGGCACGCCGATCAACATCTGGAGATGCGAGTGCGGCCATCTGGAATCCATCGGCTCCAGAAAAGAGCTGGTTGAGAAAGCCATTGAAACGATCGACGAGAATATCGAACTGCACAGACCGTATGTGGACGACGTCCATATCAAATGCGAAAAGTGCGGCGGAACCATGTCCCGTATACCTGAAGTTATGGACTGCTGGTTCGACAGCGGCGCGATGCCGTTTGCCCAGCACCACTATCCTTTTGAAAATAAGGAACGCTTTGACGAGGAACTGTTCCCTGCGGATTTCATCTGTGAAGGGATCGACCAGACCAGAGGCTGGTTCTATTCGCTGATCGCAATTTCAACCTTTATCAAAGGGCAATCGCCGTACCGGAACGTCCTGGTCAACGACCTGATCCTCGATAAAGAAGGAAAGAAGATGTCCAAGACAAAGGGCAATACGGTGGATCCGTTCCAGCTCTTTGATAAATACGGTGCCGACGCGACGAGATGGTATTTGCTTTACACATCCCCGGCCTGGTCACCCACAAAATTTGATGAAGATGGTCTTATTGAGATCGTGAGCAAGTTCTTCGGCACGCTGAGGAACGTATATAATTTCTTTGTGCTTTATTCCAACCAGGATGATATCGATCCGAAGGACTTCCAGGTGGAGTACAAGAGAAGGCCTGAGCTTGACCGCTGGATCCTGTCCAAGTACAACAGGTTGGTCAAAGAAGTCACTGAAGAAATGAACCGGTACGATCACATGAAGTCGGTCAGAAAGATCCAGGACTTCGTAACCGAGGACCTTTCGAACTGGTATATCCGGAGAGCGAGAAGAAGGTTCTGGGAGGAAGATCTGACCGAAGACAAGATGTCGGTTTACACCACAACTTATGAGGTGCTTGTAGGTGTGGCACAGCTTGCAGCGCCGTTCGCCCCGTTCATCTCCGATGAGATGTATAAGAAGCTCACCGGGGAAGAATCAGTTCATCTGTCCTTCTATCCGGTTTCAAAGGAAGAACTGATCAATGAGACCGTGGAAGCCAGAATGGATCTCGTGAGAGACCTGGTCGGACTGGGACGCGGAGCCAGAGAGAAGGAACGGATCAAGGTAAGACAGCCGCTGCAGAAGATCCTTGTGGACGGCAAGTATGAAACCCTGATCGGAGATATGACGGAACTCATTACAGAAGAACTCAACGTAAAGGAAGTTGTTTTCGAAAAGCAGCTCGATCAATATATGAATTTCGGACTGAAGCCGAATTTCAAGGTTGCCGGACCTGCCCTGGGGGCAAAGATCAAAGCCTTTGGCGCCGCTCTGGCAAATACGGATCCGGTCCTGATCGTCGACCAGTTGGAAACTGCGGGGGAAGCCTGCCTGGTGATCGACGGGGAAGAGATGATGATCGCCAAGGATTTTGTAGATATCAGTATCTCGGCTAAAGAAGGTTTTACGGTATCCATGGAGAACAATGTTTTCACGATCCTGGATACGACCATTACTCCGGAACTGATCTCCGAAGGTCTTGCCAGAGAAATGATCTCCAAGATCCAGCAGATGAGAAAACAGAGGGATTTCGAGATGATGGACCAGATCAAGATTTTCTACAATGCGGATGAAGAAGTGAATGCAGCCATTGATGAGCACCGCGAGTACATCATGACCGAGACTCTGGCCGTCGAAATGAAAGCCATCGCATCAGAACTGGTGGAATACGATCTTAACGGGCACAAGACAGGGATCGACGTCGAAAGAATCTAAACCAATTTAAAAGCGCCGCGGCGTGTGTATTCTCAAGGAAACCGTAAACCTTTGGAACGTTTTTTATGCGAAGCATTTAAAAAACGGCGGTTTCAAGAGAATGCACCTGCCAGGCGCTTAATTATTTTTTGGCTAAATTCTTCATCCGAATAAATAGCTGGTCATGGACAGGGCGCCCATGGTGCAGGAATCATTAAATACGGTTAGCTTGTCATTTTCATCGGTTGCTCCGAGGACATAAAGGAGCGGAAAGAAATGATCCGGAGTCGGGACAGCCAGCTTTGCACTGATGTCGTTTCCATGATCATAGTGGACGACATATTCATTTTTCCTGCTGACGACCTTTTCTTTGATATACTTATCAAATTGGATCGCCCAGGAATTACCGCCTTCCATTTCCCAGTTGATTCTTGACAGATTATGAACCACGTTTCCGCTTCCCAGAATCATGATCCCGTTGTCCCTAAGGGAGGCCAGATCCTGACCAATGCGGTAATGCGAGGAGGCGCCTGCCTGAGAATCGATGCTAAGCTGAAAAACGGGAATATCTGCGTCGGGATACATGTGCCTGAGTACAGACCAGGTTCCATGATCGATCCCCCAGGAATTATCGACCGTAGCGGGCGTCTTAATAAGACCGGCAGCCAATTCAGCCGCTTCTGGACAGCCTTTCGCCGAATATTTTATTTGATACAGGTTATCGGGAAAACCGTAAATATCATAAACCATTTTAGGCGTCGGAGTATTCATGATCTTTGTCCCGGTCGTATACCAGTGGGCTGAAACGGAGAGTATCGCATCCGGCCTTCTGATTTCTTTTGCAATTCTTGACCAATTCGTGGAGTATTCGTTCTCTTCAATGGCATTCATCGGTGACCCATGGCCTACAAACAAAGCCGGCATTCTGTCGCTCATCATATTACCTCCTAAAACACGCCGAACTATTTATACCGCATCAAGGATAATTTTAAACAGTTGAAATGCTGAAATTCCTGACAAATTATGGCATACCATCTCTTGAGTGCAGGCGTTATCCTAACGTATTATGTAAGGGAGGTTTTTTTTGTTACAAACCGTCCAATCTGGCTATAATATATAGAAATAGTAGGGGGGAAGGAACTATGCAGAAGTTGTTTACAGAGTTTAAGATCAAAGATTTGACGCTGAAGAACAGGATCGTTATGCCGCCTATGTGCATGTATTGCGCAGAGGACGACGGAATGGTCACAGATTGGCACGTGATCCATTACGCCACAAGAGCGATGGGAGGCGTCGGACTGATCATCGTCGAGGCAACCGGTGTTTCGCCAGAAGGTAGGCTTACGTCCAATGATCTGGGGATCTGGAGCGACAGCCACATCGAGGGGCTGTCATGGATCGTCCGGGCTGTACATCAATGCGGTTCAAAAATCGGGATCCAGATCAATCACGGGGGAAGAAAATGCGAAGCGAGAAACGTGGTAGTCGAGGCCCCTTCTCCGATCCCTTACAACGAGGGAGGGGAGCCCCCGGAAGAGATGTCGGCGGAGGATATCGCAGATACTGTAGAGGAGTTCAGGAATGCGGCGGTAAGAGCGCACAAGGCCGGTTTCGACCTGATCCAGATCCATGCCGCTCACGGCTACCTGCTCAACGAATTTCTGTCGCCGCTGACAAATCACAGAACAGACGGATATGGAGGCAGTGCTGAAAATCGGGTTCGGATCGTGGGAGAAGTGATCGACGCCGTAAGGGAAGTATGGCCGGCAGAAAAACCTCTCGAAATACGCGTGACAGCCGAGGATTACATGGAAGGCGGAAATCATGCTGAAGATTTGGGCACGATGATCAATCTTATCAAGGATAAAGGGATAGATTCCGTGAATGTCAGCACCGGAGGCCTGGTGCCGGTGGTGCCGCAGACACATCCCGGATATCAGATACCGCATGCGGAGGTCATCCGGAGAATGACCGGGCTGCCCGTGTCAGCGGGCGGACTGCTCACGGATGTCAAGGAAGTAAACGACATTCTGGCCGACAACAAAGCGGACCTGGTTTACCTGGGAAGAGAATTGCTCAGGAATCCTTATTGGGTGCTGAACTCGGCGAAAAAGCTGGATTTCGATCTGGAATGGCCGAAGCAGTACGAGAGAGCGAAACCAAGATAAGATGACCCGGGAGGCAATGAAAGTGTCAGGATATAAGAGAATTCCGAACCATATCGGCGTTATTCCGGATGGCAATCGGAGATGGGCCTTGGAACGGGGCATGGAGAAAAAGGAAGGATACCATTACGGAATCAGTCCTGGATTCCAATTATACGAGCTGTGTTCCGAACTCGGCGTCAAGGAATTGACGCTTTACGGGTTTACAGTGGACAATACGAAACGGCCGGCCGTGCAGAAGGAAGCATTTCAAAAAGCCTGCGTCGACGCAGTCATGGAGCTGGTCGGAAGAGATGCGGAGCTGTTGGTGATCGGGAATACCGAGTCGCCTTGCTTTCCGAAGGAATTGATCCCTTATACGAACCGGGTAAAATTTGGAAGCGGCAGGATCAAGGTGAACTTTCTCGTGAATTACGGTTGGGATTGGGATATTAATCATATGGATGGGCCGGCGTCAAAGGATATTTCCAGGATCGATCTGATCATCCGTTGGGGCGGCCGGAGGAGACTGAGCGGGTTCCTCCCGATCCAGTCGGTTTACGCGGATATTTATGTGTTGGACGAGCTGTGGCCCGACTTTCTGCCCGAGCAGTTGTACCGGGCGCTGGATTGGTATCAGACCCAGGATACGACGTTAGGCGGATGATGGATAATATTAGATTCGGTTTTGAATCAAGTATACAATATTCCTGTCGAAATAGTGCGAATATTAAATTGCTTTCGATATCTATTTATGTTAGATTTATTGCATAAAACACGAACAGAAAAGGAATATTCAGAAATGAAAAAACTTCTGATTTTGGTAATTGAAGGCTGCTCCCTGGAGTATATTTCCCTGGAAAACACTCCGAATATATACCGCATTGCGAAGGACGGCTTCTGCAAGTGTGTAAAAGCAGCCGTGCCGACGATATACAATGTGAATCATACCACGATATTATCAGGGAAGTTTCCCTGTGAACATGGAGTAACAGGAAATTCGGTCTATCATCCTGAAACCGGGGAAGTGGAGTTTCTTGAGAAATCCGGATACAAGGATACGGAAACGATTCTCGACTTCCTGCATAAAAAAGGCGCTTCCACCGCGCTGCTGTCCGTCAGGAGCAGCGTCCTGGAGCATCTGGGACACAACGTGGATTTAGGGATCAGCGTCGAAAAACCGAAGGATATTTTTATACGTTTTCTAGATTTGCCTGCGCCTCCGTCAGTAGAAAGTTTACATGCGGCCACATGGATCCTGGATGCTTGTTACCGCCTGGTCAAAAAAAATACCATCGACGCGATCTACTGTGCTACCAATGATTATATGATGCAGCAGCATGCGCCGGATTCCAAGGAAGCATTGAGACATATGAGAAAAATCGATGAATGGCTGGGAAAGATCTATGACCTTGATCATGACCGTGAAGTATATATATTAGGCGGTTATGGAATGAACGGCAGGCCGCATCTGGTCAACCTTCAGGAGGTTTTGGACAGGAATGGTTTTCAAGTTTTCTGCCACTCGCCTTATCGTGAGGAGCCGGCAGGAAACAGCGGGAAACGCACAGCAGGAAACAGCGGAAATACGGCGGAGCAGCCTCCGGCAAATCAACTGGGGATGCGGATGCTTTATCTAAAGGAAGAGCAAAAGTCAAAAGCACGGGAACTGCTCGATTTTCTGGAAGCAGCGCCTTATGTAGATATGGTCAGCCCAAAGGAGGAGGCAGCCAAGCGGTTCAATCTTCCGGAAAACAGCATTGGCGATTATCTTGTCTTCGCTGCGGACAGCTATGCATTTGCGGATTTTGACGGAGAAGAAATGGAGCTGGAATCAGCCCGCGTGAGCGGATCTCTTTTGGAACGCGCGACTCCGCTCATTGCGGTCAATGCGTCTGAAGTACCTGAAAAATACAGGTACAGCAGAGATATCGTGAAAATCATAAAAGAATCCCGGACCAGGCTTTAGCAGGACAGGTTTCAGTGGTTTTTAAGAGGGTATATATGAAAAAAGATTTAAAAGATTTAACGATAAAGGAACTGGAACGTTACCTCGAGGAGCTGGGAGAGAAAAAATTCCGCGCTAAGCAGATATTCAGCTGGTTATATAAAGGGGCGGAAAGTTTCGAGGATATGACGAACCTGTCCAAAGATTTGAGAGATAAGCTTTCTGAAGAAACAGAGCTCGGAAAACTTAAAATTCTCAAAGTGCAGAGTTCGGAAAAAGACGGTACCAGGAAGTACTTATTCGGTCTGGAAGACGGCAACTCGATCGAGAGCGTATTCATGAAGTATAAATTCGGAAATACGGTCTGCATATCTTCCCAGGCCGGTTGCCGGATGGGGTGCAGTTTCTGCGCCTCCGCCATAAACGGGCTGCAGAGGAATCTTACCGCCGGAGAAATGGCAGACCAGATTCTGTCCATCGAAAAGGATACGGGAGAGAAAGTCGGCAATATCGTAGTCATGGGCACTGGAGAACCCCTTGACAACTACGAAAATCTGTCCAGGTTCATCGAGAACATCCATGAAAAGGACGGATTGAACATAGGGATGCGTAGCATCACCGTTTCGACCTGCGGCCTTGTCCCGAAGATGACGGACATTGCAAAAGATTTCCCGCAGATCAACCTTGCCGTTTCCCTTCATGCTCCCAACGATTCGATCCGGAACAAAATGATGCCAATCAGCAAACGATATCCGATGGACGAGCTGTTGGCGGCATGCAAAAAACACGTTGAAGCGACAGGCAGAAGGATCACGTTTGAATATGCCCTGGTAAAGGGTATCAACGATAGTGATAAAAATGCCGAAGAACTGGCCGCAAAGCTGCGCGGTGTTAACTGCCACGTCAATCTGATCCCGCTGAACCGGGTGGCTGAAACCGGTCTGTACGGCACGGACCGGACCGACGCCGAGCGTTTCCGGGATATTCTGGAAAAGCGGGGGATACAAGTAACCATTAGAAGAGAACTGGGCAGCGATATCGATGCGGCGTGCGGACAGCTGAGATTAAAAAATAATGTGAAATGACTTTCTCGTCTTGCCCGAAGATATTAGTTAGTGTATAATGAGTTAAAATTTAATTTAATTATAAGGGGGCGATTAATATGGTTAAGATATTGGTCGGTCGTAAAGGCAGCGGTAAAACAAAAAGCATGATCCAGCTTGCCAACGATCGAGTGGAGAAAAGCGACGGGAGTGTCGTTTTTATCAATAAAAATCATAGACTGATGTATGACTTGAAGTATAAGATCCGGGTTGTATGTATGGAAGAGTATGAAGAAATAACCAACAGCGACGAATACATCGGGTTCCTTTACGGGATTATCAGCTCAGATCATGATATTGAAGTTATTTTTATAGATAGCATTTTAAAACATGCTGACGTCAACATTTCGGATCTGCCCGGATTCCTGAGCAGGCTGAAGGACATCTCAGAGAAATATCAGATAGAATTTATCGTAAGCATCAGCGCTACGGCTGAAGAGATCGGCGACATTGCGACGAAATACGAGGTACTGAATTAATACGTTCCTGAAATATAAGGTAAATCTGGCGGTGATCGATATCACCGCCTTATCTTTGACAATGATTGATAATGGCATGGTGGTATGATGAAATCAAAGAGCGGCAAAAAATTGATACTGTGGGATCTGGACGGGACATTGATGCATTGCGGTGCCGACGGCACTAAAGCGCTCAACGAGACCTTCCGCAAGCTGTACGGCGTGGAGGATGCTTTTTCAAAAGCGGGCATCGGCCATGCGATGGATGCGGTGATCCTGGACCGGATCATGGAAAGCAACAAGCTGGATAAAAACGAGCTTGAAAAGGTGAAGGGGGAGTACATCGTCATTCTGGACGATATCCTGAGCAGGAATCCCGATAAGCGGATCCTCCCGGGAGTCAGGGAACTTCTGGAGCACATACACGGAAGCACCGACAGCTACAGCGCGTTGCTGACCAGCAACCTGCGCATCGGCGCTGAAACAAAACTCAAGTCGGTCGGACTGGACCGGTATTTTCATGTGGGAGGCTTCGGAGACGATTACGGGGAGAAATGGGACGCCGCTCTCAAAGGGATCCGTGAAGCGGAAGAACATTTCGGAGTGAAGTTCGAAAACGAAAATATTTACATAATCGGAGACAGCATTTATGATATTGAGTGTGCCAGGAGAATCGAAGTCGTAAGCATTGGCGTCGCAACCGGCTGGGCGGAATATGAAATGCTGAAAGACAGGGAGCCGGATTATATGTATGAAGATTTATCCGACTGGAAGAAGTTAATACAGAGACATATGTGGAAATAGAGGCACTCAATGAAGAAATTAGTATTATTTATATTGATCTCAGCAACGCTGTTCAGCACTATGGAAGTCGTGCTGAAGGTGGCGGGGAACCAGTTGGACGCGTTTCAGCTTACCTTTATCCGGTTCCTTATCGGCGGAACGTTCCTATTACCGTTTGCGCTGATCGAAATTAAGAAGTATCATACCGTGATCACGAAAAAGGACTTTTTTCACATGCTTGCCATGGGCGTTGTCTGTATCTGTGTCAGCATGGTATTTTTCCAGCTTGGAGTGGAGAGTTCCAAAGCTTCGACTGCTGCCGTGATTTTTTGCATCAATCCGATGTTTACCATGTTTTTCGCTCATTTTATGACAGAAGAAAAGTTGAACCGCACGAAAGTCGTCGCTTTGACAATCGGGCTTCTGGGTATCGTTTTTATGATCAATCCGCTGCATCCGGAAGCGGGGAATACCTTCCTGGGCTTTGCGTATACCATCATCGCGGCGCTGACCTTCGGTTTATACAGTGCTATGGGAAGGACCAGCATTAGGCGGCTGCGGGGTATCACTCAGACGAGCATCAGCTTCCTGTCAGGATCTGTTGTCATGATCCCGATCCTTCTGGTCATGAACAGGCCGATCATCGCGGGCGTAACTGCCGATAACATCTGGATGGTGCTTTACATAGGTATTATGATCACCGGTCTCGGCTATCTCTTTTATTTTCTGGCCATGGAAGTTTCTGACGCGGCGACTGCGTCTATCGTATTTTTCGTGAAACCAGCGCTGGCGCCGATCATTGCCGTGATCGCCCTGGGCGAGGTGGTCGGGATCAACGGGCTGATCGGGATCCTGCTGATCTTTATCGGCTCCTATATCAACCTTCGGGAACAAAGAACTAAGAAAAAGGGAAGTAACGATGAAAAAGATAACGATTGAAGATTTTGAAAATACCTTCCGTGACAGGGAACCGAAATCGTTAGGTTCCTACCAGTACTATTCCGTTTTGGTTCCATTGGTGGAAAAGGACGGAGAACTGCATATCCTGTATGAAGTCCGGGCGGAAAATCTGAAAAGACAGCCGGGAGAGGTATGCTTTCCTGGCGGCAGGGTCGAAAACGACGAATCGGCAGAGGAATGCGCCGTGCGGGAAACATCGGAAGAACTGAATATCAAGCCGGAAGAGATCCGGATCATTGCACAGATGGATTTCATGCATACATACAGCAATTTCACTCTGTATTCGCTGTTGGGAGTCATCGATCATGATGTAGTTTCAAAGGCCGAGGTCAATCCGGACGAAGTTAAAGAGATCTTTCTTGTTCCGGTTTCTTTCTTCGCGGAGAACGAACCGGAGACATACTGCTTTGATGTTTTGCCGAATATCGGACCTGATTTTCCTTATGAAAAGATCAATTTGTCCAATGGATATAATTGGAGGAAAGGGAAATCCACCGTGCCGATCTACCGGTATGGGGATCGGGTCATATGGGGCCTGACAGCCCGAATTACAAGCCATCTGATGGATTTGGTCGCAGGAAAAATATAAGGGCGTAAAGCCCTTTTTATTTTTTTGGCAAATTTTGAGGGGTTCAAATCATGCCGGCAACCACCTATACTCTAGAGCAAGGGGAAACAATTTGAATCCGATACTGTTTAAGAGATATGCTGATCTGTTTTATATTAATCAAGATGATCAGCAAAAGTGAGAACTAGAAGGAGGACAAATATGAGAAACCGATTTGTCAAAATTACGTTAATTCTAACGATGTTGCTTGTGGTAGCAGTGCCAACTCAAGCATTCGCAGCAGAAAAAAATTGCAATCTGAATCAATCCAACGCATTAAACACAAATATTAGTAAAATATTCAGCATAAACTCAACTTCCGCCAGCAAGATCATGGAACAGCTTTCCCAGTTTAAGGGCGGCAACCTCGATATGGCTCAGCTTCAGAAGCTGATGCAGCAGTTTAACGGCGGCAAGGTTACAACGACCTCGGCTCCGACAGCTCCTGCAACACCTGCGAAACCGGCTCCAACGGCACCTGCAAAGCCGGCTCCAACTACACCTGCAAAACCGGCTCCAACTACACCTGCGAAACCGGCTCCTGCAACACCGGCTTCCGGTACGTTGAATGCCTATGAGCAGCAGGTCGTTGATCTGGTAAACAAGGAAAGAGCAGCTGCGGGACTTTCCGCACTGAAAGTCAACGCAACCTTAGCGAACGTCGCTGAAACGAAAGCGGCTGACTTAAGAGACGAAAACTATTTCGATCATCAGTCTCCGAAATACGGATCACCGTTCGATATGATGCATCAGTTCGGCATCACTTACACCTCAGCAGGTGAAAACATCGCAAAAGGCCAGAGAACTCCTGACGAAGTAATGAACGGATGGATGAATTCACCGGGCCATAGAGCAAATATCCTGAATTCAAGCTACACGGAAATCGGCGTAGGTTATGTAACCGACAGCAACGGAACCGGATACTGGGTACAGGAATTTATCAGACCGTAAGTTTGGTATGAGAAGAAGATCAAATATTTATTCCCCGATATAACCAAAAAAGCGGAGCAGAGATGCTCCGCTTTTTCCTTGTTTCTTTCCGCACTGAGCTAATTGAAATGGATAATTCCTCCCTTATCATATATAATATAGACATTAAGCGCCGCGACGTGGGTGTTCTCGCAGAAAACCGTCCGACCAAAGGGAGCGGTTTTCAAGAGAATACCCCTGGCAGGCGCTGTACAATGTGAGTTAATATTTTACATAGGGAGGAACTACCATGACTTTTCAATTAGCCTTGTGTCAGATGAAAGTGACAATGGACAAAAAGGAGAATCTGGCAAGAGCCGGATCTATGATCCGTGAGGCGGCGGCAAAAGGGGCTGACGTGATCGCTTTGCCTGAAATGTTCAATTGCCCATATTCCAATAAATACTTCAGAGAATATGCGGAAAAGGAAGGTGGGGATACGTTCCGCTTCCTCTCTTCCCTTGCAGGGGAGCTGGGCATTTATCTCATCGGAGGTTCCATTCCGGAGTTGGAGAATGACAAGGTCTATAATACGAGCTATTCCTTTGACAAAGAAGGGAAACTTATCGGCAAACACAGGAAGCTGCATCTGTTCGATATTGACGTCAAAGGAGGGATCCGGTTCATGGAGTCGGAGACTCTGACTCCAGGCGAGACTTTGACGATCCTGGATACGGAATACTGCAGGATCGGCGTTGCGATCTGTTACGACGTGAGATTCCCTGAGTTGTTTCGGAAAATGACTCTCAAAGGAGTCAAGCTGGTGATCCTTCCCGGAGCGTTCAATATGACAACGGGTCCTGCTCATTGGGACCTGACTATGAGGGCCCGTGCGCTTGACAACCAGATCTATTTTGCCGCGGTATCACCGGCCAGAGACACGGAAGGACCTTATCAGGCCTATGGAAATTCGTGCATTGCAAATCCGTGGGGAGAGTTCTGCGGTAAGACAGACGCCAGGGAATCCATTGCATATGCGAAAATCGACCTGGATTTTGTCGAAGATATCCGAAACCAGCTGCCGTTGCTGAAACACAGAAGGCCCGCCCTGTACTAAAAACAAACGATTTTGCCGAATTGTAACAATTTTGTAAAAAATGCTTTTGTTCTCGATTTGGATAAGGTATAATTGTCCTAGATTATTTTCTATAATTCTTAAGGAGGAGAAGAAGAATGTTGAAAAGAGTATTAGCAGTATTATTAGCTTTCATACTCGTATTAGGAATGGTTGCCTGCGGCGGAGGCACAAAGGAAGAAACACCTGCCGCTCCGGAAACCTATGAAATCGCTATGATTACAGACATTGGAAGCATTGACGACAAGTCATTCAACCAGGGTACTTGGGAAGGTGTTGTTGCATATGCAGAAAAGAATAACATCACTCATAAGTACTACAAGCCAACAGAACAAAGTACCGATGCTTATCTCGCAGCGATCCAGCTTGCTGTTGAAGGCGGAGCAAAGGTAATCGTAACTCCTGGATTCTTATTTGAAGAACCAATCTACTTAGCTCAGGACTTATACACAGACGTTACTTTCATCCTGATCGACGGAAAGCCGCACAATGCGGACTACACTGAATTCAGAACGAACAAGAACGCTGTAGGTATCGTATTCGCTGAAGAGCAGTCCGGATATCTTGCAGGATATGCCGCAGTAAAAGACGGAAACACCAAGCTCGGATTCATGGGCGGAATGGCAGTTCCTGCTGTAGTTCGTTATGGTTATGGATTCGTTCAGGGCGCTGAAGCCGCTGCAACTGAAATGGGTATCCCAAGTGTTGACATGAAGTATCACTATACTGGCAATTTCGATGCATCTCCTGAAGCACAGACTCTTGCTGCTTCCTGGTACGCAGAAGGCACAGAAGTGATCTTCGGTTGCGGAGGATCTGTCGGTAACTCTGTAATGTCTGCTGCAGAAGCTGCAGGAACTAAGGTCATCGGCGTTGACGTAGACCAGAGTTCGGAATCCGATACCGTTATCACTTCCGCTATGAAAGGCCTTGCTGCTGCTGTTACAGCAACGCTTGACCAGTACTATAAAGGCGAATTCCCTGGTGGTGAATCTCTTGTTTTGGCAGCCGACAAAGACGGCGTCCAGCTTCCGATGGCCACTTCCAAGTTCGCGAAGTTCACTCAGGCTGACTACGACGCAGTATTCGCAAAGCTGGCCAAGAATGAAGTTACCCTGCAAAAGGACGTTGATGCAAGCGGTAATGCAATCAAGAGCCCAGCAGATCTTGGCATGAAGCTCGTAAAGATTACTGTAGTTGAATAATTCAAAACAGGATCTTAACTAAACAAATCAAAGCAGGCGATTTGATCGCCTGCTTTTTTTCCTTGTAAATTCATCGTTTATTTTTTTCCTTAAATCGGATATACTTATTCTAGTAATTGGTATGCGGTTATGCCGCAATACGGCGTAACCGCTAAACGGCGTTGCCGTAAGGAAGAATAAATATATCATGCTTCGACGTGGCTCGCATGATATAATGTTTCTATCAATTTATTTAGCGTTGTTCGCAAAATATAATGGATTTATTATTTATTAAATACTAAGGAGTGAAGATATGGATTACATCATTGAAATGTTACATATCACGAAGGAATTCCCGGGAATCATCGCCAATGACGATATAACCCTGCAATTGCAAAAAGGTGAGATCCACGCGCTGCTGGGAGAAAACGGCGCCGGAAAATCCACCCTCATGAGTGTCCTTTTCGGTTTGTATCAGCCTGAGAAGGGCGTGATCAAAAAGGAAGGGAAAGAAGTTAAAATCAACAATCCGAATGATGCCAACGAATTAGGCATCGGCATGGTGCATCAGCACTTCAAACTGGTACACAACTTTACGGTACTGCAGAATATTATCTTGGGTGTTGAAACAACGAAACGCGGACTTTTGAAGATGGACGCGGCCAGAGAAAAGGTCATGCAGCTTTCAAATCAATATGGTCTGATGGTCGATCCCGACGCCTTGATCCAGGATATCACGGTAGGTATGCAGCAGCGTGTCGAAATATTGAAAATGCTTTATCGGGACAACGAGATCCTGATCTTTGACGAACCAACCGCGGTACTTACTCCGCAGGAAATCGAAGAACTCATGAAGATCATGAAGAACCTGTCCGAAGAAGGAAAATCAATTCTGTTTATTACTCATAAGCTCAATGAAATAAAGGCGGTCGCCGATCGGTGCACCGTTCTCAGAAAAGGAAAGTACATTGGCACTGTTCCGGTAGCTGAGACCTCAAAAGAGGAAATGTCTGAGATGATGGTAGGCCGCAAGGTCAGCTTTGCCGTTGAAAAGGGCGAAGGCAAACCGGGAGCTGCGGATTTCGAAGTAAGAAATCTTACGGTGGGTTCCAAACACAGCTCTAAAAAAGCGGTCAACAACGTATCTTTTACCGTCAGAAAGGGCGAGATCGTATGTATCGCCGGTATCGACGGCAACGGTCAGTCCGAGCTGGTTTACGCCCTTACGGGACTTATGCCCATCGAAGGCGGTCAGATCCTTCTGAACGGCCAGGACATCACGAAAACCAGCGTCAGAAAAAGAAATATAGCCGGCATGAGCCACATACCGGAGGACCGCCATAAGGACGGACTCGTCCTGGATTATAATTTGGCTGAAAATCTGATGCTGAAGAAATACTTCACGCCGGAATTCCAAAACAATGGATTTATTAAATTTGATGTGGCCTATAAATATGCAAATAAACTGATCGAAGAATTCGATATCAGAAGCGGACAAGGCGCAAAAACAAGTGCGCGCAGCATGTCCGGAGGAAACCAGCAGAAAGCTATCGTCGCGAGGGAGATCGATCTGGATCCTGAGATCCTGATCGCGGTCCAGCCGACGAGAGGACTTGATGTCGGGGCCATCGAGTATATCCATAAACAGCTTGTAGAACAGCGGGACGAAGGCAAAGCGGTCCTCCTGATCTCACTGGAGCTGGATGAGGTAATGAATGTCAGCGACCGGATCCTGGTTATCTATGAAGGAGAAATCGTCGGAGATCTCAATCCGACGGAAATTACCGTACAGGAGCTTGGGCTTTATATGGCTGGCTCAAAGAGAAGCGAGGTGGCGATATGAAACGGGTAAAGGATCTTCTGCTGAGCGAAGGCGCAAATAATGCTTATTCCTCGATATTTTCGATCCTCATCGGACTGCTGTTTGGGTTGATCGTACTTCTGGTCAGCAACTCCGCACAGGCCGGAGAAGGTTTCGCCATTATTTTAAAAGGCGGTTTCAGTACCGGAGCAAAGGGAATGGGCCAGGTGCTGTACTTTGCGACGCCGCTGATTTTGACCGGACTTTCCGTTGGTTTTGCATTCAAAACCGGTCTGTTTAATATAGGAGCTGCTGGGCAGTTTATCATGGGCGCCTTTGCTGCCGTTTATATCGGCGTAAAGTGGACATTCCTTCCGGCGCCGTGGCACTGGATCGTGGCACTTATCGGTGCTGCTGTAGTAGGCGGATTGTGGGCACTGATTCCGGGACTGCTAAAGGCGTATCTCAATGTTCATGAAGTAATATCAACGATCATGATGAACTATATTGGGATGTACCTGGCAAACCATCTGGTAAAGCTGTATATCTACGATACCAAAAAAGGTCTTTCGCTGAACACTGCGGAATCCGCAGTGCTTCCGAAGGGTGGATTGGATTATGTCTTCTATAATCCGCTGGGTCCGACAAAGGATATGTCCACCGTAAACTGCGGGATCTGGATCGCGATCATCATCGCAATCGTCATTTATATCGTACTGAACAAGACTACATTCGGCTATGAGCTGAAAGCCTGCGGATTCAATCCGCACGCCAGCAAGTACGCCGGTATCAACGACAAGAGAAACATTGTGCTTTCCATGGTCATCGCCGGTATGCTTGCCGGTCTGGGCGGAGGACTCCTCTACCTGTCCGGAGCCAACGGAAGACATATCAAGGTTGTGGACGTGCTTGCCGCCGAAGGTTTCAACGGGATCCCTGTTGCATTGCTCGGACTGTCAAATCCGATCGGCATCATTTTCTCCGCGATCTTCATCTCTTATATCACCCAGGGAGGAAACTACCTCCAGACACTGGACTTTGTACCGGAGGTCATCGATATTATCATTGCCATCATCATTTACTTTGCTGCATTCTCATTGATTTTGAGATCCTTACTGCCTCGATTCATCAAGCATCGCAAGGAAAAGAAGGCGGCCAAAACCGTTGCAGCTTCGGAAGTTAAGGAAGGGAGTGATAACTAATGCAAATTCTGTTTTTAGTTTTCCAGCAGACGATGTTTTTCTCCATTCCCCTGCTGATCGTAGCGCTGGGCGGTGTATTCACCGAACGAAGCGGCGTTACCAATATAGCGCTTGATGGTATGATGATCATGGGAGCATTCACCAGCATCTTCTTTATCAACCAGATGGAAAGCTCCATGAGCGGGCAGTCGCTGCTCTTGATCGCTATGGTGATCGCCATCGTTACAGGAATGGTATTCTCGCTGCTCCACGCTTATGCGTCGGTCAATCTGAAAGCGGATCAGATCATCAGCGGTACCGCGCTGAACATGTTTGCCCCCGCTTTCGCAATATTTACGGCGAGAATGATCCAGGACAACGGCGTTCAGCAGATCAACTTCGCAAACACCTTCCGTATCCCGAAAGTCCCGGTTCTGGGTGACATTCCGGTTATCGGAGGCTTGTTCTTCCAGAATGCGTACATCACGACTTATATCGGATTTGTGATCCTGATCCTGTCCGTGATCGTATTATATAAAACAAGATTCGGACTGCGGCTCCGGGCCTGCGGCGAACATCCGCACGCTGCCGATTCCGTCGGTATCAACGTATATCGGATGCGCTATTACGGCGTCATGATTTCCGGCGCGCTGGCAGGTTTAGGAGGACTGGTATTCGTAATACCGACGTCCACAAACTTCAACGAGACCGTATCCGGTTACGGATTCCTTGCCCTGGCTGTAATGATCTTCGGACAATGGAAGCCGATGCGCGTACTGTTTGCGGCGTTCTTCTTCGGACTGATGAAGACCATCGCTTCGGCTTATTCGGTTATCCCGATCCTGGCTACCCTGAATGTCCCCAGCGATATCTACAAGATGGTTCCATTTATCGCAACGCTCATCGTACTGGCATTCAGCTCCAAGTCATCACAGGCTCCGAAGGCAGTCGCAATTCCTTACGATAAGGGCAGCAGATAGAAAATAAGGAGATAAAATGTCATTCTTACCGATGACAATTAAAGAAATGCAAGAAAGGGGATGGCATCAGCCTGACTTCGTCCTGATTACGGGCGATGCTTACGTTGACCATCCCTCTTTTGGAACCGCGATCATAAGCCGGGTGCTGGAAAGCCGCGGCTACAAGGTCGCGATTTTGGCGCAGCCCGACTGGAGAAAGACCGATGATTTCAAGCGATTCGGAAAACCGAGGCTGGGATTCCTGATCAACGCCGGAAATGTGGACTCCATGGTCAACAACTATTCCGTTTTCAAGCACAGGAGGAAGACCGACAGCTATTCCCCCGGAGGGAAAGCGGGGAACCGTCCGGACCGGGCGGTGATCGTATACAGCAGCAAGGCCAAGGAGGCATATAAGGATGTCCCGGTCATCATCGGAGGACTTGAGGCCAGTCTGCGGCGGTTTGCCCATTACGACTATTGGGACGACAAGGTGCGGCGGTCGATCCTTCTGGACGCCAAGGCGGATCTTCTCATTTACGGAATGGGAGAACGGGCTGTGGTGGAAATCGCCGAAGCGCTGGATTCCGGCATCGAAGCCAAGGATATCGGCTGGATCCGGGGCACCGTATACAGGACCGTCAATACGAAAATGAAGGAAGGCGTCACGGGAGAGCAGTTCGAAACGGAACAGTTCAAAGACAAGGATACGGTGATGCTGCCGTCGTATCTCGAAATTTCGGAGAAGCTAACCGATCCTGAGAAATCAAAGAAAAATTACTGCAGGAGTTTTCTGCTGCAGTATCAGAATAACGATTATATCACAGGAAAACGGCTCGTCGAAAAATACGACGAGACCGTTTATGTCGTTCAGAATCCTCCGCAGGAACCCTTGAGCACCGAAGAGCTGGACGACGTTTATGAGCTTCCCTATGAAGGGACCTACCATCCAAGCTACGGAAAGGACGGCGGTGTTCCGGCCATTGAAGAAGTGAAATTCAGCATCATCGCAAACCGCGGCTGCTTCGGCGGCTGCAGCTTCTGTGCACTTACCTACCATCAGGGCCGGGAGGTGCGTGGCAGGAGCAAAGATTCTGTTGTGCGGGAGGCAAAACGACTGACGGAAAAAAAGGACTTCAAGGGGTACATCCACGATATCGGAGGACCCACGGCGAACTTCCGCAGCCCTGCCTGCAGGAAGCAGGAAAAAGCCGGAGTCTGCAAAAATAAGGACTGTATGTATCCGAAGCCCTGCGCTCAGATGGACATCGACCATACGGAATATCTCGACCTGCTCCGGGAAGTCAGAAGCCTGGACAAGGTCAAAAAGGTTTTCATCCGTTCCGGTATCCGTTACGACTATCTGATGGCGGGCAGGGATGATCAATTTATAGAAGAGCTGTGCAAGCACCATGTGAGCGGGACCTTGAAAGTCGCGCCGGAGCATGTTTCCGACAGGGTACTGGCCAGAATGCGAAAGCCTTCCAAGGAGGTCTTTCTGGCATTCAGCAGGAAATATAAAGAGACTAACGAAAGGCTGGGGCTGGAGCAGTATCTGATCCCGTATTTCATTTCGTCCCATCCCGGTTCGACGTTGGACGACGCAGTCGAGCTGGCGCTGTTTTTGAAAAAGAACGGGTTTGTTCCCGATCAGGTGCAGGATTTCTATCCGACTCCGGGAACCTTGTCGACCTGTATGTATTATACGGAACGGGACCCCTTTACCGGGGAAAAGATCTACATCCCCAAAGATCTGGAAGAGAAGAAGATGCAGCGCGCTTTGATACATTTCAACAAACCGGAAAACAGAGAGACTGTTAAGAAAGCATTGCAAAGGGCACACAGGGAAGATTTGATTCCGGTCCTGCTCGGCTCCTTTGAAAAAAAGAACCGTCAAGCCAGGCCGGATGAAAAAATAAAAAATAAAGCGGGGAAAAGGAAATGAGCCTGATTGCAAAATTGCCGATCACCATTGAGGAAAGCAGGGAGGCTTGCCGGTCTGTTACTGCCGGCAGTTTTTCCGTCACAGAAATGATAGGCCACGGGGACAATGTCCTGGCAAAGGGCGATAATCTGCCCTTTATGAAGTATCTTCTGGACCAGAAGGACATGAATGGGAAGATAAACCTGATCTATATCGACCCGCCGTTTTTTTCAAAATCAAATTACGGAACGGAGCTGAAGCTCCATTCGGACAAGATCAGCAAGATCCCGGTCATCAAACAGAAAGCCTATCACGACGTCTGGGAAGACGGGATGGACGAGTATCTGCAGATGCTGACAACACGGTTCCTACTGATGAAGGAGCTGCTTGCCGAGGACGGCTGTCTTTGGGTCCATTTGGATTGGCACAGCGTCCACTATGTGAAGGTGATCCTGGATGAGATCTTCGGCGAGAAGAATTTCGTCAATGAAGTGATCTGGAATTATAAATCCGGCGGCGTCAGCAAAAATTATTTTGCGCGAAAGCATGATACCCTGCTGTTTTATGCGAAGTCGCCGAAATACTATTTCAAAGCGCAGCAGGAAAAGTCCTACAACCGCGATTTCAAACCTTACCGTTTTAAGGGCGTAGCCGAATATCGGGATGAACTCGGTTGGTACACCATGGTCAACATGAAGGACGTATGGCAGATCAACATGGTGGGAAGGACCTCGGCTGAGCGGACCGGTTATGCGACACAGAAGCCGGAACAGCTCATTGAGCGCATCCTGGAAAGCTGCACAAGAGAAGGGGATTTGTGCGCCGATTTCTTCGGAGGCTCAGGAACTCTCGCCGCCGCAGCCGATCGAATGAACCGGAAGTGGATTTCCTGCGATATCGGTGAACTGGCGGCCATCAATACACACAAGAGAATGGTATCCGAATCGAAAGAAGGTTACCGTTTCTATTCAGAGTCGCTAAATCTTGAAAATAAAGGCAAATTGACGGTAAAAACCGATTTGCAGCCGCTGTCGGTTTCTGATAAAATGGAGCTTACTGTGACGCTTTTGGAATATCAGCCCGATTCATTACATAACATACCCGTGGAGGAAAAATATCTCTCCGTCATCAAGAAAATCGTGAAGGAAGATTCCCTACAGCTGGTGGATTACTGGAGTGTCGACTTCGATTACGACCTGATCACCTTCCAGCCGAAGCTGACCTTCTGCAAGAATGGCGAAGGGCTTCCGCTTTCCTGCGAGTGGCTTGCGAAAAAGTTCGGGAATATCGCCATCCGATGCGTCGATATATTTGGAAACAGTACGTTCCAAGTGATCAATCTAAGGGGGTAACGTGAATGAAAAAATTGGATAAAGAAGGCCTGAAAAAGCTGGGAGTCGATCTGCTGTTTATCATTGTGGGCTGCTCCATCAGTTCATTTTCTACGATCGGTATCCTGATCCCAAACGGTCTGACCAGCGGTGGAATAACCGGCATGGTTCGTATCGTTCAGGGTTTTGTTAATATCAATTTCTCCGTTTTATATTATGGGTTTGCCATTACGATCCTGATCATATGTGCAATTCTGCTTGGACTGAGGGAAGCGAGGAAGATTCTGCTGCTGACGATTATTTATCCATCGATCCTGTTTCTTTTCGAGCATTTTCATTTTTCACTTCTTGAAGAAAAGGATCTGTTCCTGGCGGCGATCTACTGCGGCGTTCTGGGCGGGATCTGTTCCGGTCTGGTATTTACCAGGGGCTATTCCTTCGGCGGGACCGACACCATAGCGAAGATCATCCAAAAGAGGATCATGCCTCATGTGGGACTCAGCCAGATACTGATGGTCATCGACGCCATTGTCATCATCGGCTCCGGCTTCCTCTTCGGAAGGAATATCGCGCTGTACGCCCTTGTAACTCAAGTCATCTTCGCCAAGACCGTTGATTCTGTCATGTACGGTTTCGATACGCAGGCTGTCCAGATGGAGATCATCACAAGCAAGCATGACGAGGTGGCCAATTATATCATGAAAGAGATCAATCGCGGTGTGACCAACGTCACCGTCACAGGAGAATATACTAAGACTGCAAAAGAAAAGATCGTAACCATCTGCTCTCCGAGAGAGAGCGTGCTCATCAAGAAGTTCGTGGCCAAAAAGGATAACGACGCCTTTGTGACTGTGATGCATGTCGAGAACGTATGGGGGAACGGCGAAGGCTTCGGCGACATCCTGAAGGAGTAATATTATCGTAGATAGCCATTTCTATTTGACTTTTTCGATATAAGGAAGTAAAATCACTAATAGCGCATTGAAACCTTTGCGCTATCTATATGGGGCGTTAGCTCAGTGGATAGAGTCGCAGACTTCGAATCTGTCGGTGGGGGGTTCGAGTCCCTCACGCCTCACCAAAAAACCTAAGATGGGTGTTCCCATCTTAGGTTTTTTTCATGCTGTAGTGAGGGGCTCGAACCCGGAAGGGCAGCTTGCGGAAAAACAGCATAGTTGCTGTTTTTAGCAAGCTGGTCCGAGCACCGTCAGGTGCGAAGGACGGCGGACACGGGACGTGGACGCAAAGTCCCTCACGCCACACTATTAATGTGATATATCGTTGAAAAAGGGTATAGTCCTTTTGGAGGTGATCGCATGAACACTATGTATGTTATTTATCTTATCATTCTGGTCATTGCAGTTATTTTATTCGCAGGGATCAGGATTGTCCGTCCGACACATCGGGGTCTGATTGAAACCTTCGGCAAATATTCCAAGTTCGCTCCGCCTGGTTTCCACTGGATCATACCGGTCGTTCAAAAGATTTATTTGGTCAATACAACAGAACAGATGGTTAATGCAGAACCACAGGTGATCATTACCAATGATAATCTGAATGCAACCGTGGACGCCCAGGTTTATTTCAGGGTGAACGCAGATGAGGAAAATGTTAAAAATTCTATTTACAATGTGAATAACTATCAACAACAGATCGTTGCATTAGCACGGACAACGCTTAGGAATATAATCGGTACACTTTCCTTGAAATCTGCCAACAGTGAAAGAGGCCGAATCAATACGGACTTGCTTCAGACGCTGATCACCGAAACGAAAAGCTGGGGAATCGACATCATGCGGACCGAGTTAAAAGAAATCGATCCTCCAAAGGATGTTCAGGAAACGATGAATAAGGTAGTAAAAGCCGAAAACGAAAAAATCGCCGCGATTGACTTTGCGACTGCAGCTGAAACGACAGCAGATGGAATCAAGCGGGCGGAAATCAAGAAAGCGGAAGGCGTCAAGCAAGCCAAAATATTAGCAGCAGAAGGCGAAGCCCAGGCCATCAAACTGGTAAATGAGGCAGCGGATAAGTATTTTATAGGCAATGCTCAGCTTTTAAGAAAACTTGAAGCGGTTGAAACTTCACTGAAGAATAATGCCAAAGTAATTGTTCCTGCAGAATCACAGTTGGTCAATGTGATTGGCGACCTGGCAGGTGCGCTTCCGATAAAACTGGACGGCAGTGAGCCGGGAAACAAATAGAAGGAATTAGTTATTATATGCCCCAATTAGGGTATATTAAAGCGTAAGATTAAATTAAAGGAGGGTTTATCTTGAACAAGTTTATTTTCAATGATTATTTTCACGAGCCTCAAGGAAAAATCTCCAAACGGATGCTTTTCAAAAGCGATAATGTAATTGCTTTTGTTCTAAACATTGCAAAAGGGGAAATACTACCGGGACATACACATCTAGAATCGACCCTTTTCCTGCAGGTCATGGAGGGTAATGCCAAGGTTGTCACGGATGGCAATGAAACCTCGTTGCAAGTGGGTGAGTTAATGCAGGTAGATGGGCAGGAAAGCATGCAGGTTATAAACATAGGCGAAGATGTCTTGCGCCTTTACGTCACAATTTCACCAATGGGCTCAGAGGCCTTTGCAACAGATGCAAATGTTTAATAACTTATCTTTATCCTGCCATGTGAAGAACTTTTTTCACCAATTATACACTTATTAAAATAGATAGATAAGAATTTGTGAAAAACCTAAGATGGGTATCCCCATCTTAGGTTTTTATTTCAGTGATGCGGTTACGACAAGTTGATGCCCCGGGTATATCGTATAGGGTGACAGAAGATAATTATACTTAATCAGGTTCATTACGGAAGTCCCGAATTTTGATGCTATAGTATACAATGAATCACCGGGCTTAACTGTGTAGATCACTGCTTCCGGTGGAGATAACGGTATAACTATGGTCTGACCGATATAGATTATGTTAGTATTGGGAATATTATTGAACTTTAAGATATTTTCGATCGTTGTGTTGAAATCATGAGCAATCTTATAAAGACTATCACCCTGAACCACTTTGTATTCGACGGTGCCAAAATAAGGAGTTGGCATATTAAATCACACCTTTATTATTTTATGTTTTATATTATGCATTGTCCGAGCGATTGGTTAATGCAAAGGTTTTTATCACCTCAGAATATTTACCAATTCGCTGCTCGCCAAATTTGTATCAATTGGGCATGATGTTACCTTACGACTGTACTGCCAAGCCCATACGTTTCCACCGCAATCAGGGCCCAACGGTCTATACTCGGGCGGATTCAGAGGGCCGCTTGGTTCCAGTTCCGGTTCTGCGCTCCATAATATATTCAGCGCCTTGATCTGTTTGTTTTCTTTTACAGCATCGCAAAATGCCTTGTTAAAGCCGCCTGTTTCAGGAAAGTTGTAAATGCCGCTTTTATATTCGCCTAAGACCATTTCTTCCGTCCAACCTTGAATCCATTCATCATCGATTTGAAAAAAAGGTTCGATATCAGCAAATATCGGCATACCTTTCGGTATATTAAGATTCTGAGCATAGAGGACTGCATTATTTCCGGCCGCTCTTCCCCGATAATATCCTTTCGCCTCCCGAATGGAATTATAAATCGGCAATAATTTTATTCCTTTACTGCGCATAAAAGAAATCTCCAGTTGTGTCAGGCCTTCCGAAACACCCTGAACTCTCACAAGATATCTTCCCCAAAAACCAGGATATCCGAAATTTTGCAAAACACATTGGAATAATTCTTCCGTGACAATCTCCGCGGAGTCGACTCCCCATTCATAACTCTGCATTTGGCCACCTCAAAGCGGAATGCTTTGCTCAAAGTTGAACAGATTTTCGGGATCGTATATTTGTTTGACTCGCTTAAGCTTTCCCAGGTTTTCACCGAAATAAGCTTGAGGCCAATCCGCGATCAGAGAGTCAACATAGTCACGATATGCACCTTTTGTATATGGGAGCATGGATTGGCGGAATCGCTCGATCCAGTGGATATTTTTAACTGCTTCCGGATCCTGCATCCAGTACGACAGGTATTGTAAGACGAACAAGGCCTTGCGATGCGGGAACGCCGTTGCATCTGCCGGGACTTGACCGATCGCGCCGCCATAGGTGTCAAGCGTAACCACATTTGCATGGCCGGGGGCGGTTTGCAGGTTATGGATCAATACATCGATCGCCTCATCCGGTAAAGGTTCATAAATATAAGCGGATGAGTTTTTGAATTTTTCCTGCCTTACTATATATCCTCCGAACAGTTGGGCGGCCTCGAGCCAAGTAGTGGAGTAGAACTCCGCGATCTTAGGCTGAGTCGCCTCCTGGAGAGGACGTATGATTTCCCGGAGTTCTTGTTCCGATCCAACGAATACACCGTTGGACCGAAGATCGCCTTGATTTTGCGCTGGGAGCGCCAGGAGAGGTGTGATCCGCGGATCGGTATAGGGAGCCCACGATTGCCAATAACGAACGACTTTTTTGAGATCGGCAAAGTCCCATGTCATTCTGTAACGGGCCACATTCCCGATCGGATGCAAACGAAAGGTAAAGGACGTGATCACGCCGAAATTTCCGTCGCCCCCGCCGCGGCAAGCCCAAAGCAGGTCGCTGTGTTGATTTTCATCTGCCCGGATGATCTCCCCTTGCGCTGTGACCATTTCAACCTCAAGCAAGCTATCGCAGGTCATTCCAAATAGCCTGGACAATAATCCGTATCCTCCTCCGAGGGTTAGTCCGGTTACACTGACTGTCGGGCAAGTCCCGCCTGGGATGACCATTCCCTGATCCCATAGTTTTCCGTACAAAGGCAGCAAGCGGTGCCCTGGGCCGACACGCATGATTTGGCTTTCTTTATCGATTTGTAGTTCCAAAAGGCCGCTTACGTCAATGACAAGACCGCCGTCAACGAGAGAAAATGCTTCATAGCTATGTCCGCCTCCGCGTATGCGAAAAGGGAGATGATTGCTGCGAACCCACAGAATTGCATTGATAACGTCCTGTACGGCCCTGCAGTAAACGATTATTATCGGGAATTTGTTAAATCGGCCGTTATAATTCTTCCTTGCTTCGTCATAGCCGGGCGAACCTGGCAGCACCACATGCCCGGTCAATCCTTCCACATTTATCATAGGATGCTTCCTCCTTAAAATCATGAATGCAATAAAGCTTTATTCAACCCTATGCCGATTATGGAGAAAAAGAACTGACGGATTCGGGAAATTTGCTTTACAAAACCCGTAAAACATTGTAGTATAAAGATTGTCGGACTTAATATGCGCCCGTAGCTCAGCTGGATAGAGCGTCAGACTCCGACTCTGAAGGCCACAGGTTCGACTCCTGCCGGGCGTACCATAAAAAGATAGCCATCTTTGCGATGGCTATCTTTTTATGGGTAGATTGCGGTTTACAGAATGATTAAATAAGCAATGATCACGATAGCCGTACTAAGCAGTGTGCCTAATAAATAATACTCAGCAAAATCCTTATTATGGGCTATTTCATCGTAACGGGCAATCGACTTGGCCGTTAATACCAAACCGATGGCTGAGTACTGGCTGATTGACAGCAGTACAAGTATGATCAGCCTTTCCAGAAGCCCGACAAAGCCTCCTGATTTCCGTGTGCCTGTTTCATCGTTCGGTCTGTTTAAACAAAGCAGCTGCTTAATCGTTATGTTTGCTGGTTTCCATATCAAAAGCAAAATCGCACCCCATGAGAACAGCTCCGTGAATGATATCCCTATGATCTCCAACGATTTCGCAGCGACAGGCAAGAGGGAAACGACAGTGTTATTCAGGACTAAAACATATGCAATGATAAAGATGCAGATCAAATGCAGGAACTGGTCCGCAAGATAGATCCGACGCTCTATTTCAGGCGGGTATTTATCCTTTAATCGCTTTTTTATATAGAGGAATTTCGCAAAATCAATCAATAGATGGCTTATTGACAGTCCGAGGGCGGCAAACAGCATGGTCAGATCAAAGATCGGGACGATACAGATGATACTGATGCCTATATAGAGCAATACATGTAAAGTCTGCTTGCCTCCGGACTGATTTTTTTCCACGGCAAGTTTCTCGGTCTGGAAATAATAGTCTCCGAGAATATGTATCAACAAGAGATAAACAAAAAACAATTTAAACATATGCATTTACCCTTATGTCCGCCAGAATTTGCGACACCATGTCCAAGGCCTTTTTGTAGGAATAATAATCGGCTTTGGACAATAATTTGTAGACTGCAGTCTGGCTTATATTCAATCGGGCCGCAGCTTCCCGCTGGTTATCTCCGTTGAGTGTACAGTTATAGGCGGCTTCTCTTTGACGGTCTGTCCATCTTAGGCTTATTGTCGTACATAATGAAAGGATCGTATTCAATAAGAGCTCCAAACCTTCGTTGTTTCCGTCGGACGCTATCATAATGTCGGCGTTTGACGTCTTGTTTTTCTTTTCTTCGCTTTTGAGATGCGATATCATATCCCTGGCATGGTGATAGGCGGATCCGTCTGCCCCAAACGGGATAAGCGGATTGATCTCGGTTTCTATTTTACCGATTCCAACGCCAAACCGGATACGGATCGGATGCATCTTGATTTGGATATATTCAATAATACTGATCACATTATCACCGCGGTAAAGCAGCCCCTGGAACTCGTCCCCCAGCGTGATCATCATTTTGGATGCAATGTCGCTGGAATACATTTCGTTGACGTCTTCCAACACAGCTTTCAATTTCTTCTGCGCCTCAGACCTATTGCCGATCTTTTTGGATTCAATAATATCTCCGATAACGGCAATATACGGTCTGTTATTAAAAGAGAAAAACATATAACCACCTTCCCCTCAATCTTAGTATATATTGGTTTGGATAAAAATCAATAGTTTATTACCCCATGGGGTAATAAACTTAACTTATAACCCCAAGAGGTTATAAGTTAAGTTTACAACCAATTAAGGTAATAAAAGCCGATAAATATGGCAAACTACTAAAATATTATTGCAATAGAAGGAGACTTTGCCATGGAAAAGAACGAATGCCCCCAAAAGGATAAGGACGGCAACTGCCTTGTCCCAGGAGTCTACAGCGATTCCGACGAAATCGGCGGCGGCTGAACAACTCTGACCAGATACCGCAGGACTTCCGTCCTGCGGTTTTTTAACGGCTTCTCAGAGCCAAACAGGCCATCTCAGAGTTCTTCTTATGTACATAGAGGTAATACATCGTCGATAACGCAGGATTCTCGCCCAGGGAGCCGATATAGGCTCTTCTGGACTCAAAGAAGTACGTTGAATTATTACTGGCCAGCTTATAGGTGTATTTGATGTTGTATGCCTCAAGCTTCTGACGCGCTTCGTAAAACTTTTCCAAGGAATATCCCATAAAAACTTCCCGCCGGTTCCAGAACATGATCATAATATCCCACCCCATTTGATTTTCTTTTGCCTATAATATAACATTTATGCATTCTATTGTAAAACATCAATTCATACTAACCGTAGGTTCAAGAACGGTAAGCGTATTATTAAACGTGTTGAGGTTGGCCACCGCACCGATGGGAATTGCCATCTTGTAAATTCCATGCCCGGAAGCCAGGTCTGTCATGAGGGGCTTGCCCAGAGGAACCATGACTTCGGTAATCAGATCGTTGTATGATTTGCCATAGGAAAGCTCACAGTTGGTGCATTCGCCCATGATGATCCCGGCACAGTCGTTGATCTTTCCCGCGTTGATCAGATGTGTTATGAGCCGGTAGACGTGGCTGACCGCTTCGTGAGTCTCCTCGATAAACAGGATCTTGCCCTTTGTATCGACTTCGAAGGGCGTGCCCAGGGTATCAACGAAGGAAGTGAGGTTGCCTCCCACGATGGTCCCCGTTACGTTCCCCGGAACTCTGCTGACCAGAGGCATTCCGGGCGGATTGAGAAGCGGCCGGGGCGAAGTCAGCGTTGATGTGGCTGCAAAAAACTGATCGAAGTTATAGGGCGGGGTGGTCGGCCTGAAATCGATGAGAAGCAGGCTGTGGAACGTGATTAAATTCGCCCAGACGTACAGAACATTCAATAAAACGGTGATGTCGCTGTAACCTGTGATGATTTTGGGATTGCGGGCAATCGCGGGATAATCAAGATATTGAAGGATATCCGAAACGCCGGTGCCTCCTCTTGTGGGGATGATTGCCTTAACAGCCGGATTCTCGAACATGCTCATGAGGTCGGAAGCCCGCTGCTGCGGCGTAGCCGCCACAAATCCCATTTCAGAATAAACGTATTTCCCAACAACGACTTTGAATCCCATACCTTCAAGGAATTGGATCCTTGCATCGATGGTATCCGAATCTCTGGGGCTTCCGAGGGTTACGATTCCTACGGTGTCTCCCGCACGCAAAATAGGCGGTCTGATCGCCATTTCTATCGCCTCCTGTATCTTCATTTTATTTCGTTGATTCAGTATATGAAAATACTTCTGATTTGGTATAATATAGATATCAATCTGACAGGAAAGGGAATCAACAAGATGGAAGAACAAAATACAATGATGGATTTTATGGATGAAATCGAAAAATCCATGAGGAGAGTCCATAAAGATGATGTGCTGGACGGAACGATCATATCCGTAGGGGATGAAGAAGTCATGGTCAATATCAACTATACTTCAGACGGCATCATCAACAAGGAAGAAATGGCGGAGGACTACGACTATCAAGTCGGCGACGATATTACGGTATTGGTTCTGGACCCCCACGACAGCGAAGGAAACGTGGTGCTGTCCCATAAAAGCGCAGAAGAGATCGTAGGCTGGGAAGACCTGGAAGAGGCTTTTGAGGAAAAGAAAAAGCTCAAAGTTAAGGTAACAAACGTGGTCAAGGGCGGCGTCACAGCGCTTTACCGGAACGTGACCTGCTATATACCGGGCTCGTTGTTAGCTTATCGTTATGTGGAAGATATGAACGCTTACGTCGGCAAAACCCTGGAGGTAGTAGTCGAAGACTTCGACCGGGATACAAAGCGGGTTGTGCTTTCCAGAAAGGCCGTTGAAACAGTGGAAAGAGAAGGGCAAAAGAAAGCGATCATGGGCCAGCTTCAGGAGGGAGAAAAACGGCAGGGCGTTGTGACCAAGCTGATGAAATTCGGTGCGTTCGTCGATCTCGGCGGAGTGGAAGGACTGATCCACCTGAACGATCTGGCCTGGCGCCGTGTCAACGATCCTTCGGAAGTGGTTTCTGAAGGCGATCAGGTCACGGTATACATTTCCACCATTGACAGGAAGAGCGGCAAAATCGGTCTGATTCTGAAAGATGTGAATGAAGATCCATGGCAGGGCGCCGCAGATTATTATAAGGCGGACGATCTGGTGAACGGCACTGTGGTAAGGCTTACCGACTTCGGCGCCTTTGTTGAGGTCGAGGCCGGGATCGAAGGTCTTGTGCATCTCTCGGAAATTTCGTCAGAGAGGATCCGGAAGCCCTCCGATAAATTGAAGGTGGGAGATCAGGTACAGGCTGTGGTTTTAAGCATTGACGAGAAAAACAAGAAGCTCAGCCTGAGCATCAAAGATGCGGAAGGGCAGGTCTCCGATGATGTTGAACTGGTCCAGGAGGATCAGGGAACGACGCTGGGCGATCTGTTCGGTGATAAATTCAAAGATTTCTTTAAAAAATAACAGGAAATGCTCCCGACAGCCGTCCGGGAGCATTTTTTATCAGCCGCTAATCAACGGGCAGAAACAAGTCTTCTCAAATAGATTGTGGAAATTACAACCAATTTCTACAAAAATACATTGTTTTTCTACAAAAAAACCCTAAAGATAACCCCCGCAATGGACGATAAACTAAAGCAGACATAAAAACGTTTTAGTTGAGGGGAAAGGAGAAATTATTCGGGTATAGTTGTTGTTTTATGAAGTAAATCAGAAAAAAATTAAGCAGAAAGGAAAGCGCACTATGTTAAATAAGATGAATTTATCAAAAAAGATTCTGATCATGATCGGAATTCCAATCATAATTGCATTCTGTGTGACTGCTGTAATAACTCTCAATTCAGTGAACAAATCAGTATCCACGCTGAATGCGAATGAATTATCAGCAAGATCCATAGCAACATCCAATGAAGTCGAGGTTCTTTTCTCGAAATATATCGAGGTAACGAAACAGTTGGCAGCAAATCCCCAGATCGAGGATTTGTTCTTGAAGACAAATCCCGGAACGGTGATCACGGCCGTTGACGGATTTCCGCAGGTCAAAAAGAATTTAGATAACGTAAAAGCTACCGATCCCGACAACATTGTCGTGTCTTGGATCGCTGATGTTGATTCCAGCCAGTTTACCCAGTCGGACGGTTATACTTCGGCA
Organism: Anaerovoracaceae bacterium; assembly: GCA_963678385.1. Classification (GTDB taxonomy): domain Bacteria; phylum Bacillota; class Clostridia; order Peptostreptococcales; family Anaerovoracaceae; genus Anoxybacterium. The sequence continues at coordinate 2,433,709 of OY782829.1, read as the reverse complement.
GCAGACTATGTCATTACCGAAAGAGGTTGGTATAAGGGTCTGGTCACGAAACAGGAGGCATACATCACTGAACCTTATGAAGACACAGTAACGAAAAAAATTATAGTCAGTGTCGTTGCTCCGGTTTACCAGTCCGGGACAAAGACTCTGATCGGTGCGGCCTGTATCGACGTTTCCATCGATTCGATCAAAGCGATGCTGAAGGAAATGAAGATCGGCAAAACCGGCTTTTATATCATGACGACGGATCAAGGTCAGGTCTTCTATCATCCGAACGAAAAGTATTACAATGTGAACGTATCCGAAACGAAAATGTCGGATAATATAAAAAAAGCCCTGCTTGATAAAACCGAAGGTAAGATCTCCTATACTGTTGATAGCCAGAAAATCCAGGGGTACACGTCGCCTATCGGCAAAACAGGCTGGATGATCGTATCAGGACTACCGGACAAGGAATTCAACAGCACCTTTGACGCGGTTCGTACAACGGTCATGACAATCTTCGGCTTTGTTCTGCTGATCATCATCGGCCTTTTGTTCTTCATGGCCAACAGGATGACGAAACCGTTGAAAAAAGCCGTATACATGATTGAAGAGATGGGCAAGGGCCACTTCAAAGAAAGACTCGATATCCGATCCGGCGATGAAATCGGCCATATCGCCCTGATCATGAACCAGTTCGCGGACAAACTCCAGGCGGAACTGATTTCAACATTAAATATGATCTCCGATGGAAATGTCGATGTGGAAATCGAATCGACAGACAGCGAAGACGAAATAACGCCGGCTTTGAAGAAAACCACGGAAACTCTCAGAAGTCTCGATAAAGAGACTAAAGACCTGATCCAGGCCATCACGGATGGAAAACTCGGAACAAGAGGCAATCCGGAGCATTATTCAGGCACATGGAAAGAGCTTGTTCTGGGGATCAACGGGTTGATCGACGCGTTTGTAGCGCCGTTTGGCGAGACGTCAGATTATCTGAACCGAATCAGCAAAGGAGACATTCCTCCGGTCATTACGGATGAATACAAAGGCGACTTCAATGAGATCAAGGACAGCCTGAACGGTCTGATCAACGTAATGAGCGGACTTCTCGGCGAAACGGACAAGCTGATCGGAGCAACCAGGGAAGGCAGACTTACAGTAAGAGGCAACGCGGACGCCTTCACAGGCGAATGGGGCACCTTGCTGAACGGTGTAAACGAAATCATGAATTCCTTCGTTTCATCGATCAATATGACGGCACAGTATGTCGACAGGATCAGCAAAGGCGATATCCCTGAAAAGATCACGGATACCTATTACGGTGATTTCAATGAAATCAAGAACAATATCAACGGCTGTATCGACGCCATGAATGGTCTGCTTGCAGAAACAAACACACTGATCAACGCGGCTCAGCAAGGCCAGCTGGAAGTCAGAGGAAATGCGGATGCATTCTCAGGAGAATGGGGCTCCATGGTCGGCGGCATGAACGATCTGGTGGATGCGTTTGTCAAGCCGATCAACGTGACATCAGAGTATATCGACCGGATCAGCAAGGGTGATATCCCTGCCAAAATCACGGATACATACCACGGCGATTTCAATAAAACAATAAATAATTTAAATAACTGCATCGACATCATGAGCGGGCTTCTGAGCGAAACCAACAAGCTCATAGGAGCGGCTCAGGATGGTCAGCTGGACGTAAGAGCCAGGGCGGACGGATTTACAGGCAGCTGGGAAGAACTGACCGGCGGCATGAACAGACTGATCGAAGCCGTTGCGAAGCCGATTCAGGAAGTTACAACCGTTATGAACGAAATTTCAGAAGGTCATCTGAACGTATCGGTAAAGGGAGACTATAAAGGCGAATTCGATGTGCTGTCCAAAGCAGTCAATAACACTGCAAGCGATCTGAATAATGTTGTAGGAGAAATCTCCGACATCATCGGACAGATTTCCGAAGGAAACCTCGCGATCAGCCATGTGACAGAATACAAGGGCGATTTCATCAGCATCTCCAATTCCCTGAATACGATCCTGGAATCCCTGAATGCCGTACTGGGAGATATCAATACAGCTTCAGACGAAGTAACCGTCGGATCCAAACAGGTTTCAGACGGCAGTCAGGCGCTGTCTCAGGGAGCGACTGAACAGGCAAGCGCGATCCAGCAATTGACTGCATCCGTTACGGAAGTTGCAGCCAAGACCAAGGAGAACGCGTCAAACGCCGGAGAAGCAAACGAACTCACGCTGTCCGTGAAGGATCATGCACAGACGGGAAATCAGCATATGGCGGAAATGCTGGAGGCTATGGAAGAGATCAACGATTCCTCAAACAATATCTCCAAGATCATAAAGGTAATCGACGACATCGCATTCCAGACCAACATCCTCGCACTCAATGCGGCGGTTGAAGCAGCGAGAGCGGGACAGCACGGAAAGGGCTTTGCCGTTGTAGCCGAAGAAGTCAGGACTCTCGCTGCAAGAAGTGCGGAAGCAGCAAGGGAGACAACAGATCTGATTTCGGGCTCCATCAAAAAATCCTCCAGAGGTACGGAGATCGCAAACAATACTGCTGTCGCTCTGAACGAGATCGTAGACGGTATTGCGAAGACGGCGGATATCATCTCTGAAATCGCACGATCCTCCAACGAGCAGGCCATGGGCATCGCTCAGATCAATACCGGCTTGAACCAGGTGTCGCAGGTAGTCCAGAACAATGCGGCTACCGCGGAAGAAAGCGCCGCGTCCAGTGAAGAGCTGTCCGGACAGGCGGAAATGCTGAAAGCGATGGTAGCCAGATTCAAGCTGCGCAACGGCACGAGCCTGAAAGCTCCAAGCGCCAGACTCATCGGAGGTACGGTGAGCGCTGGCAGGAAAGCGGACGGTGATATCAAGATTTCGTTGAATCAGGAAGAATATGATAAATACTGAGAACGAAACTGTATCCAAACAAAGATAATATAATTCAAATGACCGGTCGGGATTCGTCCCGGCCGGTCTTACTTATTAAGGGAAAATCGGAAGATGTTCCGGAACCATCGGAAGTCATCCTTTGTCAGGCAGCCAAGCATCGTCAGAAAGATGAAATAAAGAACGCCGACAATGACAGAGCTGATCACTATATAGACAATATCATTGAACAATCCGTGACCGGCGAGATCCAGCAGGAAAAAGGTAGTGAAACCGGAAGCGGTTACGGACAAAATGGGTTTCAAAATCCAATCACGAACCTTCAGGGCGAGCTTTGTGACCTTTAGGAGTTTTCGCATACTGAATGCAATATTTATGAGACCGCAGATATATAGGACAAAGATAAGCCCTGCAAGTCCCTTCAGCGGAAGCGCGTAAATAATCAGGATGATCCGGATCACGGCGTCAATGATATTATACTTCAGAGCGCTGACCTGCTGGTTCAGCCCCTTCAGCAGCTCGTCGACGACGATATCAAGATAAATCAATGGAATCAGCGGCGCCAGGACCCGCATGAGCGATCCGCATTCTTCGCTCCCGTAGATCGCAAGTCCGAGTTTGTCGGAGTAAAAAACGAAAAGGCCGGAAATCAGGATCGACATGATGCAGGTAAGCTGGAGCGATCGGGTCACGGAATATTCGACTCGCTTCTTTTGATTCAACGCGTTTGCTTCGGATATCTCAGGTATCAGAAGCGCGGAAAATGCCAGGATCACGGTAGAAGGGAACATCAATACGGGGATCGCCATACCTTGGATCCTTCCGTACTCCTCCAGCGACAATTTCTTTGTATATCCGTATTTCTGGAATCCGATGGGGATCATGATGTTTTCCAGCATGCGAAGACCGCTGCGGACCAGTGAGCTGACCGATACTGGAAATGAAATGTGAAGCAGACGGTTCATGACCTTTCTTTGATGGAATATCTCGGAAATCCGGCTTTCGTGTTTTTCGACTTCATATCGATACAAGGTCAGATTGTATATACAGGACGCCATTTCCGCCGTCGTTATCCCCAAAGCGGCGGCAGCGCAGGCATATTCCGGTCCACCCTGTATGAAGTAATCCAGTATGCTTACGGTTATTGCGATCTGGATCACAAGTTCTACAGCCTGGGAACTGCTGGGCCGGATCAGCTTACCTACGGCGTAAAAATAACCTTTTATACAGGCTGAGACGCCGGCAAAGGGTAAACCCACAGCAAGCAGCTTCAGTGGCAATATCATTCTATGATCTCCGAGCCATTGGGAACCGATATGATCCGCTCCAAAGAAAAGCAGAAGAAATGCCGGGATGCTGAAGAGGAAGCTGATGGAGAACGCCTTCACGAGCAAAGCTCTGGCGATGGAGAAAGAATTTCTGCCGCCTTCTTCCGCTATAAGGCGGGTAACGGCAACATTGATCCCCGTTACGACAAAAAGAATTGCCATTAAATAGACGGAAAAGATCAATTGGAACAAGCCGATTCCTTCCGTCCCTATTTTGTTGGATAAAAAAACCCTGAAAGATATTCCCGCCGTATTGAGTACCAGCGAGGATACCATGATGATCAGGGCATTGACGATTATTTTTTTCAATGATCCGCTCCTTGCATATTTTGACCTTAGAAATATATGCAAGGAGCAAACCTCTTAGTATAACTTATTGAGCGCCTCCTGCAGCGCCTGCCTGCCGGTCTCCTTGTTCCATACGTAAAAACTGCAGGGGAATTTCGTCCCGCAGGCCTGACATTCCACGTACTGATCGGAGTTTGTCAGCTCCCTTTTGTCGTAAAGAAAGGACAGGAATTCGTCTGTATTCTTGCGTCCCGGCGCATCGGAATCCACCAAATAGGAATATACATGGGAAGCCTCATATTTCACGACAAACCGTCTGTTCTCGCAAACAGGGCAGACCAGTGCTTCAGTCATGTTTTCGTTTTTCATGTCTGCTTTCGTGAACTCCTGTCTTTTTTCCGTCAATAATGCCTGCGTCCGCGTTTTCCTTCGGATCCATCTTACGTAATTCAGGATTGCTTTTTTCCCGATCCTTCATTCTATTTTTGTTATTGTCCATATTTTTTCTTCCTTTCCGCCGCACAACTTGATGCCGTGTCAGTGTATTTATGAATAGTTTTTCAAATCGGGAAACGCTTTATACTTAAAAATAAAGCGGCTTCGGTTAAGAAGCCGCTTGAAGGGATCGATTTAACGGTAGGATTCTTCGAGGATATTGAGAGTGTCTTCCAACGCGATGGTGCAGGGGTCTACCTGGAAGAGACCACCCATGGTCCGGTACGCGTTATCGGCGATCTTTGGAAGCTCATCCTTCTGGACTCCGTAATCCGACATTTTCAGGTCGGCGACTCCACAGGCTTTCTGAAGCTCCTGAAGCGCGACCACAAAATCCGTCGGCTTATTTGCGTCGGTTTTACCGAGGGCTTTCGCCATATCGATGAGCCTGTCATCACAGCGGCCCGATTTTGCAAGGAATGTATAGTATGCAAGGCTGATTATGATGAGACCTGCGCCGTGAACGAGATTGTAATGATAAGCGCTCATGGCATGCTCGATGGAGTGTTCCGAAATACAGCCGGAGGTGGATTCCACAATACCGGCCAGCGTATTGGCCAGTGCCACGTCGGCCCGGGCCTGTTCGTCGTTTCCGTCTTTGACAGCCTTGGCAAGGCTCTTTCCGATGAGGGAAATGGATTTCAATGCGAACAGATCGCTCATTTCATTGGCCGTTTTATTCACATAGCCTTCTGTACTGTGGAACAGTGCGTCAAAGCCCTGATATGCGGTGAGATCAGCAGGAACAGTCATCATCAGGTCCGGATCGACGATGGACAGAACGGGAAAAGTCTTGTCGTAACCGAAGCCTATTTTTTCGTCGCCGTTTGTTACAACCGCCCACGGGTCGGCTTCCGTACCGGTCCCGGCTGTCGTTGTTATAGCGATGATTGGAAGGGGATCGGTCGGCACTGGTTTTCCTTTTCCGGTACCGCCGGAGATGTAATCCCAGAAGTCGCCCTCGTTGGTCGCCATGACTGCGATGGCCTTCGCGGAATCGATGCTGCTTCCGCCGCCGAGACCGATGACAAAGTCGCATTTTTGCTCTCTTGCCAGAGCAGCGCCTTCCATGACGTGTTCCTTGACCGGGTTTGGAAGGATCTTGTCAAACAGCACATGTGCTACGCCTGCCTTGTCAAGCTGCTCCTCCAGTTTTGCCAGATAACCGTTCTTCTTGATCGACTTTCCGGACGAAATGACGATCAACGCCTTTTTTCCGGGCAGAGGCTGCTTATGCAGCTTATTTATGGCGCCTTTTCCGAATAAAATGCGTGTAGGCATGTAATAATTGAAACTCATGGTATCATCCTTTCTTTTGAATAATGTCTCTATAATATTACCCATATTCAGGAAGAATAGTCAAACGAATTTCCTATATGGATAGTATTTGTTATACCCGTATTGTATAATGTTTACAATTATTGATGCAGGAAAGGAAACCGGGCATGACAAGCGCGAAAAAACTTTTATATCTCCTGAAATTCATTCTTTCGACCGCTTTATTCTGCGGTGCCGTCTTTTTCGAGAACGCCCAGCAGCAGCGGCTTATCCTGCTTGTCTTGATTTTTGCAGTTTATCTGGCCTCGGGATTTGCACGCTGCCGGATCAGTCAGGACAAGCTGTATTTTTACCTGACCTTTTATCTGGATATCGCTCTGATCTTCATGATGGAACAGAATTCCCGTCTTCTGATCAATTACTTTTTTCATTCTTTCTACATCATCGTTTTATTGGAGGCGGCTCTCTCGCTATCCCTGCGAAGGGGGATCGCTGTCGGTGCCGTCGCGGTCGTTATTTCGCTGATAAAGTACGGATACCTCATTTATTATAAATTCAACCTGGCCAGCGTATCGCAGATGGCGTTCTTTCTGCTGGTCAATGTGCTGATCCTGGTCATCGCGGGATTTGCGCAGCATAACCGGGAGGAGCGGCAGAAAAAAGACGTGCTGTACAGGGAACTTTTGGACGCTCATAGACAGCTGAAACAATACAGCGATGAAGTAGGCCGTCTTTCTGTTGTGGAGGAAAGAAACCGCATCGCACGGGATATCCACGATACCATTGGACACAACATGACCGCACTGATCATGCAGCTGCAGATGGCGGAGCATCTATATAAGGAGGACGCAGCAAGGGCAGCGGAACTTCTTGCCAGCGCGCTGACCACCGCGAAGGACAGTCTTTCCGGGATCCGGGAGGTCGTCGAGACCCTGCGGGGCGATGAATCTGTAGACAAAAAAGGCGCGATCCGTCTTCTGACCGCAGAATTCGCGGAAAAGACCGGCACGGCGATCCGGCTTGATATCGTCGAAGGCGAGGCAGAAGAAGAGGATGGTCCAGCTGAAAATCCGTCTGAAGATCCGTCTGGAGTAAGAAATCCGGCTGCCGACATGGCTCTTTACCGTATCGTTCAGGAAGCGCTGACCAATGCGGTACGCCACGGGAAGGCAACGGAGATATCGGTCGATATCAGGTATCTGCCCAAGGAGATCCGTTTCAGGATCGCAGATAACGGTACCGGTGCGGCGGAAATCAAGGAGGGCTTTGGCCTGAAAGGGATACGCGAACGGGCGGAAGCGTTCGGAGGCAAAGTGACCATCGAGTCCGGACAGGGCTTTTCCATAGAAGGTGTTATATATTTGGAGGAGAAACATGATTAAGATACTGTTGGTGGACGATCAGGATATCCTGGTGGAAGGTCTGAAGCTTATTTTAGGAAAGGAAGAGGATCTGGCGATCTGCGGTTCCGCTAACAACGGTCAGAGCGCATATGAGGCCTGTCGCTGGCAAAGCCCGGATGTGGTCCTGATGGATATCAAGATGCCGGGAGTCAACGGTGTGGACGCCACCGCCATGATCAAGAAAGATTTCCCTGATATCAAGATCCTTGTGCTGACCACGTTCAACGATGACGAATATATCTACGAAGCGCTGAAACATGGAGCTTCGGGCTATCTGTTGAAGGATACCTCGCCTTCTGAAATCGCCGACGCTGTCCGTACCGTCTACAACGGGGGTGCATTGATCCAGTCCGAGGTCGCAGTGAAAGTTTTGGACCAATTTTCGGAGCTGGCCAAGGGAAAAAAGGACATCCGGAGGGATCCGAGAGCCGATCAACTGACGGAGCGGGAAATCGATATCTGCAGGCTCATCTCAGAGGGAAAGAACAATCAGGAGATCGCAGGCGAGCTGTACCTGAGCGAGGGGACAGTTAAAAACCATATTACTAGGATCCTGATCAAGCTGGATCTGCGTGACAGAACGCAGCTTGCCGTATTTACCATTAAGAATGATTTATAGAATGTGCAAAAAGTCACATGCCGGTTGAAGAAATCAGTGATTTAAGATACAAGCGGAAATTCCCTTAAGCGGGTAGAATAGAACTACAAAAGGGGGCTACTGAATAAATCCGCAAATGCCCCTGAAATGGAGGGATTAATTTGAAAAGAATGATAGCATTGATCATGGTTCTGCTGATGACCGTACCGGCAGTCACCGGCTGCGGAAGCAACAGTCTCGGCGATTATAAGAAAGCGGTCGATAAGACGGATCAGATCCTGAAAGGACAGAATTCGGCGGAATTCTCCACATCGCTTGACTTCAACACGGAAGGAATGACCGCGGAGGCCGTCAATGAACTGAACTATTATAAGAATATGTCCGGGAGCTTCCGGTCTGTCTATGACAGCAGAAGCAAGCAGGGCATCTATAGAAATTACATGAATCTGGGCGGGCTGGGCTTCGATTTCGACCTGTACGAGAACGGCGATGAAAAATTCATCAAGCTGCCTATCGTCGGCAAATACATGAAGCTGGACGATGTACTGAAAGAGGCGGAACAGAGCCCGCAAAAACCGTCCGAACTGATTTCTGAGGATACGATGAAAGCGCTGGGAGCGGAGTGGGTCGGGATACTGAAACAGGAAGACGTTTTCAAGGGGAAAGACATCGTATTGACTACTCCGGACGGCGAGGTGAAAACCAAGGTTTACACCATCACCTTGAATGACGCTCAGGTCAAGTCTCTGGAAGAAAATGCGCTGACGATCCTGTCGAAGGATGAGAACCTGAAAGCAAATTTTGAAACGGTGATGGAGAAAAAGGCTGACCAAACAAAGCGGGTAAGTTTCGAGGAATTCATCAATAAAGCGAAGGAACAGCTGCAAGAAGACACGGTGGAGAATTTCCAATACACGGCTTACGTCGATATCGACGGATATATCGTCAATGAAACCGTCGACGTGAAGATCAGGCGGGACGCAGCGGAGCAGGGAAAGCCGAAATCTATCCGTTTCAAGCTGGAGATGAAAAACTGGGATATCAATAAGGACCAAAAGTTTGAATTTCCTGTACTGACCGATGAAAATACAATGAAATCAAACGATCTTGATCAGACGATGCCGTCGCTGTTCAAGGATCTGTTTCGGGCGCGGTAAGGAGTGAATGAGATGCTTAAAGTAGAAAATCTGCAGAAAAGCTTCGGAAATATAAAAGCGGTGGACGGCATTGCTTTTGAAGTAAAAAAAGGCGAGGTTTTCGGGCTGCTCGGACCCAACGGCGCAGGCAAATCAACGACGATTTCCATGATATCAACACTCCTGGCGCCTTCCGGCGGGGTAATCCTTTTCGAAGGAAAGAATATCTTTGAGGAACCGAAGACCATTCAAAGAAAATTGGGAGTTGTGCCGCAGGATATCGCCCTTTATCCGACCCTTTCGGGCCATGAAAACCTGTCCTTCTGGGGCAACATGTACGGATTGTCCGGCGCAGGGCTGAAGAAGAGGATCGGAGAGGTTTCCGAAATTGTCGGTTTGAACGGAAGGATCAAGGACAGGGTCGACAAGTATTCCGGCGGCATGAAGAGGAGGCTCAATATCGGAGCTGCGCTTCTGCACATGCCGGAACTGCTGATCATGGATGAACCAACTGTCGGGATCGATCCGCAGTCAAGGAATCACATTCTTGATACGGTCCTGGAGCTGAACCGCCAGGGGATGACTATCATTTACACGAGCCATTATATGGAGGAAGTCGAGTACCTTTGCAGCCGGATCTGCATCATGGATCAGGGCAGGATCATCGCCTCGGGTACCAAAGACGAACTGGTTGAAATGACCAGAGGAAAGACCGAAATCGGGCTCACTCTGGAATCGGAAGATCCGGATATCCTGAGGCTGTTCGATCGGATCGAGGGGATTCAAAGCGTTGAGCGGCGGGAAGGGCAGATCCTGATCCGCTGCGAAAATGCCGACCTGCTCCTGGCGGATATTATCTTAAGAGTGACAGCAGGGGGGAACCATCTCCGCTCCGTCGATGTGAAAAAACCGAATCTTGAAACCGTGTTCCTGCATCTCACCGGCAAGGCCTTAAGGGATTAGTGGGGTACGGATATGAAAATACACAGTATTATCATAAAGGATCTGAAGATCCTGCTGAGCGACAGAAAAGCGCTGATGATCATCCTTCTGATGCCCATCATCCTGATGGTGATCCTAAGCTTTGCGCTGAAAGGGATCTTTGTGGACGACTGGGAAGCGGCAAGGGTAAATATCGCGGTCGTGAAGCAGTATAACGCGGAGGCTGACAGGAAGAGTTTCGACGACGCCCTTCACGGCGGACTGCTGGCCCAGGGCATGGGTCAGGACGCCGCTGCCGAGCTTGAAAAAGCCGGAGCAGATACAGACCCTGAGAATATCTTCTTCAATGAGTTCCTGGGCAGCAGTGAAGTATCAAATATCATCTCGTACCGGATCGAGACGGAAGCAAAGGCGAAAGAACTGCTGAAAAGCGGAGATGTATCTGCAGTTGTATTGCTGCCGGAAAAATATCTCTACAATATGAAGGTCAACCTGCTTACTCCCTTTCGGAATGAAGTTGGAATCGATGTTCTGACCAAACCGGAAGCGAGCATTGACGGGCAGATCGTTCAGGCGGTCATTCAGGCTTATTCCGATTCCATGGCCTCTGTCATCATCGGAAAGAATGTCCTGATCGAAGAATCAATGGCCAATGATCTGGGAACAGGCAGCTTCAAGGGGATGGAAGCAGTAATGACAGGGATTAAGGATGCTCTGGCAGCCGTTCAGGTCCAGGTCGAAGATATGACACTGGAAGGCAGAAAGCCTGTTTCGAGCGCAGATTATTACGCAGCAGCCATGCTGACCATGTTCATTCTATTTGCAGCCAGCCACGGCGGAAGAATGCTCCTGGAGGAAAAGGAAAACTTCACCTACCAGCGTATGATGGTCGCCGGTACGTCCAAATCGGGGATCCTGGCAGGAAAGTTCCTTGTCATTTTCATAATCGCATTGCTCCAAATCATGATCATGACTGTCTTCTCGCATTATGCGCTGAAGGTGGAATGGGGCGACTTCTTTTCCGTAACAGTGATCGGCATCGCCGCGGCCTTCGCCGTTGCAGGCGTCGGCACGACAGTGGCAGCCGCTACCTACCGGGCCGGAAATTACAAGATGGCAAACATATTTGAAACCGCGATCATTCAAACTATGGCACTGCTCGGCGGAAGCTTTTTCCCCGTCGATATCCTGCCCGCGGCGTTTCAGAAGCTCAGCTTTCTGTCGCTCAACGGTATTGCGCTGAAGGCGTATCAGAAAACCATGATGGGCTACGGCATGGAAGCCGTGCTGGGATATGTCGCTGTACTGGCGGGGATCGGAGCAGTATTTGCGCTCCTTGCCGTTATGATATTGAAAGGAAAGGGGGGCGCCGCCAATGCTGGGTATTATCAAGCTGAGACTGCTAAGACTCAGGGATGATTTCTGGGTTTATGTCATCATGATGCTGATGGCGTTCGGGCTTACTGTGATCTTTGGCGTATCCTTCAATGATTACAGACCGGAAGTTCTGATCGTAGATGAAAGCGGCAGCAGCTATTCCGAAAATCTCACAAGGGAATTGAGCGGCAACGAAGCTTTCGAATTCCGGAAAACGGACCGGGAGGCTGCGGTGACGCAGGTCAGGGAAGGAAAAGCTCTTGCAGCCGTATTGATCGGGAGGGGATTTGATTCCGCTGTGAAATCAGGAGATTCCATACCGCTGGGAGTCATGAAGCTCAAGGATGACACTCTGATCCTGACACTGAAACAGCAGCTGACGGCCGCCGCCTCAAAAATGACGGGCGCAGTCAGGATTTCCGAAATAACAGCCGACTATATCCTATCGAAACAGCCGACAGCCAACCGGGAATCGGTAAAGGATTCCGCATACCGCAGTGTGATGGATTCCTGGGAGTACAAGAATCCCATCGCGGTCACATCAACGATCGTAAATACCAACGCAAACAGCGGCTATGACAATCTGAAGCATTCCATGATCGGCTTTTCGCTGTTCTTTTCCATGTACACTATGGTATTCGGCGTCGGAACCATACTTTACGACAGACAATATAAAACATGGCAGCGTATGATGATCACACCGGTATCCAAGGCGTCGATCCTTGGAGGCAGCATGATCGTGACCTATCTTGCCGGAGCGATCCAGCTCGGTATCCTGGTCCTCGCTGGAAAGTACCTGCTGAAAATCGACTGGGGGAACAGTCTTGCAGGGATCCTGCTGGTAGTCGCAGCCTTCATCTTTGCGGTCACCGCCATGGGACTCCTCATTTCTGGACTGGTTAAGACTCACGCTCAGCTGTCGTCCGTTACGCCTGTTCTGCTGACCAGCACCGCGATGCTGGGAGGCTGCATGTGGCCGCTGGATATCGTGAATAATAAAGCGCTTTTGTTCCTCGCGCAGCTTACGCCTCAAAAGTGGGCGATCCAGGGAATGGAGGACATCGCTTCAAGGGGCATGGGCTTTGAGGCCGCTGTAATGCCGTCGCTGATTCTCGCTGGTATGGGACTGATCTTCTTTGCCGCCGGAGTCAGGCTGATGAAGTTCGATTCATGACCGAGGAATAATTTATAAAAACCTGACACGATGTTGTCAGGTTTTTGTGTTAAAATAAAGGAAAAAAGGTTGGGTTAGATCATGGGATTCATAAAAGTTGATGAAACAAATATCGATCGCGAACATATCTGCTGCGCCATAACGGACAAGAAGGGCGAGACCTGCGTATCCTCAAAAAAAGCGTGGATGAAAGGCTGTTTCCCCGACGGGCTGGTTTTTCAGAAGCTGGATGAACGGGGCAAAGTGTTTATCGAGTATATTCCGGCGGAAAAAGCATGGTGCCCCATCGAAGCCGAAGGATATTTCTACGTCGATTGCTTCTGGGTTTCCGGTCAGTTCAAAGGGAAGGGGTACGCCGATCAGCTGCTGGAACTCTGCATCAGAGATGCAAAAGAGAAAGGAGCCGTTGGCCTTGTTGTGCTATCCTCGGAGAAGAAAATGCCGTTTCTTTCCGATCCGAAATACTTAAAGTATAAGGGATTCCGAATCGCCGACAAAGCCGAACCTTACTTCGAACTTCTGTATCTGGATTTTGACAGCAGCAACCGGCCTGCGCCTCGTTTTAGGCCATGTGCAAAGGACGGTCGCATCGATCAGAATGGACCGGTGATCTACTATTCAAACCAGTGTCCCCATACCGATAAATACGCGCCGCTTCTTCTGGAAGCCGCGAAAGAACAAGGTGTCCCGCTGCAGCTGATCAAAATTGACAGCACGGAAGCGGCTCAAAACGCACCCACTCCGTTTACGACTTACAGCTTTTTTCTGAACGGGAAGCTGGTGACCAACGAGATCCTGACGGAAAAGAAGTTTCTGGAGTATGTAAAGAAAGCATAAGGGATGGGCTAAAGACAAAAAAAGTAAGGGCATTATCTGCCCTTATGCTTTTCTTTCTTCTTCTGCTGTCGTATTTCGAACTGCCGCTCTTTTTCTTCGTCCTTTCTGAGTTTCGATAGCTTCTTCCGTTCCGTCTTCTTGTTTTCCTGCAGAACCTTCAGCGCTTGCTGCGCCTTCGTGCCGACGCCGGGATTCTGCAGCTGACGGGCGATATCCCTTTGCATCCGTTTGGGATTGATCCGCCGCTCTTCCAAATCTTCCCCGGAAACGGGAGGGCTGAATTGCAAGCTCTTCCAGTTGTCATTCATAAAGCTGTAGACTTCATAGTCCTTCGGCTCCGATCCGAAGATGATTTTGCATGCTACGATCCGGTTTTCTTCCATTCTTTCATAGATTCCGATCCAGAACGGTTCTTCAAAAAATACGGACAGCTGTGCCTTCACTCTGGTCATTTTTCATCCTCCTTTTCATGTTTCAGAAAACAAAGAACGGACAACCAAAGGAGGCAGGTTACTGACAGCGAGAGCTTCGCCGCGTCCGGACTACCGACCGGAACTGTGTTTTTATCTTTGCAATTTTATTCTAAATTCAATTCCCCGATCCGTCAACGGGGAAGCCGCTGGAGGTGGATTACAATTCCATTACAAAACGCAAAAACCCACAATTTACCGTCTAAATATATTATAATGAACGCTAGGAATAATTAGTCGAAATTCGGCTATTTTTGCAATGATAATCGTGCTTGGAAAAGGGTGGGGATATGAGGAAATATTTGAGATGGATGTTGTTGTCCGCGATACTGGTTTTGCTTGGGGGGCAGGCTGTATATGGAGCCCATGCAGATATCACACAGAAAGATATTGACGACGGAGTCACATTCTGTAAGGATTATCCGGTATCATTGGCGGTTGACGGAAAGTCTGTAACGCCGGATGTACCTCCTGTGATCATTAAGGAGAGAACGCTGATTCCGGCCAGAGCTGTATTTGAGCAGATGGGGGCTACCGTCAACTGGGATGAAAATACGAGAGTTGTTGAAATCATCCTGGGGACTTCCACGGTCAAGCTGACCGTGGATTCCGATACAGCTTTTGTCAACGGCACTGCAGTGACCATGGAAGTGCCTGCCATGATCATCGGAGACAGAACACTGATCCCGGTTCGTTTTGCTGCTGAATCGGTATCGTGCGGCGTGGCATGGGACGATTTGAGCAGGACTGTGTCTTTGACCTCGCCGGTCATAAAGGCGAAGACATCGATCAAATCTGTTGAAGTAGAGGATACAAATGAATATTACAGAGTCATTGTCCGGGGAGACGGAGCAGTGGAAGGATACAAGTCTTTCGCATATGAAGGCCCGGAGCGCTTCGTTATTGATATCAATAACGCGACACTGGGTTCGGACGGCGGTAAAATCAACTCTGATGACGACAATAAAGTCTTCGAATCAGTCCGGTATTCCCAGTTTGACGAGAATACAGTGCGGGTCGTAGCGGATCTGACCGCGAAAGTTGCCGGCAAGGTCAGCTTTTCTGCGGATAAAGCAAGCATATTCATTGATTTTGATAAAAACCAAGCCCAGCAGAATCAAAATCCCGGCGGTAAAACACCGGATGGTTTGGATGTGGTCGATTGGAGAGCGGCAGAGAGACTTGTCGTGATCGATCCTGGACACGGCGGCAAGGATACCGGTTCCCAGGCGATCCGGGACGGCGTTGAGATATTGAATGAAAAGGATATCAATCTCGACGTGGCTATGAGGCTGAACAATATGCTGAAAGCGGCAGGAGTCCGGACCTATATTCTCAGGGAGACGGATACGACGATCACGCTTTATGACAGACCTTCTCTGGCCAATGCGGCAAACGGTGATCTTTACATAGCGATCCACAATAATTCGTCCGATAAGAATCCCAACGCCAAGGGAGTTGAAGTATACTACAACTCCAAGGCGAATGAATGCGACTACGGTCTCTACAGCAAACATCTGGCGGAGGTGGCTTATCAGGAGCTGCTCAGCACCATAGGGACCACCGGAAGGGGAGCGAAGAGCGAGCCCGCATACGCGGTCCTGAACAAGACCCAGATGCCGGCCATCATCATTGAAGGATCATTCCTTTCCAACACAGACGATCTGAAGATGATGATGACGGATGAGTTCCGACAGAATTACGCCCTTGCGACGGCGAAAGCGATCATACAGATCCTGAATGAAAGCGCAGAGCAAGAATAAACCGCTAATAACGGAAATATCTACAGAATACAAGGCAGGGTATTTCGTGTATAATAGTATTTAGAATCATATTACGAGGAGAAGCAGAATGTCAAATAAAATGAACCAATTCAAAGGAAGCAGCGATTATGTCGTTTCAGATGAACTGATGCATGCGGTCAACGTATCCATCGCGCTTCAAAAGCCGTTGCTGATCAAGGGCGAACCTGGCACAGGCAAAACCATGCTGGCCGATTCCATCGCGAAAGCATTGGATAAGGAACTGATCATATGGAATATCAAATCCACGACAAAAGCCCAGGACGGTCTTTACGTGTACGACACGGTACAGAGACTGTACGACAGCCAGTTCGGCGAAGGCGACGTTGCGGATATCAAAAAATATATCAAGCTCGGAAAGCTGGGCGAAGCGTTCCGCTCCGAGGAACAGGTGGTACTGCTCATCGACGAGATCGACAAGGCGGACCTGGAATTTCCCAACGATCTGCTTTGGGAGCTGGACAAGATGGAATTCTATATCAATGAGACAAAGGAAACCGTCCGCACTAAGCACAGACCCATCGTGATCATCACTTCCAATGCGGAAAAAGAACTGCCAGACGCATTTCTGAGAAGATGCATTTTCCACTATATCGAATTTCCGGATGCGGAGAAGATGGAAGAAATCGTCAGGGTGCATTACTCCGATATCGAGAAGAAGCTTCTGGATCAGGCAATGGAAGCCTTTTATTGGATCAGGGACATGAAGGAGCTCCAAAAAAAGCCGAGCACCTCTGAATTGCTTGACTGGCTGCAGGCGCTGATTCTGAGTGGCATCTCCATCGATAGGATCAAGGCGGAAATCCCGTATGCGGGAGTATTGCTGAAAAAGAACCAGGACATCGACGCCATGTATGAGATCAAAGAAAAGGGCTACACCTTGAAAAGATGGTTATAAAATATGTTTATTTCATTCTTTTATTTATTGCGGGCAAGAGGACTGAATGTCTCTCTGAATGAGTGGCTCGCGCTGATCGAAGCCCTGGATAAGGGGCTTTGCAAGGCCAGCCTTCTGGATTTTTACCACCTGTGCAGAAGCATTCTGGTGAAAAGCGAGACGGATTATGACCGGTTCGATCTAGCTTTTGCGGAATATTTTGAAGGAATCGTCACACCGGACGATATCCCGTCCGAGATATGGAAATGGCTGAATCAGGACGTCAAGAACAAGGACATCAATGACAAGAACATGCTCGATGATTTCGTCCTGGAGTTGGAGGAGCTGCAGAAGCGCCTGAAGGAGAGGATCGAGGAACAGAAGGAAAAGCACGACGGCGGAAATTACTGGATCGGTACAGGCGGTACTTCAACCATGGGCTACAACGGATATCATGAAAGAGGCATCCGCGTCGGGGGAGAAAGCCGCCATAAGAATGCTGTCCAGGTGGCCAGCGAACGTAACTTCAAGGATTTTCGCGAGGACAATATCCTGGATATCCGTCAGTTCCAGATGGCCTTCCGGAAACTGAGACAGTTTTCTTCCAGGCTTGACGGTCAGAAGACGGAACTGGATATCGACGGCACGATCGATGAGACCTGTGAAAATGCCGGCAATCTGAAGCTGGTCTGGGAGCGGCCGAGGAAAAATACAGTTAAGCTTTTGCTTCTCTTTGATTCCGACGGCTCCATGATGCCTTACAGCGACCTTTGCAGCCAGCTTTTCCAGGCGGTGAGCAAGTCGAACCACTTCAAGGATCTGAAGGTCTATTATTTCCACAATTGCATCTATGAACATTTATACACTACGCCTCACTGTAAAAGAGGCGAGTGGGTCGATACGGAATGGGTGCTTTCCAACCTCAACAGTGAGTACAAGGTGATCTTTGTCGGTGACGCCTCGATGGCTCCCTCAGAACTTATGAGCAAGGGCGGAAACTGTTTCGTGGGGCTTTACAACGAAATCCCCGGGATCGACTGGCTGAGGCGTTTCAAAAACAAATATAAGAAGCAGATCTGGCTTAATCCGATTCCGGAAAGGGAATGGGAATATACCTACGGCAGCAGGACCCTCCAGAAAATCAAGGAAATGTTTCCGATGTACGAACTGACATTGGACGGACTGGAAGCAGGGATCAAGAAATTGCTGGTCAGCAAGTAATGCAAACCGGCTCCCGTTTAGAACGAGAGCCGGTTTTTTTACGGGCAAATTGTTTTATATTTATGCAAGCCCCTTTAACAGGTGCTCGATCATCTGGATACTGGGTCCTGCCTTCAGCCCGCCGTCGATGTAGATGTCTTCACCGGTGATATATCTGCAGTCGTCGGAGGCAAGAAAATGATACAGGGCCGCTGCTTCCTCCGCCTTGCACATTCTGCCTAGCGGAGTCGTTATGGACATGACTGCGAGTTCCGTTTCACAGCCTTCCGCGTAGGCCATCGGGGTGTCGATGGTATTGGGACAGATGCAGTTAACGCGGATATTCCTTGGCGCCAGTTCGATGGCAGCAGCCTTCGTCAAGCCGACTACCGCGCATTTGGATGAGATGTAGGCGCCGTAGCCTGCATAATCGCCGTTTGCGGAATTGGAGGCGGTATTCAGGATGACGCCGCCGTCGTTCATGAAGCGCGGAGCGTACTTCAACCCGTTGACAACACCGAATACATTGACTTCATAAAGCCGTTTGAAATCCTCGACGACCGCGTCGGTCAGAAGCTGCTCGGGCAGGATGATCCCGGCGTTGTTGACCATGATGTCGAGATTGCCGAACATTTCTTTCGTTTGCCTCATAAGGGCTTCCATATCCGCTTCCTTTGTGACGTCGGTCCGGATAAAATGACAGCCTGTTTTCTCGGCCAATTCGGCCGAATCATTGATATCGGCCATGACGACCTTGGCTCCTGCCTGGGAAAATCTCGCCGCTGTAGCCAGTCCGAGCCCGGATCCGGCCCCGGTGACAACGGCTACTTTATCATTCAGAGAAAAGAAATCCATCTTTCTGCGTCTCCCTTCGTGTCATATAATTTTTTAAATTCAATAATACAGCTCCTGCGGTCCTTTGTACTCCTGGATCGTATTTCCGCCGTCCACGATAAAGGACTGTCCCGTAATATATGAAGCTTCTTTTGAAGCCAGAAAAACGACCATGTTTGCTACTTCCTCCGGCGAACCTCCGCGTCCGGCAGGCGTATTCAGGCCACCGGCTGATTCGCTTTCCGTTTGGGAAGCCGTGGCGATCCACCCCGGCAGGACGTTGTTTATCATTATATTGTCCTTTGCCGTTTCGATGGCGATGGAACGGCTCATCCCGACGATGGCAGCCTTTGCGGCGCTGTAAGCGGCTTCACCCGGGTTGCTGACCACAGGACCCGTTACAGACGAAACGTTGACGATCCTTCCATACTTCTTTGCCTTCATGACAGGGAGCACATTTTTTGTTACGTTGAAGCAGAGTGTCAGATTACGGTTAATGGATTCGTCCCAGCTGTCATATGTAACGTCCAGGAATTCAGCAAAATCCTCCTCGCCGCCGATCTGGACCATTCCTGCGTTGTTCACCAGGACATCGATCGTTCCGAAATCGGAAACAATTTGGCTAATAACATTTTCCACCTGCGCCCGGTCCATCAGATCGGCTACGTATCCTTTGGCTTCCGCGCCGAGGGCCCTCAGCTCTTCCACGCGCCGGTGAATGCGGTCGGTGGTGGATATGAGTGCAATCTTTCCTTCCAACTGTGCCAGTATCTTTGCTGTGCAGAATCCGATTCCGGATTCGCTGCCTGCTCCTGTGACCAGGCAGACCTGGTCTTTAAAATGAATAAATCGATCCATAGAATCTCCTCCTTCTGTCTAATTATATAGCACAAACAATGCCAAGGAGCCAGATTTTTAAAAGGGCGTTGAAAACAGAGAGCTTCAGGAAATTTTTCTGTTCCTCAGCAGGCTCACAGTTGTCAGGAGTGATAAATGAATTATCACTCTTGACATTAACCTGAAAAAGATGAGGAACATCTGTTTACATTTTCGAACAAATGTGATAATATGTTCGTAAATAAAGAAAAAATGTTCGTGAATTAAGTCATCAGAAGTGACCGGATATAAAAATAAAGGAGGAACATTCCGATGGAGGTACTAAAGGATCGTGAACGAAAAATACTCACATATATGAAGGATGAAATCAAGAAAAAGGGATATCCGCCCACGGTAAGGGAAATGTGCACCGCTCTGGGCATCAAATCCACTTCGACGACACACAAGGATCTTGAGAATCTTGAAATGAAAGGGTATATCAAGAAGGACCCGGCAAAGCCTCGCGCATTGATGATCATTGATCCGGAAACGGGAAAGAGCTTCGGGGAATCCGAGGCAGCTGTACCGGCGAGAGAGCAGACGGAGAGAGCCGACATAGTGGATGTTCCGGTCATCGGCAGGATTGCAGCCGGTACTCCGATCCTGGCAGAGCAAAATATCGATGATACGATCCCGGTCCCGGCTCGTTTTCTTCCCAAGGGCAACAGCTTCATGCTCACGGTAAGAGGGGAGAGCATGGTCGAAGCTGGTATCATGGACGGGGATTACATCCTTGTGCATCAGCAGAATACGGCGAATAACGGCGATATCGTCGTTGCGATGGTCGACGGTTTCGAAAGTGAAGCCACTGTCAAGACCTTCTACAAAGAGAGTGGACATATCCGGCTTCAGCCTGAGAATCAGAGCATGAGCCCGATCATCGTCAGCGATGTTAAGATTCTGGGTCTCGTTAAGGGCGTTTTCCGTTACCTGTAAAAATTAAAAAGTGTTTTCGCGAAAACCGCCTCCTTTAAGATGCTGCGCATCAAAGTCGGTAATAAGTTTCACGGTTTTAGCAGTAGAAATCTACAGATCAAAGATTTGTGATTTCCTTGCATAAGTTCGCCGACAATTTGTTTCACAAATTGGGCGAGCTAGTATTTGAAAACACTTTTTCATAACTAAAAAAAGGCAGATTCGCATTGAATCTGCCTTTTCAAATCTGAAAGAAAACTTAAAAATTAACTTTAACTCGTCTTAACTTATTTGATCATGTTGTCTACGGAATCCAGAACCTTATCCAGAATAGCAAGAGCTTCTCTTAATTCGGTTTCTGTGATGTTGAGCGGAGGACAAACCAGAACCATGTTTTCATGGGAGTAAGTGGAGAATCCTTCAACCTTCAGCATTCCGACGATTTTTGGCATCAAGCCTTCCGGATCGCTGTTGAACTTAACGATCGGTTCACGGGTTTCCTTGTTCTTAACAAGCTCTACGCAGCTGAACAGTCCGATGTGTCTTACCTGGCCAACGCAAGCATGCTTCTTTTCCATTTCGTCGAGAACGTCTGCAAGAACTTTGCCCTGCTTCTTGACGTTTTCTTCGATCTTTTCTTCTTTGTAAGCGTCAAGAGTAGCGATAGTCGTTGCGCATCCCATTGGATGAGCGCTGTAGGTAAGTCCGTTGAACATCTTCTTTTCGTCAAAGATCTTGTGGATCTTTTCGGTAACGATAACGCCGCCGAGCGGAACATAACCGCAGGTTGCGCCCTTTGCGAATGTCACGAGGTCAGGCTTAACTCCAAAATTGTGGAATGCAAATGGAGTACCTGTTCTGTAGAAACCAGCCATAACTTCGTCAAATACCAATACGATATTGTATTTGTCGCAGAGAGCTCTAACGCCTTCATAATATCCTTTAGGCGGTACCAGGATTCCGTTGGAACCTACAACTGTTTCAAAGAAGATTGCCGCGATCTGATCTGGTCCTTCATAAAGGAACTGATTTTCCAGCAATTCAAGATAGAAAGCGGTTACGTCTTCCTCTGATTTGAAGTTGCAAGCCTTAGGTGCTCTGTAAGCATAAGGTCCGTCGAATTTAACAAATCCAGGAACACCTGGTTCTGCAATGAATCTTCTTGGTTCGCCAGTCAGAGCGCTTGCTCCGAATGTAGCTCCGTGATAGCTTCTGTAAGCGGAGAAGATCTTCCATTTTCCAGTATAAGCTTTTGCAAATTTGATCGCGTTTTCATTTGCTTCTGCTCCGGCATTTACAAAGAAAACTTTTGAACCTTCGAGACCGGATAATTCAACGATTTTCTGTGCTGCTTCGGAACGAACGTCTACAGAGTAGCCAGGGCCCATGAAAGCCATTTTGTCAGCCTGATCCTTGATAGCCTGGATCAGCTTTTTGTGTCCGTGACCTAAGTTGGAGTTTACAAGCTGTGCGGACATATCATAGTATTTCTTTCCGTCTTCATCCCAGAAGAAGATACCTTCGGCTTTGGAAACAACCATAGGATTGATCTTTTTCTGTGCACTCCAGGAATAAAGGTTATACTTCATACCTTGTTCTTTAATGTTTGACATTTTGTTATCTCCTTTTAACGTATTGTTATGCGGGGGCTGTTCATCACAGCCCCGTCAGCATGAGCGGTGTGGTTAATTTATTTGAATGCTTTTCTGATCTCTTCGTCAAACAGTTCTTCGTCAGTCGGCTGGAAGGAAGGAATCGGTCTTGAAACGTATGTGAAGTTCAAGAGGTCTTTCCATGTTGCATTGTGGGAAATGCTGTTGTGTCCCCATGTGCCGCAGCCCAGAGTCATGGACATCGGGAAACCGCTGGTCCAGGATCCGCTGTTTGTCAGAGACTGAGGTGAATTTACCGCAACCTTGGTTACAGGAATCTTGTCGCCGAGGAGGGTTACTCTTTCTGCTTTTGTAGTGTGGATGCCGATGCTGTGGCCTTTTCCCTGATAATCAAGGATGCTGAGCAATTTCTGTACTGCATCGTCGAAATCCTTTGCTTTTCTGATGCCGGCAACAGGAGAGAGCTTTTCGCCTGTGAATGGGAATTCGTTTCCGAATCCGCCGTTTTCTTCAACCATGATCATTCTTGTTCCTTCAGGAACCTTGATTCCTGCCAGTTCAGCGATCTTTGCAGCAGGCTGAGCAACAACGTGTCTGTTCAGGTCGTGGTTTGCTGGGCTTTCCGGCCAGATGGTCTTCAGCAGAGTCTGCTTGTCAGCGGAATCTTCCTTGATCAGATAGCAGCCAACCTTAGCCATAGCTGCTACGAATGCGTCATAAGTTTCTTCCAGAACGATGATATTGTTTTCTGTGGAGCAGGAAGTTGCGTTGTCAAAAGTCTTGGACTTGATGATCAGAGCGGCAACGTCGTCCATGTTTGTAGTTCCGTCAACGATGGTTACAACATTACCTGTTCCAACGCCGATAGCCGGATTTCCGGAGGAGTAAGCCTGTCTTACCATTGGAGTTCCGCCTGTTGCCAGGATGAAATCAACCTGCTTCATCAATTCTGCGGAGGTATCGATGCTTACATATTCAGGATCGATGGCCTGTACCAGATCTTCCGGAGCATCGAACTTCTTAAGTACGCTTCTGATCAATTCAGTAACTGCCCAGTTGGTCTTTCTTGCTTTTGGATGCGGAGCAAGGATGATAGCGTTTCTTGTCTTCAGAGCCATCAGTGACTTTACAACTGGAGTCGCTTCGCCGTTTGTTACAGGAATGATAGCGCCGATAACGCCCATTGGCTTCGCATATTTTTCCATTCCCATCTTTTCATCAACTTCCACCAGACCAACGGACTTCTGTCCCTTCATCTGGAAGTAAGAACCTTTTACTTTACCAAACATCTTGGCCTGCTTGTCGGCTGGAATACCCATTCCGGATTCAGCAACAAGATCTTCACCAAATTTAAGAGCAACATCAGGCTGAGTAAGCGCGTAAGCAACAGCGGCTGTCAACTGATCAACTTTTTCCTGGTTAAAACCTTCAGCGATCTTCTGGGCAGCGTGTCCCTTCTTTACTAAGCTTGCTACATATTCTGCACTAGTCATTGCCATTTTTTACATTCCTCCTTAAGAAATATTTGTTGATTTAATTTAACACTAATCATATTATGCAATCGTTATGCCAAAACTATGAATAAAGTACGAAAATAAAAACAATAGGCCTGGATGCTTTGAAATCATTGGCTTGAGGGGCAGAAAGAAAACGCGCGGTCATGATTGGGAGAAAGGGAATTGGCAGAATCAAGGAGAAATGGCAGATCATTTTGATACATAAATGTATCAAAAAAGCGGACTAAACTAGTTTCAGTCCGCTAAATTGCCCAAAAATCGGGATTTTCGACGTGATGCAATACTGCATCGGTGATTCTATTCTGTATCGGAAATGGAATATTTCTGAAGCTTGCGTACGATGGTAGGCTGGCTGACGCCCAGCGCCTTTGCCATGGCGCGCGTCGTTTTGTACTGTTCCTGAGCTTTCAGAAGGATATCGCGTTCCGCATGATCAAGGGCGTCTTTCAGGTTTCTTCCAGCCGAAATCACTGTACTTTCAACGCCGCTTGTGTTTTCATAGATAAAACTCGGAAGGTTTTCCGGCAGGATCACGGTCCCTTTCGTCGTGATAACAAGCCTTTCGATAATATTCTGGAGCTCGCGGACATTGCCGGGCCACGGATATTTCATAAGTGTCGCGATGGCCTTGGAGTCGATCTCCTTGTGCTCTTTCATTTTTATATTGTTTTGGTTCAGGAAGATACGGATCATGGGGATAATGTCTTCCGGCCGCTCCCGAAGCGGCGGGATACCGATTGGTACGACATTAAGCCTGTAATAAAGGTCTTCCCGAAATTTACCCTCATGGACCATGGCCATCAGATCCTTGTTAGAGGCAGAAATGATCCGGACGTCGATGGGGATGCTTTCGACGGAGCCGACTCTTGTGATCTCGCGCTCCTGAATGACCTGCAGCAGTTTGACCTGGAGATTCAAAGGGAGCTCTGAAATTTCGTCCAGGAAGATCGTTCCTTTATCCGCTGTTTCGAAAAGGCCTTTTTTACCATCCTTGCGCGAACCGGTGAAGGCGCCGCTTTCATAACCGAAGAGTTCCGATTCGATGAGATTCTCTGGGATCGCTCCGCAGTTGACCTTGACAAAGGGATATTCCCTGCGGCTGCCGTTTTCGTGGAGCAGTTTTGCGATGACGCCCTTGCCGACGCCGGATTCTCCCGTGATGAGGACGGTGGAATCGATATCGGACAGGCGCTTTGTCAGTTGGATCACGTTATACATGGAAGGACTGTTGGCAACGATATCATTGAAGCCTTCCTGCACATTCAAACCGGAAAGGGTGTTCTGAAAGCTTTCCAGCTGATTCTGCAGATTGATCAACTCCGTGATATCATGGGTCGTCGTGATGATCTTGCTCATGTTGTTGGCCCTGTCCATAATGGGGATACCGGTGGTAAGAAGCCGTTTCCCGTCTTTGTTTTCATGGATGATGCTGACTTCCTTTTTCTTCTCCATTACGATTCGAGCGACGGAGGGCGTGAAAATACCCGTGTTTTCCAGGAAGGATACGTGCTTCCCGATGATTTCCTTCCTTGATATCTTGTAGAGTTCTTCGCTGGCTTTGTTGATCCATATGGTAAAACCCTGCGCATCGTCAATGAAGATCGCGTCGCTGATACTGTCAAGAATAGGAATCAGCTCGTCGATCGACAGGACGGAGAGGGCGTTTTTACTGTTTGCCATAGTCTTTACTCCTTAAAAGGTGAAAAAATAGTTGCGCTATATATTTTTTATCATATAATAGAAAAGAAAAATTATCAATTGATAATAACGGGATGAACAAACCGAAAATTCTGAATATCAATACACCGGAACCATATGTCGAAAATCCGGAAAGCGAATGTTAAAAAAACATTGACAAGTCCGGGGTTTGATGATAATATACTCCAGTAACAAAGAAGAAGTAGTCCGCTTCTCACCTTCGCGGCTTGCGCTGCCAGGGTCAAATAAGAAAACCTGATCGTCTGAATCGGTTTGTTTTTGAAGCGGGTACGAATATCCGCTTTTTGATTTTTTTGGGAGGTGCGAATCATTAGCAAGGAGAATCAGATCAACGAAGAAATTCGTGATAAAGAATTGAGGGTTATCGACAACGACGGAACACAATTGGGCATAATGAGCCTGGACGAGGCTCTGAATTTGGCAATTGAGAAAAAGCTGGATTTGGTTAATATTGCTCCTACGGCAAAACCGCCGGTTTGTAAGATTCTTGATTACGGAAAATACAGATACGAGCTTCAAAAGAAGGAAAAAGAGGCCAAGAAAAAGCAGAAGATCACTGAAGTGAAAGAGATTCGACTGAGCACTTTCATCGAAGAGCACGATCTGTCTGTAAAAGCCAAAAACGCAGCGAAATTCCTGAAGGAAGGCGACAAGGTCAAAGTCAGCCTGCGCTTTAAGGGAAGAGAGAAGGATTACGCAAGCAAGGGCCAGGATGTTATGGCAAAGTTTGTCGAGTTTATTTCCGACTCGGGCGTTGTAGAAAAGAAACCGGAGTTTGAAGGCCGAAGTTTGATTATGATTTTAGCACCAAAAACGGATAGATAGCAATAACGAGTCAAAAGTAATACTCGATTAAATGTAGGAGGAAATTTTTAAAATGGCAAAAGCAAAAATGAAGTCTCACAGAGGAGCAATGAAAAGATTTAAGTTGACCGGTACTGGTAAGGTTAAGAGAAATAAGGCGTACAAGAGCCATATTCTTACAAAGAAAACTGCTAAGAGAAAAAGAGGCTTGAGAAAGGCTACTCTTCTGGGCAGCGCTGACCACAAAAGAATTAAATCAGTATTAAACGTGTAAGGATATAGGAGGTAAGATAAAATGGCAAGAGTAAAAAAAGCATTGAATGCTAAGAAAAAGCATAAGAAAATATTAAAACTGGCAAAGGGTTTCTACGGACAGAAGAGCAAGGTCTTCAGAGCTGCGAACACTGCAGTACTGAAATCCCTCAGCTCCGCGTATGTTGGAAGAAAGAACAAGAAGAGAGAATACAGAAGACTTTGGATCGCGAGAATCAACGCCGGCGCAAGAATGAACGGCATTTCCTACAGCAAGCTGATGAACGGCCTGAAGGTTTCCGGAATCGAAATCAACAGAAAGATGCTCGCTGAAATGGCGATCCATGATCCTGCAGGATTTTCACAGTTGGCAGAGACAGCGAAAAAGGCTGTAAAATAAATTAAAAATCGACATTCACTTTTGACAAAAAAATCCCCCTTGGCGGCTCTATAATCTTTAATTAGATTACAGCAGCGAGGGGGTTTTTTCATGTGGTGATCTATGCGGAATATCTATTTCTTGAAAACGCGGTAACCGGAGGAATCATACTGCTTCTGACGGGAAAAATATCCGGGATCCGCTGTAAAAAGCGGTATTTGGTTCTTGGCAGTGTACTATGCGGACTGTATTCATTTATCCTGTTTTGGGATACGCTGAATCCCGGATTGGCCGTTCTCTCAAAGCTCTGCTTTTCGGCGGCGTTGGTTCTGATCGTTTTTCAACCGAGGCGGCTGCGGCTTTTCGCACGGATCACGCTGATCTTTTATCTGGTCAGCTTTGCAATGGGCGGTATCACCATCGGAATGATGTATTTCCTGGGCATTGTGGGCGTGACCCGAAACAGTTCCGTTTACCTCGGGGTTGTCGGATATTTGTATGTTTTGCTCGGATGTGTCATGACCTGGATCATATTCAGTTTCTTTGCGGAATTTATTAAAGGGAAGATGATCAGGGAAAGAACCTTTGCCGATGTGGAGATCGCCATGGAGGGCAGAGCCGTGACAATGAAGGGCATGGTAGACACAGGGAATTTCCTGACAGATCCGCTTACGGGAAACCCGGTAATGATCATATCGGCGGCTGCTGCCAAACAATTCCTGCCGGTCGAGATCGTCGATGAGGCAACGAAGGAAAAAAATGGGCAGATCCTGTCGGAAGTGCTGATGAACAGCGATTATGCCAACCGCATCAGGATGATCCCCTATCAGTCCATTGGGGAGGAGAAAGGTTATTTAGTGGGAATAAGACCGGATGCGATCCGGATCGGGATACATAACAGGATGGGCAGTGACAGGACTGTGACAGCTTCGGAAGGTGCAATCCTTGCAATATACAAGGGAATGTTTTCAGGAGGGCAGCCTGCGGGGGACTGCTCGATTCTTTTGCACCCAAGTATGATAGAGGGAGGAATCGCTTGCGATGTTTAGGACATTATTGGAAATCACGGTACAGAACGGAAGAAAATTGCGGCTGTCGGCTTTGAGGATCAAAGACAAACTCATATTGATTTTAAGAGGCCATAGACCCGATGAGATATTTTACATAGGAGGCAGTGACGTGCTGCCCCCGCCGCTTGGGCCGGAGGAAGAAAGGATCCTTTTGGAACAGTTGGCGTTGAACAACGAGGACGCAAAGACGATTCTGATCGAACGGAACCTGAGATTGGTGGTATATATCGCCAAAAAATTTGAAAATGCGGGCGTGAATGTGGAAGACCTTATTTCAATTGGAGCCATCGGTCTGATCAAGGCGGTAAATACCTTTAATCTTGATAAAAACATCAAACTGGCGACCTACGCTTCCCGGTGCATTGAGAACGAAATCCTCATGTATCTGAGGAGAAGCAGCAGGACGAAAAGCGAGGTTTCCTTTGACGAACCGCTGAACATTGACTGGGACGGCAACGAATTGCTGCTTTCCGATATCCTGGGGACGGAAAACGATATCGTCTACAATCATATTGAAGAGGAAGTGAACCGGAACCTGCTCGTCTATGCGCTGAAGAAGCTGTCTACCAGGGAGAAGCAGATCATGGAGATGCGTTTCGGCCTCATAAGCGGGAGAGAAATGACGCAGAAAGAGGTGGCAGACAAGATGGGAATTTCCCAGTCATACATTTCCAGACTGGAAAAAAAGATCATCGGAAGGCTTCGAAAAGAAATAAAAAAGTTAGGATAGAAAAGTGGAATCCGCAGAATAAAATCAAACCCGTATGTTAAGAATAAGGAATAGCCTCGGTCAACACCGATGCTAACGCGAATGTGCTGCTTAAGGGGGCAAAACAGGAAGCGGAGGTCCTTATCATGGCCAGCAAAGTTGAAATCTGCGGCGTGAATACATCAAAGCTGCCAGTGTACAAAGATGTAGAAATGAAAAGAATGATTGATCAGATCAAAGGGGGAGATAATGAGGTAAGAGACGAATTTATAAAAGGAAATCTGCGATTGGTTTTAAGTGTGATACAGCGTTTCAGCAACCGAGGAGAAAATCCAGATGATTTGTTCCAGGTGGGATGCATCGGCCTGATCAAGGCACTGGATAACTTTGATACATCCCACAACGTAAGGTTTTCGACCTATGCCGTACCGATGATCGTGGGAGAGATCCGCAGGTATCTCAGGGACAACAACTCGATCAGGGTCAGCAGGTCGCTCAGGGATACCGCCTACAAGGCGCTGCAGTCCAAGGAGAAGCTTTCCAGAGAGCTGCAGCGGGAACCGACGATCATGGAGATAGCAAACGACCTGGAATTGCCGAGAGAGGAAGTCGTCCTGGCCCTCGATTCCATCCAGGATCCCATCTCTCTGTTTGAACCGGTTTTCCACGACGAAGGGGACGCCATCTACGTGATGGATCAGGTAAAGGATACAAAGAATACCGATGAAAAATGGATGGAAAACATCTCGCTGAGGGAGGCTCTGAAAAAGCTCACAAGCAGGGAAAAGCATATCCTGACCATGAGGTTTTTCGAGGGAAAAACCCAGATGGAGGTTGCGGACGAGATCGGCATCAGCCAGGCTCAGGTCAGCAGGCTGGAAAAGAACGCATTGAAGTATATGAGAAAATATGTTTGATCATAAATTGAAATAAAATGCTATGGGTTGAAATGCAATGAAACCCATAGCATTTTTAATATAAAGCAGCAAAGTCGCTTTTTTAATAACTAGGTTGTATTTTAAGTCAAATAATGCAATAATTATGAAGTGTTTTATAACCTGAGTCGGTCCGGCTGCAGTCGCTCCGGCCGTTCAGCGAGGTGCTGAAATGGATAATTTTGTTTACAGTTTAAACGCCACGGTGCCGGTATTTGTAGTCATGCTGGTGGGATGGATCCTGCGTCAGAAGGGGATGCTGAACGCCAACTTCGTGAATGTGGCGGACAAGTTCAACTTTTCCGTTACGCTCCCGATCCTGCTGTTCAGGGATATTGCTGCGATGGATATCGCAAAGGACTTCGAGCTGAAGTTCTTTCTGTACTGCATGATCGCGACCGTCCTTTGCTTCGGCGTCATCTGGTTTTCCGCGGAGATTTTTCTTAAAGACAAGACGATGATCGGTAGCTTTGTTCAGGGTTCCTTCCGCGGAAGCATGGCTGTGCTGGGAATTGCGTTCATCCAGAACATCTATGGCAATGCGGGGCTGGCGCCGCTGATGATCGTGGCCGCCGTGCCGCTGTATAATATATTTTCAGTCATTGTACTGACCATGAAGGGCATGGATCAGGAGGGGCAGAGGAAAGCGCGCATCAAGTCCGCATTCATTGGGATCTGTACCAATCCAATCATTTTGGGGATCCTCGCCGGCCTACCCTTTGCCCTGTTCGATATTACGATCCCAGGAATGGTTCTTAAAAGCCTGAACAATTTCGCCAATATGGCGACTCCCCTTGCTCTGATCGCGATCGGAGCCGGTTTTGAATTACATAAGGCGCTTGGGAAGCTCAATGTTGCTTCCGCGGCCACCGTGATCAAGCTGGTCCTTCAGCCCGCTATTTTCCTTCCAATTGCAGTGATGATGGGTTTCCGGGACCAGGCTATGGTGGCGCTGCTCATCATGCTGGGGGCTCCGTCTACGCCGACCTGCTACATCATGGCCAAGAACATGAATAACGACAGCGTCCTGGCATCGGGGATCGTTGTTTTGTCCATGCTGGTTTCGCCCATCACGATCACATTATGGATCTTTGCCTTGAAAACCATGGCATATATTTAGAAGAGGAGGTTTTGACCATGCATATCGACACTCTTTGGATCATCATCTGTGCATGTTTCGTCTTCTTTATGCAGGCGGGCTTTATATGTTATGAAGTCGGCTTTGTTCAAAGCAAGAATGTCATTTCGGTTGCCATCGAAAACCTGCTTACTTTTATGATCACTACCATCGGCTTCTGCCTTGTCGGATTTCCGCTCATGTTTGGCGAGACCTGGCGCGGGCTGATTGGCGGCAGCTTCTGGCATTTCGACGGGATCGCGGAAGCTTCTCCTCTGGGATATGCCTTTGTATTCTTTGAATTGATGTTTGCGGCGACAGCCGTCACGATATTTGCCGGCTCCATGTCGGAGCGTACAAAACTGTTTCCGCTGCAGATCGCAGCAATCATAAGCGCAGCGTTTATTTTTCCCGTCTACGGTCATTGGGTCTGGGGGGGCTTGTTCCTGAAACAGGACACATGGCTCTCTTCCATGGGATTCATTGATTTCGCCGGAGCGACTGTGGTCCATACGACGGCGGGTTTTATCGCACTGGCAGGCCTGATGGTCGTGGGCAAAAGACATAAACCGAAAAGCGGAAGATCGAATATTCCCTTTGCTGTATTGGGCGTCTTTATCCTGTGGTTTGCATGGTTCGGTTTCAATGGCGGCAGCCTGCTTGCCTTTAACGATAAAGTGGGGCTGATTCTTCTAAACACGAATCTTGCGGCGGCGTCCGGAATGCTTGGAGCGCTGGCGATGAACCTGCTCCTTTCACGCAACGGCGGGTATCTGATTTCCATCTTCAACGGAGTTTTGGGGGGGCTGGTCGCGATCACTGCCGCTTCCTACTATCTGGAGCCGCTATCCGCCTTGATGATCGGATTGCTCTCCGGCATGATCGTTGATCTTTCCAGCTATCTGCTGGACAAGACCGGGATCGACGACGCCGTAGGCGCTGTGCCTGTCCATCTGTTTGGCGGCATGGCAGGGACGCTGCTGCTTCCGTTTTTCATGAAAGCAGAGCTTTTGCATACGGGAGACAGAATGAGCCAGTTTCTCGTTCAGCTTCTTGGATTGTTTGTGAACTTCTGCTGGGCATTCGGAGTCTCGTTTATCATGTTCAAAATCATTGATAAAACGCTGGGACTCAGGGTAACTGCGGAAGAGGAGGAAAAAGGTCTCAATATTGTTGAGTTTTCCGACATTTATTCCTGGGAAAAATATATGGAGATCAGCGGCTACGAAAGAGAAATCCAGGATAAAAACGACCTGCTCAGAAAACAGGCACGCCTCCTCACGGTAACAGAGGAGCAGGAAAAGACGAAGCTTGCCAGAGATCTCCACGACGGAGTCGGACAAAGTCTCGCCGCCTTGAAGTTGATACTTGGCATAACCAGAAAAAGCTTGGAATCATCCGAGGACCATCCCGAACATGAGAAGCTTTTAAAAAATACGGATAAAGCGGTGACCCTGGCAGAAAGCTCCATGAGCGAAATAAGAAATGTATTAAACAATCTGAAGCCGGAACCCCTGAAAGAAAACGGACTTACAAGCGGTCTGGCAGCAATGGCCGAAGGGATCAACCAGACCGGGACGCTTGTCTGCTCCCTTCAGATACGAAAACCGATCCCCCATTTTGACGAGACTGTGACTTTGAATATATACCGCGTGATACAAGAGGCGATCACCAACGTCGTGAAGCATGCAAATGCCCGGAATGTTGAGATCGTCGCCGGCGAATCCAAAAATGATGAACTCTATGAATTTCAGATCATTGACGACGGAATCGGGTTTCCCGCGGAAGAGGGCGTGTATGGAGTCGGAATACCGTCCATGGCGGACCGTGTAAAGATGCTGGGCGGAACGTTTTCGATCGACAGCGCCGAAGGAAAAGGAACCAGGATCAGGGTGGAGGTGCCTGTAACAGATGAATGAGAAAATAAGAATATATTTGGCTGACGATCATAAGATCCTCAGAGAATCCCTGAATATTCTTCTGAGTCAGGAGGAGGACATCGTGGTGGCGGGAGAAGCGGAGGACGGACTGGCGGTGGAAGACGGACTCAGAAAGAATCCTGCGGATATTTTGATTCTTGATATCTCCATGCCAAAGCGAAGCGGCCTTGATGTGGCGAAAAACATGACCAGAGAATATCCAGAGATGAAAATCATCTTTCTGACGATGCATAAAAGCGAAGAGATCATCGCGGAGGCATTTGAAAGCGGGGCCAAGGGGTATGTATTGAAAGAAAACGCGCTTGAGGAGCTGGTCAAGGCGATCCATTCAGTAAAGGACGGAAAAGTCTATGTTTCTTCCGAACTTTCTCAGACGCTGCTGCATGGCTTTCTATCAAATGAGAGAAGGGGGAGCGACCTGTCTGTTCGCGAACGGGAGATTTTGAAGCTTTTGGCGGAGGGTTACAGCAACAAGGAGATTTCCGATATGCTTATGATCTCGATCAAGACCGTGGAAACTCATCGCGCCAACATTATGAGGAAGAATAACTTTAAAAATATTACGGAGCTTGTGCTTTATGCGGCCAGAAACCATCTCATCGAAATCTAAAGAATTTTAAATAAGGAATTTCCCTGATAAGAATAAGGGTTTTGTGGTATTCCCATAGAACCCTTATTTTTTTATGATGTAAGTAATAAACTGAACTTATTTTTGAGTTTTGAGAGGAGTGACTTTTATGATCAACAGCGGAGATACCGCCTTTATGATTATCTGTGCCGCCTTGGTATGCCTTATGACTCCGGGACTTGCATTCTTTTACGGAGGTCTCGTATCGAGAAAGAACGTGCTTACCATCATGATGCAGAGTTTTATTTCCATGGGAATCGTAACGATCATATGGTTCTTGTTTGGATTTTCAATGGCGTTCGGCCCGGACGTCGGAGGTGTCATCGGAGGAATGAAATACGTCTTTTTACATGGCGTGGGAATGGATCCGAATCCGACCTACGGATCGACGATTCCGTTTTTGACCTTCTGCGCTTACCAGTACATGTTCGCAATCATCACCCCGGCTCTGATCACAGGAGCTTTTGCAGACAGGGTAAGCTTCAAAAGTTATTTGATATTCCTCGTAGCCTGGAGCGTGTTGATCTACATCCCTCTTACCCATTGGGTATGGGGCGGAGGCTTCTTACAACAGATGGGAGTCGTTGACTTTGCCGGAGGTATCGTAGTTCATACCAGCGCCGGTCTTGCATCCCTCGCTTCCGTTATATTTGTAGGTAAGCGATATATTGCGCCTGCTGAGGAAAGAGAGCCGCACAATATTACTCACGTAGCATTGGGGACCGCGCTTCTCTGGTTTGGGTGGTTCGGATTCAACGCCGGAGGCGCTCTTGGCGCAAACGGTGTGGCGGCCACCGCATTTGTTAATACGGATATCGCAGCCTCTGTTGCAATGGTAACCTGGCTGGCCATTTCCTGGGTAAGAGAGAAAAAACCCAGCTTTGTCGGCGTACTGACCGGCTCGGTAGCGGGATTGGCGACAATTACGCCGGCTGCCGGCTTTGTACAGCCGTGGGCGGCTGTTGTGATCGGTTTGCTTTCCGGAGCAATTTGCTACTATGCGGTACAGCTTCGCGTTAGGCTTGACTGGGACGACGCCCTTGATGTTTGGGGAGTACACGGAGTTGGCGGAATACTCGGCAGCATCATGGTTGGCGTATTTGCGGTCAGCTCTGTAAATGGAGTGAGCGGACTGATCGAAGGCAACGTACATCAATTGCTGGTACAGTTGCTGGCCGTCGTGATCGCGGCTGTCTACGCTTATGTAGTAACGCTACTGATCTTGAAGGTTACGAATATCTTTACGCCTGTCCGTGTAACGGAAATAGAAGAAAAGGAAGGCCTCGATACGGCCATCCACAAAGAAGTCGCTTATCATATCTAGGATAGCAGCTCAGGCAATCACCCTTTAGCTGAACCTATAGTTCATTTATAACAACAAAAGAAAAAGTATGTCCGAAAGGGCATACTTTTTCTTTTCGATTCATAAATATCATATGTGAGTGCAATATATTTCGTTTGATTAAACAAAGGAGGATAATGGCATGATAAGTACACAGGACCTGAGAAACAAGGAAGTGATCAATATTTACGATGGCAGAAGCCTGGGCTATGTCTATGACATCGAAGTCAATCTGGAAAAGGGGATCATCGAGGGGATCATTGTGCCCGCGCAGCGCAGCTTCTTTAGCTTTTTCGGACGGGGAAACGATGATTACGTAATAAAATGGTGCGATATCAAGCGTATTGGAGATGATGTGATCCTTGTCGACGTGGCGGGAATTTTTGAGACAGACGCCGGTTACGAAAGAAATCATATGACAAAATTCAGTGGTTACGGGGATTTTAACAATGACCGGAACGGGAACGACGAACGGTGAGAAAAACCCTTGCATAAGCCACAAGATATAGGTAAAATAAATCCATGAAATAGTAGCGATTGTATAGGCTGATGCTATGTCGTGTAATGGAGGGGATAATATGAGATGCCCATTTTGTGAAAATCTGGATACCAGAGTAATTGATTCAAGGCCGACGGAAGAGGGACATGCCATCCGGCGCAGAAGAGAATGTGACAACTGCAACAAACGATTCACCACCTATGAAAAGGTCGAAGAAATCAACTTCATGGTGATCAAGAAAGACGGCAGCCGTGAAGCATTTGACCGGAACAAGGTCATGAACGGGATCATCAAGGCTTGTGAAAAACGACCGGTACCGATTGCCGCTATCGAAAAAATAGTAGACGATATCGAGCGGGGCCTGAATAATATGATGGAAAAAGAAGTAGAAAGCAAACTCATCGGGGAAGTTATCATGGAGCATCTCAAGGAGCTGGATGAAGTCGCTTATGTAAGGTTTGCATCCGTCTATCGCCAGTTCAAGGATGTGAACACCTTCGTTGCAGAGATCGAGAAGTTGCTTGGAAAGGATAAGGAAAAGTTGAATGGCAAATAAAATAAGGATCGCCATCGACGGCCCTTCCGGAGCCGGAAAGAGCACAATCGCCAAACGGGTCGCAAAACTCATGGGGATCGACTATATTGATACGGGAGCCATGTATCGGGCCATCGGCTGTAAGATCCTTCAAAATAACATCCGGCTGGATGACCGGGAGGCGCTCGTACAGCTACTGTCTCAAACAGAAATAGACTTTTCGTCCGGGAATATCATTCTGGATGGCGAAATCGTGAACGATAAAATCAGAACACCCGAAGTGTCAAAGATGGCGTCTGACTGTTCCGCCTTACCCGAAGTCCGGGAAAAGCTCGTAGCCCTTCAAAAGAAAATGGGACAGGTCAAGAGCGTCGTGATGGACGGCAGGGATATCGGGACCAACGTATTGACCGACGCTGAGTTCAAATTCTTTATGACAGCATCTTCCGCGGAGCGCGCCCAGCGCAGGTGGCTGGAGCTGTCGGAGAAAGGTGAAAATGTAGATCTGGCCCAGGTCGAAGCGGATATCATCCAGAGGGATCACAACGATTCCACACGAAAACTCAACCCGCTGAAAAAAGCCGAGGATGCCATCGAACTCGATACGACGGGAATGACCATCGAAGAGGTAACAAAAAAGATATTGGAGGTAGTTAAATGGCAATCGTAAGACCCTTTCGCGCGGTAAGACCGGCGAAGGATTATGCGGATAAAGTGATATCACTTCCCTATGACGTAATGAACAGGGAAGAAGCGGCGAAGATGGCTGAGGGCAATCCCTGCAGCTTTCTGCATATCTGCAGATCGGAAATCGATCTGCCCCAGGTTGAAAACCCTTATTCCGAACAGGTTTACACAAAAGCGCGAAAAAATATCGACGATTTTCTGGCCAATGAGATCCTGATCCGGGATGAAAAGCCGCTACTGTATATCTATAAACAGATAATGGATGGGCGTTCCCAGGTCGGCATTGTCGGCTGCGTGTCCATTGACGAGTATTTAAACAATACGATAAAGAAGCATGAATTCACCAGAGTGGAAAAAGAACTGGACCGGATCAATCACTTTGACCGGTGTAATACGAATACGGAGCCGGTCTTCCTGACCTACCGGGATGATAAAAGGCTGCGTACCCTGATCGAGGGCTGGATGAACGGTCATGGGCCGGAATATGATTTTACGACGAAAGACGGGATCGGTCATACTCTGTGGGCAATCGACGACCAGAGCGTGATCCGTTCTCTCATTACGCTTTTCAGCGAGATAGAAAATCTTTATATCGCGGACGGACATCACCGTTCCGCATCGGCGGTAAAGGTCGGCCAGAAACGCAGGGAGGAGCATCCTGATTACACGGGAGATGAGGAATTCAATTTCTTCATGGCTGTCATCTTCCCCGATGTTGATTTGAAAATATTCGACTATAACCGTGTGGTGAAAGATCTCAACGGACTTTCCGGCGAGGCTTTTCTCGGGAAGGTTTCTGAGAAATTTACGGTGGAGCCGGCGGCTTCGCAAAATGGTCCGTACCGTCCGGAGGCAAAGCATACCTTCGGAATGTATTTAAAGGACCAGTGGTACAAGCTGACCGCCAAGGCCGAGATCATCTGCGACGAAGACGTGATCAAATGCCTGGATGTATCCATCTTGCAGGAGAATCTGTTACAGCCGATCCTCGGGATCGAGGACCCGAGAACGGATAAGAGGATAGATTTCGTGGGAGGAATCCGGGGATTGGAAGAACTGGAACGTAGAGTTGCCAAGGATATGGAAGTGGCTTTCGCTCTTTATCCCGTATCGATTTCTGATTTGCTGGCTGTTTCCGACAAGGGAATGGTCATGCCGCCGAAGTCCACGTGGTTCGAACCTAAATTAGGAAGCGGCCTGTTCATGCACGAACTTTAGGTTTTTATAATTTTTAGCGCCGTGGCGGTGATATTCTCATAGAAAATCGTCCGAGCTCAAAAATTAACCTTTAACGATTATAATACAGAAATTTGAAGAGCGAGCGGTTTTCGAGAGAATGTCTCGACAGGCGCGACACAAAAGTATAAAAACCCTCTGACTATGGTAAAAATAGCTTCAGGGGGTTTTTTGACATGAAAAAAAGACTGATCTCACTGGGAGTCCTGTTCACTCTTATGCTGCTGCTACTGGTAGCCAGGCTTACAATGATACAGATCCTTGATAGTGACCGTTATGCATCTGCAAACGCGAAGCAGCAGCGGATCACATTGAATGGCGAGGATACAAGAGGGACTATTTTTGACCGGAACGGCAATCGATTGACGGGAGCCGACGAAGATTATATCTATATCATAAAAAAGGAAAAACTGAACGCTACGGCTGCCAGGATCTTTCAGCTCGTCGGAGCCAAGAAGGTCGAAAACGAAAGTAAACGTTATTATGTTTACCGAAGCAGCATCTTCAGCGAGGATGCGGCTTATGTTCTGAAACGGGATTATGACGCCTTTGTAATCAGGGGGGCCACCCGTTACGAGGAGGACCAGCCGGCAGTGCATTTTGTTGGATACATCAATGAAAAGGACGGAACTGGAGCGTCCGGAATAGAGAAGGAGTTTAACGACATCCTGTCCAAAAAACAGAAAGTCGTATACGCGTCCGTGGACGGAAAGAGGATGATCATACCGGGGCTCGGCATTTCCAGTACCGTTGCGAACCCTGACTGTGGCGTCATCACGACTCTCGACCTCGATATCCAGAAAAAAGCGGAGCAGGTCCTTAAGGATTCCGGCCGAAGCGGTTCCATCATCGTGCTGGACGCAAAAACCGGTGAAGTGCTTGCCGGTGCCAGCTCACCCGCCTACGATCCGTCCAGGGTAGCCGAGTATCTCAACAGCGACAACGAAGAATTTATCAATAAAGCGACCCAAAATCTGTATCCCCCGGGATCTATATTCAAAATCATCGTTGCCGCGGCAGCGCTTGAAAATAAAGTGGTTACCGGTGACTCTCTCTTTGTGTGCAAAGGATATGAGGAGATCAACGGGATCCGGATCAACTGCTCGAAGGAAGAGGGCCACGGCGAGATCAATTTTCAAGACGCCTTTGCAAAATCATGCAACTCTGCTTTTATCCAAATCGGTATGATGACCGGAGGCGAGAAGATACTTGAAATGGCAAAGGCTTTCGGTGTAGGGGAGAAAGCGTTCCAAGGCAGCGTCGACGAGAAAACTGGTCTCCTGCCGGGAACGCAGGATATACAAGGAGCAGGAATAGGCAATTTGTCCATCGGACAGGGCAAACTTCTGGTCACGCCTGCGCAGGCGGCCAGAATCACAGATATTATCGCAGCTGGGGGAATCGACCACGGCTTGTCCCTGATCAAAGGGACGACGGAAGGCGGAAAAATTTCTTATCTTGAGAAGGATGAGCCCAGAAGGGTCATAAGTAAGGAAACCGCCGACACAATAAAACAGCTTATGGTTGATACGGTAGATTACGGTACCGCGAGCAATCTCTCAGGGGCCGGTGTAACGATTGCAGGGAAGACCGGTTCGGCCGAAGCGTCCCACCATGGAGAACAGGTGGTGCACGGATGGTTTACCGGATTCTTCCCTGCTGAAGATCCCAAATATGTAATTACTGTTTTTGTGGAGTCGGGAGGCTCCGGAAGAGGCTCGGCCGTTCCTCTTTTTCATCAGATGGTGGAATACCTGAACTAAATCTCATACTCTTCAGAAAAGGCTTCTTTCAATTTGAGGATAGCCTTTTTTTCAATTCTGGAAACATATGAGCGGGAAATACCAAGCTCCTTGGCCACCTCCCTTTGCGTTTTAGCATTTTCTCCTGCAAGTCCGAAGCGTTTAATGATCACCATCCTTTCTCTGTCCTTCAGGAGATGAAATATCGCATCGTGAAGTTTCTTCACCTGCATTTTGTTATCGATATCGTCGATGATGGCGTCGGTATCCGTACCCAGAATGTCATTGAAATTGATCTCATTTCCGTCTTTATCCGTACCGACAGGATCGTTCAGGGATATTTCGATTTTTGTTTTTTTGGTAGTTCTTATGTTCATGAGGATCTCGTTTTCGATACATTTTGCAGCATAGGTCGCAAGCCTCACGCTTTTATTCCGGTTGTAAGTGTTGACGGATTTGATCAAGCCTATCGTGCCGATGGAGATCAAATCATCCGGATTCTTTCCGGTATTCGCGTACTTCTTGGCGATATGAGCTACCAGTCTCAGATTTCGCTCTACAAGTATGTTCTTCGCTTCCTTATCGCCTTGCTCATACAGGGAAAGATAATAGGCTTCTTCCTTGTCGGTGAGCGGCTGCGGGAACGAGTTCCCCATAGAGACGTAGGAGGATAATAAAACGAGGGGGTTCGATAACAGTAGGGACGTGAGAATCAATGATATGCTCATATGCATTAACCCCTTTCCATTGATATCAAATGTGTTAGAATTATATGCACCTGAACGGCCAATAGTGCCTGTCAGGATGAAAAGGGGACAGCGGAACCTGTCTCTTTATGACATAAAAAAAGTGGCTGCGCCACTTCCGCTAGGGAACCCTATGGTTCCCTTCGGCGGCTGCTAGCAGCCTGAGCACCCTCCTTTATCGGCGAGGGGTGCCCCCTCTGCACTCCCCTTTTTATCACATAGGAAACGATATTTCCTATGTGAAAAAAAAAGCGCCTTTCCTCTGAAAGGCGCTCATAAAAAATCAAGTTGTAGCTATTTATAAAGTGATCTCCGGCCAGTTTCTCATTAACTCCGATTTGATTTTTTCCCACGGAAAGCCGATGACGTTATCATAATTACCGACAATATGGGTAATGTACTTTCCCCAGGTTCCCTGGATCGCGTAGCTGCCGGCCTTGTCCCATGGTTCGTCGGTATCCAGATACTCTTTGATCTCTTTATCGCTGTAGTTCTTGAAAAAGACCTCGGTTATATCATAGAATGTTGATCGCTTGGGATCTCCCGGACGGATCAGCGCCACCCCTGTGGCAACGTTATGACTCGTATTCCGGAGCAGCTTCAGAGTACTTGACGCATCGGCTTCATCGGCGGGCTTGCCGATCATACCGTTTTTATAGACGATAGTATCCGCCGCGATGATGACGGTCGGAATCTGGCGTTCGGACGGCGACTGCAGCCATATTTTTTCGACGTTCAGAGCCTTTTTCAAAGCGAGAAACATGACTGCCTGCTCCATGGTCATATCAAAGGGAAGCGTTTCATCTGCCTGAGAAGGCAGTATGATCGGCTCAATGCCTATATTTTTCATCATTTCGATTCTTCTGGGAGAAGAAGAGGCTAGAATAATCTGGCTGTTCATAGCAAATACCTTTTAATATTCTGTCCGGCGCTTAAGCGCCGTCGACAGAATTTATGCTGGAAAATCATGAATCTTCGATTCATAGATTTTCGTCGTACTAAAAATTAGAATCTACGACATTTTATCATCTCGATCGGCAGGATACAAGCGCGAAAAGCCGTCTGGGCTAAATACTCAGACGGCTTCGACCTTAGTCCAGATCGGCTTTCCTGATGTTAACCGTTCTGGATCGGATCAATTTCATTTCGTAAAGGACTGGCAATCGGTACAATCCACCTTGGTGGGGTTCTTCTCGTGTGTACCGACCTGTATCTGGCTGAGAGCGCAATAATCCCCATTGTCACAATGATTTTTGCAGGAATCAACGCTGCACTTAATGCTATGATTTCTATTACTTTTGTCCATAATTACCTCCTGTTTGAATTTATTTATTAATATTATTATGTCTCCGGTCAAAGATAATATATGAGGAAATATTTAAAATGTTTTTTGATAATGGAAAAGGAAATGATTTTCTTTGGTTTTTTAACATTTTCAATTGAATTAAGCAGGCCAAAATGATAAAATATTAAATACTTATGGGAATATCGAGAGTAGGGGCAAATGACGCTTGATTGAACCGTTCACAGTAGAATTCTGTAAATTGTAATGGTAAGAGGGAAAAGGAGGAAAGACCGCTGAAAAAGCAGAGGGGGAAAAATGAATCACATAGGAAAAGAAGCTATGATACGGAGTCTGCCGCCTGAGGAACGTCCTAGAGAGAAACTGGTCCAGTACGGCGCGGAAACCTTGTCTAACACTGAGCTTTTAGCCATATTGATCGGCTCGGGGACTAAGGAAGTATCTGCTATCATGCTTGCAAATCGAATCCTGGCTCTCGAAGAAGAGGGAATCTCTTATTTGACAAATTGCCTGCCGGAGGAACTGTCGGGGATACCCGGTATGGGCATTGCAAAATCCTGTCAAATCATCGCAGCCATAGAGCTCGGCAAACGAATTGCTACGAAACCGAAAGGAAAAAGAATCAATATCAAATCTCCGAATGAAGTTGCATCGCTGTTTATCGAGGAAATGAGATATTTGAAGAAAGAGTATTTTAAGGTCTTACTCTTAAACACCAAAAATGAGATTATTATGATCGAGAATATTTCAGTAGGAAGTCTAAACAGCTCTGTGGTCCATCCCAGAGAGGTGTTTTGTACTGCTATTAAGAAAAGCGCTTGTTCCATGATAGCCGTCCACAACCACCCGAGCGGAAATCCTTCGCCGAGTCAAACGGATATCGAAATCACCAGGCGGCTGGCTGAGGCGGGTGAATTGCTTGGAATAAAGGTTTTGGATCATATCATAATCGGCGACGGAATCTATGTTAGCTTGAAAGAAAAGATGTTGATATAAATAATAAAAATTTATATAGATAAAAATGCTGTTATAGATTTTAAAGGAGTGGATGCAAATGAGCTTATTTGTAAAGGACATGGGAATTGACCTGGGTACCGCCAATACCCTTATTTATATAAAAAACAAAGGGATCGTACTGGATGAACCATCGGTCATCGCAGTCGACTCCTATACAAAAAACGTGTTGGCAACGGGCAGAGAAGCAAAGAATATGATCGGAAAGACGCCGGAAAATATTCGAGTCGTCAGACCGCTGCAGGATGGCGTTATATCCGATTTTGAAATGACTGCCAGTATGCTGAAAACCTATATCAAACGGGTCATGCCTGAAACTTCGTTCTTCACCAGACTGAGGGTCGTCGTGGGAGTTCCTTCCGGCGTTACCGAGGTTGAGAAAAGGGCGGTTGAAGAAGTGATCCGCGAGCTTGGGGCGAAGGAAGTATATATCCTGGAAGAACCGATGGCGGCTGCGATCGGGACAGGCCTTGCAGTTGACAGTGCCATGGGATGCATGATCGCCGACATCGGCGGCGGTACTTCCGATATCGCCATTATCGCCCTTGGAGGTATCGTCACAAGCACTTCCCTGAGACATGCGGGGGACAAGCTCAATGACGCGATCGTCGCTTACATGAGAAAGCAGTACGACCTGCTCATCGGCGACAAGACTGCGGAAGAGATCAAAGAACAGATCGGATGCGCATACATAGACAAGTCGGATCCCAACA
Organism: Anaerovoracaceae bacterium; assembly: GCA_963678385.1. Classification (GTDB taxonomy): domain Bacteria; phylum Bacillota; class Clostridia; order Peptostreptococcales; family Anaerovoracaceae; genus Anoxybacterium. Next base: position 2,390,475 of record OY782829.1, on the reverse strand, counting down.
GCATCAAGACGATGGAGGCGAGAGGCAGGGACATCATCACAGGCCTTCCAAAGACGATCTCAATCACATCCGTTGATGCGATGAAAGCACTCGAGGAGCCGATCAAAGTTATCATAGACGGAATCAAAAGCACGCTGGAAAAAACACCGCCTGAAATTGCTGCAGACATTGTCAGCAACGGTTTGGTGTTGTCCGGCGGCGGCGGATTGATCAAGGGGCTGGATGATTTGATCGAATATTCGACGGGATTGAAGGTGACCATAGCTGACAATGCATTGGAAGCTGTGGCGGAAGGAACCGGAAAGAGCTTGTCGAACATTGATAAAATCCAGAAATATGCGGGAAGAGGCACCAAAAAGAGAATATGAATTGGCTTAGAGAACATAAAGTTTTAACACTTATCATGTCGATATTCCTTGTGCTGGTTATCGTCATGGTTGTTTCATACAGCAATATCGGTAACAGTACGGTTTTCGGCCGCAGTGTCCAGACAGTTGTAACGATGGCGCAGGGGCCGGTTTCCAGTGCAGGAAACGGAATCAAATCAGGATTGAGAGGGATTTTTCAATTCCGCACAGTCGTGAAGGAGAATGAGGAACTGAAAAAACAGATCACCGATCTTAACAGACAGCTCATTCAAGCCAAACTTACGGATTCAGAACTCGCGGAACTCAGAAATTTATCAAACATTCTCGGGTATGAAAATGTTCCTACAAATTATGATTTTGTTACGGCCGACGTCGTAGCCATGGACGGTTCCAACTGGTTCAACCTGTTCACCATCAACGCAGGAACGGACGATGGGATCTATAAGGACGCCGTGGTGATCAACGGCGACGGTCTCATCGGAAGGGTGCTGGAAACAGGGAAAGACTGGTCAAAGGTCATCTCTGTGATCGATGAATCCAATTCGGTCAGTTTCAAGGTATTCCGTAACATGCAGCTGCTTGGGATCCTTTCCGGAGACGGAAAAGGAAGCCTGGCAGGTTACATGATCGATCCAGAGGCGGCCGTCATTGAAGGAGACATTCTGATCACCTCGGGCATGGGCATGTATCCGGAAGGTATTCCGATCGGCAAGGTCAAGAAGGTCGAATGGAACAACGATACGCTGCTCAAGACCGTAACCATTGAGCCGAGCGCATATTTTAAAAATTTACAGAAGGTAACTGTATTGGTCAAAAAGTAATCGGGAGGCTAGTTTTGAAGTACAGATATTCATTTTTACTGTTTCTTGCGGCATTTATCCTGCAGACGACAGTATTGAACAATTTCAGGATTTTCCAGATATCACCGAACCTGATCCTGTGCCTGGTGGTGATTTTCTCATTTTTATATGATGGATACCACGGGATTATTTTCGGGATCGTCTTCGGATTGGTAACTGATATCTGCTTTGCCGAGATCATCGGAGTCGCGGCCATGTGCAATTTTACTGTGGCTCTGATCTGTATCGGATTGAAGCGCTATCTTTACAAAGACAGCTTTATTTCCGTAACGATCGTTTCGGCTGTGGGAACAGCGGTTTACGCACTGCTCTATTGGAGCGTCAACAGAATGCTGGGTCACGGAGCCGACTTTGTATATGTTATGGAGAAAGAAGCCGTGCTGCTTGTATATCATATCATCATAACACTTGCCATCTACATGGCGGTCAGCCGCAGTGTCATTAAACATCGAGGGGACCGATACATGTATCGCGGGAACCTGCAGGAAGCGAGGAGCTTGAACCGGTCATGAAATGGATAAAATCAAGAAATAACCAAATACTTGCGTTGGTCATGGTTTTAATGGCCGTCCTTGGAATCAGACTATTCGGATTAACCGTCGTTGAAGGAAAACAATGGGATGAGGCGGCATCCAGCATCAGTGTGAAAAGCATCAGCACCTCCGCGCCGAGAGGGGAGATCCTGGATCGTTACGGAAGAGTACTGGCGGGCAATATGCCCAGTTTTACGGTCCAGTTCAGCGCCGGCGATCTGTCCAATAAAGAGATCAACGCGATTTCATTGAATCTGATCAGGATCCTGGAATCCAACGGCGATCAGTATTACGACAATTTCCCGATCAAGTTCGAGAATGGACAGTTCTACTATACGTATCAGAAGGATATCGAGGATTGGCTTTCCGCTCAGGCTATGCCGACAAATTATTCGGCAGAGCAGGCGTTTGACGAGATGAAAAGACGCCAGAACATCGATGAAGGTCTTGACAAGTACGCTGCACAGACCGAGCTTCAGACAGTTTACAATATATTTCCGCCGATTTCGGTAAAGGCTATGAAGTTTCTGAAAGAGCTGGACAAGGAAAGCTTCCTCGGCAGATATTATCTTGATACAAAGCTGACTGCCGAACAGGCTTTCAAGGAACTGCGGAAGCAGTTTGAGATATCGCCGGATCTCTCCGATGCGGAAGCGAGAAAGATCATGGTGGTAAGGAACGAGCTGTCCTCCCAGGGCTACCATAAATATATGCCGGCTAAAATCGCCGGAGGTGTGTCAAATAAGACCATCGTAATCATTGAAGAGAAGAACTCCGACCTGCCTGGCGTAGAAGTGGTTGCGGAATCGGTTCGTGTCTATCCGAATGGAAGCACCGCCGCGCATGTGCTCGGTTATCTGGGACAGATCTCAGAAAGCGATAAATCTTACTACGTGGATCAGAAGGGTTATAAATCGACCGATATGGTTGGCCAGGAAGGAATCGAAAAAGCGTTCGAATCCGACCTGAAAGGTAAGGATGGAACGAAGAATGTCGAAGTCAACGCATTCGGGGAACTTGTCCGGGTCATCAACGAAACGGAACCTCAAAAAGGCAAGGACGTCTATCTGACCATCGACCTTGAACTTCAGAAGACTGCACAGGAGGCGCTGAAACAGGCGCTGACGGAAATCCAGAAAGCGGGCACATTCAAGAGCCAATGGGGAGATTTCAAATATGGAACGGCATATAAGAATGCCAATGTTGGAGCGGTCGTTGCGCTTGATGTAAAAACCGGCGACGTGCTTGCCATGGCGAGCTATCCGGATTTCGATCCGAATCTGTTCGCAACCGGTATCAGCAAGGAAGACTGGAATGCACTCCAAGGGGAGAATCTGAGAGATCCGCTTTCACCACTTCCGCTGTTCAACGTTGCGGCCAGAACAGCTGTACAGCCCGGATCGACCTTTAAGATGGTAACGGCTACCGCAGCTTTGGAAAGCGGTCTGGATCCCAAAAGAAGACTGTATGACGGCGGTTATGTCAAGCTCGGAAACAGGACCTACGGATGTCTGATCTGGAATAAATCCAGAGGAAGCCACGGTTATGTCAACCTTGCGGAAGCCATTGAAGTATCCTGCAACTATTATTTCTTTGATGTGGCGACAGGCCGTGACTTTTATAAAAAGACTTCACTTGGCTTAAAAGAGCCGATGAATATTGAAAAGATCACATCCTTTGCTCAGCAGTATGGCCTCGGTGAGAAGACAGGGATCGAAATTCCGGAAACCGTGGTGCCGGTGCCGAGTCAGGAACGAAAGCTCGAATCCATCAAATCCATGTTGAGAAATGTGCTGATCGGCAGAGCGGAAATGTATTTCCAGAAGTCGATCATCGATGACAAGAAAAAGCTCAACGAGAATATCAACACCATCGTGAGCTGGACGGAAGAAAATCCGGGCAGAAACGATCTGATCGAGCGTATGGGCAAAATGGGGATCAAGGAAAATCTGATCGAAACCGTTGCAGACCTCTGCAAATTCACCTACTTCAATCAGGCACAGTGGACGACAGGCGACGAATTGAATATTGCCATCGGACAGGGCGAAAACGCATATACCCCACTGCAGATGGCAAATTATGTGGCTACCGTCGGCAATAAGGGCGTTCATAATCAGGTCAGCTTGATCAAGGCTATCGAAGGCGAAGGCCCTCACGTCAAGCCGGCAGGGAAGAAAATCGATATCAAGGACGATAAAGAACTGGATTACATTATAGAAGGGATGAAGCTGGTTGCTACGGGACCTAAGGGAAGTCTTGGAGGGACCTTTAGAAACTTCCCGGTACAGGTGGCCGGCAAGTCCGGTACCGCCCAGAGAGCAGGTAAAATGAACCCGCCCGATGAAGTGGAATACATCAAGCAGTATCTCCCGAGAATCAACTCCGGCTTAAGCTGGACAAACGTTGAAAACGAGATGAATCGTCTTATGAAGGAATATCCTGACGTTTATACGACGAAAAATACGGCGGTAAGGCAGGCCGTGATCAATCTGAGCAACGGCAAGGTCACTACCGCAAAGCTGGACGCCTTCAAGGCAAGCTATGATCCTTTTGCTTGGGTCATGACGCTGGCTCCGGCCGACGATCCGAAGATCGCTGTTGCCGTATTGCTTTTCCAGGGAGGAACCGCCGGTTACGCGGCTCCGGTTGCAAGAGAAGTGATCGGAAAATATCTGCAACTGGACAAAGTGTATCAGGATTACAGCGTTGACACAAAAATTACACAATGAGGAGAAAATGATGGGGAAGGTTATTTTAGTAGCTTCAGGAAAAGGCGGCGTCGGCAAGACGGTTTTTACGTCAAATGCCGGAGTGAAGCTTGCTCAGGAGGGATACAAGGTTGTCCTGATCGATATGAACATGGGACTGCGCAATCTTGATATCTGTCTGGGACTGGAGAACAAAGTTGTTTATGATGTTGCGGACGTTCTTGCAGGCGTTTGCAGGATCAAGCAGGCACTGATCAAAGACAGGAGATTTCCTGAATTGTATTTGATGTCTGCTCCGCAGAATAAACAAAAAGTGGAAATAACCCCTCTCCATATGAAGGTGCTTTGCAATAAATTAAAGAGGAACTTCGACTTTATCATCATCGACGCTCCGGCAGGGATCGGGGACGATCTTGTGACCGCGGGAGCCGGGGCGGACTCGGCTGTGATCGTGACAGTACCCGAATACGCCGCAGTACGGGACGCGGACATGCTGGATCAGGTGCTCCTTGAAATGGGGATCAAAAAAAGGACTTATGTCATCAACAAGGTAATGGCGAACCTGATCACCACCGGTCTTGTGCCCAGCATTGCCGAGATTTCTGAAACCATGAGGCCACCGATGGCCGGGATCATCCAGTATGACGACAATATCCACATCGCGGCCAACAACGGGATCCCTATCGTTTATAGGGAAGGCACCTACATAGAAAAGAACTTTAAAAAGATATTGGATCGAATCATAGAAGCATCGTAAAACGATGCTTCTTTTTTTATATCTGATCCGAATTTTATGGTGGAACCGGCCGGCCGTATGGTATAATATGGTATTGATTCTATTTGCTTGAAAAGGAGTACGCTATGAAATCTATCATGAAATTCGGAAGCATGAAAACGGAGACGATTGTAAAAGGGATCATGATATGTACTGCATTGATATTATTGTATCGACTGATCCCGTTTTTGAGTTTTTTGATCCCGACGGGAACAGTAGTAACCCCGACCATAGATATCATATTAAAAATTCGTTTTTATCTGGTGATGTTTAGCTCTTTGATCATCGAACTAATATTGCTCAGACTGTTTTGCGAAGTAATATATAATCTTGTTGCGGCCGCGAAATGTATAATAAGTGATAAGGAAAATCATGACCAAAACCTGCAGGGATAGCCTATGTTAAATTAAAACGGGGGAGGGATAGCATGAAAAAACTTTTCAGTATTATGTTTAACGTATCAATAATTCTGTGTTTTGTAGCATGCAGTTCTTCAGAAATTCCTACAGACGAAGAAGTAAGTTTTGCATATAAACAGGCGGAAGAGGCATATTCATGGTTTGATTTAACTACAATGCCGATTGTTGATAACAGCGAAATAGAATACGAAGGGAGTACTTATCTGAAAGTAAATCACAGCAGCATTAAAACTTTTTCTGATTTGGAAACATATTTACATAGTATTTTTTCAGATGACATAGTGAATTCTCTTTTAGAAGACAACCATTATGTAGATATAGATGGTGTTTTGTATGCGATGCCCGCCGACAGAGGAACAAATATTTTGGCAGGTGAACAAAATCACGAAATAATCCGTGAAAATGATAAAAAAATTATTTATAAAGTATCCGTTGACATATTAGATGATAATTTAGAAAAAGTAGTGGATAAAGAAATATATTCTTTTGCATATGAATTTTCAGAGAAAGAGAATAGATGGTTATTTACTAATTTTAGCCTTGTTTGGTAGCAGATAGGATTAAGGAGCTGACCATGAAAAGAATAACTGTGTTTCTTATTTTGATTATTTGTATCCTAACGGCTTGTGAAAATTCATCAGGAATATTGCCTTATGATCAACTGCCAAAGGACTATTCATTAGAAGATGCAAAAGAGGACGGTTGTGTGGTATATGAGGACTTGGATATCACCAGCGGGCAGACTGTTTGGGATAAGTTCATCAAAGATAGTGAAAACGGAATAAATAGCACAGTGAGAATTGCGTTCTATTATACTCTCGGCGATCCGTCACATTATTCGAAAGAATATTACGAAGAAATCAAAGATGATTATCCTATTCTTTATATTATGGATCTAAGTTATGACGGAGAAAAGTATACGCTTTTACGAACGGAAGAAGGAAAAGAGTACGCCGACGAATATCGTTATCTTGTTAAATATACCGGAGAGCCAAACAGTGACACGGCCGCTTATTCCGGATATACATATTATGTCCTGGTAAACGATAACACGATCACCTGGCAAGATATCGAAAATGGAATGGTGAGCTCCCAGTTCGGGGCATGGATCGACCATCAGATTGTATATTCAGATTTGACTTATTAATACTTAATCTTCACTATTTAATGAATTTATTTGGAAGGGGGTTCCCGATTTGGCTCTCATACCACTAAAAATACCAACGGGATTTGCTATTTGTTTTAATAAATTTCATGATGTTGAACCAGAACCTTCCGTGGATGATGATGAGTTCTTAGAAAATATGTTCTATTTTACTGAGGACATATTACAAATAGTAAAAATGGAATTGAATGATGGGCGTTGGTCTGTGCCATCATTTAATAATACTATAATCGATTTGGGTTGGTATCCTGATTGTCAGATTTCAGGACAATACAAATTAGTTTTAGCGACTGTGAAAGAAGATTATGGTTGGGATATTTTGAAAGAAAAGAGATCATCAGATCGATTTGAGATTCGTGATACTATTGAAGAATGGTTGCAATCGTTATCGGAAGCAGGTTTCAATTCTTAATTAAAATTATATTCTCAGAAGGATGAATTCTAATACTCTAATATAGCATTATAGGAGAATTTTGAAAATGGAAGTATTGTACAACATATTTGTTCTTTTCGTCTTGCCTTTTGGTATTGCAGCATTTATTTTATTCTATGTCATGAAGGCCGCTGTGAAATCAGCCCTTGACGACATACGTGTGCAAAAAAATAAAGATAACCTAGAAGAAGCAGTTAACGAAGGGTTCGAAGAATTGATAGCGCTGCGGGATCTGGAGCTGCTAAGCGATTCGGAACTCGAAGAAGCGATCGTGATATTCAAGAATGATAAAGCAAATAAAGAAAATTTTGATCGATTTCATAATCACTTGAAAACTCTGGACGATCTAAAAGAAAAAGGATACTTCAGTGATGATCAATATAACGGTAAAATCAATAAGCTAAAAAGGCATTTTAATGTTGATTAGTGGGCAACAAAAAATCATGTCCATACGGGCATGATTTTTTAAGTAATAATTATTAAAAGTTGATGATCTTGCTTCGGATCCCGACGTTGAGTACGATCCCGAGGGCAATCATGTTTGCGACAACGGACGATCCGCCGTAACTGATGAATGGTAGGGTGATTCCGGTTACCGGCATGATACCCATTGCCATTGCAATATTCTCGAAGATCTGGAAGCAGAACATGGCCAGGATCCCGACAACGACCAGTGAACCATACATATCCTTGGCGTTGTCAGCGATTTTAAGCATCCTATAGAGAAATATAGTATATAAAATAATCACAGCAGCGCCGCCGATCATTCCCAACTCTTCCGAAATCACGGAGAAGATGAAGTCTGATTTTTGGACGGGCAGGAATTTCAATTCCTTCTGGGTTCCCTGGAAGAGACCTTTGCCAAAAAGGCCGCCGGAACCGATGGCAACCTTGGAATTCCACACCTGATAATTTCCCGGAAGCGACATGACTTCCGGATGCAGGAAAGCGTCGATACGTTCTTTCTGATGGGAAGCCATAAACCGGTAAAGGATCGGCATCGAGATGCAGAAAACGCCGCCCAGCTTTGCAAAGAGCTTATAGTCGATTCCCGCGCAGAAAAGCATAACAACCAGCATGAAGCACATGACTACGGCCGTTCCCAGGTCCTCCTTAAGGATGATCACTATGAAGGGAGCTACGTAAAGGCCTGCCATGCCAACGCCTTTTAATGTATATAGTTCACCTCGGTTTCTGGTCAGATAAGAGGCAAAGATAAGAACAAAAGAAATCTTTACGAGCTCAGAGGGCTGCATGTCCACCGGTCCAAGATTGACCCAAGCTCTCGAGCCGAAATGCTCCACGCCGAAACCGGGGATATAGACCGTCAGCAGAAAAAGGATCGACACAACGTAAAGAATCTTCTCCATGCCTTCAAAGGTCTTATAATTGAAAAGGAGGACTACGGATAAAGCGACGGTGCCCAGACAATATGCAGCGAGCTGCACCATAATATCCTTTGTGATGATAAAATGACCTTCATACGATGTACTGCCTACCATGATGATACTGATCACTGCAAAGCAGACAGGCAGCAATAGCAGAACCTTATCTATATTTTTAAGCAAATTTTTAAAATAATCCATGAATGGTACCCCTTTTTTAAGTAAACAGGACGAGCTTCCTTAACAGTGATTTTTTGGAAAATATCACCGCTGACGCAGGCTAATTCAACTTGACATTATGTTACGGTAAACATTATAATATATATTGTGTAGTTATATCAATATTTAATTACGTAATGCTGATATTTAGTAATTCGCCCAACGTTTGGCGGGCGTTAAAAAAGTAAAAAAAAAGAAGGAGAGGGAGGTGTATTAACATAGGAACAATTTTTATCGAAATACTCATTGGAATTGTTATCCTGGCCCTTGGGCTGCTGGTTGGATATATATTCAGAAAAACTGTCGGAGAAAAAGCGATTGGAAGCGCTGAACAGAAAGCAAGGAATATGATCCTCGATGCTGAAAACAGATCGGAAACCATAAAAAAGGAAATAACCATTGAAGCAAAAGAAGAAGCTCACCGAATGAGAAGTGAAGTTGAGCGAGAAATCAGAGAAAGAAGAGCTGAAATCCAAAGATCAGAAAAGAGACTGATCCAAAAGGAAGAAGCCATTGATCGAAAGACTGAGAATTTAGAAAAAAAAGAAGAGAGCATTACACAAAAAGAACAGACACTTGTTGACAAACAGCATGAACTGGATGGATTTATCTCAAGGCAGATCGAAGAACTGGAAAGGATCTCAGGCTACACGGTAGAAGAAGCAAAGGGCATATTGCTTTCAAACATCGAAAAGGAGATCCGGTACGAAGCATCTGTAATGATCAAGGATATCGAATCCAAGGCCAAAGAAGAAGCCGATAAAAAGGCGAAAGAAATCATCACCGGAGCGATCCAGAGATGCGCCGCAGACCATGTGGCAGAAAGCACCGTTTCGGTCGTACCGCTTCCGAATGACGAAATGAAGGGAAGAATCATCGGAAGAGAAGGCAGAAACATCAGAGCCATCGAAACCCTGACCGGAATCGATCTGATCATCGACGATACGCCGGAAGCAGTAATATTATCAGGGTTCGACCCAGTCAGAAGAGAAATCGCCAGACTGTCTCTTGAAAAGCTGATCGTAGACGGAAGAATCCATCCTGCGAGAATCGAAGAGATGGTTGAAAAGGCGGAAAAAGAAGTAAATAACATCATCAAGGAAGAAGGAGAGCAGGCGACATTTGAGGTTGGCATACATAATCTTCATCCGGAACTGATTAAACTTCTTGGAAGATTAAAGTACAGAACAAGTTATGGACAAAATGTCCTGAAGCATTCAGTGGAAGTTGCCCATCTTGCAGGCTTAATGGCAGGAGAATTGGGACTTGATATCAAGACGGCGAAGAGAGCCGGTCTGCTCCACGATATCGGGAAATCAATTGACCACGAGGTGGAGGGTACCCACGTTGATATCGGAATCGATCTTTTGAGAAAATATAAAGAGTCAGAAACGATCATCAATGGTATGGCAGCTCATCATGGCGACTACGAACCAAAGAGCATGGAAGCAGTTCTGATTGCAGCAGCGGACGCTTTATCGGCGGCAAGACCTGGCGCAAGAAGAGAGACTCTTGAAACTTACATCAAGAGACTGCAGAAGCTCGAAGAAATCGCAAATACAACTCCTGGAGTCGAACGGTCCTTTGCGATCCAGGCCGGCCGCGAGATCAGAATCATCGCAAAGCCGGAAGAGATGAACGACGAGGAGATCGTATTCCTGGCTCGGGAGATCAGCAAAAAGATCGAAAGCGAACTGGAATATCCGGGACAGATCAAGGTCAATGTTATCAGAGAAACAAGAGCAATCGAATATGCAAAATAAAGAAGAGGCTTAAGCCTCTTCTTTCTTGGGAGAATAAAAATGTTTGTTTATTTGGACAACAGCGCAACCACGAAACCGTATAAAGAGGTGGTCGAGGAAACGATAAAATATATGGATACCCATTTCGGGAATCCTTCCTCTTTGCACAGGATCGGTATCAACGCGGAGAAAGCCTTGAAAGAAGCCCGGAAATCCGTTGCGGTATCACTGGGCGCAAAAGAAGAGGAAATACTCTTTACCTCCGGCGGCACCGAAGCGGACAATACGGCTTTGTTCGGAGCGGTACAAGCGAGAAAGCGGAGAGGAAACAAGATCATTACCTCACAAATCGAACATCCGGCAGTTTTAGAAAGCTGCAGGAAGCTTGAGGAATCCGGTTTCCGGGTATCATATCTTCCGGTAGATGAAAAAGGCGTTATCGACCTGGAAGCGCTGGAAAGCGAACTGGATGAACAGACGATCCTTATCTCAGTCATGCATGTGAACAACGAAGTCGGCTCTATCCAGCCGATTTCTGAAATCATTGATTTGAAAAACAAGATAGGCAGTAAATCGGGAACGGAGATCCTTTTCCACACCGATGCGGTTCAATCCTATGGGAAGCTGCCGATACAGTTAAACGGGATCGACCTTATGTCGGTCAGCGGACACAAGATCCACGGACCGAAGGGAGTCGGAGCGCTTTTCATCCGGAAAGGCCTCAATGTTCAGCCTTATCTCTTTGGGGGCGGCCAGGAGCGCGGGATGCGTTCCGGCACAGAAAATGTGCCCGCAGCGGCGGGATTCGGCGTCGCGGCCGAATTTACCCGCAGGAATTTAACAAAACGGATAGAATCCATGAAGAAGGTAAAAACTTTTCTTGAAGATGGGATCCGGTCGGAAATATCCGACGTCCGTTTCAACAGCACAGAAAACGGCAGCCCATCCATATTGAACGTCAGTTTTCTTGGAGTACGGGGAGAGGTGCTGCTCCATACGCTGGAGCAATCTGAAATCTACGTGTCGACAGGCTCGGCCTGTTCCTCAAGGAAAAAAGGTCAAAGCCACGTCCTGAAGGCGCTGGGACTAAGCGACAGAGAAATCGAAGGGGCTATCCGGTTCAGCTTCAGTGAGTTCAACTCGACGGCAGAAATGGAATATGTGCTGGACCGGTTAAAGGAAGCGGTCAATAAATACAGAAAGTTAGGTAGTTTTCGATGATGGAAGATAGAAATACATTTATAGTCCGATGCGGCGAAGTAGCGCTGAAGGGTCTTAACAAACCCTATTTTGAGAGAATGCTGGTGGACCGTATCAAACGCGTGTTGAAAAAATACGACGGTGTAGAAGTAAAGCGGAACGAAGGCCTTATTTTCGTGAGGGCGTTGAAGGAGCTTGATTCCGATATGATCGTTGCCGATATCTCCAGGGTCTTCGGCGTTGCGTCAATCAGCCCTGCAGTAGAGACGGAGTCCGATTTGGAAGAGATCGGTCACGCGGCCGTGGAGTATATGCTTCGGCTGATCGAAAAAAAGGGGATAAAAACCTTCAAGGTTGACGCCAAGCGGGCGGACAAGAACTTCCCGGTCAAGTCTCCCGATATTGCCAGACAAATCGGCGCCAAGGTCCTGATCGGATGCAAGGTGCTGAAGGTAGACGTGCACAATCCGGACTGTCTGCTTTTTGTTGACGTTCGAAGGGATAAATCCTATATTTACGAACAGAAGATCTCCGGCTTCGGCGGTCTGCCGCTCGGAACCAACGGTAAAGGCATGATACTGTTATCCGGAGGAATCGACAGCCCTGTTGCCGCATGGATGATGGCGAAACGTGGAATGCTCATCGAAGCGGTCCATTTCCATTCCTATCCTTATACAAGTGAAAGGGCGAGGGAGAAGGTCGTCGATCTGGCAAGCATCGTGGCAGGTTATTGCGGCAGATTCAAGATGCATGTCATCAACCTGCTGCCGATTCAGGAATTGATCGTCCAGAACTGTCCGGAGGAAGAGACCACGATCCTGGTCCGCCGTTTCATGATGAAGATTGCGGAAAAGGTGGCGCAGGAAACAGACTGCTGCATGCTAATCACCGGAGAGAATCTGGGTCAGGTCGCAAGCCAGACAGCAGAAGCCCTCGTTGTTACCGACCAGTCTGTTCAGATGCCGGTTATGAGGCCGCTAATCGCTATGGACAAGGTCGATATCATGGATATGGCACGGAACATAGGCACCTTTGAAACCTCGATCCTGCCGTATGAGGATTGCTGTACGGTATTCCTGCCAAAGCATCCGACGACTAAGCCAAAGCTGGTGAAGATCCTTGAGTCGGAAAGCCGGCTGGACGTGGATCAGTTGGTCGCCGACGCAGTCGCATCCAAAGAAACCGTCACTATCTATCCGGCAGAATAAACGAATCTGATAATTAAATCATAAAATTAAAAAAATCATGGATGATTCCATGATTTTTTTTATTACCTCACATTGGGTAAGGAAATGCGTTCAATCCGCTTTTTTATAAGATCATCCAACTGATCCTCTAATTCTTCGAGTTCCTGGATAAGGTACGGCTGAACGGAATGATAGGGGAACCGCTTTTTGACTTCTGCAATTCTGAATTCAAGTTCTTTAATTTGGGATTCCAAATCATCCATATGTGCTCCTCCTATGGTTGTTATAATGCGCAGCTCCGATTTGGCATCTTAGTTTTAATTAATTCGCCAGCCAAAGTATTTAATAGATTTTTAATATCTACTCTTTGTCATTATTCTTTATTTGTATACAATATATCACAAAGAATATAAGCATAAGTACGATAATGACTGCCTTACCACCTGCATCAAACACTGTATCATAATCTTGTTTATGATAGACCGTCTTGAAAATCAGGGCTGCAAATAAAACAATCGCACCCAAAATTTCACGTATCTTTTCATTCGGCTTTTCAGTCTCGCCGAAATTCCCACGATCTGAATGTTTTTGGTTCATGGCTGTTACCATCCTATTTTATTAATTATTCAATATCATATCATCAGCACCGTATCAAGAACTAGTGAAGATTAAGTCAGCAATCATATTCAAGAGCAGGTTCATAAGTTACCTTCAATGTATTTTAGCAGGCCCTTGATGATATAATACTCTTCAGGCAACTGACGTCCTTCTGTATTTTCGGTCAGGGAACCCTCTGTCGTTTTCAGATATGCAATTGCTCTTTTAATTATAGACGTGTCTATATCCACATCGCCGCGATCTATTTTTACATAATCATATCCTATGCTAAAGCTATCGGTTGCCACATGAATTACTTTTCCTTCATCGTATTGAGAGACCTCGCTTGGCTTGATTCGCTTTACTTCTCTAAAGTCGAAGACGATTTCAAATTCATCTATGTTCTGATCAGTAACAAGGATCGCACTTTCCGAATCATCAAAATAGGTGTCATACATATAAACTTCCTCAGCTTTTGAATCAGGGCAATGAAAAGTCCAGTTTCTGCACCAGTATGGATCTTCTATATTTTCATCCGGCTCTTTCCGATATAGGATGTTGGAATTTAGTTTTTCACGGTTTTCTTTTGATAGACTCATAAGGATTCCCTCTCTTCTTGGCTACCATATTATACCATAGCCTTAATAAACATTCACTCTTGATCTGAGAATATTTCCGGTTTTCACTTTTCGACGTCTTTTCGACAAAACTAGAACCAAATCCCCTCAATTTCTCAGCGACAGGATACGGACAAGCTTGTATAATAGAGCAGAGGGGGGTTTTTTATGCAGATAGAATTTGAAATGACCGACGATATACTGATTGCAGACCTGGATGGCGAACTGGATCACCATACCTCGGCTGTCATCAGAGAAGAAATTGACAAAACCGTGGAAGCCTTTCATTCCAGACATCTCATCTTCAATTTCGAAAAAGTAACCTTCATGGACAGTTCGGGTATCGGCGTCATCATGGGTCGGTACAATAAAATTTCGCAATTGGGTGGCAGACTGGTCGTTACGGGCTGCAATGAATATATTGACAGGATTCTTGATATGGCGGGGATCTATACCATTGCCGAAAGGATAGAAACTGTTGCTGAGTCCATTGAAAAATTAGTATCAGAAACGAACGATGAGGAGGTCAAAGACGGCGATGAACAGTAGAAACGGAAAAGAAACGATCATGAACCGCATGAAGCTTGAATTTCTGAACCGGTCGGAGAATGAAAGCTTTGCAAGGGTAGCGGTTGCGGCATTTGCCGCTCCCCTGGACCCGACCGTAGAAGAATTGACGGAAATAAAAACCGCAGTATCAGAGGCGGTCAGCAACGCGATCATCCATGCATACGGCGAGGATGAAGACGGGTGGGTTACGGTGGAATGCACGATAGAAGAGGACGGGAGAGTCACCATAACCGTTACGGACACTGGAATCGGAATAGAAGATATTGCAATGGCAAGAGAACCGCTATACACCTCAAGGCCTGGCGAGGAACGCTCCGGAATGGGATTTACCGTTATGGAAAGCTTCATGGATAAGGTTGAAGTGGAATCCGCAGCCGGACTGGGAACAAAAGTCACAATGATCAAGAACCTGGACTATGTCTTATGAGTTCCAATTATGTGACAAGGAGTAAAGAGGATACATACGATCTGATCGATTTAGCAAAAGGCGGAGATGAATGGGCCAGAGAAGAATTAATCAAACAAAACACCGGCCTGGTCAAAAATATCGCACTGAAATTCATGGGAACAGGATACGAACTTGACGACCTTCTCCAGATTGGATATATTGGCCTCTTAAAAGCCGTAGACCGGTTTGACAGCAGCTACGGGGTAATGTTTTCCACCTATGCTGTCCCCATGATATTGGGAGAGATACGGCGGTATCTGCGGGATGACGGCAGGATCAAGGTAGGCCGGCAGGTCAAGCAGGATATCAAGAATATGAAGCATTTTCAGGAATCGTTTTACAACGAGCACGGGAGATATCCAAAGGTCAGCGAGCTGGCCGACCTGATGGAATTGGAAACGGAGCAGATCCTCAGCCTGATGGAAGCCAGCGACGCCCTGACAAATCTGGAAAGTCTGGATGATCCGGACCGGCAGGAACGGCAGGGAAAAGAACCCTATACCGATACCGAGCAGCGCAATATCGATATGATCCATCTGAAAAGCATGATCGGCAAGCTGACGAGCAAGGAGAGACAGATCATTGTGCTGAGGTATTTCAAGGACATGACGCAGCAGCAGGTTGCTGGCTTAATGGGAATATCCCAGGTGCAGGTTTCCAGGATCGAGAAAAAGATCCTCGCAGCATTGCGGGAGCAAATGGAATAAAGAGTACTTTTTTCGGAGCCGAAACGGAGTGCTCTTTTTTTTGCAGGTAAACATCGGAAAAAGTTGATTTTTTTTGTTAAATCATGATCATTTTTTTGATAAATCTGACCTTGAGAATTGTAATGCCAAAGGGCAGGGAAAAAGTCGCAAAACATCTGAATTTTCAGTATATTCCGGGTATTTAGGTTCGTGAAAAAAAACGGCATAATGTGTTAAGAAAAGGTTGCAAAAAGATGAAAAATGTTGTTTACTTGATATATATAATGTTATTTTTATAACGAAGAGAGTAGTAGTAGAACGTTATAAATTATCCTAAACGAGACGTGATAAATTTAATTTAAGGAGGCTTAACATGAACTTTCAATTAACGAAAGAACAAGAATTGGTAAGAAAAATGGTAAGAGAGTTTGCTGTTAATGATGTGGAGCCGATTGCTGCCGACATTGACAAAGAACACAGATTCCCAGTTGAGAATGTTAAAAAAATGGGCGAACTTGGAATGCTGGGAGTACCGTTTCCCACAGAACTGGGCGGAGCAGGCGGAGATCATATCTCCTATGCGATCACCGTCGAAGAATTATCAAGAGTATGCGCATCAACAGGCGTAATCTGTTCCGCTCATACCTCCCTCTGCGCATGGCCGATCTGGGCATGGGGCACTGACGAACAGAAGCAGAAGTACATGATCCCGCTTGCAAAGGGCGAGAAGCTCGGAGCGTTTGGACTGACTGAGCCTAACGCAGGAACCGACGCCGGCGGACAGCAGACAAGAGCCATCGACATGGGCGACCACTGGCTGCTCAACGGATCAAAAGTGTTCATCACAAATGGCGGATATGCCGATACATTCGTAATTATGGCTATGACTGACAAAACTAAGGGGACCAGAGGCGGAATCAGTGCATTTATCGTTGAAAAAGAATTTGAAGGATTCTCAATCGGTAAGGTAGAAGACAAGATGGGTATCTGCGCATCCTCCACGACCGAGCTGATTTTCCAGAACTGCAAAGTTCCGAAGGAAAACCTGCTGGGAAAAGTCGGAGACGGATTCAAAGTAGCGATGTCAACTCTTGACGGCGGACGTATCGGAATCGCATCACAGGCTCTCGGTATCGCCCAGGGCGCGTTTGATGTAACCGTTGAATATATGAAGTCCAGAAAGCAGTTCGGAAAGAAGTTGTCCCAGATGGAAGCTTTACAGTTTGAAATCGCTGAAATGAAGACCAGAATCGAAGCTGCCAGACTCATGATCTACAAAGCTGCCGACATGAAAGACAAGCATCTCCCATACGGACCCCAGTCCGCGATGGCTAAATTATTTGCTGCGGAAACCGCAATGTATGTAACGACCAAGGCTGTTCAGCTCCACGGAGGTTATGGATACATGAAGGATTATCCGGTTGAGAGAATGATGAGAGACGCTAAGATCACTGAAATCTATGAAGGTACTTCCGAAGTTCAGAAGATCGTTATCGCTGCATCAGTTTTCGGTAAATAATTGAGAGAAGGAGGATATAACAATGGCATTTAAAATTTATGTCTGCGCAAAGCAGGTTCCTGATACGAACGAAATCAAAATCGACCCGGTCAAGAAGACATTGATCAGAGAAGGCGTTCCGAGCATTTTAAATCACGACGATGCGAACGCTCTTGAAGAAGCGCTGAAAATAAAAGACCAGTTTAATGACGTGCACATTACAGTAATCACAATGGGACCTCCACAGGCTAAGGACATGCTCATGGAATGTCTGGCTATGGGAGCTGACGAAGGCGTACTGATCAGTGACAGAGCAGTAGGCGGATCCGATACATGGGCAACCTCCAATGCGATCGCTGCTGCGATCCATAAGCTGGGCACTCCAGACCTCTTGTTTGCAGGACGTCAGGCCATCGACGGCGATACGGCCCAAGTAGGACCTCAGCTCGCTGAAAAGCTCGGATTACCACAGGTTACATATGTAACTGAATTCAAAATCGATAAAAACATGAAAGACATCCAAGTAAAAAGAGCTATGGAAGACGGTTATGAACTGATCAAGATCCAGACTCCTTGCATGCTGACAGCAATCAAAGAACTGAACAAGCCGAGATATATGTCCGTAAACGGCATCTATGGCCTGAAGAACAAAGAAATCAAAGTTTGGAATGCAAAAGACATCGAAGTAGATCTCACAACAGTAGGTCTTGACGCTTCTCCAACAAACGTATACCGTTCTTTCACACCGGTTCCGAAGGGAAAAGGAAAAATGCTTGAGGCGGATACGGAAAAAGAAGTTGCTCAGAAGCTTTTAATCAATTTAAAAGCTAAGCATGTAATCTAGAAGGAGGAGGAATTGAAATGGCAATTGTAGTTTTAAATGATAAATGTAAAGGCTGTAAATTATGCGTAAAGGCTTGCCCGTTCGATGCTATCGAAATGGTTGGCAAACTGGCTGTGATCAATGAAAAATGTACTGCCTGCAACCAGTGTATCCCTGCTTGTAAATTTAACGCCATCGAAAAAACAGAAGATAAATCCGGTCCGGTGGATCTTTCCGCTTACAAGAATATCTGGGTTTATGCAGAACAGAGAAAAGGCAAGATGCTTAACGTTGCTCTGGAACTGATCGGTGAAGGCCACAGATTATCCAGAGAAATCGGTGGAGACGCGAAGGTATGCGCTCTGCTCGTCGGCAACAACATTGAGAACCTGGCAAAAGAATGCTATGAATACGGCGCTGACTCCGTATATCTCATCGAAGATCCTCTTCTTGAGAACTACACGACTGACGGATACACCAAGGTCATCGTAGACGCAGTTCAGGAATACAAACCGGAAATCGTAATCTACGGCGCAACACACATCGGAAGAGACCTTGCCCCAAGAGTAGCAGCAAGATTGAACACAGGTCTGACTGCCGACTGCACAAGACTTGACATCAAGGTTTCCAGCTACATCGATTATGCAGTAAAGAACACGACTCTGGACGTTTCCACACTGGATCCGAACTCTGACGATAAAGGACTGAAGCAGACTCGTCCTGCATTCGGCGGAAACCTGATGGCTACCATCATCTGTCCGAAGACCAGACCGCAGATGTCAACCGTACGTCCCGGCGTTATGCAGAAGAGAGACAGACAGGCTGGAGCTACCGGCGAACTGGTTAAAGTTAAGCCTGTTCTTTCCAAGAGCGACATCAGGATCGAAATCCTCGACATCGTGAAGTCCACAAAAGAAATCGTATCCCTGACCGACGCTGAAATCATCTGCTCCGGCGGACGTGGTCTTGGCGACGCTTCCGGATTCGAACTGATCAAGAAGTTTGCCGACAAGGTAGGCGGAGTTGTAGGTTCTTCCAGAGCGGCTGTTGATTCCGGCTGGATCGATCACTCCCACCAGGTTGGACAGACTGGAACAACCGTTAAGCCTAAGATCTACTTCGCTTGCGGTATCTCCGGCGCGATCCAGCATCTGGCTGGCATGCAGACTTCCGATATCATCGTTGCCATCAACAAGGATCCGGACGCTCCGATCTTTGAAGTTGCCGACTACGGTATCGTAGGAGACCTTTACAAAGTGATCCCGCAGCTCATCGAACAGTGGGATGACGCAGAAGCTCTGTACGACGCTTCAACTAAATAAATAATGATATAAAAAAGAGACCGTCTCAATGCAAAGTTGAGACGGTCTTTTTGTAATACATCTATCGTCCCAACTTGTCGTATGCATTGGGACAGGTCGCTTTTTTTTCACACAGGTCGCACGGCCTGATGCCGTTTTCGTCCCGCTCGGTCTGGATCCCGAAAATACCTGATACCGACTTCTTGGGGTGCATCATGAACTTGCTGCTCAGAGTAACACCGATCTCTTCAGGTTTAAGCGCCTGGAAGATCTGCGCCTGCATATCCATCGGGATATCGTTCTGACCGGGACTGAAGGAATGGGTACAGTATAATCCTTTGTCTTCCAACTCTTTGGCTATGGATTGTTCCATCCAGGAATTTGCACACTCGATAAAGGCGGTGCCCCAGTTGTCCAGGAAAAGTTTCAGAAACATGTTGTCTTCCGCGGCGTCCAGCTCATCGTATCCGTAAACGGTTACTACCAGAAAGACGAGTTCAAAGGATTTTCGAAAGATATCGGCCATGAGCTTTGATTCCAGAACTATGCCGTTTTTCAGTCGTATCCGTTCCTCATCGACAGAGTCGACCTCGTAGGATTCGTACACTCCCTTCATGATAAAGTGCTGAAAGGATGTTTCTCTTGTCTTTTCAAAAGCATTTTTAAACTTGGCGGGCATGTTTTCGATGTCAAGATTCATCATGCTCCCGAACATCCGATCCATTCCGTTCAGCTTTTCTGACGGAATGCAGATAACCTGTCTACTGACCTTGCCCATGGGATCCTCCTTTTATTTCTTTGTATTTTCAGAGACTCTGAAAGCGACGATCTCCCTGATCAGATCAAGGGGAAGAGGCCTGTCGTTTGGAAATTGAACGGCTCCTTTGGAGCTTTTGCACTCCGAAAGTTTCACCCTGAATTCTTCGATCCCACTGGGAGTGGGATAAAAGCCGATGTGGTTTTTATGAGCCGCGAAATGCACCAGATTTCCGTTAAGAGTAAAGGTCGGCATATTATAGCTGATCTTTTCGCCCGACTCCGGCGCGGTCTCTCTGATGACCTTTCTCAGCGATTCAAGGCGGGCCCGGATATCCGTAGGATACTGGGCGATATATTCATCGATCGTAGTAATGATTTTTATATCTTTCATAAAAACTCTCCTTTGTTCAGTCTGAAAAAATAGAAGGAAATTCTTCTCCCCGAAGGATTCGCAGCGCGCCGAAGGCGAGCGCTTCCATTTCCACTTCACCCGGCATGATCTCAACGGGCGCAATGTATTTTACACGTTCTGCAACCATTCCCGTCATCATCTCCGAATTTGCCATGCCCCCGGTCAGGATGATGTAATCGATTTTTCCGTTCAATACGGGTGCAAGCTCCCCGATGCCCTTTGCGATCTGATATGCCTCCGCTTCGTAGACCAGCCTGGCTTTCTCGTTGCCTTCCAAGATCATCTTTTCCACCAGCCTGCAGTCGTGGGTGCCGAGATGTGCTTTGATGCCTCCCATGCCCCGTATTTTACGGACCATCTCTTTCTTAGTATATTGACCGGAATAACAGAGGTCAACTATATATAACAATGGAAGGCTCCCGGTTCTCTCAGGAGAAAAGGGGCCCGCGTCGTCGCCGATGGCGTCGACGATCCTTCCTTTTTCATGGACGCTGATCGAAATGCCGCCGCCCAGATGGGCAACGATCAGGTTCATATCTTCATAACGTTTTCCGTGCTTTGCGGCTACTTTCCTTCCCATAGCCTTGGAATTCAGGACATGGCACTGGCTGTGCCGCTGATATTCTGGGATCCCTGTGATCATGGCGATCTCGCGGAATTCGTGGGAGGAAACAGAATCATAAATATATGCCGGGATGTTCAAAGGAGCCGCGATCCGATTGGCAAGCAGCGCACCCAGATTTGAGGCGTGGGGCGATAAGCTCCCGCTTAAAATCACATTTTTCAGCCTTTCGTTGACCAGATATCCTCCGGCGTTTACCGGCGGCAGAAGACCTCCCCGGCCCACTACAGCATTCAGCTTTGACAAGTTTGCCTGATGTTTGGCCAAGGTGGAATGTATGACCTCAAGCCTGAAATCCAACTGTTCAAGGATATCTGAGAAGCCGGCAAAATCCACATCGGAATGTTCCGCCTGTTCAAAAAATACAAGGGTTTCATCCTCATACAAAGCAATTTTCGTTGAGGTTGAACCCGGATTGATCGCGAGTATAGTAAAGCTCATATAAATCTCCTTTATTGGCAGCAGATTTCACCCGCAGCCTTCCCATTTGATTACATTATTGCATGGTTTAGCGATTAATTCAATAAAGCTACAGATATATTCTACCACTAAAAAAAACGAAATAACGCTGCGATGCAATAAATTATTTCAGCGAAAGCGGTAACAATACCCTTGTGCGAATGCTATTCAAAGGAGGATCAATAATGGCAAAAAAACAACAGGAACAGAAGGGAAAACCAAAAAAAGAAGTTGCAAAGCACTATGAGCAATATGTGAAACAGTTTACTCCAAAGCCAAAATATTTTACGAACTGCATCAAAGCGTTTCTTGTGGGGGGATTGCTATGCACGGCTGCTCTTTATATACAAAATACGCTCATGAAGAACGGTATGAGCGAAAAGGACGCAGGCTCCGTCGTAACTGTGATCCTGGTATGTCTGGCGCAACTGCTCACCGGGATCGGAGTATTTGACACCATCGGAAAATTCGCCGGTGCGGGGGTCTTTGTACCGATAACCGGCTTTGCCAATTCCATGGTCGCGCCGGCCATTGAATATAAAAAAGAAGGTCCTGTACTTGGCGTGGGCGCAAAACTTTTCAGCCTTGCAGGTCCTGTACTGGTTTGCGGCATTACGGCCGGAACGATCATCGGTGTGCTTTATTATCTGTTTAAATAGGAGGCAACAATGAAAAATAAGCTTGGTAAACAGACTTTCGTATTTCCTTCCATGCCAAGGATCGCCGGCGCATATTCCATCGTAGGGGAAAAGGAAGGCAAAGGTCCTATGGCTAAATGGTTCGATATGATCCTTGAAGAAGATACCTACGGAGAAAAGACCTGGGAAAAAGCAGAGTCGAAAATGCTGAAACAGGCGATCCTGCAGGCGCTGCAAAGATCGGGCAGGGAAAAAGAAGACGTCGACGCGGTGCTGAGCGGGGATCTCATCAATCAGCTCATGTCATCCTCCTTCATGGCAAGAGACCTGTCAATTCCGTTTCTGGGGCTGTACGGCGCATGTTCCACAATGACCGAATCCATGGTATTGGGGTCAGTCATGATAGACGGCGCGTATGCCTCCAATATCATCGTTGGAGCATCAAGCCATTACTGTACGGCGGAACGGCAGTTCCGAATGCCTCTGGAGCACGGAAACCAGCGGCCGCCTTCCGCTCAATGGACGGCAACCGCCGCAGGAGCCATGGTGCTTTCCGCCTTTGATAAAGGCGACGCTGCGGTGACGCAGGGACAAGCCATGTCACAGGGGCAGGGCGTAAAGGAATTGTATATCTCCCACGCAACAGTCGGGAAAATCATAGATACGGGAATCAAAGACGTGAATCAGATGGGTGCGGCGATGGCGCCGGCTGCGGTGGACACCATCATCAGGCATTTATCGGATACGGGAAGAAATCCTGATTACTATGACCTGATACTGACCGGTGATCTGGGATTGATCGGCAAGGAAATCGCTCTTGACCTACTGAGCGGCGCAGGCGTTGAAATCAAGGATACCTTTAAGGACTGCGGTTCGATCATGTATGACAAGAAACAGGATA
This sequence comes from Anaerovoracaceae bacterium, assembly GCA_963678385.1. Lineage (GTDB taxonomy): Bacteria > Bacillota > Clostridia > Peptostreptococcales > Anaerovoracaceae > Anoxybacterium. The sequence continues at coordinate 2,367,150 of OY782829.1, read as the reverse complement.
CTCACAGCGGCGGCAGCGGGTGCGGCTGTTCCGCATCCATATTCAGCGGCTATGTATACAGGGAAATGAGACTTGGAAAGATCAAGAACGCACTGTTGATTTCCACAGGGGCCTTGCTGTCCACCATAAGTTCGCAGCAGGGTGAATCGGTTCCGGGTATCGCACATGCGGTAGCAGTCACAACGGAAGGAGAGAAATAATGGATTATTTATACGCCTTTTTGATTGGCGGGATCCTGTGCGTGATCGGACAACTCCTGTTCGACGCCACGAAGCTGACAATGCCGAGGATCCTTGTGATCTTTGTAGTTTCCGGGGCGATATTGACCGGGCTGGGGCTTTACGAGCCGTTGGTGAAGCTTGCAAAGAACGGCGCCACGGTTCCGCTTCCGGGCTTTGGATACGCCCTGGCAAAGGGTGCAATAGACGGCGCTAAGGATGGCTTCCTGGGTGCCTTGTCGGGAGGAATAAAAAATACTGCTGCAGGGGTTACTGCAGCAGTAGTATTTGGATATATCGTTTCTTTGATTTTTTCACCGAAATCGAAGCGTTAGTTTACCGGTCAAAGAAATTGAGCCAGTCGGGCGGTGGTTCCTCCTGGCCGCCATTACCATTTCCATTCCCGTTACCGTTACCCCCGTTCCCGGGATCGACCGGTGTGATGCCTCCGCCGTCGGGATTACCATTGCTTCCGTCCCAGACTCCGGAATTCGGATTTAAAGTCTTGGCCGGGTCGATGGGGTATTGGGTCACATCCGGATTATGCAGGTTGCAGTAATAGGACGGTTGTTCATTGGCGATATCGCCGACGTTGTTATCCGCGGCATAAGGTCTCTTGACAAAGACCTTGCTCGTGGTGCTCGGGCAATACGGCGTTGCCAGATAACCGCTCTCCGTGCATACGTTCACTGATACATGGACGTTGTCCGTCGAGGTAGGTTCGGTTCCTTTGATAAAGTATTCGTTCCTGACGGTTCCTGCCATCGTACTCAGTTCAGATGGGAGCCGTCCTGATTGTGTGTCGACAGCCACGCTGATTACATCGCTCGGCGCGGACGCGAAACTGCCAGTCGGGATCCCTTCAAGCACGCGTTTCATGATTTTGCTCCAGAGCTTGGCTGCGGATACGCTGCCTTGGCTCAGCTCGACGCTCATATCGTTTCCGATCCATAAGGACGCCGCATATTGCGGTGTGAAGCCCACAAACCAGGCATCGTAATTATCCGTGGTCGTACCGGTCTTGCCGGCAACAGGCTGGGTCCCTATGGCCGCAGAGCCGCCGATACCGTTTGTTACGACCGAGTGAAGCATATCCTGCACAATGAAGGCGACGCCTTCATCCATGATTTTTTCCTGATTTGCCGTTTTTTCCAGAATCACTTCGCCGCGCTTGTTGGTTACTTTCGTATAACCGACCGGCTCTGTATAAACGCCCTTGTTGGCGAAGGAACTATATCCGGCGACCATTTCAATCGGGGAAATACCCTTGCTCATACCGCCGAGTGCCAATGCGGCCGCGTTCATGTCGTTGACGTCGCCGCTCTCGACAATGGATGTGACGCCGCACCTCTTAAGGAAGTCAAGGGAGGTCTGAACTCCAATATTGGTAAATATCTTGACTGCGTTGACGTTTATGGATTGTTCCAGTGACTGACGCATGGTCTGCAGTCCGCGATAACCGTTGTACCAGTTTTTCGGCCATAGTTTGCCCTGTATGGTCAGAGGCGCGTCGTCGATGACGCTGGCCGCTGTCCAAAGCTGTCCGTAGCTGTTGCCTTCCGACGGTCCGTTTGTCATGCCGGACTGGGCTTTTTTCATGCCGGACTCGATAGCGGGTCCGTATACGCCCATCGGTTTGATGGAAGATCCGGGCTGACGCGGATTTGTAGCCCTGTTCATCAGGAGTCTTCCTTCAATATTTCTGCCGCCGACCATAGCCTTGATCCCGCCTGTCTTATAATCCAGGATCACCATCGCGGACTGGGGTTGGATGACTTTCTGTTTCAGCGTATAGGTATTCGACGAAAGGGCGATACCTTCCGGGACGAACTGGAAGAAATCCGGCTGATCCTTGAAGAACTGCCCGCTGATCACTAGGTTTCCGTCATTGTCCCTGCTCTTATATTGCTGAGGGACTTTGATCACGCCGCCCTTGATAATGTAGAAGACGCCGTCCTGTACAACATACAGATCTTTAAATTCGATGCTGTAGTCCGTCTTGCCCTGTACTTCGGTTTTGAAGAAGTTTAAGCGTTTCCCCTTGGTCAGGATGATGCCGCCGTCGTCAGCGGCCGTATATTCTTCCGGCGTCAGTGTGAATGTTCCGTCCGAATTAAAGTAATTATCATAGCTGTAAGCCAGGAGTTGTCCGTTCTTACCGAGGATGTTGCCAGTTTTGTCTTTTTTCAGGCCGGTCACCTTTGGGAAGTTGCTGTTGTTCGTGAATTCCTCCTCTGCGATCTTCTGCATCTTGGAGTTCATCGTCGTATAGATCTTCAAGCCGTTGTTGTAGATCATCTGTCTGGCTCTGGCTTCGCTGATATCCTGCTCTTTCATAAGATCTTTGACGACCTGGTCGATCACATAGTCTGCGAAATACGAAGAGATCTCGCTGGTCGTATCCTGGCTCGGATTGAGGGCAGTTCTTATATCAGCCGACTTTGCTTCATCATATTCCGCCTGCGTGATCTTGCCCTGATCCTGCATGAATTTCAGGACCAGATCCTTTCTGTCTTTAAAAGCGTCGTTGTAAACCAATGTATAAGTAGTTCCCTTACGGAGTATGTTCGGATCGTCCTGTGTCACCTGGGCTGTTTCATACCGCTTTACAGGAGCGTAGTGGCTCGGGGACTTTGGAATGCTTGCAAGGGTAGCGCATTCCGCCAGGGTAAGGTCCTTTACGTCCTTTGAAAAGTATGCCTGGGAAGCTGCCTGTACGCCGTTCGCCCCGTAACCCAGGGAAATTGTATTAAGATATGCTTCGATGATCTGTTTCTTCGTTAAATGCCGTTCCAATAGGACAGTATAATAGGCTTCCCTGATTTTTCTTGTCAGGGAATAGTCCGACTTGGTTTCCGCAAGGTATACGTTTCTTGCCAGTTGCTGCGTGATCGTACTTGTTCCGCTTATGCTTTCGCCCTGAAATACGCTTTCTTTAATGGCGCCTATGATACGGATCACGTTAAAACCGTGGTGTTCCCAGAAGGTTTTGTCCTCTATGGAAACGAACGCGTCGATGAGATTCTGCGGCAGGTCCGAATAGGATATGTTGGTCCGCAGCCCGTCCGAAGTTAACAGGCTGTCTATGATATTTCCTTCGTCGTCATACATGACAGAATTCTCTGAAAGTCGGGAATAAATATTATCCGGCTCGATCGGTGCAGTTGTCGCTATGATCGATGCGACGATCCCGCCCAACACGAGACAGATTCCGAGGACTACAAGTGAAACAAACTTAAACAGCTGCTTCTTGTTCACGGAGTATTTTTTCTTATTCTTATTATGCTTTGTCATAGGATCCTCACTGTGGGTCTGCTTGCTGCCGCTTTCAGCGCCGGCACTGCTGCCTGCGGCAAGCTGTGAAAATTCTTCCTTCCCGGAGGTTGGTCCGAACTTTGTGGAAAACCTCTGCGGCTTTGATTCGGAAAGCCGTTCCATTCGGGTTTTATTTGCTTTGAACTCCGAAGGCTGTTCCGGTTTATCGGCCGGTTCGCCGGAATTCGTATGATTGATCTCTTTATTCAATTCACTGTTGTGTTGTTCCATTCTATTTAAGCTTTTATCAAAAACATTGCTGATTTTATCGAATTTATCAAAGAAATCATCAATCTCTTTCTGTTTGTCTGTTTTATCAAACTCGTCAGCCATATTATCACCTGCCTCATTAATATAGTGTAACCCACCCTGAGAAACCGAAGACGGCTCATTCAGCTAGTCCTAATGAAACCCCAATCTATTATAGCATAACCAATATGTGGTGTTAATCGAATTCTGACAAAGACACATACTTGTAATATTTGGAGATTGATTTTAATGGGGTTGCGGGTTTTTATACAACAGTTGATTTACCAGGGTTTAAGAAGTATAATAAAGAAAATGTGAATCATGAAATCGAAAATTTCTATTAACATTAAATGCGTAGTCAGGTAGCGTGGAGGAAAGATATGTACGATAGCACGGATGTGGCCAGAGCGGCGATCAAACTGGCGATCACATCAAACAGAAGCTCGGAAGAGCAGCTGATCGCAAAGCTGAAGGAAAAGGAAATCTATGGTGCTGCCGTGGATATCGGCGGTGATATCGTGAATTCCATTCACATCGTCATAGAGAGAGCGATCATTGCATCCAGAAAGAGCGGAGTAACGAGGGAATGCCACGTGCAGGACGGCGCGATCGCAGGTGCTGCAAGAGAAGCCATCATGCAGATCGCGGCAAAAGCAACCGGCCTCAACGGCGGCGGAAAAGTTGCAATCTGCCGGCATAAGGAGCACCTCAGCGTCTGCATTTTTATGAGTATCGGACTCCTGCATCTTAATGAGGTTGTCATCGGCCTCGGCCACCGGTCGCTGCCGGCGGAATAACAATAAATATATTTGACAACAAAACCATAATATGGTAAATATAGAGTGAGAGAAAGAGGATCGGTTTTCGGAGTATTGTCGTGAGAAGACCTGTCATTTTTCTTTTTCTTTTTTTTGTCTTCGGAATTGTTCTGGAGCATCAATTGATGCTTGGGCCGCTCCATTTTTTTGTTTTTGCTGCAGTACTGGCTATCGTTTATGTCGGCTCAGGGTTCTCAAAGCACTGTCAGAAGAGGGCCGGACTGGCTTACCTTTTTCTTCTTGTCGCATTGCTGGGGAGCGTGTGGCTTTATCAGGCGGAACATCAAACGGACCCGCTGGAAAAAGAAGAGGGAAGCATCTGTACCGCGGAAGGGCGCATAATAACCGTTCAAATCAAAGACGATAATTACGGCCGTATATTGATCACCGCTGAAAACTGCGGCAAACGGCTGATCCAGGTGAAAGGTCCGCTTCAGGAACCGGCGGAGCTGATCGGAAAATGGGCTGTGGTCAGGGGAGAGGTGACGATTCCTGCAGAGAGGAGAAACCCGGGACTTTTTGATTACCGGCTGTACCTGAAAACAAAGGGCGTCAGGGTGATCCTTCTGTGCGATTCAACTCAAATCATGATCCAAAAGGAAAATTCGTCATTTTTGTTTTCGCAAATCGCGTCTCTGAAATACGGTTTTCTGGAGCGGCTGAAGCAAGAGATGCGGCCGGAAGCCTACGGGCTTATGGTCGGGATGCTTTTCGGAGACTGCAGCTTCATCAGCGACGACGTCTATGAGTCGTTCCAGAAGAATGGGGTGGCTCATATTCTCAGTGTTTCGGGTATCCATGTCGGCATCGTGTACCTGTACGTCAGCCGGCTTTTAGGTAACCGTAAAACGCGAGGCTTCTATCTTTTTACAGCGCTGGTACTTTTGTTTTACGCGGCATTGTCAGAGTTTTCGCCATCCGTTGTGCGGTCGGTGGTGATGATTTTTATCCATATGTTTTCAAAGGTTTCTTATCGGCGGTATGACTTCATGTCCTGCACCTGCGCCAGCGCGCTGGGAATGCTGATCGTAAACCCGTTCTATCTGTTTAATGTCGGGTTCCAGTTATCCTATATGGCAGTGTTTTGCCTGGCGTCGCTGCTGCCCTGGATGGACCGGAGGCTTAGGCTTATGGAGGAAGAGGGCAGAAACGAACTGCTCATCTCCGCGCTGCGGTATCTCGGGCCGCTTTTGATCATCCAAATAGGCATGACTCCGTTGACGGCCTACCTGTTCAATTACTTCTCCGTTACATCCTTTTTCCTGAACATGCCGATCATTGCGATTTCAGGCGTAATTATCCCCCTGGGTATCTGCCTGATCCCGGTGTCCTTCATCGGCGGTATCTTTTTTGGCGTCGGGACCCAGGCGGCTGAGCTCCTGACCGACACGATGCTGTGGCTCAATGAACTTTTCTATCTGCCGGGGATCGGATTTTTCAATATGATAAGCCCGCCGGTTTTTCTCCTGCTGGTCTTTTATGGATTCTTCTTTTTCCTGTCCTCCGAATACTTCAGAATCTTATATCAGCGCGGAAAGAAAAAGATCATCGCTCTGTGCTGCTGCTTGATTATCGTAGTATCCCTGCCTATGTCGTTCGTTTCCGGAAACGATTACCGCGATGCTGACCTTGTCTTTCTGGATGTTGGTCAGGGCGACTGCCTGTATATCCACACGCCGGAAGGAAAGAACCTGCTCATCGACGGCGGAGGCAGCATGTCTTATCAAGTGGGCGAAAAAATCCTGCTGCCCTATTTGCTGAAAAAGGGAGTCAGGACCGTCGACCTTGCCATCGCGACACATCTTCACGACGACCATTATCTTGGCCTGAAAGAGTTGTCCGGAAGAATGAAGATCACAAGACTCGGGCTTTATGAGGCCAACCGGATCCGGGAAAAAAATATCCTGGCGGATATGGGACTAGAGAGCCAAAACCTGCTGTATCTCGGAGAAGGCGACAGGATCCGGATCGAGCCTGACGTCTGGATCGACGTGCTGTATCCGGAGAAACGCGACGACGGGGAATATGAGAAACTGCTCATGGAGGAGAAAGATGAAAACAGGAGCAGCCTTATCCTGAGAGTATACTATAAAGGAATGACCGTGCTGATGACCGGAGATCTGGGTTTTGAAGGGGAGAAGGAGCTGATCGACCGTTATGCCGGCAATTCGGAAGCCCTCCGCGCCGACGTTCTGAAGGTAGGTCATCACGGCAGCAGGTATTCCACAGGAGATGATTTTCTGGAAACAGTTAGCCCAAAAATCGCGGTAATTCAGGTGGGTAAAAATAATTTTGGGCACCCACACCCATCGGTCATTGAAAAATGTTCAAAAAAAGGTATAATTATATACAGGAACGATCAAAACGGAGCGATCATTCTTACATACGACGAAAATCAAAAAGAGGGACAAAGATGGCATATAAAAGTTCTGCTGCGGAAGAACATGCATATAAAAGAATAGATAAGGATATCCGGAGCAACAGTGTGAAGAACCTGCTGCTTCTTTACGGCAGAGAGGAATTTCTCATTCATTGGGCAGTTGACACACTGGTCCGGAAATATGTGAACGAAGCCTGCCGTGATATGGATTTTTCAAAGCTTGACGGAACCGCCGTCACTTTCGAGGAAATCAGAAACAACTGTGAAACTCTGCCTTTCCTGTCGGAAAAGCGAGTCGTCCAGATCGCGGATTTCAAGCTTATGGAAGGCGGAAAGACCAAGGGCTTTGACGATGAGGAAGAAAGTATACTGGCAGGATACTTGAAGAGTATTCCGGACGACTGTCTGCTGATCATCACTTCCGCGGGAGCGGATAAGCGGAAGAAACTGTTCAAAGCCGTATCGGAAGCGGGAGCGGTTTATGAATTTGGAGAACTGGATGAGAAATCATTAAAATCATACATTGAAAAACGGTTCAAAGAAGCCGGAAAGACGGCAAAGCCCTCGGTGGTCGCCGGGCTGATCGAGGCTTCCGGCTATTACGACAAGGATACGGATTACACTCTGTACAACCTGGAGAACGACATAAAAAAAGCCGTCGCTTACAACGAAGGCGCTGAAATAGGATATGACGCGGTAGAAAATACGGTGTCCGGCAATATGGACACTAATGTTTTTGAAATGATTGATTCCATGGGAAGAAACCGGAAGGACGAAGCATATCAGATGCTTCATAATCTGTTGGTTTCCGGTGAGCAGGTATACAAGCTTCTGGCTTTGCTCTGTTCCCATTTTGAGATCATCCTGTCTGTAAAGGAAATGAAGGAAGAGGGAAAGTCTTTCGCCGAGATGAAGAATATCCTCGGGATCCACGAATTTCGGATCAAGAAAGCGGCCTCTTTAGCTGAAAAATACTCGTTAGTAAATCTGCGAAGAATTCTGCAGAAGACCTATGAAATCGATAAGAACATCAAAACCGGGCTGCTGGAACCCTCTCTGGCGCTGGAACTGTTCATCTCTGAGATCTAAGAGGACGGACATCGCAAGGGAGTAATCTATGACAAAACAAATGAAAGCAGACCTTATGCTGCTGATGGTGACCTTGTTCTGGGGAGTATCCTACTGGCTCATGGCCGTGAGCCTTGCCGAAACCGGACCGTTCATGCTGAATGCAATGCGGTTTTTAGGAGCCTTTTTCATCGCAGTGATATTTACCTTTCCAAAACTGAAAACGGTTAGCAAAGCGACCTTGAAGTACAGTTTTTTCATAGGAATCGCACTGCTTTTCGTATATATTGGTGCGACCTTCGGCGTCAAGTACACCTCGTTGTCAAACGCTGGTTTTCTCTGTGCGCTTACCGTTGTCATCACGCCGATCATTGCATTTTTCTTTCTTAAGCAAAGGCCGGAAAAGAAGCTGATTTTGGTCGTGATCATGTGTCTGATCGGCATCGGGCTCCTGACGCTGAAAGAAAACTTAAGACCGGCTCTGGGAGATGTTTTGTGCATCATGGCAGCCTTCGCCTATGCGATTGATCTTACGATCACCGAGGTCGCTGTGAGAAGGGAAAAGGTCGACGCTTTCCAGCTCGGCGTATTTCAGCTTGGTTTTACCGGTTTGTTCACACTGATTCTCTCATTCCTAACGGAAACTCCAACCTTGCCTCACTCCACGAAAGCCTGGATCGCTGTGCTGTTCCTTTCCATTTTCTGCACCGGCGCGGCATTTATCATACAGGCGGTGGCGCAGCAGTACACCAGCGCGTCCCACGTGGGAGTCATCTTTTCATTGGAGCCGGTATTTGCCGGAATTGTCGCATTTTTTCTGGCAGGCGAGATTCTTACCGCCAGGGCGTATGTCGGAGCGGCGCTTTTGGTCTCCAGTCTCTTTGTCATGGAATTGGATATTCGTAAGCTTGTAACTGGTTTCGCGTCAATGTTTCAAAACATTATGAAAACTTTTAGAAAAAACTGAAAATTGGAACTTCGTCTTTTTCGCCAAAAAGTGACGTTTAACCTTTGAAAATGCTTGTTTTTTTAAAGGTTCTTATGTTATATTTGATTTGTTGTATGAATTTAAAAAAGTGAGCACAAAAAACCGAATTAGTATTATGGGAGGAAAAAAATTATGACTTGTAAAAACAGTGATTGCCAATGTAATTGCAATGCACCTGACTTTACAGAACTGGCTCCGGTAATGGAGAAGTATGCGAAAACTCCTGGAAGCCTTATCACGATCCTGCAGAAGGCCCAGGACATCTACGGATATCTTTCCATGGAGGCGATCAATTACATTTCCGAACAGACCGGGATCAAACCTGCAAAGATCTACGGCGTTGCAACGTTCTACTCTCAGTTCAGACTGAAGCCGATCGGCAAGTATCTCATCATGCTTTGCAAAGGAACGGCTTGCCATGTAAACGGTGCGGATATGATCGAAGAAGCAATCTGTGATGAATTAAATATCAGTGACGGTGAAACAACGGAAGATGGAATCTTCACACTGAACAATGTGGCCTGCCTGGGCTGCTGCAGTTTGGCGCCGGTCATGATGGTAAAGAGCGTTGAAGGCGATGAGACTTTCGGAAACCTGACGAAAGACAGCGTTAAGAAAGCTCTTGCCGAAATCAAATCAAGAGAAGCGTAGGAGGTGAAGAATAGTATGAAGGTTGTTGTAGGACAGGGTAGCTGCGGAGTAGCTACAGGAGCGAAAAAGACTGCTGCTGAATTTGAAAAGCAGATCAAAGCAAAAGGCCTCAATATTCCGGTCGATATCACCGGTTGTGTCGGAACCTGCTATTTGGAACCGATCGTTGACGTTTATGACGACAATGGCGGACTGACGAGATATGTCAAAGTCCAGCCTGATAAAGTATCTGAGATCGTTGAAGAGCATCTGATCGGCGGAAAAGCTGCCGCAAATCAGGAAATTTCCGATGTCGACAAGTCATTCATCGACAAACAGCAGAGGATCGTTCTCAGGAACTGCGGTATCATCAATCCTGAAAATATTGATGAATACATTGCAAAAGGCGGTTATGAAGCAACAAAGAAAGTTGTTACTTCCATGACGCAGGAAGAAGTTATCGAAGAAATCAAGATTTCCGGTTTAAGAGGAAGAGGCGGCGCCGGATTCCCGACTTGGTTCAAGTGGAATGCTGCGAAGTCATCACCCGGAAAAGAAAAATACATGGTATGCAACGCTGACGAAGGAGATCCGGGCGCGTTCATGGACAGAAGCGTTCTGGAGGGCGACCCTCATTCTCTGATCGAAGGCATGATCATCGGCGGATACGCCATGGGTGCAACCGAGGGCGTTATCTACGTCCGTGCGGAATATCCGCTGGCGATCCACAGACTTGAGATCGCAATGGACCAGGCAAGAGCAAAAGGCTTCCTGGGCAAGAATTTATTCGGATCGGGCTATAACTTTGATCTCAGGATCAAAGCCGGCGCCGGCGCATTCGTATGCGGTGAAGAAACCGCTCTGATCGCTTCTCTCGAAGGCGAAAGAGGAATGCCGAGACTGAAACCTCCGTTCCCTGCTCAGAAGGGTTTCTGGCAGAAGCCTACCAATATCAATAACGTAGAAACCTTTGCAAACGTTCCTTGGATCATTTCCAACGGAGGCGCCGCTTTTGCAGCCTTCGGAACAGCGCAGAGCAAAGGAACAAAAGTATTTGCTCTCGCAGGAAAGATCAAGAAGGGCGGACTTGTTGAAGTTCCAATGGGATTGCCGCTTAAAGACGTAATCTTTGGAATCGGCGACGGTATCAAGAACGACAAAGCCTTCAAGGCTGTTCAGATGGGCGGACCTTCCGGCGGATGTATTCCTGCATCTCTCATCGACACCCCTGTTGATTACGAAAACATCACGAAGACCGGCGCGATCGTAGGATCCGGCGGTATGATCGTTATGGACGAAACAACCTGTATGGTAGATATGGCAAGATATTTCCTTGATTTCACAAGAAAAGAGTCCTGCGGAAAGTGCAACTACTGCCGTGTTGGAACAAAGAGAATGCTTGAGATCCTGGAAAGAATCACAATCGGTGAAGGGAAAGACGGAGACATTGAACTTCTGGAAGAACTGGCTCAGAAGATCAAGGACGGTTCCATGTGCGGATTGGGTCAGACTGCTCCAAATCCTGTACTCACCACGATCAAGTATTTCAGAAATGAATATGAAGATCATATTTACAAGAAAAAGTGTACTGCTCATTCATGCAAGCCATTATTGACCTTCACCATTAACGACAAGTGTACCGGTTGTACTCTCTGTTCCAGAAAGTGCCCTGTTAACGCGATCAAAGGTGAACTGAAGAAGCAGCATGAAATCGACCAGAACGTTTGTATCAAGTGCGGAAAATGTGAGGAAACTTGCAGATTCGGCGCTATCATAAGAGACTAAGGGAGAGAGGTGAATAAAGATGAAAAAATTTAGATTAAATATCGACGGAAAAGAAGTATTCGGGCTCCCAGGACAGACCATCCTTGATGTTGCAAAAGAAAATGACATCTATATCCCAACTCTCTGCTTTGACGAAAGAACAGAAATTTACGGTTCCTGCGGAATTTGCGTAGTTGAGGTGGAAGGCAATCCTAAAATGGTAAAAGCCTGTGCTACGGAAATCGCTCCGAACATGATCATCAAGACCACAACGGAAAGAGTCAAAGAATCCAGAAAGACAAACCTGGAACTGCTGCTGTCCAACCACGTTGGAGACTGCAGACCTCCATGCGTACTCGCTTGTCCCGGAAATACGGACTGCCAGGGTTATGTCGGACTGATCGCCAACGGCGAATATGAAAAGGCCATCGAACTGATCAAGGACGTAATTCCGCTTCCCGGAGCAATCGGAAGAGTCTGCCCGCATCCTTGCGAAGATAACTGCAGAAGAAAGCTCGTCGACGAACCGATTTCCATCGCATGGCTGAAGAGATTCGCAGCAGATATGGATATGACCAGCGAAGATCCTTTCATGCCGGATATCGAACCTGCTACAGGGAAATCAGTAGCGGTCATCGGCGGCGGACCTATGGGACTCTCCGCGGCATACTTCCTCAGAAGAAAGGGACACGACGTTACCATCTTCGAAGCAATGCCTAAGTTCGGCGGTATGCTGAGATACGGCATTCCGGAATACAGACTTCCTAAGGAAGAACTGGACAGCGAAATTTACCTCATCGAGAAGATGGGCGTAGAGCTGGTTCCAAATACAAAGATTGGTGTTGATATCTCATTTGAATCCATCCGGAACGATTTCGACGCGGTACTCGTAGGTATCGGCGCATGGGTATCCACCGGGGTAGGATGCAAAGGCGAGGACGCTGACGGCGTCATCGGCGGTATCGACTTCCTTAGAAAAGTAGTTCGCAATGAAGAGATCAAGCTCGGCGAAAACGTAGCGATCGTGGGCGGCGGAAACACCGCAATGGACGCTTGCAGAACTGCCGTAAGACTTGGCGCAAAGAAAGTTTACAATATATACAGACGTACAAAAGACGAAATGCCGGCTGATATGGTCGAAATCGTGGAAGCAGAAGAAGAAGGAGTTATCTTCAAGAATCTGACCAACCCAATCGAAGTGATCAAAGATGCAAACGGCCATGTCAAGCAGGTTCTGCTTCAGGTTATGGAACTTGGCGAACCGGATGCAAGCGGAAGAAGAGCTCCAAGACCGATCGAAGGCAAGACAGAGACTCTCGATATCGACACCATGATCCTTGCAATCGGCCAGGCAGTTGATCCAAAGGGATTTGAAGGACTAGACCTTACCAGGAAGAAGGGCATAGTATACGATCCGGACACATTCCAGACCAATATAGAAGGCGTATTCGCCGGCGGAGACTGCGGAAACGACAAGATCTCCATCGCCATCGAAGCCATCTCCGACGCGAAGAAGGCAGCCGGAATCATCGACGCTTATCTTGACGGCGAAGAGATCAAGTACGAAAAGCCTTACACGGTCGAACGTCATGACATCACGGAAAAGACCTTCGAAGACAGAGAAAGACAGTGCAGACCGAAGATGGATCATCTTCATGCTGAGGAAAGAAAAGACAACTTTACAGAAGTCGTATTTGGTTACGACGAAGATCAGGCAATGGCCGACGCAAAGAGATGTCTCGAATGCGGATGCCATGACTACTTCGAATGTAAGCTCATCGACTTTGCAAATGAGTATAAGGTAAAACCGGACCGGTTTGCCGGCGATATCAACAAGATCGAGTTTGAAGACAATCATCCGTTCATTCTCAGAGATCCGAACAAGTGTATCCTCTGCGGATTATGCGTTCGTGTCTGCGATGAAGTAATGGGCGTCGGAGCGCTGGGACTGGTTCACAGAGGATTCGACACTGTAGTCAAACCGACTCTGGAAAAGCCTCTGGTTGAATCCGGATGCGTATCCTGCGGTCAGTGCGTAAGCGTATGCCCGACAGGAGCTCTCCAGGAAAGACTTACCCTCAAGAAATCCGTTCCGCTTGATACGGAACAGACCGACACGACCTGCTCCTACTGCTCCGTCGGATGCAGCCTGCATCTGGAAAGCTATGGCGATATGCTGGTCAAGGCAGTTCCTGACAAGGAAGGCGCTGTAAACAAGGGTCTCCTCTGCGGAAAGGGCAAGTTCGGATATGACTGTGCAGTCGCGGACGGCAAGCTTCTTGATCCGATGATCAAGAAGGAAAACAGACTGGAAGAAGTCGATTATCATGAAGCATTTGTACTGACGGCAAAGAAGGCACAATCCATCGGCGCCAAGTACGGCAAGGATGCGGTAGCGGTAGCGATCTCCGACCGGTATACAAACGAAGAAGCATATGCGATCAAGAAGTTCGCGGATACCATCGGCGCAAAGACTCTCTGCTTCAACAACAGAGCAAACGGCGCAGCCAAGGTTCTGGGCTTCGACGCTTCTCCAAACACCATCGACGAGCTTCTGGCTACAGAAGTGATCATGGTAACAGGATTTAATACAGTTCTCAACCCGGTTATTCAGATCAAACTGAAGCAGGCTGCGGAAGCAGGCGCCAAAGTCGTTCTGATCAACCCGGTCGGACAGGAGCAGCATTTTGAATTTGCTACAAAAGTTCTCTATGTGAAGAACGACCTTAGCTTCCTGAAGGAAGTTGCGAAGGCTCTTCTGGACATGGGCAAGACCTCCAAAGCGGAAGGTTTTGACGAATTCGCTGCAAGCCTTGCAAAGGTAACAGTTACCGACGACGCGAAAGCGGTTGCAGAGCTTTACGGAAACGCAAAGAAGGCAATGATCGTTTACCAGCAGAACTTCGTAACGACTGACGCTGCAACGCTGATCGCCGACATCGCGGTTGTTTCCGGACACATCGGCACACCGAGAGACGGTATCCTGATGGTCAAGGCAAAGAATAACAGCCAGGGCCTCATCGACCTCGGAATCAGAGCCGGCGCAGAAGCAATGGACGGTGTGAAAGCACTGCTCGTATTTGGCGAAGACGTAAAGGCTGACCTTTCCGGTCTGGAATTCCTGATGGTTTCCGATACCCATATGACTGAGACAGCCAAGAAAGCGGACGTAGTCATTCCTGGTACCGGATTCGCTTCCACAGACGGAACCTATACCAACACGGAAAGAAGACTGCAGCCGGTCCGTCAGGCTGTGAACGAAGAGGTTTCCTTCAATAATTGGGAAATCGCGGCTGAACTTGCTCACGTATTTGAAGTTGAAATGCCATTCGATGATACTTATGATATCTCCGTCGAAATGGACGATCAGCTCTACAAGTACAAGTATGCTGAGATGAGCGAAGTATTCGGAGGCGTTCTCGCTCCTGAAAAGGCTTCCCTGAAAGTTGTCGACGATGCGGCCTTCGTAGATCCGATGGATTCCACAGACAATCTTATGAATGTGATTTCACAGAGGCTGCCGAAACCAGCAGTATAAACGGCTACAATATCCAATAACTGTATATAAAATGACATAGTTTTACAGGGGTTATTTTCGTTAAAAAAATAACCCCTGTTTTTTATGCAGAAAATTCCAAATATTTACTCAAATAGCAAATACGACAATTGACTATTATTATGAAATAGTTTAATATAATGAGGCTGAGCTCTTTATTAATGAAGAGTCGAATTTTTACAATTCTATACAAAATGAATATTTTTACGGAGAAAAAAGTATGACAAAGTATGTTATCGAGCGTTTAGTCCAGGCAGTCGTAGTTGTACTATTAATCGCAACCATCACCTTTATGCTCATGAACATGGTTCCCGGTGGACCTTTCCTCAGTGAAAAAGCACCGTCCCCTCAAGTGTTGGCAGCACTCGAAGCCAAATATGGCTTGGATAAGCCGCTGACTGTCCAACTCAAGACCTATCTTGTTGATTTTGTTCACGGAGATCTAGGCGTATCCCTGAAAATGCAGAAAAACCGTCCAGTATTGGACATCATAAAAGACATGTTTCCGGTTTCAGCGAAGATCGGGGCATTTGCTTTGTTATGGTCGATCATCTTTGGCATACCCATAGGCTGTATTGCTGCATATCACCGAGGGAAAAAGCTGGACAGCTTTTTAAGGGTACTGACCACTCTTGGGATTTCGCTTCCATCCTTTGTTGTTGCAACAAGTTTAATGATTTTATTTGGCGTCACATGGAAGCTTCTGCCCATCGTCGGCCTCTCCAGTTGGATGAGCTACATACTGCCGTGCTTTTCTCTGGGTTTCTTGCCAATGTGCTATGTTGCAAGGCTTACGAGGTCAAGTATGCTTGACGTGATCAACCAGGATTACATTCGCACCGCTCGTGCGAAAGGCGTTCCGCCATGGCTGATCATCTTCAAACATGCGCTGCGGAATTCCCTGATTCCAGTATTGTCCTATCTCGGACCTTTGACCGCGTTTATCCTGACCGGAGGTTTTGTAGTCGAATCTGTCTTCAATATCCCAGGATTGGGCCGCTATTTTATACAGAGTATTTTAGGCAGAGATTACCCGATCATTATGGGTACAACGATCTTTCTGGCTTCTCTGCTGGTCACGATGAATTTAATCGTAGACATATTATATAAAATTGTTGATCCGCGTGTCGATCTGTCGAGGAGGTCTTAATATGGTAAAGAAAGATTTGAGAAGAATATTAAGCGCCCAGGTCGATGTGGAACCGATTCTGGCACAAAACGAAGCGTTTGAATTATTTCCCGATGATTTTGAGCTTGCTTCAGATGAGGAAAAAGCGAATTTCATCGAAATGCGCAAGAGCATGACTTACTGGCAGGATGCCTGGAGAAGACTGAAAAAGAACCGGGTAGCCATGGTCGCTTTCTATATTATCATAGCTATCATCTTGTTTGCTTTTATCGGTCCGTTGTTTTCGCAATACGATTATGACCAGCAGGTGAGGGGTATGTCAAACATCGCTCCCTGTTTTGAACATCCTTTCGGAACCGATAATCATGGCAGAGACATCCTGGTCAGAACCATGTTCGGGGCAAGGATATCTCTGGTCATCGGAGTTGTCGCCAGCCTTCTCATTCTGGTCGTCGGAGCTACCTATGGTGCGATTTCCGGATTTATCGGAGGCAGGGTGGATGATCTCATGATGCGTTTTGCAGAATTGGTATATTCTGTTCCCGACGTTTTGGTTGTTTTGCTGTTGATGACGGTATTAAAGGGTCCGCTGCAGCATGCTTTTAACACGAGTAATTTTGTGCTCATAAAAGCTCTTGGCATTTTAGGGCCCAGCCTGATTTCCATCTTTATCGCCTTCGGTCTACTCTACTGGGTGCCTTTGGCACGTATTATCAGGGGTCAGGTCCTGATGCTGAAGGAACAGGAATTTGTAACTGCGGCAAAGGCTTTGGGCGCTTCAAACTCGGCAATCATACGGAAACATCTGCTGCCCAACTGTATCGGTCAGATCATCGTTACGACATGCCTTGAGATTCCATCTGCTATCTTTCTGGAATCCTTCCTGTCCTTCCTGGGACTTGGCGTTGAAGCGCCGATGACGAGTCTCGGCTCTCTGGCTGCCGACGCCCTCAGCGGCATGTATACCTATACCTATCGATTGATCATTCCTTCTATTATACTGAGCGTTATGATCCTTTCCCTGAATCTGTTCGGAGACGGGCTGCGTGACGCTTTGGATCCGAGACTGAAGAAATAGGGGGAAAAGAATATGGAAAATATGAATAACGAAAAAGCGTTGCTTGAAATAAAGGACCTGAAGGTTTCCTTCTTTACACCGGCCGGTGAAGTCAAGGCGGTCGGCGGTATTTCCTACGATATCAAGCATGGCGAAGTCATGGGTATCGTCGGAGAGTCCGGCAGCGGAAAAAGCGTAGAAGCTTATTCCATCATGGGTCTTCTGCAGAGTCCCGGAAAAGTGATCGGAGGCAGCATCACCTTTGAAGGGGAAGACGTACTTGCCTTTGACAGCAAGAAGATCCAGGATTTCAGAGGAAACCGGGTCAGCATGATCTTCCAGAATCCCATGACCTGCCTCAATCCCGTTTATTCCGTAGGCGACCAGCTCGTTGAAGCAATCCGCGTGCATAATAAAACGATATCCAAAAGTGAAGCCTGGACCAGAGCGATCGAGATGCTGGAACTGGTCGGGATCAACAACCCTGAAAAGAGACTGAAGCAGTATCCTCATGAGTTTTCCGGCGGAATGCGCCAGAGGGTCATGATCGCCATGGGCCTGATCTGTGACCCCAAGCTGCTGATTGCGGACGAACCGACCACAGCTCTTGATGTCACCATCCAGGCGCAGATCCTGGAACTGATGAAGAATATCCAAAAGAAAACCGGAATGGCGATCATCTTCATCACCCATAACCTGGGAGTAGTCGCCGAGATCTGTGATAAGGTAGCTGTCATGTATGCCGGCCATATCGTGGAAAAGGGACTGGTGAACGATATTTTCTACGAGCCGAAGCATCCCTACACCATTGGTCTGCTTGAGTCCATGCCGAGAGTCGATGCGGATGAATATGAAAGGCTTGTTCCGATTTCCGGTACTCCGGTGGATATGCTGAATCCTCCGCCCGGATGTCCGTTCGGGCCAAGATGCAAGCATTGCATGAAGATCTGCCTGAGAAATACGCCGCCGCTCTTTGAGGTGGGCGACAACCATTATTCGGCCTGCTGGCTGCTGGCGAAGGAAAAAGAAAAGGAGGGTACGGCAAATGAATAACGATGTGCTCGTCCGGATCGAAAATCTGAAAAAGTATTTCCCGATCAAAGAGGGATTCATGAACGTGAAAAATGTTCAGGCTGTTGAAGACGTAAGCTTCTCCATCAAACAGGGAGAGACACTCGGGCTCGTCGGTGAGTCGGGATGCGGAAAGACGACGCTGGGACGTACCATATTGAGACTGCATGAACCGACGTCGGGTAAAATATATTATAGAGACAAGGATATCACGAAAGGGAAGATGCTTCCTTACAGGCGGAAAATGCAGATCATCTTCCAGGATCCTTCCGCTTCGCTGGATCCCAGAAAAACCGTCGGTGACATCATCGGTGAGGCCATCGACATCCATAAGCTTGCCTCCGGCAGAGCGGATAAAAATGATAAGATACAATGCCTGATGGAGCAGGTCGGCTTGAACAGCGAGCACTGCTGCCGCTATCCCCACGAGTTTTCAGGAGGTCAGCAGCAGCGTATCGGTATTGCCAGGGCGCTGGCGGTCCAGCCCGAATTCATCGTATGCGACGAACCGATCTCGGCCCTGGATGTATCGATCCAGTCCCAGATCGTGAATATGCTGGAGGACATGCAGCATGATCTCGGCCTTACGTACCTGTTCATCGCCCATGATCTTTCTGTCGTAAGACATATTTCCAACCGGATCGGCGTCATGTACCTTGGAAATCTCGTTGAACTGGCAGAAAGTAATGAACTGAACAAAAATCCGCTGCATCCGTATACCAAGACTCTTTTGTCGGCTGTTCCGGTTCCGGACCCGGTCAAGAGCAGGTCAAGAAAGAGGATCATCCTGGAGGGAGACATACCAAGCCCGATGAATCCCCCTTCCGGCTGCAGATTCCATACCCGCTGCCCCTATGCCATGGCAAGATGCAAGGAAGAGGTTCCTGAGTTCAGAGAACTTTCGCCGAATCATTTTGCAGCATGCCACATTTTATAAGGTCCTGATAATAGCCACAACACCGCTTCCCGAAAGAAAGCGGCGCTGCGGAGTATTATAAACGAAAAAAGTGTATTAGAAAATCAGCCGAAAGGCGAAAAAAGGAGGAGATTGAGTTAAATGAAAACAAAAAGATTTTTGGTATTAACTCTCGTATTCTGCATGGTGGTCACACTTGCGGCATGCGGCGGCGGCGGTACGAAAGAAGCTGCGGACAAAGGATTTGAAATGACAGTTTGTATCGCTTCCGAACCGACTTCCATCGACCCGGCACTGAACAGTGCGGTTGACGGAGCGGTCATGATCCAGCACATGTTTGAAGGCCTTATGAAGTGGAAGGATGACGGAAAAGGCAATGCAGTCCTTACGGAGGGACAGGCAGCCAGCTATGAAATCAGCGAAGACGGCCTGACTTACACATTCAAATTGAGAGACGATATAAAATGGTCTGACGGACAGCCGGTAAAAGCCAGCGATTTCGTCTATGGAATGCAGAGACTTGTCAATCCGGAAACAGCTGCAGACTATAACTACATGATCGACGGCGTTGTTGTAAACGCGACTGAAATCATCGCAGGCGAGAAAGCCCCGTCCGAACTGGGCGTTACAGCGCCTGACGATACAACCGTAGTGATCCAGTTGACTACAAAGACTCCATTTTTCCTTGAAATCTGTGCGTTCCCGGCATTGTACCCTGTCCGTCAGGATATGATCGAAAAAGGCGGGGATCAGTGGACATTTGATCCTGCGACCTATATCGGCAACGGTCCTTATAAAATGACCGAGTGGGAACACAACTCCTATATCAGAATGGCTAAGAATGATCAGTATTATGATTATGCAAAACTTGGCCCTGACACGATCAAATTCGCTTTAATGGACGATGACAACGCGAAGCTTGCAGCTTTCAAGAGCGGCGAACTGCTTCACATCTGGAATCCGCCGCTTGCTGAGACGCCTTCGCTTCTCAAGTCCGGCGAACTGATTCCTGCTCCTTACCTTGGAACATATTATGTAGTATTCAATGTTAAAAAAGCGCCTTTTGATGATCCACGCGTCAGAGAAGCCTTCTCCCTGGTCATCGACAGAGATTATATCGTAAGCCAGATCACCGGGACAGGCGAAAAACCTGCGACAGGTTTTGTTCCGAACGGTGTAAACGATGTTGCCGGACCTGGATCGGATGATTTCAGAACCGTCGGCGGAGATTACTACAGCGCAGACCCGGCTGACTACAAGGCAAACTGTGACAAGGCCCGCCAACTTCTGGCAGACGCCGGATATCCCGACGGTAAGGGATTCCCGATCACGGATTACCTCTACAACACAGCCGACAACCACAGAGCCATCGCGGAAGCGCTGCAGAACATGTGGCAGACCGAGCTGGGCGTAACGATCACGCTGACCAACCAGGATTGGGGTGTATTCATCGATACCAGAAAGAACGGAGATTATGTCATCGCCCGTGACGGATGGATCGCTGACTACAATGACCCGATCACCTTCGTTGATCAGTTCATCACCGGTGGCGGAAACAATGATTCACAGTACTCGAATCCTGAATTCGACGCACTGATCTCCAAGGCCAAGACCACAAACGATCAAACAGAGAGATTCAAAGCGATGCACGAATCGGAAGATATCCTCTTCAAGGAAAGTGTTGTAGCTCCGATCTACTTCTATACGCAGCCATACATGCAGTCTCCGAACGTAAAAGGAATGTATGCTTCACCGCTCGGATACTTCTTCTTCCAGTACTGCACATTAGAAAAATAATCACATTGTTAATAGTTTGATTCAAATATAACAAACATTGCCAAAGGGTGTGGAGCTTTCCGCGCCCTTTGTTTTAATATTCTGTCTATTTCCAATGTATACATGGTTTCTGATATTGACAATTTTATAACGAAATGATAACATGAATACCGTGAGTCGGTTCCAGAGGAATAACATTTTATACATATGTAAATTCTAGTTTAGGGACAGCATCATAACAGTAAGCAATATTGCAGAAATATATATTGGAGGGACCCCGATGAGAAACATGAAGGTTATGACCGCAGAAGAGGCGGCTAATTTCGTTCAAGATGGTATGACGGTCGCATCCAGCGGTTTTGTGGGAAGCGCAATTCCAGAATCGCTGACGAAAGCACTGGAAAAGAGATTTTTGGAGACCGGATCACCGAAAAACCTGATTTATTTTTATGCAGCCGCCCAGGGAAACCGCGACGGAAGAGGCGCGGACCACTTCGCGCACAAGGGCATGACCAAGAGAGTCATCGCAGGCCATTACAATACGGCACCGACTCTTGGAAAGTGCATATTGAACAATGAAATCGAAGGCTACAACCTGCCGCAGGGCACACTGTCCCAGCTTTGCAGGGATATCGCGGCTCACAAGATCGGTACAATAACCCACGTGGGATTGAATACCTTTGTCGACCCGAGAAAACAAGGCGGCAAGCTCAATGACATCACAAAAGAGGACATCGTTGAAGTCGTTAATATACTGGGAGAAGAAAAGCTGCTTTACAAAGCTTTCCCGATCCATATCGTATTTTTAAGAGGTTCCTACGCCGATGAACTGGGAAATGTAACACTAGAAAGAGAAGTAGGGACACATGAAGTTACCGCTCTGGCACAGGCTGCGAAAAACAGCGGAGGCAAAGTATTCGTCCAGGTTGAGAAAATCGTCAAAGCAGGGACACTTGATCCGAGGCTGGTCAAGATCCCGAGAATTTATGTGGACGGTCTCGTAGTATCTGAACCTTATGACCACCAGCAGTCCTTCGATCATGAATATGATCCTTCTCTGTGCGGTGAGATCACTGTACCTGTGGACAGTCTGGAAGCTCCGCCCATGAGCGCCAAAAAGGTCATCGGACGCAGAGCGGCTATGGAACTAACGGAGAATACCGTTGTAAATCTGGGAATCGGTATCCCTGAATATATTTCCGCAGTAGCCAACGAAGAAGGGATCGGCGACTATATGACGCTGACCGTCGAAGCAGGCCCGGTAGGCGGAGTACCATGCGGCGGATCCCAGTTCGGGGCTTCCGTCAATCCGGAGTGCATCCTGGACCAGCACGTCCAGTTTGATTTCTATGACGGCGGCGGAGTAGACCTTGCATTTTTAGGACTTGCTCAAGCTGACAAGCAGGGAAATATCAACGTAAGCAAATTCGGCCCGAGAATTGCCGGATGCGGAGGCTTTATCAATATCACCCAGAATGCGAAAAGGGTATTCTACTGCGGCACCTTCACCGCAGGCGGACTGGAAACGGATATCCGCGACGGAGAAATCAAGATCCTCCAGGAGGGCAGGGAAAGAAAATTCATCAATGAGGTGGAACAGATCACCTTCAGCGGTGAGTATGCTGCTAAAATCGGACAACCGGTTATGTATATTACGGAAAGAGCTGTATTTGAACTGAGAAAAGATGGAGTATATCTTACTGAGGTCGCTCCGGGAATCGATCTTCAGACACAGGTGCTGGATCTTATGGACTTTGAGCCGAAAATGGACGGGGTACCAAAGCTGATGGACAGACGTATCTTCTGTGATGAACCGATGGGATTGAAATAATTGACGAGGAAAGAGAACCCTGGGGGTTCTCTTTCTTTGTATTTTTTTTGAAACATATGTGTTGCCGTATTGATCGGTGGTATAATACTAAACGAAAAGTTATATCGTTAAAGTAGATGGACCAAGGAGGGATGCCTAATGAAAGAAAATTTGGAAGAACTCGACGAGATGGATGACGGCTTTTTCGATGAACTGGAGGAAGAGGCGGAAGAGCAGAAGCATCTTGCCGATGAACACGAACAATAATTTCATTAAAGACAGCCTGCGGGGAAACTTGCAGTGCTGTTTTTTTTTAACAGAGGAAATAGCGTGATCCGTTTTTTTATTAAGCGGAAATCGATGGAAAAGCTTGGATAAAACCCGCAAAAGACATATAATAGGTATAGCTGATAATTTCTTGCAAATACCCACGAAAGGCGTAATTCGGTAAAGCTCAATGAGGCAACATACATACGGATATCTTTACGCAATACTTGCGTCATTTTTATATTCTCTGGTGGCTGTGGTGGCGAAAACCCTCGTAACGGGCGGGACTCATCCGATTCAGGTCACATTCTACCAGTACCTCTTTACGATCATGATCGTCGGTACATGGATCTTCATCAGGAATCGAAAAGCGTTCCGGGTGGATCCGAAGATGCTGTATGCATTCGCATTGCTCGGGATCGTCGGCGGTGCATCCACGAATCTGTGCTTTTATACCGCGTTGAAATATCTGGACGCCGGGATCACATCCATGCTGTTGTTTTTGCATCCGGTGTTCATCACGCTGTTTTTCGCGGTAACCCGGATAAAAGCCATCAAACCGTTCAACTATTTTTCCGTTTTTCTTGCGGCGTTTGGCGCGGCTATCGTCCTGGACGTCTTTTCCGATGACATCAGCTTTTCGACAGTGGGATTGACATTCGGAATACTGAGCGGCATTACCTACGCGTTTTATAATATCTTCGCCGATCTGAAGCTGAAAGATCAGGAACCAAACGTCATCAATTTCTATGCCTGCACAGCATCCATGCTTTACACCATGACCTTGCTGATCGGAAGCGGGATCGGATTCAAGGTTGAGCTCATTGCACTGCCCTCTATCCTGTTTATAACCACTTTTTCGGGAGTCCTTCCTGTGTATTGTTTTTTTAAAGCGCTGCAGTACATCGGATCGGAAAAGGTCTCCGTCATATCCTGTATCGAGCTGCCCCTGACTCTGATCATGGCATTTACTGTCCTGAAGGAGCATATGAAACCGTTCCAGCTCTTCGGCGTCGTCTTGATCGTTCTGGCCACGTTCCTGCTTCACCGCAATGAAAAGCCGGAGGAGATGGGAGGGGAATAGTGAAAAGAGGTTTTTTGATTATTGTATCCATTACGATCGCATTGATATCTTGTTCCTGCGGTAGTACTGGCAGTAAAATAGTAAAGCCCGAAAAAGTCGAGGTAATTGATTTTGACATCCGGACAGCGGAGCAGATGATTGAAAAAGGAGATAGAATAATCGCGGATATCACCGTTAAGGATACGGTTTCAAGGCAGGAGTTTGATCAATTTTTAAGCAATATCACTCAGGCATACGATGGATACGAAAAAGAATCATGGAAGTATATGTTTTTCTATGACAGTGAATTTGAAGATGAGAAGATAGAAACGCTGCATTTGAATAAAGATATGTTTTATCCCACTCTGTACCATAAAGGTGTGGAAGTCGTATCCGCCAAGATAACAAATACATACTATAAGGATGAGTCTCCGGACACAAGCATTCTGGCAATAAGGGAAGAATACTCAGGCAAAGATAAAAAATTGGATGGCTGGTACCGGGAATATCGTTATCAAAAAGATGAGAAAGGCGAGTGGATATTTTCGGGCTTTGACGGTCAGATAAATTTTTTGGGCGATGGTTTTAAATCGGATTATCTTGAATTGAAGTAAGAGGTGAGGAATAATGCAACAGGAAATACGGCAGGGCAGGTACCGGCATTTCAAGGGGAATGAATACATGGTCCTGCATATCGCAAAGCACTCGGAAACGCTGGAACCGATGGTGGTCTACCAGGCTCTTTACGGCGAGATGGGGATCTGGGTGCGGCCGGCTTCCATGTGGAACGAAATCGTCGAGCACAACGGAAAGACGGTCAGGAGATTCGAGTTTATTGAATAGAAGACTAAATAGTAAAAAGCTGCCTCATTTTACTTGAGGCAGCTTCACTTTTGTGTTTTTTATTTGTTTTTGAATTTTGCAGGTCTCTTTTCGAGGAATGCCGTCATTCCTTCGTTTCTGTCTTCGGAGCTGAATGGAGCTACGAGAGCTTCGCCTTCAAATGCAACGCCTGTCTTAATGTCAAGGCTGATGCCGTTATTGACAGCGATCTTTGCGGCACGGATGGCGATCGGAGCCTTGGACATGATGGTCTTTGCCACTTTTTCAGCTGCTCCCATTAGTTCTTCCGCCGGAACAACCTTTTCAACAAGGCCGATGCGGTATGCTTCCTGAGCGTCGATCATTTCTGCAGTCATGATCAGGTATTTTCCCATACCTTTTCCAACGAGTCTTGGAAGTCTCTGAGTTCCGCCAAAGCCGGGAATGATTCCGAGATTTACTTCAGGCTGTCCGAATTTTGCCTTTTCGGAAGCGATCCTCATATCGCAGGCCATGGCGAGTTCGCATCCTCCTCCGAGTGCAAAGCCGTTGATGGCTCCGATTACAGGTTTGTCGATGCTTTCAATCAGATTCATGACGTTCTGACCTTTGATCATCATGGCTCTGCCTTCCAGAGTGGTAAGGCTTACCATTTCAGAGATGTCAGCGCCGGCTACGAATGCTTTTTCTCCGGCACCCGTAAGAATAGCGATCTGTACTTCAGGATCGTTATTGACGGCGGTAAAGGCTGCGTATAACTCATCCAAAACCTCATTGCTTAACGCATTTAAAGATTTCGGTTTGTTTACTGTTACGTAGGCGATCCCGTCTTTTACCTCATAGATTAAGTGCTGATACATAGTTTTACTTCCTTTCTGTCAAATATATTTTGTCTTGATGACATGAATTAATTTATGTAATGAGTAAATATTATCATTATCGTTTTAAATAATCAATGGGTTTGGAAATTGTCAGACAATTAACGTTAAATAATTATCAAAAAGATATTGTATTCGTTTTTTTGGTATGCTATCATTGGCCTAACAACGAAAAACCACTGCATTTTTGGAGGTAAAAAAATGGCAAATTTATTCTTCACTCCCCAATATATCATCTCTGGAGAAAACGCACTCAAGATGAGCATGGAGTACTTAAAAACCTTTGGCGATAAGGCTTTGATCGTTACGGACGATATCATGGTCAAACTTGATAATGTTAAAAAATTGACAGATGCCCTTGATGAGATTCAAGTTTCGTATATCATATATTCCGGTATTAATTGCGAACCTACTCATGATTTGATTGACAAAGGCGTTGAAATTTACAAGCAGGAAGGCTGCGACTTCCTGATCGGAATCGGCGGGGGAAGCCCTCTTGACGCTATGAAGGCGATCGGCGCCGTAGTAGCCAACGGTGGAAGCATCACCGAATATATGGGCAAGAAGATCCTCCACGAACTTCCGCCTACCTGTGCGATCCCTACCACAGCCGGAACCGGATCGGAAGCCACAAAAGTATCCATCATTACGAATACCATAACCGGCGTAAAAATGCTGCTGAACGATCCGAAGCTCATGGCCCATATCGCAGTCGTCGACCCGGTATTTACCGTTACCGTTCCTCCGGGAGTAACGGCAGCAACTGGAGTAGATGCCCTGACTCATGCGATAGAAGCCTATACTTCCCTGAAGGCGTTCTCAATGAGTGATATCTATGCATTATCAGCCGTCAAGAGAATTTTTGACAATATATATGAAGTTTATACCAACGGATCCAACGTAGAAGCCAGAAGAGAAATGGCCATCGCAGCCCTTGAAGCTGGTATCGCGTTCAGCAACGCGTCCGTAACCATCGTACACGGCATGAGCCGTCCGATCGGAGCATTATTCCATGTACCGCACGGACTTTCCAATGCGATGCTCCTGAACGTATGCCTCGACTATCTCCAGCCGGGCGCTGTAGCCAGACTGAACCAGCTGGCAAAGACCATCGGCGTTTATCGTCCTGGAATGACTCCTGATGAAGGAGCTCATGCGTTTGTCGTAGCGACGAAGGCTCTGCTTCGTACCTTAAGTATCAAGACTCCGGAAGAATTCGGAATCGACAAGGATGAATTCTTCAAGCAGATCCCGAAGATGGCGGAAGACGCTCTGGCGAGCGGAAGCCCCGGGAATACCAGACGTACTCCAAACAAGGACGACATCATGGAGCTCTACAAAAAGCTCTGGGACAAACCTGAGACAATCAACAGCTAAGCAGCTGAGTAACTCTATAAAACAACCGATAAAAAAGAGGCGGAAAGCCTCTTTTTTATTTCGTAAATTTGCTTTTTTAATTTATGCCGTGCCAGATTCTACCGGTCTTTTATTTTCTTCGCATATGCTATAATAAATAAGTAAAGATAATACTAGAAAGACTCCGAGGAAGAAATGAATTTTTTCAATGACATGAACGGCATCACTGCCGTATTTGCAGGTATTTTCCTGGTTCCAATAGCAGCGGGGATCTTATATCCGTCCTCTGCAGGCAGGATCCGGCATTCTTTTCTTTCGTTCCTGAATAATCTGGAATTGATGGCAGGGATCATCCTGACCTTATACTTTTATAAATTGATCTTCGTGGAAAGGAACAGCGAACTGTTGAATTATATCGGTCAGTCTGTTCCGTCGCTTGAAGATGCGATGGCCCAAAGCAGGCATATATTTACGTATAGTGTGATATTCCTGTTTTCAAGCCTCTTTATCGTCATGCTCGCTGTTCATCTGGCGGCAGCCCCGCTGTACAGGCATGTAATGGTTCCTTTCGCGGACCGTGTCTCAGCATGGATCGATTTGCAAAACGGCGCTGCAAAGCGGTTTTTTGGGGCCCTGTGGCAGCTGCCCCGATCCCTGTGGCTTGTTTTGGTTTTCTCTCTGATCCTCAATTTCTTTACCTATTATGAGTCCGACAATCCGGCGGCCTATTACATCAACCGTTCTGCAGTTTATACATCAGTGAATGAGAAGATCCTGCATCCCGTGCTGGATTCCGGGATAGTAAAGAAAATTCCTGTGCTGATCCGTGATTCATTTCAGGAAATCAACGCAGAGTTCTATGCAAGGAATATGGACAAGAATGGGCAGGGCGGCGAAGTCAAGCCGGTGGACAGTATCTTTCCGATCATCGAATTCTTCAATGGCGTAACGTTGGAGGAGGCAGTGAAATCCACAAAGGAAATCGATGAAACTGCTCTCAAGATCGTCGGTGACGAGAAAGATGAAAAGCAAAAGGCACAGCTGCTTTACAAATGGATCAGTAAAAATATCGTCTATGACTATGACAAGGCGGAAGCGCTGACCTCCGATCCGTCATCGCTCAAATCTGGCGCTCAGGTTGCTTTTTCAGAGAGAAAGGGTATCTGTTTCGATTACGCTTCCCTCTATGTATCCATGTCCCGCGCTGTTGGTCTGAAAGTGAGACTGGTCACCGGACTGGGATACAATGGTTCCTCCTGGGGCGATCATGCATGGAACCAGGTTTATTATCCGAAAGAAAAAAGATGGATCAACGTAGATTCCACCTTCGGAAGCACAGGGCATAACTCCTTTGACAGTGTGGATTTTACGTGGATCCATAAAAATGATGATGTTCAGAAAGAATGGTAAGACGAGCTTACGGGGTCATTGCAGCTGCTAATTTTTTCATTAAATCCTCATGGTATTTATACAGCGACAAATATTGCATCGTATTATTGTCCAGTCCGGCTTTATCCTGAACCGTTTTGACAGCTTCCTCCAAGGTTATCTGAGTTATGTCGGGATCCTGGTAATAAGACCCCAATACATTCGGGATTCCGCTGATCTGGCTGACATCGAGAAAAGTACTGTTATCCGTTGTTTGTCGAATCTCAAAGTGTACATGAGGTCCGGTTGCATTTCCCGTACTGCCCTCGATACCGATCACATCGCCTTTCTTTACGCGCTGTTGAGGGGCGACCAGCATATCAGACAAATGGGCAAAATAATACCTGCGACCTGTTGCGTCATCCTTTATTCTGATATACTGTCCCATCCCGTATTCCGTATCTATGACCGTAGTACCGGCTTTTCTATCCCATCGGGCGGCTTCAACAACTCCGTTTACTGGCGAGTGAATCCTTTTATCATCAAGGGCGACAAGGTCGATTCCTTTATGAGTCTCGCCT
This sequence comes from Anaerovoracaceae bacterium, assembly GCA_963678385.1. Taxonomy (GTDB): domain Bacteria; phylum Bacillota; class Clostridia; order Peptostreptococcales; family Anaerovoracaceae; genus Anoxybacterium. The sequence continues at coordinate 2,338,070 of OY782829.1, read as the reverse complement.
TTGTATATTTGACTCACTTTAAAGTTACCAATTATCGGACCATTCATAACCAAAGCTCCAATCTACTTAATAATTTCTATTAATATATTCAGCCTTGATGAATCGATTTACAAATCCTCTGTTGGTAATGGGTTATATTTTCATAATGCTCACGGTCAGGCAGCTGGGTTGACTTGTCTTTTCAGCTGATCGATGGCTTTCTTGACGGCGGGGATGCAGAGCACGGCTACCGTTAGCGCGCCTTCCACTCCAAGATAGGTAATATTATAGTAGATCGACCAGGTAACAGCGTTAAAACCTTCCGGTGCGTATTGTCCAAAGAAAATGATGCCGGAAAGCACCGCGCACAGGTACCGGCTGAACAGCCCGATCAGATATCCATAGACCAGTCCCAGCTTCCGTCCGCCCAGCAAGCCTGCAAAACCGAGAGCGCCGAAGGCGAGGGGATAATCCAAAAGCATCTGGATCGGATGAATGACATACGGATTGAAGATCAGATCGATCAGGCCTACGCACATTCCGGCCATCACACCTCTGCGCACCCCGAAGAGATAAGCACAGACGACGATGGGCAGCATACTGAAGGCGGTAATGGAACCACCCTGGGGCATACGGAACAGGATGACCTGATTGAGCGCGATGGACAGTGCAACCAGAACGGCGGATGTTACCATCGCTTTCGTATCGGCTTTCTTTTCTTTTCCTGAAATGAGAATGCCGATAAACAGGAGCACGATGACGATCAAGGTCGCGATCTGGCCTGCCGTGGATTCAAAGAATTTCTGTAATTGTTCTGCGGACATAAAAAAACCTCCTTTTAACATAAACATGTTTTGCAGGAGGGGATCGTTTGATTATAAACAACACTCGGTTAAACCGGGTACTAAAAATCAAACATAAATGCTTCCCTACGCCGGTATTGCCCGGATCAGGTAATGAGGGTCGAAAAACTCTCAGCTAAAAGCTCCCCTAGCAAAAGATATTAAATTGATTGGCCTTATTTTATACTTCACTTACAGTCGGTGTCAATAGTTATTTTTGAGAATTTTTCCTGCCAAAAATCTCAATCCTGAGATAAAATGACAAGAAGCTTGCCGGATGTATGACTGATTTCAGCTTTTTTTTCTAAAAATTCATTGCTGACTCCCAGCGGAAAATCATTCTTCAGTAAGTGATCTTTGAGCGGGTATTTGACGCCTGAGATCGTAACGCCTTCACAGGATTCTCCGAAGGCGAAAAGGGATATTTTGCAATCCTTTCGCTCTTCGATCGTCAGGTTTCCCGGCGCTCTTAACGTCGCCCGGTTTTTCCCGTCAAGGAACCATATTGTCTTCCGATGCTCTACGGCATAACACATGGTCTGCAGGTTCGCTACGGTATGGTCCAGACGTCCGCCCAGGCCGCCAAGAATGAAAATTTCATCATAGCCATGATCGATCCCGTATTTGACGCAGATCATCGTATCTGTATCGTCCTTTTCCGCCGCGACGCGGGTGATACGGCATTCCGTCAATCCGGAACGCCTGAGATCGCTCTCAATGAATTCATAGTCGATGGAGTCGAAATCTCCGATGATCATATGGGGAACGATACCTGCCGCCCGGGCATGGGAATAACCCCCGTCAGCGCATAGGATGAAATCATCCGGACGGAATTCCCAGGAGTCTTTCAATAAGGCGGATTGATAGGATGTTATTATGACGCACCGGTTCAGCATAGTTACCTCATTCTTATCTGTATTATTCTTATTTTACTGCGGCTCGAAGCCCCTTGTCGAAATCGGCGATGATATCACCAATATCTTCAATTCCAACGGATACACGGATCATTTCGGGAAGGATGCCAGCTTCGATCTGCTGCTTTTCATTAAGCTGCCGGTGGGTCGTGCTGGCGGGATGAAGGATGCTGGTGCGCAGGTCGCCCAGATGTACAACAAGGCGTACGAGATCAAGATGCTTTACCAGTTCCTTGCCTGCTGCCGCTCCGCTTTTGATACCGAAGCTAAGGATGCCGCTGGCCCCCTTAGGCATATATTTCTGCCCGAGTTCGTAGTAAGCGTCGTTTTGTAAACCGGGATACTTGACCCATTCCACGCATGGGTGGGCGGACAGAAATTCCGCCAGCTTAAGCGCGTTGAAGCTGTGTCGTTCCATTCTCAAGTGCAGCGTCTCAAGACCGAGATGGAACATGAAAGAATTGAATGGACTCGGAACGCAGCCGTAATCTCTCAAAAGCTGGACTCTCGCCTTAACGATAAAAGCGGCGGGTCCGAAAGCTTCGAAATACTTCAGCCCGTGATAACTCGGATCCGGTTCCACAAGACCGGGGAATTTCCCGTTGTCCCAGTTGTAGTTGCCGCCGTCGATGACGATGCCGCCGACGCTGGTCGCATGACCGTCTGTATATTTTGTGGAAGAATGGATGACAATATTCGCTCCGTGTTCAAATGGTCTGCAGAGATAAGGCGTTGCAAGGGTGTTGTCGACGATGAACGGAACGTCTAATTTCTTTGCTACTGAAGAAAATTTCATAAAATCAAGAACATTCATTCCGGGGTTGGCGATTGTTTCGCCGAAAATTGCTTTTGTATTCGGCTTGGCGCAGGCCAAAATATTTTCTTCGCTTGAATCGGGATCGACAAAAGTAAAATCGATTCCCAGCTTACGAAGAGAGACGTCGAACAGATTAAAGGTACCGCCATAAATATTGCTGGAGGAAATGATGTGATCGCCGGCCTTGCAGATATTGAGGATCGCGAACATGCTGGCGCTTTGGCCGGAGGACAAAGCAAGCGCTCCGACGCCACCCTCCAGCAGAGCCATCTTTCCTTCGAAGGCGTCAGATGTTGGATTTCCAAGTCTTGTATAGAACGAACCATCGACCTTAAGATCGAACAGATCGGCGACATAGTCGGAATCATCGTATGCAAATGTTGTGCTCTGCACAATTGGAAGAACCCGCGGTTCGCCTTGTTTCGGCCGGTATGTACCTTGGACGCAGTTTGTATCAAAATGGTATGTAGTCATAATGTATGTCCTCCTTATGGATAATTTAATCTATTTTATACTATTTTAAACGTAATTTGGAGCAGCCTGAAATTTACTGAAAATTATATCATAATCAACAAAAAAAGAACACTAAAATTCTAAAAATTCCGTGTATTGTTAAATGGCCATTTTACTCTTGTCAATTGACTTTTCAATGATTATACTGAAGCTAGGATATCAATAATTGGAAGTAAGGAGGTATGCACATGGAAGAGAAAATCAGGAAAGTGCTGGCGGAAAAAGTTGATCCGTTGTTGGCGACCCATTTCGGCGGAGTCATTTTGACGGCCTTTGAAGAAGGCGTCGCATACGTGAAGCTGACCGGATCCTGCAGCACATGTCCGTCCGCCCAATATACCATCGAAGAAACTGTTAAGGAAATCGTCATGGATGAGCTTCCTGAGGTGAAAGATGTCGTTCTGGATACCTCCGTCAGTGAGGACCTGTTGGACATGGCGAGAAAGCTCCTGCACAAGGAAAAGTAGGATTTTTGGCACAAATATTGCTTATTTTAAAAGTGGTTTCTATTGACAATACGGCGCTGAGGGCAATAAGGCTTTCCTGTCGTCGCATCGTCTGAACAATATTATACATGTAAGGAGTGGTTGTATTATGGCATTAATGACTAAAGCTCAGTATATCGAGAGCTTGAAAAAACTGAACACAAAAGTATACCTTTTTGGGGAAGAAGTAAAGGACTGGGTTGACCATCCAATGATCAGACCTTCTATCGACTGCCTGGCAATGACTTATGAACTTGCACAGGATCCTCAGTATGCTGACCTGATGACTGCAAAATCCAATCTTACAGGAAAGACTGTAAATAGATTTGCCCATCTGCATCAGGGTACGGACGACCTGATCAAGAAAGTCAAGATGCAGAGACTGCTTGGACAGAAGACTGCTTCCTGTTTCCAGAGATGCGTAGGAATGGATGCATTTAATGCAGTATTCTCCACTACCTTCGAAATCGATAAAAAGTACGGCACAAAATATCATGAAAATTTCAAGAAATATGTTGAATACATACAGGAAAACGACCTGGTAGTAGACGGCGCTATGACCGACCCGAAGGGCGACAGAGGACTTGCTCCAAGCCAGCAGCGTGATCCCGATATGTTCCTCAGAATCGTTGAGAAGAGAGCGGACGGTATCGTAGTAAGAGGAGCAAAATGCCATCAGACCGGTTCCATCAACTCCCACGAACACCTGATCATGCCTACCATCGCTATGACAGAAGCTGACAAACAGTATGCTGTATCCTTTGCGATCCAGTCTGACGTTCCCGGACTCTTTATGGTTTATGGCAGACAGTCCTGCGATACCAGAAAACTGGAAGAAAACGCTGACGTCGATCTCGGAAACAAGAAGTTCGGCGGACAGGAAGCACTCGTAGTATTTGACGATGTATTTATTCCGATGGACAGAGTATTCCTTTGCGAAGAATATGATTTCGCCGGCATGATGGTAGAGAGATTTGCCGGATACCACAGACAGTCCTACGGCGGATGCAAAGTAGGCGTAGGCGATGTTATCATCGGCGCCGCTGCTCTTGCCGCTGATTACAACGGAGCTCAGAAGGCTTCCCATATCAAGGATAAGCTCATTGAAATGACTCACCTCAATGAAACATTATACTGCTGCGGTATCGCATGTTCCGCGGAAGGATATAAGACAGCAGCTGGAAACTATCAGATCGACTTACTGCTTGCCAACGTTTGTAAGCAGAACGTTACCAGATTCCCTTACGAAATCGTAAGACTTGCTGAAGATATCGCAGGCGGACTGATGGTTACAATGCCTTCACAGAAAGATTTCAATTCCGACTTAAAGGTTGGACAGTCTGGAATGACGATCGGAGAATGGTGCAACAAGTTCTTTGCAGCAGCTCCTGGAGTTTCCACAGAAAACAGAATGAGAATCTTAAGATTCCTCGAAAATATCTGCTTAGGTTCCTCTGCAGTCGGTTACAGAACAGAATCCTTACACGGCGCAGGTTCCCCGCAGGCTCAGAGAATCATGATCGCCCGTCAGGGAAATATCGAACAGAAGAAACAGCTTGCAAAAGCTATCGCAGGTATCAAAGAATAATAACGATCGAGTTAATTAAATATCCAAAGAACCGTCGAAGCATTTTCGGCGGTTCTGTATATCTGTATCAAGGTAGAAGGGGAGAGACGATCAATGCTTGTTGGTGTTAAATTCTGCGGAGGCTGCAATCCCAGATATGACAGGGGTAAAGCCCTGGAGGCTATCAGGAATGAAGTGCAGGGAGAAGCGGAATTTGTAATAGCCGAGGAGGGTGCTGCCTACGATCACCTGTTAGTCATCGGAGGTTGTACAAATTGCTGCGCCTCACACAGCCAATACCAGGCAAAAGAAGGCGTGATCAAAATGTGGGACCAGGATCACGTCGGCGATACGATAAAAAAAATAAGAAAACAGGAGGAATGACAGTTGAACTGGAGAGAAATTTATAAGAGCAGACTATGCACGGCAGATGAAGCTGTAAAGAGCATCAAGTCAGGCGATAGAGTAGTTTTTGCACACGCTGTCGCAGAACCGCCGGTACTGGTGGATGCTATGGTAGCAAATGCAAAAGCATACAAAGACGTTGAAGTGTGCCACATGGTAACCCTTGGAAAAGGCGAGTATTCAAAACCGGAGATGAAAGATCACTTCCGCTTTAACGGATGGTTCACAAGCCCCGCAACAAGAGATTCCATCGCGCAGGGTCACGGTGACTTTACGCCGGTATTCTTCCATGAAGTTCCGAACTACATAAGAAAAGGCATCTTCAGCGTTGATGTATTCATGGTCATGGTTTCTCCGCCGGACGAACACGGCTATTGCTGCGTCGGCGTATCTTCCGACTATACGATGCAGGCCATCGAATCTGCAAAGATTGTACTTGCCGAAGTAAACGATCAGGTACCTGTCGTTTTCGGAGACACTTTTGTTCATGTAAGTAAGATAGACAAATTCGTAGAAACTTCTCATCCGCTGGTTCAACTTGGTTTGCCGAAAATCGAAGAAGTGGAACTTGCAATCGGCAGAAACTGCGCTGAACTCGTCGAAGACGGCTCGACGCTGCAGCTTGGTATCGGCGCGATCCCGGACGCTGTTCTTCAGTCCCTGAAGGACAAGAAGGACCTCGGAATCCATTCGGAAATGATTTCCGACGGCGTAGTAGACCTCTTTGAAGCCGGCGTCGTAAATAACTCCAGGAAAGGTCTGAATAAAGGTAAGATGATCGTCACATTCCTGATGGGATCACAGAGACTGTATGATTTTGCAGACCATAATCCGGTCCTCGAGCTGAGGCCTGTTGACTATGTAAATAATCCTGTGGTCGTTGCTCAGAATACAAATCTCGTTTGCATCAACTCCTGCATCGCCGTTGACTTTATGGGACAGGTCGTTTCCGACAGTATCGGAACAAGGCAGTTCAGCGGAGTAGGCGGACAGGTCGACTTTGTCAGAGGCGCAGCCATGTCACTTGACGGAAAAGCCAAGGCGATCATCGCGATGCCTTCTTCAACAATGAAAAAGGACGGAACTTTAATTTCAAAGATCACGCCTTTCATTGACCACGGCGCAGCGGTTACAACTTCCAGAAACGATGTCGACTATATCGTGACCGAGTACGGAATCGCCGAACTGAAGGGCAAGACATTGAAGCAAAGAGCAAGAAACCTGATCAATATTGCACATCCATCTGTCAGAGAAGAACTGAAAGCGGAGTTCGAAAAGAGATTCAACGCGAAATATTAATCAGTTATGGGATAAAAACCCCAATTATTTAAGGAGGATTATATCATGCAAGCATTAAGAGTAGTTCCAAAAGTGTTTTATTTCGATACGTTCAAAGAATTCAATGATGAATTCAAAATCGGCAAGGATGATCTGGTTCTGACCAATCAGTGGATCCATGATCCTTTCATGGCGCCTCTCGGAATCGAAACCAACGTGATTTTCCAGGAAAAGTACGGCGCTGGCGAACCTACCGATGAAATGATCGACGCCATCGCAAAGGAAATGAAAAAGTATGATTTCAAGAGAATCATCGCCTTCGGCGGCGGAACCATCGTCGATATCTGCAAGATCCTTGCTCTGGACGTTCCGGAAAAATCAGTCGACCTGTTCACAGGCGCAGTCGCTCCGAAGAAGGTGAAGGAACTGGTTGTTGTTCCTACTACCTGCGGAACCGGCAGTGAAGTTACTAACGTTGCAATCGCAGAGCTGAAATCCCTGCATGTCAAGAAGGGCATTGCCGTTGACCAGACCTATGCCGACATCGCTGTCCTCATTCCTGAAACAGTAAAGGGACTTCCATACAAATTCTTCGTAACAAGCTCCATCGACGCGCTGATCCACGCCATCGAATCCTATCTGTCACCAAAGGCTTCGCCTTTCACAGAGATGTATTCCCTCCAGGCGATCAAGATGATCATGGCCGGATACAAAGAAATCGTAGCAAAGGGCGAAGACGAAAGACTCAAGAACCTGAAGAACTTCATGCTGGCTTCCAACTATGCCGGTATCGCATTCGGAAATGCAGGCTGCGCCGCAGTTCATGCGCTGTCCTATTCCATCGGCGGAGCGTTCCATGTACCTCACGGCGAAGCGAATTATCAGTTCTTTACAGAAGTATTCAAGATGTATACCCGGAAGAACCCCGATGGCAAGATCAAGCAGGCTACTCAGATATTTGCTGACGTTCTCGGCGTAGATCCAAAGGGTGACGTATACGGAGAACTGGAAAAATTCCTGAACAAGCTCATCGTGAAGAAGCCTTTGAGAGAGTATGGAATGACGGAAGCTCAGATCGATGAATTCACAAAGTCTACCGTTGACAACCAGCAGAGACTCCTTGGAAACAACTATGTATTCCTTTCCGATGAAGAGATCAGAGAAATATTCGCAAATCTTTACTAAACAACTCACTTAAATAAAAATAAAAAATGCACCGAAAGGTGCATTTTTTTCGCGCCTGCCGCTGGCATTCCCAGGGATACCGCCGTCTTTATGTGCTTTGCACAAAGACGGTGATCGGTTTCACGTCCTCCCTTGAGAATGCCTGCGGCGCGGCGCATAATATTTATTTACTTGATTTCTATACTGCGGCGTCGCCCGTCCAGATATCGTAAGCCTTGACTGCCTGCTCTCTCAGCATATAACTTCCGTTGACCGTCTTGAGTCCCAATTCTTCGGCGTATTGCAGCAGCAGCGTTTTCGTAGGATTATAGATCATATCGATAACGACGTCTGTATTGATGTATTCCTTTGGGATCGGCGAAGCTTCCACATTGGGGTACATGCCGACAGGGGTGCAGTTTATCAGCAGATCGCTTTTTACCCGCTCCTCCTTAAAGAATTCATAGGAAACCGTATAATTTCCATGGAAATTCTGCTTTCCTCTGCTGACGATAGTAAGATCGTAGATCCCAAGGTCCAGAAGCGCTTTTATGACGGCTTTCGCAACGCCTCCCGAGCCAAGGATCACGGCACCTTTCCCTTTTACGGTAATATTGTTATGGTTCATCAATGATACAAATCCGTTGTAATCCGTATTAAAACCCTTTGCCCGGCCATCTTTGAACAAAACCGTATTGACTGCTCCGATGTATTTCGCCTGCTGGGAAATATCGTCCAGGAGGGGAATAACGGTTTCCTTATATGGTATCGTGATATTGACCCCGCGATAATCGGAGTCTTTTAACGTGCTGAAGTCCCGTGCAAAAGTTTCCTTTGGAAATTCAAGAATTTCATAAGTACCGTTTATCCCTCTTTGCTTCATGATTTCTTCGTGTATCTGCGGGGATTGGCTATGGGACAGCTTTTCACCAACAAGACCCAATCTAATCATTCCTTTGACCTCCAATATGTTTGTATCTATATCACTTAGTTATCTAATCGATGAACTTATTGATTTCAGTTTTTTCGATGGGATAGATATATCCATTTCCGATTTTTTCGAGAAGAACAAGATTCATCTTGTTTCCGCGGCGCTTTTTATCCTTCATTGCCGTCATGGCAAGCAGTTCTTTGTCGATCCCCTGGGGAAGCTCTGCGGGGAGGCCGTATTCAAGGAGCATTTCCTTCAGCATCGCCGAGGTGTTGATCCTGGTCAGGCCCATGGATTCGCTGTGTTCGGTTATGATCTGCATTCCGATGGCGACTGCCTGACCGTGTCCGTAGATCCGGTAGTCGTACAGATTTTCAATGGCATGGCCGATGGTATGCCCAAAATTGGTCAGCATGCGGACGCCCTGATCCTTTTCATCCTGTTCGATCATCTGCTTCTTAATAAGACAGCAGCGGTAAATGATCGACTCGATAAGCTGAGCATCGCGGTGGTTGTTCATCCGGATCAGATCCGAAAAGAGGTCTGCGTCTGTCACACTGGCGTACTTGATGATTTCCGCCATGCCGTCCGCCATATGATAATCGGAAAGTGTTTTTACAAAATCGGGGTCGATAAATACATAAGTAGGCTGATAAAAGGTTCCTACAAGGTTTTTGCCTTCCGGCAGGTTCACCGCGTTCTTTCCGCCGATGCTGCTATCGACCTGTCCGATCAGGGTAGTTGGGATCTGCACAAAATCAACGCCTCTGAGAAAGGTCGCAGCCGCGAAACCGGAGATGTCGCCTATGACGCCTCCGCCCAGTGAAACGATCACATCGTCGCGGGTGATCTGAAAGTCGATCAGCCGTTTATAGATAACTGTCAGTGTATCGAAGGATTTACTGGTATCGCCGGCCGGAAGGGCAATGATCTCCCATTCGCAGCCTGATGCGTCAAGTTGTTTCTTCAAAAACTCCCCATATATTTTATGAATATTTTCATCTGTGATCAGCGCGATCTTTTTTCCTGCGAAGTGTTCGCCCAGAGTATTGCCAATGGTGCGAAACAAGCCGCTTTCGATGATCACCGGATATTTTCTGCTTTTCATGTTGATCGTTAAGGAATATTTCATATAAAAACCTCCGATTAGCATCCTTTCTTGTGAGGATTATACTATAAATTGTCGCTAATGATTCATGTTTTTGAGGGAATCATAATAGTAATAAGTAGTATACACCAATCGGGGGAAATAAGCAAATCTCCGATGATATCATTGACAGAATTCAACAAAATATTGCAATTTGCAAAAAAAGGAATATAATAAAACCAGTGTATGCATTGAATTGAAAGGAAAGTGAGGATCAGAATGGACCAGAATATTATTGTGACGGAAAGCAGCAAAAATCTGAGAGCGCTGGGCAGAAATTCCCTGAAAGGGAAGTGGGGTCTTGCCGTTCTAGGAACGCTATTATTCTTTTTACTGACCATGATACCGGCTGCGATATTGGATTCTATTTTTGGGGGTGACACCGTTACTCCGTCGGGTATTTCAACAATATACAGTTTTCTGATCACGGGACCGATGACACTCGGCTATGCGATGTTTGCAATTTCGATTTTCAGAAGGAGAGAAACCAGCGCTGCTGAAGTTTTTTATGGTTTTGAGAGGTTCGGAAAGGCGTTCGGATTATACATAGTGACGTCCATATTTATCTGCTTGTGGGCGGTGCTTCTTATTGTCCCGGGTATCATAGCCGCGTTTCGGTATAGTATGAGCTTTTACATTTTGGCCGATAATCCGGAGATCGGGATCATGGAAGCCATTGAACAAAGCAAAAAAATGATGAGGGGCAACAAATGGAAATTCTTCTGCCTGAACCTGTCGTTTATCGGCTGGCTCTTTTTAAGCTTTTTCACCCTTTGTATCGGATTGCTCTGGCTGCTGCCGTATATGGAGGTCTCCGTAATCGCATTTTATGATATTGCTAACGGAAGCCTGAGAGCCGCAAGGTCTATAGACGAAGAGAGCGGTTTCCGCGGTGAGGCTTCAAAAGACGGCAATATGGATCCCATCACGGTTTACAAAGATGAACCTGAAACGGGAGCACCGGAAATAGCACAGCTTGAAACAGCTGATCCGGAAATCAAAGAAGTTCCGGAAGAACAAAAAGACGAAGAATAAAAGAATTCATAAGTAATAAAGCACCACGCCCATTCTCTTCACGGAGATCTAGGCGCGGTGCTTTTTTTATTGTAATTAGGGAGAGATGAATTTGTACTATCGTTGACTGATCTTGTGAGTCAGTTCCTGTCTCAGGGCTTCTATTTTTAGAAAATCCATATTCGGCACATAGAATTTCTCGAGGTCGTCGTGCTCTTTTTTAGCCTGACTGAGGCAGAAGATGGCTTTATCAAGCAGCTCTTCCATTTTATTTTTGCTGTCTTCCAGGATGCTTTCCTGATACCGGATGGCGTCATAGTGAATGATGCCTTCCAGATCGATCGTGACAACATCGGCATCAAGCGTCGATGGATCCTGGGTATGATACTGGTTTGATGTAACAAAAGCGAGCTTCAATTCCGGAATAAGCAGATGCTCCAGCTTTGTTGCCGGTTTCATCGGACAGTAATACGCCTCGACTGAGAAGCCGCGGTAAACTGCGCCCTCCATAAACAGGTTCAGCATTCTTTCACTGCTGACTCCCACCGGAGCCTGGATCAGATAGATTTTCCTGCAGCCCTGAAGAAGGGTGCCTAAGTAATTCTCAAAGCCGCCCGGTGTGATCGCGCTGGCGAAGTATTTCTTGATATCGCCCTGCTTGGAACTGATTTCCTTGTGCGCCAGCTCGTCGCCGACCACTTTGGCTGAGATCTTATAAAATTCCACATGATTGATGGCGGACTCGTAAATGCTATTGAGATTGTCATACATTTTTCCGGCCGCCGCGAGATAGTTATATGCCCTGCTGAAGATCGTCTTGATCCTTTCATTGTTGCTGATCAGGGCCTCCTTATTTTTCCGTATTCCGTCTTCATCCCAGTAATCACCCAAATGGATGATGGAATCAACAGCCCCTGGATTGACGGGATCGACCACATGAGGCGACGTACCGTCGATCAGAGCGATCTTTTTATCTCTCAGGACAATGCCGTCCAGCGAATTGTTATCCGAGGAGCAGTGCATGAAATCCACATTATGGCCCTCCTCCAGCATTGCCTCACCGATTTTTTTCATGAAAGTCGACTTCCCGACTCCGGGTCCTCCTTTGATACAGATGATCCTGTCAGCCTCCCTTTGCCCGAGTATGTATTGATAATAAGAGAAAAAACCTTCCGGCGTATTGTTGCCGGGGTACATATGTCGTTCGGTTCCAGCCATACACATCTTCCTTTCTACAGCAGCATTTCCTATCATGATATGCAGGAACGGATCATTCGGTGATAATCGACATTGATAAAAGCGGGGAAAAGTTATATAATAATTAAGATTTAGGACAAGTATAATAAAGGAGATACCGATGAGTCAGAATTTCATACCCCTTCTCTTTGCAGGAGACATTAACGTTTACAGCGTTGCCCGTGCTTTTCACGAGCAATATGATATAAGGTCAAAAGCATTTGGAAAATACCAGACCGGACCGTGCATAGACAGCAGGATCCTGGACTATACGGCAAACCCAAGGCTCGAAGAACAGGATACGTTCATACAGGTTTTAACGGATTTTGCGGAACGGAACAAGGAAAAGACCATTCTGGCAATCGGCTGTGGAGACAGCTATGTCCAGCTGCTCAGTCAGAATAAGGACAATCTTCCTGGGAACGTCATCGCGCCGTATATCGATATCGATCTGATGAACACGCTTATTCACAAAGAAAAGTTCTACGACATGTGTGAGAAAGAGGGGATCGACTATCCCGACACTTTCATTCACCGCAGGGAAATGGGCGGCGAATTCGAACTGCCCTTTGAAGCACCGTTCATCGTAAAACCGTCCAACGGGATCGAATACTGGAGACATCCGTATCCGACCCAGAAGAAGGTATATAAGGCCGCAGACAAAAAAGAACTGCTGAGCGTCCTGGACGACATCTACGGCTCCGGGTATGACGATTCCATCGTCATACAGGATTTTATCCCCGGAGATGATACGTATATGAGAGTGCTGACCAATTACTCCGACCGCAACGGCGAGGTGAAGATGATGTGCCTCGGACACGTGCTGCTGGAGGAGCATACGCCTCATGGGCTCGGGAATCATGCCGTCATTATCACGGAACACAACGAAGAGCTTGCCGCAAAGTTTAAGAAACTGCTGGAGGAGCTTCATTATATCGGTTTTTCCAATTTCGACATCAAATACGACCAAAGGGACGGCAAGTTCAAGGTCTTTGAAATCAACACAAGACAGGGCAGAAGTAATTACTACGTCACCGGATCGGGGCAGAATATCGCGAAGTATCTTGTAGAAGATTATATCGATCAAAAGCCGATGGAGCTTCAAGTGGTAACGGAAAAGTCGCTTTGGATGATGATTCCCAAGGGGGTCGCTTTCCGTTATATAAAACCGGAAGAATACCGCAGGGAAATGAGGTCTTTGATCCAGGCAGGGAAGTTTTCAAATTCGCTGTTCTATAAAAAGGATACCGGATTCAAACGTACGCTCAGGCTGTATAAATCTCAGCTGGGGCATTACTACAAATATTGGAAGTATCTGGGCAAATAGGGATATAAGGGGAAAAGACTATGTGGATCGACGACAGAAAAATACTGGGCGTGCTTGGGGGCATGGGCCCTTTGGCGACTCAGCTGTTTTATAAAATGGTTATAGAAAAGACCGACGCAAAATGCGACCAGGAGCATCTGAACATGATCATTCTGAGTCATGCTACGATGCCGGACCGGACGAAAGAGATCCTGGAAGGACGCTCGGAGGAACTGCTCCAGCTGCTGATAAAAGATGCTAAAATGCTTGAAATGGGCGGAGCAGGAGTCATCGCCATTCCCTGCAACACATCCCATGTGCTGCTCCCCAGGCTCCAGGAAAACGTCTCCGTCCCCATCATCAACATGGTGGAAGAAACGGTGAAGCATATCGCTGAGACGTTTCCCGGAAAAGATCTTCGGGTAGCGGTGCTGGCGACCGACGGGACCGTCAATACCGGACTTTATCAGAAGGAGTTGGAAAGGGCGGGGATCACGCCGATCGTACCAAGCCCTGAATCTCAGAAGCTTGTCATGAAGATCATTTATGACGGCGTAAAAAACGGCGGAGAAATCAATTTTGCTGATTTTCTGAGCGTTCAGAAGGAAATCTTCGCACAGGAATGCCATGCTGCGATCCTTGCATGTACGGAGCTTTCCTGCTTTAAAGAAATGTACAATCTGCCCGACTATTACATAGACGCCATGGGTGTTCTAACAGAAAAGTCCATCTTTGCCTGTGGCGGCCGAATCAAATGAAGAGGAGCAAGTACCATGGATAAAACACTTCACACTCTGGCAGGATATCAAAAGCTTTTGAAGGATCACGATCTGGTCACCGATTATAAGGTAACAAAGGAAAATCCGGACGTTTTGATCCGTTATATTTCCTACAGTTCCATGGATATCGAGCAGGATACCCTGTTCGTATGCAAGGGGAGCCATTTTTCCGTCGACTATCTGAAATCGGCGGTTGAAAAAGGGGCAGTCTGTTATATCAGCGAGACAAAATACGATATCGCGGGAGACGTTTCCTTTATCATCGTAAATGATATCCGGAAAACCATGGCGCTCATCGCCGATTATTACTACAACCAGATCTGGAAGGACCTGAAGATCGTCGGCATTACCGGAACGAAAGGAAAATCCACGACGGCATATTTTATGAAATTTATACTGGACGAGTATCTGAAGGATAAGAAAAAGCCGGTCAGCGCAATTATTTCGGGTATCGACAATTACGACGGCGTCATTAACGAGGAATCCCATCTGACCACTCCGGAAGCCATGGAATTGCACAGGCATTTCAGCAATGCGGCAAGCAGCGGCATCGAATATCTGAGCATGGAGGTTTCCAGCCAGGCATTGAAATATGACAGGACTCAGGGGGTTATGTTTGAAGTGGGCTGCTTCCTGAATATCGGCGAGGACCATATCAGCGATGTGGAACACAGCAGTTTCGAGGATTATCTGGAATCCAAGCTGAGACTGTTTGCACAGTGCAGACATGCCTGTGTGAATATCAACAGCGATCAGATCGACCGGGTGCTGGACGCTTCCAAAGCCTGTCCCCACGTGGTGACCTTCGGATTGGATGAAAAGGCGGACGTCTACGGTTATGATATCGTCAAATCGGGCAAGAACATCAGCTTCACCGCGAAAACCAAAGATTTCACCAAAGAGTTCAAAATAACCATGGCGGGTTTGTTCAACGTACAGAACGCTCTGGCGGCCATCGCCGCTTCCTGGTGCCTCGGTATTCCAATGTCCTATGTGGCTGCCGGCCTGAAAAAGGCGAGAGTCAGCGGCAGGATGGAGGTCTATACGAGCAAGAACAGGGACCTTCATGTTATCGTGGATTACGCCCATAACAAAATGAGCTTTGAGACGCTGTTCCAGTCGACCTTAAAGGAATATCCCAATAAAAAGATTACCATCGTCTTCGGCTGTCCGGGAAAAAAAGCGCAGAGACGTCGTCAGGAATTGGGAGAGATCGCCGGGAAATACTCGGATCAGGTCTACATCACCGAAGAGGATGCGGGAGAAGAGCCGGTACTGAAGATCTGCGAAGAGATCGCCCAGCATGTGGAAAAGCAGGACTGTAGTTACGCTATCATCCCAGACAGGGAAGAAGCGATCCGTGAGGCGATCACGACTGCGGGCGACAACACGGTCGTACTGATCACAGGAAAAGGCAGAGAGACACGGCAGAAGAGAGGGACCAACTACATCGACACGCCTTCCGATGTGGAATATGTGATGAAATATCTGGAAATGAAATAAACAACATAAATAAAAACCTGTTTGATTTGATCAAACAGGTTTTTTACTTTTATCTGTTATGCCTTTACTTGATTCTTACCTTCTTTTTTTGCTTCATAAAGCTTTTTGTCTGCGTTATTGATCAATTCGTCGAGTGTCTGCTCATCCGTCAGACTTTTTACGCCGACGCTGACAGAGATTTTAATTTTCGTCCCGTCGGGAGCGAACATCTCTGCCGATTCGATATCGGAGCATATCCGGCTCGCAACATCAAGCGATTTATCCAGCTTTGCCTGCACCAGCCCGATGATAAATTCATCACCGCCGTACCTTCCAAGGATGTCCGATTCCCGGATATTCCTTCTGAGCACTCCCGCGGCGCCGGTCAATACATTATCCCCTGCAGCATGGCCGTACCGGTCATTGATGTTTTTAAACTCATCGATATCGATCATCAGTACCGTCAACGGCAGTTTTTGTTCTCTTGACTGCTTGAAAACGTCTTCCAATAATTGATAGGAATACTGCCTGTTATAGGTATTGCATAAAACGTCGTTCTGCGCCAGGTATCGCAGCCGCTGCCCTTCGACTTTATCGGTGATATCCATACAGCTTCCGATAAAGCCGGCGAATTCGCCGTTCTTATTGTTGAAAGGGACGCCTCGGTCGTTGATCCAGCGATATTGTCCGTCATACCTTTTCAGGCGGTAATCCATTTCAAATCTTTCCTTCTTATTGAAGCTGCTTAAATAAATATCGACGCACCTGTTATAATCGTCCGGATGGACGCCTTCGGCCCAGCCGAAACCATATTCCTGCTCAAAGGTCCGGCCTGTGAAATCGAGCCAGGTTTTATTAAAGTAATCGCACTCCGTGGTGATATTCGATCTCCATATCATATTGGGAGAAGATTCGACAATTATTCTATATTGTTCCAAATCGATCAAAACGATCTGCCTCCCTCATTTTGTCATTTTATTATCCAGACTTTACCATATTATGATACAAGTATACCCGGAAATTGAAAGTCATAACAAAAAAATACTATTGAGGAAGTTTATCTTTACCGATGTTTTGGGATTGCCGTTTCGCAAGGCACATGAACCTGGCATTTTCCACAGGCATATCTCGGATCATGCTTTGTCCTGGTTTCGTCGAGAAAATCGGAGCAGAGCCTGTGGTCTTTTCCGTTATCCTTTGAAATGGCGCCGACTGGGCAGTTCTTCGCACATCTTCCGCACATGTTGCAATATTCGTAAACATCCAGATAATCTCTGCCATCCGGTTCAAGGTATAAATCAGTTATGATGCTTCCGAACCTGCCTGCAATTCCTTTTTTCGTGATCAGGCCCTTTGAAAGTCCAAACGTCCCGTGACCGCAGACAAAAGCGGCATGACGTTCTGACCAGTTGCTTGTAAAATTCTCAACGTGAGCAGGGCCGTCGGTATTCGACCAGAAGCGCTGATCCATGGCAGGTATGACGCTTTTAAAACCATTGTCCTCCAAATACGTTTTCAAAGAAGCACAGAGCTTATTCAGTAAAGCCTGGCCTTCGATACGCGCGTGGAGCCAGCCATCGGAGGGCCAGGTCATATTCTTCTGATTGCTTTTGCGCACCTCTTCCGTGAACGGCAGAAAAAAAGAAATTACCGCTCGGGCATCGGGCAGCCAATCCTCTGGAAGCATGAAATGTTCTCCGATTGCTCCAGGCTGTTTCAGCAGTTTAAAATATTCATCGTCCGCGGATCCGAATGCGAAAACAGGCGCATCGAAAAGTTTCAGCCCTACAACGTCTTTCGAGATGGCGATTTCCCCGGCTATTGTATTATCCTGCGACCGTCCAATGAAATCAGCCGCATATTTGATCAGATCATTTTTCTCCATGTTATCACCCCCAGAGAACCATTATTGAATATGATAAAGGCCATTGTGTCGAAGACAATGGCCTTTATAAAAGCGTTATTTAGAATTCTTCATCCTCGCCGTCTCCGAATTCACCGTCGATGACAGGGAATTCCTTGTCGATGAGCCCTTCTTCATAGACGTCCTCGTCTTCCTCAATGATTTCTTCATATTCCTCATCCAGCTCCGTGTCTATCGAGATGGAGTACTCGTCGATCTCGTAATCGAGGCTGTCGGAGAAATCATAACGGTACTGATCGTCATTTAGTTTCTCCAGCCGATACAGTGAAAATGCCTCGCTGACGGTGACATCTCTTTTTGCGTTGTCGCTGTGCCGCTTTAAATGCACGACGCTGTCGAAGATATACCAGTTTCTGAACTTGAACAATTCATCCGTATAGGCGACGCGCTCCTCCCGGGTGGAGGAGTTCTTTGCCAGACCGACGAGAGCCTGCCTTATGGTGCCGAGCAGGGTGAAGATATCGATGGCGTCATCCGGTATGTTCTGAAGGATTTCTTCAAAATAGTTGTCGGTGAGATCGATCAGTGTCTCCGGATCCGCATCGGCCAGAATCCGGTAGAATAAATCATAGGGAATCTCTTCGTCGCACTCGACCAGCGCGGCGAAATGCTCAAAATATCCAAAGTCATCGGGAGATTCGATTTCCAGTAATTCAAGAAGTTCATCAAAATCCATTTAAACCACCGCCTTATTTACAAGTATCCAGATCGAAACTCTTAAAAGCTACTTTGAATTCAGAGTTCTCGAAAATCCGGTTGATCATGTTGACAAAGTTTTCCGACAGGTCGCTGGCATAGAAAGTGTTTTCATAAACCGGCTCCTGGGAAAGGAGATCGTTTTTTGTAAGCTGAGTCATGATGCTTTGTATGATTTCTTCCGATGGATTGATGATCCGCAGACCTGAATAGATCTTCTCGATGTTCTTTCTGATCAGCGGGTAGTGAGTGCAGCCCAGTACCAGCGTGTCGATATTGTTGTATGAGATAAAATGATCCAGGTAGTAACGGATGGACAAATCCATGATTTCATGCTGAATGATTCCTTCCTCGATCAGCGGTACGAAGGTAGGGCAAGGAGTAGCGGAAAGATCCAGCTTTTTATTCAGGTTATGTATCAATTCCTCGTACGCCTTGCTCTTGATCGTTACTTTTGTGCCGATGATCCCGATATGGTTTTCTTCACCGCAGGTCCTTGCGACGACTTCTGCAGTAGGCTCAATGATCCCGACGATAGGAATATCGGGATATTTTTCCTGCAGCTCGGCCAGACAGGTCGAGCTTACCGTATTACAAGCGATGACGATCATTTTTACATTTTCTTTCACTAAGAAGTCCGCGATCTGCATCGAAAAAAGACGGACGGTGGAAGGCGCTTTCGAGCCATATGGTGTACGAGCGGTATCACCGAAATAGATGACGCGCTCGTTGGGTAAAGCTTTCATTAAATAGGGCATGCATGTAAGTCCGCCCAGGCCTGAATCAAAGAACCCTATCGGTCGATTATCCATAAAAATTAAGTGTCCTTTCGGTTGAAGTTGATTTGTAAAATACATTTACATAGCAATGTTGCATGATATAATGGTTCCGAACATTGAGATGCGGCGTTGCCGCAACGTAGGAACCATTGAAACATGTTCACAGATCCATATTACATGTTATAATGATTCCTTTCATTGAGACGGCTTCGCCGCAAGGAAGGAATCATTGAATCATACTTACAAAATTATATTGTATGATATAATAATATTAAAGAATTGGGGATAAAATGTAAATAGTAAAATAAAAAAAGGAGATTTGACATGGGTAAGGAAACAAAGAAGAGAGATCAGATCGATCCCAAATATAAATGGAATATCGAAGAGATGTATCCGGATGAAGAACAATGGAAAACCGACTACAAAACAGTGGAAGACAAGGCGAAAGATTTTACCGCTTACTCCGGCAGGCTGGGAGAAAGCCCAAAGGTCCTGCTGGAAGCAATGCAGAAGAAAGACAATATATGGTTGATCCTTGAGCGGGTCTATACCTATGCCAGAATGAAGAAGGATGAGGACAATCGGGTGACCCAATACCAGGCCATGAGCGATAAGGCTGGTACACTGATCGCGAAGACTTCTGCCTATCTGTCCTTCTTTATCCCTGAACTCCTGGAGATCCCGGAGGAAAAGTTAAAGGGATTTCTGGAGGCCGAAGAAGGACTGAAGCTCTATGAACATTCCATCAACGATATCCTGAGGGAGAAGGCTCATGTCCTTTCCAAACCGGAGGAAAACCTTCTGGCTCAACTAGGCGAGATCACAGGCGCGACGAACGACGTGTTTACCATGATCAATAATGCCGATATCAAATTCGGCTCCATCATCGATGAAGACGGAGACGAGGTGGAGGTTACTCACGGAAGGTACATCGGCCTGATGGAATCCCACGACAGAAGGGTCAGAAAAGAAGCCTTCGAGCATATGTACAAGGCCTATGAAGATCTGAAAAACACTCTGGCAACAAATTACAACTACAATACTAAAACCGATGTGATCACGGCCAGGATACGAAAATACGGCTCGGCTCGCGAAGCGGCGCTTTCCGGTGACAACATTCCGGCTGAAGTGTATGATAACCTGATCGATACGGTCAACAGCAGATTGGATCTGCTGCACCGCTACGTTGAGGTAAGACGGAAGCTTCTGAAGGTGGACGAGGTACACATGTACGATATGTACGTTCCGCTTGTGGAGATGCCCAAGAATGAAACTTCTTACGAAAAGGCCCTGGATATCATGAGAGAGGGACTGGCACCGCTTGGCGAGGATTATCTGAAGCGGATGAATGACGGACTTGCCGCCGGCTGGGTCGATGTTTATGAAAACGAAGGAAAGACCAGCGGCGCTTATTCTTTCGGAAGCTACGACAGTATGCCGTATATCCTGCTCAACTACAACGGCAAACTGAAGGATGTATTTACCATCGTACATGAGATGGGGCATTCCATGCATTCCTGGTATACCAGGAAAAACCAGCCGTTCACGTACGGAGGACATTCCATTTTCACGGCGGAAGTCGCATCCACCGTAAACGAAGCGCTTCTCATGCATCATCTTTTGGAAAACAGCAAGGATCCGGAAGAGAAGAAATACCTGCTGAACCTTTATATTGAAGAGTTCCGGACCACGCTGTTCCGCCAGACCATGTTCGCGGAATTCGAGAAGCTGACACACGAGGCAGTGGAAAACGGCGAGGTGCTTACGGCAGAATGGCTCTGCGACGAATACGCAAAGCTGAACCGTAAATATTTTGGAGAAAAGGTTTCCTACGATCCCCAGATCGCTATGGAATGGTCGAGGATACCGCATTTCTACCGCGCGTTCTATGTGTATAAATATGCAACGGGCTATTCCGCCGCCACGGCGATCTCCTCGAAAATTCTGAACGAAGGGCCGGCTGCAAGGGATGCGTATATCGAATTCCTTAAAACCGGAGAGAGCGATTATCCTATCGAGCTTCTCAAGATCGCGGGAGTGGACATGAGCACGCGGTCGCCTATCGAACAGGCCATGGACGCCTTTGAAAAGCTTATTGTGGAAATCGAGAAACTGGTGTAAAATGTAACAGTTAAAAGCCGTTTGAAGGAGGTTGCATTTATGAGGACCATAAACGTATTTGCCAACGATACCGATCTGTCGAAGGACACGAGAAAGCTGCTGAAACGAAAGCTGGAGAAAAGTGATTTCATCGTCCCTCGGGAATTCGATCCAAACGCCGAACTGATCATTTGTATCGGCGGAGACGGTTCGTTTTTGCAGACGCTTCATCAATACGGCTTTCCGGACATTCCGTTTATCGGTATCAATACTGGACATCTGGGGTTTTTCCAGGAACTTCACCCTGACGGATTGGATGAATTCATTTTCAAGTATAAACAGGGGAAATATGAGATCCAGCATCTTAAAACGGTCAGAGCTGTCGTGACGGCAGGGGCCGAGCAGTTTGAATATATGGGGTTGAACGAGATCCTGATCAAAGGGGAGGCGTCCCGTGCGGTCCACCTGAATATCTCCATCGGAGACAGCTTCATCGAGAGGTTCAGCGGAGACGGGATCCTGGTTTCAACACCTGCAGGCAGTACGGCGTACAATTATTCCCTGGGGGGAAGCATCGTCGATCCCCGTCTCAATCTGCTCCAAGTGGCGCCCATCGCTCCGATGAATACCACCGCTTACCGTTCCTTTACCTCAAGCCTGATCCTGCCCCCGGATCTGTCCATACGGATCAATCCGGAATATTCCGGCGGACAGGGATTTCTGATCGTTGCGGATAGCCTGGAGCATCTCCACGAAGGCGTGGAAGAGATCTACATGGAGTTTGCGGAACCCATCGTAAAGCTGCTCCGGTTCGAAAACTACGACTTCTGGAACAAAGTAAAGAGCAAATTCCTGTAATGGGTATACATAAGAGTATTCGATAATCGAATGAAAAAGGAAAATCATGAATCAGAGTAAATTTGAACTTATAATAAAAGAAAATGAGAAGGAGCTCCCGGTAAAGGAGCTCTTAAAACGTAATTTTGGATTTTCAACCAGGCTGATGACAAAGCTCAAGGTGAACAATCTGGTACACCTGAACGGCGTTCCGGTCAAAATGTATCAGAAGGGAAATCCAGGCGACAGGATCGCGGTCTTCCTCCCAAAGGAAAAAAGTGAATTCGAACCTGAAAACATCCCGATTTCCGTTGTGTATGAGGACGACGACCTGCTGATCATCAACAAGCAGCCGGGATATGTGGTTCATCCCACAAAAGGCCATCCGTGTCATACCATGGCAAACGGGATCATGAACTATATGCTCACGCAGCAGAAGCACTACAAGATCCGGTTCATCAACCGCCTGGACATGGACACCTCCGGCCTTTTAGCCGTAGCGAAAAATTCCCACTGTCAGGACGACATGTCGAAGCAGATGAGTGAAAACGGAGTAACGAAAAAATATGCGGCGGTGGTCAAGGGTATCATAACGGAAGAGGAAGGCACGGTCGATCTGCCCATAGACCGGGAACACGAAGATCATGTGAAGAGGGCGGTGCTGGAAGATGGATATCCCTCTGTAACTCACTACAGAGTGCTCGAACGGTTTGAAAAAGGCTATACCCTTGTGGAACTCGTCCTGGAAACCGGAAGGACTCATCAGATAAGGGTACATATGTCCCATATCGGCCATCCCATCGTCGGAGACGTACTGTACGGAGAAGCGTCGGTTTGGCTTATTGAAAGACAGGCGCTCCACGCGAGGTTCTTATCCTTCCGTCATCCCGTGAACGGGCGGTTTATGGAGCTGGAGGCTCCGCTGCCTGACGATATGCTGGCTCTGCTGGAAAAGATAAGATAAAGGTGGAACACAATGAAACACCGTCTCATATTATATACGAATTCCTATAGATAGATACTTGGAGGTGTATAAGGTGGGCGATGAATTCAAACAATGCCTGGAAAAAGATCGTTTTGACAGGGATTGCAGACGAGACGATTTCTGCAGTGATCACGAACGTTCCGATGACTGGGGCTGGGGAGACTGGCTGCCGATTATCGTCATCGTATTTCTGCTCTGCGGCGGAACAAACATATTTGGCGGCAATAGAGACGATTGCTTTGATAGCGGCGGTTTCGGCGGAAGCTGGTTACTTATCCTGCTCGTGATACTCCTGTTCCTTGGAAATCAAAGAGATGGGAAAGGCTTTTTAGGCGGAATCCTGTGATCGCGCTGTAAAAGCAGTATCAACATGTAAGGTACTTATGGTATCCTTTCATGAAAAAAGGGACTGTGCAGTCTAGGACTCGCAGTTTCTTTTATTTTTATGTAATAGGGAATTCTTATATGGAAAAAAATTAGAAATGCTGCATAAAATGCTTAAAGTGCCTTGACTGAAGCAAATTCAGATAGTACAATATATTAATATCTAATTTTATACACAAAAATTTGTGTTCGATAAACAATAAAAATCGTTACAAATTATCTTTAAGATACAAAGGAGTGAATGAAAAATGGCAAAAATTTATTATCAGAGTGATTGTAACCTGGGATTATTAGACGGTAAAACCGTTGCGATTATCGGTTATGGAAGCCAGGGACATGCCCATGCTTTGAACCTGCAGGAAAGCGGTGTAAAGGTGATCGTTGGATTGTATGAAGGCAGCAAATCCTGGACTCAGGCGGAAGCGGCGGGTTTGAAGGTCGCTACTGCGGCAGACGCAGCGAAGGCAGCCGACATTATCATGATCCTCGTTCCGGACGAAAAGCAGGCGGATATCTATTCAAATAGCATCAAGCCGAATCTGAAATCAGGAAAGGTACTGGCCTTTGCTCACGGATTTAATATTCACTTCCAGCAGATCGCACCTCCTGCAGACGTCGATGTTATCATGATCGCTCCGAAGGGGCCGGGACATACCGTACGCAGCGAATACCTTGCAGGAAAAGGCGTACCTTGCCTCATCGCTGTCCATCAGGATGCTTCCGGCAAAGCAACGGACATCGGACTTGCTTATGCGGCAGGTATCGGCGGATCCAGAGCAGGCGTTCTGGAAACCACCTTCCGGCAGGAAACCGAAACCGACCTGTTCGGAGAACAGGCAGTTCTCTGCGGCGGAGTTACCGCTTTAATGGAAGCAGGATTTGAAACATTAGTGGAAGCAGGATATGATCCTCAGAATGCATACTTTGAATGTATTCATGAGATGAAGCTCATCGTTGACCTGATCTACCAGGGCGGCTTCTCCAGAATGAGATATTCCGTTTCCGATACCGCTGAATATGGCGACTATGAAGTAGGAAAGAGAATCATCACCGAAGAAACCAAGAAGGAAATGAAGAAAGTTCTCGCGGAGATCCAGGACGGAACCTTTGCAAGAAACTGGATCACCGAAAATAAAGTTGGCCGTCCGCACTTCCTGGCGACCAGAAGGATCAAGACAGAGCATGAGCTCGAAAAAGTAGGAAAAGAACTGAGAAAGATGTATTCATGGAATGATGAAAAATAGAAACAGGTGAAATTATGCAGTTAAAGGGATCTAAAATCATAATGGAATGTCTGCTGGAGCAGAAGGTGGATACCATATTCGGATATCCCGGCGGCCAGATCATGCCGCTGTACGATGCGCTGTACGACTACCAGGACAGGATAAAACACATATTGACCAGCCATGAGCAGGGTGCGACCCATGCAGCGGACGGCTATGCCCGATCCACCGGCAAGGTGGGCGTCTGCTTCGCGACCAGCGGACCGGGGGCGACCAATACGGTTACCGGTATCGCCACCGCGTATATGGATTCCAGCCCCATGGTGGTCATAACAGGCCAGGTCCCTATCAGCCTGATCGGCAAGGACTCCTTCCAGGAGGTCGACATCGTCGGTATCACCCTTCCGATCGTGAAGCATAGTTTCTTCTGCAGAACGGTAGACGAACTGGCCCCGAACATCCGAAACGCATTCCGGATCGCCGCAAGCGGCAGACCCGGCCCTGTTCTGGTTGATGTACCGAAGAACCTCATGGTGGAACTGGGCGAATATTCGCCCTGCGGACCTGTGGAGAAAGACTGCAGCTGTCCCCCTTCCGATATGGACACAATCAAGTCCATCGCGGAGGAAATCAACGCGGCGGAAAAGCCTGTCATCTACGCAGGCGGCGGCGTGATCATCGGGGATGCATCCGACGAGCTTACCGTTTTAGCTGAGAAAGCGGATATCCCAGTTATTACTACACTGATGAGCATGGGCTCCTATGACAGAAGGAAACCGCTCTCTCTTGGAATGGTTGGGATGCATGGGCAGAAGGAAGCCAATATGGCGGTGCACCACAGCGATCTGATCATCGCCATCGGTGCACGGTTCAGCGACCGCGTCACAGGAGACACCACTCGTTTTGCGAAAGGAGCCAAGATCGTACATATCGATATCGATCCGGCTGAATTCGGGAAAAACATGCGCTATGATTATTGCGCAAAATGTGATGTAAAGAGCGCTTTGGACGCCCTGATCCCCCTTGTGAAAGAAGTAAAGAGAACGGAATGGAACGAACGGATCGCTTCCTGGAAAAAGAAGAACAGGGACAGCGGCAGCAGACTGAATTCCGACAACCTTTTTGAAACCATCAATGAAGTGCTGGGCGACGACGTTATTATCGCTACGGACGTAGGACAGCATCAGATGTGGACGGCACAGAAATGGCCGTTTCGCAGTCCCAGATGTTTTATTACTTCCGGAGGTCTTGGAACCATGGGCTTCGGCCTCGGAGCAGCCATCGGAGCTCAGATCGGGAACCCGGGCAAGAGAGTGGTCCATATCAGCGGAGACGGCAGTTTCCGGATGAATATGAACGAGCTTGCCACCGTAGCCGCTCAGAAACTGCCGATCATCACCGTCGTAGTGAAAAACCACACCCTTGGGATGGTAAGGCAATGGCAAAAACTGTTCTTCAACCAAAGATATTCCTCAACGGATTTGCCAGACGTCATAGAATATGATAAACTGGCATCAGCGTTCGGACTTTCCGGATGCCTGGTTAAGGACCGCGACGAATTAAAAAAGGCCCTGGAGGGTGCGAAAAATTCGAAAACCGGAACCCTGATCGCCTGCGAGATCTTCATCGATGAAAACGTAGCGCCGATCGTTCCGCCGGGTGAGGCGATCAACAACCAGTTACTGACAGAAACGCTGGTGTAATCATTGAATCAGATCAATAATAATAAAAAAGAATACGAGCAAGGGGTTGCATGTGCAATCCTTTGCGCTGTGTTATGGGGCTTTTTGCCCATATATTGGAAAACCTTGGAACCGATGGACCCTCTTTTGATCCTGTTTTACAGGATCGTGCTCGCGGGCGTCTTTGCGCTGATCCTCGCCCTCTATTTCTACAAATGGGAAGGGATCGTCAAACCGCTGAAGGAGAAGGGGATCATTCGGACCTTCTTTTTTGCGGGGATATTGATCTCCTTCAACTGGGGGACCTATATCTGGGCCATCAGCAACGGCCAGGTCATCCAGACCTGCATCGGCTATTACATAGAACCTTTGATCGTCTGTATTTTCGGGATCATCTTTTTTAAAGAAAGGATGAATCGATACAAGCTGACGGCATTTCTGCTGGCATGCGTCGGAGTCGCCGTTATCCTGATCTATTACCGTCAAATCCCGATCATCGCGTTGAGCCTTGCCGTTAGCTTTGCGACTTATGCGGCCATAAAGAAAAAGGTAAAGCTTGACGCTGTTTTGGCGCTTCTCTATGAGACAATGCTCCTTGTTCCTGTTGCCGTCATCGCAATTATCTACCTGACAGGTAAGGGCGGGGCTTCCAATACCGAACCGTTTCAGTGGGGCCTGCTTGCGCTGGCCGGAATCATGACTGGTACGCCATTGATGCTTTTCGCCATGGCGGCAAACCGTGTCAGCCTGATCACAATGGGTATTACGGAGTATATTTCCCCGTCGATCACTCTGCTGCTCGGAATATTCTATTTCAGAGAACCCTTCGACAAGATACAGCTGATCACCTTCGGCATCATCTGGGTCGGACTGGTCATATTCACCATCGGCGAAATCAAAGAAAACCGCGCTGAACGATTTATCAAAGAAAGCAGGGCTGTGACCGATGAGCAGGCATAAACTTTCCGCTGTTAATATTGCTTTTTTATATGTCGGCACCTTAATGGGTGCCGGTTTTGCTTCCGGCAGGGAAATCTGGCAGTTCTTCGGAGTTTTCGGAGATCATAGCTACTTTGCCGTACTGATCGTGACGATCCTATTTATACTCTTTGGCATGATAACGGTTAAGATCAGCGACGCCATCCATACCACCGATATCGGGAAAATCATTCTGCCCTTTGAAAATCCATACCTTTCCGACTTTTTCGGATCGGTCATGGCGGCGATCCTGTTTATTGTCTATGTCGTCATGGCAGCTGCGGGTGGAGCGCTGTTCCACGCTCAGTTCGGCCTTCCGAAAGCGATCGGAGGCGTCGTCCTGATGCTGATGGTCATCGCCACGATCCTGGGCGGTTTTGAGAGGATCTCAAAGAACTTTAAATATATCATCCCGGTTCTGCTCATCGTTGTTTTTTCGGTGTGCCTGAGTATTATCGTATTGAAGTTGCCGTCTCCCGGAAGGGACGTACCGATTTTAATCAGCCCGATGACGCCCAACTGGTACGCATCGGCGGTGATCTACATTTCCTATAACATGCTTGCAGGAATTCCGATTTTGGCCAGCAGCACGAGCAGGGCGAAGTCCGATAAGACGGCGCTGAAAGGAGCTGCTTTGGGAGGGTTGTTACTGGGTCTGTCGGCGCTGATCATGGATCTAGCCATGTTGACGGATACGGGACTGTCGGCGCAAAGCGTGCTGCCCATCCTGGCACTGTCCGGAAAGCTTTCGGACGGCGTCCGGTGGATCTATGCCGTCCTGCTGCTATTTGCCGTTTACTCGTCCGCAACGAGCAATTTTTACGGATTCACAACAAAGATAAGGGAAGGCA
Organism: Anaerovoracaceae bacterium; assembly: GCA_963678385.1. GTDB lineage: Bacteria > Bacillota > Clostridia > Peptostreptococcales > Anaerovoracaceae > Anoxybacterium. The sequence goes on along the minus strand of OY782829.1, from coordinate 2,309,772 downwards.
GAAACAAAAAGCTCATTATCATTTTTGCCGCCGTGATAGGCTTTCTCCTAAGCCTCTTCGGATTTGCCGAAATCGTCGCGTTCGTGCTGCCTTTGGAGGGGTACTGTGGACTCATATTTCTTGCAGCAATGACGGCGCATTACTTTCGCATCAGAAAAAGAAAAAAAGGAGAACCGGAAATGGATATCAAGGTCAATCCAACATTAATAGAAGAAATAGAAAAGAGCTGGAATTCAACTGACCGGCTTCAATATCCCGGAGGAATAAAAAGAGTGACCGCAGGCCCCGGAGGAGACGCCCTGCTGCTTATCGGCTCTGAGAAAACGGCTCTCATGGACTGCGGAATGGCATACTGCGGAGAAGCTTTGGTTGGGAACATTAAAAAGGAACTGGGGGAACGCCCCCTTGATTATGTAATTTTATCCCATACCCATTACGATCATATCGGCGGCCTGCCTTATCTGAGGAAAGAGTGGCCGGACCTGATTTCTTTCGGCGCTGAATACGGGAAAAAGGTTCTGGACAGGGATTCCGCCCTGAAGCAAATTGAAATCATGTCGAAATCGGCCTGGAAACTATATTCAAAACAGACGGATGCAGCGGTACTGATGGAGGGCCTTAACATCGACCGTGTAGTTTGTGAAAAGGATATCATTTCCATCGGCGACAAGGAAATCGAAGTTTATGAGACCACGGGACATACAAACTGTTCTCTGACCTTCCTGCTCAAGCCGGATGGGATCCTTTTCCCCAGCGAGTCAGTTGGTGTTTACGCCTGCAAAGGATTGATCTTGACCGGGATGCTCAAGAGCTGCCGTGAAACCGTGGAGTCCATTGAAAAATGCAGGAAGATCGGTGCAGAGTATATCATATCACCGCATTACGGACTGGTTCCTGAATACGACAGGGAAGCGTACTGGGATCTGGCTAAGGCGTCCGTCGTCCGAAATAAAGAATTTATTTGGGAAAAGATCGGAGAGGGCGCATCATTCGAAAAAATCATGGAAAACTACACAAAGGAGTTCTACATTGATTTCGTGTCAAGCGAGCAGCCGAAGGAAGCATTTTTGTTGAATGCGCAGCATATGATCCACAATCTTATCAAGGAATTCCATGAATAATATTCATAGGGTCTCCCTATCTCTTATTATCTGAAAATTCAATGTATTCGGGTAAAATTACCCTCCCGAAACGCGAAAAAAAAGTATACATAATACATCCGGCTTTTTGGACAAATTTTATTTGACAATAGTTTAACAATAAGCTAAAGTGTAATTTAGTAGAATCGGCTGGAAATAGATTAACGATGAGCCAATAATTCTAGAAAAAGCAAAGCCTAATATGATGAATCATTTAAGCATTACCAAGTAGGAGGAAAATGAACAATGGATTTTAAACTATCAAAGACACATTTACTTCAGCAGGAATTATTCCGCAGATTCGCGGAAAATGAAATAAAGCCAATTGCGGAAGAGATGGACGAAACGGAAGTATTCAACTTGGATCTTGTAAAGAAGCTCCAAAGATATGGACTGATGGGAATTCCTTACTCAAGAAATTACGGCGGAGTAGGCGGGGACTATCTGGGCTATGCTCTTTGCATGGAAGAAGTTTCAAAGGTTGACGCCAGCACAGGAATCACCATTTCCGTACACACTTCCCTTGCATGCTCTTGTATCGACGGCTTTGGCACAGAAGAACAGAAACAGAAATTCCTAAGACCATTGGTAGACGGAACAAAAGTAGGCTGTTTCGGACTGACCGAGCCGAATGCGGGAACCGATGCGGCCGGACAGCAGACAAAAGCGGTACTTAACGGAGACCACTATATCATCAATGGAACAAAAATATTCACAACGAATTCCGGATTTGCAGATACATTCGTAGTCTTTGCAATGACAGATAAATCACAGGGAACAAAAGGCATCTCCGCATTCGTAATCGACAGAGATATGCCTGGTGTCAAGGTTGGACAACAAATCAAAAGAATGGGTATCAGAGCTGCTTCCAATTGCGAAGTAAGTTATGAAAACGTTAAAGTTCCGGTAGAAAACCGTCTTGGAAAAGAAGGCGCCGGATTTAAAATTGCAATGAAAGCCCTTGACGGCGGAAGAATCGGTATCGCTGCGCAGTCAGTTGGTATCGCACAGGGAGCATTAAACGAAGCAATCAAATATGTAAAAGAAAGAAAACAGTTCGGAAAGAGGATCTCATCCTTCCAGAACACACAGTTCAAAGTTGCAGAGCTGCAGACAAAGATCGACGCAGCCAGACTTATGACCTGGAGGGCGGCTATTACGAAGGACGAAGGTGGAAACTACGGTCCTGAAGCTGCCATGGCCAAGCTGTTTGCATCCGAAATGTGCAATGACGTCACCAGAGCCTGCGTGCAGCTCATGGGTGGATACGGCTATTGCAGAGAGTATCCGGTAGAACGCATGATGAGAGACGCGAAGATCACCGAAATCTATGAAGGTACTTCCGAAGCGATGAAGATGGTTATTGCCGGCTCGATGAAAATCAGCTAATCAGGAACTGCGAATTTGAAAGGAGAAAAATGATGAAAATCGTTGTATGTATAAAACAAGTACCAGACACCAATGAAGTAAAGCTTGATCCGGTAACTAATACTCTGATCAGAGAAGGTGTGCCGAGCATCATCAACCACGACGACAAATCCGGGATCGAAGCAGCCCTCGAGCTGAAGGAAAAGACGGGCGGAACTGTTACCGTAGTATGTATGGGACCGCCGCAGGCAGACGTCGCATTAAGAGAAGCCCTTGCCATGGGCTGTGACGAAGCGTTCCTGATCTCCGCAAGAGAATTTGGAGGCTCCGACACATGGGCAACCGCCGCGATCATCGCAGCCGCTCTGAACAAGATCGGATACGACCTGGTGATCACTGGACGTCAGGCCATCGACGGCGACACCGCACAGGTAGGACCGCAGATCGCAGAAAACCTGCATGTACCACAGATCTCCTATGCCGAAGAAATCAACGTAGAAGGCGATCAAATCATCGTAAAGAGACAGTTTGAAGACAGATACCACATCATCGAAGTAAAGACCCCTTGCCTTCTGACCGCACTTCAGGAACTTGCAGCGCCAAGATATATGCACGCAAGAGGCATTGTGGAAGCCTACGAAAAGGAAATCAAAGTATTAAGCTTTGACGATTTGAAAGATTCACTCAATCCGGAAACCATCGGACTGAAAGGATCCCCGACCAACGTATTCAAATCCTTCACAAAGCAGGCCAAGGGACAGGGAACGATGCACGCAGACCTCTCCGTTGACGAAGCGGTTAAAGTTATCATAGATAAGATGGAAGAAAGACATATCATCTAAGCTTGCTAAATTTGCCCACAGCGTAGTTGCGCTTCCTACGATCGGTGCTCACGTACGTGAAGTACGCTCCGCTCTCACTTAGCCGCGCGCCTAGCTGTGAACAAATTTATCTAAGCTAATAAAAGATATAGGAGGAAACTTTAATGAGTAAAGATATATATGTAGTAGTAGAGCAGAGAGACGGCAATATCGCCAAGGTCGGACTGGAACTGATCGGCGAAGCCACAAAGCTTGCTGCTGATTTAGGCCAGAAGGTCATTGGCGTCCTTCTCGGAGATAATATCAAGAACAAGGCACAGAGTTTGATCGAATACGGAGCAGACGCAGTCGTTTATGTTGAGGATCCGATCCTTGCGGAGTATGTCACCGAACCATATGCAAAGGCTCTGACCGCCGTCATCAAAGAATGCGATCCGGAAATCGTACTGTTTGGCGCAACATCCATCGGAAGAGATCTTGCACCGAGAGTAGCGTCCAGGATCCATACCGGACTGACTGCAGACTGCACAAAACTTGACATCGACGTATACAAAGAAAACGAAGAAGATCCCGGACAGAAACTGCTGTTCATGACCCGTCCCGCATTCGGCGGAAACATCATGGCAACCATCCTGTGCAAGAAATACAGACCACAGATGGCGACCGTAAGACCCGGAGTCATGAAAAGACTGGATAAAGACGCTTCAAGAAAAGGCGAAATCAAAGAAATCAAGGTTGATTTCGTACCAGCCGACATGAATGTTAAAATCAGAGAAGTCGTAAAAGAAACCCACAAGAAGTCCGATATCACCGAAGCCAAGGTTCTCGTATCCGGCGGACGCGGAATCGGATCCCCTGATTTCTTCGGAACGCTGAAAGAACTGGCAGAAGTCCTGGGCGGAGATATTTCCTCCTCCAGAGCAAACGTCGACGCCGGCTGGGCCGCAAAGGACAGACAGGTAGGACAGACCGGAAAGACCGTAAGACCTGACCTCTATCTCGCATGCGGTATCTCCGGCGCGATCCAGCACGTTGCAGGTATGGAAGGATCCGAATGCGTTATCGCTATCAACAAGAACGATACCGCTGCGATCTTCGACGTAGCCGACGTAGGAATCGTTGGAGACGTGAAAGTGATCATTCCGAAGCTCACAGAAGCATTAAAGAAATACAAGGCTGCCAACGAATAAGTTGATTCCTGGGACCTTGATTTAAGATTTAATTTTAACAAAAAAAATAGTGTCGAAAATCGACACTATTTTTTTTATCTTCTTCTATGTCTGTGAGAGTGGTCCTCGTCAAACAGATCGCCTACATCGTCACAGATATCCTCGCAGTTATCACTGGTCGATGATACTTCTCCGCAGTTTTCCAAAGTGTCACATTCCCTGATCTGATTCGGGAAAAGTGCCGGGAAGGAGCCACAGATAGCGGATACCTGAGGAGACAGCTGTACAAAGCCTGTTGACAAGACGCAGAGTTGAACCGGAACGACTATCTTCTTTTCACAGGAGACACAAATTAATAATTGTTTTAAGGGTTTTTATAATCAGTCTCACTCAGCATAGCATCCGAATGATTTTGCCCCATCATCCTCTGAAAATGAACATAAGCTTTGGCACATAATTCTCCACGAAAAATACCGTGTACGGAAACCGTTTATTTTTCGTCCCAACGGCTTCGCCTCCGACTCGCTTCGCTCGCTGCTGTCCGTTTTGCCATTGCAGCTGAAGTTGCGGCAAAAAGGCAAAGCTTGCGAATTGAAGAGTGATGATATCAAAAGCATGAGTGCTATGACTGAGGAGAGGGATTAGAAATTCCAATTGATTGTGATCTCCTGGGGTTCGTCTTTCCTGCGCTTATGGACATGGACCGATTCGATCAGATGCGTCACCATTTCGCGGCTCAACACCGAAGGAAATTGGAACGATTCCAGAAAGTCGTTGCCGTCGGCGGTTTTCGACGTTTTTTTCACCAGGGATGATATTTCAGCTCTCATAGTCTGCTCCTCCAGAAGAAGAGCCTCCGATTCCTGTTCCAGCTTGGCCTTGAATTCCATGTATTGCTCCTGGGATATGATCCCTTCTAGCCGATCAGAGTAAAGGATTTCCTTCTTTCTGTCAAGAACAGACGACTGGGACTGCAAAGCGTGCAGTCTGGATTCCAGCTGCGACGGTTTGGAACATGATCGGAGCCGGCTTGGATCGATTTGAGGAGAAAGATATACTTCGTCAAAGTAATCGGCGGAGAGAGCGTTTATACGGCTTAAAATCAGATATTCCAGCCGTGATGCTTCGATCCTGACGCCCGGGCAGATATCTTTCGAACGCTTATTTCCGGAGCAGCAAAGATAAGAGACCCTCTTGCTGCCGGATCTGCCTCCCGATGACACGAGCTTCGAACCGCACTCGCTGCAAAAGACTACGCCGGCCAGCAGGCTGCGTGAATTTTTCGTCATGGCTACCCGGCTTCCGGAATTCAGGCTTTTCTGCACCTCGTTCCACATATCCCGGTCAACGATCCTTTCAAGGCAATGTGGGATTACGATCCAGTCTTCCTTTGGAACACGTAGCAGCTTATTGCTTTTATAGCTGGCTTTTCTGTACTTGCCCTGAACGAGATCGCCGATATAGGTACGGTTATGTAAGATCGCGGATACGGTGGACGGCGACCAGAGATATCTCGTCCCGGTAAGTTTGCCTGGATTGGGATTGATTTTTTCCCCCTTCAGCTGCTTATACAGGAGAGGATTCGGAATATTTCGCGTGTTCAATTCCCTGGTGATCTCTTTGATCCCGACGCCGCTTCTGTATTGAGAGAAAACTTCCGACACGATTTTCGCCGCCTCCCGGTCAATGATCAGCGAATTTTTATTTTCCGGATCCTTTTTGTAGCCATAGGGCGCCCAGGAGCCGATGAATTCAGCATTACGCCGCTTTGTGGTAAGAGACGCGATGATATTTTCCGACAGATCGGAAAGATACCATTCATCCACCAGTGAATTGATCTGGGAAGCTTTCCTTGCGGAACGGCTGACCGCTCCTGTATCGATGTTGTCCAGGACGGCCACAAAACGGATCTGGCGCTCGGAAAACAGACCGTGGATGTATTTCTCCACATATTCGATATCACGGGCAAAACGGGCCTGTTTTTTGCACAGGACAATGTTGAAACGGCCGAGCAGGGAATCGGTGATCAGCCGGTTGAATTCCGGACGGTTTCTGTCCGAGCCGCTGAAATCCTCGTCGATATAGAAATCGTAAACGGCCCAGCGGCGTTCCCGGGCATACTCTTCCAGCATGGTCTTCTGGTTTTTTATACTTTCACTTACCGTCTTGCCGAAATCCTTGTCCACGTCTTCCTTGCTCAAGCGGCAGTAGATCGCGGTAATGCTGTCCTTCAAGCCCGCTGCCACCTTTCTTTGTCGTCCGACGGTTCCTTTACGGCTGCGTTGATCAGTTTGGCCAGCTTGTTCAGAAAACAAATCTTTCTGTCCTGTTCCGTACTTTTAAAGTTTTCGGTTACAATATATTTTGCGTTCATATCGGATCCCCTTTCCATATAAACTAGAATCCTTAAATTTTATGCTATAATAAAGGGAAACATTACAGTGGAGCTATGGAACAGGAATAATGAAAGGCGGTAAAAATGAACCGAATACTGATCGACGCCGACGGGTGCCCGGTGGTGGATATCACCGTGAGAACAGCGAGGGAATACGGGCGTAGATGCATGATCCTTTGCGACACGTCGCATTACTTTGAAAAAGAGGGCGCTGAAACGATCACCGTCGCGAAAGGACCCGACAGTGTTGACTTTGTACTGGTGAACATGCTTGAACCAGGCGACGTCGTCGTCACCCAGGATTATGGTCTTGCCGCCATGGCCCTTGCAAAGCAGGCGATCCCCATCAACCAGGACGGAATGGTTTACGACCATAGCAATATTGAAGGCCTGCTGATGGCGCGGCATACGGCCAGAAAGATAAGGAGCTCTGGAGGCAGGCTCAGGGGGAGCCGGAAAAGGACCGGGGACGATAATGCCTCATTCGAGGAAAAGCTAAGAGCAGTGCTGAGAGAGACCGAAAAAGAAAAATAACAAATGGCAATGATTACCTTTTCAAAAGCCGGGGTATCAACAATGACAAGAGGTGATACTATGATTTTGAGAGGGCTGACTTCAACGGTACAAAACATAAAAACAACGATAAACACAAGGAATTGGACAGGGAGAAAACTGATTGCTGTGATCGGACCGGTCATAGCTGTAGTTCTTGTCCTTTTTCTATTGAACGGAAAAAACAGCGGACGTGAGGAAGCAATGACGATCCGGCTGCAGAAATATGAAGAGAAGATCATCGCGGCCGGGCAGCTCCAGTTAGCCAAGGAAACCACCCTAATTGCCGAGGTCAGCGGCGAGGTGAAGTCAATAGGAGCGGAGGAGGGGGACGTGGTATCGGCAGGCTCCATCCTCATTTCCATCGACGATTCGGACCGCGGTTTTCAGTTGGAACAGAAAAAGGCGGGATATGAGAACGCCGACGCTCAGTATCAGCACCTTCTCGACTTTGATTATGCTACCGCCAAAGAGGATCTGAACGGAAAAGCTTCCAAGAGGGATCAGGCAAAAAAGGCATATGACGCGGCGGTTGAACTCAATAGCCAGGGAGCGATGTCCCAGATCGATTATCTGAAGTACAAGGCAGATTACGAAGCGGCTCTTGCAGATTGGAACGCCGCAAAGCTCAAGGTTGCCTCCCTGGAAGAAGGAGGCGCGTTGAGAAATTCTTCCTATGCTCAGCTGCAAAGCGCCAAGGCATCCTATGAAAGTGCATTGAATGATCAGAAGAAATATCAAATTGCGGCTCCGTGGGATACCGTCCTTTTGAATACCTACGTAAGTGAACACGATTACGTACGGCAGGGAGACAGGCTTGCCGATATCGGAGAAGCCGGAAGCTTTCATGTCGTCACGGAGCTCGATGAAAAATATTTTCCTTACCTTTCAAAGGGATCGAAAGCGACGATCTATGCAGGGGATCCCGGTAAGAGCGAAGGAACGGAGGGGATCATCGATGTGATTTCCCCAAAAATCAACAGCGATACGGGAACCTTCAAAGTCAGGATCGGACTTCCTGACGAATTCCCGTACCTGGCTTCGGATCTTACCGTCAACGTTGAGATATTTCTTCGGGAAAAGGACAATGCCGTCGTGATTCCCGACCGCTATCTCATTGGCAGGGAATCCAGCGTCTATCTTTATCGGAACGGAAAGGCGCAAAAGGTACATATCGAATATGAAACGGGACCGTCCGCCAATCTGCTGGTCACGGCCGGCTTAAAGGAAGGCGATGTTATCATCATGCCGAATCCTTCCGTTCAGGACGGCAAGACGGTTAAGATCAGCAAAGGGGTTGAGGGTTCTTGATTTACGAACTGAAAATAGCGCTTCGATTCCTGAAAAGCGGTAAGACCCAATCGGTCTTCATCCTGCTGGGCATTGCGGTGGGGGTTTCCGTCATGATTTTTCTCAGTTCACTGATCACCAGCCTCCAGGAAAGCCTCGTTGATAAAACCATCGGGAACAGCGCCCACATCACGATCAAGGGAGAAGACGACGCCGTCAGTCGGTTTCTCATGGAGAACCAAGGCGACCCGTCGCTGCTGCGAGGCAACTTTACGGCGGCAGAAAAGAGTCTGAACAACTGGTCGCTGATCATGGATCAGCTGAAGGAGGATGACAGGGTCAAGGCGATTTCACCGGTGATCCAAGGAACCGCCCTGGTACGTAGTTCCGGAAACAGCAACTCCGTACAGGTAAAGGGGATCCGACTGGATGAAGCGGATAAGATCTATGATATTTCGCCGCGGATCATCGAGGGGGAGCCTTATCTGGAAGGAAACAGCATCCTGGTCGGAAATAAGCTATCGGACGATCTGGGGCTGGAAGCCGGAGACAGTATAAGCCTCCTGACGCCCAAAGGGGAAACAGTCCGGTTGATCGTTGGAGGTATCTTCGATTTGAAAAATGAAAGCCTTAACGAAACCGTGGTTTTTATGGATCTGAAACGGGTGCAGAAGCTGTTTCAGTTGGGCAGCGGCATCACTGCGCTCGAGATTCAGGTAAGTGATCCGTTCGAAGCAGACGTTATTGCGGAAGAATGGAAAAACAACATCGGAGGTGTCAGGATCGAACAGTGGAAGGAGCAAAACCAGCAGCTGCTGAGCGCTCTGGCCAGCCAAAGCAGTTCCTCCTATACAATACAGTTTTTTGTGATTCTCGCTGTGACTCTGGGGATTTCCAGTGTACTCGCGGTTTCTGTAGTGCAAAAATCCAGGGAGATAGGGATCCTCAAGGCGATGGGCGCAACAAAAGCCGGCGCCAGCAGGATTTTCGTCCTTGAAGGACTGATCCTGGGTATCCTGGGTTCTGTAACGGGTAGCATTCTTGGAATCGTAATGCTTTCCGCGTTCCAATACTTTAATCGGGGAAGTCTTGAGATTCATTACACATGGAGCGGTATTTTCATCATCGGAGCCATCGCGACAGCGGCTGGTACCTTTGCAGCGCTGATACCGGCCAGGAGGTCCGCAAACCTCAATCCCATGGAGGCGATCAAAAATGGATAAAATTCTAATTCACGGCGAGAATCTGATAAAGGAATACGGAACGGCTGTCAGAACACGCGCTTTGAACAACGTAGATATCCAACTGGACGAAGGTGAGTTTGCCAGTATCATCGGTCCTTCCGGCTGCGGAAAAAGCACACTGCTGAATCTCCTTGGAGCTCTTGACAAACCGACAGAAGGGAGACTCTTTTTAAGGAATAAGGAGTTTTCAAGCATGAGTGAAAACGAACTCGCCAGGTTCCGGAACAACAGCATCGGCTTTATTTTTCAGTTTCATCACTTGCTTCCCGAATTCACAGCCCTTGAAAATGTAATGATTCCGTCATGGATCGAAAGCGGAGTCGTCAACCAAAAAAAAGAGAAGAGAGCGATCGAACTACTTGAAACGGTGGGTCTGGCCGACAAGATCAGAAACCCGTCAAGCAACCTGTCCGGCGGACAGCAGCAGCGGGTCTCCATTGCGAGAGCATTGATCAATGATCCGGACCTGGTTCTGGCGGATGAGCCCACAGGAAATCTTGACTCCGAATCGACAGAGCAGGTATACGATCTTATGAGGAAAATCAACCGTGAATTGGGAATGGCTTTTCTCATCGTAACTCATGACCGCCATCTTGCGGAGAAATCCGACCGTATCATCGAAATGAAGGACGGCAGAGTCATCAATGATTACATAACAAGGGGCAGATCGTCGGAATCCATTTGGAAAGAGATTGCTCCGGTCAATTGTAAATACCGGTTAATGGCCGGTGAAGGAGGCCATGATGAACATAGGCTACGCATGTCTGACGCTGGGTGTTCCCAGAGCTGATTTTAAAAGCTGCATCCTTAAAAACGCAGATGATAAACGGCTGATGGAATTGATCGCTCATAATTTGAATTCACTGGAAAACATCATTGATTATAATATCAGGAATCGAATAAAGCTGTTCCGAATCAGCTCCGATCTGATTCCGTTTGGTTCCAGCCCTGTGAACAGGCTCCCGTGGTGGGACCTTTTTGAAACACAGCTTTCGATCATCGGGGAAAAGCTGAAAGAGGGTCAGTTGCGCGTATCCATGCATCCGGGCCAGTATACCGTCCTAAACTCTCCCGATGAGTCGATCGTCCAAAGGGCGGTGGAGGATCTGGCCTATCACGCCAGGGTGCTGGACTCTCTTTGCACAAATACCGAAAACAAGATCATACTGCATGTCGGCGGCGTCTATGGCGACAAGGATCAGGCGCTGAGGCGCTTTGAAGAGAATTATGCAAAGCTGGATCCTGCGGTAAAGCGAAGGCTTGTGATCGAAAATGACGACAAAGCCTATACGATCGAGGATGTGCTTTATCTCGGGCAAAAGCTGGGGATACCGGTAGTATACGACAACCTCCATAACAGGATAAATCCGCCGGGAAAAGCGGAGACAAACGATCCGGAGGATTCGGCGTCAACAGCCGACAGCGATTGGATCGATAAGGCTTCCGGCACCTGGGGAAAGTATGACGGCAGGCAAAAGATCCATTATTCCCAACAGGATCCTGGGAAAAGACCGGGATCCCATTCCGCCATGATCTTCACCGACGAATTCCTTGATTTTTACAATGAAATTAACGAAAAGGATATCGATATGATGCTTGAGGTGAAGGACAAGAATCTTTCAGCTGTCAAGTGCATGAACCTGATATCAGAAACAAAGGAAATCAAAGCGCTGGAGCTGGAATGGAGCAGATACAAATATCTCATTCTGGAGCGTTCACCAGTTTCCTATGAAGCGATCCGGGCGCTGCTAAAAGAAAAATCGACCTATCCGGCTACTGTGTTCTACTGGATGCTGGAAGACGCGATGAAAATCCAGCCTGAGACCGGAAACGCAATCAACGCAGCCCAGCATGTCTGGGGCTACTTCAGGGATTTCGCCTCCGATCAGGAAAGGCGAAGCTTCCTGAAACAGATCGAGGAAGCGCGGAGGGGAAGTTTCGACGCAAGGAAGCTGAAAAGCCTGCTTTGGAAGCTTACCGAAAAATATCAAGAACCGTATTTACTGAATTCCTATTATTTTAAAATGGATTGACTCCAAATCCTCGCTTTTTTCATGCCATACAGTAACATTTCAGAGGCTGGCTAATAGTATATAGCATCATTTATATGCTGGAGGTTTTTTTATGTTGTCAGCCATGGAATACGTACGACAATCGCTGGAATTACATTTGTTCTTTACAAGGATCATGAAAGAACACTCATTTTTTCTGGAAATAGGATTCACTCCGAGAGACAGCGACTTTATGGAGACTGCAGACGAGTTCAGGCAGGAGTTTGACGATGTCCTGCGGCGTGTCATAGCGCTTTCCGACGGGGTCGTCGGAGCCGGCGTCCTGCGGTCCGGAGAAGTGGTGACCCCTTATACACTGCAAGCTGAAGAGGCCACTAAATTTTATACGGGCGTGCCGATCATGACCGGTCTGACAAGACTGGAAGAGAATTTATCGGCCGGCAGCCTTGAAGAAAGCAGTAATGGGTTGGTGCAAAATGTCTATGCTCTCAATAATCATGTGATGGATCTGCTGGAAAAGCTGATCCAGTTCAAAACGAGGATACTGCGAGACGTAGCAGCGTGCAAAATGTTCACCGTGAACTATCCGCTCCTCATCGACCACATCCTGCGTGAAGCAAAGCTGTATTACAGAATGATCCAGAGACTTCAGGATCAGATGGAGCTCGATATCGAACAGGAGGCTTACGAGCAGGAAATGTTCTGGAACAGGATCATGGCAGAGCATTCTCTGTTCATCCGAGGGCTGCTGGATCCAACCGAAAACGATCTGATCATCGCGGCAAACAATTTCGGGAGTGAGTTCAATCAGCTGTATGAGGAATCAAAGTCTGCCATGGATCAGACTATGCCTCTTTCAAGAGTCACGGATGAAAGCCTGAAGGCAGCGATCGATATCAGCAAATTCAATGCCCAGGGTACGCAGGGAATTCTGGAATGCAAGGTGAAATCCATCATCATTCCGCTGCTCGGGGATCATGTGCTGCGCGAATCAAATCACTTCATTCGATTGCTGAAGCGTTATGAGAACAGGTTGCCGGGTTAAAACTATCATACCGGTGTGTTTCCCATGTTACACATAATGCGATGATCAAGTTGGCTCTGACTGTTCCGTCAGGATTTACGATAATATCTCTTCCTATGTTGTTCGTAGCCAGCCTGGTTTCGCAGGCAGGGTTACAGAATTCACTGAATCTCGGCAAAAATGCGCTGCTGGAAGTTGAAGGCATGCATAATTCGAAGAAGTTTGTCAAAACCAGCGGATTTCGGCAGTCTGCGATATTTACGTTCGCAGTAACACTGAATACGACGTCGTGGTCATTTCTGTCGCTGAGCAGTAAATCGAGAGTTACCAATACGTCTCCGGTGATGGAGATGTTCTGTGTTCCGAAAATCGGAGTGCCCTTGCACTTCTCATCACATTCTTCCGTATCAGCAAAAAGTACTCTTTCAGAAAACGTTCCGTCCGGGCCAACCACACGAATTGGGTCACCATGGCAATCCTGAATAAAGGTTGCACCGGAAATTGTTGTGTTGACATCCAAAGTGAGATTGCGTGGATCTTCCACATTCAACGGGTTAAAGAACCTCTTGCAGCGAATGTCTATGACCCTTCTTAACCTGTGCCCTCTTGGGATTGCAGGTGTAAATGTCTGATTCGTCACAGTTTTCAGTCCCTGGAGATTGAAGAGGACAGCATCATAAACCTTCTGAACGAAGATAGGTTCAGTAGATACGTCTCTTAAATTGCCGTTGAATTCATTGCAGAGCTGGTTGGCATTGCAGCACTTCTGAAAAAGGTCCGGCGATATGTTGCCACCGAAACAACTCATATATTTCCCTCCTTTAACCGGTCTTTCATTATTTCTTTTCAAGGTCAGTATATTCAGAGTCAAATGTTTGTGTTACACCCCGAGATTCATTTCAATATTTCGGGGTAAATTAGTACTGTGTTTTTCAAAACAGGCAAATAGAAGGAGAGGGACCATTTATGACAAATAATAAAAAAGAAATTTATCTTGCGGGGGGCTGCTTCTGGGGACTGGAGAAATATATCGGAAATATACCGGGAGTGCTGGAAACGGAAACTGGCTTTGCAAACGGGAAGACGGAAAATCCGACTTACGAGGACGTATGCCGCCGTGATACCGGTCATGCGGAAACGGTGCGGGTGATTTATAATGCTGAAAACATAAGCCTTCAGAGGCTGCTCACGCTGTTTTACAGGGTCATCGATCCGACTTCACTGAACCGGCAGGGAAACGATGTGGGATCCCAGTACCGCACGGGGATCTATTATACGGATCCTGACGATCTGCCGGTCATCAGACGATCTCTTGAAGGATTGCAGAAGGAGTATCAGAAAAGAATCGCCATCGAGACACTGCCTCTCAAGAATTACTATACGGCAGAGGAATACCATCAGAAATATCTCGATAAAAATCCCGGAGGCTACTGCCACATCGACTCCAGATACTTTGAGCTGGCAAAGCTGAGCCCCGTTCAATACGAAGTAACGTTGAAAAACGGTACGGAGCCGCCTTATCAGAACGAATACTGGGATAATTTCCAAGAGGGTATCTATGTGGATATCATCACGGGGGAGCCGTTGTTCTCCTCGAGCGATAAATTTGAGGCCTGCGGATGGCCGAGCTTTTCAAAGCCCATCGATCCGGAGGGCGTGACGTCAAAAAAGGACTTCTCCCATGGAATGGTCAGAGACGAGGTACGCAGCCGGGTAGGCGATATCCATCTCGGACATGTCTTTGAAGACGGCCCAAAGGAGTCGGGAGGTTTGCGCTACTGTATCAACAGCGCGGCATTGCGTTTTATTCCAAAGGATAAAATGACGGAGGAAGGTTACGGCAAGTATCTTTTTCTGCTGGAGCCGGAGCGGAAATAACAGACTGGGGCGCTGTTGAAAGAAACGGTTTCATAAAGCCCGATGTTTTGGTACAATAGATACTGACCGGATTTTCATTATCGAAACAGAGCTATGGATGGAGAAAGACGAATGCAGTTGAATTCGGATTATTACGATACGGACTTTGAAATAACGTACAAGGGGAACAAGATCCTGATCCGGAACGACGGACCTGAAGGAGAAAGCCTTTACGTCAACGGCGTTTTGCAGGATCAGAATTTCAGCGCTCACAACGGGCAGCTTATTGGACATATTTTTGACGAAAACAACCAGAAAGAGGTCATTGAAGTCATTCTGGCCGGACTTTCCACTGCGGACTGCATGATTTACGCGAATGGAGAACTGATCCACTCTCAGATTCCCCATGAAGAATTCGTGGAAGCTCACAAAAAAGAGGAGCCGCAGAAGGAGAAAAAGAGAAGCAATCTGTTCTTTCCATTTCTGATGATCATTCTGATGGCAGCCTGCATGATCCTGCTGCTGCCGTATCTGGACGCTGCGGATCCCTCCGGGAAGCCTTCCGAGAAAGTATTTCAGGAGGATTCAAAATCAGAAGGAGAATCCATTCAGGTGCATTATGAATGGAATTACGGTGAAAGTACCTGGGCCTACGATCTGAACATTCCGAAATCCGCCTATGAATATTACAAGACGGTCGACAGGAAGAAGATCCACAATTACAGCTATTATGTCACTGATCCCACCGATGATGAATATCTCTCCGGTTTAGCGGCAAAGTTTAAGGAAGCCGCGAAGAAAGATAACTATTCGGATCTTGACATGGTTAAAAACATTATTTTCTTTGTTCAGAACCTGCAGTATGTGGACGACAAGGTAGGTACCGGCTATGACGAATATCCGAAGTTTCCGCTGGAGACTCTGGCCGACGAAGGCGGTGACTGCGAAGACAGCGCGATCCTGCTGGCGTCTCTGTTGAGAGAGCTCGGCTACGGCACTGTGCTGATCCAATTCCAGGATCATATGGCGGTAGGCGTAAAGGGTGAGGATTCCATATCAGGCAGCTATTATGATGTGGACGGCAGCCGTTATTACTATGTGGAAACAACCTCGACGGGCTGGGATATCGGCGACGTCCCCGAACAAATGGCGAACCAGCCTGCCAGAATACTTAAGCTTGACTGATGAAAGGCATTGCAATGAGACTATTTATTGCTATCAATTTTAATGAGGAGATAAAAGACCATCTGACGTCGGCCATTCGGGAACTGAAAAAGGCGTCGTCAGGAGGCAATTTTACGCACCGTGAAAACCTGCATCTGACGCTGGTGTTTCTCGGAGAACTGAATCCGGACAAAGTGGGGGAAATCAAATCCGCCATGAACAGGGTCAGCGGGGAACCATTCCGGTTGTCATTCTCCGGCTTTGGCAGATTCAAGCGCAGAGGCGGAGATATCCATTGGGCGGGAGTTGAAAAAAATCATGAGCTGATTGCGATTCAAAAGCAGCTTACCTTGGAGCTGGAAACGTCAGGTTTCGCTCCGGAAGATCGGGAATACTCTCCGCACATGACGTTGGGCCGCGAGGTCCGGCTATCGGATCCGTCCGCTGACATTTACGGCGAGCTGGCTGCAGAGCACAAGGAAATGAAAGTGACGAGGATCAGCCTCATGAAATCTGAACGGGTCAATGGGAAGCTCACATATACCGAAATATATGGAAGGGATTTCTCTTGAATCAGGTGAAGCAAGTGGCCAAGGTGAGAGAAATCAATCTGGAATACGGTAATCCAACTGTGGATACGGCTGTCAGAAACATGATCAGCCAGCTGGGGACCTGCAAAGGACAGGGCTTAAAAGCCGTGATCCTTGTTCATGGTTACGGTTCCTCGGGGACGGGCGGCGGCATCAAAACCGCTGTGAGAAGCAAGCTCCGCGAACCGAGCCTGAGCGGGATCGTCAGGACTTCCTGCGGCGGAGAACATTGGTTTGAAAAGAAAAAGGAACTCCTGAACCTCTGCCAGGGACTATCCGACCATCAGAGGAAAATAGACGGAAACCCGGGAGTCACGGTTGTGATACTGAAATAGGAAGTATGTTTCTAAAGGAGGTCATTTCAATGGGAATAAAGATCGTTCGCGGTGATATTACCAAACTCGAAACGGACGCTATCGTCAATGCTGCCAATGAGACTTTGCTCGGAGGCGGAGGTGTCGACGGAGCGATCCATCGTGCCGCCGGAAAAGAGCTGCTGGAAGAATGCAGGACGCTCAACGGCTGCAGGACGGGACAGGCAAAGATCACCAAGGGGTACCGGCTGCCGGCGAAGCATGTGATCCATACGGTCGGACCTGTCTGGCACGGAGGCAGCCACGGCGAACCGGAACTCCTGGCGGACTGCTATCAGAACAGCCTGCGTCTTGCAATGGAAAATGGCCTGAAATCCATAGCGTTTCCCGCGATTTCAACTGGAGTCTACGGTTATCCGAAGGAACAGGCTGCCGGAATCGCCGTCGGTATGATCAAAGAATTCCTGAAGGACTATGAGATGGAAGTCATCCTGGTAGCCTTCGGTGAACTGGATGAATCTCTGTATAAGAACTTGATATAAGCTTAATTTTAAGGAGGAACGGCAGTAATGTCAGATCGAAAAGAAATCATTGACGCAGTGGAATTATTTTACGTAGACATCATCGAGAGGTACAAGGATCTTGAGCGCCTGATCGCAGGAGAGTCAAGAATCATCACAATGTTCCGGAAGGTGGACTACAAATCCAGGATCGCAAAACTGAAGGATCTCAAGAAAAAGGTCCAAACCGTGAATCTTAAAAAAATCAAAGTCGATGAAGACGACGAACTGGCGGTCGAGGTGAAGGACAAGCTGGGGATCGTACATTCCCTTTTTGTCAAACTGATCGACGCACAGGTTTCCTGCCAGACATTCCTGTATAAAAAGAGTGAAGGCGAAAAAATGGACAATATTGAATACAAAAAAGCAGTATATAATGTGCGGATCGCAACGGAGAATTTACAGGACGGCTTGCGGAACATGGACGCAGTATATGCGAATTTAGAGGAGAATGAATGATAACAGTAACAAACGTAAGCTTGAATTTCAGCGGAACAACACTATTTAAAGACGTCAATCTAAAATTTACACGGGAGAATTGCTACGGAATCATTGGAGCCAACGGAGCAGGAAAATCAACATTTTTAAGGATCCTGTCGGGTGATCTTGAGCCTTCAACAGGGGATGTCAGCATCCCGCCGCACATGAGGATGTCGGTTTTGAAGCAGGATCACTTTGCTTTTGATGAATTTACCGTTTTAGATACTATAATTATGGGTAATTCCAGATTGTACGACATTATGAAAGAAAAGGACGCCTTATACTCCAAGGAGGATTTTAACGACGAAGATGGAATCAGGGCTTCGGAGCTGGAAGGGGAATTTGCCGAGCTGAACGGCTGGGAAGCGGAATCGGACGCAAGCAGACTGGTTCAGGGTCTTGGACTGGGTATCGATATTTTATACTCAGAAATGAATACACTCACCGGTAATGAAAAGGTGAAGGTCCTTCTGGCGCAGGCGCTTTTCGGGAAGCCGGATATTATCCTGCTGGACGAGCCGACCAACCATCTCGATATTTTAGCCATCAACTGGCTGGAAGATTTTCTTCTGGACTATGAGGGAACCGTAATCGTCGTTTCCCATGACCGGCATTTTCTCAATACCGTTTGCACGAGCATCGTGGATGTCGACTACGGAAAGATCAGAATGTTCGTCGGAAACTATGAATTTTGGTACGAATCCAGCCAGATGATCCAAAAAATGATCAGGGACCAGAACAAGAAAAGTGAGGATAAGATCAAGGAACTGCAAAGCTTTATCCAGAGATTCTCTGCCAATAAATCAAAGTCAAAACAGGCAACATCCAGGAAAAAGCTGCTTGATAAGCTCACTGTTGAAGAATTGCCAAGCTCGTCGAGGAGATATCCCTTTGTAGGATTTACGATGGATCGCGAGCCGGGCAAGGAGATCCTGACCGTCGATAATATCAGCAAGAAGTTGGACGGGGTACAGGTGCTGGACGGCATTTCTTTCCGCGTAAACAAAGGGGACAAGATCGCTTTTGTCGGAGAAAATGAAATCGCCAATACTACCTTCTTTAAAATATTGATGGAAGAAATGGAGCCGGATGAGGGTTCCTTTAAATGGGGAGTCAGTACATCGCAATCCTATTTCCCTATGGATCATTCTTCTTTCTTCAATGACGTTGATCTCAACCTGGTTAAATGGCTTGGCCAGTTCACGACAGAGACGACAGAGTCCTTTATGCGCGGATTTCTGGGCAGAATGCTTTTTTCCGGGGATGACGTCTTCAAACCGGTAAAAGTACTGTCGGGCGGGGAGAAGGTGCGCTGCATGCTTTCCAGAATGATGCTGTTCGGATCGAATGTGCTGGTTTTAGATCAGCCGACCAACCATCTTGATCTGGAGTCCATCACAGCGGTCAATAACGGGCTGATCGATTTCAAGGGAGTTGTACTGTTTTCTTCCCATGATCATCAGTTTATCCAGACTATTGCCAACCGGATCATTGAAATCAGGGAAGACGGCACGATCATTGATAAAATCTGCACCTTTGACGAATACATTGAAAGTTCAATTTCTTAATTCATTTTTGTAAAAGCCTTTGAGGAGGTGGATTCACAAATGAGCAGAATACTAATTACCGGAGGCCCTACAAACGAATACATTGACGAAGTAATGAAGATCACCAATATGTCGACCGGGACGCTTTCCGTCACACTGGCTGAATACTTTCTGAACCACGGAGACAAGGTCTGTCTTGTCCTGAACCATCGGGTCAACGTCGATAATCTCCTGGCAATGCCTCACTCGTCGGAAAACCTCAGATTTCACTGGGTGGAAACAACAGACGAGATGTTGAAATCGCTGAAAAGAGAAAGCAGCACTCCGTATGACGCAATCATTCACGCGGCTGCAGTAGGAGATTACAAAGCGGATTTTTCTTTCCTGATGGAGGATATGGCGGAAGAACTCTATGACGTATCCAGAAAGCACGGCGGTTTTCAATCCGTTGATGAGATATTCAGGATCCTGACAAATCCGAAATGCAAGCTGGACGACAGCTCGAAAATCAGCAGCTATCAGAACAACCTTACCGTGAAGCTGGGGCTTACGCCGAAAATCATAGCGAACCTTCGGGAATGGTTTCCGGGTGCAAAGCTCATCGGATGCAAACTGTTGGACGGTGTTTCAAAGGAAGAACTCTTCGACATAGCGGCGAAGCTCTGCGAGAAGAACGATATGGATTATATCCTTGCAAATGACCTGGCGGATCTCCGAAACGGAACGCCTGCAAGATTCCTGGTCACTAGGGACGGATTTACCGGAACAAAGCTTGAAACTCCAAAGAATATCTATAAATTCATTATTCAATTAATAGGGTAAATAATAAAAAAATTAATTAGGAAAGCAACAAAAGAGCGGAAGCCGCGTCACGGAAAGGGCGCAGCTTCCGCTTTTAAATTTTGTCCTGTGCGGCCGGGCTGTCTTTCTTCAGAAGCGCCTTATAATCGATCTCTACCAGCATTACACTGATGACCATGAGGAAGCCGCCGAAATAACCTTTGACCGGAAGTATCTCATCCGCAAACAGAAATGCCACGATCGCGGTAAATACCGGCTCCAGCGAAAAGATAAAGCCCGTATGTACGGGCGTGGTGTATTTTTGGGCGACTGTCTGCACGATGAATGCGACTCCGGTGCAGAAAACGCTCAGCGTAACGACGATAAGCCAGGATGAAACCGTTGAGGGGAGGACAGGGCTTTCAAAGATGAATGAAAAGATCAGCGCATAAACGCCGACAAAGCCAAGCTGCATGACTCCCAGCAAAACGGAATCGACCTTGACGGTCAGTTTCCCCGTTACGATGATGTGCACTGCATAGGCGAGGGAACACAGCGTGCAGAGCAGATCGCCCAAATTGAAAATGATGCCCTCATTGACTGTAAGCAGAATGATTCCGATCAATGTCAGGCATATGCTGACCAGGACCTTTTTTTCCTGCTTCTGTTTCAGAAACATATAAGAAACGATCGGAATAAAAACACCTGCGAGGCAGGTCAGGAAGCCGGCGCTCGATACACTGGTCAATTTCACTCCAAATGTCATCGCAACATATACGGTGAACAGAATGGCTGAGAGGATCGCCGCATATCGGACCGTTCTGCGGTCAACTTGTCTGATCTTCTTCCAAAAGACTGCAGCGGAAAGAGCAAATGCTATGATAAAGCGAAGCGCAATCAGATTGAATTCCCGGATCTCTCCAAGGCCTACTTTTGTCAGCAGGCATGACGTCCCCCAGAATATCGTGATCATCAGCAGCATCAGATCGGCCTTCAGATAGGTTTTCATTCAATTACCTCCCTTGGATATGGTCTTTTCCCACCTCGTTTGACCAATTCCCAGTCGGGTTCCACGTTTTTCCGGACCTTCGTGAGGAGCCTGAGCAGGATTTCCCTCTCTTCAGGCGATATGCCGTTTAATGCCACCGCATCCGAGTAAGCTTCAACCTTCTGCAGCATGCGGAATACATCCAGGCCTTTTTCCGTAGTGTACAGCCGGACATTTTTCCGGTTGTCATCTGTCGTTTCCTTTCGCACAAAACCCGCCAGATTCAACTTTTCAACGGCTCTTGACGCCGTAGAACGGTCGACTTTCAGCATATCGGCTACCCGCTCCAGGATAATTCCGGGATTTTCACCGATCCGGATCAGGTAAATATATTGGTTTTTCGATAGATCCAGTTCCTTGAACTCTATATTGGCAATGGATTCGAAGCATCTCGTTATCATGCCGACTTCCCTTAATATTTCACGCACTGCAGCTCTCCTTGAATATTATTGCATTTGCAATAATATAATAACTCGAGATTATTGCACTTGCAATAAAATTGTTTCGACAAAATATTACCTTTGAAATTTTGCAAAATGGTCTTTACAGAATTTGAGAAGAGTGGTATAACTATTATATAATTAGATAATTATCTAAATATATAAATATCAGATAACGATAACCGGAGGTGAGAAAATGCCCGAACATAACAACGCTTTTAAAGCCCTTTCCGATCCAACAAGAAGAAAGATCCTTCAGCTTTTAAAGGAGAAAGATCTGACTGCGGGAGAAATCGCGGATTCATTCAATATATCAAAACCAAGCATCAGCCATCATTTAAACTTGCTGAAGCAGGCGAACCTGGTAATTGACGAGCGTCAGGGACAAAATATTTATTATTCTCTGAATACCACCGTATTTCAGGAGCTTTTGGGTTTTTTTCTTAATTTCATTGACAAAGGGGAGGTTGACAACAATGAATTATAATTTTAAAAGAGAGTGGCCGCTGCTGGTGATCCTTGCTATTCCGCTGATAGCGGCATTTCTGGTTTACCCGCATATGCCTGAGCAGGTTCCGATCCACTGGAATGTACAGGGACAGGTTGACAACTACGGCTCAAGGTTCTTCGGCACCTTTTTGCTGCCGCTGATGAACATCCTGATGTATGTAATGTTTATCTTTCTACCGAAGCTCGATCCGAAGCGTGCGAATTATGAGAAATTCGACAGTTCCTATCTGACGATCCGGTATTCGCTGCATCTTTTTTTTATGCTGATGTTCGGAATAACCGTGGCGGCATCCATGGGATATCCGGTCAGAATAGACAGGTGGATCCCGGCTGCCGTAGCGGTCCTGTTCATCGTTATGGGGAACATTATGGGCAGAGTAAGGCACAATTATTTCGTCGGATTTAAATATCCATGGACCCTGGCCAACGAAGAGGTATGGAGAAGGACGCACCTGCTCGGCGCTAAATTGATGGTAATCGGAGGGTTTGCTGGGTTGTTCGGCGTGATCCTCACAACCGGAACGGCAAGCTTTGTGATCCTGATGGCAGGGATATTCATACCGGTGATCATAACGACGATCTACTCGTATATTATCTATAAAAAAATTGCATGATAAATTGTCAGATATAAAATGTGAATAGAGCAACGGTTATGTCGGAACGAAACAAAAAAGAAAGGCAGATATTAAAAAACTGCCTTTCTTTCATTTTTTAATATGGATTTTCGTAATCGCTGAGAGGTTTGTTTTTCTTTAGCATGCCGTAGAAGACGTCCCATATTTTATCTTCGCCCTGGCTGAGCTGCCAACAGGCGGAACCGGCCAGGTTGTGCTGTTTGACGAGTTCCAGGCGGTTTGCGACGGAGCGGGAGTCTTCGATCCAAATTTTGCTTGTATTTGCTCCGTTCGGGTATTCCACATAATACTGCTTCTCCTTATCGCGCCACTCCGGCGTCACACCGCTGGTTTTGACAGTGCTCCTTACTGTCGGCATCTTTGCGGAAGGATTTGAAACGATCTTGCCGCTTCCGTCGATGGTCCATATCCTTGTGTAAAGAGGGATACCGAGGAGCAGTTTGGATGCGGGAACATCCTTAAGTGTCGCAACAAGAGCGTCTTCGACCCAGGGCAGGGAAGCGGTAGAACCGGCTGCCGGACTTCCGGCATAATGCTCATCGTAGGTCATGACAGCCAGATAGTCTACGTATTTTGATAAGGCTGCCCGGTCGTATTCCGCAGTCCACGGTCTTGGGATAAGCGTATCGATGGAAAGGACCAGACCCTGTTTTTCTGTGTAATTCCTCAGTAAAGCAGTAAATGCAACGAGTCCCGCCGCGTCGGAATCGGACACATCTTCGTAGTCGATATTGATCCCATCCACATTGTACAGGCTGGCATAGAAAATATACTGCGCAACAGACCGGTTCAGCAGGCCGCTGTTGTTGAATGTTTTGGTCGTGAATGCGGTGGAGCCTTTTGTTGACATATTATTCGTTATGGTTGCCCAAACCATATAGCCGTTTGAGTGGGCGGAATCCGTATAGCCTTTATCGCCATTGTTTTCAACGCTGCCATCGCCGTCGGTGATCAGGTCGAACCAGGTGGGAGAGAGGATATCCAAACCGCTGTGCTTGACTGTGGGCGCGGCGGGAGTGATCTTAGTGACGTAATCCCAGGCAAGGTTGATCTTTTCACTTCCTCTTTTGAATTTCGTCTTTTTTGGAGCATAGAAATCGATTTTCGATAAATCGATCTCCGATATCGTAACGTAATCCTTCATTACATACACTGTGCTGCCGTCTTCCGCTGCAATCTTGTAATAATTGTCCGTTTCGCCGCTGATGAACACAGTGTCGCCGAGGCTGAGTCTGACAACATCTCCGCCGCTGTCAAGAAGGGATGATACGGCCTCAACGTTGCTCTGATTGATTTTGGCGATTTTATCCGTGCCGGAATAGGCTCTCATCTTTATAATACTGTCCGATACGGTATAGCTTAGTTTAAAGAACTGTTCCGTCGTATTCAGCGGGAAGTAAAGTTCCTTTTCGATTTCCAGCAGCGGGATATACACTTTTCCCGCATATGCCTTTACAAAATTGGTTGTGGCGTCGTCGGCCATCATAATGTTCTCTGCGGAAAGATCAATAATCAGACTTTTACTGTTCATATCCATGGTAATCCCAGGATTGTTGGCATATGTCCCAATGACGGAAACCGGCAGATAGGGGGTATTGTTTATATAATAGCCTCTCTGGCTTATGATTTTGTTGTTGAAGTACAGCGTATAGGAACCGTCGTCAGCTCCGAAAGCCGGAAGATAGAGTAATAGACCGCTGTTGATCGCCGTGATAAGCATGCAGAATATAATAAATACTGATATAATCCTTTTCTTCATAAAAATACCCCTTCACATGTTGTCAAAGCCTATCATAAGTTCAGTTTTTTTATCCATTATATACTGTACAGAGATTGTTTTCTATGGTTTAATAATTAAGTCTGTGTTACAAAAATAAACCAGGAGTTAGAATTTGCAAAGGAGCAGGAGTTCATGAAGGGCACCTTACTAAGGTTTTTCAGTGCAGTGATCATAGTCGCTCTGGTTACTTCAGTTATTTATTCGGACATCTATGCACAGAGACTGGCAATGGAAGATGCAAAGGAAAAATCGACCAGACAGCAGGAGGATAAGCTTGCGGCAGTCGAAGCTGATAAAAAGAAGGAAATCCAGGAGGAACAGGAGCGGCTGCTGCTGAGGCAGCTTGAGGAAGAGCAGCGGCAGAAGGCAACCTATGCCCTGACGGCGGAGAACAGCCAAAAAAGCCTCTTTACCAATAAAGTTGACGGGTATACCATCGAAGTCCCCGGTGATATGAAAGCGGATATGAGTTTTTCAAACATCAGGGCGGTACTGGAAGACACGGATCTCAAGATTGAAATTTACAGGCAGGACGTTGGGAACGCAACAGGCGCCAGCATAAAAAGCTACATTAATTATTCCAATCAGTTTATAAACAATAATATCGATCACTACAAGGAACTCGAAGGAAAAATCAAACTGGACGGAAAGAATGTATCTTACCTGCAGTGGTCAAGAAGACCGCTGGCAAGGATCGAAAACGACAAGTGCTACTACGCTTCCGTTGAAGTCCCCCTGTCCGCAAAAGAAGTGATCACATTTTTCTTCAAGAGCAGCAGGGAATTTTCAAACAAGGATTACCTGGACGTTGTTCGAAGCATGAAAATCGTTGAAAAAACAGCGGAACCATATATCCAGAAGATCCATAAGACGAATAATCCAAGCTGGGATGCGCAAACGGCGGACGTTTACGAGCGCTACTTCGGCGATAACACAAGACTACACTGGGGAATCTTTGAAACAGATGCTCCGGTCAATTTCACCGAGCTTAAAAAAATCGAAACGAAGCTCGACTTTACCTTCCCGATCCTTCTTTACTATACGGGAATCCTCGAATATAAGGACATGCACCCCAATTTGGAGCTTGCCCTTGAAAATGCAAAAAAGGAAGGACGCATTCTCGAACTGACGCTTCAGACCGTAGCCCAGAGCCCTGGAAAAGGGAACATGGTCTATGATGTTCTGGATGGCAAATATGACACCTATCTGAAAAACTATGCAAGGGCGGTAGTCAATTCAGGCGCTCCGGTTCTTTTCCGGCTCGGGAATGAAATGAACGGGGACTGGTGCGTTTATTCCTCTCATCATACCTCGAAGGATACGGATATCTTTAAGGCTTTCTACCTTTATATCTATCAGATTTTCGAGGAAGCGGGAGCCAATAACGTGATTTGGGTATGGAATCCCAACGGCAAGCCGTTTCCCGACTTCAAATGGAACGACGAACTCTGTTATTACCCCGGTGACAACTATGTAGACGTCATCGGAATGACGAGCTACAACACGGGGACGTATTACGAAAGCGAGACCTGGATGGAATTCGACCAGATGTACGATTCCCTTTACCGGAAATATGCCGAACAATATGAAAAACCTCTCATGATAACGGAGTTTTCCTCCAGCAGCGTCGGCGGCAGCAAGGAGGAATGGGTCGCCAATATGTTCCGCAACATCTACAAGTACGACAGGATCAAAGTGGCTGTCTGGTGGGACGGCTGCGACTGGGATGCGGAAGGTAATGTGGCGCGGTCTTATTTCATTGACGAAACGGATGAATTGGTACGGATATTCAGGGAAAATCTGGCACGGTTCAAATAGTGAATTTTAGGTGAAAATTGCGACCGTACTCCTTGTTAGTTTGAAAAAAATGTACTATAATAAACGCTATGTATTATCGTGGTTAAATCTGAATCAGGAGTGCTTGAAATGTTTGAACGATCAATAAAACCAATGCTTGATAAATTTCTAATTTTACTGTCGGGGAAATGGGCTGAGTTACATATCGAATATGGAATTTTGGCATTAGCGGCAGTCGTCGCGGTCCCATTAAAACTTTTCCTGTTTTATAATCTGATCGGCGTCGCCTCGAACTTCTTTTTTGTCTGGCTGATCACAACCGCATTAACTTACTTTTTATTCGCATCCTTCCGGAATAAATGGATACCGGCAGTCATTTACGTACTGCTGTCCATTCTGATGTTTTGCGATGTTACATACAGCAGCTTTTTCAACCGGTACTTATCCGTCAACATGCTTGGAGCGGCCGGATTTCTGGGAGATATTACCGCCAGCATCAAGGAAGTTCTGAAACCTTGGTTTTTCCTGATCCTTGCGGATGCGCTCCTGGTCATCGCGGCATTGGCTGTCAGACAGCGAAGACTTTGGAAAACCGCTGAAACGCCGCATGATGCAGAAATGTTGCAGGGTGCAAAAGCGTCGGCGGATAAGGAAACACAGGAAGAAGAGGAAGAACTACCGGATCCATGGATCGAGGAGCTGGCTAATTCGGAATCTGCAACAGCTGATTCCGAGCCGGCAGAAACGGAAGCCGACCGCGTCTATACGGAAGCGGAATTCCTCAAGGAAGATCACACCATAGCAAACCGTGAAGCCAGACGCGCAAAGCGTCAGAGCAAAAAGAAGTTTATGGAGTGGGCGTCGGGACATAAAAAACCCATCGCTGCCCTTCTGATTCTCTGCTTGTTGGTTTTCAATTTCACGGGCAGCTTTTTGATT
The DNA here is from genome assembly GCA_963678385.1 of Anaerovoracaceae bacterium. GTDB lineage: Bacteria > Bacillota > Clostridia > Peptostreptococcales > Anaerovoracaceae > Anoxybacterium. The sequence continues at coordinate 2,282,317 of OY782829.1, read as the reverse complement.
ACGTCGATTTCCAATCAGGAGATCTATAGCTTTCATATCAAGGACATCGTAAATAAACTGACTGGAAACAGTGTGCAGAATACCGGTGCAGAATTTATGTCACCTGTTACAGACAGTTACGCGACGGAAAAGAACGGACCCCTCTTTGGCGTTGCCAAGGGCAGAAATCTCTTTGTGATCCAGGTGGAGTCCCTGCAAAACATCGTTGTCAATAAGACCTACAACGGACAGGAGATCACACCGAACCTCAACCAGCTCATAAAGGGCGATTCGGTTTACTTCGACCATTATTACCAGCAGATCGGAAGCGGAAACACCTCCGACGCAGAATTTGCAACAAATAATTCGATTTACGGCAGTATTGCCAGCTATACCTATAAATTATTTGTCGACAACTATTTCAAAGGTCTGCCGAAGCTCCTGAAAGAACAGGGCTATCAGACCGCGGTTTATCATGCCCATGAGGACAGGCATTTCTGGAACAGGGAAGACGCATATAAAAGCCTGGGCTTTGATACCTATCACGGAGGAATCGGCGGTACGGACAAGGGACAGTACGATATGACGGAATGGATGGGCTGGGGACTTACGGACTCGGAATTCTTCAAACAGTCCATGCCGTATCTGAAGCAGATGACTCAACCGTTCTACAGCTTCTTGATCACCCTGTCGAACCACCATCCGTACCTGATGCTGGATAAATATCAGTTTATCAAGCTTCTGCCGGAGGACAAAGGCACGATCTTCGGAAATTATCTGAACAGCGCGGCTTATACGGACTACGCTCTCGGTCAGTTTATTCAGCAGCTGAAGGACGAAGGTTTATACGACAATTCCATTATTGCGATCTATGGCGATCATATGGGTCTCCCGAAGACGGATGCGGAAATCAATGAATCCGTTTCAAGATTCATCGGCAAAGATTATGATTTTGACACGATGATGAATATTCCGCTGATCATCCATATACCGAATCCGGACAGAGCGGTAAACCAGACGGTGGGCATATCCGGCGGGCAGCTTGATTTTCTGCCTACGATCGCTTATCTGATGGGCTTTGACAAGCTGGATACCGTGTACCTGGGACATAACCTGCTTACTGCAGACTCGGGCTTTGTAGCGGAACAAACCTATATGACAAAGGGCTCCTTCTTCCAGGATGACATCGCTTATGAAATGTCAAGGGACGGCGTCTTTGAGAACGGAAGGGCATGGAATATCAAAACAGGTAAATCCGTGCCGGTCAAGGACTGTTATGACGGATATATGAAGTCAATGGGGCTCATCAATACATCGGAATATATCCTGAAAAACGATGTGCTGAGGAAAATCTACGAGCAAAATCAGGATGTGGTGAGCGCATTCGCCAACAAGGCGTCTGTAGGCATCGAATATCCGGATACCATTGCCGAGGCCGGCGCGCCCGATATCAACCTGATCGGAACAAATTCCTTGGAAGCGCTGAACGCATCCTACGATGCGGGCTACCGCAATCTGGAGGTCAATATCTGCTGGACCGAGGATAAGGAGGCAGTCCTGCTCAGTTCGTGGCAGGATCTCGATAAATATTTCGATACATATCAGAAACGGGAAATAACTCTGGAAGCGTACAATGACCTGAAAATGAAGAACGGACTTACCTCTATGGACTTCCTGGATCTCATCGCATGGGTCAAGGATCATCCGGACGTCAAAATTTATGCTCAGGCGGAACGCAGTGAGGACTACTTCATGAAATGCATGGAAAGCTATGCAGGAAGCATCATGGACCAGTTTGTCGCGATGGTTCCGGGAATGGTGGAATACTCGGGCTTATATCCGTCGGTCCTGGACATCGACGTTGGCGGAAACACGGCCGACCAGCTGAAAGAGTTTATTGAGCTTAACAATGTTGCCGCAGTCGCCTTGTCAAAGGAGGCTGCCGATGGAGTTTATAAAGAATTATTGAAGGAAAACTGTATCAGTTACATACGGGATAACGAGACCGGACTCCTTACCAAAAAGAATTAATAGCCGTCAATAAAAAAACTACATTATGATCCAGCTGATAAAACCGCCTGCGGAGAACGCGATGGCAAAGCTCCCGATCCAGATGAGGATCGCGGTGAGCGCTTTTCCCTGCTTGAAAAGAATCATCTGGGAAGCGAAGCACGGAACAAACAGGGTGAGGACGACCAGCGTGATCAGGATCTCTTTCTGAGTAAAACTGCCGTTCGTTACCATGGAATAGAATCCCGCGGCTCCCAGGTCCCGTTTAATAATGCTCATTATAAAGAGATTCGTGGCGTTCTCCGGGATTTTTAAAAACTCAACGGTGATCGGAGAACACCATTCTCTCAGCTTCATAAAACCGTTGTAATAATCAAGAACCGAGATGACCGCTCCGCCGATCAGAAAGGTCGGAACCGTACTCTTTAAAAAAATTACTGCTTCTTTAGCGGTATTTTTTATGATCTTTTTCAGATCAGGGAAGACAAGGGGAGGCGTCGGAAGCTCCGCCGGCTGAAGCGTACCTGGAAGCAGAAAGTTCATAAGCGCTCCCAGCGCCATGAAAATACCGAAGATCACGAAGAGGTAAAGAAGGAAATACTTGATATTGAGCAGGAAGGCAAACGATATGATGATCGCCACCTGAGCGGAGCAGGGCACGGCGATGCAAAGCAGCGCCGAGGCGATAAGGCGTTCCCTTTTTGAGCCGAGGATGCTGGTGGAAACCAGCGCGATGGTGACACAGCCAAAACCCAGTACAAACGGGACGATGGCGTTACCGTTCAAACCGATCAGGTTGAGAGGCTTGTTCAGATATTTCGCGATTCTGGGAAAAAGCCGGGACTCATCCAAAAGGTGCTGAAAAAAGTAAAACCCTGTTACCAGGGGGAGCAGCAGTCCGAAGAGGTAAGCGGGAGTCATGGTCAGTATGCCGTATTGGCCGATGAGCAGACTGCCCCAGAAACTGTCTTCGCTGCAAAAGGGGGTTATGATACCCTTGATCAGGGAAAGATAGTAATTTCCAAGCTGCATGCGGCGGGTCTCCTTTGCCTGAATTTGCTATTGTAAATTGCAATTTAATGCTATAATATATGTATCTGTCTCAGAAATTAGGTGGAAAAGAGGAAGAATAAATGGAAAACACCCAAATGATATTGCTTATCATCGGTTTATTGATACTGGCCATGTCCTGCGTATGTCTGGCGACCCTCCTGGGAATCAAAAGAAAGGTCGGAGACGACCAGAGCATGAAAAATCTTCAGTACATACAAAACAGCTTTACAAGCCTTGGCGATCTTCTGACCGGGACCCAGAGGCAGTCGACGGAAATCCAGGACAAGCGTCTGCAGGAGCTGAATGTTCAGCTTACCCAAAGAAACGATACGCTGCAGAAGACGGTCAACGATACGCTGTGCCAGATCGAAGCACGGCTGAAAACCAACGCCGTGGAAAACGAGCAAAAGCTGGAACAGATCCGGAGCACCATGGAAAAGCGGATCGCGTCCATGCAGGAGGAAAACAGCAAGAAACTGGAGGAAATGCGCGCCACGGTTGACGAAAAACTTCAGAAGACGCTGGAAGACCGGATCAGCAAATCCTTCCAGCTCGTCAGCGAACGTCTGGAACAGGTATATAAGGGGCTTGGAGAAATGCAGACTCTTGCGAACGGCGTGGGAGATCTTAAAAAAGTGCTTTCCAACGTCAAAACCAGAGGCATCCTCGGAGAAATCCAGTTGGGAGCCATCCTGGAACAGATGCTGTCTCCGGAACAGTACGAGGAAAACATCGCTACAAAGAAAGGAAGCTCGGAGCGAGTCGAGTTCGCCATCAAGCTGCCTGGCGACGAAGACGGCGTGGTATATCTTCCGGTCGACGCCAAATTCCCAGCTGATACCTATACAAAACTGGTGGACGCTTATGATGCAGGGAATCCGGAGGAGATCGACCAGGCGGTAAAAATGCTGGAAAGAGCCATCAAATCCTTTGCAAAGAGCATTCACGACAAATACATAGAGCCGCCGCAGACCACGGATTTCGGGATCATGTTCCTGCCCTTTGAAGGTCTGTATGCGGAAGTCGTAAGACGCGGCATGGTTGAAACCCTTCAGAGGGATTACAAGATCAATATCGCCGGACCGACCACCATGGCGGCCCTGCTCAACAGTCTTCAGATGGGCTTTAAAACCCTGGCGATCCAGAAGCATTCCAGCGAAGTGTGGAATATCCTCGGGGCCGTCAAAACAGAATTCGATAAATTTGGAAAAGTACTTAAAAACACACAGCAGCGGATCAGCCAGGCCAACGCCGAACTGGACGAGCTGATCGGAGTGAGGACTCGTAAAATACAGAGCAAGCTGAGGAATGTCACAAGTCTTTCCGATGGGAACAGCAGGGAAGTCCTTGGGCTCGAAGCACCGGGGGACGACGATGCTCCGGATGCTGAGAACGGCGACGAAGACTAAAAATGGATACTATAATTAAGTGAGGAATTTAGATCAATGAGCATATATGCGATCGCGGACCTGCACCTGTCCTTTTCGGCGGAAAAACCGATGGACATCTACGGAGGGGAGTGGGTCAACCATACGGAAAAGGTAAAGCAGAACTGGGAAGCTTTGATCACGGATGAAGATACTGTGATCATACCCGGCGACAGCTCCTGGGCGCTGCGGTTTGAGGAGGCCAAAACCGACCTGAAATGGATCAGCGAACTGCCGGGGAAAAAGGTTTTCATCAAGGGCAATCATGATCTTTGGTGGAATTCCGTCAATAAGCTCAATGCTTTGTTTGAGAACATGTTTTTTCTGCAGAATACCTTTTATGAAGCGGAAGGCCGTGCGATCTGCGGCTCACGCGGCTGGATCTGCCCCGAAGACGACGACTTTACGGCCCAGGATGAAAAAATCTATCTCCGGGAACTCGGAAGGCTCAGGCTATCCCTGGAGGCGGCTTCGAAGGCGGGCTATGGAAAAAAAGCCGCAGACAGCAAGGGCATGATCATCGGGGCGCTTCATTTTCCGCCGGCGGGCGACAGCCTGAGAAAGTCGGGCTTTACCGAACTTTTCGAGGAATATGGAGTGGAAAAGGTCGTTTACGGCCATCTTCACGGAAAAGATGCTTACGGAAACGGTTTGAAGGGTAAAAGAAATAACGTAGAATATATCCTGACTTCGACGGATTATTTAAAATGCGTGCCATACAAAATTCTTTAAGGAGGATTTCGAATGAAAAGAGTAATATTGATCGTATTGGACAGTTTGGGGATCGGAGCGCTGCCGGACGCCGAGAAGTACGGAGACGCGGGTTCCCATACATTGGATCATATAGCAGACGCCATGCCTGATTTTAAAATTCCCAATCTGATCAAGCTTGGGTTTGGAGACATCGACGGCGTGACGAAGATCAGAAAAGAAAACGAACCGACGGGAGCATACGGCCGTCTGGCTGAAAGGTCAAACGGAAAGGATACCATCACGGGTCACTGGGAAATCGCGGGGTTATATACTGAAGTTCCGTTCAAGACGTTCCCGGAATTTCCGAAGGAATTCATGGAAGCCTACGAAAAGGCCATCGGCATGAAAACCCTCGGAAACTATGCGGCGTCGGGCACTGAGATCATAGAAACCCTTGGGCCGGAACACGAGAGAACCGGAAAACCCATCGTATATACTTCCGCGGACAGCGTATTCCAGATCGCGGCCAACACCGCCGTCATTCCTCTGGAGAAGCTGTATCATCTCTGTGAAGTGGCAAGAAAAATGCTGGTCGGAGACGTTCAGGTGGGCAGAGTCATCGCGAGGCCGTACGTCATCGAAAACGGAAAGCGCGTCAGAACCGCCGACCGAAAGGACTATGCGGTATCCCCGAGCGGCAAGACCGTTCTCGACTCCGTGAGGGATTCGGGAATGACTGTTTATGCAATCGGAAAGATCAAGGACATCTTCAATGGACATGGCGTCAATATATCCGTCCATACGGAAAGCAATATGGACGGCGTCGACAAGACCCTGGAGGCCATGCATGCCGATTTTGAAGGTTTCCTGTTTACAAACCTGGTGGACTTCGATTCAAAATACGGACACCGCCGCGACCCCGTGGGTTACGGAAAGGCCATCGAGGAATTTGACAGCAGGCTTCCCGAAATCATAGGCGCCATGAAGCCGGAGGATATTCTGATCCTGTGCGCCGACCACGGCAATGATCCGATACATTCCGGCTGGGATCACACACGGGAGCATGTGCCGGTCCTCCTGTACGGAAAGAATATAAAACCGGGAGCCAACCTGGGCACCAGAACGAGCTTCGCAGATATCAGCGCCACCATAGCCGAGTATCTGAACGTACCGAAATCCCAGATCGGGGAAAGCTTTTTGAAAATTATCCTGAAATAGTATTCTCACAAATTTTTAAAGGAGATATCGGATATGAACATGTACGATCTAATTTATAAAAAAAGAGAAGGCGAGGCTCTGACTCAGGAGGAGATCGAGTTCTTCATCAACGGGTACACCAATGGATCCATTCCGGATTATCAGGCTTCGGCATTGCTTATGGCGATCTTCTTCCGGAAAATGACGAAGGAAGAGACCTATGCCCTGACGAAAGCGATGAAAAACTCCGGGGATGTGGTAGACCTTTCCGAGATCGAAGGGGTAAAGGTGGATAAGCACAGTACCGGAGGCGTGGGCGATAAAACGACTCTGATCGTCGGGCCTTTGGCAGCCGCCTGCGGCGTAAAGACCGCGAAAATGTCCGGCAGGGGACTTGGGTTTACCGGCGGGACCGTGGATAAAATGGAATCCATCCCCGGATTCAGGACCACCCTGGAAGCAAATGAGTTCATATCCCTTGTCAATCGGGTGGGACTGTCCGTAATCGGACAGACAGCACATATCGCGCCCGCTGACAAGAAATTATACGCGCTGAGAGACGTAACGGCCACTGTCGACAATCTCAGCCTGATCACATCCAGCATCATGAGCAAGAAACTGGCATCGGGAAGCGACGCCATCGTTCTCGATGTAAAATGCGGCAACGGCGCTTTTATGGAACGTTTTGAAGACGCCTGCGAGCTTGGGGAACTGATGGTCGAGATCGGAAAAGCCGACGGGAAGAAGACGATCGCAGTGATCACTGACATGAACCAGCCCCTGGGGCTTGCGGTAGGCAACAGCCTGGAGGTGATCGAGGCCATCGAAACGCTGAAAGGAAACGGACCAAAGGACATTACGGAGTTGTCGCTGCGACTTGCTTCCTATATGATCTATGCCGGCCAAAAGGCAGAATCCCCCGAAGAAGGATACATTATGGCGCAGCATGCATTGGAAAGCGGAGCCGCGCTATCGAAGCTGGCTGAGTTTATCGAGGGTCAGGGAGGCGATCCCAAAGTGATCAGCGATCATACCTTATTTCCGAGGCCGCATTGCCAGGCTGATATTCATTCCGAAGTCGACGGCTATGTAGGAGAAATCGAAGCCAGGGCGATCGGACTGGCCTCCCAGCATTCCGGAGCGGGCAGGGCGACCAAGGAAGACGCCATCGACCTGTCTGCGGGCATTATGCTTTACAAGAAGGTGGGGGATCCCGTGAAAAAGGGAGATCTTTTGGCGTCTGTATTCGGTAATGATCAGGAACGCGTTAACAGAGGCGCACAGGAAGCTGCCAATGCCTTCCGCATGCAGGATGAGAAGCCGGAAGAAAGCCCTCTTGTGAAAAAGGTAATCCAATGATACGAAAAACACTTGCGATTGTCACAGGATCAGAAGCGACCAAGGAAACTCTCTGCAACCAGATGAAGTACTTCTTGGAAGACTGCATCGACATCGAGGGTTTTTCTGAAGAAATACAGGTGAAGGAGCCGATCCACGCCGATCTTGTTCTCATGAGTTCAAAGATCCTGGCGGAGGAGATGGCGGAGTGCGTCAGTCCGGAATGCCCTGTCATGATTGCGAACCGTTCACTTAATATTGAGAGTATCGAAAAGCTGTTCGGGATCCCGAAGGGCACAAAGGTGTTTTTCGTCAACGATATCCGCGAAAATGTCTTAGGCTGCATCGAATCCCTGAAGGAAATCGGCATTGATTACATAGACTTTATCCCGTATTACCCGGGCTGCCGCATTTACAGGACGGCAAACATCGCGGTGACGGCCGGCGAAACGTCTCTGGTCCCGGAATATGTGGAGAAGATCATCGATCTCGGCGCCCGAACCATTGATATTTCGACCATTATCGAAATACTGAAGCATTTTGACCTGATGGACGAGAAACTGAATCTGGTTTCCGCGAAATATAAGGAAACCATGATTCGTTTCAGCAACAATCTTTATCATCTTTTCAACGAAGCATCCCGCATGAACCGGTATTTCGCAAGGATACTGAACCAGATCAACGACGGGATCGTCGCATTTTCCGGCAACGGCATTATTTCTATCTTCAATGAAAAAAGCAAAGCGATCCTTGGAGCTCATTCGGAGGGGGAACTTATCGATGCCGCCGTTTCTGACAGAAGTCTCCGGGAATATCTGCTGTCCTCGTCCGATATGTCCGATAAACTGTTTCATCTGGAATACGGGGATTTCATCATCAGCAAATTCCGCATCGAAAAGATCGATACGACGGTCTGTACGATCAGAAATACAAAAGAAAACAAGGATATGGAGGTCAAGCTGAGGCAGGACCTTATCAAAAAGGGTTATTTCGGGAAGTACCGGTTCGGCGATATCATCGCCGCGTCGCCTGCCATGCAGGATACGGTGCATATTGCGAAGAAACTTGCCAAAACAGATCTGAATATCCTGATATACGGCGAAAGCGGAGTGGGTAAGGAACTGTTTGCCAGCGCGATCCACAATGAGTCCCAGCGGAACAGGGGACCCTTTGTCGCGATCAACTTCAGCGCTCTTTCTGAGGACCTGGTGGAAAGCGAGTTGTTCGGCTACGAGGAAGGCGCTTTTACCGGCGCGAAAAAAGGCGGGAAGCTCGGAATATTTGAACAGGCGAACCAGGGGACGATTTTTCTGGACGAGATCGGAGACATTTCCCCGAGGATCCAGGCTAGATTGCTGAGAGTGCTGCAGGAAAAGGAGATCCGAAGGGTCGGCGGAAGTGAAAATATCCCCATCGATGTCCGCGTCATCACGGCGACCAATAAAAACCTCGTGAAAATGTGTCAGGAGGGGACGTTTCGGGAGGATCTGTATCACAGGTTGAAAAAGTTTTATCTGAAGATCCCATCCCTTAAAGCGAGAACAGAGGACATCGAGCCGCTGGTGAAACATTTTCTGAAAAAACACGGCCGAGAGAAGCTTGCGATTTCCGACGAGGTCATGGAGATCCTGCAAAAGAACCGCTGGAACGGGAATGTCAGAGAACTTGAAAACGTCATAGAGTATTTCATCGCGGTCAGCGAGGATCAGACGGTGAGGATCTCTGATCTTCCGGAGGATTTCTTCGAGGATCCGGTCAGACATCGGCCGGAGTTCGAGTCATACAACGAGCTGTTATGCGATAAGGGAAATCTTGAGGAATATATATATCTGTTGAATATGATCAAGAATTATACGGAAAAGGGAGCCACGATCAGCCGAAGGACTCTGGCGGAGATCGCGAAGGAAAAATACCCTTACATAACGGAAGATCGAGTCCGCAGGAAGACCGATGATTTGCAGGAACTCAAGCTCATCACCAAGTCCGTAGGCAGGATCGGAATGAGGCTGACCTTAAATGGGGTGAAATACATTAATAATTGCCTCCAATTTCCGCCAATTAATTCCTGAAATATAGCTTGAAAAATAAGAATAGCGAAAGAGAAAATCTTGCAAGGGCCATAATGCAGTTGTTTTGTATCACGGCCCTCTTTTTGTGCCCGTGAATAATACATTGGCATGTGAATTGCTGTATATATTTTAATAACTGTTCGGTTAATTGTACAGCCTGAACAGGAATCAGTCTATTATTGGGAGGTATAAAATGAAAGGAGAAAAAGATCTGCAGCAACTGGAAAACCGGTTAACGAGATTTCAGGCGCCACACACCTACGCGATCATCTTTTTTGTTATTATTGTAATGTGGCTGCTCACTTTCGTGATTCCGGCAGGAAAATTTACGACCCATGATGTTTCATTTACCGATGCCAACGGTAATGAAAAGACGAAGACGGTACTGATCCCGGAAACGTTCCGCTATGCCTATAACTATGACCTGACGGCACTTGGCAGTGCCTTGACCGGTTTAAGCAGCGATACGGCAAAGCTGGAGGAACTGGGAGTCGATCAACAGGCGTTGAAGGACTTCCTGGCAACGGATCCGTCGGGATGGAATCAGGCGTCCCTTGACGGTATCGGTCTGACCGATCCGGTGCTTTACAGCCTGTATGGAGATACGATTTACGATACGAGTACAAAATTACATAATACAGCCACTGTTTGGGGCACCTCCGATTACGGTGGGTTCGGGGTACTGAACTATCTGTTCGAAGGTCTGGTGACCGGCGACCGGTACGGTTCCGCAGTCGGAATAGTAGCCCTGATCCTGGTCGTCGGCGGCGCGTTTGGCGTCATTATGCGGACCGGAGCCGTGGAAGCCGGCATCTACGCCTTTATGAGAAGGTCGAAGGGGATCGAGAGGTTTTCCCTACCGGTGCTCTTCCTGCTCTTTTCTCTGGGCGGCGCCACCTTCGGGATGTCTGAGGAATGTATTCCTTTCGCCATGGTTATGGTGCCGTTTGTCATAGCCATGGGATATGACTCAATCGTTGCAGTCACCGTTACATTCGTGGCTGCCCAGGTCGGGAACGCGACTTCCTGGATGAATCCTTTCGGAGTTGCCATCGCACAGGGCATCGCCGAAGTGCCGATACTGTCCGGCGCGCCTTTCCGAATCGTCATGTTCATCGTCGTAACGGCAGCGGCGGCTGGATATATGATGTTCTACGCGGAAAAGATAAGAAAGAATCCGCAGTTATCCGCGGTATACGAACTTGACGGTTATTTCAGAAACAAAATCGCGGAGGAAAGCGAAGGCATCCACAGCGAATTCAAGCTTGGACATAAACTGGTCCTCCTCGATATGGTGGCAGTGCTGGTCTGGATCGTATGGGGAGTAACACAGAAAGGATATTACATTCCGGAAATTGCTTCCCAGTTCTTTGTAATGGGCTTTGTGGCGGGCGTCATTGCCATTGTCTTCAAATTGAACGGAATGGGGATCAACGAAATGGCTTCCGCATTCCAGAGCGGCGTCGCAGACCTGGCGGGAACCGCGGTAGTCGTCGGCATGGCGAAGGGCATCCTGCTTGTATTGGGTGGTTCCGACGCGACGGTCGCTTCCTCGCTGAATACCATCCTTTACGGCATGGGCACCGCCATCGGCGGACTTCCGGTGATTGTCACCGCATGGCTGATGTATGTATTCCAAAGCCTGTTCAACCTGATCGTGACATCAAACTCCGGTCAGGCCGCTTTGACTATGCCGATCATGGCGCCTCTTTCTGACATTGTCGGCGTTACAAGGCAGATCGCAGTCCTGGCGTATCAGATGGGATCCGGATTTGTAGATGCTTTCACCCCATGCTCAGCAAGCTTGCTCGGCGTCCTCGGCGTTGCCAGGATCAACTGGATGAAGTGGGCGCAGTTCCAGATCAAGATGCAGTTATTCCTCTTTGCTTTCGGAACAATTTTTATTATAATTGCCGTATTGATCAACTTCTCATAAACAGTGGCTGATGTTACTTCCGCCAGGGAAGAAAAAGAGTGACGGGAGATATTATCATTATAAATATAGGAGACAAGAGATGATCACAATAATCAGAAATGCCGAGGTCTATCAACCGGATCACGCCGGGAAAAAGGATGTTCTGCTGATTGACGGAAAAATCGGCGCGGTAGGGGATGGAATCACCGTGACGGTTTCCAACGCGGCCGGACTGATCGATGAAATCGACGCAGAAGGTAAGGTTCTTGTCCCCGGCTTTATTGACTCGCACACCCATATGCTTGGGGGCGGAGGCGAAGGCGGGTATAAGACAAGGACGCCGGAAGCCGTGCTGACTGATTTTACAATGGCTGGGATCACTACCGCGGTCGGATGTCTCGGCACCGACGGAGTTACCAGAAGCATGGTTTCCCTGCTGGCAAAGGCGAGGGGACTGGAGGAAGAAGGCCTGAGCACATATATATATTCCGGCTCCTATCGGGTCCCGGTGGTAACGATAACCGGCGAAGTCATGACGGATCTGCTGATCGTTGATAAGGTGATCGGAGTCGGAGAAATCGCAGTTTCGGATCATCGATCTTCCCAGATCATCCAGACGGAATTTGACAAGCTGGCTGCTGACGCAAGAGTCGGAGGAATGCTCTCCGGAAAGGCGGGGATCCTGAATATCCATCTTGGAGACGGGGAAAGGATGCTGGAATTGATCCTGAATACGGTGGAAAACACCGAGATTCCGATCACTCAGTTTCTTCCGACCCATATCAATCGGAATGCCGCATTGTTTGAGGAAGGGATCCGGTATGCGAAAAAAGGTGGATATATCGATTTTACTGCAAGCAACGACCCGGTCTTCTGGGAGGAGGAATACGGGGAGGTAAGGACCAGCAAGGGGATCCGGCGCCTACTTGAAGAAAATGTTTCGGCGGATTGCTTTACCATATCTTCCGATGCTCAGGGCAGCCTGCCTCTGTTCAACGAGAAAAAGGAGTTCATCGGTCTGGGTGTAGGTAAGCCGGACAGTATACTGAAGGAGATCCAAAACTGTGTTCTGGATCAGAAACTCCCTCTGGAAACGGTGATCCGCGCGGTCACGGCAAATCCGGCGCGGATCCTGAAGCTGACTTCGAAGGGCCGGATCGAGAAGGGCTTTGACGCCGATCTTTGCCTGCTTGACCGGGATACGCTCAAGCTTGACACAGTGATCTGCAAAGGCAGGACCATGGTATCCGATGGAAGACCGGTCGTATACGGTGAATTTGAAGTTCCGAGGTAAACCTGAATACATCCTGCGGCATGGAAGGCTTAACCATTAATTTAGGCATAAAACCCCCAAAACAGCCATATCTTATATCATACACAATAATTGTGTAGGTATGATTCAATGATTCCTACCTTACGACAAAGTCGTATTAAATAGGGGAATCATTATAACAGAGATTTGATGCGAGGGGGTTTTTATGTTGCCTAAATTATTGCTTAAATATAGAAAAATAGCGTTTCTGCTCATGGCTTGTCTGATTATCACGATGGTTCCATGCGCAGTCAGCGCCGAAGATGACGCAGCAGTCGATACGGTTGATGATTCTGCAGTTGATGTGATCTCCAGTGCGGAAGAAGTAATGCCGACCGTTCTGCCCACCTCCATTACCGGCGGTGCGGTAGGGATGGCAGTTGACGCAAAATCGGCGGTCCTAATTGATGCGGGAAGCGGCACAGTCCTGTTTGATCAGAATTCCCATGACCGGCTGCCTCCGGCCAGCGTAACAAAGGTAATGACCATGCTCCTGATCATGGAGGCCATCGAAAGAGGACAGATGTCCTTGGAAGATAAGGTCACGGTCAGCGAAAAGGCCGCCAGTATGGGCGGCAGCCAGATGTATATGGAACCGGGCGAACAGCAGAAGCTTGAAACACTGATGATGGGAATCGCAATAGCAAGCGCGAATGACGCCTGCGTCGCTGCCGCGGAGTATCACTCCGGTACGGTGGAAATCTTTGTTGAAAATATGAATAAGCGGGCAAAAGAACTGGGTATGACGGATACCAATTTCGTAAATACAAACGGCCTTCCGGTAGCCAATCACTACAGCAGTGCATATGATATAGCATTGATGTCAAAAGAATTGCTAAAGCATGAAAAGATCCAAGATTGGTTCAGTATCTGGATGACGAATATCACGGTGGGCTTGCCGGGCAAAAAACAGACGGAACTCGGACTGACCAATACAAACCGGCTCATCAAGACCTATCCCGGCGCCAACGGGATCAAAACAGGCTTTACACAGGAGGCAGGATATTGCCTCTCCGCTTCTGCAAAGAAGGGCGACCTGAACCTGATTGCTGTTATTATGGGTAGCCCTACGACAAAAATAAGATTTGCCGAGGCTGCAAAACTGCTGGATTATGGCTTTGCAAATTATGATTCTGTGAAACTGGCGGAAAAAGGCGAGCCGATGGGAACTGTAGTCATTGAAAAAGGGTCTCCCAACCTTGTGAACGCCGTTGCGCCGGATAATGTCAGCGTTCTGGTGAAAAAAGGAGAGAAGGACACTATAAAAGGTGAGCTTGTTTTCAAGGACTCCATCTCGGCTCCGATCGCCAAGGGAGACCAGCTCGGAGAATTGGTCATTTATAAAAAAGATAAGGAAATTGCGAGATATCCCGTTGTTGCGGAAGATAACGTAAAAAAAGCCAGTCTGATGCAGATCTATTTGAGGATGATAAAAACCTTGGCATAAGTCGACAAGGGGGTAAAGTTAAGAATGAATGAATACGTAATAGCTTTTTCTTCCTTCTATAGGGCTGTCTACGCCCAAGAAAAGCTACAGGAAAACAGAATCGGATCAACACTAAAAAAAATACCGCCCAATCTTCTAAGAACCTGCGGCTATGCCGTCCACCTGAAAACGGATTCCATCTATCATGCAATGGAAGTCCTGGAAAGGGATCAGATCATAGCGCGGGGGGTTTACTTGATTGAGTATCATAACGGTTCAATAAGTTATAATCAGATCGCGTAAATAAAAGCACCTGTTTCGCCGGAGGCGAGACAGGTGCTCGTTTGTTATGGACCTTAATTCTTTATTTCAGGTTTTCCGGATTCAATCCCTTAAGCTCAGGCAGAACGAAGAGACCGTCCTTGCGGATGAGCACATCGTCAAACCAGATCTCTCCTCCTCCGTACTCCGGTCTCTGGATGAAGACCAGATCCCAGTGGATCGCGGATTTGTTTCCGTTGAAAGCGTCCTCGTAGGATGCTCCCGGAGTAAGATGGATGCTTCCGGCAATCTTTTCATCAAAAAGGGTATCCTTCATCGGGTGCAGGATATGCGGATTGACGCCGATGGCGAATTCGCCGAAATAACGTGCGCTTTCGTCGGTATCCAGGAGTTCGTTGATCCTTTCATCGTCGTTGGAAGTCGCTTTTACGATCTTGCCGTCTTTGATCTCAAAGACGATGTTATCATAGGTGAATCCCTGTTCTTCCGAAGGCGTATTGTAGGAGATGATCCCGTTCATGGATTCCCTTACCGGCGCCGTATATACTTCGCCGTCGGGGATATTTTTCTCGCCGTCGCATTTGATTGCTCCGATGCCCTTGATGGAGAAGGTCAGGTCGGTATTTTTGCCTGTGATCCTGACTTTATCGGTCTTGTTCATCAATTCGACCAGTGGATCCATGGCTACCGACATTTTCTTATAGTCCAGCGTGCAGACGTTAAAGTAGAAGTCTTCAAATTTTTCAAGACTCATGTTCGCCAGCTGGGACATGGCGTTGTTCGGATATCTCAGAACCACCCATTTTGTATGGTTTACCCGGTAATCAAGCACCGGACGTAGGGCTTTGTTATACATATTCATTTTTTCAGAAGGGACGTCGGAAAGCTCCGAGGTATTGTCGCTGGCACGGATCGCGATGTATGCCGCCATACCTTTCATTTGAGCAAGCTGGTATTCATTCATGAACGCAAGCTGATCATCCTCACAGCTGAGGAGCAGTTCTCTTGTAAGGGATGAATCACGTATCTCGACGTAGGGAAGCCCGCCGCTTGCATAAACTTCTTTTATCAGGGTCTTCGCGAGAGCCTTTGTGCTGTCTCCCTCATACGAAATCAGGACTTTCTCGCCTTTCTGTATGTTGCAGGAATAATGAACCAAAATATCAGCCAATTTTTTTATTCTTGAATCCATATTTTAATCTCCTTTATCAGTCAGTGTTACATAATATTATAACCCAAATTTAGGTAACTTAAAAGTGATTGGTTTAAATAAACATTTTACCTGCCGGTTCGGTTATGTTAGAATAAATCCAAGGACAAACCGCCATTCTTGAATAGGAGCAGACGATGAAGCATATTTTTATCATGAATCCGGCAGCCGGAAAAGGTAAGGCAGGCAAGGTTTTCCTGCCCAAAATCATTGAAACAGCGAAAAGAATGGGAATCGACTACGAAATACACCGGACCATAGCACCCTTCGACGCGCAGCATTATGTAAAAGGCAGGTGCGAGGCGTTGGAAGCGCAGCAGGGATCGGAAGAGATCCTGAGGTTTTACGCCTGCGGAGGCGACGGGACGCTGAATGAGGTCGTCAACGGCGCATTTGGACATAAAGATGTAGAAATCGCAATGATCCCGTCCGGGACAGGGAATGATTTCCCCCGGAGTTTCGGCGATCTGAAAAGCTTTGAAAATGTAGAGCAGCAGATCCTGGGAGAAGCCAGGGAAGTTGACGTTATCCGATATGAAGCGACGCCGCCCAGTCCGTTTTCCGGTTCATTCTCCGGTGCGGAACTGGATGCGCTGTATGAATCCGATCCGGATCCGGTCGTTCGCTATGGGATCAATATGTTCAACATCGGGCTGGACTGCAACGTCGCGGACAAGGTCGCCGAAATCAAAGAGTATCCGCTTGTTCCGGGTTCTCTGGCCTACGGGCTTGGGGTCGGAATCATTCTGGCAAAAAAAGAAGGGGTGGAACTGGAGATCTGTCTGGATAACGGTGAGATCTTCGATGGTCCCATCATGCTCGTGGCTATCGCCAACGGAAGATACTGCGGAGGCGGATTCAACGGAGTTCCAAGGGCACTGGTGGACGATGGCCTCATCGACGTGAGCATTGTCGGAGATATCAGCCGTAGGACTGTGGTTTCCCTCCTTGCAAAATACAGAAAGGGAACCCATCTCGAGGATCCTTCGACAAAAAGATTTATCACTTATCGGAAATGCAAGAGTCTGACGATCCGGCCGTGCAATATGCCCCGCGATGCGGTAAAGCTATGCACCGACGGCGAAGTTTCAATGGTCGGCGAAACAACCTTCGAAATTATTCCTAGAGCGATCAAATTTTCTGTCCCTCAGGGTTGCGAACTGTAAGCGAATTATGCTATAATCTGATTTGTCCGTCTCAACCGGACGCATATAGGCCCGTTGGATCAAGAACGGGTATAGATTTGGAGAAGTATCGAAGCGGTCATAACGGGGCTGACTCGAAATCAGTTTGGCGGCAACGCCACGTGGGTTCGAATCCCACCTTCTCCGCCAACGAAAAAAGGATGCCTTCATGGTATCCTTTTTTCGTTTCTCTGAACTGTGGTGGGATTCGAACCCGAACGGGCGCGACCGTAGAAAGAAAGTCCTGTGGACTTTCGAACAGGGAGCGGTCCGAGCCGACTGAATGAGGAGGCGAAGGATGGCAGATGTGCAAGACGGGTTGGTCAAAGGCACAGATGCGAAATCCCACCTTCTCCGCTAAAAAGGACAACCATTTTAGGTGTCTTTTTGTATTGGCGGAGCAATTGAAGAGAACCCACGTAGAAAAGGTGTATATCCACCTTCTCCGCTCAAATTACTATTATTGATATCTCTACTAAAAGAATCAAAAGTTTACCCACTCAATTTGAACAACTCTCTGAATAGATTCATACTATACAATTATGAAAATGTGATATTAGGAGTAATAAAATGCCAGAAGAAATGGGTAAACAACCAATTAAGGTAGTAAGTATAACCAGCCCAGCATTGAATTCAAGGTTGGGAAGATATTTTATAGTTCAAACCGGACTGCTGAATTTCGGCAATGGATACAGTGCATGGGGAGGAATAATCAATCCTTTAGATTCAGGAGTGAATCTATATATCGATATTTTTACCATAACAAACTTTTCAACTCAAAGCTTTCTTGGGGAAATCTGGTTAAATGCCGATGTACCCATGATCGCAACCGCATCCTCCGCTGCAATTCCGTCAAATCAGGCAATTTCACCCCCTCCAATTCCAAATGCTGTAATGAAGTACGCCAGTTATCTGACGGAACCCATGACTGGAGGCGTCAATATTTTCGGCAGAATTGTCACCTCTAATTCCACCCTTGTGAGCGATTCACACAATGGCTCAATAATTATCGGCCCCGGAGGCTCCTTTTCAATACTTCTAAAACCGCTGGCATCTCAATATACCTCAGGGACAATCGTTTTAACTTGGTGGGAGGAAGCAATATGAATTATACAGTACAGCTCCAAGAGGTCAACATGCTACCGGAAAACGTATATCACTCCTATCTTGGTGAATACTATCTGGGTCAAACTGATATCATATCTTTTGGTGGAGGATACAATGCATGGGGAGCGTTGGCTAACCCGGCTGACTCGAAGGTTAATATGTTTTTGAATGCTTATACCATTACCAACTTTTCAAATGTGCCATTAACAGCTGAAGGCTGGCTAGACGCCAAACTTTCAGGGAGAATAGAAAAATCGCCTTATTTTGCCGCCGGTAACCAGGCAATTTTTCCACCGCCGATGCCCAAAGTTGAAATTCTAAATGCCAGCTTTGTCTCCGGAATTCCAAACAGCGGTACCTACACCTTTGTTAGAAGGGTTGAACCAAGTGCAACCCTTACAAAACATGATTTTCAAGGCATGTATATAATATCTCCGGGAAGTTCCTTTTCTCTATTCTTTTTGTCACCCGGAAATAGTCAGGTATATGCCAGAGTTGCATTCGGCTGGTGGGAAGAAAAAGCAGAATAAAAAACTCAAAATTAATATTGAGAAGTCAAAACACATCCAGATTTGAGGTGTGTTTCTTTAATTCCATAAAACAAACATTTTAGATTACATTGCTTCAGCAATAAAAGTTGAATTACTTGCATATTAGTACTAACATGTAATTAAATGAAACCCGGGCCGGATAAAGATAAAAGTAAGAAAGAAGAGTTTGACATGAGAAAATATTATTTCCCGCTTGGAATGTGGGTGCTCTTTGAGCTGATTGCAATTATTCTATGGCAGGTCCTTGGCCATATATTCTATCTGTTCAATTTTTCATACATCGGCACCTGCCTGGCATTGGGCATATTTTTTTACATAAAGAAGTTCAAATATGCTCGCAATATCGTTCAATTTTCCGTTGGGCTGTATATGCTGCTTTTTCTTGGAGTCTTTGCAAAGGAAAACATGCAAATCGAGGGTTTCTGGTATTTTCTTTTCTTAGGGGTATTTCAAGGCGCTGTCATTCATTATTTTGTCGCCAAGATATTTGGCCCGCTTCTGTTTGCCCGCGGCTGGTGCGGCTATGCCTGCTGGACTGCGATGGTGCTGGATTTATTGCCTTATAAAATACCGCAACAGCCCAGAAAAAAATATGGTTATGTGCGGTACATCATTTTCCTGTTGTCACTCCTGTTTGTAGCTTCGATTATTCTGCTGAATGTGCCGAATGCAGATACGATCATGTTCTGGAGCTTTATAATAGGGAATCTGTTGTACTTTGGCGTCGGTATCGCACTCGCATATCGTTTCAAAGACAACCGTGCGTTTTGCAAGTATGCATGCCCGATCACAGTCTTTTTGAAGCCTGCAAGTTATTTTACTCTCCTCCGGGTGAAAATTGATAAAGAGAAATGTATTTCCTGTGGTAGATGCAAAAAAGTATGCCCGATGAATGTCGATATGACTGATAATTCACGAAGGCGAAGCAATGGAACGGAATGCATTCTTTGCTTCAAGTGCATCGACGAATGCCCCAAGGAGGCGTTGTACATTTGAAAGGTGAATTATCTACGGTTAAAAGGGAAATTGAAACATGTATTTATGAAGTCAAACCGTATATAGGTGATTATATTACTGTTGGAACATTTGAAACAAGTAAAAAGGAAACAAGAATCATTAATCTCTGTGACAATCAGATCTTTATCGCTAATGATATGCTAACTTAGCTTACGAATCGATAGAATTAGTTATTCATGGTAATGAATAGATAAAGAAGGTAAGGGTTTTATTAATCCTCACGCTTCGTTTCAATATGCATATTATGTAATGCGGCTAGTGCATGAATAAACATCTGTCGGAATTACCGTGATAAACATATAGCAGTAAATCTGTTATATAAGTCGGCATTGTTGCTGGCTTTGAAAGGAGTATTGAAGTATGCACTCTAGACATCTATCAAGAAGACTCCGTCACCTAATGGGTATTCATGATAGACATCATCACCGTGATAAAGTAAGTGATATTTGTTGCAAAAACCGCAAAAAAGAATGCCACTGTTCCTTATTGATCAGCCCTAAACCATGGAATTGATCTCTAAGTAAAGGTATCAAGGGCAAAACCCTTACCTGTTACGTACTTATTGTAATGTAAAGGTAAGGGTTTTTTAATATTTATTTCGTAAATCCTCCATCCAGCAACCGGTACAAGTACCTGGCAGCTATAGAACGATAGGGCTGCCATTTTTTACACTTTTTCTCCAGATCAGCCTTCTTAAGCTGATCTGTCTTGTAAAGCCAGGAATATGCCTGCAGGAACGCGGCATCCTCGAAGGGCAGCACGTCTTCTCTGCCGAGAACAAAGATCAGAAACATTTTCGCAGACCAATTTCCCAAACCACGGATCGAAGTGATCGCTTTCATGACTTCCTCATCCGGCATGGAATACAATGCCGCCAGATTCAAATCTTCAGCCATCACTGTGCTTGTCAATTCGAGTATGGATCTTGATTTTGCGTTGGACAACCCGAATGAACGGAGATCCTCAACCGTAAATCTGTCAATGATCTCAGGCGTAAGAGTACCTTTGCAGGCCTGATTGATCCTCCCGCAGATCACGTCGGCCACTTTACTCGATAGCATTTGACTTGCAATGGTTTCAACCAAGAAAGAGTAGGGATCATCATACAACTGATATGACAAATCGCCGACCAGATCGAACGCCTGCTTGAGTTTCGGATCCTTTTCGGCAAGGTATTTAATAGAGTCGGATTCTTTCGTGAGGGCGATCGTTTCTCTCATAAGGGCGCCTTCCTTTATAGATACTTTAATAGATTCTATCATAAAAATACAAAACACCATACCTGGAAATTTTTAAAATTTCCTTTGCTTTTCATTTTAAAGCATTGTATTGTTTTCATAAGCAAAACCCAATGTCTCATTTAGAAAGGAGGGCGTCCCATGAAATCAACGATAGAACACATCCCCAAGCTCAGGATCGCGTACTTCAGGCAAATCGGCCCCTATGGCTCAGGTAACGTTCAGGCAATGGAAAATCTGAAAGCCTGGGCCAGGTCCAAGGATTTATTCAATGACCGCGCCGTCATCCTCGGTATCGCCCAAGATAATCCCGCGACGACAAACCCGGAAAACTGCCGCTACGATACCTGCATCGCCATCGCAGATGATTTTTCATTCGAGGAAGGGGAGATAAAGGCTGGCTTTCTCATTGGCGGAAAGTACGCGGTTTTTCAGATCGCCCATACGGCGGAAGCCGTTCAAAAAGCGTGGGCCGAAATTTTCCCGGAACTGTTCGGGCAGGGTTTGCAATTCGACGAGTCAAGACCGATCCTGGAACGATACCGGGTGGAAATGGTAAATAATCATTCTTGTGAAATTTGTGTACCGGTATTCTAAAATATGGTATGATAAATATCAAAAGGGAGGTTTTGCCGATGGAACAAACAATGTTTACAAATGAGATCATTTTATCCTGGCTCAAGTATTTTTCGGATCACGTGGATATCAACCTGACAGAAGTGAAAATGCTTGATATTACGGGAAAGAATAAGAACCTGATCCCGACTGTGATGTGCAACCGGAATGTGCTGGTCTTCACTGACGCAGGCCATCCGGATATTTTCTATGACATGTGGGACGCTGAACTGGGGGACTGCGACATCTGGTACAACGAGGGCTCAGATCCGTCCGGAGAAATGAAACACGACAAACTCTCAAGCATGATCAACCGAGGGATCAATGCATCTGCGGCAATGCTGATCATAAATCCAAATGCCGTGACCAGCTATCAGATCGGCCTGGAAAACAGCCGGTTCTCCTACGGCTCTGTTCACTATGTATGCCGAGAAGTCCGGGCAGCGATCATTAGTAAACTCAATCTCAGCGATCGGGATAATATCTGTATCATATCAGGAGAAAGCATCGCGGTGGAAGCGGCCATGATTGCCGCGGCGGGCAGTATCGTTACCGTAGAATATGACGGCGGCGACCGCAGGACCATGGAGGAGAACATTGCGAAATTCGGCCTGAAAAATGTGATCGTAGTTGATTCGCTTAATGATGACGTCCTCAAAAACCTGCCGGCGCCAGATAAAGCATTCATAGTGGCGACTCCGAAGATCGGCAGCGAAATAAAGCATCTTCTGACCTTAAATCCTGATATGGAATTCATGATCTACACATTGGATTTCGAAGTCCTGTCATCGCTTTCCGCTTTACTTAGAGAAAACGGTCTGGAACGCACGGAAGCGATCCACGTCGAGGTTTCGCGCATCAACAGCAAAAGCATGATCGAGCCTTTCCCGGATCCGTGGCTGATTTCCTGCAGAAGCGCCAAAAAGCGGCAATAACTAAAACCAAAATATAATCATATGAGAATAGTAGTCTTTCGCGACTACTATTTTATTTTTCTAATATTTCCTTTTGTAATATTGACCAAAATGAATCAATATACTAATTTTATCAATATGCAAAGGAGACATTAAACCATGTTTAATAAATGCGACTTCGACGAGAACTGTATTACTAGCAGCCAAATGAATATGATTTCCAACTCAAGACTATTTTGGAGAAGGTTTACTACATGGATCAGAGTATATTTCATCAGCAGATATGTTGGAATCGGAACAGAAGAGGAAGCATTCAACCGATTATATTCTGAAACTTCCGGTATAGGAAACTTTCTGCAGGTCATTTATGAACTTGAAAGCTCAAGTAATATTTCCGGGCAGTTTAGCCAAATAATAATTGCTTTGCGCAATATTATTACAGCGCAGCTTCAGGGAAATCGTGAAGCGATGACTCAAAACGCAGAAAATATATTTCAGAATGCCGAGAATTTCGCATCGTATTTAGCTTCAATTAACCCATACATCAACGAATCCCAATGGAAAACCCTGATGGAGGACTACGTTCGGTATACGATCGAGGAGGCAAACTCATTTGTAACCGGCAACTACAGTAACGACATAGAATTATTCAGACGTCTGACGGGTCTGACGGATAGAATGGGAGATTTATTTGCGGAATCCAGCTTTAATTATATCAATTCCGGTGGACGAGTCATACTTCCCAGCGACCAGCCATGTATCACATACGATCAAATGAATCAAATATATACCGTTAGAATGTTTTGGTTTGAACTTGTTACATGGATCAGAGCTTATATGTTAAGCAGATTTAAGGGGATAGGAAATGAAGGTGAAATAATGGCCCATTTGAAGCATATTTCGGAAGAATATGCGCGAGCTCTGAGACAAATATTCGGAACGGAATTTGAACCTACCATACAGCTTATTAACGAGTATATCAATTTGATTGAAGAGTTGGTTACCGCTCAACTGGAAGGAAACAATGAAGAAGTCAGTCGAACCGTGCAGCTCTTATATCAGAACGCTGACCGGCGAGCGGCAGCCGTAGCTTCAATCAATCCATTCTGGGATGAAAATGAGTCGAGGAACAGGTTATACAGCCATGTCCGGGCTACGATTGATCAGTCCATAACCTTCCAAACAGGTGATTATGCCAGAAATTTGGAAATCTTCAGCACACTGCTGAATCAGGCAGAAAGTGCAAGCGGCTACTTTGCAAGAGGCCTTTATTCCTTTATAACCAGCTAACATGAAAATGAACGTTTTGATAAATTCTGCTTATACGGAAAGACATGTGGTATAATTCAGTTAGGTCGGTATGATCCCGCCCGCTGAAAGGAGAAGAGTATGAGTGGAAAAGTTATTACGGTTACTTTGAATCCTTCCATAGATAAAACGATTCATTTGAGCAAACTGGTGCCCTATGGACTAAATCGCGTGAAGGGCACGCAGATCGATCCCGGTGGAAAGGGGATCAACGTAGGAAGAGTACTGCAGAGCTTCGGTATCAACGTGACAGCCACAGGACTAATCGCCGGCAGACAGGGGGAAGTTTTGTTGGAACACCTGCATGACTGCGGTATCGACACCGATTTTTTACAAGTCCCCGGGGAAACAAGAACGAACCTGAAAATAGTCGATGAAAGCGTCAGCCAAATCACGGAGATCAATGAACAGGGCTTCTCAGTTTCCCAGGATGATATGGAATCATTTATGCTGAAGCTGGATACACTGTCGGAAGATGCGGAAATTGTGATTCTCAGCGGAAGTCTTCCGCCGGGAATTCCTGTAGACTTTTATGCGACATGTACAAGAATTGCGAAAAACAATGGAGCCAAGGTATTGCTTGACGCGGAGGGAGTCGTTCTCTTCGAGGGTGCTAAAGCGATGCCGTATGCTGTAAAACCAAACCTCCAGGAGCTGGGAACCTTGTTCCATGCTGAATTCAGCAGTATTCGGCAGGTGGCGGAAGCGGCCAGAAAGCTCATCGAAGACGGCGTCCAAATTGTCATCGTTTCCATGGGACCGGAAGGCGCCGTCTATGTGACAAAGGATGAGGCGATAAAAGCAGACAGCTGGAACATTTCCGTCAAAAACACAGTTGGAGCCGGTGACGCAATGGTAGGGGCGCTGGTATACTCAATACTGAAGGGGGATCCTCTTAATGATATCGCAAGACTAACTACCGCCGCAGGGACTATCACCGTCTCCAAGGAGGGAACACAATTTTGCAGTTTTGAGGAAGTCATTGAATCGGCTGGCAAAGTAAACGTCAGAAGCCTGGAGAACTGAGGCTTTCAGAATAAATTATTAATCAAGAGCAAAACACCGGGATCCGCAAATGTGGTTTTCCGGTGTTATTTTTTCCCCTCCGTTCAGTGGTGGTTAAGTGGAAGACGATATAATATTACAAAAAATGATATTGGGGGGAGAGAATTCATGCAGAAAATAAGGAAAACCGTCGCTTTTCTATTAACCACTGTATTGATCACGTTGCTGTCGCCCATGCCGGCATATGCAGATGATCCAACGGTTGGGCCTGTCCATGTGGTCGGCAGTGAGAGCGACTTGACTGCCGCGTTGGGAAGCTTAGTCAACGGCGATACAATAAAATTAACAGCAGATATTAACTACCCTTATCAAATAAGCATAGATGGAATCAGCATTACTTTTGACCTTGATATATTTAACCTAGATGTTGAAAATAATGTAGGCCACGCTCTATATGTATGCAACGGTGGAGAAGTGCTTCTAGCAGGATCGGGAGAGCTGAATGTGATCGCTGAAGGCGGCCCGTTCCATGGAGTTTATGTATTTGACAGCAGCAGAGCAACTGTGACAAATGCTTATGCAACAGGAGATAACGGCTGTGGGGCGTATGCTTCTTCCGGGAGTTCCATTACAGTAGTTAGTAATGTATCGGCTAACGGAATACAAAGCTATGCTGCTCAAGCAGACTTAGGCGGGCATATTTCGGTCGGTGGAAAGGCAGTGGCGAACGGAAATAATTGCGCTGGTGCAAAAGTATGGGATGGAACGATTTCAATTGACGGTGACGTTGAGGCCTTGGGGGATTATTGCAACGGAATCTATGCTAGCGACGGGGAAATAACGGTGAAAGGGGACGTAACCGTATCAGGTACAGGCTGTCAGGGAGCAGTGTGCGCAACAGGCATCAGCCAAAGCATTGCAGATGTCAAAGGGAATATAACAGCATCGGGGAACGGATGTTATGGAACATATTCCAATACTACCGACAGCTACTTTCTTGTTGGAGGCACGATAAAAGCATATGGCGAATACTGTCGTGGCGCTTATTCTATGACTGGATGTAACGTTGTGGTGAGCGGCAGTGCAATAACTGATGGCAACGACTCATATGCAGTATTTGCAGAAGGAAGCGATAATACGATTCGGGTGGGGCAGGACGCGATCGCATCCGGATCAGGAGTTTATGGTGTGTCAGTCAATACTGGCAGTACGGCCACAGTGGGACGTAATGTATTAGCTACAGGGATTGGTCGGTCCTATGGAGCATACACGAATGGCGGAACGATTTCTGTCGGAGGTGATATAACAGCCGGGTATGGTGATCAATCCCTATGTGCATTCGCAGAGAATGCCGGAATATTGACCGTCAGCGGCAGCGCAGTCGCAGAAGGCTCAAACAGCCGCGGTGCATATGCCAGGGGCTTAGATAGTACCATTGTTATCGGACAAAATATTACTGATGTTGGGGATTCTTGTTTTGGAGCGCTTGCCTCGGATGGCGGGAAAGTTACAGTGAGCAGAAATGTAACGGTAACAGCTGTTACCGCTGTCGGAGGAGTTTACGGCTCTAGGGCAGAAAGCGGCGGAATAGTTACCGTGAGCGGTATTGTGGCAGCGACCGGTGCTCAAAGCTGGGGTGCATCAGTTGAGCATACGGGAAGCTCTCTTTTCATTGAACATAATGTTGACGTGACAGGGGAATATTGTCATGGCGTGTTTGTAAGCGGCAGTGCGGCTACAGTGAAGGGCGATATAACCATCGACGGTGATTATAGTGTCGCGGCAGAAATTGACTATACCGGTAAGCTTACAGTGAATGGCAACTTAAAAGCAAATGGCGTTGACTCCGGTGGAGTACTTGCCTATCACAGTAGTGTGGCTACTGTAAGTGGAATTATTACGTCAAGCGGCACGAATAACCGTGGGGCAAGGGCTGATAATAACAGTGTTGTTACAGTCGACGGTAGTATCAATGCGAGATATCCGATTATTTTAGATGGGCTTGTTATTGATTCCACTACTCCTTCGGCAATCGGGAATTATCTTATCTACGTAAAGGAGCCGCCTAAATACGCAACAATTCGCATCAAACTTCCTATGACGCCGGTAATCAACACAAACCCGCAGGATCTTGCCCGGAATGAAAATGAACAGGCAGTATTCACAGCAGCAGCGATAGTTTCTGACGGTGGAACTCTGCAATATCAGTGGCAGAAATCTACGGACGGAGGAATCAAGTGGAGAGATATTTACGGCGCAACCGGAGCTACTTTTTCGATCGCCCACGTAGCGTCAGGAGACAATGGAAGCAAATACAGATGCGGCTTCAAGAATGATAAGAACAAAGGCTCTTCGACAACAATTTATTCGAGCGCAGCTTCATTGACGGTTACTCCTGCCGCAGTGACGCCGACGATCCAGACCCATCCGGCAAGCATAACAAGAACCGCTGGAGACGCAGCTGGCTTCACGGTTTCTGCTACTGTAACAGACGGAGGGATCCTGACTTATCAATGGCAAATATCGAGCGGGGCAATTTCCTGGAACAACATTTCCGGAGCCACTGGGACCTCCTTGACGATCTCTGCAGTCGTAATCGGAGATAGCGGCAATAAATACCGGTGTGTCGTTACAAACAACAAAAACGGAACAACAAAGTCTGTCAACACCAATGCGGCAACATTAACGGTCAATCCTCCTCCGGCCAAGATTTTGGTCAGCATTCCGACACCGGCTGCCATTATAGGCTTGGCCAACGGTACGGACAAAACCGCTGCAGCCCTGGGATTGCCTACGGTAATCACGATGAAAACAAACAGCGGGGATGTCAATTCTAGCGTGAACTGGAACGTGGCCTCCTGCTCCTATAATCCATCGGCAGCCGCAGCACAGAAGTTCGATGTTACCGGAACGGCGATCCTGCCTGCCGGTGTGGTCAATACCAACAGTGTTCCATTGACAGTCAGCATCAGCGTATCGGTGTCGGCAAAAGCGGCGGATATCACCGGAGGAAAATCAACCTCATCATCGAAGCCGGGTGCAAAGGCTATGATAAAAACGGGAGACGGTAAAACAGATATGATATCGATCAATGTACTTAATGGCAGCGCATTCGTGTCATTAAATTCGGTCGTCAATGAAATTGAAATGCCCAATATCAAGAATGTAAATCAGTACGCGTTGGAAATGCCGGCTTCGGTTCTCAGCTCGGAAAAGGAAGAAAAGAAAATTGGAATGACCAGTAAGATCGGAATGATCAGTATTCCGGATAATATGCTGAACGGAATGGGAATCAACGGCGCGGAAAGGGTAAAAATCAGCATGGGCGAGGGAGATAAATCCGGTTTGTCCGCGGATCTGCTGAAACAGATCGGCAGTAAGCCTTTGATCGAGCTAAAGCTCTCTTCGGGCGATAAAACGGTTGAGTGGAACAATCCAAGCGCTCCGGTAACCGTATCGATTCCTTATCCACCCACAGCAGCGGAGGTGAAGGATCCGGAACATATTGTCGTTTGGTATATTGACGGTAGGGGAAATATTGTTGATGTCCCTTCAGGCAGATATGATGACGAAACAGGGATGGTCACTTTCAGTACCATACATTTCAGCCAATACGCGATCACCTATGTTACGAAAACCTTTAACGATCTCGGGACCGTGGAGTGGGCGAGAAAACCGGTCGAGGTCCTTGCTTCCAAAGGAATTGTCGAGGGACTCTCGGATAGAGAATTCGAACCGAAAAAAAGCATCACAAGGGGAGATTACCTGTGTTTCCTGGTCAGGACACTAAACATTGAGGCAAGTTTTGATGAGAATTTCACTGATGTCAGCAGCGATGCCTATAATTACAGGGAATTAGGAATTGCTAAAAAGCTCGGAATCGCTTCCGGCACCGGGAAAAACCAATTCCACCCCGAAAGGGAAATCACCAGACAGGATATGATGGTCTTGACCGAAAGAACGTTAAAAATGCGAAATTACATCGAATCCGAAGATAAGACCACCAGCCTGGATCAGTTCACCGACAGCAATAAAATCGCGGTTTATGCGAAAGGAAGTGTCGATTCGCTGGTCAAGGAGGGATTGATTACAGGTAGCGGAAACAGGCTGAATCCGAGGGGAAATACGACAAGGGCGGAAGCGGCGGTATTTCTCTACAGAATTTATGAGAAATACGATCGTCCGGCAAAATAACAAAATCGACGGATAAAATAAGCGGAACTGTTCTATATTAACAGTCCCGCTTATTTAATTAATCTTTATACTGATTGAACAGTTTTTCAAATCCTTCATCCGGTTCCTGCTGAAGCTTATCTTTTAAACCGGATCGATAGATCTCATATTGCTTCATTGCCAGTATGCGCTCTTTGTAAAGCAGCAATACTTCAATGAGCTTATAATTCAGGCTTCTGCTCAAAGGCTGGTGAATCAATGCCTGATTCAGCCATTTGACCGATTTGCGGTAATTATCGGTACTTTTATAGTATTCGGCCAGAGAATGAAGCAGGGCGATATATCGTTCCTCTGTCTGCAGCCGTTTGACGACGACCCAGTCGGATTCCCAGCCGGTAAGGTAATCACCCGCGTAAAGGTTAGCCGTCTCTTCCATTTTTTTGACGTCATCCCAGCCGGGAAAAGCAGTTTTCTCAAAATAATCCCAGAACTTCAAATAATCGCAGTCGATGCCATCGGTATTCAGAAGATAGCTCCCTCTGTCATATTGAACGGTTATAGGGATATTGCCTGACTGAAAAGCCTTTTTCACATAGTAGAGAGTTGTATTAAAATGAACCAGCGCACGGTCGCCTTCAAAATCTCCCCAGAGGCTGTCAATGATTTTGCTTCGGCTGACGAGTGTGCCTTTGCTGTCAATAAGCAACGCGAGAAGTTCTGCAGCCTTATCGGTTCGAAACCGAATCGGGTCCGAACCCGCTATGACCTCGAATCTGCCGAAACAACGGATTTTAATATCCTTTTTTTGCGTGGGAATAGTAATTTTTTTGTTCAAGCGGTCCAGCGTTATCCTTAACCGTTCGGCAGACACCGGTTTCATCAGATAGTCTAGCGCATTCATTTCGAACGCCTGCACTGCATACTGATTATAGGCTGTTACGAATACGATTTCTCCGGAATTAAGATCTGCAATAAGGCTGGCAAGCTCGATGCCGTCGATGTCCGGCATTTCAATGTCCAGAAAAACAACATCCATCTTATTTTCTTTCAGGTATTCCAGCGCCTCGAGCGGCTGGGAGAACTTATTCTCCACCTGCACGGTTCCGGTTTCTTTCAGGAGCTTTTCCAGCTTTTCAAGAGCAGGAAGCTCATCATCTACAAGGATCGCTCTGATCATTCCAACACCTCCAATGGGATAAGATAGGATACGCAAGTCCCCTGGCCGGGCGAACTTTCGATGGACAGTCCCGTGCCATAGAGTTTTTTCAATCTGCTGTCTATATTCCACAGACCGATGCCCCTGCTCGATTCGGGTAAAAGCAGTTTTGCAAGCTTGTCCGGTTCGATTCCCTGACCGTTGTCTGTTACGGCGATCCTCACGCCTTCAGGGATCGTTTTAGCGGACACTGACACGGTTCCGGATCCGCCTTTTTTTCGTAGGCCGTGGTTGATCGCGTTTTCGACAAGGGGCTGTATGGAAAGAAAGGGCACCTTGACGTCCAGAAACTCATCGATATCAAACGTAATCTGCAGCTTCTCACCAAATCTGGCTTTTTCGATTTTTAAATAGGAAGTTATCATACTTAGTTCAGCCGCTAAAGAAATGGTTGTTTCGATATTTTTAAAATCAAAGCTCTGCCGAAGGAAGTTGGCGAAATCGCCGATCAGCTGCTGCGCAAAACCCGGATCGCTGTCGCAGAAATAGGAAATCGTGTTCAAGGTATTGAAAAGGAAATGAGGCTTGATCTGGGCCTGAATAAATGCAGTCTCAGCAGCAAGCGCTTTATCGGCGGAAGCTTTCAGCCCGGTCAAAGTTCGGACTCTCGCCAGCAGCTCCTCAGGCTCAAAGGGTTTGGAGAGATAATCGTTGGCACCGGCCCGGAAACCGGCGATAAGATCCTCGGTGGAAGCCTTGGCAGTAAACATCAGCACCGGAAGCTCCAGCGGAGATTTTTTCTCCCGCAGCTTTTTGCATACCTCATAACCGGATATTTCAGGCATCATGATATCAAGGATGACCAGCGAGAAATCTGAAATTCTATCCAGCAAAGTTAATGCATCTTTGCCGCTGTTGGCGACTGTAATTCCATAATCTTCTGTTCGAAGAATGGAGGAGGCGGCCTGCAGGTTGACGGTATCATCGTCTACCAGAAGAATACGGGGATATCCCTTTGATTCCAGATTGCCGCGGATACCCTCCAAGGAAGGAACCATGAAAGTTTGTACGGAAGGAATGATATCTTCCTCTTCCGGTGTATCGCTTCCGGCCAGCGGAAGTGAGAAATAAAAATGGGATCCTATGCCTTCTGTGGATTCCACACGAATCGTTCCGCCTTGCAATTCCACAAGATGTTTTGAGATCGGCAGGCCAAGACCTGTACCGCCATAGGTTCGGGTAAGGGATGAGTCCACCTGTTCGAAGGAATGAAAGATGTCGTCCAATTTATCTTTAGGTATGCCGATGCCTGTATCGCTGATACAAAATTCAAGCATACCGCCGTTTTGCTTTGAAGAAATCATAACATACCCGCTTCTCGTGAATTTGACGGCGTTTCCGATCAGATTGTAAAAGATTTGAGCTACCCGGTTTTCATCCGCCATGACCGGAGGAAGTTCTTTAGGGAGTTCGACGATGACGTCCAACTCCTTCTTAAGGTTTAATTGCCTGAAAACATCTGCGATCGTAGTGATCATGCCCCGGATCCGAATCGGATGGATATTGAGCTGGATATCGCCGTTTTTTATTTTTGAGAAGTCAAGAATATCGTTGACCAGGTTAGCAAGTCTCCGGCTGCTGGATTCTATGATGGAAAGGTTCTGCCTCTGGCGTTCGTTCAATTTGCCGTCGCTCCCTTTCAGCATTGCGCCGGTTATGCCTAAAATGCCGCTCAAAGGAGTCCTCAGCTCATGGGAAGTGTTTGCAATAAATTCATCCTTTACTTTATCAAGCGTCAGTAATTTTTGAGAAAGCATATTGACGTCCTTGAATGCCTCGGAAAATCTTCTGGCCAATACAAATGCCTGCAGAAAAAGCATAACGAATAAACCCAGCGGAACGAGCTCTCCAATACTGCTGAGAATGACATTATTCTGATAAAGTATGTCGTGAACGGCGCACAGGATAACCACCAGCGCTCCGCACAGGAGGATGCCGGCGTCCTTTTTCCCGCCCACATATGCTCTGATCAAGGTATAGATGGGATATGCGCCGGTCAGTATCGCCATAAACTGAACGATATAGACGGTTCGCGTAAAGAAAGACACAGGGGTCAGAATAAACAGGAGCGCCATGATCGAGGCATATAATAAGAAAATTCTTAGAATCGACCTGCGGCTTTCCTGGGGGAAGAGCTCGCCGATCATAAATGCCGCGCTGATGGAAAAGCAGCACAGAGTAATGTAATCAATTGTAATGATTGTTTTAAAACCGATGTGGGGCAGCAGGCTGTAGATAAAGAAATTTCCGTATATCGCAGTTCTTGCTGCGAAAATGATGCACATCAGGACATAGTAAAGGCTGCTCTTATCCTCGCGCCGCAAAAGATAGATCATTAGATAATAAAATGTCATGGCCGTCAGGGAACCGATCAGAAACAGATCCTTATAGGATATCGTCCGGTCCATCTTCATGATCTGCTCCGGCGTGCCCATTTCAACATCATACCACATTCCACCCCGCGCGTATGTATAATTGGATACATGGATCAGGATATGGAAACTGGACTGTTCGGGGGTAAAAGTTATGACCTGCGGCAGATACCGTGGTAAATGATGCTCCCTGTCTGTAGAGACTGTTCCATTTGACGATGCGAGATGATCATCGATAAAGAGTTCATATGCGGTCGAAAAGGTTGGTATTCTCAAGGACAGCGGTTGCCCTTCAGGAGCATTGACAACTTTCAGCACATAGGTCCCGTAGCCGAAACCAGGCAATTTTTTGCCATTCAAAAGATAGCTGTTCCAGACGGAAGGCGCATCAACGGTCAGGCCTCCAGCCAAAGAATCTGACGCAGCTTCGCGATAGGACAAAAAGCGCTCCCAATGGAAGTCCCACTGTCCGCTAAGACTGATCGTCCCGTTTCGGTCCGGATTCCAGTTCTTCAAATCCAGTACAGCGTCTCTTGGTTGGATGCTGTTGTCTTCCGGTGAGACAAAGCTCATCAGGCAGAATATGATAACTAATGAGATAATTACGGAGGATAGTAATAATATTCTTAACGTTTTGCTTTTCACAAGATTCGGCACCTTTCAACAAGAAAGTCAGAGGAAAGCTGTGTAATTTGTCATATTTACATGATTATACCAGTAATAACGGGATTAGTTAACAAAAATATTCAACGGTGGACTTCTTTTTGTTTCTAAAGTAGAATAACATTAATGGAAGAAAATACATTAAAGGGGGCAGGGATATGTATCTTGATCATGTATCGATTTTGACGAAGGATCTGGAACGGTTAAAGGAGTTTTATATCAAGTACTTTTCCGGCACGGCTAACGGAAAATACCATAACCCGAAAACCGGTTTGGAGACCTATTTTATCACTTTTGAAAGCGGCGCTAGGCTAGAGCTGATGCAGAGGCCGGAGCTTGCCGCCAGGGATAGGATGCAGCTTTCGGAAGGACTGACCCATTTGGCTTTCCGTACCGGAAGCAGGGAGAAGGTCGATGAGCTCACGAGAATTTTAACCGGTGACGGATATATGCTGAAAAGCGCGCCCAGAACCACGGGAGACGAGTATTACGAAAGCTGTATTCTGGATCCGGATCTCAATGAAGTGGAAATCGTGGAATGACATCAGAAAGGAGCTGAGAAACATGCCGCAAAAATGGAAGGTTGGAATCCTGCTGTTCAATCAGGTGGAGGTCCTGGATTTCGCGGGGCCCTTTGAAGTATTCTCCGTCACGACGGGAAAGCAGATCTCGGAGAAACCGTTTTTTGTCTATACCGTGGCGGAGACAAGGGATTCGGTAAAAGCGCGGAACGGGCTGACCGTAATTCCGGATTATGATTTCAAAAGCGCTCCTGATTTTGATATCCTTATTATACCCGGCGGTTACGGCGCGGAAGAGATCGAAATCAAAAATCCCGTCGTTATCGATTGGATCAAAAAATCCTCGAAGAAGGCAAGCCTGACAGCTTCCGTCTGTACCGGAGCATTTCTGCTGGCAAAGGCAGGCCTGCTTAACGGGAAAACCGCGACGACTCATTGGATGGATATCGAAAGAATGATCCATGAATTTCCGGAGATCAAGGTCGTCAAGGGAAGAAAATTCGTGGACGAGGAAAGCATCATAACAGCAGGAGGAATTTCCGCCGGGATCAATATGTCACTTTACATAGTCGGTAAGCTCTTGGGAAGGGAAACCGCCGAGGCAACAGCCAGGCGAATGGAATTTGATATCGGTTTCACAGGGCAAAAATGAAGAAGTTGGAATATAGAAAGGGGTTAATGAGATATGAACAGTGCGATTATTATCATCGATATACAGAACGATTATTTCAAAGATGGCAGGAACGAACTTTACCAGCCTGAAAAAGCTGCCGAAAATGCGGTTCGTGCTCTGGATCATTACAGAAACAAAGGATTGCCGGTCTATCATGTCCAGCATATAAACACAAGAGAAGGGGCTGCCTTTTTTCTGCCTGATACCGCGGGAGCCGAGATCCACGAAATGGTGAAGCCTTTGGCAGGGGAGAAGGTGTTCGTGAAACATGTCCCCAACTCCTTTTTTAATACCGGTCTGGCCGATGAACTGATTCAGAAACAGATCGATCAGATCACGATATGCGGCATGATGAGCCATATGTGTATCGATACGACCGTGAGAGCGGCGCGGGATTTCGGTTTCACGACAACCGTTCTTCAAGACGCGTGCACGACGAAGGATCTGATTTGGGGTCAGACCGTTATTCCGGCAGAGACCGTTCATAAAACGTTTATGGCGTCGCTGCAGGGCATTTTCGCGACCGTGGTTTCAACGGATGACTTTCTTAACAACGCTGCGAATTTACTATGATTAAAAAAAATACAGGCTCTTTGAGCCTGTATTCGGATACGCGAAAAGCGATACAATTATTTTTTTGCCTGGTATGGATCGTAAGCGATCGTCATGACGTCCGATGCGGAGTCGTAATTGACCGAAGCACCAAGTTTTTCAAATACCAGGCGAGCCGGCACCATAATTGTGCCGTTTATTTTTTGAGGAGCCGCGTCCATGCGGAATTCCTCGCCGTCCATAAAGCCTGTTTTACTACCGATGGTCATGTTTAATGTTCTTGTATTCAGGATAACCGTTATTTCATTGCTGCCATTTTCTCCGGTATAGCCTCCGAGAGAGCCGACCGTTTCACTGAGCGGCACCAGGATCCTTCCGTCCTTCATCACACACTTGTTGGAATCTTTGATTTCCAAAGAAAGTGTGATAGTCCTGATAAATTCATAAAAGGCATTATAGTCTTCTTCTGTTTCCAGTGACATGGTTTGTCTGCTTTTGCTGATTTGGCCACAGGTCAAAAGAAAATATCTCCCGTCGGGATTGCCGTAATTTCTGGTTTTATCGTTCCAGGTAGGATCGACATGGAGCCATTCCCCTTCAACATACACGGCATTCCATATATGCAGAACGGAAGAGTGTCCGGTAGTAACATAATCCGTAACGGTAAAATTTCTGACATTAACACAATCCAATAAATATGCAAGCGCTTCCGCGTATCCGGAACAAATCACTTTGTCTTCATTTACGAAAGCCATAAGGCCGCCACTTTTCTCTGAGTAATCATAATCGACTTTATCGCACACATACTCGTTTAATTTTCTTACCTTCTCATAATCACTGTCATCCTCGTCGCAGATTTTCTCTGCTTCACTTTTCAGAAACGCCATCGCTTCGATTTCATTCTTATTAAGCACGTTTTCACTGCCCGTATCATAACTTGCTGCAGAAGCGGTGCCGGAAAGGCCTAAAATCAATACCAATATAGTGATTGTTTGAGCGATCCATTTTCTCATATAAGGGTCTCCTTGATTTAAATGAGGATAAAAATGCATTTCATATTTTGGTATAGTATTAATCGGCTTTTCTATGCAGAACTTTAGCGAATTTTAGCAAAAAATTATAAAATGTCGAATAATAATCGATAATTAGTTGAAAAGTGGACGTATTCGATAAAAAATTGCAATAAAAAAGCCTTTGCCGGATAAGAAAGACGTATTCTTACCGTCAAAAGCCATATGAATCAAGTAGAATCTTTGTATTCTGTTTTATTGTTGAGTTTATCGAATGCCTGCGCTTAGGTAAGGAGAGAACATCATCATATACAGGAAGGCGGCTGCAAGACCGTTTTCTTTCTGCATATTTCTGCGAATAAACGTACTGACCTGTTTCATAGCTTCCGTTGCTTCTTCAAACATCGGGGACAGCAGAGGGAAGCAGTGGAACATTCCTTTCCAGACTCTTACGTGAACTTCAACGCCGTATGAGTCGGCGCTTTCTCCGAAACGCGTGGAGTCGTCGCGCATGACTTCATCGTTGCCTACGTGGATCATGATCGGGGGCAGACCGGTCAGATCGCCGAACAGCGGCGAAGCGTAAGGATGCATCGGATCACCGTTGCCCACATAATAGTCATAATATGTTTCACTTGCGCCTTTCGGAGTGCAGGGATCTGCTTTGGCTCTGGTCTTGTGGGATTCTCCGGATATTGTCATATCCAGGCTTGGCGAAAAGGCGACACAAGCGGCAGGCATCGGAATTCCGTCGTCCCTCAGCTTGATCAAAGTGCCAAATTCGATCCCTCCGCCGGCCGAATCGCCAGCGAAGATGATATCTTCCGGATGATAACCTTGCTTCAGCATCCACAAATATACAGCGACGGAATCATTCACCGCGGCGGGAGCAGGAAATTCGGGCGCAAGACGATAGTTGAAAAGCAGGGCTTTATATCCGACCTGGTTTACAAAATTACTAATGATTCCGCGGTGGGATTTTGCGTTCCCCATGATAAAACAGCCTCCATGGAAATAAAGGATCGCTTTGTTTTCCTCTGCTCCTTCCGGTATGATCCACTCGGCGTATACCGGGGCCGAATCGACAGTTTCGATCTCTATACCTTCCGATATGCCGACCAGCCGTTCCGCAGCTTCGTCGCATTCTCTGCGAAGCTTTTCGATGGAAGTATTCTTCGTGATTACTTCTCTTCTGATTTTTCCTTTCAGCAGATGACGATATCTCATTGTCAAATGCAGCATTCTTCCTTTCACACTCATAACACACAATCTCCAATCTTAAAATAATAACCCCTTTTGAATCAAATCCCCTTTAAAAACATTGCAGCCAGAAGCTTATAGTCCGGTACGGAATGGATATTCTTTAAAGTGGCATAGTAAATGGATAAACCGTTGACGCTGGTCCAGTATAATGTGGAAAGCTCGTCGGGATCGCCTTCGACCACGCTGCCTTCCTCCTGACCCCGTCGGAAGATTTCTGCCATAATGCGGTAGGGAATCTCCCGTTTTTTAATGATGGCTTCCTGAGCGTCCTCGGGCAGTTCAGCGGAATTAGTAGCTTGAGCGATCAGGCGGCACGTCTGACGGAAGCGGTCGCTTTGTTCGATGGTCTTGAAAAGTTCCTGCAAGGAAAAAAGAATCTTTTCCTTCACTGTCGCATCCATATCCCGGACATAAACGGCTGCCTGATTCGTTTTTTCCAGCGCTTCGTTGATCATATCAACATAGATCGCCTCCTTGGAAGGGTAGTAGTGGTAAAGGAGTCCCTGCGACATCCCCGCGCTTTCTGCGATATCCTGGATCCGTGTCGCGCACAACCCTCTTTTTGAAAACTGCTGTAATGCTTCGACACGGATTTTTTCCTTGCGAGCTTCTCTGATCTGCTCGTTCTGTTCCTCGGTTCGTGCCATTGATCATTCCTCCAAATATATTGAATGTGCGTTCAATATATAATAAAAATAGAATTTTGTCAATTAATATTCGATTAAAATCTGGTTAGATTTTCCTATTAAATATAAACGAGAAAAGGGCGGAACTTTCTTCACTTGAATAAAAAATCGCCGCGTTTCCACAAATATTTCGGCGAAGAACAATAAATACGAGATTATTTATCGACATATGCATGTCAACTGTTGATTAGAACTCAGAATTATGGTAATACAATAAGTGAACTGGTTAAAAAAGGAAAGGGGGGTCAATTATGAAATCAGTAATTGTTTACTACTCGTTGACCGGTAACACCGGCCTCGTCGCAAAGATGATCGCCGAACGGATCGGGGTGGACTTGATCAAGCTGCAGCCTGAGAAGGAAGTCCCGGTTTCCGGCGCCAAAAAATATCTTATCGGCGGCAAAAGCGTCATGCTGAATGAAAAGCCGAAACTGCTGAATGAAGATCTAAATCTGGACGGATATGATACGCTCATACTGGGCACGCCGATCTGGGCTCGTTGCTATGTTCCGGCAGTCAACACATTTCTTTCGGACTATTTGATCAAAGGAAAGAACATTTTTCTTTTCACGGTCCACAGTCCTGGAACAAGCTCAGATCAGTGTTTTGCAAAGATGAAGGAAAAACTGAGCAGAAACATCATTAAAGGGACGGCCGAATTTGAAGACGTTAAAAAGATGAGCGCCAAAGAGTTGGACGACAAGGTACGGAAATTTTCTAAATTGATAACGGACTAATTTAAATATATTTTACTAATAGGAAGAAGCAGAAAATAAGACGATGCGGAAAATAAAAAGAAGGTCAATTCATTCACGAATGAAAGACCTTCTTTTTTGAACTGAAAAAAATGCTCAACTAGCCACACAGCCGCATAACTCTGTATACGGGTACTTCTGACAATCGTTGAGAAGTTGTTCATAGAAGGATAGTACGCTTTTGATTGTACCAAGCCCATGAATCATTTCATATTCTCTGTAAGTATCTGAAGAATTTTGCAGCTCAATGATCCCTCTGTGCAGCTTCGGAACAAAATCGGAAGCCATGCCGATCTTGTCCTGATTAATGATGAGCCAGCCACTTGAAGCCCTGATCAAATCGCGAGTGTCCCACTGGATTTCATGATTTTGGCCGACTTTAACCCAGCTATCGTCCTGCAGCTTAACGCGCAGATATAAACGATATTTCATAATAAGATCCCTACCTAACCTAACCTATGATTATCCGTTAATCATCCGCCGACTATCCAACCCAACTGTTCGGCCGCTATTCATTAACGAATAATACGTGAACTAATTATATTCTAAAATTCATAATACCGCAATGTCCTTTGAGGTTCTTAGCATTACTTTTTTCAACAGCAAGTGGTTTTTATAGCCTTCCCGGAAATATAGCTTTTCATCGGATATGAAATAAAGTGGCAAGCCTTAAATATAAGACTTGCCGTTCTTTTAGTTTAGATGAAGTTTCTTTCTTGTTATTATATGCAGGTTTCCAATGCGACCTTCATCATGTCTGTGAAGGTCTTTTCTCTTTCTTCGGAAGTGGACTGTTCCGATGTGATGAAATGATCGCTGATCGTTACGATACATAAAGCCTTTGCGCCGAGATATGCAGCGTTCATGTAAAGCGCCGCAGCTTCCATTTCAACGGCCATAACGCCCATCTGAGCCCATTTTTGCCACCAGTCAGGCTGTTGCTCATAGAAAACGTCGCAGGATACGATATTGCCTGCATGGACCGGGATCCCGAGCTTGTCAGCCGAAAACTTCGCTTTCATCAGCAGATCAAAATCCGCGCAAGGGGCATAGGTCCCGTTGATCCCGAATGTGTGAACGTAATTGGAGTCGGTCGAAGCAGCGACTCCGAAGACGATATCCCTGATCTTTACTTTCTCGGAGAAGGAGCCGGCGGAACCGATACGGATCAGGTTCTGTACGCCGTAATCCTTGATCAGCTCCCAGCTGTAAATTCCCATGGAAGGCATCCCCATGCCGGTACCTTGGACGGAAACGGGGACTCCCTTATATGTGCCGGTATAACCAAGCATTCCTCTGATTTCGTTGTAGCATCTTGGGCTGTCCAAAAAATTTTCGGCAATGAATTTCGCCCGGAGCGGATCTCCCGGAAGCAGGATGGATTCCGCGATTTCTCCTTTTTGTGCAGCGTAAATATGTGCAGTCATAGTAAAACGACCTCCTATTTTTTTCTATCAGTATATCATACCCTCAGCAACTCTGGAAATACTTATTTAATGTTTACTTAGCGATGCAATTAA
This sequence comes from Anaerovoracaceae bacterium, assembly GCA_963678385.1. Classification (GTDB taxonomy): domain Bacteria; phylum Bacillota; class Clostridia; order Peptostreptococcales; family Anaerovoracaceae; genus Anoxybacterium. The sequence continues at coordinate 2,242,063 of OY782829.1, read as the reverse complement.
TGTATGATATATGTGCATTACATTATATTGGAAAATATATAACAAGATTTTACAAACCTTGTTATGCAGTAACATTATTCTTTCAGAGGAGCATGAAATGGATAACAAATTGAAAGACAAATATCATGAAATCAGAGATGTCAAAACACTAAAAGACATGATGGACTCAAGTGTCCGGCTCTATTCGGAAAGACCTGCCTTTTTGGTAAAAAAGGAGAAGGGCGGAGAATACCAACACATATCGTATGCTCTGGCAAAAAAAGATATCGATGCGTTGGGAACAAAATTGATATCCCTGGGACTCAAGGATTCCAAGATCGCCGTGATCGGTGAGAACTGCTATGAATGGATCGCTTCCTACTTTGCGGTCGTAAACGGAACCGGCGTGGTCGTTCCGCTGGACAAGGAACTCAGCAGGGATGAGATCCAAAACCTTTTGAAACAATCCGGCTGCAGGGCGGTGTTTTTCACCCAGAGCTTTGAGGATTATTTCAAGGATTTTGAAATTGAATATAAAATAAAAATGAAAATATACGGAGACAGGACAAATCCTGATGAACCGCTGAAGGAACCTGCAGAGGGCGCTTTTGAGCCAGGCGGGGTCATATTATGGGAAGACCTGGTCGCATCGGGTGAAAAACTGGTCAAGGCAGGAAACAGGGAATTTATCGATGCGGAAATCGATCCTTATGTGATGAAGATCCTCCTGTACACGTCTGGAACGACAGACGCCGCAAAAGGAGTTATGCTGAGCCATAACAATATCGCTTCCTGTATTATGGATACCTGCAAAATTGCGCTTGTGACGCCGGAAGACAGGACTTTGTCCATACTGCCGATCCATCATACCTTTGAATCGACCATGGGGATGGCCCTTGTTCTCTATCGGGGAGCTTCCGTCGCGTTTTTCGAAGGCCTGAAGTATATCAATAAAAACCTTGCGGAAGCGCAGGCGACCATTTTGATCGGAGTACCGCTCATCTTTGAGTCCATTTACGACAAGATTTGGAAGCAAGCGGAGAAAACTGGAAAAGAAAAGGCGCTTAAAAAAGCCATCAAGCTGAACAGGACGCTGAAGGCGATGGGAATGGACGCCAGCAAAAAGCTATTCAAGAGCGTACACGAAAAGTTCGGCGGAAAACTGAGAATGGTGATCACCGGCGCGGCTGGGATCGATCCCAATGTTCTGCGGGGCTTTGAGGATCTCGGCTTCAGCATGCTGCAGGGCTACGGACTGACAGAATGTTCGCCGCTGGTATCCGGGCCGCCGGATTTCTGCAATCGTTATAAAAAAGCGGGATCGTCTGGACCGGCTGTGGCAAGCGGTGAGATAAGGATCATCGACAAGGACGCTGACGGTATCGGGGAAATCATATTCAAAGGGCCGAACGTGATGCTGGGCTACTACAACATGCCGGAGAAAACAGCGGAAGTGCTGAAGGACGGCTGGTTTTATACGGGAGACCTCGGTTTTCTCGACGACGAGGGCTGGCTCTATATCACCGGCAGGAAAAAGAACGTCATTGTGACGAAGACCGGAAAGAACATCTATCCGGAGGAAGTCGAATACTATATCAACCGAAATAAATATATCCAGGAAAGCCTGGTACACGGGCTGTTTGACGAAGACAGCGACGACACGCAGGTCAGCGCCCAGATCCGTCCGAATTACGACGTGATCTACGAGGAATTCGGCGAGACCTTCGGGGAAGAGGAGGTTCAATCCCTGATCAGGCGGGTGATCGCGGAGATCAATGAGAAGCTTCCGATCTACAAGCGTGTCAGGAACATCATCGTCCGAAGGGATGAATTCGTCAAGACGACGACAAAAAAGATACAGCGCCACAAAAATATTTAAAAGAAAAAGGCAGGCGATTCGGCTGAAAACCGACGCCTGCCTTATTTTTTATAAATCATAATCTCCGGCGGATTCTGGCTGATAGAGGACCTTTTTAATATGGATTTCTGCGGTGCCGGACGGAATCTCTCATAAGATCCGATCTCCTTCGCCATAACCGAGAATAGTAGTTCCGATGGGAGACAACACAGAAATCCTGTTCTCGATTAAATCGGCGTCTTCGGGGTAAACCAGAGAAATCTCATCCTCTTCACCGTTTGTTTCGATCAGTATTCTCGAATTCATTGTAACAATATCGGGCGGCAGTTGTCCCAAGTTGACGAGCCTGGCTTTAACCATTTCACCTTTAAGTTTCTCGAGGGCTTTATCATTTTGAAGCCCTAGCTGCTGTGCATTGCTGACCAACTCGCCTAATCTGCTCCGGTCGTTTTCTGTAATAAAGATTTGCCTTGGCATTCCGTACCTCCTTGATTTCACCTCTTATTGCGGGCCGAAGCTCATTTCGTCGCAGCGTCCAGAAAGGAAACAGTTCCGTTTGTGGCGTCGAGCTCCGTCACTGCACCCATGGGTATCGCGATCTGGGGATAGATGTGTCCCGCTCTGAAATTATTGATCGTCGGCTTTCCAAAAGGTTTGACGACTTCGTCAAAGATCTGGTTCAGACTCAGGTTTTTTTTCGGTTCCAGTTCGGGATCGCCCACATCGGCCCATGTTCCCAGTATGATGCCGCTGCAGTCGTCGAATTTTCCCGCCAGGGCCAGGGAAGTCAAGTCCCTGTCGACGCGGTAGTTCTTTTCATCCACATCCTCGATAAACAGGATCTTATCTTTTGTATCCACCTCGTAAGGGGATCCCAGCGCAGCGACCAACAGGGACAGATTGCCGCCGACGACCGGTCCCAAAGCCTTCCCGGGGTTTATGGTTTCGATCGGCTCCCCTTCGATGCAGGGCGCAAGTCCGCCGGGGATCGGACAAAACAGGTTTTCGGTGAGGCTGCAAAACGTGATCGGATCAAGACAGCTCCAGCCACGAGACGGCATCGTCGCATGCAGGGTGATCAGATTGCATAGCTGGTTCAGGGCGACATGGAGCGCGGTAATATCACTGTAGCCCAGAAATATTTTCGGATTTCTCGATATCATGTCAAAATCGATACGGTTCAGAATGCGCGTGACGCCGTATCCTCCCCGGACGCAGAATATACCGTCTATCTCCGGATCAGCGAAAGCGTTGTTGACGTCGGCCGCCCTTACCTCGTCAGGGCCTGACAGATAGCCGTGCGCCATAGTTACAGAAGGGAAAAGCAGGGGCTTCAATCCTAGAAATTTAACAGATTCGATCGTCGAATCGATTTTATCTTCATCAACAGGCGAAGCGGGAGCGATCAATGCGATCCGGTCACCCGGTTTTAAATGTTTTGGTCTGATCATAGGGGTCATAATAAAGTACCTCCTCTTTGCAAATTTCTACTGCTAAATCTGTTCTCTTGTTAATATTATATTAATGCAGATTTCCAATTAACACCGCAGGGAGGGAATTAAGCTTGGTCAATCTATTGGAACTGGATGAACTGGTAAAAGAAGCAGGAAAGTGGGCCGTACGCCTGAGACAGGATCTCCACCGCTGGCCCGAACTGGGAAATGAAGAATACCGTACAGCGGAAAGAATTCTGGTAGAGCTGGGGAAACTTGGCATTGAAACGGAAAGGATGCTTTCGACAGGCATAGTCGGCAATTTGGAGAAAAAACCGGGAAAGAAGACGGTCGCTCTCCGAGCCGATATGGATGCGCTTCCGATGCAAGAGGCCGTAAATCTGCCATATTCGTCGGAAAGAAAGGGAATTATGCATGCTTGCGGACATGACGTACATATGGCAGTATTATTAGGAGCCGCAAGGGTTTTAAGCGAAATCCAGAAAGAGATTAATGGCAATGTTAAGTTTATATTTCAGCCGGCGGAAGAGACGACCGGCGGCGCAAAGCGGATGATGCAGAAAGGCTGTCTGGAACCAAAGACCGACTATATCCTGGGGCTTCATGTAAAACCGGATCTTCCGGCCGGGACCATCGGAATCAAATACGGAAAAGTCCATGCTTCTTCGGACATGTTTCGAATCAATGTCAAGGGTAAGTACAGCCACGGAGCATATCCAGAGATGGGGATCGATTCCATAGCCGCCGCGGCGCAGATCGTAACAGGAGCCCAAAGTATTGTTGCGAGGAATATAAGTCCTCTTAATTCGGCCGTGATCACGGTCGGGAGCATCCACGGCGGTACGGCTGTCAATCTTATTGCGGACAGTGTTGTTCTTGAGGGAACGATTCGGTCGCTGGATCATTGCAGCAGGGAATTCCTGCGAGAGAGACTGAAGGAGATGGCGCAGTGTACTGCAAAAGCATACGGTGCAAAAGCCGAAGTGAAATTCAAAAAAGGATATCCTATCCTGACGAACGACAACCTGGTCGTTGAGGTGATAAAAAGCGTCGCGATCTGTGAAACGGCAGTGGAAAAGGTTGTGGAACTGAAGGAACCGACCATGGGAGTCGAAGATTTTGCATTTTTCCTGGAGAAAGTTCCGGGAGCATTCTTTTTCCTCGGAAGCGGATATAAAGGGAGGGAAAACGAGGGGATCCATTCCGCCGGATTCGAAGTGGATGAAAAATGCATTCCGATCGGTATCCAGATGGAAGTAATGTCGGTGCTGAAGCTGCTGGAATAATTGCGCGGCGGGCTAAAATCGAACGGAAAAATTCCATCCGGCTAAAGCCGGGGAATTTCCGTATGGCGCCTGCCGACGTTTGCTTCGCAAACGGGGCTAGGTGCGCAAAAAATAAATCATGCCACAAACCGGGAGACACCGCCGGCTTTGGCATGATCAACGTTTTTTGTATTGTGTGCATTTAACTTATGCACTGTGGGGACGGGTGAGATTATTCTGCTTTTGCTTTGTTGAATCTGTTTGTCATCCTGGAAACTTTTCTGGAAGCAGCATTCTTATGAATGGTTCCCTTAGCAGCAGCCTGCATAAGTCTCTTTTCTGCCAAAGCCAGCTTTTCTTTAGCTGTTGCAAAATCTCCGCTGACGATAGCGCCTTCGAAGTTCTTGACGATAGCCTTCAGATGAGACTTAACTCTTCTGTTGACAGCTGTCTTTTTCGCGATAACACTGATTCTTTTCTTTGCTGATTTAATATTTGCCATTATTTCACCCCACTTTCGCAAAATATCGCAACATGAAGTATATATGAATAGAATAAAAAATGCAAGGAAAAAATACAAAATGAATAAAAAAGAACGATTCCAGCAATCATTAACAGGAAAGAATTAGAAACGAGGTAAGATAAATTGAATTTTAGAACAGACTTGGCAATCGAAAATAAGGAGATGTACGACTCGGAGAACAAAGGCAAAGGGATCGAAATATCCGGAGTCGAAGTCGAAACCGAGAAATTTGAAGACTCGGTGGGTATCACGCGGATCAAAATAACAGACGAGAACGGCAGCAAGGCGCTCCAGAAACCGCTCGGGAACTATATCACCCTTGAGGTCGATGGAGTCGTGGACGGAGAAGAAGGAATCAAGGAAACTGCCGCGAGGGCTGTGGCCAACGAATTGAAGCGGCTGATCCAGTTCCACAGCAAACTTAAGGTGCTGATCATAGGCTTGGGAAACGATAAGGTGACGCCGGATGCGCTGGGACCGTATACCGTCTCAAAGGTTAAGGTCACACGGCATTACTTTTTGATGTACGAAGCAGAAGGTGATGATGAAATGTCCTGTGTCAGCGGCTTTATTCCCGGAGTAATGGGTTCGACAGGAATGGAAACCGCAGACCTGATCAAAAGCGCCGCTAAAATCGCAAAACCGGAGGTCATCATTGCGGTGGATTCTTTGGCGGCAAGAAACGTCAACAGGATCAGTACGACGATCCAAATCAGCGATTCAGGAATCTCGCCGGGCGCAGGCACCGGAAACATGAGAAAACAGTTGACGGAGAAGACCCTGGGCACAAAAGTCGTTGCCATCGGCGTACCGACGGTGATCGATTCCAAAACACTGATTTTGGACAATCTAATCGATTATCTGAAGGATCCCAGTGGAGCGGAGAAATATATCGATGAAAATGGAATTCCCATGATCGTAACGTCCACTGAAATCGATCAGGTGATCAAGGATTTTTCCGACATAATTTCAAATGGAATTAATATAACTCTTCATCCGGGCATATACTCTTAGTATTGTTGGTGATGATGAGGAGTTGAATCAATGAGAAGAAGGTACGGAGGATACAACAGGAAACGGCCCGGCAGCGGAAAAGTTGCATTTCTGACCTTTCTGTTTTGGGCTGTCTCCGGCTTTATCATGTTCAGTTTTATTAATGGAGGACCGGCGCAGATGCTCGAAGCCAAGGGAGAAGACGTAGCGAAGATGTATATCGGGAACGTCTTCCCAACAGTGAGCAGAAGCTCAGATTTTGAATCAAGAGAAGCATTGGCAAGCCCTCCAGGCTCTGAGGCAGAGGATTCGGAAGGACTTATTGATTCGAAACAGTCGGAGAGCCTTTTCAAGTCCATGGTGGGGTCCATGTTCCCTGCCGCTGAAGTGCTTGACGATGATCTGGCCGAGGAAGATCCCGGTATCATCCTCGACGGGAGCGAATCATCGGATGGTGAAAATACAGAGCAAGCAGAGCAAGACGTTGTTGACACCGAGACTCCCGAAACGCCTGAGGCACCCGATACGGCAGACATCGATTATACAAAACCTGTTGTCCTTATCTATCACACTCATGCCACCGAATCATATCAGCCTGTGGAGGAAGGAAATTTCCATTCCCTGAAGGAATATGGCACGGTCCGCGAAGTCGGCGATGCCCTGGCCGAAGAGCTTGAGGCGAAAGGGATCCAGGTGATCCATGACAAGACGCTTCATGATTCTCCGTCATACAACCAATCATATACCCGCTCTCTTGAAACCGTCAAAAAACTTATGGGAAGCAATGCATCGAACATGATCGTCATTGATTTACATAGAGACGCGGCCGGTTACAGCGGGAATACGGCAAAAACCACCGACATTAAAAAGGATACCGTTGCAAAGTACAGCCTTGTCATAGGAACCGGAAACCCGAATTTGGAGGCTTTAAAGTCGTTTGCAACCCAGGTGAACCAGACTGCGGAGGAAACGTACCCGGGCTTTGGCGGAAAGATCATAGAAAAGCAGTATAAATTCAATCAGTACGTGTCGGATCATCATCTGCTTCTGGAAGTCGGTAACAATCAAAACACCATTGAACAGGCAAAGCTGACCGGAAAGTATTTCGGCGACGTTCTGGCGAAAGTGATCAAAGATATGTAGTTAACGAAAGATAAACAGAATATGAAGAATGCGAAAAAAAAACCAAGTGATAAAATGAGATTGAAAAAGTTCCTGGTATTTGTCCTGGTCTTCGCGGCAGTGTACGGAATCACTGCCGTAGACGAGGCTTATTCAGATATGATGGATCAGGACGGGAAGATCGCGCCTCATGTCAGGCGTGTTAATTCCGATTTTGTGACGTTTTCCATTTTCGGACAAACCGCCGAAGTCAACACGACCAAGCTGAGTGAAGACTGGGGCGATATCAGCAATACAGTCACTTCTCAACTCGACGTTGCAGTCGTTCATATTCAGGATTTTCTCGGTATTGAGGAACCGGAAATGGATTACAGCGTATTTAAAACGCAGATATTGTAAAAAGCTACAATGGTATGATATAATTAAAATCTATGAAATAGTGCCGCACGCGATACCGTATTGGCGACGCGACGGCATATTTTCATAGAAAACCGTCCGAGCCTTGGTTGACTGGAAGCGAGCGGATTTTCGAGGAGAATATGCCCGGCAGTCGCCCACAATACCCCTGGCAGGCACAATTTAGGAGGAACAATGAATTCATACCAGCAGTTTATCAGGAACTTTTGCATCATTGCGCATATAGATCACGGTAAATCCACACTGGCTGACCGTATTATTGAAAATACCGGCCTGGTTTCCCATAGGGAAATGAAGGAACAATTTTTGGACAACATGGAACTGGAGCGTGAAAGGGGCATCACCATCAAGCTTCAGACTACCCGTCTTGCCTATAAGGCAAAGGACGGTCATGAATATATCTTCAATCTCATCGATACTCCGGGACATGTGGACTTCACCTACGAAGTATCCCGAAGCCTTGCAGCCTGTGAAGGCGCCGTGCTCATTGTCGACGCCACCCAGGGCGTGGAGGCCCAGACTCTGGCCAACGTTTACCTGGCCCTTGACGAGGATCTGGAAATTTTGCCTGTCATTAATAAAATCGATCTTGCCAGCGCACGACCGGATGAAGCAAAGCTGGAAATCGAAGACATCATCGGCATTGATGCTCATGATGCTCCTTTGATTTCAGCCAAGGAAGGCATAGGCATCGAAGAAGTTCTGGAAGCCGTCGTCGCAAAGATTCCGGCTCCGAAAGGAGACGCCGGTGGCAAGCTGAAGGCTCTGATCTTCGACTCTTACTATGACAATTATCGGGGCGTCGTCAGCTATGTCCGCGTTTTCGACGGAAAAATCAAAAAAGGCGATATGATCCGTCTCATGAATACAAAGAAAAAATATGAAGTGACCGAAGTCGGCGTATATGCACCGGGACCGGTTTCCATCAGCGAGCTTTCTGCCGGAGAGGTCGGCTATATCTGCGCCAGTATCAAGCAGGTCGCAGATGCCCGTGTCGGCGATACTATCACATTGGACAGCGATCCGACGGACGCGCCTCTACCCGGCTATAAAAAGGTACAGCCGATGGTTTATTGCGGAATTTACCCGGCCGGAACCGAAAAATATGAAAACGTCAAAGATGCCTTGGAAAAGCTGCAGGTCAACGACGCCGCTTTCCATTTTGAGCCGGAAACCTCGACAGCCTTGGGTTTTGGTTTTCGCTGCGGATTTCTGGGACTGCTCCATATGGAAATCATCGTAGAACGGCTGGAAAGGGAATTCGACCTTGGGATCATAACGACGTCTCCAAGTGTAATCTATAAGGTTGTTATGAACGACGGAAGCGAAGAGATGATACAGAATCCTTCCAACCTGCCGTCGCTGTTGGAAATCCGCCATATCGAGGAACCCATCGTAAAAGCCGATATCATGATCCCGAAGGAGTATGTAGGAAGCATTATGGAGCTCTGCCAGGACCGCAGAGGAAAAATGCTCCATATGGAATATATCACAGAAACCCGAGTCCAACTCCATTATGAAATGCCGCTGAACGAAGTCATCTATGACTTCTTCGACGCCTTGAAATCGAAGACAAGAGGCTACGGCTCTCTGGATTACGAATTTATCCGGTATGAGAAATCAAACGTAGTAAAGATGGATATCCTGCTGAATAAAGAACTGGTGGACGCCTTTTCCATGATCGTACACGAGTCGAAAGCTTATAGCAGAGGCCGTTTCGTCTGCGAGAAGCTGAAGGAAATCATTCCTCCGCACCAGTTTGAAGTGCCGATCCAGGCTTCCATCGGACAGAAGGTCATTGCCAGAGAGACGGTCAAAGCATACCGGAAGGACGTGCTCGCCAAGTGCTACGGCGGCGACATCTCCCGTAAGAGGAAGCTGCTGGAAAAGCAGAAGGAAGGCAAGAAGAGGATGAGGCAGTTCGGAACCGTGGAGGTGCCTCAGGAAGCATTTACAGCGGTGCTGAAATATGATGACAACAAATAACAAGGAAACAGCAATTTATAGCGACGATATGACAGCCCCAAGGAAATCCTTGGGGCTCTATATTCATGTCCCATTTTGCATCCAGAAGTGCAATTACTGCGATTTCCTGTCCTTCGGCGGGGCGGAGGAAGAACTGCAAAATGAATATTTCCGGGCACTCGCAAAAGAAATCAGGCAGAAATCAGATGATTACAGTAATAAATATTATGTAGATTCCATTTTTATCGGCGGCGGCACGCCTTCCTTGGTGAACGAGCAGCGGATCGTTGATATAATGACGGTAGTAAAGGAAAGCTTTTCGATTGATGGGAACGCCGAAATTTCAATGGAGTCGAATCCGAAGACACTGACAAAAAACAAGCTGGAAACCTACCTGAACGCCGGTGTCAACCGTCTCAGCATCGGAGCCCAATCCTTTGATGATGAGCTGCTTGCGTATATGGGCAGAGTCCATACCACAGAGGATTTTTTCAAAAATTATGATCTGGCAAGAGAATGCGGCTTCCGGAACATCAATATCGATTTGATGTTTGCGATCCCGGGTCAAACCAGTGAAATCTGGATGGATACGATGGAAAGGGCGCTCTCGCTAAAGCCGAAGCACATATCCTTTTACAGCCTTCAGCTCGAAGAAGGAACGCCGTTTTACTCCATGTTCCGGGAAGGCAGCCTGAAGCAAACCGAAGATGAGCTCGACAGGGAAATGTATCATGGGGCGGTCAGGATGCTGAAGGATAGGGGTTACCTTCATTATGAAATATCCAATGCAGCCATGGAAGGATACCGGTGCAGGCATAACCTGAAATATTGGTCCATGGAGGATTATCTCGGTCTGGGACTTGGCGCCCACTCTTACATGAACGGCATAAGAACCAGCAATATCACGGATCTAAGGGAATATATCAGGGCAGGCGAAGTGCATTCGGATGACCCGGAACGTGTCTTCACCATCTGGCAACATGAGAATACGAAGGAAGAGAACATTTCCGAGTATCTGTTTACTGGAATGCGGAAGATCGCAGGAATCGAACTAAGCGATTTCAGAGCAAGGTTCGGCGCCGACCTGGAAAGCGTATACGGAGAAGTACTTGAAAAATATAGGCGGGAAGGGCTCATTGATATTGTGGGCGGACATCTTCGCTTTACGGAAACGGGAATCGATATTTCCAACAGGGTACTTGCGGAATTCGTATAAATAGGTTTTAATAATAGAAGGTTAATTTTAAACCATTTTTTGATTAAATTCACGGGGAAGGGGAACAAACATGGAGCGGTATGTCATGGCGCTGGATCAGGGGACAACCAGTTCCCGCTGCATCCTTTTCAATAAAAAAGGGGAAATGGTGAGCGTCGCCCAAAAGGAGTTCACGCAGATCTATCCCAAACCAGGCTGGGTCGAACACGACGCTATGGAAATCTGGTCCACCCAGATCGGCGTTGCACAGGAAGCAATGCGCAGGATCAATGCAGGTTATCAGAATATCGAGGCTATCGGCATTACCAACCAAAGAGAAACCACCGTGATTTGGGACAAACATACAGGGATTCCGATTTCCAATGCCATCGTCTGGCAATGCAGGCGAACCGCCGAATACTGCGATTCCCTGAAAGAGAAAGGTCTTGCGGACCTATACCGGCAAAAGACAGGTTTGCCCATCGATGCATATTTTTCAGGAACTAAGATCCGATGGATCCTGGAAAATACGGAAGGAGCCAGGGAGCGGGCGGAAGCAGGAGAGCTTCTGTTCGGAACCATCGAAACCTGGCTGATTTGGAAGCTTACCATGGGAAGGGCGCATATCACGGACTATTCCAATGCGTCCCGGACCATGCTGTTCAATATCAATACGCTGGAATGGGATCAGGAGATCCTGGATGAACTCGGGATCCCGCGATGCATGCTCCCGGAACCGGTGCCCTCCAGCCATATTTACGGCATGACGGACAGCACCATATTCGGCGGGGAGATCCCTATTGCCGGAGCGGCTGGAGACCAGCAGGCAGCGCTGTTCGGCCAGACCTGTTTCACCGGGGGAGAGGCGAAAAATACCTATGGCACCGGCTGCTTTCTGCTGATGAATACGGGGACAAAACCGGTATTTTCACAAAACGGCCTGATCACCACCATTGCCTGGGGAATAAACGGGGTCATCAATTACGCCCTGGAAGGTTCGGTTTTTGTCGCAGGCGCTGCGATCCAGTGGTTGCGCGATGAAATGAAGCTTATCGACAATGCCGCTGATACCGAATGGATGGCGGAGAAGGTAAAAGATACAAACGGCGTTTATCTGGTTCCGGCCTTTGTCGGCCTCGGGGCGCCATATTGGGATCCTTATGCCAGGGGAACCATCGTTGGGCTCACCAGAGGAGCGAATCGTTTCCATATTGTCCGGGCGACACTGGAATCATTGGCATACCAGTCCAGCGATGTGCTCACGGTCATGGAGCGGGATTCGGGAATCAAAATGACCGCCCTGAAGGTAGACGGCGGAGCCTGCGCAAACAACTTCCTGATGCAGTTTCAAGCCGATATCATAGGCGTTCCTGTAAAGCGGCCAGTATCCATCGAAACAACGGCGCTGGGAGCCGCTTATCTTGCCGGACTGGCTACGGGGTACTGGAAGAGCAGGGAAGAAATCATTGAAAACTGGCAGATATCCCGGATATTCGAACCGGAGATGGACGCTTCCGCCCGCGAAGAATTATTGAACGGATGGAAAAAGGCCGTAAAAACCTCCCTCGGATGGTCGAAGCAGTAATAGATTAAAACGAAAGGAATCATATACTAACTGAAATAGATAAGTATCAAAAGACACAGAAATATGAAGAAAGACTACAACATAAATTCCATTACAAAAATAAACAAGATCCACATCAAAGAAAGAAATTATTTGTTTGACAATATTAAAGCGATTTTAATCTTTTCCGTCGTGATTGCCCATTATTTCAGGGCAAGCTCGTCCTTTGCGGTATCCTCATTCGGCGGCGTGATCTACCTGATATCGTTCTCATACATCATGCAGGGCTTCCTGTTCGTTTCCGGTTATTTTTCAAGAAAACCCGAAAAATGCAGATCTACCGCGTTTGAGACTTTCCTGTTTCCGTATATCCTGTTGATGCCGATCATGTTTCTCCTGCGTATAACCATTTTTGGCAAGGCGCACTTTGATCTGACGCTGCCGACCATGGCGCTCTGGTATCTGCTGACGATGTTTATCTATCGGTATTTCCTGAAAGATCTGATCAAAATAAAAAATATCCTGCCAATCAGCATAGCGGTATCGCTGGCGGCAGGCTATATTCCTTTTTTTGATTCCACGCTTTCACTGGGGAGGACTTTCAGCTTTCTTCCGTTTTTCCTGCTGGGGTATTATTTCAAGCCGGAATGGATCGACAAGCTGCACAGACTTCCCAAAACCGTATCATGGTTTTTGTTATCGGTTCTTATCGGATTTACCATACATATTGCTTTTTACAGAGTATTTCCTTTGGAAGCGCTTTATATGAAGGGCTCATACGTTTCGACGGGTCTGACCAACGATCAGGGTATGCTGCTCCGAATCGGGATTTCCCTAATTTCCCTCGCGTGGATTTTCGTGTTCATCAATCTGACGCCAAAAAGCAGGACCTTCCTGACTGCAGTCGGACAAAATACCATGACGGTTTATATTCTTCATATTATCGTGAGATATCTCATAAAAGGCATAGGTGGATCTTTCGGACAGGATATCCCGTCCTATCTGTTCCTGATCGCAGCGGCGATATTGTCTGTTTGGGTGTTTTCATGGCCTTCCACAGCGGAGAGGTATCACCGTTTTATGAATAACGTGTATCAGTTTGTAGTCGCTATTCCGCTGACTTTAATTCGGCAAATTTTATGATCAGATCCACTGCTCCCTCGATGCCGACAGCGCCTGCGTTGATGGAGAAGTCATAATTGTCGGCGCGTCCCCATTTTTCACCGGAGTAGTAGTTGTAATAGGCTGCCCGCCGTTTATCCGTCTTGACCATGACATCCCTGGCGTCTGCAGCCGGGATCCCGTAGGATCGGGTGATGCGGTCCAGTCTGTTCTGCTCGCTGGAATGGATGAAAACAGTGATCGTGCGTGGATCGTCCCGCAGGATATAATCGGCGCATCGTCCGACGATAACACAGGAGCCGTCTTCAGCCAGCTTCTTGATGATATTGGACTGGATCAGAAAGAGCTTGTCATTCATTGGCATTTCATTGAAAGGGGATATGCGGTTGCCGTAAAAGCAATTGCTTCCCACTGAAGCCGTCCAGAAGTTGTGGTATGCCTTTTCATCCGCAAATTCAAAAAGATCCTCATCAATGCCGCTATCCTTGGCGGCAAGATGGATCAGCGACTTATCATAATAAGGGATATCCAATTTGACTGCCAGCTTTTCTCCGATTTCTCGGCCTCCGCTTCCAAACTGTCTTGCGATTGTTACAATGATATTATTTTTCATCGCAGCGCATCTCCTTCCTTTTATTCCTAATTATATTATAATAATATTTCTCATTGAAATTCAATCTGGAAAAATTTTTACATTTTTTTAGAAAACACTGTTGACAATAAAGAACAACAGTGTTAAATTAAAAATATGATTTAGCACTCACCTATCAAGAGTGCTAACAACATAAAGAAGAAGTTATCGAAACCCGTTGAAAAGTGGTGATAAAGATGGATTTAACGGAAAGAAAATTAAGAATATTACAAGCGATCGTCGGAGACTTTATTCGATCCGCTGAACCCATCGGATCGAGAACTCTTTCAAAGAAGCTTGATATGGGTATCAGCCCTGCCACCATCCGGAATGAAATGTCGGATCTGGAGGAAATGGGCTTTTTAACGCATCCGCATACTTCGGCGGGCAGAGTGCCGTCCGACAAGGCTTATCGGTTATATGTAAACAACCTGATGCAGAGATATGAACTGCCTGAAGAAGAGAAGCATATCATCGAAGAGAAAATTACAAAGAACGTGACCGAGCTGGAACGGACGATCCAGCATGCGGCGACTCTGCTTTCGGAGCTGACCAATCTGACATCCTTCGCGATCACGCCGAACCAGGAATCAAACCGGCTTAAATACATCAACTTCCTGCCTGTAGACCCTCAGACGGTGGTGCTGATGATCGTTACGGTAAGCGGAAAGGTTTCCAACACCACAATCAAGATGAGAGTCCCGTATACGGAAGAAAACCTCAGTATACTCTCAAAGGTCATGACCTACAATTATAAAGGCAAGACGCTGAGTGATATTTTGAAATTGGATATCATCAAGAGCTTTGAGTCGGATATCGAAGCAATGGGCCGTCTGGTCGAAACGATTCAGCCGAATTTTATCAGCACCCTTGAGAACATGCTCAACGTGGAACTGTTCCTGGACGGAATCACAAATATCTTTTCCTGTCCGGAATATAATGATATCGAAAAAGCCAAAGTATTTCTTGAAATGGTCAATCATAAGAAGCATTTCACCGATGTGCTTATGAACCGGGAGAACGGCGTTATCATCACCATCGGGAATGAAAATTCCGAAGACATTTTAAGAGACTGCAGCCTGATTACGGCTACGTACCATATCAATGGAAAAATGATTGGGAAACTTGGGGTTATCGGCCCGACCCGAATGAAATACGACGAGGTTACCTCGATTATCGAGTATATCACGGATAACATAAATGAGACTTTTAAAATAACGGGAGGAGACGAGGAAGATGACTAAGAACAAAGCACCTGAAGATACCATGGACAGGGAAAACGAACTGGAAGCAGAGGTAGCGGAAGGCGCGGAAGAACAGGTTCAGGAAACGGCCGACAGGGAAACGACAAAAGATGAGGAAGAACTCAACACCAGATACTTGAGATTAGCGGCTGATTTTCAAAACTACAAAAGAAGAGTAGAAAAAGAAAAAGGTGACATTTATGCATACGCTAACGAGAAAATCGTGATAGAGTTGCTTGATGTAATAGATAATTTTGAGAGAGCGCTGGAACACAGTAACGAAAACGAAAGCTTTTCAGAAGGTATGAATATGATTTTCAAACAGTTTAAAGGGGTACTGGAAAAAAGCGGAGTTGAAGAAATGAACGCATTAGGGGAGGATTTCGATCCGAATTTCCACCATGCGGTGCTCACTGAGAACTCAGTCGAGTATGAAAGTGGAAAAGTAACACAGGTATTGCAAAAGGGGTATTTACTGAATAAAAAAGTAATCAGGCCGGCTATGGTAAAAGTAGCGGAGTGATCAGAAAAAATTTAAAAATTTATTTCAGCAGATACAAAGAGAATGATTTAGAGAAACCAACAAATAGGAGGATATTACAATGGGTAAAGTAATAGGAATTGACTTAGGAACAACAAATTCATGCGTTGCCGTATTGGAAGGCGGCGAACCGGTCGTTATCGCTAACGCGGAAGGTAACAGAACGACGCCGTCCGTAGTCGGATTTACGAAGAGCGGAGAAAGACTGGTCGGTGAAACTGCCAAGAGACAGGCGATCACGAATCCGGACAGAACGATCTCTTCCATAAAGAGACATATGGGAAGCGATCATAGGGTTGAAATAGATGGAAAATCATATACTCCACAGGATATTTCGGCTATGATACTTACAAAATTGAAGACCGACGCGGAAAGCTATCTCGGAGAAAAGGTAACGGAAGCGGTCATCACCGTTCCTGCATATTTCACAGACAGCCAGAAGCAGGCGACGAAGGACGCGGGAAAGATCGCGGGACTCGATGTAAAGAGAATCATCAACGAGCCTACGGCGGCATCCCTTGCATACGGTCTTGATAAAGAACACGAACATCACAAGATTTTGGTATACGACCTGGGCGGCGGTACCTTCGACGTATCCGTCCTCGAATTGGGCGACGGCGTATTCGAAGTATTGGCAACCAATGGTAACAACAGACTCGGCGGAGACGACTTCGACGAAGTCATCATGAACTTTATTGCCGACAGCTTCGCAAAGGAAAACGGAGTTGATCTGAGAAAAGACAAGATGGCTCACCAGAGACTGAAGGAGGCTGCGGAAAAGGCGAAGAAAGAGCTTTCCAGCTCGCAGACAACCAACATCAATCTGCCTTTTATCACAGTAAACCAGGACGGACCGCTCCATCTTAACATGGATATCACAAGAGCGAAATTTGATCAGCTCACAGGACACCTTGTTGAAAAGACCATCGAACCGATGAGAAAAGCCATGGCCGACGCAGGCGTTACAACAAACGATCTGGCAAAGGTCATCCTGGTCGGCGGATCCACAAGAATCCCGGCAGTTCAGGAAGCGGTAAAGAAAATCACAGGTAAAGAACCTTTCAAAGGAATCAATCCTGATGAATGCGTAGCAGTCGGCGCCGCGATCCAAGCAGGCGTGCTGACAGGAGAAGTAAAAGATGTGCTCCTCCTCGACGTAACCCCACTGTCACTGTCCATCGAAACGCTGGGCGGAGTCGCGACAAGACTCATCGAAAGAAATACGACGATCCCGACAAAGAAGAGCCAGATCTTCTCCACTGCTGCAGACAATCAGTCCGCGGTAGACATCCATGTAATGCAGGGTGAAAGAGAAATGGCGGCAGGCAACATAACTCTTGGCAGATTCCAGCTTTCAGGAATCCCGCCTGCACCTCGCGGAATCCCGCAGATCGAAGTAACCTTCGACATCGACGCCAACGGCATCGTAAACGTAAGCGCAAAGGATCTGGGCACCGGCAAGGAACAGAGGATCACGATCACTTCATCAACGAAGCTGTCAGACGACGAAATCAAGCAGAAGATCAAGGAAGCGGAACAGTTTGCGGATGAAGACAAGAAGAGAAAAGAAGAAGTTGAGGTCAGAAACAGAGCGGAAACTCTCGTTTATGAAACCGAAAAGTCACTGAAGGAAATCGACGCAAGTCTGAGCGAAGAAGAAAAGACGAAGATAAACAACGCAAAGGATGAATTGTCCAGAGCGCTTGAAGGCACAAACGTTGAGGAAATCAAAGCGAAGACAGAAACCTTGACCGAAGAATTCCATACGATCTCCGCGAAGATGTACCAGCAAGCACAGCAGGCCCAGGGCGGAGCAGGCGGCTTTGATCCGAACATGGGCAACATGGGAGGCGGAGCTGCAGCAGAAGAAGATTCGCAGCCGAGACCTGACAATGTAGTCGACGCAGATTACGAAGTAGTTGACGAAGATAAAAAATAAAAGTATAATTTTGCGGTACACCCTTTTGGGTGTGCCGCAAATGCAGTTATACGATGAAAATCTATAAATCAATGATTTATGATTTTCTAGCATAAATTCTGTCAACGACGCTGAAGCGTCGGACAGAATGTTATACGATGAAAATCTATATAAAGAATCTGAGAGAGGGTTAAGTAATGGCAGAAAAAAGAGACTACTATGAGGTCCTTGGAATCCAGAAGGGAGCGACCGAGCAGGAGATAAAGAAGGCTTTCCGAAAGAAGGCCATGGAGTTTCATCCTGACCGCAATCCCGGAGATAAGGCCGCAGAAGACAAATTTAAAGAAGTGAACGAAGCATACAGCATTCTTTCCGACCCTCAGAAGAAGGATAAATACGACAGATTTGGCCATGCGGGCGTTGACCCGAATGCAGGCTTCGGCGGCGGCGGCTTCGGAGGAGGCTTTGGCGGCGGCTTTGAAGATATTTTCGGAGATCTTTTCGGTGGTATGTTCGGCGGCGGTTTCAGCCAGTCGGGCGCAAGAAGAAGAAACGGCCCGAGAAAGGGTCAGGACCTTCAGAAAAGTGTCACCATAGCATTCGAGGAAGCAGCCTTCGGCACAAAGAAACAGATCCAGATCAATAAATATGTGGCTTGTGAGAGCTGCAACGGAACCGGAGCGGAAAAAGGCTCCGAAAAAGTCACCTGTCAGAAATGTAACGGAACCGGAGAGGTCCGTACGACCCAGAGGACTCCGTTCGGACAGTTCACCAACGTTCAGCCATGCGATAAATGCGGCGGCACCGGCGAGGTCATCGATAAGCCCTGCCATACGTGCAGCGGTACCGGAAAAGTACGAAAAACAGTCACCATATCCGTGGATATTCCGGCAGGCGTCGACAACGACTCCGTCATATCCATCAAGGGACAGGGGGAACCCGGCACAAACGGCGGGCCGAACGGAGACCTTTATGTTGTGATCAACGTTCAGCCTCATGCGCTGTTTACGCGAAGAGGCGACGACCTGTGGCTGGATATGCCGATCTCATTCAGTCAGGCAGCTCTTGGAGACGACCTTATCGTCCCGACATTGAAAGAAAAGGTATCCTACAAGATTCCTGCAGGTACGCAGCCTGAAACCGTATTCCGTCTCAAGGGCAAGGGAATCAAGTCCCTAAGAACCTCAAAAGTCGGAGATCTGTACGTTAAAGTTACGCTGGAGGTACCGACCAAACTGACATCGGAGCAAAAAAAGTTGATCGGCAAGCTTGGAGAATCTCTGAATACGGAAGGGTACTCAAAGAAAAAAAAGTTCGCAGATACCATGAAGGAGCTATTTAAATCGTGAAATATACAGAGGTTAAAATCTATACTTCGCAAGAGGGTATCGACCCGCTGACCTGTGTCCTGATGGATATGGGTATAGCGGGTTTTGCTATTGAAGACGCCAGGGACTTTCAGGATCTGATGAATAAGAAAAATTCCTATGACTGGGATTATATCGACGATAGTCTAATGGAGCTGGAGCATGTCCGGACCAGCATTACCTTCTACCTGGAGGAAACTGAGGACAACAGATCGATTCTGGAGCAGCTTCAGGAAAAATATGAACTTGTCTGGAAACCGGTGGATGATTCGGAATGGAAGGACAACTGGAAGGAATACTTCAAGCCGACCAAAATTACCGACAGGATCGTGATCAAGCCTACTTGGGAAACATACGAAAGTCAAGGAGACGAGCTGGTCATCGAAATCGATCCCGGCATGGCCTTCGGAACCGGGACTCATCCTACTACATCTCTATGCGTAAAGCTTTTGGAAAAGTATATTGAGCCGGAAAAGGACGCGATACTTGATGTGGGCTGCGGTTCCGGGATTTTGTCCATCGCTTCCGCGCTTTTGGGCGCAAAGAATGTGTTGGCAGTGGATATCGATCCGGTTGCAGTTACGGTAACAGCGGAAAATGCAGTATTGAACGGTTTGGAATATAAGGTAGGAGTCATTGAAGGAGATCTTACCAAGGGATTGGATTTTCGAGCGGACATCGTCGTCGCCAATTTGATGGCCGATCTGGTCATGATGTTATCGAAGGATGTGGCAGCCCACCTTAAGGGCAAGAGTATTTATATCTCGTCCGGGATCCTGATTGAAAAACAGGAACAAGTTGTTGCCGCGATCGAGGCATGCGGATTTCATATATTGGATATAATGGAAGAAGGGGAATGGTGCGCCATCGCCGCACAGATCTAACGCTTCGGGGCGGCTGCCGGGCATATTTCCTCGAAAATCCGCTCACCTTCCAGTTATCAATGGTTCGGACGGTTTTCTACGTAAATATGCCGGCGCGCCGCCTTGGATGTACCTCGTTGAGATACGGTTTGAGGAGCCGCGGCAGAGGTGTTCTCATAGAAAATCGTGAAACCTATCACCGACTTTGATGCGAAGCATCTAAAAGGAGGCGATTTTCGAGAGAACAGCCTGACAGGCGACATAAGTCCCTGGCAGGCACGAATATGTGAAATAAGATTGAATTGAAAGGGAATGGGAAATGGCTAAATTCTTTGTGGATTATCACGATGTGAAGGAAAGCACGATCCGGATCACGGATTCGGACGACAGAAAACACATGACAAAGGTACTGCGCCTCGGCGTCGGCGACTCCATCAGTGTCTCCGATTCGGTGCAGTTTGAGTATGCCGCTGAGATCGTGGCAATTGAAAAAGAATATATCGAAGCCAGGATCCTGGACAAACAGAAATTCGCGAGAGAACCGGAGCTGAAGATCACGCTGTTCCAGGGAGTCCCGAAGCAGGGAAAGATGGAAACGATCATTCAGAAAACCGTAGAACTGGGGACATATTCCATCGTTCCGGTATTTACGGACCGGACGGTTGTTGTGGACCACGGAAATTTCCATAAGAAAATAGAACGCTGGCAAAAAATCGCCGACGAGGCCGTGAAACAATGTAAAAGAGGCATAATCCCGCAAATTCAGAGGGAAATGACATTTCAGGAAATGGTTAATAGCCTAGTTAAGTATGATTTGATACTATTTCCATACGAAAACGAAGAAGACTATTCCATAAAGGATTGTCTGAGAAGTCTGAAAGAGAAACCTCGGACGGCTGCCATAATCATCGGACCGGAAGGAGGATTTTCCGACAGCGAAGCGCAAGCGATCATTAAACTCGGAGCCAGAAGCGTAACGCTGGGAAAAACGATCCTTCGGACGGAGACCGCCGGTATGACGGCCATAGCGATGACGATGTACGAATTGGAACTGTAACTTGGATTTATACTTTTACGGTGCTTGCTGCTCCTCGCTTTGAGAAGCAGCTTTTTTTATTGGAGGAGCGATCACTTTAAAAAATTCTGCACTGGATTTATCGGGCGTCCTGCAGACACGTTTCAGCCGGTACAGGCTGTCAGGGTCACGTGTAATATAATTGATTCCTTCACGGCAGCTGAAGGTGGAGCGAAAACCCATATCTTTCAATATACCTATTGAATTTTTACTGATAGCGCCGAGGGGATAGGCAAAGGCTGTCGGTCTTTTTCCGGTTACTTCGAAAATTTTATCCTGCAATGAGCCCAAATCTTCGTTCAATGTGATCCGATATTGTTCCAGACTCTCGCCGGGTATCTGCATGGAGCCGTTTCGGCCTGATCTTTTACTGTGCAGGTCATAAGAATGGTTTTGTATCTCATAATATCCTGACGCGCTCATTTTGCTGATATCATCCCATGTCAGGTAGGCATAATAAGAGTTTTTATTATTGATCTGCGAATATTTTTCAGAAAGCTTTCCCACTATGGATATTACCGCCTTCATATCATACTGACGCAGCAGGGGATAGGCGAACAGATATGTGTTGTAATATCCGTCGTCAAAAGTGATCAATACCGGCTTTTCCGGCAAAGGCGTTCCCTTGTCGACATAATTGATCAGATCCTGCACAAAGACTGCTGTATAGCCGTTTTCCTTCAAGTAGCGTAAATCTTTTTCGAAAAGCTTGGGATCGATAAAAAAACGGTTCCGATACTTTTTTTCATCGATTAAACCGTGGTACATCACGACAGGAAGGGGGATGCTGCCTTCCGGGGCAGCTGACGACATCAAAGCCGTTTTCGCCTTTTGGGTGCTGTCCTTCATATTTTCCGTCTGCAGGAAATAGCTCGGTTCTGTGAAGTCGTACTTTCTATAAAACTCTTTTGTTTCTTCATTCTTGTAAACTTGGCATTTGTTTTTCTGAAGCAGCTTGCAGATGCCGTACATATCCACCCAGATCTGATTCGGACTGTCTTTCAGCTTTTCATCAAAGATCAGCTGCATTCCAACGTGAAGATGAGGCGTATCGATATTGTTCACATTTTCTTTTCTGCTGTAGCCGGTCCGTCCGGTGTAACCGATAACGTCGCCAGCTTTCACCGCTTTGCCTACATATAAATCAGCCGAATAAGGCCGGTCTTTTCTTAAATGGGCGTAGTAATAATAACGTTTTTTGTCGAAGCTGCGGATACCGATGCGCCAGCCTCCGTACTGATTCCAACCCAGGCATTCCACGATACCGCTTTCGATTGAAAGAACAGGCGTCCCGGTTCCGATCATAAGATCGTGTCCCAAGTGCCTCCTTTTGAAGCCGTAGCTTCTGCTGTTTCCGAAATCGTCGAAGTCGTTATACCAGTATCCGGCCGGAAGAGGCGAAAAAGCTTTGAGACCGTATTTTGATTCCCAAACAACATCCCCGCCTGCTTCGGATTCAACGGGTACCTGCGCCTCATATTCTCCCAAAAAACCGCCGAGAATAGCCGTATATGATTCTTTATAGTAATCATAAAGTTTCATGTCCTTTGTGATGATGTCGATGTCCTCACCCTGGTCCAAACGTTCCGTCAAAGCGGTGAGATCTTTCTCTTTGTAATACCGGAAATTTCCGCCGTACTTTGCGCTGAGATAAGCCAGGAGCTCCGTCCATTTCAGATGACTCTCCGTATCATAGGATTCGATATCCATATACATAGTCTTTTCCAGGACATTATAGGGCACGTTAAAATCGACCCATTTTATGGTTTTCTCTTCTTCATTTGTTTCGGATTCCAACGATGTAGAATTTGCCGGAAGCGTCTCATACAAAAAAACAGATGTTGCAGCCGCAGCAATGATCATGAACAGAATGATCAGCTTCAATAGTTTCGGATGCAGATATCTGAAGAACCTCAACCTTTTGTTATACAGCTTCAATGAATTTACCCCCGGAATCTTAATAGTATAAAAGTATGCTGAAGGCCGGAAGGATATGAATAGTTATGCTTTGTGCTCACTGCATTATAAAAGAATTGTAAATTTGTTTGCTCAAACAATTTTATATCGAAATCATTCAAATTACTTGTGAGGTATAACAAGACGTGCTAGAATTCACATCATAAGAAACCTTGAAAGGAGTATTATGTTTTGAACAGTAAAAACATTAAAATAATAGACGGAAATGAAGCGGCGGCTTATATCGCGTATGCATTCACAGAAATTGCCGGTATTTATCCGATCACGCCATCCTCGCCCATGGCGGAGAAGACCGATGAATGGTCGGCGGGTGGCAGAAAAAATATATTCGGACAGACAGTCCGACTGGTAGAAATGCAGTCCGAATCCGGAGCGGCGGGAGTCGTTCATGGGGCGCTGGAGACCGGATCACTGGCTGCATCATATACTTCCTCGCAGGGACTCATGCTCATGATCCCTACGATGCACAGGATTTCCGGGCAGCGGCATCCGGGAGTTCTTCACGTGGCCGCGAGGACGGTAGGGACCCATGCGTTTTCGATATTCGGGGATCATTCCGACGTGATGAATTGCAGGCAGACGGGCTTTGCCATGCTTTCCACGGGAAGCGTGCAGGAGGTAATGGATCTGGCTGGAATCGCACACCTGGCGGCAATCAAATCAAGGATCCCGTTTCTTCATTTCTTTGACGGATTCAGAACCTCGCACGAGATTCAAAAAGTGGAAGCGCTGCAGTATTCGGATCTTGCGAAACTCATTGACGAGAAGGCATTGAAAGCCTTCCGGAATAATGCCATCAATCCGGAGGATCCCGTATTGAGAAGCACAGTGCAGAATCCCGATATTTATTTCCAGGTCAGAGAAGCAAACAATCAGGATTATGACGCGCTGCCCGATATTGTACAGGATTATATGATGCAAATAGAAAAATTGACGGGACGGGAGTATCGGTTATTTCAATATCACGGCGTTGCGGACGCCGAAAAGCTCATCATAGCAATGGGCTCTATAAGCGGGACCGCACGGGAAGCGGTCGATTACCTCAACAAAAAAGGAGAAAAGGTCGGATATCTACAGGTCCATTTATACAGGCCATTTTCTGTGAAGCACCTGCTGCAGGCTGTTCCGCCATCAGTCCGGAAAATAGCCGTACTTGACCGTCTGAAAGAAATTGGCTCAATAGGGGAACCTCTTTATGAAGACGTCTGCACTGCATATATAAACGAAAAGAGAAAGCCGGAAATCTATGGAGGAAGGTACGGACTATCTTCAAAGGACACGACCCCGGCGCAGATCAAGGCGGTATTCGATAATTTAAGCATGGATGATCCGCAAGACCATTTCACGATAGGGATCGAAGACGATGTGACTTTCCGATCCCTGCCTGTTGGAGAAGATATATTTACGGAGCCGGAAGGTACGATCAGCTGCAAGTTCTGGGGTCTTGGTTCAGACGGCACGGTGGGGGCTAATAAAAATTCAATAAAAATAATAGGTGACAGTACGGACATGTACTGTCAGGCCTATTTCGAATATGACACAAAAAAGTCCTTCGGATGCACGAAATCCCACCTCAGATTTGGTAAACAGCCCATCGATTCAGCTTACTATGTCAGAAAAGCTGATTTCGTGGCCTGTCACAATCAAAACTACTTGGAGAAGTATGATATCATAACCGAGTTAAAAAAAGGCGGAACTTTTTTGCTCAATTGCAGTTGGTCGGAAACTGATCTGAAATCAAAAATCCCGGAAGAGATCCGGAAATATATCAAAGAAAATGATATCAATTTCTATCTGATCGATGCGAACAAGATATCCCAGGAACTGGGACTGGGAAATCGCTCAAATATGGTGCTGCAGTCGGCATTTTTTAAACTGGCCAATATCATACCTGCTGAAACGGCGGTTAAGCTTATGAAAGAGGCTGTTGGAAAAACTTATGCCAAAAAAGGAAGCAATATCGTTGAAATGAATCTGGCCGCCATAGACGCAGGAACTATGTCGCTTCATAAAGTGGACTCAGGCGCATTGTGGAGCCCTGCGGGGGATCCATCCGCCGAAGTTGCTGACAAGGAGGAGAATAGTAGCGTCAACAAGGAAAATTTTGCAGAAAACAGACTTGCCTATGTGGTTGAAAATCTACTGATCCCAATCAACAGACAGAAAGGCGACGATATCCCGGTCAGCGGATTTCTCGGCACAAAGGACGGCACTATGCCTCTTGGAACTAGTGCCTATGAAAAGAGGGGAATCGCCTCTCAGGTCCCCGTGTGGAACAAGGAGGAATGCCTGCAATGCAATCAATGCTCCTTCTTTTGCCCGCATGCGGTAATAAGGCCGTTCCTGTTGAATGAAAAAGAAGCGGTCAACGCGCCGGAAGGATTCGATATGACCGACGCAAAAGGCGAAGCATTCAAAGGATTGAAATACACAATACAGGTCAGCAAGCCGGATTGCACCGGCTGCGGTTGTTGTGCGGCGAGTTGTCCTGCAAGCGGTAAAGCCCTGAAACTCGTGACTGAGGAAGACGTAGCAAACGATATATCGCACTGGAATTATGCATTAAGTGTTTCGGATAAACCCGGCTTGATCGATAAATTTACGGTGAAAGGCAGCCAGTTTGTTCAGCCGCTCCTGGAATTTTCGGGAGCATGCGCCGGCTGCGGAGAAACGCCTTATGTAAAGCTGCTGACTCAACTGTATGGCGACAAGATGTATTTCGCCAACGGAACCGGATGTCTGCAGGCATGGGGAGCCGCGATGCCCTGCATGCCATATACCAGGAACAAGGAAGGAAGAGGACCCGCCTGGTCTAATTCATTATTTGAGAACAATGCTGAATTCAGTTACGGCATGTGTCTTTCCGTAAAACAACAGAGGGAAAGCGTCGCATCGGACGTAAAAAAACTGCAGGAGGGTATCGGCACGGCCTCGGAGGCCGGACAGGCGATCGAGAAATGGTTTGATACTTATGAGGATCTGGACGCTTCTGCAGATACAAGCAGAGCCATGATCGAAGCGCTCAGCCGAACGGAATTGCAGGGAGAAAATAAAGTACTGGCGGAACGGATCCTGGAAAAGAAGAATCATCTTTCAAAGAAGACCATGTGGATGGTAGGCGGAGACGGATGGGCTTACGACATCGGTTACGGAGGTCTGGACCATGTATTTGCCATGGGAGAAGATGTGAACGTTCTTGTGATCGATACGGAGGTATACTCCAATACGGGCGGCCAGTCTTCCAAGGCGACGCCAGTCGGAGCTATGGCGCAGTTTCAGGCTTCCGGCAAAAAGACAGGGAAGAAGGATCTTGGGCTTCTCATGATGACCTACGACAACGTATATGTCGCCCAGTGCGTCATCGGCGCCAATCCGGGCCAGTTGATCAAAGCGCTCAAAGAAGCCGAGGAGCATAGGGGACCGTCTATCGTTATCGCTTATGCTCCGTGTATCAACCACGGAATCAAAGCAGGAATGGAACAGGTCCGGCAGGAAATGAAACATGCTGTTGATTCGGGTTATTGGTGTCTATACCGTTATCATCCGGAAACGAAGGAGTTCTATCTGGACTCAAAAGAACCTACTATGGACTTAAAGACGTTCCTCCGAGGCGAGGTCAGGTATGCTGCGTTGGAGACAGCGTTTCCTGAAAATGCGGAGAAGTTGTTCGCAGAAGCGGAAGAAGGGATGAAGGAGAAATATAAGAAATATAAAATCATGGCTCAAAAATAATAAAGGTACACAGAAAGAGCCGTAGAAATGCGGCTCTTTCTGTTTATGAAAATACTCATTATGCTTAGTATTTATAATCTCCGTACACGACATCTCCGTTAAAGATGGTCGTCAAGACCTGGGTTTTATCGATGTTGAGAGGAGCGACCTTGAAAATATCCTGGTCAACAACGATCATATCGGCATATTTGCCGGTCTCCAGAGATCCGATGGATTTCTCGCGGTACAGCTGATAAGCGCCGTTGACGGTATACGCTTTCACCATATCCGCTACGGAAACCCTTTCCGCGGGATTGAGCAGCCACTTCGGGTCGTTGATATCGGTGATATCATCTACGCCGTAGTACTCCGCGTTATTCAGGTTTCGTGTCACATCGGCTTCGATGGCCCAGAACGGGTTGTCGATCGGTGATACCGGATGGTCGCCGGAGGCAGTCAGGAGCGCTCCGTTGTCAAGTAACGATTTAACGGGGTATTCCTTGTAAGCTCTGTCCTTGCCAAGATTGACGCTGTCCACATAGTCCCACCATTCCGGCTCTTTCAAGTGCCAGTATGGCTGCAGGGCGGCGATAACGTTCAGCTTGCCGAATCTTGCTTTGTCGGCGTCATCGACCAGCTGCAGGTGGGTGATGACGTTCCTTGGCTCGATGGTTGGATTTTTCGCCTGTGCGTATTCGAAGGAATCGAGCACAAGTCTCGTCGAAGCGTCGCCGATGGAGTGTACGTGGATCTGGAAGCCGGCCTTCATGGTTTTATCAAAGTATTTATCGAGGTCATCCGGTTTCCAGTAGAATTCGGACACATAGTCGGGAGCAAGTCCCGCTGCGGCGTCGTAGGGCTGAAGCAGGTATGCCGTAGTTCCCTCCACAACGCCGTCTGCAAAGTATTTCGCAGTTGTCACGTCGATGAGGTCGGAATCAAATTTATTCCTAAGATCGATCAGCGACTGGAGCTGTGAATCAAACGGCTTGTCGTTATCGATCTCCTGTGCCAGATTGACACGCAGGTTCAACTGACCGCTCTTTTCCAGTTCCTGATATCTCACAGGATCCACATCGATGGGCGCAATGGACATGATTGCGGTGTAACCCCAGCCGTTCATGCTTTCCTGGAACGCTTTCAGGGCTTCCTTTTCCTGTGCGGCCGTATAGGTCTGTGTCATTTTGATGAGGGAAGAAGCATCCGTCAAAGTACCCCATGGCTGACCGGTCGCGGGATCTTTATGGACCAGTCCTCCTTCCGGATTCGGCGTGTCCTTTGTAATGCCGTTCATTTCCAATGCTTTGGTATTGAGCCATCTGTTGTGGCCGTCGTTTGATGTCAGAATGACCGGTTTATCCTTGCAGATGGCGTCCAGCCATTCCGCCTTCGGCCCCTTCGGATCATTGGCGATGCCGACGGAGAAACCGGATCCCCAGTATTCTGTGAGATCAGGATGAGCATCAACAAAGCTCTTTATCGTAGCCAGTGTATCTTCTTTTGTTATGTCTTCATAGAGGTAAATGTCAAAAAGCTCTGTCATTTTAGCTCCCGGCGCGTGGACATGGGCGTCGACGAAACCGGGCATAACGATTTTGCCTTTCAAATCAACTACGTTCGTTGCGCTTCCTTTGTAGGCCTCAGCGGCCGCCTTAGTCCCTACGTAGAGGATCTTACCGTCTTTCACTACAATGGCCTGAGCCACTGTGTCTTTGTTATCAATGGTGTAAATTGTGCCGTTTTCCAGGATCGTATCCGCTGCGATCTGCGGTTCGGCAGACGTGCCGGTAGGTTCCGGCACAGGCGCAGGCATTGGCGCCGGTTCAGACGGTTTCAGATCCGGAATCTTAATGACCTGGTTCACATAGATCAGATCAGGATCCTTGATACCGTTGTACTCGGCGAGGTCCTGATAGGTCAGGTGATACTGTTCGGCGATCTTCCACAGAACATCACCTGCCTGGACAGTGTAGGAATTAGCCCCGAATGAAAAACCAAAGCTGCTGAAAATAAGAGCAGTAACTAGCAAAATACTAAATGCTATCCGTTTCTTCATTTTTTGACCTCCTTACTACCATTTATTGAACTTGGCCGGCTTGACCGATATGGAAATTTCAGCCAAGCCACATTACAGCTTCATTCTAGCACGGCTTTTCTGATTTAACAATTTAAAATAATGAATCATGAAACAATTATTTATATGAGGATTTATATCCGATGAATCCGATTTACAGCAAAAGGAGAAACTGCTACAATAAATAGGAACTCATTGCGAGGACCGCGAAAGAGAAAAGGCGACATGAAACGGAGAAAGATATGAAAATAGCATTTCACACCCTAGGGTGTAAAGTGAATCAATATGAGACACAGGCGCTGAAAGAGAAATTCCTGCAGAGGGGATATGAAATCGTAGGTGAGGATGAATTTGCCGACGTATACGTGATCAATACCTGTACGGTGACCGGTTTGTCGGACCGGAAATCAAGGCAATTCATCAGAAGAGTCAAGAAAATCAACCCCGACAGCATAACCGCAGTGATCGGATGCTATGTACAGGTTAGCCCAGACGAGGCAAAAGCCATCGAAGGAGTCAATATCGTCGCAGGCACAAATGAAAAAAACAGGCTGCCTGATTATATCGAAGAATATGCCAGGACAAAGGGCGTAGAATGTCATATCAAGGAATGGGCTGAGCTCACGGAATACGAGGAAACTGGGATCATCACCTCTATGGACTCCAGAACAAGAGCTTTTATAAAAGTTCAGGAGGGCTGCAACAAATTTTGTTCCTACTGTGTCATACCTTATGCCAGAGGAACGGTGCGCAGCCGGGCAAGGGATGATATCATAAGGGAAGCAGAAAGCCTCATCGGTAAAGGCTTTAAGGAGCTCGTCCTGACAGGGATCAATACTGCGTTATACGGCCTCGAAAAAGAGAAACGCGAAGAGGTTTACGGTATTGAGGTTATCGTAAAGGAATTGAACGAGCTTCCCGGAGATTTCAGAATACGGATCGGATCGCTGGAACCCAATGTTATCAATGCGGATTACGCTGAAAGATTGCTGAACTATGAAAAGCTTTGCCCGCATCTTCATCTGTCTCTGCAAAGCGGAAGCGACCGGATCCTGAAAGAAATGAACCGCAGCTACGCAGCAGGTGATTATCTGGAGCTTGTAGAGAGGCTGAAAAAACATGATCCGGGCTTCGGGATCACGACGGATATCATTGTCGGCTTCCCAGGCGAAACAGAGGAGTATTTTCAGGAAAGCTGCAGAATGGTCGAAAAGGCAGGTTTCTGCAAAGTCCATGTCTTTAAATACTCAAAGAGGTCGGGAACAAAAGCTGCCGACATGAAAGGCCACATCGCGCCGGAAGTAAAATCCAGGAGAAGTGAAGAGCTGATCCGGATCGCGGACGCAGTCGCTAAAAAGTTTTTCGCACAGAATCTCGGTTCGACCAGAAGAGTCCTGCTGGAACAGTATGATCCGAAAACCGGTCTGCTGGAGGGTTGGTCGGACAATTATGTCAAAGTCTACTGTGAGAGCGATGAAAGCCGGTGCAATTCCTTTGCCGACGTTGAATTGATTGAATTGTATCATGACGGGGTAAAAGGAAGCATAAGAGATTAGAAGGCAGGAGGATTAATCGATGAAACAAACAATCATATATCAAATCTTAAGGAAATCGTTCTTAGTCATGATCGTACTTGGCATTGTTCTGACGACGGGCTGTACAACGGAAAAATGGACTACATCTGATGAGCAGGAAAAAACCAAGGCGGAAGACCAGGTACAGGAGCAGGATCAGACGAGCGGGGATACGGAAACCGTTGGACTTATAAATTTCAAGACGAAAGATATTTACGGAAACGACGTCAATCAGGATATTTTCAAGGAATATAAGCTGACCCTCGTCAACGTATGGGGCACCTTCTGCGGTCCGTGTCTCGACGAGATGCCTTTTCTCGGGGAGCTTCAGAAAGAATATGAACCAAAAGGCCTCAATATCGTCGGCATAGTAGTCGATGTTCAGGACGAGGATATGGAAGTAAACGAAGATCAAATCAAGCTGGCAAAGGAGATCGCTGATACCACGGGGGCGAATTATACCCATATGATCATTTCATTCGATATGCTGCAACTGATGAATCAGTTTGACGCCATTCCGGCCAGCTTTTTTGTCGACAGTGACGGCAATGTAGTAAGCGAATATTATATCGGTTCAAGATCAAAGGAAGATTGGGTTGATATCATTGAAACAAACCTGGAAAAACTACAATAATATAATTCCGGCAGTCGTCATTTTTGCAGGCGTGGTATTGATGCTTGCGGGGATCTATCGCGGCGAAATGGATGTGGTGCTCAGAAAAGCCATCAATATTTGTCTGGAGTGTATCGGCATTGGTTAAAGGATTGATTGGCGCGGCAGCGCGGGCCAGATTGCTGGTCCAGGTCGGATTTACCGCGGTGACCAACGGCTATGTGAAAGGCTTCAGCAACGGGAGCATTTATACAGGCTCTCTGAAGTCGCTTTGCGTACCGGGTCTCAACTGCTATTCCTGTCCCGGAGCACTGGGATCCTGCCCAATAGGCGCAGTACAGGCTGTAATCGCTGCGAGAAACTTCAGCGTTTCCTATTATATGGCAGGCTTTTTCCTGGCTGTCGGCGCTTTGCTGGGAAGGTTTGTCTGCGGCTGGCTTTGTCCCTTCGGGCTGGTGCAGGATCTGCTTTACAGAATTCCATTCGTAAGGAAAATTAAAGCGGTCAGAGGCGACCGATTTTTGCGGTGCTCGAAATACGGGATCCTTTTGGTTTTTGTCGTACTGCTTCCCATGTTCGTCCTTGACATCGTGGGGCAGGGCGAACCATGGTTCTGCAAATGGATCTGCCCATCGGGCACATTGATGGCAGGCTGGCCTCTGGTTTTGCTCAACTCTGGGATCCGTCAGACCACCGGTTTTCTCTTTGCCTGGAAAAACTTGATCCTGATCGTTTTGATCGTACTCTCCGTGATCGTATACCGTCCGTTTTGCAGATATCTTTGCCCGCTGGGAGCGATCTACGGTTTGTTCAATCCGATTTCGCTTTACCGGTATCGGATCGACGCGGATAAATGTACAAACTGCGGAGATTGTCAAAGTGCGTGCAAGCTGAATATATGTGTTAATGAGAAACCGAACAGTCCGGAGTGCATACGGTGCGGGGAGTGCATCACGTCGTGTAAAAAGAACGCACTTTCAAAAGTATCCTTCCACCATTACGATGAAAATGATAATAATTGAATCATGTTTACAGAGCCATGTTACATGATATAATAAACAGGAATAATTGAGCGCGATGCCGCAAAATGCATAAAATTACCGGATAGGAGCAGGTTAATATGGAAAAGTATTTTATACCGCTTGTCATAGCTGTCTTTATTCTGTCAACTGCTGCAGTGGCAGCGATCGGACAGGATTACATAAAGAAGCATCAAGGTGAGGAAGTCTGCGTTCAAAGCCGCAGCTGCGCGATCAATTATATGAACAATTTAGAAAAAGAACAGGAGTGAGCACATGTCAGACTGTATTTTTTGCATGATTGCAAACAAGGACATTCCTTCAAAGGTCGCCTATGAAGACGACCGAATTCTGGTTTTTCATGATCTGGAGCCTCAGGCGCCGGTACACGTGCTGATCATCCCGAAGAAGCATATCGCTTCCCTCGACGATCTTAAAGCCGAAGACGCGGATTTGATCGGGTATATTATGCTCAAAATCAAAGATATCGCCAGGGATCTCGGATTGGAAAACGGCTATCGGCTGGTAAGTAACTGCGGCGAGGATGCACTGCAGACGGTGAAGCATCTTCATTTCCATTTATTGGGCAAAAGAAAAATGACCTGGCCGCCGGGTTGATCGCGAGACCCGTATTCGTTCGAAAACAGGATAAAAAAGACTTGCCTTAGGCATGGATAGCATGTATAATACTTTTGTTATAGGTAATTCCGTTTGATAAGCATCTAAGAGATTTCAGAACATGGAGGGAGGGGAATGAATAAATGGCACAAGTAGTTGTAAGAGAAAACGAAAGTTTGGAAAGCGCGCTGAAAAGGTTTAAGCGTTCTTGCGCAAGAGACGGAGTAATGTCTGAGTTAAGAAAAAGAGAACATTATGAAAAGCCAAGCGTAAAGAGAAAGAAGAAATCAGAAGCGGCTAGGAAAAAGGCTAAGAAATTCTAAGAAGAAGGTGTAGTACCCTATGTCTTTAAAAGACAGACTAATGACCGATTTCAAGGAAGCCATGAAGGCCAAAGATGAAATCAGAAAAAACACGATTAGTTTTGCCAGGGCTGCCGTCAAGCAGGTCGAGGTAGACAGTAGAGAAGAGCTGGATGATCAGGGTGTTATCGGAGTCCTGACCAAACAGGTAAAAATGAGAAAAGATGCCCTCTCTGATTTTGAAAAAGCAGGAAGAACGGATTTATTGGACGCCTATAACAGAGAAATTGAGATTTTGATGGAGTATCTGCCCAAGCAGCTTTCTGAAGCAGAGATAACCGAAATCGTTAAAGCAACTGCAGCCGAACTCGGTATCGAGGGAGGCAGACAGAACATGGGGAAACTCATAGGAGCTGTTATGCCGAAGGTAAAAGGTGTTGCTGACGGAGGTGCTGTAAAGAAGATCGTCGAAGGGCTGCTCTAATAAATTTACATCCAAAAGAAAACAAACCTGGTTGGTAACAACCAGGTTATTTTTTTAGGCTCTGTTAGACGTAATTGTTGTTTTTAGTGTATCCTGATTAAAGTGTGGTGCTAATACATAGTGCTACGAAGGTTAATCTTCAATAGTTAATGAACTTCGCCAGTATTATGACAATTTAAGGATAAATCTCATATTATATAAAAAAATAATAAGGAGTAATATGAGATGTTTAATAAAAATCAGGTATACCCTATTCCAGTTGAATCTTACATACCTTATAGCCAAATGAATTTAATAGTCAATTATAGAACTTTATGGCTGAATCTAAGTATGTGGACAAGATCTTTTCTTCTTAGCTTGGCATCCGGATTGCCAAATACAAAAGCTGTAAGCGAGCGGTTATATGAAATTCCTAACCAGCTTGGCAGCATACTGCAATTAATATTTGGCCAACAATCAGCAGAAAGATTTATAAACTTATTATCTACGCACATTATTCAAATGGAGGCCGCAATTATAGCTCAGAAAAACGGGGATAGTCAAGCTTTAAACGACAGTGCCAAATTGTTGTATCAAAACGCTGATGAAATAGCAAATTTTTTTGAAGAAATAAATCCATTTTGGTCTAAAGCGCAATGGCGAAATCTTTTATACACATATATCAGTATGACTTTGGCTGAAAGCACAGCATTATTATCAGGTGATTACACAAAAGATATAGAAATCTTTGATAGGGTTCAATACCAGACTTTACTCATCGGGGATTATATGGCAAATGGTATCGTTCAGTATTTAGAAGTGCGAGGACCTATGAAAGTTTTAAAATGAAAGGTTTAAGATCATACATGGTATGTCATACATCAAATAGGCGCACCAGATTGAGTGTGTCTATTTATGTGTAAGTGCTCATAAGCAACATTCATGTCTAATAGAGCCTTTTTTTAATACATTGGAAAGACGGATAGAAATCTTTGATTTCGTAATCCGTACTTTTTTTTTGCCCGAAAACATAGAATTGTACAGTAGGGCATGCTGCCTGTTCGGCAGCTCCTGTTAGGCGGAGGTGGCTATGAACGTCAAGGAGGAATTATTATACGACTTTAGTATCAATATGCCAAGACTTCTTGTAAGCGGCAAGACCGGCATCCTTGATAATGTAAAGAAGATCGTATTTATAACGGAAACAAATGTCGTTGTCGATCACGGGGACCGGTTCAGCGCGGTGAACGGAGACGGTCTCCGTGTATTATTGATAGAAGAGGAAAGAATGATTATTACGGGTGAAATCCGGTCTGTGGAATTCTATCCCGGAAAAAAGGGTGGGCTTCATGAGGGATAAAAGAAGCTTTCTTAGGCATTCCATACGAGTCAGAGTGGAAGGGTTCGAGCAGGAGAGGCTGCTGACGGAATGTCTGCGGAAAGGCATTCCAATGAAGGACATCCATCTTGTCAGTGATATCGAAATGGCGCTGACGCTGATGGAATGGGATTACGAAACATTTTTAAAGATCGTGCGCAGCCGTTATCAGATCACGATAATCCGAGAGAGCGGATACAAACCCGCGGTCCGGAACACGTTCAGCAAAAAAAGCACCATTGTGGGGATGATCCTTTTTGTGCTTCTTATGTTTTATCAGAGCACCTTTGTGTCTGAAATCAGAATTAATGGGTATGAGAAATTTACAGAATCGCAGATCAGGGAAAGTCTCAGGGAAGCAGGACTTTACGAGGGCTGCAGCAAAAGAGTCGACTTGGAAGATGTGAAGCTTCATATTTATCGGGACCTTGATAATATTACATGGATTGGGGTAAAATATATAGGAAATTTGGCAGAAGTCTCCATTGTGGAAGGCGTGGTCAGGACGAAGCCCGTCGACAAGTCGAAACCCTGTGATATAGTGGCGGACAAGGAAGCATATGTCGAGAAGACCATCGCCAGAGAAGGCCTTCCTGCCGCTCAGCCGGGGACATATGTCAAACCGGGAGACGTGCTGATCACCGGCGTCGTGCCGCTTAGAAACGTGGCCTACGGTACTCCGTCCGCAGGATTGACGGAACGGTATGTCCATGCGTCCGGCGAGGTTTATGGAAAGGTTCCGTATCGCTTCTTCTATTATCAGGAAAAATATAAGTATATTAAGGAACCCACCGGAAGGCACACCTACGGGATCCATTTTGAATTCGGCGATTTGAAAATCAACACTGCGAAAATATTTTACAACTACGACAATTCGGTATATACAGAGAAAACACTGTTTAAAACGATACGACCGATCCCTATGCGCCTTGGATTTGCCGTCATCGATGAAGTAGAAGTAACAAAACAGGAGAGAAACCGTGAGGAGCTCGGCAAGCAGGCGAGCATGATGGTGCGGCAGGCGATCAAAGAAAAAATACCGGAAAACACACAAATACGAAATAAAAGTTTGAAGTTTTACCCGGGAGAAAATATAATAGGAGTAGCCATTATGTTGGAGACTCTGG
The DNA here is from genome assembly GCA_963678385.1 of Anaerovoracaceae bacterium. Classification (GTDB taxonomy): domain Bacteria; phylum Bacillota; class Clostridia; order Peptostreptococcales; family Anaerovoracaceae; genus Anoxybacterium. The sequence continues at coordinate 2,206,111 of OY782829.1, read as the reverse complement.
AAAAATTCGGCAAAGAGAAGGAGATAGTTTTTGGAAACCCCACTGATAAAAGAACTGAAGATCAAAATTGACCATGATCAGGACACAAATGAATTATTCGGAAACCTGGATGTCAACATGAAAATCATCAAGGATAATTACGAAGTAGAGATCGTTCAGCGCCAGGATGAAATCATCATTAAAGGGAAGGAAGCGGAAAAAGCACAGCAAGTTATCGTTGAGCTTTTAGGTATTCTGGAAACTGGCGAGATCCTTGACGCGCAGAAGGTCAACTACGTGATCAGTCTGGCCAACAAGGGATTGTCCTACAAGGACAGCAATATAAACAAGGACGTCATCTGCTTCACACATAGGGGCAAGCCCATAAAACCGAAAACCCTCGGACAAACCTCATATGCCCAAAGCATCAAAAAACATGACATCGTATTTGGCGTAGGCCCCGCTGGTACGGGGAAAACCTATATCGCCGTTGCAATGGCCATCAACGCTTTTAAAAATAAAGAGGTTCAGAAGATCATTCTGGCCCGGCCGGCCGTGGAAGCCGGTGAACGGCTCGGATTCCTTCCTGGAGACCTCCAGGAGAAGGTGGATCCGTATTTAAGGCCTCTTTACGATGCGCTTTACGATATACTCGGTAGAGATTCCGCGTTAAGGCTCAAGGAAAAGGAAGTCATCGAGGTCGTACCGCTTGCCTATATGCGAGGCCGTACCCTGGATAATTCCTTTATTATTCTCGATGAAGCGCAGAATACAACAAAGGAACAGATGTATATGTTTCTGACCAGACTTGGATTTGGTTCCAAGGCGGTGGTCACAGGAGATATCACACAGATCGATCTTCCGCGTGGGAAAAAGTCCGGTTTGGTGGATGCCATCAAGGTATTGGACAAAGTAGAAGGAATCGAATTCTGCTTTTTGAAGGATGCAGACGTGGTCAGACACGCGCTGGTCAGAAGAATCATCGTTGCATACGAAAGATATGCAAAGGAGAATCCGGAACAGGAGGGAGAAGGATGAACCTCATTTTCAGCGACGAACATATGCCGGGTCAGGTCGTGATCGACCATATGACTCAGGCCGCCGTGCTATGCGTTCAGGAAGAGAATCTTGATCCGGATAGGGTGGAAATCAGTGTGACCTTTGTCAGCACCGAAGAAATACATGAATTGAACAAGGTTTACCGCGACAAGGACTGCGCTACGGATGTACTGTCTTTCCCACAGTATGAAAGTACGGAAGACATGAAAAAGGTCAAGGGGGTTTTATGCATCGGCGACGTGGTGATCTGCCCGGAGCAGGCACTGCTGCAAGCGGACGAATTCGGGCATTCCGGCGAAAGAGAACTGGTTTATCTTTTTGTTCATAGTGTGTTCCATCTTTTGGGATACGACCATATGGAGGAAGAAGATAAGAATGAGATGAGATTGCAGGAAGAAAAGATCATGAGCCAAATTGGGCTTACCAGATAAGTTAACGGTAGTAGATCATGGAGGTTATTGAAATGAAGTACAGGGAACTTTATCGTACGGCACAGCAGATGGTTCAGTATGCATACGCGCCTTATTCACGTTTCAAAGTCGGGGCAGCTCTTTTGACGAAATCCGGCGAAGTGTTTACCGGCGTCAATGTTGAAAACTCATCCTTCGGCGCAACGATCTGCGCGGAGCGAACGGCATTTGTGAAGGCTGTTTCCGAAGGATTTCGGGAATTCGACGCTATTGCGGTAGTTTCTTCCGACGGGGAGGTATTTCCGTGTGGCATCTGCAGGCAATTCATGTTTGAATTTGGAGATGATCTCAAAATCATAACCGGAGAAGACGAGGAACATTTGAAAATTACAGAAATCACAGAGCTACTGCCGGAGGGCTTCCGGTTATAAGAATGGAGAACGAATGAAGTCAGGATTTATAGGAATCATAGGAAGGCCCAATGTGGGCAAATCTACATTGCTGAATGCGATCCTCGGAGAAAAGATCGCGATCACAACAGATAAACCGCAGACAACGAGAAACAGCATCCGCGGGATCTACACCAAACTGAACGGACGGGAAGACGACTGCCAGATGATCTTCATCGACACCCCAGGAATACACAAACCGCGTACAAAGCTGGGCGGATATATGACGGAAATGGCGATCAACACCTTTAAAGAAGTAGAGGTGGTTGTTTTTATTGTGGACGATGAACTTTCAGCAGGACCCGGAGATAAATTTATTGTTGATATGCTGAAGGAAATAGACACGCCTGTTTTTTTAGTAATCAACAAGATCGACAAGCTCGAACCGGAAAAATATAAAAGGATCTATGAGGAATATCAGGCGATGGATCTTTTCGCCGACATCATAGGAGTATCCGCTCTTTCCGGAAAGAACGTAGAAGTTCTTCTGGAAAAGATCGAAAAGCATATGAAGGAAGGTCCGATGTACTTCCCCGAGGATATGGTCACCGACCATCCCGAGCGCTTTATCGTCAGCGAGATCATCCGGGAAAAGGTTTTGCTCTATCTTGAAGATGAAGTCCCCCACGGAGTAGCAATCGAGCTGGAAAGCTATAAAGAGGAACCGAACATAACCAGGATCGGAGCTGTTATTTACTGTGAGAAAAAATCCCATAAGGGTATCATTATAGGAAAAGAAGGCAAAAAATTAAAGGGGATCGGAAAAAGCGCTCGTATCGAAATCGAAGGGTTGCTTGGGACAAAGGTATTTCTGGAACTTTGGGTCAAGGTGAAGGAGAACTGGAGGGACAGCGACTTTGCACTGAACAGCTTTGGATATATCAAGGAATAAAATAGAAAAGAGCGGAATATGTTTACGGATACGGAAGGAATCATTTTCAGACAGGTCAAAACCGTCAACGGTCGCAGGATGGTTCTTTTGTTTTCTAAAAAATTCGGAAAGATCAGCGCTGGCAGCAACATAAGCGAAAAGGGAAAGAGCAAGTCTTCCCTGGCCATGAGGCCGTTTACATACGGAAGATATGAACTTTTTAAAACCAGGGATACTTACAATATCAACAGCTCCGAGGTCATAAGAAGCTATTACAAAATCGGAGAGGATGTTGAAAAATACATGTACTGCTCTTATATCCTGGAATTTACCGAGAAACTGCTCCAGGAGGAATCGCCCGCTCCCGGGATCTTCAATATGATTCTGGATTTTTTCGATATCATGGAAAAGCGTTCCAAGAAGTATACCTCATTGATGCTGGCGTACCAGATCAAGATTTTGCAGGATGTGGGGAGCATGCCGCAGGTTCGGCAGTGCGTCGTCTGCGGAGAAAAGGATGAGCCGGCGCTCTTCAGTGTGAAAGACGGCGGGATCCTGTGCAAAAAGTGTTGTTTAAATTTTCACGATAATAAGAATGATACGTTGATTTACACAGTAAATTTTGGTATAGTAAATATATTGCGATATATTCTGGATAACCCGTTAAAAAGCTTTGAAAATCTTGCACTGGATGATGAAATTCAAAAACAACTGGGTAGAATTATTAAGAGTTACATTGCATATCATCTGGATATCGGTGAACTCAAGAGTGAAAGCTTTTTAACCGAATAATATTAAAATGGAGGTAAGATTATGGAGATTACATTAGAAAAGATCGAACTGGTCAAGGACAGAACCGGAGTAAGCTACAAAGAAGCAAAGGAGGCGCTTGAAGCGGCGGAAGGAAGCGTAGTCGACGCGATCATCGACATCGAAGAATCCATCGACATCAAGAGCAAGAGCAAATTTGCGGAACAGAGCGCACATATCGTTGACAAGGTAAAGGAAGCAATCAAGAAGGGGAACGTTGCTAAGATTATCGTCAAGAAGAATGATGAAGTCATCATGAACCTGCCTGTTAATGTCGGTATCGTAGGAACTGTACTGGCTCCATGGGCTGCCGTCGCCGGCGTCATTGCCGCATTCGGAACAAAATGCGTGATCGAACTCGTCAAGGAAGACGGCGAGATCATCGACATCAGCGAAATGGCGACAGACACCTTTGACGAAGTGGTCGAAAAGGGCTCAGTCGTAGTTGACGAAGTAAAAGCAAAAGGATCTGACGTTTTCGGAAGCGTAAAAGCGAAGGCAAGCGAAGCGATCAATAAGGCAAAGAAGACCGACGAAGGCGGCTGCAACTGCGGAAGCGACGACGAATGTGATGAAAACTGCAACTGCGGAAGCGACGACGAGGATAAATAACAAGAAATTACAATCGTAGAAATGGTAGGTATTTATGAGCAGAGAATTTTCAATGGACAAGATTTCAGCACTGGCTAAGAACAGAGGATTTATTTACCCAGGCTCGGAAATTTACGGCGGACTGGCAAATACATGGGATTACGGCCCGGTCGGCGTGGAACTGAAAAACAACGTAAAAAAGGCCTGGTGGAAAAAGTTCGTCCAGGAGTCAAAATACAACGTCGGACTCGACGCGGCGATCCTGATGAACCCGAAAACCTGGGTTGCGTCCGGTCATGTGGGCGGATTTGCGGATCCTCTGATCGACTGCAAGAGCTGTAAGGCGCGTTTCAGAGCAGATAAGTTGATTGAAGATTATATCAAGGAACACGATCAGATGACGGCTAACGTTGACGGCTGGTCAAATGAAAAGCTGGAAGGATACATCAAAGAAAAAGCAATTCAGTGTCCGGAATGCGGGAAAAGTGATTTTACACCGATCAGGCAGTTCAATCTGATGTTCAAGACGTTCCAGGGCGTTACGGAAGATTCCAAAGCTGAAATTTTCCTGAGACCGGAAACGGCTCAGGGTATCTTTGTAAACTTCAAGAATGTTCAAAGAACTTCAAGAAAGAAGATGCCTTTTGGGATCGCTCAGGTCGGAAAATCCTTCCGGAATGAGATCACACCGGGTAATTTCACTTTCAGGACCAGAGAATTCGAACAGATGGAACTTGAATTCTTCTGCAAACCGGGGACTGATTTGGAATGGTTTGCATACTGGAAAGACTACTGTGTAAACTGGCTCAAAGCACTGGGCATGAATCAGGAAAACGTCAAGCTGAGAGATCATGAACAGGAAGAGCTTTCCCATTACAGCAATGCAACTACCGATATCGAATATAAATTCCCATTCGGCTGGGGCGAACTCTGGGGAATCGCCGACAGAACCGACTTCGATTTAAAACAGCACATTGAGCATTCCGGTCAGGATATGTCCTATCAGGATCCGGAAACTAACGAAAAGTACGTGCCGTACTGCATCGAGCCATCCCTTGGGGCAGATCGGGTAACGCTGGCATTCATGGTGGACGCGTACGACGAGGAAATCGTACCAGACGTAAACGGCAAAGAAGATATCAGAGTGGTGATGCGTTTCCATCCTGCTCTGGCGCCTTTCAAGGCCGCGGTCCTGCCGCTGACCAAGAAACAGTCGGAACAGGCGGAAGCGCTGCATGCGGAACTGTCCAAGCACTTCATGATAGACTATGATTTGCCGGGCAGCATCGGCAAACGTTACCGGAGACAGGACGAAATCGGAACGCCGTTCTGCATAACCGTAGACTTCGATACAGAAACTGATAAGAGTGTAACCATCCGTGATCGTGATACAATGGAACAGATCAGAATACCTATTTCAGAAGTACGAAAATATCTTGAAGATAAAATGGTATTTTAACGATTAACGACATGTAAAGAGACATAGGACAAGCACACCATATCAGATCAGGGGCGCTTGTCCTAATTCATATTGCCAACAATTTTTTATATAAAAGGAGAAAATAAGATGGGAAAAAAGTTTGTATACCTTTTTACAGAAGGTAAGGGCTCCATGCGTGAGCTGCTGGGAGGCAAGGGAGCTAACCTTGCTGAAATGACCAATTTAGGAATGCCTGTACCGCAGGGATTTACAATAACGACAGAGGCATGTACCCAGTATTATGCTGACGGCGAAAAGATCAACGATGATATCAAAGCCGAAATCATGAGTTACATCTCTGAGATGGAAAAGATCACCGGAAAGAAATTCGGAGATCTGGAAAACCCGCTGCTCGTATCCGTACGTTCCGGCTCCAGAGCTTCCATGCCCGGTATGATGGACACCATCCTGAATCTCGGTTTGAACGACCAGGTAGTTGAAAGCTTTGCAAAGAAGACCAACAATCCTCGTTTTGCTTACGACTCCTATCGCCGTTTCATCCAGATGTATTCCGACGTTGTTATGGAAGTCGGAAAGGCTTATTTTGAAAAGCTCATCACAGAAATGAAAGAGAAAAAGGGAGTAGTCCTTGATACAGAGCTTGACGCGGATGATTTAAAAGAACTTGCAAGACTGTTCAAGGAAGAATACAAGAACAAGATCGGATCCGATTTCCCAAGCAATCCGGTCGATCAGCTGTTTGGCGCGATCAAAGCCGTATTCCGTTCCTGGGATAATCCAAGAGCCGTATACTACAGAAGAATGAATGATATCCCTTCCTCTTGGGGTACCGCTGTAAACGTACAGGCAATGGTATTCGGAAATATGGGTGAAACCTCCGGAACCGGCGTAGCATTCTCCAGAAATCCTTCCACAGGAGAAAAGAAGCTGTATGGTGAATTCCTGATGAACGCACAGGGCGAAGACGTAGTAGCCGGCGTAAGAACTCCTCAGACCATCGATCAGCTGAAGGACACCAATCCGGAAGCATATGATCAATTCTATAAAATCGTATATACTCTTGAAAAGCACTATAAAGACATGCAGGACATGGAGTTCACCATCGAAGAAGGCAAACTCTATATGCTGCAGACAAGAAACGGAAAGAGAACTGCTGCGGCCGCTCTCCAGATCGCTTGCGACCTCGTGGAAGAAGGCATGATCTCGGAAGAAAATGCAGTAATGATGATCGACCCGAAGCAGCTTGACGCTCTGCTCCATCCGCAGTTTGACGTCGCCGCTCTTAAAGCTGCGAAGCCGATCGGATCCGCACTGCCTGCTTCTCCGGGAGCTGCAACCGGACAAGTCGTATTCACCGCGGAAGACGCGACAGACTGGACTGTCAACAAAGGCGCCAAGGTTATCCTCGTTCGTCTGGAAACTTCTCCGGAAGACATCGAAGGAATGCACTACGCTCAGGGTATCCTGACCGTCAGAGGCGGAATGACCTCCCACGCTGCAGTAGTTGCCCGTGGCATGGGAACTTGCTGCGTATCCGGCTGTGGAGAAATCAAGATCGACGAAGAAGCCAAAGTATTTACTCTTGGCGGAAAGACCTTCCACGAAGGAGACTGGATCTCCCTGGACGGTTCCACAGGAAATATCTACGGGGAAGCCATCAAGACAGTGGAAGCATCCATTTCCGGAAACTTCAACACACTGATGAATTGGGCCGACAAATACAGAACAATGAAAGTAAGAACCAATGCCGATACTCCGAAGGATGCCGCTCAGGCCATCAAGTTCGGAGCAGAAGGTATCGGTCTCTGCAGAACAGAGCATATGTTCTTCGAAGCGGAAAGAATCGCCGCGATGAGAGAAATGATCGTTTCAAAGACGGAAGAACAGAGAAGGACCGCTCTTGCGAAGCTGCTTCCGATCCAGAGAGGAGACTTCGAAGGAATCTACGAGGCAATGCAGGGTTACCCGGTAACCATCCGTTTCCTGGATCCGCCGCTTCATGAGTTCCTGCCGACGGAAGAGGACGATATCGTAGCTCTCGCCAAGGAAATGAAGATGGAAGTTGCAGACCTCAAGGCTGTTATCTCGTCCCTGCATGAATTCAACCCGATGATGGGTCACAGAGGCTGCCGTCTGGCCGTTTCCTATCCTGAAATCGCTGAAATGCAGACGACTGCGGTAATCGAAGCTGCGATCAACGTTCAGAAGAAGCATCCGGAATGGAAGCTGGTTCCTGAAATCATGATCCCGCTGGTAGGCGAAATCAAGGAACTGCAGTATGTTAAGAACATTGTTGTAACGACTGCGGACGCTATCATCGCAAAGGCCGGCACCGACATGAAGTACATGGTTGGAACCATGATCGAAATCCCGAGAGCTGCTATCACCGCTGACGAAATCGCAAAGGAAGCGGAATTCTTCTCCTTCGGTACAAACGATCTGACCCAGATGACCTTCGGATTCAGCCGTGACGACGCCGGAGCATTCCTGGGCGCTTACTATGACAAGAAGATCTATGAAAACGATCCATTCGCAAGACTCGACCAGGTCGGCGTAGGCAAGCTTGTCAAGATGGCAGCCGAGCTCGGAAGATCCACCAGACCGGAACTGAAGCTGGGAATCTGCGGAGAACACGGCGGAGATCCTTCTTCCGTAGAGTTCTGCCACAAAGTTGGACTGAACTACGTGTCCTGCTCGCCGTTCAGAGTGCCGATCGCAAGACTCGCCGCTGCACAGGCTGCGCTCAAGGCAAAGAAATAAAAATCAATCATAACATGGTAAGGGTACTGTCTTCTGGATAGTACCCTTATTTTATAGTTTCCGGTGTTTTGAGATTGGAATAGGGGTAAAAATATATTATGGATCAGTATTATCAAAAAACGAAAGGTGTGAGAGAATGGGAAAGACGATTTGGTTCACAATGACCTCGCTCGACGGCTTTATAACTGACAGACGGCATAATATCAATTTCCATACACCCAGCGAGGAGGTTCACCGGTATATCAATACGCTAAATGAAAGTAATACCGTCATGATTCTAGACAGAGATGGGTACGAAATCATGAAATACTGGGACGACCCGACGGAAAACGACCTTCAATATGAAGTCGTTAGAGTATACGCAGAACAGTGGAAGTATATAAAAAAGATCATTGTAGGGGATATTGGCGCCATTGAGGAGAAAAACTACACGTTATGGAATGAGGTGACCGCGGAGCGGATCGACACACTGCTTGCCAATGAATCCGGAGACATAATTATTGGCTCATCACCATTGGCGTGGGAACTTATCAGACTCAAAAAACTCAACGAGATTCAAATGATAATTGTACCGATTCTGCTTGGAGACGGTGTTAAAAATTATAAGGATTCCGGTGAGGTGCCATTGGAACTGATCGATCATGAGATATTCGAAAACGGTTGGACTTACCTGCATTATAAAGTAATTAATTCAATATAGATAAAAAGGCAGCGCTCATTGTTCAGCACCCCAAATGTTGGACATTGATTAAGCAACTTGGGAATGAGTTCGATATTCAATCGGGCTCATTCCTTTTAATTTGCACTTAATCCGTTGATTGTTATAATAGTAGATATAATCAATGAGTTTGATTTTGAAATCCTCAATTGATTCGAAGTCTTGTAAATAGAGTAGCTCCGACTTAAGTATTCCAAAGAAATTCTCCATTACACTGTTGTCAAGGCAGTTGCCTTTTCGTGACATACTTTGCCGTATTCCTCTTTTTCCAAGCATTGCTTGGATGGCCCGATGTTGATACTGCCAACCTTGATCGGAGTGGAAAATCAGATCACATTTTTCCGGAATCTTTCTAAAAGCATGCTCCAGCATATCGGTAACCTGCCTAAGCACAGGATTGTCATAAATCGTGTAGCTTATGATTTCGCCATTAAACATATCTAAAATAGGCGACAGATAAAGCTTTTGGCCAAATAAATTGAACTCGGTAATGTCAGTAGTCCACTTCTGGTTTGGACGGTCTGCTTGGAAATCTCGGTTGATCAGGTTCGGAGCGATCTTGCCGACCTCGCCTCTATACGAGCGATATTTCTTCATCCGAACACGGCATGTAAGCTGTTCCTGCTTCATGATCTTCATCACAAGCTTATGGTTTGTTCGAAAACCACGCTTGTGCAATTCCGCTGTCACCCGGCGATATCCATACCGCCCTTGGTTTTCATGACAGATTTTTTGGATCTCAGTTCTTACGTCTGCATTACGATCTGGCTTGCTCAATCGGTTTAAAATATGATAGTAGCTGCTTCTCGGGAGTCCTGCGAGCTTGAGAAGTCCTGGTAAGGGAAACTCTTGCCTTAGTTCAGAGATAGCTCTTACTTTGTCTTCTTTTCGGATTTCTCCCGCTCTTGTACTAAGGCATTCAATTTTTTTAAGTAAGCGTTCTCCATGCGAAGCTGTGCGATCTCTGCCTCCAGCTTTTCTTCCCGCGTCAGATCACGTTTTGGTTTTTCTGGCTTCTTAGGCATTCTTGGCGGCCTGCCTTTCTTTGTAGTCAGCAGGCCGGATGCCCCAGATTCCAGATAACGCTTTTCCCACTGGTAAAGGGCTCCTTCGTTTGGGATCTCGAGTTCGGCAGCTGCTAACCTATATGATAAATCATGCTGCCATCGATATTCAATAGCATAAATCTTAAATTCCTGTGTGTAATGATTTTTGTTAGAAACAAGTTGCTGCAATCCCCCATGAGAATAATTCGCATACCATTTCCTTAGAGTTGATAATCCAACTTGATGTCTTTTGGCGACAGAACATAGGGAGTCTCCCTGTTCAACTTCCTTCACTAGTTTCAGGCGAAATTCTTTGCTAAACTTAGTCATAAAAAAGTACACCTCCTGGGCCTGTCAAGAAAAAGTGGACACAAAGTTAAACAAATTTTATGAATTTTGCTCTTCAAATTGGGCAGGAGAAAGATACCCAAGTGCAGAGTGCATTCGACTAGTGTTGTAGTATAACTCAATATATTTAAAGATTTCAGTCTGAGCTTGTTCAGGAGTTTCGTATTTGGAGCCCTGAATGAGCTCTCGCTTTATTGTCCGGTAAAATGCCTCCATAACGGCATTGTCATAGGGATTGCCTTTTCTGCTATTACTATGTACCGCGTCATATTTCGCCAGGAGTGCCCTAAAGCGGCCGCCGGTATATTGAGATCCCTGATCAGTGTGGACGATCAAACCGGCTGCAGGCCGTTCTTTTCCGTAAGCTTGCATAAATGCATTCATTACAAGCGTATCACGCATTTTTCTTCCCATGGACCATCCGACCACTTTCCTTGAATATATATCGAGAAATACGGCCAGATAAAGATTTCCCCGTCTAGTTGGAACGTATGTAATATCGCCAACCCAGATTTGATTCCGGTTTTCAGCATAAAACATTTGATTTAGAAGGTTCGGACGTTCAATTGTGTTGGCATTTTGATTGTACTGCTTGTATCGGTATCTGGTGCCTTTCGGATAAAGTTTCATTTTTCGCATCAGCCGTCCTACTCGTTTCCTGCTTATTAGAATACCTCTTTCACGTAAAACCCTAGCAATACGGATAGATCCATAACGGCCTTTGTTATGCTGGAAGATATCAAGGATCTCTTTGCTTAATACCTCGTTTTCGATATCCCTGGCGGAAGGTTTCCGGCTTAAATGTTTGTAATATCCTGATCTTGATACATTCAGCGTCTTGCAGGCCTTCTTGATATTGTACTTATCCTGATTATCTTTTAAATACTGATATCTCACACATTCTTTTGCTTCAAGAAGGCCTGGAATTTTTTTAAGAGTTCAAGCTCCTTTTTCAGATCGGCGTTTTCCCTTTGCAGTTTTTTGATTTCATACTGGCATGAATAAAGTGCGGTCCCGTGTCCAGGAAACGCACTTTCTCTATATTTTTCATATTCACTTATCCAGCTGTAAAGGGAATTGTAATGAATGCCCAATGCTTTCGATGCATCGGAAACAGACATATCATCTTCAAGAACCAGTTTTACAGCTGCAACCTTAAATGGCTTGTCATAACTTCTTCTCATAAGTAGATCACCTTTAACAATTTCCTCTTAACTTAGTGTCTACTTTATTATACCATGACCACTCCAAATGATAGATTTTTCATCCAACATTTGGGGTGCACTTCACATTCGCTGCCTTTCCCTTTTCACTTGAATTATTCTGTTGTACCGCTGCTCTGTTTCTTAACGAGATCCGCATTTTCCGATTCGCTCTTGTCCAGCTTATCGCTAAGAATGACGACGTCGACTTTACGATTCCTGGCCCGGTTCTCCGCAGATGTGTTCGGAACGGAAGGGCGGTACTCGCCATAGCCAACGGCGCTTATTTTATCAGCGGAAACACCGCTTTGGGCGATCATGAGCCTGAGCACTTCCGTGGCTCTGACTACTGATAATTCCCAGTTGCTCGGGAATTGCGGAGAACTCTGGGGAACGTCGTCCGTATTTCCCTCGATACGGATGTAATTGTGTACTCCGTTGGCGATCTGTCCGATGGCGACCAGTGTAGGGACTGATTCCGGCTTGATCTGAGCGCTTCCGGGGTCAAAAAGAACGGTATTCATCAAGCCGACTACCACACCGCGTTCCTGTATACTTACAGAGACCTTGTCCTGGAGGTTCTTTTCCCGGATCAGCTTGGTGATCTCTTCTGCCGCTGCTACGAGTTCAGGGTCGACCTTGTCCGATTTTCCGTCGGCAAGGGCCTGGGAAACATCGATCCCGCCGCCGCTTGCAGTTCCTCCGCTGCCTGAGCCGCCCATGCCGGATGGTTCCAGAGCGCCGTTCAGCGACTGGGAGATCACCTGATATTTCTGGGCATCAACATTGCTCATGGCATACATAACTACAAAAAAGATCATGAGAAGAGTGATCAGATCAGAGTATGTTAAAAGCCATCGTTCGCTATTTTCTTTTTCATGGTCTTCACGTTTCTTCATTCGTTCACCTTATTTCTCTTTCCTGCCTTTTCGTCCGCCGCCGGAACCGCCGCCTCTTTCTAGCGACTGGGCCTCAGAAAGGAAACTGGAGAGCTTTTCTTCCATGTAGTTTGTATTTACGCCTTCCTGAATCAGCAGAAGGCCTTCTATAATCATTGATTTATATAGGATTTCCATTTCATTTTTTGCTTTTAGTTTACTCCCCAATGGCAGCCAGAACAGGTTGGCCAATCCGATACCATAGAGAGTGGCGATAAACGCCATTGCAATTTTGGGGCCCAGAGTATCCGGGTCTTCAAGATTTCCGAGCACGTGCACCAGACCGAGTACGGTACCTATAATTCCCATGGTAGGGGAGTACCCACCGGCGGCATCAAAGATCTTTGCTCTTGATTTATGTCGTTCATCAATTACCTGAAGGGAAAGTTCCAGCGCCTCACGGGTATAGGAAGGAGAAGTACCGTCAACAATCAGACGCATTCCTTTTCTCATCAGGGTGTCCGGTTCCTGGTCGATCTGGCTTTCCAGACTTAATAGACCGCTTTGACGAACCTGGATACACATGGCTTTCATTCGCTCCATCAAAGCCCTGTAGTCGTATTTCTCATCCTTGATGAGGACCTTAAACATTTTAGGGAATTGCATCAGTTCGCTCTTGGGGAAGGAAACGCCGGTGGCGCCGATCGTACCGCCAAGAATAATGATTGCGGCAGTAGGAGCCAGCAGGCCAGCCACATGTCCGCCTTCCAGAATGAATCCGCCGATAACCGATCCAAATCCCGTTACTATGAAAATAAAAAAGAATATATCCATTTGCTTCTCCTCAAATAATTGATTTTGTCTTTATGTGTATTGCTTCCAATAATCTAATTTTAGTATGAAAATGGCATTTTATCAAATGGTTTTTCCAGAAAAATGGAAAAAACGGAGATAATTAAACGAAATATGTCGAAGTTTGTCTATAACTCCGGCGCTTCGAATATGATAATGTCTTCGCCGATTTTCCGGATCGCGTTCCATGGGAGCTGCAGGAAGTCTTTACTTGAGAAAAACCCCATTTTTCCGCGACTGTCGGGAACCAGGATCGCTTTGATAACGCCCTGGTGCTCGTCAAAAAGAAGTTCCGCGTTGGCAAGCTGGCCGTGGCGGCTGCCGTTTGCGAGATTGACGATCTCCTTATCGCCCAGATCGCTGAGTCTCATTTTTTTATCACCCCTTATAATAAAGTCATGTCAGGCTTAAGATGCACGATATATATATCGGCATTTTTGCGTTTCAGTTTATACTTTTTCGTAAATTCCTTCGATAATAAAAAAATATATTTTGGAAAAACTATATTTATTACAAAGAAAGGAAAATGAATATGGATAAAAATATGGAGAAAACGAAAAAAACGGAACCAAATGACAATCCTGAAGCCATCGAAGTGAAGGACAAGAATCAGGACCCAAAATTGAATATCGATAATTACGGAGTTATCGGCAATGCGTTTGACTTTCAGAGCGATATCCAGTACTTGACAATCATAGGAAGCATTGAGGGGCATATGGTTTCACCTCCAAATACAAAATCTACGAAATACGAGAACATCATTCCCCAGCTGGTTGCAATAGAAGAAAATCCGAACATAAAAGGCTTGCTCACCATCCTGAATACCATGGGAGGGGATGTTGAAGCCGGGCTGGCGCTTGCCGAACTTGTAACGACGCTTTCAAAGCCGACCGTTTCCCTTGTACTGGGAGGCGGGCACAGTATTGGTATTCCGCTGGCTACCGCAAGCCATTATTCCTTTATCGCGGAAAGCGCCACCATGACGCTGCACCCGATCCGGATGACCGGTCTGGTGATAGGCGCCGAACCCACCTATGATTATTTCCGAAGGATGCAGGATAGAGTCCTTGATTTCATCGTCCGGACTTCCAGAGCCGACCGCAACCGGCTTTCCGAATTGATGAACGCCACCGACAATATGGCGGCTGATATCGGAACGATATTGGTTGGACAGGATGCCGTCGACCTGGGACTCATCGACGAGGTCGGTGGTCTCACCCAGGCGCTTGCTAAATTGAAATCAATGATCAACAACACCACCAGGGTGCCGAAACAAAAGTTTAAGATGTAAATCGGCGCGAGCCAGGCAATAATGCCTGGCTTATTTTTTAATTTCTGTAGTGTCAGAAAATGTCGAAGATAAGTAATTGTAAAAATATGTAAATGGTGTTATCTTTTAATTAAACCAATTGTAATATATTAACAAATATAACATATTGAGGTACGAGGATGGGCGTCAGTAAAATACTTGTGGCCGACAAAGATCAGGATTACGGCAGGGCACTGGCAACTGCAGTCTCAAATCTGCATAGCGAATTCGAAATTTCATTGGTAAACCTTGGATCACAGAAAAAGGGGAAGTTCGATACCGTGATTCAGTTACAAGAATATGACCTGATTCTTTTGGGCGGTTACCCGGATGATACCGCAGAATCCATCAGCAGAATAATCAAAAAAAGAACCGGAATCATCATTCTGACTGATCATATCGTCGATAGCCTGACAGAGCAGTTAAAAAAAGGAACGAATCATTTCTGGTACATATATAAATATTCAAATCTTAATGATATCATTTCCGATCTAAACTATCTGGCAGGTACTGTCGCCGGGAAAAAAAGCCTTGCGAGAAAAAGTTTTGCGCCGGAGCTCATTGGATTCTACAGTATCAGCGGCGGAACAGGAAAGACTGTAGCTGCGTTAGGCATATCCAGGGAGCTTTCACGATTTCATGATAAAAAAGTTCTTTACATCAGCTTTGAAGAAATGCCCGCTACAGAGTTGTTTGTCGGAAATCATACTAAAAATCGCAATATCGGCGACTATCTCTATTATCTGTTTGAAAAAAATGATCTCAGCCAGTGCAGCCGTCCCGCCGGTTTCACAACGGCGGATCATTACGGCGTCGAGTCCTTTTATCCGACAAAAGGCCGCAACGACTTGAATTATCTGACACAGCAGGAGCTGATCCATTTTATGAAGATCCTGTCCGACAGCTGCAGGTACGATTATATCGCTCTTGACTTAAAAAGCGACCTGTCGGAAGACACGCTGTTTTTGGCCAACCTGTGCGGTAAAATTATTTTGCTGCAAAATGACGATCCTGTTTCAGAGATTAAAACCGGAAAATTGATCTCCTATCTTGAACAAATGGATTTCAGCGGACTGAAAGAAAGGGTTATTTTGGTTGTGAATCGTTTGTCCGGCGTGGAACATAGTTATTGGGATCCCGGTGACGCCTATTACAGTAAGATTAAAAAATTCTATCTTGAAAAGGATGAAAACAGCTTTTGTTATGAATCCGGTCATATGGATATTGATATCAATCATGCGTTTGGAATCGGAATCAAAAAAATAACAGACGAATTACTGCTGCAGAACAGAAAAGAGGAGTGAGGGCAATGTACGGAGAACTTTGTTCAGTTAAAGAAATCACGGAAGGCGTAAGGGCCGTCATCAACAGTAAGCAGGAACAGCTGAGCGATGCGGAGGTATTGACCTTGATCGAAGATTATATCCTTAGAGACCGGCGAACGGAGAAAAGTTCTTTCCGGGCAAAGGGAGAATTGATCAACGGCATTTTCAATACGACCAGAAAAGATCTTGATATCCTGCAGCCATTTGCTGACGACAAAGAAGTCAGCGAAATCATGGTAAACGGCATCGACAATATTTTTATTGAAAGAAAAGGGAAAATAGAGAAACTCGACATTCATTTTGATTCCGTAGAGGAACTGGAAGAAATAATCCGAAGAATTGCCGCAAAGGTGCACCGGGAAATCAATGAATTGAACCCCATTGTAGACGCAAGACTTGAGGATGGCTCCAGGGTGAACGCGGTATATAAAAATGTCGCTTTGAACGGCCCGATCCTGACGATACGAAGATTTCCCGAAAGCCGGATCACGATGGAGGATCTGCTTCGAATGGGAACGATTACGGAGGAGGCGGCAGAGTTTCTCGAAAAACTTGTAAAGTCAGGCTTCAACATATTTATTTCCGGAGGGACGAGCTCAGGAAAAACAACTTTTTTAAACGTCTTGTCCGAGTATATACCAAAGGATGAACGCGTCATAGTCATTGAAGACGCCGCGGAACTCCAAATATCAGGCATTGATAATATCGTCAGGCTGGAATGTAAAAATGCGAATGTCCAGGGAAAAGGTGAAGTAAGCATAAGGCAGCTGATCAAAGCGTCTCTGAGAATGAGGCCGAACCGGATCATTGTCGGAGAGGTACGGGGCGGCGAAGTGCTGGATATGATCCAAGCCATGAATACAGGCCATGACGGTTCCTTATCGACCGGACACGGCAATTCGACAGAGGGGATGCTGTCCAGAATCGAGGCGATGTTCCTGCAGGCCGCCGACTTTCCCATCGATGCGATACGAAGCCAGATCGCGGAGGCGATCGATGTTATCGTGCATTTGGGAAGGCTTCCGGACAGAAGCCGAAAAGTGCTTGAAATCTGTGAAATTGAAGGATATTACAATGGTAAGATATGTATTAACCCATTGTTTAAATATATAATTAATAAATCTGACTGCAACGCCGGAAAGCAAGCTTTCGGAGAATTGGTTTCGACCGGAAACAAACTGAAAAACAGAATGAAGCTGGAAATAAACGGAGAAACGGTATGAGATCATATACAAGCTATGAACTAAGTCAAAAAGAACGAACTAGGTTCCTATTGATATGCGGGCTGGGACTGTTTGCCGTCGCGTATTTGTTTTATCACAGTTTGATACTATCCGCTCTGTTTTCGTGTCTTGCGTATCCGTGTATAAAACCATACCGCAGTTATTTGGCGGATAAAAGAAGACGTGAAATCAAAGAGCAGTTCCGAGATGTATTATATTCCGTATCGGCGTCCGTATCCGCCGGCAGACAGATGCCGGAAGCGCTGTTTGAAGCCAAAGAGAATATGAGGCTGATATACAGGGACGATTCGATCATGGTACAGGAATTGTCAGACATGGTCAAACGGTTATTCGAATACAGGGAGTCGGAAGATGATATCCTGAAAGATTTCGCAGTCAGAACCTACATTGAGGACATTTCGGATTTTGTTGATATCTATCTCACCTGTAGGGAAACGGGAGGGGACTTGATCAAAGTTCTGACAAAGGCTTCGGATATGATCATGGATAAGATCATTATAGAAAAAGAGATCCACACCATAACCGCTCAAAAGCAATTCGAAGCCAAAATTCTTACCGCGATTCCATTTATCGTCGTTTTATTTCTGCAGCTTGTATCGCCCGACTATTTATCCGCCATGTATGAAGGAGCCAAAGGACGTATCCTGATGACTGCGGCCCTCGGTGGGATCGCAGCTGCGTATTTTTGGAGCATGAAGCTTACAAAGATAGAAGTATAGCGCTTATTTCCAGGATGGAGAAGCAGCAATGAATAAGATCACTCTCACAAACCGTTTTGTCGAACTTTCCGAAGAGATGATGCGGATGTTTCCCGATTGGATCACCGGTAAAAGCGAAGTAATGAAGCAGAAATACTATAAAAAGTATGGAGCCAGAGATTACACCGGGCTGATCCGGAAGAACAAGATCCGCACCATGTCAGCTTACCTATGCATCGCGGCAGTTTTCCTTGTCATTTTTTTCGGCGCTATGATCACGCAGCCGGTAGAAAACAGGGAAATAATCAGTATCACGAGGCCTGGAAAAGACCAGACGGTCAAATCTGTGCCTGTAAAGGTGCAAATGGATTACAAAGGTGTTGTATTGACAGAAGAAGTCCTTTTAAGGATCGGGCAGAAGGAATTATCCGAAGGGGAGAAGCTGGAGCTGCTCAGGGATTTCCGGAAAAGCCTGGGGAAAATGATCCTGGGTGAAAATAAGGACTTGGATCACATCAGCAAACCGCTGATTCTCATGGATCGCGATCCGGCAACAGGAATTACGATCGATTGGACCAGCGATCATCCGGGCCTGATCAGCGAGTCCGGCGAAGTGAATCTGCTCAGAGCCGGCGAAACGAAGGCTGTTAAACTGAAGGCCGATCTTGCGTTGGACGATGCGTCATTGGCAGGAGCATACGAGCTGACAGTCGATCCGGAAGCAACCGAGGAAGACTATAAAAGAAGTCTTGCATTATCATTAAAAGAACAGATCACTGAACTGACAAAAAACTCATTTTCTGAAAGGATCGCGCTTCCTGGCGAATTGGAAGAGGGCGTGAAGGTTCGTTGGTTTTCAGGTAAGGAAGAAAAGAGTACGTTTCTGGTGCCGGTGTTTCTTTTCATGATACTGATCGTATATTTTAGACGATATGACCGGATCGACCGGGAGATCCGGGAAGCAGAGGTGTCATTGAACCGCGATCTTCCGGAATTTATCAACAAGCTGGTTTTGCTGCTGAATGCGGGACTTGTGTTCAGTACTGCTTTTTCAAAGATCATAGAGGATTATGAATCGTTCTGTTATAACGTCAAAGCGGGACAAACCGAAAAGAAATTTCTATATGAAGAAATGCTGGAAATACAGAAAAGAGTTGAACAATCAAACGCATCGCTGATCAGAGAACTGAAGGAGTTCTCCCAACGATGCGGAGTAAGGGAGATGGTAAGGCTTACGGCTGTTATTTCAGATAATTGGAACAAGGGGAGTACTCTGGCTGAGAAACTGGAAGCCGAAAGCAATCTGCTGTGGATCGGCAGGAAGAAAAGAGCCGAAAAAAAGGGAAAACTTGCTGAAACAAAACTGACGTTTCCACTGATGATTTTGCTACTTGTATTGATCATGGTCACGATCGCCCCGGCTATGCTGGAAATGTGAAAGGAGATATAAATATGAAGATTATTTCAAACAACAAAAAAGGTATGGAAATGGTGCAGGTCGCGATCCTGGTTGCCATCGCCATCGGATTGGGACTGCTTTTTAAAGAACAGATCGGCGATTTTATCAACAACACCTTTGAAAGTCTCAACGGCAATAATTTTTCGGATATCTGATCAAGCGATGTACATCAGAAGTAAAAAAGGGACGACGATGGTGGAGGCTGCGATGATCTTTCCGCTCGTGATTGCGGGAGTAGCTGCAGTCATCTATATCGTGATAGGGATGTACCTGTCCTTATCGCTTCAATCCTCGCTTCATCTGGCACTTCGAAACGAATGCGGCGAGCTGTCAAAAACAGAATATCGACTGGATGAGATAAAGGATTTCAAGGCGGAAACAGATCGAAAGGGAATCAGAACGGTCGTCAGAATGGAAGAGGAAAGGGAATATCAGATCAACATCCTCTTTAAAGACAGAATCACCCGAAAAGAAGAAGGCAGATCCTATCTGATCGATGAGCCGGAATTGATCAGGATCTTGTCATTTCAGGAGGATGAATCAAAGTGAAGATTGACGTTCATTCAAAAAAAGGATCCACCTCGGTCTTCCTGGTAATGATTCTGGCAAGCATGCTGTTGCTTGTGGGCATGTTTATTCATGCAGCTTCTCATGCTGCCGGAAGAAGTTATTCTGATGCAGTATTTGATTTGGCAGGCCGGTCAGTATTATCGGAATATGATCTGCAGTTGGAGCGAAGATACGGTTTGTTTGCCGTGCATACCGATGAAAGTCAGGCAGAGGCTAAAATAAGATATTACGCCGATTATAGTTTTCATGAAAATCACTTTCTGGAGGCGATTCGATCAAGGGATTATATCGATGTTCTCCGGCTTGATCTGGACTCGGTCCGTGTCAGTCTGAAAGGGTATTCCATGAGTGACACTAATTTGTTTGAGGAGCAGATCTTAGACTATATGAAGATTGGGATCATCAAGGATAACCTTATCCGGAAAAAAGAATATCCGCCCCGGAAGCAGAACGTGGTCCTGAGGAATGAGCAGCTCATTAACAGCCTTCCCTCCAACGGATACAGCAGCAGTATTTTTACCGATATAAAAAGCATCACAGAAAATGGGCTTCCCGGTATCGGGGAAATCGAAGAAAAGTCAAAGAATACTTTTCTCGTAGACGAATACGTAATGGGACATTTTCTGAATCACAACCGCGGCAATGAAACGAGAAATACATTTTTTCAGAATGAAACCGAATATATCCTGAAAGGATCTTTCAGCGATGAGAGCAATTACAGAGCTGTTCGAACGGATCTGTTCATTATGAGAAATGTTCTGAATCTTGCCCATATTTACAGTGATCCGGTAAAGCAGGCTAAGGTTAAAGCGGTTGCAGCCGAGCTATCGTTCGGAGCTGCCGAACCGGTAGCAGAACCTGTTGTCGCGGAAGCCTGGGCAGCCGCGGAAACGGAAAACGACCTGAGACTGCTGGAAGACGGTAAACCGGTGGCCCTGATCAAGAACGGGAGTAACTGGGCCGTACCAATTTCAAATACTCTGGAGTATCTTTGGAAGGGTGGTTACACGGAACCAAAGCTCAAGAGCGGAAATACATATGAAGATTACCTGCGGATCCTTCTTTATTTTGAGGACAGGGAAAAAAAGCTGCTTCGATGTATGGATCTGATACAACTCAACATGAAGGGCAGTAGCAACAGAGACTTTGATCTGAAGGAATACTATGGAGGTTTTCGATTTGTGGCGGTTTCGAATGGGCGGGAATACGAGTATATACAAAAATACTAAAAAGGGCTTTATCACGGTCGAGGCCGCAATATTCCTGCCGATTTTCATAATAGGCGTATTGACCTTTGCGTATCTGATAAAGTTTCTTTCCGTTCAGGAAGCAGTTTTTCATTCGTTTACCGATGAAGCGAGGATCATCAGCGCGGAATCCGGGATAAATCCTCTGTCTGCGCCATTGTTTGAACCGAAGCTCAAGGACAGGATCTACGACGAGAACGGAGACTTAGTGTCAAATGTTGACGTCGATCGTTTCCTGTATTTGTATCCGTCCCACGGGATGACCGGCATGATTTCCATGGACCTGAATTATAACGTGAATATAAAGCTTCCGATTCCGTTTTACGATAAGCTCCCTGTTTCGGAATCTTTGCTTTTTCGCGGTTTTATCGGTAAAGAGGAAGTCTTGGATCCATTATCCTTCGAAGAGATGGAAAAGGAGAAAAGCTCCGACCTTGTATGGATATTTCCAAGAGCCGGCGGGAGATATCACGGAGAAAACTGCACATATATCAAATCAGAACCGCGCCAGATGATCATGTCAAGGCAGATCAGACGAAAATACGATTCGTGCGGCATCTGCGATTCCTATCATCTGCTCGACGGCAGTCTTGTATATTGTTTTAAAACGGGAAATTCATACCATACCGGAAGCTGCCCGATCGTGGACAAATATGTGATATCCATCGAAAAGGACGATGCCATCAGGAAGGGTTATACACCGTGCTCAAAATGCGGAGGTGAATAGGATGGGAACTGAAACAATCGATTTCATTTCAAAACCAGGACGAATCGAAGAATCTGCCGGAAGAAGAAAACTTCAGATCTGTATGGAAACGGATATCCGATATTATGAGAAGAAAATGCTTTGCTCCGGCGAATGTCTGTATACGATACCGATGCATTTTATTACCGAAGATCTCGCATTAAATGCATTTTATGATTTCACAGGATATGTTCAGCTGCAGGAATGTGTCAAACGAAAACTGCAAAGTTATGCTTCGGGGAGAGAGAATCAAAAGCTGATAACAGATTTACTGGATATACTATCCGGAGTTCTGGAATGTGTAAAAGGTATGGAAAACTATCTGATCCTTCCGGAAAGGATATCTGTTCATCCGGACGTCATTTTTGTTGATATGGATACCGGCAGGATCAAGCTTGCTTTCCACCCGAATGAAAACCCTGAACTTTCACTTCAAAGCCGAATCACGAGGTTGGTCCATGATCTTGGGGGATTGTTCCATTCCGATGAAGCAGATCGATATCTGAAAAAAATAGATGATTTTATCTTAATAAAAAACCCCGGTCTGGATGGAATGATCAGTTTCCTGGGATCCATGCAAAGAGAGGCTGGTTATATCTACGGGAACTCGAAAAACTTTCGAAAGCTCGAAGAACAGGAAAGTCCTTTTACAAATCATGAACAAATCGGTAAAGGCCGTAAGAAATATGATTTTCGTCTGAAGAAAGCTGCGATCCTGCTCATTCCCGCAGCCGGGCTGCTTGCGGTTTTCCTGTCCGGAAAACTCAATATGATCAATTTTGTCGGACTTGTTGTCATAATCGCTGCCGTCGATCTGATGATATTAAGAAAACGATACACTTGATATAAAATAAAAGCCGGGCTGACGCCCGGCGTTTTATCGATGCTTGGTGTGAGATATTCCTTGCAGATTATCTGTCGTTTCTGAACTGTCTACGTTCGTTCTTTTTCTTGTCTCTGCATTCCTTACATCTTTTTGGTTCGTTATCAAAACCCTTTTCCTTGTAGAATTCCTGTTCGCCAACTGTGAATATGAAATCCTTTCCGCAGTCTTGACATACGAGTGTTCTGTCTTCCATGATTTTCCTCCAGATTTTTAAAAAAATATAATTTTTTAATATTTAAAATGATGATGGAGACGATTTTCCAAAAAGATGATCGGGCCATTGACCAATTTTAAATATCTCATTTGTTATTATATAAGGATTTCAGATTTCTGTCCACTAATATTTTGAAAAAACATAGAATTGTCTGAAAAATTACCATATTTTTATCTTTTATTTAGCACCATTATAAAGTATAATAATTAATGTCTGCTGAATAAATCGTAATAACGATTTATTCGCGCGGCGTAAGCCGCGCAAAAGGCATAGTAAAGCTAATTTTGTGCCTTTTGCAGCATCAATTGATGTCACACTGAAAATGACGTTTTTCAAAACGTCATATTCAGGCGCAAGGTTTTGAAGATTGATTTATAAAACCTTGCACCTGAACAAATGAAAAATGCAGCCAAAGATATACAGCTGCCGCATTTTTAATTTGTTCAGCGGACATTAATTACATACGTGCATCAATTCTAAAGGAGGGGTAACAATGGTTAGATTCCTTGAAAATTGGAATTACAAGAAACATGCGGTTGCGGTGAGCAGCTTTTACCTTGGAGTTGCAGTGATCGGCAATGCTTTTTTAGGCAAAAAAGTTCCGAAAGATGAGAAGTCCATCAATCCTGTTGCGATTTGCAAACAACTGACAACGAAACAATGGATCTTCAACGGCGTGATCGCCGGCCTTTACAGCATCGACATGAGCCTGACATACTGCATTATCAATCATTTTAAGAAGCAGTTCAAATAGTGTGAACGGATCACCGCGAATATAAACAGCACTGAACAGCACTTTTGTGCTGTTTTTGTAAATTGAAACATAGTTTCAATTTATTCGGAAAGGAAACCATGCTTGGCTATGTAAAGCCGGACAAGCCGGATTTAAAAATAAAGGAATTTGAGATATACAGCGGATATTATTGCGGGATCTGCAAATCCATCGCAAAACGGTACGGACAGTTTCCAAGGCTTGCGCTGAATTACGATTCGGTCTTTCTAGCGATCCTCATCGCAGCCATCGATCCGGTAATGGAGCACATTGAAATCGACCGGTGTATCGTCCATCCTGCAAAGAAGCGGACCATCATTTACGACAACAGCGCCATCGATTATGCCGCGGATATCCTGTTGCTGCTGGCTTATTACAAGTTGAAAGACGATTATCAGGATGACAGAAGCCTGAAAGCCGCCCTGGGTGCAGCTCTGATGCGGGGAACGTTCCGAAAACTGACGGAAACAGCGCCTGAAAAATGCGCATATGTAAAGGATCAGTTGAGTGAGCTGACACGGCTGGAAGGCGAAAAATGTCCTTCTATTGACCGATCCGCCGAGCCCTTTGCCAAGCTCATGGAAGAGGTATTCGACTATCCCGGTTGGAATAGGGAAGAGAATGGCGGGGAATTGTCGCAGATATTCCGAAGGATCGGATATCATCTGGGAAAATGGATCTATCTCATCGACGCCTATGACGATATTGAAGAAAATCTGAAAAAGAATTCCTTCAACCCGTTGATCATTCAGTTTGAGTACGATCCGAAAACAGAGACCACAGACGGATTCAAAGAGCGGATCCGCGAGCGGGTGGAGACAAACCTGGTCCTGTACCTGGCTGAAATCGCAAAGAGCTGCAGCCATTTAAAATTTGAAAAAAATCAGGGATTGATTGAGAATATATTATATTTTGGTCTCATGAGAAAAACAGAAGAGATATTGCAAGCCAATACACAGAAAGGAACAAAGAAAAATGCAGAATCCATATGAAGTACTTGGAATAAAAGAAGGAGCAAGCCTTGACGAGATCAAAGCGGCTTACAGGGAGCAGGTAAAGAAATATCATCCCGACAAGCATCAGAACAACCCGCTTGCCGACCTTGCGGAAGAAAAGCTTCAGGAGATCAATGAAGCTTATGATTATTTAATGAAAAACCACGGGAACGGCGGCGGCACAAACGGCAGAAGCAATTCCCGCGGAGGAAATAACGGATACCAGAGCCCTGAATTCAATGAAGTCAGAAGGATGATCGACCGTGGCAACCTGATGGGCGCAGAGCAGACGCTGAATCGTATCAGCACCAGAAATGCAGAATGGTTTTTCCTCAGCGGTATGCTGTCCCTGAGAAAAGGCTGGTATGACGATGCGGTAAACAACGTCCAAACCGCTATTTCCATGGATCCGGCCAATACGGAATATAGGACGGCCATGAACAGTATCATGGCGTCCGGATCAGGATACAGGACACAGTCCTACGGCAGAGGCTACTCAAGCAACGACGAATTATGCAGGCTGCTGCAATGCTACTGTTGTGCGGACGCGCTGTGTGACTGTTTCTAAGAACCTATCAACCCTTGAATAATTAAAAGGAGAATATGAAAATGGGAAACCTGAATACGAAGAAAATTGCGACCGGAGGCATACTACTGGCTCTTTCTGTGGCTACGATTTTTGCCACGGCCGTGGTTCCGGGTATCGAATTGACCTTCTACGCCTTGAGCACAGTGTATGTTGCGATCATGATCATTGAATTCACGCCAAATACGGGATGGCTGTTTTATTTCGCGTCAGTCATGCTGACCTGGCTCATTGTACCGAACAAAGCGGCGATGATCCCCTATACGATTTTCTTCGGAATGTATGCCATGTTCAAATATTACATCGAATTTTACCTGAAGAAGCTGCCTCAGATCCTTCAGATCCTTCTGAAGCTGGTATTCTGCAATATGATGTTCCTGTTCGGCTTCTTCTTTTTTGGATTTATTTTTATCGGTACGATCCACGTGCCGGACGTATCACTGCCGATCATCATTGCGGGAGCCCAGGTTTTTTTCCTGGTTTACGATTATATCCTTACCCTGATCATCGGCTTTTACATGAAAAGGATCCGAAAGCAGAATACCGGTCAACCCTGGGACAATTAGTCATATTTTACTCCCTCTCATAATACACTTAGCATAGGGAAGGTTATCCCAAAACAAGCTGAGAAAAGAGGGAGCATATGAGAAGGCGTAATCGTTATCCCAGAAGAGACGCAGGAACCGGCTTTGCTGTATTTATTATCGTGATCATCCTGGCGGTCGCCGCCGGATATGCCGGAACGAAGTATATCATTTTTCCGCATCTGCTTGGAACGACTCCGTCAGAGGATTCCGGCATAAACAATGGGGGAGACAAAACAACGACGCAAACGGCCGTCGATGTTATCACAAGTCCTCCCAGCGTGATCATCGATCAGCAGAATCTGAAGAACGACAACACAAACAACGGAAACAACGGCACGGTAACGAGCGCCGGCGGGCCGTTCAGCGTTCAGTTCGGAAGCTTTTCCACAAAGGAAGGCGCGAATGCGATGTCCGCTGAGCTGACCGGAAAAGGAATATACTCTTACGTTTACGAAAGCGGAGGAAGCTACAAGGTGCTTGGACTTCCCTATGCAACAGAAGCGAAGGCCAAGGAGGCGGCGTCAATCGTATCGGCGGCGGTTTCGGATGTTTTTGTAGTAAATCTCTCAAATATAATACCATAGTTTTGTAATCGATTTTGAAAGGCGGAAGCATGATCCCGTTATCGACAAGGATGAGACCGGACAACATTGACGAATTTGTAGGACAAAGGCACTTTATGTACAAGGAGTCTCTGCTTTATAATGCCATCAAAAACCGGACCTTTGATTCCGCTATTTTTTTCGGCCCTTCCGGGACAGGCAAGACAACCCTTGCCAGGCTCATCGCCAGGGAAATGGACGCGGACTTTTACGAGCTCAATGCGTCGACGACCGGCATCAAAGAACTCAAGGATATCCTCGATAAGGCGAAACTGAAGTTCTTCGGACTTCAGAAAGAAACGACCTATGTCTATGTGGACGAGTTTCATCGGTGGAATAAGCTGCAGCAGGATTCCCTGCTGAAAGCGCTGGAGGAAGGCGTGATCCGGTTCATCGGCAGTACTACGGAAAACCCTTATTTTGCAGTGAACAACGCCATCCTCAGCAGGGTCGGTTCCGTTTATGAATTCAAACGTCTTGACAAAGAGGATATCTATAAAATACTGAAAAGCGCGCTTGACGACGAAGAACGCGGCCTCGGGAAACAAAAGCCCGATTACGACGAGGATGCGATCCTCATGCTGGCGGATATGAGCAGCGGAGACGCAAGGATCGCGCTGGATACCCTCGGTTTTATCAGTGAAAATCTGAGAAAGGGCGGAAGGATCGATCGGGCCATCATTGGCGAGGCGATGCAGCGTCAGACCACGTTTTATGACCGGAGTGAGGACAAGTACAATCTGCTGTCCGCCCTTCAGAAATCCGTACGGGGCAGCGATCCTGACGCGGCGGTCCATTATCTTGCAAGGCTGCTGGAAGGCGGAGCCGATATCCAGATGATCGGAAGAAGGCTTATGGTCATGGCCAGCGAAGACATCGGAATGGCATATCCACAGGCGATTTCCATCGTGACCGGCTGCGTGCAGGCGGCGCTGATGATCGGACTGCCGGAAGCCAGGATCAATCTATCACAGGCTACGATCCTCCTGGCGTCCTGCCCAAAATCTAATTCGGCGATCAGTGCACTGGAGAAAGCGACGACAGATCTTCAGAAAAAAAATATCGACGACGTACCGGACCACCTAAAAGACGCCCATTATTCAGGTGCGAAAAAGAGAGGGCTCGGGATCGGATATAAATACCCCCACGCCTATGGAGGCTATGTTAAGCAGCAGTATTTACCGGATAACCTCTACAAAGAAGGCGTAAAGTATTACGAACCAACGGAAAATGGAAAGGAAGGAGCTTTCAAGAGATTTCTGGAAAGCCTGGATAAAATAAAATGAAAATTACTCTGGCGGAACATTCCGGCTTTTGCTTCGGCGTCAAGGAAGCGTTGAAAAAGGCGGAACAGACCATTGAAGAGAATAAAGGGAAAAACGCCAGTATATATACTTGCGGGCCGCTGATCCACAATAAATCCGTGACCGACGAGCTACAGGGCAAGGGCCTTGGGATCGTCAACAGTCCGGAAGAAGCCGAGGAAGGCTCCATCGTCATCGTGCGTTCCCACGGCGAGCCGCAGGATTTCTACGAGAGGGCGAAAGCGAGGAGCATTCAGATCATCGACGCGACCTGTCCCTTTGTGAAGCGGATCCAGCAGCTGGTCCGGGAGGCAAAGGACAACGGTTTTCATATTGTGGTCGTGGGCGACAAGAACCATCCGGAAGTCATAGGGATCAACGGTTGGTGCGACAACGAAGCCTCGGTGGTTTCCAGCATTGAGGATGCAAAATCAGTCATTGAGGATCGACTTTTCCTCGTTGCGCAAACCACGATCACCGCTGAGCTTTTCAGCGAAATCGTATCCTATTTCGAAAGGGAAAAAAAGGAAATCGTTGTTCATAATACCATTTGCAAGGCTACGGAAGAGCGGCAAAAAAGCTGCATGGAAACAGCTATAGATTCCGATATAATGGTCATAATAGGTGGTAGTGACAGCTCGAACTCAAAAAAGCTGTATGAAATAGCGAAAAAGTACTGTGGAAACACGTATTTTATTGAAAATAAAGAAACTTTACCATTGAAAGAAGTCGAGAAATGTAATAGAATAGGAATAGCGGCGGGAGCCTCGACTCCCGAACGTATAATTAAGGAGGTTATTGCTACCATGAGTGAATTATTCACTGAAAACAAGAAAGACAATATGATGCATGATCTGATGGACGAAATCGAAAAGTCCTTAAGATTGCCACGCAGCGGAGAAATCGTAACCGGAGAAGTTATTCAGGTTTCAAACAGGGAAATCGTAGTAAATCTTGGTTGCAAAAAAGACGGTATTATTCCAAAAGACGAGTTTGTTTTGGAAGGAGACCAGGAATTAACTGATTTATTTAAAGAAGGCGACGAAATTCAGGCTAAGGTTTTGAAGACTGACGATGGCGACGGTAACATCTTGTTGTCCAAGAAAAAGCTTGAAGTGAATGAGCATTGGGATGAGATCAATAGTGCTCTTGATAATAAATCATTCGTGAACGCAAAAATCGTGAAAGAAGTAAAAGGCGGAGTCATCGCAGTTTACAAGGAAGTTTCCGGCTTTGTTCCTCTCTCCCAGCTTTCCGACAAGTTTATCGAAAAAGCGGACGAGTTCATTGGAAAAACTTTACCGGTAAGAGTTACCAGAGTTGACCAGAAGAGAAATAAGGTCGTTTTTTCACATAAAGCGTATCTGTCCGAAGAAAGACAGAAGAAGGTCCAGGAGATCTGGGATTCCCTTCATGTCGGCGATGTTGTTGACGGTACCGTAATGAGATTTACTGAATACGGCGCGTTTGTAGACATCGGCGGGATCGACGGTCTTCTTCACATCTCCGAGATTTCCTGGGGCAAGCTGAAGCACCCGCAGGAAGCTCTGAAGATCGGTGAAAAGGTTCAGGTCAAGATCCTTTCCATGAACAACGAAAAAGGAAAGATTTCACTGGGCCTGAAGCAGAACAGACCGGAACCTTGGACCGTGATCGATGAAAAATATCAGATCGGTCAGGTAATCTCCGGAAAGATCGTTCAGATCAAAGATTACGGCGCATTTGTAGAACTGGAACCGGGACTTGACGGACTGGTACACATTTCCGAAATCGCTTACAAGAGAGTAACCAATATCGCTGATGAAATTTCAGTAGGCCAGGAAGTTACTGCAAAGATCCTCGAGATCGACAAGGACAGAAAAAGAATCAGCCTGAGCATCAAAGAAACTCTCGAACCGCCTGCACAGGAAGAAGCTCCTGCTGAAGAAGCAGCTCCTGTTATGGAAGACGTTCCTGCAGCCGCAGAAGAAGCTACTGCTGTTGAGACCGCAGACGAAGAATAGTTTATAAAAAAAATAAACCGCCGGTTTTCCCGGCGGTTTTTTCGTCCTTAAAATAATTATTGGTTCTTTGAAAGCCGAATCAGTTCTTCAGCGCTTTTCAGAGTAGTATCGGTGATGTTGATCCCGCCAAGTAGTCTTGCGATTTCTCCGACCTTTTCGTCGTGACCAAGAGGGATGACCGTTGTAAGGGTCGCTCCGCTTTCCGCTGACTTGTCTATTTTGTAGTGGTGGTCACCGAATGCGGCGATCTGCGGAAGATGCGTGATGCAAATGATCTGGTGGCGTCTGGAGATATCACGCAGTTTTTTCCCGACGATACTAGCGGTGATCCCGCTGATACCCACGTCGATTTCATCGAAAATCATGGTAGGGATCCGGTCGAAGTCGCCGATGATCTGTTTAAAAGCCAGCATGATTCGAGAAATTTCACCGCCGGATGCGATCTTTACCAGGGGTTTTGGAGCTTCGCCCTTATTGGTGGTGATCAGAAATTCGATCCGGTCGGTGCCGTTGGCGGAAAAGCTTGGTTTTCCGCTTTCTTCATCATAGAAGGATACGGTAAATGAGGTATCTTTAAAGTTTAATTCTTTCAGTTCCTCATTGATATGATGCTCGATATCCTTTGCCGCTTTTTTACGGAGTTCAGTAAGCTCGCGGCTTTTAGCGGCCAATTCTATTTCTGATTCCGAAAGTTCTTTTGTAAGCTTGTCCCTGATCGCGTCGATATTTTCGATCTTTTCAAGATCGGTTGTAATTTTCTCCTGGTATTCCAGAACCTTCTCGATGGTGCCTCCGTATTTGCGTTTCAGGCCGTCCAGAGTATTGAGACGGTTGATCGTTTCCTCCAGGACTTCCGGCGAGAAGGAGATACCGTCGCGGAATCTTCTGATTTCGGTTGTAAGGTCTTCCAGTTTATAAAAAGCATCGGAGAGTTCATCATGAAAAACGCTGATCTCTTCCGAAAATCCGCTGATCTCCTGAAGCAAATGCAGGCTTTTCCCCATACCATCTGCGACGGAAGGGGACGAATCATAAAGGATTTCATAAATACTTGAAAGATTCTGATAGATCTTCTCACTGTTCTGAAGCAGGTTCAGCTTTTGAGCCAATTCGTCGTCCTCGCCTGCAAATGGCTTGGCCGCACTGATTTCGGAAAGTTCGAACCTCATAAAATCCCGCTTTCTTTCCGCCTCGGCCTGACCGGAAAGCAGAGAAGAAAGCTCATGCTTCGTGTCGGAGTATTTTTGATACAGCTCGTAAACCTGATCCCTGACGACTGAGATTTCTTTGTCATGGTAGGTGTCGATAAGCTTCAGATGATTTTCTGGGTTCAAAAGAGATTGATGATCGTACTGACCATGGACGTCGGCAATCTGTTTGCAAAGCTTTGACAGCTGCGCGAGGGGAACGATCTCGTCATTGATTTTACATATGTTTTTCCCGCCTGCGGATAGTTCACGCGTTATGACGTAATCTTCGCCGTCCAGATCCGCGACCATTTGCACGACGGCCTTGTCTTTTCCGGAGCGAATAAAAGCAGTATCCGCTCTGCTTCCCAGGGCAAGGCTTACTGCTTCAATAATAATGGATTTTCCGGCTCCGGTTTCTCCTGTAATAATATTCAAACCATCGTGAAAATCAAGTTCAACGGTATCGATAATCGCAAAATCTTTTATTCGGATATGAGAAATCATTCTTTCCTTCTCCTATTTGATCATTTCATTAAACCGGTTTACCAGTGCAGGCACGTTGGCAGGATCATTGACCACAAGAAAGAGGGTGTTGTCTCCGGCTATGGAACCGACCACATTGGGGAAGTTCAGCGTATCGATGGCTTCTCCGGCGGCGTTGGCACAGCCGCTCAGTGTCTTTACAACGATGATATTGCCGGAATAGGCAACGGTCTGGATCGTCTCTTTGAAAATCTTGATATAACGATCCGATATCGGCTGATCAACGCTGGCGCCGACTGTATATTTGTATTTTCCTGAGGAAGAAAGGGTCTTTACTAGCTGCAGCTCTTTTATGTCGCGGGAAATGGTAGCCTGGGTAACCTTGTAACCGCTTTTGCGTAAAAGTGCAACCAGTCTTTCCTGTGTTTCAACTTCGTGCGTATTAATAATATCAAGTATCTTGTTCTGTCTTGAATATCTCATGCTGCACATCCTTTCGAAATGAATAAATATCGGATAATTATTATAATTATAACACATAGGTGATTCTTATCAACAAAAAATAAATAGAATTTACAAATATTTGAAGTTTATGCAAAGTGAATAGACAAACATATGTTTCTTATGGTAAAATGATACCATACAGTCATTGGAATCATCGGATTGATATGTTATAATAATTCCATTGATTTGTGTGGCTTCGCCTTTTGCGGCGTTGCCGTAAGGTAGGAATCATTGAAACATGCAGCGCCTTTTTGCCGCAGCTTCAGCTGCAAGGGCAAAACGGACAGCGAAGGGAACGCAGTGACCGTAGGAGGCGAAGCCGTTGACGCGCTCGCATGTTATAATAATTCCATTGATTTGTGTGGCTTCGCCTCTTGCGGCGTTGCCGTAAGGTAGGAATCATTGAAACATGCAGCGCCTTTTTGCCGCAGCTTCAGCTGCAAGGGCAAAACGGACAGCGAAGGGAACGCAGTGACCGTAGGAGGCGAAGCCGTTGACGCGCTCGCATGTTATAATAATTCCATAAATTTTCGCATTGAAATAAAGAATCGGAGTTACATAACGATGAGAATACTTGGAATCGACCCGGGATACGCGATCCTCGGTTACGGAGTTGTCGATATGAAGGGAAACCGCTTTTCCGTGTGCGGTTACGGCGCAGTCACGACGGACTCAACGATGGATATGCCGGACAGGCTGAAGCATCTTTATACAGAAATCATGGAGATCATCAGGGAATATGAGCCGGACGTGGTTTCGATCGAAGAACTGTTTTTCAATACGAACGTAAAAACGGCGATCATGGTCGGACAAGCACGCGGTGTGGCGATCCTGGCCTGCGCCAATTCCGGCGTGGAAATTTATGAATATACTCCTCTCCAGATAAAACAGGGTCTCGTAGGCTACGGCAGGGCGGAAAAAAAGCAGATCCAGGCCATGGTCAAAACGATCCTTCATCTTGAAGAAGTGCCGAAGCCCGACGATACGGCGGACGCGCTGGCAGCCGCCATCTGTCACGGACACTGCGCCGGACATTTGAGCAAGCTTGATAATTATAATAAACAACTCGAGAAATATAATAACCTGAATGCACCCAAAAAACGAACACAAGGATTAAAATAGTAAGGAGATAAGGGATGTTCCATTATATCAAAGGTAATGTGACCATGAAATTCGAAGGCGGCGTCGTCATTGAAACAAACGGGATCGGGTATGAGGTCTTCGTACCGGACAATTCACCTGTCTACCTTTCCGAGAGCAGGGATACCGTGTTGGTTTACACTGCCATGATCGTCCGAGAGGACGACGTCAGTATCTACGGCTTTCACGACAAGGAAGCCCTCGATCTGTTCCGTAAACTAATGACGGTAAATGGAGTCGGAGCAAAAGCGGCAATGGCGATCCTTTCCTCCATGCCGGTGAGCGAGATCAAAAAAGCGATCGTATTTGACGATGCGGCCACACTGACAAAGGCAAACGGGATCGGCAAAAAGATCGCCCAGAGGATCACTCTTGAACTTAAGGACAAAATGGGAGCCATCGGAGGCTTGGCGGAAGCTTCGGAACGAGTTGTTTACGACTCGGGCAAGACAGAAGCGATCAATGCCCTGATCAGTCTTGGGTACAGCCGCAGTGAGGCGGTCGGCGCGTTGGCAGGTATCACCGAAGACGATCTGACGACGGAAGAATACATCAAGAAGGCGCTGAAAGGAATAGGAAGATAAAGCGATGGATTTTGAGGAAAGAATCACAGCATCAAATCTGAATGAAGAAGAAGAGGTCATGGAGCTGAGCCTGCGTCCGAAACGACTCGGCGAATATATCGGCCAGAAATCAGTCACCGAAAATCTCAAGGTGTTCATTGAAGCCGCCCAAATGCGGAAGGAGCCCCTCGACCATGTGCTCTTTTACGGTCCTCCGGGACTCGGCAAGACGACGCTGGCGGGGATCATCGCAAATGAACTGGGCGTCGATCTCAGGATCACGTCGGGTCCGGCAATCGAACGGGCGGGAGATTTGGCCGCGATCCTTACTAACCTCAATGACAGTGACGTCCTTTTTATTGACGAAATACACCGGCTGAACCGTTCTGTGGAGGAAGTCCTGTACTCTGCCATGGAGGATTATGCGCTGGACATCATCATCGGAAAGGGCCCGTCAGCCCGTTCCATACGGCTCGATCTGTCCAAGTTCACCCTGATCGGAGCGACAACGCGGGCAGGTAGCCTATCAGCGCCGCTGCGAAACCGATTCGGCGTCATCAGCAAATTTGAGATGTATACCATAGACGAACTGAAGGAAATCATCAAACGTTCCGCGGATATTTTAAACATCGGGATCGATGATGAATCCCTTACGGAATTGGCCCGGCGTTCAAGAGGGACACCGAGAGTCGCAAACCGGCTGCTGAAGCGGGTAAGAGATTTCTGCCAGGTAAAGGGAAACGGAGTCATCGATCTTGACATTACGAAAAAGACATTGAACTCCCTGGGGATCGACGAAGAAGGTCTGGAAGGACTCGACCGCGAGATCCTCAAGGTGATCATAGACCGTTTCCACGGCGGTCCCGTGGGGATCGACACGATTTCCGCCGCCATCGGAGAAGAACGCGTTACCATTGAAGACGTCTACGAACCATATCTGATCCAGGCGGGTTTTCTGCATCGGACACAAAAGGGAAGAATGGTTTCCGAGCAGGCCTATAAGCATTTAGGCATTGAAAGTCCAAGGGAAGAACAGATCAGCTTATAAAAAACATAGTATTTGTCAGGGCAAGGGTATTTGAATGAAATTCATAGGAAAAACAATAATAATTATTATGTTTGCCTTTTTGATTCTGCCGTTATTATCCGGTTTTGAAGCGGAAGCGGCGGATCAGGATGATTATGTAAAGGTAGGATTGAAATACGGAAGCAGTTCCGTGGCTTCCTGCACTATTGAATCAGAAGATGGATTTATTCTCGGCACAGCGTCGGGCCGATCCTTTGAAGAAGGGATGCCTTTACCGGCCTATAAAAAAATCACCGTATCCAATGAAAGCGGAAATATCGTGATCCGGGACGAAAGTGGAGTTCTGTTATCATCCGATCTTGGCGCATCCGGCTGTATTATGCCGGCGGACTATGATGATGACGATGACGGAATTCTTTCTTTGGACGGTACAAAGTATCGTGATGGGATCATGCTGCTTGCCAAAACCAACGGCACCATGGCAGTGGTCAATTATCTCACCCTGGAGCATTACGTTTATGGAGTGCTGAACTCTGAACTGGGGTATACGAATCCCATCGAAGCCCTTAAGGCTCAAGCGGTCGCGGCCAGAAGCTTCGGAGAACTGAACATCGGGAAGCATGCAGCCGATGGATTCGATTTTTGTTCATCGACCCACTGCCAGGTATTTAAGGGATTTTCAGGCGAGTATCCTTCCATCATCGAAGCGGTGGACGAAACGAGAGGGGAAATGATCCGCTATAACGGAGAACCTGTTGCGGCATACTATTTTAAAAATAGCGGCGGATACACACAGAACAACGAAGAAGTGTGGTCCGGCAGCCAGCCATATCTGAAATCGGTGAAGGATGAGTACAGTCCGAGCTATCCATGGAATACAAGCCTCTCCTTTGACACAATCAGAACAAAGCTGGAAGCGGCCGGTTTTCAGCCGGGAACTGTACAATCCGTTTCCATTACAGCAAGAAACGGTACGGGGGCTGTATCTGAGCTGAAAATCCAGGGCAGCGGCGCAACGGTATTCCTTAGAAAAGATAATATAAGGATCGTTCTGGGAGCAACGTTGGTCAAGTCCACTATGTTCGAACTGGCAGACAGTACGACCACCGGTTCGTCCGGCTGGAAGATCAGCAGCGGTATTTCGACCATTGCGCCGAACGACGATGTCTATGTCATCAACGGAAGCGGATCGGTAAAAAAACTCGACAGTGATGAAGCATACGGTTCCAACGGTTCCACTGCTGTAAAACTTGGCAGGGGCGGAAGCGGTACGCCTGTACAGACCGTAACTGGGGGAACTGCGGTGTTCAACGGCTTCGGCTACGGTCACGGTGTGGGAATGCCCCAGGACAGCGCCGTTGAAATGGCGAAACAGGGCTTTACATACAACGAGATTCTGAAGTATTATTATACGAATATTGAAGTAGACTAAGACAAAAAGAGGATAATATATGCATATAAATGATTTTGATTATTACCTGCCGGAAGAGCAAATCGCACAGCATCCCGCCGACAAAAGGGATGAGTCGAGACTTCTGGTGATCGACCGGAAAACCGGAAAACTGGAGCATAAGCATTTTTTCGATATATTGGATTACCTTGATCCGGGGGATTGCCTGGTGATGAACAACTCGAAGGTCATACCCGCCAGGCTGTTCGGAATAAAGGAGCTCACCGGAGCAAAGGTAGAATTTCTGCTGATAAAAAGGATCAAGGACGATATTTGGGAAGCCATGGTACGGCCCGGTAAAAAACTGCATGTCGGTGACCGGGTTTCTTTTACGGATGACGGCTCCTTAAAGGCAACGGTCATCGAACATGGCGAGGGCGGCACAAGGATCGTCCGTTTTGAATATGAAGGGGATTTCCACGAGCTTCTGGAACGGATCGGCAAGATTCCGCTGCCCCCCTATATTGAACGGGAAAGCGACGACGAGGACAAGGAACGGTATCAAACCGTCTACTGCAAGGAAGAGGGATCTGTAGCTGCGCCCACGGCAGGCCTGCATTTTACTCAGGAGCTGATTGGCCGTGCGCTGCAGAAAGGCGTAAAGATCGCTTATGTCACCCTGCATGTGGGGATCGGGACCTTCCGTCCGGTAAAATGTGAAATCATCGAAGAACATAAGATGCATTTTGAAGAATATGAGATCGATGAAGAAAATGCAGCAGTCATCAACGAGACGAAAAAAGCCGGCGGCAGGATCATTTCCGTGGGGACTACTTCCACAAGAACGGTGGAAAGCGCCGCGGCGCAAGACGGTACTGTAATTGCCGGCCATGGAAACACGGATATCTTCATTTATCCGGGCTACCGTTTCAAGGTCATCGACAGTCTGATCACCAATTTTCACCTTCCAAAATCGACCTTGCTAATGCTGGTATCGGCATTGTATAATAGAGAGAATATTTTAGAGGCATATAAAGAGGCCGTGGAACAGAAATACAGATTTTTCAGCTACGGCGACGCAATGTTTATAATATAATCTTCTTTGTCTATAGAAAATACTCACAGGATATTTTCTTATATCCAAAGAAAATTAATCCCCGCGAAACCACCTGATTATGAAATATCAAAAAGACTATAGAGGTAAAAATGGCAGCAGTAACATATGAATTGATCAAAACAGACAATAGATCCAAGGCGAGAAGAGGCAGGGTTCATACTCCCCACGGGAGCATCGAGACACCTGTCTTTATGCCTGTGGGAACGGCAGCGACGGTCAAGGCTATGCGTCCCGACGAGGTTAAGGCGATGGGAGCTCAGATCATCCTCTCCAATACCTATCATCTTTATCTGAGACCGGGCCACGAGATCGTTAGAGAAGCAGGAGGACTTCATAAATTCATGAACTGGGACCGCGCGATCTTGACCGACAGCGGCGGATTTCAGGTATTCAGTCTCGGAGACCTTCGAAAGATCACGGAAGAGGGAGTGGAATTCCGGTCTCATATCGACGGTTCAAAGCACATGCTATCACCGGAGAAGTCCATGGAAGTGCAAAACGCGTTGGGTTCGGACATAATGATGGCCTTTGACGAGTGCGCTCCATATCCGGCCGACCGCGGTTATGTAAAGAATTCGCTTGAGCGGACAACCAGATGGCTCGCCCGCTGCAAGGAAGCTCATAAAAATACGGAAAAACAGTCTCTGTTCGGCATCATGCAGGGCGGTATGTATCAGGATCTCCGGCATCAGAGCGCCATGGAGATCGTTGAAATGGATCTGCCGGGCTATGCCATCGGCGGACTTTCCGTCGGAGAACCGAAAGAACTGATGCTTGAGGTTTTGGATTACTGCGTCGATTACCTGCCCGAAAATAAACCCAGATACCTTATGGGCGTGGGAAGCCCCGACTATCTCTTTGAAGGGGTGGAAAGGGGCGTTGATATGTTCGACTGCGTTTTGCCGACGAGGATCGCACGGCACGGAATGGCAATGACGTCTCATGGGAGGGTATCGATTAAGAATGCCGCCCACGAAAGAGACTTTTCACCGCTGGATCCGGAGTGCGACTGCTATACATGCAAAAATTACTCGAGAGCGTATCTCAGACATTTATTTAAAGCCGACGAAATATTGTCTTCCATGTTGCTGTCCAATCACAACCTGCATTTTCTGATCCGTCTCATGGACGGGATGCGGAAATCGATCGAAGAGGACAGATTCCTGGAATTCAAGAAAGAGTTCTATGGCAAATACGGAAAGTTTTGATAACAAAGGAGATTAAGATATGCCTATTTTAATACCAAAAGGGTTGCCCGCATATAAAACATTAAAAGAAGAGAATGTCTTTGTAATGCACGAACAGAGAGCATCAAAGCAGGATATCCGTCCGCTTCGGATCGCCATTGTTAACCTGATGCCTACTAAGGAAGTAACGGAAACCCAGCTCATAAGAATGTTGGCAAATACGCCGCTGCAGGTAGAACTTCAACTTCTGACCATGGATTCCCACGATTCCAAGAATACCGACAAGCTCCATTTGGACAATTTTTATAAAACCTTCGATGAAATCAAAAACCAGCGGTTTGACGGAATGATCATCACGGGTGCCCCGGTGGAATTCCTTCCTTTTGAGGAAGTAGATTACTGGAAAGAGCTTTCGGAAATCTTCGAATATACGAAAACCAACGTATTCAGTACGTTACATATCTGCTGGGGAGCCCAGGCTGCGCTGTACTATCATTATGGAATCGATAAATTCATCATGCCTTCAAAACTGTTCGGCGTTTTTAAGCATGAGCTCAAAGATAAAAAATCAGAACTGACAAGAGGTTTTGACGAGGAGTTCTATGCTCCCCATTCCAGGCATACGCAGATCAGAAGGGAAGATATCCAGAAGATCCATGACCTCAAGATATTAGCCGAATCAGAAGCCACCGGTCCTCATATAATTGCTACAAGGGATAAAAGAATGATCTTTGTTCAGGGACATATGGAATATGACAGGGACACGTTGAGGCTGGAATATGAAAGGGATATCAACAAAGGCCTGAAAATCGAAGTCCCAAAGGATTATTTTAAAGATGACAACCCGGACAAAGGCATTATTGTAAAATGGAGCGGGAACGGAAACCTGTTCTTTGCGAACTGGCTCAACTACGTATATCAGGAAACTCCATACGACCTGAACAAGCTCGATGAATTGTTCAAGAAAAACGAGGAAAGCCACAAGCAAAAATAAATCATTATAACGGAAGACAGAAACAGGAGGCAGCTATGGAAATCTGCAAACACAACGACGGCTGCGGTGGCTGTATTTATCAGGAGATCCCGTATCAGGAACAGATCATTTTAAAGGGTAAGGAAGTGTTGAGACTCCTTGACGAAAAAAAGATCGATTACGGGAAATATCTGGGCATCGAAGGAAGCCCGGTCCGGACGGCCTACCGAAATAAAATGGAATATACATTCGGAGACGAGATCAAGAACGGTGAAATGACCCTTGGAATGCATAAAAAGGGGCGCTTCATGTCTATTGTCACAGTGGACGAATGCCAGCTAGTCGATCCCGATTTTAACACAGTCCTTAAGGAGGCGCTGAAATTCTGCCAGGAGAAGGGCTACGATTACTACCATAAAAAATCCCATATCGGCCTTATGCGGAATTTGATCCTCCGAAAAGGAGAGCACACGGGAGAACTATTGATCAATGTGGTGACGTCATCCCAGCGGGAATTTGACGATGATGGATTTGCCGCCATGATCCGGGCGCTGTCTCTGCAAAACACTGTTGTAGGAATCCTTCATACCATCAACGACAACGTGGCGGATTTTGTCTATTGCGATAAGCTTCACACAATATGGGGTCGCGATTATTACATGGATGAAATCATGACGCTGAAATTCAAGGTAAGCGCATTCTCATTCTTCCAGACCAATATCCTGGCCGTGGAAAAGCTGTATACGGAAGCGCTGGCACTCATAAAGGACCTGGACGGGAAAACGGTCTTCGATCTGTACTGCGGAACAGGTACAATAACTCAGACTCTGGCACTCAGAGCGAATAAAGTCATCGGCGTCGAGCTTGTGGAAGAGGCCGTAGAGTCTGCAAAGGAAAACGCAAAGCTGAACGGATTGGACAACTGTGAGTTTATCGCGGGAGACGTCCTGGAGGTTCTGGACCGGATCGAAGAGAAACCAGATGTTATCGTCCTCGATCCGCCGAGAGTCGGCGTTCATCCGAAAGCGCTGGAAAAAATACTTAACTATGGGGTTAATCAAATCATATACATTTCCTGTAATCCCAAAAGCCTCGTTGAAAATCTAAGCTTCGCGCAGTATTACGGCTATAAAACGGTCAGCGTGAAAGCCTATGACAATTTCCCGAATACAAGGCACATCGAATGTCTGGTTCTGCTGACCAAACAAGATTGAAACCAATGAAAAGACAAAGGCTTATAGCCTTTGTCTTTTTTTTTATATCATACGACTAAAGGAAAAAAAGGCAAGGCTCAAAAGCCTTACCTCCTATAATTTTACGAAATGTATTTTATACTTATTTTTTTGCTCTGCGATAAGCGATATCGATCAAATGATCTTTATCTACGATGCTTCTCTCATAAGTACCTCTGCAAATCACTCCGGTCGAATCATGACCCGTTATTTCAAGAAATATGCTTTCTCCTTTCACCTCTTTTACGGTGATTACAAGCGTAACCGTTTCACCGATCAGAGTAGGCCTTTCGTGCGACAGATCGATATTTTTCCCCACTGTAATATATCCGTCCGGAAGCAGGGGGTCGAGAAGATCTCTTGTCGCTTCGATAACCATTGTAAGGACAGCCGGGGTAGAAATCAGGAAATCCATGATCCCGGCCGAATGATTGGAAGGCAGAGCGTCTGCATGACCGGCTTCTCTCGTATAAATTGTGGATATGCCAGGTTTGATTTTATGTTCTATCATTTTAAAACCTCCTTTAAATCATTGTATCATTTATTTCATAACCATTGGGATCAAAGTAACATAAATACCGGTAAGTATTGCCGAGGTGATAACTCCGCAGATGTTCGCGCCCATGGCATACTGTAATATGAAGCTGAATTTATTGACATGATACACTTCCTTCTGCGCCACCTTCGCAGTTGTGGGCACACAGGATACGCCGGCGATACCGATGACCGGATTGAAGTTTTTCTTGTTGATAAGATATACGATATAGCCTCCGATAATACCGCCGATACCGGAAAGCAGGAGCGCCAGCATACCGAGTATCAGGAGCACCAGGATTTTCGGATTCAGGATCGTGCTGGCTTCGCATAATACACCAAGCACAAATCCAAGGAAGAAGGTAGCAGCATAGAGGAACACATCTTCAATCATTTTGCTGTACTTGACAATGCCTGATTCTTTGACCGCATTGGCCACGAAGAAGCTCACGAAGAGCGGTGCTGCAACCGGGAACAGAAAGCAAAGGATCGTGCATGCGATCACGTCGAAAGCGATCTTTTCATTTGCGGTGATATTGGTTACTTTCGTCGTTTTTACCACTGTACTGCGGATATCTTTCGGTACGAGCAGGCGGACCAGGAACGGATAACCTCCATAGGTCAGGCTCAGATATAAATATGCAACGATGGTGATCGGGACGAAAAGATCTTTTGCAAGGATCAGTGAAGTATACAAGACCATCGGGCCGTCTGCTCCGCCAATCATGGCTACAGCAGCCGATTCACCAAGATTTAGTCCCATGGCATGGGCGATGGGGAAGGTTGCTACCGTCCCAAGCTCGGCAAACATGGCGATAAGCATACTGGTAAAGGGAAAACGCAGAACGTTTCCAACGTCGGAAATAACGCCGATGCCCATAAAAACAAAGCAGGCGATCAGACCGTTACTAAAAGTAAACGTATAGATCGGCTGCAGAAAATCGATCTGCATGATCTGCATCAGCCCATTGGTATCCGAGATCATGGGATCCATAAATATTGTCCCGGTCTGCGTAGTCGTCAAAAAAAGCACTGCCGCATTGACCGATAACATACCGAAACCCATGGGGATCATGATCAGAGGTTCTAGAGTTCCTTTTTTACCTAAGTATATTAAAGCGATTCCTAGGAAAATTAATACGATTCTGGCAATAGCAATTTTCGGGTCCTGGTAAAAAAGCGTTGCTATGCCTTGAAACAAGTTAAATATATTCATGCGATTATCCTCTCTTTCAATTGTTTTCCGTTTTCTTTTCTTTCGAGAAGCGCCTGATCAGCACCAGCATCCCTTTGATCAGCGCTGCAATAAACATGGAGATTATAAATCCCATGAGATATACC
The DNA here is from genome assembly GCA_963678385.1 of Anaerovoracaceae bacterium. Lineage (GTDB taxonomy): Bacteria > Bacillota > Clostridia > Peptostreptococcales > Anaerovoracaceae > Anoxybacterium. Next base: position 2,163,470 of record OY782829.1, on the reverse strand, counting down.
TGAACTGCGATTTGTATCGATTGCGACATAAGTTGTTCCTCCTGATTACATAATGAGTTTCTTGTTATTTCAATTCTTTTCTTATATTAAAGACGAATATGACCGCGATAACCAAAGCTGCGCATACTTCCAATATAATATTTAGTGGCGTAAGACTGATCATTCTGTTTCCTCCTTGATTTTAAATTGGCATATAATTATGAGAGTTTAGCACTTTTTGAATAAGAGTTCCATAATTAAATCAATTTTATATTGTATACAATAGGGTAAAATCCAAAATATACTGTATACGTGACAAATATACCCAATTACAATTGTCTTTATCATATTATTTTTTCCTGTTTGAAAATTAAGTTGTCAGGAAAAATGTGGTATTTAATGATGAATATTTTGCCCGGTTCCTGGATATAAATCAATGAAAATTACGATCCATTTTGTTTTATGAAGTGGATAGAGGGTAAAAAATGATTAAAAGAAGGGGGAATGAATCCGATGAAAAGATCCTATAATAAATTGGTAAGAGATAACATGCCGAAACTAATCAAGGAAAGCGGAAGAGACTGCAACTACCGCATCATGGACGATCGGGAATACTTTGACGCGCTGCTGGATAAGGTCGTTGAAGAAATCGAAGAATACAGGGCGAGCGGAATTGAGGAGGAAATCGCAGACGTATACGAAGTTCTGGACTGCCTGGTGCAGTTTAAGGACTACGAACCAATGCATATCGATTATCTGCGTCTGATACGAAAGGAAGCGAGAGGATCCTACCGCGACAAAGTTCTCTTGATCGATGTGGATGATAATGAATAAATGAAAGGGAGTGATCGTATGAAAAAGATACTGGTTCCTATCGACGGTTCAAAGCATGCTGATTTAGCAATGGAAAAAGCAAAGGAATTTGCGGATATGTTCGGAAGCTCTGTTGTGCTGCTCCATGTCAACGATTTTCACCAGCATATGTTCAACTATAATGCTGGGGTAGAGGAGCACTTTATCGAGTTGTTCGACCAGGTGTCCACCAATATCCTCGATTGCGGTAAGGAGAAGCTGGCATCGCTCGGCAGCCGGTTATCAACGGTAAAACTGGAAGGCAGTGTTGCGAGCAGCATTATCGAGTATGCCAATAAAAACGACTTTGACCTGGTCATTATAGGTTCCCACGGGAAAGGAGCGATCCATGATTTCCTGATGGGCGGGGTCGCACACAAGATCCTTCTCCATGTCAACAAACCTGTACTTGTTGTCAGATAAGAAATACATACGAAAGATCCATGATCTGCAAACGCTTGATGTATTTAAGCGTTTGCAGATTTTTTTTTCGGGAATGAGGGATAATACTTGAATACCTTATTCTTGAAAGGAGATCAATATGGAAAAAAGTCACGGCGGGCTGTCATCATGGCAGCTTTCGATGATGGCCATCGGAACGGTCATCGGAGGTTCCTTTTTTCTGGGTTCTTCCGTTGCGATCCATGCAGCCGGGCCGTCCATTTTAATATCTTATATATTGGGCGGAATTCTTATCTATTTTATTCTTTATGCACTTTCTGAAATGACGGTCGCCAACCCGGATACCGGATCCTTCCGTACGTTTGCCGCAAATGCCTTTGGAAACGGTACGGGCTTCGTGGTCGGATGGGTTTACTGGACCGGAATGGTACTGGCCATGTCCAGCGAAGCGACCGCGGCGTCGATCCTGATCCGCACCTGGTATCCGTCTCTATCTATTTCCATCATGGGAAGCGGGATCATCATTGCGGTCACTCTTTTAAATCTTTTAGGAGCAGACAAACTGAGCAAGCTTGAAAGCGGTTTGGCTGTTCTTAAGCTGTTCGCGATCGCGTCCTTCATCATTATTGCGTTGATGTTGATCTTCGGATTGATTATCAGGCCGACGCCCATAGGGACCGGCGAAATATTCCGTGAATCGCTGATGCCGGGTGGGATCAAAAGTATTGCAGGAAGTATGCTTATTGTAGTATTTGCTTACGCAGGTTTTGAAATCATAGGACTGGCCGCATCAGAAGCGAAGGATCCGCATAAAACGGTTCCGCGAGCGATCAATTATACGATTTTCAGTCTTGTATTTTTCTATATCCTTTCTGTAGTTGTTATGCTGCCTCTGATTCCTACCTCGGAGTTGAATGAAAAAGTCAGTCCGTATGTTGCGGCATTAGACCGATGGGGGATCGGATGGGCCGGCTTTGCTATCAATATCGTCCTGATCACCGCGATCATCTCAACGATGCTGGCGTCAATGTTTGGACTGGGCAGAATGATACGGTCGCTTGCCGATGAAAAACAGGCGCCGCCTTGGCTGATCGATAAAAGGGACGTGCCTTACCGCGGAATCATTTTTTCAGGTCTTGGTATGCTTATTGGACTGGGGATCGGATTGCTGTTACCGAGAGTGTATCTATTTTTGATCAGTTCGGGAGGTTTTGCGCTCCTGTTTACCTATGCAGTCATTCTTGCGACGCATATCCGCTTTCGCAAAAAACATGGATGCCCGCCCAACGGGAATTGTCAGATGCCGTGGTATCCGTATTCTACATGGGTTGTTCTGTTTTGCATGATTGCGATCATATTCAGCATGCCGTTTATACCAGGACAAACACCCGGGCTGATCGCAGGGATTTCGATGATCGCACTCTTCACGGGCTGTTATATCATCCAGAAAAAGGTGCTTGAATTAAGACGGAATCGAGGAGAAGGAACAACACAAAGAAAATCGGATAATCCTGCGATTCGCGACGTCGACGGCGGATTCAGCGCTGGATCGGTGAGGCCGCAGTACTCCGCTGAGTATGGAAAGGAATTAGCCGCCGGAAAGCAAGATCAGAAAAAAGGGAAAACAGGAAGCGACTGCGGTAAGAAAGACAAGTAAATTCCATTAATTAACTGGTGCATTCCGGCCTGGAATTCTTTATCATTAGCATATAACGCGTATCATCATGCTGTATGCCCAGGCCGGAGGATGCTTTCTTGCGTATCAAACTTTTCTGTATTTCAAATTATAGACTGACCTTTTATTTTTCAGCCGTGTGTCTGCTGATCTCGTCTGTTTTAATTCTGATGTCCAGATATGCGGAGGGATTTGCCCAGTGGTATGCCGTTACAATATATCCTGTATTTCCGTATGTCATCGGCAGGACGTTTTCGCTTTGGAAACATTCCTGGTTTGAAGCGGGGATCCTTACCGTTGCTATCATTTCCGGGATATTGGTATTGACGGGTCTTTTGCTTATGCTGCTGCACAGTTCCATTCTGAAAACATATCGATCCGTATGCCTTCGTTTTCTTATCTGCGTCACTGCCGGACTGGTTCTGGTCTATTCCATGACCTGCGCGGTCAATTACCAGAGGGACAGTATCGGGACCGTGCTGAAGCTGCCTCAGGAAAACGTCTCGACGGACAGACTGGAAAAGCTGAATCTGATCCTCGCAAGGCAACTCACCGAATTGACTGCCGATCCTGACTGGGATTACAGCCAACTCGCAGTGGACGATACGGCATACATAGAAACGGAAGCGGTCAATTCCATGAAACTGCTCGGGAAAAAGGAGCCGTCTTTTTCCGGTTATTATCCGGATCCGAAACCTGTCTATTTTTCAAATACAATGGCAAGCCTTGGTATTGACGGAATTTTTTCGCCGTTTACCATGGAAGCGAATTACAATGGAGATATGACTCCATTTTTGATCCCTTATACTATCTGCCACGAATTAGCCCATCTTAAGGGTTATATGAAGGAGGATGACGCCGGATTTATCGCCTTCCTCGCTTGTAAGAATTCGCCGTCCATGGTTTTTCAGTACAGCGGGATTTTCCATGCGCTGATTTTTACATTAAATGCATTGAAAACGGAAGTCCCGACAGAGGAATTCAATAAAATCTATGAAAAGATCCCTGAACCGGTAAGGATCCAGCTGAATTATGTCAGGGAACAGAGCGAAGTACAGGAGACAGCTTTCACATCACTTGCCCAGGGCATCAACAACGCTTATTTAAAAGCCAATGCACAGCCTGGCACGAAAAGTTACGGACGCATTGTAGATCTGCTGCTTGCGGATTATGCGGATAAAATCAACGTAGACGATCTTCTGTAAAAAGGGAACCGGGAATAACACGAAAATGATCTTGTCGCTTATATATGACGGGGAATTGAACATACTACTGGAATAGAATAAATTCCAGGAGGATGTTATGACGGATAAAATATCACCTAAAATGGCGGAGCGGGTCAGCTATCACGATTCCGTCGAGGAAATGATGAAAAGGATCCGGGACGACGGACTTTCCAGTGTATTTTCAAGATGGGATCCGCAGGAGAAGATACGATGCAATTTTTGTCTTGAAGGGCTCAGCTGCTGGCTTTGCACCAACGGTCCCTGCAGGATCAATGAAAAAACAGGAGCGGACAAGGGAGTATGCGGGATCGGACCGGACGCGATGGCAATGCGAAATATGCTGATAAGAAATATCATGGGAGCAGCCACCTACGGACATCACGCCTATGAGGCATTCCGTACACTGAAAGCGACCGGAGAAGGGAAAACGCCCTTCCATATCACAGACAAGGAAAAACTAAGACAGCTTTGCAGTACCGTCGGCATTGACGATACTCAGGACGAAAACCGGCTTGCGGTACAGCTCGCTGAGTTTTTCGACCGGGAAATGAAGATCACACCTGATCAAAACAGCAGAATGGTAGAACAATTCGCTCCTAAGAAGCGGCTACCGATCTGGAAAGATTTGAATATCTATCCTTCGGGGATCCAACACGAGGTCGAAAATTCCATTGCAAGCTGTCTTACCAACGTGGACGGCGATTATATATCGCTGGCGAAAAAAGCCTTGAGACTGGGGCTTTCTACGATCTATACCGCGCAGATCGGTTTGGAGATGACTCAGGATATTCTGTTTGGAACGCCGATGCCTCACGAAGTCGATGTGGATCTCGGTATTATGGATCCGAATTATGTCAATATCGCATTCAACGGGCACCAGCCTTGGGTCGGAGTAGCTACTCTGCAGAAAGCGAAGATGCCTGAATATCAGGAAATGGCTAAAAAAGCAGGAGCCAAAGGGCTCAGAATCGTAGGCTCCATCGAAACAGGTCAGGAGCTGCTGCAGCGGTTTGAGGTGGACGACGTATTCATCGGCTTGATGGGAAACTGGCTCTCAATTGAACCGTTTCTGGCAACGGGGACAGTAGATGCCCTAGTAATGGAGGAAAATTGTTCGCCGCCTGACATCGCTGAGTACGCAAAGAAATACCAGGTCACGCTGATCAGCGTCAGTACGATCATCGGAGTTCCCGGTACGGAGCATGAAATGGCCTATTATCCGCAGAAAGTTGACGAAATGGCGGAAACGTGCATTCAGGCAGCGATTGAGAATTTTAAGAAACGCCACGGCAAGATCGAGCCGCTGGTTCCAAAGCATAAAATGAAGGCAATCGCGGGATTTTCGACAGAAGCAGTATTGGGAGCCATCGGAAACAATCTGGACAACCTGGTGGATGTGATCGCGAAAGGACAGATCAAGGGCGTCGTAGCTCTGGCCAACTGCTCTACGCTGAGAAACGGTCCCCAAGACTGGAATACTGTAAACATTACAAAGGAATTGATCAAGGGAGACATCCTTGTCGTCGCAGGAGGCTGCGGAAATCAAGCTCTTGAGGTCGCCGGTCTTTGCAATCTTGACGCAATAGAACTGGCGGGCGAGGGGCTGCAGGGCGTCTGCCGGGCGCTTGGGATCCCGCCGGTCCTGAGCTTTGGGACCTGTACCGACACAGGCAGGATGTCCATGCTTGTCACTGCTTTGGCGGAGCATCTGAAGGTCGATATCTCCGATCTGCCTATCGCCGTCACAGCGCCGGAATGGATGGAACAAAAAGCGACCATCGATGCGCTGTTTGCCATCGCTTATGGTGCTTACACCCATTTGTCTCCGACGCCTTTCATCACAGGAGCGCCTAAGCTCGTGAAGCTGCTGACGGAAGACATTGAATCACTGACCGGCGGTAAAGTGGCGTTGGGAGACGACCCCGAAGAAGCTGCAAAGGGAATCAAGGCCCACATATTGAAAAAGCGGCTGCAGATGGGCCTGAAAGAATAAATATTGATCATAGCATAACAGGAGACTCGGATAATTTATCCGGGTCTTTTTTCTCTTCTGGAATATTTTCAAAACATTTCGACACAGCAAGATAATTTCATTTTGCCGACAAATTAGTAATTGTAATTTATGGTAATCGGAATACAATGAGATAAAATAATTCAAAATCTTTTGAAAATAGTGGCTGAAAAGCCGAAACAAAGTAAGGAGGGAAATATGAAAAAATATCTGATCTTTTTACTCACCATTGTCATGGTATTTACTTTTTCTGTGGGCACGGCCTTTGCGGGCGATTATACCGTAAAATCCGGTGATGCGCTATGGAAGATCGCCAAGGATTTAAACGTCCCTATGGATACGCTGATCAAGCTCAACAATCTTCAGGATCCCGACTTGATCCATGTCGGTCAGGTTCTGAAAACCTCCGGAGCAACTGCAAATGAAGCAATTCCGGCGACGGTTACGAAGGCAAAACCGGAGGTGATCGAGCCGAAATCGGATATCGATGAAGCTGGCGGAGCGGACGCTTACGACAACGGAGGCGATCATCCCGATTCAAAATACTACGTCAATCCGGATTTTTACAGCATGAAATCCACGGATGATCTTACGATCGTCAGCCACTTCAAAACCTTCCAGCAGACGTCCGAATGGTCCTGCGGAAACGCAACGACTTTGATGGTCCTGGAGCATTTCGGTATACATAATTACGGTGAATATGATATTGCGGAAAAATCCGGCGCTGACGTCGATTTCGACGTTGCGGGCTCGAAACCGGGCTCAGCAAATAATTTCCCGGAATATGGAACTTCCGTGGATGATATCGTCAAATTCTTCAATACCATCGGCGGGTTTAAAATCGTTCAAACCAGCTACAAAGCCGATTACAAGACAAGCGACCTGATCAAGGAAGGCGATACCAGCGTTCCGGCGGCGGATTGGGGCAATCTCCCGGGAACATTCAATTCCGTATCACTCTATGCATCGGAAAATGATCCGAACACAGACAAATGGGTCGACGATGCTAAGGATTCTTATTTCGTGAAATGGATTACCGGGAATCTGAAAGCCGATCGGCCGATCATGGTGGAATGGGGAGACTGGGATGGCCACTGGCAGGCGATCATCGGTTATGATACACAGGGAACAGCGGGAATCGGAGACGACGTGATCATCTTTGCGGATCCTTACGACACCTCGGACAGCTGGCAGGACGGCTATTATTACTATCCTGCAGAAAGATGGTTCTATATGTGGCAGGATCGGGCGGTAGCTCCGAAGCCGTATCAGCTCCAGCCCTTTGTGATCGTTGAGCCTATTAAATAAGCAAGATCAAACAAGTAAAAACGCATCTTGTATCGTTCGTTAAAGTGCGGACGGCCGGGATGCGTTTTTTGTTTACATAATATTACACAACCAAGAATAGAATTGCCTGAAAATGTTGAAAATTCTAAAGAAATATACATATAAACCTATATTGACTCGGGATAAAAAAAGGATTAAAGTTTGAAAGTTGTTATAAATAATCTAAGAGAGGTTATAGGTGTAAAAAAAAATGACGCAATTATTAGTAGCTACTACAGACGTGCCCGCCGCCGCCATAGAAGGCGCATCGGAGGGCCTGAGACAGGTTCAGCAGTATAATTTCTCAATTGGTATTCTTGCCATGCTGCTCGTCGGTTTCGGATTCCTGATGGTTTTCGTAAAGAATTACGGTTTCAGCGCATTGACCGGCACGTATCTTCTTGTCGCGGCCGCTCTGCCGGTTTATATGGGACTGCGTTCCACAGGGCTCTTGTCGGCAGAAGCAATGCAGGCAAACAGCATCGAAGCGTTCCTCTTTGCAGAGTTTGCGGCAGCCTCCGCGCTGATCGCCATGGGAGCCGTATTGGGAAGACTTAAGGTTTATCAGTATGGTATCCTCGGTCTGCTGCTCGTCCCGTTCTATATGATCAACGAATGGCTCGTGCTGGACGGAGGACTTGGTATTACAAAGGGTTTTGTCGATGCGGGCGGATCCATCGTCATCCATGCTTTCGGAGCATATTTCGGAATGGGCCTGACACTCATGCTGTCCAGCGCAAAGCATAGAGCAATGCCAATCGAAAGCGACGCGACTTCCGATCGCTTCAGCATGCTGGGTTCCATGATCCTCTGGATTTTCTGGCCAAGCTTCTGCAGCGCTATCGTTCCGGAAGCACAGTTTGCACAGACCGTGATCAACGTAGTGCTTGCGCTTTGCGGTGCGACCCTCGCAACTTATGTCGTCGGAGTTCTGATCCGCAAAAAGGTTGCTATTGCTGATATCGCCAATGCTTCCCTTGCGGGCGGCGTAGCAATCGGAGCCACCTGCAATATCGTTGGACCGACAGGCGCATTTGTGATAGGACTTCTGGCCGGAACGCTTTGCGTAGTGGGTTATACCATCATTCAGCCAAGACTGCAGGCTGCTTTTAAAACCGTCGATACCTGCGGAGTACACAACTTGCACGGTATGCCCGGACTCCTGGGCGGACTGGTCGGTATCGTAGTCGTTCCTTCTGTGGCAAAAGCACAGATCGTAGGCATCATCTTTACCGTGGTCTTTGCCCTTATCGCCGGAGTGATCAGCGGAGCAATCATCCGCGCCACCGGCAAAAAAGAATCTGCCTATGAAGATTCCGACGAATTCTTATCCGAATAACAAAAGCAATGTATTTTCGATTTAGTTATTTAACCGACTAAAGTAATTGCAGTTTAAGAAAGATTCTGTTAGAATAGATTGGTAAATTCAAAGAAAGAGAACGGGGGATGGAAATGTTCCAACTGCCAAAGTATATCGCACCGGATTTCAGCCGTACACAATTTGTAACGGCGCCGGATGCGGCAACAAGTAAAGTAACAATCAAAGGAGTAGCACCGGATCAGTACCATGCTACGTCAATGTATCCGGAATATTATAAAATAAACGGCCAATGGACTTTAATGCCGCAGGCAAGGATGGACTGTGTACCGGTGATCCACCCTGACGGCAGTCTTGAAGCCAAGGAATTCAGGAGACTTGAGGTAGGCGAAACCGTCATTACGGGAAGGACCGACGACGGTACTGAGGGCATCTACCTTTACAACGGCGGTTTTGACAAGGAAGACAACCGCATTGATACCTTTGCTTTCCGCAGCGGGAGATCGAGAGAAACATCCTTCGACGTCGACTATGATAATCTGGTAGAGCTTTTAAATCACGACAAAGACAACGGACATATCGTCTGGGTCCTGGGTCCTGCTGCCATCTTCAATATCGGCGCCAGACAGGCAATGGAATACATCCTGGATAACGGATATGCCCACGCGGTTTTCGGAGGAAACGCAGTGGCAACACACGACCTGGAAGGGGCTTTGTTCGGAACCGCACTCGGACAGGATATCCGCACGCGAGAAAACAAGCATAACGGGCATTATCATCATCTGGACGCCATCAACAAGATCAACAAGGCAGGCTCCATCCCCAAGGGAATCGAAGAGTTGGGGATCGACAACGGATTGATTTATTCCTGTGTGAAAAATGAGGTGCCTTTCGTACTAGCCGGCTCGATCCGCGATGACGGACCGCTTCGCGGAGTCATAGACGACATGTCGGCTGTGCAAGACGCGATGCGGGAGCATACAAAACAGGCTACGACCATCGTATGCCTGGCGACTCAGCTTCATACCATCGCGACAGGGAATCTGACGCCGTCCTATATGGTAAAAGACGGCGAGGTCAGACCGGTGTATATCTATGCGGTGGATGTTTCCGAATTCGTGCTGAACAAGCTGAGAGACCGCGGAACTCTTGAAGTGACGACGATCGTTTCGAATATACAGGACTTTTTATATAAACTGACTCATAAACTGCAGAAATAAAACCGATAAGAATTCAAAAATAGTGAGATTCAGCTGACGAATGCCGGCTGAATCTTTTTTATTACATAGGAAATATCGTTTTATTTATTCACTACATTGTTGTAAAACATGACCAGGGCGCCTGCCGTAGTCCTTTCCGCCAATGGGAGAGTGCAGCGGGTGATCCGGTAATATCTGCTTTCATCGTCCGAGATAGTCCGGAAGCGTTTGTAGACCTTCAAGGCAGTTCTGGCGTTGAACTTGATATAATTTTCGATCGTGCTCATGACGTATGCCTTTTGATAGGCTTGAAACGCGTCGACGTTCTGATACGTTCGTTTTACGAAATTCTCAAACTGCCTGTGATCCTCCAGAAGCCGTATATTGACGTGCTGAGGGATGGTGACGTCCTGAACCAGGTGAAGGGCAGCTCCCAGGAAAAACATTGATTTTCTGAAATCCTGCTTCTTCCAAAGCAATACTGCATCGGTATAATAGTCTACCGCAAGAGCCAGAGCGTTGCTTCTGCCGTACAAACCTTTTTTTTTTTATAAGGATGATAAAAGTGATTGGAGCTCTTGAAGTCCTGATCCGCCCACACAGCGCCCTTATCGATTTCATCCAGATGTTCGGCATAAAAATCGTATGCATCCGAAAACCTGTCGTTTTTCAGGATGATAAGGGCATGCTTGTTGATATGCGTATGGACCTGGCATTCCGTCTTTATAATTGCCTTTTTCAATGGATTTGCGATCCAGAACACGGATTTTAAAAAACCGTGGTATGCGGTTTCTATCTTTTTAATCGGAATCACTCCTTAGTCATTATAATATAATAGATATGAAACGGTCTCTTCCGTTAATAGTATTGACATGGAAGCCTTTTTTTAGTAATCTATTATGTAGATTCCGCAAGGCATCGATGTGAAATTAGGAGGATACATACATGAAGAATATTAAAACTATCGCAAAACCAACCTTGAAAAATACAGCAAGCAAAGGCTGCGGCGAATGCCAGACATCATGCCAGTCGGCTTGCAAAACATCCTGTACCGTCGCAAACCAGGAATGCGAAAATACAAAGCGCAGATAGTACGAACGAAAAATAGTGGCGTCAGCCACTTTTTTTATGAAAAGAAAACGAGGAAATAAAATGATTCATAAATATCAATACAAGGATCAGTATATCGTCCTGGACGTCAACAGCGGCGCCGTACATGTGGTGAATGACATCGTCTATGACATCCTTGATCACTATCAGGAAAAGCCCCTTGATGAAATCCCCGCGCTGCTTGGCGGTAAATACAGCGAGGAAGACGTTTTGGAAGCCCTGGAGGATATTCGTTACCTTGTGGATAATGAAATGCTTTACACAGACGATTCTCAGGTCACAATGGATATGCTGGAAGGGCGGGGAGCGGTCATCAAAGCGATGTGCCTCCACGCTGCCCATGATTGCAACATGACCTGCAAATACTGCTTCGGCGACAAGGGCGCTTTCGAAGGAGCGCGGTCGCTGCTTTCCTTTGAAACGGGTAAAAAGGCAATCGACTTCCTGCTGGAGCACTCCGGATCCCGCAGAAACCTTGAAATCGACTTTTTCGGAGGGGAACCTCTGATGAATTTCGACGTGGTAAAGAAACTTGTTGCTTACAGCAGGGAAGCGGAGAAGGTTTACGGTAAAAATATCCGGTTTACCATTACTACGAACGGCTTGCTGCTGGATGATGAGAAAGCCGATTATATCAATGAAAATATGTATAATGTGATCCTAAGCATCGATGGGCGCCCAGAGGTCAATGACTATATGAGAAGAACGGTCAACGACAAGGGAACCTATGATATCATCACAAAGAACTACCTTCGATTCGTTGAAAAGCGGAAGGGGACCTATTACGTCAGAGGGACCTTTACCCGAGAAAACCTTGATTTTGCAGAAGACGTGAAGCACCTTGTCGAAAAGGGATTCAAGAATGTGTCGGTTGAGCCGGTCGTTACGGATCTTTCCATGAGCTACGCCCTGCAGGATGAGGATAAGGAAACGCTCTTCCGTGAGTATGAAAAGCTGACGGACCTATATCTTGAATACGCCGGTAAAGGTGAAAAGTTTGAGTTTTTCCATTTCAACGTTGATCTGAACCAGGGACCCTGCGTTGTGAAGCGGGTTTCCGGCTGCGGAGCCGGCACGGAATACGTTGCAGTTTCTCCGGAAGGAGATATTTATCCCTGCCACCAGTTCGTGGGCAACCAGGATTTCAAGTTGGGAAACCTTGATGATGGCCATTTTGAAAACAAGCTTTATGACATGTTCAACAAGGCTCACATCTACAATAAGGAAAAGTGCAGGGGATGCTGGGCAAAATTTTATTGCAGCGGAGGCTGCCATGCTAACGCATACAATATGAACCACGATATTCTTGAGCCCTACAGCCTTGGCTGCGAACTGGAAAAGAAGAGGATCGAATGCGCCATCGCCATCAAAGCGATCCTGTCCTGCGAAGAAGAATAATAATTGCTAAGGAGTAATGATTGTGGCTGTCCTGAAAAGAGCAATGATGATAACGGCAGTTATCGCAGTATCGATACTCGTCGCTCTCGCATCCCATGGGCGAGAAGGGGTAGCGCCGCACGCCCCGGAAGCGGATCATTTACTTTCTGCACAGGATTTTGACAACGTTGACAGCATTGACAATATTTCAATGTATGGCGATCCCCTATACTGGGATGATGAAAAGAATATGAGCCTAGATACGGACGGAGACGGACAAAGTGATATTAATTTTGCCATATCATCGAGCAAAAGAGAAGGCATAGATCTGAAGGGCAGTGTTAAACAGAAGGACGGAAGCTGGAAGTCGATGAACTTCTGGTCTTCCGATCTATATCGTCTGTATCGGGACTATTTGAAGGAAAAAATACAAAACCGGACGTTCAGGGCAAAGGACTTTATTACCCTGAACGTATCCGGTTTGTTTTCGCTTCTGCAGGAAGGGAAATCTGCAGTGAAAGGCGGCGGCGTCACGGAAGAGGAATACGTACGGATTTCTGTCATCGACGTCGATCAGGACGGATCGATCGAAGTGCTCGCATCCGTCGGCAATCAACAGGATGAATGCATTACGGCTGTCTATGAATTATCCCGTACTGACGCCGCTCCGTTTACCTATTTCGGGTACTTTACAAGTTATTAACGAAATATCGTCTTAAATTCAGGAAAACATTTTCCTTTTAATCATTGACAGGAAAATGTTTTCCTATATAATCTAGGTTGTAAGGCGACATAGAAATTTAAATGATGAGTTTATGCAACCGGAAAGGATTGGAAAGCATGCCGAATATCAAAATGATAGCCCGCAAGGCCGGAGTTTCCATATCGACCGTTTCAAGAGTAATGAACGGTTCCAAGCCGGTAAGCCCTGAATTGCAGAAAAGGGTATATGACGCCGTGCAGCAGATGAATTACAAGCCGAACAGCATCGCGCGCAGCCTGATCCTAAAGAAAACAAACCTGATCGGCGTAGTCGTTCCGGACGTCTCCAATTCCTTTCATGCCCAGGTGCTGTCCGGGATAGAGGAATGCGCGGCTCAGGCAGATTATGGTGTGATCATCTGTAATGTGTATCGAAACCTGAAACAGCAAAAATATTTCAACCTGATGCTGGAACGTCATGTGGACGGCATCATCATGTTGCATGAAAATACGACGGAAGAACTTGCCGAATTTCAAAAGACAAGCACGACGCCACTTCTTTTGGCCAGTGTGCCCCTTAAAGTTGCTGATATTCCGTTTGTCGGGATCGATGAAGTTTCCGCAGCCTATGAAGCGGTAAAGCATCTGATCGGAAAAGGGCACAGGGATATCGGGTTGATTTATGGAGACTGCACCGCTCTCGGCATACTAAGAGTGGAAGGTTATAAAAACGCTTTGAAAGATCAAACTATTCCGGTCAGACCGGAGCTCATGGTCCAATGTCCCTGCAGCGTAGCGCAGGGTTATCAGGCCATGGATCAGATACTGAAACTCGACAGGCGGCCGACCGCCGTATTCTGTGTCAGCGATGAAATGGCCATCGGAGCACTGGACTGCATTCTCGACAAAGGGCTGAAAGTGCCGGACGATATTTCCCTGATCGGCTTCGACGATATCGAACTGGGCCAGGTAGTGAGACCAAAGCTGACCACGATCCATCAGCCCATCAAGGAAATCGGGAAAGAAGCGGCCCGTCTGATCATCGATATCATTGAAAAGAAGGGGAAAGCCGCAGCCGGAAAAGACCTGGAAGACTACAAAGCGGGACTGCAGACAAGGCTGATACTGAAGCATTCCCTGATCGAACGGGAAACCGTAAAGGGAAGAGCCTAATTTTTTTAGGATTCAGGAAAACCTTTTCCTGGCAAATTGTTATCTATAAAAATTTATATAGATATAGTTATTTATGAGGAGAAAAGGAGAAAAGATATGAAAAGAATACTCGCTGTTTTACTCTGTCTTACCTTGGTGCTTTCCATGTTTACCGCATGTGGAAGCAAGGAAGAAGCAAAAACCGACGGACCGGTTACGATTCGTATTGCAGCCTTCCAGGTTGGAGTAAATGCTTCTGCCCCTTGGTTTTCTTCCGTTGTTGAAGCTTTCAATAAGGAATATGACGGAAAGATCAAGCTTGATATCGAAGAGATCCCTGGAGATCAGGCTTATGTCGACAAGATGAAAACCTATATTTCAATGAATGATTTACCGGACTTATTCTTCACCGGAGGTTACAACCTCATGGATGACGCTCTTGCAGCAAAAGGCCTGGTTGATCTGACTCCTTATTTTGAAGCAGATCCTGATTTCGCCGGAAGATTCTATGACGAAGACGTCGCTTACAACTCCAGAGACGGAAAAATCTATGCAATGCCGGTAGAAAGACAGCCGGTTACATACTTCTACAACAAAGACCTTTTTGCGAAAGCTGGAATTACAGCTCCTGCAACGACCTGGGATGAATTCATGGCACAGCTGGATCAGCTGAAAAAAGCCGGTATCACGCCGGTATCCATGGATACTCTGGATTCCGCATGGCTGTCCTCCTTATGGCTCAACAGCATGGTCGGAACTTTCTCAACCGAAAGCAACACATGGATGAACCAGTCGATGCCGAAAGATTACAACAACGCAGATTTCATCAAAGCTGCCGGCATGATCCAAAAAATGCTGATGGAATATACCACAAAGGATGCGTTAGGCGGAAAATATGAAAACGGAGCGAACAACTTCCTGAACGGAAACACCGCTATGATCGCAAACGGTCCTTGGATGATCAGCGATTTCCAGTCAAAGGGCGATGACTTCTATAAGAAAGTCGGCACCGCTCTTTATCCGAACGCAGGTATCTTCGCAGGAGCAATGCCGGGCTGGATGGTCGGTTCCAAGGATAAGGCTCACGCAGACGCCGCCGTTGAATTCTTAAAGTTCATCTCCGATGATACAAATCAGGCCAGCATGACTGATATTTACAGCGGAATCCCTGCAAACAAGAACGTTCAGATCCCACAGGCAGTTTTAGACAAGAATCCTCTGCTGGGAGAGATCATCAAGCTCCAGGGCGAATCCAAGATCTCATACGGAAACTATCAGAGCTTATGGTACTCTAATGTTGTCGCTGAACTTGACAGGCAGTATCCGCTGCTTGCTGCAGGTACCATCACACCGGAACAGTTTGCTCAGGCTTTGACGGACGCGGCTGCCAAGAACTAGAACTAAAATACAAGTATCACATTATACAAGATACTTTTTCATTTTCCTACCTGAACAAAGTTGGCAGGGCCTCCGGAAAGGAGGCTCTGCCTGAAATTGAGGTGCAGCTTTGAAAAAAAATAAACTTTGGCTTTACTTGTTTTCGGCGCCGCTGATCCTGTTCTTTGCGGTGTTTTTACTGGCCCCGGTATTTATCGTTTTCGGAACTTCCTTTTTCGAATGGAAGGGTTTTGCCGGCAACATTACTTTTATTGGCTTGGATAATTATTTTGCGGCATTGAAGGATCCTGAATTCATTGTCTCATTTAAAAATACAATCATTTGGATTTTCCTGCAGTCTACGGTTCATGTAATCATCGGTGTAAGTTTTGCCATCATCATTTCGAGGAAATTCAAGGGATGGAAGATCATGCGCGCCTCGTTCATGATCCCCAACATGATATCAGCGTCCGCATTGGGATTTATCTTCCTGATGATTTTCAACGGGCAGATCGGCCTCATCAATTCCGTTATGCAGGCGCTTCATCTTGAAAAATTCGCCCACAATTGGTTCTTTGAGCCGCAGACGGCGTTCTGGTCCGTCACGGCAACCTGGCTTTTCTTTGCAGGTCTGATCATGCTCCTGGTGCTGACGGAAATCGGCACCATACCGAGCTCACTTTACGAAGCGGCTGATCTGGACGGAGCGAGCCAATGGCAGAAGGATATCTATATCACGCTTCCTCAGCTCAGGAATGTCATCGGGACCTGTCTGATCCTGGCGGCTACTTCTAAATTAAAGGAATTCGAGCTGATCTACCTAACGACCAAGGGAGGACCCGGAACGGATACCATGAACCTTCCGCTTTATCTTTACAATACATCGATTACACAGAATAATTTCGGCTATTCCAATATGATCGGCACGGTTCTGATCGCCATGGGTCTGATTTTGATCTACATTATCACCAAGGTGTTCCGGATCGGCAGTGACGAGTAGAAAGGGGACCGTTATGAAAGTAAGTATAAAAGGATTTTCTTATGTAACAAGCATCGCGCTGATTTCGGTCATTCCGTTTCTATGGGTCCTGATGTTGTCCATGAAGACCAACGACGAAATCCTGAACAATCCGCTGGCTCTGCCGTCACATCTGGTCCTTTCAGGCTACGGAAACGCTCTGGATATCGCGCCCCTTGGGCAGTACATGGTCAACAGCGTGATCATCGCGGTGGTCAGTACGGTGGTCAACATCCTGATTTCCAGCATGGCCGCTTACGCAACGACACGTTTTGATTTTAAACTGAAAAAACCGATCGTCGTGATCATGAGCATTTCGCTGTTGCTGCCAATCACAGCCCTGATCATGCCGGTGTATTCCATCATACGTTTTCTGGGCCTGTACGACACAAAAATGGCGCTGATCCTGGTATATACCGCGCTGGATCTGCCGATGTCCTACTTCATCCTGAGGGCCTTTTTCCTGACGATCCCGAAAGAACTGGAGGAGGCTGCATTTATCGACGGGGCGTCCTTCCTGCAATGTTACCGGAGAGTCATTCTTCCTTTGACAAGCCCTGGGATGATCACCGCAGGGATCCTTCATTTCATCTTCTGCTGGAATGAATTCCTCTACGCACTGACGTTGACGGCTTCACACAGCGCGAGGACGGTGCCGCTGGCATTGAATTACTTTACGTCTCAGTTCGCGTTTGATTATAATGCGATGTTTTCCGCAGTCGTCATGATGATCGTGCCGAGCGTCCTGATCTTTATCGTATTCCAGGAAAAGATCATCGAAGGAATGACGGCTGGCGCGGTGAAAGGATAAGGGGTATTGATATGAAATTGAGTATATTGGGCGGCGGGGGTTCCCGGGCCATTATCCTGACAAAAAGTCTGTTACAGAAGGCGCCGATCCTTGGGATCACAGAGATCGTCTTCATGGATAACAATGAGCAGGGGCTTCGCATCTTCGGCGGAATGGCGAAAAAAGCAGCCTCCATCATCGATCCAGAAGTAAAAGTGTCTTTCACCGCGGATCCGGTGGAAGCGATCACCGATTCGGACTACATCATCACGACGATCCGTGTCGGCGGTGATGCGAGCCGTGTGCAGAATGAAAAGATCTCATTGAATCACGGTGTTCTGGGACAGGAAACAACGGGAGCCGGCGGCTTTGCCATGGCGATGAAAACGATACCAGCCCTGAAAGAATACTGCGCTCTGATCCGGAAATACGCGAAAAAAGACGTCATGGTCTTCAATTTTTCCAATCCTTCCGGTCTGGTGACCCAGGCCATGCGGGATCTGGGGTACGATTTTGTCTACGGCGTCTGCGACGCCCCATCCGGTTTCCTGCACCAAGTGGCCAGGATGCGTCAAAAGCCGTCCGAATCCTTCAGCATGGACGTGTTCGGGCTGAACCATCTGAGCTATTTTACGGCAATCAGGGAAAACGGCGCGGATATCACAAACGCATTGCTTCATGACGCCAATCTGTATACGGATACCGATATGCGTTATTTTGAACCGGAGCTTCCGCAGAAATGGGGCATGCTCTTCAATGAGTACCTGTACTATTTCTATTACCGGGAAAAAGCCGTGAAAAATATATTGGAAAGCGGAAAAACGCGGGGAGAATCGATCCTCGAAATCAACCGTCTCATGTTCGGGGAGCTGAAAAACCTGGATCCGGAGAACGATAAGGATTTCGGTCAGATGCTCGATATCTACGCAAAATACAATCATCAAAGGGAAATCAGCTATATGGCAACAGAATCTTCCGTAAAAAGAAGCGAATCGGCGGCGCCGAAGTTCGATCTGTACAGTCCGGAAGAAGGCGGATACGCCGGCATCGCGCTGGCATTCATCCAGGCAAAGCTGACGGGCAAAGTATCCGAAATGGTGCTGTCCGTTCCCAACAAGGGAACAGTGGACTGGCTGGAAGATGATGACGTCGTGGAAACCACATGCATCATCGGGCCCAAAGGCGCCGAAACGAAGAAAAATATGAAGGAACTGCCCCAAAGCGCTAAGGTATTAATTCAAACGATGAAACAGTATGAACGGCTTGCAGCACGGGGAATCTTGGAAAATGACGCGGACATGGCAGTGGAAGCCTTGATGGTCCATCCGCTGGTCAATTCATATTCCATTGCGAAAAGTCTTGTGTCAGAATACTGGAACATGACGGACAACGGCGATTGGAGGCAAGCATGAAGAATCATATCGTTTCTATGGGAAAAATCAATATCGATTTGATATACAGCGAGGTGGAACGTCTTCCGAAAATGGGGGAGGAAGTCTATTCAAAAGGGTTTACTATAACGATGGGCGGCGGTCCGCCGGCAACGCTGGTCGCGCTGCACCGGCTCGGAATTCCGGTCAAGCTCGGCACTTTTCTCGGCACAGGGCAGTTCAGCCGGCTTGCCCAGAAAAAGTTGAAGGAATATGACGTCAATTATATAAACATGTATCATGGCGACGTGGAAGAACCCCTGATCATCACTAGCGTGATTTCTTCCGGAACGGACAGGAGCTTTGTGAGTTACCAGCCCGGGCATTCCGAGGTCAATGAAGCAGATAAATTTTACGCGACGGAAAGTCAGGTCTATGAGCTGTACAAAGGAAGCAGGATCGCATATATCACCCTAGGCTATGAGGACGTATGGAAGCGTCTGAAAAAGGAAGGCTCCATCCTGGTAATGGACGCGGCCTGGAAGGATGATATGCATATCGACTGGTACAAGAATGTCTTCCCGTATGTCGACTATTTTACGCCCAATGAGAAGGAAGCTCCAAAGCTGACCAACACAAAGACGCCCGAGGAGGCGCTGGATATGCTGGCGGATTACATCCCGAATCCCATCGTAAAATTGAGCAAAGACGGATGTATTATCAAGGAAGAGGGCAAGACGGTACATATTAAGGCGGCGCAGGGATTTGACAGCGTTGACGCCACCGGGGCTGGTGATGCTTTTCTTGCGGGCCTCATGTATGGGATCTACAAGGGATACAACACAAGAGAGTCCGTCATTCTCGGCAATATCACCGGCGGGAACTGCGTGACGCAGATCGGCTGCCTTACCGCCGAAATGGACGAAAAAATGCTTCAGGATCACTACAGAAATTTGCAGGACGAAATGATCCGGTAGTCTTATTTTTCCTTCCGGCTTGATTCGATAAACCGGTTATACTATGATTGGATTAAAGAATCAAATCGGATCGGAGGAAATGCAATGCCGGAAGTTTGTTTGCTCGGCTGCGGCGGTATGGCGCCTTTGCCGGAAAGAAGGCTGACGTCCATGCTGATCCGCCAGAACGGGAAAATGGTACTGGTAGACTGCGGGGAAGGGACTCAGGTGGGAATCAAGCTGCTGCGCTGGGGGTTCAAAAATATTGAAGCTCTTTGCGTGACGCATTACCATGCGGACCATATCGCCGGGCTCCCTGGTTTTCTGCTTACTCTGGGGAACAGCGGAAGGACAGAACCCTTTACGATTTTCGGTCCGCCGCCGCTTTCCTATGTCATCAGCGCCCTGACCGTAATCGCTCCTCAGCTGCCATATGAAATCATGCTGGGAGAACTGTCTGAGTCAGAGGAGAGCCGGAGCCGGATCGGAGACTTTCTGATCACCGCGGCGCCCATGGATCATATGGTTACGTGCATGGCTTACAGCTTTGAAATAGAACGTTCGGGTAAATTTGACGCGAAAAGGGCCGTAGAACAGGAGATACCGAAAGAATACTGGAACATCCTGCAGAAGGGCGGTCAGGTCGACTATGAAGGTCGTGACCTGACTCCGGACATGGTTATGGGCCCCGCAAGAAGGGGCTTGAAGGTGACGTATAGCACCGATACCAGACCAACAGGCAGACTTGTCGAACTGAGCCGTGGATCGGATCTCCTGATCTGCGAGGGGATGTACGGCGACGAGGAACTGTTGGATAAAGCGATCGAACGGAAACATATGATTTTCTCCGAAGCCGCGGCAATTGCGGCTGAAAGTGGCTCAAAGGAGCTTTGGCTGACTCATTTCAGTCCCGCACTGAGACAACCCGATGATTTCCTTCACTTTGCCGCCGATCGTTTTCCGAATACGGTCATAGGATATGATCTGATGACAAAACAACTGAAATTTACCGATTGATCCAAAGAACCGGGAATCCTCCCGGTTTTTTTTATTGATGTAATACTTTAGGAGTAGTCTGCTTTACACTCTAGAGTTATGAAGAAGTATCTGAGAATAGACTGAAAAATATACTCTTGCGTCATGAATCCATTTTTGAGTGCTTTATAATAAAAGATACCAAACCAATGTAAATTTCATGGAAGGAGTTTACAACGGGCAAATTAAAATCAAAAGGAGAAATTGGAAATGAAAAAACACAAAATTTTAGTAGTAGCTTTGGCTATGGCCGTAATGCTCCTCGGTACAGGCTACGCCTACTGGACACAGACCTTGACGATCAACAATACCGTAAATACCGGTAAACTGGATGTTTCTTTCGTTTGTCCCACGGACGTCGACTCTTGGGATGATGGTATTCCAACTGGAAACCACTCCGATCTGGTAACGGTTGATGCGGTTAGAACAGGTCAGAACATTCAGTTTACGGTAGGAAATTTCTACCCCGGAGCAGGTGCTTCTCTTGATTTTGCGATCAAGAACACCGGCACTGTACCTGCTAAGATTTCGACTGTTACAGGAAATGTAACCAACAATCAGGCTCTGTGTGATGCCCTTAACTATCAATTCACGAAAGTATTAGTAATTGATCCACAACACGGCCCAAATTATTTGGACATTCAGGATGTAAATGCCAATAATGTTTCTGATCTGGCAGCAGGACTTACCGGAGCACTCAAAGACATTATTATCCCGCCGAATGGTTTTCTTGTACTGATAGCTGACAATCCGGGCCATGGCAGTGATGAATCAGCAAACCCTGGTTATAATATTCTGATGCCGGCTAGCATTAGCGGAAGCGATTTCGAAACCTCGTCTGCTTCCTTTACTTTAGGCCTCGACTTCACTCAGGTGAACTAAGAGCCTCTAACAATTAATTAAATAGGTAAATCGAAAGCAAAATAGGAAGAAAAGCTGACCCGAATTGAGTCAGCTTTTCTTCAAAGGAGAGTAAAATATGAACCGAAAGATGATCATTGCCGCAATCGCGATTGCAATCATGCTGCTTGGCACCGGTTATGCCTATTGGACAGAGACCCTTACCATCAACAACACCGTTAGTACCGGCTACTTGGATGTCAAATTCATTGACGCCGATGCCTGGGATTATGACGACAGCGAGACCTTCTACACCCATCGGTCCAACCTTGTCGTAGCCCATAAGACCATTGCAGCTGATGGAAAAAGTATATCGCTGACTGTTGATAACCTCTATCCTGGCGCAGGGGCATCACTGGATTTTTTGGTTGAAAATATAGGGACTGTTCCGGCCAAGATCGGAACGGTTACGGGTACGGTTACCAAAAACCAGGCCCTGGCCGACGCTCTGGACTATTACGTGGATACGGTGAAGCTCTATTCAAATGGGCGCTCCCAATCCTATGAAATCGATCCGATCAAAGCAGACACAGTTGAGGAACTTGCTTTAAAACTTCAGGAAACTCTGGATGACATCATCTTGAATCCCGGTGACAAACTGTATCTGTATCGCAACCTGGAGTATCCAGGATATGATATTGTCATGCCTGCCAGCATAACGGGAGACGACTTCGAGAACGAGGAATTGATATTCAACCTGGATTTGAACTTTACTCAGGTCAACGGGGTATCCTTACCTGAGGACAACGAAATCCCAGTAACTCCGGTTGACGAAAATGCCATAGCAAATTAGCGAATCAATCATCATGAATAGGACGAGTCGTAAACTCTCGCGCAGAGAGAGCGATACGTCCTATTTTATTTTCCCTGTCACTTTTCTTGTCAGTTAGAAAGGAACAACCCAGAAAAAAATATATCCATAGAGCAAAATGTAACTTACCGGGGAATTCTGACGACTGAAATGGATTGCTTACACAATGGCATCAAGTATAATAAAAAATGGAAAAGCCAATATTTTCTATAGTACCAAAATACCGGGAGGATTTTATGAACTTGACCTTGGAGAAAGTACTGGTTGCTTACAGATATATCTCCTGCTTGATCACCTCAATATTATATTTTACTACGTCATTCAGTGAAAGCATCAGTATCAATATATATAAAATGATTGTAATTTTAATGCTTTGGACGATGACGGTAATTATTAATGGAATCTATATGGATTCCAGCAGAGAAAAGTTCGGAGTTGCAATCATGGAAACGGTAGGGTTGACCTTACTGCTCATTCCTACGGGAGGTTTGGATAGCCCGTTTATCTGGTATGCATTAAATACTGTTCTGCTATTGGGAAGTTACAAGATTTCGTTCAGCTGGATCGCATTTGGATTTTATCTCACTTCCGGAACAGTCATAAGCGTTATTCTTTTTAATCCGGATCATATGAATCTGCTGCAATTCCTTTGGACGAAATCAGAGAAGGCAATGGTCTTTACTCTGATCATCATCGCTATCCGGTTCTTGTCAAAAATGAACAGAGAGCTTATCAATCAAGCAGAGAGATTGAGGATTCAGCAGGAAGAATTGATCAGCGCCAACGCCAGACTGATCAGCGCTAATAAAAAAACAGAGGATTCCATACAGCATATCATGTCTTTATATCAAATCATGAGAGTTTTTTCAGGTTCTGAAAATAACGCAGATGATATTTACCAGATGGTTGAATATGCGAATGGAATCATCGGAAGTGAAATCTCCTTAAGTTGGACAGATCCCGCGATACTGGAAAAAGATCGCTTACTGGCGCCCATCAAATCAGCTACGCGTCTATATGGTTATCTAGAAGTAAAAGAAATGAAAGATGACATGAATTTCAATGATCCAAACCGTTCGGAACTGCTGAAGTTTCTGGCCGATCTGATCGCTGTCGTTCTGGAACGAAATCATATGGAAAAAGTTTCGAACGATCTGGTAATCCTTGAAGAGCAAAAAAGAATTGCCAATGAAATACATGATAATGTATCCCAGAGGATCTTCAGCGTTGTATGCGCAGCACATGCATTAAATGTGAATCTGATGAAATATGATCAGGAATCAATTATGGACAAACTTGTGATGATCGAGGATTCGACAAAAGAGATAGGCAATGAACTGAAAGCTTTTATTTACAGGCTTAGCCCGGAAACAAACAATATAAGATCTTTTTACGACAATATTCATAAATACCTGCATGAATTTGCATCCCTGAATAATATTAAGATAGATATTGACCTGTGCGGTGAAGCGGAGAGATTAGAACACGATTTAAAACTGGCACTTATTCGGATCATACGCGAGGCTTCCGGGAATGCAGTAAGGCATGGCGAATGCTCGAAGATCAAGGTAAAGATGCGGATCGAATCGTCAAGCTGTTCTCTGGTGATTGAGGACGACGGAAGAGGATTTCAGGCGGAAGAACTCAAACGAAATCGTGATCGGCAAGGTCTGGGAGTTAATAATATGAAGGCTCTGTCCCAAATTTATGACGGAACGTTTAATTTGACCAGTATTCCCGGTAAAGGGACGAGAATACGGATTGTGATTCCTCTAAATCGTATGAAAAGCGACAGAAAAGAAAGGGAAGGTATAACATGCATATCGTGATCATTGATGATCATCCTCTGGTTCGTCAGGGATTAAGCGCCGTTCTATCTATCGAAGACGACATGATTGTAACGGGAGAGGCTTCTACAGCAAAAGAAGGGATCAGCCTCGTATGTGAAATAAGGCCGGACATTGCAATTGTTGACTTGAGGCTTGGTGATTCCAGCGGTCTTGATACAATTCAAACCTGCAAGGAAAAAGTTCCAGGCTGTAAATATATTGTCCTTACTTCTTCTGCCGATAGGGATGATTTCTGCAGAGCAGAGGAATTAGGAGCCGATGGGTATATTCTAAAGCAAGCTTTCCCTGAAGAAATCGCTTCTGCTGTCCGCCTTGTCTATCGGGGCAGAAAATATTTTGATCCTATTATGGTGGAAAATTATATGCATCACAAAATTAATGATCCCTTTGGTACATTGACTTCCCGAGAAAGGGATGTTCTCGACGCTTTGGGAGAAGGACTTCGGAACAGAGAAATTGCCAGGAAATTGTTTATTACGGAATTTACAGTAAAAAAACACGTTAGCCAGATTCTTGCCAAGCTTGAGCTTTCTGATCGGACTCAGGCGGCATTATTAGCGCGGGACAGGAGGGTTAGCATATGAAGGGGAAACGGGTGCTTTTGATTGTTTGTGTAATTGTGCTATGTTTTGCAGGTGTAGGTTATTCTGCATGGTCGGAAGGTTTAAGTATTAAATCATTTTTTGAAACCGGGAATATCGAAATTGTCTTTGAAGACGCTGTGATTGTAGATAATGAACTTTATGCCATAGATGCGGATGCCGATGAAGGCGTTTTAAATATTAACGGTGAAGTAGCGCCAGGTACAACGGTGGTGGTAGAGTATGATATTTATAACGGCAGTTCGATACCGGTAAAGTACAACCCCGATGAGGAAGCTTTGCCGGAAGGGTTTACATTGGAACAAAAGGACACCGTAATTGAACCGGGAGAATACCTTCGCGGAAATAAGCTGACCATAGAACCTGGTGAAAATGAATTGATACTTCCATTTGTGCAGAACAATTCAAACGGTGGCGGATGGAAAGAGGATCTTGAGATTCGCTGGAACATAACGGTTATGGAAGAACCTGTTGTTCCGGAGTTGGAGATTGCGATCACCGAGGGGGCGATCGAGGACATTCTCCCACCGGTAGAACCGATCGAGGATGTACCGGATGTTACAGAACCAGAGTCATCATCGTCAGGAACGACTCACGGCAGCAATTCTGCACCGGATACAAATCCGGCGGTCCCCGATCCTGGTGTAAGCCCGGCGGAAGAGACTCCCGCTACTGAAACTCCTGTAGTCGAAACCCCTGTGGTAGAAACTCCTGCAGCAGATACTCCTGTAGGAGATCCTGGGCTATACGAAAATACAAGCGAGGGAACCAACGGAACCGAAACAGTGACTGAAACAAACGATGCAAATTCATCCGAAAACAAGACGGAGTCAGATAAAGGATCGGAAGAGAATGCTACAGACGGAGAAAAATAGAATCAGGATACTTCTATTGTTGGTATCGGCTTTAGGGATATACGCACTGGATAATAGTTTCATCAGATCATTGGTTGGTGATTCCTTGCTAATTTATGTTCTAAAACCATTGCTTTGGTGCGGGATCGCTCTGGCGATTTTTTACCTGCCCGCACTTCGATACAAAAGTAAACTCAGAACCAATAATTTTATTAACTCATGGTCATTTATATTTGCAGTGGTCCTCATATGCGTTCAAGTTTTAGCAGGTCTTGTGGACGGACTCGGAAAAAGCCCCTATGATCATTCTTTGTCTGGCATTGCAATTAATATCTTTTCAGTGGGAGCTGTACTGGTCGGCCGGGAGTTTTTCCGCAGTTATATCGTTAATTTACTGACCAGGGAAGAAAATTTCAGAGTATT
This sequence comes from Anaerovoracaceae bacterium, assembly GCA_963678385.1. Taxonomy (GTDB): domain Bacteria; phylum Bacillota; class Clostridia; order Peptostreptococcales; family Anaerovoracaceae; genus Anoxybacterium. Next base: position 2,137,155 of record OY782829.1, on the reverse strand, counting down.
TGTGGCAGTAAGCCTGTTGATGACCGTACTGGCATTTCCGCTTCAAAAGTATTTGGACTTAAAGGGATACGAAGATATCGTCAAGTTTTCTGCACAGTACTTCCTACCGGAGTTTTCGAAGAATTTTCTGGCGACCTATCTGGTGTTTTTAAGGGGACCAGTTCCATCATTGATTTTTCTGGGAACTTTGGAGGCATTTAATTGGTTGTCTCCCGTTATCCCTGATCTCCAATGGATTACCGCTGCTTGCGTCGGGATACTGACCCCTGTGTTCATGTTTACTTCAATGCAGAGTATGTTTGATGTAGAGTCCAAACAACGTCGTATTGGGGATGTAAAAAAAGAAGGTATTGCAAGCTTTATTATAACGATCCTGTTGTCTGTCGGTATTGTATGGTTTGCAGTAGGCGTTTTCCCGGTCTATCCGTCAGTTGTTGTAACGGGAAGCATGGAACCCATGATCTATCCGGGCGATGTCATTTTAGTCAAGAAAACCACTGATATCAAAGAGGTTCAAATTGGAGACGTAATGCTTTTTGAAAGAGATAACATCAAGATCTCTCATCGAGTTACCCAAATCATTACCAAGGACGGAGTTCCAAACTACCGGACAAAAGGAGACAATAACAATGCCGAAGACGTAGAGCTGGTAAGCCCTCAGCAAATAAGAGGCGAAGTGATAAAAGTCGTTCCAAATGTCGGCTGGCCGACATTACTTATAAAAAGCAATAAAGAGATCTCTTTTAAGGAAATCGTTCATAATTAAATGGTACGAAAGTAGTACAAATAGTGAACCACAGATGCTTTTAGATTATTACATATTAAATTATAATGAAATTATAATGAGTCTATCATGGGTCAAATTTACAATTAGGTAAGGGAGTAAAATCATGAGTCGGAAAAAAAATAGCAAGGCAAACAAATTTATAAGATTCGGATTCATGGCACTTATATTTGCGCTGGTACTCTCAGCTGCAATAAACTATCTGTCTGATATGACTTATGCTTTCGAAATACATGATAATGGGTATGGAGTGCAGATCCACCATGAAAAGGTTGATGGAAGTGATGATCAGGGTAAACTTTTCAATATCAGCAATATGGCGCCCGGCGAAGAGTATACCGAGGCAATTACGATTAAAAACGTCGGCCCCGATAGCTTTCAATCTAGCATCACTGCGGTCAATACGTCCACACAAGGGAATTTACTCTACGATTCTTTGGACTTCTCAATTCGCGAGGAAAGTGCAAACGGAACGGTTATATTCGACGGTAAGTTAAAAGACCTGGAGAATATTATGCTGTGCTCTTTAAGCGAACAGAATAACAGAACATACTACATGACTTTGAGATTACCCGCTGAGTCGGGCAACGAATATCAAAGCAAATCAGCCGGTTTTAAGTTTGTAGTCACCGCTGCCGCGGATGCGCCGGTTGAATAAACGAAGGTCACGTTAATAAATAAAATATTAATATCCAAGAGAAATATAGATTCGGTGCAGTATTTTGTCATAATCTATATTTTTTTTGCGAACAAAAGTTAAAGGGCAGTATTAAAAAAAGTTGTATCATGAAAGAAAAGAAAAATATGTCAAGGTACAGAGGAAAAGTGAATACAACGTCAACATTCTATAAGTAATAATTATCTTGAAAAGAGGTCTTAACGAATGAAGAAAAAAATCAATCAAAAAAAGCTAAGAATATCTAAAAAAAATAAAAAATCTCTCATAACGCTTATAATCATTTTGCTCCTTGCCAATCTTGGATTGATCATGAACGAGGTGATGAAGAAAGAAATTACAGAAGCAACTCAGATCAGCTCGTCCTTCAGCAATGCCCCCGGGATATCATATAAAGTCTTTTTAAAACAGAATGGTTTGTATAACAGTGTGGTCCAGCCGGAAGATGTTGGTAACTTCTCCGCTCTGATCGACCATATTGGAGTGACTTTTAATAATAAATACCAAGGAGGTAAAGGAGCAGAATACAAGGGCGATTATAGCATAACAGGTGAATTGACTGGATGGGAATCTGGCACGGAATCACCCGCTCCCGCTTGGACGAAGGAATTTATCTTAAGTCCCAAAAAAAACTTCCGTACAAAAGATGACGGATTGATGTTGACACAAAATGTAAATATCGACTATAACCATTTTAATGCATTTGTCGCTGAAGTGGGAAAAGTGACAGGCTATAATACTACATATTCCATGAAAGTTGTCATGGCGGTCAACTATACCATAACAACAGATGAAGGTGAAGCGACGGGAAGCGTGTCGCCATCTTTGACGATTCCATTGGGAGAAAACTATTTTAAAATTGCTAAATCAGGCATTGATGAAGTAAAAAACGATATAACGAAAACAGTTAAAGTAGCGGCCCCTGTTGATTACGGCAAGGTAATCCTTTTTTCAACTATTGGTTTGTTTTGTCTGATTCTGCTGATCCTGATCCTTTCATCGGCTGAAACAACTTTAACCGACATTCAAAGAAAACGGGTCAGAAAACTGTTAAAAGCTTATGGAAGCCGGGCAGCTGCAATCGACAAGGGCCTCGACAGCGACAATTTGGATCTTTGTTATGTTCATTCCATGAACGACTTAGTCAAGATTTCCGACGAAATCGAACGGCCCATCTTTTATGTTTACCACGAGGATCTCGCCGCCGTCCGTGAATTCTTTATCGTTGACAATGAAAAGACGTACATATACAGAACGATGGATTTCAATAAGCCGGACGAGGCAGAGGAATCGGCAGAAAAGAACAAAGAGGACGCCAGGCTCAGCCTCCAAATGTAAAAATAAAAACGCCGTATGCCATTGACTGTGAAATGTTTGGCTGCATGCGGCGTTTCGATTTTATGCGATTATTTTAAACTGATTGCTTTTCCCAGAAAGTCCATGATCACATTGGCTGGTTTCGTAATCGTATCCAGCATCAACTCTTCGTTCGGCTGATCGGGATTTTTTATTCCCACACCGATGGATACGATCTGGAGCTTCGGATTCTTCCTGGCAAACCATCCGCATTCCCGAGGGTAATGAACGATGCTGTCCGTCAGCTTGTCCCCATAAAGGAGATCAAAGCTTTCCTGAATGGAGCTGTACAGCACGCTATCCGGATGATCCGGCCAGCGGGGGACGCCGTCATAGTAAGTATATTTCAGATTGCTCATGCTGCTGATCGCTTCATGGGCAGTTGTTATTTCATACAGTCCAACATCGGAGGTACTTCCAGCGGACACCTGTGCGAGGAAACTTCCCGTCGCGGTGGATACCATGCCCAGATTGGAGGCGCTTTCCACAACGTCTTCATAACTCTCGGACATCTTCTGCACGCCGTCGAGGATCCCGTAGATAAAGCTGATGATGCTTCCGTTGTCTTCGAAAGAGACGACCTTGTCCGGCATCTGAGTTTGCTGGTACGTAAAGCTGTAATTCTTCTCAACATCACCGTAAGCGTCCTTGAACGAATTCATCGCGTCGTCGACTACATCCTGCATCTTTTTCTGGTCGGATTCGTTGATGATTATCATGGCCGTCGCGGCAGTAGGGATGGTATCCCTCGATATTCCGCCGTTAAAGGAACCGAGTTCAAAAAGGATTCCTTTGCCTTGAGCGTTTGCCAGTACTTCTCCGATGATCTTGATTGCATTGGCGCCGCCGTTTCCGATTTCTCTGTCAGCATTTCCTCCGTTGAGTCCGCTTAAGGAAAGTACATAGGGGATCGCGTTCTGGGGCGTCGTCCATTGGATTTCATGCATCATGTCATAGGAAGCAGTGCCTCCGCTTCCCAAGCCGATGGTACTGTCGGAATTCCAGCCCAGATTGATCAGAAAGTCGCCTTCTAGGTACTTCTCTTTCAGTTTTTGAGCGCCGGTCATTCCGGATTCACCGTCTGTTGTAAAGATTGCCCTGAGCGGGCCGTGTTTTTGTGAATTCTTTAATACATAGAGTGCGGTGGCCATACCGACTCCGCTGTCTGCGCCGATGCTCGTCCCGGTAGCCGTCAGCGTTTTGCCGTTATCCGTATATGCAACGCCATCCTTGAACGGATCGAATGTTACGCCGTCCGCAATGGCGATCTTGCTGTCCATATTGCACTGAAGGATCGTGGTCGGAGCCTTTTCGTATCCGGAGGTTGCCGGCACGTCGATGATCACGTTATTTGAACTGTCCCTGACAACTTTGAATCCGTTTTCCTTGGCCCATGATTTCAGGTGGCTGCTCATGGCTCTTTCATGTCCGGATTCTCTGGGAATCTGGGAAATATTATTGAACTCATTTAAAACAGCAGTTTTTACTGCCGCGTCGTTAGTCTCATTTTCTTTATTGCCGTCGCATCCGGTTTGTAGCGTTAAACACAGGCTGATAACCAATGCAGCGGCGATGATTCGTTTCATATATCTTCCTCCTAATATTGCTTTAATAACCATAATAACATATAATTATAGTGTAGTACAAATTGTTCCACGGAAAATAAGAAAAAATTAATAAACAGGGGGATGTCATATGGATAGAGACTTGGAAATGCCCATCTATTTATTTCATCAGGGAACCGCTGCAAAGGCCTATGAGATCATGGGCGCTCATCCAGCCGTTCAGAATGGAAAGGAAGGATATCTTTTCCGTGTCTGGGCTCACAACGCAAAAAAAGTCGCCGTCATGGGTGATTTTAATCAATGGAACTCATCTGAATTCCCGATGGAAAGGCTCACGGCCGAAGGAATCTGGCAGATCTTCATTCCCGATATCAAAGAATACGCAACTTATAAATACATGATCGAGGACGGGCATGGGAACCGGTTTGCGAAAGCCGATCCCTATGGTTTTCATATGGAAACGCGGCCCGGTACCGCTTCAAAGACCTTCAACACTGACCGTTATGTATGGAAAGATATCAAATGGCAGGGCACAAAAAACGCAAAGTCTCCGTATTCTTCGCCGATGAATATTTATGAAGTCCATCTGGGCTCCTGGAGAAAATATCAGGATGGCAATTATTTCAATTATGATAAATTGGCTGAGGAACTGATCCCGTACGTGACGAAAATGGGTTATACCCATCTGGAGTTGATGCCGGTGTCCGAATATCCCTTCGACGGTTCCTGGGGCTACCAGGTCACGGGCTATTTTGCGCCGACCTCGCGCTACGGTTCGCCGGAAGGGTTCATGTCCTTTGTAGACGCCTGTCATCTGGCCGGGATCGCCGTGATACTCGACTGGGTTCCCGGACATTTCCCGAAGGATCAGAGCGGGCTGTACCGTTTTGACGGAAGCAATTGCTATGAATATGACGATCTGTTTAAGAGTGAGCACAAAGAGTGGGGGACGATGATCTTCGACTGGGGCAAAAATGAAGTCCGCAGTTTCCTGATCGGAAGCGCCATGTTCTGGATGGACAAATATCATATCGACGGCCTGAGAGTCGACGCGGTTGCTTCCATGCTCTATCTGGATTACGGAAGAAAGGACGGGGAATGGAGGCCGAATGTCATCGGCGGTAAGGAAAACCTGGAGGCCGTGTCCTTCCTGCAGGACCTGAATAAAACAATATTCCAGTTCCATCCGGGCGCACTGATGATAGCCGAGGAATCCACAGCATGGCCGATGGTAACAAAACCGGTCCACGAGGGCGGCCTGGGCTTCAATTTCAAGTGGAATATGGGATGGATGAACGATACCCTCCAATATATGAAGACGGATCCGCTTTTCCGAAAGGGTTCCCACAATAATCTGACCTTTCCTTTGACTTACTTCTTCTCGGAAAACTACATCCTGCCGCTTTCCCACGACGAGGTGGTGCACGGAAAATGCTCTCTGGTCAACAAGATGCCCGGACAGTATGAAGAGAAATTCGCAAACCTCAGGGCATATCTTGCCTATATGATCGCTCATCCGGGTAAGAAACTGCTCTTTATGGGCGGAGAAATCGCCCAGTTCATCGAATGGGATTATAAAAAGGAATTGGACTGGAATCTGCTTGATTTCGAGATGCACAATAAGTTCCATGATTTCATCCGTGAACTGAATCATATCTATCTCAATTCACCGGCGCTCTGGGAACAGGACGACGGCTGGGAAGGATTTCAGTGGATCCAGGCGGACGATTCCAACTGCAACGTTATTTCCTTCCGGAGGATCGACAAAAAGGGAGGAGAACTGGTCATCGCCTGTAATTTTTCGCCGGTGGACCGAAAAAATTATAGAATAGGAGTCCCAAAACCGGGTACCTATAAAACGATATTCCATTCCGGCTTGTTGAAATATGGAGGTTCCTGCAAAGAGGAGTCCGGCGGGATAACTGCTGAACCTATAAAACAAAACGGTTATGAATATTCCTTGTGTACAGACCTGCCAGGTCTGTCAACAATCTTTTGGAGGTGATCGAACATGTCCTACGAAAAGAAAAAGGAAATGATTGCAATGCTTCTTGCGGGAGGTCAGGGAAGCCGTTTGGGGATCCTTACGAACCATGTGGCGAAACCTGCGGTACCCTTCGGCGGCAAATACCGAATCATCGATTTCACCATATCGAATTGCGTGAATTCCGGTATCGATACCATCGGTGTTCTAACGCAGTACCGACCCCTGGAGCTCAACGCCTACATCGGCAACGGACAACCTTGGGATCTTGACCGGCTTTTTGGAGGTATATCCATCTTACCTCCGTATATGAAGGCAAATGCGGGGGAATGGTATAAGGGAACGGCAAACGCCATTTTCCAGAACATTGAATACATTGAAATGAGCCATCCCACCTATGTCCTGATCCTGTCCGGCGATCACATCTACAAGATGAATTATAGAATAATGCTGGATTATCATAAGGAAAAGAATGCCGACTGTACCATAGCGGTGCTTAATGTTCCGCGGGAGGAAGCCAGCCGTTTCGGCGTCATGAACACCGACGAAAACCTGAAGATCTACGAATTTGAAGAAAAACCGCCGCAGCCCAAAAGCTCGCTGGCGTCCATGGGCGTATACATCTTCAATTGGGAAAAGCTGAAGGCATATCTGATCGCTGATGAAGCGGATAAGTCCTCGGAGAATGATTTCGGGAAAAACATCATACCGAAGATGCTTCAGGCCGGCGAAAATCTGTACGCCTATGAATATAAGGGCTACTGGAAGGACGTTGGAACGGTGGATTCTTTATGGGAAGCAAACATGGATCTTCTGGATCCCAATGTGCCCATCGAACTCAACGATCCGCCGTGGAAGATCTATTCCAGAAACGTGATCCTGCCGCCCCAATATATCGGCGATAATGCCAAACTGAACAATTCGACAATCTCTGAAGGCTGCTACATAGACGGAGAAGTCGAAAACAGCATCATATTTCCCGGCGTCACCATCATGGAGGGCGCGGCCGTAAGAAATTCCATCCTTATGCCGGGCGTTACCGTGGAAGGCGATACAACGGTGGAATATACGATCATTGCCGCGGACACCAGGGTCGGTACCAATGTATGCATGGGAACCTGTTCCGTGCCGGTCGAACCCGGAACGCATCCGGCGATCACAGTAATAGGACAAAACATCACAATTCCCGACGGTTCTGTAATACCGGCCGGCGCCATGGTTGACGACGGTTTTATCCATAAGGAGGGTGAATAATATGAACGACGCACTGGGTATCGTTTTTTCCTATTCCGACCGTGAAAACCTCAGAGAACTGACGAAGATCCGAACCCTTGCCTCCGTACCTTTCGCAGGCAAATACAGAATCATCGATTTCATCCTTTCAAACTTCGTCAATTCGGGGATCCATGATATTTCGATCATAACGAGGAATAATTACCACTCGCTCATCGATCATCTCGGCGCGGGGAAAGAGTGGGATCTGACCAGAAAAATCGGCGGATTGAGGATCCTATCTCCGTTTTCCACTCCCGGCTCAGTCGATAATTCCGGAAATTATCTCGGCACCATCGACGCGCTGTATAAAAGCATGCACTCCATCAAGCGTTCCATGGCCGATTATGTGATCATAACGGGCAGCAATATCATCTGTACCATCGATTACAACGATGTGCTGAAAAGCCATATCGAGCGGAACGCTGATATTACCGCGGTTTATATGAAACCGCGGGAGGGTGTTTTTATCCCGGCCGGCGCTCCTCTGATCCGATTGGATGAAAAGGAGAGGGTTTACGAACTTGCTTACAGCAAAGAGGACAATGTGCTTCAGATCATGCCGCTCAGCCTGGGCATCTTTGTTATGCGGAAATCGCTGCTTGAATCTCTGGTGGCGGATTCCATCGCTTTCGGGCGGTATGATTTTTATCACGACATCATCCAAAGGCTGTGCGGCAACCTGAATATCCTCGGCTATGAACATAAGAAGATCTTCTTTGAGGTTAGTGATGTATCCGGTTATATGAAGGAAAACATGAAACTTCTGGATGGGGACGTCCGAAAACAGATCTTTGAAAAGCCGGTCTATACGAAAGTCAAGGATAGCGTTCCCGCCCAGTACTGCACCGGCAGCCAGGTCTCCAATTCGATCATTTCCGACGGCTGCAGGATTGAAGGTACTGTGATCAACTCGATCCTGTCCAGAGGAGTCATTATAGGCAAGGGCGCCGTGGTCCGCAACAGCATCATCATGCAGAACACGGAAATCATGCGAAATGTTACCCTGAACAATGTGATCCTGGATAAAGACGTTATCGTCCGGGAAAACCGTCAGCTGGTGGGACATGAAACCTATCCGGTCGTCATTGAAAAGAAGAGCATCATCTAGATCCGTAAAAGTGTTTTCACAAAACCCTTTTTCCGGTCGGGCTAATTAAATTGATTAAAGGATTGGCAGGTGGAACCATTGAATATTCTATTTATCAGCACGGAGGCGGAACCCTTTGCTAAGAGCGGAGGACTGGGCGACGTCATAGGATCGCTGCCCAGAGAACTGAACAGGCTCGGAGCCGACGCCCGGGTCATGCTGCCGTTGTTTAAGGGCATTCATCATAAATACCAGGCTAAAATGAAGTTCATCAAGGATTTTACGATAATGTTGTCCTGGAGGACACAATATTGCGGGATCTACCAGATGGAATACGAGGGAGTTAAATTTTATTTTCTTGACAATGAGCAGTATTTCAGCCGCGACGCATATTACGGCTATTACGACGACGGTGAGCGGTTCGCCTATTATTCAAAGGCTGCGCTGGAAGCGTTGAAATGGATCGATTTTGAGCCGGAGATCCTGCATTGCAGTGAATGGCAGACGGCATTGGTTCCAGTTTATCTCAAGACCCTGTTCCGTGGAATTCCCGATTACAGCGACCTCAGGACGGTATGTACGATCCATAATATCGAATACCAGGGAAAGTTCGATCGAAACATCCTGCAGGACCTTCTCGGCCTCCCCGAGGCAGACAGAGGGATCCTGGAATACGACGGCGCGGTCAACTTCATGAAGGGCGCTGTGGTGACATGTGACCGGCTGACAACGGTCAGCAGGAGCTACGCTCAGGAGATCATGTATCCGTTTTATGGCAGAGGTCTTGAAAATATTATAAAAGAAAACAGCTACAAGCTCAGCGGTATCCTGAACGGAATCGATACCAACCTGTATAATCCATATCGTGATCCATATATCTCCGCCAAATTCTCGAAGAACAACCCGGATAAAAAGGCGGAAAATAAAATAGCACTCCAGGAAGCCCTTGGCTTGGAAAAGAGTGGCGAGATCCCGATCATCGCAATGATAGGGCGGCTTGCCGAACATAAAGGGATCGATCTCGTTATAAGCGTTTTTGACGAAATGATGCGGGAAAAAATACAATTCGTGCTGCTTGGTACGGGTGAGTCGAAATATGAAAACTTCTTCCGGAAGAAGGCCAAGGATTATAACGGGCGCATGTCGGTTTCCACGAAGTTTTCCGCCGAACTGGCAAGCAGGATCTATGCGGGCGCCGATCTATTTCTGATGCCGTCCGTCAGCGAGCCCTGCGGTCTTGCCCAGATGATTTCCCTGCGTTACGGAACCATTCCCATCGTAAGAGAAACCGGCGGGTTGAACGACAGTATAGTCCCTTACAATCCGGAAACCGGAACTGGAAACGGCGTCACCTTCGGATCGGTCAACGAGCAGGATATGCTCGGTGCGGTCAAACGGGCGATCAAGCTTTACTGGGATAAAGAACACTGGGCTGAGCTTGTCGCAAATGGAATGAAGTCGGATTTTTCCTGGAAGACTTCATCAAAGGAATATATGAAGCTATATAAAGATATGATGAAATAGATGAAACACAGAAAGGTTAGTAATGAATGGATAAAGTTTATACATCGGAAGAAATATCGAAATTGATGGAAGGAAAGCTCCTTAGGCATTTCGGTCGGGAGCGGGAAGATGCGACAAAACAACAGATTTACCGTGCTGCTTGCTTTGTAGTGCGAGATATCCTGTCGGAAATGTGGCTGAAAAACCACGAAATCATATGTGAACAGACGGAGAAACAGGTGATCTATCTCTCAATGGAATTCCTGCCCGGGACGTCTCTCCGAAACAATATCTTCAATCTTGGCATGGAGGATGTATTCCGGTCTGCGGTTACGTCACTCGGCCAGGATATCGACGAATTTTTCAGGATGGAGCCGGATTCGGGATTGGGAAACGGAGGCCTTGGAAGGCTCGCATCCTGTTATCTGGATGCGATCTCATCCTGCGGAATGTTCGGTCAGGGAATGTCCATCTGCTATGAATACGGCATCTTCAAGCAGAAGATCCAGGATGGCAGACAGATCGAACAGCCTGACGACTGGCTTGATCTCGGCGACTGCTGGCTGATCACCAAGGAAGATGAGGCCGAGGAAGTTCGATTTGGCGGAAAGCTGTCCGAAGTCTGGGATGACAAGGGACGAATGAAAGTGATCCACCAGGATTATTCGACCGTTATCGCAATTCCGAGGGATATGCTGATTTCCGGATACAGCAGCGAGGTGGTCAATTCTTTGAGACTGTGGCAGGCGGCGTCGCCCATAAGCATCGACATGGAGCTCTTTGCAAAGGGAGAATACCTTCAGTCCATGGAAGAAAAGCACCAGGCGGAAATCATATCGAAGATCCTTTATCCGGAGGACGCACATGACGAAGGAAAGATCCTGCGTATGAAACAGCAGTACTTCTTCATCTCAGCGTCCATGCAGACGCTAACAAAACGGCATATGCAAACCTATGGAAGCCTGGACAATTTCCATGAAAAGATCGCGGTGCACATCAACGATACCCACCCAACCATGTCCATATTGGAACTCATGCGTATTCTGCTCGACAACTATGATTACAAATGGGAAGACGCCTGGAATATCGTCAAGAAGACCGTATCCTATACGAATCATACTGTGATGCCGGAAGCTCTTGAACAGTGGCCGGAAGCTCTTTTCGCGGGACTGCTTCCAAGACTTCATTCCATATTAAAGGAAATCAACCGGCGCAACAACGAAGAGCTTATGTATGCATATCCGGAAAATGAGCGGCTGCGCAATGAGATGGCCATCATCCTGAACGGGAAGATAAGAATGGCAAATCTATGCGTAACGGCTTCCCATACCGTCAACGGCGTATCTTCGCTTCACAGCGGCATCATCCGGGAAAAGCTGTTCGAAGGATATGCAAGGATGAAGCCGGATAAGTTCACGAATGTGACCAACGGCATCGCTTACCGGAGATGGCTGTGCCAAGCCAATCCAAAGCTTGCCGACTTTATCGAAGAATTATGCGGTCCGGGTTTCCGGAAAAACTCCATGGAGTTGGAAAATCTCCTGAAATACAAGGAAGACCGAAACGTTCTGGAAAAATTGGCACAGATCAAACGGGAAAATAAGCTAAGGCTTGCGGAATATATCAAAACCAATAATAATATTACTGTAAACCCGGACTCAATCTTCGATGTACAGGTAAAACGGCTCCATGAGTACAAACGTCAGCTTTTGAACCTGATCCATATCATCGATTTATACAATAAAATCAAAGAAAATCCGGATCTTGAAATGCAGCCGAGGACCTTTATCTTCGGCGCGAAAGCGGCCGCGGGTTATTATATGGCGAAACAGATCATTCGCCTGGCCTGCAAGCTTTCGGAACAGCTGGAAAAGGATCCGGTGGTAAAGGACCGCATCAAGATCGTATTTTTGGAGAACTATTCGGTATCCTTATCCGAACTGATCATGCCGGCGGCTGATCTTTCAGAACAGATCTCACTGGCCGGTACAGAGGCTTCCGGAACAGGAAATATGAAACTGATGCTCAACGGCGCGGTCACCATCGGTACCATGGATGGCGCCAACGTTGAAATATACAACGCCGTAGGCAATGAGAACATCTTTATCTTCGGAATGGGCGTCGACCAGGTGGAACAGTTGAAACGGGAGGGCACCTACAGCCCTTGGAGCTACTATCAGGACAGCAGGAGCATTTCCGCGATCATAAAATTCCTGGCAAACGGGATACCCGGAGTTCCCTTCGGCGACATCATCAATTCGCTGACGACCGGCTTCAACGGCGAGGCGGACCAGTATCTTGTCATTGCCGACTATGAAAGCTATAAAGCGACTCAATTGGAGGTTACCCACGCATATCAGGACGCATTCCGATGGGGAGGCATGTCGCTTACCAACATTGCAAAATCGGGGATCTTCTCTGCAGACAGAAGCGTCCGGGAATACGCCGACAGAATATGGGGGATAAAATCGCTCTATGATCCAGTTTAATTCCAGAAAATCGTATTATAAGAATCCCTTCGGTGCAATCAAAAGAAATACAGACCTGTTCCTACGGATCAAAGTAACGGGAGACAGGCCTGTTACTTTCGCGCGGCTGTTGCTGACCGACGACTCGGACGGAAGCATCGTCATTAAGGAAGGCCAGGCTGTTAACTTACCGGAAACGGAGTTATTTGAATATGAAATGAAGATCGAGAAACCCGGTCTGTATTTTTATCGTTTCGAAGTTACTTATCAGGACGGAACGACAGAATCGACTCACGATCACCAGCTTACCGTGTATTCCGGCGGATATGAGACTCCTAACTGGCTGAAAAAAGGCGTGATGTACCAAATCTTCCCTGATCGGTTCGCACGGAGCAAAAGCTATCAGGCTCCTCAGCAGAACAAGGAATACATCCTGCGCGAGGACTGGGGAGGCATGCCCAACGATAAGCCCGACGGCAAAGGCATCGTGCGGAACAATGATTTCTTCGGAGGCAATCTCAGAGGCATTATTGAAAATCTAGATTATCTTGAGGAACTGGGTGTAACGGTGATCTACTTCAACCCGATCTTCGAAGCCTACTCAAACCACCGCTACGATACGGCGGACTACAAAAAAATCGATCCGATGCTCGGCTCTGAGGAGGATTTCATCGAATTGTGCGGTAAAGCGGAGGAAAAGGGAATCCGCGTCATCCTGGACGGTGTGTTCAACCATACGGGAAGCGACAGCCTCTATTTCAACAAACAAGGGCGCTTCCACGAGCCAGGAGCCTATCAGAGCAAGGATTCCGCGTATTACAACTGGTATCGCTTTATCGAATTTCCAGAAAAATACGAATCCTGGTGGGGGATCGATACACTTCCCAGCGTCAATGAGACGGAGCATTCTTTTCTGAACTATATCATCCGGTCTGAGGACTCGGTCATCAAGCATTGGCTGCGCTGCGGAGCGTCGGGCTTCCGACTGGACGTTGCGGATGAACTGCCTGACGAATTTCTGGAAGCGCTGCGCGTCTCGGTCAAGGAAACGGATCCCGATGCGGCGGTGATCGGCGAAGTCTGGGAGGATGCGTCCAATAAAATGGCCTACGGCATGCGAAGGAAGTATTTTCTCGGTGAGCAGCTGGATTCTGTCATGAATTACCCGCTGAAAAACGCCGTGATCGATTTTCTCCTCCGAAGGACGGACGGCCCGGCGCTTGAGCAGACCGTAAACAGCATCTGGGAGAACTACCCGCCGCCCGCTTTTAACGCGCTGATGAATATCATGGGCACCCACGACACCAGAAGGATCCTGACCGTGCTTTCCGAAAACAGCAGAGACGACGATTATTCCAGACAAAGGCTGTTTCTCAATCTGCTGATCACTTCTTTCATGCCCGGGATCCCTTGTATTTACTATGGTGACGAAATCGGCATGAAGGGCGGAAAAGATCCTTTCAACCGTCTTTGCTTCGAGCCGGAAAAAGGAGATCCCTCGATCCTTCGTTTCTTTCGGCGGCTCTTTGCCTTCCGAAGAAAGATAGACGCTCTTGAGGATTACGGATTCCAACCGAGAGCATCGGAGGGAAGCTTTTACTCCTTCAGCAGGGCGGGGGAGAAAGGACGCCTGGTTGTCGCGGCAAATGCCGGAAATCAGGATTATCTTCTGAATCTTGCAATGAAAGACAATGAGATATTGAAGGATTTCTTCATCAGCGGATCTGTCTCCTACGAGAGGCAGGGTGTCTTCCGCGTCGGTGAAAATTCCGGTATAGCCGCCTGGATATTAAATGCGTAATGTTTTGAATAAAGTACAATGGAATTCGTTGGATTGTATTGACAATTTTGTACACTCCAATTATGATAGTTTATACGGCTAAGCACCATATATTGTATCGACAGTTGCGCGAATCAATAAATGTGGGCCGGATAAATTGCATAACGGAGGTACGTAATATTGGACTCAATCACGAAAATCATTAAAAGGGACGGACGTTGTACAGAATTTCACATCGATAAGATTGCCAACGCGATATACAAGGCGGCAGAGGTTTTGGGCGGGAAAGATCACGACATGGCCCTTGAACTTGCCCAAAAAGTGGAACAGTATATCTTAGACAACGGTTTGTCTGACAGTCCAACGGTAGAGCAGATCCAGGATGCAGTGGAAAAAGTCCTCATCGAAAACGGCCATGCGCGGACGGCAAAGGAATATATCCTTTACAGAGCGGAGCGTACAAGGATCCGGGAGATGAACACACGCCTCATGAAGGTTTATGAAGACCTGACATTCAAAGAAGCTCAGGATAACGATATAAAAAGGGAAAATGCCAATATTGACGGGGACACCGCCATGGGAACCATGCTGAAATACGGTTCCGAAGGCGCAAAGCAGTTTTATGAGATGTTCGTGCTCCATCCCGATCATTCCAAAGCCCATAGGGAAGGGGACATCCATATCCATGATCTTGATTTCCTGACTCTTACGACGACCTGCTGCCAAATCGATCTGGAAAAGCTCTTTAAGGGCGGATTTTCAACCGGACACGGGTTTTTAAGAGAGCCCAACGACATCCAGAGCTATGCAGCACTTGCCTGTATTGCGATCCAATCCAATCAGAATGACCAGCACGGCGGCCAAAGCGTGCCGAATTTTGATTACAGCATGGCAAACGGCGTAAAAAAGACGTATAAAAGACTTTACTGGAACAACCTCGGCAAGAGCATGGACATCCTTTGCGGTACCGAGGACGGTGTTTCCAAAGCAAAGGAAATCGGCGCCGCCATTGAACGCGATTTTGGAATCGCGCCGAATATGGCCGACGACAACGACTACTGCAAAAAGGAAGCGAAGTTACTAAAAGAGTTCCTGACCGCAGAACAGGTGAAGACGGTCCAGAATGTGGCAAAAAGCTACACCCAGAAAGAAATAAAAAGAGCGACCTATCAGGCTATGGAAGCCTTTGTACATAATCTGAATACGATGCATTCCAGAGCGGGAGCACAGATCCCGTTTAGTTCCATAAATTACGGCACCGATACCAGTCCGGAAGGAAGGCTTGTCATTGAAAGTGTGTTGAAAGCAACCGAAGCCGGACTGGGAAACGGCGAAACCGCTATTTTCCCGATCCACATCTTCAAGGTCAAGGAAGGCGTCAGCTACAATTCGGGAGATCCAAACTATGATCTGTTCCAGTTGGCGTGCAAAGTATCCGCGAAACGGCTGTTCCCGAACTTCTCATTCCTGGACGCGCCGTTCAACATCCCTTATTACAACCCCGCAAACCACGACACGGAAGTGGCTTATATGGGATGCCGAACGAGAGTTATCGGAAACAATTACGATAAGACGAGACAGACAGTAGGCGGCAGAGGCAATCTGAGCTTTACCTCCATCAATCTTCCAAGACTTGCAATCAAGGCAAACGGAAACCTTGACATCTTCTTCGAAGATCTGGACAGAAAGATCACATTGGTCATCGATCAGCTCATGGAACGATTCAAGATCCAGGCGGACAAAAAAGTAAAAAATTATCCGTTCCTTATGGGGCAGGGAATCTGGATGGATTCCGAGAAACTGGGACCAAACGATTATATCGGGGAGATATTGAAGCATGGGACACTGACCATGGGCTTCATCGGTCTGGCGGAATGTCTGAAGGCCCTTCTCGGCAGCCACCACGGTGAGACCCAGGAGGCAAGGAATCTCGGACTGAACATTGTAGGATATATGCGAAAGCGCATGGATGAGGAGTCTGCAAAAACAGGTCTGAACTATACGCTAATCGCCACTCCGGCCGAGGGACTTTCCGGCAGGTTCGTACGAATAGACCGTCAGAAATATGGAGTCATCGATGGCGTCACAGACAGGGAGTACTATACAAACTCCTTCCATATTCCGGTTTATTACAACATTTCGGCCTTTGATAAGATAAAAATCGAGGCTCCGTACCACAGCCTGACAAATGCGGGACATATCACCTATGTTGAACTGGACGGCGATCCAACGAAAAATCTGGACGCCTTTGAACGAATCGTCCGCTGTATGAAAGAAAGCGGCATCGGCTACGGTTCCATCAATCATCCTGTGGACAGGGATCCTGTCTGCGGCTACACAGGCATCATCGACAATGAATGCCCGAAATGCCACCGCAGGGAAGACGGAGGCGACCTTGGGTTCGAAAGGATCAAAAGGATCACAGAATCCGCCGATAAATAAAAAAACAAGATAATATAAAAAAAGCGTTGATAATTCAACGCTTTTTTATGTATTGAGCCTATTTTGAATTGGATTCTGTTCCGTTTATACTGCCGATTAGATTGAAGCAGCAATTGCAGCAAGGTCGGATTTATGCACGTCGATCCACTTCATCATTTTCACCTGATGGGTGAGGTAAGCTAAATACTCGTAGACATTCAGGTTTTCCACGTCATCATAGTAAGCGCTTAAGCACCAGTTGATCAGGTAACAATTGGCGGCTTCCATCATGATCGGGAAATTTTTCTTTTCCGTTTCATTCAGTGGCGCAAGTCCGCCCAACTCTTTTAATTTATTCTGATAACCTTTTAAGAAGGTCTGGCATGCGTTGATACGCAGGTCTCCGTCTCCGGAACCGTCGGAAAGATCTTCCCAGGCACAGCAGGAATAAACCATGCCAAAACAGACATCGAATAACCGCAAGTCGATCTTTGCCCAGTCAAAGTCAAATATGCCCACAACTTTGCCGTCTCGGAATTTTACATTGCCGGGGTGAAAATCGCAGTGAACCGGATTATATGGCATTTTTGCCACGTCTGCATCAGGAATCTGCACGCGCTTGAGGGAAGCGATAATATCATCCAGGTTTTGATTGAAAAAGCTATGGAACTTGTTGCTGATATCTGTCTTGCTGAATTCGGTAAACTTCTCGGGTAGGATCTTGATGAAATCAAGAATTTTCGGTTCAACTCTTTCCCGGCCCTTCGGATCATAATGCCGCGAAGCATTATGGAAATTGGCCAGAACTCCGGCGAAACTGGTAAACTCCTCATCGGTGAGATAGGGATCGATCCAGGTGTATTTGTCTTCTCCATCAAGGAAATCATAAACGGCGAAATACCGATAGGTAACCTCTCCGTTAAAGGATTCCGGCAACCTGATAAAGGTCTTGCCATCTTTGCTCCTGATAAGGCCGGCGGCAATATCCAGCCCGTTGGCAATGGAAAAATCGATTAAAGAATGTTCCAACTCCATCTCATTTTCCTGAATGCCTTTTTTGTACTTACGTACAAAGTATTCATGCTGTTTGCCGTCTTTTTCCGTGTAAACCCCGAAGCTGGTGTTCACATAGCCACCGAAGATCTGATGAACTTCTTTCACTTCTCCTAAGTCATAAAACTTAAAAGCGTCCGTGATCTGATTTCTGGCTAATGCCAAATCCATGGTAGACTTGAATTCCTCGGCAATGCCCATCAGCTTTTCACTTTGGGCAAAAAGCCTGAAGAGCTGATCTGTATTTAACTCTGTTAGTTTAAGCATTCGACTCGTATCCATTTTGACCTCTCCAACTAATGATAGATTTACCCTCTCAAAATTACCATATAATCGGGCATCTATTGCCATAATATAGCAAAAACCATGCCATATTAGACGATTTTCAAACTCGGGCTTGGCAAGGGATTTTTCCTTAATCATTCAAAAATGTCAAGTCAATAATGACTTCAACTGAGTCAGTTGATACTCAAATCAATTTTACACAAACCACTCAGCCGCTGAAAAGGGACTCCATTATGACCGGCACTT
Source organism: Anaerovoracaceae bacterium (assembly GCA_963678385.1). Classification (GTDB taxonomy): domain Bacteria; phylum Bacillota; class Clostridia; order Peptostreptococcales; family Anaerovoracaceae; genus Anoxybacterium. The sequence goes on along the minus strand of OY782829.1, from coordinate 2,118,672 downwards.
TCAGGCGGGCGATAAGAATGCTTCGGCATGAATCTTGCGGATATAATTATTTGGATTTCTAATACTTCGAATTTAAAATAAGAGTGGATAACGATCTTATAAAGAAGAGGAGACAAAATGCAGCTTGTTCTGGGAATCGATACCGGGGGTACCTATACAGACAGTGTGGTACTGGACATGGATAAAGGTGGAATTGTAACGAAAGCCAAAGCACTGACTACAAAAGAAGACTTAAGTATTGGAGTGAGAAGCAGTCTTCTAAACCTGGATCCTATCGACTACAAGAAAATTTCCATGGTTTCCCTGTCAACCACCCTTGCCACAAATGCATTGGTAGAAAACAGGGGCGGAGAAGCAGGCCTGATCATCATTGGTCCTAAAACGGATATCCAAGTACCTGTCACGAAGAAAATCATCTTAACCGGGGGGCATGACATTCATGGGATCCCCTTGGCCGATCTGGACCTGTCTGCAGCGGAAAAAGCGATCAGGGAATTGGAAGGAAAAGTTGAGACGATCGCGATATCCAGCTATTTAAGCATAAGAAATCCTGAGCATGAAATCCAAGTGAGAGATTTGATCCAAGACCTTTTCGATATACCTGTTGTCTGTGCACATCAATTAACTACCTCGCTGGGATTTTATGAGCGCACCATCACGGCGGTCTTAAATGCCAAGTTGATTCCAATTATAAAAGATTTAAACGATTCGGTAAAAAAGGTCTTAAAGGAATTCGGCATTCAGGCTCCTTTGATGGTGGTCAAAGGGGATGGCTGCCTGATGGATGAAAGGCTAGCTCAAGAGAAACCGATCGAGACCATTTTATCAGGACCGGCAGCCAGTGTGATAGGAGCGACATTTTTAGCAAAAACAGAAAACGCCGTTATTTTGGATATGGGAGGCACTACGACCGATATTGCGATTGTGGAAAATGGAATTCCCAGATTGAATCAGGAAGGCGCTCATGTCGGTAACTGGCTGACCAGAGTCCAGGCTGCAGAAATCAGTACGTTCGGACTGGGAGGAGACAGCTACTTACGGATCACAAAAGACGGCAACATCGTTTTTGGCCCGCAGAAAGCTTGCCCGTTATCCTTGGCCGCATCAAGATCTCCTGGTTTAACGGATGAATTACAGGAACGATCTATTGATCCGAAAAAAGAGTATCCCAAATATCAGGTCACTGACTGTTTTATCTTAGTAAAAGCGTATGATTTTCTCAAGGATTTGACCGACGTCGAAGAAAATGTATTGAAGCTTTTGGAAACAGGAGCTCATTCCATATTTTATCTTGCGAAGAAACTCAATTTAGACCTTTATACGATCGGTATAAGCCGTCTGATCAACCTGGGCATTATCGTCAGAGCCGGGATCACTCCTACGGATATTTTGCACGCCATGGACATCTATGTCCCATGGGACCGTCAGTCTGCTCTGATCGGGACAAGACTTCTCTCTGAAAAAATCTCCATTAAATATGAGGATTTTTTGGATATGGCTTTTCAAGAAATAATTAACGGCACAGCAATCAATATCATGCAAAGTGTGTTGAATTTTGAAGGCGTCAAATTTAACCTCAGGCATCATATGGGGACGACTATTTTTTATGAAAATGTTTTAAAAATTAGTCCTCCATCAATTCTAAACTGCTCTATGAACCTTGCTTATCCCATACTGGCTATTGGGGCGCCGGTAAAAGCCTATTTGCCGAAGGTGGCGGAAATACTGAATGCGGAATTAATTATTCCCGAACATGCCGAGGTAGCAAACGCCGTAGGCGCTGCAGCAGGAAAAATAATCGAGAGGATCCATATTTTGATCCGTTCCGTCGGTTGTGAAGGATTTGTGGTATATGGCCCATGGGAGCGGACGTCTTTCGAAGAGCTTACCGAGGCAAAAGAATACGCTGTCAGCCACGGAAGAGAATACGCTAAGTTGTCCATGAAAAAAGCAGGGGCCCGGGAATTTGAAATTATGATTGACGAACAGGATATTTATACGAAAACCATTGATGCTCAGGGAGACGGGATATATATAGAAAGCAAAATCGAAATCATGGCCATGGGCCTTCCAGATTGGAATCAGCAAAGAGAGGAAGGATTATTACTATGACAAAGATAAAAATTTACGCCTGCAGGTCTATGGAAGACGAAATAAGGGAAGTGCTCCCAGAAGATGTGGACTGTGAATTCTTAGAGTATGGATTGCACAATACTCCGGACATACTGCATCAGGAATTACAGCGCAAGATCGAAGAAGCAAGCGAATATGAAACACTGCTTTTCGGCTATGGATTATGTTCCAATGGGGTGACAGGGCTCAGATCAAAGCGCCATACTATGATCATTCCACGGGTCCATGACTGCATCAGTCTTTTGCTGGGTTCCCGCAAACAGTATGACAGTGAATTCGATAAAAATCCAGGGACCTATTATTTGAGTAAAGGGTGGATCCGGCAGAAGGGGGACCCTCTGTCCAGCTATTTGCGTTACCTTGAAAAATACGGAGAGGAAACGGCAAATTACGTCATGCAGGAAGAATATAAGAACTACAAGCGAGTCGTGTTCATCCGGACCGTTGGCGATTGCGAAGAGGATATAAAATACAGTAAAGAAGTGGCTGACTTTCTTAATTTGGAATATTACGAAACAGAAGGGTCTGTGGAATATATCCGTAAACTTGTTCATGGTGAATGGGACAAGGAATTTTTGATCATACCCCCGGGAAAATCGATCTCGTTATACAACTTTTTATAACATATCCTCTTTTTTTATAAATGATGACTTAATTGTGACTGATTGTGAGTCTGACCAGACTCAAATGATAAGAGGCGGATTCTCTATGATTGCTTCTCACAGGCGCTGTCAGTCAAATGATTTAAGGCAGAGAGATTATTCTGACCCAAAAGAAAACTTCGGCATGAATTTTGCAAAAACTTCTATATAGGTTTCTACACTGCTAATTTATTAAACTGAAGAAATGGAGATTTAACGTGGATAATCAAATCGTACTTGATGCTTCGATCAAATTGGAACACATTGGAAAAATATTTGATATTTTGAGCAAGGTTCCTGAATTTGCGGAGAAAAACGTACAGGTAAGCCAAATTGAAATCTTACCAGGCGGGATAACGAATTACAACTATAAAGTTACCGCTGATAACGTGACTTATGCGGTGCGGGTAGCCGGCCCCGGGACAAACGAATATTTAGACCGGCCGGGCGAAAAGTTTAATGCACAGATCATGACCGATATCGGGATCAATGCGCCGATCATCTATTATGATGAAGTATACGGGCATCAGGTTTGCAAATATATCGATAATTGCAAAACTCTGCATATCCCTGACTTTAAAGATAGCCTGGAATACTTGTCCCAGGCGGCAAAAGTATTCCGGAAATATCATACCTGCGGCAGAATGTTTAAGGCTGACTTTAATCCTTTAAAAGAAACCTATGTTTATCTGAATATGTTAAAGGAAAAGAACTTTGAATTGTATGAAGGCAGCGACAATATGCTGGAAAAGGTAGATGAGATCAAGGCTGCTTTTGACAGATACCCTCAGGAATTGGCTCCCTGCCACAATGATCCCTTATGTGAGAACTGGCTGGACGACAAAGAAAATCTCTGGCTGATCGACTGGGAGTATGCCGGTAACAACCAGCCTATGTTTGACCTGGGCGCTTTGGCGATCGAAGCTGAGCTGAGCCCGGAAAAAGAAAGGTATTTGTTAAAGGAATACTATGGCAGGGATATTACCGATAAGGAATATGGCCTCTTGATTATTAACCGGTTCCTCTGTGACGCTCTTTGGACCTATTGGGCGGTTCTGCAGATTGCTACCGGCAAATCTCATGAAGAATACTGGCCCTATGGGGAGAACCGGTTCCACCGGGCTATGGAGTTAGTTGATAACGGCGCTTTGGATAAGGCATTAGCCGAATTTAAATAAGCGTCATCTAAAAAGACATTTTGCTGCAAACGAGCAGTAATTAAATATGAATGAAGGAGATTAATATTATGGCAAATTTTGAAGCTTTAGTCCAAAGTGTAATGGACGGAAGAGAAGCACAGGTAAAAGAAAATACGAAAGCGTTGATCGACGGAGGAGTAAGCCCCCTGGACATTATCAATCAGGGATTGATTGCCGGAATGAACATCGTCGGCGCCCGTTTTAAAACTGGCGAAATGTTCGTCCCAGAAGTGCTGATGTGCGCTAAATCCATGGCTGCCGGAATTGAAATGGTAAAGCCTTTGATCGCAGCCGAAGATATGCCCAACAAAGGGACCATTGTTTTAGGCACTGTAAAAGGCGACCTGCATGACATCGGGAAAAACCTGGTCGGTATGATGCTTGAAAGCGGCGGCTTTAAAGTAATCAACTTAGGGATCGACATCGCTCCGGAAAAATTTGTGGAAGCCGTAAAAGAACATGATCCGCAAATCGTTGCAATGTCTGCTCTGCTGACAACCACTATGCCGCATATGAAAGACACCATCGAACTGATCAAAGAAGAGGGCTTAAAAGTAAAATGCATCATTGGCGGCGCTCCAATTTCTCAGGATTTCGCAGATAAAATCGGGGCTGACGGTTATTCGCCGGATGCGGCTTCCGCTGTTGAACTTTGTAACAAACTGATGGCCTAATGCCGGCCTGAAAAAGGAGATAAAAGCATATGTTAATAGTTGGTGAACTGATCAATACCAGCCGGAAAGCAATCAAGCCGGCAGTAGAAACCCGTGACGCAGCATTTATTAAAGAGATGGCTCAGAAGCAGGTTGACGCCGGCGCGGATTATGTTGATGTAAACTGCGGCACAATGGTTTTTGATGAAGAAGAGACCATGGCATGGCTGGTGGAAACCGTCCAATCTCAGGTAAGCGCGCCTTTATGTCTGGACAGCCCAAATCCGAAGGCTTTGGAAAAGGGCCTGACCCTGGTGAAAAACGGGCAGCCGATGATCAACTCGATCACTGGAGAAAAAGAACGTTTTGCAACCATTTTACCGTTAGTTTTAAAGTATAAGGCTAAAATCGTAGGCCTCTGTATGGATGATTCCGGTATGCCGGAAACCGCCGCCGACCGGTTAAAGATCGCCGATAAGCTGATCCACGACATGGTGTCTGCAGGAGTACCGGAAGATGACATTTACCTCGATCCTCTTGTTCATCCAGTAAGCACGGGAGATAAGGCGGGCCTGGAAGTGTTGGAAACCATCCACAGCATCAAGCAGAAGTATCCTAAAGTACATGGAATCTGCGGTTTGAGCAATATCTCATACGGCCTGCCAAACCGGAAAATCCTGAACCAGGCATTTATGATCCAGACCATGGCTATGGGCATGGACGGCTACATACTGGATCCATTGGACAAAACTATGATGGGATTTGTTTATGCTTCCCAGGCGCTTCTGGGCAAAGATGAATTCTGCATGAACTACTTAACAGCCCACAGAAAAGGTTTATACGAATAAATTCGTAAAAATAAAATAATCCTCAAAATACTATGGAGGTGATTCAATGACAGTAAGAGGAATACACGCCGGCTCTCACCGGATGGATGGAATAGGACTGAATATGTTTACCTATGACGACTTGTACGACATCCATCTGGCTACTTTAGACGTACTGTGGAACATAGGGTGTAAAGTAGAGAGTGAGGAAGCCATTGAGATTTTTTACGGGGCAGGCTGCACCATCGATCGGGTAACGCATAATGTGAAGATTCCGGCGTATCTGGTAGAGGACGCTTTAAGATCGATCCCCAAAACCTTCCGCGCCTGCGGCCGGAATCCGAAAAATGACTGGCTGAATGAAGGGAATCGCACCGGTTTCGTAAACTTCGGAGAAGCCATCCAGATGATCGACCCGTATACTTATGAACTCCGGAAAGCCGTGAGGAAAGATGTGGACGACGTTACGAGATTCTGCGAAGCGATGGATCAGATTATCATATTCGAACGTGCATTAGGACCTTCCGAGGTTGACCCGGACGTGTCTCAGGTACATATCGCCGAATCTTTTTACAACAACTGCACCAAGCACGCCTATATCGGCATGAACCGTCCGGAAAATATGCGGGCCGTAGCCAAGATGGGTTATGTGGTATCCGGCGGTGAGGAAAATTTCCGGGCCAGACCATTATTCTCACAGAGTACCGACCCGGTAAGCCCTCTGGTTCATTCCAAAGGTGCAACGGATACTTTGATCCAGGCCATCCGCTTAGGCGTGCCGGCTAAGATCAATTCCATGGGTCTGTGCGGCGGCACCACCTGCGTAAACCTGGCCAGCACGCTGGTTACTCATAACGCGGAAATGCTCAGCATGTTCGTGCTTGGGCAGCAAGTAAAGAAGGGCTGCAATCTGCTTTACGGCACATCTACTACGATGATGGATCTAAGGACCACCACCGCTTGTGTAGGCAGTCCGGAATTGGCCTTATTCAGCGCAGCTTGCGCCAAATTGGCCCACTTCTATGACATCCCGGTTTGGGTAGCCGGTGGATAGACTGACAGTAAGGTACCAGACGCCCAGTCAGCGTTCGAGTTTTGCATGACCGCTTTGTTACCAGCGTTGGCAGGGGCCAACATGATATATGGTCTTGGCATGCTTGAAGGCGGTTTGACTTGGGACTACGCGTCGATGGTCATGCAGAACGAAATGGCCAAGCAGCTGCTCCAGTGCGTAAGGGGAATTACAGTGAATGACGAAGAAATGGCGATGGAAGTCATCAAGTCGGTAGGGCCCGGCGGTGAATTCATCAGCCATGAGCATACATTCCAAAATTTCCGCAAATTATCCGCACCAAAGCTTATCGACCGGTATAACCGGGAAAGCTGGAAAGCCAACGGCAGCAAGGATATCGTGCAGAAATCCTATGAACAGGCCAGAGAGATTCTTGAAAACTTCAAACCGGAACCGCTGCCGGAAAACATCCAGAAGCAGTTGAAAGATATTGTGGAGGAAGCCGAAGCGGAAACCGCAGAAATCAAGGCGAAGGAAAAAGAAGCTTCCAGAAGAGCCGTAAAAGGTTAAGGATTGAAATAATCATTTAAAATAAAGATGGGAACCGGTAGGCGCCGGTTCCCATCTTTTATGCTAATGATTTAATAAGCTTCAGCTTTTTAGCCTTCTATGTCATTCATGCAGTATTTCCTGATCAGCCGGTTGGCTTTGCTTTGGCTGGTTTTCAAGACCTTGGCTACCTCATATGAGCTGTGCAGCTCATTATAAGCCTTTTTGATCAGGTTCTTTTCCACTTCGTTGATTGCTTCCTCCAAAGGCAATGGTCGGGGAATCATGATCAGAGAACTTGATTTCTTGATTTCCTCATGAAAATGCTCCGGCATATGGCATGAATCGATGATCGTTTCCGGGGCCACCACGACCAGTCTTTCGATCGTATTCTCCAGTTCACGCACGTTGCCCGGCCAGGAGTAATTCGCCAGTATATTGAGGCAACTTTGGGATATTTGATGCGAAACCTTGTACTTGTTATTAAATTTGTCCAAGAAATGATGGACCAGGGGAATAATTTCTTCCGATCTTTCCCTTAACGGCGGAATTTCAATTTCGAAAATATTAAGCCGATAATAAAGATCTTCCCGATATTCGCTTTTATCTACCATTTCCTTCAAATTCCGGTTCGTGGCGGCAATGATCCTGCAATTTGCTTTTTGCACTTCCCGGCCGCCGACCTTAAAGTATTGGTTATCCTGGAGTACTTGAAGGAGCTTGGCCTGCATCTTCATGGGCAGTTCGCCGATTTCATCCAAAAAAAGCGTACCGTCGCTGGCCAACTCAATTAAACCCATTTTGCCTTTCTCGTGGGCTCCGGTGAAGGCTCCCTTCGAGTAGCCGAATAACTCGGATTCCATTAATTCAGTGGGGATGGAGGCACAATTGATCGGTATAAAAGGGCCGTCTTTCCGCGGACTGTTTTTATGTATATATTTGGCGACGATGCCTTTTCCCGTGCCGGATTCACCCTGTAAAAGGACGGTGGATTCAACCGCGGCGATTCTTTGCGCCAGCTCCAATAGATCGGTCATTTTTTTGCTTTGACAGATGAAATCCGGATTAAGAAGTTCTTTCTTTCTTAATACTTCTACTTCATGCTTATACTTTTTCAGCATCTGCATGCTTTTATCCAGCTCATACCGAATGCCTTGGGTCTCCGTAATGTCCCTGGAATTTTCCACTACCAGTTCCAGATTGCCATCCTCATCCCAAATTGGGGTAGCAGTCGTCAGTAAAGTTTTGCCGGTGCGGGTAGTCTGTTCCAGGGTAAAGCTTCTTTTTCGTTTAATGGCAATCGGGCTGACCCGGGGCCCCCAAAGTTTACAGTCGGTTATTTCCTGGGAGCTCTTGCCGATGATTTCTTCCGCCGTTACACCGCAGTGCCGCTCCACTGCGCTATTGACATAGATAACAATTCCTTCGGAATTGGTCACGTAAATTTCATCGAAGGAATGATCTAGGATTTTTTTCAGCGTTTCGTAATCCAGTTCTGTAATCACTTTTTTCTTATTAGCGGGCATCTTTATACCTCCTAATTGAAAATGATGAAAAGACGATGAAGCGACAAATCTAATATCTGTTTATTTTTTCATTATATAACGAATTATTAATCAGGTAAAGCAAAAGACTGATCCGATTACAAAAAATAGCTGCAATGTTAGATTTGGTAAAATTCGTTTGAGTATCTCCTGACTCATTAGAAGTCATTATTGACTTGACCTTGTTTATTGACAAGGGATAAATCCCTTGCCAGTCCCGCGTTTGAAAATAGTCTTAGATGGCATGGTTTTTGCTATATTTACCAGTAGACGATCTTGGGATATTACAAAAATAAACTCAAAAATAATTGTTGAAATTTCTACGTTTTGAAGTTTCAACAATTAAATAAAAAGCTGTTTAGGCGAAAGGAGTTTTTTGTTTTATGAACGATGTTTCAGGTTCAGTGAATGCAACGACAGTTGCTGCGAAAAAAAAGTTATCATCCAAGTTCTTCAAAAAAGGAATCACCGTCGCAGTCCTCTCCGGGATGTGCTATGGACTGTATTCCGCATTTATTACCCTGGGCATGTCAAACGGAGTGTGGGCTGATTGGTATGGCGTTAACACTGCTGCATTGTCGGCATTTGTTGTTACATACTTGCTCGGCGCTCTGGGAAGTGCTCTCAACGACACGATCAGCGCGATCTGGTGTCTCGGCATTGCAGGTTTTAAAGGAAAGCTGGGAGATTTCTTCCGAACGCTCCCGACAAAACCCGGCAGAATGATGATGCTGGCTGCATTGCTCGGCGGACCGATCGCCAGCACAGCTTACATCGTTGCTCTTCAGATGGCTGGTTCCATCGTTATCCCGATCACCGCGCTTTGCCCGGCAATCGGCGCGATCATGGCCAGAATCTTATTCAAGCAAAAACTGACCCCTCGTATGCTGCTTGGTATCGCGATCTGCTTCGCTGCTACCATGATGATCGGTGGCTTAGGCTTCCTTTCTGATGCTCCCGCAGGCATGCTCCTCGGCATCCTGATCGCCTTCATCGCAGCGTTTGGCTGGGGACTTGAAGGCTGCATCGCCGGTTACGGTACTTCCATGATCGACTACGAGATCGGAATTACCATCCGCCAGTGCACATCAGGTCTTTCCAATTTGATCATCTTACTTCCTATTATGGCAATTATGGCAGGAAACATAGGTCTTGCACCGTCCTTGATCGGTCAGGCAATCATGAGTGGTCCTGCTATCATCTGGTTCGTTGTCAGCGCATTCTTCGCCGTATTCGCATATAGCTTATGGTATAAAGGCAACAGCATGTGTGGCGCGGCTCTCGGAATGGCAGCCAACGGTGCATACTCCTTCTGGGGACCGTTCTTCTGCTGGCTGGTACTCGGCGTATTCGTAGGTCAGGATGGTTGGGCTCTCGCTCCGATCGCCTGGGCGGCTGCAATCATTATGGCATTCGGCATCTTGGTCATCTCGATGAACCCATTGGATTTATTCAGAAAGAAGGAGGCATAATACGATGAAACCATTGAACTATGCAATCTTAAAATACTTTACAAAAGTGAATGAAGCTTGTGCGGATGACGTGATCGAAGCCTTGAAGGGCGAGTACGGCAATTTCAAAGCGTTGAAAAAGCCGGCCGTCATCGAAGCCATCATGACAGGCGAGGCCAATGGCCTGCTTGAGGAGACCCGGTACGATATGGACGAAAAAGGTGAACTGAGAGTTTACTACCACGCCCATGAAGAAGGCGCAGCCACGATCAACCAATATATCAAGGATTGATAACCCCGGTTTCAAGCAGAGACGACGGCTCGACCCGCGTCTCTGCTAGGCAACAGGTCTGCCGGACCAGTCGCTTTGACTGGTCCGGCGGACACTCTTATGTTTGGCAGTGTATGCCATTAATACTTTGAAAAAAGGGACCCTTGACCCTCCGTAAGGATGGGGAAAGGGGACTAATATAAATTTTAAGATAAGAGAGGGATTTACTTATGGATTATGCACAATATTTTACAGACAAGGAATTGCAGAGAATTCATGATGCTTCATTAGAGATTCTAGAGGATATCGGTATCCTGGTACATAATGAAAAAGCCCGGCGAATCTTTAAAGAACATGGCTGCCTGGTGGACGAACAGTCTGGTTTGGTCAAGTTCCCTGCGAAAGTAGTGGAAAAATGCCGCGAGTCTTTTGTGCCGACTTATACTTTTATAGCTCAGGATCCTAAATACGATAAAATATTACCCAATGACGCCCCTGTGGTTGTAACGGCCAGTTCTGCACCCAATGTGATCGATCCGAAAACCGGGGAAGAAAGACGGGCCACCTCTACCGATATTGCAAATATTGCACACCTGATCAATGAGCTGCCTGCTTTTGATGTTTTTTCCATTTCCGTTCTCGCCGATGATGCGCCGAAAGACCAAATCAGCCTTTCCCGCTTTTATCCGGCCCTGAAAAACTGCAAGAAACCGGTGCGCAGCAATACGCCTACCATCCGCGATTTAGAGCAGGTTCTGGAATTGGGTTATACGATTGCCGGCAGCAAAGAAGCTTATATGAAACGCCCGTTCATCAATCACCATTACTGCCCGATGGTATCTCCGCTGACCATGGATGTTGAGTCCACGGAAGCAATGATTTACTTAATAGAAAGAGGCCTCCCGGTTTACGGGACGATCGTGCCGAATGCAGGACTGACTTCTCCTATGAGTTTATTGAGCACAGTGGCTTTAGGGAATGCTGAATTCCTGGCTTTGGCCTGCATGATGCAAATGATCCGGCCGGGCGCGCCTAATATTTATGCCGTTCTGAGCACGGTAGCCGATATGCGTACCGGAGCTTACGCTTCCGGCGCCATTGAAACCGGAGTGCTGCAGATGGCCCATACCATGATGGCCAGATTCTATAATGTGCCTTCCGGCGGTTACATCGGTTTGACCAACGCCCAGACCACCGACGCCCAATCCGGCTATGAGACAGGAATGAACACCACTGCCGCATTGCTCGCCGGCGCCGACCTCTTTAATATGGGCGGACTTTTAGGCGGACTGATGGCCTTTGATTTTGCCAAGGCCGTAATGGACAACGAAATCGCCATGATGCTGAAACAGGTGAAAAAAGGCGTAAGATTCAGCGAAGAAGATCTCTGTCTCGACCTGATCAAAGAAATCGGACCGGGCGGAAATTATATTGACTCGATGCATACTGTTGAGCATATGAGGGAAGTTGCTTTCTTCCCGAGAGTGGCAGGCAGGGAAGGACGTCCTCAGTGGCTGCTTTCCGGACAGCACGATTCACGAGATCGTGCGGTTGCAGAAGTAGACCGAATTCTATCTCAGGAAAATCCGGCAAGATTTTCCGACGAAGTGGACGCCAAAGTACGCGGCCATTTCCCCAATCTAGTGGCTGGGGACGCGATCTGGAAATAGAATTATTGATTTATGTGGGAGGGCGGCGCAGAAACCGCCTCCTACATTTTTACGGCTGGAAGAAAGGATACTGAATGATGAGCCTGGTTATGTTTGATTATGACGGAGTGATCGCCGACTCTCTGGAAGCCCATGTGAAGAGCTTTCTTGCGGCTTTCCGGGATAACGGCTGTATGAAAGTGAATACCGCCCAGGATGTGATTGATTTATATGAGGACAATGTATACCGGTCTATGGCGGCTTTCGGCCTGTCGGAGGAAGAAATCGACAGGATTTTGGAGAGTTATAATGCGAATCAGGCCCTTCTCTTAGACCAAATCCAACTATTTCCCCAGATCAGAGAACTTTTTTCTGAGCTGGTATCCGCCGGCCATCGTGTCATTATTATTACTTCAAATACAGCGGAGGCAGTGTCCGGAGTACTGAATAAAAGAGAGATTTTCGGAGTGGAAAAGGTGATGGGCTCGGAAACAGCCAAAAGCAAAATTAAAAAGATCCACATGGCTATGGGTTGGCACCCGGATTTGAAGGCATATTATGTCGGCGACACCAAAGGCGACATTTTCGAAGGCCGGCAGGCAGGAGCCGCTACGGTTGGGGTAGCCTGGGGCTGGCACGGGCCGGAAAAGCTTATGGAAAGCCGGCCGGATCATTTAATTTACGAACCCGGGGAATTGATCCAGTTGATAGGCTGATAGGTAGAAACGATCCGGTTAAAAGAAAGGTATAACGAAATTGGAAAAAAAGGTGAATAAGAAATATATACAGGATTGTATCGTCACGTTTTCAAGCGCTGCCATCCTCTGGATTATACAAATCTACGTGGTGATTACGGTCGTCGGGATTGTACCGGATCCGACTGCGAAAGCTGTTATCGGCTTTGTCGGGATTGCGGCAACAGTGATAGCAACGACCGCCGCCGTAGCGGTCTTCATCCATCTGAAAAAGAATAAAGCGAAGATCTATACGGAAGAACTTGATGTTACTGAAAATCAAAAGAATATATTTATGATGGTATTCGATACCTTCTTCATATTGGTGCTTTGTTTTGCCACATTGCTTACCGCGATGCTGATGAAGGGGGATTCTATGGGAGGATTAAACTATCATGTCAATTTTCTCACATTCGGCATTATGGTGATCGCGCTGCTAATTTACATTTTTCTTTTGCTGATCAATTCGGAAAAAGGATTGAGAAACATGATAGAGACGATCTATGTTGATCACGAAAACCAGGAATAGGGGGGAGCGCAGTATGAGTATCTTCAGCATTATGAATTGGGTGGTCTGGGGAATCTGTATTGTGATCTTCGGGTTGATCATAACAGATTTTATTAAGACAGAAAAAGAACGGTCAAAGGAAGAATAAAAATTGCTTGGTGAAAGGCAGGATGACCTCGTGGAAAAAAAGCATGAAGCACAGTTGTCGAAAGTATTGAATCCTTTACATATTTGGGCTCTGGGCGTAGGTATCGTATTGGTTGGCCAGTTCATGGGATGGAACTTTACCATTGCGAAAGGCGGATCATTGGGTTCCATCATCGCATGCTGGGTGATTGGAATTTTATATATTTCGCTTATCATGATAAATACCGAGATGGGTTCCGTTATGCCGGAAGCAGGAGGTCAATACGCTATGGCCAAATATCTTCTGGGGCCCATCGCTGCATTTAATGTTGGATTGATGCTTGTTTTCCAGTATGTCATGCTGGAGGCTGCTGACGCGCTGGTAGTAGGCTCTGTGCTGGAAACCCTGCATCCTGATATTCAGGCACTGCCTTATATCATTCTAAGCTTGCTGCTCTTGACATGGCTTAATTATCGAGGTATGCACGCGACGTTGAATCTGAACATCGTACTGACCGGATTCGCATTTCTGACAATCATAATTTTACTTTTCAGTTCAAAATTCTATTCGCCGTCTGAAAGCCTGCTCAATCTCAAAGGCCTTATGAACGGTTTACCCTATGGCTGGATCGGTATCCTGGGAGCATTCCAGTTCGGATGCTGGTTCTACCTTGGCATTGAAGGAACGGTTCTGGCTGCAGAGGAATGCCGTTCGCCCGCGCGTTCGCTGCCGGTGGGCACCGTCGCCGGAATGATCACGCTTATGATTGGAGCTACGATTACATGGTTCGTCTGTTCTGGTCTGGTGGAAGCTTCCGTTCTGGGCGGATCCGCATATCCGCTGTACGATGCGGCGATTGCGACTAAGATGCCCTGGATCATAAATATTTTATTCATGGGAACGATCCTTTCATGCCTGGCCAGCGCCAACGGATGCATTGCAGATGCAAGCAGAGCGTGGTATTCCATGGCCAGAGACACTCTGATCCCAGAGGTTTTCGCCGCGGTACATCCCAAATATAAGACGCCATACCGGGCGGTAGTATTTTTACTTCCAATTGCGTTGGCATTCGGTTTTACGGGATTGCTTGATCAAGTCATTACCTTTTCGATCCTTTCCGCGCTGTTGGTATATCTCCTGACTGCGTACATGATGATCAAATTCAGAAAAATGTATCCCATCGGGAGCATCGAGAGGGGTTACGTGGCGCCGTTGCATCCGCTGCCGGCCGTGATCGTTCTGGTGCTGGCTTTTGCCACTTTAGTGGGAATGTACTTCGGTTATTTCATCAATATACTTTCAGGGTTTGCTTTCTACTTTATCGCCTCCCTGTGGTTTGCAATGCACCGTTATAAATTTTTAAACATCAAATTGTTTCTTTCGAAAGGCATTGCACACTGGCCGAGACCGAGAGGGTATTAAAGCTTATGTTTCTAATTGACAGCAGGGTGAAATTTTGGATGCTGGTATTATCATCGATAATTGTCCCGGGGTCAGGCTATGTGTTCATGGGGAAATCTGGCAGAGGACTGTTGATGCTGATGTGGATGTTTCTTTTCGCATTCATCACTTATCACTTGACCGACAGCAGCATACCCTTTTTCGTCAGGCTCTCCGGGGGATTTATAGTATGGATCCTGTCGGTCATCGAAACCTGGAAGTCAGCGAAAAGAAAGAAGGAGTGAGGCTGTGAGCGAAGAAAAACTGAGACTGATCCAGGAGTTTGTTCCCGGTAAGCAGCTCACATTGCTGCATATCATCGCCCAGCCGGTGGATGATGTGTATCAGAGGCTGGGACTCGACAACAAAGGCGCTATCGGTATCATCACCTCAACTCCGGGGGAAGGCGCCATCATTGCCGCGGATGTCGCGACAAAAGCTGCAGATGTAAGAATCGGTTTTCTTGATCGCTTTACAGGGGCAGTCGTGATCGTCGGCGATGTGGCAAGCGTTGAAGCCGGTTTAAAGGAGATCAGGACCGTTATGTTAAATCTATTGCAGTTTACGCCCTGTGAGATTACAAGAACGTAATGTGAGACAGCGGAAAACAAAATGGTAGAAAATGAAAAAAATTCAGTATAGAAATCGCAAAACAAATCGTAAGGAGGGTTAAAAATTGAATTTAAGAAGTACGATCAATAACAAAACATTTACGTTTCAATCAGTTTGTGATGTACTTGCAAAAGCAAACATGGAGAAATCAGGAGATCTGCTTGTAGGAATCGGCGCCCAGAGCGCGACCGAGCGGGTTGCGGCGAAGCTGTGCCTGGCGAACCTTCAATTGAAAGATATCTATGAGAACCCAGTCATTTCGTATGAAAAGGATGAAGTGACACGGGTGATCTACGATGGAATCAATACAACGATTTACAATAAGATCCGCAATTGGACCGTAGCAGAATTGAGAGAGTACGTCCTGGACGGAAAGACTTCGCAGAGGGAACTGCTTCACATCAGCAGGGGCCTCACCAGCGAAATGATCGCGGCCACGGCAAAGCTCATGTCCAGCATGGATCTGGTTTCTGCATCCAAAAAAATCAAAGTGCAGGCACACTGCAATACGACGATCGGCCTTCCCGGAACGCTTTCTTTCAGAAATCAACCCAATCATCCCACCGATGATGTGGAAGGGATCATCGCTTCCATAAAAGAAGGACTGTCCTACGGAAGCGGCGACGCGGTTTTGGGCGTTAACCCGGTGGAAGACAATATTGAGAATTATACAAGAGTCATGACCGCCATCAACGATTTGAAAAATAAATATGAAATTCCGACTCAGACCTGCGTTTTAGCTCATGTAACGACGCAGATGCAGGCTCTTGAAAAAGGTGTTCCCGTTGATCTGGTGTTCCAGAGCATCGCCGGAACCCAGTCTGCGTTGGAAGCCTTCGGGGTTACGGTGAATATGCTTGACGAAGCTTTTGATATGGGGATGAAGCTGGGAAGCTCCACAGGACCGAACGTAATCTATTTTGAAACAGGACAAGGATCGGAAGTATCCCTGGACGCTCACCACGGAGTGGATGAAATGACCCTGGAATCAAGGTGCTACGGACTTGCCCGCAGATATAAACCGTTCATGCTGAATAACGTTTCCGGGTTTATCGGGCCTGAAACCATCTATTCCGGCAAGGAAGTGATCCGCGCCGATCTGGAGGACCTCTTCATGGGCAAACTGCATGGGATCCCGATGGGAATAGCTCCATGCTACACAAATCATATGAAAGCAGATCAGGACGATCAGGAAATCGGAACGATGTTGTGCGCGCTGGCCGGATCGAATTTCTTCATGGGCGTGGCAGGCGGAGACGATTGCATGTTGAGCTACCAGGATACGAGCTTCCACGACGACGCGACAGCCAGGCAGATACTGGGCCTTAGACCTTCTCCGGAATTTGAAAAATGGCTTGAAAAGTACGGAGTGATGAAGGACGGAAAGCTTACTGAAGCGGCCGGAGATCCTTCGATCTTTGATAAATAAGGGGGCATAGAGAAACATGGATAATCAAACAGAAAAACTAATTGTTGAAAATGTGATCAACGCGCTGCTTGAGAAAGGGATTTTAACCGGGAATATAGGAAACACAGGGAACGAAAGCATTAAAGCAAAGGTGAAAGAAACCGTTGCTGGTTTCGCGCCTTCCGCCGGAGGCAACGATGAGCCTCTGATGCTGGTACCGAAGGATAAGATACTGATCGAGGCTCCCCATAATCCGGAGGCTTTAAAAATGATGCGGAAATCTACCCCCGCAAGGATCGCCATCGGAAAGTGCGGAACAAGGCAGAAGACGGCGCCATACCTGAACTTTCTGGCAGACCACGCGGCGGCGCAGGATGCTGTCTTTATGGATGTTTCCGACGAATTCCTCCAGAAAAATAACCTGCTGAAAGTCCAGACCATCGTCAAAGACAAGGATGAATACCTCATGAAACCGGATCTTGGAAAGAAGCTGAGCGAGGAGTCACGGAAGGTCATCCTTGATAAAATCGAGAAAGGAAAGCAGGTCCAGATCATCGTCGTAGACGGATTGAGCTCCACCGCCATTGAATCAAATATCTCAGACGTGCTGCCGGCTCTGATCCAGGGCTTAAAGGTGGAGAACCTGAGCGTTGGGACGCCATTCTTTGTAAAATACGGAAGAGTAGGGATCGAAGACGAAATCGGCATGCTGCTCGGCTGCGACGTCGTCGTCGAGTTTGTCGGAGAAAGACCGGGGCTTACGACTGCGGAAAGCATGAGCTCTTATATGATATACCGGCCCAGTGAAAAGACTGTGGAAGCGGATAGAACCGTCATTTCCAATATTCACAGAGAAGGAACTCCGCCTGCGGAAGCCGGAGCGCACATGGCGACGCTGATCAGGAAAATGATCGATAAGAAGGCAAGCGGAATCACTCTTGCGGAGTTGCTGAAATAATGAATCATGATGTTGTGAAAAGTGTCGGAATCGACATTGGAACGACGACGACACAGCTTGTAATAAGCACCTTGACAGTAAAAAATACGGCCCCGGGCACCCTGGTTCCAAGGATGCAGATCACGGATAAAACGGTGGATTACAAGAGCGACGTTTATTTCACTCCGATCACGGATCACACCATGATTGACGCGGCAAGGATCGAAGAGATGATCCGCAGCGAATTTGTCAAAGCCGGAGTCAGGCCTGAAGAAATCAACACAGGCGCTGTGATCATCACCGGAGAGACCGCGAAAAAAGAAAACGCGAAGCGGATCTCCCAGCAGATCGCAGGTCTGGCCGGAGACTTCGTGGTGGCTACCGCCGGCGGAAAGCTGGAGTCCATCATCGCGGGAAAAGGTTCCGGCGCAGCCGATTATTCCAGAAAAAATTACTGCACGGTGGCAAATATCGATATTGGAGGAGGAACTTCAAATGTCGGGATATTCCGGAACGGAAAAGCCATCGACAGCTGCTGCATCAATATAGGTGGCAGGCTTCTGCAGATCGATAAAAATTCTGAAGAAGTGACCTATATCAGCAATCCGATGGATGCGATCCTGAAAGACTGCGGCGTCACTCTACGGGTAAATGATCGGGCTGAGCTCAGAGACCTTGAGAAAATCTGCGCGAGGATGGCAGAGGTGGTTCTGGAGTGCATCAGCAGCAGTAGCTTAAGGGGGTTGGCAAAACAGCTTCTTATGACAGAACCGCTGCGTCTGGAGTACCCGATCGATGTTGTCATGATTTCAGGCGGTGTTGCCGATTATGTCTACAAGGATGCATTTAACACCGGAATGAAAGAAACCATAGCTTACGGCGACGTCGGGCCGCTCCTCGGAAGGATGATCAAACAGTGCTTTTCATCAAAGGGGCTCACGTTGATCAGGCCTGCGGAGACCATCCGGGCGACAGTGATCGGTGCCGGGGTGCAGACGCTGGACGTCAGCGGAAGTACGATCTCGGTGACGGATGACCGGCTGCCGATGAAGAATATCCCTGTGATGATACCGTTCACGGATAAGATACCGGCGGATGAAGAAAAAGTCGCAGACACAATCGGGCGGACCATTGATGATTTCTACCGGAAAGACGATCTGGAAAACCTGGCCTTTGCTTTGCAGGGGGATCAGTATTTTACCTTTACTGAGATCCGGGAAATCGCGAAGGGTATTGCTGGGGGATCGGAAAAACTGATTCGAGCCGGGCTGCCGCTCATCATCGTATTGGAACAGGATTCGGGGAAAGTGCTGGGGCAGACCCTGCAATATCTGCGGCCTGACGCGGACGTCATCTGTATCGATCAGATCAAGGTGGATGAAGGAGATTACATCGATATCGGAAAGTCCATCGCAGGCGGCACCGTTGTCCCGGTCGTTATTAAAACTTTAGTATTCGAAACGAAACAAATATAATGTGGCGGAAATGTCTCCGTTAGAAAAACAAAATGGAGGGTGAAAAATGAAAAATGACCCAATCAGAGCTTCCATATTAAGTATTAAGATCATTTCAAATGTCGACCCGAATATGGCAAAAAGCCTGGAACTAAAGCCTCATCAAAAAAGTATAGGGATGGTCACTACGGATATTGACGACATTTCATATACGGCTTTGGATGAAGCAACCAAAAAAGCGGATGTTGAAGTCGTTTACGCGAAATCGTTCTATGGCGGTGCCGCAAACGCCAACACAAAACTGGCCGGCGAGTTCATCGGCATCATCGCAGGACCCGATCCGGCGGAAGTGAGAAGCGGAATCAATGCGATACAGGAATTTTTAGAGACCGACGCCTGCTTCTTTAGCGCCAACGACGAAGATAGCATCTGTTACTACGCTTACACCATATCGCGGTCCGGCTCATATCTTTCGAAAGTGGCGAATATACCGGAAGGCGAATCCATCGCCTATCTGATCGCGCCTCCTATGGAAGCCATGTATGGCCTGGATGCGGCTCTGAAAGCAGCCGATGTAGAGATGGCGGCATTTTATGGACCGCCGTCGGAAACGAACTTCGGCGGAGGTTTGCTGACCGGGAGCCAGTCAGCTTGCAAGGCAGCCTGTGAAGCTTTTAAAAACGCAGTCCTATATGTCGCGGAAAACCCGCTGGCAATTTAATCGTTATCAATTAAATTAATGAATAATCTTAAATTTGAATTTATTGGAGCAAATGAAAGGAGAAAAGTATTATGAGCACTTTATCAGCATTGGGAATGGTTGAAACAAAGGGTCTGGTAGGATCGATCGAAGCTGCAGACGCAATGGTAAAAGCCGCTAACGTTACCCTGATCGGCAAAGTACACGTCGGCGGAGGTCTTGTAACCGTAATGGTAAGAGGAGACGTTGGAGCAGTCAAAGCAGCCACAGACGCCGGAGCAGCCGCTGCGGAAAGAGTCGGCGAATTGATCTCCGTCCACGTGATCCCTCGCCCACACGGCGATGTTGAGTTCATACTTCCGACACTCGGAAAGTAAAAACAGACCTTTGATTTCTACATAAAAAAGGAGGCGGCAGCATGAAAATCATTACCGAAACAGAACTGAGAGACCGGTATAAAAACGATCGATTTGAAATCTTCGTCATGAACGAAGGAGAAAAGTTGACGCCGGCTGCCGCACAGTTTCTGACCGACAGAAGAATCAAGATCCTGAAAAAACAGATTGATATCAATCATGCAATACTGCCGAAGGAGGGCTGGATATGCCTTCCTTCCGGCAGGCATGTCATGGAAAAGCCTGAAAACTACACGCACTTGAGAGGAAAAATATTGGTATCAAAGAACCATCCTGTCATCAAGTTTCGCGGGCAGTTGGATTTGCTCGAAGCAAATTTCATCACCTGCATCAATCTCGCCGTTTCATCAGGATATCAGGAGATGGCGTATGAATTGAATATTGTATTTCTTTACCTTCAAGAAATCATGAGGGCGGAAGTACGGGACAAACCGCTTCCCTTCATCGATTTCAAAGGATGGTCGGATGACGAGGTAAGGGAATATTCCCACCATCCGGAAAAATATTTCGGCGTGAAGCATGCGCTTCCGGATCCGAAATACGGCATGCTCTACGGAGAAGCCAACAAGCTCAGAGCGATGATCAGACAGCTTGAAATTACCGCAGTGGAAGCATTTTGCGGCGAAGACGGGGATCATTGTGAGCGGCTTGATATTATTTTGGCATTAAACAGGCTCAGCAGCCTTATCTACATAATTATTTGCAAATTTGTCGGCGGCCATTATAACGCATCATAGAAAATTTTCGACTGTAGAAAATTTTCTTATATCATGTGCTACGATTCTGTAAACATGATTCAATGAACGCTTCCTTACAGCAACGTTGGACTTAATGGTGCGTTCATTACATCTGAGCGTTTCAACGAGGCGGGGGACATACCCGACTCGTTACACAGTTTGAGCGCGGCGGCGATTTGAAGTGAGGTACTTCAGATGGATATTGAAATCATAAAATCTCCCTCGGACGGAGTGGTGGAAATGCTCCAAAGAAGATCTTCCGCGAAGAACTTCTTTGAAAACAAGGTTTGGGATACCGTTGGGCTGGTACAAGGCAAACTCTCCGAGATGCTGGTCGCAGCGGATATCGCTGAAAAAACGGCAAATGTAAGAGTTGAAGAAATAAGGGGCATTTGTCCGCAGCATTTCACGATGATCGCAGTATTCGGGGATACGGCCTCCGTAAGTGAAGCATTAAATTCGATTTCTCAAGCATTCGGCGAAAGGCGGGGAAAAAAATGATCATTGGAATCGTATTGGACAGCATTTGGTGTACCAGGAAAGAAGAATCCCTGACTGGCATAAAACTGATGACGGTCAAACTTCTAGACAAGGAAGACCCGAAAGACGGAGATATCATTGTAGCGGCCGATATTATCGGGGCAGGCGTCGGAGAGAGAGTACTGCTTACTCAGGGCAGCTCTGCGAGAAGAGCGGTTGGATTCACTGAATCGCCGATCGATGCGACCATCGTCGGTATCATTGATGAAAAGGCAGTATGAGGAGAAAACAGACATGGACAATCGTTTTGCAGATCTGATGAAGGCCGCCGGGGTCGTTGGCGCCGGAGGAGCCGGCTTCCCGACTCATATCAAGCTGTCTTCAAAACCGGAATATCTGATCATGAACGCAGCGGAATGCGAGCCCCTGATCAGAGTCGATCAGCAATTGCTGCTTTATCATACCGGTGAGATCCTGCAGGGATTTCAAAGAATACTCGAGGAAGCCGGAGCGAAAAAAGCATTTATCGCGTTGAAATCAAAACACGCCAAAGTCATTGACAAGTTGAGATCTGAGCTCGTCGATTATCCAAACATAGAAATATTCGAGCTGAAAGATTTTTATCCTGCAGGCGACGAACAGATTACCGTTTATGAAGTCCTGAAAAGAGTCGTACCGCAGGGCGGGATCCCTCTGGAAGTGGGGTGTGTCGTCTGCAATGTGGAAACGGTTTTAAACGCTTTTCATGCGCTGCAAGGAGAACCGGTGACAGCAACTTATGTTACGATCACCGGCGAAGTACAAAGACCGGCAACATACATGCTTCCTTTGGGAATGAGTTACAGGGAAGCCCTGAAACTAAGCGGCGCAGAGGATCTGCAGAATAAGACCGCCATAGACGGCGGGCCCATGATGGGCAAGCTCGTAACAGATTTTGATTTGCCTGTCACAAAGACGACCAAAGCCATTATTTTGCTGAATAATGAGCATTATGTGATAAGAAAAAAGGGACTCAACAAGAAACAAATAATGAGTCAATCAAAAATGGCGTGTATCCAGTGTGTGCGGTGTACTGATCTGTGCCCGCGAAACCTGCTTGGACATAATGTGAAGCCTCATCTGGTCATGCGGATCGCGAATTACGGTCTGAGGGATTTTGAAGGGATGAAGACCGCTCTTGGATGTTCGGAATGCGGCGCCTGTGAATTATTTTCCTGCCCCAACAGCCTGTCTCCGAAAAGCATGAATGTCATGGTCAAACAGGAGCTAGCGAAAGCCGGGGTAAAAGTGGATTCGAAAGGAAAAACCTTTACGCCGTCACCCTATATTGAATATCGGCGAATCCCGGTCAAGCGGCTGATCCAGAGGCTTGACCTGAAAAAATATGATGTGGAAGCACCCTTGTCCGAAAGCGAATACAAGCCTAACGTGGTTGTGATCCCGTTAAAACAACATGTAGGCGCTCCTGCCACAGCACTTGTTACGAAGGGAACGGCAGTACAAAAGGGCGCTTTGATAGCAGGCATGGAAGACGGAAAGCTCGGTGCAAATATACATGCCAGCATTTCAGGAACAGTTACAGAAGTATCGGATCAATCGATCGTGATCCGGTCGAATTGAGGGAGGAGGACAGCAGAATGATAAAAGCGATAGGTTTGGTAGAATTTTTCAGCATCGCCAGAGGGATCGAAGTTGCGGACCAGATGTTGAAAGCGGCGAATGTCGAATTGCTCCTGTCTTCCGCCACCTGCCCGGGTAAATACATAACTCTTGTCCACGGTGACGTTGCGGCAGTTGAAAACTCAGTAAATGCCGCTGTACGCCTGGGAGGAGAGTTTCTTGTAGATCATTTGATCATTCCCAATGTCGACGAACAAATCTTTCCGGCAATCACCGGATCCAGCAGCGTTGAAAACATCCGCGCGATCGGCGTGATCGAGAGTTTTTCCATCGCATCGCTGATCATCGCTGCAGACGCCTGTGTCAAGGCTGCCTCGGTGGATCTGCTGGAATTAAGGATCGGCTCCGGAATCGGAGGAAAATCCTACGTTGTCATGACGGGGGATGTCTCAGACGTCAATGCTTCAGTAAAAGCGGGAGTGGAAATCATCAAGGATACCGGAAACATCGTATGCCATACGGTGATCCCTTCACCCCATGCCGCTTTTAAAAGAACATTATTATAATTTGGTGGGAGGCGTAAAAAATGAAAAAACTGATATCGGCTGAGGACGTAAGACAAAGCAAAAAGAACAACAACGTTATATATATCGATTCCAATACTTTGATCACACCGGGCGCGAAAGACGTTGCATCGGAGCTGGGTGTTGAGATCAGATATTGCAAAGCGAAAGAAAAAGCGGATGAAAAAGCCGAAGTGAAAAAGGAAATTCAAGATATCAGCAGCAGCAATATTGAACGTATGGTGAAAGAGAGACTTCAAGGCGCGACTGTTCCGGATGGCTTGGTGAGCCAAATCGTAAAAGAGGTAATGAAAGCGGTAACCGCGTCAAACCCAGCTCCGCCTCAGATCGTAAAAGAATGCGACCCCAGCGGAATACGCCTCGTCAGGGGCGGAAGTGTCACAATGGAACGCTTTGAAACCGCCGATACTACCGATAAAATAGGGATCAGGGAAGTACTGAATATAAAGGAATGCCCGAACCTTGCCACCGGCTTTATGGAATTTGACCACTCATCCCTGGACTGGACGTTAGGCTACGATGAGCTGGATTATATCGTGGAAGGGAATATGGACATCACCGTAAACGGGAAGACATACCACGGGCATGCCGGCGACGTATTCTTTATTCCGATGAATACTTCCATTACGTTCGGAACACCGGACTATTGCAAATTCTTTTTTACGGCATATCCGGCAAACTGGCAGGAATTATCGAATAAGAAATAATACTACATAAAACATATTACAGTTAACTCATAGTATTTAGGAGGTAGCATGATGGGCACTCTCAGTGCATTGGGTATGATAGAAACAAAAGGTCTGGTCGCAGCTGTCGAAGCAGCCGACGCAATGGTAAAGGCTGCAAACGTAAGCCTGATCGGTAAGGTTCATGTCGGAGGCGGACTGGTAACAGTAATGGTGAGAGGAGACGTGGGCGCCGTCAAGGCAGCTACGGATGCGGGAGCGGCGGCGGCTGACAGAGTGGGAGAGCTGATCTCTGTCCATGTCATCCCAAGACCACATGAAGAAGTCGAATCGATCTTGCCCGACAATAATGTTAAAACTTCAGTACCAGTTGAACCTGCAGAACCGGAAATCAGTGTGAAACCGGAATCGGAAGCAGTAACTGCAGCGGTCACCCTGGCGCCAAAAGCAGAAAAGAAGGCAGAATCCTCCAAACCTGCAGCTCATAGCAAGCAAAGCGCAGCAAAGAAAAAGCCGGCGGCAGCAAAGGCAGATATCGAGTCGATGTCGGTAGTTGAACTGCGTAAATTTGCCCGTTCCATTAAAGGATTTCCGATTGAAGGAAGAGAAATTTCGAAAGCCAATAGGGCGACTCTGCTTGGATTGATCAAGAAGCATTATACAGGCGAAAAGGAGTAATAAATGATGTTGGAGGATAAAGATTTACTGTCGGTTCAGGAAGCGAGACTTCTGGCAAAAGCGGCGAAAAAAGCTCAGCAGACCTTAGCGGGTTATAACAAAGAGCAAATAGAAAAAATAATTCTGGCCATGGTTGACGCCGCGGTATCAAATGCCGAAAGGCTGGCGAAGATGGCCGTGGAAGAGACAGGATTCGGAAAAGTTGAAGATAAGATCCTGAAAAACCTTGCTGCGTCAAAGGATCTTTATGAATTCATCAAAGATATGAATACGATTGGCATAATTAAAAACGATACCGTGAACAAGGTTCTCGAAATCGCGGAGCCCATGGGCGTGGTAGTTGGAATCATTCCGTCGACTAATCCGACGTCTACGGCGATATTTAAAAGCATTATCAGCATCAAGTCAAGAAACGGCATCGTTATTTCGCCTCATCCGTCAGCAGCGAAATGCACAAAGGAAGCGGCGGGACTGATGGCGGAAGCGGCAGTCAGGGCAGGCGCGCCTGAGGGCATCATCGGCTGTCTTACAAACACTACGCTTGAGGCTACGAATGAGTTGATGAAAAGCAGCGACACTTCGATCATTTTGGCGACCGGAGGACCCGGTTTGGTTAAAGCTGCATACAGCGCGGGCAAGCCGGCTTTGGGAGTCGGACCAGGTAATGTTCCCGTCTATATCGAGCGGTCGGCTGATATCAAAAAAGCGGTAAAAGATATCATTACAGGAAAAACCTTTGATAACAGCACAATATGCGCGTCGGAACAGGCGATCATCGTTGAGGAATGCATCAGAGAAGAAGTGATCAGAGAGTTTAAGGCGCTGGGCGCATATTTCATGACGCCCGATGAAACCGAACTCGTCGGAAACCGGCTGATCACCCCCAGCGGATCCATGGATGCATCCTATATGGGTAGAAGCGCCGAAGCCATCGCGAAAAAGACTGGACTGTCAGTTCCGCCCGGAACAACGGTCCTGATCGGCGAGCAGTCGGGGGTCGGCAAGGGGTATCCGCTGTCCTATGAAAAACTTACCTGCGTCCTCGCGTTCTACACCGTAAAAGACTGGGAAGAAGCCTGCGAATTGTGCATCAAGCTTTTGAACAACGGCGGCGTCGGGCATTCCATGTGTATCCATTCACAAAACGAAGAAATTATTATGAAGTTTACGGTCAAACCCGTTTTCAGAATTCTGGTCAATGTGCCTGCCAGCCTAGGAGCGGTCGGCGTTCTGACAGGACTCGCGCCGTCCTTTACGCTTGGCAGCGGCACTTGGGGCGGCAGCTCGACTTCGGATAATGTTACTCCTATGCATCTTATAAATATTAAACGAGTGGCTTATGGGATCAGAGAATTTAAGAGAGAACCAGCGGCCGCAAGCTGCGGCGACAGCGCGGTCATAAAGAATGCGGGATTGACAGAAGCCGATATTGCAAGAATTGTCGGAGACGTTATTGCAAAATTACAGTAACAATATATGGAGGCGGGGATATTGGATAACCGGGAATTGCAGCAGATTGCCGATCTGATCGCGGAGCAGATAATTAAGCAATTAACAGACAATAATAATGCGATCAATGTCGGCATATCAAACAGGCATATCCATTTATCAGAGGCGGATAAAACGGTTTTATTCGGCGAGAATTATAAATTGACGAAGCTGAAGGATCTGAAGCAGCCCGGCCAATTTGCGTGCAAGGAAACAGTAACGATAAAAGGGCCGAAAGGCGGGATCGAAAATGTAAGAGTACTGGGCCCGGAAAGAAAGCAGACGCAGGTTGAGATATCTCAGAGCGACAGTATCAAGCTTGGCGTAATCGCACCGCTGAGAGAATCCGGCGATCTGGCAAATTCTTCACCGATTACAGTCATTGGGCCAAAGGCTTCGCTAAGCCTTTCGGAAGGAGCGATCACAGCCCTGCGGCATATTCATATGAGCGCTGCAGAAGCGGAAAATTTCGGGGTCCGCAACGGGCAGATCGTTTCAGTGAAAGTGAGTACGCCAAAAGGCGGAACCTTAGATAACGTTCTTATACGCTCTGGTGATACGCACAGACTTGAGATGCATATCGATACCGATGAGGCAAACGCCATGGGAATTCTGTCCGATCAAAATGTGGAACTGATTATTCACAAATAGACGTCCTTTTCGATCTTTAGCACTTTTATTCTGGGAAAATAATTTGTATTAATTTACTAATAATAATTGATTGCCTTATATATATAGTGCTATAATCAGTACTATAGCGTTAGTATGTACAAGATATCGAGGCAAATAATATATGCCGCCTCGATATAACGCACAAATGAAAGAAAATTTTCTACAGTCGAAAATTTTCTTCTGATGCGTTTGAAAGGAGAGGACATAAGATGAATATAACGGTAATAAATGGTGATATTAGTGAGTTGGAACAGAAGAATTATGTTGAATACATAGAAAAAAAATATAGTAGAAGTTTAGATAGTCTGGAAATCACTTTGGATGGTGATTACGTTGATTTAAATTATAGATTTGTTCCTGTAAATTTTGAAAGGATCCGCAGAATAACCGGTTATCTTGTTGGTACTGTTGACCGATTCAACAACGCGAAGCGTGCCGAAGAAAGAGATCGGGTGAAACACGAGCCGACATTTCAAATGGAACAGATACAGTAACATACGGTACTAAATCCTATGAATACTACAGAAACGATACGGATCGCCGGGATCGTACGGGAATCAATCGTAGACGGTCCGGGACTGCGCTTTACGATCTTTGCTCAGGGCTGCCCGCACGGGTGCAGGGGATGTCACAACGAATCCACCCATGATTTCGACGGCGGCTATGACTGCGAACTCAGCAAGATCCTGGAAGAAATCGATAAAAACCCGCTCCTGTCCGGCGTGACCTTTTCCGGTGGAGAACCATTCTGTCAGCCGGAGCCTTTCTACAAACTCGGACTGGAAATCAAAGCGAGGGGTCTTGATATCACGGCGTATTCGGGATATACTCTTGAACAGCTGGAGGATATGGTGGAGAAGGAACTGTTTATCAGAAAACTTCTCGGAATCATAGATTATCTGGTGGACGGTCCGTTTATTCTCGAAGAAAGGGATCTGACCCTAGAATTCCGGGGCAGCAGAAACCAGCGTTTCATACGGATGTCAGACGTCAGGGAATCCGGCGAAATCGTAGATACAATGAATTGTTAAATCAAAGAAAAAAGTGTTTTACAAGCGGGAATGGATATGTTATAATACCCCTTGTTCGACGAAAAATCTAAATTGCTTATGAAAAGCATTGCAATATAAAAGGAGGTGCGGCAGATGTCAAGAAAGTGTGAAATTTGTGGTAAGGGACAAGTATCCGGAAATAACGTATCCCATTCCAACAGACATACCAGAAGAAAGTGGAATGCAAATATTCAGACCGTTAAAGTTGAAGAAAACGGAACAGTTTCAAGAAAGAACGTATGCACAAGATGCATACGCAGCAACAAAGTCAACCGCGCTATCTAATCATAATTAGATACAAAAACCTGCAATGATATTGCAGGTTTTTTATGTTTCAGCAGTTGAAGAGCTTGAAGCCGCAGAAGACCATCAGGCAGCCGAGGATAATGAGCCACAGTTTGGAAGGGAGAAGGAAGGCACAGATCGTGCAGATCCCTATGATCAGCAGAATCAGTCCGAATAGTTCGACCTCTCCGGGTCTTCGGCAGCAGGGTTTTCTATTGAATTTAAAAAACGACAACGCTATCACTTCCTTCGATTCGGTCGGCAATAGAAACCGTTTTCTTATGTGTACAGCATCAGATATGCAAAGATCAGTATCAGGATGACCAGGACGATATACCATACGAAAACAGGGACGGTATGTATCACAATTACCGCACCGGAAATAGCCATCGCGACTCCTATCAGCTTCAGAAGCAGATTATTTTCTCTCAACGCATACCACCCGTTTATATTCTATGTTTTCAGACTGGCTGTCGTGCAAAAATTATTTCTCATTTAACTGAAAATATGGTAAAATGAACAACAGTAAGGGGGCGAAACGGTTGCTGTACAGACTTGAAACCATGGACGGATCGATATCGATCGAAAAAACGGTCATAGGCCGGATCATTGCCGAAGCAATAGGGGAATTCAAAGGCAGAGTACTGATATCCACCCATAAGGGCAAACCCGTATCCGGATTAGCCGCAAAGATCGGCATGTTGGACGACGTCGGCTCCATGGAGATCGTGCTTGGAAAAAACGGACTCGATATCCGCTTTTTCATCCTGATCCGATTCGGGACCAGTATCAATCATGTCACGGAGCAGCTCATCGAGACGATCAAAAAGAATACCGAGGAAATCACTGGGCTGGACGTCAACAGCATTGCCGTCGTCGTTACCGGTATGATCTCCAAGCAGACGGTAAGAAGAAATATCGAGGTAAGGGGTTAGCAGGGGAAAGCTTATGGATCTGAATGACAGAGTGACCGCCATCAAAGGGATCGGCCCGATGAAGTCCGTCGCTTTAAATAAATTGAATATCGAAACCATAGGGGATTTCCTGTCCTTTTATCCCAGGGATTATGAGGATCGGCGCGATCTGAGGAAAATCATCTCCCTCCGTGACGGCGATACCGCTTTGGTAAAAGGAAAACTGCTTCTGATCGTCAAAGGGAAGGGCAGGATTCCGAGAAAACAAACCTTAAAGCTTTTGGTTCAGGATGAAACCGGCGCGATGGAGGTTGTTTTTTTTCATGCGGGTTTTCTGGAAAAGAGCCTGAAACAGAACGAGGAATATATCCTTTACGGCAAGGCTTCCGTCAATATGGGGCGGATCCAGATGCTGCATCCCGATATTACAAAATACGAGGGCGAACAGGAGCAGGCGATCCTTCCGATCTATCCGCTGACGTGGGGCATCTCCCAAGGGGAAATGCGGAAATGGCAGAAGTCTGCCTTTGAATTGCTTCCGGAGCTGGAAGAATATCTGCCCGAAAAAACGCTGGAAAGGAACCGCCTCTGCGGGATCCGGTACGCCATCGAAAATATTCATTACCCGACGGATAAGAAACACCTTATGGAAGCGAAGTACAGGCTCATCTTTGAGGAGCTGCTGTTCCTCCAGACCGGTCTGCTTTCCATCAAGAAAAAAATGACCTCGAAACAGCAGGGGCTCTGTTTTTCCGCTACGGTGAGAATGGAAGAATTCACATCAAATCTGCCCTATGCGCTTACCGGAGCCCAGAGCAGGGTGCTTTCGGAAATCAACGGAGATATGGAGTCCTTAAAGGTAATGAACCGGCTCGTCCAGGGCGATGTTGGCTCCGGGAAGACCATCGTAGCCGCAGCGGCCATGTACAAGGCCGTTAAAAGCGGATTTCAGGCCGTTATGATGGCGCCGACGGAGCTTTTGGCCAGACAGCATTTTGATGGGCTGAAATCGGAGTTTTTCAGCTATGGAATAAAAGTCGGATTTCTGTCCGGCAGTTTAACGCAAAAAGAAAAGAAAGAAGTTCAGGAACAAATAGAAAAGGGAGAACTGGATATCATAATCGGTACTCATGCGGTGATCCAGCCTGGAGTGAAATTCGCGAACCTTGGTCTTGTCATAACCGACGAACAGCACCGGTTCGGCGTCAATCAAAGGGCAGTCCTCTCGAAAAAGGGACATAACCCGGACGTTCTCGTCATGACGGCGACGCCGATCCCAAGAACGCTGGCTGTTATCCTTTACGGGGATTTGGACATTTCCATCATCGACGAGATGCCGCCGGGCAGACAGCAGATCATCACGAGAGCCGTGAAAGCCGACGGAAGGGAAACCTCCTATGAATTCGTCCGCAGGGAAGTGAAAAAAGGCCGCCAGGCTTATGTGGTAGCGCCGTTGATCGAGGATTCGGAAACCCTTGACGCGAAATCCGCCCTGGGGCTCTATGACGAACTGAAGGACCGTTTTTACGAGTTTTCCGTTGCATTTCTCCACGGGTCGATGAAACAGGCGGACAAAGACCGTATCATGCAGGAATTCAATGCAGGACGGATCCAGATCCTTATTTCGACCGTAGTCATCGAAGTGGGGATCAACGTACCCAACGCCACGATCATGCTTGTGGAAAACGCCGAGCGCTTCGGCCTGGCCCAGCTCCACCAGCTCAGGGGCAGAGTCGGCAGGGGAGAGGAACAGTCCTACTGCATCCTGATCTCTGACGGCGGTTCTGATGTTGCTCAGGAAAGGGCGGAAATCATGAAATCCACCAACGACGGATTTCTGATCGCGGAAAAAGACCTGGAGCTGAGAGGCCCCGGAGAATTTTTCGGTATGAGGCAGCATGGCGTGCCGGAACTGAAGCTGGCCGACCTGGTCAAACATATCAAGATTCTGAATACAGTACGGGAAGAGTCGGAGCGGATCCTGGCCGAGGACGAACACATGAAGGGAAAAGATTTCGTAAAATTAAAGGAAAAAATCGATAAAATGTTTAAAAACACGGAAAGTCTCAACATATAAGGCATAATTATTTGCATTTTATATTGCTTACTGGTAAAATGAAGTTTAGTGAAGGAGGCAGCGGGATTGCGCATTATTGCCGGAGATTTCAAAGGGAGAAGACTGTTTGCTCCCAAAGACAGCAGAATCAGGCCGACCACCGACAAGGTGAAGGAATCCATTTTCAGCATGATCATGCCGTATCTTGAAGATGCGGTCGTTATGGATCTGTTTACAGGGACGGGTAATCTGGGACTGGAAGCCCTCAGCAGAGGTGCGTCGCGATGTTATTTCGGGGACAAGTCCCGGGAGAGCCTGGAACTGACCAGACAGAACATCGCTCATTGCAAAGCACAGGAAAAATCCGTTCCCATCCTCGGTGATTACGAGTATGTTCTGAGGAAAATTAAGGAACGGGCGGATCTTATTTTTCTGGATCCTCCTTACAAAGAAGGTTTAACGGGAGATTGTATCGAGCTGATTTCCAAGCTTTCTCTACTTTCGGAGGACGGCGTCATCGTAGCGGAGCACGGCGCCAGGGAAATCCTGCCGGACGAGCTTTCCGGATATACGAAGATCAAGGAAAAAACATATGGAACGATTGCCATAAGCATTTACGGAATAGAGAGGAATTGAATACATGATAAAAAAGGTTCTTTATGCAGGCTCTTTTGACCCAGTCACAAACGGTCATCTCGATTTGATCAACAGGGCCGCCAAGCTGGGGGATCATCTGATTGTCGGAGTGATAGAGAATCAATCGAAAAAAGCTTTCTTCACTGTGGAAGAAAGAAAAGACATGATCATCGCGGCGACCAGCCACATTCCGAATATCGAAGTGGATGATTTCAGCGGACTTCTTGCAGCCTATGTAAAGCAGAACAACATCGACGTCGTCGTCAGGGGACTCCGCGCTACCATGGACTTCGAGTATGAGATCCAGATGGCGCAGATGAACGCCAGACTTTATAATAATGACGTGGAAACCATTTTTTTGATGACTAGCCCGGATTATTCCTTTGTCAGTTCGAGCATCGTGAAAGAGGTTTTCATGCTCAACGGGGATATCAAAGGCCTGGTGCCGGACAAAGTACTGGAATACATGGAAAAGAAATGTAAGAGATAAAGGGAGGAGATTCACTCGATGAAGGTTTTAGAATTATTGGATGAGATTGAAGAAATTGTTGATACGAGCTCGGGCTTTCCGCTTACGGGGAAAATTTTAGTTGACGCGGAAGAGATCCTTGAGATCGTTAAGGAAATCAGAGTCGAACTTCCTGATGAGATCCAGCAGGCGCAATGGATCAAGGACGAACGCCAGAGGATACTCGAGGAAGCAAAAAGAGAATATGAAACGATACTGAAGGATGCAAAAGTGCAGGCGGAAGCCCTCATTGAAAACGACGATATCACCGTAAAAGCAAAGATACGCGCCGACGAGATCATGAGAGTCGCAGAAGCCAATGTGAAAGCGCTGAAAATGAGTACCTTCGACTACATAGACAGTATCCTTTACAATTTCCAGGATAAGATGGACCAGCTCAATTCCGTCTATTTCCACGATATGTTCGGAAATCTGCAGAATACGTTTGAAAAAATCAACACCACCATCGCCGACAACAGAAATGAGATCAAGGAGATGGTATACCGGGCGCAGATGGAAAGCAACGATTAATGACGCGGTAATACTTCTCATGCTCGGCGATCGTACCGCGGCATTAAGCTCCGCTTTCGCGGATAATGCCGCCAAGTCGCATTTCACAGTATTACCGCTTATATGCATAATAACCTGTTATACATAATATGATTGAGTATGAATAGGAACAGGAAGAAGACAATTTACATACTGGCCGGTGCGCTTTCCTGCATCGGCTGTCTGGTTATGATGGCGTTTCCGTCCATCGCGCTGAATGCGGCACAAAAAGGCATCACCTTGTGGGCAAGCTCCGTTCTGCCCGCTCTGCTGCCTTTTTTTATTTGTGCGAATTTCATGACGGCACTGGGGCTGCCGGTTTACATCGGCAGGATCTTTGAAAAGCCGTTCCAAAAGCTTTTCGGTGCGCCCGGCCTGTCTGCGTTCATTTTTTCCATCAGCATCACGTCGGGTTATCCCATGGGCGCAAAACTGATCGGAGACTTCGGAAGGAGCGGGGCAGTAACCCGCGACGAAGCCAGGAGAATGCTGACCTTCTGCAGCACTTCGGGGCCGTTGTTCATGCTGGGTGCGGTAGGAGCGGGCATGCTGGCCTCGCCGGCAGCAGGGGCGATTATCGCGCTGTCCCATTATTTCGGCGCGCTGCTGAATGGACTGATGTATCGCATCATATTACCGAAAAAGCAGACGATCAAAAGCGGATCCGCCGGAGGAACCATCGCAGCCAAGGGAAGCTTGCTGGAGATGTTTACCGATTCCATGATCACTTCGTTCCGCTCTCTGGGGATCATCTGCGGCTATATTGTGCTGTTTATGATGATCACGGATTTCATCCAGTATTCCGGCGTTTTGGAGCCTATTCGTACCGAATACGGAAGGAGTTTCATAAAGGGGTGTCTTGAGATGACGGTGGGCTGCAGCGGTATTGCGGGCAGCGGCGAAGCGGGCATGCTTTTAAAATGCGTTCTCTGCGCCTTCCTGATTTCCTTCGGAGGAATTTCCATCTATGCCCAGTCTATGAGCATGCTGTCCGGTTTAAATATCGGTTCTGTATATTATTTCGTTACGAAGCTTACCCACGGAGTATTGGCCGGCGCCGTAGCCTTGTTCCTCGGTCCGCATCTGCTGAAACTGGAGACGCTGGAGACATTGGCGCTGCAAAGAGAGGATATCGTAAGGAACCTCGGCTTTTTTTATCAATTGTTATTTTCAACCAAAATGGTTATAATGGTTGTGTTCTTGTTTCTGGCGACTATTATGCTGGATAAGACGATCAGGCGAATCTGTGCGGGTTTCAAGAAGCATACCGAGGAGTAATATGAAAGTTCTAGGGATCATAGCGGAGTATAATCCGTTTCACAACGGGCATCTCTATCATCTGCGGGAATCGGTCCGGCTTGTCAAGCCTGATTTTACGGTCTGTGTGATGAGCGGAGACTTCATGCAGCGGGGCGAACCGGCCATGGCGGATAAATGGATCCGGGCGTCGGCAGCCGTCAAAAACGGGATCGACCTTGTGTTGGAACTTCCTTTTGCCTTTGCCTGCAACAATGCAGAATTTTTTGCCATGGGCGCCGTGGACATCCTCAACCGGCTTGGCTGCGTGACGCATCTGTCCTTTGGAAGCGAAGCGGGGGGGCTTTCTGCGCTGGGACGGGCTGCGGAATATCTTGCATGTGAAAGCCAGGAGCTGAAAAACAGTATCCGGGAACATGCGGATCAGGGAATGTCTTTTCCAAGAGCACGATATGAGGCCGTTAAAAAGTGCATGGGATCCGATTATTCCGATGTGTTGAAAAGCGCCAACAACATCCTGGCGGTAGAATATCTGAAGCAGCTTCGCCTTGCCGGAAGCGCCATAGAACCGATGACGGTAAAACGGTACGGGACAGGCTATCACGATAGAGAAACATACGAGGATATCGCCAGCGCGTCGGCCATCCGCCATAAATTAGGACAAACCGGCAGTCTGAACGAGGTATTTGAATTTCTTCCTGTCGAGACTTATCAAGTTTTGCAGAATATTGACAGGGGAGTTAACATTTCATTTAACGATTTCTATAAGCTGCTTATCTATAAGATCCTAACCACCGAGGTTTCAACACTGGGAACAATATTGTCCGCCACGGAAGGGCTGGAGAACAGGGTGAAAAAAGCAGCGGCCGAATCCGTTGATATGGATTCCCTGATCAAAGCGGTCCTCTCGAAGAGATATACCCTGACCAGGATCCACAGATTGCTTACACATACCTTGGTTGGCTTTGATAAGGACAGTTTTCAATATCTGCTCAATCATCGCGTCAATTATGCAAGAGTTTTGGCATTCAGTAAAAAAGGCGCTTCCCTGTTAAAGACGGTCAAAAAAGAAGAACGGTGTTCGATCCCGGTCCTGACGAACATAAACCGCGAAGTCTCCAGAGAATCGGAGGAATGGAAATTGCTGAAATATGATATTGCTGCTTCCGACATCTATAATCTCGTTGCGTACGGGGAAATCTATTCCCATTCGGACTTTGTCATGAAGCCATTCAAGGATTTTTAACCCGGCTTGAGCAGGTTGGTGATTTGTTTCAATAAGATTGACTAAATCCCTTGAAAAAAACTGTAGGATGAATATAATGTAATAAGTTGATTAAAATTAATGGAGGACATTTTACATGAAAGTATTAGTTATTAACTGCGGAAGTTCATCGCTGAAATATCAGGTTCTTGATATGACGACTGAAAATCTCCTTGCCAAAGGACTTGTTGAGAGAATTGGCCTGGAAGGTTCTTATATGACTCATGAGAAGATCGGAATGGACAAGTTCAAGCTGGAAGCGCCCATGGCAAACCACAAGGACGCCATCGGCCACGTGCTGGAAGCATTGATCGACAAGGGTCACGGCGTTGTTGAATCAATGGAT
Source organism: Anaerovoracaceae bacterium (assembly GCA_963678385.1). Classification (GTDB taxonomy): domain Bacteria; phylum Bacillota; class Clostridia; order Peptostreptococcales; family Anaerovoracaceae; genus Anoxybacterium. Next base: position 2,082,595 of record OY782829.1, on the reverse strand, counting down.
GAAATCGCAGCGGTCGGACACCGTGTCGTTCACGCCGGAGAAAAATACGCAAGCTCGGTCATGATCACAGACGACGTCATCGCTGCGCTGGAAGAATGCGTTGACCTGGCTCCGCTCCATAATCCGCCGAATCTTCTGGGAATCGCGGCATGCAAGGAACTGATGCCAAGCACACCGATGGTAGGCGTATTCGATACAGCGTTCCATCAGACGATGCCTCCTGAATCATATATCTATGCTATTCCTTATGAATACTATGAAAAATATGGAATCAGAAGATACGGCTTCCACGGCACAAGCCACAAATATGTAGCGGAAAGAACCGCCGATATCCTCGGTGTGAATATTGAGGATCTCAAGATCATCACCTGCCACCTCGGTAATGGCGCCAGCGTGACCGCCATCAAAAGAGGCAAGTCTATTGACACCAGCATGGGCTTTACTCCGCTGGAAGGTCTCGTAATGGGAACAAGATCCGGCGATATCGACCCCGCTATCGTATCCTACATCAAACAGAAAGAGGGTCTTGACAGCGGAGAATCGACCAACATCCTGAACAAGAAGTCCGGCGTACTGGGCATCTCCGGCGTCAGCAGCGATTTCAGGGATCTGGAGACGGCTGTAGCGGAAGGTAATGAAAGAGCTGCTCTGGCGATAAAGGTCTTCGCACACAGAGTCAGACATTATATCGGCGCGTACATCGCTGAAATGAACGGGGTTGACGCCATCGTATTCACCGCAGGAGTAGGTGAAAACGACATCAACATGAGAGATATCATCTGCAGCGAGCTCGGAAACCTGGGAATCAAACTCGACCTGGTAAAGAACAAGGTCAGAGGAAAAGAAACCATCATCAGCAGAGAAGATTCCAAGGTCAAGATCCTGCTCGTTCCTACCAATGAGGAGCTCATGATCGCAAGAGATACCTACAACATCGTAAAATATGGACATGTAAAATAAAGGTTGACAACAGGAATTACTCCATATATAATTTAGAAGTTAGTTTTATGAAAAAACGACTTTCTAAGAGATTTCACGAGCAGAAGGAGGTGTAGAATAATGGCAGTTCCAAAACGAAAAACATCAAAGGCGAGAAGAGATAAGAGAAGATCGCCGAATATGAAGATGGCAGCACCCGGATTATCAGTATGTCCTAAGTGCCACGAGCCTAAGCTTCCTCATAGAGTATGCCCGAATTGCAATTACTACGACGGTAAGGAAATAGTTGCCGCAGAAGCATAAAACAAAATGAAACGCCAGCAATGCTGGCGTTTTTTTATTTGCCTCTCTGAGTCAGCCGGCATCAGTAGCATGTTCTCTGTTTTGACATATATTAAAGTATACTGAGTTGTATAAACATTAGGCTTGTTTATACAACAGAAAGGAGCAAGATATGATCAACAGAATATATGATCCTCAAATGCCGGAAAACGGCCGTGATCATGACCGTGACCGCGACATGAGGGACGAATATAACCGAAGAATGGAATTTGACCGGAGACACGAGCATGAAAGAAGAGAGGAACATGACCGGAGACACGATTTTGACTTGAGATTTCCTTTCTGGTGGTTGATTTTCTTCCGATAAATTACATCCGGGATTTCAGATGCTGTATATAAAAAAGGAACCTGCAATCAGGTTCCTTTCACTTTTTGGCTATTTTTATATCATATCTTCCATAGAATAGAGTCCGCTGGACTTGTTGACTATGAATTTTGCCGCTTTCAAAGCCCCGTGAGCAAAGATCTCACGGGAGTAGACCGTGTGGGTGAGCTCGATGACCTCATCCGGTCCTGCAAAGATCACCGTATGTTCGCCGGGAATACTGCCGCCCCGTATCGCATGGATACCTATTTCCGAAATCTTGCACTGATCATTCTTGCTATGTCTGCCGAAGACGAAATCCTTTTTCTTCGATGCAGCTTCGTTGACGGCGTTTGCCAGAAGCAGAGCGGTACCGCTGGGCGAGTCGATCTTCTTGCAGTGATGTTTTTCTATGATTTCGATATTGAAATCCTCTTCCAGACTCGGGACTGCCATTTTCAGCATTTTTGACAGCACATTGATCCCAAGGGACATGTTTGCCGAATGGAAGACGGGGATTTCCTCCGACGCTTTCCAGATCAGCTCGAGCTCTCTGTCCCCCAGTCCGGTAGTCGCAATGACGACCGGGGCCTTTGCCTTAACGCAGTAAGTAAGGAGATCCTCAATCGCGTCATGGTGAGAAAAATCGATGATTACATCCGCCTTTGTTTCGCAGTCCAAGGGAGACATGTAGAGCTTGAAGGGGACGGGCTCATCTCCCATATTCGGATCGATCCCGGCAATGACGCTCATATCGGGTTCCTGTGAAATGATGTTCTGCAGCGTTTTTCCCATTTTTCCGTTGCAGCCGTGTAAGATTACGTTTAACATATAAACCTCCTAGATCAGACCATATGCGGTGAGTTCTTTTCTTATGGTTTCAATGGATTTTTCGTCGGGCGGGCAAAGGGGAAGACGATATTCCAATTCCATCTTTCCCATCAGGTTCAGCGCTGCTTTGACGGGGATCGGATTGACTTCGATAAACATTGCGTCGATCAGATGCTTCATATCAAGTTGAAGCTTTCCGGCCCCTTTGGTATCTCCGTTAAGGTATTTCATGACCATGTCATGGGTATCCTTCGGGATGATATTGGACACCGTCGAGATGACGCCGATCCCTCCCACCGAAAGCAGGGGAACGATCATATCGTCATTGCCCGAATAGAGGCTGAATTCGTCGCTGATGCATCTGGCGATCTCCACGACCTGGGAGATATTGCCGCTCGCTTCCTTGATACCGACGATGTTGGGATGCTTTGCCAGCTCAAAAACAGTAGAAGGGCTGATATTCACGCCCGTCCTTCCTGCAACCGAGTATAATATTATTGGAATATTAACTGAATCTGCAATTTTGGTATAGTGTTGAATAAGCCCTTTTTGTGTACACTTGTTGTAGTATGGAGTAACCAGCAGCAGTCCATCCGCACCTTTTTCTTCCAGTGTCTTCGACATGAATACCGCGTGGGCGGTATCGTTGCTTCCGGCTCCCGCGATGACCGGGATTCTGCCATTCACTTTTTCTACTGTAAACCGAACAGTCTCAATATGTTCTTCGTCATTAAGTGTAGAAGCTTCTCCGGTAGTCCCGCAAACGACGATTGCATCGATTCCCTGAGAAATCTGCCAGTCGATCAAGAGGTCCAGGCTTGGAAAGTCAACCTTGCCGTCTTTGAACGGCGTAACGATTGCGGTACCGGCGCCTGTGAAGAGTGTCATGAAGACTCACATCCTTCTTACTTAACTATTCAATTTTGTTGTCTTCTGTTGCTTCTATCATTTTATGAGACGACTGTTCAAGTGTTAATGTTTTTAGTTTAAACTTTTTTTATCTTTCTATTCTTTGATCAGAACTTCCGCGATCTGCACCGCGTTGGTTGCCGCTCCTTTGCGGATATTGTCGGCTACGACCCACATGTTGATCCCGTTTTCAACGCTGAAGTCTCTCCGGATCCTTCCGACGAATACTTCGTCTTTACCGGCTGCATTTCTGGCAAGTGGGTAGACGGAGTTGGCCGGATCATCCTGCAGAACAACGCCTGGCGCTTCTGAAAGCAGCTTCTTGATATCTTCTACTTCGAACGGTTTTTCAAGCTCGACATTAATAGACTCGCTGTGGGATTCAAACACCGGGACACGGACCGTGGTGGCGGTCACTCTGATCTTATCGTCGCCGAGGATCTTATGAGTCTCGTTGACCATCTTCATTTCTTCTTTTGTATAACCGTTTTCAAGGAATACGTCGATCTGCGGCAGACAGTTTTGCGCGATCGGATGCGGATATGCTTTCATGATATCATTGCCGGCCAGGCCTTCCTTCAGGTCGTTGATGCCTTTGAGTCCGGAACCGGATACGGCCTGGTAAGTGGAATAAACAATACGCTTGATGCCGTATTTGTCATGAAGCGGCTTCAAAGCAACGACTGCCTGAATGGTTGAACAGTTCGGATTCGCAATGATCCCCTTGTTCCATTTGATGTCATATGGATTTACTTCCGGTACAACGAGAGGGACATTCTTATCCATTCTCCATGCGCTGCTGTTATCGACGACGACAACGCCTTTTGACGCCGCGATAGGCGCGAATTTTTCACTCGCGGACCCTCCTGCCGAGAAAAGGGCGATATCGATGGGTTTGTCAAAGGATTTCTCCGTAAGCTCCTCAACAACATAATCCTTGCCCTTGAAGGTTACTGTGGTGCCGGCAGATTTTGCTGACGCCATCATATATAGATTTTCAAAAGGAAAATTTCTTTCCTCAAGTACCTTTAAAAATGTGCTGCCAACAAGTCCCGTCGCTCCGACGATCGCTAAATTTGGTTTACTGTTCATTCTAATTACCTCCTTGTATATATCATGCGGTTTTTTGACCGCGCTTATTGGGATTCGGCTCCTTAGAAAAATATAATTATAATATTATACATCAAAACCAAGGGAATGTTTAAACTTTTTTATGTTGTTGCATACTTTTTTTTAAAGTAAAATTGTGGTACAATCATAACGTATGAACGAGTCAAATGAATCGTTGGCTGTTCATCGGGCATGAAAGACGATGGCAGAAGACGATTTTTATTATTAAGAGGGTATTGTATATGGTCGAAGAGAAAAAAAGACGGGGCAGGCCTCCAGGGTCAAAAAATAAATCGAAAGCAACGAGCGAGCCGGCGAAAATAATTGCGAACAACAGGCTGAAGGATGAAATATGGGCCATTGTGATCCTTGCTTTGGGTGTCTTTCTGGTCGTTTCCCTTCAGACGGAGGCCGCCGGCCAATTCGGCATCATCATATCAAAGTTATTAAAAGGGAGTTTTGGATTCGTCGCTTACGTTTTACCGTATTATCTGATTCTGTACGGGCTTTTGCTGTTCGCCAAACGCACTGCCCATATCAGCGGACGTTCCGTCATCTTTTTATTTTTAATTTTTCTTATGCTTACGCTGCTCAATTCGGCAAGATTTCTTGGTCCGGAAGCAGGCTACAGTTTTTCAGCCAAATTTATCAGCGATATGTTCCGGCTAGGAACGGAGCTGAAGTCCGGCGGAGCATTCGGAATGACAGTCGGTTACCTCCTCATAAAGGTTATAGGAATGCCCGGACTGTACATACTATCCATCGTGGTGATCCTGATTTCGGTCATGATGGTCATCAATACGCCGATCTCACAGTTTTTTGACAGCATGAAGGTAAAAAGGCAGGCAAAAAAACTTGCCCTGCAGGAGGCGATGGAAACAGCCGCCGCAGCGGAGCCGTCAGCTATACATACCGCGAAAGAAGTCGTCAAAACTCCGGCTGAGCCTGTTAAGCCCATCATTGATCATGAAAAGCTGCATCCGTTCGAAAATAAAGAGTACAAGCGTTCCACCGCCGAGCTTCCGGTCGTCGATCCGCTGAAAGCCGGTCCTATATCGGAGAACCAGCTGAAAATACTGGATTACATGAACGACGATGACCTGTTCGATAAATCGGGTCAGGATGCACGGACGGGTATGGGGCTGGAAGAGATCGCGGCCTCTGAACCGGGTATGGGTCTGGACGGCTCCGAAAAATCAGCCGCAGAAGATATGGATAAAACAAACGAAGAATCACTCGGGAAACCGGCCGTGAGCAAGCCGGTCAAGGCGGAAGCTTCCACCAAACCGGAAGAACTGCATATAAAAACAGGCGGAACATCGCAGAAACCGTTCCAACTGCCAACCGTGGAACTGCTGGCCAAGGGCCCGAACACCAACGCTCTCGGTGAAAACGAGGGTCTGAAGGCAAAAGCTTCAAAGTTGGAACAAACGCTACTGGACTTTAACGTAAACGCAAAAGTGGTACAGGTCACGAAGGGACCGGCCGTCACAAGATATGAAATCCAGCCGAATACCGGCGTAAAGGTAAGCAGCATCGTGAGGCTTGCCGACGATATCGCGCTGAATCTCGAAGCCAAGAGCATCCGTATCGAGGCTCCGATCCCGGGCAAAGCCGCGGTAGGCATCGAAGTGGAAAACGAGCGCGTCAACCTGGTCGCATTGAGAGAAGTCATCGAATCGTCGGAATTTAAAACGGCGAAATCGAAGATCACCTTTGCGGTGGGAAAAGACATCGCCGGGAAATCCATCGTCGCGGATTTGAAGAGCATGCCGCATATGCTCATTGCGGGCTCAACCGGTTCGGGAAAGAGCGTATGTATCAACAGCATCATCATCAGCATGCTGTACCATGCAAAACCAGACGAAGTGAAATTCGTGCTCATCGATCCCAAGGTCGTTGAACTTGGCAATTACAACGGAATCCCGCATCTCCTGATCCCTGTGGTCACGGAGCCAAGCAAGGCAGCGGCCGCGTTGAACTGGGCAGTGGCGGAGATGACGGACCGGTACAAGAAGTTTGCCGAGGAAGGCGTGAGAGATCTGGAATCTTTCAACGGCAGCGTCAGGAAAAAGGGCGAGGACGAACGCTTCCTGCCTCAGATCGTCATCATCATCGACGAGCTGGCCGATCTGATGATGGCTGCTCCGTCGCAGGTGGAGGAATCCATCTGCAGATTGGCTCAGATGGCCAGGGCTGCGGGCATGCACCTTATCGTCGCGACCCAGCGACCGTCTGTGGACATTATAACGGGTGTTATCAAGGCGAATATCCCGTCCAGGATCGCATTTGCCGTTTCTTCCCAATTCGACTCCAGGACCATCCTTGATATGGCGGGAGCGGAAAAGCTGGTCGGGAAAGGTGACATGCTGTTCAACCCCATGGGTATTGCCAAGCCGTTCCGTGTACAGGGAACCTTTATTTCCGATTCGGAAGTACATAAAGTCATTGAATTCGTGAAAAACCAGGCGCCTGAAACAGAATACGCAAGCGACGTCATTCACAGCATCGAGAGAGTGCAGACCTCCGCTGCCGACGATGATACCGACGAACTGCTGTCCGACGCCATTGAGACCGTCGTACGTGCCGAGCAGGCTTCCGTGTCCATGCTCCAGAGAAGATTCCGCATCGGTTACAATCGTGCGGCCAGGCTCATCGATATGATGGAATCCAGAGGTATCATCGGTCCGGCGGATGGGAGCAGACCAAGACGTGTTCTCATGACGGAAGACGAATTTCTGGGGCTTTCCGCCGAGGCGGACGAGTAACCGTATTGAAAAGAAGGCGCTCTGAGGCGCCGGGCAGAACATTAAGAAGAGGTAAGAATGAACATATATATTGAAACTCTCGGCTGTGCAAAGAACGCCAGCGACTCTGACGCTGCGGCAGGGATATTGGAAGCTGCAGGTCATATTATCGTGAACGATCCCGAGAAATCTGACGCGATCATCGTAAATACATGCGGTTTCATCAACGACGCAAAGAAAGAATCCATCGACCGGATCTTCCATATGACAGAATATAAGAAACGGGGCGGGATTCTTATCGTTTCCGGCTGCCTTTCCCAGCGATACGGGGAAGAACTCTACAAAGAGATGCCGGAGGTCGATATTTTTCTCGGTGTAAACGACTATCCGTCGCTTCCCGACATCCTGCAAAACCATATCCAGGGCCAGAGGGAAAAGTATCTCAGCGTTTATGAAAAAGGCTTCCTGACCGGCAGGAGAAAGCATATGGAAGCATCCCACAGCGCTACGATCAAAATCGCCGAAGGCTGCAACAATGTGTGCGCATATTGCGTTATTCCGTCTATCCGCGGGCCGTTCCGCAGCAGAACGATGGAGGATATCCTCAGCGAGGCGAAACAGCTTGCAGACGATGGATGCAAGGAACTGATCCTTATCGCCCAGGACGTTACTGCTTATGGCAAGGATCTTTATGGCGAACTGAAACTCGCCGCGCTGCTCAGAGAGCTTTGCCCGATCGAAGGCCTGCAGTGGATCCGCCTCATGTACTGTTATGAGGACCGGATCACCGACGAACTGATCGAAGTCATGGCAACGGAAGAGAAGATCTGCCATTACATCGACATCCCGATCCAGCATGCCAGCGACAAGGTCCTGAAAGCCATGAACCGCCGCTCTACGAAGGCGTCCATCATCAATACGATTTCCAGACTCAGAAAGGCGATCCCCGATATCCATATCCGGACGACTCTGATCACCGGCTTCCCGGGAGAGGGCAGCGAGGAATTCGAAGAACTGGTCGACTTTGTTGAAACGCAGAAATTTGAAAGGCTGGGAGTTTTCACTTATTCCAAGGAAGAGGGAACGCCTGCCGCTAAAATGAAGAACCAGGTCCGGGAGGACGTCAAAAATAAAAGAAAAGAAATCCTTATGACAAAACAGCTTGAGATTTCGCTGGAGTCTAATGAAAAGCAAATAGGGAAAGTACTGGAAGTTCTGGTGGAAGAGATCGAAGAAGAGGGCAGCTATATCGGAAGAAGCCGCTATGATGCCCCCGAAATAGACAATTCCGTTATCTTCTCATCGGAATTTACGTGTATGCCGGGAGATATCGTCCCGGTTAAAATAACAGACGCATTTGATTACGACCTTGTAGGAAGAATGGAGGAAGAAAATGAACCTGCCAAATAAACTGACCATGCTTAGAATAATAATGATACCCCTGTTTATAATAGTTCTTATGATGGGCCATTATTACATTTCTGCTATCATCTTTATCCTCGCGTCCGCGACGGATGCTCTGGACGGACATATCGCCAGAAAATACAACCTTGTAACAAACTTTGGAAAGATCATGGACCCGCTGGCCGACAAAATGCTCGTGGTTTCCGCTTTGGTTTGCCTTGTGGAGCTTGGCAATGTAGCAGGCTGGATGGTCATCGTGATCCTTGCACGGGAGTTTACCATAACAGGATTACGTACTGTAGCGGCAGCCCAGGGCGTCGTCATCGCCGCAGGCCGGTCCGGCAAGATCAAAACCGTCTTTCAGATGATTGCCGTTCCCGCACTGCTGCTTCAGAACTGGCCGTTCTCCTATATCGGTTTCCCCTTTGCAACGATCATGCTTTGGGCCGCCGTCATCATGACGATCATATCCGGGACGGAATACGTCATCAAGAACAAAAGCGTATTCTCCATGTAAATTAAAGAAAATTGGAGTAAAGTCAATATGAAATCAGCTATATTAAGCGTCGGAACAGAACTGCTTTTCGGGCAGATCACCAATACCAATTCCGTTTTTTTATCTCAGCAGTTGAATTATCTCGGCATCGACGTCATGTATCACTATACCGTCGGGGATAACCCGAAACGGCTCGCGGAAATGATCCGCCAGGCATTTTCCGACTGTGACCTGATCGTCACAACAGGAGGCTTGGGGCCGACACAGGATGATCTGACCAAGGAGATCGCGGCGGAGGTGCTGCATGATGAACTGGTTCTCCATGAGGATCTCTTAAAAGAACTGGAACAATACTTTAAGAAAATAAACCGCGTTATGACAGATAACAATAAAAAGCAGGTTTATCTGCCTTCCAGAGCTGTCGTCTTCTACAACGACGCCGGAACGGCGCCCGGCTTTGCACTGGAGGAAAACGGGAAAACCATCATCTGCATGCCCGGGCCTCCGAGAGAAATGACCCGGATGTTTGAAAAAAGTGTCAAACCGTATCTGGAAGCAAAATCCGAAAGCGTCATCTATTATAAAATGCTCCGTACCTTCGGGATCGGAGAATCCATGCTGGAAACCGAGCTTCAGCAATGGATCGACGGACAGACGGATCCGACTCTGGCCACCTATGCAAAAGAAGGGGAGGCCTGCCTGAGGATCACCTCCAAGCGCGGAACATTGGATGAAGCGAAAGCCGTCGTTGATGATATGATTGAAAAGGTAAACGGCAAAGTCGGAAAATATGTCTATAGCTACGATGATGAAGAATATTATCAGGTCGTAGGCAAAAAACTCATCGCTGAAAATATTTCCTTCTCCTGTGCGGAATCCTGCACCGGCGGACTTTTTGCCATGACCATGACGGAAGTGCCCGGGATCTCAGCTGTATTCGACAGAGGCTTTGTGACGTATAGCAATAGGGCAAAGATGGAAGAGATCGGCGTTAAGGCCGAAACCCTTGAGAAATATGGAGCTGTTAGTGAAGAAACTGCCGTCGAAATGGCCGAAGGCGTAAAAAAAGTCACGGGAAGCAGGCTTTGCGTCTCCGTAACCGGCATCGCCGGTCCGGACGGCGGAACGGAAGAAAAGCCGGTAGGCCTCGTATATATCTGCGCGATCTTCGACGACAGACGGATCAGCAGGGAATTTCGGATCCGGAATATCAGCAGGAAATGGAACCGGAATTATACTGTCCTTTGCATGCTGGATATCATCAATCATCTTATTAGCTCGCCCAATTTGTAAAACAAAGCATCGATCAGAGGCAGTGCGGAAGCGCCGCCTCTTTTTTTAAAGTAAATTAGGGCGTAAAAATATTATGGAATATATTTACATTTAAAATATAATATGTTATTATATTCCATGTCGGATGATCGTTGTTTATGCCTGTTCCATCGGGATGGGAGCCTGCCATCTTGCAAAAATAATGCTTGACCGGACCGGCGAATTATATTATCATATGAATAGAACAAATGTTCTCTATGAATAACGATCAATTTCAAAATTAATGCATAAACAGGAGGATATTATACATGGGTATCAATAAAGAGGATAAGGACAAAGCGTTGGAAGCCGCAATGCTTCAGATACAAAAGCAGTTCGGAAAAGGCGCCATCATGAAGCTGGGCAGCGAAGAAGCGAGCTTAGGCATAGAAGCTATCCCGACCGGGTCCGTCAGCCTTGATATCGCAACCGGTATCGGCGGTATCCCTCGGGGAAGGATCACGGAAATCTTCGGACCAGAATCCTCCGGTAAGACGACCCTGACTCTCCATATCATCGCCGAAGCGCAGAAAAAGGGAGGCAAGGCTGCCTTTATCGACGCAGAACACGCCCTTGATCCCGAATACGCGAAAAATCTGGGCGTTGACGTCAATGAACTGCTGGTATCCCAGCCGGATACAGGCGAACAGGCCCTTGAGATCTGTGAGATGCTGGTGCGCAGCGGCGCCATCGACGTCGTGGTAATCGACTCCGTTGCCGCTTTGGTTCCGAGAGCGGAAATCCAGGGAGAAATGGGCGACAGCCATGTGGGACTGCAGGCCCGTCTTATGTCACAAGCGCTCAGAAAACTTGCCGGTGCTATCAGCAAATCAAATACCTCTGCGATCTTTATCAATCAGCTCCGTGAAAAGGTTGGCATCATGTTCGGCAATCCCGAGGTTACCACAGGCGGAAGAGCGCTGAAATTCTATGCCTCCATGCGTCTGGACGTCAGAAGAATAGAAAGCATCAAATCCGGCGACGCCGTCCTGGGTAACCGTACCCGTGTCAAGGTCGTTAAGAATAAAGTTGCGCCTCCGTTCAAACAGGCGGAATTCGATATCATGTACGGTCAAGGTATTTCCAGGGTGGGCGACGTGCTCGACTGCGCAGTGGAAGCCAAGATCGTCGAAAAAGCAGGTTCCTGGTACAGCTTCAGCGGAGAAAGGATCGGACAGGGCAGGGAAAACGTCAAGACATTCCTGGCAGAAAACAAGGATATCCTGTCACAGATCGAAGAACGGCTGATGAGCAGCATCACCACACTGAAGCCTTTGGCTGTGGACGAAGACGGCGTGATCATCGAGGACTAATATATCTTCCCGTCTCATAATTACATAAGGGATTTCAACGATAAAAGGGTGCTGCACGCATCCTTTTTCAGTCTGAAATTAATAATAGTAATATTATTTGTCCTGTGGTAGTATTACCTTAACTGAACGTATCGGACTTTCATGCTAAAACAATAGATGGAGGTACTTATGATAACAGTTGTCGGAAGCTTAAATATGGATTTCGTTATCAAAACCGCAGCGATCCCAAGGCCCGGCGAAACGGTATTGGGGAGCAGCTTTCAGCAGATCCCAGGCGGAAAGGGCGGCAACCAGGCTTCAGCCGCGGCCCGTCTGAACGCAAAAGTTACGATGATCGGAGCCGTCGGCAAAGACGACCTTGGAGACGAACTGATCCATTCCTTGAAAAAAGACGGTGTGAAAACGGATTATGTCCTGAAAAAGCAGGACGTCTCCACCGGGATCGCATCTATCGTCGTGGAACGTTCCGGGAACAATGCGATCACCGTGGTATCTGGCGCAAATTATGCGCTGGCCGTTGAAGATGTGGAGCGGTATCATTTCGTGATCGAACAGTCAAAGGTATTGCTGACACAGCTCGAGACGCCGCTGCTTACCGTAAAAAAAGCGATGACCATTGCAAGGCATGCCGGGTGCATCACCGTCTTGAATCCCGCACCGGCTGTGAAACTTGATTCTGAAATCCTGGCCAATACCGACATTTTGACGCCAAACGAGCTTGAATTGGGGCTTCTGAGCGGCAGTCCGGCGGCCAGTATGGACGAGATCCGCATCGCTGGAAACAAGCTGCTGAAAAAAGGCGTCAAACTGCTGATCGTAACGTTGGGGAACAGAGGCTGTGTCTGTGTCAGGAAAGAAACAATGACTCAATACCCCGCGTGTAAAGTAAAGGCCGTTGACACGACTGCGGCCGGCGACTGTTTCAACGGCGCCCTGGCGGTTGCGCTCTCAGAGGGCAAATCCATTGAAGATGCGATTCCGTTTGCTATCGCTGCAAGCGCTCTGTCTGTTACAAAATCCGGCGCGCAGACTTCATTACCATACCGCAGGGAAGTTGACGATTTTATCAATAAAAAATGACGATAAATTGGGCAAGCTAGTATGGGAGGAAAAATGAGAAAAGTAATCATCGACTGTGACCCGGGGCATGACGACGCCATTGCGCTGCTACTGGCGGCAAAGGCAGACAACCTGGATATTCTTGGAGTAACAACCGTTTCAGGGAACAGCGAACTGCACAATACGACGAGAAACGCCCGCAGAGTACTGGATTATGCAGGTTATTCCAATATTGACGTCTATTCCGGCTGTGACAGGCCCATGCTCCGGGAAGCTTTTCGGCTCACCGGCGCTGTCATTCACGGAGAAGACGGCCTGGGCGGTCCTCATATCCCCGCTCCGGTGACGCCGGTCAAGGAGGAGCATGCGGTGGATTTTATCATTCGTACGCTGCACAGCTCCGAAGAACGGATCATTCTGATTGTGACAGGCCCCATGACCAATATCGCCGTAGCCCTGGAGAAGGCGCCCGATATCAAGGACAAGATCGATCGGATCATTATCATGGGCGGCGCCATCCTGGAACCGGGCAACATCACCTCATCCGCAGAATTCAACGTCTATGTGGATCCTGAAGCAGCCAAGATCGTATTTAACAGCGGCTGTGAGCTGTATCTGGTCAGCCTTGACGTCACCATGAAATCGATGTTTTATGAGGAAGATATTGAAACGCTAAGGAAGCAGGGAGATAAAATATCGACCATTGTTGCGTCGCTGCTGGATTTCTTCGCGCAAACCCATTTAAAACATTTCGGATTCCGCGCATGCCCGATCCATGACGCTCTGTGCGTAGGGATTCTGATTGACGAGAATCTCGTTGAATTTAAAAAAACTTTTGTGGATGTGGCGCTCCACGATCCTCTGACTCTCGGCGAAACCGTGGCAGATCTGTGGGATATTACGGGGCACAAACCAAACTGCCATATCGGCATGAAAGTCGACCGCGAGAAATTCATCCGAATGATCTGCGAACATATGAAAAAAAGCTGAAATCCTGCCGATAATAATGATAAAATCATTTGACATCGACAGGCTTGTATGATATCATAAATGACTGTAAGCCGCTCAGAACGGGTTCATGAAAAGCGTTCAATCGCTGCCCACGATGGCGAGACTGGATAGAGGAGGTAAAAAGGAATATGTATGCAGTAATCGAAACCGGCGGAAAGCAGTACAGAGTACAGGAAGGCGACGTAATTTCAATCGAAAAGCTGAATGTTGCAGCAGGAGATGATATCGCGTTTGACAGAGTATTGGTGCTGAGCGACGGTGAAAAAGTTCAGGTTGGTACGCCAATCGTAGAATCAGCAAAGGTTTTTGGCACAGTAGTTGAAAATGGTAAAGGTGAAAAGGTTATCATCTTCAAATATAAGTCCAAGAAAGATTACAGAAAGAAGCAGGGACACAGACAGCCTTACACAATGGTCAAAATCGATTCATTGTCCGCTGACGGAAAACCAGCTCCTAAGAAAGTAGTTGAAAAGCCAGTAGCTGAAGCAGTAGCAGCAGAAAAACCAGCAGAAGAAAAGAAGCCGGCAGCGAAAAAGGCAGCCGCTGAAAAAGCTCCTGCCGAGAAGAAGCCAGCAGCTAAGAAAGCTACCGCTGAAAAAGCACCTGCCGAAAAGAAACCGGCAGCAAAAAAGGCAGCAAAGCCAGCAGCTAAGGATGCTGAATAATCTTTAGCAGTTAAACATAAAAGCAAAGACAGCACAAGGAAAAAGGAGGTGTAGTCTATGGCAAGTAAAAAGGGAGTAGGTAGCTCCAAGAACGGTCGAGAAAGTGAATCGAAACGACTCGGCGTGAAAAGAGGAGACGGCCAGTTTGTAAGCGCAGGCAGCATTCTGGTAAGACAGAGAGGGACTAAGTTCCATCCCGGTAATAATGTAGGAATCGGCGGAGACGATACTTTATTTGCAAAAGTTGACGGTGCGGTCAAATTCGAAAGATATGACAAAACCAGAAAAAAAGTAAGCGTATATCCGAAAGAAGCATAAGTCTAAAAAGATTAAGCCCCTATATTCATATAGGGGCTTGTTTTAGCTAGCAGATAAAGGGGATATAGTATTAGGAGGTGAATCAATGTTTGTAGACAGAGCTAAGATATCCATCAAGTCCGGGAAGGGCGGCGACGGCTGCGTATCCTTCCGAAGAGAACCTTATGTTCCGGAGGGAGGCCCTAACGGGGGAGACGGCGGAAAAGGGGGAGACGTCATCTTTCAAGCCGACAGTAACCTGAGGACGTTGATGGATTTCAGATATAAGAGAAAATACGAGGCGGAAAACGGCCAGAACGGCATGAAATACAACCGGTTCGGAAAGTATGGCGAAGATCTCATCATCAAAGTGCCGCCGGGAACCATCGTAATCGATGAGGAAACCGGGCTTGTGATGAAGGACCTGGTCCATGACGGCGACAGTTTTGTGGCTGCAAGAGGCGGCAAAGGCGGCAAAGGGAATGTAAATTTCAAAAATTCCGTCCGCCAGGCTCCGAACTTTGCGGAGGCCGGAGGCTTTGCCCAATCAAGAAACGTGGTCCTGGAGCTGAAGCTTATCGCCGACGTGGGACTCATCGGCTTTCCCAATGTTGGAAAATCAACACTGTTATCCATCAGTACCAGTGCGAACCCCAAAATAGCAAATTACCACTTTACAACCATCACACCGAATCTCGGAGTGGTTGAAATTTTCGATACCAGCTTCGTCATGGCCGATATCCCGGGGCTGATCGAAGGCGCGTCGTCCGGCGCAGGCCTCGGTCTGGACTTTTTGAAGCATATCGAGCGCACAAAGCTGCTGATCCATGTGGTGGACGTATCCGGCTCCGAGGGCAGGGATCCAATCGACGATTTTGAAAAGATCAACAACGAGCTTGGGACTTTTGGAGAAAAGCTCCTGAAAAAACCTCAGCTAGTGGCAGCCAATAAAATGGACATGCTCGACGAAGAAGATGAACGATATGTCCGGTTCAAGGACTATGTCGAGGGCAAGGGTTACCAGGTGTTCCCACTCTCAGCGCCCATCAACCAGGGCGTTCACGAGCTGCTGGCAGCTGCCGCCGCGGAACTTCACCGCATCGAGCAGGAGCCTCAGGAGGAGGAAGTCTATGAATTCTTCGACTTCGAAAAGGATCAGGAAGATCCGGATTACAGAGAGATCCATGCTTCTAAAGAAGGAAACGCTTATGTGCTGGAAGGCAAGCAGCTTCGGAAGATCTTCAATTCCACCAACTTCAACGACTTCGGTTCTTTACGATATCTATACAAGTATATGGAAAAGAACGGCGGTATTGAAAAGCTCAAGGAGCTAGGCCTGGAGGAAGGCGACACCATCCGCGTCTTCGACTACGAATTTGAATATTTTGACGAATAAAACGAGAGCCGGTTCGAATGAACCGGCTTTTTTGATTTTTTGACTTTGATTTGGTTATCCACTTTATCGATAAATCTTTAGAGATCCACCTTATAGGAAACGACTTTTCCGAGATAATCGATTTCCTCAAAATTATCCAGGATATAGATCTGGAAGGTCTTATCCTCCGGAATCAACAGAATCTTGTTGTTGGAAAAAAAGATCTTTCTTAATGAAGCCTGTTTTCTGTTGTTTGGATAAAATGCGATAATATCACGTTCTTTTAATAATTCCAGCTTTGTCGGCAGAATATATATGTAGGAATGAACCGGAATCGTTGGGCTCATTGATGTATCTCCAAGGAAGAAGTTGATCATATCCCCCTGAGCTTGTACTTTTGAAACGCCGCCGCTGGACAAGGTTATTTCCCGCACAAGATCGTTGGGGCTAAGATTGTTTCCCGGATCGATATATTTTGAAGACAGCTCCAGCGTCGAAAGGATATCCAAATTTTTAAGATATTCCATCGATTCCTGTGACATCGAATTGTTATCAGCCTTAAACAGAGATTCCAGCATGATCCGGTTAAGCTGGGAGGATGCGAGCATATACTCCTTGATCACGTCGGGTGCCTTTTCCATATAGCCCTGGAAGACGAGCTGGGACTGATTCTTGCTGTTGCATACCTTCGCCAGTGCCAGGGACACCTCGGGAGATGGAGGTGGCAGCTTTCCGTTTTTCAGCTGCGATATGTAGGATGGCGTTATGGAAATATCAAATTGAGTGCACAGTTTTGAAATCTGTCTCAGGGATAATTCGCTTTCTTCAATGATTGCGTCCAGCATCTCGGCATAAGTCATGATTCACACTTCCTTTAAATATTAAATATTTTGTGAAAACGCTGTTGAATATTAACTTAACTATAACAATAAGTAATAATAATGTCAATTATTATCAGAAATTATGTTATAATAAACCATTAAAAGAAATCAGGAGAATCATATGGCAAACAAACATCCGTCCAGAGAGGAATGCCTGGCGTTATTGAGGCGGCACCACACGCCGGCCCATGTTATCAGGCACTGCGTCAAAGTAGCGGAAACCGCGTTAAAAATCGGGCAGGCGTTGAATGACAAAGGCTATGAGCTTGATCTTGGACTCATCCAGGGAGCAGGACTCATCCATGATATCGCCAGAGTGGAAGACAAGCACTGGGACGTCGGTGCGGATATCGCATCCGAACTGGGTTACGATCAGGAGGCGGCAATCATAAAAGTACACATGCATTATAACTGTGATCCAAATAAGCCGGAAATCACCGAAACGGATATCATCTGCCTTGCCGACCGAATGGTAAAGGAAGATGAGTTTGTCGGACTGGATGACCGCATGCAGTATGTCCTTGAAAAATTTCAGGGGGATCCGGAAGCGGTTGAAAGGATCAGTGAAAGGATCAAAGACAACAGGGCGTTCATTGGAAGGATAGAAAGAATCATCGGGACATCTATCGATTCGCTGATGCGCAAGAGATAATCGAGTTATATTTTGACCTCCTCGTTAATATGCTTAATTGAAGCGGTACAAGGAGGTTATTTTTATGTACAGGGGCAGAAGATATATCAACAAGAGGAAGAATTACGGCGCCACTCTTATCAAGCAGATCATCGTCTGCATCATCATTGTGATCCTGGTCATCGTCATCAAGAAGATGGACATCGCTATTGTCAACCAGAGCCTTGACAATGTTCAGGCCATGCTGAACAAGGACTTCACTGTTGCCGAAATTTTTCAGTCCGGAAAGGATCTCGTTGCCAAGGTGAAAAAGGTTCCCGAATCCGTCGCGTCGGCTTTCCAAAGGAGCGGAAGCAAGCTTGCGTTTTCGCCGCCGGCCGATGAAGCGGCAGTGATTGCGACCTTCGGAGAAAAAACAGGTTATAACGCGGGACAAGAACAGAGCGGTTTTGAACGGGGCATGAAATTCCAATCCGACAAGGAACTTCAGGTTTTCTCCGTGGGTGGGGGGATCGTATCAGAAATTGGAGAAAGCAGCCAGTACGGTAAATATATCAAAGTCGTACACGGGGATGATATCGTTTCCATCTATGGCGGCTGCTCACAGATTTATGTGAAATCTTTGGAAAAGGTTAAAAAAGGCCAGCTCATCGCATCCGTCAACCCGGAAAACAATGGTCGTTTAAGCTTTGAGTTGTGGGTAAAGGATGATATCGTAAATCCTGCCGACTATATCGAGTTTTAGATTTCGTTATGCTGCAATTAGAAATATTTCATACAAAAATAGAGCTGCATTTTTCCTTGTTCGTTCTGCTTCTGATCATTGTACTTTCTGGTAACTCCGTTTTCGCAGCCGCGACGATGGTTTTTTCCCTGCTTCACGAATTCGCTCATAAGCTTGCGGCGTCAAAGCTTGGTTATACGCCGGAAAAGATTTCCTTCGGCCTATTCGGCGGCGTGCTTCATATCCGGGAAGGCTTTATAAAGCCCCGTCATGAGCTGGCGATCCATCTTTCCGGGCCGTTTTTCAACATCCTTACGGCTATCGTGCTGTACGGCTGTTATTTCTATTTTTATCTTCCCTGGCTGGTTCCAGTCATCCTGGCCAACGCCGTCCTCGCCCTTTACAACCTGATGCCTTTTTACCCGCTGGATGGGGGGAAAATAACCGATCTCTACCTGGCTGTTTTTCTCGGATACGGCAGATCTCAGAAAATATCGCGATTTTTTTCTTTATTATTTGCAGTTTTCCTTTTCCTTTTGGGTATTTACTTGGTACAATATAATGTACTGAATTTGTTTCTGTCCGCATTGGCAGTCAACCTTTATTTCGCCCGCAAGCAGGATAACGGCTTTATTTTCTACAAGGTCTCGAGAAATATGGAAGAGGGGGATAAACCCGGAAATCCGAAGATGCTGGTCTGCAGGGAGGATACAAAGGCTGTAAAAATCATTGAGCGTTACAAACCCATGGATAACAGGTTATTCACCGTTGTCAGCGAAAAGGGTACATACCGCGGCCAATTAAGCGAAAAAGAGCTTCTCGACGGCATTTATTACTGCGGTATCTATGCAGACTTCCAAACGCTGTTGGAATTCAAGCGGTCAGAACAGGGAATAATATAATAACCATAACGAAAAGAAACGGAGATCATTCATGACATTGAAAAAACAATTGGACAAGCTTTTGATGAGAGTGGAGAAACCCGCCCGGTATACGGGAGGGGAGCTTCATACGGTGAAAAAAGAGCTTTCCGGAATAAAAACCAGATTTGGTTTCGCCTTTCCGGACACCTATGAAATCGGAATGTCCTATCTGGGGCTGCAGATCATTTATCATCTTTTAAATAAACTGGACAACGTGTTCTGCGAACGTGTCTTCGCGCCGGCCAGCGACATGGAAGCGCTGATGAGGGAAGAAAGCCTTCCGCTATTCACCCTAGAAACCAAGTCGCCGGTAACGGATTTGGATATCCTGGGTTTCACACTTCAATACGAGCTTTCATTCAGTAATATCGTAAACATGCTGGATCTTGGAGGTATTCCGGTCAAAAGCGCCGATCGGGATGAGAGCAGTCCTTTTATCGCGGCGGGAGGCCCTTGCGCTTTCAATCCGGAACCACTGGCAGATATTATCGATTTTTTCATGGTCGGCGACGGGGAGGAAGTGCTCGTCGAAGTCTGCGAAGCCCACAGCCGTTGGAAGGACTCCGGGCAGGGCAAAGATGCATTTCTGGAAATTCTGACCGGGATCAAGGGCGTTTACGTGCCGAAATTTTACACTCCCGTCTACAATGAGGATGGGACAATCAAAAAAATCATCAAGAATAACGATAAAGCGCCTGATACCGTCGAAAAACGGATTGTGGAGGATCTGGAACAGGTCGATTTTCCGGTTAACTGTATCGTACCGTTCATCGACGTCGTGCATGACCGCGGTGTCGTGGAAATCTTCCGTGGTTGCACCAGAGGCTGCAGGTTTTGCCAGGCAGGTATGATCTACCGCCCGGTCAGAGAACGTTCCAAAGATAAGATCAAGGAACTGGCGGCGCAGCAGCTGGCGGCGACGGGACATGAGGAACTGTCCATTTTATCGCTTTCCACCAGCGATCATTCTGAAATCGAGCCATTGGTCGAAGAACTGATGGGAGTTTGCAGGGAAAACAACGTTTCCCTGTCGCTGCCTTCTTTAAGGTTGGATTCATTCTCATTCAAGGTGTTGGAAGAGATCCAGGGCTACAAAAAATCTGGTCTGACTTTTGCCCCGGAGGCCGGGACCCAAAGACTCAGAGACGTGATCAATAAATCCATTACGGACCATGACATCTATCATTCCATGGAACAGGCCATCGAACTGGGCTGGACCAACATCAAGCTGTATTTTATGGTGGGTCTGCCCACGGAGACCTTCGAGGACCTTGACGGCATCGTCGAGATCGCGAAAAACATCACCGACATCAATTACCGGATCACCGGAAAACGAGGTCGTTTCAATGTTACCGTCAGTGTTTCCAATTTTGTTCCGAAAGCACACACACCATTTCAGTGGTTTCCTCAGGATTCCGCGGAACTGTTCCATCAGAAGCATATGTATCTAAAGGACAAGCTGAAGAGCGTCAAAGGAGTCTCGTTCCATTACCACGGGACCGAGCCAAGCCACATGGAAGCCGTGTTCGCAAGGGGCGACCGCCGTGTCGGCGATGCGCTGCTCAAGGCGGTTTCGCTGGGCTGTAAATTCGACGGCTGGCGGGAGCATTTCAACTATGAGCTTTGGATGAAAGCTTTCCGGGAAACAGGACTGGATCCTGATTTCTATGCAATAAGAGAACGGTCCTATGAAGAGTTCCTGCCATGGGATTTGATCGACTCTGGTATCTCTAAGAATTTCCTGATCCGCGAAAACGATAAAGCGACGGAAGGTATCCAGAGTCCCGACTGCAGGCGCGAATGCATCGGTTGCGGGATCAATCAGAAGGTGAAATGCGCAAGGGAGGGAACGCTGTGAACAGATATGTGATCAAATTTTCCAAGGACGGCGTCATCCGATATATTTCTCATCTGGATCTGCTTCGGCTTTTTAAGAGATCCTTCAAACGCGTCGACGTAAGACTCCAATATTCGCAGGGCTTCAACCCGCATCCGAAAATGAGCTTTGCCCAACCGCTTTCTCTTGGATATGCCTCTTCCGCCGAATATCTGGAATTTGATACGACGGAGCCGTATACCACCGATGAAATCATAGAAAGAATCAACTCCGTCATGCCGGAAGGGATCCACGTATTCGCATGCGAAGAGCTGCCCGTCGGTGGAAAGACACTAGCGGCACTCACGGAAGCCGCCGATTATGAGATCCTTATCCCTTCAGACGCCGGTTTTCAAGGCAACATCGAGGATACGGCAAAGAAGTACATTGCGCAGGAGCATATCAAGGTCTTAAAGCATCAGAAGAAGACCGGAAAGGATATTGAGGTCGACATCAGGCCTATGATTCTGCAAATGGGCGGCATGGTTGACAATAAAATTATTATGCTTACGGTGAAGCTTGCTGCTGGAAGTATGGCAAATCTCAGTCCGGAAATCGTTTTGTCGACCTTCTGTGATTTTGCAGGGATCCGTATTGACAGGGCGGAGGTCTTGATCCGCAGAACGGAAATTTACTTCCAAAAAACAGAAAATAATGAATGGAAATAATTGACATATATATCCCATTAATGTAATATTATGGTAATCATATTATTATATTGGGGGTTAGGATATGAATTTCAGTCGATTTTTTGAATTTGATAAGAAACTGATGGTCAAGGTGATCGCGGGAGTCATTCTCATTGCGGTTGCCTTTGCTTTTTATCTGGCAAAAAACAAGTCTCGGGACGATGGTCTGAGGATATCGGATATTCCGGAAAACGCGACGGGCATTGTTACCGAATCCACAGTTCCTGCCATCGTAGAGGAAGTCATGATCATGGTCGATGTTGCCGGCGCAGTCGTGGAGCCCTCGGTTGTCGAGCTGCCGGAAGGCAGCCGTGTATTTGAAGCAATAGAAAGGGCCGGTGGTTTGACTGCGGAAGGTGATACAAGCATGATCAACCAGGCCGAGATTCTGTCGGACGGGCAGAAAATCTACATTCCGACAAAACAGGAAGTGAAGAATGCTGAAAACAAAGGCGAATTCTCGGTTAATTCGGGTTCCGGCAAACAAGGGCTGATCAATATCAACACGGCAGATTCAACCGCGCTGCAGGAACTACCCGGTGTGGGGCCCGCAACGGCGGAAAAAATCATCAATTATCGCAGCGAAAACGGGAAATTCAAGAGCATTGATGACCTTAAAAATGTCAGCGGCATCGGTGATAAAACCTTTGAAAAGATGAAAAACAAAATAACCGTTTAAAACGAAAGGAAATTGTCAACACTAAAATTTGAGGTGATGGCAATGTTTACTCAAAGAAAAAGCTTTTTTAAAGGAAAGCTGTTTTATATTATCCTTTTGGTTTTGTTCGCATTCGGGTTATGGTTGAACCAGCCCATTGCGGAAAAAGCCCCGGAAGACATTATTGCGGATACGGATTATCCCGAGACTACCGATAAAGCGATAGCGCAGGGCGATAAGGGCAGTGGCAATTATGATATTCTTGATAATATCATTGATAAGAACCAGCCTGTTTCAACATCCGTGGGTGCAGCTTCCACAGATAATAAAATCGATCCGGCCGACCAGAAAGACAAGGGTTATTACCTTGTGAAAGAAGTCAACGGAATGATAAAAATCTTCTATTATAATGAAGAAGGAAAGGAAACATTGATAAGAGAAACTGACATTGCATTCTCACTTCTAAGCGTTGCGGATCAGACTCTCTTCCGGAAGGGCGTCATCAGACACACACCGGAAGAATTAGATGAACTATTACAGGATTTTGAAAGCTAGATTGGAGGATGAGAATGTATAAGGAAGTCTTAAAAAAAGGATCTTATCTGATCCTTACTTTTATTGTTGCTGTTTTTCTGTCGATTGGCGGTTTTTTATCTTATATTCCTAACGATATCAAGATTTTTACAAATGAAACGAAGATCTTGAAGCTGCCGCTGAAGGACGTTACTATAAGTGTTCTGCCCGAAAGAGTCCTGGTACCCGGAGGTCATTCCGTCGGGGTCAGGATGAATGTGAAGGGTGTTTTGATCGTTGGTCTTGAGGAAATCGAAACTCCGGACGGCAGATTTATCAATCCGGGTCTCGATGCAGGCCTGCAGATCGGCGATAACATTCTTGAAATCGACGGCGTAAAAGTGAACAATGCCAGAGAGGTAAAAGAATTAGTCAATAAAATAAAAAAAGATGTTCGATTGAAAGTCAAGCGAAAAGATGATATTATGTTTATCAAACTAACCCCGGTTTTATCTGCAGACGATAATCTCTACAAAATCGGTGTGTGGGTCAAAGATAAGACTGCCGGAATCGGAACATTGACATTCTATGACCCTTCCAATAACACCTTTGGCGCTTTAGGGCATGCAATCACAGACCCTGAGACCGGAACCGTTCTATCGGTAGCGCAAGGCGAACTGTTAAATTCGAGGGTTGAATCTGTAAAACAGGGAAAGGCCGGAAGTCCTGGCGAAATCAAAGGCATTTTCTATGAAGCTGACAAACCTCTTGGCAAACTCTCGTTAAACACAGAATTTGGTATTTTCGGCGAAACATATGACAGGATCATCAATCCTATTTATCAGCAGCCTCTTCAAATCGGCTATCAGAACGAAATAAAAAAAGGGCCGGCGTATATCCTGACAACCATAGACGGCGACAGGATCGAAAAGTACAGCATCGAAATTGAAAAAATCAACCGGCAGACAAAAGCAAGCACCAAGAGCATGGTGATCCGCGTCACCGATAAAAGGCTGCTTGCAAAAAGCGGCGGCATCATTCAGGGCATGAGCGGAAGTCCAATTATTCAAAACAACAAGATCATTGGAGCTGTTACGCATGTTTTTGTAAATGACCCGCAAAAGGGATATGGTATCTTTATTGAGTGGATGTTGCAAGACCCAAATGTCGAATAAAGTCGGATACCATTAGTAATTAGCGTAACTTTCTGTTTTCAGACTCTTGAAAAAGAAAAGGAAATTCTTTACTATAGTTTATAGGGAATTATGTACGACTGTAAAGAATATGGAAAAAACTTGCGTAAAGCTAAAGGGGGAAATGTCAATGACTAACAAAATCAGAGTTGGAATCGCCGATGACAACAAGGATTTCTGCGAAATTCTAACAGATTTTTTCGAGACTCAGCAAAATATTGATATTGTCTTTACCGTCCATGATGGAATGCAGACAGTAGAAGCAGTATTTAAGGAAAAACCGGACGTATTAATTTTGGACATGATCATGCCTTATCTTGACGGACTTGGAGTTCTGGAAAAGATCAACGGCATGGAGCTCGAGAATTCACCCAAGATCATTATGCTGTCAGCAGTCGGACAGGAATCGATCACACAGAAAGCAATCAATCTCGGGGCAGAATATTATGTTGTAAAACCGTTCGATTTGAACATTCTTGCCAAGAGGATCTACCAGCTCTCGGGGCATGACCAGATTGTTAATCAGTCTAAGGGAACCATGTCACGATCCATCATCAATACGGATGATTCCAGGAAAAATGACCTCGAAATCGATATTACAAACATCATCCATGAGGTTGGAGTACCGGCACACATCAAAGGATATCAATATTTAAGACATGCCATCACAATGGTGGTTGAAGATATGGATCTGCTGAGTGCGGTGACGAAAGAACTCTATCCGGCGATTGCGAAAAAGAACAACACAACGCCAAGCAGAGTAGAAAGAGCCATAAGGCACGCTATCGAAGTTGCCTGGAACCGAGGAAAAATTGAAACATTAAACAACTTATTCGGATACACGGTACATAATGATAAAGGCAAGCCCACAAACAGTGAGTTTATCGCTATCATTGCCGACAAGCTCAGGCTTGAACGAAAAGTAAGTTAGAAGCGGCAATTATATTGATCATCTTTTATAGGCTGCAGGTCTGACAGGACACAGTTGATTTTTCGGGCAAAATAGGTTAATATAGGTTATTAGCAAAAAACGAGACAATAGATAGGAAATACCATGTTAACAAAGGAAAAAATTGATCGAATCAATGAACTTGCAAGAAAATCAAAGGAGGCATGCCTAACTCCGGAAGAAAAAGAGGAGCAGGCTGTACTTAGAAAAGAATATCTTGGAAAATTCCGGGAGCATTTTAAAAGTCATCTGGAATCGATTCATTTCGTGGATGACGACTGTGTCGAAAAAGACAAAGAAAAAAAGTAAAAAATTAATGGAAAACAGCGTGATTAAACAATTTTCACGCTGTTTTTTTTATATAGTATAAGGGCTGAATAAAACCGATACCCAAAGCGAGGTGGACAAACTTGAGAAGATACTATAAACTATTCCTGTTTCCTGCAATAATCATTATTATTGCAGGATTTTTTTCCGGATTCAGCGAACAATCCCTTACGCAGACGGCGAAGAACCTGCTGGAACAGCGAACAAAGATCCTTCAACAGGCATATTACGGTCAAATCGAAAGAGATCAGGCGGAAAAATATTTGAATAAAATTGAAATGTATCCTCTGTTATCGGAGGATATCGGAAATCTCAAAGCTATGGAAGATACGGATCCGGATAAAGTGACTTCCATGGAATTTCTTGATATCAAACAGGATGACAAGCTTTTCCTGTATGTTTCCATGCACGTTAAGATCCGCTGGCATATGAGCGGCTCCGGTACCGATTACATAAGTGACAATGATTACCTTGTCATTCTGAAATCGACGAAAGACGGGTACAAGCTCACACGTTTCGACCCTGAATAGAAGGGTGATTTGGGCATAATACAGCTTTCATAGAGAATTACTAGGATTTTTTATCGTCAAAGCAAAAATAACTGTTTATCTTTCAGAAATAATTGGTATAATAGAAAAGTAAACGTAGCACACAAGCTGAAAGGAGAGCATTATTATGCGTCAAGTTTATTTAGACTATTCAGCAACCACTCCGGTTAAAAAAGAAGTATTGGACGAGATGATGCCTTATTTCACCGAGAAGTTCGGCAATCCATCCAGCTTATATGGCATAGGGCTTAGTGCAAAATCAGATCTCAATCAGGCAAGGGCGAAGGTGGCCAAATTGATCGGCGCCGACGAACGTGAGATATATTTTACATCCTGCGGAACGGAAGCTGACAACTGGGCGGTGATCGGTACAGCCAGGGCGAAAAAAGCCAAGGGGAACCACATCATCACGACGAAGATCGAACATCACGCATTGCTTCACACCTGTGAATACCTTCAGAAAGAAGGCTTTGAGGTCACGTATCTCGATATTGACAAGGATGGCAGGATCTCACTTGAGGATCTTGAGAAAGCGATCACGGATAAAACCATCCTGATCAGCATCATGTATGCCAACAATGAGATCGGTACGATCCAGCCAATCAAGGAAATCGCCGGTATCGCAAGAAAACATGAGATTTGGTTCCACACCGACGCGGTTCAGGCTCTGGGCAACGTGCCGATCAATGTAAATGATCTGGGTATCGACATGATGTCCATGTCATCGCATAAGATCTACGGCCCGAAGGGAGTAGGAGCTTTATATATCAGAAAAGGCGTCGTGATTCCGAACTTCATGAACGGCGGCGCCCAGGAAAACAAGAAAAGAGCGGGGACCGAAAACATGCCTGGCATCATGGGATTCGGAAAAGCGGCGGAACTGGCTGGAGAGAATCTGCAGAATCATATCAAACATGTCTCGGAACTCAGGGATTACTTTAAGGAGCAGATCCTGGCGAGAATTCCAGAAGTTGAGATCAACGGCAGCTTAAAACATAGACTCCCGGGTAACATCAACCTGATCTTCAACTATATTGAAGGGGAATCGCTGCTGCTGCTTATGGACGCAAAGGGGATCGCCGCATCAACCGGATCGGCATGCTCCTCCGCGAGCCTGACTCCGTCCCACGTGTTGAAGGCGCTGAAACTGCCCTATGAAAAAATACACAGCTCGATCCGGTTTACCATCGGAGATTTTACCACGAAGGAAGATTTGGACTATGCGGTTGAAGAAATCGTTAAAATCGTGGAAAAACTGAGATCGATATCACCAATTTATAAAAAGTCAGTGAAAGGTTAACGGTAATAGATATGGGAATGTATAATGATAAAGTAATGGATCATTTTATGAATCCACATAATGCAGGAGATATGGAAAATCCGGATGCAGTAGGGACTCATGGAAGCCCTGTCTGCGGAGATATGATGGAAATCGCCATCAAAGTAGAAAATAACGTGATCGTCGACGCCAAATTCAAGACATTCGGCTGCGGTTCCGCGATCGCTTCCTCAAGCGTAGCGACCGATATGATCATCGGAAAGACTCTGGAAGAAGCGTTGGCCTATACCAACAAGACATTCATCGATGAACTGGGCGGACTTCCTTCCCAGAAGATCCACTGTTCCGTATTGGCTGAAGAAGCTGTAAAGAATGCAATCTGGAGTTACGCGCAGAAGCACGGCCTCGAACTGGAAGGCCTTAAGGGTTATGATCCCACAAAAGAATTCGGTCATGACGAGGACGAAGAAGAAGCATAAGAACATAATAAAACGGCTGCAAATGCAGCCGTTTTTTATTGCTTAAGTAGCGACTGCCGGAGCCTCTGAAAAAAGTATTTCACGAAACCCGCCGGGCAATATTAGGCGACTGCCGGACATATTTTTTCGAAAATCGCTCGCTGACAGTTGGAAATCCTTCGTATTAAATGCTCGGACGGTTTTCTATGAAAATATGCCGTCGCGTCGCCAATACGGTATCCCGTGCCGCGCCGTGGGTATTCTTTCGGGAAAGCACGCATAAATAAACTGAGAATGCTTTTAGTACATGATGATTGCCCGGACAGGGCACATCGGCGCGCAGTAGCCGCACGTAAGACAAATATCATGATCCACTTCGGCAAGTCCGTTTTTGTTAAAGTAGATCGCATGATTGGGACACCGTTCTATGCAGGCTCCGCAGCCTTCACAGTCACCTTGGTCAATTTGTATCTTTTTTTTCGAAATATCAGGGACATAACAGGGATCAATCGTCCCGTCCATGACTTCCAGTATCCGGTCGATTTCATGAGGAAATCCGAATCCGACCATCAGGGACGAGATGCCTTCCAGCTCTCTGACATATTTGATCGCGTCCATGTAATGTCCTGTCAGATTACCTCCGCCGAAAACCTTCATGGCGAAAACGCCTTTTCCGGCATCGGAGGCTTTTCTTATTTCTGCTGCCATATCTTCCTTTGTGCCTGGACCCGAACCGTTTCTGATCCCCAGACTTTTGAAGTTGATGAGAGGAAACAGAACGTCGATTTCATTTATTTCCGAAGCTTTTGCCGCAACGTCCACATGGTGGGTGGATATGCCGGCAGCTTTGATCAGTCCTTTTGCCTTGGCATCCTGCAGACATTCCCATGCACCGGCCCGGTTTTGGAAGTCCGGGTCATTTCTGACTTCATGGAGCAGAAAGATCTCGATCACATCACGGTCCAGGGCTGTCCGAGCCTCTTCGATCGCTCGTTTCATTTCTCCGTAGGTGAGGCCCAGGCTTTTGGATGCGATCACGGGATTGAAATTTGAACCCTGCAGTGCTTTTTTTATATAGGGGTATGTTTCATAATATTCTGCCGTATCCAGGAAATTGATCCCGCATTCCAATGCATAGCGAAGCACGGCTGCGCCTTCCTCAACAGGCAGATTCAATTGGTTTCTGCCAACAGTCAGTACGCCGAAGCCGACCTCAGTTACCTTTATTCCTGTATTCCCTAGTTTATTGATTTTCATATGTTACTCTCCTCAACCTATATTACCATATACACGTCCCGGTTTAAATTGAAATTTACGGGGTAGAGTTATTCATATAACAGCTCGCGGAGAGCCGTTTCCCGGGCATTGCCGATCATGGTATTTTTAAATAAAACTGATAGAAATGTATTGTTGTTTGTGGTATAATACACCGGTCAGTATCTATGTTACTGATACAACAGCGGGCAATATGGATACCGACGTACTATGGAAGTGATGTAACGATGAAAATGATAGAAAAATTAGGCAATTGGATAGCGATAATATTGTTTGTACTGATCAGCGCTACGTTAACCTTGTTTTTATATGACTTCTATTCGATTATTACGAAAAGCACTTCGAGGGCGGCGGAAGAGCATCTGCTTCAGAACAGCAGAATGAGCGCCACCTTGGTCCGTGAGAAGATTAAAACTGATCTAGACGCGGTCTATGCCTTGTCAAACCTTGTTTCCGGTTTTGAAACAATCGACAGCCCCGAAGCCAAGGAAATGCTAAAAAAGATAGGAAACGAATTTCCTTTCAGCGCGCTTATGGTTTCTACTGCGGATGGTAAATACTATACCAATAACGACAGCATAATTAATATTCAGAATCCCCGTTATCTGATCGGATCAACAAATAGTGACAAAAATATCTCCGTTATTTATCAAAATGCTTTATACGGCAGAGATATGATCGCATTGGAGTCACCGATTTACAAGGATGACAAGATCGTCGGAAAAGTTTCCGGCTTATATTACACCAATTATATCAACAATATCCTGGCTAACACGGCCATCGGAAGCGGACATCAGTATCAGATCGTTGACCGGAACGGTGATTTTATTCTGTCTTCCGGAATGACTGCCTTCTACAATTATAAAAACCTGTATCGTTTTATGGACAGCGTTTCATTTACCAAAGAGGGTGGATCAGCCAAAATTATTAATGATATCAGAGACGGCAAACCGGGTGCCTCCTCGCTTATAAAAAGCGGAGAATCGGGTTATATCAGCTATATGCCCATCGGCATCAATGACTGGTATCTTTTTGCTCTGGCACCCGATACCGGTATCAACCTCCAGACATTGAGCATGCAGAATCCTACTGTCACACTGGCGATCCGAATCGTTATCCTGTTCATCATTCTGATCCTCTATATCTTCTGGAGACAGATCCGGTACCGAGTAACGATGGAAAAGACCAATCAGGAGCTTGAAGTCCTCAATGAACGGCTCCAGGCAAGGAATGAATCTCTGAAAGTGAAAGCGGAAAACGATATGCTGACGGGGTTGTATAATAAAGTGACCAGTGAACTTGCGATTTCGGAATATCTGTCCAATGAGGGGAAAGCAGGCAGACACGCACTATTCATCATAGATATTGACGATTTTAAAGGAATAAACGACGAGTTTGGCCATCTCTATGGTGACAAGGCGCTGACAGAGTTCGCAGACGCAATCGATCATTGCCTTCGGACTACGGATATCAAGGGCCGGATCGGCGGAGACGAATTTATCGTTCTTCTGAAAAACATCAGTACGAATGAAGACGCCACCCATAAGGCAGCTGAAATTTGCTATTGGCTCAAAAAAATCAGGCTTTCGAAGGAGATTCCTTGGAAGGTCAGCGGAACGATAGGAATTTCAATTTATCCGCATCACGCTGAAAGTTTCGAGGATCTGTTTTTAAAAGCCGATAAGGCGATGTATTTTGCCAAGGAGCTTGAGAAGGGCTCATATCATATATACGACAGTAAATCTGAAAATTGATATAAAGGACAAAGGACTACTATAGGAGGATTTTATTAATGGAGAAATTAGGTTTAAACGAATTACGGAGCATGTTTCAGGAGTTCTACCAGGGAAAGGATCATTACGCGAGAAAGAGCTTTTCACTGATCCCCGAAAAGGATAAGAGCCTTCTTATAATCAATTCCGGAATGGCCCCTTTGAAGCCATATTTCGCAGGTCTGGAAACACCTCCGAGCAAGCGGATGACCACCTGCCAGAAATGTATCCGTACCGGCGACATCGAAAATGTCGGTTATACCTCAAGGCACGGCACATTCTTTGAAATGCTTGGAAGTTTTTCCTTCGGTGACTATTTCAAGGTGGAATCCCTGACCTGGGGCTGGGAATTCATCACCAAGGTTTTGAAGATGCCTGAGGATAAACTGTGGGCTACCGTTTACGAAGAAGACAATGAAGCTTATGATATATGGAAAAACATCGTCGGAATGCCGGAAGAGAGGATCGTTCGACTCGGCAAGGACGATAATTTCTGGGAAATTGGGACAGGCCCATGCGGTCCTTGTTCTGAGATCTATTTCGACCGCGGAGAAAAGTACGGCTGCGGGAAAGAGGACTGCAAGCCGGGCTGCGAATGCGACCGTTATGTTGAATTCTGGAACCACGTATTTACACAGTTCAACAGAGACGATGCGGGCAATTATACGCCTCTGGCCCATCCGAACATCGACACCGGAATGGGTCTTGAAAGACTGGCCTGTATCATGCAGGAAGTCGACTCCATTTTCAATGTCGATACGATCCAGTATATCCTGCAATCCATCGTGGACCTGTGCGGGATCAAGTATCAGGAAGGCGCCGCCAAGACGGACGTATCCATCCGAATCATCACGGATCACATTCGTTCGGTTACATTCATGATCGCCGACGGTATCCTTCCGAGCAACGAGGGCAGGGGATACGTACTGCGCCGACTTCTGAGAAGAGCGGCCAGACACGGTAAGCTGCTGGGAATCAAAGGATCCTTCCTTGCAGATCTATCCAAGAAGGTCATCGAGGTTTCCGGCTCCGCTTATCCGGAACTGGAGGAAAGAAGAGATTATATCCACAAGATCCTTACCGTGGAAGAAGATAAATTCAGCGCTACCATCGACCAGGGCACCGCGATCATTCAGGAATACGTAAAAGAACTGAAAGACGCAGGAAAAACCATGCTGTCCGGTGAAAAGGTATTCAAGCTTTATGACACCTATGGATTCCCTCTTGAGCTGACTCAGGAGATCCTGGAAGAAAACGGCTGTGCAGCAGATGTTGACGGATTTAACGAACATATGCTCCATCAGAAGGAACAGGCAAGAGCCGCAAGAAAAGCGGAGGAAGACGAAGGCTGGTCCGACGATGCAGTGCTGTTCATGGGTCAGGAACCGACGGAATTCACAGGTTATGATACACTTTCCGATAAAGCAGCCGTGAAAGGGCTCTTCCTTGACAGACAGTCTGTCAGCAAGTTATCGGAAGGGGATACCGGGATCCTGCTTTTGGACAAGACTCCGTTCTATGCGGAAAGCGGCGGACAGGCCACCGATATCGGAACGATCTTCTGCGAAAACGGCTCTGCGGACGTATTATCCGTAACCAAATCCAAAGGCATTTTTGCTCATAAGGTGACCGTTGTGAAGGGCGAAATCAAGATCGGCGAACAGGTGACCGCTCAAGTATCCGCTCCCGACAGAAACAACACCGCGAGAAACCATACTGCGACCCACATCCTGCATAAGGCGCTGAGAGATGTTATCGGCACCCACGTCGAGCAAGCGGGCTCCAATGTGACTTCAGAGGGTCTGCGCTTCGATTTTACGCATTTTGAGGCGATCTCAAAGGAAGACCTGCAAAAGGTGGAAGCCATCGTTAATGAAAAAATCAATTACTTCCTTCCGGTTAAAACAGAAATCATGTCCGTTCAGGACGCGATGAAAACCGGAGCGATGGCACTGTTCGGAGAAAAATATGGTGATACGGTCCGCGTTGTATCCGTTGGAGACTACAGCACCGAACTCTGCGGAGGAACCCATATCGGTAATTCCGGGCAGATCGGAGCACTTCGCATCCTCAGCGAAAACGGAGTTGCGGCAGGCGTAAGAAGAATCGAAGCCATAACAGGCGCCGGATTATATAAGAAACTGAGGGCAGAAGAAGATCTGATCCATTCTGCGGCTGACGCATTAAAAACAAATGTTTCCGGCCTACTGAACAGGATCGCGACCATCAGCGAAGAGTTAAAGGTTAGCAAGAAGGAATTGGAAGAGCTGAAAAAGCAGTCAATGAACTCCGGTCTTTCCGATATGATCGCCAGCGCGAAAGAAATCAAGGGTGTACGCTTGATCACGAATTCCTTCAAGGATTATGATATCAATGATCTTCGAAATCTTTCCGACTCGATCAAAGCGGGAAACAAGGGCGTAATAATAGTCTTCGCAACAGAAAACGACGGAAAGGTGACATTCATGGTATCCGTTTCCGACGATTTGCTGGATAAAGGTTATCACGCGGGCAACATGATCAAACAGATCGCGGCGGCGGCCGGCGGCGGCGGCGGTGGCAAGGCCGATATGGCTCAGGCCGGAGCAAAGGATGCTTCCAAGATCAGAGACGCTCTAGATCTGGCGGAAACGTTGATCTAACTGCCGGGCGGCGACTGGAAAAGATAATAATTACCATTTTTTTATTACAACTATATTAAAAATTGCAAAACTTCTTGTTTAAGATATACAGCATTTGTTATAATAACCTAAAGAAAGAAGGTGAGCATAATGGACAGAAATACGATTTTATTCAATAGCCCGGAAAAGGGAGAGCAACAAACGACGGAAGAAATATTGCGTACTGTTTATAATGCTTTAGAAGAAAAAGGCTATAATGCAATCGACCAGATGGTGGGGTACATTCTGTCTGGTGACCCTTCTTATATAACAGGACATAATAATGCCAGAAATATCATCAGACATATTGAAAGAGACGACCTGGTTGAAGAGTTGCTAAGAGCATTTCTAAAAAAATAAAAAAGTAAAGCGGGCTGATATAGTCCGCTTTAACATTTATAAGGAAAGGGAAGAAATATACAGAATGAAGATCATAGCATTGGACGTAGGAGATAAAACCATAGGAGTAGCCCTCAGCGACGACCTGCTTTTCACCGCCCAGGGACTCATGACGATAGAACGCGTCGGCATCCGTAAGGATACCGGAAAGGTCATGGAATTGATCAATGAATATAAATGCGATACGGTAGTCATCGGTTTGCCGAAAAATTTGAACGGCACGGACAGTATTCAGACAGAAAAAGTGTATGAATTTCGCACAATGTTGGAAAATAAGATGAAAAGCTCCGGTATGAATGACATCGCGATCCAATGGCAGGATGAACGGTTTACAACTCTAATGGCTGAAAAAGTCCTTATTGAAGCCGACGTCAGCCGCAAGAAAAGGAAAGAAGTCATCGACAAGCAAGCTGCCGTTTTGATCCTGCAGGGATATCTCGACCGTCTTAGGAATATGAAAAAAAGCGAAGAAATACAGCCTTAGGAGGTTATTATTTTTGACAATAAGGAATTACATGCATTGGATCGTAGCTACTATCATAATATTTCTGATCGTTCTCGCGGCCTATCGTGAATATATATCGAATATGGTCAGTCAAATACTTTTGGTACTGACAGTCATTGCATTCTCGGTTGTCCAGCGCAAATATAGACTGTAGATATACTATCGAACCAAACGTGATAGGGAATAATTTTGACAAAAAGCAACCGTTGTTAATTCAATGACTGCTTTTTTTGATGTTTCTTTTCGAAATATATTATAGAGCGAAAAATGTTATGGATAATATTGGACCTGAAATTATGAACAATACCATGTTAAAATGTATGAGTTACAGAATTCTTTGTAGGTCAATCAATTTGACATAATTCGAGCAGACAGATAGAGGAGGTAAAAAATTGAGATTTACAAATGAAATAGGCATCGACCTGGGAACAGCAAATGTAATGGTTTATCTAAAAGGGAAGGGCGTAGTAATCGACGAACCATCCGTTGTAGCAATAAATACAGATACAGACGAAATCCTTGCGATCGGGGAAGAAGCAAAAAAAATGATCGGAAGAACACCAAGCAACATAATAGCAGTCAGGCCGCTCCGAGACGGAGTGATTTCCAATTACGACGTCACAGAAAGAATGCTGAAGTATTTTATAAGGAAAACATGCGGTTATCAAAAGTTTTCCAAGCCAAGGATCATGATCAGTGTTCCAAGCGGTGTTACTGAAGTTGAAAGAAGAGCTGTCACAGAAGCAGCCACGCAGGCGGGCGGCAAAGCGGTATATCTGATAGAAGAACCCGTTGCTGCAGCCATCGGATCAGGTATCGATATTGCTAAACCCGGCGGTGTTATGGTGATCGATATCGGCGGCGGCACGACTGACGTCGCAGTTATTTCGCTCGGCGGTATCGTATCAAGTAAATTATTAAAAATAGCCGGTGATGATTTTGACGATGCCATCATCAGATATATACGCAAGACGTATAATATTTCCATTGGAGAACGTACCGCGGAAGAGATCAAAATGACTCTTGGCTGCGCGTATCCGAGAGAAGATATCGTTGTCAGGGAATTCAGCGGAAGAGATCTTTTGACAGGCTTGCCTAAGAAGTTTGAGATATCATCCGTGGAAATAATGGAAGCATTGGATGAATCCATGCAGGTCATCTGCAATGCAATTCATGAAGTTCTGGAACAAACCCCTCCGGAATTATCAGCTGATATCAGTGAAACCGGTATTGTCATAAACGGCGGCGGCGCGCTTCTTTATGGCATCGATAAGCGGATCGAAGAGAATATCGGTATAAAGGTAACGATAGCAGAAGAACCTAAAGCTTGTGTCGCGAGGGGAACAGGAAAGTCATTGGAATCTGTTGATATCCTTGAGAAAAAGATAATCAAACAAAAAAGATCGTATTGATATAGTATACCGGAATGAAAAAAGTGCGTTTCCAAGAGTCCCGGAAACGCACTTTTTCATATTTCTTTAATATCAGTCCTCTTTATGCTGAACCAAGTCGACAGCTCCGAGTACGATATGAGCCGCTCCAAAGCCGACTATTCCAGCGGCGATCATCGGGGACTTGTGCTTTGTTGCCATTGCAGCGCCGACGCCCGTTGCGACAGCGCCCAGCGCAGTTGGGATCATGCCTTCACGAACAGCCATTCTTATCCCTCCAATCATTTTAATTTGTCAAATTTCTGAGTATCCTTCAGCTCATTGTTGCCGCTGTCCTGAGCCTTTCTTTTCTCATTGTGATTTTTCAAGTTGTTTCCGTTTCTGTTTTGAGCGTTCTTAAAGTCATTTTTGTTTTTCTTGTCCATATTAAATCCACCTCCAATTATAGTTTTCTCAATTCAGGTCACCAGTATAAGATGAATGATAAGCTATAAATAAGAAATAATGGCTTGTTAAATATAACTATTTTTTCAATATAATATTGATGCTCAGAATAGAAATCTTATTTCTTTCATAAATTATTTGCTTAAAAATATGGAAAAACGCATCTTTGGTATAATTATTAATTTGTCCAATTTGACTTTTGCTTTTTTATTATTGAATTTACTGGAGTGATCTACTAAAATACAGGATGTAAATACAATTTAATACATTTGATGTAAAATATTAATTTTATGTCTAATGTAATTTAAAACTTGACCGATATAATAATTATATTTAATTTATAGTAATTGTTTGTATAATAAAATGAGGCTTGGATCCATGGGTTGTACTTGGACGCTTTTCCTATGGTTAGCCAGTAGCGTAACCGACATTTTTTCCGTGTCGGTTTTTTTGTCTAATTACGAGAGGGGAGTTAAAGATGGAAGATGAACAAATAATCACAAACTATTTTAAAGCTATCGTCGACTGTTTTCCATTTGAAGTTTGGTTTAAAGATACGAATGGCAATTATAGAATTATCAATAAATACATTCAGAATGATCTCAACAGACCCCTTACAGATATTATTGGAAGAAATGATTATGAAATTTATCCGAAAAACTATGCGGATCGGTATGTGGACTCGGACCGTGCTGTGATCGAAGAAGGCTTGAACGGATATTATATCTCAGAATACAAGAATAAAGTTTATGAAGAATATAAATCGCCTATTTTTGACAAGTCAGATAGGCTTATCGGTATCGCAGGCTTTTCAAAAGATATAACCCAAACAAGGGAAATTCAGAATGCCCTGGTGGAAAGTGAACGGAATAAATCGGTTCTGCTGTCAAATTTACCTGGAGTTGCGTATCGATCCAACTGTGATCCTGATCTTGAGATGACCTTCATATCAGAAGGATGCTATGACTTAACCGGTTATAAGGCAGAAGAATTACTTGGTCAAAAGCGATCATATTATGATTTGATTTACCCTGAATATCGGAGTGTCTTATTAGACAAATGGAAAAAAAGCGCTGGGCTTGATCTTGTTATGACGGATGAGTATCCAATAAAAACAGCTTCTGGAGATACAAAATGGGTTTGTGAAAAATTCAGGGAAGTTTATAATTCAGAGCGAAATGTGATTGCAACAGAAGGGTTTATTATTGATATTACGGAAAGAAAAAATGCCGAAAAGTCATTGAAACAAAGTGAAGAACGGTTTCGGGCGATTTTTGAGGAGGCTCCGCTGGGTATCGGTATTTTTGATTCCATAAATGGCGAATCGTATCAAGTGAATGACCGGTTTGCAGAGATAGTCGGCAGAACGAAAGAGGAGCTTTTACACATAAACTGGATGGAATACTCACATCCGGATGACATCGAGGAAAATCTGAAAAAACTCGAACTTTTGAACACCAATAAAATTATGAGCTTTTCCATGAATAAACGGCTCATCAGACCTGATGGGTCTGTTGTGTGGGCAAATATGACAGTCGCTCCTTGTAGTTATGACGACAACTCTAAATCCCATGTATGTATGATTGAAGATATATCTGATAAGAAACGAACGGAGGAAGAAGTTCTTTATCTAAGCTTTCACGATCAGTTGACAGGCTTATATAACCATCGGTTTTACGTAGAAGCATTAAAGAGACTTGATAAAAAACAAAATCTGCCCATAACCTTGATCATGGGTGATGTAAATGGACTGAAACTGATCAACGATTCTCTGGGACATGCCATGGGCGATGAACTTATTAAAAAAGCAGCAACTGTGATAAAAAATGAATGCAGACCGGATGATATTATAGCGCGAATCGGAGGTGACGAATTTATTATTTTGTTACCGAACACGAATTCGCTGGAAGCCGGGGAGATTATCAAACGAATCAATGAAAAATCATTAAAAGAAAAAGTGGGATATTCAAGCGTTTCCATTTCTTTTGGATATGAAACTAAGAATACGGAAGAAGATAAAATTGAAGAAATATTTAAAAAAGCTGAAGACAAAATGTATGAAAAAAAACAATCAAAAAGTCATAGCGTAACAGAATTGACAATAAGTTCTATCATCGCTTCGTTATACAATAAAAGCCTACGGGAAGAACAGCACTGCAACAGGGTATCGCAACTTTGTGAAAGCATGGCGATAGCACTCGGACTGCCGGTCTACGAAACTACAAAGCTTAAAATGGTTGCAATGCTTCATGATATTGGAAAGGTAGTAATCGATGAAAATATTCTTAAAAAACCTGGGAGCCTTACCGATAATGAATGGGGAGAAATAAAACGACATTCAGAAATGGGTTATAGAATTCTCAGCGCGGTAAATGACATGTCTGACATAGCCGGATGTGTTTTGTCACATCATGAAAGATGGGATGGCCTTGGATATCCTAAAGGCTTAAAAGAAGAGCAGATACCCCTTATGTCAAGAATTATCGCTATAGCAGATGCATACGATGCTATGACAAGTGAGAGAAGTTATAAAAATGCTATGGAAGAGGAAGTAGCAGTATTAGAATTACGGAATAATGCGGGTACTCAATTTGATCCGGAGCTGGTAAGTAAATTTATCGGATATGTTCTTAATAAAAATGAAAAATGAATTAACATACACATTAACATACATCAATATTTAATGAAAAAGTCTAAGTATTTTTTATGGTAAAAAAAATATTATATTACTCAATTATTGTATGTATTAATCTAATGCCTTTTATCCCGTTATCAAATAAGGGGATAATTGGTCTTATATTTATTGTTATCAGTGCAATCAAATCTGATCTTGCCGGAACCATGCGAACAACGATCGTCTTAATTTTTCTGCAGACATTTTCCTATCTGATGGATTTCAGTGTTGATTATGAACACGAAATCTCCACTATGATCATGGGCTCGCTCATATATATTGCAATCGCATATATTGTTGGAAGCTACGCAGAAAAAATCAGGAATTTGGTAAAGGAACTTCAGCAAAAGATCGCATTACAGGATAGTTTGATCAATACGATTCCAACGCCGTTATATTTTAAAGATCTGCAATTTAATTATGTTGGTTTTAATCCCGCTTTCTTAGAATTAATCGAAAATAAGGAGCAGGGAATCGTGGGGAAAAACGTATCTGAATTATTTGACTCCAGCGTGGCAGAGATATGCAATCAGATGGATGTAGATCTGATCCGTGAACAAAAAAAACAAGTCAGAGAGATTTCTATGACCACAAGTAATGGAAGAATAGTGTCCATTATTAATAGTAAGGCTTTGATTTTGGATAATGAAGGCAAGCCAAACGGAATAGTTGGTGTTATCTTGGATATCACTGAGCAAAAAGAAAGTCAGATATTAAAATCGAACCTGGCCCAATTAATACAGGAAGAAAAATTGAAGACGGAATTCTTTTCCAATATTTCACACGAGCTTAGAACACCACTCAATGTAATTTATAGCGCAGAACAGATCATTGAAATGTCTATGGATAATATTAGTGATATTTCAAACCAGAAAAAGATAAGAAAGAACACTTTAAGTATCAAACAAAACTGTTTGCGACTTCTTAGACTCGTTAACAACCTTATTGATATTACTAAAATCGATTCTAAAGCTTTTGATTTAAGAATGCAAAACTTAGATATTGTATACGTTGTTGAAGAAATCACCTTATCAGTAGCAGAATTCATCTCAAATAAAGGGGTTCGCTTGGTATTTGACACGGATGTTGAAGAAAAAGTAATGGCATTTGATGAAGAAAAAATGGAAAGAATTATATTAAACCTCTTATCCAACGCAATAAAATATACTCCGGACGGTGGCACCATAAGTGTTAATATATTTGATAAAGTCGATAGTATCATTATAGAGATCAAGGATTCAGGAGTCGGAATTCCAGACGATAAGCTGGATGAAGTTTTTAATAGGTTCTATCAAATATCCCCCGTACATACGAGAAATCAGGAAGGCAGCGGCATTGGCCTCAATCTAGTAAAATCGCTTGTTGAAATGCATCATGGCGAAATATCGGTCAATAGTGTTTTGGGGAGCGGAACTACTTTTATTATTAATCTTCCTTGTGTAATACAGGAAGATGATATAATCCAGAATCAAATAGTAATTGATCAGCAATCCCGCATTGAAAAAATACAACTTGAGTTCTCGGATATTTATAAAATATCAAACCGATCATAGAATACTAATAATGAGTTAATGTGGCAGGAGAGGGGATAAATGAAAAATCTAAACGTCCTTGTATCGGGCGTCTAATGACTTGTATATCCTTTTA
This sequence comes from Anaerovoracaceae bacterium, assembly GCA_963678385.1. Classification (GTDB taxonomy): domain Bacteria; phylum Bacillota; class Clostridia; order Peptostreptococcales; family Anaerovoracaceae; genus Anoxybacterium. Next base: position 2,042,066 of record OY782829.1, on the reverse strand, counting down.
TTAACTTTTATGGAATAGTAAGAAGATTCAAAATCATGCTCCTGAAAAATATTAATATTAAGTTCGAATGCTCCTTTAGGTGTGATAAAATTGATATTAACAGCACTAAAACCGGAAAAGGGGGAAGAGAAATGTTAACGAGAGAAGAAATCATTAATATTATAGAAGAATCAGTTGATAAATCGCCATATAACAACTTTCGTGTTATTGGCATGAAAGAGCTTCCAATGTGGGAAAAACCGATCGTTGGCTTTGCAAAAGGTGATGATCCGTATTTTGAATACTATAAACAAACAATAGGCGACTTTTATTGGCTTCCAAAAGAGGTGTATAATCTCAAATATAGAGATGAAACAATTGATGATAGCCGACTTACTGTAATAAGCATCGGTTTCCCTCAGACGAAGGAAACCAAACAGGAACAAAGAAAAGCTCTTGAAATGCCCAGTGATCGCTGGCTTTATACAAGAGGCGAATGGGAGGAAATGATCGGAAAGATTACGGAAGATATCGTCACTCAGTTGGAATCAGATGGTATGAAGGCTGTATCTTTAGATTCAATTAAAGAGTTTTCACGACATACTTCAGAGAAGTTCGGAATCGCATCGAACTGGTCACATCGGCATACAGCTTTTATAGCCGGCTTAGGAACGTTTGGTTTATCCGATGGTCTGATCACGAAAAAAGGTAAGGCCATGAGGTTTACGACCTTAATCGTAAAGGGCCGCATTGAACCAACCAAACGCGAATATAAGGATCACCACGAATACTGTAAGTTTTATAAAGACGGTTCCTGCGGCGCTTGCATAGTACGATGCCCAGTTGATGCAATTTCAAAGGATGGGCACGATAAAGAAAAATGCAGCGCGTTCCTGCAGAAAATTAAGAATGAGATCGGCCCCGATTTTGTCAAAAACTCACATTACATATCGGGATGTGGTATTTGCCAAAGCAAGGTGCCTTGCCAGGATGGAGTTCCTAAATAACCAAATGGATAAAAGCCGCTTAATTACAAGCGGCTTTTTTATATATGAATGTAATTCGGTAAACGTTGAAAGGGCGCCGTTTCGGAGATGTATCTATTCCTAAAATCATAATCTTGGAATAGTAAAAGTACCTAAAATTGAATAGTTTTATTAAGCGTGTACTGTATGGCGGTACACGCTTTTTTTTATTGTAGAAAGTCGAATTTTGGAGGTATGTGTAAAATGTCGCAGTCGAAAAATATCTTACAATCTAAAATCTTTTCTCACACAAATCCAGCAGTCTTAGAATTTGACATTAATAGTTTTCTTAGGGATCATCAATCGTCGAAAGTAACCTATAGTACATCGGTAAGTGAGGGGCTTTGCCTTTTTACGGCTTTTGTTCTTTATGTGAAAGAGGTGGCTGCTTGATTAATTTTTTATTGTTTTTGTTGGTATGCTGTATGGCCTATTTGGTGGTCGATATAGTTAGTTCTTAATTTCTAATAAGGAGTGAAAAAATGGATAAATCGTGCCATAACTGTGGTGTGTCATTTAGAAGATTAATTGATGAACCATGTTGTAATTGCAAGGATTGGTCAAACTGGAAACCCATAAAATGGTGGGAAAAATTATTCGGTTAATAATGATTACTAAGGAGGTAAGAGAGATGCAAAGATTAACGGAGAAAACAGAGCATTGTGGCGTGCTTTTTCATCATGACGATACAACTCAAGCATTAACGGTTAATGAGCGATATTACATGATTCTGGATCGTCTGTATGACTATGAGGAACTTGGTCTTAGTCCACGTGATATGGATTTAGTAATGCGGTATTGTGCGTGGATGAATCTTGTTTATGGGAAGCTTCCCACTGAATTAAACAGGGCTGAGGTCGGTATGAGGCTTTTGAAGAGTGCTTTGGATGATGGAAGGGAACCGGGAAGTTATTTTTATTCGTGGCAGTCGAATATTGCCTGTTGCATCATGGATACTATGCCGAAGGTGAAAAATATTCATGAATTGGCGAATAAGGCAGCGGTACGGTTTTTAAATTTGCTGGTCGAGTGATACTTAACTTGGTTACCGTTCCACAACTCCGGAAAAAGGTCGAAAAACGTTGAAATTAGGTTGCCGTATTTTGTAGAAAAAACAGGAACGGTTGAAAGGGATCATGATGGACGATAGATTTAGAATGCAAATTTGCTCCGGTGCCGGCATGTTTGAACATGACGGCATAGTCTATGCCAGGTATAACGCTAAGCTGAAAATAGCTGGGGATTCTGCTAAGGTCACATTTTACAAGGACGGAATTACTCAGGGATGGACTAAGAATAAAAAGCCTAAGCCTGATGTGGAGGACAATGCTAAGCCAGAGGAACCGGAAAATATTTATGATCCTCAAGAGAGATGGAATAAAACCGGAAAAAGGGCAAGGTGCGCAGTCTATGATTTTATCGCCTGTAATATTGGCAAACATCGGGATCATAACCGGAAAAAGCAGAGTTGGAAATTTGTTACATACACATTCAGGGAGGATATTACGGAATTCAAGGATGCTAATAAACGGTTTGATGCTGCAATGGATCGATTGAATTATTATTTTACTGGTAAGAAAGGGGCGCGGTTCCTTGCATATGTAGCCGTTCCTGAGTATCAGTACGAGCGTGAAGAAAAGTATGGTGCGCTTGTATGGCATTACCACGTGACATTTTTTAATCTGCCTTATATCCCGGTGAGTGGACAAATGGTTGATAAGCAGATCGCAGATGGAACTTTGCCAGCTACATGGGATAAGCGAGACACTCTCTTTTATATCTGGGGAGAGGGAGGAGTAAAAATAAATGCTTTGAAATTTTCAGATGATAATCACGTGGCTGGGTACGTTGCTAAATACATCGGAAAGGGCATAGATGGCAATTATGATTATGCGGTTGAAAATGGAAACTTGCATCGTAAAAGATATCTAAGATCATCCGGATTATTCGGGCCTAAAATAATGATTGCCATGCTTGATAAAAAGCAACGTCAATCTATTGCGGATTACTTCGCTCTTCATTGTAAGCACTTTAAAAAGCGCAGAGCTCCAAGCGGTGATCCTCAGGCTTTTTATAGCACGTTCAGTGGGGAAATTCCGCAGACTGGAAATAAGATGTTTGGAATAGACTTTCGTGCATCGATAAAGCAACTTGGATTGTTGGAGAAAAAATTCGATTTGAATAGTTATGGTTTTAATGATACTGGACTCTATAAGCCGTTGATTGCTGTTGGGAATGTGGTATCTGAACAAAATATAATCAATCCTAATTTTGGGATTGAGCAATTAAGTTTTTGTTGAAAGGAAGGTAATGTTATGAATTTTATTGAGTATCTATTTATCTTTGTAAGCTTTTGCTTGATCTTCGTGGTTTTTGATTTGGTAAAGGATTATACCAAAGCCAAGCTTATGAAGAATACCGTGAAAGATACCGTCAGGGAAACGATTGATGTTGCTCTGGGTACTGCTTTTAGGTCGCTGCTGAATTATAAGGATATCCGGGCAAATCACAAGCTGTATCAAGATTTTAAAAGAAAAATGTTTAATGAGGATGAAGGGGAGGTTGATGACGATGAAATGCCCACTATGTGAAAATGAGTACAACGGTGCTCATCCTGATAAGCAGGTGCACGCGCATATGTTGAAAGCTCACAGGGCTGAATATGCTGCAAAGGGAAATAAACTTTCCGCTTTCGGTCTGAAAAAAGAACCGCCAATAAAGACAGATCCCCCGGAGGATTTCCGACCGCTTGAATTAACGGATCAATGGGAGAGGTCGGCATATAATGACGGTTATCGGTATTTCGCAAACGATGCAGCTTATACAACTGCTGAATGTAAACAGAAAGGGTGGATATAATGAGTCTGGATCAAGAAGCAAAGCGAAACATATTTGAGGAAAAGACAGCCGAAAAGCAGATCATGGACGAATTCTCTGGGGCTGCTGAAACGATGGGTCCAGTAGTGGATGAAGCGGTTCCGAATGGAATGCTCCGTATTGATTTTAGCTTTCTTTTGAAGAAGACCGGCCCCGGTAATGTTGAAACGTATCTGGATCATCCCATGAATCCGAAACGGTCTAAGGGCCGTGGTCGATTCCTTAGAGGATGTACTGGTATTGCCGGTGATCTCGATCTCGCTATAATCGATATTGCTCTGGGTGGCTTTGAAATGGTCATGGAGAAGAGGTCTGGAAATGAGCCTGATTAATATAGGGAATTTTCATACTTTTGTATGCGGAATATCGCAGTCAGGCAAGTCTTATTTTACTCATAGGGCAATGCTCGAAATCAATGCTCCGGTGATATATTTCAATATTCAGGGTGAAAAGGTTCCTCGGGGATTTATTACGGTATACAGTGGACGGATTGAGCCAGATCAACTTCTGGAAATGATTGCTGACGGTGCGAAAATCAACCTGGTATTTACAGATGCTAGAAGGGGATATGACCATATAGCCGGTTACATTCTGAATCTACTCATGGATGCAGGATATGACGATAGCAGGCCGATTTACCTTTGCTTGGATGAATGTCACCTTTTGAAAGGATATAGCCTTGAAATCGCAAAATATGTCGCTACGGCAGGCCTGAAAAAAGGATTGAGGTTGATCTGTATCACGCAAAGACCGGCACTATGTGATAAAACGCTTTATACTCAGGCATTTGAGCATTATATTTTCTTCTTATCCGAAGCCGAAGCCCAGTACATGAAAAATAAAGGAATTGATTATGGCTTTTGTAAGGGAGAATGGGATAAAATGGGAGAACATAGTTATTGCTACTATAACGGCTATGAATTACAAGGCCGTCCGGCACTTTAGGAGGTTTTAGTCATGAGAAAGTACGATCCGCAGCAAAATAAAGATTATCGGAAATCTGAACTTGATCCCGATGTAGCTGAATTATTTCAAAAGGCCCGAGATGAAAAAGGGAAGTCAGTTGTACCGAGTATGATTGACATGGCGATTTATTTACAGGAAACGAGGAGCGTATATACGGCCTGTAATTATGTTAGATATCTATTGTTCTATGAATTGACCTATGCTGAGGTGTTCGGTAAACAGGCCAAGGAGTTTGACAAGCATATTGAACATTTTCAGCAGTGCATTGATTTGGAGTTGAAAGTAAATTCATTGACAATAACAGTCAATGATATGAATGAAAAATTTGATCAGATGCAGATCATGATGATGAACATGGCTAAGATGCTGACAACTCCGGAGAAAATCAGAAAAACCGCATAAATTACATGAAATTATGAAAATACCGCTGAAAATGCGGTATTTTTTCTTTTTCTACAAAATAATGCTTGACACGATTGACAATGGCATGTGGTATAGCTGAATTATATCAAATTTTAATTCAAAAGGGGGAAATTGAAATGCCAATGCCTAAGCCTAAATTTGAAAATCCGCTTACAATGACCACTGGAAGTGTTTTTGATATTTCTAAGTGGCTCGGTGGGATTTTATTCGTTGTCATGTTCGGGATGATCGTTGCAATGGGAACCAAGGTTCTTAGCGTGCTGGATAACAAATTGCCGGGGAATCAAACTCCGAACATTCCGGGTTATCAGCAGCCGATCGTTGGAGGTGGATTCCCAGTTGTTTAACAGGGAATAGAAAGGAGAATGAAATAATATGAGACCTACTAGTATTAATCCCAAACAGACATATCCAGCCACTTTTACGGCGGATGATGTTATTGCAGCAGATATTTCGCTGACACCAAATCGATTTGTCGAGATTGGCAGTTACAAGGTGCTTGCTGATGAAGCTGTGGCCCTTGGAAAAGGTAGCTATGATTCTCAGAACACAGCAGTTGGAAGATTTTATGCTCTGTTCAAAGATGGTGCCGGTGTTGCACTTCCTAAGGGAAAATTCCGTATTGAAATCAGATCGTCACAGGATCAGCCGGTTACTTCAAGACCAACATTCTTAGAAGTTGATTTGGCTGCTATTTCTGCTGGTGCCACAGTGCTGGGAGATCGTTTTGTATTTCCGTTCGCTGGTGAGTTTTTAGGAGAAGATCGTGTGATCAAGTTCTCTATCAAAAACACTACAGCCGGTGCGATTGTTCTGACAAAGGCAAATTGCACAGTTCTGATGGATATTACAAGGGCGATCATGTAATTCCCTTAAGGGATTAAATTTGAAAAATGGGCGGGTGGGCTGCGTGCGCTCGCCCATTTTTACCATCAAGGGGGTGGTGTTTTGGATTATGAAGTTCAGAGAAATGTATCGAAATCGATAAAATTCAGAAAGCTTGTTCCTGCTGGAACTTCTGGTACTCTGACGGCGGAACTTGTTGCGCATGGTTATGTGACCGGGGTAAACGTGCGCTTTGCTGCCGGTGAGTCGGGTACGTTGCAGATTAGACCGATTATCATGTTACCGGGTGAAATCGCCGTTGATTTATTCTCTTATGCCGAAAACGGCGATAAATATGTGACCGGAGACGATGAGAGTGTACCAGCTGTCGTTCAGCAAGAAATTGAGCGTAAGACGAAGATTTTGATTGATTATAACAATACCGGTGCAGCTGAAAGCTTTGTGAATGTCGATGTAGAAGTCACATATTTCGAAATCAGGGAACCTGCTAATGTAATCGGTCCAGTAGGAAAAAGGCGGTGGTTTTAATGGCAGGCAGTGATATTTATATCGGTGAAATAATCAGCGATCTGAATACAAAGCTTGATGCTGTTAAGCTTTCTTTGGATAGCGTAAATGCCAACTCGGCAGCTTCAATTCAAAAACTTAATGTTATCGGTTCCGCAAATCTTAAAAAAACACTTGCAAATATTTTAGCTGATGTAATTGTATTTGCATCGGCTTATGATTATAGCACGTATAATTTTAAAAGCCTTTGTGATGGTTCTATACGTGTTGATGTTGATGTTAAGAGAGAGGTTGCGACGGGAACGACATCTGTGTTGTTGAAATGTGGCGCTACTGAAAAGTTGGTGCAGTTAACGGCTGCTGCTGGTGTTTATCAGACGGTTAGTTTGACTGGTTTTGCCGTGAAATTCAATGATGTTATAACTTTGGGTATTAGGGGGACGGTAAGTTCTCCTGATAATAAAAAGGTTACTTTCAAGGAGAACTCTATAAAAATCTACTACGATATTGTAAATCTTGTCAATGATGGCGCTGTGTTGCTATTGTAAAAGGAGGAAATCAAAATGACAGTGAAAAAAGTTGAAATGAACGACCACGAAAAAGAACAGCATTATGATGCGAAGATCGAAGAAATCAAGGAAAAGTATGCGGTGAATATCCGCCTTTTCCATGCTCACCATGATGTTGATGAGGGTGTTGCTCTTGCTATGCTGCTTTTCAATGCGAAGTGTTTCGCAAAGAATATTCAGCATGAAGTGATCGCCGGTGGCGGTGCTATCAATGTGCCGGAACTGGTTAAGGATTACAAGGATCTTGAAAAGTACATTGTTTGGCAGAAATAGGAACGATGGGGGCGGTTATCCGTCCCCTATATCCTTTTGAGGAGGGGGAATTGGAATGGCTTATATATTGGCAAATCCTGACGGTACAAGCAATGCCAAAACAGGGGATAGGGTCGTTACTGGTGGTGGTATCTATGAGAAGCTTGCCAGTGGTGCAAGCCGGTTGGTTGAGAAGCTGGACACTGCTACGGGCACCACGAAAAGCTATGCCGAAGTAATGGCGGCTTATGTTCGTAAGGTGAGTGGGGGAAGTACCAATAATAGTACCGTAGATACCACAAAACAGCCGGATATTCCAGTCAATACTACTGGGAGTGATAGCACTCTTTTTACACCGGGTTACGATCCTACGGACTATGCGAATTATAGCACCACGAGCACTTCCGGATTCGGTAATATTATGGGTTATATCGTTCTTGGCTTGGTCGGTATCGCTTTACTGGATCGCTTCATGAATGGGGGCGGAAATCGTGGCTAATAGTGGTGCTCAATATTTGAGTGATACAATGTCGAAGTATTTGAATGGATTAGGTGTTAATAATGCTTCGGCAGGATACACGCCGAAACAATTAAGTGATAATGCTAAAACCAATAAGGAAGCAGTTGATAATGTTAAAGAAGTTTTTGACATTTTCTTATGGGTTAAAGAAAATTGGCAACTTGCTATAGTTGGAGTTGTGGCTCTTCTTGTATTGCTGAAAGATTAGATTTAGTGTATTATTAAATCAAAAACTGGAGGTTATTACCATGGATGATTTAAATTACACGATTCAGACGCTTCATACCTTGGTTTATTTGAGTAAACCTGTTTTAATCGTGGTTGGACTGTTGCTTTTGGCAATTGTTTACCTAGTTTTTACCGTTCATTCTAAGCTGGATATTGTGCTGAAAAATCAGGGAATAATGCAGTTGGAAATTGACGGTATAAAGAAAATAGCTAAAGGTGATTCGGTTGACGTTGACGATTCTGAGGTTAAGAGATTGTTGATATTGAGCCGTTCGAATAGTTCGTATCAGGCTAACCAAGCCAAAGAAGAATTAAAAAAACTATTAGATTTAGAAGGGGGAAATGAAAATGGGAAGTGATATTTTAACAAATGCTGCTGGAATGTTCAACGCTGTGGCATATTATGTAAAAGCAGCTATATCTTTGATCGTGAGCAATCCGGTATTGCTGGGTGGGAGTGCTATATTGCTCTTGACGGTAGGAAAATCGGTCAAGCTGGGACGAATTGCATCATATAAGGGGTAATGTGCCATGATGATAAAAAAAGATCAAATTACGGCACATTTTCGACTATCTGAATTCGCTTGTAGTGGAGAGGTTCTTATTACTCCGGAATTCATCGTATTCGTTACGAGGGTATTAGAGCCTTTCCGGGTTTGGTATGACCGTCCGATAGTTATTAATTCTGGATATCGGTCTGTTGCGAAAAACAATCAGGTGGGCGGAGTGCCGGCATCTTTGCATTTAAGGGCTATGGCTATTGATACGAATTTACCGACAGATTATTTAAAAGGATCTCCTGACAGGCAAAGGGAATTCTTTGACCATGTTCGTTCTATGTGGTTTTCGATGTGTAAAGCTGCCGGTGGATATGGCCAGATTTGCTGGTATGATACGTATGTGCATCTGGGGTTGTCATGGGAAAGGGAATATTTTGAGGATAAGAGAAAGGGGAACAAATCATGGACGATGTAACACAGGTAGCAAGTGGGATAAGTAACCTTTTGACCTATGGCCCTATGGGTATATGCTTAGCCTATTTCATGGTTAAGGATTGGGTTCGAGGAAAAAAGACCGATGATATTAATGAAAAGTGTGTGAATGCTATTGCAGCTTCAACGTCAGCAGTCGAATCGATGACCAATGCTGCGTTATTGTGTAATCGGAATGGAAGTACTAAATAATGGACACACTTACACCGGCTCAAAAATGGGCGCCTTATGCTTTGAGTGCTGGTACTCAGCTTAAATATGATCCAGCCTTTATACTTGCTACATGGCTCTATGAGACAGGGAACGGCACGAACACAGGTACTAAGTATAATAACTTAGCTGGTATAAAGCGGAAAGCTGATCCATCGAAGGGGATATTTGACCCTACCGATAGCATTCACGCCGGTTATACGAGCCTTTCGGCTTTTACGCAAGATTACATACGTGTTGCGAATCAGTCCAATATGAGGGATTTCTTAAGTGCTGCAAGATCAAGCAACGATCCAGCGACATTATTAAAAGCGTGGGACGCTTCTCCGTGGGCTGAGTCTAATTATGATAAATCCGGATTTTTGAGTTATTATAATCAGGCTGCAAAGGTGCTTGGCACCGGGCTGTATTCTCCGTTCGATTTAAGCAATGTCTTTGGGGGTGATATCTTGGGTGGTATAAACACGGATGGAATCATAACTTTTTTAAAAGAGAAATGGTGGCTCGTTGCAGGCGGTTTGGTCATTATTGCCATAGTGAAAGGATAATGCTGGAAAAATAATTATTGACAAGCGTGATTGACAATGCTATTTTAATAATCAATAGAGTTGTACGGACACGCAGAGGGGGTAACCCCACTTTTTTAGGAGGCTTATCTATTCCTAAAATCATAATTTTCGGAATAGTAATTCCGGGGTCAACGAAAAAAGCCGTTTACGGCATATTTTCTGCGCCCAACGGCTTCCCGATCATCCTGATTATTTTATTACTTATTTCTATTATTTAAATCTCAATGAAATTCGATCTATGTGATCCCTTTTGATTTTTATTCCTTATTTCATTTTCTTTCATATTTTTTTAATACTATTTATATATTCCGGAGTGTTTTATTGCCGTTAGCGTCATTTACAGTCGTTCTCGCGTCTATCGCCGCGCACAATTCCCACAAACCCAGTAATTGCAACGCCTTCAGAAGTCGAGGCTCTATTTTGCGTTTTAAGCGACTTTTTTTGATATGGTGGATAACTAATACCTATCACTTTTATCCTTAAAAGGGACATATTGTCTTAATTGATATTTTATGTATGATATTTCCATCCCGCGCATCCTATTAGATATAAACCGGGATCAAAATAGTCTGGCCAGGCTGGATACTGTCTGCGGAAATGTCATTAAGTTCACAAATCTCAAAAATGACTTCACGGATATCTTTATTATCAGGTCCGAATTCTTCGGCCAGATTCCATAATGTATCGCCGGACTGAACGATGATCTCCGAATAAACCGGCTTTGTCAGACTTTCTGCATTGTTAGCTCCGATGAGCGTTCCTGTAAGGCTGATCATCATCATAATGGCGATCGTCATAAATAAAGTAAACCGGAACTTTGATTTGATTCTGTATTTCTTTTTCATGATCGTTACCTCCGAAATCCCCTGCTTTTTCCAAAACATTTGTTCTTTTTCTATATGATATCAGAATATATGTTCTTTGTAAAGAACTATTTTAAACATTTGTTCTTTTTTCTAATTTTTCCAAAAATCATTTGTGACATTTCTAATCTAAGATCAATATAATAATTATTATGTCTGAAGGGGTTTTGTTTGATAATGAAAAATAATTTTAATCCACAATGTATTACATATAGCCAGATGAATTTAATTTTCAATACAAGACTCTTCTATAGAAGACTTACGATCTGGACCAGGGAATATATCATCAGCAGATACCTGGGAATAGGAACGCAGGAAGAATTATTCAGCCGCTTTTATCTTGAGACTCTTGATGCTGGCAATTTTGTAAGACCATTTTTTGGTCGTGAAGCGGCAGACCGATACAGCCAATTGCTAAGCACCTATGCCATCGCTCTGCGCGATCTGATATCGGCCCAATTGGAGGGCAATACGGAAGCAATCAATCAAAATGTAAATCGTTTATATCAGGATCTTGATGAACGGGCCTCTTTTATTGCATCGATCAATCCGTACGTCAATAAAACTGAATGGGTAAAACAGCTGCAAACGTATCTGCAGTATACCATTGAAGAAGCCAACAATTTTATAACCGGCAATTATAGAAATGATATTGAATTATTTGACCGTCTTACTGAGTTAAGCAACCAGCTTGGCGATGCTGTAGCACAAAGCCTGTATAGTTACATTACATCCGGCGCACAGGATACCGCTCAGCTTCAAGACAGCCAACAGTGCTTTACTTATGAACAAGTGGACGGAATATACAATATCAGGATGTTTTGGTTCGAACTTTTCATCTGGGTCCGAAGTCTTATGATAAGTAAGTATCTCGGAGTCGGTAACGAGACGGAAATATATGACCGGTTAGGTCAGGTTCCAGAAAATTATGTAAAAAATCTAAGACAATTCTTTGGTGATAATCCCGCCATAGATGAATTACAATTGGAGTTAAATACGTATATAGCGCTGATCGACAGTTTAATTGACGCTCAAAAGGAAGGCAATGCGGATGCGGTAAATCGTATCACTCAGCTTTTATACCAAAACGCAGATGAAAGAGCAATTTCGGTTTCCAAACTGAATCCCTTCTGGGAGCAAAACGAATGGAAGGCCAGGTTATATAATAATCTCCGCTTAACGCTTGATGAATCAAATACCTTTTTAACGGGCGACTACGCCAGAAATTTAGATATTTTTGATACGCTTTTAGATCTTGCGGAAAACACGAGCGGTTATTTTGCTCAAGGATTAATAAACTATATACGGAATCCAATTATTGGAGATTCTCATAACTAGTGATGGCTAATACGGCACTCCTCTTTACGTAATATTTATTCTATTTTTTGTAAAAAAAGAGGCGTCAGCCTCTTTCGATTTTTCGTGCTTCAATGGCTGTTTCCAACCATTCGGTTGTAGAACCGATCCGCCCATTTGATCATTTTATCGCGTTTTATGATCCCTGCAATAAACAGGATCACGGCCGCGGTACCCATGACGATCAAGCCTGTATAGCTGCCGTTATAAAACATGTTCCCCATCAGGATACTGCCGATCATCGCCGGAGTTCTGCCGATCAGGGACAGCAGTAAAAATGGAATGACTCGGATCTCCGACACCCCTGCCGCATAGGTAAAAAGATCCTTTGGGATCCCCGGGATCAGGAAAATAACAAACAGCACGATAAAGGAACGCTTGCTGTTCAGGGTATGGACAAATTTATTGAACTTTTCCTCTCCAAAGATCACATGCAGCGCGTCTTTGCCCAGCAAACGTGCCAGATAGAACGTAATGACCGTTCCCAAGGCGACGCCGATGATGGAATACAGAAATCCCAGCCAAAAATGATATGCGTAACCTGCAGCAAACTGAAGCGCCTGTCCCGGCAGTATGGAAACAATGATCTGGAAGACCTGCAGCCCCATATAAAGGAAAATGCTTGCCGTTTTATACTGTTTCAGCAGCTTGTTGATTTCCTCCAGGCTCCGGAAACGGTCGATAAGTTCCGGATAGCTGAAATATACATAAACGGGCACTCCAATGACGATGGCGAGCAAGACCGCCAGCTTCAGCACGGAAAAGATTTTCGTCAGCCTTTTTTTTCTGTTTTCCTTGTTATATCCCATAAAATCACCTTTAAGAGATTCTGACCAGATCCTTTGCATATAAAACCTGCAGCGCTTTAATGACGCCGAACTTTGAGTGCTCATAAGTCAGCCCGCCCTGGAAATACACGATATATGGGGGCCGGATCGGCGCGTCTGCGGATAGCTCGATGGAAGATCCCTGAACGAAGGCGCCTGCAGCCATAATGACCTGATCCTCATATCCCGGCATATCCCACGGAACCGGCTTGACATGGGCGTCAATGGGCGCCGCGGCCTGGATTCCTTCGCAAAACGCCACGACAGCTTCCGGGCTGCCCAGTTTTACCGCTTCGATGATATCGCTTCTCCGGTCTTCCGGTTTAGGACAGACGTCAAATCCGAGATTTTCAAACACTTTGGCGCAGAGTATCGCGCCTTTGACCGCCCCGTTCACCGTCTTGGGAGCGATAAACAGACCCTGGAACATGGTTCTTGTCTGTCCGAAGGTCAGACCGCATTCTCCGCCGATCCCCGGCGACGTCATGCGATATGATATATTTTCGATCAGATCGGCCCGGCCCGCGATATAACCGCCGGTCAGCGCGAGTCCGCCGCCGGGATTTTTGATCAAAGAACCTGCAACCACATCGGCTCCGACTTCTGTCGGTTCCTTTGTATCAAGAAATTCGCCATAGCAGTTGTCCACCATGCAGATGATATCGGAACGAATGGACTTCACAAAACGGGCCCATTCCTCGATTTCGGGTATCGTAACGGCCTTGCGCCATCCGTATCCGGTGGCTCGCTGTACGGTGACCATCCTTGTTTTCGGAGTGATCGCGGCCCGAAGCGCTTCCAGATCGATGGTGCCGTCTGCTTTGAGCTCCACCTGCTTATATTTTACTCCGAAATCCTTCAGGGAACCTTTGCCTTCTCCCCGGATCCCGATGACTTCTTCCAGCGTATCGTAAGGATTACCGGTACAATAGATCAATTCATCCTCCGGACGTAGTATGCCCGTTAACGTCAGAGTTAACGCATGGGTTCCGTTGACAATGATCGGCCGAACCAGTGCCGCGTCGGTCTTAAAAATGTCGGAATAGACCTTTTCCAAGGCTTCCCGGCCCGGGTCGTTATAACCATATCCGGTATTCCAGCCGAAATGCATGTCCGAGATCCTGTTTTTCTGGAATGCGTCCAGTACCTTGTACTGGTTGTAAGCCATGACGTCGTCCAGCTCATGGAAAATATCCCGGACCTGTTCTTCCGCTTTTGATACCGCATTCAGGACCGACTCATGGATCCCGAATTCCTTATTTAAAAGTTGAAAAGTGTTTTTCTGCATAATAAACTCCATACTGATTTACATAATATTTATATTGTTAGTTTTATTCTTATTATTTGCTACTTGTTCTTGTCAAACTCTTCTTCCCATTCAAAATTCTTGACCAGATCCTTTTTGACGTTCTTTTTATGGGCCGCGTAAAGCTGAGTTGTCGTAACGTTTTCATGATCCAGCAGCGCCTGTACGTCAAAGATGGAATTTCCCCTGCCGATCAACGACGTCGCCGCCGTTGCTCTTAATTTATGGGGGCTGTACCCTGCCGCCCTGGAGGTGGCAAGGCCGATGGAAGTATATTTTTTAGCCAGTTCCCGGATCTGACGTTCTGTCATCCGCTTCCCCTGCAGGGAGAGGAACAACGCGTCCCGATGCTCCGGAAGCAGCTTTTCATCGGGTTCCCGTTCCTCGTTGATGTATTCGGAAACGGTTTTCATCACCGACTTATTCAGCGGCATGATGGATTCTTTGCCGCGTTTCCTGTATATTTTAAATTCTCCGCGGCTGAAATTGAACGAAGAAACGTTGAGCTGCTGAAGCTCGGAAAGTCGCAGCCCGTATGTGAGGAACAGGATCAGGATCGCCTTGTCCCGCTTTTTCGTTTTCTCCCAGAATTCCCGTTCCTTTTTCGTCAGATTGCCGCCCGTAGCCACCGCGTCCAGCATTCGCATCACTTCGTCGTCCTGAAGGGCTTTGATTTCGCGCTCTCCAGGCTTGGGCAGCTTGATCGGATCAAAGGCGTCGGTGATATTTTTGCCGATCAGTTCATCACGGTATAGATATTTGAACAAAACCGATATGGATGATTTCTTTCTGGACAGTGATTTTTTATCGTTTTCGTAGATATAGACGGCGTTTTCCTTTTCTACTTTGTATCTTCTGCAGTAATCGATGAAGATATTGACGTCCACCGCTTTGATCCGTTCAAAGTCCTCCTGCTTGATATCCTTCGTTTTTTCCGCTTCCGTCAGATCCGTTTCGTGGATCAGATAATTGCAGAAGAACCGGATATCCTGCAGGTATGCCAGCCTTGTCATAGGGAGCACGTTTCCCTTGAGATACACAAAAAATCCGCTCATAAAGCGCGGCAGCTCATCCTGAACCGCCTGACATTTCTCCATGATCTCATTTTCCTTCAGGATAATGTTGTCCGGCTTGTCGCTCTTATTATGAATTTTTAATTCCTTTTTTACCGCCATTTTTTTACTCTCCCGGAGCAGAAAAATTATAATCTCGATCGGATCGCTTCAAAAATATCCGCGAGGGCCGCATCGTCCCACCTGTATTCTGACAGGTTGAACCAGATCATATCCTCGTAACGTCTGAGCCAGGTCAGCTGACGCTTGGCGTAATGCCGCGTATTGCGTTTGACCAGCCGGACCGCCTCGTCCAGATCATATTCTCCATGCAGATATTCGATGATCTCCTTATATCCGATCCCTTTCATGGAAATGCTGTTTTCCGTCAGCCCTTTCTCCAGCAGGGTCTCGATTTCTTTCACGAGACCGGTTTTCATGAGCTGATCGACCCGTTCATCGATCCTTCGGTACAACTCTTCCCTGTCCCGGTTCAGTCCGATCAGGATGCAGCCGTAATCCCCGGTAGGCACAAAGGACTCCTGGAATTCCCGGACCCTTTCACCGGTGGTTTCAAGGATTTCAATGGCCCGGATCACCTTTTTCAGATTGTTCGGATGGATCCTTTCCGCCGCTGCCGGATCAAGTGCTTTCAGCTTATCGTGGATGTACTCGACTCCATAAAGTTCCGCTTCCCGTTCAAGCTGCTGCCGGAAGTCGGCCTGCTTCGGCATGATGCAAAAGTCCATATCGTAGAGCAGCGAGTTGATATAAAGCCCTGTTCCACCCGACACCACAGGCGTTTTTCCGCTTTCGAATATTTGTTCGATATATTTTTTGGCAAGCACCTGATACTCCGCGGCAGAAAACTCTTCCCGGGGATCGATTTCATCCACCAGGTAATGCTTCGCCTGGCTGAGCTCTTCCTTCGTCGGCTTCGCGCTGCCAATATCCATGTATTTGTAGATCTGCATGGAATCCGCCGATACGATCTCACCGTTGAAAGCTTTGGCGATCTCGATGGAGTATTTTGTTTTTCCTACGGCCGTGGGGCCTGCAATGATGATAACTTTACGGTTTTCCTGCATGGTTGGTTCCTTTTTATAACACTTCAAGCTAAACCCGCTTGAACATCTTTTCGATCTCATACCGGCTCATCCTGATAAAGGTCGGCCGTCCGTGGGGACAGGAGTATGGATTTTTCGTATTGGCCAGATCGGCCATCAACCGGTTGATTTCTTTTATATCCAGCAAATCATGGGCTTTTACGGCTTTCTTGCAGGCATTCGTTACAATGGAGCTGATCTTCTTTCGGTTCTCCAGATCGGCTTCTTCCGAAACGTTATCGAGAATAAAATCGATAAAATCTTTGGCTTCGTCCAGATCCATAAAGACCGGGATCGCCTTCATGATATAGGCCGTCGGACCGAATTCCTCGATCTCAAATCCCAGATTGCCCAGGAAATCAAGCATTTCACCGGTATCGTTCTTGACCGCATGAGTCACATTGATAACAACAGGCGCGAGAATCAACTGCTGTGCTTTTTCTTCGTTCTGATATTGTGACAGCAACTGCTCGTAGAAAATGCGTTCGTGGGCGGCATGCTGATCGATCAGATACAAGTTGTTTTCGTCGACCGCTGTGATATAGGTTCCGAAAACCGATCCGGTGACCGTCAGGAGTCTCATGTCAAACTCGACCCTGGGCTGTTCCGTCTCCGCGGAAATGTCAGCGATTCTGTGGTTTTCGGGCTTGATGGGCTCCGGTGTAGAAGGTTCCAATATGTAGCTTGATTGCATTTCTTTTATGAATTCATTTACCGGTTCTTTGATGATCTCTTTTATAACCGGACCGTCCGCCTTTCGATCCGAATCGGCCTGAACAACTTCCGACTTCCTTTGTTCAGACAATAACCTTTTTATGTCAACCTGCTCTTCATTTTTGGGTTTTACAACATTGGTTTCTTTGAACAGGTTCTTTTCCTTGATTTCCGGAATGGCTTCCTTCGTTTTCAGGCCTTTTCGGATCGTCTGGGCGATAAAATCCCTTATCGCACGCTCGTCGTCAAACCGTACTTCCTTTTTATTGGGATGGATATTGACGTCCAGTCTCTCAGGCGCGATCCGCAGGAACAGGAACGTGATGGGATATCTCCCTTCAAACAGCTTTTCCATATAGGCGTCGGAAACAGCGTTCTCCATGATTTTGCTGCTGATATAGCGTCCGTTTACAAAGAATATCTGGCTCTTGCGGTTCGTTTTGCTGTTGTTCGGAGCAGAAACAAAGGCCTCCAGCGAGAGATCTTCGTTTTCTTCGGCAATGTGGATCAGCTTGTCTCCGATCTCTTTGCTGTAAATGGTAAGGATATTGGAGTGGATATCCCCTTTTCCGTTTGTTGAAAACAGGATATTTCCGTTGTTGATCAGCCTGATTTTGATCCCGGGATACGCCAGCGTCATCTTCGAAATGAAATCGATGATTAGGGTGCTTTCCGTGGCGTCGGGTTTCATGAATTTCATTCTGGCCGGTGTGTTGAAAAACAGGTCTTCCACGATGATGGTGGTTCCTTCCGGACAGCCCGTATCCTCCTTTTCCAGCATCTCTCCGCCTTCTATTTTAATGCGGAGTCCGCTTTTGTCGCCCGCGGTTTTGGTGATCAGTTCGATCCGGGATACTGCGGCTATGCTCGAGAGGGCTTCGCCGCGAAAACCGAGGCTGCTGATATGATCCAGATCATCCGCGCTCCTGATCTTGCTGGTGGCATGGCGTTTGAACGCCAGATCCGCGTCTTCCTTCCGGATCCCGCTGCCGTTATCTGTGACACGGATATAGGTTTTCCCTCCGTTCCTTATTTCAACGATGACCGACGTCGAGCCGGCGTCGATGGAGTTTTCCACCAGTTCCTTGACGATGGACAAGGGCCTGTCCACGACTTCGCCTGCGGCGATCTTATCATAAACGTTTTTCGGTAATTCTATGATCCTTTTATTTTCCGATGCTTCCATAAATACCTCTTTTACAAGCATTTTTTCATTTACCAGTTTTCGTAATGTACGATGTCTTCCAGGCGCTTTCTCGGTCTGGCTTTTGGATTTTCATCGGAATATCCGACGGTCAGGATGTTCAGCACATATTTATCGGAGGGTATATTCAGAACGGGCCGGATGTCCTTCTGGTCAAACCATGCTATCCAGCAGGTCGAAAGGCCCATACTTTCAGCCTCCAGCACTATATGCTCCACCGCGATGGACGTATCTCTTATGGTCTGTTTCAGTTCAAAATGCGGGCTGTATTCATCCACGGTCAGCGCTTCGTTTCCGCCGATCCTGGGGCGAATGTCGCCAATGCAGACGATATGGACCGGGGCATCAGCCATCCAACCCTGCCTGTGGGAAATCTCAGCCAGCTTTTTCCTGGTCGATTCGGACCGGACGACGATGAAATGCCATGGCTGCGTATTTTTCCCGGAAGGCGCAATACGCGCGCTTTCCAAAAGCTGTGTGATGATCTCATCGCTGACGGGCTGATCCGTATATTTTCTTATGCTTCTCCGCGTTCTTATTTCGTTGATCATATTCAACCTCTAATTTAAAAATTTACTATTGATTAGGAGATGATTCATTTGGATATTAGAAAATATCCGAATAGATTTTCAATATTATCTGATGAAGGTGAACAAAATTTTTAATACCGCGCTTACTGCTTTGTAGCGGTACCAAAAAACACAGGCGGACCAAATTTGTTTTTGGGGTTAAAAATAGTGAACCAAATCACTGATAATATAAAATCTGAGAGTATTTTCATATCCGAATGAATCATATTTCTGCCGCTTTTTTCAGTTCCTCCAGGATACTGAATGCCTGGGACGGCGTGATATTCATCAGGTCAAGTGCCTTCAGCCGCTCTACCACGGGATTCGGCGCGAAGCTGAAGAAGGAGATCTGCTCTGTTTCGGCTTTCGGATCGATTTCCGCCTCCTTGATGCTGCTTACGTAATTTTCAAGGTCGATGGAAACGCCGCTTCCCTCAAGTTCCATCAGTTTTTCTTCAGCCGCTGACAGTAGCTGCTGCGGTACTCCGGCCAGTTTTGCCACATGGATCCCGTAGCTTCTGCTGGCGCTTCCTTCAACGATCTTATGCAGGAATACGATGTTCCCGTCCTTCTCCTGGACATCCACGTTCAGGTTTTTCAAACCCTTCATATGGCCTTCCAGGGCGGTCAGTTCGTGGTAATGGGTGGCGAACAGCGTACGGATCTGGCTTTTGCTATTGCAGAGATACTCTACAACGGCCCATGCGATGGAAAGTCCGTCGTAGGTGCTGGTGCCCCTGCCGATCTCGTCTAGGATGATCAGGCTCTTGTCCGTCGCTGTGTTCAGTATGTATGCCAGTTCGCTCATTTCCACAAAAAAGGTACTTTGGCCCTGAGCCAGGTTGTCGGAGGCGCCGATCCTCGTGTAGATCCTGTCTACTACGCCGATGGTCGCCGCTTCCGCGGGGACGAAACACCCGGTCTGCGCCATGAGCACGATCAGAGCCGTCTGCCTCATATAAGTCGATTTACCGGACATGTTGGGTCCGGTGATCAGCAGCATGCTGCTGTTTTTTCTGTCTATGTAGGTATCGTTCGATACGAATATTCCGTTTTTAATCGTTCCTTCAATGACTGGATGACGGCCTTTTTCGATGACGATGGCGTCGCCGTTGTTCACCGCAGGCTTGACATAGCCGAGTCTACTGCCCACCTCCGCATAGGAGTTGAGCACATCCAGGACGGATATGGCGGCTGAAGTCTTTTGGATGGCGCCGATGAAGCCCTGGATGAAATTCCGGATCTCAACAAAAAGATCGTATTCCATCTGATTGATCTTCGTTTCCGCGTTCAGAACTACGGATTCCACTTCTTTCAGTTCCGGAGTGATAAATCGTTCGCAGTTCACCAGTGTCTGTTTCCGGATATAATTGTCCGGCACCATGTCATAATTTGACTTGGTCACCTCTATGTAATAGCCGAAAACCTTGTTGAATCCGACCTTCAAATTCTTGATCCCGGTCCGTTCTCTTTCGCTGCCTTCCAGTCCCGCGATCCAGGTCTGACCGTCCAGAATGGAATTCTTCATCTGATCAAGTTCATCCGAGTAGCCGCTTTGGATCAAGCCGCCTTCCTTGACCGTGAAGGGAGGCTCTTCCACGATGGCCCTGTCGATGAGCTCATAGATTTCTGCCAGAGAATCCATGCTGCTTTCCAGCTTCTCAAGGAGCGGATCGCCGCAGGAAGCCAGCTCGCTTTTCATGTCGGGCAGGACGAAAATGGAGTTTCTCAATGCGATGAGATCTTTGCCGTTGGCGTTTCCGCAGGCGACTCTGCCGGCAAGGCGTTCCAAATCATAGATCTTCTTCAGATGTTCCTTGATATTGTTCCGCAGGATCACCTGCTCGGTAAGCAGCTCTACCGCGTTGAGCCGTTCTTGGATATCGTTCAGGCTGTTCAGTGGTTCCCGCAGCCATTGCTTCATCTTTCTGGATCCCATTGCCGTATGTGTCTTGTCCAGAATGCCCAGAAGCGAACCCTGTATCTTCTTTTCAAACAGGGTCTCCGTCAGCTCCAGGTTTTTGATGGTTGCTTTATCGAGGGCCATATGGCCGGCCGTATCGTAGACGTTCAAATGCGCCAGATGGGACAGATTCTGTTTCTGTGTTTCAAAAAGATAGGAAAGCAATGCTCCCAAAGCCATGACAGCAAGGGGCATTTCTTCCACGCCGAGGCCCTTCAGGGATTTTACGCGGAACTGCCGCTGAACCGATTCTTCCGCGGCATTCTGGTTGTAGTACTGTGAATCCAATATGCTGAAATAGGCTCCGGAAGCGTCACGAATATCCTCGTCAAGTCCGTCCAGGGCGGCGGTCTCGTTGGCGATCACTTCTCTGGCCCTTATTTTTACCAATTCGTTTAACAGCTTCTCGACGGACCTCTGGCCTTTCAGCTCCGTCGTGCTGATCTCTCCGGTGGAGACGTCGCAGAATGCCAAGCCGGCTCCCGTTTCATACAGGTAAACCGAAGCCAGATAATTGTTTTCTCTTTCATTGAGCATGGTCTGGCTCACGACGGTTCCGGGCGTGACGATCTGGATGACTTCCCGTTTCACGATCCCTTTGGCTGTGGCGGGATCTTCCACCTGCTCGCAGATCGCAACCTTGTATCCCTTATCGATGAGCTTCGCGATATAGGTGTCCGCCGCATGATATGGAACGCCGCACATGGGCGCCCGTTCCTCCTGCCCGCAGCTCTTGCCGGTCAGTGTGATTTCCATTTCTCTGGATGCTGTGACAGCGTCTTCAAAAAACATCTCGTAAAAATCGCCGAGACGGAAAAACAGGATGCAATCCTGATAGTCCTTTTTGATCTCCATATACTGTTGCATCATCGGTGTTAATTGCATAATTACCTCGAATTTTTTATGATTTTTCGAAAGCGGTCAGTCTGATTCATTTCTGGAACGGTCAGTCAAGTTCTTCGTGGGACGCCTTCACCACAGCGTCGATGGTCGGTTTGTAGTCCGTTCCGCTGTTGTTTTTATCAAGAAGCAGCAGATATTCGATATTCCCCTTTGCCCCTGTCATAGGCGAAAAATCCAGTCCCTGGGGATATAAACCGTTAGCTTCCCCGTACCGGATGACGTTTTCGATCACTTCCGTGTGCACTGCCTTGTCCCGTATGATCCCTTTTTTTCCGACCTGCTCCCTGCCGGCTTCAAACTGGGGTTTCACCAGGCAGACCAGCTTCCCGTCCGGGGCAAGCAGCTCCGCTGCCACGGGGAAAACGAGCTTCAACGATATAAAAGAAACGTCAATGCTGATAAAATCTGCTTTGTCAGCGATTTTATCCGTCTCAAGGTATCTGACGTTCACTTTTTCCATATTGACGACTCTGGGATCGTTTCGGAGGCTCCAGTCAAGCTGTCCGTAGCCCACATCGATAGAGTATACCTTCCGTGCTCCGTTTTTCAGCATGCAGTCGGTGAATCCTCCAGTTGACGCCCCTATATCAACAGCAACGACGTCCGCGAGATCAAGTCCAAAGGAACGGATCGCCTTGGCCAGCTTCAGCCCGCCGCGGCTCACATAGGGACAAGTATCTTCCTTTACGAAGATTTCCGCATCTTCACGGATCCCCGTTCCGGCCTTGTCCTCTCTTTGGCCGTCCACATAGACGATACCGGCCATGACAGCAGCCTTTGCCCGTTCCCGTGACTGGAAAAGACCGCGGTTCACAAGGATCACATCAAGCCTTTCCTTCAAGGAAGCCACACACCCTTTCTGCAATACTTTCCGGATCAAGGCCGTATTTCTCAAACAGTTCGGTCGTGCTTCCCTGCTCGATGAATTTGTCAGGCCATCCGATATTTAAAACCTTTACGTCTGTTTTTCTTTCTTCTGCCAACAGTCCGTTGACCATGGCCCCGTAACCGCCTTCCAGAACGTTGTCCTCCAGCGTCACAAGCTTTTTCACCTTGTCGGCGGTCGCTAAAACTGCCGCTTTGTCGAAAGGCTTGACGAAACGCACGTTTGTAAGCCCGGCTTCGATCCCTCTGGACCGGAGTTTTTTGCAGGCTTCGATCCCCACGGAAACCATTTTGCCCACGGCAAAAATCTCTACTTCACTTCCATTGCGAAGCCGTTCCGCCGTGCCGTCGATGACGGGACAGCTGATCTCATCCTGACAGTCGACCGCTTCTCCCTTGGGATATCGGATCGCGCAGGGTCCTTCCAGTGTCAGCGCATATTCCAGCATATCCGCCAGTTCTTTTCCGTCCTTCGGCGCGAGCACCGTCAGGTTCGGCATATGACTCAGGTAGGATAGATCGAACACTCCATGGTGTGTTTCCCCGTCGGCCCCGACATTGCCCGCACGGTCGATTGCAAAAATAACCGGCAGGTTCTGCATGCATACGTCGATGAGGATCTGGTCATAAGCCCGCTGCAGGAATGTGGAATAGATCGCCACGACCGGCCTGTAACCGCTGGCTGCAAGGCCTGCGGCAAAGGTAACGGCATGGGCTTCCGCGATACCGGCGTCAAAGATCCGGTCCGGATATTTCTGCGCGAATTTGCCGAGCCCCGTGGCGTCGATCATGGCTGCGCTGACCGCGACGATTTTAGGATTATCGCCTGCAAGCTGAACCAACTTGTTGCCAAAGATCAGTGAATAACTGAGATTTTTCGATTCCGCCAGCACGTTTCCCGTGGTGGGATCAAAGGCTCCGATCCCATGGAATTTTCCCGGATTGTTTTCTGCGTTGCGGTACCCCTTGCCTTTTTTCGTAATGGCATGGATCAGCACCGGGCCTTCCAGCATTTTTGCAAAGGACAGAACCTCGATAAGATCGTGGATATTATGGCCGTCGACCGGACCGTAGTATTTGAATCCCAGCTGCTCGAAGATCGCGCCGGGGACAATGGCGTACTTTACGGAATCCCTCAGGTGCTCGAATCCGCTGTACAGCCCTTCGCCGACTCCAGGGATACCCTTTAACGTCTTTTTCAGCTGTTTCTTGAAATCCAGGTAGGCCTGGCTTGCCCTGAGTTTGGAAAGATGCTGCGAGATTCCCCCGATATTCTTACCGATAGACATCTCGTTATCGTTTAAAATGACGATCATTTTGGACTGGGACGAACCGGCGTTGTTCAGAGCTTCATACGCCATTCCTCCGGTCAAAGCGCCGTCTCCGATCACTGCGATGACGTTATAATCGTCGCCGTCAAGGTCCCTCGCAGTAGCGTAGCCCATAGCCGCGGAAATAGAATTGCTGCTGTGTCCGGTATCGAACATATCGTGGACGCTCTCTTCCCGTTTTGGGAATCCGCTGATTCCGTTCAGGCAACGGAGGCCGTCGAAGCAGGCCGCCCTTCCGGTCAAAATCTTATGTACATAGGACTGGTGGCCTACATCCCATACCATTTTATCCCTCGGGCTGTCAAAGACTCTATGCAGCGCGATGGTAAGCTCGACCACTCCGAGGTTGGACGCAAGATGTCCCCCGTTTTTTGAAACCTTATCGATCAGGAAATCCCTGATCTCGTAAGTTAATAGTTCCAGATCTCTTTCGGTCATTGTTTTCAGGTCTTCAGGGAACTGATAGTCCAATATTGTCTTTTTCATTTATGATTAACTCCTTACTGGTTGCTCTACTCTGTTATTATTATATTTCTTTCGAATAGGAACGTTAACGGATTCTTCCGGCCAGATCGTCTGCCAGATGGATAAAGAACTCCGCGTTATCATAATACGGTTCCATGGCTTTCTTCGCCGCTTCTGTCAGTTCCTTCACTTTTTCCCTCGATTCCTCAAGGCCGTACCGGCAGGGATAAGTCGCTTTCTTCTTGGCCTGATCCGCTCCGGTCTTCTTCCCGATTTCTTCTTCGCTGCCGCTGACATCAAGAATATCATCGACGATCTGGAATGCCAGTCCGATATTTTCTGCATATTCATCCAGGTCTTCCAGCGTTTTCTTATCGGTCCCGCCTAGATAGGCGCCAGCTCTCACTGCTGCCTTGATCATAGCCGCCGTCTTATTCAGATGGATATAGTCTAGGATCTCCTTGGTGCACTGCTTGTTTTCCGCTTCGATGTCCGCGATCTGACCGGCGATCATTCCGCGGCAGCCCGCGCCCTTAGATATCTCATAGACAGCTCTGACCCTTCTCTTCAGCATATCGGTATTGTCAAAATAAAGGAGCATGTCCTTGTTCATGGCTTCAAAAGCGGAGGTCAAAAGTCCATCCCCCGCAAGGATCGCGACGGCGTCCCCGAAAACCTTGTGATTGGTTGGGATCCCGCGCCGCAGATCGTCGTTGTCCATGGCAGGCAGATCGTCATGGATCAGAGAGTAGGTATGAATGTATTCGATGGCGCAAGCATAAGGAAGCGCAAGTTTTTCATCGCCTCCGCAGAATTCGCAGGATGCCAGCAGCAGCACCGAACGCAGCATTTTGCCGCCGGCTTTCAGGCTGTATGCCATCGATTCATATAACGTAATACTTTTATGGTCTACCTCAGGCAGGAAGTATAACAGGTGTTCCTCAACGAGCCCTTTAAACCTTAAAAATTCTTTGTCCTGCATCTAGTGTCATCTCCTTTATGCTTCTTTCTTTTCGAAGAATTCAATTTTTTGTTTTGCGTCGTTCAGCATTTCATTGCAATGGTTGTAGAACTCGATTCCCTGTTCGAAGCTCTCCATGGCAGCCTCCAGGGTCGTGCCGTCCCGTTTCAGGATTTCCGCCGACCGTTCCAGTCCTGCCAGCGCTTCCTCAAAACTAATTTTTTTCTTTTGATTTGCCATGTTGATCCCTCCTAACATCGGATACCTTGCATAAAATTTCTCCGTCGTTCATAACTGCCGTCAAATCGTCGCCGACTCCAAATCTACTTACCGAACCGGCCAGCTTCCCATCTGTGTCTAAAATCGCCGCGTAGCCCCTGTCCATGATATTCCTCGGATTCAGAGCATCCAGGCCGGCTTTCAACATTTCCGCCCGGGACGCCCATTCCCCGAGCCTGCTGTTCAGCGCTCCTGTCATTTCTTTATATAGGGTTTCGGCTTTCATGGCATGAAACAGTAGCCGGTGATTCAGGCTGACGGTAAGCGCGTCGATGCTGCTTCCTGCCACTCTCAGTTCCATATATTTGATCATGCGTTCCATGATATGGATCAGGTTCTCTTTTTCATTCGCTACGTATTCCTTCAAGGCCGCGATATCGGGAACTGCCATCTGCGCGGCGGCAGTCGGGGTTTCTGCTCGCTTGTCCGCAACGAAATCAGCGATGGTAAAGTCCGTTTCATGACCTACCGCGGAAATGACCGGGATCTTCGACGCGAAGATACTCCGTGCCACGATCTCCTCGTTGAAAGCCCAAAGCTCTTCCATGGAGCCTCCGCCTCGTCCTACGATGATCGTATCGGTTTCAGGGAACAGCCGGTTAACCTCGCTGATAGCTTCTGAAATCTCGGCAGCGGCGCCGGGGCCCTGCACCAGGCATGGATAAACAAGCACATCCACTATATTATTCCTGCTTTTTACAATTTTTATAATATCCCTTACCGCTGCGCCCGTTTCCGATGTGATGACCGCGATCTTTTGGGGGAAATAAGGGATCGGTTTTTTGTACTTTTCATCAAAAAGACCCTCTTTTAACAGCTTTTCTTTTAGCTGTTCGAAGGCTACCGTCAGGTTTCCGACTCCTTCGACGGAGATTTCCCTTACGTTCAGGGAATAGCTCCCGCCTCGTTCATAAAGATAAATGTATCCGTTCGCCACGATCTCGAGTCCGTCACTCAGCTCGTAGCGCAGGTCTTTCAGGTATTCGGCAGCCAGGAAACAGCTGATCTTGCTCGTTTCATCCTTCAAGGTGAAATAAACATGACCTGTGCCGTGATATTTCAGATTGGAAACCTCGCCGACGACGGATACGTTGCCCAGCAAGGGGTCCGACTGCAGGACCCGTTTGATATATCCGTTCAGTTGGGAAACCTTTATCGGTTTGACTGCCATAATTCATTTCCTCCGAGAAATGCGACGCCCACTGCGTTATCCGACGAGAGAGCCGGATCTCCGAATACGGTCTGCAGCGGCTTTCCGTAAAATAATACTTTCTTATCAAAGTATCGCTGGATCTCATCCCTGACAAAACGGCTTGCTGACACGCCGCCGGTAAATAGAATCCGCCCGCAGCTAGTCTCCGAAACGGCTTTCTCCGTCAGGCCGCATAAGCAGGCGCTGATATTCTGAAACAACTCATAAATCAATGTTTCGGAGTCGGCACCCTTCTGCAGCTCACGCTGGCACTGGGTCTCGATGCCGGAAAGATTGATTTCAAAACCATCGATGGGGATCTTCTTCAGCAGGCTTCCTTTTTTGAAAGTCGTCATATCGGAGTTGCAAAGCTTGTCCCTGAAATTTGCAGCGATAAGATCCATTTCCTTTCCTGCCGGGAATTCCATCCCTAGTGCGACTCCGACCCGGTCGATGACCTGGCCGAAGGAGAGATCTTTTGATCCGCCGAGAATAGCGACAGATCCGTTTTTCACATGTAAAAGCTCGCAGGTCCCCCCGGATAAATGATAGGCCAGATATTCCGGTTCTCCGGATAGGCTGCTGTGACGGCGGACCGCCTCCAGATGTCCTTCCTGATGGGAGAACTCAAAGAATGGCACCCCCAGGCTGGCTGCCATCACTTTTCCATAATTGACACCTGCTTTAAATACGGGCATGTAGGAGCCCTCTATTGGTCTTGGCCGGTCGGAGGCCGCAATGGCTCCGATCCGGTTTTTATCGATTTCCCCGAAAAGTGAAAGAATCATTTCCGGAAGGTTTTCCATATGCTGAAAAAGGGCGTGGGATTGCCTAAGCCCTCTTTCGCCCTGCTTGACAGTCAGTAATTTGCGTCTGTCTGCTAGAATTGCTCCATTGATATCAGTAATTGCAAGGGATGTCGTATAGTTGCTGGTATCAATACCGAGAACCGCCTCGTTATTCTGCATCTTTGCTTCTTACAACCTTACCCAAGATACCGTTGATAAACTTTCCCGAATCATCTCCGCCGAACTTCTTTGCCAGATCCACCGCTTCGTTGATGGACGCAGAATCTGGAACGTCCTCCAGATACAAGATCTCCGCAGCAGAAAGCCTGAGTATCGCAAGATCCACCTTGGCCATACGGCTGATTTTCCAGTTTTCGCTGCAACTTTCAAGCTTTTCGTCTATGGCCGGCAGGTTACCTGCAGTGGCCTCAAAAAGCTTGTTGAAGTATTCCAACTGATTGGAATCTTTCATATATTCCTGCACAAATCTTTCTTTTATCTCCTGACTATAGTCGTTCTGAACTTCCATTTGGAACAGCAGCTGCATGAAAAGCTCCCGTGCTTCCGTTCTCCGCATATCTTCTAGTCCTCCTCATCTGTGAAATGTACTCCCTGAACGTGTATGTTCACTGCTTTTACATTAGCTTCCGTCATGGTTTCCACTTCCTTTTTCACATTCTCCTGGATATCCCAGGCTACTTCCGGGATCTTTACTCCATACTCCACGACGATATATATGTCGATACTGATTTCTTCATCGTTCTGGTTTACTTTGATGCCTTTATAAAGAGGCTCTTTTCCGAAGATATTCTTTGAAATATTGTCGGAAAAAACACTGCTCAGATCGGCCACGCCCTTGGTTTTCATGGTTGCGTTTCTGGCGCAGACCGCGATGACATCATCCGATATTTTAAGGGTTCCCAGTTTTTCTTCCATTGCCGCGCTCATTCATTCCACCCCTAATTAAATTATATTTTGCGAGTATAGTCGAGCAAAATATA
Source organism: Anaerovoracaceae bacterium (assembly GCA_963678385.1). Lineage (GTDB taxonomy): Bacteria > Bacillota > Clostridia > Peptostreptococcales > Anaerovoracaceae > Anoxybacterium. The sequence continues at coordinate 2,013,338 of OY782829.1, read as the reverse complement.
TTGATTCTTCTTTACGGCGAAGCCGCCGGCTGTAAAACCGAAACATAAGGTTTTACAGCATATAAATCACAGAATCATTATAACAGAAGTGAAGTTCAGTTACAATTAATTTAATTTAAGGAACAGTTTGGCTAAGGAGTACTAATACTTGCTCTGGATCACGATCTGCCCAGCGTCGCGGCCCGTTTCCCTCATGACGATATCACATATTTTTGCAACGTCGGATTGAGTTACTTCCTGCTTGTTCACCGTTACATTGACCGAATTATCCGTCATGAGAACCAGAGCGTCTTCGAAGCCCTTGTTCCTGATCAGATTCTCGATGACCTTCTCTTTGTTCATATAGTCAATGATCTTCAGCTTCTGCTGCGTCGCGTTGTTCTTCTCAGCGCTGCCGTCCTTAGATTCCTCAATGACGTCCGTCAGCATGGAAATAACCTGGTTCCTATCCATGTTGATGGTAGCCCTGACTTCCTCAAAATATGCATCTGCGTTTGCGACTTCGGACAAATCATCCGAAGTAACGATCATGCTTTCGTCGATGGCGGCCACCGATGTTGATGCCGCCGCATCAGGATTCCCGGCTCCCGCGATCGTATCGATCACCGCATTGGAATCGACTGTCGCAGGTTCACCTGTATCTGCCGGCGCTGCGGTTTCTTCCGCATTCGTATCAACAGCCGCGCCGCTGCTCGTGCCAGGTACGCCGGTGACATTCAGGCTGTCGACCAGCACATCCCCGTCGTGAAGCGTCATCTGTTCCAGTTCATAATCTGTATATCCCGCTGTTGCGGCAAGATCCTTGTCATTGTTCAGCTTGTTATTCAGCACCCCTATGCCCACAATAAGCACCAGCATGCACACCAGAGCTATTTTTTTGTGTTTCATGAATTTCATTTACGATATCCCCCCTAAATCTTGCTTTCGCATTTCATTTTATTCCGTACCGCTGTCGTTTTTCTCATAGACCACCACATTTGACGCAGGGATGTCAAATACCGTTGCTACCGCGTTTATGATGTTATTCTTTATGACAATGTCGCCTGCTCCTTCAGAAGCCACAATCACTCCTTCCACCTTCCGGTAATTATTCTGACCGCTGAATACCGTATCTGTTTCTTTGTTCTGATAGGTAATCATGACATTGGTATCCCCTACTCCCTTCATCTGGCCGAGAATCTCTTCCAGCCGGATCTCCTCTTCCGTAGCCAGGGCAGTCTCTTCCGTATACTCTGTCCCGCCGTCCATATCAACGATCTGCTTTCTTCCGTCTTTACTCTGTGTAAGTACGTCGAAGAGCAGAAGTGCGAGTGCTGCTACAAAAAGTATCGTAAGCAACTTGATAAGCAAGTCCTTTACGTATTTATCGTTTTTTAGTTTATCCCACATTCCTTATCCTCCTTATAACGCATATATTGAAAATTTTCGACTGTAGAAAATTTTCATTCATCTGAGCGTAACAACGAGACAGGCACTATTCAATGTCTCGTTATTAATATATAAATATGGATATGTCCTTATTCCATTAAAATTGCGAGAGGGGACAATATTATGGCCATAATGATCAGAGAAAATATAAATTTCAGGTACTTGCTCATACTCCCCGTCGGCAGTAGGATTTCAATAAATGTAACAGCAACAATTATGATGAAAATATTCTTGACCCATTCTCTTGCGATTTCCATAAACGACCTCCTTTCCCGCTAGCGAAAGAGGCTTCCGCCTCCGATCCCGATGATGATGGACAGGAATATAATAAACATCATGGCCACCAGGAATAAAATGATCGCCAGTGTGATCACCGTATTCCCCACTTCGTTCAGACAGTCGGAGATGGTTTTGTTTCCAATCGGTTCGATGACGACTGCGGTAACCTTGAAAACCAGCGCCACGGCAAGGATCTTGATCATTGGCATGATCAGAAGCGTGAGGATAATGATCAGTCCGAAGATTCCGATCCCATTTTTGATGATCGTTGTACAACTCAGGATCAAATCCAGCGAATCCGCCGCGAAGCCCCCGACGATGGGGACAAAATTGTCCACGGAATACTTGGCTGTTTTGGCGAGCATCCCGTCTGCCGTCTTGGTAACCAGTCCTTGTACAATTGTCAGCCCTGAAAAAAGAGTCACCGCCAGCCCCATGGCCGATACCGAAATACCACGGATCAGCAGCGCCAGCTTTTTTACATAATCCTTCTCCGACAAGCTGTTGACCAGAAGAAAAACACAGGAGATATAGATGGCCGGCATAATGAATCTCTGCAGGATGGAATTAAAAATTGTAATTGCAGTTATGATAAAGGGATTCAGTACCCCGCCTGAAGTAAAGCCTCCCATGGCGATCAGCAGCGGCACCAAAACCGGCAGCAGCGCCTGCATCGTCACCGTCATGGTGTCCACTGCATTGCTGCAGACCAGATAGATGTCCATAAAGCTTTTCAGGCAAAGCACCATCACACTGCAGCTGCACACGATGACGCCGAGGTTTGAAACGGTGTCCTCGGAAAAGGAATCGGCCATGTTTTTTAAAAGACCGATGATGATGCAGATCAGAACCAGCTGCACCCCTAATATAACGCTGCTGTAGATCTCATGCATGAAATGACTGCCGATGGAACTGATTATGGACTGAATATTAAAAATGGGGTCGCCGTTTAGGATGCTATGTGTGATCTCCCCCGGGGTTATATCTCCAAATACATTGCCGTTGCTCGCCGCAATGTCGAACAGATCCTCCATATTTTTCATGTCCATTGAAGCAAGTTGTTCGTCAACGATGCTTTCTACGCTCAATTCTTCTCACCTCCCCGAACAGTCTTCAGTCCGGCAGCATTTTGTTGATCAGGTCTATGACCGCCGCCATAACCGGAATCGCCAGATAAAAAATCATTACTTTTCCTGCAAGCTCCACTTTGCTGGCGATGGCCGATTCACCGGAGTCCTTGCATATCTGTGCCGTAAAATCGGCAATATACGCAACTGCCAGAACCTTCAATATGATTGGGAAGAAATTCTTTCCGTAACTGATTTGATTATAGATTTCACCCAGAAATTCGAAGACAGTCGTCAATTTGTAGATCACCATCATAAAGATGACCATGACCGTTGCAATTACTACATAAGTCGCGAATTCGGGCTTATAGCTTTTCACTATCGCGGATATTATCACGCCGCATATTCCGAGAGCGGCTATCTGGAAGATATCCATGTCCATAAAAAACACCTCATTTCATTTGTAAAATCGAACCGGCTTACAACTGAAACAAGGTTTTCACCGCGACAAAAAAATCATTGATCATTCTGACGATCAGCAGCAGTACTACGATAATCCCGGCCAGCGTCGTCATCATCGCCTGATCTTCCCGCCCGGCGTGCTTGAGCACAATGTTCAGTACCGCTACGATAATCCCGATGGCCGCAATCTTGAAGATAATATCTACATTGATGTCCATTCTGAATTCTCCTCTCAAGTTTCCGAAATGATATTAATCTGTTGTTCCTTACATCTTATTCCTTGGACAAGGATTTATTACTGGAAAAAATCAATCGGTGGCTCTGCCGTTTTTTGCGCCGCGTCTTCCGGAGAATACCCCTGGCAGGCGTGCCTAAACGAGTACGATGACGATCAATACTCCCATGGCGGCGCCGAGGCTCTTATACATTTTCCCTTTTGTTTTCTTTTCCTCCGCCGCTTCCGCTGTCTGAGCTTCCAGAAGAGAAACCGTGCGCTGAAACATGCCGGACTGGTTGATCATGTCTGTTTTTCCCAGCTCGATGCCAAGGTCTGTCAATATTCTTCTGTCCTCCTTATTCAAGGCGCTTTCCATATATGCAGTCTCCACCGCTTCCTGCCAGCAATCAGGTAAATCAAAGGCATTACGACTCGAGAGCAGGAGTCCGGCCGATTCCAGCAGGGTTGCGCTCATACCCTCCTTGATTTTGCTGACCCGGATCAGCAGATCCGGCAGCGGGTCCATCCGGTATTTCATTTCCGATTCCAGTACCTTCAGCGTCGTTATGAGCTCCTGCAGATGATAGACACGGTTATCGTAGGTCTTTGCTTTCAGCTGACCTATGGCAACTCCCGCCAAAATGATCAGAATGCAGAGGATCCCTTTAAACAACATGCCGATTCCTCCAATCCTTTATGGCGGAAATGGATCCGATGGCCGGAATATTCGACAGGAATATGAGCCGCTCGAAAACGCCTTTTTCAACAAGTTCCCCGATCCCGGAATCCTTCACATCTTCATAGCTGCTGCCGTGGATCGTGGTCAACAGGCTGATCCCGGCGCACACCGCAGTCTCGATGGCAAGGCAGTCCTCTTTTTTCCCGATTTCGTCCGTAGCGATGATATCCGGCGACATGGACCGGATCAGCATGATCATGCCCTTTTCCTTCGGACAACCGTCCAGAATGTCGGTCCGAGGGCCGAGATCGTAGGACGTCTCCCCGTTATACATGCCTGATATCTCGGAACGCTCATCACAAACGCCCACCTGGAACCCCAAACTGCTGATATTGCGGATCATATCGCGCAGCAGCGTTGTTTTACCGCATTTTGGTGGCGATATAATGATGGTGTTGTAGATCTGGTGTTTGCCTTTGAGCAGATACCCCATGCAGGGGTCTGAAACGCCGATGATTTCACGGCTCCTGCGTATATTGACAGAAGAAATGTCCTTGATGGTTTTCACTTTTCCGTTTTCCATAACCGTTCGCCCGCAGATCCCGACACGGTGGCCGCCTTCTATTGTAATATAGCCGTTTGCAAGCTCCTCCTGATAGGCGTAGGCAGAGAAATTAAGTAATGAATTAAATATGTTGTTAATTATAAAATTGTCAATTTTCGACCCGTTTTTGCCTTCCAGTTCATATTCTCTTCCCGCAGCATAGAGTACAATATTATGACCGTTCCGGATCCGTATCTCCTCAAGGTTTTTTCTGATATTGTTCGGCAGGCCTTTGATCTGATCACCGATCTCTACCGGCAGTTTCACCAGAATCTTGTCTAGACTGTTCATAAAATGACCTTCTTTCCTTTTTATATCATTTCATTGGCTTTGTACATCATATGAGTTGGACAAGATTTTATTACTATAAAAAAGCGACTCAACAAGTGTCATCAAAAAAATATAAGGTACCTTAAAAATAATGTTGACATATTAATAAGGTACCTTTATAATAAATTCGTAAGGTACCTTAAAACTAATCGACCTATACAAGGAGGGGGGTATTATGAACAATAATAACTTTGATTTAATCGAGCAGTTTACACGCATAGAATGGCTGCTGCACCGCTATCACCAGCAAAATCATTCTCATCATGGACCCATGGGCGATCCGAGGAGAGGACAAGGCCGTGTCCTTGCCATTTTAAAGATGAAGCCAGAGATCAGCCAGAAAGAGCTTTCCTTCCTGCTGGACATGACGCCGCAGTCTATTGGAGAATTTCTTTCAAAGCTTGAAAAGAACGGCTATATCACACGCACGCCGTCGGAAACCGACCGCCGTGTCATGATGGTCAGGCTCACAGATGCAGGAATTGAAGCCGCGGAAAAAGAATTCAGCTTTGACGACCTGTTCAAATGCTTGAGCGAAGACGAGCAATCAAATTTGAACGAATATCTGAGACGTATCATTGAATCTTTAGAGACTGAATTAAGCGAAGAACGACCGGATTCCGATTTCCGGCGTAATAATGCCGGACACGGTTTCCGCGGCCATTTTGGCGGACATCCGGGCGGAGGTCCATTCGGTGGCGGTAATTTTGATCCGCGGCATGGGATGGGTCCGGGTTTCGGGGGACGGAACAATTCAGAGGATGAGAAATGAAAATAGCTACTAGAAGATTGGAGGCGTTGAGCGACGGAGTGATCGCCATCATCATGACAATCATGGCTTTCAGTATTCCTCTTCCTAACGATTTTTCAATGGCAGGAGTAACAGACTTGCTTGGTTCCATCTTAGTATATTTTGTTAGCTTTTTTGTAGTCGGCTCGCAATGGGATAAGCATCACCACCTGTTTGATCATTTCGGCGAAGTATCATCAAAGATCGTTTGGAGGAACATCCTCTACCTGTTCTTTTTGTCGCTTGTACCACTGTTTACGAAATGGGTGATCCAGAATCCTTCTCAGGTAATTCCGGCGATCGGCTATGACATTGTCTATATCTTGGTTGCGATCAGTTATCAGTTTATGGCAAGCCCAATAATAAAAGAAAACCCTGATCATACCATTGTTGCAGAAATCAAAAAACGAAGAACGGAGAATAATAATCCTATAGTATTTTTTATCCTGATGTTTGCAGGAGTTGCCGGGATCCTTGTATTGTCTTTCTTCCAGCCTACGGTCTCGATCATCTTTTTTATCGGACTTCCGGTTGTGGCGTCCCTGCTAAATCTTTGGGGCGACCGCCGAATAAAAAATTGAGAATGTCAAACAAAGAGCACAGCCGTTATATGGCTGTGCTCTTTAAACTTATAAAGTAATCTATTCTTCCGTTCCCTGATTTTCATCGGTCTGCTTCGGCGTGATATAGAGTTTGACCTTGTCGATACGGCGGTCCTTCACGGATTCGATCTTGAAGGTGCAGTTGTCCATCTCGACGATCCTTTCCTCCGTTTCGTCCTCGTCTGGGATCTCTCCCAGAAGATCAATGATCAGTCCGCCGATGGTTTCATGCTCATCCGATTCCAGGTTGAGCAGCAATTCGTCGTTTAAATCGTCGATATAGAACTGTCCATCGATCAGGTAAGTATTGTCGTCCAGTTTTTGAAGCTTGGCTTCGCTGTCGTCGTATTCGTCGTCTATGTTCCCCATGACTTCCTCGATGAGGTCTTCGATGGTCACGATGCCCGCAAATCCGCCGTATTCGTCGATGAGCACCGCAATATGGACTTTCGTTTCCTGCAGTTCTCTAAACAGGTCGTCGATGTTCTTGCTCTCCGGTACAAAGTACGGCTTACGGAGCAGGCTCCTGATGTCCACGTTTTCAAACCCGTGCTTTCTTGCTTCGATCATGAAATCCTTCATATACAGGATACCGATGATATTGTCGCTGTCCTTTTCATAGACCGGAACTCTTGCATACCTTTCCTCAAGCAGCTCGTCGACATAGTCGGCCAGATTGTCGCTTATATTGATCATATAGACGTCCGTCCTCGGCGTCATGACTTCGTATGCGAGCTTGTCGTCGAACTCGAAGATGCTGGTGATCATCTCTTTGCCCGCTTCCTTGATCAGTCCGGTTTCCTGGCCGACTTCAAGCAGGGACCTGATTTCCTCTTCCGAATACTGCTCTTCGATGTTGGTATCTTTGATTCCGGTTATCCGGAGCAGCACAGCTACCGATTTGGAAAGCAGCCATACAAAAGGTTTGGAACACTTCGATACGAAAATGATCGGACCAACGCAAAACATGGCGATCTTCTCAGCATACTGAAGCGCCATTCTTTTTGGATAGAGTTCTCCAAAGACCAGTGAGACGTAAGACAGAATAAGTGTAACAAAAACAACCGCGATCTGTGTGTGATACGGTATATCGTATTTCGAAAGATAATCCGCGATGCGGGTGGACATTGAAGTGGCCGCCACCGCGCTGGCCAGAAATCCGGCTAATGTGATTGCAACCTGTATCGTAGATAATAACTTGTTCGGCTCTTCATATAACTTTAATAATAGCTTTGCTTTTTTCTTGCCTTCCTGTGCAAGAATCTTGATTTTATTTTTATTTACCGAAACAATGGCCATTTCTGCCGAAGCAAAAAACGCGTTTATTAGTATGAGAAATGCTAATAACAATAGTTGAAGCGCTAATGACATACTCGGGTCAGGATCCATTCAGTAATTCCTCCTTAATTTTGTTAATATAAATATTATACCACTTATTTCCTCTTACGGAACATATATTTTTCCGAAACAGGCTGCGCCATCCTGATTTTCAGGATCTGCTGCGGATGCGGCGCGGACTCGACAGGCTGATCCTCCTCGTCCAGCATTACCTCGATCTTCTGTGTAAAATGATCCGTGTACGGACCGAAAACTTCGATCTCGTCTCCCACGTTCATCTTGTTTCTCTGCTCCACCACTGCCATGCCGGTTTTCTCGTCATAGCTTTTGACAAGGCCGACAAAGGAATATTCCCTGGTGTAAGCGCTGGTCTGGTAATTCTGATCCTTGTTGGTCGGCTTATTATAGTAAAAGCCTGTGGTAAATTCCCTGTGGCTTACTTTTTTCAATTCCTCGAGCCAGGACGGATCGAACCGGTAGTTTTCCGGATCTTCATAATAGGCGTCGATTGCCCGTCTGTAAGCGCCCACGATGGTCGCCACATAGAAAATGCTCTTCATCCTGCCTTCGATTTTTCCGGAGGAAAGCCCTGCCTGGATCAGATCCGGGATATGTTCGATCATGCACAGATCCCTTGAATTCAGGATATAAGTGCCCCTTTCATCTTCCTCGATGGGGTAATACTCGCCAGGCCGTTTTTCTTCCACAAGCTGGTATTTCCAACGGCACGGATGTGCACATTCGCCGCGATTGGCGTCCCGTTCGATCATAAAGTTGCTCAGAAGGCAGCGCCCGGAATAGGAAATGCACATTGCGCCCTGTATAAAGGACTCCAGTTCCAGCGTTTCCGGCAGTCTCTGTCTCAGTTCCCTGATCTCTTCAAAGGTCAGCTCCCGCGCAAGAACGATCCGTTTCACGCCCTGCTTGTGCCAGAATTCCGCCGTTTTATAGTTGGTCATGTTGGCCTGGGTGCTGAGATGGATCTCTGCGTCCGGGATCGCTTCCCGGATCATCATGATGATCCCTGGATCCGATACGATAAACGCGTCGATGGGGATCTCCGAGAGTTGACCCAAATAAGCCTCCAGCGCGCCGATATCTTCGTTGTGGGCGAAGATGTTGATGGTCATATGGATCTTCTTGCCCCGGTCATGGGCATATTGTACGCCTTCTTTGATATCCTCGATGGTGAAATTTTTTGCCGCCGCGCGGAGGCCGAACATTTCTCCTCCGAAATAAACAGCATCTGCTCCGTAATCGATGGCGATCTTCAGTTTTTCCAGGTCTCCGGCGGGAGCCAGTAATTCTATCTTTTTCATTGTATTCCTTTTATTAACGTAAAACGCTGACCGCGATCCCGTCGCCTACCGGCAGGACCGCAGTATCCGCATAATCCAAGTTTGTGATATAGCTTAAATATTCCCTCATGTGACGTACACTGGTCTTCTGCCTCCGTTCGGTAATGAACTCGTCAGAAGCGGTCCTAGCCTTCAGAAGCACATTGTCCGAAAGAATGACGGCCTCCTTCCTGCACAGCGGAATGCAACCGTCCCAGAATTTATTGTATAAGCTTTTCGCCGCATCGATGAATACTAAATCAAAGCCGTCCTTCTCCGCGTCGATGATGGAGCTTCTTATCTCCTTCAGACTTTCCAGGGCGTCACCATGCATCACCCGGATCCGTTCCGTCAGTCCGAATTTTTCGATGTTGGTCAGCGCGTACTGCGTCATCTTCTCACTTCGTTCCAGAGTGACGATTTCCGCGGCCGATGTAGCCATGGCAAAGCAGATGGCCGAATAGCCCATAGCAGTCCCGATTTCCAGGATCCGCACGGGCTTCTTCATCCGAATGATATTCAATATAAAGGTTTCCGAATCCCGGAGTATGATCGGGACATTATGTTTTTCCGCAACCTCGCGGAGCCTTCCCATCTCGTCATTCATGGGACGGTACAACCCCTCAAGGTATTCGGTTACGATGTCGTTGGTAATATTCATGAAACTCCTTTTCGAAGCTCATCTCCAAAGCTTGCCCTGTCAGTTGATATACTTTGCCTTGTCCTTTAAAAATTGTTCATAGGTGCTGGAGAAGGCATGAGAACCGTCTCCCTTTGCAAGGAAGTATAAGTAATCCGTATCTGCCGGATACAAAGCCGCCTTTATGGAATCGGCCCCCGGCGATGCGATCGGTCCCGGCGGAAGACCGGGATGGAGATATGTGTTATACGGTGATTCGATCTTTGTATCCTTTATACTCAAAACAGGCTTCTGCTCGCCCAGAATATACTGGACGGTGGCGCAGGACTGAAGAGGCATGTTGATTTTCAAGCGGTTGTAGAACACGCTTGCGATCACAGGCCTGTCCTCGGGAACTCTGGCTTCCCTTTCGATGATCGACGCCAGTGTAATGACGTCTCTCACGCTCATGCCGAGTTCCTCCGCTCTGGCGTAATACTCGTCCGTAAACACTTTATTAAATTGATAGAGCATTTTATCGATAATGTCATGCTCGTTGGCATTGGCGAAAATCTCGTAGGTCTCCGGGAACAGGAAGCCTTCCAGGCGGTTCGGACCTACAGGAGCACCCTTCAGGAATTCATAGTCGAACTTCCCAGTTTCGATTTCCTTTGCGAAGGTTTCCGCGTTGATCAGGCCGTCTTTTGAAAGTTTTTCTGTTGTCCTCTTGATATCATACCCCTCCGGTATGGTGAACCGGACGGTCTCCGCTTTTCCCGCTACCAGAGCCTTCATGATCTCCTCCATGGACATGCCCGGAGACAGGGAATACTGGCCGGCCTTGAATTTGCCGTCATATCCCTTGCTCTTCGATAAAAGTTTGAAGACTCCCGTATTGTCTATGATGTTGTTTTCATCCAGTATGTTCGCGATCCCTTCGGTGCCTGTGCCCGTCGGGATGGTAACTGTTACGTAATCTTTGCTCCCCGGCTGTACCGGCTTGCTCTCTTTTCCCATATACAGGGTATACACCGCAGCAATTGCTATGACGATGATCCCGATTATGACGATGATACTGATCAGTAAACGTCTGCTGTTCCTAATCTTGTTGCGTCGCTTTCCCATACTTTACCCCCTGCGCACCTAACCAAATTTGTATAGCAAATTTTTGGTAGGTGCGATACGTTAATTCCCCAGCTTTAGCTGGGTGGAATTTTTCCGTTCTTTAATATGGCAAATCCTTGCTCAAAAAAATTTCGCAGAATAGAGATCCTGCGAAATGTTTAAGCATTACTAAAACGTATACGCAGAAAATTTTTGACTGTAAAAAATTTTCTTACATATGTGCGTTTCAATGGGGCATCGCCTCATTATTTTGCTCTTGATAAATATTCACCTGTTCTGGTGTCAATCTGAATAATTTCGCCTTCTTCTATGAAGATCGGTACCTGGATCACTGCTCCGGTTTCAACGGTTGCAGCCTTGGTCACGTTCGTTGCGGTATCGCCCTTTACTCCAGGTTCGGTTTCAATGACTTTCAGGTTTACGAAGTTAGGCGGCTCTACCAGGAACGCACTGTCCTTGAAGAATTTGATGGTAGCCATGTCGTTTTCCCTGAGATAGAGGATCGCATCCTCAACCTGTTCTTTCATCAGAGGAACCTGGTCGTAGCTTTCCTGATCCATGAAGTAATACAGTTCTCCGTCATTGTAAAGGTATTGCATCGTCTTTGTTTCGATACGGGCATTCTCGAATTTATCGTTCGGGTTGAACGCTTCTTCTCTTGTAGCTCCGGTCAGGATGTTTCTGTACTTGGTACGTACGAACGCTGCTCCCTTGCCGGGTTTTACGTGCTGAAAATCAAGGACTACGTGCGGTTCTCCGTTGATTTCAAAGGTAATCCCTTTTCTAAAATCGCTTGCGTAAATCATATTTATATACCTCCAAAATAATTCCGTTAAAGAATAATCAGTTCCTTTCGGGACTCGACTTTATTTATTATACCAAAGTCTGTTACAATTGCCAAGTCTTCTATCCGCACTCCATACTTATTCGGTATGTAGATACCCGGCTCGATCGTTACGACCATGTTTGGTTCCAAAACTTCCTCGCTTTTTGAGTTGAGTGTCGGCGCTTCGTGGACTTCCGTCCCGACGCCGTGTCCCAGCCCGTGAGGGAAATACTCCCCATAACCGGCCTTTGTGATGATATCTCTTGCCACCTTGTCCGCGTCAAAGCACCGGACTCCCGCTTTGATAAATTCACAGGCGGCAAGCTGGGCTTCCAGGACAGTGTTGTAAACCGCCCTCATATCCGGATCCGCCGATCCGATTGCGATGGTTCTGGTCATATCCCCGCAGTATCCGTCAATGACCGCTCCGAAATCCATGGTCAGGAATTCTCCCTTTTCAATGATCTTGTCGGAGGGCACGCCGTGGGGCTGATTTGAATTCTCGCCGGATACGCAGATGGTATCAAAAGCGAGTGCTTCCGCTCCGTTATCGAACAAAAACTTCTCGATTTCGGCGGCTACCTGCTTTTCCGACATTCCAGGTTCGATATAGCCCAGGATATAGGAAAAGCAGCGGTCGCCCAGAGCGGCGGCTTTGGATATACTTTCAATTTCTTTTTCGGTCTTGATTATTTTACTTGTTGTCAAATTTGATCACTTCCCCCAGTATAGTATAAACGTCGTTTACAAGCAGGGAGAATCTCATCTCCGCCTGTACATATTGGGAAGCTAACGGATCTTTCATCAAAATCTGATAAAGCGACTGTATTTGCTCCATCAGTTCAGGACCCAGTTCTTCGCCCATCATCTGTTTTGCCTGAATTTCAAACTGTTTCGCCTGAAAATCATTGAGCATGGCGGCCAGCTCCTCATTCTGGGAAGCGGCGTCCTTCAAGCTAGCATATTCTTTGTATTCAGGAGATTCTTTGATCGCCCTTGCCAGATTGTGAGCCTCGTCATGTACGTTCATATCTAAATCCTCCATTAAGCTTTTTATACTTCTAAGAATATCGGCAGTATAACCGGACTTCTCTTCGTCTTTTCATAGATGAAGTTTTTCAACTCGTCCTTGACCGCATTTTTCAGGCCGGCCCAGTCTCTCAGGCCGTCTTCGTAGCATTTATTCAGTCTTGCGCTGACCGCCATCTTTGCCGAATTCATCAGATCCTCGTTTTCTCTCACATAAACGAAACCTCTCGAGATGATATCGGGGCCGGAAACGATCATTCCGGTGCTCTTTTCGATGGCCGCGACCACGATGATCAGGCCGGATTCGGAGAGCAGTTTTCTGTCTCGCAAAACGATGTTACCGACGTCTCCTACTCCGAGACCGTCAACCAGGACAGCGGAAGCCGCTACCTCCTCCTTGGATTTGACGACATTGTCCTTGTTTAAATGAAGAACTTCACCGTTTTCCAGGATATAGATATTCTCGGACGGCATTCCCAGATGCTCGGCAATCAGGGCATGCTGCCGCAGATGTCTGTATTCTCCATGGACCGGCATAAAGAACTTCGGCTTGATCAGGGAGTGAATGAGCTTCAGCTCCTCCGCGCAGGCATGGCCGGACACATGGATGTCGGCGATATCCGAATAGATCACGTCGGCGCCTTTTTCAAAGAGCTTGTTGACTACGTTGGATACGGTTTTCTCGTTACCAGGTATGGGACTTGATGACAAGATTACCATGTCTCCCTTCTTGATCTGGACCGCTTTGTGATCCGCGGAAGCCATTCTTGTCAATGCAGACATGGGTTCTCCCTGGCTTCCTGTTGTTATGATAACAAGTTGACTGTCTGGTATATTTTTCGTCTTGTTGATATCGACAAGGACGTTTTCCGGTATGTTCAGATAACCCAGCTCAATTGCAAGATTCACAACATTCACCATGCTTCTACCCGAAATCGCTACCTTCCTGCCGAACATGACAGCGGTGTCAATGATCCTCTGTACGCGGTGCACGTTGGAGGAGAATGTCGCAATCAGAATTCTCGCTTCGGATCCGCGGAAAATATTTTCCAGTGCGATACCTACGGTTCGCTCTGATGCGGTATAGCCTCTTCTTTCCGCGTTTGTGCTGTCCGCCATCATCAGAAGAACGCCTTTATGCCCAAGGTCCGCCAGCCTCTGGAAATCGATCGGTTCTCCGTCCACAGGAGTATAGTCTATTTTGAAGTCTCCAGTGTGGAACACGACGCCCGCAGGGGTATCGATCGCCAGGCAGATGGCGTCTGCGATGGAGTGTGTCGTTCGTATGGTTTCGATGCTGAACACGCCGATCTTCACGGTCTGTCCCGCTTTGATCGTGTTGAGCTTTCCTTTGATCCCGTGTTCCTTCAGCTTGTTGTCCACGAGTCCGAGGGTAAGTCTGGTTCCGTAAATCGGTATATTCAGTTCCTTTAACAGATATGGGATGGCTCCGATATGGTCTTCATGACCATGGGTCAGGATCATTCCCTTTACTTTGTCCCGATTCTTGATCAAGTAGCTGAAATCGGGGATAACGATGTCGATTCCGAACATTTCGTCATCGGGAAAGGACAGTCCGCAGTCGATAATCATGATGTCATTTTTATATTCCAATACGGTCATATTTTTTCCGATTTCGTTCAAACCGCCGATTGGGATAACCTTGACCGGGCTGCCTCCCTTGCTTGTTTCTAATATTTTCAAAAATTTTCAATCCTTTCTTTTTATTGTTTTTCCGTTCTTTTGTTAGAATTGCCGGACGGGCTTGCGCCCGTTCCAGCCGACCTTTTTATTTTCCCGTCGCTTACGCTGGCGGATCACAAGTCTCCACGTTCGCCGACAGCTTTGCTGCCGGTTTACTGAGACTTAGTGTACAACGATATTGAATAATTTATTTGGCACGGCAACGATTTTCACGATTTCCTTGCCTGCCAGCAATGCTTTCACTTTTTCAGTTCCCATTACGGTTTCTTCCAGCTGTTCCTTGGAGAGCCCATTGGCGACCTCTAATTTATCCTTCACTTTTCCGTTCAGCTGGATAACGATCTCAATGGAATCCTTTACAAGAGCAGCCTCGTCATAGGTTGGCCATTTTTCTAAATAAACGGTGCTCTTATGACCTGTATACTCCCACATTTCTTCGCAGATATGCGGTGTAAACGGTGATAAAATCAAAATCAGATTCTCGATCGCCGTTTTCAGCAGACCGAGATTCGGCTGTTCAATTTCTTTGTAACGGTAAATTTCATTGACCAGTTCCATGATGGAGCTGATGGCCGTATTGAAATTGAACCTGCCGCCTACGTCTTCCGTAACCTTTTTGATAGTGGCGTTCATCGCAAAAGCAAGCTTCTTGTCGTCTGCGGTGACCGCTTTCCAGTCGGTGGGAGCGTTCTTTGTTTTTTCATGAAGTTCGAATACGAGACGGTGAACCCTGTTCAGGAAACGGTAGCTTCCCTCCACGCCGGCGTCAGACCATTCCAGTTCCTTTTCCGGAGGCGATGCAAACAGGATGAACAGCCGGGCCGTATCCGCGCCGTATTTGTTGATAATTTCTTCAGGGCTTACAACATTTCCCTTGGATTTGGACATCTTCGTGCCGTCCTTGAGGACCATGCCCTGTGTCAGCAGGTTGGTAAACGGTTCATCGGCCTTGCAATATCCGATATCATACAGGAATTTTGTAAAGAAGCGCGCATAAAGCAGATGCAGGATCGCATGCTCTACGCCGCCGATGTATTGATCCACCGGCATCCAGTAGTCCGCCTTCTTCTGCTCCCAAACCCGCTCGCTGTTTTTCGGATCCGTATAACGGAGGAAATACCAGGAGGAATCCAGGAAAGTGTCCATGGTGTCGGTTTCTCTTGTCGCTTTCCCGCCGCAATGAGGACAGGTAGTGTCCATAAAGGTCTTACTTGTTGTGAGCGGCGACTCACCCTTCCCGGAAAATACCACGTCGGTTGGGAGTAAAACAGGGAGGTTCTCTTCTTTTTCCGCGACCCATCCGCATTTTTCGCAATAAATCATCGGGATCGGACATCCCCAGTATCTCTGCCTGGAGATCAGCCAGTCACGCAGCCTGAAATTAATTGACTCATTTCCGATTTTCTTTTCTTCCAGGTATGCGACGATTTCCTTGATGGCGGTGGTATTGTCCATGCCGTTGAAACGGTCGGAATTGATCATCTCACCTTCCGCCTCAAAGGCTTCCTTCAGGTTGTACAGATCGATGTCCGGATTCTTCGGATCGATGACCGGAATGATCTCAAGGTTGTATTTCTTGGCAAAGTCAAAGTCCCTCTGGTCGTGGGCTGGTACCGCCATGATGGCGCCGGTTCCGTAATCCATGAGGACGTAGTTGGCGATATAGATCGGCACTTTCTTGCCGTTGAGGGGATTGACGGCGTATCTTCCGAGGAAGGCGCCCTCCTTCTCAAGCGTTGTTGCCGTACGTTCGATTTCGGTCATATACTGGAGCTTGTCTAGGAATTTGTTGACTGATTCTTCCTGTTCGGTTCCCTCGATGAGTTCCTTAACATAAGGATGCTCGGGAGCGAGAACCATGTAGGTTACTCCGTACAAAGTGTCGGGTCTTGTGGTAAAGATCCTCAGATCCTTATCAAAACCTTCGATCTTGAAATCGACTTCTCCACCGATGCTCTTTCCGATCCAATTTTTCTGCATGGTCTTGACCTTGGTCGGCCAGCCTTCCAGCTTATCGAGATCGGTCAGCAGTCTGTCCGCATAATCGGTGATTTTTAGATACCACTGGCTCAGATCCTTTTTTCCTACCGCGGTCCCGCAGCGTTCACAGGCGCCGTCGACGACCTGCTCGTTGGCGAGTACGGTCTGGCAGGAAGGACACCAGTTGACCGGATTCTTTTTCTTGTAGGCCAGTCCTTTATTGAAAAACTGGATGAAGATCCACTGCATCCATTTGTAATAATCGGGATGACAGGTTGCGACCTCTCTGTCCCAATCATAGGATAAACCAAGCTCTGAAAGCTGGCTTCTCATCTCTGCGATATTGTCCCATGTCCAGACATTGGGATGGATCCCGTGCTTGATCGCCGCGTTTTCCGCAGGCAGGCCAAAGGAGTCCCAGCCCATGGGATGGAGCACGTTGTATCCGTTCATTCTCAGATATCTTGTTGCGACGTCGCCGATGGAGTAGTTTCTCACATGGCCCATATGAAGCTTGCCTGACGGATACGGAAACATTTCCAGCAGGTAGTATTTCTTTTTGCTTTCATCCTCCGTCGTCTGAAACAGCTTGTTGTCTTTCCAGTATTTTTGCCATTTGGCTTCGATTTCCCCGAAATCATAGCGCTCTATCATTTAAGTTAACCTCCCGTATCTTATTTCTGCAATTCGTCTTCGTCTATCGTAATGATGCTGCAGTCGCTCCAGACCTTTTCGATATTGTATCTGTCACGCTGTTCAACCGTAAATATATTTACAATAACATCACCGTAATCCAGGAGGATCCATCCGGAAGTTTTCTTGCCTTCCACGTTTCTTGTCAGGATCCCTTCTTTCGCGAACTGATCTTCGATCTCGTCCGCCAGTGTGCCGACCTGCCGTTCCGAACCGCCGGAAGCGATGACGAAGTAATCCGCAAATGAGGATTTTTCAGTGATATCGATAATCACTACATCCAGTGCCTTCTTATTCATCAAAACAGCTGCTGCCTTTAAAGCGATATCCTTGTTATTCATTCTTTATCTCCTTTCTTCATATTGGTATTTATTATTAAACTATCTCTTGCCATTATCGTATCCTGATCCAAATAAAGGCCCCTGCTGTCTACGTAATCGATTGAGTGCCGGAGCGACGCCAGACAGGCCTCGTCCAGATCTCTGCAGGCCAGTTCCCGGATCTCTTCGATTCCGGGATACGACCTGTTGGGTTCGATCGCGTCCGCAAGATAGATAATTTTCTCAAGTTTCGACATACCCGCTCTTCCCGTCGTATGGTATTTTACGGCATTGATTATGTCCTGATCCTGTATATGATAATCCCTTTCTATGATAAAAGCCGCGATTTTGCTGTGAGCCAGATTCGCGTTGTCAAGATATGCCGGTCCAAGTCCAAGTTGTCTGACATATCCGTTTAGCGCAGCTTCCGACACTCCTCGGAAAAAATCATGAAAAAGAGCGGCAAGTTCGGCTTTTTCCATATCCTCTCCGAACCGCCGAGAAAGCTTTTTCGCTTCCTCTACCACTGCGTAGGTATGTATCCGCCGTTTTTCCGTCATATTTCGTTCAATATATTCAATTATTCTTTTCTTATCCGAACATTGCATACTAAATTATACTACCATTTATACCCAAGTTAATCAAGTATAAAGCCCGTTTCTGTAAATGTAGTCCTCCACACGCTCCGGGACGAGATATTTTATGCTCTTTCCTTCCCGGATGCGGCTTTTGATATCGGTGGATGAGATTTCTATCTCGGGGTTGTGGATCTCGACGATTTTCGTTCCGTAATGCCCCCTGAGCCGGGAGACAAGGGCTTTCCGCTCCTCTTCCCTGTGACCCGGGCGCGTGCCGATGACGAAGGAGAAGCCTTCCAGCAGGTCCTCCGCGGCGTACCATTTTTCGAGACTTAAAAAGGCGTCGGTGCCGATAATGAAATAGATCTCCGTATCGGCCCCGAATTCCGCCCTGCATTCTTTCAATGTATTGATGGTGTAAGAAATCTCAGGAGAATCCAGCTCTTTCCTGGACACAGAAAAGTGAGGGTTCCCGGCGATGGCTTCCTGAAGCATCGCGTACCGGTGCTCTCCCTCGGCGCTTTTCATGTTCAGTTTAAAGGGCTGCACCATTGCCGGCATAAAGATCACATAGTCCAAAGAGGCTTCTGCCCTGGCCTGTTCCGCCAGGATCAGGTGACCGTAATGAACCGGATCAAAGGTTCCCCCAATGATTCCAACTTTTTTCATACTTGCTCCAAAGTTTGACTTATTCCTTCTCGGCCGTAACGCGGATACTGAGTTCCTCAAGCTGGTCGTCCGGCACAAAGGTAGGCGCGTCGCTTACCATGTCCACCGCAGCCTGGTTTTTCGGGAACGCCATGACCTCACGGATGCTGTGTTCTCCGGCAAGGAGCATTACCAGTCGGTCAAGACCGTAAGCCAGTCCGCCGTGAGGCGGTGTTCCGTATTTGAATGCCTCCAGCAGGAATCCGAACTTGTTTTTCACAGTTTCCTCGGACAGTCCGAGGACCTCGAACATTTTCCTCTGCAGACTGCTGTCGTGGATTCGGATGCTGCCGCCGCCCAGCTCGACGCCGTTCAGTACGATATCATACGCTCTGGCTCTTACTTCGCCCGGGGCGGTATCCAGTTTGGACAGATCCTCCAGATTAGGCGATGTGAATGGATGATGCATCGCAGAGTATTCTCCGGTTTCGTCGTCCTGCTCGAACAGCGGGAAGTCAACGACCCACAGCAGGTTGAACTGACTGTCGTCCAGGAGTCCCAGCTTTCCGGCGAGGTCTCTTCTCAGGAAACCAAGGCTGTCGTAAACGATCTTCGCCTTGTCGGCTACGATCAGGATCAGGTCTCCGGCTTTTCCGCCGAATACGTCGGTGATCTGCTTCATCTGCTCCGGTGTGAAGAACTTGCTGATGGAGGAAGTCGTTTCCGTTTCGCCGATCTTGATCCATACCAGACCCTTCGCGCCGAAATGCTTGATGGCGTCCTGCATCTTGTCGATGTCTTTACGGCTGAATTTTTCAGCCGCGCCTTCAATATTGATACCTCTGACGTCTCCGCCCGAGGCCAGTGCGTTCTTAAATACCACGAATTCGCTGTCTTTCACCGTTTCATTAAGGGGTTTCAGTTCAAATCCGAAACGGGTATCCGGCTTGTCGCTGCCGAAGCGCTCCATGGCTTCCTTATAGGGATATCTTGGAAGCGGAAGCTGGATGTCGGTGTTCATGAGCTCTTTGAAGATCTTCTTCAGAAAACCTTCCTGGATCCCGATGACGTCATCCACGTCCACAAAGGACATTTCCAGGTCGATCTGGGTGAATTCCGGCTGGCGGTCCGCTCTCAGATCCTCGTCACGGAAGCATTTCGCGATCTGATAGTAACGGTCTGTTCCGCTTACCATCAGAAGCTGTTTATAGATCTGCGGTGACTGAGGCAGCGCATAGAACTGTCCCGGGTTCACTCTGCTTGGTACCAAGTAGTCCCTGGCGCCTTCCGGAGTCGGCTTGCAGAGGATCGGAGTCTCGACCTCCGTAAATTCCTGGCTGTCAAAATATTCTCTTGCGATCTTTGCGATCTGGTGCCGGAAAGTCAGGTTTCTTTGCATCTTCCCTTTTCTGAGGTCCAGATAACGGTATTTCAGCCTCAGATTTTCGTTGACGTCGTCGTCGTCCTTGATGTAGATCGGCGGTGTTTCCGCCTCGGAATAGATCTTCAGCTCGTCGACAAACACTTCGATGTCTCCAGTCGGAAGCTCCTTGTTCTTTGCCTGTCTTTCCTTTACGATTCCCTTAACGCCCACGACGTATTCGCTTCGCAGGCTGTCCGCCTTCTCAAAAAGCTCTTCCGGTATCGTATCGTTAAATACGATCTGCACGATCCCGGATTTATCTCTCAAATCGCAGAAAATCAGTCCGCCCAGGTTTCTTCTCTTTTGGATCCAACCGTTGAGGACGACTCTTTCATCAATATTCTTTTCTGTTAAGACACCGCACTTGTGGGTTCTTCTAAATACGTTTTCCATCCTGTCACTCTCCTATTCGACTATTTCTTTCATGATATCCTGAAGCGGCACTTGTTTTTGCTCCGAGGTCCCCATATTTTTGATGGAAACCATGTTCTGATCCAGTTCGTTGTCGCCAATGACGACGGTGTATTTCGCTTCCAGCCGGTCAGCGTATTTGAACTGGCCTTTGATATTTCTGCCCAGACTGTCCATTTCGGCTTTGACGCCCTGTTTTCTCATGTCACGCATCAGCTTCAGGCCGAAAAGCTTCGCCCTTTCGCCCATGACCGCGATAAAAACATCAAGGTTGTCCGGCGCCGGGATCTCCTTTCCCGTCGCCTCCATCAGCATCAAGAGTCTCTCGATTCCCATTCCGAAGCCTACTCCCGGGATCGGCGGGCCGCCGATCAGTTCGATCAGGTTGTCGTAGCGGCCTCCGCCGCAGACGGTGCCCTGGGCTCCGATCTTGTTGGAAACAAATTCAAAGGCGGTTTTTGTATAATAATCGAGACCTCTTACAATACCGGGGTCTACGATATATTCGATTCCCATAGCGTCCAAATTCTTTTTCAGGTCGTCAAAGGCGGCGGCGCAATCCTCACAGAGATAATCCAGCATATGGGGCGCTCCCTGCACCAGCACCTGGCATTCCGGCGATTTGCAGTCCAGGATACGCATCGGATTTCTTTCATAGCGGCCTTTGCAGGTGTCGCAGAGATCGTCGTATTTATCCTTCAGAAATTCCCTCAAAGCATTTCGATAGGTCTCCCTGCATTCCGGGCACCCGATGCTGTTGATGCGGAGCTCCAGATCGTCGATCCCCATGGAACTGAGGAAATCGGATGCGAAGCCGATGACTTCCGCGTCCGCCATCATATTGTCTGTTCCAAAGATCTCGATCCCCATCTGGTGGAACTCTCTCAGTCTCCCGGACTGAGGCTTCTCATAACGGAAACATGGGATGATGTAGAAATACTTGGATGGCTGCACGTCGGCATACAGCTTATGTTCCACAAAGGACCGGACGATGGGAGAAGTGCCTTCCGGCTTCAGCGTAATGCTTCGTTTCCCATAATCTTCAAAGGTATACATCTGCTTTTCCACGATATCCGTCGTATCGCCGACTCCCCGTGCAAACAGTTCCGTATGTTCAAAGACTGGCGTCCTCATCTCTTTTATCACATATCTGTCGCATGCTTCCCGGAAGGCATTCTCCACGTGTTGCCACTTGTAGACCTGATTGGGAAGGATGTCTTTTGTTCCTTTTGGCGCGTTTGTTAACATGCTTGGCCTCCTATTTAAATAAATTCTCTTCTTTTCTCTGCAGCATTTCATCCAGCCGTTCGATATAGATCTCGTAGTTTGAAACGTTTGGGATCCGCTCCAGCCGGTTTTCCCTGCCGTAGTACGCTTTGGAGATCCCGCCGGCGCCCAGGGCAATGATGGTCTGAGCCTCTTCCATGATGCGGATGTTGTAAATTCCAGCGGTATCGCCTTTGGCATACCCTACGTTTTCAAAGTTTCCGGTCATCTGCTTCTGTCTGTATAAGTAATACGGTTTGTAGCCGGCTTTGTCGAGCATTTCCTTTGCCCGGTCCAGCATGGCCCTCACCCTTTTTCCCTGTTTATAGTTGTATTCGCTGTCGATTTCCTTCAGTTTTGAAGCCCGTTTCAACGCAAGCGTATGAACAGTGATGTTCTCCGGCGCCAGCGCCAGGACTTGTTCCAGCGTATGGACGAAATCATCCACGTCTTCCTCGGGCAGCCCAGCGATCACGTCGGTATTGATCATCGGGATCCCCTCTTCCCGCGCAAGGCGGAATGCTTCTACGATGTCGTCGGGGCGGTGCGCCCTGCCGATCCGCTCCAGCGTCGGTACGTTCATAGACTGGGGATTGATGCTGATGCGCTGTGCCCCGCTGTTTTTTATCACATTGAGTTTCTCTGCCGTGATCGTGTCCGGCCTCCCAGCTTCCACGGTGAATTCTCTCAGATTGTTCAAATCAAATGCTTCTGTTACATGTACAAGCAGTTCGTCGAGCTGTACTGCCGTCAGCGTCGTCGGCGTCCCTCCGCCGATATAGATGGACTCGGGAGACCAGCCTTTTTGCTTCATATGTTCCGCTGTAAAGGATATTTCATGATGCAGCGCGGATAGATACGCGGCAATGCCTTCCGCTTTGGCCAGATTGGATGGAAAGGAACAATAGACGCATCTTGTCGGACAGAACGGGATGCCGATATAAAGGCCCACCGCCTTTGTTGGACTAGGTTTCAGCAGTTTGCCCTGGTAAGCAACGATGCCCATCAGCAGATCCGCTTTCTCTTCTGTGATGTAATAGTCACGGGTCAGGATCTCTCTCGCTTTTGCTTCCGAACCTTCCCGCTGCAGCAGTTCTCCGGCCAGCTTCACAGGCCTTACGCCGGTAAGGATTCCCCAGTCAGGGGCCTCTCCCGTAAACCGCTTCAGCTCGTTATATAAGTATCTCTTGATCTGATTTTTGCTGTCTTTTTCCTTGTTCAGGGTTTCCGGATCCTTTGGAAAATCCGGCACCCGGATCTCAATGGCACTGTCATCCGTTCCGGTCATCTGATCGGACGCTTCCAGTCCAGACTCGTTATCCGTGTCATCCGTTCCAATCAATTGGTATTCACCGGATTTCAGGAATACCTTAACCAACTCTTCAAATTCATATTTATTTTTTACCATTGACAGATGGATCTTAAACAAAAGGATTGCTCTCCTTTTCAAAACCGATGGTGGTCGATCCCATATGCCCGGGAAGTACTTTTGTATCGTCCGGCAGGACAAAGAGCTTTTCCCGGATCGATTTCACGATAGCCTGATAGGATGATCCCGGAAAATCAGTTCTTCCGATGGATTGTTCAAACAACGTATCCCCGCTGAACAGCACGTCCTCCACCAGGATACACATTCCTCCCGGCGTATGGCCAGGGGTGTGAAGGAACTTCAGCTCCAACTCTCCGACCTTCAGCGTCTCGCCATCCGTTACATACCGGTCCGCCTGAAATGCCACCGGGTATCCGTAAACCATAGTCGACATGTTCAGGTTGGCGTCTTCCAGCAAAGCCTTGTCATGGATACAGGCGACAAGCTTTGCATCAGGAAATACTTCCAATATGCCGGTTACGCCGCCTATATGGTCTCCGTGGGCATGAGTCAGAACGATATATTGCAATGCAAGGCCGTTCTCTTTAATATAGTTTACCATATCAGGATTATGTCCACCCGGATCGACTATGAAGGTTTTCTTCGTTTTTTCATCGGTTACGACATAGCAATTGACTGCCAAAGGCCCTGTATGAAAGTTCCTTATGATCATTTGAATTCCTTTCTGCTGCTAAAACACTTTTTTACTGTCCATTAATATAGTAACAGGCCCATCGTTGTATATTCTTACCAACATCTCGGCCTGAAAAATTCCTTCTTCAACATGGAGTCCCTGCTCCTGGCACAGGGTTACGAATTTCCGGTAAAGCTCATTGGCCTTTTCCGGCCTCGCGGCTTTGATAAAGCTCGGCCGCTTTCCCTTTCTGCAGTCCCCGAATAATGTAAACTGAGAAACAGTCAGGAGATCACCGCCCACGTCCTTTACGGACAAGTTCATTTTTCCTTCTTCGTCTTCAAAGATGCGCAGTCCGGCAATCTTTTCCGCCAGATAGACCGCATCCGATTCCTCATCCTCGTCCTCCACTCCCAAAAGCACCATAAGGCCTTTTTCAATGGATCCCGTGATCTTTTCTTCCACCGTCACGTCGGCTTTCACAACTCTTTGAACTACTGCTCGCATTCAAAACTCCTATATTTACCGTATCCGGTTATCTTCGTTTTATATAATGGCTCTGTAAACATCCGCCACGCCCTGCACGCTGCGCAATGACCGCAGCACCTTTTCGATCTGACTCGTATTGGATATGGACAGGGTCATGGTGATATTGACTACGCCGTCCCTGGCGCTCTTTGCGTTGACGCCGGCGATATGGACGTCCATATCTTCGCATATCCTGGAAAGATCGGAGAACAGGCCTTTTCTATCTTCCGCCAGGATATTGATGTCGGTGTCGTAGGACATGTTATCCTTCTGCTTGTCCCATTCGACCTCGATAAATCTTGCCTTTTCTTCCTCCGGCAGCGAAAGAACGTTGATACAGTCTTTTCTATGGACAGAGATCCCTCTGCCCTTCGTGATAAATCCGATGATCTCGTCTCCGGGAACCGGATTGCAGCATTTGGAGAAACGGATCAGGAGGTTGTCCACTCCTTTTACGGTGACTCCGGTCTGCTCCTTCTTTTTGACCTTCTTTTTGCCTTCCTCAGCCGCCTCTGTTTTCTCTTTTCTCCGGAGTTCCGATTGCTTTTCGTCGTGGTAGTAGCCCAAAAGCATGGTGATCACCTTGCTGAGCAGTACTCCGCCGGAGCCGATGGCCGTGTAAAGATCGTCCGCAGAAGCCAGATTGAAGGCCTTGGCGCACTTGTTTATATATTGAAGCTTCAGGATCTGCTGGTTTTCATAGCCCTTTCTCTTGACATATTTCTCCAGCATTTCCTTGCCTTTGTCGGTATTGTCCGATTTGCTTTCCTTCTTCAGCCAGCCTCTGATCTTGTTTCTGGCATTGCTGCTCTGGGCGATTTTCAGCCAGTCGATGCTGGGGCCTTTGGCGTTTGAAGATGTTACGATTTCAACAATATTTCCGTTTTTCAGGGTATGGTCGATGGGAACCATTTTCCCGTTGACCTTTGCGCCGATACACTTGACTCCGATGGCCGAGTGGATCTTGAAGGCGAAGTCCAGCGGCGTGGAGCCTGCCGGAAGTTCGATGACGTCACCCTTCGGGGTGAAAACGAATACCTGATTAGAAAACAGGTCCACCTTCAGAGTCTCCATGAACTCCTTCGGGTCGTTGAGGTCCTTCTGCCACTCCAGCGTCTGTCTCAGCCAGGCGAGTTTTCCCTCTTCCCTGTCTTCCGATACGCCTTCTTTGTATTTCCAGTGGGCAGCGATACCGTATTCCGCGATCCGATGCATTTCATAGGTCCGGATCTGGATCTCAAAGGGTTCCCCGTTGTCTCCGATCACTGTGGTATGAAGCGATTGGTATCGGTTTGGCTTCGGCATTGCTATGTAATCCTTGAAGCGGCCCGGGATCGGTTTCCACATGGTGTGGACCACGCCAAGGACCGCATAACAGTCCTTCACAGAGTCTACGATGATCCGGATCGCTGTCAGATCAAAGATTTCTTCCAACTGCTTGTTCTGGTATTTCATCTTCCGGTATATGCTGTAAAAGTGTTTGGAGCGGCCGGTGATATCATAATGTATCTTCAGCTCGTTCAGGCTTTCCTTGATCTCGCTGATGACCTTATTGATGTTTTCTTCACGCTGCTGCTTCTTGATTTTAACCTGACTGACCAGATCGTAATACGCTTCCGGATCCAGCTGCTTGAGCGCGATATCCTCCAGCTCAAACTTCATGGTATAGATACCGAGCCTACTGGCCAGCGGCGCATAGATTTCAAGGGTTTCCTTGCACTTTTCCTTGATCTGGTCGTCGTTCATGTAATTGATGGTTCTGAGGTTGTGAAGCCGGTCCGCCAGCTTGATGATCAACACGCGGATGTCCTTTGACATGGCCAGAAACATCTTTCTGAGATTTTCAGCCTGCCGCTCTTCTTTGCTTTCGTAGACGATGTTTCCCAGTTTTGTCACGCCGTCCACAAGCAGAGCGACTTCTTCCCCAAAATCTGCTTTCAGGGCTGCTTCGGAATAGGAGGTGTCTTCCACGGTATCATGCAGCAAGCCTGCTACGATGGTGTTTTCGTCCATGCCCAGTTCGGCCAGAATCTTGGCAACTTCAACAGGGTGAACCAAGTATGGTTCACCCGATTTGCGCAATTGCCCTTCATGATAACTTTCCGCTTTCAGATATGCCCGCTTGATCAATTCGATATTGATGTTGGGGTTGATCTGAAGAAGATTGTTTAAGAATTTCTCCATTAATTCCATAAATGTACCCTGTTATGCTTTGTTTACAAAAATCAGTCCCTGCTCTTCTTTTTCTTTGCTTTATATTTTGATCCGCTGCCATTTATCATACAGAACTGATAATACAGCGGGCTGGCGATAAAGATCGAGGAACACGTCCCGGCCGCGATACCGATAACGATCGGCAGCGTGAAGTTCCGGATGGTCTCTCCGCCCATGATGGCTAACGGAATGACCGCGATAACGGTAGCAACCGACGTCATCAGGGAACGTCCCAGCGTCTGGTTGATACTGTGGTCGATAAGCTCCTCCAGCTTGGACTTCTTCATAATGCCCAGATTTTCCCGGACACGGTCGAAGATTACGATGGTATCCATGATGGAATACCCGACGATGGTCAGGACCGCAGCGATAAACGGATTGTTGATCGGCATATGGAAGACTCCATAAAATGCGATCAGGATCAGAACGTCGTGGAGGACGGCGATGATCGATGCAAGGCCGAACTTCCATTCAAAACGTATCGTGATATAGATCAGCATACCGATACTTGCTATGAGCACCGCTTTCACGGCGTTCTTTTTCAGCATATCGCCGACGGAGGGCCCGAATTGTTCGATGGAATTCACCGCCTTTGTGTCCAGGCTGAATTTATCAAAGACATCGCCCAGAACCTTGTCGCGGGCAGCCGTATCGAGAGCTTGTACCGTCTTGATGATGACATGATCGCCGTTGCTTCCGGCGATTACGACGTCAGCATCGATCTCGTCACCTTTCAGAACCGTCTGCAGCTGATCGATATCGGCGGAGGTGACCTGCTTGCCCATGGTGAGATCCATCATGGTTCCTCCGGTGAAATCGATACCGTAGTTGTATCCCCGGATCATGCCGATGCCTATTCCAAGCACGATGATCGCAATCGAAATAATATAATAGATCTTTCTATATTTCATAAAGGAAAACTGATGCTTAATATCAAACATTTTCTTTCGCCTCCTTTATTCCAAAATACTTATTTCTGCTGAATGCCTTGGATTCCGCAACCACGTCGACAAAGACCTGTGTAA
Organism: Anaerovoracaceae bacterium; assembly: GCA_963678385.1. GTDB lineage: Bacteria > Bacillota > Clostridia > Peptostreptococcales > Anaerovoracaceae > Anoxybacterium. Next base: position 1,985,813 of record OY782829.1, on the reverse strand, counting down.
CGACGACCGCTGTGAACAGGCTTGTCAGAATACCGATCATCAGCGTCATGGCAAAGCCTTTTACGGATCCTGTTCCGAGCTGATAAAGCACGATACCGGCAATGATCGTCGTGATATGAGAGTCGATGATGGTTCCCAAAGCTCTCTTGAAGCCGGAAACGGCGGAAACCCGGATGGTCTTACCGTTCTTGATTTCCTCACGAACCCTGTGGAATATGATAACGTTGCCGTCAACCGCCATACCGATGGACAGGATGATACCTGCGATACCAGGCAGCGTCAATACTCCGCCCATACCGACGAATATCCAGAAGACGATCAGGATATATAAAAGAAGCGCGATATTGGCCGCCATACCCATGACACGATACATCGCAAGCATCATGATGAAGATCAGCGCAACGCCGATGATTCCAGCGATTATGCTTTCCCAAAGCGCATCCATACCGATGGAAGGACCTACCACGGAGGTTTCAACTTCCTTCAGTTCAACAGGAAGCGCACCGCCCCGGATCAGAGCGGACAGGTTAGTCGCTTCGTCTTCTCCGAATCCGCCTGCTCCGCCTGTGATGATGGCTTCGCCGTTCGGAATAACGTCATGTACGACTGGGGACGAGATAACTTGTCCATCCAGAATGATCATGATAGCGGCGTCAGGAATTCCTTCCTTTGTTGACTTGATTTTTCCGCTCATGATATCTGTTGTAGCTTGTTTAAAGGCTTCCGCGCCCTGGCTGTTGAACTTCAAGCCGATCGCGTAGCCGCCGTTTTCCTTATCCTGCTGAATGCCGGCGTCTTTTACCTGGCTTCCGTCCAGAACAATGGTCCCGTTGGACTCGACGAACTGCAATTGTGCGGTTTTACCGATCGCGTTGATGGCGTCCGTTGCGTTTTCAGCTCCCGGAAGTTCAACTCTGATTCGGTTTTGCCCTTCTATCGTAACGACCGGTTCAGACAGGCCGAGCTGATTTACTCTCTTTTCAATGACCGCCTGTGTCTGCGACATTAATTGTTTCAGGTCCTCACCTGTTGCGTTGGTCTGCGCCTCCATTACGACGTAAACTCCGCCCTTCAGATCAAGTCCAAGTTTCATCTGGTCTTTGATCGGTGCGAAGGAGCCTATGCCGTTTAGAGTGACATACCAGCCAAAGATGATGACGATGGACAGAATTACTGCCAATGCCTTCTTCATTGTAATTTTCACCTTTCTTCCCTTGCATGTAGTTGTAATATATAACGTCTTGAATTTTATATTACAGAATATTCTACTACGATTTCAGGCTTCCTACAAGCAAAATCATTACAAAACGCCTAAAATGCTTCTATATTTATCCTGTAATTATCAGCTTCTCATATTGACGCCGATCATTCCTCCAACGCTTCCGAAAAGAATCGGAATCAAGTACTTGATCAATCCTGCCCCCATCTCGATCCCCGTCGAAAATGCCAGCATGTAAAATGCCGACAGGACCAACAGGTATATGACCGAATATAGCGCCCCGTACACAAATCCTTTTTTCTTTATATGGCTGCCGCTGTAAACCCCCAAAAACAGGCAGGAAACGCAGAGCACGCCGATCATGTAGTACAGAGACCACCCTTCCGGCGCAGGCGTGAATTTCACCGCAACGCTTATCAAGAGTGTTAACAGAATAAATAAAATAAATGCATATAAAAAGCCCTTCAGGTTCTTCAAAACCGATAACATGATATCCTCCTTATCCAGATCGCCGATATTGGACAATCCTACCCAAATATATCCTTTTACATTATATTTTTAGACAGGAGAATTATACAAGAAAGTTGATCGGGTGCTTCTGAAGCTTTCCTGCAGCTGTATAAAAATAAGCTTCAGAATTGCTCTGAAGCTTATTTTTTATGGTGCCGGCGATCGGGGTCGAACCGATACGGTGTTGCCACCACGGGATTTTGAGTCCCGCACGTCTGCCAATTCCATCACGCCGGCGTAACAAAGGATGTTTTCAAAACATCCGCCTTGTTATATTAACATATGCAAATGTTGAAATCAAGAAAAAAGCCATTTACAATTTATTTTTTTTACTATATAATTTTTTTATTACGTGAGAGGAGGATGAATAATGAGTCAACAACTAGTAACCTTAATGCCTTTAATTCTTTTAATAGTTATCATGTATTTCTTACTGATTCGGCCTCAGAAAAAGAAAGAAAAAGAAGTAAACGCTATGAGAAACGCCATCAAGGTCGGAGATGAAGTAGTCACAATTGGAGGTATTTGCGGAAAGATCGTAAAAACCAAAGATGATACACTGACGATCCAGGTTGGTGCCGATAAAGTCAAGTTTGAAATCATGAGATGGGCGGTTTCCAAGGTGGTTACGGGCGAACCTGCTCCGTCTTCCAGGAAAGCCAAGAGAGAAGAGCCTGTTGAAGAGGCACCGGAAGCTACAAAGAAGTCTTTACCAAAAAGAATGATGAAGAAATCAGATGAAGCTCCTCTCGAAGATATGCCGGCGGAAGAACCGGCGGAAACTGAAGCAGTTGAAGAATCGGATAACAAAGAATAAGGAAATCAAATATATGAAACCCTGCAGGATCCCTGCAGGGTTTCTTATTATTATTTCAGTATCTTGCCGCCGCCGACAACCACGTCCTCCTGATAGAAAACCGCTGCCTGCCCCGGCGTGACGGCACGCTGCTTCTCCCTGAATTTCACAAAGACCTTACCTTCTTCCGGCGGATAAACCGTCGCGGGGACTTCCTTTGCAGTGTACCTCGTCTTGACTGTGACCTCCATCGGCTCTTTCAATTCGGCCACGGAGATCAGGTTGATGTCCCCGGCCGTAAAACTGTCGGTGAACAACTCTTCGTTGGAACCGAGTGTCACCCTGTTGTTTTCGCTATCGATCCTGACAACATACATGGGCTTTCCGAAGGTCTGGCCAAGCCCTTTTCTCTGACCGACCGTATAATGGATGATTCCCTGATGCCTGCCGAGAACGGTTCCTTCCGTATCCACGAAATCACCTTCCACCGGATTCACTCCCAGTGTTCTTTTCAGAAATCCCGCATAATCACCGTCTTTGACAAAACAGATGTCCTGGCTGTCCGGCTTCTTTGCGTTGACGAATCCCCTTTTCTCAGCGATGGCCCGGATCTCGGTCTTTTTCAGGCCTCCCAGCGGGAACAGCGTATGCGTCAGCTCCTCCTGCGTCATGGTATATAAGGCATAGCTCTGGTCCTTTGACGGGTCCAGACCTTTTCTCAGCAGATATCTCCCCGAAACCGGATCCTTTTCCACCCTGGCGTAATGACCCGTTGCGATATAGTCATAATCCAGCAGCTGCGCGCGTTCCAGAAATTTTTCAAATTTGATGCTCCGGTTGCATTCGATGCATGGATTAGGAGTTTCTCCGTTTTTATATGCTTCGGCAAACGGCAGGATCACGTCCCTTTCAAACTGCATCCCGAAATTGTATACGTCATGGCGGAAGCCAAGCTTGTCCGCAACGCTTTTCGCATCCAGCACGTCCTCCAGGGAACAGCATGTCCTCGTCCTGTCGATCCCGATATCTTCATTATCAAACAATTTAAAGGTTGCGCCGGCGACTTCATAGCCCTGCTCCATCAGCAGGACCGCCGCCACCGAGCTGTCAACCCCGCCGCTCATCGCGATCAATACTTTTGCCATAGTAACCTCACTTTTGTTCCTTCTTTCAAGCCGGGGTAAACCGGCCTTTTCTTAAATCAATTATAACCCACCCTGCGGTTCTTGTTAAGAAAATCTTAAAAAACGGATAGCCTTATTTTAAGATATTGCCTTTAAACTATAAGTATAATATTATTTATAATTTGTATGGAGGCATTTTTTATGGATTTTATCTCAATCTTCTCTGCATTGTCCGAATGGGCCGTTTTTGCTTTGGTGATCGGCGCGGCGAGCCTTGCGCTCATCCTGACCGGCTACCTTATTTATAGAAAGAAACTGCATGGAAAGCATCATGTTTCCAAAAGACAATTTATCGTCCTATTTCTCATGCTTGGATGGTTTCTCGTAGTCCTCGGTCTGACCACATTAAGCCGCGGGGCAAATTATGCCGATGATTTCAATTTCAATATGTTCAGCGGATATGTCAATGCCTGGAACAAGTGGTCGATCACCGAACTGCAGATGATTCTCTTCAATATGCTCATGTTTCTGCCCCTGGGCTTTCTGCTTCCCCTGCTTTCCAGAAAAACAGAACGGTTCCGCATACTGTTAGCCGTCTCATTTGCTGTTACCGTCGGAATCGAGATCCTCCAATTGGTCACTTCAACCGGGATCTTCGAGCTTGACGACTTATTCCATAATATGCTGGGCAGTATCATGGGCTATGCACTGATCACAGCAATTCTCCATTGCCTGCGGGAGAAGAGGCTGATCCGTGATCAGATCGCAAAAGCGCTGGCGATCCCGCTTTGCATTTGTCTGGTTTTAACCGCGGTCTTTGCAGTTTATCATATAAAAGAACTGGGCAATATGCCGATTCTCCCTGCCGTAAAACAGAATATGAGTGAAGTCACGGTGAAATCCACTATTACGCTCCCGGACAAAAAGGAGACGGTTTCCCTGTACCGGAACGGCTATGTGAACGATCTGGAGCACGGAAAGGAAGTTGCAAAGATCGTCAGTAAAAAATACGGCCTCACGATCAGCGGGCCTGTGCGGATCGACGGAGTAAACCGAGCCTTCACTCTCAAGGATCAGTCCGGCAATTCCCACTACTTTGGTTATAATATGAAGGACGGTACCTGGAGCATCTATACGGAAAACCAGAATACCGCTGTTCCTGCCGATGAGGCCGTTTCTCAAAGGTCGGATCTGGAAACCTGGATGCAGGAAAATGATTTGCTGCACAGCAATGCAAAATTCCAGCTGCAGGATGGAACGATCCTGCGCTGGGATATGAAACAGCCGGCCGATATTCTCACGCGTACAAAGAGTTTTTACGACGGGATCGTGATGATCACACCCTCGGACGGCAATTTCCCTTCCGAGTTCATGGACACGGTCGCTGAAAAAGAATTTATAAGAAAAGTCCCTGTCGTTTCCCCGAAGAAGGCATTTGAGAAGGTTCTGCTTGGCGACTTTGAAATGTATACCCCATTTAAAGCGGGAGACCAGCTGTTTGTTACGGGGTATGAAATTTCCTATACGTACGACACAAAGGGTTACTATCAGCCGGTATACTATTTTGAAGGCTATATCAACGGAACCGATTATCCGTGGAGCTGTGCTATCCCCGCCATGTCAAAGGCACGATGAATTCCGGTATCCCGCTGGCATATGGCGCGATGTCATACTGCTGATAATATATAACAACTCCTTCCGGTGTGAGATAATAATTTTCCGGATTGAAATTCTCGGCGGTCAATTTGACATAGTCATCAAAATACATTCCTTCTCCGCTTTTGATCTGCGCTGCGATCTGCTCGTTGATTCTGGTCAGGATCAGCCTTCTCATTCGTTCCGGGTCGCTGCACAATTGATACAGTTCGATCCGGCATCCTTTTTTCAGGCTCCAGGTATCTGAAGTTCTTATTGTAGAGCCGTGGGCGCCGCCAGAATAGGTATAATGGTCGTAGTACAGACTGAGCAGATCATTCTGATTGTAAGTAATGTTATAAACGGAGAGCGCTTCGGACATATGAAACGGGAATTGGTTTTCCTGGCTGGTTTTAAAAAGTTCCACCGCCTCCGTATAATTCTCGGTCTCATATTTTCTCTGCAGCTCCATTGCCTGATTCCGATACCACAGGTTGATCGGTTCCAGCTCTTCCCGGTCATATGGGGAGCCGAACCGCGGATATTCGATCCTATAATGCAACACCGGTGTATCCATGTATTTCATGTTTTTTTCGATTATGATTTTCGATATTTCAACAGGGCCTTTTTTCATACCACATCTCACCTCTTGCTTTAAAATATGGAAAAGGTCGTGTATTTGTGAAATGAACGGGTATATATATTTAGAATTTTATTACATTCATTTTAAAAGGAGACGATGATATGGCAGTAAATTGGACAGAAGATTTATCGGTTGGCGTTGGTCTTATCGACGACCAGCACAAGATTTGGTTTGATAAAGCGGATCAGCTGTTTGAGGCTGGTAAAAAAGGACAGGCGAAGGAGTTCGTCGGTCAGATGCTGGATTTTTTAGATGATTATACAAAAAAGCATTTCAGTGACGAAGAAAAGTATATGCAAAGCATCCATTATCCCGAATATGACCGTCAAAAATCACTGCATAATGCATTTATCGGCGAGTTGGACAAAATAAAGAAGGAATTCCAGGAATCAGGCGGGAACCTGCTTGTTATTCTCAACGCAAATCAGATCGTAGTCGATTGGCTGACAAAACATATATCAAACGAAGATAAGAAAATCGGCATATTTGCAAAATCTCAGAAGTAGCAAGCTGTACGAATGGCAGTAGAAATCAACTAAGTGAAAACAAGGCTGTCGCCTTGTTTTCCTGTTTACGCCCAGATTAACTTAGCCGCAATAAGGTTATAATATAATATCAAACGTTCAGGAGATTTCATATGGAAAAGAAAAACAGAACCGCATTGATCAGTTTTTTCGTCTCGGCTATCGTGCCGTTTCTACTCGTATTTTTTGGCCTTAAGTTCATTTCGGGCAACCTGCTGTCAATGCAGAATACATTTCTGCTGCTTGGATTCTGCATCCTGATCGGCGTTGTTTCCTCTTTGTTGTATTACCTGAAGCTGAAAACAGCATATTATTTTTTCAATGCCGGTATCCTCATTGGCCTTTTTGAAATGTACCGCCACTTCCTCCTGGATCTCAACGGCTGGGAAGACCTTACCGGGCTTGCCTCCCTTTTTGTCTGGATCCTGATCGGTCTCTGCGGCGGTCTGATATTCCAGTTTGGACAGTTCTTATATAAAAAGTATATTAAAAAACCAGTTAAGTAAGCCGAAGTCTCATGCCTGTGTAGTGCGGGATCTTGAAGCCAGGCTTGTCATAGAGCGGCCTCCCGTCAGGAGTCGCGTTCAGTTCGATCATGGATACTCCGATTCTTCTCGCTTCTTCGATCAAATCGCTGACGACCTGCGTCGCCAGACCTTTTCCGCGGTGTTCCGGATAGGTATATACATTCAGCAAGATCCCGACTTTCCCTGTTATAAAGGACGGATTGGAAGGCCACTCCGACAATACAAGGAACGCGGTGGAAATGAGCTTGTTTTTTGGTGTTTCCGCAACAACAACGATCAGATCACGATCCAAATGCTCCTTAAAATAGAGCTCCAACTTTCCTCTGACCCTCTCTTCCTGCTCCTGCGACAAGCCGTCCATATCCCGCAAGCACTCGATTCGCAGTTCGATCAGTTGTGGCATATCTTTCAGCGTTGCTTTCCGAATTTGCATATCTGATACCTCTCTGTTTAATGATTCCGATCCAGCCTTCCCATAATATATCGGCATGACTGTAACGAAAACAAAACTTTTTAATATTATGATTATCATTCGTATTGAAAGGAGTGCAGTGCTTTATGCCGATAAAAATTTTTATCGATCAGGGACATAATCCCACAGGATCCCCTAACGCCGGTGCGGAAGCCAACGGCTTGCATGAGGAGAATATCAATTATCAGGTGGGGATTTACCTGGCAAACCTGTTGAATAACGATTCCAGATTTGCGGCCCGTTTATCAAGACCGACTCCTACCACGGTTCTGGGTACAAACAATACGACAAGTCTGGCCGAAAGAGTACGTAGGGCAAATGCATGGCCTGCCGATTACTTTATAAGCATCCATGGCAATTCCAACCCGAATCCGGCGGTCAACGGTACCGAGGTTTATATTTATAAGTTCTATACGCAGGCACATTGGCTGGCTCAGCATGTAATGAACGGAGTGACCGAGGTCGTCGGAACCAAAAATAACGGTGTTATTGAAAGGCCGTCGTTATACGTGCTTCGTAATACGAGCATGCCTGCTATCCTGGTGGAACTTGCTTATCTGACAAATACATCCGACGCCGCAAAGCTGAGAGACAATCAGTATCTGTTTGCCGTTGGTATCTATCATGGGATTTTGCGATATTTCGGCTTTGCATAAGCGCCAGGTGTTCTGGCGCCCGTTTTCAGTCCTTGTTTTTCTCTTTTGCTTTCTTTTTACGGGACAGGGATAAACCGCCGAAACCGCTGATCACCGCGATATAAAATCCAAAATCGTACCACCATCCGGTATTGACCGGCTCATAGATCCGAATATTGTCCTTGAATAACCCAACGATCAGCGAAACGGGCGCGATCCAGCCGTGCCAGATCCCCCAGAAAAATCCCGCGGGTTTATCGGGCGTGTAGGTGCCGTCTCCCGGCATGCATCCCGTTAGAATCATTGAAAACAAGATTGCCAGAACACAAACGATCAGGAATTTCTTTTTCATAGTTACGACCCCCTATTTTCTGTCCCTGCATAAGGCGTAGCCGTTATCTGTGCAGGGGCTTTTCATTGATTAACATTATCCTTTTGGATCAATTCCTCCAACTGCCGTTTTACCTCCGGGGACAAAGAATCGATCAGATAACTGCGTTCTCTGTTTCTTCCCTGAAGCTCTCTGTATTCCTGTCTTATCCTATCATTCGCCTCGTCGATCTCTGCCTTTAATTCTCTGGCAGACAGCAGGGAACACCCCGCTCCTCTGACGATCATCTGCTGCAGGCCGTCCGACGTCGCAACCGCAATGTTATATTTTTTCTTGTTGTCATGGGCGAATTTCTCAATGTATTGATCCGCCGTCTGCGCTTCTTTTGTGAATACCAGATGGATATTATGATAGTCCATCACTTCCTCACGGTGACCCTGTACGCGGTACGCGTCAAACACGGCGATGATCCGGCAATTCCTGATAGCTTGGTAATTGCTCAGCGACTCGATCAGTTTCATTCGTGCGCCGTCCATGTTCCCCTCCGTAAGCTCTTTCAGTTCGGGCCACGCATGAATGATATTATAGCCGTCGACGAGAAGATACTCGTCTCTGGGTTCTGGCGGCTTGACGGCGGTATATGCTGCCTGTTCGTAACGCCTTTCACTGGGAGCGATCTGCCGTTTCCAGACGGATTTCTTCCCCTGGTTTGCATAGAAGGTCCGATTCATGATCCGGTCGATCTCTTCCAGGCTGATCCACCGGTCTTCCGAAGCCGGCACATAGCCGGGAGCCGCATCTCTAGCCTGGTCATCGGCTTCCCGAAGCACGCTTTCAACATGCATGTAATCCTTGACCTCGTACCATTCGACCAAAAATCCCGTACCATTTTGGCAGAATACGGAACCTGTCGGATTCGCCGGGTCCCTGTCGGGATCATATCCAATCGCTGCTATGATTTCTTCGGTGTTGTGGCACGGCCCGTATCCCATCATGCTGCAGAACAGCCTTCCAAGCCCTTTTGTATAGGCGTTGACCTCTTGCTGATAATTCCTCATGGCAGCCACCGGCGCGCTGCCGGCAAGGACAGCCGTTTCTCCGTCCGTCTCCGTTATCTCACAGACGCCGTTCATTTTCTCGATATCGGTCATCGCTCGGCCCACCGTCTTCTCTGGCAGCTCCAGTTGAAAGGAATAATACGGTTCCAGCAAAATAGATTCCGCCTCCATCAGGCCCTGGCGCACCGCACGGTAGGTGGCTTCTCTGAAATCGCCGCCTTCCGTATGCTTGTTATGCGCTTTCCCCGCAACCAGAGTAATTTTCATATCCGTGATCACCGAGCCGGTCAAAACCCCTCGATGTGCCTTCTCTTCCAAATGGGTCAAAATAAGCCGCTGCCAGTTTTTTCCCAGAATATCCTCACTGCAGTTTGTTCCGAAATGCAGGCCGCTTCCCGGTTCGCCGGGCTCCAGGATCAGGTGGACTTCCGCATAATGGCGCAGCGGCTCGAAGTGCCCTACCCCTTCTACAGTATCGGCAATGGTCTCTTTGTATACGATCCTTCCGGCGCCGAAAGCCACGGAAACACCGAAACGGCTCAGTATCATACTCTGCAGGATCTCGATCTGCACCTCTCCCATGATCTGCGCCTGGATTTCCTGCAGCTGTTCGTCCCATACGATATGAAGCTCCGGCTCTTCTTCTTCGATCTGGCGCAGCTTCGGGAGCATCGCCCTCGGATCGCAGTCATCCGGTAGTAATATCTGATAGGACAGCACCGGTTCCAGCACCGGAGTATCGGAGGCCTCCTCGATTCCCAGTCCTTGGCCCGGCCTGGTTTGACTGAGTCCCGCTACCGCGCATACGCTCCCCGCGTCGACCTCGTTCACGGCCTCGAATTTTTGACCGGAGTAGATACGGATCTGGTTCACCTTCTCTTCCCAGACGCGATCCGTCAGGACGTCACGCACCCTGAGGCTGCCGCCTGTAAGTTTCATATGGGTCAAACGGTTACCCTGGGCGTCCCGTGTGATTTTGAATATCTTGGCCCCGAGTTCCCCGGGATAGGAAGGAATCGTCGCATAGCTTGCGATACCCTGCATAAATTCCTCGACTCCTTCCAGCTTTAACGCGGAACCGAAATAGCACGGAAAAACCCTTCGCTCTCTGATCGCCTCCCGTACCCAGCCGGTTTCGATTCGGCCCGTTTCCAAATACGATTCCATCATGTTCTCATCGCACATCGCCAGCTGGTCATAAAAGCCGTCATGCTCCGTCTGCCCGAACTCGATGCAGCCTTCGTCCAGCTGCTTTTTGATTTCTTCGATCAGCTTGCTCTTATCCGTGCCGTTCTGATCCATCTTATTGATAAATAGAAAAACCGGCACCTGGTACAGGTCGAGCAACCGCCATAATGTCCTAGTATGCCCCTGCACTCCGTCGGCTCCGCTGACCACCAGGATGGCATAATCCAGCACCTGGAGGGTTCTCTCCATTTCAGCTGAGAAATCCACATGACCGGGGGTATCCAGCAGGGTGATTTGGGTTTCGCCAATATCGAATACGGCCTGCTTCGAGAATATGGTGATTCCTCTTGCGCGTTCCAGTTCATAGGTGTCGAGGTAAGCGTCCTTGTTGTCCACCCTTCCCAATTTTGCAATTTTTCCGCTCTGATAAAGCATGCCCTCCGACAGTGTCGTCTTGCCCGCGTCCACATGAGCCAATATTCCGATGACCAGTTTATTCATAATCTATTTTCAAATCCTTTGTTTCATTCTTTTCTTTTAATGATAACAGCAGGTCCCGAATTTTACAATTTAAAATGACGTAATAAAAAATTACGTCATCTTATTTTCATTCTTATCTAGTTACTTTAATACCGATTACATTGCTTTGGGTACGATCAGCTGCCAGGTTACGCCGAACTTGTCCTCAAAAGAGGCATAATATTCGGCAAAGAAATTCGCTTCCGGAGCTACGGCAATTTTCGCCCCGTCAGAAAGAATATCGTATACTTTTTGGAACGACCCTTTATTTTCAAATGTAAAGCTCACCTGTACATTGTTTCCGATTGTCGCTGGCTGCATCGGCGCTGCGTCGCAGATCATGAAAACCATATCGCCGAATCTGACTTCGCTGTGCATCACGAGTTCTTTCATTTCTTCCGGCATTTGAAAATCCGGGTTTGGCGGCGCGTCCTTATACTTCATGACGCGGCTTTCCCCGTTGAATGCTTTGGCATATAAGTTCGTTGCTTCTTCTGCTTTTCCGTTAAAATAAAAATATGGATTGTACTTCATATCGGTTCTCTCCTTTATTTTTTGATTTGCCTTATATTATACCGCGTTTTAAAAACATATATCACATCACTATAAAATTCCACCATCCTCTATCGGCAGCGGAATGATTTCCTTGTTTTTCATCAATGCCCGCTGGGCAATGACCGCGCTTACGTTGTCGCTCAGCAGGTCGATGGCTATGGCAAACATAGCCAGATCGTTATCATCCGGCAGGCTTTTGGATATCAGGACAGTTATGGCGGCAACGAAAGCTGTCAATTCGTTGGGATCCATGAAAATCACCTCTGAATAATTTATGAGGATGACTGGATTTTGTTTACTAAGGAACTTTTGCTTTTCATAAGATCCCTCGTTATTTTATAAATATATATCAGATAATTCTATCGCCGCTGTTTGTATTAAGCGGCTATCTTCATTCGACAGTATATCGCTTTTTAATTTTACTTTATCTTCGACATTTTTAATCCTGGTAGCCGGAATTTGCACGATGAAAGCGCTGCCTTTCCCTTCCTCGCTTTCAATAGTTATTTGACCACCCATAATATTAACAAACAGCTTGACAAGATGAAGCCCAATTCCGGTACCCTCAGCCTGACGGGATAAACTTGTATTCACCTGCCCAAAACGCTCAAATATACATGCTTGTTTAACCTTCGGTATTCCAATGCCTTCATCTTGAACCCTGATACAAACCATGTTCTTATTCTTATTTTTTTCCATAAAAAGATCAACATTGATCGATTTATTTCTCGGCGTAAATTTTAAAGCGTTAGATAACAAATTTAAGAGGATACGCTCAAATTTTTCTTCATCAATGGAAATTTCTTTTCTTGCAATCATAGTAGAGAATTTGACAAATATCTCCTTTTGGACCGCTATCGGCTGTATTGATTGCACGATCGATTTTGTGAGATATACAATATCATAACTCCCATAATTCAGCTTGATATTGCCGGAATTAATTCGAGTAATATCAAGTAAATTGTTGACTAACCGTATTTGCCTGTTAATGTTTTGTTTTATTGTGATGACATACTTTTTAGCCTTTTCAGGCATTTCATTTTTGCAAACTACATCCATCGTCTGAAGTGCAGAACTAATAACTGATAACGGAGTTTTGAACTCATGTGTAATAAGATACAGGAATTCATCCTTTAATTTCATGGATGCTTTGAGTGCTTCATATTTTTCTCTTTCAATCGATAACAATTTCTTCTCTATGTTTTTTTGATCCGTGACATCTATATTGATACCAATGACTTCTTTTGGGTTGCCCGCTTCATCATACAGGATTTTACCATAGCCCTTTAACCAGACTGTGCCCCTGCTTGGACTAAGAACACGGAACTCCGAGGAGATGAATTCGTGGTGGTTCTTGAAGGCGTTAGCAAACGTGTCTTCGAGTTGTTCCCTATCTTCGTTTGCGATCGGTAATTCATGCAAGTCTGCGCTCATCTTCCGGGATGAATCAATTCCATAAAGTTCATACATTTTAGATGACCATGTTCGTTCATTTTTAATTAAATCATAATGCCATGTGCCTGCTCCGACAGATTCTAATGCTATATTAAGTTTAATATTAGAGTAATGTAGCTGATCATTCCGTTTTGTGATCTCACGTTCTTTTTCTCTTAAGTCTGATATGTCACGGCAGCATAATACCATCAAGTCTATATTGCCTTTTTCGTCAAATATAGGTGAAGCGTTTGCATCTATAAACAATTCTTTATCCGGTTGTTTTACAATAAATTTAAAGTTATTAACCTTTTCTCCTTTTAACACTCGATTATGAGGCATTTCATCTAAAGGAATCGGGTTATTATTCTCATCCAAATATTCAATATTTTCAAAATCATCCTCTATATTTTCGAATTTGGACACTCGATATGATGTTTTTTTGACTTCGGAATTCCTGGAAATGATATTCCCATTCTTGTCAGTTACCATTAGCATATCTGACATTGTTTCAAAAATTGTTTCAAGTTGATCTTTTTCCTTTTTTATTTCTTGTTCAATTTTATATTTTTCAGTAATATCGTGAAAGCAAAGGATTGCACAGGTTATCTCTCCGTTATCGTCATAAATCGGATGTCCATTGAAATTGAAGTATTTGGTAGAATTAGACCTTTCGGATCTAATAACAACATCTTCAAGGATTTCACCCCTTAATACCCTGTTACATAGTTCTTCATCGATCGTCATTTTCTTGCCATTTTCATTGATATACTCAATAGTACCATCTTTATTTATAATCAATAAGGCCTCGGCCATGCTTTCATATACTTGCATTAGTTGCTTCGCCTGGGCTTTTAATTTTATATTTTCTTCTTCTATTCGCTTCCTGTATAATACTTTATCCGTAACTTCGACGGTATAACAATAAATATATTTAACTTGTCCGGCTTCAACGATTGGGCTAAGGACAGAATCCCAGTAAGTGAAGTCTCCATTGCCACTCTTATTCTCATATTCTGTGATTGAAATGATAGTTTTTGAACTAACAGCTTTCTGCCAACATCTTTGAACGAGCTCGTTTTGGAATTCCAGGGAATCAAGATATTTATGATTTGCTCTAACCAATATCTTATCTGGTACGGTATAAACTGCAATCCCGACAAATTCATTTTCACATAATTGATCAATATTTATTCCATCTTCGTAACCAGTCATTATCTTGCTCCTTACCATAATATTTACTTCAAATATACCAGAATTCTTAAATCTCAAGCTAATAACCAGAATAAAAAAGGCGATACTAACTAGCATCACCGGTTCGCCTTCTATCTAAATTAATTGATTACATTTTACGTCTATTAATAATAATATTCAACATTTTTTATAACAAATGGTATTGGTGCTGTGATATCAGGCAGAATGACTAGAAATCACCTCGGAATAATTATGTTCGGCAACCCTTGTGCAAAGTAATCACTGGCGCTTTCGGCCTGGTCCATAAGCGTACTGAAGATATCCAGGTTTCTTGCATAATCTTCTGTCAAAAACATAGCGGATTCATCAATAGTACTGCGGAGATTATTATATAATCTGGTCCTCCATTCATTTTTATCCCAGCTTGGATTGATTGAAGCAAGTGAAGCAGCTATGTCGTCAGCATTTTGATACAGCTGCTTGGTAATCCGGTCTATTTCCTGGGTATTGCCCGCCTTTTGGGCCGTGATCAAAGAATCGATGAGACCGATATACGCATTTAATTCCAGCTGCAGCTGATCCACCCCGGGCGACTCCCCGAAGATTTTTTTCAGATTGCTGATAAAATCGGCCTGGACCTTTTGTAAGCGGGCATAAACCGCATCTTCGTTTCCGACGTCTTTGTATTTGCTCAGCATAAAAGCCCGGACCCAGTTGATCATGTCAAACCAGAACATCCTGGTATCAAAGATCAGATTCATTTGCTCAGACGTAAAGCATTTTTGGCCTTCCTGAGCCGGCAGACTGCTCGGATTCTGCTCGCCGGATGTAATATAGTCGTACAATCCCTGCGCAAAAACATCCCCCATTTGGTTGGAAAGAGTCATTAGACGGTCAAAATATTCAATATCCGTTCTAAAATCCTTCGCCGCAAACAAGTTTGCCTGCTGCATGGTATCCTGAAGGTATGTTTGCAGCAAGTCTTTCCATTCCTCTTCGTTGAAGTACGGGTTAATGGATGCCAAAAATGCCGCTCTTTGATCGGCATTCTGCACCAATCGGTCTATGTTCTGCCTGACCGCGTCAAAATCTCCTTCAAGCCGGGCTGAAATGAGTTCCCTCAATCCGATCGAAAACTGGTTCAGCAGCTGAGAATACCTGTTTGCAATGCTTCGGTTGAAATGGATCCTGAGCGTATCGCCAAAGTCCAGGTTTTCAAGATATAACCGCTCAAACGATACCTCTGCCGTTCCTATCCCTAAATATCTGCTTATGATATAAATTCTGGTCCATGTAGTCAGTCGTCTCCAGAATAAACGCATATTAAAGATCAAACTCATTTGACTGTATGTGATGCATTGCTCGTTAAAACTTTTTTTCATTATGATCAATGCTCCTTTCAGAATGATAATTATTATATTACCCGACGGACTCGGATGATACAAAAACCTCCGGCTGCGCTTCCTGCACCGGAGGTTATGGTCAATCTGAAAGATCAGGAAATGTCCACGAACGTCCGATTTAAAAATTGCGTTATAGACAGTACCAGATTTTTTGCAATCGCATTGATATTTTGTTTCATCCACATCTCATCTGCGGGATTTCCACGATAACCCAGCTCCGCTAAAACAGCCGTTGAGTTCGTGTCCCGGAGCTCTTTTGTATCGGCAGGAACAATCGTCACGAGATTCGGATAAGGGTATATCTGCTTTAAATTTTCCGCGAGATAGCGAGCCGCGCTTTCACCTCCGACAGGGGTATAGATATAATGAAATACATTGATCCCTTGCAGCGGGGGCTCTGCCCTTTCCGGTGAATAGCCGGAACGAAGCGCCAGATACAGATCATAGATCCGTTCGTTGGTTTTTTCGATGATCCTATCGATGGAATCTCCGGGGTCGTTTCTCGAAAATTCGATTCCGTTCGCTCTTAAGTAAGGCACCATGGCGTCGGCGATAAGATTCATATAGTATTCCTCATTGCCGCCTGTTACATATTCATTTGCTTGAGTCGAGGGGCTTAAATATACTGTAGGCACGAAATAATACCTCCTTTCATCCAGTTCCCATTACCAGTGCTCAAGATATATATTCATATATATTCAGGGTCGGCTGAAATGATAATATCAACTACCTGTTTTTCTCCGACCTCGCGAAGAAGAATGTTCCAATAATCAGGCAAACTACGGTCAAAGCAGCGATGGCGGCGAAGTTCACGGCCGGATTAAACATCACGACACTTGCGTAGTCTGAGGTTCCCGAATAGACGACCGCGCGGACAAGGTCCAGACAGTAGGTCATTGGCATGAGCCGGCTGAGTACGAGCAGCACTCCCGACGAACTGCCGATTGGGATGATCGCGCCTGACAAGAACATCTGCGGCATTACGACAAGCATAAGTGCAAGGTTTGCGGTCCTGTTGTTTTTGATGACCCCGATGATCAACATGCCCAGCGCCCCTGCGGACAGGCACATAAGCGGTGACAGCGCGAGGATCAAAAGCATCTGCCCGGAGCTGAGGGTGATACCCATGACAAGCCCTACGATCAACGTACCGAACATACTGACGATCGCGCCGAATGACGAACCAAAAATCTTACCGATAACGATAGAGTAACGGGAAACCGGAGAAACCATCATCTCCTGCGTAAAATCCGTCGTATGGTCTTCGACAAGGGATGTAAGTCCCGTCGTCGTTGTCATGAACAGCATGTTGACCATCATCCCGACCATCATGAACTGGCCGTAGTTGAATGACAAGCCGCCCGCCATATTCTGTGCAAGGCTGCCGCCCAGCATCCCCATCATGATGACCGGCATGACCAGGCTCATGATCAACATGCCGGGCGACTTAAGCGCCAGCATGATATCCCGCGCCGCGATCGTGACTGCGGCATTCAGTTCACGTGAAAACCGTGATTTATTTTTTAATACCAGAATCTCGTTCATGCTGCTTCCCCTCCTGTTCTAAGCAAATATTCCACATAGGCGTCTTCCAATGTAGGCTCCTGTATTTTCAACATGGTCAGTTTCGTTTTGAGATTTGCAATTACCTCCTGCGTAGACAGATCCTGATACGGGACAATGATATGGTTGTCGACACGGTGAAAAAGACCCATATCGGACAATTCCCGCTGAAGCTTGCTTCGATCATCTGCGTCCAGGATCAACTCCTGTTTCAGCATACTGTTTTTCATCTCCTCCGGCGTGCCGCACATGGCGATCTGTCCTTTGTTAACGATGCAGACTTTATCCACATTCTCGGCCTCGTCGATGTAGTGAGTGGTAAGAAATACGGTTGTTCCGTATTGCTTGCGCGTTTCGTTGATATACTCCCAAAGGCTTCTTCTGCTCACAGCGTCGAGGCCATGGGTAGGCTCGTCAAGAAACAGCACCGCCGGAGTGTGAATGAGGCTGCGGATGATTTCAAGCTTGCGCTGCATCCCTCCCGACAGCTTTTTGATGGGTTTGAACAGCGCGTCTTTGATTCCGACGATTTCAGCCAGCTCCATCACGCGGTTTTTATACGCGGCGGGCATCAGGCTGAACGTGGGACGGTAGCTGAACATCCCGTACAGACAAGCGTGAAAGCGGATATTTTCCTCCGCGGTGAGATTTGGGTCAAGGCTGGGTTTCTGGAATATGATTCCCACCTTCTCCCGCACCTGCTTTGCCTGCTTTTCAACATCGCAGCCTGCAATCGTCACACTGCCCGACGTCTTGGAAAGCGTTGTGGTAAGGATAGAAATCGTCGTCGTCTTTCCCGCTCCGTTGGGACCGAGGAACGCGAAAAAGTCACCCTCCTTTACCTCAAAGCTGACGCCTTTTACGGCCGGCTCTTTCGCCTTGTCATACTGTTTGATAAGATCGTTTACTTCAATAATATTTTCCATAATATAAAACACCTCCGTTTTGATTACTTTCTCATCTTACGGAGGAAGCTTAAACGGAGGTTAAATTGAGTTTAAACGGAATGTAAACCGCTGAATTTATTTATTTATTGGCAATGTAACGGCAAATGTCGATCCTTTTCCGGGTTCGCTTTCAACGGAAACCGTGCCGCCGTGAAGCTCGACGATCTTTTTCACCAGCGACAGCCCCAATCCGCTGCCGCCCAACGAACGGTCGCGGGACTTGTCGGCTTTGTAAAAACGCTCAAAAATATGCGCCTGGTCCTCTGGCGAGATGCCGACGCCGGTGTCTGATATCCGGCAGACCGCCTTATTGTCATCAAGGGTAAGCGTGATCGTAATGCTTCCATTTTCGGGAGTAAACTTGATGGAGTTATGCAGCAGGTTGATCCATACCTGGGACAGCAGCTCCTCGTCCCCTGTGTAAGTTACTTTTTGCAGCCCGGCCTCGACATTGATATTCTTCTCCATCCAATGGGGTTCCAGCATCAGCGTGATATGCTCCAACTGTTTGTCGAGACGGTATTCGCGTCTGTTTATTGACGTTCCGTCTGCCTCCAGCGCCGACAATTTAAGGAGGTTGTCACTGAGTTTACTTAGGCGCTTGCTTTCGGACTCAATGACGTCGATATAATGCAGGCGTTGTTCGGATGCGAGAGCTTCGTTCTTCAGCAATGATGCGAACCCGCTGATCGACGTCAAAGGTGATTGGATCTCGTGGGATACGTTTGAGATGAAATCCTGCCGCATCGTTTCCATCGTGCCAAGCTCACGCGCCATTTTGTTGATGCTTTCGCCCAGTTCGGGAAATGGGTCGCGCTCATGGGTGGGCACCGACACATCAAAATCTCCGCGGGCGATCCGGTTGAGCGCGCTCACGATCTCCGCCAACATGCTCCCGCGCAGCTGACCGTGTTCGCTCCATCGCTTGCTGTGCCTGAGATAATAGGAAATCAGGGCCATGAGACCGATAAATATTGCAAAGCCGATCATTGCCGATACAAGATACGCGATCCACACCGGTGGCTGCCCCATTATAGAAAGCATGAGCGATGACAGGAAATAGCCTGCCATCTGGCAGCACAGAAAGACAGACACCACCAGGATCAGGTTGAGAACCATGCGAAATTTAGTCGACCGCTTCATAGTTTCACCTCCAGCCGATATCCCAGTCCGCGGACTGTGGTGATTTTAAAGCCGTATTTTTCCGGCGGGAACCGCTCGCGCAAGCGGCCGATGTGGACATCCAAAGTCCGTTCGTTGCCTTCATAATCGAAGCCCCAAACGTCTTCGATGATTTGATCGCGGGTAAAGGTTCTTCCCGGAGAGCCGCCCAGCTTAAATAGGAGTTCAAATTCTTTCATCGGGATATCTGACTGAACGCCGTCCGCTGTCACCGAATAGCTGTTTTTATCGAGTGTGAGCAGACCGATCTGTACGGCTTGCGCCGCCGCGATATGATAGCGTTTCAGCAGCGCCTTGACGCGGACGACAAGCTCCATGCCCTCAAAAGGTTTCGTGAGATAATCGTCCGCTCCAAGTTCAAAACCTTTGACTTTATTGTCGAGGCCTCCTTTTGCCGTCAACATCAGGATCGGCAGGTCCTCATAGTACCTACGGGCATGACGGCAGAACTCATAGCCATCCATATCCGGCATCATGAGGTCGAGAACGCAGAGATCTATTTTGGCTTCGCCAAGCTTTGTCAGCGCTTCACGGCCGTTTTTCGCCTCGCAAACCACAAAGCCTTCTCCAGAGAGCAACGCGCTCACCAGCTCACGAATATGCGGGTCGTCGTCAATAACCAGGATCGTTGCCATAATCGCTTCCCCTTTTCAGTGTTTTTCATAAATATATTCTGCCAATGTAAACGGAGTTTAAATCGCAAAAAAGATATGACGGAAGTCATATCTTCGTTTTCGTTGCTTATTTTAAATATTTTTTTGCCTTTTTGAATCGATACATTTCTTCATCGGCATCACGAATAAACAAATCCAAATTATCATGCTTTTCTCGATCAAAGGTTGCAATACCATAGCTGAAAAAAAGCTTATTCTGCGGATCGTTTCCATAGATTACAGGAGCACTCATAATTTGATCAACGGTCTCTTTTGCCTCCGCCGTATTTTGATTTGGTATTACACATAGAAACTCATCGCCGCCAAGACGAACTAAAAATGACTCCTTCGGCATGCATGTATTCATTTTTTTACAAAATTCTTTCAATACATTGTCGCCTGTTTGATGGCCATAATTGTCATTAATCCATTTGAATTCATCTAAATCAATATAGATAATGGTTACCGTTTTATACTCATCAACATATCGTTCGAGCTGTTCAAGCCCGCCTCTGCTGTTATAAGCGCCGGTCAATCCGTCAAATTCGGCTAAATATTTGATGTAATCGACATTTGCTTTCTCTGTAGTAATATCTCTAAGTATGCCCACAAGATGGTTTTCACCGGTAACAGGATGCCGGCTTATTGTTCCTGTATGCTGTAACCATAATAAAGTACCGTCTTTTCTGAAAAGTCTTGACTGCACGTCAAATTTATCGATTTCCCCGTTTGCCGCACGGTTGATTTCTTCCAAATTTCGTTTTAAATCGTCCGGATGAAAATAGCTGCTTCTTTTTTCCATTGTGTCATATTCATCCGGCTGTAACCCCAGGCTTTCTCCAATAATAAAGCTTTGCTCCGCTTGTCCGGTTTGCAGGTTAAAGTCGTAATAATCAAACCCTGAATCAATGAGCGCTTTTTTATATTTGTCAATTTCATAGGTCAATTCAAGTATTTCGCTTTCATAATCTTGATCTGATTTCAATGTTTTGCGTCACTTCCTTTCAGAAAGTTTGCCTTTTCAAAAGAGTTAATTATTTTACTGATAGGTTAGCAATTTGTTGTCGAAATAGCAAGACTTATATCATAACTTTAAAATAAAAGCTGTTTTCTATGCTTCTTAATACTTAAAATACTGGAAAGAATCGATAAACCGCTTTGCCGCAAGCGAGAGCGACTTTTTCTCACGCATAGCAATACCGATCCTTCTAAACGCTGGAACTTCAAGCTCCTTTGCTATGATCCGGTATGGGATCCGCTGTAAAATCAATTCCGGCAGTATACTGATCCCAAGTCCGTTTTCCACCATGGACATGATTGCATAGTCATCCCATGTTGTAAAATGGATCTGAGGAGAAATATGGTGTTTCTCGAAAATCTCTGAAATCTCAGCTTTTGCGCCCTTCTCCAGCAGCATAAACGGGCTGTTCATCAGTTCGTTGATTGGAAATTTGTCACAATCAGCAAACGGATGATTTTCCGGAATCACTACCATCAAACGGTCTTGCTCTAAAAAGACTGTTTCCAGTTCTGCTTTTGCTGGCAGCCGCAAAAATCCGAAGTCAACGCGTCCTTCCAGAATCCAGCTTTCAATTTCTGTATAATCACCGAGCAACAACTCAAAATCGATCTTTGGGTAATCCTTTTGGAAAACCTTGATCATATTTGGCAGCCAATGCGTCGCTACACTGGAAAATGTACCAATGCGGATCATACCGGATTGTATGTCATGTAATTCTTCGATCTGGGATAATAAGATTGCTTGCTCATTGCAGATTCGTTTCAGTTGAGGCAAAAGCTTTATGCCGTCAGAAGTTAAACTGACGCCGGATCGTCCTCTTTCCAGGAGGGAAATCCCCCATTCTGTTTCCAGATCCTTGATCATACGGCTGATTCCGGATTGTGTATAGTTCAAAGCTTCCGCGGCTTTTGTCAGGCTCCCGTATTCGACTGTCTTTACGAACGCCAAATATTTTTGTATATTCATGAACGTTATTCCTACTTACATCTGAATTTGTTATGTATGTCATGATAAATATTTGATTTTGTAATTCTTAAGTTCATGATACACTGCAATAAATATCAATTCAAGTAATGAAGGAAAACCCACATGAAGAAACCATATTTATAATATATCACATCGCTGCTCCTTTTTGGCTCCAACGGTATTGTCGCGAGCTATATCTTATTGAGCAGCGTTGAGATCGTTTTTACGAGAACATTGATCGGCAGCCTGTTTCTGATTCTGATATTCGTTTTTTCCAAACAAAAAGCGCAGTTCTGGAAAAACAGAATGCACCTTATCTTTCTTGTAATTTCCGGCGCCGCAATGGGTGCGAGCTGGATGTTTCTGTACGAGGCCTATGCGCAGATCGGCGTCAGTATTGCTACTCTTGCCTACTACTGCGGCCCCGTTATTGTAATGATTCTTTCACCGATTTTATTTGGGGAAAAGATGACCAGGGCAAAGCTGTTTGGGTTCCTTGCCGTTTTGTTTGGGATGTTTTGTGTCAACAATCAGGCTTTATCGCAGGGGGCAACCATCTGGGGATTGATTTGCGGGATAATGTCCGCAATTATGTACGCTTTCATGGTCATTTTCAATAAAAAGGCGGTAAGTGTAACCGGTCTGGAAAATTCCATGTGCCAGCTGCTAACAGGCTTTATCACGGTTGCGATTTTTCTTGGTCTGCATCAGGGATTTTCTGTCTCTATTGAATCAGAAAGCCTGTTGCCCATACTTTTACTTGGTATTGTAAATACCGGTATCGGTTGTTATTTTTACTTTTCTTCGATTGGAAATTTGCCTGTTCAGACAGTCGCGATTTTCGGTTATCTGGAGCCGCTTTCTGCACTGTTTTTCTCGGCCGTATTTTTAGGAGAAACCTTGTCCTTTATGCAGATCGTCGGAGCCGTGATGATATTGGGAGGTGCAGCATTTGGTGAGTTGTTCCGCCGAGAGGATTTTATGATTAGAGCCCGTAAATAGATTTCAGTAAGGTGATTTGAACCATTCCAAAAGTGGATATACCAATCGTCGATAACATGTCCAGCCAACTCGTTAATCTGATCAAGAGATACTTTTACCTTGTACATATGCCATCTGTCTTGCCGATTTTCGTGATCTGTAATATGAACTTTTTCTATAGTGAGATTGTTGATCAGTGTATTATCATCAAGTGCTTCTTCTACGACAATACCGATATATACCGGTTCCATTAGGAATACCCCCCCTTCTTGAACTTAGACGACATAATTTATTAAGTATCCCATCTTATTCTTCGATTGAAATATCAATAATTTCCACTAAAATAATTTGACGGTATACTCAAAAACACTCCTTTATCAACTCTGAATCCTATTTTTTCATAATAAGTGGCTGTTTTCTCTGTCGTTTCGACTAACCACTCTGAGCCCGGAAAGTGTTCAATACATCGTCTTTCCAATTCTCGTCCTATTCCCTTGTTTTGAAATTCCGGTTCAATAACTAGATCATAAATAACAGACCTAATTATTGTATCGCTAAGTACTCTAACTACGCCAACCAAACGATCACCTTCCCACGCTGAAATAACTAGCGTTGAGTTAATAAAAGGAATATTAAAATACTTTCTTTGATCAGAAGTTTCCAATCCATCTGACCAACCTACCAGCATGAATAACCGATGCAATTGTTCAGATGGTAGATCTTTTATCATATCACTATATATTACGTTCATGCTCCTCCTTATTTTATGGTGTCGTAATTTAAACTATTAATTACAATTATATCTGTGGTATTACTGCATTAATAAAGTATCATCAAAGGGGCATAAATAAATCAAAGTATTATTTTTGTACTGATATATTTCATAACGTTTAACATCGCCCTTTTCAAAGCCCACCTCAATATAATTTAGATACTTACGCTGCAGGTTTCCCATATTGCCCATGTATTCAGACCAGGTTGCGTCTAATTCACTACTTACATCGATGTAATTTAATACTCCTGATGTCAAATCATATATGCCAATGTTTTTTTTCTCCCCTGGTAAATACACAACAATCTCATTGAGACCATCATCATCAAGGTCGTGTTCTTCCGTCATTGCGTAAACATCTAAGACTGTTTCTTCATTGCCATCTTCTTTTAATACATAGTAACGTATATGAGTTTCACCTGGTTTATCACTTACAATCTCTTTGTTCCAGTCATTAATACTTGGTAAGATATCTGTTGTTTTTTCCTCCAATATTTCACCAATTTTTGATTTGCTCAGATCAAATCGCTCTATCTCAACACCTTTATCCAAAATGACTAAGTCTGCATCGGTTGCATATTTCAAAAGCTTCTCCAGTTTTTCTGCCGACGGAACAATAAGCGTTGCATTCGGGCTCTTCTCACTTACACCCAAATCAAAGGTTAAAAATGATTCTGCCTGTTCACCTGGTTTTAGGATCAAAGACAAAGTGTCTCCATACCCCAGCCCGGTTCCTTTGTAAGAATCCGGTTTAAATACATTAATCCCAACGGTTTCTTGCAATACCAACATTAATTTTTCGTTAGGTTCTATTTTTACCTCTAACCCTTTTTTATTTGGATATTCGATTTTATCAACGCCGACTGCTGTTAAACCGTAATTTTTGAGAGTGAATTTATAGCACAATACTGTTGGGACAAGTTCTTGACCTTTCTTTTCCCCTTCTGTTATCCCAACTGCACCGGCGATGTCTCTATTATTTGTAATTGTCACACTTGAATCGATGAGTTCAAAAGACGGCTCAGAAGAACAGCCGGTTAGAATAGCGGTAAGTAGAAGCAGTGTCAGAAAAGGAATGATTCGTTTCACATAACCCCCCCCTTGGTTCATTTTTGAATTTGACGATTTAGTTTTAATTAATTCGCCAGCCAAAGTATTTAATAGATTTTTAATATCTACTCTTTGTCATTATTCTTTATTTGTATACAATATATCACAAAGAATATAAGCATAAGTACGATAATGACTGCCTTACCACCTGCATCAAACACTGTATCATAATCTTGTTTATGATAGACCGTCTTGAAAATCAGGGCTGCAAATAAAACAATCGCACCCAAAATTTCACGTATCTTTTCATTCGGCTTTTCAGTCTCGCCGAAATTCCCACGATCTGAATGTTTTTGGTTCATGGCTGTTACCATCCTATTTTATTAATTATTCAATATCATATCATCAGCACCGTATCAAGAACTAGTGAAGATTAAGCCGGCAGCTTCCGGCTATCAATTATCGCTATAATGTGCTGCTGAACGTGCTATATTGTAATTAGAATTTCGACTTTAATATGCGATGGTAAATCGGACTATCTTCGGCGGGAACAGTCACAGGTTCAAGTTTTCCGGCGCGAATCATTTCTTCGATGCGGAGCGCGATCCAGGAATCGCCGATGCCAAGCTGATATTTCCCGAGGACGCGGCCGATAATCATTGCCTCCTGAAATTCTTCACCTGCTTCTGCAATTTCCCGAACGATAAAATCATCGTAGATGGTTTCCGGCGCGCTGATCAGCTGCCCGTTCAGCATCGCGCGCAATGGGGCATTTTCTTTCTGAAGTGTCATCCAGTGGGATGCACAGCTTTGGCAGAACACCGACGGCGCCGGCTTTTGCAAGGCAAGATACCGATGCCATTCCCCGGGGACCACTTCACCCCAGCTGACCCTTCGTATGATATTACCATTCTCGTCGGCTTCCCATTCAGGAAGTTTGACAAGATAAACCTGCCCGCAGCGCTCCTTCAACTGATTCAACTGGGCCATAAACCAATATAATCCGCAAAGCTCATCCGGCTGATTGCTGTACCAGATGCGCAGAGCTTCTCCTGCCGCCACACGATCATAAATTGCGTCCAAATCGGCTTTTGCCCTTTGCGTCAGTTCTTTCGCGGCTTGGCGCCCCTCATCATTGGGATAAACACTGAATAACTGCTCCAACACTGCCTGCCGCTGAAGACCGGGTTTGTTTTCTGAAATATAGCCGACGCTCAGCGTCAGGTTGAACCCGAAGATATCTGCTGTATTACCACCCATAGGTGTGGCGCTTTCCCACGCCAGGCGTGCCCGTTCCTCTGCTTCCCGCTGCGCAGCTTTCACTTCTTTATTTGTTGGTTTTCTTCCATCCGCATGACCGACAATAACGCCGATGCTCCCAGCCTTATATTTCCCTTCGCCGTGGTGCTGGGCTATTTTCAGGCCTCCGCATGCACTGTCGCTGAATAAAATCTCAATCATATTATTTTCTCCTAATCTCGGGTTAATCTACTGTTATAGTACAATCAGCTCTGCATTCCCATATGGCATGTCCTGTTCAAAATACTTGCTGATCTTCGAATTTTCAGGTACATGAATTCGGGTCCCGTCAAGACCTTCCTCCGTTTCCATAATTCCATTTCCTATTTTTTCTAAAGAAGATGGAAACCAGATTTCTTCTATGTAGCTGTCCCCAAAGGCCCATTCTTCTATTTCTTTCACTCCTTCTTCAACGATAATTTTCTTAGCAGCAGTAAAAGCAAATGCACCTTTATCGATTTTCTTAACAGTACCTGGCACGATAACTTGCCTCAAATTAACTCCATGATCGAAATCTCCGGAAAAAGCCGAAGAATATATTTCTTCAACATTCTCAGGAATCGTAACTTCTTTGTCCTTGCCTAAATAAGCATAGAGAATTCCATCTTCTATACAGAATCCATCCTTGTCCTTAATAGAATAATAATAAGTTTCTTTTTGATCTTCATTTGGCAGATCCACTTGATCTGTCCATGCAAATAGCAAGATTGCTAAAACAGCCATAAGCGCTATTCCTATAAACCTTTTGGTATTCAAGCTACTAAACATAGTTCAAAAATCTTGTCCCTTCAATTGGATTATACACATACGGTTCAATGTCATAAACTGGCTTCTTCAATTATCTGTTTAAGCTTTCCAATTTTTTAATATAATCGACTGGGTTAATAACATAATAGCCGTCTTCCGTTTTGCTTTTTGTTTCCTCTAGAGCTTGCTGCATTTGTTCATATGTAAGATGAGGATTTATTTCAAGTCCAAGTGTGCATAGGCCAGCAAAATAAGGAATTGCCCAGCTCCACCCCCCTACTCCATAGTAGGTATATCCGTCATTTGACTGGTTGTTGGCGGTGGTTCTATAATCAGCTGGAATGATAATCGCCGATTTGTTGTTATTCTTTTCATCAGTAAATACTTTTGCAATCTCATAATTCAACACATTATTTCTATCTTTGTAAGGGGGGCAGCCGCCCCATATAAATTTGTCGCCGACATTATTGGAGTATATTACTATTATATTTGCATCATCTGCTTTCTGAAGCGTTTTGTTCCAGTTATCACAACGCGGATCGTCATAAGCCAAGCCATCAGAGATAGAGACTATTCTAATTCTGTCTTTCTCACTCAGTCCTTTATTTAATTCAATTATTTTATCTATTGCAGTACTGTAATTCTCAAAATTCTTACCGTTGTCCGGAACGGCGAAATAATATAATTTTACATCTGGTGCAACGCCGCAGTTTTTGCCCGACAATATCGAGGCACAACTCATACCATGAAAATGGCATCTTGTATCTGTTCCTACTTGAATATATGTAAAATTGTTTTTATTGAATTCATTGCTAGAGGAAAGTATAGGCTTGTCAATAATTGCCGCCGATATTCCTTTCCCGGTATGTCCTTCCTTATGAAGCTCTTTAATTTGCAATCCTGGATCCTTGCTGGTTTCCAGCCATAATGCCGGTGAATAACCCTCCGGCAGCGCGTTACCTTCGCACCATATTGTATCTGTGTCAAAAGATATTTCAGAAATTTTACCCAACGACAACTGCGTAAAGTCTTTATTCGAAACGTTCTTTCCTGAGAATCCGTATATCGTCTCAAGGCTGCCCAATGTGGAGTTGATATCTTTATCTGTTACCTTGTAAGGCAGACTGTTTGGATTAATACCACAGTTGGGCGGTATAGGATTAATTATTTGCGCACTCGTTCCTGTCGTTACATCAGTGGATTCAGTTTGTTGTTCACTATCTGTTTGTTGCGAACAGGATGAGAGCAGTAAGGAAAAAATCATAACTATCACTCCAATTTTTAACTTATTCATTCTAATTACATACCTTTCTCTTCCGTATTATCCTAATCCCCTGCTATTTCATTATGTATTAATCAGATGAATGAAAAAACAAAACCATGATACCGTAAATAGTCCGATTGAATAAATACATATCATTAAAATGGTTGTGATCAATGATAAATAAGAACTATGTATCAATCTCTTAAGCATTGGCCGCCTCTAATACTAAAATCGTGGGATTATATTTTTTATCTATTAGACGCAATATTTTCCAGTTTGTTCCTCCGTATCATGAGATTGCCGTTGCTCCGAGAAAAACCGCCTGAACAAATGACGCCGATAGCAGCGGGACCATACCGATATAGTAACCGGCCATTCCGGTCAGACGATAATATATCACATAACAAATCATACTGACGGCAAAAGCAATGATCACCAGGACAGCAAGTGTCCATGCACGGCTTGACCCGAAAGAACCTACGCCGTAAAGCACTGCAATCAAAGATAACTCTAATGCGATCCAAATATGGATGATCATCAGCTCCGATGTTACGATCCGGTGAAATAGGACGGTTGTGACCAGAAGCGAAACGAAGAACAAAACCAAAGCGCCCAGCAGAATGTATTTAACCGGCAAACCCTTTGAGATCTGAGAAAGCGAACTGACTCCGCCACACAATAAAATGATTGCAGCTGCGCCTGTTATAAAGGCAGCCAGAATGCATAATGTGCCGATTGGTCCGCCGGATGCATCCGGGCGAAAGGTAACTCCCCACCAGGCAAGATAAAACAGGAAGCAAAACAATAGCAGCAAATTACCCGCGAATACCGTCCAAAGTTGGACAGTGAAGTTACGAAATAATTCCATTATACCTCCGATATTTTACTATTGCTCGATTGATCTTATATTTGATATTATACCTCTTGATAAATAATCTGCCATAATTAATGAAAGATATTGTAATCTATCATAGTATGTTATACCATTTGCGTAATCTTCAGAAAGTAATGCAACCGCTTCACGTATAGTCAAATCTAAGTAATCATATATTAAAATTCTCCATTGCTCCAAGTTCCAATATAGATTATTCTCCGCAAGAAATGCTGCCATTTCGTCAGCGTTTTTATACCAATCCGCAATACTTCTATCAACTTCTTCTTTATCTCCTTGTTTTAATCCATACACAATTCTTGTGAATATTAGAATGTGTTGAAATAACAAATTCTGAAATTCCTGCGCCACTACTTCTCCCATATATGGTTTAAGTGAGTTATAAAATAGAGTTGGCATTGTATGAATTTTGGTGGTGACTTCTTCAATACTTCTTAAATCAGAAGCTATAACATTTATTAACGATCTAGACCACATTACTAGTTGAAACACATTATATCTAAAATCATTAATTAAATTCATTTGTCCATAAGTAAGGTAATCGCTTATACCTTGGCATTTATTAGTCATTACAGTTGCTCCCTTATCCTAATAATAACTAATATATGAGCATTATAATTGTATTGTTCGATTTAGCTTAAGACTGTGTTGATTTTACTGTAGGATTAATTAATCATATTTAGTAAATAGCGTCCAGCATGCTTTTACTAACAGCAAATTTATCAATCCGATAATTAATGGTATGTACTTTTCCGGTTTTTCATAATATGCCTCCCCAAGTGTTACTACAATATTAATCCGAAGTTATTAAAGATTAAGTGTGCAGTTACTTTACAAAATTTGCAAACTGCCTTACAACAGATCTTTTGCGTTCCTATGATAATTCACTATTCAATAAATTAAAAACACAATCCAGCGCATCATAATAATCTCTTTTGTTGTTTCCACAATTCGCCTCAATCACTTTCCTCCTTAGCATGTATGGCGGATGGGTATGGCTTGATTCTATGTTTTCATCATGTTTTCCCATTTTCTCAAATAACTCAAATGTCTTTAAGCACAAATAAATCCCCACATACGCAAACGGGATGCTATGGCCTTTATCCACTAGGGTTTGCATTGTTATAGATGATCCTAAAATGTCTGCTTCCAATTCATCTTTCCAGTTATGGTATATCACCTCATAACTAATCTCGTCGTCTATTTGATCTAATATAATATCTCGATATTTTTCAGTTTCATTTGTGTGACCAAGAAGAAAATGCCCATATTCATGTGCAATTACAAAGCGGATAAAAAATGTGCTAAATAAGCCAGATAGTTCTGCTTCGCCTTCTGTATCAAATGTATAGGATAATAGAGAACCATGAAACATAAAATCCTTATTCCTAAAGCAGTCTTGAATTATTAGCTTAAATTTATTGCATAAATCTTTTTTGATAATATTTTGTTTAATTTGGTTCAAATCCATTTTAAAAGAAACAGTTTTATTAGGAATATATTCATATGTTGAGAGTGCTTGGGCAAAGATTGAGCTTATAGCATTCGCAAAAAACAGCAGTCCATTACTCAGCAAAATTATTTCTAGTGTATCTTTTTTCGCACATTTGATTTTAGCCATAAATGCTGGTATTGGTATCGAACCTATTATTGGCAGTTCCGGCATTTCAATTTTATTCTTTGCAGCATGTAAATCCAAATAGTTTTTAATATCCCTTGAAATTTCGTTAATATCATAATAGAGAAAAGGATCTTGATATTGTGAGATAGGCTTACTATCTTGCAACATCGATAGTATTTCTTCTTTACTCACATAATCATCATCAGGGACTTTTTCCATCGCAATCTTAATATAATCATCCTTACTTTGCCATAAAAAATAACATGATTGAATTTTTTCTAATAACTCAATGGCATTTATCCTTTTCTGGCTCATATTGCCTACTCTCATCTCTACATTGAAAGGAACTTTTGAATGGCTGCATTAACCAACTTATCTTTTTGTTCTTCCGTCATTTCAAAATCCACATATACAACAAATACTTTTTTATTACATGTTATTTGAATAGTATACGATGATTTATTATGTGGCAGTTTGGCAAAAATTTTATTTAGAATATATTTTAAGATATCATAGGCTACATCGAAAGATATGCTTTGCAGTAACTGTATCGCAACAATAATTAGTGTTGAATCTAATATATCAGAATCCGAACCATTAATAAATTCAATGTTTTTCTCAAACGCTTCAGTATTCGTTGATTCAATATCATCAAGTAAAAACCCATCTATAAATACTGTTGTTCTATCCATAATGATCCTCCTTTTACATCCACGGCTAGCATTGTATTATAGCCATAACTTAACTTCATATCAACTGTTCATTATTTCTATAATACGTATTTGGTAAGATATATCCTACTCTTACTTTATTCGCTGCCCCCCAAATGCATGAATGGTTCGGGTTCCGGCTTTGCATCTCCCACTTTGAGAAGTTCCTTTCGGGATATACAATTCATCGCCCGGATTAAGGATCTTTTCCTTTCCATTCATCAGTACGCGATATTGTCCACTCAGGCATACCATATATTCATCAAAATCATGGCAATGCTCTTTAGACTCCCGATCTGCATAACAAGTCCAAAATGCCATTTGGCTTCCATCACAAGCAGTATAATAATAACCATCAACGTCTTTTGTATTTTGCTGGGAATTATCTATATGATTTTTATCGACTTTCATGAAATCAGGGAAATTTTCCATAACGATACCTCGAATTTCTTTTAAAATCTATCCATTATTCCTCTAATGCAAGTTGAGATCTGACACCTATATTTGGATCACTACATTCCCTTTTTTGTGCCCCAGTTCCACATATCTGTGCGCCTCGGCGGTATGTTCCAACGGATAGCACCTATCGACCACTGGTTTAAATTCTCCCTTAACAACCAACTCCCTGAGAAAAGCTAAGTTTTCCATACTAAATACTGGTCTTTCGTCATCAATAGCTATATATTCGCCATTTGGAGATAGTGATGTTATGCAACGTAGTTTTAAGCTCTTCCGATTGATTTTTCCAGCCGGAACGGCATCAAGGATCAAATCGTATAACTCTCCTCTGACCGTAAAATCTTCCTTCGTGTAATCTATTACTGTGTCAGCCCCGAGAGATTTTACCAGCTCCAAATTTACGGTACTGCAAATCCCGGTAACCGTTGCGCCAAAGTATTTCGCAAGCTGCACGGCAGAAGTACCAATAGCTCCCGAAGCTCCATAGATAAGGACTCTTTGCTTGTTTTGGATGTTTCCTTTTTTCAGAAAATGCAAAGCGAGCATTCCGCCATAAGGTACTGCGGCAGCTTCCTCATATGTGATATTCGATGGTTTTCGTGCAAGTAAACTGTCTTCAAGAAGGCATTTATATTCGGCATATGTACCGCTTCTTGACTGAAGACCGGACGGTTTGAGGGTTAACCCATAAACTTGATCACCTTTCTCGAATAATTTGACATCCTCGCCCACCGATTCAATTTCGCCGGCTAATACAAACCCGAGTATATTTCTCGGCTTTGTAAAACCCATCGCCAATCGCATTGCCAGCCACAGCTTCCAGGAAACTTTACCACTCCGTACTATGATATCACTTCCCGTTATTGATGTGGCATGAATCCTGATACATACCTCGCTTTTCCCAGGAACAGGCTTTTCGACCTCTTTGAGTTGAAGAACCTTCGGTGGCCCATATCGGGTGCACACAATTGCTTTCATACTTTATTTCTCCTTTCAGGCAGGGTTAAAATATTTTCTGCTATCTGGGATTAATGCCATCAATCTGATTTTCATTATATAGTGAAGATTACGCAGTTAGATTCCAGTTTCCTGTAATTGCTATAATACGTAGCTGAAATCTGACTTCTAAATTTTAAATAAGTTCGGAAACGTATTTTTATTAAAATACTTTACTTATATCATTCTTTAACACTGCCCTCACTTGAAAGCAGACAATGAGGAAGCCTGTTTACCAGACTTCCCACTTGCACATGCACCTCAAAGCATGAGTGTATGTAGATAGAGTTCATCAACTTCTCCATTCATTATATATGGTAAATACTGCTGTATCTTAGCGAAGGACCAGTTCCACCATTGAATCTGCTTTAATTTATTTATAACATCTTCACTAAACCGCTTCCTAATTTCTTTCGCTGGAATACCAGCTACAATTGTATAGGGAGGTATATCCTTTGTTACAACAGCTCTTGTTCCTATGATGGCACCGTCTTCAATATGAACGCCAGACAGGATAACCGCTTCATATCCAATCCAAACATCATTGCCGATTACAATATCACCTTTGTTATCCCATGCTGAAGTGATCTGTTTTTTATCCAAATTCCACTCGTCAAAGAATATTGGAAATGGATAGGTTGAAACTGATTTAAGAGTGTGATTGGCACTGGTAAAAAGAAACTTTGCCCCACAAGCAATGGAACAGAACTTACCTATTATTAATTTGTCATTATTGATAGGATACTGATATAACACGTTATTCATTTCAAATTTTACTGGATCCGAAACAAAATCATTGTAAATGGTATAATCATCAACTATGATATTGGGATTTGAAATTATACTTTTCAAATATACTGTTTCAGGATCATTAGATCGCGGATATATTTTTTTATCTGGAATAGTCATAAAATCCTCCTTATTTTTTTATCCTTTATTCAACTATTCCAGTAACTACAATGCACTTTTTCACTTTATCACCAACCTTTATTTGTCTTTAAAGATGTTTCTTTGAAATAATACAGAATACTTTAAGTATCACTACTGTTTTAATATACCATGGATATATTATAGTTTCACGAACAAATGAAGATTAAGTAAGCCGATTCCAATTACCCATTATTGCTATAACACGCAGTTCAATTTGACGTCTTATTTTTAACTTTGCCCTTTGAGCTAACGCTCTGAGTCTTTACTTTAACGGCACTATTCATTTTCAAACGGTCCATGAAATATACTCCTCCTCGTTCTCTTTAGAGTGTAGTCCTATGATTTCATTTATTGTTTCAAGATTAAAAATGTTTTGAATACGCATTAGATCTACTTTAATCGTTCTATCAACCTGCATTTCACATATAAGCTCAGTCAATGTGATAAGGTCCTTGCAAAATATATCTAATTCTTTTACTTTGATGTGATTAATGCAAGTCTGCTTAGGAAGCTTAGTTATATGCTCTCTGATATCAAACGCATATGGCATAATTTCAAACAAATTCGTTTTGAAATTATCATCTATAATAATCTCACAAGTGTAGTCGCCGGAAGGATTCAGTTTCGAGTATGCGGTTGTCGTCTTTTTGATGAGCAAACGCA
Organism: Anaerovoracaceae bacterium; assembly: GCA_963678385.1. Taxonomy (GTDB): domain Bacteria; phylum Bacillota; class Clostridia; order Peptostreptococcales; family Anaerovoracaceae; genus Anoxybacterium. Next base: position 1,951,330 of record OY782829.1, on the reverse strand, counting down.
ATGAGTTGGATTTAACTTTCAATCCGCGTAAAAACTGACTTTTCTCTATGCAAAAGCCGGTTATGGCGTTCGCTAACAGTAAGAAGGAGCTAGCAAAGATTCCAATAAGAATATTAATTTCAAATGAATAAAGATTTGAACAATAACTGCTTTGCAAAAACAAGGCTATGACAAAAGAAACAACTGATAGCGAAAGTGTAATCCATATAAGCAATTTGTATATTCTCATGTTAGCGTCTCCAATTTCTCATTATTATTTACCTCACGTTCTAACACTTGTCTCCTTTTCTTATTAGCTTGCTTGAAAAATCGTCAACTTCACAATATAGCGAAGATTACGCTGTTAGATCTGCCTCCCTGGGTTCATGCCCCTTGCCGATTCTGATGAATCCATCCTAAAGTAATTATTTTGAGAACCATGCAAAAAGAATAAACAGCCGGTGCCGAACGAGATTCCTGATAGGATAATAGTCCATGAGCCAGTTTATTCCTTAGATTCATGCCCATTCTCCCCACTAAAAGGGCTTCTAGGTCTAATACCATTTCTTTGCCAAATGTTTGCTCCAATATGCTTCTATATGACTTTCTTGTAAGCATATCATTTAAATCCATCTCCTCTTGGATACCTTCGACAATTTTTGTAGCGGTCTTGCCATTAGTAATTAGAATGGTTCGAAAAATAGTCTCAATTTGCGGTATTAGTAAATGTATTGCTGTTGAAAAGTTATAGCAAAGTCCTTCATACAGCCCGTTAATAAACAGCTCTTCTCGGCCCGACTCTACCAATGGGTTATAAATCACTAAGTTTTGTATATCTTTTACCCCGAAAGGTATTAAAGAAATATGCCTTAAAAATACATGTATAATTGTATTGCAAGCTGTACTCCAATGATACATTAAATATTCATAGGCCATCTGTTTCTTATATTTTTCTTTATCATTAAGTTCAGAATGCCCTAATGCAACAACTTTTCCTTGATCATTCACTTTAGCTCCGGGAAATAGATTTTTAAATACATACTGCTTCTGGCCCTCAATGTATTTATCAATCTGCTCTTGCGGTGGAGAACGAAACATCTTACTAAAAAGAATAACACTATCATAAAAATTGAGTTTTTGGAACAAATCATTATATTGATTAACAGCATCACTTACATCAATAGAGTAAGATGTAGTTATAAATTCAGACATGCCTTTTTTCTGATATTCATGCAGTTTTAAAAACAACTCATTATATTTATTATCATCACAAATTTTTTTATAGCATTCAGTAGCAATTGCATAGAAATGTGAGGCTTTAAAAAACGAACCTTCCTCCTGTATAGCTTTATCTCCTTCAAGTATCTGCGTTTTCGCATACATTTCAGTATATTTCTTTTCGTTATCATAATCTTGGGCATCATGACATATTTTTGCAAGCGTATTATAATAACTAGCTGCCTTAAATAAATCCATCTGTGTTTGAAGATCAGAGGCTTGTTGTTCACATATTTGCAGTAATTGTTGATAAAAAGGTTCAATTAGTCCATTATCGCTTAGGCATTCTGCCAAATTCACTGCAAAAAAAGTGTTTTTTTGTTGCTGATTATTCTCTGCTTGCTCTATTAAAAATTCTATACAAGTAGTTTCATCTTTCCTATTGTTTGTTATCTTTTCTATGTAAATATACCGTTTAAATTCTTCAATTGGATACATCCAGTATGGATAATTAACAAGCAGTTTTATAGATTCAAAATAACTTTCCAGAATCTTTGGGACAAGTCTATAATCCTTTTTCGTTGACCATAAAACATCATAAATCCTTGCTAATAATTCATGATTGCTTATTTTTTCAATCAATTCTTCAATAATTTCAATATCGATATCCTCTACAATGTCAACACCATAAATCATGCTAGGTTCGAGTGTGGCCATTATACCATTTTTCTCTTTAAAACGAAATTCACATAAAACCATTAACAATTGAGCATATTTGGCATTTGCTAGATTTAATTGATTATTATCGTAATAATATTGCCTTAATTTGGTTGCATAATAACTACATTCCGGGATCTCTACATTTTGAAGAACTTCATCTAGATTTAAATCATTATTAAGATAGTCTTTTTTAAATTCGATAGTTGCAGTGATTGACATAAAAATGCCTCCTTTGAATGTTATCACAAGCTGCTTTTTTCATACATGACCTCGGATAATTCTCCATTCATAATCCGCAGCTGCTAGGATAGATTATAGACACAATACATACCTGTCTGAGTTTCGTGTTATAGACAAAATAATAAGTTAAAAAACCGGCAATACAATCTAGCATCACCGGTTCATCTATTTGACTTATTCATTTGATTACATTTTACGTCTATAAATAATAATATTCAACAATTTTCATAAAAATTGTCTTTTATAATTTTGAATTTTCCAAGGGTTTCCACAGCTGCTCGCTCAAGATCCTCCTGCTACAAAATAATGAATTCATAAATTTACAATGTGGATGGGCTGATATATAATTTTATGCATATTAGACTGTTTATATAAATCGGTGCCTTATCAGGAGCCGCAGCAGAAAGGATTATACAATGAAACTCTATATACGTCAGAAAGTTTTTTCATGGGTAGACCGCTTCACCGTAAAGGATGAATCCGGGAACGACAAATTTTTCGTCGAAGGAGAGTTCTTCTCTTGGGGAAAGAAGCTTCATGTAAGTGATCTTAACGAAAATGAAGTTGCTTTCATCCAACAGAAGGTTTTCAGTCTCCTGCCGAAATTCTTTGTATTTGTAAATGGTAACGAGATTGCGGAGATCGTTAAGGAGTTTACCTTCCTACGTCCAAAATACAGCATCGAGGGACTCGGATGGGAAATCGAAGGCAGTTTTATGGCTCATGACTATACGATCACAAAGCAAGGACTTCCCATCGTTTCCATCCATAAAGAGTGGATGACCTGGGGTGACTGCTACGAGCTTGACGTAACGAGCGAGCAGGACGAGATCGTCGCCTTGTCGGTAGTACTAGCCATCGACTGCGTTATGGAGGCCGATGCTGCCGCGGCGGCTGCAGGCGCTAATGCAAGTAGTTAGTGAAAACTCCATATAAGAAATACAAAAACCGCCCATCGTAGGCGGTTTTCTGTACTATTTCTTAATCTTCTATTCCTATTCTTTCAATTAGTAACAACCTGTTTAATATCGTATCCCATCTTTGCAAATTCAGACCATAGAAACTCGATTTTCTTTATCGTTATTTTTATCATGTTCAAAGAAATTGACATTGAGCTGATTTTATTTGAATCCAGACCTTTCCTCTGAATAACGGAGATATATTCGTCATTTCCAATTCCGATCAGTTCCGCTTCACCTGATATTTGCATACCCGCTAATTCATTCATCCCTTTATACTCGTCATAAATACAAAGTGAAACATTTTTATTTAATATCAGATTCGCAAATTTTTCTCCGCCCTCACTCAGAAGATAAATAAATCCATTCACATATGTGTATTCAATGGGAGTTGCTCTGACCGTTTCGCCGTATCCGGTAGCCAAAGCACATGTATTATGATTTTTAATAAAGTCATCGATGCTTTTATCAATATCCTTTTCTTCGATCACATTTCGATAGCTTTGATCCTTGATCTTTTTAATTTCCAATGCGAGCGTAATAAATTTTTCCTTATTGAAATTTCTGACGTCTTTTAAAGGGAAACCCGTTTTTTCACAAAACTGTTTTAGCTTCTTATGATCAGCGTCGCTTAGACGATCTATAATGAGTTCGCTGCCTATTGCTGCGGATAATACGACACTGTCTCCCAACTGATTTCTTAGTGATTTCAGATATTGATCAGCGTTTTCATACAAGCATGTACATAACAAGATTACTTTTTTCTTCTGAATATTATCTAAATTCAATGATACATAATCAGATATTTCAGGATCGACAGATTCTGAATAGATCGGTGTGCAAATTACGATGTAATCGTATTCTTCCAAATTGCCTTTAAACTGGGAGGCCCTGCAGCAAAATGCCGGCCCCAAAACCAGTGATAAATTTCTGGCAATTTCTTCTGTAAAGCCATATCTGCTTTCATATATAATCAGAGTCTTTAACATATGATCCTCCCTGCTCTTGATCTAATGATTTCTATAACCCACAAAACAATATATACTTAGAGAAATCTGAATCATACTTAAAATCAGAAATTCCAAGGTTGCCAAGTACCATTCTTCTAAGATTATTACTTGAAAAATTATGCTAATAAAGAATATACTGCCCATTGTGGCAGAGAAAAGCCACGGACGATTGCTATTTTTTTTAAAACTGAAAAATGCTGCTATGATATTACCCAAGCTAAATACAACTATAGCGATTATGCCAGGAATAAACCAACTTTCAAAAGGAACTTTAGATGGCCATTCACTTGGAAATACAGAAAATACCGCATTTGAACTCACCATCATTACTCCTGTATAAATAGCACCTAATGCCATTATCAAATCAAAAATCCCTAACAAATTCATTCTTTTCTTCATTATAAAATCCCCCTATAATTTCTAATTGTTTTTCTATTAGAAATTATAGGCCACTATTTATCGTTTATCAACATATATTTATCGTTTTTCAATAATTTAATTAAATTGGCCATCTGCCAAGATAGTGAGGATTAAGTCACCAGATCCTAAGCCCGATTTTAAGGCATGCTTCTTAAATTGATTGCAATTCAAGCCCCTTAAAATATGTCTTGATGTTCTTAGCCCTCAACAGAAGATAAGTAAAGTACAATACGATTATAATTAGGTTAAGAATGATGATGCTGGCATCCGTGCTATTAACCAATGAAATGTTGGCTATGAAATTATAAAGAATATGAGTGATAATACAAATTGTAAGATTTCCACTCGCCAGAATAATGACCATGAACATGAATCCCACAACAAACGCATTGATAATCTGAAGCGCCGTGTCTCCAACTGACTGGTCTATTGCTACCATGCTAACAATATGCCCGATGGCAAAGGTAAAGCTAATAAATGCCACTACCAAGTAGCGATTCCATTTTTTTGTGAGAGCTTTAAACATTAGCCCTCGAAAAATTACCTCTTCCATAAATCCTACGCCGGTATACATTAGAAGAAGTTCTAACAAGTTTACCATGGAGATTTCCCTGTTAATACCATAAAGCAAATTTAAAAAAGGAAGAGCAAGCAAGGGAAGGTAAAACAGCATGGTTTTAGACCGCTCTGTGGGTTTTGTAAGAAGCCCGATTTCATCTGCTATATTGGTTCTTTTTAAATAAAAGAAACAGACGGTAGCAAGCAATAGGTTAGGGATTGCACTGATAGTATACGGTTCAGCACCAGTTAACCCCGCATAATTGCCTGTAATGGTGTTCATCATTAGGTATGCCATTAACCATACGAGTGAATGTAGAACAGCTTTTTTTTTATATAAATTCAGCAATGGATTTTAAACCTCCTCCAAGATTAACAATATCGTCTATTATACTATAAAAAAATTCAATGTCACAAAATAATGAAGATTAAAGTAGGTTTAAATCACATATGAAAGAGCTCCACACATTTTTCCGCAATTCTTTTGCCAAATAAATTGAAGAGCTCCTTGCTTTCTTCAAAATTGTCTTTGAACGCTACCGGTCCCAAATGGATATAAGGGAGACCTAATGCTGAACCTCCTGAGTAAACCAGCATTCCTTTAACCATTAAATGATTAATGATTGTCAAAATAGCCGTATCTGCTCCTCCCTGCGGAAAATTCGCCGTAGAAAAAGCCCCTCCTATTTTACCTCCAAGATCACAGTTCCTGGATTCGTCAAACCACTTTTTGATTTGCCAGCAGGTATTGGCATAATAGGTTGGTGTTCCGAAAATAACAGCTTTACTTTCTTTTATGAAGTCATAATCTATCTTTTCAATGGTGAACAAACCCACTTCAATATTTTCTACGGTTTTCATTCCTTTTGCGACTTGTTCTGCCATTGTTTGTGTTTTACCAGTTTGGCTGTAATAAATAATTGATAATTTCATTGTCATCCTTCTCCTTGAAAGTTTTTATGGTGTAGGTTATTAACAAGTTAAAATACTTAAATTTTTAGTGATATCAATAGCTAAAGCTTTTATTAATTCTAATCTGCTATTCAGCTAATTAATCATTCTCCTTTATAATAATCCACTTTATTTGCTGATTCAAAAAATGTATTCGGCTGACCATCAATGATAAATCCGACTTTTTCTGAATGTGGATAAAACACAACATCTGCTGTAGAAATAGTATCACAATCCAAGTATACTAGCATATCCGTTTCAGATGTGTTTGAGATTCGATGTGCCCCCTCTTTCCCTTGCGGAAAAACGATGACATCTCCTTTTGTAACCTCTTTATCGCCATCTGGAGTTTCTAATTTCCCCTTACCACTTATAATATAAAAGACTTCAGTGATACTTGCGTGGAAATGGTATGGATATGACGACTTTTGTGGCGGAATCTCCATAATGGCTACAGTGCATTGGTTCTCTGATTTTTTTGGAACAAGTAAATGTTTAAAATACTCATAGTTTTCATGACTCTCGTGTTTTGACGGTGTGTTTCCCATATTGGCAATTATTACTTTTTTTTCGTTCAAACAACTCACGACCTTTCTGATCATCGCCATAGATTGTGAAAGATATAATCTAAGAGGTTTTCTTATATTTCTTTCCGAGACCGAACAATGCAAATCAATGTTAGTAAAACGTTAAACCAAAGTAGCGCGATAACAGCCTTCATTGCCCAGACATCCCAAAATCTTTGAGATGTTGCCGTCAACACTATCGCTATGACTATATCAAGGGACAATCTGATGTAAGGGTTTCCCTTCATATAATGCCTTTTGTAAAATTCCAACATAATCGTCCTCCCGTTATTCTGATTTAACTTCGTTCCAGCTATTTACATATTACGTCCTATTATCCAATATTTCAATTAGTATTATTATAATCGGTCGAAGGGACTTCGCGTCCACTCCACTGTCGTGTCTGCCGTCCGTCCCTTCCCATTTTTGACTCAAACCCTTGCATTGTTAATTGTGTCGAAGGGACTTACACAGCTGCTCGCTTCGCTCGCACCTGCCGTCCTGCGCCTGCCCGTTCAGTAGGCTTGGACCACTCCCTGTTCGAAAGTCCACCGGACTTTCTCTCGACGGTCGCGCCCTTTCGGGTTCAAGTCCCTTCTCCTTGACGAAGCAAATAAAAAATGAGGTACAGATGAACTGTACCTCATTTTTTATTGGTGCGGTCGAAGGGACTTGAACCCATACTCTTTCGAACACGGCCCTCAACCGTGCGCGTCTGCCTATTCCGCCACGACCGCATATTAAAGGATGTCGTGAACAACATCCTTGATAATATTACCCTAAAAATCAAGCAATGTCAATGCTTTTAATTCGTTTATACGAGAAAACTTTCTGGTTAAATAAGGAAATCTAATACTGGTTCGCTTCGTCGACGGCATTCTCCGGCTGATCCTGCTGGACCTCCAGCATGCAGTACCACTGGTCGGCTCCTTCATACATATTCAGGAAGTTCGGATGGATCTCTCCTTGCAGCGCCGGTGAAGCGATGGCGCCGTAGGTCTTATAGAGCAGACAGTAATATGGCAGGTCTTCGGCCAGAATATCGCTGACCTGTGAATAGGTCGCCTGTCTGTCCTTCTGGGATATGCCGGATTCCATTTTGTCCAGCAGCGCATCCAGCGAAGGATTGGAGTAACCGATCAGATTGCTGCCCGTGTACAGTAGGAATCGCAGGTCATAATTCTCCTTGATCTGGTACCCTCCGAGATAGATATCGTAATTCCCCGCGGCAAGATCCGAATTGTATCCGTTCCATTCCTTGGTCGTTATCGTCGTTTGGATCGGCAGCTGGTCGAGCCCTGTCTTGATGACCTGGGCGGCCGCGGTCCGGGACTGGTCTTCGGAGTTGACGAGGATATTGATGGTTATTGTCTGATTCAGTGCATTTTCAAGATAGCCGTCTCCGTTCCGGTCGACGTAGCCCGCTTCCTTCAGCAGCTCCTTCGCCTTCGTGATATTATAGGAAAGGCTGGTCTTTGTGCTGGAAACGCCCAGGAAGTTCGGGAAATAAATATTGTCATTCTGTATTCCATTTTTGTAATAAGCGCTCTCGATGATCTCCTGGGTATCGATGGCGCTGGCGATCGCCTTGCGAACTCTGGCGTCCTTAAGTGCCTGGTTTCTGAAGTTGTAGCCAATGAGCTCCAATTCGTTCGACGGGAAATTGACTACCTTGACGTCCTTGTTGCTGTAAATGGTATCCCTGTCTATTTCCTTGGAAAAGGTTACGGAAATATTGTTGACGTCCATCAGGTTGATCGCGTCCCTTTTTTCGGGAATGATTTGAAAATTCAGCTTGTTGGCCGGTTTTACGCTTCCGTGGTAATTTTCATTTCCCGTCAGGATAACATGGGAAAGCTCGTTATAGTCGGTCACCTTGTACGGGCCGGTGCCAATGGGGATAAAGTCCGCGTCGACGGTCCTTGCGGCGTCTGTGTTTTTGAACTGGTGCCGCGGGATGATTGGGAATGTCAGGTTGCCCAGGGAAATATTCTTTGGATTTATAAAATAGATGGTGATCTGGTAAGGATCCTTGTTGTTGAGCTTCGTATAGCTTACATTGCTGACGTTGTTCGCATACAGAGTGCCGCCGGAATAGACCGCGGCTGCAATCGCATCCATGGTGAATTTGACGTCCTCCGCGGTAAGCTCCTCGCCGTCCTGCCAATAAACGCCGTGCTTCAGATTGACCGTGAGGGATGTGCCGTCGACGGCATTGGAATAATTGTCCGCCAGGACATTCGTCAATGCCAGATTTTTATCGAAACCGAACATGCTTTCATAAACAAGCTTGTCCACATAATATGCGTCTTCATCCTTTGTTACGATTGGATTGAGTGTTCTGATCTTTTCGATGGGAATATAGACTTCATCGGATCGAACGGTGTTGACCGACTGCTCCGTGGAGCCGGTCAGGAAATTGGTGGTTTGTCCGCATCCGGTCAGTCCGGATACGGCTATGATCAGAATTGCAGCGATTGCAATGATTTTTTTTGTCATTTCAAGATCTCCGACATCATTATATTTTCTTCAGCAGCTCGTCGATCTGCCGGTAAAGCGCTTCCTGATCCCCGGTATTGTCCAGGATCACGTTGGCGCGGCTGTTTTTTTCTTCTCTTGTCATCTGGGATTCGATCCGTTTCAGGATCTCTTCTCTTTCTAGGCCGTCTCTCGCCATGATCCTTCGGATCCTGGTTTCATCGTCGGCGTCGATGACCCAGATCTCATCGGCGCTCTTATCAAGGCCGGTCTCAAAAAGAAGCGGCGCGTCGATAAAGATCGCGGATGCGTGCTCCGACTCTTCGCGGAACTGAAGGATCCGTTCATGGATCAGCTCCAGTATCCTGGTATGCATCAGCCGATCCAGGGTTTTCTTTTTTTCGGCGTCGGAAAACACGATTTCTCCGAGCTTTTTCCTATCCAGGCTCCCGTCTTCAAGGAGGATCCCTTTTCCGAAAACGGCGGAAAGCTCGATCAGCATGTCAGAACCGGGAAGTACGATTTCCCGGGCTATTTTATCGGCGTCCAAAACATAAAAACCCCTCGAAATGAGGTAATCGGTAACGGTGGATTTTCCGGAACCGATTCCGCCTGTCAATCCGACTATTCTCATTGTAATATTCCTCCGCTTATGAATGCAATAGATAATCCTATTTTAAGTCGTACCAATTGTTCCCTTCCGAAACCTCGGCGTTCATGGTAACGCTCAATTTGACGGCATTTTCCATATTTTCTTCCAGTAGCTTTTTCACCTTTTCCAGCTCGGTCTTATGGGTCTGTATGATCAGTTCGTCATGGACCTGAAGGATCAGCTTCGATTTGGTCTTCTCCTTTGCCAGCTCCCGGTACACCTTGATCATGGCCAGTTTGATGATATCGGCCGCGCTTCCCTGGATCGGGCTGTTCATGGCAAGCCGCTCGCCGAGCTGACGCACCATGTAGTTGCTGGCATTGATTTCGTGGATGATCCTTTTCCGCTTCATCAGCGTCGTCACATAGCCGTTTTCCTTGCAGCTCGCCACAAGTCCGTCCAGATATTCCTTGACCTTTGTGTATTTTTTAAAGTATTCACCGATGTATTTTTCGGCTTCTTTTCTTGTAATATTCAGTTCGGTGGACAAACCGAAACCGCTCATGCCATAGATCACGCCGAAATTGACCGCCTTGGCGTTGCTTCTTTGCAGCGGTGTTACTTCGTCTTCCGGCACGCCAAAAACCTTGGAAGCAGTGATCTTGTGGATATCGTCGCCCTGGTTGAACGCTTCGATGAGGAGCGGATCCTGAGACAGATGGGCAAGGATCCTGAGCTCGATCTGGGAATAATCGGCCCCAACCAGCACATAATCGTCGCTTTCCGGTACGAAAGCCTTTCTCAGCTTTCTCCCAAGCTCCTGACGAATCGGTATGTTTTGCAGGTTCGGTTCGGTGCAGCTGATACGGCCCGTCGCCGCAACGGTCTGCTGGAAATGGGCATGGATCTTGTTGTCCCTGTGGATCAGGGGCAGCAGCCCTTCGATATAGGTGCTCTTCAACTTGGCGTACATGCGGTACTCAAGGATCATGTCGACGATCTCGTAGTCGTCCCTTAATTTCTCCAGGATCTCGATCCCTGTGGCATAACCCCTCTTTGTCTTTTTCCCGTATGGAAGGCCCATCTTTTCAAACAAAATGGCTCCGAGCTGCAGCGGCGAATTGATATTGAATTCTTCTCCTGCCAGTTCGTAGATCTTAGCGGTCAGCTCGTCGATCTTTTGGCCCAGGGTGATCCCGGTATCCGTAAGCTCTTTCCTGTCCACGGCAAAACCGCATCGTTCCATGGAAGCCAGGACCTCGATGAGAGGCAGTTCCACCTCGTAGAATACTGTTTCCAGATCTTCATGGGTTAATTTATGACTTAACACGTTGGTTAATTTCTCGACTGAAACGCACCACTTGGCGCCGTATTCCACATATTTCTGTTCCGACTGAGAGAGAAAACCGATCTGACCGTTATCGGAAAGAAAGGCCGTTTCATCTTCAAGATCTTCATGAAAGTACTCCAGCATCATGGGTTTCAGCCCGTAATCGCTTCTCGACGGATCGAGAACATATTGGGCGATGCCGGTGTCAAACTCCGTATCAAAGACGCAATGCGTCTTTTCCGAAGTGGGATGCTCCCCAACGCCGTTGGCAAGGAGCGCGTAATAATCGTCCTTGAGGTTATGGCCTGAGATTTTGATCCCTTCCCGCAGAATGATTTCGCCGAGCAACGGCAGCAATCCGGTGCTTTCTGTTGCGACAAAGTAGCTCGTTTTGGTTGACAGAATATTAATTCCGTAAATAAGAGGGATGTCCTTATGGTTTCGGTCGTTGAAAACCTTGATAATGACGGTCTGATCCTCTTTCAGATCCTCTCGCAGCGCATCCAGGTCCTTTTCCCGGGTAATCAGGATCCGCCGGAGCCCGCTCCGGTCTTTCGCTTCTGTTACCGCATGATGGATCGCAGCCTCATTCGCTTCTACCCTGGCGGAATCCAGTTTCCCCTGCTGTCTTTGCGGCTGCAGTTTTTTCAGGAAGCTGTTGAATTCGAGCTTGATATATAGATCGATGAGCGTGTCATAATCCGGGTCCTCTGCTTTGAACTCTTCAAAGTTGATTTCGATGGGAACCTCTGTATTGATCGTTGCCAGCCGCCTGCTCATCAATGCCAGCTGGGCGTTTTCTTCGATTTTTTCCTTCAGGGTCTTGCTGGCGATCTGGTCGGTGTTGGCAATGAGGTTAGCTACGCTGCCAAACTCCTGAACCAGCTTCAGCGCGGTTTTCTCGCCGACACCGGGCACTCCCGGGATATTGTCGGAAGGATCCCCCATCAATCCCTTGAAATCAATGAACTGCTCCGGGGAAAACCCGTATTTTTCAAACATAGCGGCTTCGTCGTAAAGATCGAATTCCGAGATGCCTTTCTTTGTGATCAGTACCTTGGTTTTTTCGGTAGCCAGCTGGAGCTCGTCCTTGTCGCCGGAAATGATCAACGGATCAAAGCCTTCCGCTTCCGCTTTTTTGGCCACTGTGCCGATGATATCGTCCGCTTCGTAACCGTCGATTTCCAGCATTTTTACGTTCATGGCAGCCAGGACTTCCTTCAGAAGAGGAAGCTGCATGGCAAGTTCGGGCGGCATCTTTTTTCTTCCCGCCTTGTAATCCGCGTATTCCAGATGCCGGAAGGTCGGAGCTTTCCGGTCGAAGGCAACGGTGATATAATCCGGCTGATAGTCCGTATTGATTTTGTTCAACATATTAAGAAAACCGTACACTCCGTGAGTGTACAGTCCGCTTTTTGTGATCATAGGTCTCTGCAAGGCATAGTAGGCTCGATTGATTAAACTGTTTCCGTCAATTATTATTATTTTCATATTCTATAACCCCATAAAATCATTGGAACAAATTATTTCGATCTTTCCATCCTTTCCTATGATCCGAATCTCTTCGTTATAAGTATTGCCGTCTTTTCCGCGGAATATAAATATCCGGAACTGCCATTCGCCGGTCTGGGCGTACGTGGTTTCCAGCACCTGATAATCAAAGCCGGCCAGCTTTTCTTCGATTTGTTTGTTGTAGAACTGAACGGCGGCGGAATTTCTTTCCATGCCGGAGCCGGTCAGAGAACGGCTGCAGTCATCCTGCGCCGAAAGCATATTGCTCTTAAACCCGAAGCCTCCTGCATCCGCAGGGGATTCCGGCTGTGGCGTGTCCGCAGATCCCGTGTTGGGTTCGGAGCCGACTGCCGCCCCATAAGTCTGGGCGTCGCTCAAATCGGCCGATTCCGTCTGTAACTCCTTGTTCTGGCTATTGGATACCTGTGTGTCGTCGGCAGTTGCAGTTTCCGCCGATTTTGCCATCATCTTCTGCTGATCGTTTGACGGATCCTTCATTACTACCGTGCCGTCGCTGGAGCTTGCGGAATCCTCGGCTCTACCTCCGAGGTAAGTGTCCGCATCGGCCTCTTTCATGGCCGCGATCTGCTTATCGATCTCTTCCGTCTTTACGTTCGATGCGGCTTGATCCTTGCTGTTATTGAAAAACGGGATATTCCCCATCACATTGTCATAGATGCTGAAAGAGATGACGCCAACGGCAAAGATAGCGGCGATGGATGTAATGATCCGCCACTGGCTTTTCTTTTTCGGCTGCTTAGTGATGAGCCCTTCGTCGATCATTTTCTGCTTTTCTTCCTTCAGAGCCTTCTTCAGCCGGAAGCTGAACTCGTCCGGAACGGGGATCATCTCCGTCTGGGATAGGAGCGCAAGCATATTATTTAATTCATTATATTCTTTTCTGCAGGCGTCACAAGATGAAAGATGTTCTTCCACTTCCCTGACCTGATTTTCATCAAGCATGTTATCAATATAAAGTGAGAGCAACTCACTGATTTCAGTACATTTCATTACGCTCTCCCTCCTTCATATCGTAATCGCGTCATCAAAATGTGTATCTCCTTATGTACTTTAGACGAAATGTTTTCAGTTTTGTTCCAGAAGGATTTCCCGCAGCCTCAGTCTGGATCGGTTGATCCTGGATTTCACCGTACCGATGGAGCAGTCCAGCATCTCGCTGATCTCGTCGTAGGAGAATCCGTGGACGTCTCGGAGAACGATGATTTCCTTTTGGTCCTGGTTTAGTTTCTCCAGACACGATATTATATGTTCTGTCTTTTCCTTTTTGTTCAAGACCTCCTCGGGAGCGCCGGAAATGTCCGGAATCTCAATGACGGTCTCTTTTTCATCTTCCGTTTTGAAGATGCTGTCGGTGATTTTTTGATTGCTGTTTTTCCTGAGCATGTCGTTGCAGGTATTCACAACGATCCGGTATACCCAGGTGTCGAATCTGCTGTCTTCTTTGAAAGAAGACAGGTGCCTGAAGATCTTTATAAAGCTTTCCTGCAGCGCGTCCATGGCGTCCTCTTCGTTTTTCAAGTAGCGGATGGCAATGTTGAACGCTTTACTCTGGCAACTCAAAATAAGGGATTCGAAACTGCTCTCATCCCCCATTTTCGCCTTTTGTATCAATTGCTTTTCCCTAAGATCCGCTGACATCCCCTTACCCTTTTCAAAAGACAATCTTTTTGGTATAATAATCATAGGTATTATACCATACAAGCTATTACAGAGGCCACTAATTTCTATTTTGCAATTATGTTTTTCAGCATAAAATAACAGAAAACTACAAGGAGACTTAGCAAAACATGTACGATTATCACACACACACCTTATTTTCCGACGATTGCAGCACACCGACCCAAGATTTAATCGAAGCAGCCTGCAGAAATAGCATAAAAGAAATGGCAATCACTGATCATTATGACCCTGTATACCCTAATCCGGAGGATCCAATTGACCTGGATCTTACCGGTTACCATAAAATGCTGAACGAAATGGCGGAAGCATATCAGAGCAAGATCAAAATCGTGAAAGGCATAGAAATAGGAATTCAGCACGGCGATTCCATAGAAAAGTGCAGAAATGTCGCAAATTCTTTTAACTACGACTTTATCATCGGCTCCTTTCACTCTGCCGAAGGTTATGATTTTTATTTCAGCAATGGTTTTTTCGAAGGCCGCACCCTGGAGGAGATCTATATTGCATTTTATGCTTACGTCCTGGACTGTCTGAAACAATTCAAGGATTATGACGTGATCGGCCATTTCAATACCGTAGAAAGGTATACCGAAGGAAGGCCGGATTTTTCAGTATATCGGGATCTTGTTGAAGAGACCCTGAAACTCATCATCGCCGACGGAAAAGGTCTCGAAATCAATACGTCGAGTTTCCGCTACGGCATGGGAGATCGCACCACGCCCGCAAAAGAGATATTGGATCTCTACGCAGAGCTGGGCGGAGAGATCATCACCATCGGCTCCGACGCTCACAGAGCAAAAGACGTCGGATACCGTTTCGATACCGCGGTAGAAATGATCAAAGCTTCCGGGTTCAAATATCTGGCGACCTTTGAACAGCGAAAGCCGAATTTATTGAATATCGATAATCTGTAGACGAAAAAACAAGAACCCATGAATTTCATGGGTTCTCTTTTTTTGTAGAATACTGCCCTATTCGAAGTCTCTGGCGGCCTTCAGCCCATAGGCCGGTTCCGCCGACCTGGCGGCACGGTTGATCGCTCTTGCCATAACGTCTGTCGCAAGGGCGCCTACCGCGTCCGGCATGACCTCGACCTCCCCGGTCGCCATGACAAAAATGGTGTCGCCGTCCGCCATGGTGTGCACAGGCCTTATGGCTCTTGCAAAGCCGTTGTGGGCAATGGACGCAAGTTTGGTAGCCTGGGATTTGGTTAGCTTGGCGTTGGTAACGATGCAGCCGATGGTCGTATTGCCGCTGAACACATTTTTATCCTCGGCATACTGGGCGTACATGGTCTCCTCTGTGTTGGAAAGCTTCGTGTTATCTTCATTGAGAAGTCCCGCGATCCGCTTTCCCGTATCCACGTCCACCACATCGCCCAGGGCGTTGACGGCAACGATGGCTGCCACCTGAAGCTCACCGATCTGGACCGCGTAGGTCCCGAGGCCGCTCTTCATCATGTGTGCAATACCCTGGAACTTTCCGACGGTGGCTCCTGTTCCCGCGCCTACATTTCCTTCCGCGACGGGACCGTCGCCGGCATTTTTGCAGGCTTCATATCCCATCGCTTTATCCGGCCTGCATTTGGGGTCTCCCACGACCAGATCGAACAGGGATGCGCCGCAGACGATGGGCACTACGCCCACGCCGACATCGAAGCCGACATTGTTTTCTTCCAGGAACTGCATTGCTCCCGCGCCTGCGTCAAGGCCGTATGCGCTGCCGCCGCTGAGCATGACCGCGTGGATCTGCTCCACCATGTTGACGGGCTTCAATAGCTCAGTTTCTCTGGACGCCGGTCCGCCGCCTCTGACGTCGACTCCGGCCCAGGCCCCTTTTTCACAAAGGATCACGGTACAGCCGGATGCTCCCTTTAGATCCTGCGCATGGCCGACCTTGATTCCTTTGATATCGGTTATTTTTATTTCTCTCATAATAATGCCTCTTTTACATTGACGTTATGCCCTGAACTGCCTGGATCAACGCGATGATAACGCCTATGACTGCTTCGCCTCCCAGAAGTCCGGATGCGATGATCAGTCCGGATCCCTTCTTATCCCAATCCGGCGCTGCTTTCTCGACGATGAATTTCAGAGCGCCGCCGATGAATGCGGTAGCCGACAGATAGAACGGCAGGTATACGCCGAGTCCGAGAGTCATGACCGGGAAGTTGACGATATAAAGTATACAGCCCAAAGCGAGTCCGATAAGGAAGGCCGTCATATTCGGGATTCCACCTACCATGGCTGCAACAGCTCCTGCCTGAGGAGCGATGAACATTTCAGGATTGCCGAATGCGGTCGGTCCGTAAGCGGTCAATATCGTATAGAATACGCCAACGGTAACGAAAGCACCGATCACGCCGCCGATGCATTCGCCGAGCCACTGGGCCTTCGGATCGGAATGCAGAATATGACCGGCTTTAAAGTCGTTCATGACGTCGCCGGCAAGGCCGCAGGCGATGGCCACGACAGCGGCTACCAGGAAAGCTTCCGTCTGTCCGATTGCGGAAGCTGCTTTTGCGGCAAGCAGTACGATGATGCCAAATACTTCCATCGGATTGATTCCTGTCTGTCCGACGATCTGTGCGGACATGGAGGTTGCAAGCCATACGCCGATGATGGTGATGATGCTGGATACAACGCCCATATGGCAAACCGTCGTGAAGATGAAGGCGAGAACGACCATAACGATCGGGGCCCATCTCAGGTTGATAAAGCTGTTGGACATAGCGCCTTTACTGAACATCGGTCCGAAGATCTCCTTTGCCTTCGGGATGATTCCTTTTACGATGATGCCGACGCCGGTTCCGACCATCAGGCCGATACCGAGGGAAGATTTAATGGCAGCCGCCGTGGCAGCATCCCATAAGCCCATGTTGGTTCCACCCAGTACGATACCGAAGTCTCCCAATAAAGCGCCGATAAACCATACTCCTATGTAAAGAGGTCCGATGATGAATCCGACCGCAATCAGCATCGGAGACAGCCAGATTCCGGCGTAGATGCCCTTTCCGGCCAGAGTTGAGTTCATGAAGGTCGCCGGGATCAGATTCGCTTTAAACTTGAGCAGCGTTAAACCGTCTCTAAGAAAAGTGAAGATTGCCGCGACGCCCATCGATACGAATAAAGTGAAGGCTTTATTTCCGCCTTCGTCTCCCACGATCAGTGTCTCAGCTGCGGCCTGACCCATCGGATACGGCAGTTCTTTCGTAACGACAAAATATTTCCGGATAAGTGCTGTAAAAATAAGTCCTAAAGCTACACCGCCAAATACAACCACAAATAATGCAAGCATACTTAAGTCGGCTTCCGGATTTAGCATGTAAATGCCTGGTATCGTGAAAGCCATGCCTCCGGCTGTCATGGCGCCCGCAGACATCGCCGTGTGGGTAACGTTGATCTCATTGATGTTTGTGTTGCCCAGTGCCTTCAAGCTGAACATGGATACCAGCGCGACAAAGATGATCGGCCATGGCAGCGCACCCAGCTTCAGAGCGACGTACATCGAGCTCATCGTCAAGATCGCCGCTCCGATGGAGCCAATGATCATTCCTCGAACGGTAAACTGTTCTCTGAAAGATGTGGCGTATTTCACGCCCTTTTGATTCTCTGTCATAAATTTTCCCTCCTTTTATAAATTTTATTGCATTATACTACGTTTATAAAACGTTGTAACCTTATTTTTACATTTTTTCAACCCTTCCAGGCGCTCAGCGCCTGACGGTTCAACGGCAGCAGCTTTTCCTTGCCGCCCTTTATCAGCTTCTCCATTGCTTTTTCAACGCTTGCCGCTTTGACCATGCCGGTTTTGTTTACGATAGCTCCAAGGACGACCATGTTGGAAACCTTATCGCTTCCTAGGCCGGCAGCGATCTCATTGGCGTTGATATTCCAGACTTCCAGGTCGTTTCTGATTGGTAAGTTTTTTATTAACGATGTGTTAACAAATAGTTGACCGCCCGGTTTCAAAATTCGTTCAAATTTGACAAGTGACGGCAGATTCATCGCTGCTACGACATCTGCTTCCAGTATGATCGGCGAGCTGATCATTTTATCGGAGACGATGACGGAACAATTCGCTGTGCCGCCTCTCATTTCCGGACCGTATGAAGGCAACCAGGTGACTTCTTTTCCTTCGTACATGGCCGCGTAAGCGATGAGCTGTCCCATGATCAGGACACCCTGGCCGCCGAAGCCGGCAATGATCAGTTTATGCAATGCCATTTACTTCACCTCCCCGGGACATCTCAGATTACCGAGAGGATAATAAGGGATCATGTTGTCCCTAAGCCATTCCAGCGCTTTTGCAGGCGGATAACCCCAGTTAGTCGGACAGGTAGACAGGATTTCTACAAACCCGAAGCCAAGGCGTAGCTGCTGGACCTCGATCGCCTTCTCGATGACTTTTTTCGCCTTTCTGACGTTGGCCGGCGAGTCCAGAGCCACCCGTTCCACAAATACCGCTCCGTCGATGGTTGCGAGCATTTCCGCCATGCGGATCGGTTTGCCCGAGATCTCCTGTTTTCTGCCTTCGATACTGGTTGTGGTCTTTTGACCGATCAGGCTCGTGGGCGCCATCTGTCCGCCCGTCATGCCATAGATCGCGTTATTGATGAAAAATGTTGTAAACTTCTCGCCTCGGTGTGCGGCATGAACGATTTCTCCCGTTCCGATGGAGGCCAGATCACCGTCCCCCTGATAGGTAAAGACGATCTTATCCGGCTGGACCCTCCGGATCCCGGTGGCGATGGCAGGCGCCCTGCCGTGGGCCGACTCGCACATGTCGACGGCCATATAATGGTGGGACATAATGCTGCAGCCGATGGGCGCGACGCCGATGGTTTCTCCCAGCAGCCCCTTTTCATCCAGCACTTCCATGATCAGCCGGTGCGCGATGCCGTGGGTGCAGCCGGGACAGTAGGTGGTTTCCTCCGGCAGCATGCCCTTTGTATATTCAAACACGGTCTTCATTTTGCCACCCCCAATGCGTTCTTGACGTCCCGGACGATTTCCGGCGGCGTAATGAGGATGCCTCCCGTACGTCCCGACAGGCTGACCGGGAATCTGCCATTACAGCCGATTTTCACATCGTCCATCATCTGCCCTCTGCTGAGTTCGACAGAGAGAACGGCCTTCGCGGTTTTCGGGATCATATCAAAAGCCTCGTATGGAAACGGCCACAGGCTTACCGGCCGGATCATCCCTGTTTTGACGCCTTCCTCTGCAAGAAGATCCAGCGCTTCTTCCGCGATCCTTGCGGTGGAGCCGTAAGCTACCAAAACAGCCTCGGCGTCCTCCAGTCTGCTCGTCTCATACTTAACCAATTCTTTTCTGGCTTTCTCGTATTTTTTATCCAGCTCCAGGACTCTCGCTTCCAGTTCTTCCGGCTTCAAATAGAGAGACCGGACGATATTATGGGGTCTGGACTCCTTTGTCCCGGTCACTGCCCAGGGCTTTTGTGCCGGGATGTCTTCCTGTTTCATAGCCGGAATCGGATCCGGCAGAATGATCGGCTCCATCATCTGTCCAAGCATGCCGTCCGCATAGATCATGACCGGATTCCGGTACTCGTCCGCGACCTGAAATGCTTTCGGGATGAGATCAACGGCTTCCTGGATCGAAGACGGCGCATAGACGATCAGATGATAATCCCCGTTTCCGCCGCCGCGGGTCGCCTGATAATAATCAGCCTGACCGGGCTGGATCCCTCCGACTCCCGGGCCGCCTCGCGATACATTCAGCGCAACCAGCGGGACTTCCGCGGAACACAGGAAAGAAAACCCCTCCTGCATCAGCGCGATGCCCGGTGAAGAGGATGAGATAAAAACCCTTCCTCCGGCGGCCGCTCCGCCGTAAGCCATATTGATCGCCGCCAGCTCGCTTTCCGCCTGGACGAATACGCCCCCGCATTTATGGAGCTCTCTGGACATATATTCGGGTATTTCATTCTGAGGTGTGATGGGATATCCGAAATAATATCTGCAGCCGCTCCGGATCGCAGCCTCCGCAAAGGCTTCGTTTCCCTTCATCAGGACCTTTTCACTCATTTCGCCTACCCCCTCAGTCTTCCCAGAAGACGCTGATAACACCGTCTGGACACATCACGGCGCAATTACCGCAGCCGATACAGGAATCGGGATCGGTAACGCAGGCAGGATGATACCCTTTCGCGTTGAATTTTGTTTTATGCAGTGCCAGTATCTTTTTCGGGCATACGGATACGCAAAGCTCGCATCCCTTGCACCGTTCCTCCTTGAATTTCACAAGACCTTTCGCCATACTTCAAAACTCTCCTTCTGAACCGCAGCTAACGGTCAAGCCAGCTGTCCCGCATGTATAAATTCATTCTGAAAAGGATAAGGTTCTCCGCTTCTTTCGTTGATAAAAGCTCTTTCTCCAGCCCTTCTGTGCAGCAATCGTATATTACCGGGATACCCAGTTCTTCCGAAATCTCGCGGCATATCCGATAACCCTTGAGGACGTCATTCGGTTTCGTTTCCCTCAGGAGGTGAGTGTTATTTATCAAGCCGGTTATTTTCAGGCCGGTTTCTTTCTCGATCCGCGTGATATGGTCCATTGCTCCGGCCGCTGTATCGGTTTCCGTCCGGTTTGTGTTGACGACGCAAAACAGATCGCAGTCCGATGATTTCCAGTACTTCTCAAACTGGATCAGGATCCGTGCTCCGGTTTCGTTACCTCCGGCGTCTACGACAGTCTGGCAATCCGGATCTTCCAAAGGAGCCTTCACGGCCGCCGTGATAGCCGGCAGATCGGCCGTAATATCGTAACCGAAGGTATTGCTGTAGACACGGATCCCTTTCTCCCCGAGCTGGCGCTGCCGTTCTCTGCTCCTGAAATACGGATTGGCGATATCAAGATCCACAAGGGCAGTTTTCTGTCCCTGCTCCGCCAGCTGAAAGGCGTAATTCACGGAAAACTCGGTCTTTCCGCTTCCGTAATGACCGACGATCACCCGTATTCTTCTGTCGTTCAGCGGCCGCATAACATCACCTTTCTTATGATTCGTTCAGGAAATACATGGAGGTCAGCGCGTAGATCTTTGCTGTTTCGATCAACTCCGGCAGATCGACATATTCGTCTGCATGGTGGGGAATAAAAGTATTTCCCGCTCCGATCACGATGACCGGGATCCCTTTCAGGGCATGTAAAAACGTTCCGTCCGTAGCGCCGGGCACTCCCTGCCACACCGGTTCTTTTTCCGTAACCTCTTCCACCGCTTTGTATACGGCCTTGGAAATGACCGCATCCTTCGGGGTAGAGGTCCACGGCCTCTCTTCTATTATGTCCAAAGTTGCCTTAAAATCAGGATCTTCTTTTCCCAGACGGTCATAGATACCCAGGATCTTCTGTTTCAGATCGTTGTGATCCTGGCCGGGGATCGTCCGGATGTCCAAAGTCATATAGGCTTCACCCGGTACGACATTGATCTGCGCCTCCCCTTTTGCCGGAGACGCTATGATGGTCGGCGTGATGCTTGGCCATTTGAGATATTCGTGGCAGCCCACCCGGTCTTTCTCCGCTTGCTCAAGCTTTTCCAGCTCGCATATGATTTTGGCCAGCCTCCAATTTGGATTGATCCCGGTCAGCGGCATGGCTCCATGGCTTTGCTTTCCGAAAACCCGAATCTCCGCCCTCATGGCGCCTTTTTCGAAAATGCAGATATGATTTTCCTCCGGCTCGCAGATCACTGCGGCGTCCACATGATCCGCCCATCCATGCCGGATGAAATGCTTGATGCCGATCATCATTCCTTCTTCGTCGCACGGGATACACAACAGGATATTCCCCTTGAATTGCTGTCCCGAGTCCTTTACCGCCTTGGCCGCAAAGATTGCAGCGGCGACGTTTCCCTTTGTGTCACAGGTGCCTCTCCCGTACATCCTGTCCCCGACGATCTCAGCTCCAAAGGGATCATAGTTCCACTGGCTGGTGTCGCCTGCAGTGACGACGTCCGTATGTCCTTCAAAAAGGATGGTTTTCCCCGATTTCTCCCCCCGAAGGAACGCGATCACATTGGGCCTTCCGGGAGCGACCTCCTCGATATGTACTTCAAAGCCTTCTTTCTTTAAAAATCCGGCGATATAATTGGCAGCAGCTTCTTCGTTTGCTCCGGGCTTATCCGGATCGAACACGCTGTTTATTCGAACGATGTCCTGAGTAAATTTGATTAATTCGTCTGATTTGACGCAGTCCGCGACGTGTTGATAATTTCCCACTGTACGGCTCCTTTCTTCCCTTCGACGATATTAAGTTCCTGTTACGTTCTCTGTATGAATTTGATCAGATTGGTCAGTGTTTTATTGACTGGCGAGGCGATTCCCACCGCTTCTCCCTCCCTTGCGATGGCGCCGTTGATCATGTCGATTTCCGTCTGTTTCCCGTTCAGGATATCCTGCAACATAGAGCATTTGTTTGAAGCCGTCGCTCTGCAGACGTCCTTCGTATGGCCGACGGGATCGTCGTAACTCAGCCGAATCCCTTTGGCCTTTGCAACGGTATGGGCTTCGGCAACTGCGGCTTCCAGGAGCTCTTCGAGCTCCGGATAGTTGAGCAGTTCACCGTTTTGCAGCCTTGTGATCCCGCAGAGTGCGTTGATCCCAACATTGACCATCAGTTTATCCCAGACGAGACCGAGAACATTGTCGGAAAGCTCCGTTTCCAGACCGGCTTCCCGGAAGACCTGTGCGATCTTTTCAAGTCGCTCCGTTTTATTTCCGTCAAGCTCGCCGATAATGGTCTTTCCGATCCCCGCATGCCTCATCCTGCCGGGTCCCAGCATGGTCGCCCCGTGGGCCGTTGTGCCTGCGATCACATTGCTGTCTCCGATTTCCGACCGGATCAAGTCGATGTTTCCCAGGCCGTTTTGCAGCGTCAATGCGACGGTATCCGGTCCGAAAACCGCTTTATTCTCCCTTACTGCCTTACTGGTCAGCGTGGATTTTACAAAGACAATAGCAAGCTCGCACGGTCCAGCCTGTTCCGCGATCGTGATCCCTTTCAGGTTACTGTAATGAAGGGTTTCACCGCCTTCTTCCATCAAAAGTCCGTTTTCGTTGACCGCGTCGATATGTTCTTTCCAGACGTCGATCATGAAAACCTCATTGGCGGGGACCGCAGACAGCTTTGCTCCATACAGGCAGCCCATGGCGCCTGCACCGACGATTGCGATTTTCATTTATGTCACCTCTTTCAGGTTCTGTTTCCTTACTTGCGATATTAGTAAAGCCGCTTCAGTTCTTCCTCTGAAACTCCGCCGAAGGTATGGTGCTCCTCCGGGAATTCTCCTGCTTTCACTTCGCATTTGAATTCTTCCAACGCCTTCACGATTTCCGGGCTCAGATTCAGGTATTGCTTTACAAATTTGGGCACGAACTTCTCAAAGAGTCCGACCATGTCATGGAAAACGAGCACCTGGCCGTCTGTATATCTGCCTCCGCCGATTCCTATGGTCGGGATGGTGAGTTTTTCTGTGATCAGCTTTCCGAGTTCCTCGGGAATGCATTCAAGTACGATGGCGAAAGCGCCCGCCTCCTGAAGAGCCAGTGCGTCATCCAATACTTTCTTTGCCGCGTCTCCTTTTCCCTGGATCTTAAAGCCGCCCAGCTTGGAAACAGTCTGAGGAGTCAGTCCGATATGCCCCATGACCGGAATTCCTGCGTCTACGATGGCCTTCACGGTTTCCGCAACCTCCATACCGCCTTCCAGCTTGATGGAATCGCATCTTCCTTCCTTCATCATCCGCGTGGCGTTGATAATGCCCTGTTCCTTCGATACATTATAGGAACCAAAAGGCATGTCACCAACGATATGCGCGGAAGGAGCCCCCTTTACGACCGGCTGGATATGGTGGATCATCTGATCCATGGTGCATGCCACCGTGGAATCGTCTCCCAGGACGGTCATCATCAGGGAATCTCCGATCAGGATGATTTCGATCCCCGCCTTTTCCACCAGAACGGCAGTCGGATAATCATAGGCGGTGGTCATACTGATCTTTTCACCCTTTTCCTTCATTTCCTGTAATTTCAACGTTGTGATTTTAGCCATTTTGTTTTCCTCCATTTCTTTCCTGTTTTATTATATTAGATAGTTACCCATTACTTTACTTTCGTCGTACTTATTTATATCCCATCATTTCCGAAATATGACCGGCGGCCTCCAAGGTCAGGCCGGTATAAAGCTGAAAATGCCTGTCCGCGTCATAACGGTATTTTGGGCAGGACACGCTTACGGACGCGATGGGATTCCCGTGAAAATCGAAGATCGGAGCGGCGAAACACATGAGACCGTCCACGTATTCCTCGTCGTCCACCGCATAGCCGTCTTTTCTTATTCTCTCCAGTTCCCGCTGAAAATGCTCCCTGTTTGTGATGGAATGCTCCGTGAATTTCTCAAAGACAATGCTGTCCAGTAGTTCCTCAAGTTCATCAGCCGGAGTGAATGCCAGGATAGCCTTTCCCAGGCCGGAACAATAGCTTGGCACGCTGACGCCGATACCAAGCCCCACTTTAATAGTAGAGCTGCTTTCCATTTTGTCTACATAGATGATTTTGTTACCGACCCGCATGCCCAGATTGATGGTCTCGCCGGTCTTTTCAGAAAGCTCTTCCATGAAGGGCCTCGCGATATGCCGGACTCCGGTTTTTTCCATGGCACGGTTCCCCATAGCCAGCAGCTTCAGACTGTTGGCATACTTTTTATTATCTGGGTTCTGGTTGATATATCCCGCGTCTTTGATGGTATTGACGAGCCGGTGTACTGTCGCTTTGTCCATCTGCAGTCTTTCGCTCAGATCGCCGATACTCATCTCGCCGGATTTATCGAGCTCCTCCATGAGCAAAAACGCCTTGACCACTGATTTTACACTGTTCGATTTTCCATCTGCCATTCGACCTGTCATGACATCCCCTCCCAATAAGCTGAGATTCCTTTTGTTCGCTTTTATGCTTTCTTGTACGCATACCAATACGCCATACCGACAAAGATTCCCCCGCCTACAATGTTCCCAAGTGTTACGGGAATCAGGTTATGCACCGCAAAGCTTCCCCAGGTCAGGGAATTCATAGCCTCCTGTGACAAGCCCGAGAGCTGTGCGAAGGTTTCATTGGATTTCGCCAGGATCCCCGCCGGTATGTAATACATGTTCGCTACGCTGTGCTCGAAGCCCGATGTGATGAACAGCCAGATCGGAAAGAAGATCGAGAAGATCTTACCCGCCATGGTTTCCGCCCCTGCCGAGATCCAGACCGCCAGGCAGACCAGCCAGTTGCACATGATGCCGAGATAAAATGCCTGCAGAAAGCTCAGATTCACCTTATAAACGGCAATTTTCACAGTGACCGCTCCCAGCATGGCCGCGCCGCTTCCAAGGAGACCGGAATTTACCATCATATAAGCAATAAGCAAGGAGCCCAGGAAATTGCCCGCATAAACGATGAGCCAATTTCTAAGCATCTTGCTTACTGTAATTTTATGATCCAAAACTGCCGCCAGCATAAGTGTATTTCCGGTAAAGAGTTCACCCCCTGCCAATACCACAAGCATCAGGCCGGTTCCGAACACAACTCCGGCCAGGGCTTTGCCGAGTCCGTAGGTCGTCGGCTCCGCGAACAGATTGAACGCAGCCATGTTGGAGCCTTCCGCCGCAAAAGCGATAAAAGCGCCGGCCAGTATTCCGAGGACCAACAACTTTTGAAAACTGCCCTCAGCCTTATCCTGTGCGGCCGATATGGTATAATCCGTGATTTCAGAAGGTTTTAAAGGTTTCTTTTCCATTGTATACCCTCACTGTCATTCTTATTTCGTTGGGATTCCTCTATTATTTCTGCTGCAGCTTCATCGCTTTGATCACGTGACTTAAAAGGAGCATGGAAGTGACTGTGCCGACTCCGCCCGGAACGGGCGTGATTGCTGCTACGTAATCCGAAACCGCATCGAAATCAACGTCTCCGCATAGATTTCCGTCATCCGTATTGATACCGACGTCGATGACCACTGAGTCCGCTGTGAAGTATTCCCTTCCGAAGAACTTTGCCTTGCCTGCTCCCGTCACGACGATGTCTGCTCCAGCCGCTACCTTCGGCAGCTCTCTGGTTTTTGAATGGCAGATCGTAACAGTGGCGTTTTCGGCGAGAAACATCATGGAAAGCGGTCTGCCCAAAACCATGCTTCGGTTGACGATGACGACGTTTTTCCCGGTAAGATCGTATCCGTAATGCTTCAGGATCTCAATGACCGCTTCCGGAGTGCACGGCGGTATCCCAGCCGGATCTCCGGTGAAGATTTTCTCCGCATTGACCGGACTCATACAGTCGACGTCTTTTTCCGGCCGGATTGTGCGGCTTATCATTTCAATATCCAACTGTTCCGGCAACGGCCGAAAGATAAGGATCCCATGGATCTCCGGGTCATTGTTTAGGCGGTTCAGTACCTCAATGAAGTTGACTATTTCAATATTATTGTCAACCGCCGTGACTTCCGCTTCGATCCCAAGTTCTTTGCAATTCTTCAGGATTCTCGACTCGTAAGCCACGTCGTCGGGCCGTTCACCTGCGCGAAGGATCGCCAGCTTCGGAATACTTCGCAGGGAAGCTTTGCATTCCTCAACGGTTTTTATGATCTCTTCTTTTATTCTGTCTGCTACAGGCTTTCCTTTTAGGAGCATAACTGTTCCTCCACGTAATGGTAAACCTGGTCAGCCAGCCTGACACCCTCCGTCTCAATGGTGTTAAGTTTGTTTTTTATTTCTGTTTTCAGTGCTTCGTTTTTCATTGCTTTCAGATTGATCAGTACATTGAGCTTGGAGCCCTGGATCGCCGATTTCAGGATAATAACGCCGACTCCCGCATCGCTGACGGCCATACGGCTTCCCTTCCTCGCGTATTGATCGAGGAGACGGATCCCCTCCAGGCAGCATTCCGCGATCGCAAGGGGCACTCTTGCCGCCGCGATCAGGGATTCCTGCACAACTCTTTCTTTTTCTGCCCGCTCTTCTGCTGTTGTCATCGGCATTTTATATGCGTTTGCCAATGGTTCGAATACCGTAGCGTCTTTCTGAACAAGCTGATTCAATCTCATGATCAACGCCTCCGACTTTTTCAGCAGGATCTGTATATCCTCCTCGACGTCGGAATACTTTTCCTTCCCCACGGTGAGATTGCCAACCATGCTGCCGAGGGCGACCCCGATGGAGCCGACAAAAGCCGCGGCGCCTCCGCCGCCGGGGACGGGAGCTTTCGATGATAATTCATCAATAAATTTCAAACAACTAATTTCCAACATTGTGGAACCTCCTAAAATAATCCTGAGATTTTCCCTGTCCTGTCCACGTCGATAAGCTCAGCGGCAGGCGTCTTCGGCAGTCCCGGCATTGTCATGATGTCACCGGTTATCGCTACGATAAAGCCGGCGCCGATGGATGGTTTGATATTTCTTACGGTGATCCGGAAGCCCTTTGGTCTTCCCAGCTTTTTCGGATCATCTGAGAGTGAATACTGTGTTTTTGCAATGCAAATCGGCAGGTTTCCGTAACCGAGAGTTTCGATTTCTTCGATCTGCTTTAGAGAATTACCGATATAATCGACTCCATCGGCTCCGTAAATCTTGGTCGCAATGGCTTCGATCTTGTCCTTGATCGACATATTTACGTCATAGGAAAACCGAAAACTGCCTTCGCTCCGTTCGATGACACGAACGACTTCTTCCGCAAGAGTAATACCGCCTTCTCCGCCCTTTTCCCACACTTCGGAAAGGATCGCATGGACGCCAAGCTCCCTGCAGCGGTCTTCCACATATTTCAGCTCCGCTTCCGTGTCCGTCGGGAACCGGTTGATGGCAACGACTGCCGGCAGTCCGTAAACTTCCGTAATGTTTTCAACATGCTTCAGCAGATTTTCGATCCCCTTTTCAAGCGCCGGGATGTTTTCCTTGAAGGTGTCCGCCTTTGCGACTCCTCCGTGAAGTTTCAAAGCCCTGGCCGTCGCAACAATTACGACTGCGTTCGGTCTGAGACCGCTGAGTCTGCATTTGATATCAAGGAATTTTTCAGCGCCGAGGTCCGCGCCGAAGCCGGCTTCCGTGACTACGTAATCGCCGAGCTTCAGGGCGATTTTCGTCGCCATGACGCTGTTGCAGCCGTGTGCGATGTTGGCGAAGGGTCCGCCGTGGATGAACGCAGGCGTATGTTCCAGTGTCTGGACGAGATTCGGTTTTAAAGCATCCTTCATCAGCGCCGCCACTGCGCCCTGTCCTTTCAGGTCACCGACCGTGATCGGCTCACCCTCATAGCTGTACGCAAGAATGATCCTTGCAACCTTCTCCTTCAGATCTTCCAGGTCGTTGGACAGGCAAAGCACCGCCATGATTTCGGAAGCGACGGAAATATCGAAACCGTCTTCTCTCGGCGTTCCGTTTGCTTTTCCGCCAAGTCCGTTTACCATGAATCGGAGCTGACGGTCGTTCATATCGAGGCATCTCCTCCAGATGATCCTTCGGGGATCGATCCCGAGATGATTGCCTTGCTGAATGTGATTGTCCAGCAATGCGGCGATGAGATTATTTGCCGTTGTAACCGCATGGATATCTCCTGTAAAATGCAGGTTGATATCCTCCATGGGAATGACCTGGGCATATCCGCCGCCTGCGGCTCCTCCCTTAACGCCGAAAACCGGGCCCAGAGAAGGCTCTCTCAGGGCGATCACCGTCTTTTTGCCGAGCTTGCTGAGCGCGTCGCCAAGGCCAACAGTAGTCGTGGTTTTACCCTCGCCAGCCGGCGTCGGATTGATCGCCGTCACAAGAATCAACTTCCCGTTTTCTTTCTTCTTATACTGATCTAAAATATTATAGTCGATTTTGGCTTTATACTTTCCATAGCATTCCAGATAATCATCCTCGATGGATAGCTTGTCCGCTATCTCCCGGATCATTTTCATCGACGCCTCCTGTGCGATTTCGATATCACTTTTAAAGCTCATCTCTTCCTCCTATTATAGTAATCTTGTATATCAAATTCCGGTTCTGCCATTTCGCATTATGAAATATCATTTCACATTCCATAAATTAACTAAATTCTATCTCGACAGCATATAAAAATCAAGATGCAAAACAAAAAAAAGCAGCTTACGCTGCCCGGGATAAAAGCGACGTTCACCGCTGAATGCATCCGATTGCCGGATTGTCCGCTCTAAGAAAAATCCCGAACATGTCGTCAGGGTATAATTCACACCCTATCTTAGATAGGGGGGTACTCTGTTCCTGCTTCTGTCTTCCTCTCGGAGGAGGCCTGACATAGGCGGGGAAACCCGAGTTCCCAAGGTCATAACGTAGGTTGAATTATAAGTCCTAAACGAGCATTTCAGGATTGTCGCTCTGTTGTATTTGGTTTTGTGTCTTGAGATTATTATAAACGATATCTTTTGATTTTACAAATCCAATTATTCCCTATTGGATAACAAATTTCGATCTTTTTTGAATAAGTTTTCTATACCCTCCGCTAAATATTTTACACATTTTTTTTAGCATAGTAAAAACCACCGTTATGGTGGTTTTTACTGCTATTCGTATCTCGTTTGGAACGCAATGTCCTTCGGCGTTCTCTTGGATTCATCTTTGTACTGGATCTCTCCCGGCAGGATACAGTCGGGAACCGGGCATACGTTGATGCAGAGATGACATCCGACGCATTCGTCATTCACGGAAGGTCTTCTGTTTTCAAAATCCCAGTTGATGGCCTGATGGGCCGCGTCAAAGCAGGAAACGTAACATCTGCCGCAACCGATGCATTTTTCGTGGTCGATCTTTACGATGACCTTGAAGTTCCGGTCCAGTTCCTCAGCGGGAATGATGTTCGGAAGCGCCTTGCCTACCAGATCCTCTACCTTTTTAACTCCATGTTCCTCCATATAGAAGGAAAGTCCGCTTATCATATCCTCGACGATCCGGTAGCCGTACTGCATTACAGACGTGGTGACCTGTACATTATGGCTGCCGACCAGGATATATTCAAGAGCGTCTCTCCATGTTTCGATTCCGCCGATTCCGCTTAACTGAACATCCTTCAGCAGCGGATGCTGTTTCATCTGGGCGATGAACCGGAGACCGATCGGTTTGACCGCGGCGCCTGAATAACCGGAAATGGATGATTTTCCATTGACCACAGGCATAGCCGTCATATGATCCAGATTGATATGAGTAATGGATTTTATTGTATTGATTGCGGAAACCCCCGCTGCTCCGCCTTCTATAGCCGCAATGGCCGGAATCTCCATGTTGCCGATATTCGGCGTCATCTTGGCAATGACCGGTAATTTCGTGGCACTGGAAGTTGCCTTCGAATACTGCCTGACCAGGTCTGGGCTCTGGCCTACGTCGGAACCCATCGCATGGCTCGTCATCTGGGGACATGAGAAGTTGCATTCGATCAGGTCTGCGCCGGCTTGGGTGACCAGTTCGGCAAGTTCTTTCCATTCCTCATCGGTGCTGCCCATAATTGTCGCCACCATGATCTTGTCCGGATAATCCCGCTTCAGCCGATGGATCGCCTGAAGATTGTCTTCCAGCGGTTTATCGGAAATCTGCTCCATGTTTTTGAATCCGATCCACGGCGTCTGTTCCTTGCCGTTATTATCAAACCGCGGAGAGCACTCGTCAGCGATGAAACGGCCGACCGTCTTGAAGAAAACGCCTCCCCAGCCTGCTTCGTACGCCTTGGCCACCATATCATAACATCCGCCGACAGGGGATGAGGACAGGAAGAATGGATTTTCACATTTAACGCCTAAATAATCGATGGATAAATCTGCTTTGTTTGCCATGCTAATTGACACCTTCTTTCTTGGTCAGATACTTGATAATGCTTTCCGCAACGGTCTTTCCTGCGGCAACCGCTTCATTCACGGTCTTTCCGCCATTGACGATGTCTCCTGCGGCAAACACGCCGTCGATATTTGTAAATCCTTTACTGATATCGCAGGCTATCGTACCGTTTTCATTCAACTCGATGGGTGCGATCTTTTTCATGTCCTCCGCTTCCTGACCGATCGCGAAGACGATATGATCCGCCTTCAGCGTCAATTGGGAGAATCCGTCGGTGCCTTCGGCAATCAGTCCGGCCACCTTACCGTTCTCGCCGACGATTTCTTTTGGCTTAAATTTTGTGAAAATGCTGACCCCGAGGGCCTGAACATATTCCAGCTCGGCGATATCAGCAGGCGCCTCTTCCAGCGTCCTCCTGTAGACAATGGTGACGCGGTCCGCTCCAAGCAGTTTCGCCGTAGCCGCGCAGTCCATCGCTACATCGCCGCCGCCGATCACGATCACTTCTCCGTCAACCTTCCAGCCGCCGTTTGATTCCCTGGCTTTCTTCAGGAATTCCACCGCATAGGTAACGCCCTGCAGATCATTTCCCTTCACGTCGACTTCTTTTGATTTCCAGATCCCGGTCCCCACGAAAAACGCCTTATATCCCTGGGATTTCAGCTGATCGATGGTAACGTCCCTGCCTACCTTTGTGTTCATAATAAATTCAACGCCAAGATCCTTAACCTTCTGGATATCAAAATCGACCACATCCTGAGGCAGTCTCGGCGGGATAATGCCGTAGGTCAAAACGCCACCCGGCTTGTCATGTTCATCAAAGATCGTGACTTTGTATCCTCCCAGCGCCAGCCGCTGCGCAACGGTCAACGAAGCAGGTCCGGCGCCGATGCAGGCGACCTTTTCCTTGTCAGCTTTCGGAGCCTCAAGCACATTCAAGTCGTACTCCTTCTCCATGGCGACAGCAAATGCCTGCAGTCTTCCGATCTGTATCGGCCGGTCGATTCCCGTTCTGCTGCATGCTTCCTCACACATTCTGTCATACGGACATACCTTGGCAGTACATCCCCCGAGCGCATTCGCTTCCCGGATGATCTTAGCTGCGCCCTTGACATTCCGGAACCTGATGGCACGTATGAAATCCGCCGGCCTGGTATTTGACGGGCAGCCGTGACTGCAAGGGGCGTCATAGCATAAAACACAACGAGCCGCTTCTTCCATGGCTGTCCTGAGATTGTAACCGTGGACTGCTTCATCTAAATAATCTCTTTTGATTTCTTTTCCTTGTAATTGATTTTTACTCGTTACTTTACTCAAAATTTCTCCTCCTCTGTTCAATGAATTCGCATTTGTGCTTATTATTTGAATTCCTTGAGAATAAATACGTCAATAAATAAAAACAACCTATCGGTGATATAGGTTGCCGAGGAGGAGAGTGTATATAAAGTCTTTTCAGACAGTTGATGTTAAATTGATAGGCATGGTCCTATCGCTGTGATATCCATGCCGCATTGGCAAGAATTTCATCTTCTGCGTTTTCAGATTCCACATCCGCGTAAAATGTTTCGCTTCCTTCAAAATATAAGCTTTCTTTCATGATCTGTGTCCCTCCTTTCTTTCATTTCTAAACAAAGTATAATGCCTCTATATTAAAGAGGCATTATCATTATGTTAATTGTATATTAAATTTTTATTCTGCTTTCAGATATGTATTGTTTCCCAGTTCGATATCAGAAAACTCGAGCCGAATGTTTTCGATGAGCGCCTGCCGGCTTTTTGGTCCCTCTTTGTCTGTTGTTTCAGAAGGCACGTTACAAGGCAGTTCAACGATGAAGGTCGATCCGCTTCCACATTCGCTTTCCACCGTAATGGCTCCATGATGCATGTCGATCAGCGATTTCACAAGGCTGAGCCCGATTCCGCTGCCTTCGTGCAGCCTCGTATGCATCGGGGATATCTGATAAAACCTTTGGAAAATATCCTGCTGACGTTCCGGCGGGATCCCGATGCCCATATCTCGTACCTTAATGAATACCGTATTTCCGTTGTCGGCCAGATCCACATAAACGGCCGCGCCGGGAGGTGAAAACTTGATCGCGTTGGAAATCAGGTTTAACAGGATCCGTTCAATTTTTTCCTCGTCGAAGGCCATGATCTTTTTGTCTATATCCGATTGGAAAATCAGCCGTAGCCCTTTATCGGCAATATAATCAGCAGCCGATAAAGTGATTTCTTTCACAACAGATACGATATCCTGATTGCGAAGTTTTATCTCAAAATCCTGCGCATCGATTTTCGTCATATCGATGAGATTGTTGACCAGCCGGAGCAGCCGAAGGCTGTTCTGCCGGATCGTCGATACATTCTTTTTTACAAAACCCCGTGTAATGTTGCGCCTTCTGTCGGCAAGATGCATTTCCATGAGCTGGATAGAACAGAAAATAACGTTAAGAGGTGTGCGCAATTCATGGGATATATTTGAAAAGAACTCCGTCTTAAGCCGGTCATATTTCTGCATCTCGTCGATGATAAGCTTTTCTTCTTCTATGCTGAGCATCAACCTTTCACGTTCTTTCTGATCCGTTGTGTCAAGGAAAACGCTGACGGTACCGGTCGCATTACCTTTGTCGTCGCTTAGCAAGGCTTTCGTGAATATGAAAAACTTCCGATTTCCATCCCGGGATATAAAACTGACTTCTCTTGACTGCCTGGTTTTGTTTTCCAACAGATCGATATCCAATTCCAAGCAAACGTCTGCTACTTCGGGTTCAAAGAGTTCATGCGCCGTTTTCCCCTTGATATCCTCTTCGCTGAGGCTGAAATATTCTTCGTAAGCCGGATTGCATCCTGTATACCTGAATTGAAGATCTTTGAAGCTGACCGGGGTGGGAAGCGTACTCATCAGACTCTCCAGGAGAGACAGATTCTCCCTCAGCTCTTTTTCCGCGCATTTCCTCGCTTCGATCTCCAATTGCAGTTCCTTATTCTTTTTTTTCATTTTATCCGCGCATGTACCAAGGTAAAACGCCGCGAGAAAATACATAAACGATCCGGCTATCGCATGGATAGCGTTCTTCTGAAAATCTACATTGTTGTCGAATACATAATTTACCGTCTGTAAAGCGATAAGCAGGATCGCTGTGAGCAGACCGCCCTTCAGACTGATCTTGGTACTGCTGATGGTGATAAACATGATTCCGGCAATTCCTTTTATAGTCATGGGAATGGCCGGGCAGAGATAGAGAACGGTTATAAAAGCGAAGTACAAAACTGGTTTTAACATTGCGCTGCTCCCGTATATTGTTTTCTTTAAATTCTATAATATAACAATATTCTCCAGCAATCTACATGGATACGAAAGCAATCTTCGACAATATATTGCAAAATGCCACGAAAAAAACCTGATATTGACTAAATCAATACCAGGTTTACAACCGTCAGTTGTACTTCTTCTCCACTGCGATCCACAGTTCAAACTGACTGGTAAGGTCTTCTTCAAATTTCAGGTAACGTTCAAAGCATGGCTCTGCAATTTGCTGATATTCGGAGCTTTGCAGTTCTTGAAATGCATCTGCCCAAGCTTTGTGTAAGTCTTCAGGTAATCTACCTTGCCCAGCGTATATAAACCATGTTGATTCCGGAATATTCAGCTTAGATAACCCTTCTGGCGGCTCTAATGTTGAGACGGAAGCGATGTAATATTCAAAACCGTTTTCAGCTGGGCTGCAAAACCCATGTATCCCCTCAAAATCTGTGTTGGCTAACCTTAGAATTCTATCGAAATCTCCGTTTTCCATAGCTTTTTGCCACATGAATCCCATTTCCTGATCGAATGGTTTAAGTACCCGACTGCTTTTTATTCCGATAACATCGAAACTCAACTTGTGTTCAATCCTGTAAGACATTGGGTCCTCCTTTGTTTTAAACTATTTTTTATTTTAACATACTCCTATTCATGAATACACCGTCAATTATAGTAAGTTTTGCCTTTTATTTTTACTAATCTCCCATGATAAATTGGGCACAATAAAATTAAGAAAGGAAATCAGAAAGGTATGGTGGCTAGATATGGAGGAAGTAATTTATTATTAGCAGCTCATGATATGGAGTTTAATACAAAATAACGAGCTTTGTTCTTTAGTAAAATATCTAATTTAATCTAAAAATTAATAACTCGATTTCCTTTACTGGAAAAAAGAGCACCACTATGGTGCTCTTTTGATACTAGTTTATAAATGAATTTAAAAAAATGAAAGGTGAAATATGCAAAGAGTACATTATAATGTTACCAGATTGGTAAATGAACAAATGAAGAATGATGTTAAAAATGCGCTAAATAAAATAGATGGCGTCCAGATTGTAAATGTAGACATGGGGCGTAGTACAATAGAAGTTGACTATAATGAGTCAATAGACGAAGCTAGAATCAAAGAAAGTATAGAACGAGTTGGCTGTATAATCAAATAAAAATGAATTAGAAAAAGAAGAGCAAAATATGCTCTTCTTAATAATTTCGGTTCTTCAACTATTCTACTTCATCCAAGTCGATCGAACAGTTTGTGTAGACCTTCTGGACGTCGTCGTTCTCTTCGAGAATGTCGATCATCTTCTTCAGGCTCTTGGCTGCGTGTTCGTCCGGAGTACCTTCCATTGACGGAACATACTCGATGTCGGATTCAACGAATTCATAACCCGCTGTCTTCAACGCTTCCGATACGGCATGGAAGGTTTCAACACCCGTCACGACCTCGAATGAGTCATCATGTGTGATCATGTCGTCCGCTCCTGCTTCCAGCGCTGCTTCCAGCAAAGCGTCTTCATCCACCTTGGATGTCTTTTCGATCAGGATGACACCCTTTCTTTCAAACATATAGGATACGCAGCCGGGAACGCCCAAATTGCCTCCAAATTTGTCAAAAGCATGCTTTACGGCTGCAGTAGTCCGGTTCTTATTATCTGTCAGCACCTCGATGATTACTGCAACTCCGCCTGCTCCATATCCTTCAAAGCTTCCCTCTTCGTATGTTTCTCCGGCGAGCTCTCCGGTTCCCTTTTTAATTGCCCTGGCAATACTATCATTCGGCATATTGATGCCCTTTGCCTTATCGATAGCATTTTTAAGAGACATATTATAATCAGGATCTCCGCCGGCTTTTGCTGCTACCGTGATGGCCCTGGAATATTTCGTGAACATCTGCGCTCTTTTTGAATCCTGTGATGCTTTTCTGTTTGCAATTACTCCATGTCTGCCCATTAAACATTTCCTCCTTAGCTATAAATTATCATTTATCCCGAATAGTATACCACAGTGATATCTATATTACAAATATTAGCTCGCCCAATTTGTAAAACAAATTGTTGGCGAACTTATGCAACGTTATCACAAATCTTTGATTTGTAGATAACGACTGCGATTTACTTCTCTTTCTCCATATTTTTATAAGCGGTCGCCATCATCAGCTTGATACGGTTCAGCTGATTGACGTCGCTGGCACCAGGGTCATAGTCGATTGCCGTGATATTGGCAAAAGGATTATATTTTCTGAGCGCCTTCATCATACCCTTTCCGGTTACATGGTTGGGCAGGCATGCGAATGGCTGCAGGCATACGATATTTTCAACGCCGTTATCGATCAGCTCTACCATTTCTCCTGTCAGCAGCCAGCCTTCTCCGCATTGGTTTCCAATGGACAGGATACGGCTTGCCTTTTCCGCCATTTCCCGGATGAAAAGCGGCGGCTCAAACCGCTTGCTGAGATGAAGCGCTTCCCTTGCGGGCTTGCGGAAATGTTCGATCACCTGGATCGCGGCAGCGTTTCCGAGCATGGTCTTATATTTGCCGGAAAGTTTTCTGAAATTGAATTCCTTGCTGTGCATACCGTAAAGGAAGAAATCGATCAAATCAAGAACGACGGCTTCTCCACCCTCTTCTTCGATGATCCCGACGATGTCGTTGTTGGCCGTCGGGTGATATTTTACAAGGATCTCGCCCACAACGCCCACCTTTGGCTTTTTGACATCTAAAAGCGGCAGCCTATCGAATTCCTCTACGATGCTGTTGATATATTTTTTAAACTTGCGGAAACTTCCTTTTTCAATATTCACCTTGACCTTCTGTACCCACTTTTCGTACAATTCGTTGGCGGAACCCGGAACGGCTTCATACGGTCTGGTGGCATAGAGCACCCGCATGAATACGTCTCCGTATACAAGCGCCATCAGCGCCCGTTTCACCATCGCCGGGGTAAATTTAAAGCCTGAGTTCTTCTCGAGTCCGGCCATGTTGACGGAAACAACCGGGATCTGATCCATCTTAAGATCCTTCAGCGCCTTCCTCAAAAGCGAAACATAATTGCTGGCCCGGCAGCCTCCGCCTGTCTGGGACATGGCGATGGCGGTCCGGTTCAGGTCATACTTCCCGGACTTCAGCGCGGATATGATCTGCCCCAGTGAAACGATGGTTGGATAGCAAGCGTCGTTATTGATATATTTCAGCCCTTCCTCAACGGCGTGCTTGTTGACGGACGGCAGCAGCTCTACGTTATAACCGCTGTGGTTCAGCGCCGGCTCAAGGAACTGGAAGTGGATCGGCGACATCTGTGGGATGATCAGCGTATAATCACGCTTCATCCGTTTCGTGAATGCCCTTCTTCGGAAAGAGGTATCTTCCATGTTATGCTTGATATGGTTCTTTTCTCTTTCGTCAATGGCCGCTTTCAGGGAGCGGATCCTTATCTTGGCGGCGCCGAGATTGGAGCCTTCGTCGATCTTCAACACCGTATACAGTTTATTCTTGTTTTTCAGCAGTTCTTCAACCTGGTCGGTCGTCACGGCGTCCAGGCCGCAGCCGAAGGAATTGAGCTGCACCAGCTCAATATCATCGTTTCTGCCGGCGATTTCGGCTGCCCGGTACAGTCTGGAATGATACATCCACTGATCCAGTACACGGATCGGCCGTTTCAGACTCGTGAAATGCGCTACCGAATCTTCCGTCAGGACAGCCATTCCGAAGGAATTGATCAATTGATCGATGCCGTGGTTGATCTCCGGATCCAGATGATACGGCCTTCCGGCAAGGATCACAGCCTTCTTGTTGTTGTCCTTGATATATTTGATGGCATAGGAACCATGCTTCTTGATGTCGTCCTTGAATCTCTTGTCTTCTTTTCTGCCGGCCTTGACCGCCTTGCTGACTTCGTTGAAGCCGACATGCAGCGGCCGCAGCATTTCATACAGCTGCCGCGTCAGTCTCGTATCATCGTCGTATGGCAGGAACGGGTGGCTGAACTGGACGTCGTTCTCAACAAGTACGTCGTCCATATTATTGGCTATCACTTCCGGATATGTGGCTACGATCGGGCAATTGTAATGGTTCGGAGCTGTCGGATCTTCAACCATCTCGTAATTGATGCATGGATAAAATATCCATTTGATCCCATTGTTAATTAACCATTTAATATGTCCGTGGACCAGCTTTGCCGGGTAGCACGCGGTATCCGAGGATATCGTCTCCATTCCGGTCTCGTAGATCTCTTTCGAAGATACCGGAGAAATAACTACGCGGAACCCCAGTTTCGTGAAGAACGTAAACCAGAATGGGTAGTTCTCGTGCATATTCAACACCCTGGGGATCCCTACTGTGCCGCGGGACGCGTAAGCTTCCTCCAGCGGCTCATAGGAAAAGAGCCTTTTGTATTTATAATCAAACAGATTCGGAAGCTGCTCACCTTTCTTTTCAAGGCCCGCTCCCTTTTCGCAGCGGTTTCCTGTGATAAACTTTCCGCCGTCATTGAATTTATTGATGGTCAATAGACAGTTATTCTGGCATCCCTTGCAACGGGTATGCGTATTGGTAACCGTAAAGCAATCCATCTCGGAAGGCTTGATGATACCCGATTCGGTCCCCTCAACGTAATTTTCCCTGGCGATGAGCGCCGAGCCGTAACCTCCCATGATGCCTGCGATATCAGGTCGTACGACGTTTCTACCCATGATCCTTTCTATGCTTCTCAGGATCGAATCGTTCAGAAACGTACCGCCCTGCACGACGATTTTATTGCCCGCTTCTTCGGTATCGCGAAGCTTGATTACTTTATAAAGAGCGTTTTTAATAACGGAATGGGACAGACCGGCGGAAATATCTCCGATGGTCGCTCCTTCCTTCTGCGCCTGCTTGACTTTTGAATTCATGAATACGGTGCATCGGGTTCCCAGATCCACCGGATGCTCGGCAAACAGCCCTTCCTTGGCGAAAGCCTCTACGCCCATATTCACGGATTTTGAATAGGTTTCTATAAAAGAACCGCAGCCGGAAGAACACGCTTCGTTTAGCATGATGTTGTAAATGGCCCCATCCCTGATTTTCATGCATTTCATGTCCTGGCCGCCGATGTCCAGGATGAAGTCGACGCCCGGAAGGAACTCTTCCGCCGCCTTGTAATGGGCCATCGTCTCGATTTCACCCATATCGACGTTGAATGCCGATTTGATCAGGCCTTCCCCGTAACCCGTCACCGTTGCGTTTGCGATATACGCCCCATCGGGCAGCAGGGAATACAGTTCCTTCAGCATGATCAGAGTAGCTTCCAGAGGTTTTCCTTCGTTGTTTTTGTAGAAGGAATACAGAAGGTATTTCTCCTCGTCGATCAATGCGGCTTTTGTTGTCGTCGAACCGGCGTCGATACCTAAAAATACTCTGCCTTTTGCCCGCTTGATATCTCTCCGCTTTATTTTATCTTTATCGTGACGATTTTTAAATGTCTGGAAATCATTGAAATCCTTGAACAGCGGCTCCATGTGCTTTGTTTCGGAAAGCAAGGAAAGGTCGGCATTCTCGATCTTCGCAAGTATACTTTCCACATTGACCGGCGCATGTTTGTCAGAAAGCATGGCGGCTCCGATGGCGACATAATACTGGGAATCCTCAGGGAAGATGATCTCCTCGGGCTTCAGATCCAGAGTTTCCACAAACCGCTTTCTCAGCTCGGAAAGAAACGACAATGGGCCGCCGAGAAAAGCAATGTTTCCGCGGATCGTTCTCCCGCAAGCCAGACCGCTTATGGTCTGATTTACAACAGCCTGGAAAATGGACGCGGAAAGATCCTCGATACTCGCTCCTTCATTGATCAGCGGCTGAATATCGGTTTTTGCAAAAACCCCGCAGCGTGCAGCAATAGGATAGAGCAGTTTGTGGTTCTTGGCTGCCTCATTGAGGCCCTGGGCGTCCGTATTGAGCAGGACTGCCATCTGGTCAATAAAAGCTCCCGTGCCGCCGGCACAGGTCCCGTTCATTCTCTGCTCTATGGTAGCGCCATAAAAGGTGATCTTCGCATCCTCTCCGCCCAGCTCGATGGCGACGTCCGTATCCGGAATCAGCGCTTCGACGGCGGTACTGCAGGCAATAACCTCCTGCTCAAATGGAATTCCAAGAAGCGTCGATAAAGAAAGACCGCCGGAACCCGTGATGGAAACCGTAGTCTGTATATCCTTATAAGTGTCATAAAGCTGCAGCATGAGCTCGGAAACTTTTTCAAAGACGTTTGACATATGTCTTTCGTATCTGCAGAACACAATTTTGTCATTGCGGTCCATCAGCACGAGTTTTACCGTTGTAGAACCAATATCAATACCTAATTTCATAAGATCGTCCGTATCCTCCTGCAATAATATGAAAGCCTTTAGTATTAAACAGATTATTATTATACCATATCGGGTATTCAAAATCAAAAAAAAGAAGAAAGTCTGTTCTTTCTCTTTGCGGCGCTTGTGGGCCGCAATGTCGATTCCATGAATCATGCTTACAAGAGCACGATTGCATGATATAATACCCTTGTTATGAAAAGCAGAATCAGAAAAAATACGTACAGAGCCATATATCGCC
Organism: Anaerovoracaceae bacterium; assembly: GCA_963678385.1. Taxonomy (GTDB): domain Bacteria; phylum Bacillota; class Clostridia; order Peptostreptococcales; family Anaerovoracaceae; genus Anoxybacterium. The sequence goes on along the minus strand of OY782829.1, from coordinate 1,910,381 downwards.
TTTTGAACAAGGTAAGCCCCCTGCCCACAGACTGCGGGCAGCTTTGCTCTGCGGCCTGCTGCAGCTGCGGCGGCGACGGAAGCAGCGAGGACAGTCTGGATTTTGATATGGGGATATACCTTCTTCCTGGAGAAGAAAAGATCTTCACCATGAAAGAAGACTGGCTCAAATGGAGTATCGAGTATGCGGAAGATTTTGAATTCCCTGCTTCCTGGTTCGGAAAGATCTATTTTGTAAGATGCAAGACGCCGCCCCACTGTCCCAGGGAAATGAGGCCGCTTCAGTGCCGTATCTACCCACTGACGCCTTACCTCACGGAAAAAGGTGACTTGCAGATGATCCTCTCTACCGCAGACGTGCCGTACCAATGTCCTCTGATCGAAGAAAAAATGCCGCTGCAGGAATCTTTTGTCAAGGCGACTCACACCGTCTGGAAGCATCTGATCCGGGATCCGCTGATTTACGACTTGGTAAAAATGGATTCAAAGACGATCCGTAAAAACAAAAAAATACAAATTGAGGTATTATCAGAAACATAATCCATTTAAATGAAATCGATCGGCTCAGTTTCAATTAAATGGAGGTTTTATTATGTTGTTAAAAGATGAATTTGCAAAAGACAGCGGCGCTTGGTGCAGTCTGAACCGGCCCGACTTATCGGAAAAAGAAGTAGATGTTGTAATTTTCGGGATTCCCTTCGACGAAGGCGTCAGCTACCGTTCCGGCGCTGCGGATGGACCTTCCGTCCTACGAAAAAATACTTTTTCTTCAACTCCATATACGGAACAGTTTGAAAGCATTGAGGCTATGAAGGTTTTCGACGCCGGGGATTTCAAAGGAGAAACCCGGGAGAAGCTGTTCGACGAGGTCGCCGATTATGTCGGCCGGCTGGTGAAAAACGGTATCTTCTTCACAGCTGTAGGCGGTGATCATTCCGTGACCATCCCAATCGAGGCGGGTATCGACAGGGCTTTGAACGAACAGTTCGGCATTATTCATATCGACGCTCATTTTGACCTGTGCGACACTCTCTGCGGGGATCCACTCTCCCACGGTCTGTTCAGCGGAGAGCCCTGGATCTGAAAAATATCGGAGGAACGGATAATCTCTATTTTATCGGGATCCGCTCCATCGAACCCGACGAATATGAGTTCAAACAGAAAAATAATATCAATGTGAAAAGCTCCTATGAATGCCACAAGTACGGGATACAGAAAGCCGCGGAAGACGCTATGGCCAAAATGAGCAGATTCGGCAAGGTATATATCACGTTGGATATAGACTGTCTGGATCCTGCTTATGCGGCTGGGACCGGAACGCCTCAGTTCGGCGGACTCTACAGCAGGCAGCTGCTCGATCTTTTAGAGATCCTGTTCCGGGAGCTGAACATCATCGCCTTCGATGTGGTCGAGGTCGCTCCGGCGCTGGATCCTTCCCTCACCGCGATGTTTGCGGCCCGCAAGCTCATCACCGAGTGCTGGGGCTACCACGCTAAAAAAATAGGAATCTTATAAAACAAAAACACCCTTATTACAGTATGACTAACCGGGTATCGTATTAGCGCTGCGCCGCGGGTATTCTCCAAGAAAGGAGAATACCCCTGGCAAGCGCTTAACTATTACCCCAAAAGAGTGCATACATTAGAGTGCTTTATTATGATATTCCTATTTCCGTACTATTTTACCTGCAGCGCGTTGAAGATGATAACAGCTGCCTCTGCATTGGTCACCTGATTTGTTCCGTTGAACCGTCCATTTTTATCCCCCTGCATTACCTTCAAACCGTAGCTGATCGCTGCGTAACCCTTATAGGCGTCCGTAACTTTATCCTTGAAAGGATTGTTGAATATTTCAGGATGTTCCGCTGCTTTACCCTGACCGAGATATCTGACGACAAATTTTGCCGCGTCCTGTCTCGTCATAGCTGCCGTCGGCGCTTTCTCCTCCTTCTTGATGATCTTGTCGTTGATCATCATGTCGTAGAAGTCGTTGTCGTCGTAGTACATCTGGATCGGCGAATACAGATATCTCAAAAAGCTCAATTGATTGATTTTCTGACTTGGATTGAACTTTTCCCCCTGGAGATAGTATCCGTTTTCCAAAAGCTTCAGGATCTTCGCTTCGGCCCAATGTCCCTTGATGTCCGTATATTCCGGCAGAGCAGTTTCTTTGTATGCTTTTCCGTCATACCCGAGCTTGGTTCCGTTTACCGGATCAATGAGGTAATCGTTGGCCGGAACAGTGAAATCATATACCAGCGCCACTGTTTTTCTGTCATTGATCTTCTTGTACATCAGACCCATCTTACCATTGGTATTGATTGTCTTGAACGCGTCTTCCGGCGTTATGACTTTTTCAATGCTCGGGAAGGTCACATTGTCATACCAGGTGCAGTCGTAATTGGTGACCATACCGCTGTCCTTGTTCACGATCACAGTAAATCCGTTGCCGATAAAGTCGACTCCGTTCACCTGTCTGTAATAGTTGAAGCTGTAGTCGGTCACATTGCTGCTGTCTAGCTTGTAAAGCCTGATATTTGGGCTCTCATAGAATCTGGACTGCTCGAACTTTTCCGGAGCCATCTTTTTGATGAAGGCGTCTGCTTTCGCCCTGGCGCTTTCTTCTGAAAGTCCGGAATGGCCGCTTCTGCTGTCCTCGTTGTAAATATAGAAGGACGTCACTTCTCCGGTTTTTGCGTTCACAACGCCATAGGCTCCGTCAAAACCGATTTCCCACTGATATTTATCCTTCTCTACATAGTTTTTAGTCAATGAGGTGCTTAAGACCTTTTCATTGGATGCGAGTCCGGGAATCGTATTTCTCAGGGCGCTTTCCGCCTTATCTTTCGTGATAAGGTTGGACAGACCGGTGATCGCATTGAGCTCCTCCTGAGTCAATTGGCTGTCCGACGCGTTGCTACTGGCGGTTTTCATCGCCCCGCCTCCGCCCATGTCTCCGTAATAAATGTAGTCGTTATAGAGATCAACAGGCTCTCCTGTTTTCGCATCAATTGCTTTTCCTTCTCTGTTTGAGCCGGAATAAGCCGGGAACACAGTCAGGATCCTTTTATTGTAGTCGTAGTTGGAATAATAGCTCAGGTTAACTTTGATCTTTTCCAGGTAAGCTTTTTGAGCTGCTTCCAGTCCGATGACGCCGGTAGTGTCCGGAAGTTTGGAAAGATCCTCAGCGGATCCCGTATAATTATATCCGACCACTTCGCCGTTATACCGGTCCACTTCCACGTTAACGTCCACAAAACTTACAATGGCGTCATTGATATAGGGTTTATAATTGAAGTAATATCTGTCTCCGTTATTATAGTTCGTATTCGGCATCAACCGCAGTTTTGAAGCGACGTCCGGTCTTACCTTGGCAAGGAAGGCTTCCGCTTTTTTCTGGGCAGCTTCCCTGGACATGGTACCAAGTCCTTCCTTCGGTTTATTGGAGAATTTGCTGTAGTTGATCAGATATCCTCCGTCTTCACCGGTAGCCGATATGCCGCCGCTATAATCGTCGTTGTTCCAGTTTAAATACCAAACGGAGATGTTTTTTCCGTTTTCTTCATAAGTGTTCGATGAATACTGAAAGTTTTTATAGTCGCTCGGTATCGTTATAATGTTTTTTACTTGCAGGATCGCCTGCTCTAAACCTTTGCTCGTGGTGGTATCCGCTGCAAAGGCAGGAATCGCAGAAGTCAAAATAAGACTGATTGCCACTAGAATGCTTAATATTTTTTTCACTAACACTCTACCTCCTTTAAAATTTTTCCCGGCCTGATTCAGATCCGGATAGTATTAAGACGAATCGCTCAGGAAAAAGTTCCCGGCATATGAAAAAAAAACTATTAAAACTATAAATCAATATCCAACTGGACCGGGCAATGGTCGCTGCCGGTTACCTGGTCGTAGATGACCACATCGCCGACCTTATCCTTGATCCGCTCCGATACGATAAAATAATCGATACGCCATCCAGCGTTGTTGGCCCTGGCGTTGAACCGGTAGGACCACCAGGTGTAAACCCCTGTCGCGTCCGGATATAAATACCGGTAGGCGTCAACAAATCCCGCTTCCAGCAGCTCAGTCATCTTGGCACGTTCCTCATCTGAAAATCCGGCGTTTTTCCTGTTGGAAGCAGGGTTCTTCAGGTCGATTTCCTGATGAGCTACGTTGAGGTCGCCGCAGAGGATCACCGGTTTCTTATCGTCAAGCTTTCGGAGGTATGTACGGAACGCGTCCTCCCACTCCATTCGGTAATCCAGCCTAGCAAGCTTTTCCTGGGAATTGGGCGTATATTCGGTAACCAGATAAAAGTCTTCAAATTCAAGAGCGATCACACGCCCTTCCTTATCGTGGCCCTCCGCGTCGATATCGTATTTCACGCTGATCGGTTTCCGCTTCGTAAAAACAGCCGTACCGGAATATCCTTTTTTCTCTGCGCTGTTCCAGTACTGCTCATAGCCGTCCAGCGCCACATCGGTCTGCCCTTCCTGCATCTTTGTTTCCTGTATGCAGATCATATCGGGGTCCTGCTCTTTGCAAAATTCCAGAAATCCCTTGCCCAGACAGGCCCTCAGTCCGTTAACGTTCCATGTGATCAGCTTCATCTTCTCCTCCGTTCCATTCGCACCAGCCGCGAATTCTAATGCGTTACATAATTTAACTCTATCCTATAAGTATATATTAAGAAAAGTAAGAGCGCTGTCAAGAAAAGAATTTACGCATATCAAAAAGCAGCCTGAAACCGGACTGCTCCGATTTAAGCTGCTTTCTGCTTATCTTTCATTTTCAGATCATCTGTTATTGTTGTTTTTGCTGCTCTTGAAGCCGCCGTAATTATCCTGCTGGTTGAAGCTTTTGTTGTATCCGCTGTTTACGGTACCGGAAGTTCCAAGGGACCCGGAATTATCATTGTTCCTGCTGTTATAGGGATACAATTCGCTGCCGGTCTCCGCGTTGTATGAGACTTTGCTCCGTTTGTAAAAATCGTCGTCCGATTTCTTTTTTTCGATCACATGGGCGCTGAGCAGATACATATGGAAGAAGAATTCCGCTACCGCCACGATCACTGCGAAAATGTACACAGAGGTCATATAGGCATAAGTTACCGGCGCGTATGCTAGAATCATCCATGCGATAGCACCGCCGAGGACCCCATCAAGTATCGAAGCGATCACGTTACCGAATTTCGGCAGTACGAGCAGGTCTCCGAGCAGATAGTTTATAACCGTTCCGGCGAGCGCTATGATCGCAACGGTCCAGAAGGCCACCTGGCCAAACACCATAAAAGAGATCCAGGCTGCCGCCATTGTCACTATAAACTTGATGATAAGTGCAATTGTTGTTTTCATTCAATTTCTCCTTTCAGATAAATGATTTTACGTTATTTTCTCCAAAAAAAATAAAATCATTCCATTATGAGATAAAACCGGAATGAAATAGCAGTTTCGTTTTTGGGAATGCTATTGGTGAATGCGACTGCCCAGAATTGTTGAAATAATGAAAGGAAATCGGATGAATCGAAAGAAAAAAACAAATGTTGTGCTCAGGATCATTTACAAAATGATCGCCATCACGTTTGGAGCGGCTCTTGCATCCGTCGGACTGGAAATCTTTCTGATTCCGAACAACATCATAGACGGAGGGATCGTCGGGATCTCCATCATGGCCTCTTACCTCAGCGGGATCCCCATGGCGGCATTTTTGATCGCGCTGAATCTGCCCTTTTTGTATTGGGGCTATCGTCAGATCGGAAAAACCTTCGCCTTATCGACGATCTACGGCGTGTTCTGTCTGTCAGTCGGAGTCTCTATCCTGCATCCTGTTCCGGGCGTGACCGATGATTACATTCTGGCGGCCCTTTTCGGCGGCGTGATCCTGGGCGCCGGAGTCGGGCTGATCATCCGGAGCGGCGGCTCGCTGGACGGCACGGAAATCATCGCGATCATCTTCGACCGGCGGACTTCCTTTACCGTCGGACAAATCGTCATGTTCTTCAATCTGTTTATATTGAGCAGCGCGGGGATCGTTTTCGGCTGGGATTACGCTATGTATTCCCTGATCGCGTATTTCGTGGCGTTCAAAACCATCGATATCACGATCGAGGGGCTCAATGAAACGAAAGGCGTCCTGATCCTGTCGGATTATTACGAGGATATCTCGGAAGCGATCCGGGACAGGCTCGGGCGGGATTATACGATATTTGAAAGTATCGACGACGGGAATCGGACCTTTGCCCTCTTCGCAGTCATCACTAGGCTCGAGGTCGCCAAGCTGAAGGAAATTGTAGGCGGCTTTGATCCGAATGCCCTGATTTCGATTTCCAGCGTGGAAATCGAAGGGAAACGGTTCCGCAAGAAGCCGATCCATTGACCGGTTTCCCTGCAAATTATATGAATAGTTGCCGGTGAATCGTAAATACTTTACTTGAGGAGGTGAAACAATGAGCAGTAAAAAGAAAAACGATCTGTCGAACAGTACGAAGGACAATCCGTATGATAACTATCACGGCCACCAGAACAGCAGCGGCCAGAATCTGGATAATTCCGTAACGAACAAGGATTCAAAGAACTCTACCGGAAAAGACTCAAACAATAAAAAGAATAATAAAAATAGATAGGACTGCGAAAGCAGTCCTTATTTATTCCCGTACTCCCTCAACCTGGCCAGTATATCGGTATTTTCCCGGATAAACGATATATATTTCTCAAAGCATTTCACTGTTTCATCGCTCAGCGTATGCTCCACCTTTTCCGTTTCCGTCAGGATATTTTCCTCATCGATCCCGAACAGCCTGAAGAAGGTTTCGATGGTATTATGTTTCGTAAGCAGCTGCTCCCCCAGCCGCTTCCCTTCCGCCCTGAGAAGGATCACCCCGTACCGCTCATATTGCAGCAGGTTCAGCAAACCTAACTTTTGCACCATTCTCGTAGCGGACGGAGGATGCACGTTCAGCGCTTCCGACAATTCATTGATCCGCGTGAAGCCCGTATCTTTTGACAATCGGTAGATCATTTCAAGATAGTCTTCCATGGACGCCGAAAGCAGACGCTCCCCATTTTTCATATACCCGCTGAAGGTGCGGAAATCTCTGTCGTCCATAACACTCACCCGCTTCTATGTCAGAAACCCCTTCTTAATTATATGCTCGTAAGAAAAAAAATTACCCGAGGGTAACATTTTTCCAACATCAATCATAATTCTATAGATAACTAAATAATTTAGCCTGCCCTAACACATTTAGACGGCGTTAATTTTGTGTTACATAAGTAAATTTGACCAGGAAGGTGAATCAACATTGGAAAAAGAAAACATTATAGCAGTTCCACTCAGCTTAAACCCCGTGAACTTTCGCTTCAGGGAACAGCTTCAGTACTTAGGGCCGGCCTTTATCGTCAGTGTCGCTTATATCGATCCGGGTAATTTCGCCACCAATATCAGCGGCGGATCCATGTTCGGATATAGTCTGCTCTGGGTCATCCTCTGGAGCAACCTGATGGCGATCTTTCTGCAGATCATGTCCGCCAAGCTCGGGATCGCAACGGGAAAAAACCTGACACAGATGTGCAGGGAAGTTTTTTCATACAGAATGAACTGGTTCTTTTATGTCGTGGCAGCTTTGGCGGCTATGGCCACGACGATGGCTGAATTCTTAGGCGGAGTTCTAGGATTTTACTTACTGTTCGGTATCCCTCTGTCCGTTGCCGTTCTACTTACGGCGGGCATTACCTTTATGATCGTATACCTCCAGAAATATGGCCAAAGGCTCGTCGAAGTCGTCATAACCCTCCTCGTGGCCGTCATTTGCGGAGCTTATATATTAGAGTTATTTCTTGCGAAGCCGGAGTGGCCTCAGGTAGCGCTCCATACGCTGGTACCATCCCTTCCCGGCGGTCAGGCGGTGCTGATCGCGGTGGGAATGCTGGGCGCCACTGTCATGCCCCATGTGATCTATCTCCACTCACAGCTCGTTCAATGCCGCAACGAAGGACTGACCCTCGAGGACAAAAAGAGACATCTGCGCATGGAGAAAATCGATGTTCTTGTTGCGATGAACATCGCTTTTATCGTCAACGCCGCTATGGTCATCGTATCCGCTTCCGTATTTTTCAGCCGTGGCCTGGCCGTGGACTCCATAGAAGTTGCGCACCGATCTCTTGAACCGCTTTTAGGCGCTCTTTCCAGCGGCGCGTTCGGAGCCGCCCTGCTCGCCTCTGGCTTTTCCTCGTCGTCGGTGGGCGCCATGGCAGGAGAAACGATCCTGGACGGTTTTGTGGATTTCAAAATGCCGGCACTTCTCAGGCGAATCATCACGATGCTGCCGGGCGTCATCGTCGTTCTGATCGGGATCAACCCTATGAAAGCACTGTTGATGAGCCAGGTCTGCCTGAGTTTTGTGCTTCCCGTCGCCATTCTGTCGATGCTGGTCATCACAAGCCGGAGGGATCTGATGGGAGAATTCGTCAATAAACCGGCTACCAAGTTTCTCGGCGGCGCCATCGCCGTTGTTATCATCGGTTTGAATGCCGTACTGCTGTTTTTAACGTTTACCGGTAAGGTTTAATGGAAAGACCTGTCGCCTCCCATATCATGGAAACGACAGGTCTTCTTGTATTGTATCAGTTTATTTTGCAGGTTGGATTCATATGCTTCAGCAGGTTGGATAAGACCTGGCTGAATGTGCTTAAATTTCCGGATCGGTATCAGATTCGGAAGAATCAGGGCTTGTCCCATCCGTTTCTGTTCCGTCTGCTTCATGATCAGCCGCCAGTACCTGAAATACAGCCAGGATAAACAAAAGCCAGCTCACAATACAAAATGCGGTCAAAGGAAAACTTGCCGCAAATTTGATTTGTACCAGGACAACCACAAACGTTATTCCAGACAGCATGATTCCGACAAATCCCAAAATAATATGAAAATATCTCTTAACCCCTTCCATTTCCAATACCCTCCAAAGTCCATTATATCGGAATCTCTTAAGGGATTAAGAGACTACTGTTCGCTTTATTATGATACAAAACACTATTTTTCGAAGGAGACCGGCTACCTTAACTCACGCCGGACCTCAATGATTTCAGCCTCCGTACTGCTTTCGATAAAATTAATCACATGATCCGCGATACTGTCCCCATGGGCCGTGTTCCCCGCCACGCAGGCCAGTCCGATCACGATGCTCTGATGGATATCCTGATCGGCTACCTCGGCAACAGATACGTTGAATTGATTCCTAATTTTTGCAGTTAGGCTTTTTACGATCATTCTCTTTTCTTTCAGAGAATGGACCCATGGAGCGTAAAGCCTGATTTCCATTGATTCGACAATCATATTCCAGCCCCCGGCAATCACATGCCCAATTCCTCGATCAACCGCTTAAACAGGTCATAAGCAGGTTTCGGGGAGTAATCATCTCTCAATATTCCGAACTGGTGAAAAAGATCTTCTTTTAAGCTGTCCGCATCCCGCAGCCCAAAAAATTCGTAGTGTGATATATTGTATTCCGTTCTCAACCCATATATCGTCCGGATGATCGATTCCATTACTTCCGTTTGCCGCGCGTAAGACCGTTCCATTCCGGTAAAGGGATTTTTCCCCGTTGGCCAACCGTTCTCCGTCACACGAATCGGAACCGAATCAGGTATCCCTGCAGCGGGAAGATTGTTTTTCCGTAAATCACGAAGGATCTGCCTCACCGATGCGGATATTTCCTCTTCACTCATCGGTTTTTCCTCAAATACGTCAACGTAAAAATTATGTCCTACAAAATCTACAGAGTCGCGAAATTCATTACCACCGGCTTTTGCAAGAGCTTCCCAGAAACCCGGGACAGCCATTGGCCCGTCCGGTACCGAGCCGAACCCGATCTTTAACGGCAGATCGCGTTTTATCGATTCCTTTTTCGCCGCGACCACTCCTTCAACGAGCGCCTGTATGATATACGGCTTGGAGCCTTCCATAAAAGATAAGTTTGGTTCGTTTGTGATTTGAAGAGAAGTCAACTGATTGCCATAACGTTCAACGATTTTTCGGATAAATCCCAGCCAACTGCCGGATTCGATCTCTGAATCCCCTTCCGCTGTCCAGTCTCCGCATCCAATGGTCAAATCTGCAAGTAACCCTGTCGAATAATAGCGTTCCGCCAGGGACAGCATCTTTTCTTCCCACTCTTTTGTGTAAATGAGATAGATCCTTGGATTCAGCCTTTTTGATCCTTTCAGATCCTTCAGCGCATTTTGAATTTTTTCATAATCATCGTCCGGTCCCACCGCCAGACCTTCCGGCGTGCCGGCCGGGCTCAGAGGATAGATTCCAAATGTAAGTCCTGAAGACAATTTCTCGTTCCTTTCCCTTTCTGTAAAATTTGGTTCTTTACACATATAACATACCTCCATAAGATTATAATATACTTCGGAATCATTGACATATTTTATTTGGGCCGATACACTGTTATCGTATAAAAATTTACTACATATTGGAGAAAATAATAATGGCAAGACCGACAAAATGGAGAAAAATTGAAAATACGCCTGCGGTGCCTTACTTTATACCGTCCGATAAAGATCTTCCCGAAGTGGATAAGAACGTTCTGAAGCTGGAGGAGTTGGAAGCGATCAGGCTCAAAGACCTTGAAGGTATGGAGCAGGAAGAATGTGCTGCCAGGATGGAGGTCTCCAGGCCGACTTTTCAGCGTATTCTTATCTCAGCCAGAGAAAAAATCGCAGACAGCCTGATCAATGGGAAAACGATACTGATCGAAGGTGGAAATTTTACTTTAAACATATGTCCTGTAAAGTGTTCGAACTGCGGAAAGGAATGGATGGAAAGCTATGAGAACCTTGACGCGATTAAACGCGGTGAATATGTTTGCCCAAACTGCCGATCGAGCGAAGTGTTCTGCGGTCAAAACTGCAAAGGAAAGGCCTGCCGTAAAAACTGCTGCTGGCATAATAATTATTGACATATGCCCAATATTGGTTATACTATAGTTGTAATGAACGTATGCCAACAATAATATAATTAATACAACGGAGGTTTCATATGAAAATTGCATTACCAACTCACGAAAATCAAATCGACAGTCATTTCGGCCACTGCGAGTTTTTTACCGTTTTCACGATCGATGACAGTAAAGAAATAATTGCTCAGGATACGGTCGCCTCTCCGGAAGGCTGCGGATGCAAATCAAATATTGCTTTTGTTCTTGCCGATCTGGGCGTGACAATGATGCTTGCCGGCAATATGGGCGACGGAGCCGTCAACGTACTAAACAATGCCGGCATCGAAGTCCTGCGTGGTTGTTCCGGAGATGTAAAAGAAGTCGCTTTAGCATGGCTCGGCGGAACTCTTGCTGATTCCGGCGAAAGCTGCCACGCTCACGGCCACGAATGCAGCCATTAGCTCATTATGGTTTTTCCCTGTTGCGCTTTAGTTTCTCAGAAGCTCAAACAGTTCCTTATACCTCTCGGCAAATATGCTGCCCTTTCTCCATACGAAAGTGAAATCGTGGGTGAAATCGTATTCTCTGAGCCGGATTTCCCGAAGGGATCCGGCTTTGATTTCCTCCCGGGCAGCGGCTTCGTAGAGAAATGTAATTCCGCAGTTGGATCGTACAAGAGACTTGATAGCGTTCATATTGCTTATTTCCACCAAATTCTTAAAATCCTGTATCGTTATATTTTTTTCTCCGAGTATACGTTCGAGAATTTCTCTGGTTCCCGAACCCGGCTCTCTTACGATCAACCTTTCCTTAAGCAGATCTTCCATCGTACCGCCGTCTCCGTTAAATCGATAGTCAGGACCGCATACAGCGATATATCTTTCTCGTGAATACTGCAAATAGTCGTATTCGCTTTTCGTGAAATATCCTTCTATTACGGCAAAGTCGATCTCACCGTTGTTCAGTTTTTCAAGCAGTCTGTGAGTATTGGCAACCATCATCCTGATCGACATATCCGGGTATTTATTTAAAAATACCGCCAAACGTTCCGGCATTACAAACTCTCCGATGGTCAGCGTTGTTCCGAAAATCAAATTGCTTCGCTCTTTTTTCAGCTCCTTGAGCTGCTCTTTGAGAAAGAGATCGTCATGTTTTATCGTAATTGCCGCGTCAAGCAGCGTTTTACCTTCCGCCGTCAGCTTGATTTTCTTTCCGTCATACTGAAATATCTTTATACCGTACTCTTCTTCCAAATGCCGTACATGCTGCGAAACTGCGGGCTGCGTTATGTTGAGATTGTCCGCCGCCTTTGTAAAATTCATATATTTGCAGACGGCTATCAATGTATCCATTCTGAAATCCAACATCCTTTTCACCTCGTTTACTATAATTTATTCTTATCATACCATAATATTTAATAATTTTAATTTATTATTATTTCATGATATTCTAAATATGCCGGTTCCCTTTCAGGATCCGGCAATCACCAAAAGAGGAGCTAAAATTATGGATTTTATAAAAAATTGGAAGGGCATCCTTTTATGTCTTATTATAGCGGTACCGTCATGGTATTTGGGCCGGCTTGTCCCGGTCGTGGGCGGCCCTGTATTCGCGATCATTATCGGAATGATAATTTCGTATTTTGTCTTCGGGAATGATTCTTTCCGTCCGGGCGTTACGTTCACCTCCAAGAAAATTCTGCAGTTTGCGGTAGTATTGCTTGGATTTGGTATGAATCTTTCGGATATTTTATTAAAAGGCAAGCAGTCTCTGCCAATTATCATCATTACGATATCGACCTCTCTGGTCATTGCCTTCCTGATCCGCAAGGCGCTGAATGTTCCGGAAAAAACATCCGTTCTTGTCGGAGTGGGCTCTTCGATCTGCGGCGGATCCGCGATCGCTGCAACTGCGCCGGTCATCGGCGCCAGCGATGAAGAAATCGCCCAGTCCATTTCCGTTATTTTTCTTTTCAATGTCGTAGCGGCTTTGATTTTTCCGACAATCGGCAGTATGATCGGCCTTTCCAATACAGGTTTTAGCCTTTTTGCCGGTACAGCCATCAACGATACTTCTTCCGTAACCGCCGCGGCAGCCGCCTGGGATGGGATCCATGGAAGCAATACGCTTGACGGCGCTGCAATTGTAAAATTAACAAGGACTCTGGCCATCATCCCGATAACACTTGGGCTTGCCTTTCTGCGCGCAAAAAAAGAAAAGAACATCGATTCCAAGGTCAGCCTTAAGAAGATCTTTCCGATGTTTATTCTCTATTTTGTATTGGCGTCTGTTATAACCACCGTGTTTCATCTTCCGATGGTATTAACCGGGCAGATAAAAGAGCTCAGCAAATTTTGCATCATAATGGCCATGTCTGCCATCGGTCTTAACACAAACATCGTAAAGCTTGTCAGGACAGGCGGCAAGCCGATTATAACCGGATTTTGCTGCTGGACCGGGATCGCTGTTATGAGTCTGTTCATTCAACACGTATTGGGTTACTGGTAACAGCTTTATATGCCATGTTTGCCTGAAACGGTCTCCATGTACATTTTATAGATCAATACTCGGTCAAGCATCTTTTCAATGATTGCTTTCCCTTTTTCCAGATGATCGGGGCTGTTGGTTTCCACCACCCAGGTCATGACCTGCCTCTTTGCCTCCGGATCGTCGATCAATTCGATCGGCCCTTCGACGATGGCGGAGGCGTATTCCCTGCCAAACTTCTCAGAAACAACGGTTGTATCTCCAAGTATGACCGCGCACCCTTGCGGGTTTATTTTCATGGAATCAATTTTTCTGCCTTCTTTTGCCCCATGGAAATAGAGATAATCATCTTTATAAATGTAACAAGATTGCTTCTTCGCATCATTCTTTTCACTTTTTTACCTCCTCAATAATGATCAGTGATATATACATTCCCGTTATGATTTAATTAAATCATCAGAAGCACAAGAAAAGACCTCCGGGAAACCCTGGAGGTCTTGAATTTGTATAGGTTCTTAATTATTTTTCTTATTGATTATCACAGTTTTTGTGGCCTGATCCCAGGATACTTCACCGCCAAGAGCTACGATAACCGCTTTGATCGGTAAGTACGTTTTGCCGCTGACGATCTGCGCGGACGTATCAATGGCTTGGTTTTGACCATTAACAACGATATAATTTTTGCCAACAGGCACCTGGACCTTGATCCCGTTCTTTTCAACGATTGCGGTCTTTGATGCGCTATCCCAGGAAACTGCGGCGCCGTAGCTTTCCATCGTTACTCTCAGAGGGACCTGAGTACGGCTGGCCTTATCAATGAAAGGAGCTCCCGATGCAGCGATGAATTTGACATCGCAGCCATTGATGCTTATATTGGCAGTTCCTTTGATTGTCTGAGCCGGTGTTCCGTTAAGAACATACGGATATGTTGTGATTCCCAATCCTCCTAACGATTTTATCTTTGACGCATCGATCCAGCAAGCCGGACGGACGCCAAAATATTTAAATTCCAGGTATTGTCCGGTTTGCTCCGGCGCTCCTGTATATCCGCCAATATTCAGACTCGGCTCATATTTCGTAGCCATGATGATATTGATCGGGACAAGTTCATCTGTTAGCATACAGGTATCTCTGAGTTGAAAACCTATAATATTGCCTGTAAAACCGCAGTTGTCTTTCAATAATTGTTTTGCAGCAGGTAATAAATCAGTACTTCCAAGATCATCACCCATGACTTCGTATGCTTTATTGTACTCGTACAGGTTTGGTAAAAAGACTTTATCTTTTACCACTCTGTAGTATGCATTATCAAAGTATTTAATTACATTGCGGAAGTCCCATGATACATCCTGCGGGATTTCTAAGTAATGGCTCCCGCCTTCTTTCAGATTCTGTTCGTACTGGATCAGAAATGATTTATTATCCACTGCCTTGATCAAATCAGTCTCTGTTGCGGAAAAGTTCTTAGAATCAAGAAACCCGCCTTCTCCTGCGTAATACCCCATATAGTTGCCATTGCTGCGGTCATATGGGCTAACGCCTTTTGTATAAGATATTTTCGAAGCATCTGGCACACTGGAATTCAGCCAATCCCTAATCGTGCTGACTCCCCATTCAAACCGCGTATTTATACTTAGTGTCCCTGATTCGCTTCCTTGCCATGTGTAGGTTGTTTTCTTTTCTAGGTCCGGAGCATCATACGCCTTGGAGCCAATCAGGCTATCAGCTAAAATCAAGGAGTTTCCGGCATTATCCATATCAATGACGGTCCATGTCAATTTTTCTCCGAGGTAGGAACCAAATTGGATCTTATCGCCCAGTTTAAAAGTTGTTGCCGCATTTGCGCTGGATGGGGTTATAAACCCGGATGCCGCGGTGATCAGCATCGTTAATGCTACCAATATTGCTACGTTTTTTCTCATATACTTCCTCCGTTTAAGTTATAAACACTTTCAATTATTTTACCCCAAATTTTGGCGAAACTCAAGCAATAACATATGCTCAAGCGACCTACCTGCCAGGCGGCGAGGTTTGTGCTATTTATAAACCGATTTTTGATTTTTTTTGCTTTCTTTTCAGATTCACCTCTGCTTGTGCATCCCTCTTTTTCTTTCGGCAATTCTCGCATATTTCATTGCTTTCACCAGGTTTTAATTGACAACCGCACTGTTTACATTTTTTTACCATGAAAATTTTCATCTCCTGTTTCGTTTGCTATTATTACGTTGGCTTCTCTCCGTAAAAATAAAAGCCTACTGAAAGTTTATCCAGTAGGCTTGAATTCTAGAAATCTTATCTGTAGTTTCTATTGTTATTGTTCTGTTCTTTTTTTGCTCTTCTGCAGTCAGGACATCTCTGTGGTTCGTTTGTGAATCCTTTTTCCTGATAGAAAGCCTGTTCGCCTTCCGTGAAAACGAATGATGTTCCGCAATCTTTGCATACTAAATTCTTATCTGCCATTTTACATTTCTCCTTTTTAGGTACGAAGTGATGTGATGAAATATTGATTCTTATCACTCTTGACTTGAAGAAAATGTAATAATCATATTTAATCTCAATTAATAATGTTGGATGTTACCAACCTTTATAATATATCACACATTTTTTAATTACGCAAGTTTTTTCTATATTTTTTAAATAAAAACTTCCTGACAGTATTTGCACGCCGTCAAGAGGTTAATAAATTGATTAAATCATTGCGACAATAACTTCCATGACATTGTTTACTTTTAGATACCAAGATTTATCGCTTGCGTATCGCTTGTTCACTTCTTGTAACGTGGTCCCGTTGTAATATTTCCCATCAGCTACAAGATAGTTTTCGCTTAGGGATTTTGCAACAACGAGAATACACTCCTCTTTGCTTGAAAACCACTCTGTTTTATCAGGATCGGAATCATAGGCTTTATATCCAAATATATTGTTTCGTTCTCTCGCAAATTTACTGTTTCCCCATTTAGATTCATGCACAGACACTCCAAGTAGGAATAATGCGCTTACTCCGGTTTCTTTTTCCGCTTTTATATAAGCATCCCCCAGACCTTCTAGTGGAGTTCCATCAAGAACTTTATTGATTATGTCAGCTGTCAATCCCGATGGCTGCTTTAAACTGAAACCCAAATATCCCCTTCCAGATTCACCTCGGATTATTGTCTTTTCAAGATATGTAGCTCTTGTTTTTTCGTAGTCTCTAAGTAACTGGTCTTCCCTTTTCTTTTTGTTTACCATAACAGAAAGATTCTTATTCATTACATCTAACTTTGCTTGTAATTCGTTAGTGTCAATTGATTCTGTGGTATTAATCATATCATTATTAGCTAAATCACACTTTGCTTTTGGATAGGAAGTAGTTTTAAAGATAATAACTAACATCATACCGATAATTAAAAAAACAATAATTCCTAAATATACTTTCATGAATTTACTTATATGAAACAATCCCGTCGAATTTGGTCTGCATTTATTCAATTCTAGAGAAACACCTCCTACCTATTCCTGTTTCGCAATATTTTCTCGTTATCATTCATCAATATCATTAATATCATCACTAATATCAAGCTTGCCTTTAAAATGCCCCCCATCAGCAATCTTAAATCTATTCGTACAAATGTCCCCGGTGACGACTCCTGTTGGACTAATAAGAACCTCTTTAGCCGAAACAATATTGCCGATCAGTCTCCCGGAAATGCTAATACTTTTTACACATTTTATATCTCCAACGACTTCGCCGTGAATGATGATATTTCCACCCGAATCAACAACACGAGGATTATTTGTTCCGTTACCTTCTAAAAACTGTACCCTCCCGAGAATTTCAATATCTCCTTTTGCTATTATTCTTCCTTCAATAAGACTTTCTGGGCTTATTATCATAATTGAGCTATATTTTGAACTCTTCATTAATTTATTCTCCTTCTTCTAATGTCTTTATTAATTGTTCTGCTTCAGCAACTGACTTTTTCAAAGATTGTAGCTCCGCCTTATTCGATTGATTTATTTTTTTTTCCTTTTCTAACTGCTTTTCAGCAATCTCTAATTTTACTCTATAATTATTAATTGTTGCTGAATAGGTACTATATTTTAAATAATATACGGTGCCAAATGCCATTGATGTTAGTAATACAATTGTGATGATTACCAATACTAGCTTCGCTTTAAACGAATTTATGTACAGATAGGTTCCATCATCCATCACGATTCGAAATCCAGACAGTATCTTCATTATTTCCTCCATTCTGCCCAAAGCGGTGACTCGGATCTAGTTTTATCAGGAGCTTTCCACCCTGTCCTAATATTATTTCGACCTACTTTAGCAAAGTATTAAGATTTTCTTGCATGATTATACCATAATATAGCAGATTCTGTATACCCAGAACCTTAAGCTACTGCAAAATCGGCCGTTAGTATCAGCACGGCATAAAAGGCGCTGTAATTTTTCATCTTAATTTTTTCCATAAAAAAACCTCCTTTTACAGAACAAGTCTAATGGAATTTTGGTCCAAAAAGACTTGTACTATTTTAGGAAGTTTTTAAGCCGATAAACATTTAATTATCAACGTTTATCGTTCATTTTTGGTGGAGTAAGCCTGTAAGCCGAGTTCTGTATTAGACAATCATCTATCTAGGCGCATCGTCGCCAATGCGCTCAAGCGACCTACCTACCGGGTAGCGACGGGCCGCCGCTTTTCAGGCATTGTACCCCGAAGGGTAATTACCTCCCTGCTTGGTCTTGCTCCGGGTGGGGTTTACACGGCCAGCATGTTACCATGCTGCCGGTGAGCTCTTACCTCACCATTTCGACCTTACCTGTGCCTTTCGGCCATCGGCGGTATGTTTCTGTTGCACTTTCCTTAAAGTCACCTTCACCAGACGTTATCTGGCACCCATGCCCTGCGGAGCTCGGACTTTCCTCGTGGATATCTGGTATCCCCGCGATTGTCTGGCTTACTCACTTATTTAGTATATCACAATTTTAAGCGGATTTGTATTAATTTCTGGTGTTAAAAAAACTCTCATCCGTAAAGATGAGAGTTTTGATTGTTGATCTGATTATTCTGTTACGTAATCAGCATTTGTATCAATGCTGATCGTATTTGTCGCGCTGTCAAATTTTACGCCAATGTTAAAGGCCTGTGCAATATCTCTTAATTTGAAATAATTGTTTCCGCCAATATTATAAGCTGTCAGTTTCAGCTCGGTACCGTCTTTGTACATCGCGGAAGTACTGAGAACTGCATTCTTAGATTTCCCGTCACCCTTCGTCATTTCTCCGCCTACCTTTGTGTAAGCGCTGTTAGCTTTTAGGTTGATCGCGTTTTTAGCAGCATCCCAGGAAACTTCAAACTGCTTTGTGGATGAATTGACTGTGCTAGCTAAATCTCTGAGTTTGAAATAGTTGTTGCCGTTGATGTTATAAGCATCAAATGAAATGGCAGCTCCGCTTACAAGAACCTTGGAAACGGTAGGTGTTGCCGTAGCTTTTTCAGGAACCGTAACAGCAGGTGCTGTGGTCGTAACTGCCGGCGCGGTGGTTGTAACTGCCGGTGCGGTAGTTGTTACAGCAGGTGCTGTGGTCGTAACGGCTGGTGCCGTTGTTGTTACAGCTGGCGCTGTCGTAGTGATCGCCGATCCTGTTGTTGCGGCTGTGGATGAAGTTTCTGTTTTAGTGTCTGCTGCAAATGCTGATATGCTGAACATGCTAAGTACAAGTGCAAGAGTCACGACAAAAGTAATTTGTTTTTTCAATGTTTTTTCCTCCTATGTTTGAATTATTAATTTTTTCCATTTTCAATTATATCAAGGGAAATAAAAGTACACAAGGAAAATATTTCTAATTCGATATTTGGAGGCAGCTTAAAAGCTTATATTACGTTCTTAAACGGATTTGTATTAATTTCTGATTCTACAATCTGGATGGCTGATCCTACGTTTTTCCTAAGCTTATCCGCGAAATTCTCCGCGAAGATCTTTTCCGTTCCGTAGTGTCCTGCATCGATGACACAGATTCCCTTTTCAATAGCGACTTGGGCCTCATGATGTCTGACGTCTCCGGTGATGAACAGGTCGCAGCCGTTTTTAATAGCTGCCCTCATGGTGTCGCCGCCTGCGCCGCTGCACAATCCGACGGTTCGGATGATTTTATTTGAATCACCTACTGTCTTCAACTCGCCTTTTACGTTCAGCGCTTTCTCGACAAGCCTGCATGCGGCTTCCATGGTGATTGGCTCCGCGAAATCCCCCATCCGGCCGATCACATATTCTCTAGAGTCCCCCTTCATGGCAGGGCGTTTGTTCTTGATCCTTCTGATTCTCGACAACCCGAGGATATCGGCCAGGTATTCGTTGTTCCCGCCGAAGGCATCATCAAAGGTCGTATGGGCGGAATATACTGAAATACCCGCTTTGATCAGGTCAATGATATAGTTTCCCGCAATAGTGTTATAGTCAACCACATCGATTTTATAAAATAGCAGCGGATGATGGGTGATGATGAAATCGATATCTTTCATCATTGCCTCGGCAATCACTCCTTTCGTGATTTCCAGTGCAACAAGGACCCTGTTTACTTCCTGGTTTCCCATGTTGATCTGCATTCCGCAGTTGTCCCATTCTTCCTCCAACTCTCTGGGGGCAATGACTTCGATCTCTGCAATCAGTTCACTCATCTTCATACTCATTTTAAATCACTCCTCTTCGCAACTCATACAGTAATTTAATCCGTTCTTCCGATTTTTGCAGCTTTTCGGCCTTATTCTTAACCGCTCCGGTCTCGATCGCTGCATGTACTCCACTTTCTATTCTAATCTTATTTTCTATAAATTCAACCAAAAGAGGGTCTTTTTTTGCAAATAAAATAGGGCTGATCTCCAGATCGACGTCGTCCGGATCGATGATTAAACCCGGATCCTTTTCAACTCCGCCGGCACAAGGAACGGCCAGTATGATTTCACATAGATATTTCCGTTCCCTGACGAGAGCTTCATCCAGGATCTCAAATCCGTTCTCCAGCAGCCACGCCCTCAGCCTGTTCTGCGAGTTTCTCGGCTGCAGGATCAGTTTCCGGTAGCTTTTCGTCTTCTCCAGATCATCTCCCAGGATCTCAGCGATCAGCAGACCGCCCATACCTGCAATGACGATGTTGTCGACCTCTGCAGGTTGGATCGTCCGGATCCCGTTTCCGATACGGATATCGAATTGTTTTTCCGGGAAATACCTGTTGATATTGAACCTGGCCTTTTCAAGCGGTCCCGAGTTGATATCGCTTAATATCACATGGGGACTTTTCCCCTGCTCCCATAGTGCGATCGGAAGGAATCCGTGGTCGGTGCCGATGTCGGCAACGGATTCGCCCGGTTCTATAAAATCTGAAATTTTTTGTAGTCTTTCTGACAACTTAATCATAAGTATTTACTTAAACCCCATATTAATTCAACGATTCAACGAAACAAAGCCACCCGTTGTCCGCGGGTGGCTCTTGACTTATTCGAGATAATCCTTCAATTTTTTGCTTCTGCTCGGATGCCTCAGCTTTCTGAGGGCTTTGGCCTCGATCTGACGGATCCTTTCACGGGTTACGTCAAATCTTCTTCCGACTTCTTCCAGCGTTCTGGCGCGACCGTCATCCAGTCCGAATCTCAGCTTAAGAACCTTCTGTTCTCTGTCGGTAAGGGTATCCAGCACTTCAACGAGCTGCTCCTTCAGCATGGAGAACGCAGCGGCTTCCGCCGGCGCCGGCACGTCGTCGTCCGGAATAAAGTCGCCCAGATGGCTGTCTTCTTCTTCTCCGATCGGAGTTTCCAGAGAAACCGGCTCCTGTGCGATCTTGAGTATTTCCCTGACCTTTTCCTCGGAAATATCCATTTCCGCTGCGATTTCTTCCGGGGTAGGTTCACGCCCGTATTCCTGCAGCAGTTGCCTGGAAATACGGATCAGTTTGTTGATGGTTTCCACCATATGCACCGGGATTCGGATGGTTCTTGCCTGATCGGCGATCGATCGGGTGATGGCCTGCCTTATCCACCAGGTAGCATATGTACTGAATTTGTACCCTTTTCTCCAGTCAAATTTGTCTACCGCTTTTATTAAACCTAAATTTCCTTCCTGGATCAGATCCAGGAACAGCATGCCTCTGCCGACATACCGCTTTGCTATGCTGACAACCAGCCGGAGGTTCGCTTCGCAGAGCCTCTTTTTCGCTTCTTCGTCACCAAGCTCCATCTGCTTTGCAAGCTCAATTTCCTCCTCCGCCGATAACAGCGGAACTTTGCCGATTTCCTTCAGATACATCCTGACCGGATCGTCTACGGCGATCCCTTTGGGAAGGGTCGCTTCCAGATCGATTTCTCCGCCTTCAAGGTTTATATCATCCAGCGAGGCATCCATGTCTTCGTCGTGTTCCAATGCAATGATCTCAAAATCATCAGGATCCACCTCTGAGACGATCTCGATTCCCATGGAAATCAAAGTATCGTAAAGATCATCCATCTGATCCTTATCCATATCCACATTTTCCAGGTAGTCCGATATTTCCCTATAGGAGATAGACCCTTTGCTTTTGGCCTTCTCCAGTAATTCGTTTACATATTCGAACTTCTTATCATCCTGTCCTTCTTCATAGCTCATGCAAACCACCTACTTTCTATCCTTGTTCTTGGCTTTTTGTATTTCCATTTGGATATTCATATTTTCTATTGTAAGGGCCGCGATCTGATCCGCGTCATTCTCTTCATCCAAAATTGAAATGATCTGAATGATCTCCTGTTCACGTTTCGTCAGTTTGGCCGTTTCAATTCTCATAACGCAGTCCTGGAATACCTGCTCATCCTTGTCCGCCAACTGGATATTGTCTATGATATCCAGAAGCAGACGGTTGTCTTCTTCTTCCAGCCCATCTTCCACCTTTTTCAAGTCGATCTCTTCATCGTCCTTATAGACGGATAGGATCATCTCATAGATCTTATAGGCGGAGGGACTTTTAAACACCCATTCATACGGTTTCGCCCTGCGGACATAACCGCTTTTCAGGAGCATCAGCTTGATCAGGTATTTTTCGATCATGCTTCCCGTTCCGGTGCTCCTGCCGTTTGACGGCTGCCCCTTTACCGGCTCCCGTGCGGGTGTTCTGCTTGAATTCCTAGTAATTTCGGTATTATTATTGCCATTAATCTCCAGTCTTATAGCACCTTCCGAAATTTTTGTTTCCTTTGCGATTTTCTTAATATATATATCCGCTTCTACGGGACTTAATTCCCGCAAAATCTTCGCCGTTTCCTGCAGGAATTCCACACTTCCTTCTGTTGTCGAGAGGTCAAGTCTCTGCTTCAAAAGGTGGATTTTATAATCGGCAAAGGTCATAGAGCTTTGAACTAATTTTAAGAACTCGTCTTTGCCGTTTTTTTTGATAAATTCGTCGGGATCCTTTCCGTCGCTCACGTGCAGCACCTTGACCTTGCATCCGGCTTTATGGAGGATATCCAGTCCTCTCAGCGCCGCGGCCTGTCCTGCCGAATCGGAATCATAGGAGAGGATCACATTGTCCGTGTACCGTTTCATCATAGCCGCCTGATTTTCCGTCAGCGCTGTGCCCAGCGATGCCGATACGTTTCGTACGCCGTTCTGATATAAGGAAATGACATCCATATAGCCTTCGACGAGAATCACCTGATTTTCTTTATTTATATCCTGTCTGGTCAAGTTTAATCCATACAAGTTGTTTTTCTTCAAAAAAACAGGAGATTCCGGCGAGTTGAGGTATTTCGGGTTCCCGTCTCCCAGTATCCTGCCGCCGAAGCCGATGACCTTTCCCCTTGTGTTGATGATCGGAAACATAACTCTGTCTCTATATTTGTCATAATATTTCCCATTGGAATAAGATATGAGTCCCAGTTCAAGAAGTACCTTCTGGTCGGTGCCTTTCTCCATAAAATATTTATAGAGGCTGTCCCATTCGCCGTCAGCATATCCGACCCCGAATTTCCGCAGCGTTGCCGGCTCGATCCCTCGCTTCTTCATATATTCATATCCGGGGTTCGGAGCTTTTGTAAAAGCCCGGTAGAAGTAGGCCGCTGCCTCCCGGTTGATTTCGTAAAGAGCCGCTCTTTCCCTTTCCCCTTGGAAATTTGCGTTTTTGATCTCGATGCCATACTCTTCGGCAAGCTTTTCGACTGCGCCTGGAAAGTCCAGACTATTGTATCTCTGCACAAATTCGATCACGTCGCCGGTGGCTCCGCAGCCGAAGCAAGTAAAGATCTGTTTTGCGTCGGAGACAACAAAAGAAGGTGTCTTCTCATTGTGGAACGGACAAACGCCCTTGTAATTGTTCCCCGCTTTTTTCAGGGGTACATGGCGTCCGATCACATCAACAATGTTGCACCTGCTTTTAATTTCATCAACTATGTTGTCATTGAATCCCACACCCACATTTTTCTCCACTTTAACACAACAAACTAATGAACCACATTAACATATTCGACAAAACTAGTCCCATTCCTTTTTTCACAACAAAAAAAAATAAAAAAATTAAGAGTGCCTTGCTGTAGGTGCATAAAACATAACGGCGCCGCGCCTTGGGTATTCTCAAAGAAACCGTCCGAGCTCGAAAATTTACCTTTGATTAGAATCAGTAAATTTGATGAGCGAGCGGTTTCCAAGAGAACACCCCTGGCAGGCACCGTTGAAAACTATATTGATTTTCAACACCCCTGGCAGGCACTCATTTAATTTTTCTATTTCCAGCCTTTTGGTATGAACAAATCCTTGTAGATATTCAACGCATATCGGTCCGTCATTCCGGCGATATGATCCTTGACCACCTCATTGACGCCGAATTCCTCTATCATATCGCGGGTTTCTGCAGGCAGCTCCTCCGTGTTCCTGACATAGTAATCATATAGCGAAAATATCATATTTCTGACCTTGTCCAACTCTTCGTCCTTTTTAACGACCTTGCTGTGATAGACGTTTTCGAACATGAAAGTTCTCAGTTTGTCCATATAGAAGCTGCACTCGTCGCTCATGATGATATGATCTCTGCCGTCGCTGTTTTTAATCAGGTCGCTTACGAGGGTATTGATACGCGTCCGGTGATCGTCGCCTAATACTCCGACACAGTCCTTAGGCAGGTCGGCTTTTTTAATGACGTCGCTGCGCAGCGCATCGTCGATATCGTGGTTGATGTAAGCGATCCGGTCGCTGATTTTAACGATCTGCCCCTCCAGTGTAGCCGGAGTCGCCTTGCCCGTATGGTTCAGGATACCGTCCCTGACTTCGAAGGTAAGGTTCATACCCCTTCCCCGGGACGACGTTTCCAGTACTTCCACCACTCTGAGGCTCTGTACGTTGTGCTGAAAGCCGCCGGGATGCTTCTCATTCAAAAAGTTCTCTCCGTTGTGCCCGAACGGGGTATGCCCCAGGTCATGACCCATGGCTATGGCTTCCGCTAGATCCTCATTCAAGGCAAGCGCCCTGGCAATTGTCCTGGCGATTTGGGATACCTCAAGCGTATGAGTCAGGCGGGTACGAAAATGATCCCCTTCCGGAGCCAGGAAGACCTGGGTTTTATGCATGAGCCGGCGGAAGGATTTCGAATGTACGATGCGGTCCCTGTCTCGCTGATAATCCGTCCTGACCTCGCACTTCTTCTCATCATACTGTCTGCCTTTCGACTCCGCGGCCTTGGCGGCAAAAGGTGATAATATCTCATATTCTCTTTTCTCAAGATCTTCCCTTAATATCATTACGCCCTCCCATTATTAACCGGAAATGCTTTGTATTTATTTTACCTTTCCAAGTTTTATTAGTAAAGCAGAATCTGTATTTCATGTTTTATATTTGCAAGTGGTGGTATTATTTAATCAATTAGTTATTTTTACAATAATGAACCAGAAAGGCTGTGGTTTGATGCCGTTTTATCCCATCCGGGAAGATGAAAATTTTGACCTTTTCAAGCAGGTTGCCTCCAATATGCCCATGATCTTTTATGTGATCGATACGGACTGGACCTTTAAAATCTCTTATGGCCAGGGGCTTGAAAAGCTTGGTCTTAAACCAGGACAAGCCGTCGGCATGTCTGCGAAGGAGTTGTACAAGGACTATCCTATCGTCATTGAGTCTACCGAGAAAGCTTTAAGGGGTCAGAAAGTCCATTCAGAGTACAAGGTCGGCGATCTGTATGCCGAAAATTTCATCGTCCCGCAATATGATCACAACGGAAAGATCATCGGGGTAATCGGAGTCGCCATCGATATTTCAGATAGAAAAAAGGCCGAACTAGAGCTTAGAAAAACACAGAAGTTCTCAGAAGCTGTCGCAACAAGCGCTCCGGGGATGCTTTACATGTACAATTCAGAAGGAAAGCTGGTTTTCTGGAATGACGCCCATAAAACGATGACCGGCTATACCGATGAGGAACTGAAGGATATGCAGCTGGCTGACTGGTATCATGATGATGAGGAAAGTCTGAAAGCCGTACTCGAAGGCTTGGCTGCCATGGCTGAAACGGGATTTGGAGAAGCGGAAGCATATCTGAAGACGAAATTCAATACAAAGATTCCGATGTATTTTACAGCCTGCCCTTTAACGATCGAGGGCCAGGATTTTTTTGTGGGTATCGGCGTAGATATTTCCTCCAGAAAACAAGCAGAAGCTCAATTGATGGAACTGAACAGGACTCTGGAAGAAAAGGTGGAACAAAGGACCCAGGATTTGCTTGCATCAAATCAGAATCTGGCAGCCGCCGTCGATGAGCTGAATGCGATGAATGAAGAAATGCTGGTCGTCAATATGGAGCTCGAAGCCTCGAATACCAAACTTAAGGAAATGCAGGGATACCTGGTAGAATCGGAAAAGATGGCGGCGTTGGGAACACTGGTTGCCGGAGTGGCACACGAAGTCAATACACCCATCGGCGTTGGCGTCACTGCCGCTTCCCATATGTCGGATATTGCGCAAGAACTCCTTGGGCTTTGCAGAAAAAAGGAGTTGAATGAAGAACTGGTTGAAGAACTGCTTTCAGATATCGACAAAGCATCCAGGATCATTGTAAAGAATCTCAATCATGCCGGACGTCTGATCCAGAGTTTCAAACAGCTCTCAGCAGACCAGTCCATGGAGCCGCAACGAGAATTTGAGCTTGGAAAATATCTTGACGAGATCCTTGTAAGCATTAGTCCGACCTATAAAAAATCAAATATCATCATTAAAACACAATACAGCGAGAAACTCGTAATCAATGGCTGGCCGGGCGCCTTCACACAGATCATTACCAACCTGGTCATGAATTCGATGCAGCACGCCTTCCTGCCCGGAGAGGCAGGACAAATCGACATCGAACTTTCTGCAAAAGGGAACGGTTTTCTGATGGTCTTTCGGGACAATGGGCATGGCATGCAAAAGCAAGTTCTAGAAAAGATTTTTGACCCCTTTTTTACAACGAAACGGTCTTCAGGCGGAACCGGTCTGGGACTTTCCATTGTCTATACGATCGTGACACAGCGATATCGCGGGTCTATTCATTGTGAAAGTGAACCGGAAAAAGGCACAGCCTTTTATATCGAATTAATGCAGGGAGGAACGGCCAATGATTAAACAAGCAGGTATGCCGTGGAAAATCCTGATCGTTGATGATGATGAAGATACGCATGAAGTCACCGAAATGGCTTTGAGACGCTTGCGGTATGAAGAGAGGCCTTTAATGATCCTTCACGCCTTTAGCGCGTTTGAAGCAAAGCTTCGGCTGATTGAACATCCCGACATTTCCATTGCGCTCCTTGACGTCGTTATGGAAAATGACACTGCAGGTCTTGATCTTGTAAAAACCATTCGTGACGAAATGAAAAATGACAACATCCGTCTGATCCTTCGGACCGGCAATCCCGGAAAGGCTCCGGAAGAAAGCGTTACTCTGACATATGACATCAACGACTACCGCGGAAAAACCGAGCTTACCGCTCAAAGCCTCAGAACAGCTATCATTATAGCGCTTCGTTCCTATCAGGCGGTCGTAACGATCAAGAATCTGCATAAAGAGATCGATGACACGCAGAAGGAATTGATCTATACTTTGGGCGAAATTGCCGAATCCAGATCCCTTGAAACAGGCCATCATGTCAAGCGTGTCAGCATGATATCAGCCTTCCTGGCGGAAAAGCTGAAGCTCCCCAGTCATCAGGTCAGCCTGATCGAACTGGCGGCATCCATGCATGACCTCGGCAAGATGGCAGTCGATGACCGGATCCTGAATAAACCTGGAAAGCTGACCAAGGACGAATTTGAAATCGTCAAGAAGCATTGTGCCCTCGGCTATGAAATCCTTAATAATTCACAGCGGGAGCTTCTGCAGCTGGCGGCAGTCATTGCGTACGAGCATCACGAGAACTATGACGGCTCCGGTTATCCGCGCGGCCTGCATGGCGACGAAATAAGCCTGGAAAGCCGGATCGTTGCTTTGGTCGATGTTTATGACGCGTTATCGATCAAACGGGTCTATAAGGAAAGCTGGCCGAAGGAAGAAATACTTGAGTATATGAAAAGCCAAAGCGGTATTAAATTTGACCCCCATATACTGGAAGTATTTTTCGAAAACCATAAAGAGCTGGAAGAAGCAATAGCCTCGAATGGATTATCGAACTAAATAGCAGCAGAGCGTTAAAAAAGGACCTGACTTTAAAAGTCAAGTCCCCGTGCCACTCTAGATCCGAATTCTTCATCGGCTTTCAGGAAATAGCCGACGACTTTGCGCTGGATCGTATCATCAACGAACATCAAATTGTCGATGATGTTATCAACCAGATGGTCCTGTTCCTTTTGCGGCATTGAACGGTATCTTTCTCCCGCCTGTTTGAATTCGTCCCCTTTTGAATACATATTCCTTTCCACGTATCCCTGCACCTGGACCGGCGCCGGAGAGCCGGTCTGAGCCGCTGTCGCGGTTACGGGATACCTTGTCTGATTGACCGCGAATTGGTCAAAATCCGATCCCAGCCGATGCCTCTGAGCATCCAGCGAAGCAAAGATGCCGCCCTGCAGCAGTCTGTCAAAGGAAAAATCGATCCCCGGAACGATGTTTGCCGGCGAAAAAGCGGCTTTCTCGACCTCTTCCAAATAATTTTCAGTCGCCTTGTTCAAGGTAAGCTTACCCACCTTCAACAACGGCGCCTTGTTTTCCGGCCAGATCTTCGTCGCGTCCAGCGGATCGAAATCATACTGATCCTGCTTTTCAAAAGGAATCATCTGAACACTGAGTTCATATTCCGTCAGTTCGCCTCTTTCAAGAGAATCGCAGAGATCCCGTGCTGCGGCGTCGGGATCGAAACCGGCAAGGAATTCGGCTTCCTGCCTTGTGATATTCTTTGTCCCAAGCATCGGTCTCCAGTGGTATCTCACCAGCTGCCTCTGTCCGTTTGAAGATATCCAAACATAAGTATTTACGCTGTGGCCTTCCATATGCCGATAGCTTTTAATCGTACCGTCATCTGAAAACAGCCAGGTCACCATGTTTGTGGTTTCCGGCGTTTCCGAAATATATTTCCAGAATCGTGCAGGCTCAATAATGTTTGTACTTGGTGAAGGCTTTAGAGCATGCATGAGCTCGGGAAAGTGTATTGCGTCTCGAACATAAAAGACTGGTAGGCTGGTGCTGATCAGATCATAATTTCCTTCCGTGGTATAGAACTTAACTGCAAAGCCCCTCACATCCCGCATCGTATCGGCAGACCCTTTTGAACCTCTCATCGTTGAAAACCTTACAAATACGGGAGTCTTTCTGTCAGGATTCTGTAAAAACGAGGCCTTCGTAAAGTCGCTCATGGGCATATATACCCTGAAATAGCCGTGAGCCCCTGTTCCCTTCGCGAAAACCACTCTCTCCGGGATCCCTTCCCGAACGAACCGGGTTAATTTATCAATGAGCCGGACGTCCTGCAGCAGAACGGGACCGTTCTTTCCTGCCGTTAATGAGCTTTCCTCCTTGTTCATCATGTCAACCTCCTTCTTCGTTTATACAGTATATGAAGCCGGAGGAAAAAAGGAGCATTTCAGCAACGCTGAAATGCTCGTGAAAATCAAGGACTTTTATTGGATCCGTTTCATCAGATCCTTTATTTTCGATTCGATGACGCCGATCACCTTACGGAATTCTTCGTCTCATCCAGATTCCGTCTCTCCTACCATTCACAAGGCCGCTGTCGCACAGGATCTTCATATGATACGATAAAGTCGGCTGTGTGATCTGAAAATCTTCCAGTATTTTGCATCCAACAATATCTCCTCCTAAAGCTTTCTTTCTTTAATGAGATTCGGATCTACAACATATTTTCAAGGGCTTTAATATCCAGCTTACTGTCAGCCGCGGTTTTATTTTCACTCATATTTTGCCTCCTTAGTATAACTCATACCATCTATGCTAATTGCTCAATATCAGAAGCAGGTCATACAAATATCCAAGCAGGATGGCCCCGGCGAGTAAAAACACTGCATACAGAGCGATAGCCCGTTTTTTCATGATCATTGCGATCCCGGCGAGCACTCCGGCGCTGGTTCCCGGCCCCGTTATCATAAAAGCGAGCAGCGCGCCCTGGCTGGCTCCGCCTGCCATCAGCGCATTGATCACCGGCAGCGATGATGGCCCGGTTACATACAGAGGCAGCCCAATGATCGCCAGCAGCGGCACGGCGAATATATTCCCCGTTCCCAGATACTGAGTGATCAACTCTGCCGGAACGTATCGGTTGATGAGAAAACCGATTGCAGCGAACACGGAAAAGTATATAAGTATCTGCTTTACCCCCACATCAAAACAGAATTTCAGAAATTCCTTCAGTTTGTATTTTTCAATAAAAGTCTGTACTTTGTTGTCCGTCCCTTTTCCGACGGCAGCTGCAGCAGTTCCGTCGCAGCAATCCGTTCCGCCGCACTCGCCGCAAACCTGAGGAGTATCGCCTTCGTCCCTGCCGAATCTCGTTTGATGATCCAAGTAATGTGTCTTCTGCTCGATCATCTGTGTTAAGAGACCTGATCCGAGCCCGATCACGAGGGAGGCTATCGTCAGTGAAACGGCAAATTTTACACTGATGATACCGGAAATAAAGATAAACTCATCCGGACTCATCAGCGGCGAAGAAGTCAGAAATGCCATGATCGGACCCCATGGAAGCGCTGTCGTCAGCATAGCAACGATCACCGCCATCGTACCGCAGGCGCAGAAAGGTGTAAACGCTCCGAAGGCTACGGTCGCCGGGATCGAAATGGCAGACCTTTTCATTAATGACTGCCGAAACTTCTCCGCGTCCACATAAACAGCAAGCGCTGCCGCCACAATGACGCCCAGGAATAGGATCGGTGCATTGTGAACCAGAGTTCCAGCCACATAAAGCAAGGTATCCTTGATCAATCCCAAAATAAAACCCATTTGATTTCACTCTCCTTCCCATCCATATCGCATTTATACGATATGGATGTTTAAAAAATTTTAAATAAGATCATGATATAAATTTTTCACAAGTTCTTCGATCGTTTGTTTATTCAAAAAATAGCAGGTCCAGTAGCTCCGCTTTTCCTTATAGATCAAGCCTGCCTTTTCTAAAACTTTCAGATGCTGAGTTATCGTCGATTGCGCAAGGCCTGTCGCCTTCACCACATCAAGAACGCACACACCGTTTTCATACATCTCGATTTGATCGCAGCAAGTCTCGATGGTTTTGTCCTTCAACCATTTGACGATTTGATACCGTGTCTCATTTCCCAATGCATCGCAAACCTGAGATATGTTCATAGGTCACCTCTTTCATATTATAAAACGACTATATCGCAAATTTACGATATAGTCAAGATACATTTTAAATATTTTATTTCGTACCGGTGCTGCCGAAACCTCCCCGGTCCTCCGCCGAAAGCTCTTCCACTTCCTCGAACTCGATGACCGGTTGGTTTTTCTGGATCCGGAACTGACAGATCCTGTCGTTCGCTTCGATCACTGTATCACGTATCGCATAGACAGGCATATGCCACCAGTCGCCTGGTCCGCAGTATTTGTTGTCGACAACCCCAAAGCTGTTGGTCTGTATGATGCCGAAGTTCTTAAATGTACTGCTCCTGGGCACGATATGGGCTTCATATCCTTCCGGGAGCTGCATAGCGACTCCGAGATGGATCAGCCGGTATTCCCCCGCAGCAAGCGCAACCCGTTCGGCAGCACGCAAATCGATCCAGTCCGACTTTCCTTCAATGTACTCCAGCCTTTTGACGTCCTTGTTGAGATATTTGATTCTGATCTGCTCCATATACTGCTCCTTGTAATCGAATCGTGCCGGTTATGACTGAATGATCTTTTTAAGATCCAGCTTGTTCCTGCCGATGAGAACGCCGGAATAGTTGTGGATGTCGGTGATCATCTCGGAAATATTCCTGATATCTTCCATGCTCACGGCGTCGACATTTCTCATGACTTCTTCCGGTGTATAGATCTTGTTCAGCAGCAGCAAGTTTTTCCCGATGGAGAACATGCGTCCGTTAACGTTTTCCAGACTGAAGATATAGCTTCCCTTCATCTGTTCTTTGGCGGTCTCCAACTCTTCCTCGGTTACTCCGCCGGCTTTCAGCAATTTCAGCTCATCCTGGATGCCGATGACCGCATCCTTGATCTTGTCATGGCTGACGCCTGCGTAAATGTTGAAATAACCGGTATTGCTGAAGGAGCTGGCCATGGAATAAACGGAATAAGCCAGGCCCTTTTCCTCACGGATGTTCTGGAACAGTCTGGAACTCATACTGCCGCCCATGATATTGTTCAGCAACACCAGAGAATAATACCGCTCGTCGTCGAGAGACAAGCCCTTCAAGCCGAGGCAGAGGTGGGACTGCTCGATATCTTTCACTTTCACTTTATAATTTGGTTTATAGCCGATTTCATCATGCGCCTTCGGCGCTTTGTTGTCACTGAGCGGCATGAGTTTACAGTCGAACAGCTCACAGATATGATCCGGATCAAAGCTGCCGCAGACGGAAATGACGATGTTGTCACGGGTGTACTCTTCCGCGATATATTTTTTGATCGTGTTCCGGGTGATCCCCGCAAGGGATTTCGGAGTTCCGATGATGGATTTCGCCAGCGGATTTCCCTTGAAAATCAGCTCGCTGATTATATCATGGGCGTCATCCTCCGGAGAATCTTCTATCATCTTGATTTCTTCATAGACGACACGCTTTTCTTTTTCCATCTCTTCCTCATCGAATTTAGAATTAATGAACATGTCGATGAGGATATCTGCCGCTTTATCGATATTGTTCGCAAGAGTCTTCAGGTAATAGCAGGTCGCTTCTTTTCCTGTGAAGGCGTTGATCTGCCCCCCGATCTTGTCCACATCCTCTGCAATTTTCTTTGCACTCCTGTTTTCTGTTCCTTTAAAAAGCATATGTTCAATAAAATGAGAAATACCCGAGTTCTTTGCTGTTTCATCCACAGAACCTGCCTTTACCCAGATACCGACAGAAACAGATTGTACGTAAGGTATTTCCTCCATGACTATACGAACGCCGCAATTCAGCTTTTTGTTTATTATCATTATGTCTACCACTTTCCTTATATTTTCTACAATTCTAACATTAATGCGACAGCCTGTAAAGAGGTACGATCTCGATCTTCTTCTCTTTGATTTTTGTGATGAGATCCGGCAGCGCCTTCACGGTTTCCTCCTTCGGATGCATCAGAACGATTGCCCCGTTGAGCCTTTTTTTCATCACTCTGTCCTTGATCACCTGCGCCGTGGAGCCTTCCCTCCAGTCGATGGTATCAGCGCTCCACAACGCCATTTTATAACCCATGCTTCTGCAGAGTTCGATGGTGGTTTCGTCGTAATCCCCCGAAGGCGGCGCAAATACATTCGTTTTGACTCCCAATATATCAAGTATAACCTTTTCTGTTTTTAATATTTCCTCTTTCGCGGTTTCCACGGAGTTTTGCGTGCATAACTTGTGGCTGTAGCCGTGGCTCTGGATCTCATGACCTTCCTGGTACATCTGCTTCAGCAGATCAGGATGCTGTTCCGCCCATCTTCCTGTTACAAAAAAGGTGATCTTGACGTTATTGTTCTTCAGAACCTTCAGCATATCGGGGATCACTTCTTCTCCCCAATCCACATTGCATGCGAAAACAAGCTGGTTGCTGTTGGGAAGGCCGCTGCGGATCACAACGTCGTCTTCCCCCGCAAGGCTCTGGACACTTTCCTCGCTGGAAGCGGAATGGTTCTCGAATAGGATCATACCCAATGAAACAACCTGATAAACAAAAAGCACAAATACTGTCGTAAATACGACGACCATAAGCAGTTTTCCCGATCTCATAAAAACACCCCCAAACGCGGCTAGAGCCGCCCGCTAGGGAACCCATGGTTCCCTTCGGCGCTCGCTTTAATTCATCATGCGAGCTGAGCACCCTCCTTAAATTTATGCTTGGGAGCATTTGTTTATATCTTAATTCAAAAAAGAAAGCGCCAGCTGTAGTGAATCTGTCAATCAAAAGTAGACAGTTCAAAAAAACTATCCAAACCCCAATTCAGTCTTAAACTGGATTGGGGTTTTGTATTTTAAAGCAGCAGCCGGCCTCAGATTATTGAAATAGAATATGTAATCCTCCAAGAATCTGCTGACGCTATCGGCTTCATTAAACTTGAAGTCAGTTCTGATCTCATCCTTGATCCATCCATTGATAGCTTCTATCACAGGATTATCTGTAGGAGTTCCTGCTCGCGACATAGAACGGATTATGGTATAATCCTTATGAGCGTTGAGGAATGCTTTGGAAGAATAGACGCCGCCCTGGTCGGTGTGCAAAACAACTGGGGCGCTCTGTTCTTCTATTTTTTTGAGGAATTGTTCCAGACAGTTGTAATATGGCCTAGTATCCCCTGGCCTTGACGATACCGCTGAGGAGATAATTTCATTATTAAATGTATCAAGGAAGTAAGTCCACTCATAGAGCCTGTCCCTATGCTTTAAGCAGGTCATATCCGAAGCAATGAGCTTCATTGGCTCGGATGCATTCCACTTCCCGGCTACTATATTAGGGAATAGTACGTGTTCCTCTCCTGCATTACGATATCGATATTTTCTCGCTTGGGACTTGATGTCAGCATACTTGCAGCATTTGTGCGCCAGGTTGTCCGAGAAGATCCAACCAGTCTGATTTTTAATCAATGCAGCAAGTCTATGATATCCATAAGAGTTATGCTTTTTATGCTGTTCAAGGAGTAGTTCGGTTAACAGATTCCGGTCAGATTCATATCGATTTGGATGGCCTTTTCGCCGCACCCACTTGTAATACCCTGATCGGTTGATGGCCATTATTTCACAAAGAAATTTTACAGAATACTCAGCTCTTAGCTGCTCAATTATTTCGTATTCGGATCGAATGAAGTAATGAACTCCTTTTCTGCACCAGCTCCTTTCACCATGTACCCTTTTTTTAGTCGTCGTTCAATTTCTATTTTTTGTTTAGCATTTTCAAGTCTAAGGCGATCTAGTTCTCTAAGATTTTTACTAGTATGTAATGCGGCAAAAGGATTGCCTCTTCGGGTCTTGGGCTCCAACCCTTCTTCACCCTGATCTAGATATGCCGAAATCCAATGACGAAGCATACCGCCTGAGATGCTTTCTTCTTTTACTAAAGTCCTTTGGCCTACATGGTCCACTAGGTGCCGTTTTACAATCCTAAGCTTTTCTTCTTTAGTCCATTTTCTATTTCTCCCGCCTTTTGGTCTCCCCATAAAATCACATCCTTTCAAATTGAGTTTATCAAAAATTAAAAATGTAGACATATACTTTTTGTACATGTCTACATTCAGTTTACAGATTCACTGTAGCTGGCGCTATATTTTTATAACATAGGAAATATCGTTTTAAGTTATTGATATTTCCGTATGTTTCAAAGAAAGTACCTCGATTTGCTGCACTCAGTGCAGCATGAGCAAATAGAAATCTTTGATTTCGTAATTCGCTCTTTTTTTATTTCGCTTTTGCAATATTGTCTCGGATCAGGATCAGTTTGTAGATGACCGTCGCCGCTTCTGCTCTGGTCGCCTTGCCCTGAGGACAGTAATTGCCTTCCGGATATCCGCTCATGATGCCGGAAGTAACGATCTTGTCAACGGCTTCTGTCGCCCATGGGCTGATTGCCGTGCCGTCGGTGAAGGTAGTCCCGGCCTTTGTTTCCGGGAGAACAAGCTGGGTGCTCCTTGCGAAATTGGTCAGCATGATGGCCATCTGTTCTCTAGTGATGCTGTCGTTCGGTGCAAAGGTCGTTTCGCTTGTTCCGTTGACGATGGCGTTGGCGTAACCCCAGTTGACGTAGTTGTAATACCATTCGGCGGCCGGTACGTCGGTAAAGCCGGCGGGCGCCGTCTGTGACGGATCAAGGCCGTAGATGGTCTTGGAAAGCATCGTCAGGAACTGGGCTCTCGTGAGAGTCGCGTCAGGCTGGTAGTAGTTGTCGCCCATGCCGTTGACCACGCCTCTGGCGGCCAGTCTGCCGATATATTCTCTCGCCCAGTGGGCGGTGGTGTCCTTGAAGTCTATCATCGCCGCTCCGATCTGGACCGGTATTGTCTGCGTCGTACTGTTATACGATACGGTAATATTGCCGGTTATGCCGCCCTGGCTTGTCGCCTGGAAGAGTCCGTTGGCATCGATGGTTCCGATGGTCGGATCACAGCTGAAGGTGAACAGGCTGTCCTTGCTGGCGATCGGCGAATATCCGAATGCTGCCGATACGTTGATATCCGAAGATTTTCCCGGATCGATCACGAGATTCTTTACGTTGGTCGTAAAGGTGATGTTATTTTCAATGTTGATTTGCGTCGTGGTTTCAAGGCTTCCGCTTTCCGCATGGATCACCGCGGTCCCGATGCCGCTTCCCGCTGTGAAGAGACCGTTCTGGCTAATGGTTCCGAGGGAATCCTCAACGCTGTAATTCACACTTCTCTGTGATACAGGCTCATATTTATCATTGGATGCATAAGTCGTCAGCTGAATGTCGGCGCCGGGCATTGCCAGCGGCTGGCTTGCATAGGTATGTAAATGTTCCGCTTGTGAACCTCCGCTGTTCCGATAAACCAGAAGGAGTCCGTTGGTCGTTTTTCTCTCATATCCTTCGGAAGGCGAATTCTTTTTCACCGCTTTTGCGTCTTTTCCGCCAAGCCTCGTATTCATCACCGAAGAGCCGCCGCCGTCCATATTGACTACAGTGGTGCAGCCCAGCGCGATCAGGTGCTTTGCCATATCGGTCAAACCGAGTCCCGAAGAGAATCCTGGCTGTCTGCCGTCCAGCACGTAAAGCAGTATCGATCCATCCGGTTTGATACCGATGGCGGTTCTCGGGTTCAGATTGGTTCCGTTGGAAATCCACTGTCCGTTGTCGCACATGGCGTAGTAGACGCCTACCGCTTCCTTGCTTTCTGAAAGGCCTTTGTTATTCCAGTCTGTTACAGAAAGCTGGACCTGGCTTCCGGGAGCAAGATAGGAAAGAGGAACTGCATACGGAGAATCTGCCGCAGCCGAGAGAACCAGTTGATCGGCTCCGATCGGCGTATTGCTTGTCCCGTTTCTGACTTCAAGAACGGTAGCATCAATGGTTCCGCCAACCGTGGGTTCGGTGCTGTCCGCGGAGCTCGCCTGCAGGATGACTTCTACGGAGTTCTCTTTCGTCTTTGTTGTAGCCGCGTACTGGCGGTTATATAGATGAAGTGCTTTTGCACCGCCGTGGGGAATATTGAAA
The DNA here is from genome assembly GCA_963678385.1 of Anaerovoracaceae bacterium. Classification (GTDB taxonomy): domain Bacteria; phylum Bacillota; class Clostridia; order Peptostreptococcales; family Anaerovoracaceae; genus Anoxybacterium. The sequence continues at coordinate 1,873,199 of OY782829.1, read as the reverse complement.
AAACCGATTGGCGCTTCCCAGGGCGTCGGCACTAAAACTGTCTGCGTCGTCACTGCCGGTGGCGTCGGAGTCTGTGTGACCGCTCCGTCAGTAGTCGTTTGCGTCGGATCGGTCGGCTGTGTCGGATCGGTGACAGGAGTCTCTACGTTAGTCGGAATGTTGATCGTTCCCTTGAGGGAATATCCCAGGTTTACCTTTTCCAGAGAGGCCTTTCCGTCATCGTTGAAAGAGATGACATAGTCCGGAGCATATCCCGAGGTTTTGATCTTTCCGTCATGGATGGTCAATCCCTTTGGAGCGCCGGTAGCAGTATCATAAAGATCTCCGTTGATTCCCGTGACTACCTTATAGCCCTGGCTTTCCAACGTGCTGACCATTGTATCCATGTTATAGGTTCCGGTGACCTCGCCTTCAAACACATAAGGCTCAAGATCCGTCCCCTGCAGGTCCGCGTTTACAAAATAAGCGCGCTCGATTCCGTTTGTGCTGTGTCCGGCCAATTGTTCCGAGTAATATGTATTGTCGTAGATCTCCGCTTTGGTTTCGTAATAAACATTACCGATCCCGTCCTGATAAGCGAATCCGGTCAAAAAAGTACCTGCCAGCATTGTGACGGACAAAAAGCTGGCTGTAAGTTTTCTGCTGTTTTTAAATGCCATTTTTTCCCATACCCCCCCTAACTTTCTTTCTGCTGAAAATATTTGCTATATTTCATTCTAACATCCCCGTTCCGTGTCATTCAAGTTACACTTCCGTTACAAAGGTTTTTGCTCGACCGGAAACGTTGAATTATGAACCGAAGTCGAACATCGTTCCCCCGAAACTGTCGCCGTTGTAAAGAATGATCACGACGTCGGGACGATATTTTTCCGCATATTGGGCTACGGAATCCTTGAACAGCCTGACGTCCAGCGCCCGCACCTCATGGATCCCCGTGGACAGAAACGAATAGATCGGCAGCCCGAAGGAATCCTTTATGATCAGGATTTTTCCGCTTTTCACTTTGTGATTGACAAACTGAAGTTCCGCGTTGTCGCCGTGGTAAACGGCATACCGGTTCGTATCGGGGGGCGTGCCTTCGGCAATGTAGGAATTGGTCAAGACGGCGTCCTGAAAACTTCCCTTATAGACCTTTTCTCCGCCGTAATCCCGCTCGTAAACCGTATAATCCGTATCGAACTTCGGTGTGATCAGGGTGAAGTCGTCGACGCCTCCGTAGGATTCCCCTACTCTTCTTCCCATGGATCCGATGTAGTAGTCCTTGAATACTTTCTGGTCGAAGTTGTCCAGTTCCGTATACTTGTCGCTGATATGAAAGCCGTAATCGCTGTTCAGCCGTTCCGAGATCTCCTGATAGCTGTTGAACGCCCCATTGATGGACCAGTGATGATCTGTATTGAAAAACAGCTCGTTCTGATCCAGCCCCTTGGACCAGTAGTTCAACCTGAGATCAAGATAGTCGATACCTCCCGCAATCAGACCTTCCAAAAAACGGTCCGCGTTCTCATTGGCATGGTCCTTCACGTTGTCTGGGAGCTGCTGCTCGCCGGGCCGCAGTTTAAATGGGGCCTGAACATAAAGCAGCGGGATATGATGCTTGTCCAGCTCCTTTTTCAGGTTGTACATGCTTTCCAGTTCCTCAGAGACGTCCTGCTTCGGAACCGCATATGTTATTTGACCGTATTTCGTTTTATAAAGTTCCCCGTAACCGATATCCACTATGACCCGTTTTCCCATAAACTTCTGGGTCCATCCGTAGAAATCGATATAATCTTCCCTATTATATGTATCGTTGTCGATAGTCTTCTCCAGGCTGTCAATGGCGCCTGTCACCCTCTCGATGATCGGGGTACCTGGCAGGATCGTCGTCCGGTAATCCTTGAGGAAATCCTCTTTTACGTTGTGATCCGTGAAAAGCAGACCGTACAGCATATAACAAACAATGACCAGAAACGCGATGGCTGTGATCTTTTCCGCTTTATGTGTTTGAAACAGATTTCTTAATTTCATTGCAATACCTGCCTAAAAGTTAAAATAAATGAACGGATTATAGGAGCCCTTTACGATATAGGCCATGGCGATCATAAACAGAATCAGCATCGTGGAGGGATAGACCACCATCATAGCACCGGTAAGGATCGGGCTTCCGTCGCTTCTTTTTTCCTCATACCACCTTGAAAATGCCTTGGATACAGGCATGGAGAAAAGGATCCCCAAGAGGAGAAAGAGCTTGTTTTCCGCCAGATAGACAAGCGTGTTTCCATCCAGGAACTGCGCTCCGGAAAGGAAAAGCATGGTTTTAAGGTACGCGGCGGCGCCGGCGATGGTCGCAGATCGAAACAGGACCCAGCCGAAAACCACCAGCAGCATGGTGTAAAGATGCTTGACGGCAATTGCAGTCTTACTGGTTCCAAGCTTTTCGAAGTTCGTGACCTTTTCCAGGGAAATCGAAACAAAATACAGCAGGCCCCAGCAGATAAACGTCCAGCTTGCGCCGTGCCAGAGTCCTGTTAAAGACCAAACGACAAACAGATTGAAAATCAAGCGTCCTGTGGAATCCACCCTGCTGCCGCCCAATGGGAAATATACGTAATCACGGAACCAGGATCCCAGGGAAATATGCCATCTCCTCCAGAATTCCGAAGTGGATTTCGATATGTAAGGGTAATTGAAATTTTCCGGGAAATGAAAGCCGAACATCCGGCCAAGGCCGATCGCCATGTCCGAATAACCCGAAAAGTCAAAATAGATTTGCAGCGTATAGGCGATGGCTCCCAGCCATGCGAAGGATACGGAAAGTTCGCCGCTATGTAAGGAAAACGCTGCGTCGGCGATGAGCGCGAAATTGTTGGCCAGCAGGATTTTCTTCGCAAAGCCCTTAAGGAACCTGCAGACCCCTTGGGAAAAGTCCTCGAAGGTCTCCTTCCTGCCCATGATCTGGTCGGCAATGACCGAATACCGCAGGATCGGGCCGGCCACCAACTGCGGGAAGAAAACGATGTAAAGCCCTACGTGAAACAGATTTCTCTGCACCTGGGCCTTTCCCCGATAAATATCGATAACATAAGAGATCGCATGGAACGTAAAGAAAGAGATCCCGATGGGAAGTACGATCTTGGAAACCGTGAAATCCGTGCCCAGAAACCGGTTGAGATTGTCAATGGTGAACATCAGATATTTGAACACATAGAGGATGCTCAGGTTGAACACCACCATGATAAAAATGATCCACTTTGACCGGATCTCATGTTCCCTGTGATGAGCTACCGCCAGTCCAAAGATCCAGTTGACCACAATGGAAAGCATCAGCAGAAACACGAATTTCGGTTCACCCCACGCATAAAAGCCCAAGCTGGCGATGAGCAGGAAAAAGTTCTGCAACTTGCGGTGATTTCTTAAAATCGCATAGTATATGATCAACACTGCCGGTAAAAAACAGACGATAAAAATAAGCGAACTAAAAAGCATGAAAAGTCTCCTTGAAAATAATCATAATACGTCGAATATTGTATCATATTCCGGCCGCATTTGGAACCTCAAATCGGTTTTATCCAGATTTTATCCGCTGGCTATGTACAGGTGATCATTGTTGGCGTGCCTGTCTAGGGTATCCGCAGGCGACTGCCGGGCATATTTTCTCGAAAATCCGCTCACCTTACAGTTATCAATGGTTCGGACGGTTTTCTATGTAAATATGCCGTCGCGTCGCCTTGAACGTACCGCATTGAGATACGGACCGAGGAGCCGCGGCAGAGGTGTTCTCATAGAAAACCGTGAAACCTATTACCGACTTTATGCGCAGCATCTTAAAGGAGGCGGTTTTCGAGAGAACAGCCTGACAGGCGACCATAAGTCCCTGGCAGTCACGGAAACAACTAGCTACCGACAGCGCGGAAATAAAAAACGGCCGTATCTGAAATTTCAGACACGGCCGTGGATTGTAGGTTTTTTAGTCCAGCAGTTCTTTTCTGGTAAGGTTGATTCTGTTCTGGCTGTCGATTTCGGTAACCTTGACCTTTACAAAATCGCCGATGTTCATGACGTCTTCGACCTTCTCGACTCTTTCCTTTGCCATCTTGGAGATGTGGAGCAATCCTTCCTTGCCAGGCAAGATCTCGATGAAGGCTCCGAAATTCATAATTCTTGTGACTTTGCCTTCATAGACTTCGCCGACTTCCACTTCCTTGATCAGAAGCTCGATCGCTCTGACGCCGTTGTTTGCGGATTCCATATCAGGAGCTGCGATATAAACCAGACCGGAGTCATCAATATCGATCTTCACGCCAGTCTCGGCAATGATCCTGTTGATGGTCTTTCCGCCCGGTCCGATGACGGTTCTGATCTTGTCCGGATCGATCTGTATGGAGATGATTCTAGGAGCGTACGGTGACAGTTCTTTTCTCGGCTCGGCGATCTCTTCCATCATTTTATCCATGATGAACATTCTGCCGTCATGAGCCTGTGTCAGTGCGTCCTGAAGGATCTGTCTGGAAAGTCCGTGGACCTTGATATCCATCTGGATCGCGGTAACGCCCTTGGCGGTACCTGCCACTTTAAAGTCCATATCGCCCAGAAAATCTTCCATTCCCTGGATATCGGAAAGGATCGCGATCTTGCTGGAACCGTCCGGTTCCACTCTTTCGATCAGACCCATCGCAATACCTGAGACGGGAGCCTTGATAGGAACGCCCGCATCCATGAGAGACAAAGTGCTTCCACAGGTGGATCCCATGGAGGTACTTCCGTTGGAGGATAATACTTCGGATACCACTCTGATCGCATATGGGAATTCTTCCACGCTTGGAAGTACCGGAATCAATGCTCTTTCTGCAAGAGCGCCGTGCCCGATCTCACGTCTGCCCGGGCTTCTCGCTGATTTCGCTTCTCCCACACTGTATGGCGGGAAATTATAGTGATGCATGTATCTCTTTTCCACTTCCTCGCCGATGCCGTCGATGGTCTGTGCGTCGCCCATCGGTCCCAGTGTGGTAACGGACAATACCTGGGTCTGTCCTCTTTTAAACAGGCCTGTCCCATGTGTTCTCGGAAGGATTCCGGTTTCGCACCAGATCGGTCTGATTTCTGTTGGCTTCCTGTTGTCCGGACGAATTCCGTCATCCAGGATGAGGCTTCTGACCTGTTCTTTTGTGATGTTGTATAATACTGCGGCAATATCCTTTGGATTGTCAGGATAAATTTCCGCGAAATGAGCCTTGGCTTCTTTCTCTACAGCGTCCATGTTTTCAAGTCGTTCCATCTTGTCATAGGTCTGGATCGCCGCTCTCATCTTGTCGGATGCATATTCCCTTACAGCGGCGTCGATATCCTCAGGGACCTTGTAAAGAGTTACTTCTCTCTTTGGCTTGCCTACTTCGGCGACAACTTCCTCGATGAATTCGATGATCTTTTTGATCTCTTCATGGGCAAACATGATCGCTTCAAGAATCACATCTTCCGGTACTTCTTTTGCGCCGGCTTCTACCATCATGATTGCTTCCTTGGTACCGGATACTACGAGATGCAGTTCGCTGACTTCTCTTTGTGCAAGAGTAGGATTGACAACAAATTGTCCGTCTATCAAACCGATCAACACGGATGCAGTAGGTCCGTCAAACGGAATATCGGATATGCACAAAGCCACCGAGGAACCGATCATGCCGACGATTTCCGGCGAGCAGTCAGGGTCGACACACATTACTGTAGCAACAACCACAACATCATTGTAAAATCCTTTCGGGAACAACGGCCTGATCGGCCTGTCGATCAGTCTGGAATTCAGGATCGCCTGACCGGATGGTCTGCCTTCTCTTTTTATAAATCCTCCGGGGATCTTTCCCGCGGCGTACATTCTTTCTTCATAGTCTACACTGAGAGGGAAAAAATCGATGTCAGCTCTTGGTTCGGCTGCTGCTGTAGCAGTAACATTTACTACAGTGTCCCCGTACTTTACCATAACAGCACCGTTTGCCATTTCGCAAACCTTACCAATTTCCAACTGTAATAATCTTCCGCCTACAGCGGTTCTGAATGTTCTGTAATCTTCAAATCTCATTAACAACTTCCTCCTGTTAATCTTTTTCCTTTTACCGTTAATTAAAATAAAAGCGGGGAAGTCCCCGCCTTTGATTTTCAGAATTATTTTCTTAATCCCAAACGAGCAATCAGAGCTCTGTATCTTTCAACATCCTTGTTCTTCAGGTAATTAAGAAGGTTTCTTCTCTGTCCGACCATCTTCAGAAGTCCTCTTCTTGAATGGTGGTCCTTTTTATGAATCTTTAAATGCTCATTCAAATCGTTGATTCTGAAAGTAAGAATCGCAACCTGAACCTCAGGAGAACCTGTGTCTCCCTCTTTTGTTTTGTACTCGCTGATAATTTCAGCTTTTTTAGCCTGATCAATCATTATTCTTTCTCCTTTTCTTTTTTCACCTCTAGCCGTGTGCTACGTCGGAGAGTCGTAAGACTCAGCCAAAGGTATGTATTGACAATACATACTAACACATCTGTTTTTTCTTGTAAAGTATTTCTTGTGTTATTATGCGCTGTCCGCGCAATATTATAACAGATATCAGGTTTCTGTTGTGCATTAAATTTGAATGCTCTTCAGCGTTTCAAAAAAATCCGGATATGAGATACTGATGCACCGGTGGTTTTCGATGGCGCTTGTTCCTTCCGCAGCCAGCGCCAGAACTGACATCGACATGGCGACCCTGTGATCGCCGAAGGACTCGAAACTCCCGCCGTGGACAGGCTTTCCGCCATTGATGATTAGTCCGTCTTCCGTGGCTGTCACATCAACTCCGGCTTTTGTGAGTTCGCAGGTCATCGCCTCGATCCGGTTGGATTCTTTTACCTTCAGTTCCTCCGCATCCCGGATCACGGTCCTGCCCTTCGCGAAAGCGGCGGCAACCGCGATAACAGGCAGTTCATCAATAAGCCTCGGGATCAGTTCACCTCCGATTTCCACGCCGTGCAAGCCGGAATGACTGATAGTGATGTCCCCTGCAGGTTCGATCCCGTCCCCCGATTCCTGTATCTGTATGGATGCTCCCATTGTTTTCAGCACATCGATGATCCCCGTCCTGGTATCGTTCAGTCCGACATTTTTTATGGTGATTTCCGAATTCGGAACGATGAGCGCCGCAACCATGAAGAACGCGGCAGAAGAAATATCTCCGGGTACCCGAATGCCATGGCCGTATAATTCTTCAACCGGCGTTACGGTGATCCGGTTATTCTCAGCGGCGACATTTCCGCCGAATCCGTTGATCATCAACTCTGTATGGTTTCTCGATGATTTTGGTTCTATTACGGTGGTTTTTCCTTCGGCATAAAGTCCGGCCAGGATCAGAGCCGATTTCAGCTGAGCGCTGGCAACGGGCAGTTCGTATTCGATTCCCTTAAGGTCTGATCCCTCAATGGCAATGGGTGTAAAACCGTTTCCTGTCGCGGTTATTTTCGCACCCATTTCTCTCAGCGGTGCGATCACGCGGTTCATCGGCCGTTTACCGATGGATGCGTCTCCGTCCAGGATGCTTGAAAACCTTTGAGGCGCCAGCAGCCCGCAGAGCAGCCTTGTAGTCGTCCCGGAATTTCCGGTATATAAAAGTTCATGGGGCGCCTTCAATCCATGCATTCCGCCGCCTTTTACCGTTACCTGGCTGCCATCGATTTCAATGGGTACGCCCAGCCTTCGGAAACAGTCGATGGTGGAAAGGCAGTCTTCGCCCATGAGGAAGTTGCGGATGACGGTCGTCCCTTTCGCAATGGAACCCATCATCACCGCCCGGTGCGATATGGATTTGTCCGGCGCTACGGCGATCGTGCCCCGCAGCCCCTTGGAAGAAGTGATTTCCATGTTAATTCCTGCTTTCGTAGCTTCCGATGATCTTTACGAAGGGCAGCTCCTCGTATAGCTGATAAAACAGCGCCCGGATCCTGTTGTCCCTGAGATTCCCCGTAAAATCAACGTAAAAGAGATAGGACCACGGGTTTTTGCCGTCCGGTCTGGAATGGATCTCCGTCAGATTCACCCCGTAATCTCCGAAAATGCCGAGAACGCCGGCAAGACTACCGCTGCGGTGCGGACAGGCAAACACGATGGCGATCCGGTCATGATTTTCCTTTACGATGAGATGCTTTGAAACAGCCACGAATTTCGTAGCGTTTTCTTTATTGTGATTGATCCCTTCCAGTATGACTTCCAGGTCATAGCGCTCCGCCGCCTCCTTGGAGCAGACAGCGCCCTTGCTCTTGTCCCCGGACTCCGCCACATACTTTGCAGCCACCGCCGTGTTGCTGATCTCTTTGGCGGTAATGCCCCTCTGCCTTAAGAATTCGGCGCTTTGGGCAATCGCCTGCGGATGGGAGTAGACTTCTTTGATGTTCTCCAAAACGGCGCCCCTGATAGCCGCCAGACAATGATCCACTTTGACGATCTCGCAGTAATTAATAAAAAGATCGTGCTTCATCAGCAGATCGTATACTTCATAAACGCTGCCCGCCGTGGTGTTTTCCAGCGGCACAACGCCCGCCTGGGCCTTCCCGCCGCCGATGGCAAGGAATACGTCCTCAAAGGTTTCAACGGAGCAGTACCCTGCGTCAGGAAAAAGATTCCCGGCAGCCAGTTCTGAATAGGAACCGGGCAGCCCCTGATAGCAAACCGCTTTCACTGCCGGCTCCTCTTCCAGGAATTCCGGCGCGAAACCGGCTCCCAGCTCCAGCAGCCTGCGGTACTGAAACGTCCTGCTGACCTCCATCACCTTTTTTTGAAAAGAAGTGTAGGAAAGCTTCTTTTCATCGTCCAGACCGGCTGTCAGCCGTTCGATGACCTCCTCCTCCCGCTCCGGCTTCAGTATCTTGTCTCCCGTCCTGCTTTTGCATTCCGCGACCTCTTCCGCCACCTTCATCCTTTGCAGGAACAGTTCTTTTATTTTTAAGTCGATTTCGTCGATTTTAATTCTCAAATCATTTAGCGTCATACCCGTAAGCCTCCAAATACAAGTCAGCCATGGCTATAGCCACCGCCGCTTCCACGACCACCGGCGCGCGCATGGCGATGCACGGATCGTGCCTGCCATGGATCTGCAGCGTCTCCTCTTCCCCGGTTTCCAGATTCAGCGTGGCTTGCTCCCTGCTGATAGACGGGGTCGGCTTGATTGCCGCCCTGACAACGATGGGCATTCCGGTGGTGATCCCGCCTGAGATCCCGCCGTTGTTGTTTGTTCTTGTTTGAACGGTTCCGCCTTCCTTTATGTAGCAGTCGTTGACCTCGGAACCGTGTTTTTCTGAAATGGCGAAGCCCATACCAAATTCAACGCCCTTCACCGCAGGCACACCGTAAAGGATGGAGGCGATGCGGCTTTCCACGTTTTGAAACATCGGGCTGCCGATTCCCGCAGCCGCTCCGACGACGGCACATTCGATGACGCCTCCCACGGAGTCCAGGCTCATTCTCGCCTTCTCCACCGTCTCTTTGATTGCATCCTCCATGTCATGATCGACCAGCGGAAGAGTCTCCCGCTGAAGCCGGGATAGCAGCTCTCTGTCGACGGAAACGAGGTCGAAGGGCTTGTCGCAGATATTCCCCACACGATAAATATGGGAGCCGATTTCTATGTTATGAACTTTTTTCAGAAAATCTTTGCATAAGGCTCCGGCAAAAACAACAGGCGCCGTCAATCTTCCGGAGAAATGGCCGCCTCCGCGGATATCGTTTGCTCCGCGGTATCTCAATTGTCCCGTATAGTCGCTGTGACTGGGACGGGGCACGGTCCTCAGGTTTTCGTAATCCTTGCTGTGGGTGTCGGTATTTTGGATCATCATGCAGATGGGCGCTCCGGTGGTTCTGTTTTCCAGCATTCCGGAAAGGAGGATCTGTTTGTCTTCTTCCTTTCTGCCGGTGGTAAGAAGGCTCTGACCGGGAGCCCTTCTCGCCAGCTCCTGACTGACGAAATCCTGATCAATTTCAAATCCCGCCGGAAATCCGTCGATCACAACGCCGACGCCTTTCCCGTGCGACTCGCCGAATACCGATATTTTTAGTTGATTTCCCCAAGTGCTTCCCATACTAATCACCTAACACTTTCATCATTTGCTTCAATTCCGTGACCGGAACCTTTTTAACCAAAGATTTCCCGAAATCTTCAATGAATACAAAATGGATGCCGTTTCCCTGCGTCTTTTTATCGGAAAGCATCGATTCATAAACCTCTTCCACCGGATGCGTCAATCTGGTCGGCAGGGAAAATGTCTGAAGGATCGGGATGAGTCTCTCATAGCAGCCGTCCTTTGTAATCCCGATGCTGTTTCCCATTTTGACCGCTGCCGCCATACCGACGGCTACAGCCTCCCCATGGGACAGCTCTGTATAATTTCCAAGTCTTTCTGCGCCGTGGCCGATGGTGTGGCCGAAATTCAGGATCCTTCGTAGGCCTGATTCCAGTTCATCCTCTTCCACGACTTTTATCTTGATCGAAACGCATCGTTCGATCAGTTCGATCATATGTTTTTTGTATTCCGTTGCCGACACAAGTTCCAGTATTTCCGGATCCCAGATGCAGCCGTACTTGACGACCTCCGCCATACCTGCTCTGAAAACTTCTTCCGGCAGTGTATCCAGCAATTCGGGGTCGATAAGGACCATGTCGGGCTGGCGGAACGCACCTACCAGATTTTTCCCCTGGGGCAGATCAACGCCTGTTTTTCCTCCGACGGAGGAGTCCACCTGCGCCAGCAGAGTTGTCGGGATCTGGATCAGATGGCGTATGCCCCTGAGATACGTCGCTGCGGCAAAACCGGCGATGTCTCCTGTTACGCCGCCGCCCAGGGCGATGATCATATCATCCCTTCCGAACCGGTTATCGCTCAATGTATCATAAATGCCGGACACGGTTTCAAGAGTCTTGTATTCTTCTCCAGCAGGGATAATATGACGAAACATCGGGATATTCAGGGCGGCTAGCTTCTCCTCCAGGTAACTTAAATAAAGCTTCGCCACGTTGGTATCCGTTACGATGCAGATTTTAGAAGGCGCGGTATCGGTGCTTTTTGTTCTGCAGAATTCCGCGGCTTCTTTCAGTAATCCCTTTTCGATGATGATACTGGAAGTATTCTGTTTTCCGGCCAGTTTGAATATTTTCATAAAAACCTCTTATAATGATCCCTTTCAGGGACTTTACAGTTCCCTGTCGACTACTGCGGCCAGGGATTTCAGTTTTTTCATGGTGCTGTCGAACATTTCGTAGGTGAGACTCTGAGCTCCGTCGCTCAGAGCATTCTTCGGATCGTTGTGCACCTCGATCATAAGTCCGTCGGCTCCCGCTGCGATTGCCGCCATGGAAAGCGACTCGACCATCCAGGCCATGCCCGACGCGTGGGACGGATCGATGATGACCGGCAGGTGGCTCAGTTTCTTCAGTGCGGGGATCGCGCTGATGTCCAGCGTATTCCTTGTAAACGTCTCATTGGTACGGATCCCTCTTTCACATAATATCACATTTTCATTACCGCCGCTTAATATATATTCCGCCGACATGAGAAATTCTTCCAGCGTATTGGAAAAACCTCTCTTCAGCAGGACGGGTATCCTGGCCTTGCCCAGCTCGATAAGCAGCTCATAGTTCTGCATATTTCGAGCTCCGACCTGGAAGCAGTCCACCTTGCCGATGAATCGTTCCACGTGCATCGGATTGGTGATCTCGGTTACGATAGGCATCCCCGTTTCCGCCTTCGCGATATTCAGAAGCTCGAGCCCCTCGGCTTTCAATCCCTGGAAGGCATAAGGCGACGTTCTGGGCTTCCACGCTCCGCCGCGGATGATGGAAGCGCCCGACGCCTTAATATGCTTTGCGATGTCGACGATCTGCTCCTCGCCTTCCACGGAGCATGGCCCGGCCATAACGACAATTTTTCTGCCTCCGACCTCTACTCCGCTGACGTTGACGATGGTGTCTTCGGGATGCATCTTTCGGTTCGCCCGTTTGTACGGCTCCTGCACTTTGATGATTTTATCGACATATTCACTTAAATATGCGGAATTCCTGTCGATAGAGGACGTGTCCCCCACAACGCCCAAAACGGTGGTTTCCGCGCCGACGATGGGACAAACTTCCACATTGTAACGGGAGAGCCAGCCGGATATCCGGTTGATGTCCTCCTGTGTCGTTCCGTTTTTCAATACAATAATCATTTTTATTCTCCTTTTCTGTTACCTTGCATGCCAGCCTGATTGCCTGCACTGCCTGATTCTAATAGCAAAAAAGTCTTAAGCGTCATAAAACAAAAAACCCTTCGCCCCTATACAGGGACGAAAGGTAATGATTCTATCTTCCGCGATACCACCCAAATTCAGTACTGGATAAGCACTGCTCTCTCTTCAAATACTAAGCAGCTACGCTGCTGAATATTCTATCCCTGTAACGTGGGAAAACGCCGAAGCCTACTTAGTTGAAATCTGTTCAGCCTGGAGCTCAAGAGGGAACTTCAAAATAACTTTCCAAATATCCACTTCCAGTCAATGATGGATAATCCCTGTCAGGTCCATTGTCTTTACTTTCCTCTGTCATAGCTTTTTTACTATTATGATTATACATATGCTAACCGTTAATGGTTTGATTGTCAAGAGAGGAAAATAAATTTTTATAATTATATCCGGCGTCTCCCTTATTTATAGCTCTTGGCATTTTCGGCATTCAGCCGCTGGTGATAGCGTTCCGCCTCCCTGCAGTCCTTTTCGATTTGCTGGGCCAACTCCGTTACGCTGTTGAATTTTATCTCCGGCCGGATCCTTTCCAGGAATTCCACACGGATCTCCTTTCCGTACAGCTCTTTGCTGAAGTTGAAAATGTGGGTCTCAATGTTCTTTTTATTATCACCGATGGTCGGCTTGACGCCAACATTGGTTACGCCCTGATAGCAGACGCCGTTGTAATTGCAGTAGGTCACATAAACGCCGTGAGCGGGTGTCACCATTGTTTCATCGATGAGGATATTCGAAGTCGGAAAGCCGATGGTCCTACCGATCTTGTTGCCGACGACCACTTCTCCTCCTACACAGTAATTTCTTCCCATGTATTTCTTGCATTCGCCGACTCTGCCATCCGCAATGAGTTCCCGGATAAAGGAACTGCTCACCAGATTTCCGTCGATTTTGAACGGTTCCAACACATGGATCCCGAATCCTTCCTTCATGCCCGCGTGGATCAGGGTCTCCGGTGTTCCTTCCGCCTTATAGCCGAAATGGTAGTTGAAGCCGCAGTAGGCCTCTCTCATTTTGAATGCTCCGACGAGAAGCTTCTGGATGAATTCTTCCGCCGATAAATGCTGGATGATCTCATCGAATTCCAGCGAAAACAGATAATCGATCCCGAGGGATTTTATGATTTCCGCCTTGTCTTCGGTGTACAATATATTTTTGATGACGGGTTTTCCCGCCAGAACATTCTTGGGATGATTGGTAAAAGTGAATACGGCGCTCTTCAACCCCGCCATTCTTGCGCTTTTTACCGTTCTTCTGATAAGCTCCTGGTGGCCCTTATGAACGCCGTCAAAATTTCCGAGAGCAACCACTGTTTCTTTTATGTTTGTTATTTCATCCAATGAATTGAATTGCTTCATATCTTATCTCCGCATGAATAATTGCCATGAGCATCAAAGACACCCCTGTCACCAAGAAAAATCTTATCCGCTACCAATTTCTTGTACTCTTCGTTATAGAATGCCACGCCGAGGAAGGCGCCGGCTTCCAGGCCGGAAGGTCCGGTTTTACCCAGATAGACATTGTACGCTTTTTTATATTCCTCGCGAATGTTAAGACCGGTCTCAGCGTCCTTGAATTCAGGTTCTTTGATTATGACAGCTTCCGACATGCACAAATGACCGCCGTTGGCGAACCATTTGCCCCGGTCTTCATTTACGACGGCCTTTCCGAAATGGACAAGCGGGAAATCCGGTTCCAAAAGAAACTGTTCCGGGTTTCCTTCCGTCAACTGTTCGATGGTAACCGTATTATCGATGGAGAATGCTCCGCTTGCGGTTCGGATCAGGCAGCTCATGGCTGCCCCGCAGCCCAGAATCTTACCGGCATCTTGGCAGATCGTCCGTATGTAGGTACCCTTCGAGCATTCCACGTCAAAGATTACCTTTCCGTCTTCCGGTTTTACGCGGATGACTGTAATGCTTTTTATGTCAACCTGCCTTGGTTTTACTTCAACTTCTATACCTTTCCGCGCATACTCGTATAAACGCCTGCCGTTTACCTGGACAGCGGAATAGGCCGGCGGATACTGTGAAATTAAACCCTGAAAACTATTCAGGGTTTCCTTGATCCGTTCCTCGTCAAAGGCGAATTTCCCTCGGTTATCCAGGGTAACCGTTCCCCATATATCCTGAGTATCGGTTTCCACGCCGAGCTGCATCTCGCAGCGGTATTTTTTATAATCCAGATCCAGATATTCCATTATGCGCGCGGCGCTTCCGATACAAAGAGGCAGAACCCCCACGGCCATAGGGTCAAGAGTACCGGTATGTCCGATCCTTTTCACACCTGTTACCCTTCTGAGCAGCGAGACACCGTCGTGGGACGTCATTCCCGCAGGCTTTAAAAGATTGATGATTCCGTCCCTAATCATAGCTCCCCGAACTCTCTTCCTTCGCTTTTTTCCCCGCTCCCGAAAGATGGGCGATGATCGCGGCGGAGATCTTTTCCTTTGCTTCCTGCAGCGTTCCGTTCAGAGTGCAGCCGGATGCTTTTTTATGGCCGCCGCCGCCGAAGGACTGTGCAATGGCCGAAACGTCGCCGTAGGTCTTCGCCCGCAGGCCGACCTTGATCTCGCCTGGTTTGGTTTCCTTTAGAAACGCCGATATCTCGACGCCGCTGATGTTTCTGAGCGTCTCGATGATTCCTTCGGTCTCTTCCATCAGAGCACCGGTCTTCTCAAGCATTTCCTGGGTAACGTAAGCGATGTCCGCTTTGCCGCCGTCGAGCATCTCAATGGTATTGATGACCTCGTTCATGATTTTCAGCTTTTCGTGGCGGATATTCTGATAAACTTCGACGCTGATTTTTTCCAGGTCGATGCCGATGTCAAAGAGCTCAGCCGTTATGAGATGCGTGGTCTTCGTCGTGTTCGTATACTGAAAATTGCCCGTATCCGTTGTGATCGCGGTGTAAATCGCCTCTGCCATCTCGACGTTCGTTTCGACGCCCATGGTTTTGATCAGGTTATACACGATCTCGCCTGTGGCTCCGGCATGTGCGTCAATATAGTTCATATCGGCGAAAGAATTGTTGGTCATATGATGATCAATGCAGATACTGAGCTTTCCGGTGAGGAATTTTTCCTTCCGCATGACGAAACGCTCGATATCGCTGCAGTCGACAGAAACAGAAATATCCGGTTTATCAAGTATATTCTCATCCGATGTGCAATAGCCCTTTTCCAAAAAAAGCAGATAAGACGGGATCTCATCCTCAATAAGGATGTGAGCTTTTTTCCCGAGCTTCCGCAGCGCGATACAAAGCGCGATGGAAGAACCTAAAGTATCCCCATCCATTAAGACATGGGGATACAGTAAAATGGTTTCCGCTTCCTTCAGTTTGGCCGAGATCTGTTCCAATGTACTATTCTTCATCTTTTTCTTCTTCGTCTTCTGCGTCTGCTTTATCTTCCGTTTTGTCGATGCCCAATTCATGGATCAGCTTTGAAATGTGTCTGCCGTATTCTAAAGATGTGTCCATCTTAAACAGTATATCCGGTACATGCCTCAGCTTGATCTGTTTTCCGATTTCATGCCGTATCAGGCCTTTCGCGCTTCGTAAGGCGGCCAGCACGTCTTCCTTTTCTTCCGCGCTGATCTCGTCCGACGCCTTGCTGGCCAGCTTTGAGATGTATACGGTGGCATAGCTTCCGTCATCCGTTACCTCAACTGCGGTAATACTCACAATGCCGGACAGGCGGGGATCCTTTATCTCACGGAGAAGCAGGTCGCTGATGATCCTGCGGATCTCTTCTCCCAGCCGGCCTGGTCTATATCCTTTTCCCATGTTTCTTCCCTCGAATCTTCTGTTTCTTGTGTTACTTGCGTTCGATTTCTTCCATCTTGAAGGCTTCTATAATGTCTCCTTCTTTAATGTCATTATAGTTTTCGATGCCGATACCGCATTCAAATCCCTTGGCAACTTCCTTTGCATCATCCTTGAATCTCTTCAGGGAGGAAATTTTGCCCTCGTGGATCACGATGCCGTCTCTTACGAGTCTGATCTCGGCATTTCTCTGGACTTTGCCTTCCAGTACATAAGCACCTGCGATGATACCAACGCCGGGAACCTTGAAGGTGTTCCTGATTTCTATCTTACCCAGAACGACTTCTTTAAATACCGGATCAAGCATGCCTTTCATGGCCGCTTCCACTTCGTCGATTACGTCGTAGATTACGCGATAGGTTCTAATTTCAACTTTTTCACGATCCGCCATACTTGTGATGGCAGAACTTGGTCTTACATTAAAGGCTATTATGATCGCGCCAGCGGTATTGGCAAGCATGATATCCGATTCGGTAACCGTACCAACTCCCGTATGGAGGATCCTAACCTTGACGTTTTCATTCTTCAGTTTTTCAAGAGACTGAGTCAGCGCTTCCACGGAACCCTGAACGTCGCCCTTGATGATAAGGTTCAGTTCCTTCACTTCGCCTTCCTGGATCTGGCTGAAGAGCTGTTCAAGAGTGATGCTGGAATTTCTTGCCATTACTTCTTCTCTGAGCTTTAGTCTTCTGTGCTCAGCGATCTCTCTTGCAGCTTTATCTTCTTTTACGGCATTAAACTCGTCGCCCGCTTCCGGTACTTCGGTCAAACCGAGAATTTCGACTGCGGTGGCAGGTCCTGCCTTTCGGATTGCGTCGCCCTTATAGTTTGTCATGGCTTTGATCCTTCCGGAACAAGTTCCGGCTACAATGCTCATGCCCGCCTGAAGTGTGCCGTTCAGAACGAGAAGCGTCGCCACAGGTCCTTTATTTTTGTCCAGTCTGGCTTCGATAACGGTACCCATTGCCAGACGATTCGGATTTGCTTTCAATTCCAATACTTCAGACTGCAGCAGGATCATTTCAAGCAGCTGGTCAATGCCTTCTCCTGTCTTAGCCGATACGTGAACGCAGATGGTATCTCCGCCCCATTCTTCGATCAGGATATTATGCTCAGTCAGCTCCTGCTTGACTCTGCTTGGATCTGCACCCGGTTTATCGATTTTGTTGATCGCAACGATGATCGGCACACCTGCAGCTTTCGCATGGCTGATAGCTTCCACGGTCTGAGGCATAACGCCGTCATCCGCCGCTACAACAAGTACGGCGATATCCGTCGTATGAGCGCCTCTGGCTCTCATAGCGGTGAACGCTTCATGTCCCGGTGTATCCAGGAATACGATCTTCTGACCTTTGGAATATACCTCCGAAGCACCAATGTGCTGCGTGATTCCGCCGGATTCCGACGCTGTGACATTAGTTTTTCTGATTGCGTCAAGCAGCGATGTTTTTCCGTGGTCGACATGACCCATTACGGTTACGACCGGCGGCCTTGACTTGAGGTCTTCTTCCTTGTCCTGGAAGAGTTCCAGGCCTTCTTCTACGACCTCTTCCTCAACTTTTCCGACAACGATATTGACACCCAGGTCCGCACCGAGTAACACAACGGTATCTTCGTCGATGTTCTGGTTGATATTCGCCATGATTCCCAGCTTCATCAATGCCATGATGACCTGAGATGTTGATTTTTCAATTTGATCTGCGAAACCGGCAACGGTGATCGGAACATTGATGATCTTTGTTCCTGGCGGCAGTTCGGAAAGATTGATTTCCGGTTCGACCGGTTTTGGCGCAGGCTTAGGCTGCGGCTTCGATCTCTGACGTTTTTCGAGGCTTACGGGTTTCTGAGGCTTTGTGCCGGATTTTAACTCGTCCGGCTTCGGAACATATTTCTGCTGCTGTTTCGGGTTGGCTTTTGCATCAGTGCTCTTATCGCGATTATCACGGTCCTTCGATTTGTCACGATCTCTGTCCTGGAACGGTTTCGCATCGGCAGGTCTCTGTTGTGGTCTGTCGCCTTGAGCCGGTCTCTGCTGAGGTCTGTCGCCCTGAGCCGGCCTCTGCTGATATCCCTGTCCGCTCTGTGCTGGTCTCTGCTGATATCCCTGCCCGCTCTGTGCCGGTCTCTGCTGATATCCCTGCCCGCTCTGAGCAGGTCTCTGCTGAGGTCTGTCACCTTGAGCCGGTCTCTGTTGATATCCCTGTCCGCTCTGTGCCGGTCTCTGCTGAGGTCTGTCGCCTTGAGCCGGTCTCTGCTGAGGCCGATCGCCCTGAGCAGGCCTCTGCTGATAGCCTTGTCCGCTCTGGTCGGATCTCTGCTGAGGTCTGTCGCCTTGAGCCGGTCTCTGCTGAGGTCTGTCGCCTTGTGCCGGTCTCTGCTGATATCCCTGTCCGCTCTGGTCGGGTCTCTGCTGAGGCCTGTCGCCTTGAGCCGGTCTCTGCTGAGGCTGGTTAGTTCTTTCCGGCGCAGTGGTTTGTGCCGGTCGGCCGGACTGCTGCGTGTTATGCTGCTGAGCCGCCGTGGTAGTCGGTTCAGTATGCTGCTGCTGAGTATGGGATTGCCCCGTATGCTGCTGCTGAGTATGGGATTGCCCCGTATGCTGCTGAGGAGCATGGGATTGCCCCGTATGCTGCTGCTGGGCATGCTGACTCTGGCCTTGGAAAGCAGATCTCTGCTGCCCCGCCCCCTGTGGTTTCGCCTGTCTTGCTTCCGGGCTTACGCTCGGATGAACTGCGGCCTTAACAACCACCTTAACTTCTTCCTTATCTTGATTTGACTCAGTTTTCTTTGGTGCAACCTTTACGATTTTTGTCTCGGCGCCGCTCTTTCCGCGCAAAACCGTGTTCCTGATTGCAATAACATCCATATCAGATAATACGCTCATATGACTCGTCGCATTTATACCCATAGAATTTATTTTATCTAACATATCTTTACTGGCCATATTCAATTCTTTTGCTAATTCATGTACTTTTATACTGGACATTAGAACACCTCCTTCTGTTATAACGCTTCCGAAGAAAATTTTCGACTGTAGAAAATTTTCTTTCCTCTGTGCGTTTCAACGTCTCCTTCAGAGACGTTATTCTTTGTCGATTTCTTTCATTATTACATCTGCAAAATTCACATCAGTTATGCCGAACACTCCTCTTTCCTGGCTCCCTGTAGTTTTTGACAGTTCCTCCGATTTTCCATAGATACGCAATGGTATTTCATTCTCTTTCGATAGCTTTGACAGCTTTTTTACCGTGTTCTCCGAGAGATCCTCAGAAAGAATCAGCAGTTTCAGCTTTTTTTGCTTGATGGCATGCAGGCAGGTATGATAGCCGGAAACCAAATTCCTTGATTTAGCAGCAAAGCCCAAGTAGCTATCAACCTTTTTTATCATGTTCCTCCAGCTCCTTGAATAAATTGTCGAGATCCTGTTCTTTTATCTCTATCTCTAAACCTCTGCCAATGGCCTTTTTCTTTCTGGCCTTCGTAAAACATTCCGTGTCAGGGCAAAGATATATGCCTCTGCCATTGGCTTTTCCGGTCAAATCAATCTTTGGACCTTCGTCTGATGCAACGATCCGAATCAATTCCCGCTTTGGTTTTGATTCCATACAACCTACGCATCTTCGCATAGGGATCTTTTTCGTCTTCATTGTGCACCCCCCTCTCGGCTCGTTTATCCGAACGTTTATTCTTCCGCGTCTGGCGCCGGTTCCTTTTTCTTTCTTACGCGTTTCGGTTTTTCCGGAGCGGGTTCATCCACTTCAACGATCTCATATTCTTCCGTCGTAGGAAGCGCCGTATCTTCTTCCTCCGCCGCTACCTCGCCGCTGTAGTCTTCATCCATTGGTACTTCTTCGATATAATCGTCTTCATCCACCGGCGCTTCTTCGATATAGTCATCATAATCCTCAAAATCCCCGCCTTCCGGGAAGTATTGGGAATGGCTCTTGATATCGATCTTCCAGCCGCACAGCTTTGCGGCTAGCCTTACGTTCTGGCCCTCTTTTCCGATTGCGAGGGAAAGCTGATAATCCGGAACGATTACCGTAGCCGACTTGCCATCGTCGTTGATGATGACCTTTTCGACTTTAGCCGGACTGAGTGCGCTGCTGATCAGCTTTTCCGGATTGTCGCTCCAGCTGATGATATCGATTTTTTCACCGAAAAGCTCATCAACGATGGCCTGGACCCTGGTTCCCCTTGATCCGACGCATGCGCCAACGGGATCCACGTTTTCATCGGCAGTATAAACGGCCATCTTCGTTCTGGATCCTGCTTCTCTGGAGATGCTCTTTATTTCAACGATGCCGTCCTGAATTTCAGGGACTTCAAGTTCAAACAATCTTTTGACCAGTCCGGGATGGGACCTGGAAAGGTAAACCTGAGGTCCTTTTGTCGTCTTTTTGACGTCCATGATAAACACTTTGATCCTGCTGTTTACCACATATTTTTCACCGGGCACCTGTTCCGTCGCAGCCAGAATACCTTCCGTTTTTCCCATGTTGATAAAAACGGTATCGTTGCTGATTCTCTGGATGATGCCCGTAATGATCTCCGACTGGCGGTTGGAATAGTCGTCATAGATCAAGCCGCGTTCCGCTTCGCGGATCCGCTGTACGACAACCTGTTTTGCAGTCTGAGCGGCAATTCTTCCGAAGTCCCGCGGAGTGACCTGCCTTTCGATGACGTCTCCCACCTGGAACTTGGGATCGACCTCTCTTGCATCCTCGATGGATACCTCAAGCTGGTCGTCTTCGACTTCCGCAACGATATCCTTTCTCATAAATACTTCAATATCGCCGGTTTCCCTGTCAATATTCACGCGAACATTCTGAGAAGTTCCGTAATTTTTCTTATATGCCGAAACGAGCGCAGATTCGATCGCTTCGATCAGAAGGTCTTTGGATATTTCTTTTTCTTTTTCTAATTCCTCAACTGCCTTTATAAATTCTCTGTTCATTATTATTCAATAATCCTCCTTAAAAGATAACAGCAAGCTTGGTTTTTGCTACTTTTTCCATCGGTAGTTCAATTCTATTTTCTTTTTCATCTATTATTACAAGATTCCCTTCCTGTATGCCTACGAGCTTCCCGAAGAAGGTCTTCTTTCCGTTCATACCCTGGTACAGCGTAACGTCCACAAAACGTCCCGCATATCGGATGTAATCACTGTCCTTAAGCAGCGCCCGGTCCATTCCCGGCGAGGAAACCTCCAGATAGTAGTTCTGCTCGATGGGATCCAGTTCATCCAGCCTTGCGCTGAGAAATCTGCTTACCTTTTCACAGTCGTCGGTACTGACGCCTCCGGCTGATTCGTCCGTACGGTCGATATAGACCCGCAGGAACCAGTCTTTCCCCTCTTTGATGAATTCCACATTATATAGTTCGTATCCGTTTTTCTCAAGAAACTCCGCCAAAACATCGGCTATAAGCTCTTTTATCCTAACCTTCGCCATATCGTCTCCTTCGATCGAAGCAGCTTCGATCTTTCATGAAGTGTGATTACAAAAGTGAAAGAGTGGGATTGCCCACTCTTTTGCGTTTACAAGTCAAGTTTTTTACTACCTTTAAATGTTACCATAGAACCATTGGTTTTGCAAGTTTTTTCTAAAATTAAAACAGGCAGATTTGATCGGATTCCGGTATTTCAGAAAGCACTCCGTGATTCATCAGTGCTTCGATGGCCGTCTTGTTCACCTTTGCCCTGTTGCGCATATCGTCGACGGACAGGAACGGCTTCTTTTCATACTCAGCCACAATTGCCTTTGCCGCGCTTTCTCCGACTCCGGTCAAAGCGACGAAGGGAAGCAGTACTTTGCCGTCCACCGCAAGGAATCTGGTCGCGTGGGATCTTCCGATCTCCGCTGGAGCAAACTCATAACCCCGGGAGTACATTTCATAGGCGACCTCCAGCACGGTCACTTCATCTTCTTCCTTCTTTGTGGCGTTCTTGCCCTTCACCTCGATCATCTCGATCTTGTTCATGACGGCCTTTGCGCCTTTCAGTATCGTTTCGGAGTCAAATTCGCTGACCTTCGTTGTGAAGAATACCGAGTAGAATTCCGCCGGATAGTAAACCTTATAGTATGCGATCCGGTAGGACATCATCACATAAGCTACCGCATGGGCTTTCGGGAACATGTACTTGATCCGCCTGCAGGATTCGATGTACCACTCGGGGACATTGTTCTCCGCCATCAGGTCTGCTTCCTCCTGGGTGATTCCCTTGCCCTTTCTGACGTTCTCCATGATCTTAAAGGCTGTTTTGTTGGGAAGACCTTTGTGGATCAGGTAGTTCATGATGTCGTCACGAGTCGAGATTGCGTCCTTCATGGTGGCGGAACCGTCCCGGATGAAATCCTGGGCGTTGTTGATCCATACGTCGGTACCGTGGGAGAACCCGGAAATACGGACCAGATCCGCAAACATGGTCGGCTTGGTGTCGTCCAACATTTGCCGGACGAACTTCGTCCCGAATTCCGGGATCCCGTAGCTCCCGTGCTTGAACCGATATTCCGGGTCCTTGATATCCAAGCCTTCGATCCCGTTGAAAAGGCTGTCCACCCTCTGATCCTTCAGCGGTACGTTTAGCGGATCCACTCCGGTCATGTCCTGCAGCTGGCGGATCATGGACGGTACATCGTGTCCCAGAATGTCCAGCTTGAGAAGATTCTCGTCGATGGAGTGGTAGTCAAAGTGCGTCGTTATGATATCTGTGTCCGTATCGTTGGCAGGATGCTGAACGGGGCAGAATTCATAGATTTGATGACCCCGCGGCACAATGATGATCCCACCGGGATGCTGACCCGTCGTTCTTCTCACTCCGGTACAACATTCTGTGAGGCGGTCCGCTTCCCATTTGTTGATGGGCTGCTGCCGTTCTTCGAAATACTTCATGACAAAACCGTAAGCGGTTTTCCCTGCCACAGTGCCGATGGTTCCGGCGCGGAACACATTTTCTCTGCCGAAGATCTCTTCCACGTATTTATGGGCTACCGGCTGATATTCACCGGCGAAATTCAAGTCGATATCGGGCTCCTTGTCACCTTCGAAGCCAAGAAAGACTTCGAACGGGATATTGAAGCCGTCTTTTTTATAAGGCGTCCCGCATTTCGGGCACACCTTGTCCGGCATGTCGATACCGCAATCATAGCTGTCGTCAAGGATGAATTCCGAGTTTTTGCATTCCTTGTTCGGGCATATGTAATGCGGCGGCAGCGGGTTTACTTCCGTGATGCCTCCCATGGTTGCCGCAAAGGACGAACCGACCGAACCTCTGGAGCCTACCAGATAGCCGTCGGACAGTGATTTCTGCACCAGCATTTCCGCAGACACATACATGACCGCATAGCCGTTATTGATAATGGAATCCAATTCCCGTTCAAGCCGTTTTTGAACCAGTTCGGGCAGCGGATTGCCGTAGATTCCCCATGCGGTCTCCATACATCGGTTTCTGAGCCGGTCTTCCGCTCCGTCGATCTTCGGCGGAAACTTTCCGCTTGGAACAGGAACGACCTTTTCGATCATATCAGCGATCTGATTGGTCGCTTCTACGACCACTTCATAAGCCAGCTCATCGCCCAGATAATCGAACTCCTTCAGCATTTCCTCCGTCGTTCTCAGGTGGAGCCCCTTGTCTCCTTCGATATCTTTATAGCCCTGTCCCGCCATAAGGATCTTGCGGTACAGCGCCTCCTCCGGCTCGGCGTAGTGGGCGTCACAAGTGGCGGCAACCGGTTTGCCGAGCTTTTTCCCGAGGGCTATGATCTTCCGGTTGATTTCCTTCAGGCCCTCAACGTCTGCAACCGTCCCGTTGTCCAGCAAAAACTGATTGTTGACCAACGGCTGGATCTCCAGATAATCATAGTAACCCGCTATCCGCTCGATTTCTTCGTCGGAATGGTGGTTCAGGATGCTCCGGTACACCTCTCCCGCTTCACAGGCCGAACCGATGATCAGCCCCTCCCGATGTGCCGTCAGGACGGATTTCGGGATCCTCGGCTTTTTATAGAAGTATTCCAGATGGGAGACTGAGACCAGTTTGTACAGGTTTTTCAATCCCTCCTGGGTTCTTGCCAGTATAATGATGTGGTATGTATTTTTTGATTTATAGTCTATCTTCTTGCCGGTATCATGGGAATCGTCGTAAAGGTAGCCTTCCACGCCGTATATGATACTGATATCGAGTTTCGATTTCTTAACTGTCTTTGCCGCGTCGGGGAAAGCCTGGACAACGCCGTGGTCCGTGATGGCAATGGCTTTCTGGCCCCATCCCGCTGCGGTCTTTATCATGTCGGAAATTTCATTCAGGCCGTCCATAGCGCTCATTTTCGTATGGGCGTGAAGTTCGACCCGCTTTTTCTCGCTAAGATCCTGCCGGCCCCGTCCCTCTTTTTCCGTCTTTTCTATATCCTTCCCCATCAGTACGAGGATATTCTCAAAGGTATCATATTCCGCATTGCCTCTGATTTTCACGTAATCGCCCGGATTCAGAGCACCGTCGATCTCGTTCCATTTTTCCTCGGAGGCAAAGAGCTTGACGCAGATGGATGTAACTTTGTCCGTAATGAGCAGCGTCACAAGCTTTTTGTTATTCTTGATGGATCTGGCTTCCTTGCGGAACATCATGCCCTCAATGGCGGCCTGTCCGCTGTCCACGGTCAGACTTGAAATCGGAACAGGGACGTCGTTGATGGGTTTTCCCATGATCCGATTACCCACCATGGGTGTTTCCTTTTCCCGGCGCGTCCACTTCTCTCCGCCTTTGGAGAAACCGCTTCCTCCATTTCCGCCGGAGCCGCCGCCATTACCGTAGCCGCCGTTTCCGTTGGAGCTCCCGCCGTTGGCTGCCGCCAGCTTCTGCGCTTTGTCGGCTTCTTCCAATTCTTTCTTTGCAAGCTCAGCCTTTTCCTTGGCCTTTTCTTTATAATTATCTTCGTGGTTGGCAAAAACAACCTTCGCCGTGATGCCGAAATCACGGTTCAGATATTTTTCAAACTGTGCCGCAACCTTGTCGTTAAGTTCATCAACCGCAACCGCTCCAAGCGCCATGATGGTCAGCTTACCGTTCTCAAAGGTGAATTCCTTCGGAAATATGGTCTTGGTGATCGTCGCAAAACTTCCGTTGATCTCGTGAATCATGTGCTCGATATAGAGCTTAAGGATTTCCTGTTCCGACAGGATCACATCTTCATAGATAAAATTCAGTGAAACGCCTTTCAGGCCTGCGATTTCATTCTTAATGATATTGCAGATCCGATCCACATCCGAAAACGGTACAACAAAATTAAGTCGGATATCCATAGAAAGGACAGCCGTTTCTTTCGAAACAACTGCCTTTCCCAATGAGAAATCATAACTGTCCTTCGGATGTTTTCCGATTTTGTTCCAACTGATCGTGCTTTCGATTAATGATTTCAATATTTGCCTCCGTAATTGCCGCTGCTATTGTATTCCTTAACCGCCGTTTAATTTTTGACCGTCATTTCGTACTGTAATCTTTCTCTCTGATCGGCGGCCGTTTTACATTTTTATCTTCCGGCTGTTCTTTTTCTGCTTGTGCGTTATGTTTTGGTATTTCCTTGTCGTTTCCCTTTCCCTTTTCTTCCATATCGCTCTTTACAAGCTCCGATAAAGAAGAAGCAAGACCTGCCAGGCCCTGGATCTCCGAAGGGATGATGATCTTCGTCGCCTTTCCGTCTGCCGCGGCCGCGAATGCATCGAGGCTCTTCAGCGCGATGACCTGCTGTGTAGGATCGGAATCCACCAGCATGCGGATACCATCGGCTGTTGCCTGCTGAACCAGGCGGATCGCATCCGCCTTACCTTCCGCTTCGCGGATCTGCGCCTCTTTCCTGGCTTCTGCCGCCAGGATCGTGGCTGACTTGCTCGCTTCGGCGTTCAGGATCTGAGACTGTTTATTTCCCTCTGCGATCAGCACGGCGGACGTCTTTTCACCTTCCGCCCGAAGAATGGCTTCTCTTCGTTCACGTTCCGCACGCATCTGTTTTTCCATTGCCTGCTGAATGTCTTTCGGGGGCACGATGTTTTTGACCTCTACGCGGTTGATCTTGATGCCCCAAGGATCGGTCGCCTCGTCCAGCACCAGCCGGATCTTTGTATTGATATGTTCTCTGCTTGTCAACGATTCATCCAGCTCCAGGTCTCCGATGATATTTCTGAGCGTGGTTGCCGTGAGGTTTTCGATAGCAGACATGGGATTTTCCACGCCGTAGGCGTACAGCTTTGGATCCGTGATCTGAAAATAGATCACCGTATCGATCTCCATAGTGACGTTGTCCTTGGTGATCACCGGCTGAGGCGGAAAATCGATGACATGCTCCTTTAGGGAGACCTTCTTCGAGATTTTATCGATAAGCGGAATTTTTATATGGAGACCGACCTGCCAGGTCGCGTTATATGCTCCAAGACGTTCCACAACGTATGCTCTCGCCTGTGGTACGATACGAATGTTAGTAACGATCAAAAAGATTCCGATGATAATCAGCAAAAAGATTGCCGCTGTAGAAATAATACTATCCATTATTCTTCCCCTTTCTCAAGCTCAACGATGAGCTTAACCCCTTCAATTCCAACAATTCTAACCAACTGACCTTTTTCCAGTACTTCTTTGTTGTCCTTTACTGCAGCTGTCCAGACCAGTCCGGAAAGCTTTACCTGTCCCGTATGGTACGGTCTGACGGTTTCCGTCACAAGACAGATTTTACCGATCATTTGATCGATATTGTTCTTTTCATGGCCGATCTTCAGCCTTTTTTCCGCCAGCGGTCTGGTGAAATAAAGCAGAATGATCGAAACGATCAGAAAAACTGCGATCTGCAGCAGCAGCGGACCTCTCAGCAGTGCAATGATACATGCCGCAACTCCCCCGACGGTAAACCATATGGTCGTCAACCCCATGGTAAAGCCTTCGATTATTGCGAAGATGACCGCGATCAGAATCCATATCAATGGTTCCGACATTTCCAGACCGGAAAACATAAGCAACCCCCCTTTACTTATAATGTGCATGCCAGGGGTATTCTCAACGTTCCTTTGGAACTCCAGCTCGCCATGCTCGCTGCTGTCCGTTTTGCCAGCCAAGCAAGCTTGGGGCAAAAAGGCTAGGAAACGCTCGCACGGCGCGGCACGAGACACCGTATTGACGACGCGACGGCATGTTTTCGTAGAAAACCGTCCGAACCTTTGATAACTGGAAGGTGAGCGGATTTTCGAGAAAATATGCCCGGCAGTCGCCTGAGAATACTCAAGGCTCGGCGGTTTAGACTAGTGTCTTTTCCTGCTTGATATATAAAATCAGTTCTTTGGCGATGTCCTCTTCCTGAACCGTTTTCACGATTTCACCGTTTTTGAAGATCAGTCCCTTGCCTTTTCCGCAGGCAACGCCGAAATCAGCCTCCCTGGCCTCTCCCGGACCGTTGACTTCGCAGCCCATGACGGCGACGGAGAAGCTTGGCGCGCCGCTCTTTTTCATGCTGTCCTCCACCGGTTTTAATGCTGATTCCACATCCGACGTGATCTTTGCAAGGTCGACGCCGCATCTTCCGCAGGTTGGGCAGGAAATAAAGCGAATCGAGCTCTTTTTAAGATCCAGCGCTTTCAGGATTTCAGACGCAAAAAAGACTTCATTGACAGGATCGCCGGTTAATGAAACCCGAATCGTGTCTCCGATCCCTTCAAGAAGAAGGGCTCCGATCCCGATGGCGGACTTTGCTTTCCCGCTTTCAACGGTACCGGCTTCCGTGATCCCGATATGCAGCGGATGATCCGTCTTCTGAACGACCAGCTTGTGTGCCTGGTAATTCAGTCTTACATCCGAAGATTTCAGAGACAAAACGATATCCGAGAACCCCATGTTCTCGATCAATTCTATATTTTTCAGGGCGCTCTCCGCGAGTCCTTCCGCTGTTACTCCCTGATATTTTTCCAGTATTTCTTTTTCCAGAGAACCGGAGTTAACTCCGATCCGTATTGGAATCCGGCGTTCTTTTGCCGCGTCGACCACGGCTTTTACTCTGTCGGGACTGCCGATATTCCCGGGATTGATCCTCACCTTGTCGGCGCCGTTTTTTATAACCGCTACCGCAAGCCGGTAATCAAAATGGATATCCGCCACCAGCGGCGCCTTCACAAGTTTTTTTATTTTTTCGAAAGCCTCAGCGGCCTCCATGTCCGGAATGGCACAGCGCACGATATCGCAGCCCGCTTCCGTCAGTCTCTCGATCTGTCGGACGGTCTCCGTAACGTTTCTCGTATCCGTATTGGTCATGGACTGGATGGAGATGGGCGCTCCGCCGCCGATAAGCACTCCGCCGCAAGAAACCTGCCTGCTCATAGTATAAACCTTCCTATATCCTGCACCGTAATATAAATCATCAAACCGAATAAAAGCATCAGGCCGACGAAGTGGATCTTACCCTCCGTTTCATCCGAAATGGTTTTTCCGGTGATTCTCCGTATGATCAGAAACAACAGACGTCCCCCGTCCAGAGCCGGGAACGGCAGCATATTTACAATGGCAAGGTTGAGGCTGATGAACGCTGTAAGCTGAGCCAATTGAAGCCAGCCAGCCTTAGCTGTTTCTCCCACAACATAGACGATACCGACAGGACCGGTGAGGTTTTTGGTCGAGACTTCGCCGGTGATGAGCTGTCCTATGATCTTGAACATCTCGGCTCCGACCCGATAAGTGCTCTGGGTACCGTATACCAGCGCTTTTCCCGGATTCTTCTCAAAAGTCGGGGAAATCCCAATGATCCGTCTGCCGTCTGTTGATTTTGTTACGCCGACGTCAAAGGAAAGCTGTTCTCCGTCACGGTCTATGACCACTTTTAACGCGCTGCTTTTGTTGCTTTCGATGGTGTTGATGATATCGTTCCAGTCGTCAATTTTTGTATCAGCGACCTGTACGATCTTGTCGCCCGGAAGAAGACCCGCTTTTGCGGCAGGATAATCCGGCGAGATTTCTTTGATTGTTGTGCTTGGAATTCCGATGGCAAGGATTGCGCCAGAAAAAATGAGGATGGCCAGAAGCAGGTTCATGACGGACCCCGCGACTACGACCAGCGCCTTTGCAGGTATCGGCTGATTGTTGAAAGCGGAAGCGTCGCTTGACTCCTCGTCTTCACCCTCCATTTTGCAGTAGCCCCCAATAGGAAGCGCTCTCAGCGAATATTCCGTATCCCCTTTTTTGAAATGGAACAATAATGGTCCCATTCCCAATGAAAATTCATTGACTTTGATCCCAACTGCCTTCGCTGATAAAAAGTGCCCCAGCTCATGCACAAAGATGAGCAGACAGAAAATCAGTATCGCATACACTATCATCATAATTTTAATTCCCCCCTGATATTATGATCTATTTCTATAATCTCTTCCAAATCAAGCCGATATACCGGTTTATGTCCTTGCAGGATCCTTTCGAGCGTATTCTGGATATCCAAAAATTTTATTCTGCCCTCCAGGAATTGCTGCACAAGAACCTCATTGGCGGCGTTTAAAACCACCGGATAGCTTCCTCCCGCTTTCACGGCGTCATAGGCGAAGCTGAGACATCGGAACGTACCTAGATCCGGTTTTTCAAAGGTAAGCGAACCCGTTTCAAAGAAGTCCACTCCGCTGATCCTGTTTTCGATCCGTTGCGGGTAGGTCAGGGCGTAACTGATCGGTACCCTCATATCCGGCATCCCCAGCTGTGCGATGATGGAATGGTCAACATATTCCACCATGGAATGAATGATGCTCTGTGGATGTATGACGACCTCGATCTTCTCCGGTGAAACATCAAAGAGCCACCTGGCCTCAATGACCTCCAGACCCTTGTTCATCATGGTTGCAGAGTCGATGGTGATCTTGCTCCCCATCTTCCAGTTCGGATGGTTCAGCGCCTGTGCAACGGTGACACTGCTTAGTTGTTCAAGCGTATGGCCGCGAAACGGTCCGCCTGAGGCCGTCAGAATGATCCGGTTGACGTCTCTGGAGTCGTTTCCCTGCAATGCTTGGAATATAGCGCTGTGCTCACTGTCCACCGGAAGCAGCCGGACCTCTTTATCCTTGACGGCGTCCATAACGACCTCGCCGCCTGCGACCAGCGTCTCTTTATTGGCCAGTGCGATATCCTTTCCGGCTTTGATGGCATAGTAGGTCGGCACCAGTCCCATCATACCGATGAGCGAATTCAGCACCATGTCGCAGTCCGTTTTCGCGGCAGCCACGACTAGCCCTTCCATGCCGTACAGAAATTCCGTATGGGGGTATTTCTTTCCCATTTCCACCGCATCGTCCTCGCAGCCGACGACAGCCATAGCCGGTCTGTGCTTTTCGATTTGCTCTCCAAGCAGTTCTACATTGGTGCCGCAAGACAGCACGGCCGCGGTGAACTGATCCGGATTCTGTTCTATGATATCCAGGGTCTGGGTTCCGATGGAACCGGTGGACCCCAGGATTGCAATCTTTTTCATAAAGTCTCCTTGAGCTGTTTTCTATATTGGATCAACGACAAATATTCATTGATCTCAACAGAATCAACAGCTAGATACCCGTGTTTTTCATATAAGTGCCGGTTTCTGATATCTTTCTCCGGGGTTTGCAGCGTCCAGCAGACCGCGTCGGGATAGAAGCTCTCAACCATACTGATTGCCTGGTCTCCGATCCCGTTGTTCTGATACTCCGGAAGAATGGATATCGTATCCAGTTCATACCTGTTTTCACCGGTTTGGTAAATAAAAACGGATCCCACCGTCTTGTTGTCAGCGAGTATTTTATAAGCATCAGCCTTTTTAATATTGGTAGCCATACTTTGATCAGTCGCTTCATAGGCAGGGCAAAAACGGTACTTCTCATAGGATTCCCTGAATGCAAGCTTCTGAATCCTGTTGATTTCCGCTATGTCGTCTGCTGCGACTTTTTCAAGCCTCACATCCATTGATTGTTACCTACTATTTCTGTTTTTGATACTTGGACCAGTTAATTTATTATATTGTTTTAGTGATTTATAGTATGAAAATATAGAAACTGCGACTATTTTCGTTAAATTACTAAACAATTATCAACATAATATAATAATACACCATCGGTGCGGTAAAAAGCACGCTGTCAAACCGGTCCAGTATCCCTCCGTGTCCGGGGATCAGATTTCCATAGTCCTTGATGCCCATCTTTCTCTTGAAGATGGACGCGGTCAGGTCGCCGAACTGAGAAATGACGCCGCCCAGGACGCCGATGATGATGCAGTGCAGCAGCAGCCTCGGTATCACAAAGTATCCGAACAAGCCGCAAAGCAGAACACTTCCCAATATCCCGCCGATGGAACCCTCAATGGTCTTTTTAGGGCTGATCTTGGGACAAAGCTTGTGCTTTCCGATGGCATAGCCCGTGAAATACGCCATGATGTCCGTACCAAACGCCGTCAGGAAAATAAGCCAAACCAAAATCCCGTATTCCCCGGTTTGTTCCACCAGAGTCACGTGGAAGGACAGGAAAATCACGTAAAAGATTCCCGTCAATGTCGCCATCGCATCCGCCAGCTCTCTGTTTTCAATGTTGAACAGATAAAGCAGGCTCATGATGACCACGGCTAAAAACCAAAACATATAGTAATTCGAATCAGCCGGCGCGAAAAGATTGATCGCGTAAAGCCCCAGGATGCTCACATTGGCGACCATATAGGATGGCCTAATATTCAGGCTTTCAAAACCGTGGTAAAATTCACGGACGCCCATCAATCCGATGATAAAGCACCCGATCAGAAGCAGTCTGCCTCCGATAAATACAAGCGCAAGCAGCGGAAGCATAATGATCGAGGATAAAATTCTTGTTTTCATTCTTTTGTTCACCTGCCTCCGAAGCGTCTTTTCCTATTCTGAAATATTTCTATCATTTTTTCATATTCTTCTCTTGTGAAATCAGGCCAGAGCACGTCGGTAAAAACAAACTCACTGTAAGCGCTCTGCCACAGCAGATAATTGCTGAGACGCATCTCGCCGCTGGTCCGGATGATCATGTCGGGATCCGGTATGCCAGCCGTATAGAGGTTATCCGCAATCATTTCCTCCGTGAGTTCATCTGCCTTCAGACTCCCGGCCTCCACTTCCCTGGCCAACTTCTTCACGGACCGCAGGATCTCGTCCCTGCCGCCGTAGTTCAGCGCGATATTGAACTGCAGCCCTGTGTTGCCGCTTGTCGTTTCCAGGGAACGCTCAAGGCTTTTCACCGCTTCCTTCGGAAGCTTTTCATAATCTCCCAGGACCCTGACTCTCACATTGTTTTCGTGAAGCTCTTTTAATTCTTTTTCAATATAGATGACGATCAGCTTGAAGATGCCGCTGACTTCCTCCGTAGACCGTTTCCAGTTTTCTGTGGAAAAGGCGTAAACCGTCAGATGTTGTATTCCGAGCGCAGAGGAAGCCTTGACGATTTCCTTGATCGTCTGCATACCTGCGTTGTGGCCCGCCATTCGCGGTAAGTTTTTGCTCTGGGCCCATCGTCCGTTTCCGTCCATAATGATGGCGACATGGGCCGGCATTCGTTCTAAATCAATCATATCTTGCACACCGTCAGTACGAAACCCCGCTCCTGAGGCTGCGCTTTGATCACGCGGAGCACCCCTTCGACCGGTTCTCTCTTCGTCGGTTTCGTTTCTACTATAATAAAAGCTAGCCCTTCTGCTTCCAGAAGGGCTGTTGCGTCATGAAGCTCCATACCTAAAATATCAGGAAGATCATTCAATGACTAAACCTCCATGATTTCCTTTTCTTTATCAACTATGATCTGGTCGATATCCTTTATCGTCTTGTCAGTCTTTTTCTGTATTTCATCCAATGACTTCTTCAGGTCGTCTTCGGTGAGCTCGCCGGCTTTTTCCTGCTTCTTCAGCTCATCGTTGGCGTCTCTTCTTTCATTTCTGACGGCAACCTTAGCATCCTCACCGAATTTTTTCACTACCTTGATCAGTTCTTTTCTTCTCTCTTCCGTTACGGCCGGAATGACCATGCGGATCACCTTGCCGTCGTTGGAAGGATTGATTCCAAGATTGGCGATGTTGATCGCCTTTTCTATGTCGTGAATGGACTTCGGATCAAACGGTGAGATCATCAATGTCCTTGGATCAGGGACGGATATATTTGAAATGTTCTTGAGCGGGGTCGGACTTCCGTAATAATCAACCTTGATCTGATCCAATAAGGCCGGATTTGCTCTGCCTGCTCTGACTGTGTTTAATTCTTCCTTTAAAACTGATATACTCTTCTTCATTTTTTCTTCAAGAACTTGCTGTACATCAATACTCATAATTTCATCCTCCGCAATATAAATTTTTTATTTGGATTTTGATTCGGAAGCGGCGCAAGCCACTTTTACCTGACGATGGTGCCAATTTTCTCACCATATACAGCTTTCAGTACATTATCCGGTTCTGCGAGACCAAATACATGAATCGGGATGTTGTTGTCCATGCACAGCGACGCCGCTGTGGAGTCCATTACCTTCAGGCCCTTTTCCAGTACTTCCTTGTGAGTAAGTTCCGTATAGCGAATCGCATTCGGATTCGTCTCGGGATCATCCGAGTACACCGCGTCTACCTTCTTGGCAAGCAGGATGATATCCGCTTCGATTTCCGCTGCCCGGAGTGCTGCGGTAGTATCCGTTGAGAAGAATGGATTTCCGGTACCTGCCGCGAATATGACAACGACATTTTTGGAGAGATGAGCCATTGCACGCCTTCTGATATAAGGTTCTGCAACCTCTTTCATTTCAATGGCTGTCTGTACTCTTGTCGGAATGCCGATGGCTTCAAACGCGTCCTGCAGCGCCAGTGAATTGATTACGGTTGCCAGCATTCCCATATAGTCCGCAGTCGCACGGTCCATACTCTTGCTGGTACGGCCTCTCCAGAAGTTTCCTCCGCCTACTACGACAGCAACCTGAACTCCCAGCTCAACCAGTGCCTTGACCTGCTTTGCAACCATGCTCAACATGTCTTCATTCAAGCCGAATTTTGATTCTCCAGCCAATGCTTCTCCACTAATTTTTAAAACGACTCTCTTATATTTTGGCTCCATAACCGTGTGTGTCCTCTCTATATTATTATTGTTTGCGCCGGAAAAATTTCGCAGTGCCAGGCGCGGCGATCGAGTTTGAGCAAAGCGTACCCAGATGTACGTGTGCGAAAACGAAAGAGCCTGCAACGCAGCAATGCGGAATTTTAACTAGCAATAAAGGACACTAAGAATAGTGTCCTTTAATTATACCATATTTTGATTAGTTGTTCATCTGTTTTGCAACTTCTTCTGCAAAATTTTCTTCCTTCTTTTCGATGCCTTCGCCGACTTCGAAACGAATCATTTCGACGATCTTGGCGGGCTTTCCGATTGCCTTGGCGGAGTTGTCGATGTACTGCAGTACGCTGAGTTCTCCATCCTTAACGAACTTCTGCTCTACAAGGCAGGTTTCCTTCAGTTCTTTCTTCAGCCTTCCGGTAACCATCTTCTCGACGATGTCAGCCGGCTTACCTTCGTTCAGCGCCTGTTGGACCAGGATCTTCTTTTCGCCCTCGATGTATTCCGGATCGATGGAGGATTCATCGATGAACTGCGGATTCATGGACGCAACCTGCATCGCAACGTCTCTGCCCATAACTTTGATTTCTTCCGCAGAAGCTTCTGTTTCAAATCCTACGATAACGCCGATTTTCCCATTGCTGTGGATATATCCTGCATAGACAACACCGGGAGTTGAGTATTTCATAAATCTTCTGACGTTCATGTTTTCGCCGATCTTAGCGATCTTGTTGTTCAGGGCATCCTGCACGGTTCCTTCCTCTTTGTAAGGAAGCGCCATGAATGCTTCCATATCATTGGAAGCTGCTTCAAGAGCCTTTCCTGCCAAGACGTCGACAAATTCGATGAATTCTTCGTTCTTCGCGACGAAGTCGGTTTCTGAGTTGACTTCGATTACTGCAGCCGTCTTACCGTCTGCTGAAAAAGCAAGCTTAACCAAACCCTCTGATGCGACTCTGCCGGCTTTTTTTGCAGCCTTGGCAAGTCCTTTTTCTCTTAAGAGCTCAATTGCCTTTTCCATATCTCCACTTGTTTCAACAAGAACTTTTTTACAGTCCATCATTCCTGCGCCAGTTCTTTCGCGCAGCTCTTTAACCATACTAGCGGTTACTTCCATTCGTACGTCCTCCTATTTCTAATTTATATATAGCTTGCAGTGATTCGAGTAAAATTATTCCGCATCCTCTTCCGCAACTTCTTCTGTTTCTTCTGCGGCTGCAGCAGCTTCATCCGCTTCTGCGAAGCTTTCACCCTGATTGGATTCGATGATCGCGTCAGCCATTCTTCCGGCAATCAGCTTTACTGCTCTGATCGCGTCGTCATTGGCAGGAATAATATAGTCAACGTCATCCGGATCACAGTTTGTGTCAACAATACCGATGATCGGAATGCCTAAAATTCTGGCTTCTTTGATTGCAATTCTTTCTTTCTTAGGATCGACTACGAAGATTGCCGCTGGCATTCCCTTCATGTCTTTGATTCCGCCTAAGAACTTTTCGAGCTTTTCGAGTTCTCCTCTGAGCTTGATAACTTCCTTCTTGGTCAGCGCTTCAAAGGTACCGTCTGTCTCCATTGTCTTGATGTCGTTCAGTCTCTTGATTCTGCTGGAAATTGTCTTGTAGTTGGTCAGCATGCCGCCGAGCCATCTTTCATTGACAAAGTACATTCCGCATCTCTTAGCTTCATCAGCGATCGCTGCCTGAGCCTGCTTCTTTGTTCCTACGAAAAGAACAGGTCTGCCGGTCGTTGCAACTTCTCTCATGAAAGCGTATGCTTCGTCGATTTTCTTTACTGTCTTCTGTAAGTCGATGATGTAGATTCCGTTTCTTTCCGTGAAGATGTAAGGAGCCATTTTAGGGTTCCATCTTCTGGTCTGGTGTCCGAAATGCACACCGGCTTCAAGTAACTGTTTCATTGAAATAACTGCCATAATTTTTTTACCTCCTGGTTTTTTCCCTCCACCGAGCCTTCCAAAAAAATGACCTTTAAAGGCACCCACTTCTCTGTAACTCGGTGTGTGAATTAAATATTTTTTATAGTAACATACCTCAATTTGAGGCATATCCTCAAATACTATACACTATTATTATTTGAAAATCAAGGAAAAGTTATGAGTTTACGCCATTATGTTCAAGATATTTAATAAAGCGGCTTCTGGTATGCCGGTAATTATTCTGCCCTACCCGCAGGGTTATTTCACCCTGAAAATAAAAGACTCCGTTTTCCATGCGCACAACCTTTTCCAGGTTGATAACGCAGCTCTTGTGGCATCGGTAGAAATCGTCGTTCAGATACCTCACGATCCGGTCCAGTTTTCCGTAAAACCGATAGATACGGTTCGCCGTATAAATGTTGACGATCCTCAATTCCGTTTCAATGTAAAAAATATCTCTGATGTTTACTCTCGACGCTTCTTTGCGCGTGATCACTGGAATATAGTATTCCTGATCCTCCTCAATGAAATTCACTTCCGGATAATCCATTGCCGGCACCTCCTTTATTATTAAAGGGGGCGTTTTTTTGCAAAATGTTGCATATGTTTCTGTTGTTTTTATCTCCAATTTTCGACACGGATCAATAATTTGCCTTTACTTTTTCCGGTATTTTGAATCCGAATATTGCCCGTTCCTTCGGCGCCATAAAGAAGAAATCCTTGACAACTTCGGCGGCGATGAGCAGTCCGGCAGTTGCCGGAACAAAGGAAATGCTGGCCGGCGTATGGCTGCCGTCTTCGGGCAGCTCTTCCCGGTGCGGCGCCTCCGTTGAAAACAGGACCTTCAGATGTTTGATTCCCATTTTCGCCGTCTCTTTCCGGATGACCTTGGCCAGGGGACAGGTGTTTGTCTTTTTGATATCGTCGATGATCAGCATGTTTGGGTTGAATTTGTTTCCCGTACCCATGGAGGAAATGATCGGGACGTTCAGTTCATCCGCTGTTTTTATGAGCAGCAGCTTCGCCGGAACGTCGTCGATGGCGTCGACGACATAACTGTATTCCTTCAGGTTGAAGGCGTCGATGTTGCTCTCCGTAAGTTTTTCGTCAAAGATCGTGACCTCCGCATCCGGATTGATATCCAGGATCCGTTCCTTCATGACCTCGACCTTTTTTCTGCCGACTGTGCTGTGGAGGGCGATGATCTGCCGGTTGATGTTGGTGACGTCGACGGTATCATAATCCACGATGGCGATGTTATAGATCCCGGCCCGGACCAGGGATTCGATGACGTATCCGCCGACGCCTCCCACTCCGAAAACGATGACCTTCTTTTTCATAAGCATGCTCATGGTCTCCGCTCCCAGGAGCATCTGGGTTCTGTCAAAAATGGTTTTCATATTCCACCTCATTATCTATTTTATTTCGTCCTATTAGTTCTTTGAAGCGCCTGCCGAGGCCGTAATAATGCGTTCGGCGACTGCCGGGCATATTTTCTCGAAAATCCGCTCACCTTCCAGTAAACAATGGCTCAACGTTCCTACGGAACTCCAGCTCGCTAGGCTCGCTGCTGTCCGTTTTGCCAGCCAAGCAAGCTTGGGGCAAAAAGGCGTCCGGTTTTCTACGAAAATATGCCGTCGCGTCGCCTATACCCTGGCGCGGCGCTATGCGGTTCTGATCGGTGCGCGCAAGTATATTTGTTTCCATCTGAAAACCATGCCTGTAAGTATAAAAAAATGCACCTGTGCGGTGCATTTATTGTATAAAATATTCCATGATTAATCAAGCGGCAGATTTCAAAATCTTTAAAGGACTTTATTCAGGAAGGTCTTGATTCGAGGATGCTCCGGATTGACGAAAATATCGTCCGGCACTCCGTCCACCACGATCTGCCCATCGTCCATAAAGATGATCCGGTCGGAGATCTCACGGGCGAAATTCATTTCATGGGTCACGATGATCATGGTCATGCGTTCTTCCGCCAGTTTCTTTATGACCTGAAGCACTTCTCCGATGAGCTCAGGATCCAGTGCAGACGTCGGTTCGTCGAAAAGCATGATATCCGGTTCCATGGCAAGCGCTCTGGCGATAGCGACTCTCTGCTTCTGTCCGCCGGATAGCTGATTCGGATAGGCGTCCTTCTTTTCCGTGAGTCCTACCTTTTCAAGCAGTTCCATTGCCTTGGCTTCCGCCACTTCCTTTGACTTTCCTTTTACCATAACAGGCGCTTCCGTGATATTCTGCAGAACAGATTTATGCGGAAACAGATTGAAGTTCTGGAACACCATTCCCAGGCTGCTGCAAATAGCGAGTACTTCTTTGCTGCTTTTGTAGACTGCTTTTCCGGTCGAATCCGCTTTCGCGATATAATTCCCTTCGAAGCTGATACTTCCCTTGTCTGCCACTTCCAGATGGTTCAGGCAACGAAGCAGCGTGCTTTTGCCGGAACCGGACGGACCGATCACGGATACGATCTCACCCTTGCTGACACTGAAGTTGATCCCTTTCAGCACATGGAGCGAATGAAAGCTTTTATGAAGATTTTCGACTTTGATTATCTCTTCCATTCCCGGCCCTCCTAGTTATAATACGCAAAGCGTTTTTCGATATACTTGAATATGTTGATGATAATAAAGGTCATGATCAGGTATAAGATCGCAGCGACGATATATCCCTGTACGTTGGCGGTTTTTGCGACCATGGATTTCGTGTTCCGAAGAATGTCGGCAAGGGCGATGGCGGAAACCAGCGCTGTATCCTTGATCAGTGTAACGCCTTCGTTTCCCAGAGGAGGAATGATAACCTTGAGCGCCTGAGGGATAATGATCCGCCTCATCGTCAGCTTGGAATTCATTCCAAGCGCTTTTGCCGCTTCATACTGTCCCTTGTCGATGGACTGGATCCCCGCGCGGAAAATCTCAGTAAAGTATGCGCCATAATTTATAACAAAGGTAACATACGCCGCCATTTCCGGACTGAATTCGATACCGGCAAAGGGAAGCCCATAATATACAAAGAAAAGCTGCAGCAGCAAGGGCGTCCCACGGAATACCCAGGTATAGATTTCAAGAAACCACCTGAGCGGCGGGATCTTCGTCAGTTTTCCTATGGCACACAACATGCCGAGCGGAATCGCAAACACGATGGTCACGAGGTAGACCTTCACGGAAATTACGGCGCCCTGTAATATAAATAAGCTGAGATTCATGATATTGTCCAATTCTCCAGCCACCTTTCTTTTTTAATTCGTTCTTTGATTCGTCCGGGAAAGAATAAAGCCCCTGCCGAAGCAGAAGCCCTATCCCTTTATTTAATCTAAGGAGCACGCTTACTTAAAGTCGTCAGCAGTCAACTTGTCAACGTCGCGGATCACAATGTTTTCACCGAACCATTTTGTTGACAGTTCTTCGATGCTGCCGTCTGCATATAACTCGTCGAGAGCTTTATCGATCGCTTCTCTCAGAGCGACTGCGCCTTTTGCACAACCAATACCATAATACTCGTCAGAAAGGGTTTCGTCAAGTACTCTATATTTGCCGGGGTTCTGCGCCATGGTATAACCGACATAAATTTTATCGATTGCAAGAGCATCCAGTCTGGATGTACCCAAGTCGAGCAAGGCCATATTATAGTCGTCGTATTCCGGAATATTCGCTACTGATGCTACCAGATCCGTATCTGCGTTCAACGCGTCAAGGCCCGCGCTTTCAACCTGCGCGCCTACGACTTTGCCTTCGAGATCGGCTTTCGTCTTTACTTTGGAGTCATTTGCCACAACCAGAACCTGCTGGTTATTCAAATAAGGTTTCGTGAATTCTACTTCCTTGATTCTGTCGGCGGTGATCGTATAACCGTTCCAGATCACGTCGATCTTTCCGCTATTCAATTCCATTTCCTTTGAATCCCAGTTGATCGGCTGGATCTTGGCTTCTACGCCGAGCTTCTCTGCGACAAGCTTAGACAGCTCAACATCAAATCCGGTAAGTTCGCCGTCGTCACCTACAAAACCCATTGGCGGGAATTGATCGTCGATACCGACTACCATGGTTCCCTTTGCCTGAAGATCCGTCAGAGAAGTGTCCGCATCGGTATTTGCCGCCGTATCTTTGGATGCTCCACCGCAGCCAACTGAGAATACACTTATAATAAGTACGAGTATCAGAAATATGCTAACTTTTTTAAACATTTTTATAACTCCTTCCGTTATTGTCTTAACAACTTATGTCACTATTATACTTTACTGCGCTAAATTTGTAAAGTAGTAAAAGTGAAAAAGTGTAAATCAATAAAAAAAGAGCAAATTACGAAATCAAGATTTCTATTTGCTCATGCTGCACTACGTACAGCAAATCAAGGTACTTTCTTTGAAACATACGGAAATATCATTATATATTAAAACCGACATTTCCTATGTTATAAAAAAAGAGCAGGTAAACTATCTGCCCTCCTAGTATTTTTATAGAGGAGTAATATATTTATATAGGAAACCGTGAAACCGATCACCGTCTTTATGCGAAACATTGAAAGACGGCGGTTTCCGAATAAACATATTACGACTCCTTACGACTCCCGTCTGTAGGTGATCAAGTCCTCCGCGATTTCGTTCGCTGCTATGGAGACCGGTTTTTCAATGTCAGCCTCGGTCAGCTTCGGCTTGCCGTCGATAATGTCCCTTGCTCTCTTTGCGGCTAATATAACAAGCGTGTACCTGCTGTCAGCTTTTTTTCTGATCAAATTGATTGATGGATATAACATCTTAAATCTCCTCCTTATACTTTGCGATCAATTCATAAATATCTTGAGTGACTTTTGAGTGCTCCGCCTTGATAATATCGGAAACCCGCTGAACGGCTTCCTCGATATCGTCGTTTATTACACAATAATCGTACCGGTCGATATATGACACCTCTTTCAGTGTTTCGCCGAGTCTCAGATTGATATCCGCTTCCGTTTCAGAGCCCCTTCCGGTGATCCTTCTCCTCAGCTCCGCCATGGACGGCGGCAGAATGAATATAAATACCCCCTTGGGATAGGATTCCTTGACCCTCAGCGCGCCTTGAATATCGATTTCAAGCACAACGTCCCTATTCTGATCCAGCTTATCCAGTACGATATCCCTTGGTGTACCGTAATAATTGCCGTATACCTGGGCATACTCCAGGAATCCGCCTTTGCTTATACTTTCAGTAAACTCTTCCTGGGTTACGAAATAATAGTTTTGCCCGTCAATTTCCCCAGGTCTTGGTTTTCTCGTCGTCATGGAAACGGATAGCTCTATAATGCCCTGCTCTTTCAGTCTTTGGCAAATCGTGCCTTTACCCGCTCCGGAGGGGCCGGATATGACAAATAGTAACCCTCTGCTCATCGTTGATCCTCTCTTGATCTTCTTATCCTATGAATATATAGAATACATTAAAATGTGGCGTATTACAATATAATTTTTCGCAGTGGGTCCTAATTTTCCCGAAAATTATTCAATATTTTGAACCTGCTCCCTGATCTTCTCGATTTCACTTTTAATTTCCAAAACTTTATTCGTGATTTCGATGTCGTTGGCTTTTGAACCGATTGTATTGGCCTCGCGGTTCATTTCCTGAACCAGGAAGTCCAGCTTTTTCCCGTCGGGCTGATTGCTCTTGGTAATGATGCTGTTCAACTGGATGATATGGCTGTCAAGACGCACCAGTTCCTCCGTAATGCTGCACTTATCGGCAAAGATGGCGGCTTCGACGAGGATCCTGTCTTCCGGTATCGTAACGTTGGACCCGAGCAACTCCTTGATCCTGTCCCTTAGTTTATCCGCATAAGCTTTTGTAACTTCCGGAGATCTCACTTCGATCTCTTTTACACTGTTTCTGATAAAGTCGCCCCTTTGGATGATGTCCTCCGCCAGCTTGGCGCCTTCCAGTGTCCTCATACCGTCCAGCTTTTTCGCAGCTTCCAGAACCGGGATCTCCAGACTCTTAAAGATTGCCTCTTCGTCCTCAACATCGGGGATCGCTTTCATAACGTCGGGCAAAGTGGCCAAAAACTGGAGTGTGATATCTCCGCCGACCTCAAATTCCTTCTGCAGTTCCCTGAGATTGTCGTAATATTGCCGTGCTACCATGTGGTTCAGCCGGATATTGGTATCGTCCTCCGTGATATTCTCCACCATGATGGATACGTCGATCTTTCCCCTTCTAGCAATGTCCTTAACGGCGCTCTTCAGCCTGTCCTCCGCAAATGAATAACGTCTCGGCATTTTGATCGTGATGTCACTGTATCTATGATTGACTGATTTGATTTCTACGATTATGCTCCGTTTCCCGTCCGTATATTCGCTTCTGCCGAAGCCGGTCATGCTCTTGATCATACAATGTTCTCCTTGCCTTGCTTGTTATTTTTTGTTTCTATGGTATTATTTATATGGGCTTAACAGAATATAAGTAAATGCCTGAAATTATTATACATCATTAAAGGAGACTTAACAATGAGTTTTGACGGTATGGTCACCGGCGCAGTCGTCCATCAGCTCAGCAATTTGCTGACCGGCGGCAAGATCGAAAAAATATACCAACCCGAAGCGGATGAAATCATACTGAACGTTCATGCCGGCAGGGATAATCATAAACTGTATATCTCTTCAAACAGCAGTCATGCCAGACTCCACCTGATTACGGAAACGACCTCGAATCCGTTGAATCCGATGGGTTTTTGCATGCTATTAAGAAAGCATCTCCAGGGCGGACGCATCACCGATATTCAGCAGAGGGACTCTGAGCGTATCGTTGAGATATGCGTCGATACCATCAACGAGCTCGGTTTCTCCGTAAACAAAAAACTCATCGTCGAAATCATGGGCAAACACAGCAACATTATCGTCGTCGACATCGCATCCAATAAAATC
Source organism: Anaerovoracaceae bacterium (assembly GCA_963678385.1). Taxonomy (GTDB): domain Bacteria; phylum Bacillota; class Clostridia; order Peptostreptococcales; family Anaerovoracaceae; genus Anoxybacterium. The sequence continues at coordinate 1,830,223 of OY782829.1, read as the reverse complement.
ATCGACAGCATCAAACGGATCTCCATCGACGTCAACCGATATCGCCAGCTTCTCCCCGGGCAGCAGTACGTATATCCGCCTTCCCAGGGAAAGGTTCCCTATTATGGGCTTACCAAGGCCCAGATGGAAGCCTTCACGGAAAACGCCGGGGATAACTTGGCGAAAGCGCTGATGTCAAACATCCAGGGGATCAGCCCTCTTATTGCCGAGGAAATCGTCTATCAGGCGGGCAGGCGGGAAGCGCACCTTTACGACGTCCTGCAAGATTTTGTGAGCCGGATCGGCAGCGACGAACCTTCCCCCAGAGTATATCTGCAGGAGGACGGGACGCCGTTTGATTTTCACCTGTTCCAGCTCAACTCTATATCAGATTATTACCAGGAATTGAAATTCACAGACATCAGTGAAGCTATTTCTTATTTTTATTCCAACAAAAGCTCCTCGAACCGGATCCGGCAGAAATCCTCCGATCTGGACCGCGCTGTGGCAAATAGCCTGGATAAGCTGTACCTGAAGAAGCAAAGACTGTCCGAGGATCTGTTGAAGGCTGAAAACTCAGATGTCTACCGCCTTTACGGGGAACTTCTCACCGCGAACATGCACCAGATCAGACAAGGTGCGTCCCAGACAGAGGTCCTGGACTATTATACGAACGAAACATTGACCATACCGCTGGATCCACGCTTTTCTCCGATCCAGAACGCACAGCGGTATTATAAAAAATACAGCAAGGCAAAGACCGCAGTGACGGAAAAGAATATCCAGCTCGACGAAGCCAACACGGATATCGCTTACCTGGAGTCGGTGCTTTCCTATATTGAAAAGGCGTCTTCCATCGAGGAAATCGAGGAGCTTCGCCAGGAACTGGTGGAGGGAGGCTATCTCAGAAAAAGAAAGAACAGCTTCAAGCCGAACAAAAGCAAACCGGCGCCTTACCAGTATACCACCAGCGACGGTTTTCGCGTATTGGTAGGCAGGAACAATAAAGAAAATGACATCCTGACGTTCAAGACCGCGTCAGGAAAGGACATTTGGTTTCACACCAAAGATATTCCGGGTTCTCATGTCATTCTGTTCACAGACGGTAAGGGTATCACCGAAACCGCTATTTTTGAAGCCGCAGCCCTCGCCGCTTATCACAGCAAGGGTCGCGAATCGGAAAATGTCCCTGTGGACTACACGCAGGTAAGGCACGTGAAAAAGCCCAATGGGGCGAAACCCGGCATGGTCATATTTGTAGACAATAAAACTGTTTACGTAAACCCAAAACAGCTCTAAAGGAGAAAAACTTATGAAATATATCGCCCTGCTCCGCGGCGTCAATGTCGGCGGTAACAACAAGGTTTCCATGCAGGATCTTAAAAAATGCTTTGAAAAAGTGGGATTTCAGAACGTCTCGACCTACATCAACAGCGGAAACGTCATCTTTGAAAGTGATGAGACGGATACGGTATCCCTGATTACACTATGCAAGCAAATCCTTGAAAAAGAATTCGGTTTTCCCATCGGCCTGACGGTGATTGCTGCCGCTTCCCTGAAAGAAGCGCTGGAACACGCGCCGGATTGGTGGGGAGACGATCCCGAAGCGAAACACAACGCCATATTTGTGATCCCTCCCACCACCTCGGATGATATTATTGCGGACGTAGGCGCGGTCAAACCGGAATTCGAGAAGGTTGCCGCATATCAGGACGTGATCTTCTGGTCCGCCCCGATCAAAACGTTCTCCCGCACGAGGTGGTCCAAGATCGTCGGAACGAAGGCTTATCAGTATATTACGATCCGGAATGCGAACACCGCACGAAATCTTCAGGAGTTAGTAACCCCCCTATCCGGGGATCAGATCAGATAGACTGCGATCATATAAACCGTTGAAATTGCAATCGTAAGCAGCATGACCGGAAAAGCGATCTTGAAATAGCTTCCAAAAGTGATGCGGTAATCATTTCTATCCGCGATACCGATCGCCACGACATTGGCGCTCGCTCCGATGATCGTTCCGTTTCCGCCCAGACATGCTCCCAGCGACAGCGCCCACCAGAGAGGCATAACATTCATTCCGGACATTGCCTCCATCTGCATGATCAACGGTATCATCGTGGCTACAAACGGTATGTTGTCAATAAATGCTGACGCGATTGCGGAGACCCATAAAATCGCGATCGTCGTCATGAAAAGATCGCCGCCTGTGAGCTCCAGGACACTTTTTGCCATCCACTCAATGACTCCCGTCTTTTCAAGACCGCCCACAAGGATAAACAAGCCGGAGAAAAAGAAGATCGTCTTCCATTCCAATTCCATCAGGATAAGCTCCGAATTGATTCCCGCAATAAACAACAGTACAACCGCGCCTGTAAGAGCAATGGTCGACGATTCAAAGTGAAGCGCTCCATGAAGCAGAAATCCTAAAATAACAAATGCAAATACCGCCAAAGATTTTTTCAGCAGGTTATAGTCTTTGATGCATTCCTTTTCGTTGGTTTCCAATACCTTGGCCTTTGAACAATCATCGGTTTGCAGCTGTTTTTTATATAGGAATGCAAATATCACGGAAGTCATGACGAGCAGCGGGATGGCGATCACTGCCACATTAGCCAGAAAGTCTACAAAGCTTAATCCCGTCTGGCTGCCGATCATGATATTTGGCGGATCACCGATCAGAGTCGCAGTTCCGCCAACGTTGGAAGCGAAAATTTCGGCAATGATAAAAGGAATCGGATTCATCTTCAGCTCCGAGGCAACGCTGAGCGTCACAGGAAGGATCAGAAGGATCGTTGTAACATTGTCCAGCATCGCGGACAAGAGACCAGTCACAAGGGATAACGTGATAATAAGGCGAAACGGCTCAGCCTTTGAAATTTTAACGACCTTTACTGCAAGGTATTCAAAAACCCCGGTTCTTCTCATGATCATGACAATGATCATCATGGCGACCAGAAGCCCGATCGTATTGTAATCGATCACTTCAAAGGCTTCTTCCTGCTCCAGCACACGCAACACTACCATTAGCATTGCCCCGGTCAAGGCAACTACTGCCCTGTCAAATTTATCCCATATTATAAGGACATAAACTCCAAGAAAAATGATGATAGAAAAAACCATGTACATCTTATCCGTCATAAAATAAACTCCTTTCTGACAATGAAATACCGAAATGAAAATAAACAATGAAATACCGAAATGAAAATAAAAAAAGGGTGATGAACTCGTTGATACGAGCTCCCCACCCTAGAAGCCAATTTCTTGAATCAATTACTAAATAATTGTCCAACCGTATTCATTCCTAATTTTATTAGGCTGAGTATAATATATATTAATTCCATGGTCAAGCAAAAGTTATTCATGCTCCTTTTCCGCAACTGGTTCTTTTTTCTTCTTCCTCATTTCAATCACCGAGGATACCATAAATACGGCGATCCCCGCCCATATAAACAGAAATCGAATCATTTTATCCTTCGTCAGAGTCTCGCCCAGCAGAACCCCCGAAAAAAGCCCGAAGGTCGGACTGAGATACTGCAGAAAGCTCATAAACAGCAGCGACAGATGCCGGACACAGTTCGCATATATCAGGATCGGAGTGATCGTGACCACTCCGGCTCCGATCAGCAGTATTAGTTTCACCGGCGTAACGGACACCACACCGTTGTCGCCCCTGCGGAAAAGCAGGATGAACAGGATCGCAGCGACAGACATCATCAGTAGCTGTACACAGGTGCTGATAAGGGAATCCACCTTCACATTTTTCATAAATCCTGCATAGACCGAAAAAAACAGCGCGAGGCTCACCGTTACAAAAGGAAACACCTTGTATCCGATGGCCGTAATACTGATTCCCGCGACCACAAGCGCCATGGCGGCAAAGATAGGCCATCCCCATTTCTCTCGGAACACGATGATCCCGATGAGCATGATGACCAGCGGACTGATAAAGTAACCGAGACTGGCATCCAGGACGTGTCCCGTCAAAGCAGCCCACATATAGATCGCCCAGTCGGCGGTCATAAGCAGCGTTGCCGGGACCAGCCGTTTCATCGTTTCCCTGTCACAGAAAACTTCCCTGATCATCCAGAGTCTTTTCTGAACTGCCAGAATCCCGAGCACAAACAACGTCGCAGTCAGGATTCTCGCGGCAAGCAGAAACATGGGATCGGTGTCCAGGAGCAGCGCCCAGTACATTGGCTGAAATCCCCAAAATATATAGCAGAATAATGCAAGGCCGATATTTTTCCTGTCACTCATTTCGAAGCCGCCTTTGCTCCATCTACAAAGTTGAGGATCCAGCCGATCATTGTGCGGATCACTTCTGTGCCGTCGGCCGTCAGACTTCCGTTATGGATCTCGTGGTACAGGCCGGGCCATTCGATAAACCTGCAGTTGTCCTTTTCAAGCCGTGCAAGGATCCTGCTGCCTTCCGGATCACAGATCATATCCGCGTCCCCGTGCATGAGCAGCATCGGTTTCAGCGGTCCGTCCCCTATCGTTTCCAGTCTGCCTTTCAACAGCAGCTCTGCCGTCTCAAGTCCGTCCAATGCGGTTTTTACGGTGATATAGTCATGGACAAGATGCTTGTTCTCCTGTTTTGAAATAACTTCGGGATTGCCAAGCTGCTCCGGCCGGATTTCCGCTTTCATTCTGAAATCGGGCTTGACCTTTGACATACCCTGAGCAAACAAATAAAGAGGCTTTGGGATTTTTCTGCGTAGAACGAGCCATGGAGAAGTTACAATATACCCTGCCGGAACGCTCCGGTACTTTCCTCTTTTCCGGTAATCAAGAGCGATATTGCCGCCCATGCTGTGCCCGTAAAAGAAAAGCGGGACATTCGGGTATTCTTTTTGTATGTATTCCATGAGACGGTCGACATCGCCGAGGACGCTCGATCTCGGCGAGGTATGGCCCCGGGTTCCGCCGGATAAGCCATGACCTCTCAGATCCATTCCGACCATCGAGATACCGGATTTTTTAAAGGCCTCTCCTATTCTGTCGTATCTGCCGGCATGCTCTCCGATGCCGTGCACCAGGCATACGACATACCCGGGGTTATCGCATTTCCACTCATAACCGACGAGCTTTACGTCGGATTTTAAATCAAAATTTCGATACATTTCAACACATATCCTCCGTATTACATAAATTCTTACATTTTATACACTACTTCTTACAATTCATCAACTATTGGTTGATTTTTGTTTTTTATAGTCATAAAATGGAATTGCTCCTACACAACACAGTCTGTTTTCATTGTGAGGCATAAACGAATTCTCCTTATAAAGGAAGTGGGTTAGATGAAGGTTAAGAATAATAAGTTGGCTAGGTTTCAGATTTACAAAACAGGAGAATTATGCTGCACAATTTGCGGCGCGCTGGTCAATATTACCCGTTTCAAGAACGGATATATCTGTAACAGCTGTTTGCAGTACGTTAAATCACAATCATAATGGTATCCCTTTCTCTCGGTAGACCATTACATATTTTATTCTCGTTTTTTCCCATAATTCAATGAAACCGACTGTGACGAAGGCTGATACTGCAGGTGTCAGCCTTTTTTATTTTTGTTTTCCTTCTGTTTTCGGTTTCTGCCCGCTCTGGCTCCGCTGTTGTTTCTTGCTTCGGAAGCAAGCCGCTTTTTTGTTTTCGGTTTCATGACGGAAAAGCCGAACTTTCCGATCGGCTTTTTTTGAATACCGTAATAATCTCCGTGATTATAACAGATCAGGTTTGCCCTCTCCAGTTCCAGCTTTCCCTTCTCGCTGAGCAGACTGTCATCTGCATGGACTGCGAGGATATCGGCCACGAACATATCGTGAGAGGGATAATGATGGACTTCCCTGACCCGGCATTCGATATTCACCGGGCATTCCTTGATCATCGGGCATCTTACGAATTGCCCCTGGATCGGCGTCAGCTTCTGCTCCCTGAATTTATTTACGTCTCTGCCGGATTTTACGCCGCAATAATCGGTACTCAGCGCCAGTTCTTCCGTGCAGAGATTGATGACAAATTCACCACTCTTTTCTATGATCCCGTGGGAATGTCTCGATTTTCTCACGGAGATGTAGGTCATCGGCGGTTCGGAATTCACGATTCCGGTCCATGCAATGGTAACAATATTATATTCGGCTTCCGTTTCTCCGCAGGAAACCATAACGACGGGAACCGGATTGACCATGGTTCCCGGTTTAAAAGTAACCTTACTCATCGATACTTCCTCCCAGTTTCTTCAAAACGGCTGCAAATTCCTCGGGTAGAGGGCTTTCGAACTCCAGGTACTCCCCTGTCCTCGGATGGTGAAATCCCAGCACTTTTGCATGCAGCATCTGGGTTTCCACGCCAAGAGTCTTTTTCTTCGGACCGTATACGACGTCGCCCAGAAGCGGATGATTGATGTGGGCCATATGCACCCTGATCTGGTGGGTCCTTCCCGTTTCCAGACGGCATTCCACATAGGTGAAGTTCCCGAAACGCTGCAAGACCTTGTAATGGGTGATCGCTTCCTTGCTGTTCAACTGCGTCACCGCCATCTTGAGCCTGTTCTTCGGGTCCCTGCCGATGGGGGCGTTGACCGTTCCCGTGTCCTCCTGGAAATTATGATAAACGACAGCGCGGTAAGCCCGCGTGATGCTGTGGGCGGACAGCTGATCCGCCAGACTTCGGTGGGCCATATCGTTTTTAGCGATCATCAAAAGACCGCTTGTGTCCTTGTCGATGCGGTGGACGATACCCGGGCGGATCACACCGTTGATGGAAGAAAGGCTTTTGCAGTGATAAAGGATCGCATTGACAAGGGTTCCGGTATAATTGCCCGCAGCGGGATGAACCACCATGCCCTTGGGCTTGTTGACCACGAGCACATCCTCGTCCTCATAAACGATATCGATGGGGATATCCTCCGGCATCACGTTCAGATGTACCGGTTCGGGGATCGTGACCTTGACTGCGTCGCCGGTTTTCACCTTGTACTTTTTCAGTGTGTTGGGCTCCCCGTTGACTTCGACCCTTCCAATATCGATCAGCTTCTGCAGGTGGCTCCTGGAAGCTTCTTCAATAACGAGAGAGAGGACCACATCAAGTCTGGTCCCCTTCATATCTTCTTCAACTATAAATTCAAAAACATTATTGTTTTCCATTATTTTATTCCTCGGATGCTTTGTTCTGGTTCCGCTTCGGTTCGATGAAAAACATGTAAAGGATGAGTAAACCGCAACCGACGCAGACGGAGATGTCCGCAACGTTGAAAATCGGCCAGAACCGGAAATCCAGGAAATCCACAACATAGCCGTTTGCAGCGCGGTCGATGAGGTTTCCGATCCCGCCCGCCCCGATGAGCGAAAGGCTCAGCAGCAGACACCAGTGTTCTTTTTTCTGTTTTTTTATGAGATAAACCAGGACAGCTGCAATGACGATCAGCTGCATTGCAATCAAGAATCCGGTTTTATTCTGGAATATACTGAATGCCGCGCCGTAATTGTGAATGTAGGTGATATGAAATATTCCGTCAATCAGCGGTATGCTTGAGTCTAAAACCAAATTGGTCCGAATCAGATATTTGGCCAATTGATCCAACCCAACTACGACAGCAATGATGATAAAATACATAGAATCCGGGTCTTATGGTCAGACCCTTTCTCCTTTTCTCAGATTTGTAATGGTCTCTTTTCCGAAAGAAGCCCGGTTTTCCGCAACAGATTTTGATTCCGTATAGGACTTTAGTTCTTCCATGTCACGGTCCGCAAAAAGCTCCGCGCTTAGGTTATCGAATTTATCGATCTCCGATTCCAGCAGGGTCCTGTACCTGGTCCGGAATATATTCAAACTGTTTCTCGTGGTCACCAGTTCCTCATTCAAACGCTCAATGGATTCCTTGGCTTCCCTCTGGATCAGCTGTGCGTCCAGCTCCGCGTTTTTCAGCAGGATCTCCGCACGTTTCTCCGCGCTGGCGGAGATATCTCCCATAAGCGCTTTTGCCGCTTCCAGGGTTTCCAATACAGTCCCCTCTGAATGCCGGTAACGCTCCACTTCCGCGGATAAACCCTTTACCTGATCCTTCAGTTTGCGGTTTTCCTCCATGATCTTTTCCATATCCAAAGTCAGCAAGTCAAGAAAGCCGTCGACTTCCTCTTCCTTGTAACCGCGGACGACCTTGGAAAACTCTTTGTTTTGAATATCTAAAGGAGTAATCATTCTTCTACCTCGCAGCGATACACTCTCTAAAAGATGATCCTTTTAGAACCTGAGCATCCATAAAATATTTATGACGATCCTTCTGATGATTTCCAGCCCGATCAGTGCCACGATCGGCGAAAGGTCGATCATCCCCATCATATTGAACCGTGCCAGCAATCTTCTGCAAGGCGCCAGTATGGGCTCAGTGATCTGGCCGATCATGGTATAGATCTTTCCCAGCGTGTCGTAAGGATTCCTTACGAACCAGCTCAGGACCGCTCTGCCCAGGATCAGATAAATCAGGATCTGAAAAAATAAATTGACCGCACTGATTAATAACGTTGTCATCCTGTCTATCTCCAAACATTCTTCGGGGAGCCGCTGAAATCGATTCCCTTGTGATCAATATTCGCTGTAACGTCAACATTTTCAGGAGCAAAGATAAAGATATTGTTGGCAACCTTCTGTACATTGCCGTTTAAAGCGTATGTAGCTCCGGAGAGGAAGTCGAAAATCTTTCTTGCTGTATCGGACTCCACCTTTTCCAGATTGATGATGACCGGCTTCTTGGCCTTCAGGTTGTCCACAAGTTTGGGGCATTCGTCAAAGCTTTTCGGCTCGATGACCACCATTTTAAACTGGGCCGTATTCGGGGTAATGGCTTTGTTCTGGATCGGCAGGACCCGGTTGTCCTTCTGCTCCTTCATATCCTTGCTTTCGTTCCGTGATGACAGGTAAGAGCTTCTTGGATCGATGGGCTTCCTCTCCAGTGAGGACGACGGCGCGGGAGCTTCGTCCAGCATATCGTCCTCTTCTATTTCTTCAATACCGATCAGCGTCTTCAGCTTATAAAATAAACCTTCTCCCATTTTTATCCTCCTAATGCTTTTCATTTGTTATATCGATTTCGTAATTCTATATCAGTTTATTATAGTTTCTTTCTCCGAAAATTGCGGTGCCGACACGGATCAGATTGGATCCCTCCAGGATCGCCGCCTCGTAATCATGGGACATTCCCATGGAAAGGTATTGGAAATCCAATCGCGGATGGGAAAGCTCGGCGTATTTGTCGTAAAGCGTTTTCGTTTCTCTGAAAAATACCCTTACATCCTCAGGATCATCTTCAAAAGGCGCAATGCACATGAGCCCTTTGATCCGGATGTTCGGACAGCGCTCCAGTATTTCCTCGATCAGCTTTCCCGTTTCCTCCGATGTGATTCCGAATTTGCTTTCTTCAAGAGCCGTATTGACCTGCACCAGAATGTCCATCGTAACGTTGTTCTGGGCGGCTCTTTTATCGATCTCTTCGGCGAGGTGGAACGAATCGACGGAATGGATCATCGCTACCTTATCGATAATATATTTTACCTTATTTGTCTGCAAATGTCCAATCATATGCCAGCGAACCGGTTTTACCGCCTCATACTTATCCATGATCTCCTGGACCTTGTTCTCGCCGATATCGGTGATACCTGCGTCGACGGCTTCGTTGATTTCTTCCGCAGCCCTTGTTTTGGTCACCGCAACGAGAAGAACTTCTCCCGGCTTCCTGCCGACCCGACCGGCGATTTCATCCTTGTTTCTGTTGATCGCTTCAATGTTTTCCTTAATCGTGCTCATAGTAAACTACCTCTTAATTGGGTTTTTTTAATATTTCATCATAAATATTTACGGTTTCCACCTTATCACCGGTCTCGGTATAGTAATAAGATACTTCTACCAACGACCATTCCCCATCACTGGTTATGATCTTGACCGGTTTGAATACATATTCTCCGCTCTTATCCTTGACATATACCCCCGGCTGATCGTCCTTCGTCGTGATGCTCTCGTTTTTGATGATCAGTCCGCTGTAATCGGAAGTCACGACCTCGGCCTCTGCCATCCTGATTTGGGCGAACTCTTCGTAATACCGGTTGAATTCCAGGATCACCAGCCACTGGCCGTTATCATCGACTATATCGTAAATCGTTCCGTCAACTTGCCCCAGAGGGAGGTTGAGCGTCGCCTTATGTCCTTTTTCATACTTCACGATGTTTTCCGGCGCGACCCAAAAAACTGCATACCATTTCTTGTTGTCAACGACCTTGTAAAGAGGCTCCTTTGCCAGCGTCGTCTCTCTGGCGACATTCTGAACGTCGAAGGACAGATTCTGAACCTTTTCCCTGCTCAGCAGCGCCATATTTTCCGGTGTAAATTCGGATTCGTAGCCATCTATATAATAGCTGATTATACCATTGTTCGGACAGATATAATTTTCCGGGATCAGCATCGTGCTATTCGTGGATTTATTTTGTTTTGAGAGTTCCTTTTTTGCCGAATCATCCGTTGCCTGTATGTAATCCTTCTTCTGGTTCAGCCTTTGGATCTGCTGTTCCAGCCTGGCTGCCTGATCCGTAGCTCCTGCGTTCATTGCAACATCCCGATCATTCTCCAGCTTGGTGATTTGCGTCTTGAGCTTTTTGATATCGTCGCCGAATATGCTTTCACCGCTGTTGAAGCGGGATATCCGTTCCATTAGCTTCTGGTAGGGGCTTTCTTTATCCTTATGGCCGCCGGAAACGATATCAAGGATCTTTGTGCCTTTTCTGACCTGCTCGCCTTCCTGCGCATAATAATTGATATTGCCCGATTTATTGGCAAAATAAACCGTCTCGCTCCTCACGATATAAGCGGTGACCTGATCTGTTACCTGCAGGCTGCCGTACTCGATGACTTCAGTCTTTTTAAGGGCGCCTGTCACGTTGGGGAAAACATAGATTATGATAAAAAGAATGACAAGAGTCGTACAGAACAGCACCAAATATTTCCTTTTCTTTTTCATGATCGATCTCCTACCTAAAGACAAGCCTTCCAAGCATTAATTATATATGAATACCCTGCCAAATACAACTGTAAGGAGTAAAATCCTTGAAAATTCAACCATAAATATCCTTGGAAAACCATCCAATATTATCCTTCTCCGTTCAAGACTTTCTGAAGGATTTTATTTTCATCCTTGGTCAGGTTTTTTTCTTTTTTCAAAAATTCCTCCCAGAGGTCGGGCCTTCTTTCCTTCGTCAGCTCCAATGACTTTTCGAACTGCCAAAGGTGGATAAGCTTATGATTCCCGGAAATCAGCACCTCGGGAACGTCCATTTCCTCGTACTGTCTCGGCTTGGTATACTGGGGATATTCCAGCAGTCCGGAGTAGATGGATTCTTCATTATGGGAATCGCTGCTTCCCAGCACTTCCGGGAGCATCCTGGCCACGGCGTCGATGAGGATCATTGCCGGCAGCTCGCCGCCGGTCAGTATGTAGTCACCCACCGATACTTCCTCCATCTCCCAATAGTCCAGTATCCTCTGGTCAATGCCTTCGTAATGGCCGCACAGGATCACCAGCTCGTCCGTTTGAGAAAGCTCGGAAATCATCTCCTTATCAAGGAGTCTTCCCCTCGGCGACATATAGATGCACTTTTTCCCTCTTGCTCCGATATCGTTCAGCGCACCGAAAACAGGGTCGGCCAGCATGACCATGCCCGCGCCGCCGCCGAAAGGAGTGTCGTCCGCCTTCTTATGCTTATCCCGGCTATAGTCCCTGATATTGGTCAGCCGGATATCCAATATTCCGTTTTCTCTGGCTCTTCCCAGAATGCTCTCCTCGGTGACCGGCGTGAACATTTCGGGAAAAAGCGTCAATACATTGATTATCATAAATCTCATCGTCCTCCGTTGGCGTGCCTGCCAGGGGTATTCTCTGGAAATCGCTCGCTTACAGTAAGGAATATATAATTGCGATTGCTCGGACGCTTTCCGTGAGAATACCCACGGCGCGGCACGAGATACCGTGTTGGCGACGCGACGGCATATTTTCATAGAAAACCGTCCGAGCCATTGTTTACTGGAAGGTGAGTGGATTTTCGAGAAAATATGCCTGGCAGTCGCCTAAAAAAACCTGCGATGCGGCCTGCAAATCAAATTACTCCTCGATCAATCCTTCGATAAGCCTGACCGTCATGGTCCTGCTCTCCATATCGATCTTTAAAATAAACTCTTCCACGGCTGGCACCAGAAATTTTCTTCCATTTTCTCTTTCGATTTCATAGAGGTCCTGTGAGCTGTTCTGAATTACATCGCAGAGGGTGCCGATGGCGGCGCCGCCTTCGTCGATCACGGAGAGCCCGATCAGGTCGAAGATATAATAGGTATCCTCCGGAAGCTCCCTGATGTCCGCTTTGTCGATATAAATATCCTCACCCTTATTCGCTTCGGCTGCCGTGCGATCGTCGACGCCCTGAAGCTTAAGAATGACCATATCCTTCATATACCTGACTCCGGATATCTTATGCAGTGTATTTTCCAGATAGATTTTATCCAGTTCCTCAAAACGTTCTTTATAGTCCGAATAATGGTAGACTTTCAGTTCTCCCTTAAGGCCTACAACATTGACTACTTGTCCGATTTTTATTCTTTCCATGAGTTCCTCAAATTTAATTCATCAGTGTTTCGATTATGATATTTAAAATAAAATATAGGCACATATATCGAATATATGTGCCACAAACGCAGTATTGCAGAATCTCTATTGAACGATTTCTACTACCACTTTTTTATTTGCCTTGGTCGCGGCGGCTTTCACGACGGTACGAAGCGCTTTGGCGATTCTTCCCTGCTTGCCGATCACTTTCCCCATATCATCAGGAGCGACCTTCAGCTCAATAACAATAGCCTGTCTTCCTTCTACCTCTTTTACTTCTACCGCATCAGGATTATCAACAAGTGATTTTGCAATAGCTTCAACCAGTTCTACCATAACTTTTCACCGCTTTCCTTATTCTATAATTCCTGATTTTTTGAAAAGACTCTTTACAGTTTCAGTAGGCTGAGCTCCGTTAGAAATCCACTTCTTTGCCTTTTCTCCGTCGATTTTAACGTCGGAAGGATTTGTCATAGGATTATAGTAACCGATCTCCTCAATAAATCTTCCGTCTCTCGGTGAACGGGAGTCCGCAACGACTACTCTATAAAAAGGTTTCTTATGAGCGCCCATTCTCTTTAATCTTATTTTTACTGCCATATGTTCCACCTCCTTTTCTGTTTGCTGATCTATTTATCTTTGCAAACTAAATATGATATGTTTATGTTAAACTCAGGTTGATGCTGAATTTATCACCTTTCATGGACCGGCGCAGCTGCACCATATGTTCCGAAGGCTTAGAAGCCCTTGAACATCCTGTTTCTCTTGAATTTCGGAGCATTGGAAAACTGTTTCATCATTTTCCTGGCTTCTTCGTATTTTTTAATGAGATTATTGATCCGGCTCACCGGCTGTCCGCTTCCTGCCGCGATTCTCTTTCTTCTGCTGGCGTTCAGGATGGAAGGATCTTTTCTTTCTGCCTTCGTCATGGACTGGATGATGGCTTCCATCTGGACGAATTCTTTTTCTCCGCCTTCCAGTTCTTCGTCTTTCACCTTTCCGCTTACGCCCGGCATCATATCCAGGATCTTGGCCAGACCGCCCATCTTCTTGATCTGCCCGATCTGGTCGAGGAAGTCCTCCAGGGTGAACTCGTTTTTCTTCATCTTTCGTTCGAGTTCAGCGGCTTTCTCATCATCGAAATTTTCCTGGGCTTTTTCGATGAGGCTCATCATATCGCCCATTCCGAGGATTCGGGAAGCCATCCTTTCCGGATGGAACGGTTCCAGCGCATCTAACTTTTCACCGACGCCGATGAATTTGATCGGCTTTCCGGTGACGGCCTTCGCCGACAACGCGGCTCCGCCTCTCGTATCGCCGTCCAGCTTTGTCATGATGATACCGTCGATCCCCAATTTTTCATTGAAGCCTTCGGCGGCGTTCACCGCGTCCTGACCGGTCATGGCGTCCACGACAAGCAGGATCTCATGAGGTTTTGTCCTCTGCTTAATCCGGACAAGCTCTTCCATCAGTTCGTCGTCGATATGTAAACGACCCGATGTATCCAGTATGAGCACGTCATACCCTTTATATTCCGCCTCTTTCATCGCTTTTTCCGCGATGACTTCCGGCTGTTTGCAGTCCCGCATTGTAAAAACGGGAACGTCTACGCTTTTTCCCACGATCTCCAACTGGTCGATAGCGGCCGGCCTGTAGACGTCGCAGGCTGCCAGCATCGGCTTCTTGCCGTTTTTCTTCAGGTAGTTTGCCAGCTTTCCGCAGGTGGTGGTTTTACCGGTACCCTGCAGACCTGCCATAAGGATCACTGTGAATCCCTTCGGGGAATATGTCAGCTTGCTGTTGGTCCCTCCCATGAGGGCCACCAGCTCGTCATTTACGATTTTGATCACCTGCTGAGCGGGAGTCAGGCTGGCAAGCACATCCTGCCCAAGCGCCTTTTCCTTCACGCTGTCAACAAACTGCTTTACGACCTTGAAATTGACGTCTGCCTCCAGCAAAGCAAGCTTTACCTCGCGCATTGCTTCGTTGATGTCGGCTTCCGTCAGGATCCCTTTGCCCTTCAGCTTTTTAAATACGCCCTGCAGTTTTTCCGATAGTCCTTCAAATGCCATATCAGGCTCTCCTTAACATTCCGTCCGGTTCTTCAGAACCGTCGACGGAATTTATGCTGAAAAATCACGAATCTCTGATTCGTAGATTTTTGTCGTATAACATTCCGCTCGGTTTCAGAACCGCTCACTCGTTGATCTTATCTATAATGGATTTGATATGTTTTAACTTATCCGTGAGCTGTCTGTTATCACGGTTTTCCTGCATGAGCTTGTCGATTTCCGAGTCAATAGCCGCAACGGCTTCCTCTGTTGCAGTGAATTTGCTGATGAGACCCAGCTTGTTCTCGTACCCATGCAATGCCTTCTCGGCCTTCTTTACCGCGTCGTGAACGCCCTGCCTGCTGATACCGAATTCCTCCGCGATCTCCGACAGCGAGTAATTATCCTCATGGTAAAGTTTCAGAAGTTCCTGCTGCTTTGCAGTTAGCAACTGACCATAAAAATCATATAGCATACTAATTTCTATCATCTTCTCAAACATCTGCAATCAGCCTCTTATATCCTGCTATGCCAAGTAATTTCGCTTGACACCTTGATAAATGTACCATAAATAAAAACTGCTGTCAAGTAAAAAAACTTGGCAGCAGTTGGTTTCTCTTTTGGGTACGGATTCCCACGAGATATGAAACTTGCTGGGATGTAGTATTGAAAGCGCCTCGCTGTGGGAACCGGCGACACGACGTTGTGTACAAGCGCCGCGACGGTGTGTTCTCGCAGGAAACCGTCCGACCGAAGGGAGCGGTTTCTCAAGAGAATACACCCAGCAGGCGCTAGATATGTCCGACAGTCGATAACAATTATTTCAGCAATTCACATTCATACGAAATCGGGAACTCGTCTTCGCTGTCGATCTTATTCAGGATAGCGGAAACATCCCCGCCCTTGAAATCCGGAATATTCACGCCGCCCAAAAGGCTTCCCCACAGGGAATTGTCCTCGTAAACCACGTCGACGACTTCGCAACCCTTTAAGTCATATGTTTTCTTCATATCCTTCAAGGCGTCGTCAAATGTACCGATGAAATCTACAAGACCAAGATCTTTAGCCTGTTTTGCGGTATAGACTCTGCCGTCAGCGAGCGCCTTGACCTTTTCGATATCGATTCCTCTTTCTTTAGAAACGATGCCGGTGAACTGTTCATAGGCGTCGTCCACCAGGGACTGAAAAATCGCCTTCTGCTCGTCGGTCATGGGTTCTACGAAGCTTCCCATCGCCTTGTTTCTGCCTGCTGTAATAGTCTGTGTTTTGACTCCGTATTTCTCGAGCAGCCCGGAAATATCGTAGATCGTACCGATGGTGACGCCGATGGATCCGGTCCATGTGTTCCGGTTCGCCACGATCTTATCAGCGGCAGTTGAAATATAGTATCCTCCCGACGCCGCCATGGCTCCCATTACGGAATAAACCGGTCGATCCGTTTTTTCTTTATATTCATTGAGCTTCAGATAGAGTTCATCGCTTTCATATACACCGCCTCCGGGAGAATCCACGAATACGATCAGTCCACGGTTGTTTGGATCGTCGATCAGCTCGTCGATCTTATCCAAAGTCCAGTTGTGCTGATAGCCTGCCGGCAGACCAAAGCTGTCCGTCTGTCCCGCGACGATCGTCCCCTCCACATAAATCGTAGCGATATATGGACCGCTCGCCTGGATACCCTGATCCTCTCCCCATATCGCATCTTTGATGCTGTTTCCGATCAAGGCCAGAACAATAATGCCCGCAATGATACATCCAAAGATAATCAGGCTTTTCTTCATTCTCCTCTTATTATTTTTCTTTTCTGCTCCCAATGCTTCTATGTCGTATTCTCTGATCTCAGTCATTCCGAATCCCCTTTCATATCATTTCTGGTTACCATTTTCCGCTATTTTGCCCGATCTGTCAATGAAAAATCACCGCTGCGCCGGGCCTGCTGTCCTTTTTATTATTTACATATTACAATTTCATTAAAACCGTTGACAGTGTACTATGTCATTTAGTACACTAGGTACAGAATACATTTCAAAAATAAGGAGGGTGATCATTGTGTTTCAGCTTGACCTTAAAAGCAGAAAATCGATCTACGAACAGATCGTCGACAATTTTAAAGAGCTAATCATTACCGGGATGCTGAAATCAGAAGATAAAATTCCTTCTGTCCGTGAATTATCCAAAACCCTCACCGTCAATCCGAACACCATACAAAAGGCGTATCGCGAACTCGAATATCAGGGATTTATCTATACCGTTTCCGGATTGGGAACCTTCGTAGCCTCCCCTGCCGAGCTTCCCATCGATGAAAGGAAGATCGCCGAGGTGAAAGATCACATGAGGGAATATATTATGGAGTTGTTTTATATTGGCTGTTCTCTGGACAGAATCAGAATGATACTGGATGAATTGTTGAAGGAAAGGAGTGATTGGAATGATAAAGGTAAATAATCTTGACAAAACCTTTGACGGCTTTAAGGCCCTTTCTGATTTAAACTTGAACGTAAAAAAAGGTTCCATTTACGGTCTTGTCGGCACCAACGGCGCCGGGAAGACAACGCTGATCAAGCATGTGACCGGGATACTAAGACCGGATCGCGGTGAAATACTGATCGAGGGAGAAAATGTTTATGAAAATATCCCCATTAAGGAACGGCTGGGTTATATCCCTGACGACCTGTATTTCTTTTCAACATACAACCTGAAGGAATCGGCGAAATTTTACCGTTCGGTCTATCCGAACTGGAATCAGCCACGCTACGAGCACATGGCCAAGCAATTCGAACTCAACCCGAATCGGAAGCTGTCCAAATTCTCAAAGGGAATGCAGAAGCAGGCCGCTTTTATCCTTACCATGTCCTCCATGCCGGATTATCTGATCCTGGATGAACCCATCGACGGGCTGGATCCCATTATCCGGAAGCTCGTCTGGAAATACATTGTGGAAGACGTCGCAGAGCGCGAGATGACTGTTCTCGTGTCATCCCACAACCTGCGCGAGCTGGAAGGCATCTGTGATTCCATCGGGATCCTGTCAAAGGGAAAAATGATGATCGAACGTGACCTGGACGAACTGAAATCCGATATCCATAAGATCCAGGTAGCCTTCAAAACGCCCGTCGAGGATCCGTATAAAGGTTTGAACGTGCTCCACAAGGAATCCAGGGGGACCGTTGACCTGCTGATCATAAGAAACAGAAAAGACGTGGTCGAAAATACCATCAACGAAAGTCATCCTGTCATCTTCGACATGCTGCCTTTATCGCTGGAGGAAATATTCATTTATGAACTGGGAGGTGGAGACAATGAGATCGAAAGCATCATATTTTAGCGTATCTAAGCCGCTGATCATTGAAAACATGCGCCGTTTCTGGGCTATCCCCGCATTGGCGTTCCTGGTTTATTTTCTGTCAGGGGTTTTCCCGATCCTGATGACCTACAGCCATCTGAACGATCTGGGCAACTACATAGAAATGTCGCTGAACAACCAGCAGCCGTTCTATATGTTCGCGCACCTGATGTTCCCGGTCATCGCCGCGGTGGTGATCTTCCGTTATCTTCAAAGTATCAGCTCCGTTTCAGTGATGCACTCCATGCCTTTCACACGGGCGAAGCTTTATAACAGCGGTTTTATTTCCGGGCTGATCCTGATCACAGCGCCGATCCTGGCAAACGGTCTGATCCTCCTGGCCATCAGCAAGCCGGTGTTCAATCAATATAACAGCGGTATCAGCATGGTTACGGATCCGGCCAACCTGTTCGCCAGAACGGATATCCTGCATTGGATGTTTACCTCCCTGGTCATCGCTTTTGTGATCTTCGCGATATCGGTCTTTGCCGGGATCGTAACGGGGAATTCCCTCATGCATTTCGCCACGGCGATCTGGTTCAATTTCCTGATCCCCGCGCTGTATGCGGTATTTATCGCCTACTTTTCCCATTACCTGTACGGCTTTGACACGACGGGCAACTGGACGGAATATGGGATGAAAATCTCACCCTTCCTGAACGTCCTGCAGAATGAGGGAAACTTCGGCGTCATCAGCACCATTTACTATATCGTCAGCTTTTTCATCCTGTTTGGGGTCACGAGCTTCCTGTATCAGAAAAGAAAGCTTGAGCACGCGACGGATTCCCTGGCCTTCGGATTCATGGAGCCGATCATCTGCTATCTCATCGCCTTCCTGGGCATGACATTGCTCGGCTTTTACTTCCAGGTTCTCGGCGAATCCGAGCTGTACATGTATGCTGGTCTTGCTGCCGGTACGATTATCTTCTTCATCATCGGCCAGATGATCGTCAAGAAGACGCCGCGGATCTACAATATGAAGAGTTTGAAAAGCATCGGCGTCTACACGCTTATTGCGGTGATCTTTATCCTGAGTCTGAACTTTGACGTCACCGGCTTTGAAAAGCGGGTTCCCGCTACCGGAGAAGTCGATAATTTTACCATCACCGAGGACTTTTCCCTTGGCAGCAGGCTCAATATGAATTACATCAACGGCGTTCCGAGCTATACCGGATTCGGCAATGGCGAAGGTTTTCAACTGAAGGATCCTGACAATATCAAAGCCGTCACCGCACTGCACAAGACGCTGATCGACAATAAGGACCGGTTTGAAAACCAGAAGAACGTTTACACAAGCAGCGTTTACCTGCAGTATGACTCGAACTCGGCTTTTCCGATGACGAGACGGTATCAGATCGACTATGATTTCTACCGGAACAGCAAGGAATTCAAGCAGATCTACGAGTCAAAGGAATTCAAGGATTTCTTCACTCCAAGCAATCTGAACTATTACGGTCTGGCAGAAATCTATATCAATGCCGACACACCGAACAAGGAGCCTATCGATATTAAAAACAAAGCAGATATGAAGGAATTCCTCGATTGCCTGGATCGGGATTTCCGGGCGCAGACCTTCGAAGACCTGGTATCCTTGAAACATCCGTACGCTACGGTGAATGTGAATTTCACCTACAAAGATAAGACCTCAAAGACGCCGGAAATGATCGTCAACAACAGCGTGACCTACCGAATCACATTAAGCTACAGAAATACGATCAAGTGGCTGGATGACCATGGATACGGCGGCAGATTCGTTCAGAATATCAACGATATCGAATACATCGAGCTGTACCACTATGTACAGGAGGAAAACACATCCCCGCAGCCGGTGGAATACGCTCCGGACAAAATGATTCCGGCTAACGAGCTGAAGAGTCTGAAGGTCACCGATCCAACAAAGATCCAGCAGCTTTTAGACACCTATGAATCGCAGAATATCAATTATAACGACTACTACTACGGCACGATCGTATACAAGGGGGGCGGCCAGGCAATGAGCCCTGAGCAGTACTACAAAGAATACGGTTACAACCAGGATATGGCTCAAAAATACAGCGTAGCGCAACCGTCGGGAGTAACGCTGCAAATCTATTTCAACCAGGGGAACATTCCGGATTACGTTCTGGAATACTTTAAATAATTCAAAGCAAGGGGTTTTTATAGATGGCCGTGCATAAATTGCACGGTCATTTTTATTGCGGTATATGTTATAATTGTCGAAGTAATCAAAACGGAGGTTTTCTCATATGATTTACGATCTGATCATCATCGGCGCCGGAGCCGCAGGCTTGTTTGCGGGCGCTTCCCTGCCCTTTCCTGTCAGCGGCCTGATCCTGGAGAAGAAATCCGCTCCGGGCAGAAAGCTTCTCATGTCTGGATCCGGACAATGCAACCTGACCCACGGCGGGAGCATCAAAGATTTTATCCCCCATTACGGAAAGAACGGGGCGCAGATCCGCCAGGTCTTATATCGTTTTAATAACCTTTCAGTCGTCGATTTTTTTGAAAGCCGCGGCGTTCCGATCTTTGAACGGGAAGACGAAAAATACTTTCCCAAGTCGCTTAAGTCGCAGGACGTCCTGAGCGCGCTCACCGGGGCCTGCTCAGAAAACGGCCTGAAATTTGTTTATTCCTCGCCGGTCGACAGCATCGCTCACCACGAGGGTATCTATAACGTTCAATGCGGAGACCGGTCGTACGAATCAAGAAAACTGATCATCGCGACCGGCGGATGTTCTTATCCCGCAACGGGATCAGACGGGAGCCTTTTCCACATCCTCAAAGGAATGGGCTTGGAGATAAATCCGCTAACCCCTGCTCTGGTGCCAATTTTCGTGGAACAGTACCCTTATGAAAGTCTGTCCGGGATCTCCTTTCCGAATGCAGAGGCGTCCGTCAATTCCGTGAAGAACAGGGATGCCTTGCTTCTGACCCATACCTGTTTTTCAGGGCCCGCTGTTCTAAACCTGTCCCGGAACGCCCATGCGGGGGATACGATCGCGTTCAATTATTTTCCGGGCAAACCGGAAGATATCATTTATAAGGAGCTTCACCGATTGGCAAACGGCAGCGGAAAACAGCTTCTGTCCGTTCTGTATGAATATTTCAAACGAAATCCACAGGCTGCCACAGAGCTGCCGAAAAGGTTCCTTGAAGCAGTCTGCGGCCGTGCCGGCGCGGACACGGCAGAAAAGGCTTCCAGGATATCCCCTGCTCAGCTGAAATCCATTGTCGGGTTCATCGTCCATGACAGCTACAGGATCCGGAAGCTGGGAGGGAATGAATCTGCTATGGTCACGTCCGGCGGCGTCGCCCTATCGGAAATCAATATGAAAACCATGGAATCCGTAAAATATAAGGACCTTTTCTTCGCCGGCGAGGTGTTGGACGTCGACGGTGATACGGGCGGATACAATCTTCAGTTCGCCTTCTCATCCGGCTGTCTTGCCGCCCGGAGCGCCCTCGGCATTTCTTGATTTATGCAAACCTTTTTCCCTGTTTTTCATATAATGAATATCATATAGTTAACAGCGCGTTATATCATTTCGGCGCTGGATTAAGGAGAAACATTATGGCTATTAAAATATTCATTGACCAGGGACACAATCCGGTAAATCCCAATGCAGGCGCTGAAGCGAACGGCGTGCGGGAACAGGATATCAATTTCCAGGTCGGTATTAGGCTGGCAGCCCTACTTAACAACAATCCGAATTTTGAAGCAAGGTTATCAAGGCCCACACCGACTACACAGCTCGGTACAAGCACAACGACAAGCCTTCAGGCAAGAGTAAACGGCGCCAACAACTGGCCGGCCGACTTCTTTATCAGTCTTCACTGCAACTCAAGTGAAATCACTACTGCCAGCGGCAGCGAGGCTTATGTTTACAGTTCAAACAGTCCGGCCTACACCATGGCGACCCGCATTCTGGAAGGCCTTCATAATGCCACCGGCCTTGCCAACCGAGGCGTGACCGCAACGACTCACCTGTATGTGCTGAGAAACACGTCCATGCCTGCCGTACTCGTCGAAATGGGCTATATTACCAACGCGAGCGACGCTCAGAAGCTTTCCACAGATCCGGAAAGCTTTGCAAGAGGCATTTACAACGGGATATTGGCTTTCTACGGTATGTCGTAATACCTCGCTCAGGCCAACCTCCAGCTGCTTCAGCAGAAATGTGCTGAAGCGGCTTTTTTTCTGTCTGAAACGACACCCCGCTCTTTTTTTATATTTCCTATTGACAGTAATCACAAACGGGTGTTATATTGTATATATCGTATATATACAATATTTTATGCGGCCCAGCCGCTCATAGAATTCGAGGGGGATCAATGGATATCATAATCAGCAACGCAAGCGGCAAACCCATCTATGAACAGATCACGACCCAAATAAAAAGCATGATCCTGAACGGGACCCTTCAGGAGGGAGAAGCGCTTCCCTCCATGCGCCTGCTGGCCAAAGAACTTCGGATCAGCGTCATTACCACGAAGCGCGCGTATGAGGATCTGGAACGGGACGGCTTTATAGAAACGGTAACCGGCCGCGGAAGTTTTGTGGCGGGCAGAAACCTTGAATTCGTGCGGGAAGAACATCTGCGCATGATCGAGGAAAGGATGCAGGACGCCGTAAATCTTGCAAAAACAGCAGGTATTACTTCGGATGAATTGTTCGATATCTTGAAGCTGCTGTATGACGGGGAATAGGAGGAAATCAAGGTGACCAATGCAATTGAAGTCAGCAACCTGTCAAAACGGTTTGACCGGTTTCAGCTGAAAAACGTAAATATAACTCTTCCAAAAGGAAGCATCATGGGATTCATCGGAGAAAACGGCGCGGGGAAAACCACCACGATCAAGCTCTTGCTGAATCAACTCCATGCGGATTCGGGAACCGTCCGGATTTTGGGACGGGATCACATAACCGATGAGAAATCGATCAAAAACGATATCGGTGTGGTTTTCGACGAAAGTTATTTCCATGACAACATCAAACCAAAGCATATATCAAAAATCATGAACAGCGTTTATACCGGCTGGGACGAAGCGTTGTTCCTGGAATATATGGAACGGTTCAACCTTCCAACGGACTCAATAATTAAAAAATACTCCAGGGGAATGAAAATGAAACTATCAATAGCGACTGCCCTCTCCCATCATCCGAAGCTTCTCCTTTTGGATGAGGCGACCAGCGGGCTGGATCCTGTGGTCAGAAATGAGATCCTGGATATTTTCCTGGAATTCATACAAGACGAGGACCATTCCATCCTGTTTTCGTCCCATATCACCACCGATCTGGAAAAAGTCGCGGATTATGTGACCTTCCTGCATGATGGGGAAATCATTTTCAGTGAATCCAAGGACGACCTGCTATATGGATACGGCCTTCTGCTGTGTGGAAAGGATGATTACAAGACCGTTGATAAAGGGGATATCATCGGTCACAGGGAAAGCAGGTTCGGTCATGAGATCCTGGTAAAAAACAAAGAACAAATGAAGCAAAAATACAAGGGGTTAACAATAGACAATGTCACTATCGAAGATATCATGCTGTTCTATGTAAAGGGGGAAGAATTCAAATGATCGGTTTACTGTTAAAAGATATTTATACGATGCGGCAGTATGTTAAGACGCTGCTGTTCATGCTGGTATTTTTCGCTGTGATCAGCGCAGGACTGGACAATCCGGCAACATTCTTTGAAGGATTCATCATCCTGATGTCGATGATGCTGACCATATCTTCATTCTCCTATGACGATCTGGCGAAGTGGGACCGCTATGCGCTCACTCTTCCGGTTTCAAGGAAAGAGATCGTCGCGGGCAAATATCTGCTTTCCATTGTGCTCTGTGTTGCCGCGACGGTGATTTCCTTCCTGATCTCGGCGATCATTCTGACCGTTAAACCGGTGGAAGGCTTCGGGCTGACGGAACAGCTCTTTGCCACCGCCGCGATCGTCAGCATTGCCTTTTTCTTTACCGGCATCCTGCTGCCTCTGACCTTCAAATTCGGTGTGGAAAAAAGCAGGATCCTGATGTTTGTCATCTTTGCAGCACCGTCGGCCGCTGTGATCGCGCTCGATAAGCTGGGGATCCCCATGCCCACGGAAGCTTCTCTAATGAGCTTTTTGAAACTGCTCCCTCTGATTGTGATTCTGCTCTACTATCTGTCCTACCGCTTGTCGGTGCGTGTATTCTCCAAAAAGGAGCTCTAAAGAAAAAAGCCTCCCTGGTTCATCAGGGAGGTTTTGTTTGATCTTATTCCGGCTGCGGTGCTTTTACCGGCTCAATGGATAGCGCGGTCAGCTTTGATACCTGTACCGCTTCCCATTTCTTTGACTGATCGTTGTATTTGTATGCCACTTCTTTCGTTCCGGTCATTTTTACATAGCCGTTCTTTAGTTCCATATAGACGACAACGAAATCAAGACCGCTTTTTACATCTGTATAATGCTCCATGACCTTAACGCCGCTATGCTCCCAGTCGGATGAGATATCATTGTAAATACTCGTATCCGCCAGGACCGTCTTGTTATCCACGCCGGCGACGGAGGTCTTCTGGCCCTGCACATTATAAGGCTTTACCTCATCCAGCTTCCAGCCGCCGATGAGATGGCGTTTGTAGACAAGCCGGTAATAATTGCTGGTGGTTCCTTCCTCACCCTCACCCTTTGTTTCCGTCGTGACATACACGGTATCCTTTTTCTTTTTTTCGACCGTTGTTCTTTTTTCGATTGCCAGGGTGTCAAATTTCAGTTTTCCGTCTTTTCCTTCATATTCGGAAAGATCTTTTGTGATCTTTTCCTTATTCGGCACTTTGCTGTCTCCCAGCAGACTGCCGGGATCCGGTATTTCGAAGGGCAGTTTGAAGGAAAAATCAAACGGGAATTTATCCTGGATACCAAAAGGAAGTTTCACCTGGTCGGGAAGCTTTTCCTTGACCATTCCGGTCAGATAGGAATAACCCTTTATATCCCTAATTTTTTCCGGTACCCTGTCCCCGCCGAAAATCAGAAATGCAAGTAAGGCTAAAATCAAAATAAGGAAGAAAGGGATCAGAATCCTGGATTTGGCCCTTTTCTTTTTATCTTTCTTTTTCTGTTTCTTATCCTTTTTCGGGATCGGCGGCACCTTGGCGCCGCATTTTATACAGAAGCTGCTCTTCTTTTTGATCTTTTTACCACACTTACTGCAACGTATCGACAATTTGATCTACCTTTCCATCTACGAAAAAACACGGGCAAACGAAAAGCTATTTATGCTCCTTTTCTTCGCCGGTTCCGATCAGTTCGTTCAGCTCATCTTCCGTCAAAGAGTCAAAATCTATGGGTTCGTCTGGGATCTCGTCACCGATCGGTACGGCGACGATGATGTTTTTGGCGTCCTCCAGCGTTTCCTCGGGAACATAAATATCGATCGGGAAGGCGCTGTTGGATCCCATGAAGATTTCCAGGAAGTTGCTGGCTCCCTTGAATTTTTTAATGGACGGGATTCCTTCGCTCCTCAGTTTTGATTCCAGAAGATCCGCCTCAAAGCTGTCCTTTGCCGTACAAAGATATACTCCGTTGCGCCATTCCTTCTGATCATTTTTTTCAAACATCATTTCATCCCCAAACTCTCATAAATATTTTAACGATATTAATATGCCTTTTCTGCGATTTCCTTAAGCAGTTTTGCCGTAAACTCATCCAGCTTCATGGAACCGAGTTCGCCTTCCCTGCTGGAGCGTACGGTCAGCTCGCCTGATTCCATCTCCTTTTCGCCGATTACGCCGAGGTAGGAGACTCTTTCATTTCTTGCTTCTCTGATTTTATAGCCGATCTTTTCGTTTCTTACATCGACTTCGACACGGAGGCCCGCGTCGGTCAGCTTTTTGCCGACTTCTTCCGCGTAGTCCGCGAACTTTTCGGTTACCGTCAGCAGCTTCACCTGTACCGGCGCCAGCCACAGCGGGAATTTCCCTGCGAAGTGCTCGGTCAGAATACCGATAAAGCGTTCAATGCTTCCAAAGATTACTCTGTGGATCATGATCGGCGTATGTTTTTCTCCGTCTTTGCCGATATAGGTCAGTTCAAACCGCTGCGGCATCTGGAAGTCGAGCTGGATGGTTCCGCACTGCCAGGTTCTGCCGATACTGTCTTCCAGGTGGAAATCGATTTTCGGACCGTAGAACGCGCCGTCTCCTTCGTTGATGATGAACGGGATCCCCTTTTCAGTCAAGGCATCCTTCAGCGCGTTGGTTGCCATTTCCCACTCTTCCTCAGTTCCCATGGAATCCTCCGGCTTTGTGGAAAGTTCGAGATGATACTTGAATCCAAAGATGCTGTAAACATAGTCAATAAAATCGATAACGCCCTTGATTTCGCTCTTGACCTGCTCTGGAAGCATGAAGATATGGGCATCGTCCTGGGTGAAGGTCCTGACTCGCATAAGACCGTGAAGGGCTCCGGAAAGCTCGTGTCTGTGGACCTGTCCCATCTCCGCGATCCTCATCGGAAAATCACGGTAGCTGTACATCTTGCGCTTATAAGCCAGCATAGCGCCGGGGCAGTTCATCGGTTTGACTGCAAAATCGCCGTCGTCTATCTTAGTAAAGTACATGTTGTTCTGATAGTGATCCCAGTGTCCCGAGGTATGCCAAAGCGCCTCGCTCAGGATCAGTGGAGTCTTGATCTCCTGATAGCCTCTTTCACGGTGAGCCTGTCTCCAGAACGCTTCCAGTTCGTTTCGGATGATCATGCCCTTGGGCATGAAGAACGGGAAGCCGGGACCTTCTTCAAAAATCGCAAACAGATCCATTTCCTTTCCGATCTTTCTGTGGTCTCTCTTCTTCGCCTCTTCGAGTCTTTCGATATACTCGTCCAGCTGTTTCTGCTTCGGGAACGAAGTCGCATAGATCCTCTGCAGCATCTTGTTCTTTTCGCTGCCTCTCCAGTATGCTCCGGCAACGCTCATGAGTTTGACCGCTTTGATGGCGCCGGTGGAAGGCATGTGAGGTCCCGCGCAGAGATCGGTAAAATCTCCCTGCTTATAGAAAGAAATAACGGCTTCTTCCGGCAGATCCCGGATCAGTTCCACCTTGTATGGCTCCTGTTTCTCTTCCATGAATTTGATCGCTTCTTCTCTCGGAAGTTCAAACCGCTCAACGGGATAATCGGCTTGTACGATTTTCGCCATTTCCTTCTCCAGGCTGGCTAGATCTTCGTCGGAGAAACGGTGCTCCAGGTCGAAATCATAATAGAACCCGTTATCGATGGCAGGTCCGATTCCCAGCTTTGCTTCCGGGAACAGATGCTTGACCGCCTGGGCTAAGATATGGGAGCTTGTATGTCTGAAGGTATGATTACCGTCTTCATCATCAAATTTCAGAATTTCCAGTTCACAGTCCTCGTCCAGCTTGTAGTCCAAGCCCTGGGTCTTCCCGTTGACCTTTCCCGCCACGGCTTCCTTTGCCAGACCGTGATGGATCGCCTTGGCTACTTCCAGGATCGTTGAACTCTTTTCAACTTCCTTTACGCTGCCGTCCTTTAATGTTACTTTTATCATAAATTACCTCCTGGTGCTTGATAATACAGTTGCTCAATAGTATATTATATATGTCTAAGGATTTATTTGTCAAGGAAAGGGAACACCTTATGAAAATCGTCTGCATCGGCAACAGCATCGTAAACGGCTTTCCCCACAGACGGAGTCAATGCTTCGCCAGCTTGTGGAGAGAAGCTTCCGGTCATGAGATCATCAACAAAGGTGAAAACGGCGACGTCACGCCCAACGTTCTTGCGCGGTTTGAAAAGGATGTGATCCTCCATAGACCCGCGGCGGTGGTGATCCTCACCGGCACCAACGACTTTATTTATCAGGTATGCTCCCCGGAGGAAGCCATGGACTATCTGGATAAAATGGCCTCGCTTGCGAAAGCCCATTCCATTGACGTCATTATGATGACACCCCTTCTGATCGATGTATCATTGGCGGAACAGCACTGGTTGCCGGATATTGATTATCATGCCGTTAATGAAAAGTTGAAAGCGCTCCGGGGGCTCATGCTCGATTACGGACAAAAAAACGGTGTCAGGATCATCGACGCCCAGGAAAAGTATTTTCAGCTGTACCACCCGGAAAATGTGTCCGATTATCTGCTTGACGGTCTTCATCCTACGGTCAGGGGCCACGAAGCTATTTCCAGATTTCTTCAGGATTGACGCCGTAAACCTGCACAACCTCCAAAAGACTGCTGTTGGTAATATCGTTCGGAGTGACCAGCCAGGAGCCGTCCGAGTCCAAATCATACCCGAAGTGTTCATAAGGATACCATACCAGATGAGCGCATTGGGTTTTTTTAATATCATCGGGCGCTTTCACAGGAATCCCCGTCAGCAGACCGTAAGGAACGCCCAGAACTTTCTTTTTCGCAAATTCGGCGATTTTTCCCGCATCGGCATCATCATGATTCTTCAGTCTAAGCTGGATAAAGCTCGTATAGGTTTCCCATTTGGATGTTGTGTCTAAAACAGCGGGATTGCCCAAAAGCAGCGCCTCTATAGTTTCCCCTTTCGCTGCGTCGGTGACGATGGCAGCGTGCCCGTGGCGCCACCCGAAGGAATGGGTCGATTTCGTGATAAGAATATCTCCGTCTCTCAGATCCGCGATATGAAAGCTCCTCTTCAACTTGCCTTCACCGTCCACCATCCTTTCATCATGAACGATAAAGACATAAACCCGGCATTCATAATCATTCTTCGCAAAGAAATCATTCTGATACTGTTCAAAGGAGGTAACGCGGCTGACTCCGGTTTTCTCCTTCCGTATTTTATCCGCGGCGTCCCTTCCCAGTCCGGTCTGCTGAAAAATCATGTTGTAGTCACCATCGGTCAGTTGATCCTTGCTGATGATACTTGACAGGTCCTCTTTCTGATAATCAGGTCTCCATATCGCGTCGCCCTCGATGAACCAGTTCATAATGCTGACCAGGCAAACCGCAAGAAAAAGCACAGCCAAAACTGTCACTATGCGTCTTGCTGCTCGGTGTCTCTGATTTCCAGCCGGTTTTTTTCTTTGCCACATGGAATGACCTCATATGTTGGTTTTTAGATTTCTGTGCCTTATCATGATTTAGTATATTTTAACATTTCGCGGCTGTGAATGTAAATCTCCAGATTAAAATGTTTTCAAGACAGAAATAGTTTTGCCAGAAGAAGAAAAAAAGTTTAAAATAAAATCAAACTAAAACAGGAGACATTACAATATGATCGATTTGCACATTCATACTACTTCTTCGGACGGATCGGACGAACCGGAAGTGATCCTGAGAAAAGCCGAACAACTCGGCTTGCGATATATTTCCATCACCGACCATGATTCTCTCGGCGCTTACGACAAGCTGAACAGCGACACAGTATCCCGCTGCTTCACCGGCGTCATCATACCAGGCTGTGAGTTTTCCGTCGTACATGACAAAATGCCCATCGAGGTGTTGGGATACGGCATCGACTTCGATGTCATCCGCGCATCCGGTCTCATATCGGAGGAAAGGTTCCTGGAACGAGAAAACCACTATATCGATAAAATGAAAGTGATCTGCAAAAATCTGGGTATCAGAATGACCGAATCCCTATCGATCAGAAGCGGAAAGGCCTTCGCAACGCAGGTGATCCACGCAGACCTGAAAAAATATCCGGAAAATGAAAAGCACTTTCCACTAGAGATCTGGAGCGGTGTCAACGCATTTTACAGAACCTGCATCAATAATGAAGAAAGCCCCTTTTTCCTGAATCAGACGAAGGACTATCCTACGGTGGAGGAAATCTCCGCGCTCATAAAAAAAGCGGGAGGGAAATCCTTTCTCGCCCACCTTTACGGATATTTTACAAAAGATCATGTCGCGTTTTTGGATTCGCTGGTATCGCTGAACGCGTTGGATGGTATCGAGTGCTATCACTCGCTCCATGACATGGAAAAAACCAATTTCCTTCTGGACTATTGCAATACCCACAGGCTTTATTCATCCGGCGGCAGTGACTATCACGGTGCGCTGAAGCCGACAGTCTTTATCGGCGAAAGCATAAAAGGTTTAAAAATACCCTTTAAAATTCTGGAACCCTGGCTGTAAGCCAGGGTCCATTTTTTTATATTGTTCATTCCTTTAAATTTCTTTTGAAATGGCCATTAGCTGATCCGAGATGATTTTCAGTTCTGATATTCTTGCCTTCGTTTTCTTGATTTCCAACGCCTGCTCTTCCGTTGCCGCGCACGCCGTATCGGAACACTCCAGTGTCTTGCTATTGGCGTCGGTGATCTGTACCAGCAGCGCTTCGATCTTCTTCGCGACGCTCATTGACTCGACGGACAGCTTGCAGATTTCATCGGCTACGACGCCGAATCCTGCGCCGTGCTGGCCTGCCCTGGCCGCTTCGATGGATGCGTTCAGACCAAGCAGGTTCGTCTGGTCCGTTATCCTCTTGGTAAAGGACAGTACTTTGCCGATCTCCTTCGTCAGTGAATTTACTCCGTTGATGTTTTCTCTGAGAATATTTTCACTCTTCTTGATATTTTCGGCAGATTCCGTAAATCCACGGATGGAGGAATCCATATTGTCCACCGCTTCTGTAATGTTATGCGCAACATTGACGACCTTCGTTTCCTGATCCAGACTGATCCCGACCGATATACAGCCGACGACGCTGCCGTTTTCGTCAATTATCGGATTGTCAATTTCTTTGTACGGAATTCCTGAGATACTCGTAGATATTGAACCTTGTATTGTCTGTCTTTTCTGCATCGCTATGCGCATCGGATCGTCGGCGGCAAGGATCCCGTCCGAACCTACGTCGAAATGCTCGCCGGGGTGGTATGCAAGGATATTATCTGTATCCGTTATCCATACGACAAGATCTTTTCCGAAAATCTCTTTGAAATAAGGTCCCAGCGCCATCAGATGGTCAAGCAGTTCATCTCCAATCAGCATATTTAAACACTTCTTTCCTTCGATACTAGCAGGTATAAGCCAACGCTCTGTATATCGGATGACTGAAGCATTACTTAACAAAAAATGCAAAAATCGCCCGGATTCTTGCATCATATTTTTTCTTCTTTCTATTACTGCGGCAGTTCATATTTTGCCGCACGCTTTATTTCCGTTACCTCGAGAAACGGCAGACGAAAAAGATCCTCCGTCGCCGCTGTCAAATTTACCGTTACCGACGGGATTTCCACGCCTTCATCCTGAAAAACCGCTTCGTATGTGATGCCGCTGCCTGCCGGCAGCGGCATTTCCTTTTCGGATTCTTCGATGATATATTCGATATACTTTCTTCCTTCGTCCCTGTAAAAGCACAATTGGCCTTCCGAATAGGCCTCTTCATCATAATAAAGAGCGGCTCCCGCTGCGCATTCTTCCGCGACAGCCTTGAGAAAGACCTGGCATCGGATATAGCGACCCATGTCCCCCTGATAAGATAAAAAGCTGATGTTGATCAGAAAAATCCCGAGAAACACAATAAATACCTTCATATCATTCCCTTATCCGCTCACTGGCCGTCCAGCTTTCTATGGTATACATACTACGGTTCGCTTCATCCGGTATTCCGAAAAACCGGTTCCCTGCCATGATCTTCTCAATGGGGACCGACACCTTGTAATAGATCAATTCTCTTTGATCAAAAGAAGTAGTCCGGTATTTGGGCACCTCCTCAAGCACGATCTCCATATCTCCTTCCTCCATATCGAAATTTCTCTCGATCTTGCCGATCAGTTCCTCTTTGATCTCAGGCGTAAAGCATCCCTGCTGTTTTGCCTGCTCCTTTGCCTGGTAGACACATTCCTGAAGCCTGCTGATACTGTCATTGTTTCTTTGGTCCAGTGAATATTGAAGCAGAAAAACCAGCATGATCGGCAGGACGCCCATCAATACGATCAGTTGTTTCATAAAACACCTCCCGTTACGGGGAATCCGTTCTGACCTGGATCCCCTGCTCCCAGACCTCGCCGACGGTACTCATCACCGAATCGCTGTCCGGTCCAGCTATCATATTGAAGATTGCTACTCCGAGCAAGATCGTACTGCATAACACGATAAACTGTTTCATTTAAAATTCCTCCGCCGAAATAATGCCGTCAATTTTATCATCGGCAACCTTCGCCAGACTGCTGGCGCTGCCGCTGAAATCCGTCACAAATCCCCCAATGGTAATTCCCAGCAGGATCATGGCGATCAAAACGATGATTTGTTTCATTTCTTTCCTCCTTAACATATTATCCGACGCTTTCGTCGTATTACATAAACATCTGCAGCATTTCCTTCTGATCAAGGAAATAAGCCACATAGATGAAATTGATAAAAATGACCAGGATGTTCACAACGACAGGAAAATAGATCAGGTCGCTGACGACCTCGTCTCTTCTTTTCTGGTCGGTGAGCCTCACGGCTTTCATACTCTTTTCATAAGACAGGAGTGTTTCAAGCAATTCTCCCGGCTCCAGCCTGTCCCACTGGATCAGCAGTCCCGCAAAATCTCTTCCCGCGGTCGTGCCTACCTTTTTAGCAAACAATTCAGCGGCTTCCTTAGCCTTGTTGACGCGCAGCAGATTCAGCATCTTGATGAAAACCGGCTGCAGCAGACCGTTGTGCTCCGACAATTGCTCAATAATAAAATCCGTACTGCTGCTTCTTCCTTTTTCTATGGATGCCAGATTTCTCAGGAAGGTTATGGATTCGAAAATTTCTCTGTCCATTTTCTTTTCCCGGTACGCGTTGATAAGGCGGAATACAGCTTCAAGAGGGCTGCCCTTTTTCCGGTTTTCCAAGAGCGCTTCCCAGCTGCGGTACTTCAGGAAGCTTTCTGCCCTGCCGTTTCTCAGATACGCGCGCCTTTTCAGGTTCCAGGACCATACGTTGTTCTTTTTTACCATATGGGCCCCGATCGCAATGCTGGTCACAAAGACGCCTGCAATCATAATATCCCAGTTCAACTTAGAATACCCCCCTAATAATCAAACCTCTGGTTGTTGATGATTTCGATCAACGCCAGATTGATCAGAAACAGGAATGTGACCAGCAGGATCAGCAGAAATCCCTGTTCCGTGTAAAATTGATTTCTGATCAGTTTCCCGAAAGAAATGCCGAGATATTTCACCGACATGACGATGGTGCCCAGATACATGACCGGAGCAAGAAAAACCACCATCCTGGCGGCTTCGGAATTCAGCCGTTTCCGTTCCTCGAAGAGCAGCCTGGCTTCTCTGAGCTGTATCTGGATATCCTCCAAGGCAAGGGTCACATTGATTCCGCTTTCCGCCGAGATCCGGATACAGTTGGCCAGCATCCTGCTCCAACTCGTATTGATCCCGTATGCAAACCGCTCCGTCGCTTCCTTAATGATTTGCTGATTGCCTGTATTTCTGAGTTCGAGCAGGAGCTTGAACAGAAGCCTGCCTGTAATTTTGGTCCCTTCGGAAATCAGGATCACCTGCTCGATGGTTTTATAAACGTTAAACCCGGACATCCGGTATTGACAAAGAAATTCCGAAATCAACTTTTCTCCCTCGTAGCTGCTTTTTCTGCGGATCGTCTCGACCCGGACCCGCAACAGCAAATATGGCATGACGGATACAAGCGCGCCCATGAAAAAGGCGGATGCGACCGATACCGTCCGTACTCCGATCACCATGATCAGCAGGAATACCATAGCGGTATACCGTATGAAATCCTTTGGATCCATTGGCTTCTTAAGGGCTATGGACAAAACCTTCCGCAGATGCTTTTCCAGCACCGTTTCCGGCCTGAGCGCCTTTCGTCTTGCTCTCAGCCGGTTGTGCATCCTGATTTTCGCCCACAGACTTTTCACCCGATCCGAATAGATCATCCAGACGCCGATAAGAAATATTATATAAATCAGCGATGAAATCAATATGTACCTCCTTTTCTCCCGGTTGAAAGTGTTTTCAGCTCGTTCAGGAAAACCTCCAGCATCTCCGCATCCTCTTCTTCTCCGATCGTCAATTTATCCTCGCTTACTGCGTACTCCCAATACCAGTCATCAGACCGGTGATCGTACCGGCAGATCTCCTTCATGGATATTTCCCTCTTATCCCGGTCAAGGCCAAGTTCGTATATGCTCTTCAACCGTTTTTGGTTCTTATTCTTCAGTTGGATAAAGTGAAAGATATAATCAAAGCTTGACGCGACCTTCCTGGCAGTGCTGTCAAGATTTCCCCCCAGACTCTTAACGATCTCAAAGGCAACGTCGTAGGAAAAATCCAGAGGATCCCTTGTGTGGAATGTGATCTTCATCCTTCGCGTGCCCTTGCCTGCGATCTTTACCGCGGTGTCCAGCGCGATCCCGTCCCTGGCTTCCGCAAGTATAAAATAATCCGCATCGCTCCGAAGCAAGTTTTTCGATAGGTGCTTCAACTTCTCGTTATCGGCGATCAACTGCAATATGGGAGCTTCCGGCATCAACGCATGAATGGGGATCTCGGGATCCGTTTCCACCATCACCCCCTCCAGATCCTTATCCTCATAGCTCTGCCAGGTAGACAGAAAAGTCGTCTTGGCGGTCCTGACGGCGCCTGTAAATGCTACATTGTAACCTATCTTTACCATCGCTTTGAGCAAGGGGATGGAGACAGCGGGGATCGTACCGCGCGCCGCCTGTTCTTCAAAACTGTAAGTCGGTATGATATATCTGCGGAATATGATGACGTCCTGATCTTTCTTTGTCATACTTCCTCCGAATATGGTCACCCTGGTGCCGTCCAGCATATAGATTTCATGAAATTCCTTATCCAGTCTTTCTTCCGGGGTAAGGAGAAGGAACGCCCTTACCATCTGTTCCCGCCTGTCCTTCGCAATCGTCTGAGGCTTAAGACACATCTTTCCGTCTTCCAGAAAATAGATCCGATCACCGATGATTTTCGCTGAACTGCTATCCCTGAATCGACCGGCAAACCATTCCGAGACGCCGGCCAATCCCCAGTTCTCCTGATAGATCCCGTCCTCCAGACTCTCATACCAGCCGGGATAGGCGGAATGCTCCGCTCCGTATTTTTTAATAAGCTGGCGGATCCTACTCTTAAAGTAGGAAACCTCATTTTCATAACCGATGATGGCCTTCTTTTGGATACGCAATGCGGAATCGAGGTTTTCTTTTCCATCCTCCCATTCCTTAAGAAACTCCGTATTGACCCTGCGGCAGAGCTTCTGAAAATCAACTCCGCGCCGGTCGGTTTCAGTGGTCCGGGATTTCAGATAGTCGTCTAGATAAAACTTTTCCATCTGCTTTTCCTTTGTCTCTGTATCTCCGCGAATCCGGTTTTCTTCAGGACATAATTCGCCAGTGCGATGATATCGAGGGTATACGTTTCATTTTTATATTCCAAAAGTGTCTTGTTGTCGATTTCCGCCTGCCTCGACCAGCCTGCCGAATCTACCTTGAATATCCTTTCCCTGCCGGTTTCCAAACGGTCAGAGAGATACGACATACCAAATGGATCCTGCTCGTAGAACTTGTTGATAATAAATGCTCCAATTCCTACGCCCAGTTCATCCAGCAGTTTTCTGTTTTTTTCATATCTTCTGAGGGCGGACTCCTGCTGAGTAACCACAAGAAAAACTTCCTCCGACAGGGATAATGCGCCGACGGCAAGTCCGTTATCCAGCTCGTTTCCGGTGTCAGCGATGATCAGATCAAATTCCGGCGCCACTTCCTCCAGAAGGTATCCGGCCATACTCGGATGATAGAACCTTGCCTCCGTTTCGTTGGTTATCCCCGCCATGATATAGAAATTGCCCTTATGGGTGCAGGTCTTCAGAAAATCCTCCGCGCTGACCATTTTGTTGTCGATGTGAAACTTCATAGAATCGATGCTCACAGGCAGTTCTCTGACATATTCACTGCTCTCTCTGCCGTTCATGGCAGTCAGCAGGATCTTGAGGTTCGGGTGATAAAACGATATGGTCTCCGCCACAGACTGCGCCGTCATGGTCGTTCCGACCTTGTGATCCGCTCCGTGAAATGAAAAAAGATTATGTATCAATCCGCTCCCCCCCTTTGCACGATGATCAGTGCCTCCGGCGTCGTTCCTCCGCTGCCGTTCACGCAGTTGACAAGGTTTTCATATTCCCGGAATGTCGATATGATCTCAAAATGGTCGATAACAGAAGTGCTGTCCGGCCTCTCCAGAATATCTGCACCTGCATTTCCTGATGTGTCTTCTCCGGCATTCTTCACTTCTCGTTCCGATGCGTCCTTGACATAGGCGACACGGTATGTGCCGATCAGCCCCCTGCCATTGCTGCCGTATATATCGATGACGTCGCCCCTTCTCAGAGCGCTGCTCCTCATGGCTATCCAACCCGGATCGATCACAAAAATGGATTCGTCCTTTTTCAGGTAGAACTCATCGTCACAGAAATACTCCATGATGATCTGATCGTTCTTCGGAATGAATTGTGAAGCGACTTTCCCTTGGATCAACGCCGCGTCAGCAGGGGTGAGCGCCCCCTCCAGTAGATTTGATTTCGGAACGCCTTTCACGGCAAGCATGCTGCCGCTGACCATGGTTCCTTTCAGTATTTCTTCTTCTGCGACCAGCACCTGGTCCGTCATGACTGTTTCACGGCCTTTCAGTTCCCAAAAGAAAAGCCCCGCTATAGAAAGAAGGATCAGCGCTATGCCCAGTATCGCTTTCAGCTTTTTCAAAGAACAAGCTCCTTTCTTTTTCCATAATTTGTAATTTAATAATAAGCATACCGTTTCCATTTGTCAACCATTATTTACATATATTTACATATTAATTTCAATAAAAAAGAGCCGGTTACGAATCATCGACTCACTATGATCTTATTCTCTATTCCGTTCAGCCAGCTCTGGATCCGTTGGGGACCGGCTTTTCCGGCTGTGCCAGTACCGGAACGATCCCGTCTGAATAACCGATATCGAAGAGCATCCCTTCCGAAATCTCGCCTGCCATTTTCTTCGGCGCCAGGTTTACAACAAACAAGGCCTGTTTCCCTTCGATCTCTTTCGGGTCTTCCCGTTCGCCCTTCATTCCAACCAGTATCGTCCGCTCAAACTCTCCGAAGTCAACGGTCAGCTTGACCAGTTTATCCGATTTTGCGACATCCTCAACCAGTTTGATCGTTCCGACACGGATATCGATTTTTTCAAGAACATCCAGACCTATGCTCTCTTTTACTTGAGCTGCCATATTTTTCTCCTATCCGGTTATCCTAATTTTATCTGCTCAAGCAGTTCCTGCACCCGCTTTTCAATGTCGGGAGCACCGAACACGGTGGAACCGGCGACTACGAGATCGACGCCCGCGTCGGTCACTGTTCTTATGTTTTCCGGTGTGATCCCGCCGTCGACTTCGATCACAAGCTTTGGATTGCGTCTTTCCTTCAGCTCCTTCAGCTCCCTGATCTTTTTCAGGGAGGACGGGATGAATTTCTGTCCGCCGAAGCCCGGATTGACCGACATGATCAGCACCATGTCGATATCCTCGATGATGGCGTCCAGCACAGAAAGCGGCGTTGCCGGGTTCAGGGAAACGCCCGCCTTGATCCCCAGGGATTTGATGTGCTCCACCGTTCTGTGAAGATGGGTGCATGCTTCCGCGTGGACCGTGATAAATTCCGTATTTTCCGTTGCGAAATCCTCCAAATACTGATCCGGATTTTCTATCATCAAATGTACGTCAAAGGGCAGCTTCGTCTTTCCGAGAAGGCTCTTCATCACTACGGCGCCGAAGCTGATATTGGGTACAAAGTGACCGTCCATCACATCAACGTGTATGAAATGTGCCCCGCCCTTTTGGATGAGAGCGACCTGCTCCTCCAGTTTTGAAAAATCGGCGGATAATAAGGATGGCGCTAACTGTTTCATTGTCTCTCCCTTTCCGTGGTTTCGTTTTTCATTAATACTTTCGTTTTTCTCGGATCTCTTTCAATTGGCTCACATAAGACTGATACCGGGATTTATGGATCTTTCCCTGTTTGACCGCTTCCCGGATGCAGCAGTCGGGCTCTTTGATGTGCCTGCAGTTGTCGTATCTGCAGCCGCCGATCAGAGCCGACATCTCGGGATAGAGAAAGTGAAGCTCGTCCTCCTCTGCCTCAAGAACGTCAAAAGAGGTAAAGCCAGGTGTATCGAACAACAAGGCGCCGAAATTTGTTTCGAACAGTTCCACATGCCTTGTGGTATGCTTCCCCCGTTTTGTCTTTTCGCTGATATCGCCCGTCTCGACGGTATATTTGCTCTGGAGCCGGTTCAGCAGGGTCGATTTGCCCGTACCGGAAGGTCCGGCAAGAGCGCATTTCCGGCCCTGCATCAGGCCGGCAAGCTCTTCAAGTCCTTGTCCTGTCTTTCCGCAGACGCTTACAAGGGGATAGATGTCCTGATAGATCTCCTCGATCTCCCTGCGTTTCTCGTCCGTTACAAGGTCGATTTTATTGATGCATATGATGATATCCGTATGGTTTTTCTCTGCCATGACGAGAAATTTATCGATGATATCTGGGTTGGGATCCGGTCTCGCTGCCGCCGCTACGATCACAAAGCAGTCGACGTTGGCGATAGGAGGGCGGATGAATGA
The DNA here is from genome assembly GCA_963678385.1 of Anaerovoracaceae bacterium. GTDB lineage: Bacteria > Bacillota > Clostridia > Peptostreptococcales > Anaerovoracaceae > Anoxybacterium. The sequence goes on along the minus strand of OY782829.1, from coordinate 1,791,618 downwards.
ATTTTTCCGGGGCAGGATCTCATTGATCACGGCTTCATCGTCATCAAGCTTCTCTATGTTGACCTCATCGCCCACATAAGGAGTGATCCCTTCTTTTTTAAAGATCCCTCTAGCTTTGCATTGAAAGACCTTTTCCTCCGTCTTAACATAGTAAAAGCCCGCGATCCCCTTTACGATAATTCCTTTCATCAATGTAGTTCTCCAGAATTATAATTCATCAATTGATTTCTCCTGTATTGAAATCCACATTCTTTTCCATGACGACGTCGTTGTCGAAGATAACTTTGACCGTTCCCACTCCGTCACCGGTAAGTGAAAGGATTTCCGAGCCGTCGCTCTTGATTCTCTGTTCTCTGTTGATGATTGTTTTAACTCCCGATTCGTCGGAGACGACGACTGTGAGATAGAACACTTCGTTGCTCGCTTTGCTGTAATCAACGGTGAGCGCAATGGATCTGGAGCTTGCCGGAGGCTGGTCTGCCGTGCTGATTTTGAGGTTTACAGCGGTTCCCTTGTCGACCATGGTCTTTGGTTCAAACTGCTGCCACATTACCGTATTGAGCGCATACGCCGTGCTCATGTCAAAGTCTGTTGCTCCGATGCTTAGTCCTACCTTCTCCAGTTCATGTTTGGCCGCATCGATATCCATGCCTCTCACATCCGGCATTTCTACCTGCTCTACAGCGCTGCCGAGGCTTACCACGATATCCACTGTTGTTCCAGGATCTGCTGCGGTGCCGGCTTCCGGAGTCTGTCTGATGACTACGTCCTTCGGCATATCGCTGTTTTCCTGGGAGATGCTGCCCAGCTTATATCCGTAGTTTTCCAGTACAAATTGTGCGTCTTTTGCTGTTTTATTGACAATGTTCGGTACAGTTCCTTCCTTGACTTTACCCTTGCTGATGCTGACGGTAACAGGATAGCCCTCTTTTACCATCATCTCCGCTTTCGGATCCTGGGAAACGATCTGACCTTTCTCATATTCAGAGCTGGAGATTTCGTCGCCGATATCCAGTTTTAAATTCAGTTCATCCAGCTTGGCCGTTGCTTCTTCCACCGTCATTCCGATCAGGTCCGGAACAGCCACCTCTTTCTCTGCGCCAAAATTCTCGATTGCGGAAAGGACCAGCTGGCTCACAGGGATCGCGCAGATCAGCGCCAGAATGATGGCCGCAACCTTGACTTTGTTTATTCTAACCTTCTTTTTTGATTTTCCGTTGTCTTTCTTTCTCATATCCCCTGAATTCTCCTCTTTTGAATCTGCATAAGCCGTACCGGTCTGTCCGTTGACAGCGTTCATCACGATGGTTGCATCCATGCCGGATCCTTTGTTAAAGCTAAAACCGGATAACGACATTGTTCTCTCCGTATCCATATTGCACAGGGCGTCATACATCTCGTTGGCCGATTTATAGCGGTTGACCTGATATTTGTTGGTAGCCTTCATGATGATCTCTTCCAGCGCCGGCGGAATACCAGGAACATACTGCGACGGCGAAACCATTTCGTCGTTCATATGCATGAGGGCGACGGCCACCGGGTTTTCCGCGTCAAAAGGAACTCTACCGGTCACCAATTCATAGAGGACGATACCAAGGGAGTAAATATCGGATTTCTCATCCACATAACCGCCTCTGGCCTGTTCCGGTGAGAAGTAATGGACGGAGCCCATGATGGTGCCGGTATTTCCGACTATGGTTCCGGCGTTGACCGCTTTGGCGATACCGAAGTCGGTGATCTTAGCGGTTCCTTCCCTTGTAATAAGAACATTGTGAGGTTTTACATCCCTATGTATGATGTGGTTCTTATGGGCGAAACTGAGCGCCAAAGCAATCTGTTTCACGATTTCGACCGCTTTAGTATACTCCATAGGTCCTTCATTTTTGATGATATCGGAAAGAACCTGTCCTTCGATCAGTTCCATTACGATATAATAGATATTTCCTTCCTTGCCCACATCGTAAATATTGACGATATTCTGATGGGAAAGGCTTGCCGCGGCTTGGGATTCCCTTCTGAAATTTTCGATGAACTTCAGGTCCTTCGTGAATTCCGGTTTCAGTATCTTTATTGCAACAAAACGATTCAGCAGACGATCCCGTGATTTATACACGACCGCCATACCGCCGTCTCCTATTTTTTCAAGTAATTCATACCTGCCAGCAAGTATTCTACTGCTCATGTATCAGTCCTCCTGTCATACTTTTAGACAAATCACTGTGATATTGTCATTTCCACCGTTCCTGTTGGCGCGCTGAACCAGACTTTTGCTCAAAGCGCTCATGGAACTTGTTGCGGCCGCCATGCCGCAGATCTCTTCGGCGGACACCTCTCCGTAAAGACCGTCCGTACAAAGAATGATGATATCGTTTTTTAATGTTTCCAATCGATAAAAATCTGGAAGGACCTTATCTTCTCCTCCCAGAGCTCTTGTGATCATGTTCTTCTGCGGATGGGATTCCGCCTGTGCTTTTGTGATAGAGCCGCCTTTTACCAATTCATTCACATAGGTATGATCCTCCGTAACCTGGTGGATATTGCCATCCCTGCAAATATAGGCTCTGCTGTCTCCTACGTTTACGATATACGCGCTGTTGCCTTCGAGGTGAAGGAGCACGACGGTAGTCGCCATGCCCGCGTTCTCCGCCGAAAGCTGTGCCGTCCGGTATATGGTCTGATTCGCGTCTTTCATACATTCCAAAAGATAGCGTTTCAGCCCTACTTCATCTTTTATATCATGCAAAGGCCTCGCTTTTATGTATTCAGCGATGCTTTTTACCGCCAGGGAACTGGCAATCTCTCCGGAGTTCTGGCCTCCGACGCCGTCCGCAACGATATAGATGTCTTCCTGCGGCATGACAAAGAGAGAGTCCTCGTTCCTGTCTCTCTTTTTCCCTTTATCTGTTTTAAATCCAACTTGTGTCATAAAGTTTCCTCTATCAATTGATGCATATTATTATAACTATAAAAGGGTCAAATGTCAAAATTCACTGTTTCAGTCACAAATCAGGCAATCATCTTTCCTCATTTTGCAGATGAAAAAGCCGTCGGTATTGTTGATGTTCGGAAGAAGCTGCAGTTCTTCCTCTTTGATGTAGCCCGGGTTCCTCTTCAGGAATTCTTTGATCACCATCTGGTTTTCATGCTGCGAAATGGTACAGGTGCTGTAAACCAGCGTCCCGCCCGGTTTTACATATTTTGATGACGCCGAAAGGATCGCGAGCTGTTTTTTCGGTAATTCGCTGAAGTCTTTTTCCTGCTTTTTGTATTTGATTTCGGGCTTTCTTCTGACTACGCCAAGTCCGGAACACGGCGCGTCAACAAGCACCCTGTCGGCTTTCTGGATCATGGAAGAATCGACACGGGTCGCATCCCACGTTCTCGTCGTAACGATTTCTACTCCAAGGCGCCCCGCTTCTTTTTCGATTATAGCCAGTTTTCTCTTGTAAATATCCCAGGAGATCACACTTCCCCTGTTCTTCATTTTTTCCGCCATAGCAAGGCTCTTTCCGCCGGGAGCAGCGCAGACGTCGATGATCGTTTCATAGGGCTGCGGATCCAGCATATTAACGGCCAAAATGGAGCTTTCATCCTGAACGGAGAACATGCCGCTGTTATAAAGCCTGCCTCCAAGAAGTCCGCGGCCTTCCACATGCAGTGCTTCCACACACAGCTGACCGTCCAGAGCATGATAACCCTTTGCAATGATCCTCCGTTTCAGATCCTCTCTCGTCGTCTTGAGGGAGTTCACACGGATGACCAGGTCAGGCGTTTTGTTTCCGGCTGCCAGCAGGTCTTCCACGAAATCGGGAGCAAACTGTTCCAGCCATAATTCAATGATCCATGGCTCATAGGAATATTTGATCGACAGATAGCGCACTTGGTCCTCGGCGCGATCCGGCAATGCAACTTCTTTATTAGCCCTGATAAAGCTTCTCAGTACACCGTTGATAAAACCTTCTCTGCCCTTGCAATATTTCTTTGCAAGATCAACGGATTCATTAACGGCGGCATATTCCGGAACGCCGCCGAGGAATTTCAGCTGATAGAGGCCGAGCCTCAGAACCATAAGGTCGCTTGGCTTCATTTTACCGATGGGAGTGGTGATGAACTGCTCGATGATATAGTCCAGATAGAGTTTGTTCTCCAGAACGCCGTATACCAATTCCCGAACGAATGCGGGCGCATCCGGCTGTCCGCTCTTGATTTGATGATTCAGAGCAAGATTGGAGTAGGCATGTTTTGCTTCTACATCCATTAAGGTCAAGTAAGCGATTCTTCTGTTTTTATCCATGTTACTGACGCCCCCTCAGCGCTAAAATTCTTAGAAGAGTTGCGATGGAAGCAGCCAACGCGGCTACATAGGTCAACGCCGCGGCCGACAGGACCTTTTTGGCGCTTGCAGTCTCCTCTATATAAATGATACCTAATTCGTTCAGCTGTGTTAATGCTCTGTTGCTGGCATTGAACTCCACCGGCAGGGTGATCGCCTGGAACAATACCACCAAAACATAGCAGAGGATACCGATATTGAAAATCAAATTTCCCTGAGTCAGGTTCCCGGTACTGATGATCAGCAATCCAATGATCAGGATCGGCCACGCAAGATTGGAAACGATCATTAGCGGCGGGGCCAGCAGATTGCGGATGCCCAGCGGCGCGTAACCCTTCGCATGCTGGAGCGCATGTCCTGCCTCGTGGGCGGCAATGCTCACGGAAGCGATGGAAGGTTCGTTGTAAACCTGCGGGGAAAGTCTCATGATCTTTTTCCTCGGATCGTAGTGGTCCGATAACCTGCGGTTTGTGATTTCGATGGGCACATCCTGAAGACCGTTTCTGTCGAGGATCCGTCTGGCCGCTTCCGCGCCGGTGATCCCCTTTCTGTTGCGGACTCCAGCGTACCTGCTGTAGGCGGAATTTACCCTGCTTTGCGCATAAAGGGTAAATAGGATCGCCGGTATTAAAATGATGATTGTCGGGTCAAAATATCCAAAATACATTATTCTCCATCCTTTCTGAATCCCTTATGTTCCGGCTTATATGTCTTTAAGCCGTTTCCGACCGGCCAAGTACTTCTCCGGTTTCGATTTTGTTTCCCACAAGATATTCGGATACATCCATCGCCTTTTTCCCGGGCAGCTGTATCCTTTTTAAAAGCAGTATGCGTCCCCCCGCAGCTACTTTGATTCCGTTTTTTGAAACGTCTGTGATCGTTCCGTCGGGCTTGTTTGCTTTTTCGTCGAGGGCTTCCGCCTCCCAGAGCTTCATCCGCTCTCCTTTATACATGGCGTATGCTCCCGGCCAGGAGTTGAGACCACGGATCAGCCGCTCGACCTCCTCCGGCGTTTTGCTGAAATCAACCAGTTCGTCCGCCTTGCTTATCATCGGAGCATAGGTCGCCATACTGTCGTCCTGTTCCGTCCGTCCGCTGATTCCCGTTTCGATGCCGGGAAGCGTCCTGATCAGAAGGTCGGCGCCCATAACGGCCAATTCATCATGGAGTTCAGCGGTCGTCTTTCTGCCGATCTTCGTTGAACGAGCCGCAATCATATCGCCGGTATCAAGGCCTTCTTCCATATACATCAGTGTGACCCCTGTCTTTTCCTCTCCGTTGATGACGCTCCTGTGTATCGGAGCGGCGCCGCGGTATTTCGGAAGCAGCGATGCGTGGATATTGATGCATCCGCGTCTCGGGATCTGAAGCAGCTCCACGGGCAGGAGCTTGCCATAGGCGGCAACGATGATCGCATCGGGGTCGATGGCTTTGATCCGTGCGATAAACTCCTCATTGCCTTTGATTTTTTCCGGCTGAAGGACCTCGATCCCGTATTCAAGAGCTTTCTCCTTCACCGGCGTGAACTGTACCTTTTTGCCCCTGTCTCTGGCCTTGTCCGGCTGGGTAACGACCAGCTCCACCCGGTGGCCGTTCTCGCACAGCTTCTGAAGCGGCGGGACGGCAAAATCCGGAGTGCCCATGTATACTATCCTCATAGTTTACTCCTTATCGTCATCCCGGTCGTATTCCCTTACATTTTCAGCCTTATCCGTGTAAAGGACTCCGTCCAGGTGATCATACTCATGGCTGAGAACGATGGGCATGAATCCGGTTCCTTCATACACGACTTCTTTGCCGTATCTGTCCAGGCCTTTCATTTTAATATATTCAGGCCGTTTCACCGTTCCCACCATACCGGGAAGGCTCAGGCATCCTTCGTCTTCAAATTGTTCTCCCTCGGTCTCAAGGATTTCCGGATTGATCAGTTCAATGATCTCTCCATCGACCGCCGCGATAAACATCCGCTTCAGAATGCCGATCTGCGGCGCTGCGAGCCCAGCGCCGTCATGATCCCTCATGGTTTCCAGCATGTCGTCCAGGATCATCCGGATATGGTCGTTGACTTCCCCGACCTCTCTCGCTCTCTTTCTTAAAATCTCGTCGCCTTCCAAAACAATGTTTCTTAAAGCCATTCTAACCTCTCCTAACCATACTACAAAAAACTATACGGATTGATGTCGATAGAAATCGTATATTGAGCGCTTCTATCGGTATTTATTCCCAATTTTATTTCGTTTAAAATCCTGGAGTATTCCTTTCTTTTGCCAGGGAAGCATTTTATTAACAGCTGATAACGGTAAAGACCTTTTATCTTGTTCATCGGAGCAGGCTGCGGTCCGAAGACATATCGCTCCTCGCTCGCTCCTGCGTTCCGGATGAATTCAGCTGCAACCTTCCTGCATATTTCCAAGGCTTCCTGTTCCTTCTCCGAGGACAGGACGATCTGGATCAGATCGCTGAAAGGCGGATAGCCTATCTGTTTCCGGATGATCGTTTCCGCCCGGTAAAATGCGTCATAGTCATGTTCCGCGGCGGCTATGATGGAATAATGGTCCGGATTATAGGACTGAATCAGTACCTTGCCCGGAAAGTCGCCTCTGCCTGCGCGGCCGGCGGCCTGGGTGATCAGCTGGAACGTTCGCTCTGAGGACCGGAAATCGGGAACGTTGAGCGAGATGTCGGCGGATACGATGCCCACCAATCCCACGTTGGAGAAGTCAAGACCCTTCGCGACCAGCTGCGTACCGATCAATATATTAGTTTTACCCTTTCTGAAGGAGTTTAAAATCTTGTCTATACTGCCTTTTTTTGTTGTAGTATCCAGATCCAGACGATCCACAGTATATTCGGGGAAGATCTCCCTTGTCACTTCCTCCACTTTTTCCGTTCCGGTGCCGAAATGTTTGATATATTTCCCTCCGCAAACGGGACATACTGTCGGGATCCTCTCCCTGCTGCCGCAAAAATGGCATATTGCCTCATTTCTGCTCTTGTGGTATGTAAGGGAGATCCCGCATTCTCCGCATTTCATCACATAGCCGCAGGAACGGCAGGATACGAATGTGGAGTAACCTCTTCTATTTAAAAACAATATCACCTGTCTCTTCTCTTCCAGGTTTCTTTTTATTTCATGGTAGAGGGAGACGCTGAAGATCGATTTATTTCCGTTTTTCAGTTCCTCTCTCATATCGATGATCTCGACAGTAGGGAGAGGAGTTTTATTGAACCGTTCCTTGAGAATGATTTTTCGGTATTCGCCCTGTTCCGCTTTATACGCGGAGTCCAGGGAGGGCGTCGCGCTTCCCAGAAGCACTACGGCCCGGTTTTTCTTAGCCCGTTTTATCGCGACCTCTATGGTATCGTATTTGGGCGTCATATCCGATTTATACGTCGTCTCATGTTCTTCGTCAAGAACAATGACGCCGATGTTGTCCAGGGGTGCGAAAACTGCGGAACGGGCGCCGATAACGATTTTGACCTCGCCCTTTTTTATCCGCATCCATTCATCGTACCGTTCTCCCATGGAGAGCTTGCTGTGAAGCACAGCGATCAGCTCCGCCCCGAATCTGCCGATAAAGCGTTCGATGGTCTGGGGCGTAAGCGAGATTTCCGGCACCAGCATGATGGCGGTCCTTCCCTTTGAGACGCACTCCTCAATGACCTGCATATAGATCTCTGTCTTGCCGCTGCTTGTGACTCCGTGGATGAGAAAAACCTGATGCTCGCTTTTCGTGATGGCCGGCCGGATCGTCTCGATGGCCTGCCTCTGTTCCTCTGTCAGACTCTTTGCATCGGTGCTTTCAAATGCGGCTTCTTTATACGGCGTTCTGATTTTCCCCCGCTTGGAAGAGGTCCCTGCAGGCGTAAAGCAATTGATGGCGTCAATATACCTGCAGAGATACTGTCTTTTCATCCAAACACATGTGGCAACCGCTTCCTCGCTGAGGGAGACGTCGGGATCGATCCCGGCGATGGTTTTGATACCCTTGATTTCTTCCGGTAGCCGATCCGCCACCTGAAATACATAGGCGTCTCTGATACGGTTTCCTTTCGCAAAGGGCACGGATACTTTGTTCCCTACCCTGATACTGTCGTCTTCACAGCGGTAGGTGTAAAGATTATCCGTATGGTCCGTATTGTTGTCGATTACCACGTTTACATATTTCATAACTTTCCTTTTTCTTTAGGTCAATATTTTCATTTTTAATAAGCGTCGCGTCTTATTGCGCTGCGGCGTATGTGTTTTCATAGAAAACCGTCCGAGCTTCGGTTAACTGGAAGCGAGCGGATTTTCGAGAAAATACACCTGCCAGGCGCCTAAAGAACTGACAGACGCATTTATTACAGAAGGAAAATATTATTATCCTTGCATTCCTCGATCATATCCTCCGGCCAGACGGAAACCTGAACCTCTCCGATATGTGCTTTTCTCAGGAAGAACATGCACAGTCTGGACTGGCCGATTCCGCCGCCGATGCTGTACGGAAGTTCTTTATTGAGGATCGCTTTGTGGAACGGAAGCTCCGCTCTGTTTTCCGCATTGGCGGACTTCAACTGCCTTGCCATGGCTTCTTCGTCGACGCGGATACCCATGGAAGAAATCTCGTAGGCAATGCCTAAAACGTCGTTCCATAATACGATGTCCCCGTTCAGTTCCCAATCGTCATAGTCAGGCGCTCTGCCGTCGTGTTTGATACCGGATTTCATCAGTCCGCCGATCTTCATGATAAAGACCGCGCGTTTTTCCTCCGCGATCTTGTCTTCCCTTTCCTTCGGAGTCAACTCGGGATACATGTCTTCCAACTCCTGGGTAGTGACAAAGAAGATCTCGTTTGGCAGCTCTGTCTGCAGTCCCCTGTAAATACGGTTCACGTAATCGCCCAGATTCTTGACTGCATTGTAGATGGTAATGACTGTTTCTCTGAGATATTCTTCGTTTCTGTCCGACTTGTTGATGGATTTTTCCCAGTCCCACTGATCCACATAAACGGAGTGCAGGTTGTCGAGTTCTTCGTCTCTTCGGATCGCGTTCATGTCGGTATAAATGCCTTTGCCCGGCTCGATCCGATATTTCCCGAGGGCCATTCGCTTCCACTTGGCCAGGGACTGGACGATTTCAACCGTCTTTTCATCCATATCCTTCAAAGTAAAAGATACGGTCCTCTCAACGCCGTTCAGATTGTCGTTCAGCCCGCTTTCCGGGTCAACGAAAAGCGGCGCGCTTACACGTCTGAGATTGAGGCCGTATGCCAGCTCCTGCTGGAAAAAGTCCTTGATTTTCTTAATTGCTCTCTGGCTTTCCATAAAATCGATCACCGGGGTATAACCTTCCGGAATCATCAATCTTTTTGTTGTTTCTCTTGCCATTCATTTTTCCTCCAATATAATCATTTAATATTATCGTGTTTTATACCCTGCTCTGCTTCGTTTGAGAAGCTGCAGCCGCAGAAGTGCTGCCGGTAGAGGTGGTATTCCTTTGACAGTTCGATGGATCTTTGATAACCTCCGAGCTTCTTGAAATCTTCTCCTAAGAATGTCAAGCCATATCTCATTCCGAGCTGCATCCCGAGTTTGCAGATCAGCTCGAAGTTTTTGTATGGACTCACTGAAAGCGTAGTTCCGAATGTATCAAATCCTGACATTCTGGCTGTTTCGGCGGTCTTTTCAAGGCGAAGCTGATAGCACAGCGTGCAGCGTTTCCCGCCTTCCGGCTCATTTTCCAGCCCCTTTGTGGCAGAGAAAAACAGCTCCGGCTCATAGGGCCCTTCCAGATAGGCAAGACGATCTCTTGAGCTTATCCTGCTATTGTATTTATCAATGAATTCAAGCTGGGTTTTCCTGCGCTTCTCATATTCTTCCCGATCGGTGATGTTCGGATTATAAAAGAATATGGTAATGTCAAACCGCCCGCGCAGTCTCTCCACAACCGCGGTGCTACATGGGCCGCAGCAGCTGTGCAGGAGGATCGTAGGCCTGGCTTTTCGCACCTCGTTTATATCCTCAAGGCTGATGAAGCGGTCCCGGCCGACTGACGATTCCAGCCTTTCCGATATGCAATCCTTGTCTTTTTTCTTATCCATGAGTATTGTTCATCCTCTGATTAAAAATTGCTTTCATAACGGTTAATTATATCATATAATTATAACCGTGCAAACGTTGAAATTGATAAATTTTATGATATTTAGGGTGGTTCTATGGCTGACATTTTTGGTGATCAGTACTTCAATTCCATAGGCGATTATTTAAAAAAACGCTTCGGCTGCAAAGTGATCAAGCTGTCCCTGGACGCAGGTTTTACCTGTCCCAACCGGGACGGCACCAAGGGGACCGGCGGCTGTATTTTCTGTTCCGCTGAAGGGTCCGGCGACTTTGCCAGCGATATTCCGGGACAGATCCGATTGCTGTCCAAGAAATGGCCTTCGGGAAAGTATATCGCTTACTTCCAGAGTCATACCAATACCTATGCTCCGGTGGAAGTGCTCCGGGAGAAATATTATCAGGCGCTGGAATACCCCGACGTCATCGGCATCGCCATCGCCACTCGTCCCGACTGTCTGTCTCCGGAAATCCTGGAACTGCTGTCCGAACTGAATCAAAAGACCTTCCTTTGGGTCGAGTTGGGCCTGCAGACCATTCATGATGAGACTGCCAGGCTCATCAACCGATGCTACCCTCTCCCCGTCTTCGACCGGGCGGTGGACGAGCTTTCCGCTTTGCGCATCAAAACCGTCGTACACCTGATCCTGGGGCTTCCGGGGGAGACGAGGGAGGACATGATGGAGTCGGTCCACTATGTCTGCAGCAAGGATATATTCGGCGTTAAGCTGCATCTGATGAACGTCCTGAAGGATACGAGGCTGGCGGAATTCTACCCCAACCGTATCCATATCCCAAAAAAAGAAGAGTACATCAATCTCGTGGTTGATGCACTCGAAATCATTCCAAAACATATAACGATCCACCGGGTCACGGCCGACGCTCCGAGACATCTGCTCCTCGCCCCCGAATGGGGTTATGAAAAGCGGTCCGTCCTCAACGGCATCCAGAAGGAATTCAAACACCGAGGGAGTTGGCAGGGCAAGCAATTGGAATCAAGCAATTAATCAGGTTATTTATTAGAGAATACAAGGCAATGTGAGCAGAATTTTTCGAGGAATCTCCATACTTTCAAATTTTACGATATAGGCTTTTGATGAATGTCATAAGTGAAAATGTGCTGTTTGAGCGAAGCGAGTTCACATTTTCAGTCAAAAGCCTTGAGTAAAATTTAATAAAGTATAGATTACGAGAACCGATTCTGCGAACATTGCATTTTATTTTTCTTCTTCCAACCTTCCGTCGTTGTAATGCTTCCTGCAAAGGGAAATGTACATGTCGTTTCCACCGACCACGATCTGTTCTCCGGTCTTGACGAACTTTCCATCCACGATCCTGGCCACCATAGTAGCCTTTCTGCCGCACCAGCAGATGGTCTTTATTTCTTCGATCTTGTCCGCATAGACAAGCATATAATAGGAGCCTTCGAAAAGCTCGTTCTTGAAATCGTTCTTGAGGCCGTAAGCAAGCACCGGCGTATCGCAGCTGTCCACGATTTCCACAAGTTCCTGTACGTGATGCTTTTTCAAGAATTGGCACTCGTCAACGAGGACGCAGTCGATGGGGCTTTTTTTATTTTCTTTCATGAACAGTTCCAGAATATTGGTTTCCTCATTCACCGCGATGGCTTCTCTTGTTACACCGATTCTAGATGCGATGACTCCCACTCCGTAACGGTCATCCACGCTGGGTGTAAGGACAAGAACTCTCTTGCCGCGTTCCTCGTAGTTGTAAGCCACCTTGATCAGTTCAATGGACTTTCCTGCATTCATTGTGCTGTATCGATAATATAATTGTGCCACTTTTCTTCCTCCTCGTTCTATTCTGCTTCTATTGTACTGGAACGGGGATGCAAAATCAACCAGAATACAAAGAGGGGCGGCCTCTGCGGGGAAAAGCCGTCCCTCCTTTAATGGAACCGGTTATGATTTTTCTTTTACCACACCGGATTATCCTTTATTTTTGTCCATTTCTCCATGGACTTCGGTCTGTCTTCACGCTGGTAATCGTGGGTGTTGGTCGCTTCCAGCACGATCTCGTAATACCATTTATCCTGGGTGTTGTCCGGCCACTGCTGCGTGCCGCTGCACAGGCCCTCTGTATTGACCCGGCGGTCCAACTCCTCGTTGATCATTTTCATGGCCTCACACCGGATAATGACATTGTCCGGCCGGAAGGTCCCGTCGCCATAGCCGCTGATCCAGCCTTTCAGAGCGGAGGAATTAATATATTTTTTTGCCCAGTGGTTTTCGATATCCGGGAACTTGTTTTCCGTCACTTCCTCCAGCTTGTCAAACTTGGATGCGATGGCGGCAAATTCCGCTCTGGTGATCGGTTTGGACGGTTCAAAGGTTCCGTCATTATTGCCCTGAACGATCTTTGCATTATAAAGGGTGGCGATCTCATCGTTTGACCAGCGTCCGGCCGCTACATCGGTGAACGGCTGTGTTGAGGAGTAATACTGTTTTCTGCTGTCCCCGGTCATGAGCCGGTAGAAAATCACCGCAACCTCCTCTCTCGTAATCGTTCCAAGAGGTTTCACCTCACCGTCGGGATACCCGACGACATAGGCATAGTGGTCCGTTTTGTTCAGCGCGGGCGGAGTGATCGTTGTGACAGGAACGGAGCTTCCGCCTCCGCCGCCACCGCCTCCTCCTCCAGGAGGATTAACACTGACGGCTTTGTAAACGAAGGTAATGATATTTTCAATCGGAGGATTCGCCTCATGATTCGGTACATTCACGATCAATTCTTTGATCTGGACATCGTTAAGATTGTAGCCCGGGATCGAAATCGCCGAAGCGGAGACGGGCGTGCCGACTTCCTTGTCATATAGGTATCCATCTTCATGGATCTGGTTCCCGCTGCCATCGATATACTTGATAGTCACTGTATAATGATCTTTTTCGTTGTGTTTATACAGGAATGCTATCGTAGTCGGCACGTTTACAGTCGCACTTTTCACGGAAGCTTCGTCCTCTGCCAGTTTATATCCGTCAAAATAGATCGCCGCTTCCGTTACAGTCGTTCCTTTCGGTACGCTGTATACCTTGTTCAGCTCCTCATTAATGAACTTCTCATTCTCATCGAGATATATCACTCTGACCGTAACGTAATCGATTTTTTTCGTGTAATAGAAGGTGATCACATTCAACGCTGAATTCGTCGATACGGTACAGCCCTTAACAGAGCTTTGGTCGCCGCTCAGATCATAGCCGAAAAACTCCATTGCTCCCGCTGTAACCAGTTGGCCGGCCGGCTGACCTTCAATGACATCCTCGTCGATCAGCGACTGATCGCTCTCATCGATATATTTGACTTTCACATCATACAGCGTCTGTGTACTGCCGCTCTTCAGATACTTGAAATACACCGTCGGAATCTGATTTGCCGTTGTGAGATCGACGTCTGCAGTAAGATCATCCGATCCGCCGCTCGATTCCCCGTACTGCCAGCCCTGGTATTCATAACCGGTAATCGCTCCCATTGACACCTGGCAGAAGCTTCCGTAAACTACGAATTGGTCTGCCTCCTCTGGGAATCTGCCCTGATTCAGAAGCTCGGCATCTTTATAGTCCGTCACTTTCGTTCCCGTGGAAGAAACAGGATCACCTTCGCTGTTAACGGCAATCGCTTTCAGGATCACGGCTCCGCCGGTCAGAGGAACGGTCGGTTTGACAAAATCAGATGTGAAGGAATCTCCCTCCGGATAGTTATATTTAATAGTCGCCTGCTCGTTTGTAAAATGTTTCCCTTTTGTCGGATAGACATTTCCCTCGTCATTCGTAAAAATGATGCCCGGCTTTGCTTTTATTGTATATTTCATTGTGGCAGTATCGCCGGATTTCAGCGCCGGGATATTCCAAGTGATAATATTATTATTACATGATGCGGTCCCCTTAGATACTGAAATGGGACTATCTGTGGCCAAAACGAACTCGCTTCCGATCTGATCGGTCACCACAGCCTTAAATGCTTCCGAACCGATTGCTGCGGCAAAGGGAAAATCATAGGTCGGATCAGATGTTCGAATATCAAAGTACCCGGCATTCTTGCATGCGTTCAACACGCCTTTCGCGTCGGCGTCCAGGCCGATCCCGATGGCAAAGATCTTCACATTATTTTTTATCAGATCTGCTTCATAAATCGCCGGGATCCCATGGTTCTCCGGATAATTATAAGTATGTATGCTGCTGCCGTCTTCCGGGCAAGTATCCTCAACGGGGGTAAAATGATCCTTCAACAGAAAACTGTCGCCAAAACCGATCGTAGTGTTGTAATTATAGGACGGATCCACGGTCGGTTCTCTCCATACTGTATTATGTACTCCGTTTTCGATCTGGCAGGATTCTATCTCAGTATTAACGGAACCAGTGAATTTATAACTGTGCGTCGGAGCTCCGTCACTGATCAACACGATGGATTTTAGTTCCGCGGTAGAGCCTCCCATCATATCTGCCGCCAATCGGATTCCTGCCTGCAGATTTGTACCGCCGGCCGAATTCGGCATGCCTGTATAGTTGGCATTTATGCTGTCAATTGCTGTGTTAAGTGTGTCCTTGTTGTTGGTAAATTTTTGGACTCTGTTTACTCCCTTATCAAAGGTAACGACAGCGATCCGGGTGCGGCTTCCGGCCTCCAGCACCTGCTCTGCAAATCTTTTCGCGGCGCTCTTGGCCCGGTATATTCTCGTTTTGCCCGTATTGTCCTCATAGCTCATGCTTCTTGATCGGTCCAGAACGATGACAACGTCTGTTGATCGTCCTTTCTGATTGCCCTTGACCGTTAGTTGTACTTCCCATTCATTGGTATCTGGGTTGCCTATTATTTCTTTGCTCAATCCGACATCCTGATGTGTACAAGCCGGCAGCAAATCCGCTGCATAGCTCGTCCCTGCTGCGGGCAAGCCACTGGTGATCACCAAAGCTGCAATTAAAGCAAAGACTAAAAGCCCCCTGCTTTTTGGTATTCCTTTCATGATTATTCCCCCTGTAACCTATTAATCTCTTCAAAAACCCCTAATAAAACCTTCTTAGAATAAACACCCCTTCTGACTCATTATTAATCGGACAAACCCCATAATTCAACTCAATAATTGCTACAAATTCCCTGTCCTTTTATTCAAATAAATATCGATTCTCTATATAAACAGCAATTACGACTGTCTCTGTGGAAAAACGCCATCAAAAAAAGAAAAAAACACCCATAATACGAGTGTTCTTTTCTTCGCTTTGTAGAATGATTCCGACAAAATTATATCAAAAAAAGAAAATCCTCCGAAAACGTTGCTAATTCAATCGTCCTCGAAGGTTTCAGTGGTGCCCAGACTCGGAATTGAACCAAGGACACGTAGATTTTCAGTCTACTGCTCTACCTACTGAGCTATCTGGGCATGATATTAAATTGTAAATGGTGGGCCATCAGGGACTTGAACCCCGGACCTGCCGGTTATGAGCCGGACGCTCTGACCAACTGAGCTAATGGCCCGAACCTGGGATAATGGTCGGAGTGAAAGGATTCGAACCTTCGGCCCTCTGGTCCCAAACCAGATGCGCTACCAAGCTGCGCTACACTCCGATATTGCTAAGATGTCACACGTTTCCGTCAAATCGAATTTGGCAGGGGCAGTAGGACTTGAACCCACGGCACGTGGTTTTGGAGACCACTGCTCTACCAACTGAGCTATGCCCCTATGTGGCGGAGAAGATGGGATTCGAACCCATGCACCAGTTACCCGGTCTAACGGTTTAGCAAACCGTCCTCTTGAGCCTGCTTGAGTACTTCTCCATGGTTTGTCGATCCGATATCTTAATGTGTGTGGCGGAGAGGGTGGGATTCGAACCCACGGCCCCTTTCGGAGTCACTGGTTTTCAAGACCAGCTCCTTAAACCGCTCGGACACCTCTCCATCGTAAGGTTCTACTACATCCAACTATTATTTATAAAAAATGGTGACCCATCCGAGATTCGAACTCGGGACACCTTGATTAAAAGTCAAGTGCTCTGCCAACTGAGCTAATGGGTCCTATTGGCTGGGGTAGCAGGACTCGAACCTACGAATGACGGAGTCAAAGTCCGTTGCCTTACCGGCTTGGCTATACCCCATTCTCAAGAAAAAAAAATTGGCGAGCCCACAGGGATTCGAACCCCGGACACACGGCTTAGAAGGCCGATGCTCTATCCAGCTGAGCTATGAGCCCACAATTTAAGTGGAGCGGATGGCGGGAATCGAACCCGCGCTATCAGCTTGGAAGGCTGAAGTACTACCATTGTACGACATCCGCAGAATTGGAGCGGAAGACGAGATTCGAACTCGCGACCCTCGCCTTGGCAAGGCGATGCTCTACCCCTGAGCCACTTCCGCATATAAATTGGTGGAGGGAGGTGGATTCGAACCACCGAAAGCTCAGCTAACGGATTTACAGTCCGCCCCCTTTAGCCACTCGGGAATCCCTCCAGATTGTTAATTTGTCAAAGTAATTATTGGAGCTGGTGGAGGGAATCGAACCCCCAACCTGCTGATTACAAATCAGCTGCTCTACCGTTGAGCCACACCAGCATATTGCTTGCTAATTTAAAATGGCGACCTGGATCGGGCTCGAACCGACGACCTCCAGCGTGACAGGCTGGCATTCTAACCAACTGAACTACCAGGCCAATTTGTTACCCGCTAACTTATCATTAGAGAGTCTTCCTGTGTAAAAAAATGGTGGGCACAAGAGGGCTCGAACCTCTGACATCCTGCTTGTAAGGCAGGCGCTCTCCCAGCTGAGCTATGCGCCCTGGGCTAGTGTTTCTAACTACTTGACACATTTACTTAGTATACCTTGCTTGTCTCATTGTGTCAAGCCTTAAATTCTTTTTTCGTCATTTTTTTAAGTTGGCTCCAAGGGTGGGGCTCGAACCCACAACCTATCGGTTAACAGCCGAGTGCTCCACCATTGAGCTACCTTGGAACGCTTAACCTGGCTCCTTTTTTGTGAGCCGTTTTCTATCTTAGCATATGAGTTTTTTAATGTCAACGGTAATTTCTGTTTTTTATCTGTAAATTTCTCAACACTTTTAAATCATCACTTTTGCCAGTTTTTTACTCTCGGAAAGTATGACTCCGCTGCCTCCCGTCAGGTTTGAAACCATCGTTTTGATTTCCTCCGTGTTTTCGGGCTCCACCACGAGAGCGACCGTGACCATGTCCTCAAAAATCGTGTCAGACACCTCAAACTTGCCGTTTAACGCAAGGTTTTGCAGTTTTCCGAGAAAAGTATAGTCCATCCTGACTTTCAGTTCATTCAGCTCTTTAACGGCACAGATCCCGCTTTCCTCCAAAACCAGCTTGGTCGTTCCTGTATATGCCCTCACGAGCCCGCCCGTTCCCAGTTTGATCCCGCCAAAATATCTGGTGATGACCACGGCGATATTGGTGATCCCTTCTTTCACCAGCATCTGAACAATGGGGGCTCCCGATGTGCCCTGGGGCTCCCCATCGTCGCTGGCCCACTGGAGTTGGAACTGATCTCCGATGACAAATGCCGGCACATTGTGGGTCGCCGCCTTATGTTTTGAACGGATCCCCGCAATAAACGCTTCTGCCTCTTCCCTGGATTCCACGGGTTTTACATGTCCGATAAATCTTGATTTGTCTATTACCTGTTCTGCTTCTGCTTCTTTGAATACTGTTTTATACCTGATCAAGAGGCTCCCCCTTAACATTCCGTCCGGCTCTTTGCAGTTTAACTGCGCCTTACCGGATGATGAACTGCTCCATTCTGCCATAATCCTTATTGGATATCTCCACGTCGAATTCCGTCCCGTTTTCCTTGTATTCCATCCGGATCACCCTGCATTTGTCGCAGAGATAGGACGAAATATCTCCACGGTCGTAGGGCACAAGCATAGAGACTATGATCCGATCGGAGAAGAGCTTTTCCTTGATCCTCTGAACCAGCATATCGATATTATCCCCTCTGGTGGCGGAAATATATAGGATTTCTTCTCCATTATGCGGCAGGCTCATTTCTTCCGCAACATCAATTTTATTATAAACCAGCAACTTCTCCTTTTCACCGGCTCCGATTTCCTTTAGTACCGAATTGGTGACGCCGATGTGGAAGTCGTGATCCGAATAAGAAACGTCAACGACATGGAGTAGCAGATCCGCGTAGGTGACCTCCTCAAGAGTCGCTTTGAACGCCCTGATGAGGGAATGCGGCAGCTTGCTCACAAAACCGACGGTATCTATGAGGACGAATTCCTGGTTGGTATCCAGCTTCACGTTTCTTTGAGCGGTATCCAATGTCGCAAAGAGCATATCCTTTTCCAGCACGCTCTTCTCCTCTTTCTCCGTCATCTGCAGCAAACGGTTCATCAGCGCGGATTTGCCCGAGTTGGTGTAGCCCACGAGAGCCACCACCGGGATGCCTGATTTTTGCCGTTTGGCCCTCTGAGTGGTCCGGTTGCCCTTTACCTCTGAAAGCTCTTTCTTGATCTCATCCATCCTTTTTTGAATATGACGGCGGTCTGTCTCCAACTTCTTTTCACCGGGACCTCTTGTCCCGATTCCGGCTCCAAGCCGCGACAAAGATTTGCCGAAGCCGGTCAGCCTGGGCAGCCTGTACTGAAGCTGTGCAAGTTCTACCTGGAGTTTGCCTTCCCTTGAAACGGCACGAGATGCGAAGATATCTAAAATCAATATGGTCCTGTCGATAACTCTGACGCCGCCCAGCCTGTCCTCAAGATTTCTTAGCTGCATTCCGGATAGTTCATCGTTGAAAATGACCGTATCCGCCTCCATATTCGTGCACATTTCCAAAAGCTCGTCCACCTTGCCCTTGCCGATATACGTGGCCGTATTGGGGCGCTCTTTGTTCTGTATCATTTGCCCGGCCACATCCACTCCGGCTGCCTCCGCCAGCGCCCATAGCTCTTCCATGGAATAGGAAATATCCACGTCGAGCTGCACGCCCACGAGGATCGCCCTGTATTCCTCATCCCTTATGATCTCATTGTCATCTGTAAATCTCAAATCAACACCTCTTATATCTTTGAACATCAAATCATTTTAGTCGTTAAATATTGGTAAAAACATTATATCATGCCGTCACTGTATCGGCAAATTCTGTATGTATTCGCCGTCAATTGGTTCCATTGTCATAAAAGTTGAGGGGATCAACAGCGGGATCAGTGACGTCGCTTCCTTGCGGTACGTTGATGTAGGAATTCGGAACTTCGCCCACAATTACCGCTTCCGCGACCAGGATCGTGTTCTGTACGTCGATATTGTTGATGGAAAACGGAGCCAGTACTCTGGCCTGACTGTCCATCTGCAGATATACCTTATACTTTGTCTGGTTGATGCCCATGCTTTCAAATTCTGTTTTAAAGTTTGCCCGGGACATGCCGATGGGCAGCACTTTCAGACCGACGCTGGGTCCCATCTGCGACAGGATCTGACTTCCGACGATACTTCCGACGGGAACGTCGAGGATAACGGCGTCTTTCCATTTATACTGCTGCTGAACAGCCTGGGTCAGTTCCGTTGCCAAACTGTTCATCGCGACGGTATTGGATTCCACATAGGTTATATTGCCCTCTGAATCAGTTTTTATCGTCAGTAATTCCGTTACCTCCGCGCCTGTTTTAAATTGGTTATGTACTGCGTCATTTACGATCTGCGTGATCATAGCCTTTACCTTGACTTCGGCAATGGCCGCCACATTGGGTTTGATGATTTTCTCCGTGAAGACAACGCTATAGACGGCCAGCACCATTAAAAGCACCAGACAAATAAACCACTTTCCGCTATTTTGCCTCTCTTTGCGATACCTTCTTTTTTTCATAAAAAAACCCCCATGTAATTTAGAATATGACACATGGGGCTTTTTTGTTACACTTTGAATTTATTTTTTAGAATTATACTTCAAGCTTCTCTAATTCTTCCATGAATTTTCCGTTAAGGATCTTGATGTGGGTGCCCTTCATACCGAGGGAACGGGATTCGATAACGCCTGCGCTTTCCAGCTTTCTCAGCGCGTTTACGATAACGGATCTTGTGATGCCGGATCGGTCAGCGATTTTGCTTGCTACCAGAAGGCCTTCCGTGCCTTTCAGCTCGGAGAAGATCTGCTGTACCGCTTCGATTTCCGAATAGGAAAGTGTACCGATGGCCATCTGAACCACAGCTCTCTTTCTTGCATCCTCTTCGATCTCGAGGGTCTTGCGGCGCTGGATCTCCAGGCCGACGACCGTCGCGCCGTATTCGCCGAGCACAAGGTCTTCATCGGTGAATTCCGGTTTATATCTGGTTACGATCAATGTTCCCAGTCTCTGACCGCCGCCCAGGATCGGAATGATCGTATGCAGCTTGTCATAGGTATCGTAATCGTATTTGAAGATTTCAAGAGCTTCCTCCGCCTTCAGATTTGCTTCGGTCTCCACGACCTTGAGCAGGGCTTCATTGTATTCGTTCGGGAATTTTTCGCTTCCCGTCTCGGGATCGGTGATCGTCGAACTGTCCGATTTGATTTTATAATGAACTCCGATTACCTTTCCTCTTCTGTTCGCAATATATACGTTGGCGTCCATCAGGTCGCTCAGGATCTGACAAAGGTCGTTGAAGGAGAATACTCCCGACGCGCTTTCCTGCAGAACCCAGTTAAGTTTTCTTACCTTGGTAAGGATATCCTTTTCCATATAGTTCCTCCATTTTATATGATTCGTCCATAGTGATTGTTTATTGTCGATTGTTATTGTTAATTTTTTATTCCAATAACAAACATTATATATTAAATACGGACAATGTAAAAGATATTTTTTTGATTGTTCAAAAAAGTTTCATATTTTGGCACAATTTAATGAAAGGCGCAATGAAAAGAGTATCCTTTTTTCAAAGGATACTCGCATTGATTCTATAAAATAAACTTGTCAATATCATCCTGCTGCAATTTGTCAGCAAACTTCTCTTTCACGTATTCGCAGTCGATGACGATCTCGCTCTTCGTCTCGTCAGGCAGATTATAGGATATTTCTTCAACCAGCTTTTCCATAACGGTATGAAGTCTTCTGGCTCCTATATTCTCCGACTGCTCGTTCATCAGATGCGCCAGAGTGGCGATTTCTTCTACTGCGTCGTCGGTGATCGTTACTTTGATTCCTTCAGTTTCAAGGAGCATTTTATGCTGCTTCAGCAAAGCGTTCTCCGGGACAGTCAAAATCTTGATAAAATCCTCTTTGGTCAGATTTTCAAGTTCGACACGTACTGGGAATCTGCCCTGCAGTTCGGGAATCAGGTCAGTGGGCTTGGATATATGGAACGCGCCGGCGCCGATGAACAACATATGGTCTGTTTTCACTGGGCCGTACTTCGTATTGACTACGCTTCCTTCCACGATTGGCAGGATATCTCTCTGAACGCCTTCTTTTGAGACATCCCCGCCGATGCGATAACTCTCGCTTGATGCGATTTTGTCTATCTCATCAATGAAGATGATCCCGTTCTGCTCTGCATTTTCCAGTGCTTCAGACGTTACCTGCTCCATATCGATCAGGTTCTGTGCCTCCTGATCTCTCAGGATCTTTCTGGCGTCTTTCACCCTCATCTTCTTTTTCTTCTTTTTCTGAGGCATCATGTCGCCGAATATACTTCCGATGGCGATACTCATACCGCCTTCGCCCAGGTCAAGATTGTTGCCCTGCGGGTTGTCATTTACCTCGATTTCGATATATTGTTCCTCCAGCAAGCCTTCTTTCAGCTGCTGACGGACTTGTTCCCTCGCCAATTCGATATCTGACTGTTCCGTGGAGTGCTCATCCTTCTGCTCCGGTTTTGGCTGGCTGCCGGTTTGGAATCCTCCACCGAGGATAAAATCGAAAGGTCCTCTTACTCCGCCCTGATTCTGAGAAGGCTTCTTTTTGCCCGGGATGATCGCTTCAATGATTTTCTCTTCCACGATGATATCCGCTACGGAATACTTTTCCTGGAGTCTCTTCTGCTTGTTCATGCGGATGGAAGCCTCGACCAGATCGCGGACCATGGATTCCACATCCTTGCCAACATAGCCCACCTGGCTGTATTTTGACGCTTCTACCTTCACAAATGGAGCGTCGGCCAATTTGGCGAGTCTTCTCGCGATTTCAGTTTTACCGACTCCGGTTGAGCCGATCATTAAAATATTTTTCGGTGTTATTTCTTCCTTCATCTCTTCCGGAAGCAAGCTTCGACGGTATCTGTTCCTCAGGGCAACCGCCACCGATTTCTTTGCGCTGTTCTGCCCGATAATATATTTATCAAGTTCCTCAACGATTTCTTTCGGGGTCATTTGATACAGTGTGGTCATCTCTATCCCTCCTACAGTTTTTCTACGGAAATGTTGTTATTTGTAAATACACAAATGGAAGCCGCAATCGTCAAGGCTTCTCTGACAATCTCCTCCGCACTCAAGTCGGTATGCTTATACAGGGCATGTGCCGCCGCGTAAGCGTAATTTCCACCCGAGCCGATTGCGATGAAATCCTCATCCGGCTCGATGACCTCTCCGTTTCCGGATATGACCAGCAGGCTTTCCTTGTCCGCGGCCACCATCAGTGCTTCCAGGTTTCTCATCACCTTGTCCGACCTCCAGGTCTGTGCCAGTGCCACTGCGGCACGTTTCAGGTTTCCGGAGTGCTCCTCCAGTTTCTTTTCGAATTTTTCAGTCAGCGTGAATGCGTCGGACACCGATCCCGCGAAGCCGGTTAACACGGTATTTTTATATATCTTTCTAACCTTTTTTGCAGTTTGTTTCATGATGGAATTCTGTCCCATTGTGACCTGTCCATCTCCCCCAATACAAATGTCATTCTCATTTCTTCTGACAGCTACGATCGTAGTTGCATGAAATTCTCCCATTATTTTACCTCCCTTAAAGTTGCAATTGAATCAACATTATTCTTTATACCCACATTCAGGGTTTGAACACATATAGGTCGACGTTTTCGTCTTTTTCTCCATCAACAGGGCGGAACAATTCGGACATTTTTTGTCCACCGGCTTGTTCCAGTAAAGCCTGTTGCAATCCGGATAACCGCTGCATCCGTAGAAAACGCGGCCTTTCTTGCTCTTTCTAGCGATGATGTCCTTGCCGCAGTCCGGACATTTCACGTCGATCTTGCTGACGATTGGCTTTGTGTTCTTGCATTCCGGATAGCCCGAGCATGCGAGAAATTCTCCGAACCTTCCATGTTTGATCGCCATCGGTTTTCCGCAGACTTCGCAGAGTTCGTCGGTCAGTTCATCCTCGATGGTGACCTTTTCGATAGCTTCGTCCGCGACCTCGAGTTCTTCCGCCAGTATCTTATAGAAGTCACCGACGATTGCTTTCCATTCGGTGTTTTTTACTTCAATATCGTCCAGTTTGTCTTCCATGCCCGCCGTGAATCCCGCGTCGACGATCTCCTTGAAATAGGTTTCCATGAGATCCGTAACGATAAAGCCCAAATCTGTCGGCTTGAGCATTTTCTTTTCTCTTGTGATATATTTTCTTTCGATGAGGGTAGCAATGATCGGAGCGTAAGTACTCGGTCTGCCGATATCCTTGTCCTCCAGTTCCTTTACGAGTGTTGCTTCGCTGTATCTGGAAGGCGGCTGCGTGAAATTCTGCTCACACGTAAGGTCGGTCTGACTTGGTCTGTCTCCCTCTTCAATGTGCGGCAGCATCTTTTCGTCGTCCTCATCAATATTATTATACACTTTCAGATAACCGTCAAATTTGAGTTTTGATCCGTTGGCCTTGAACAGATATTCTCCGTTTGCAACTTCCGCGTTGACACTGTCGTATACGGCAGACGCCATACGGCTGGCAACAAATCTGGACCAGATGAGACGGTAGAGATTATACTGATCCTTGGTCAAAGAATCCTTTATCTCATCGGGATGCAGGTCTACATAACTCGGCCGGATGGCTTCATGGGCATCCTGTACGTCTTTCTTCTTATTGGTAAATACATGATTCCCGAGATAAGCCGGCGAATAACTGCTTTTAATATATTCCGTAACGGCCTGCTGTGCTTCATCGGATATACGAACGGAGTCGGTACGGATATAAGTAACAAGACCGATGGTACCGTGGCCTTTGATTTCAATTCCTTCATAGAGCTGTTGGGCAATTAGCATGGTTTTCTTCGTATAGAATCCCAGCTTGTTGGAAGCCTCCTGCTGCAGACTGCTGGTGGTAAACGGAGGATTCGGCTTTCTGATCTTTTCCTTTTCCTCGATCTTCCGGACCACATATCCTTTGGGATCCAGCTCAGACAACACTTTATCCGCTTCCTTCTTTGAGGAAACGGTCAGCTTCTTTCCCTTATATTCCGCCAGTTTCGCGGTAAACGGCTTTTGCTTTTCCTTGCCCTTGGCTTCGTTCAGGAGAACGGCGGCGATATTCCAGTATTCCTTCGGTATAAAATCCAGAATAGCTTTTTCCCGGTCGCAGATGATTTTTAACGCGGCGGACTGAACCCTGCCCGCGGAAAGACCTCTGCGGATCTTTCGCCAGAGCAGCGGACTGATTTTGTATCCTACAAGCCGGTCCAGCACGCGTCTGGCCTGCTGGGCATCCACCAGCTTTTTATCGATGGCTCTTGGATGTTTCACCGCATTCTGGATGGCGTTCTTCGTGATTTCGTTGAATACGATCCTGCATGGTTCTTTTTCATCGATACCGAGCAAATAAGCAATGTGCCAGGAAATCGCCTCACCTTCGCGATCAGGGTCGGTTGCCAGATAGACCTTGCCGGCATCCTTCGCTTCCTTTTTCATTGCTTTGATAACGTCGCCTTTTCCTCTTATGGATATATATTCAGGTTCAAAGTTATTTTCAATATTGATACCCAGCTTGCTTTTGGGCAGATCTCTGATGTGGCCCACCGAAGCTACCACCTTATATTTACTCCCCAAAAACTTGCCGATGGTCTTTGCTTTCGATGGAGATTCCACGATTACCAGATTTTTATCGGCCATATTAGCCTCCTTTATATGTTCTTTATGTGTTTTCTATTACAAGAACAGATTATATGCACAAAAAAATTATTTTGCAATAAAAATTTTTCCAAGGGCAGTCTGCAGCAGGCCTTTCATCTCCAGTATCGTCACCATTGCGTTGACATTCGAAGGCGGTCTTCCGGTGCTCCGGCAAATGGAATCCGTCGTCGTTTCACCCGATTGAAGAATATAGTCATAGACTTCTCTTTCGTCCTTGCCAAGCTCTATTTTCAATGCTTCAGGCGGGATCTGTCTGCTGATCCCCAGTTCGTCGATGATATCGTCGAAGACGATGAGCGGCGTCGCGCCATCCTTGATCAGCTTATTCGTACCGAAGCTGTACATACTATTTATATTCCCTGGCAAAGCGTAAATATTCCTTCCCTGTTCTGCCGCGCACTCGGCTGTGATCAGCGACCCGCTGGCAAGACCGGCCTCGACGATAATTGTTCCGATGCTGAGGCCGCTGATGATGCGGTTTCGCATCGGAAAACGAAATGGCATCGGCGGCGTTCCCGGCTCATACTCAGAAAGGAGTAAACCTTCCTTTATTATATTTTCTCTGAGGGTAAGATTTGTATCAGGGTAGCAGATATCGACGCCGCAGCCCAGCACAGCGATGGTTTTTCCCTGATTTTCCACCGCTCCCTTATGCGCGTAAGAGTCGATCCCGTATGCCATCCCGCTCACGACCACGATACCGTACTCGGACAGTTTCTTCCCAAAGCCGTAAGCGGCCCATTTTCCGTAAGCTGTGGCTTTTCGGGCTCCGACCACGGCAACTGCTGGCTTGCTGGCGATGGAAAGATCCCCGATATAATAGAGTTTTTTCGGAGGATCGGAGATATACTTCAGCAGCTCAGGATAATCCCAATCGCCGAGTTCCACCACTCCGATGTTTTCTGTATGTATCTGTTCATATTTTGATCCCATATCATAATCCCCTGTACATTTTATCCAGACTGCGGTATTGGATTGCTTCGGCGATATGCCGGACTCCTATTTTATCCGCGCCTTCCATGTCGGCAATGGTCCTTCCCATTTTTATGATTTTATGATGTGCTCTTGCACTGAGCGACAACTGATGAAATGCCGCTTCCATGAGTTTTTTCGTTTCCCTGTCCAGTACGCAGTATTTCTTCATCAGGCCGGGCGTCAGCTGGGAATTATATGCGATTTCTTCCTCTTTGTAGCGTTCCAGCTGGATCTGTCTGGCCGCCTCCACCTCCTGCCGCATTACTTCCGAATTTCTCAGGGGAAGCCGAGGCGCTTCACAATCCGTTTCTTCGGTTCCCGCCAGGTCCTTGTATTTCACCGGCATGATTTCGATGTGCATATCGATCCGGTCTAAAAGGGGGCCTGAGATCTTCGACAGGTAATTCCGGATCTGGTTCGGACCGCAGGTGCATTCGTGGGTCGGATCGCCATAATACCCGCAGGGGCACGGGTTCATGGAAGCGAGAAGCATGAATTTCGCCGGAAAGGTGGTAGTGCCTCTGACCCGGCTGATATTGACCCTCTCTTCCTCAAGCGGCTGCCGCAGCATCTCCAGAACATACCGGTTGAATTCCGGCAATTCATCTAAAAAAAGGACGCCGTAATGAGCCAGAGATACCTCTCCCGGTTTGGGACTGCTTCCCCCTCCCACAAGGGCGCCGCCTGAGATGGTATGATGAGGCGAACGGAACGGCCTGGCCGTGATCATCGGACGGTCCGGGGACAGTTCCCCAGCTATACTGTAGATCTTTGTCACTTCCAGTTTCTCCTCGTAGGTCATGGCGGGAAGGATCCCCGCCACCCTCTTTGCCATCATGGTTTTCCCGGCGCCGGGAGGGCCGATCATCAGTACGTTGTGGGAAGCGGCGGCGGCGATCTGCAGCGCCCGTTTTACCGATTCCTGACCTGCTACGTCGCTGAAATCCGTCTCTTCTTTCATCAACTTCCTTTCACCGGTCTGACGTTTCTGATATCTTGGGATTTCATATTCTCCGTTGAAGTAAGATGCCAGCTCCCTGAGATGATGTACCGGAAAAATCGAAATATCATCGATAGCGGAAGCCTCCTCCGCATTCTGCACCGGCAGGATGATTTTCCCGATTCCCTGATTTCTCAGCCCGATAACCAGCGGCAATGCGCCGTTGATCCGGTTGACGCTTCCGTCCAGCGACAACTCCCCCAAAAAAGCGTAATTTGCAGTCCTGTCCTTCCGGATCGTCCCTACGGAGGTCATGACCCCTACGGCGATGGGAAGGTCAAAATGGGTTCCTTCCTTTTTTGTACCGGCCGGCGCAAGATTGATGGTGATCCGTTTCGCCGGAAACTTGAAGCCGGAATTGACGATGGCCGCCCGGATCCTTTCCTTGGATTCCCTGACGGTAGCATCAGGCAGCCCGACAACACTGAATGCCGGCAGTCCGGGCGACAGGTCGGTTTCCACTACCACCTGCTCCGACGCCAACCCGTACAGCGTTCCGCTCTTTATCTGTGAATACATGATCATTACTCCTTCTTTATCCCGTAATGTTTTCGATATGATGGATGTACGGCGTTTCATCCTTCATGAGTATCTCGATCACATCGATCCGCAGATTCTCGTATCGGATGCGTGAAAGCGACGTATAACAGGCCGCTGTCCGCTGAATATGTCTTACTTTCACTGCGTTCACTGCTTCACAGGGCCGCCCGTAATTCTGATTGCGTCGAGTCTTTACTTCGATGAATACCAGAGACCTTCCATCCAGCGCGATGATATCGATCTCGCCCAGTCTGCATCTATAATTCCGTTCAACGATACGATATCCTTTCTTTTTCAGATACTTTTCAGCGATATCCTCACCTTTGGCGCCCAAAACCATAGCATGCACCGTCCTTTCATGGTATATTCCATAATATACCAATTAATATTATATTTGTCAATCGTTTATCGGACTGGCGCACTTTCCTGTGCTTCCATGGTGTAATAAATAAATAGGAAGGAAACTGCGCATGATAATAACAATTTCACTTGATTTGGAAAGGAGCTCCACGATGAATCAAAACAATAACGCCATGAGGGTGGCAGAGCTTTCGGAAATGGACATAGAAAGCATCAATACCTTCCAGTCCAGGCTCAAGACGCTGAATGACAAGGACGTTGTCCTTGTCGCCTATGAAAAATAAAAAAGCGCCCAAAACTCCAAAAAGCGCCGCGCCGGTGTGTTCTCGCAGGAAACCGTCCGAGCCATTCCTATGAAAGGCGAGCGGTTTCTCAAGAGAATACACCTGGCAGGCGCTAAATTTAATGGATTTAACGACGCTTTTTTATTTTCCTACAATATCCAGGAACTCCTGGTTGTATTTTCTGACGTATTTCATGTTGCAGGAATCCCCATGGCCGGGATAAATGGTTATTTCATTACTCCACAGGTCGATGATATCACGGATGGAATATTCCATATCCGTCGGCGATCCGTCGGCCAGGTCGGTCCTTCCAAGATCCACATTGAAAATGGTGTCTCCTGTAAATGCCAGTTTGCTCAGTTCCGAATAGAAGCAGACGCTGCCCCGCGTATGTCCCGGCGTATGGATCACCTTTATCTCTTCATCGCCAAGCTTCAGTTTGTCCCCGTTTTCCAGCAGGACGTCCGCGTGCTTCTTGTACATATCGCTGTCTGCCCTGTGGATGTATACGGGGCATCCGGTCGCCGCCTTTATTTTATCCACTCCGCCTACATGGTCGTAATGGTGGTGTGTCAGCAGTATCCCCTTCAGCGCAAGGCCCAGGTCGTCCACTATTTTAAGAAATTTTTCGCCGTTGTAGCCGGGGTCGACAATAAAGCATTCCCCCTGCTCTTTGTCATAGATCACATAACCGTTGCTCTCCAGATTTCCTCCGATGATTCTCTTGATTTTCAAATGTCTATACCTCGTTTTCTACATCTATGACTTATATTTTAGCCCATGCCGGCCGAAATAACAAATAGATATTGCTTAATTGTAAAAAAGTGGTACAATAATGTTTACTATTATCAGCTGGAATTTTGCTTCAGAAAGAAGGTAACATTCATGAAAGTTGCTATCGCCGGCGCAGGCAAACTGGGAATAAAAATTACCGAAGCCTTATTGAGCGGAGATCACTCGGTCACCGTCATTGACAAAAATGAAACCCTGCTGCAGAAACTCAGTTCACAAATGGACCTGCTTACCGTCACCGGCAATGCCAAGCAGATCAGTCTACTGGAAAGTATCGGGATCAATACCTATGATTATCTGATTTCCGCCACTAATTCCGACGAAAAAAACATTGTAATCTGCTCCTTTGCCAAAAAGCTGGGCTGCAAAAAGGTCATTGCACGGGTGCGTGACCCGGAGCATATGAATCAGCTCGATTTCATTAAGGACTCCATGGGTATCGATTACATAGTAAATCCCGATCTTGCGATCACCCTTGAAATATATAAATACCTGGTTGAAAAATATACGCTGAGCAACGGAATCTTTTCAAGCGGAAAAATCTCGCTCATCGAATTCGACACGGATAAAATGCCTGAGATCATCGGCAGGACTGTGAACTTTGTCAATGAATCACTGGGCAATATGCACGTCGTCTCGATTTCCCGGAACGGAAAGGTCATCATACCGAAAAAAGATACGGAAATCAAACATGACGACTATCTATACGTTGTCGGAGAAAAAAATCCGATCATGCGTCTTAATACCAAGGTACATGAAAAAGGCAAATATACCAATCTCCAAAAAGTCATGATCCTCGGCGGAGGAAAGACCGGTCTTTATCTTGCCCAGAAACTCTCTGAATTCGGCGTCGCGGTTAAAATCGTCGAGAAGGATAAAGCGCGCTGCCAGTACCTATCCAACCACCTGGATGATGTGCTGGTTCTCAACGGCGATGCGACGGATACGACTCTGCTCGAAGAGGAAAACATCGATGAAATGGACGCTGTCGTTACGGCTACCGGATTTGACGAGGACAATCTGCTGCTGGCACTCATGGCGAAACAGCGCTGCATTACCGACGTCATAGCAAAGGTGAGCCGCGAAAGCTATACGGCGCTTATCGAAAGCATGGGGATCGATATGGCCCTGAATCCACTGGATATGACGGCCAGCAACATTCTCCGCTATATTCAGGGCTCGAAGCGGGTCATCTCATCCCAGTTGATCCAGGGGCAAGCTGAAATGACAGAAATCATAGCTGACGACCATATGCGTATCACGAACAGACCGCTGGAACACATCGGACTGCCCGACGGCGTGATCATCGCCGCCATCCATCGCGGCAACGACGTGATCATACCCAATGAGGACACGGTGATCCTGAAGGACGACAAAGTCATCTTCATCTGTCTGCTGTCTGAGGTGGCCGAACTGGAGAAGTATCTCCGTCCTGGGAAGCCCGGCTTTTTCAAATAGAAGGTAATTGCATGGTTTTAAACTATAAAGCAATCATTAAGCTCAGCGGAATCATTATCGTAATTTTGGCCGGTTTGATGCTCCCTTCCCTTTTGGTTTCCATACTCTACGGGGAAGAAGACGCAATCCGCTCCTTTCTGCTGACTATTATACCGATGCTGTTTATCGGCGCTGTGATCATGTTTGCAGTCAAAGCTGATTTTAATCACATCAGGATCCGGGACGGCTTCGCCATCGTTGCGCTCTGCTGGACCCTCGGCTCTGTTGCCGGATCTGTTCCGTTTATTCTTTCCGGCTACATACCCAATTTTTTTGATGCTTTTTTTGAAACCGTTTCGGGGTTTACGACTACCGGGAGCTCCATCCTGACCGATGTGGAAATCCTGCCGAAAGGGCTTCTCTTCTGGCGTTCTTTCACCCATTGGGTCGGAGGTATGGGAATCATCGTCTTTGCCATCGCGCTGCTTCCGATGCTTGGGATCAGCGGTCAACGGATCGCCAAAGCGGAGACCACCGGTCCTACCTTCGGCAAACTGACGCCAAAGCTGACGGAAAGCGCGAAAATCCTGTACCTGATCTATGTCGGCATGACCATCCTGGAAGTTGCTCTTCTGATGCTCGGCGGCATGAGCCTTTACGATTCCCTGATCAATACCTTCGGTTCCGTCGGTACCGGGGGCTTCTCGAATTATAATCTCAGTATAGCCCATTACAATAATGTATACTTTGAAATCGTCATAACGGTTTTCATGGTGCTGGCCGGAACAAACTTTACCTTGTACTATTATGCATTGAAAGGCTACTGGCGCGATTTTTTCTCGGACAGCGAGCTGCGCTGCTACCTTGTCATTTTTTCAGCCGCCGTCCTGCTGATAGCAATGAACCTTAGGTTTTCCGGCGCATACGATTCCCTCGCGCAGTCTCTGCGGTTTTCCTTTTTCCAAAGCGCATCCATCATGACCACCACCGGTTTCGCTTCTGCCGACTTTGATCTGTGGCCCACTTTCAGCAAGCTGATCCTTTTCATTCTGATGTTTATCGGAGGCTGTTCCTCCTCCACCGCCGGCGGAATCAAGGTGATCCGCATCCTGCTCGTATTCAAGCATATCAAACGGGGAATCATGACCCGACTTCATCCCCGCGCAGTCATAGCCATCAAACTCAACAGCAAGCCGATCCCTGCGGATACCATTTCCGCCGTGGCAAATTTCATCTTTCTTTATTTTGGAATTTTCTTTATCGGAATGCTGCTGCTTTCTCTTGAAAATTACGATCTGGAGACGACGGCCGGCGCCGTTGCCGCCTGTCTTGGAAATATCGGTCCCGGTTTTAACCTGGTCGGCCCGGTTTTAAATTACAGCCTTTTCTCGGATGCGTCGACGTTCATGCTTGCGATCCTCATGCTCATCGGCCGCCTTGAGTTGTTTACGATCATTCTGCTCTTTACCAGACAGTTCTGGAATCCGGATAAGTGAGGTTGCATATGTCTTTTAACTATAAAGTACTCATCAAGGTCATAGGTATCATCTCATTCATCATCGGAACGGCAATGCTGCCGTCTCTGCTGATTGCTTACCTATATGGGGAAAAAACAGCGGAATCGGCATTTCTGAAGTCCATCCTGCTGGCTTACGTCATCGGGATACTGATCTATGTCTTTGTAAAGCCGGAGTCCACGGCTTTGAAGATCAGGGACGGTTATCTGATCGCGGCGCTATGCTGGTTCATCGCGTCAGTCATCGGTGCATTCCCCTATCTTTTCTCAGAGGTGATCTCATGTTACGGCGACGCGTTCTTTGAGTCTGTTTCCGGATTTACAACGACCGGCGCAACGGTGATCGACGATCTTTCCGCGATACCGAAATCTGTCCAGTTCTGGCGTGCGCTCAGCCACTGGCTGGGAGCAATGGGGATCCTGATCCTGGCGATTTCACTGCTTCCGGCCCTTGGCATCGGAGGAATGAGAATCCTGAGCGCAGAAGCCCCAGGTCCCACCGTGGAAAAGATGAGCACCCGGATTTCCGACACCGCGAAAAAGCTTTACTTTATCTATATTTCCCTGACTGTCATCGAAGTCGTTCTGCTGCTCTTCGGCGGTTTGAACCTTTTCGAAGCCCTGATCCATACCTTCGGGAGCATGGGTACGGGCGGAATGTCAAATTACAGCAACGGTCTCATCCGTTTTGCCAATCCCTACATCGCGGTTGTGGTCGTTTTCTTCAGCTTCCTGGCGTCCATCAATTTTGTCCTGTATCATCAGCTCATCGACGGTCATTGGAAGGCCTTTTTCGCGGACAGGGAGCTTAGGGCTTTTGCTGCGATCCTGGTTGTCTCCTCCCTGATGATGGCGCTTGATCTGCTGCTGACGGGAACTTACGATTCTTTCGGAAAATCTCTTCGTTTTGCGGTGTTCCATGCGACCACATTCATGACGACCTCCGCCTATGCCACGGCGGATTATACTCTTTGGCCGTCTTTTTGCCAGATGAACCTGATCTGCCTCATGCTGATCGGAGGCTGCTCTGCGTCTGCCTGCGGCTCGATCAAGGTGCTCCGCTTCATGATCCTGTTCAAGCTGGTCGTCAGGGGAACTTATAAACGGCTCCATCCTAATGCGGTAGTGCCGGTCAAGATCGGAACGAAAATCGTTTCCGCGGAAACCGTATCAAAGATCAGCTCCTTTACCTTCGTATATTTTACGGTTCTGATTTTCGGCTGTCTCGTCGTGTCTCTGGAAAACCACGATATGCTGACGACCGTCAGCGCCGTTATCGGTTCTTTGTCCAATACCGGTCTCGGTCTTGGCAAGCTGGGCCCGACACAGAATTTCGGAATATTTTCCGAGCCCACAAGGCTCTTCCTTTCTGTGATCATGATCGCCGGCAGGCTTGAATTATTCACGATCATCATGCTGCTTTCGCCGGCCTTCTGGAAATCAAGATAGAATCAAAGTCGGTAGCAGATTTCACAGTCTTCTTAGAAAACTCTTTTTTAGAGCGGGAAATCATATTATTAATAAAAAAGGGAAATCTATTACGGTAAGATTCATCCCTTTTTCTATTATGTAGGCAATATCGTTGAAAGCGATATTGACGGAATAACAAAGAAAGTACCTTGACCGTTGTCGCTTTTAAGGCGACATGTGGAAATAGGAATCTTTAGTTCCGTCATTTCCACTTTTTTTATTTTTTAGGAGGCTATCTATGCGTGTGAAAGATTTAATGACTACTTCTGTGACCTGTGTTAAGCCCGACACTTCCATCGAACAGGTTGCCAGACAAATGAAACAGGAAAATATCGGTTCCGTTCCGGTATGTAATGATCGCGGAGAAGCGTTGGGGATCATAACAGACCGGGACATCGTGATCCGATCGGTATCCAATGATAACGGCCCGAAAACAGCAAAGGATATCATGACGAAAAATTTGGTAGCAGTAGATCCAAATATGGATACACACCAGGCCGCCCTGCTGATGGCAAAATATCAGGTCAGAAGGCTTCCGGTTCTGGAAAATAATCAAATCGTCGGCATGCTTGCCATGGCTGATATTGCGAGGAAACAGATCTATGTTGATGAAGCCGGAGACGCCCTGTCGGCAATATCAAAGCAAAGCACATTAAGTTAAAAAAAGGGGCGAAGACGAATGTTTCGTCTCAGCCCCCGACTATCTTTTCTTGAATTTGATTCCGTCCGCCATTCTTGGCCAGATAAAGCGCTTCATCAACAAGTATGACGATTTGCTCAGGTGATGTAACACTGTCCGCGGATACCGACGCGACACCGATACTGACAGTAACATATTCCGAAATCGCGGATTTCGGGTGCGGTATAGCAAGATCGATCACCGCCTTGCGTATTTGTTCCGCTAACCGGACAGCTCCCCTGCTTTCAGTATCCGGCAGTATGATAACAAATTCTTCTCCGCCAAAACGTGCAACGATATCCGTCGTACGGCCGACTATGGTTTTTAATACGTCTGCGATCTGCTTCAAGCAGTCGTCCCCGGCCAAATGGCCTTTCGAGTCATTGTAATTTTTAAAATAGTCAACATCCAGCATGATCAGGGACAGGTTGGATCCGGACCGTTTCAGGCGATAGAATTCAGTTGCGAGCATATCGTCAAAAAATCTACGGTTCGCGAGTCCGGTAAGGCTGTCTGTAATGGAATTCAGATGAGCGGTATTCCTCTCGCGCTCCAACTGTTCAATCAGTAGCTGGATCTTCTGTTCCGCCAACTTGCGCTCGGTTATGTCCCGAATGACGAATACCATTTTATTCGGTTTCCCGTTTAAGTCGTGAATGATCCCGCTGTTAACCTCAATATGAAAGGTACTGTGATCCCTGCGCAAGCCAAGGTATTCATTGGGCTTGGGATGACCGCCCTGATACATTTGCCCTATATTCGCCCTTGCTCTTTCCGCATCCTCCGGAACGATAAAGTCTACAATATGCATGCCGACAAAGTCTTGAAAATCCTCTTCATACCCAAACATCTTTTTTGACGCCGGCGAGACCATTATGATATGCCCCTGCAGGTCAGTGATCGTGATATCGTCCGGAGACGCATTCAGTATGGAACGGTATTTTCCTTCACTTTCCAGAATCTCTATATTCAAACGCTGGTTGAGCATGATGATGAATCCAAAAGTCCAAAAAATACTGATTACCGTTGACACAATAAAGCCCGCAATCAGCAGGAACTCTTCATCTTTATATGTATGTATCGGCACGGTAAGCGTATAGATCGCGCGAAAAGCGGCAAAACAGCCGTAAACCGTAAAGACGGCCGCGCAAAACGACTCTGAAAAAGAAATAAGTCTGCTCCTGTTAAAAAGCAGGCTGTATGCCGTCATAAGAGTGATCACGGCCAATGCTGCATTAATTAGAACGGTACGTGCGGCTATGTCAAAACGTATAAGAATATAATAGTTATATAAAACAAAAAAAGCCATGTAAATCGTACCGATGACCCATCGTTTTTCTCTCTTGTCAAGAAAACGCAAAGTACCGATGTAAAGCAAGATTTGTCCGAAAACTACCAATGGATTCGCGAAAGCTGCAAAGATCTGCAGTGATTTCACCATTACCAGCGGCATCAGGATCACGCCAAGGGCCATAAACGCGGTGCCCAGTACCCACCATCCGATTCCGCGATAAGTCCTGCCCACTTTGAATTGAACAAAAAGAACAATAACCTGCGCAATAAAGATCAAGCACTGTATCAATGCCAGGGTTTTTATGTCTAATATCATATACGACTCCTATGAATTCACTGTCAATTCTTTATTCCACCTGGTGAGCAATGTGCGATCATCATGGATGTCTTGCACAGTGATGTTACTATGTTTGTTCAGCTCTTTTCTTGTTTCTCTGCCGATTTTCAGGACATCCTTATTTTTTGTAGTTGATGTTCCTTTTATAAATTCATTGAGTGCGGGATCATTGATATAAACCGTTATCGTTTGATCCGGATAATCATCCAGTATCTTAAGCATCGTCAACAATGCCACATGGCCCGCGATTGCAGGTTTTTGATAGTCCAACACAACGGTATCCTTGCGTATAAAATTTTGATCCTCATAGATGCTGTATCGAATTTCTAAATCTTCACCTTCCATAATCGATGAAATTGCGGTCAAATAAGCTGTTATCACGAAATATGCCCCCCTAAATAATAAGATGCTCCTACCGGGAATCCACCACGGTAAAATTGATTTCCCTGTCCTGAAGATCCACGGAATGGACCTTGATCGTCACCTTGTCTCCCAATCCGTATATTTTATTTGTTCTTCTTCCGATCAGCCGATACATCGAAGATTCGTAATCATAATAGTCATCGTTGAGATAATCCACTCTGACCATACCTTCGATGGTATTTTCGATCTCCACAAAAAACCCGAAGCTGGCGACTCCGTTTATGATTCCATCATAGGTTTCGCCCACGTGATAAGTCATATATTCCGCTTTCTTCAGTTTTTCCACTTCGCGCTCCAGTTCCTGAGCCTGCCGCTCCGTTGCCGAAGAGATTTCCGCGGCGCGGTCCGTCCTCCGTTTCAAAACCTTGGTTCGCTTCACATCCAGCTTGCCCTGAATGGATTCCTTGATGATCCGATGTATGATAAGATCCGGATATCTTCGGATCGGCGATGTAAAATGACAGTAATACTTAACTCCCAATCCAAAATGCCCTTCGCATTCCGTTCCGTAAAATGCTTTTTTCATAGAACGCAGCATGACCGTATTCACGACATGCTCTTCCGGTTTGCCCTCCACGCTTTTTATGATCTCATTCAGCGCTTTCGGATGGATATTCTCGGTATTTCCTTTCAGGACCAGCCCGAAGCTTCGTATAAACCGTTTGAATTCTTCAATTTTTTCGAGAGACGGCGTTTCGTGGATACGATATACGAACGGTACTTCCATCCAAAAGAAATGCTCTGCTATTGTTTCGTTGGCGATCAGCATGAATTCTTCGATAATTCGGTTTGCAACTCTGCGCTCCGCAGTCTCCACACTGATAGGGATCCCCTTGTCGTTGAGCTTGATATAAGCCTCGTCAAAATCGAAGTCGAGGCTTCCTCTTGCATCTCTTGATTTTCGCAGGATTTTTGCCAGTTCGTCCATGATTTGAATATCGGGATAAATATCGTGATATTTATCAATCAGTTCTTTATCCCCGTTTTCCAGCATATCCGAAACATCGCTGTAGACCATCCTTGCCTTGGAATGGATGATACTTTCATAGATTTCGTGGCTTACGACCTTGCCTTTTTCGTCGATCTCCATGCTCACCGATAAGGTGAGTCTGTCGACATTCGGGTTCAGGCTGCAGATCCCGTTGGACAGGATCTTCGGCAGCATAGGGATCACCTGATCGATGAGATAAACGCTGTTTCCTCTTTTCAATGCTTCCTTGTCAAGCTGGCTGCTGTCTTTGACGTATTGGCTGACGTCGGCAATATGGACGCCAAGCCTGTAATTACCGTTGGAAAGCTTTTCAACCGACACGGCATCGTCCAGATCCTTTGCATCGGCGCCGTCCATCGTTATAATGGTCTTTTCCCTTAAGTCCACTCTCCGTTTGATTTCATCCTCCGTGATTTTAAGCGGGATCGTCTTCGCCTCAGCCTCGACCTTTTCCGGGAATTCCTGCGTAAGATTATACTGGCGGATCAGCGCTTTGATATCTCCGCCGGCTTCGCCGCTCCTGCTGATGATCTCGTCTATTTTTCCTTCAGCACTGTTATTTTTGTCCGGATATTTGGTAATCTTTGCAACGACCTTGTCTCCCGACTGCGCGCCATTGAAGTCTTTTTTCTGTACAAAAATATCGTCGTTGAATCTTCTGTCATCCGGCACGACAAAACCGAACCGCTTGCTTTTTTCAAAAGTACCTACGATTTCTACGGCAGCTCTACTTAAAATCTGATGGATCACACCTTCTCTCGTCCGGTTCGTTTCTCCGGGCGGCAGCAGCCTGACAGACACGGTATCGCCATTCATCGCACCGTTCATGCTGTTTGGAGAAATAAAAACATCCCCGCCCAGATCGGCTTTGGGAATGACAAATCCAAATCCTTTCCGGTGTTTGGAAAGGACTCCTTCTATGATCACTTCTTTTTTCTTTTTGCCTTTCAGTTTTGTTTTTATCAATTCAGTATTTACATTTACATTCATTTTTCTCACCATTTCATTCTATAAGACTTTATTCTGTTTCGCTTATATCAATAAC
This sequence comes from Anaerovoracaceae bacterium, assembly GCA_963678385.1. GTDB lineage: Bacteria > Bacillota > Clostridia > Peptostreptococcales > Anaerovoracaceae > Anoxybacterium. The sequence continues at coordinate 1,753,035 of OY782829.1, read as the reverse complement.
AACCTATGTATTGTATTCTACCATATTTTGGTGACGATAAACAGGTTCGCAGGAATTCTTGATTAACAAAGAGCACAAAGGATAACCTTTGTGCCCCCGTTTGGTAATGATTCGCCTTATTGATTTGTATTGTTATTGATACCGCCGGTGCTGCTCAGACCGCCTCCGCCGCCTGCACCGCCAGTGCCACCCGTACCGGTTCCGCCTGTGCCGCCTGTACCTCCAGTACCTCCGCCTGTGCCGCTTCCGCCTCCGGTGCCTCCGCCCGTACCGCTTCCGCCTCCGGTGCCGGACCCTGTACCGTTATTGTCTGTGGTGTTGGGAACGTTGGGCGTGTTACTGGTGCTGCATGCCGTAGTGGTAAAGATCACAAGAGTCAAAATCAATAAAAGCATCAGAAAAATTTTCTTATTTTTCATTCTTTCATCTCCTCTCTTTCTCGGTTTTATTATTCGTTGTTTTTTATTTTTTACAACAGAAAAAAAAAGGAAAGCTCATTTCAGAGCTTTCCTTAAAATATTAAATTTTTTAACCTTCGTTTCTCAGCAGATTATCAATTTTATAACCACGCTCTCCCAGTCTCTTTTCCAACGCATCCGTATTGATGGTATTGGTCCTGATGACCACGTCGCTGAAACCGTTGCTTCCGCGGTATACCGCGATATGGGTGATATTCAGATCCAGATCCTTGAATATCTGAGTAATTTCCGCCAAAGCGCCTGGCGCATCCTGAGCCTGCACGGCGATTCTGCTTCCGACGTCCCTGAATCCCAACAGATCGATGAACGCGTCAAAGATATCGCTTTCCGTAATGATGCCCACCAGCTTGCCGTCTCTGACAACTGCCAACGTGCTGATCTTGTTGTCCCGCATCAGTACGGCGGCTTCTTCCAGGAGCGCGTCGGGAGAAATTGTGATCACTTCCTTGGTCATAGCGTCGCTGACCTTGGTTTTTGAGAGCAGATAGTTGATCTCAAATATGCTCAGTGTAGTAGCCTTTGTCGGAGATACCTTCTGGATATCCCCCTGGGTGATCATCCCGACGACTTTTTCGCCATGAACGACAGGAACTCTTTTCAAATTTTTCTCTCGCATCAGTTCGATCACTTCCGTGACCGGCGCATCAAAAGCTATGGTATACGGATTCGAAGTCATTCTGCTTTTTACATACATACTATTCCCCTCCTAAATAAGCTTTTTGAATTTCACTGCTCTTTGCCAATTCCTCCCCGGTGCCTGTGATCACGATGGAACCTGTTTCGATAACATAGGCCCTGTGCGCAATGGATAATGCCATGCTGGCATTTTGTTCTACCAAAAGTATCGTCGTTCCCGCCTGATTGATGTCTTTTATGATCGAGAAGATCTCGCGGACCAGCAGAGGAGCAAGTCCCATGGATGGCTCATCCATCAGCAGGATCCTGGGACGCGACATCAGCGCGCGGCCCATGGCAAGCATCTGCTGCTCGCCGCCGGACAAAGTCCCTGCCGTCTGTTTTCTTCGATTTCCGAGGATCGGAAATCTACCGAAGACCATATCCATATCCTTTCTAATTTCAGCTTTGTCATTTCTGAGAAAGGCGCCAAGCTCGAGATTTTCCAGAACGCTCATTGCCGGGAAGATCCGTCTCCCTTCCGGGACCTGTGAGATGCCCATCTCCACTCTCTGAGGAGCTGAAAGATTCGTGATATTTTTCCCTTCCAGAGTGATTTCACCGCTGGTAGCCTTGATCAGGCCGGATATCGTACGCAGCGTCGTTGTCTTTCCCGCGCCGTTGGCCCCGATCAAAGTTACGATCTCACCGGTATTTACCGTTAAAGAGACATCCTTTAAGGCATGGATGACGCCATAATGAACATTAAGATTTTTTATCTCAAGCATTGTTTACATCCTCCCCTAAATACGCCTCGATTACTTTCTTGTTTGCCCTGATTTCCTCCGGTTTTCCGGAAGCGATGAGCATGCCGTAATCCAGTACGTAGATGCGTTCGCAGATCTTCATGACCAGAGACATGTCATGCTCGATCAGCAGGATCGTGAGATCGAATTCCTTCCGGATCCACTGGATGATATCGGTCAGTGCTGCTGTCTCGTGGGGATTCATTCCCGCAGCAGGCTCGTCGAGCAGCAACAGAGACGGCTTCGTCGCCAGTGCTCTGGCGATTTCCAAATGCCGCTGCTCTCCGTAAGGAAGGTTCTTCGCCAGCTCGTTCTTCTTATGGGAAAGATGGAAGATATCGAGAAGCCGTTCCGCTTCCGCAACCAATTCATCCTCTTCGTTGTGGAATCTGTTTAAATGAAGGAATGCAGAACCCAACCTGTACCGGACGTTCTGATGCATCGCGATCCTTACGTTGTCAAGAACCGTCAGATCCTTGAAAAGTCTGATATTCTGGAACGTTCTTGCCAAGCCTTCTTTTGTCACATGATAAGGCTTGAGTCCGCCGAGTTCTTTCTGGCGGCCATCCTTCTCCAATTTAATTGTACCCGAAGTCGGGACATATACACCTGTGAGAAGATTAAAAAGAGTTGTTTTTCCGGCTCCGTTGGGGCCGATCAGTCCAACCAGCTCTCCTTTTTCTATATGCAGGTTCACGTTGGACACGGCGGTGAGCCCGCCGAACGATTTCGTTAATTTGTCAACTGATAACAATGACATGACAGGCTACCTCCTACTCTATTCTTTCGTCTTTTTTCTTGGATTTGAACTTGAAAAGGTCTGTGATTTCTTTCGTTCCCATGAGTCCCTGCGGCCGGAAGATCATGATAACAACCAGCAAAGCGGCGTAAACGATCATTCTGACGGCTGTGAACGACTGCAGGAAGGTAGAAATCACCGCCAGAGCCACAGCGGCTATGACGGATCCGGTAAGGCTCCCCATTCCTCCGAGAACTACGATGACCAGAATGTCGATGGATTTCAGGAATCCGAACAAATCAGGTTTTACGAAGTAAAAATAGGAGGAATACAGCGCGCCGGCTACTCCCGCGAAGAAGGCTCCGATGGCAAAGGCCATTACCTTGTATTTTGTTGTATTGATCCCCATGGACTCCGCTGCGATCTCATCCTCGCGGATGGAAATACAGGCGCGGCCGTGGGAAGATTTGATAAAGTTGTTGATCAGGATGATGGTTCCGGCGGTGAATACGAAAAGCCAGAGCCAATTTGTAAATCTGGGGATTCCATTGAGGCCTGCGGCTCCGTTTGTGATCTCCATGTTCAGGAAAACGACCCGGATGATTTCTGCCATTCCCAAGGTAGCAATAGCCAGGTAATCTCCCCGGAGTCTCAAAGTCGGAATGCCGACGAGAATCCCTATGAAGGTCGCGCAGAGCGCTCCGGCCAGGGTCCCGATCAGGAAACCCGCAGTGGAATTCATATGCATATTGACAATGGCGCAGACATAGGCGCCGATGGACATGAACCCCGCGTGGCCCAGTGAAAACTGTCCCGTAAATCCTGTTACAAGATTCAGACTGGCCGCAAGGATGATATTGATGCAAATCGTTGCAATTGTGATTTCATAGAAACTGTTGATGATACCGGTTGAAATCAATACCTGAACGATACCGAAGGTCAGCAGGATCGCAACGAGAATTATGATGTTCTTTTTCGTCAATGCTCTCATCTACTACACCTTCTCTCTTGTATTCTTGCCCAGCAAACCTGCGGGCTTGAAAATCAATATGATGATCAGGAATGCAAATACAGCGGCGTCGCGGTACATGGAATTTCCATAGCCGGAAACCAGCGTTTCCATAACGCCGATGGCAAGTCCGCCGATCATAGCGCCGGGAATGCTTCCGATACCTCCGAATACTGCCGCTACGAACGCTTTGAGTCCTGGCATGATGCCCATGAGCGGGTCGATGGAATTGTAATAGATTCCGACCAGAACTCCTGCCGCGCCTGCGAAGGCGGATCCAATGGCAAAGGTGAAGGAAATCGTCTTGTCAACTTTGATTCCCATCAGCTGGGCGGCGTCCGGATCGATGGAAACGGCGCGCATCGCTTTTCCTGTCTTTGTCTTGTGTACGATAAACTGTAATAAAACCATGAGTGCGACTGCAGTTGCTACTATGTAGATCTGCTGCATTGTGATTCTTACGCCTCCTAGGTTGAGTGCGGCGTCAGACAATACTTTCGGATAAGAACGGACTTCGGCACCGACAAAGAACATCATGACATACTCAAGAAGAAGCGAAACGCCGATTGCCGTGATCAGCACTGCGATTCTCGATGATAATCGTAATGGTTTGTACGCCACCTTTTCAATAACAACGCCCAGAACGGCACATGAAATCATTGAAATTATGAGAGCCGGGAAAAATCCAAGTTTCGCATAGGTGGTAGCAGCAAACCCTACATAAGCACCGATCATGTACACGTCCCCATGTGCAAAATTGATTAGCTTAATAATTCCGTAAACCATGGTATAACCCAGAGCGATCAATGCATAAATACTGCCCAGGGAAATCCCGTTTACCATCTGCTGTAAAAATTGGTCCAAGGTTTGGCACCTCCACAATAAATATTTATTTCTTTTGTTGTATAAACATACTTTTTGTCTGTAAACAACAATTAAGTTAGAGCAGCACTTGGCGCTCTAACTTAATTATTATAACTTTTTTCAATTCATAAGTCAATCGTTGTGACCGGCTATGCGGACATCAAAACCAGTAATTTTGACCAATTGTTCCTATTTAGGAGCAATCTTTTCACTGGTAGCCTGAACTCCGTCTTTCAGTCCGATTACTACCGCGGATTTGATTGGGTTGTGATCTGCGCCCATGCTGAAGGTACCAGTTACTCCGGCAAAGTCCTTCGTGGAAGCGAGAGCATCCTTGATCGCTGTAGGATCTGTTGATCCTGCGCGCTTGATCGCGTCTGCGATATACATTCCAAGGTCATATCCGAGTGCGTGGAACGCGTTTGGTTCTGCATTATACTTCACTTTGAATGCCTTGATGAAATCCTGTACTTTAGGATCCTGGTCAAGAGATGAATAATGGTTGGAGAAGTATACGTCGTTCAGAGCGGAAGTTCCAGCAAGCTCTAAGAGAACCGGGGAGTCAAATCCGTCTGCGCCGAGGACCGGCTGAGTGATTCCAAGATCACGCGCCTGTTTGATGATCAGACCTGCTTCCTGATAGTATCCAGGAAGGAAGATGACGTCAAACTGCTTACCCTTGATCTTCGTTAAGATCGCGTTGAAGTCCTTGTCCTTAGCAACATAACCTTCTTCAGCAACGATGGTTCCGCCGCCCTTTGTGAAGGTCTCCTTGAAGTTCTTCGCAAGACCTTTCGCGTAGTCACTGGAGTTGTCCTGAATGATTACGGCAGATTTTGCAGCTAATTTTCCGGAGGCAAAGTTAGCCATTGTGATACCCTGGAAGGAGTCATTGAAGCAAAGTCTGAAAACATAATCATTTACGTTTCCGCTTGCATCGGTTGTTACGCCTTCATCCGCAGTTGCGGAAGCAGAGATTACAGGAACCTTGTTTCCCATAGCCACAGGGATCGTAGCCATAAAGTTACCGGAGGTTGCAGGTCCGAGTTCGGCAACAACGCCTTCTTCGGTCATGAGTCTGGTTGCAAGAGCAGTTGCTTCTGCAGCGTCGGACTTGTTGTCAACCTGAACCGGAACGATCTTCATGCCGTTGATACCGCCGGCTGCATTGATTTCGTCAAACGCCATCATGATACCGTCTACGGAGGCCTGTCCGTATGTAGCTACGGCGCCGGTCAATTCATAGTTTATACCAATTTTTACTTCTGTAGGAGCAGCGCCGCCATTGTCACTGGCATCTTTTTTGCCGCCGCAAGCTGTAAAGGATCCGATTACCAGAACCAATGCAAGCAATAAAATCAGTGTTTTTTTCATATTGTGTAATACACCACCTTCGTTTAAGATAGTTTTAATCTTAATATTTTTTTCTGTTTTTGTCAACAACATACGGCATATTTCTTTGTGTTCTCACTACAAATCGAGCAATCTGTTTAACACAACAAAAGCCCCTGAAAATCAGGGGCTATATTTGTGTCTGTAATACAAATTCATACACTTATAGAAAACTATGCTTCTCCGGAATATAATTTACAGCATTGCTCTGATCGCAACCAGTACCGGTGCGAAAACCACCGCGATGGTGGTCATCAGGATCATGAACACATTGATCGAGTATCCTGCCGCGTCCTTGAACGGATCGCCGGCGGTATACTTTTCCGCATGGTTCCAGGCCCCTCCCGTATTGGACAAAATTACTTCCATCAGCACTCCGGAGGTCAACGCCCCGACAAGCATGCCGCCCAGCTCCTGAGTCCCCATGAGAATACCCACTGCCAAAGGAGCAAGGAACGCAACTAAACCCGGCGCGATGATTCCTTTTAAGGCTGCTTTCGTACCGACGTCAACACATTTCGCGTAATCGGGTTTTGACGTTCCCGCCGCGATTCCCGCATCGGAAAGGAGCTGCCGCCTTACATCTTCTATGATTATGATCGCTGTCTTCCCTGCCGAATTCATCGTGATCGCAGAGAAAAGCACCGGCAGCATCGCTCCGAAAAGCAGCGCACCGATCACAGCCGGCTTAAGCAGGTTCACGTTTTCCAGCTCCGCTCTCATAGCATAGGTCAAAAACAACGCCGCGTCTGTCAGCGCTGCGGCCGCAACGGCAAAGCCTTTCCCTGTCGCCGCGTTTGAGCTGCCTGCACTTTTGAGCTTATCCGTAACAGCCATAGCCTCATCCGCGAGACGCGCGATCCTTGCGATTTCTCCTGCATTGCCGGCTACCGGTCCGAAAGCGTCGATGGCGGTGATCATTCCCGTCGTCGAAAGCATTCCGACAGCGGCCAGAGCGATCCCGTAATAGTCCCCGAATCCGTTGGCTGCAAGGATGGCTGACGCGATAACGGCCATAGGCCAAAGCGTAGACATCATTCCGATCCCGTACTCGCTGATCATCAGATAGCCTGTCTGGGCTTGACCTGCCACCTTTTTCAGGTGCTTGGAATTTCCGGAAGTATATGTATTGGTGATCTTTCCCGTAACCGCCCCGGCCAGCATGCCGGTGATAACAGAAAGCGCACTGTTAAAATTGCTGAAAAAAATATAACTCAATAAAATCGAAAACAGAACGACCAGAACATTGCCGAGATATTTGCCCCCGTTGAGCGCGGAAGACGGATTCTCTTTTTCATTACCCCTCACAAACATGATCCCGGCTATCGCCGCAAGGATTCCTGCGGCTGCGATTGCCAGCGGAAAAACCGTTGCCTCAAGGGCAGGAAGATCGAAGGGATAGCCGAAATTCGGTTTGATGACTCTTGTAGCCGCGCCGATGGCGACTGCTGCAATGATGGCGCCGGTGAAAGACTCGAACAAATCAGAACCCAGACCCTCAGCATTGCCGATATATTCTCCGGCGTAGCCTGCAATTACCGCAGGATTCCTGGGGTCGCCCTGTGCGACTCCTGATTCTGCTTTTCCCACCAATGCGGCTGCGGCATCAGCCGCTTTCTTATAAATTCCTCCGGCGACCCGCCCGAACAGCGCCGCCGTGGATGCTCCGAGCCCGAACCCGGTGATCACTGCCGCGGACTCAACTCCCATGATAATAAAAACAGCTCCGATACCCAGCAGCCCGAGACCTGCCGTACATAGTCCCATGACCGTACCGCTCCGGAATGCGATTTTCAGCGCAGGATTGATTCCTTCATTCAATGCGGCATTTGCAGTCCTCGCGCTTCCCTTTACAGCGGCACGCATGCCGAAAAATCCGGCCAAAACCGAGAAAAGAGCGCCGACGACATAGAGAACAGCCGTGATCCAATCCACCACAAAACCTAAAATAACAAACAAAGCAAGGATGACCAAGATCATCGTCTTATACTCCCGCTTGAGAAAAGCCATAGCCCCTTCTCTGATATACCCTGCAAGCTCCTTCATTCTGTCGGTGCCTTCATCGGCCTTTCCGACCCATGAAGACAGGCTGTATGCGAATATCAGTGCAATGAATGCTATGACTGCTGCCGAGATAGCCAATACTACCATTCGAATTATTCCTTTCAACAGATTAAGAGGTGCGTTCTGCACCTCTTAAGTAATCGTTCATATAGTCAAATAATTATGATTGAGCATGCTTTCTCAAACCGAAATTATTCGATTGCGACCAGGACTAAAGAGCATAAGATGAACAATGTCGCTCCAGCCACGCTGACTTTGCTGAGAATTGCTTCATAGCCCTTGCTCTTCTTTTTACCAAATAACTGTTCTGCACCGCCGCCGATGGATCCTGAAAGTCCGGCACTGTTTCCGTGCTGGAGCAGGATACTTGCGATCAGCACAAGGCTGGCGATCGTAAGCAGAATCATCAGAAATATCTTCACTTCTGCACCTCCCATACAAGATTAACTCCTGTATTGTACCATATCGATTGAAATTAATCAACGATTTATTTCAAGTTATAGAATGCGTTATGTCCTGCATACTGGGCGGAAGTATCAAGGATTTCTTCAATTCTGAGAAGCTGGTTGTACTTCGCCACTCTGTCGGTTCTGGAAGGAGCGCCTGTCTTGATCTGGCCTGCGTTGATCCCCACTACGATCTCTGTGATCGTAACGTCTTCCGTTTCACCGGAACGGTGGGATACGACGGCGGTATAACCGGCTTTCTTTGCCATTTCGATCGCATCCAGAGTCTCTGTCAGAGTACCGATCTGGTTGACCTTGATCAGGATGGAGTTTGCAACGCCCATCGCGATACCCTTTTCCAGTCTCTTTGTATTGGTAACAAAGAGGTCGTCGCCGACGATCTGAACCCTCTTGCCCAGTCTGTCGGTCAGCAGCTTCCAGCCTTCCCAGTCGTCTTCGGCAAGACCGTCTTCAATGGAGATGATCGGATATTTGGAAGTGAGCATATCGTAGTAATCCACCATTTCTGCGATTGTTCTCTTAACACCTTCTCCCGCGAAATCATAAGTCTTCGTTGCTTCGTCATACATTCCGGACGCGGCGGTATCGATCGCGATCTTTATGTCTTTGCCTGGTTCATAACCGGCCTTTTTGATGGCTTCCACGATGACTTCAATGGCTTCTTCATTGGAAGAAAGGTTCGGTGCGAATCCGCCCTCGTCGCCGACTGCGGTATTCAGTCCTTTTCCTTTTAATACGGCTTTCAGGCTGTGGAACACTTCGGCTCCCATTCTGAGGCCTTCCTTGAAGTTTGGAGCGCCTACAGGCATTACCATGAATTCCTGGATGTCGACGTTATTGTCGGCATGCTGTCCGCCGTTTAAGATGTTCATCATCGGAACTGGCAGAAGCTTTCCGTTTACGCCGCCGATATACTGGAACAGCGGCAGACCGAGGCTGCTAGCCGCGGCATGAGCGCATGCGAGGGATACGCCTAAGATAGCGTTGGCGCCCAGTTTGCCCTTATTGTCTGTTCCGTCAAGTTCGATGAGCATCTTATCGATGCCGACCTGATCGAAAATATTCATTCCTACGATTTCTTCCGCGATAATGTCGTTTACGTTGTCAACGGCCTTCTGAACGCCTTTTCCCAGATATCTGCTCTTGTCTCCGTCGCGGAGCTCAACGGCTTCAAAGATACCGGTGGACGCGCCGGAAGGAACGATGGCGCTTCCCATGCTTCCGTCTTCCAGATATACCTCGACCTCGATCGTCGGATTTCCTCTTGAATCCAGCACTTCACGTGCCATTACATCTTCAATATATGACATTTTGTTACCTCCTTAAAAATTAACTATTTCGATGAAGTCTGCAGGCACAAGGCTGGCGCCTCCTACCAGTGCTCCGTCGATTTCTTCCATATTCATCAGTTCAGAAGCATTGTTCGGTTTTACGCTGCCGCCGTACTGAATGATGACCTTTTCCGAAACCTCATCCCCATACAGGTCTTCGATGACCTTTCTGATATAGCCGCACATTTCGTTTGCCTGTTCCGGTGTAGCGTTTCTTCCGGTGCCGATTGCCCATACCGGTTCATATGCGATGACCAGCACTGCGACCTGTTCCGCCGTCAGATCCTTTAAAGCAGCTACCGTCTGCTTTTTCACGACGTCGAATTCCTTTCCGGCGTCCCTTTCTTCCAGCACTTCGCCGACACAGAGGATCGGAATGATATTGTGCTTGAAAGCAGTATGGAGTTTTTTGTTGACTGTTTCATCGGTTTCGTTGAAATACTGACGCCGTTCGGAATGGCCGATGATGCAGTATTCGATGCCGAGCTCGTTAAGCATATCCGCCGAGATCTCTCCGGTAAAGGCCCCGTTCTCAGCAAAATGCATGTTCTGCGCGCCGACTTTGATATCGGTGCCCTTAAACGCTTCCTTCAAAGCGGCAAGCTGCGTAAACGGAGCGCAGACGCCTGCGTGAACGTCCGATGACTGATATAATTTTTTGAATTCTTCCGCAAAAGCAACTGCTTCCTTTGTAGTTTTGAACATCTTCCAGTTGCCCATGATAAACGGTTTTCTCATAGCTGCTACCTCCCATTGCTATTTCCGCCGACCCTCCGATGGAACGTCCGGCGAATTTACGCAACGAAATCAACAAACTTTTATTTGTTGATTTCGCTGAATTGTTTTGTCTATTTGTCCTGTAATACCGCGATGCCGGGAAGTTCCTTTCCTTCCAGGAATTCCAGGGACGCCCCGCCGCCGGTTGAGATATGTGTCATTTTGTCTGCGAGTCCGAACTGCTCCACTGCAGCTGCGGAGTCTCCGCCGCCGATGATGGTCACAGCTCCGCTTTCCGCAAGGGCTTTCGCCACTTCGATGGTTCCTTTTGCGAAATTTGACATTTCAAATGCGCCAACCGGTCCGTTCCAGATCACGGTCTTGGCATTCTTCAGTTCTGCTCGGTAAAGTTCAATCGTCTTTGGTCCGGCGTCAAGACCCATCCAGTCAGCGGGGATCTTGTCTGCGTCAAACACCTGAACTTCCGTTTCGTTACTGAATTCCTTCGATGCTACCACATCGACCGGAAGAATAAATCTTACGCCTTTCGCTTCGGCCTTTTTGATCAGTTCGGCAGCCAGACCGACTCTTTCCGCATCAAGGATGGATTTTCCGATTTCATATCCCTTTGATTTCAGGAAAGTAAACGCCATTCCACCGCCGATGATCAGAGTGTCCACCTTGGTCAGCAGATTTTCGATGACCAGGATCTTGTCGGCTACCTTTGCTCCGCCCATGATGGCGACGAAAGGCCTTTCCGGGGATTCTACGGCACTGCCGAGGAATTTTACTTCCTTTTCAATGAGGAAGCCGGATACAGCCGGCAGATAATCTGCGACTCCCGCTGTAGAGGAATGTGCTCTGTGTGCGGTACCAAACGCGTCATTCACAAAGATTTCTGCAAGCCCGGCCAGCTCCTTGGAGAAGGCTTCGCCGTTCTTGGTTTCTTCCTTACGGAATCTTACGTTTTCAAGAAGCATCACGTCTCCGTCGCCCAATGCGGCTGCGGCCTTGGATACTTCATCATTTACGACTTCCGGAGCGCTGATGAACAATACTTTCTTTCCCAGCAGTTCGGAGAGTCTGTCTGCGACAGGCTTAAGGGTATACTTCATGTTTGCTTCGCCTTCCGGCCTACCCAGATGAGACATGAGGATCACCTTAGCTCCTTGTTCGATCAGATAGCTGATCGTAGGAAGGGCGCTCGTGATGCGGATATCGTCCGTGATCTTGCCTTCTTTGTCCTGTGGAACGTTGAAATCACAGCGAACGATCACTTTCTTGCCCTTAACATCAATGTCTCTTACCGTCTTTTTCATCTTCTTACAGACCTTTCTTTATAACAAATTCCATGAGGTCGACCGCTCTGTTGGAATAACCCCACTCATTGTCATACCAGGAAACAACCTTGACCATGTTGTCTTCCAGAACCATAGTGGACAGTGCGTCGATGATGGAGGATCTTTCGTCTCCCTTGAAGTCGATGGATACCAGCGGCTCTTCGGTATAACCGAGGATGCCCTTCATCGGGCCTTCGGATGCCTTCTTCAGTGCTGCGTTGACTTCATCTTTGGTAGCGTTCTTTTTCAGTTCGAATACGATATCAACTACGGATACGGCAGGAGTAGGAACACGCATAGCCATGCCGTTCAGCTTGCCCTTGAGCTGTGGAAGCACCAGGGATACAGCCTTTGCCGCGCCGGTTGTGGTCGGAATGATGGAGAGCGCTGCAGCTCTTGCTCTTCTCAGATCGGAGTGCGGCAGATCCAGAATTCTCTGGTCGTTTGTATAGGAGTGGATCGTAGTCATAAGTCCTCTTACGATACCGAATTCTTCGTCGATGACCTTGGCAAACGGAGCCAGGCAGTTCGTTGTGCAGGAAGCGTTTGAAAGGATGTGATGTGTCTGAGGATCATACTTGTCCTCGTTGACGCCCATAACTACAGTAATATCTTCGTCTGTAGCAGGTGCTGAAATGATGACTTTCTTTGCGCCGGCTTTAATGTGCTTTTCTGCGTCGGCTTTCTTTGTAAAAAGTCCTGTTGATTCCAGAACAACTTCTACGCCCATTTCCTTCCATGGGAGTTCTTCCGGATTTCTTACAGCGAGGATCTTAACTTCCTTGCCGTTTACTACGATTGCGTCAGCCTTAGCCTCAACAGTTCCGTCAAAATGCCCGAAACAGCTGTCATATTTGAGCAAATGCGCTAAAGTGGCCGGATTTGTGATATCATTGATGGCAACTATTTCAAAATCTGCGTTCTTTGCCAATGCAGCCTTAAATGCATTTCTTCCGATTCTTCCGAATCCATTGATTCCAACTTTTGTTTTCATAGTAATTCCCTCCAATTATTAAATAAAATTTGTGGATACAAAATTGGTTGGCGGAACTAGCTATTTCTCAGCAAAATCTTAAATTGGTCCAGCTAGTTCGCAGTCAAAATCTACAACGCTAAAGTTCCGGTAAGGAACGTTGTGATTATGTTGCATAAGTTCGCCATCAATTTGCTCCGCAAATTGGGCGAGCTAATACCTTTTACGTTTGGATGAGGACGGCAGGTTCATTTCATCTCTGTATTTCGCTACCGTTCTCCTGGAAATATCGATTCCTCTGTCCGCCAGGATCTCCACCATGGTCTGATCGGAGAGCGGCGCTTTCGGATCTTCCGTTTCTACTATTTCCCTGATGAATGTTTTTATGCTTTCTGATGCAATACCCTCTCCACTGTTGCCCGAAACACCGCTGGTAAAGAAATATTTGATTTCAAAAATTCCCCGGGGGCTCTGCATATATTTACCGTTGATGGAACGGCTCACGGTGGACTCATGGATACCGACCTCGTCTGCGATCTGTTTCAGCGTCAGGGTCTTCAAATGCTTCGGACCTTCCTCGAAGAAATCGATCTGGTACTTGACGACAGCGCTGACCACATTAAAGATGGTCTGTCTCCGCTGTTCGATGCTCTTGATGAGCCAAAGAGCCGAGTTCAGCCGTCCGGTCAGAAACTTGGATATATTGGATTCCTTATCGGAATCAACTAGCATCTTCTGATAATACGGACTTATGTTAAGCCGCGGCGCGCTGCTTTCATTGACGGTCACGACATATTCCCCGTCGACCTTCTCCACCGTGACGTCAGGCACGATATATCTGGTTTCGCTGACCGATCCAAACTGTCTGCCGGGCTTCGGCTCAAGACCTTTGATGATATCGCTGACGATCTGAACTTCCCTTACAGTCACGTTGAGCGCCTTGGCGATATTGTTCAGACGGTTGCCCGCGATGTCTTCCAGGTAATGATTGACGACTTCCCTGACAAGCGGATCATCGTTGCCCTGGTTTGCAAGCTGGATCAGCAGGCATTCCTTTAAATTTCTTGCCCCGACGCCGGAAGGTTCAAAACTCTGGATCGCATCCAAAACGACCTGTACCCTTTCCGGTTCAACGCCGAATTCTTTCGCGATCTCTTCTACGCTCAAGGTCATGTAGCCGTTTTCATCGAGGGATTCGATGATGTATCTTCCTATGTTTCTGCAGCTGTGCTTTATCGGCGCAAACTGCAGCTGGAACATCAGATGCTCTGTCAGAGTGATTTCCGAAGATACGAACTGTTCATAGGTGTATTCGCTCTTCTCTGCGTTGTATTCCCACTGTTTGTAACTGATGTCGTCATATTCCTTTTCCTTGAAGTGTTCGGCCCAATCGAATTCATTGGCGTTTTCAGCCGATGCTTTCGGCTCAAAATCTCCCTCAAATTCTTTGCTTTGGTGAAAATCGTCGCTTTTTTCCTGATAGTTTTCGTTGTAATCGTCTTCCGATTTTTGATTTTCACCTTCCGCCTGGGATGGCGACTGCACCTCGAGAATCGGATTGGTAAGCAGCTGCTCCTCCACATAGTTCTCCAATTCCTGTGTGTTGAACTGCAGGATCTGGATCGCCTGAATGAGCTCAGGAGTCATAACCAGCTTTTGAGATTGTTCAATTGTCAAGTCGTACCCTAGTCTCATAATGTACCTCATTATGAAGGGCTTTCTCAAACCTCTTCATTATTATACCATAACTATATCATCTTGTGCTAAGTTTTTTCCTAAATTAATAAAAATTTAACCAATAAACTTATCATACTATTAATATATTATTCAACCATTATTCCAAATCGGGGAAATTCCGCTGTCTCAGCGCTTCGAAAAGAACAATGCTGGCTGAATTGGAAAGGTTCAATGACCGTAATCTGGTATCCCTGCTCATTGGGATCCGGATCGTTCTGTCCTTGTATTCCTCGATCAGTGTTCTTGGAAGCCCGGCGGTTTCCTTTCCGAACAGAAGCATTGCGTTTTCTTCATAAGAAACATCCGAATATCTTCTGATCCCTTTGGTAGTTGCCAAATACATGGGCATGTCTTTGTATTTTTTGAGAAACTCCTCCAAACTTTCATGCACTTCCAGGTCAACAAACGGCCAATAGTCAAGTCCGGCCCTTTTTAATGTTTTATCGTCGATGGAAAAGCCCAGAGGCTTCACCAGATGCAACTTGGCGCCGGTGGCGGCGCAGGAACGGGCGATGTTGCCCGTATTTGGCGGAATTTCAGGCTCTACGAGTACTATATGTATTGTCAATCCAAATCACCTCATCCTATACTATAATAAATTTTTGTAATTTTTTAAAGACAATTTTACAATTATATTATATAATACCTAAATACTTTGAAATTATTTGGAGGTCGTTGTAATGAAAACCATAAAAGTCGGACTTCTCGGACTCGGCAATATCGGCACGGGAACCTACAAGACGCTTGAAATGAACAGTAAGCAGATCGAATCCAACACAGGAGTTTCCATAGAGATAACAAAAATACTTGAAAAAGATGTCAGCCGTAAAAGAGATATCACCGTTTCCATGGACCAATTCACGCAGAATCCCGACGATATCTTTCTTGATCCGGAAATCGACGTCGTCATTGAATTGCTAGGGGGCATCGAACCGGCCAGCAGCTTTATGCTGAAGGCGCTTGAGAACAAGAAGCATGTCGTGACGGCCAATAAAGCGGCTGTAGCGGCAAACTTTGACGCATTCATGGATGCGGCGAAACGGAATCAGGTCATGTTCCGCTACGAAGCCAGCGTAGGCGGCGGTATTCCGATCCTGAACGCCCTGACAACAGCCTTGCTGGCCAATGAATTCGAAGAGATCCTTGGTATCGTCAACGGTACGACAAATTATATCCTGACCCAGATGTCGGAATACGGACTGAATTATGCGGATGTTCTGAAGGTCGCCCAGGAGAAGGGTTTTGCCGAGGCGGATCCTACCGCCGACGTGGAAGGTATTGACGTTGCGAATAAGCTTTCCATCCTGATCTCACTGGTATTCGGAATCCGCGTGGCGCCGAACGAGATCCCGACGACGGGAATCACAAGGATATCAAAGAACGACATCAAGCTTGCCGATCAATTCGGCTATAAGATAAAGTTGCTGGCTACCGCCAGAAAGGTCGGAAACCAGCTGGAAGCCCATGTGCAGCCAGCCTTTGTACCGAAAGAACATCCGCTTGCCTCTGTGAGCAACGAGTTCAACGCGATCTTCGTTACCGGAAACGCGGTGGATGATCTGATGTTCTACGGGAAAGGCGCCGGTCCTCTACCTACGGGCAGCGCCGTCATGGGCGACGTCATCGAAATCTCAAGAGCCATCGCCAAAGGAGCTGCTTTTGATCACCACGCGGAATCCAAAGCAGTCAAGATGCTACGGTACGTCGGCGAAGGCCAGAACAAGTACTATGTCAACCTGACGGTAAAGGATGTGCCTGGCGTGCTGGGCAGCATCTCGACCACCTTCGGAGCCTTCGGCATCGGCATCGATTCCGTGCTTCAGCTCTCAAAGGATATGAACGAAAGTCGTGAAGTGCCTCTGGTATTCATTCTTCACGAGGTCACAAGAACGAGACTGGACGAAGCCCTCGAAAAGATCAGCTCGGCAAACTTCGCCAGCGAAGTCAAGAGCATCATCCGTGTAATGTAAGCAGATCAAACCAATAAGATTGGAGGAAACATACAATGACTTTATATGAGCAGTGGCAGAACTTGATCGATAATCAGACAGACGAAACCTTTGCCGGGTTTTGGGAGAAATACAGTTCAACTGAGAAAAGGATCTACAGCGGTATACTGGATCAGCCAAAGAAAAAGGTAACCGGCACCTTCAAGGAGCTGGCGGAAAAATATGAGGCGGACCCGGTCATCTTCATGGGATTTCTCGACGGCATCAATACTAGCCTGAAAAAGGAACAGGATTTCCAGAGCTTCGACGAGAATTCGGAGATCAAGCTGGATATCGATTATGAGAAGCTTTATTTCAATATGCTGGAAGCAAAAGCGGATTACCTGTATACTCTGCCCCAGTGGGATGCTATCCTCACGGAAGAGGAAAGACAGGAGATCGTGAAAGCGCATAAAAAATCCAAGACCGTCGTCAAGGAAAAAGAACCGGGCAGAAATGACCCGTGTCCCTGCGGCAGCGGCAAAAAGTATAAAAAATGCTGCGGCGCCGGCAAATAAGATTATAATAGAAGCAAACAAATCACGGACATGCCGTGAAAAACGGAGACGGGCTTACAAAAGCCCGTCTCTTTTTCTTTGATCTCTTTATTTACGCTCTTCATTTCAGGTATTGGATGAAGGCGCAGGGCACGTTGGTAACGCATTTCCCGCATACTTCACTGCCACCCGTGTCGCCTTCCCCTTCCGTGGCGTCGTAGGAACTGCCGTATTCCGTATAGCGTTCCCCATTCTTCCTGAGCACATCATAACATTTTTTACGGTCATATCCCTGAGGAGTCAGGGCGCCGGAAGGACAGCGGATGAAACAAGCGCCGCAGCGTCCGTTTTTCTTATAGATACAGTATTCTGCCTCCACCGGGGCATCCGGTTCTACATCGAGGTTTGTTACCACAGTGCCATACCGTCCGCAGCAGCCCTTTTTGGTGATCAGTAGATTGTTGATTCCGAAGGTTCCAAGCCCCGCAGCTCTGGCGAAATGACGCTGGGACCAGTTGCTGATCAGCTTGTCCCGGTCAAAGGTATATGCCTCGGGGGTTATCGACGCATCGTAACCCTTGTCTTTCAAATCTCCGATCAGGTATTCATTTAAATCCCGAAACATCGCATTTGTCTCTTCATATGCCAACGCCCATTCGGGAGAAGCGATTTCCCCATCGTGGCGGTTCGTAAAGGCAAGTTCTTTTGTAAATGGCACAAAATAAGCAATGACGATTTTCGCTCCCTGAAGAATTTCCGAAGGAAGCTTGTGTGTCGGGGCTATTATATTTTTCAAGTTCAGGATATCCGGATGGTTTGCATCTGCGAATCCGATGAGCGGAGCGCCCCAGCGTGCAGTCACATCCGGCCGTTTCTCATAGTTCTGTACAAAGTCACCGATCATTCTCTTTATTGTTTCTTTCATAGCTTCACCTTTCTCTTCCCTTAGAAATCCTGCCACTGTATCCCACAATACTTGAAACGACCTTTCTTAGTCAATACTTACCAATAGATTCCCTGCCATTTTTCCATTAAAATGTATACAAGCCGAATCTTCCGAAAGGAGTACCGGGGATCAAAACTCATGGGGTGAAGCATTAATGCGGGGTACCTCTACCCTAATCCGTCAACTAACCTGGGAGGCTTAAGGAGGAAAAAAAATGTGCAAGTCTAAAAAAATCAAGTCCATTCTACTTGGTACAAGTCTCACTCTCGGTTTGTCGGCTCTCATCACTGCCAACGCTTACGCGTACACACCGGGAACAGCGATGTACACCGCAGTCAGCGGCGACTCGCTGTACAAGATCAGCCGGGTATTCCACACCACCGTAGACACACTAATGATTAAAAACAATTTGAAGAACTACTCGCTGAACATCGGTCAGGAATTGAAAGTTCCCGGCGATACATACACCGTGCAGAGGGGCGATACGCTGTTTCTGATCGCGCAGAAGTACAAAATGCCCCTCGCGGAACTGCAAAGAGCCAACAGTATCTATACGGACAAGCTTGACATAGGTCAGGTGCTGGCCGTACCGGTATCCGGTCAGGTTTCTACACCTACACCTGCGCCTACATCTACGCCTACGCCTGCGCCAACCCCGGCTCCGGCCCCAACTCCAGCTCCAGCCCCAACGCAGACTGCTTCCTATTCCGCTGAAGACCTGGATCTGATGTCAAGGCTGATCATGGCTGAAACCCAGGCCGAACCGTACAACGCAAAGGTAGCTGTCGGCGCAGTCGTAATGAACCGGGTCAAAAGCGGCCAGTTCGCAAGCTCGATCAAGAGCGTTATCTACCAGAAGTATGGAGAGTATTATCAGTTCACTCCGGTGGCAAACGGCTGGATCAACAATCCTGCTAATACCGATTCCATCAACGCGGCAAAGGACGCCTTGAACGGAGTGGATCCCACCAACGGCGCCCTTTGGTACTACGATGACAGTACAACCAACCAGTTCATGCTGGCGAAAAAGGTTTCCGTAAAAATCGGGCATATGGTGTTCTCCTATTAAACTGACATCATAAAATTATCCTCATCCTTACATAATCAAAAAGCAGAAGCGGCGATCGGCTTCTGCTTTTTATTTTATTCGAACATTCCGTATACTTCCTCTGCATGGATCACCCGACTCCTACCGAAGCTCAGCATTTCCAATCCCATCTTTTTCCTTTCCGCGTTGAAAGACGCGGTGGTTTCCATCGGGACGATACAGTCATAATTCAGTGAAAACGCATGACTGCATGTTTCCAGGACACAAACGTCGGTTGCCGCTCCGGTGAGAACCAGATTTTTTACGTTCCTGCTTTTCAAAAGCTCATCCAGGTTCGTATTAAAAAATGCGTCCCATCTGTTTTTGATGACCAGCTCTTCTCCTTCCCTCGGGGCAAGCGGCGGTATGATCTCCGCATCGGGGGAGCCCTTTTTGAAGTGGCCGTGCTTTCTGACCTCGAACCGTTCGGCCAGCATCGGCCAGTCCCTGAAATCCTCCTCGTACTCCGTCTTTATGTTGACGATGAGCATTCCGTTGTCACGAAAAAAATCCTTCAGCTTTACCGTCGGCGTTACAATATCCTCTTGTTTCGACACATCTACATTCAGCATTTTGACCAGCGATCCGTCCGGCGCGCCTCCTCCGTATTGCATATCGATGACCAGCAGTGCGGTTTCCTTCATTTTTAACATATTCATTTTCTCCTTTCTAAAGTCAAACATAACTTTCCCCTTTTGAATATTATACCTTAGAGCTTAAATTTTTAAAACGAAAATGAGGTACAGACATGAATCGATATCAAGATGACTATGGTAATGCTTATTTCAGGGTAATTGCCTCAAATATTAGCAAAGGCGGCTATCGATATATCGGAAAAGGTTCCGGTAGAGTTGTCTTCGATCTTGGAAACGGAAAAGTGGTAAAAGCGGCGAAAAATATAAAGGGAATTGCCCAGAATGTTGAAGAGTTCCGGATCGCGATGGTGGATGATTCCGGTTTGTTCGCGAGAATCTGGGACATATCGGAGGATTACCGCTATCTGATCATGGATAAAGCGGAGCGAATCCACGATATATCCCATGTTTGGGATTATTTCCAGGTCAATAATAACGATGAGCTTTTTCATGTAATGAAATTACGGACGGTTTCAGAAAAATACAATCTGCTGATCAATGATTTCGGAAGAGTTGTTAACTGGGGATCGATCGACGGACGTCCCATGATCATCGACTATGGCTTCACCCGGCAAGTCCGAAGGAGATTCTACGCCGCCAGGTCCGTTGCAACTCGAAAAAATTGACGGCTGCTTCCGCTCTATGCTTTCGTGTTCCGGCCCATATGCTCCGCAGCATAAAGGCAGATCCCGTTAAGTCTGCAGTCCTCACAGCGGGGACGCCTGGCGTCGCAGACCCTTCTGCCGTGCCAGATCAGCGCATGGTGCATATGGGTCCATTTATTTTCCGGTAAGGCTTCCATCAAAGCCAGTTCCGTCTTCAGCACGTCCGGCTGCTCCACAAGCCCGATTCGGTTTGACACCCGGAATACATGAGTATCCACGGCGATCCGCTGCTCGCCGAATCCGTTGGCCAGCACGACGTTCGCAGTCTTTCTCCCTACTCCTGGCAGCTTGATCAGCTTATCGTAATCACCGGGAACTTCACCCTGATATTCTGCCTTTATGATACGTGCCAGGTTCAGCACGTTTTTCGCTTTTTGCCGGTACATTCCGATCCGCTTGATGATCTGCTGCAGTTCTTCTTCCGTCAACGAGGAGATAGAATCCGCGTCCGGATACTTTTCGAACAAAACCTCCGTCACCTGATTCACGCTTTTGTCCGTCGTCTGGGCGGACAGCACCACCGCCACCAGCAGTTGAAAGATAGAACCAAACTGCAGCTCGCAGTCCGCTGCCGGATACATATCTTCAAGAAGCTTCACCGCCTCCGTTATCTTCTTCTTTGATAAAACAGCCATTGTTTTCTCCCTCTTTTGTTAACATTTTAATGAAACGGTCTCTTTCGGTCATACCGTATATTATTATATCACTCAGCGCCTTAGTAGGATATCTGGAAATTTTTTGACTCGCGGGTCGGATTTTTATTGACATGATTTACCTGATTCGATAATATAATATCTAGATTCTGACCCGCTGGTCGGGTTAATTTAAAATAAATACATAGCAGAAGGGGAATTAAAAATGAGCACCAAGAAATTCGAACGCATCAGAAAACTTAGCAAAAAACAAAAAATCGTACTGGCAGCAGTCATACTGTTCGTAATTATCGGCGCCTACCGTATCGTATCCAACAAGCTGGAAGATACGTCCGCCGTAAGCAGCGACGTGATCAATATCAAAGTTACTGCTGCTGCAATCACAACACTGGAAAACACCTCGCCCCTCACCGGCCGTCTTCAGCCGGTCGATGAAGTGACGATCGTTCCAAAAGCTATGGGTAATGTAACCGGCGTGAACGTAGAGCTGGGTCAAAAAGTTGCAAAAGGAACCGTATTATTCACCATCGACAATACCCTGGTGGCGACTACATACAATACGGCAAAAGCTTCTTATCTCGACGCCCAGACAAACCTGAGCCGTATGGAGACCTTATATAAGGAAGGAGCCGTTTCACTGCAGCAATACGAGCAGGCGAAAACTGCCTATACCGCTGCGAAAGATGGTTATACCGCGGCAAGCGACGGCGTGAGCAATTATACCGTTACTGCACCCATTGACGGTTATATCACCTCCATCAATGTCGCGGTGGGTTCGATGGCTTCACAGGCTGCGCCGGCGGCGACCATCGCTAATATCGATAAACTTGAGATTGAAACGAGCCTTTCCGAAACCATGATCAACAAGATCAAGGTCGGCGATAAGGTCGACGTCCTCGTGTCCTCCGCATCCGACAAGCCTTTTACCGGCACGGTGACCGCATTATCGCCTGCTCCGGCAACGGGCTCTCTGACCTATCCGATGAAGGTCACACTGGACAATGCCAACACTGAAGTAAAGCCAGGCATGTTTGCCGAGGTTGTCATCACTTCGGATAAAACGGCCGGCGTCATTGCCCTTCCTTCCAACGCAGTAATTGTCAAATCAAGCAAAACAGTTGTGGCAACGATTGAGGATAAGAAAGTCGTTTTTAAAGAGGTTGTTGTCGGAGTTGACAACGGCACGCTTGCGGAAATAAAAAGCGGCATTAAAGCCGGAGACACTGTTGTCATTGAAGGACAATATTATCTGGAAGACAATTCAGAATTCAAGATTATAGATTAGGGGTGACGATATGAATATTTCAAAAATATCAGTAAAGCGCCCCGTCTCGACAATCATGCTCATGCTCATAATTGTTGTGCTCGGTGCGGTATCCTTTTCCAGGCTGCCCATCGACCTCTATCCAAAAATGGAGCTGCCATATGCGATGTGCATGATCCAGTATCCCAATGCGGCGCCAACGGAAGTCGAAAGCATGGTCACAAAACCAGTGGAACAACAGATCGCAACCGTTGAAAACATAAAAGCAATCTACTCCTATTCCATGGAAGGAAATGCCATCGTTCTCTGTGAATTCGAAAATGGCACCGACATGAATTTTGCTTCCCTTGGTATGCGCGAAAAAGTTGATATGATCCAGGATTATCTTCCAGATAACGCTGGAAAACCAATGATTCTTGTCATGGACCCGACTCTGATGCCGGTTTCCCAGCTTTACGTATCGGGAGATATGTCCCTAGAAGAACTGAACCAGGTGGTGGATGACGAAGTCCTGCCCAAACTCGAACGGTCCGAGGGCGTAGCCGCGGCTAACAGTTTCGGCGGTCTGGAAAAACAGATCAGCGTAAAATTCAACCAGGAAAGACTTGCCGGCTACGGATTGACCCTGAGCGACGTCAGCCAGATGCTTTCCGCGGAAAACATCAGCCTGCCCAGCGGCGAAGTGGATAAAGGCTCCAAAGAGCTGATCGTTCGTACCATCGGCGAATTCCAGAGCCTGGACGACATCAAGCACGTACCGTTTGTCCTTCCCACCAGAGAAGTCGTTTATCTGCAAGATCTGGCGACTGTCGAGGAAACGTCGAAAGATCAGACCTCCATCGGCCGGGTCAATGAAGTTCCCTCCATCGGAATCAGCATCACCAAGCAATCGACTGCAAATACTGTTAAAGTATCCCAGCAGGTCAATAAGGAAATCGAACAGTTGAAAGCCGACCATCCGGAATTGACTTTCACATTTTCCTATGATCAGGCGGATTACATAAAGAAATCCATTGCAAACGTGGCGGAAACTGCAGCTCTCAGCTGTATTATCGCGATCTTCATCTGCTTCCTGTTCCTCCGGAACGTTGCATCGACGATGATCATTGCCATCTCCATCCCGACCTCCATTGTCGCGACGTTCATTCTCATGTACTTTACCGGCCTGACGATGAACGTACTTTCTCTGAGCGGTCTTGCCGTTGCCATCGGCCTGTTGGTGGACGACTCCATCGTCGTCATGGAAAATATCTACCGGCGGCGTGACGAAGGGATCGTTGCGATGGATGCGTCCATTATCGGCACCGGGGAGGTGACCATGCCGGTAGTCGCCGCCACGCTTACTAAAATTGCAGTATTCCTGCCAATCGTATTCGTCGAGGGAATTGCGGCAACCATGTTTAAAGAGTTTTCCTACACCATCAGCTTTGCGCTCCTTTGCTCCCTGCTGATCGCGCTCACTGTAGTGCCGATGCTATGCTCAAGACTGATGAATACCAAGGATATGGGTACCCACCTCCGGGTCGGGCGCCGCAGGTATGAGATGAGATTCATGAACGGCTTCACAAAAGGTATGGCATACCTCACGGAGGAATACCTGAAATTCCTCAAGTATTCCCTGCATCATCGAAAGAAGATCATGATCCTGGCTGTCGTCATCCTTATTACATCGTCCGTACTCGTTGCCTTTGTCGGCGGAGAATTGATGCCGACCAGCGATGAGGGAAGCTTTACGATAACAGCGGAAATGCCGTATGGCACTTCCCTTGAAGATACCGACAAGACCATCAGTCAGATCGAAGATTATGTCATAAAGAAAATACCGGAACTGGACGTCTGCTCTGTTTCAATCGGCAACAGCAACATGTACAGCATTAGTTCCGCTAACCAGTCCACCGTAACGGTAAAGCTTGTGGATAAGCAGGACAGAAAGCGCAGCACGGCTGAAGTAGTCAATAAAGCGACCCGCGATCTGCAGAAGAGTATCCTCGGCGCAAAGCTGACATTGGCTGAGACCTCGTCCATGGATATGTCGATGGGATCAAGCCCTGTTTCACTTGTGTTGAAAGGCGACGACCTTGTAACACTGAAAAAGGTTTCCACTGATGTTGAGGGAATTGTGAAAGGCGTAAAGGGCACCGTCAATGTTACCACCGACATGCAGGAAGGAAATCCCGAACTGCGCGTCATGATGCAGAGAACAAACGCCGCCCAGTACGGCATTACCTCCTATCAGCTTGCGAAAGCACTGGAATCTGCTCTGGACGGGACAACCGCAACAACGCTGAAGACCAACGGAGAAGAAACAGATATCGTTCTTTCGCTCAGCGACGATTATAAGGAATCTGTTGAAAACCTGAAGCAGATCGTCGTCAAGTCTCCGACAGGGCAAAATGTCACTGTCGGCGAAATCTGCGATTTTGCATATGACAACTCACCCTCGCAGATCACCAGACAGGATCAGGTCCGTACCGTAACGATCTCATCCAATGTATCCGGAAGGGATCTGCAGTCAGTATCGAAGGATATTGATAAGGCGATCGCGAAATATCAGCTGCCGGCTGGATATTCCATTGAAACCGGAGGAGAGCAGCAGGATATGGCTGAATCTTTCACCAGCCTGTTCTATGCTCTGCTGCTGTCACTGCTTCTGATCTTTATGATCCTTGCGTCGCAGTTTGAATCGTTGCTGCAGCCGTTCATCATTATGATGGCGATCCCCTTTGCGCTGACCGGAGCTTTTATGGCGCTGTTCCTGACCGGAACGCCGCTGTCCATGCCCGCCTTCCTGGGGCTCATCATGCTGAGCGGTATCGTAGTAAACAACTCGATCCTGCTGATCGACTTTATCAATAAAAACAAAGAAGTCTATTCAACCAGAGAGGAAGCGATCCTGAATGCGGGCAGATTCCGTATCCGTCCGATCATGATGACAATGCTGGTCGCCTGCCTCGGCCTTCTGCCGTTATCCCTTGGCGTCGGTTCCGGCGGCGAATTGCAGTCGCCAATGGGCGTCACGGTAATCGGCGGTTTGCTCTTCTCAACAGTCATTACTCTGGTCATTGTGCCTGTCATGTACACGATCATGGATGACCGTCATCTGAAGAGAGTAGCTAAAAAAGCCGAAAAAAAAGCGCATAAGCAGCAGCTTGCGCAGGAGGAAGCGTAGATGGCAAAAGGAAAGAATACAAAACGCGACATGATACTGGAGACCGCATACGACCTGTTCCTGAACAAAGGTTACTGGGAAACCAAGATCATTGATATCGCAGATACGGCCGGCATCGGAAAAGGTACCGTATACGAATACTTTGAAAGCAAGGACGAGATCTTCTTCGAACTGTTTAAAACAAAGGTAGCGGCCGGGTATGAAAATCTTTCGGAATTGCTGGACAAAAAAGTTCCCTGCGAGAAAAAGGTCGAAGAGTATCTCGATATCGAGCTGACCAATACATCTAAATACGCAGTCAATAAAAGTTTCCTGATCGATCTGATGATGAAGTCGGATGCGTTCCGCAATCCGGCTCTCATCGAATCGATCCATGAACTGGTGAAAAAGAAATTTTCCATCCTTCATGGGATCATCAAAGAAGGCATCAATTCCGGAGAATTCCGGAAAACGGATTCCGAGCTGGCAGCCATCTCTCTGATGGGCGCGATCAACTTTTTCATTAGCATCAATTACATGCATATCGAACCTTTTGAGTTGATTCCCACACGGAAGGCGTCGGAATGGAACCGCGAGGAATTTCTGGATCTGATCCTGAACGGACTTAAGCCCTGAATGCATAAACATGAATACGACTGATTATTATACGAATATACCATAATATTCCATCCTTTCGGACGTAAGAAATAGCAGGAAATCGGTATATTGTATACATGGAAAACCATGGTTTTTCTGCCCGCTAAAAACGGCTGCAAACCATGGTTTTTCTTGACTTTTCAGAAGATTTGGAAGGTTGAAAAATAATTAGTATTTTTCGAAAAAAACTAGTTACATTTGTATCATTGTGTTGTATAATGGACGAGTAATAGTTTACACTTATAATTTAATTATGGAGGTGTTTTAATGTCAAAGTACACGCAAAAAGAAATCGGCGGACTGTATGAATTAACAGATGCCGCACGTGCCGAGTTATCTTCATCAAAGTACTACAATGAAGACCTGGCTCCTACCCCTGTTTCAGCTAGAACGTGGTCTACTTATCACATTGCAATGCTGTGGGTCGGTATGTCCGTGTGTATCCCTTCCTTTACAATGGCTTCCTCTCTGGTAGCCCTGGGATTATCACCATGGATGGCTGTATTCAACGTAGCATTAGGAAACATTATCATCCTCATCCCTATTCAGCTGAACTCCCA
Organism: Anaerovoracaceae bacterium; assembly: GCA_963678385.1. GTDB lineage: Bacteria > Bacillota > Clostridia > Peptostreptococcales > Anaerovoracaceae > Anoxybacterium. Next base: position 1,726,402 of record OY782829.1, on the reverse strand, counting down.
CGCAGGTACCAAGTATGGTCTTCCATTCCCTGTATTTGCTAGATTGGCGTTTGGTTCCGTCGGCGCACATGTGCCGTCACTCTCAAGAGCGCTCACCGCTTGCGGTTGGAATGCTGTACAGTCCTGGATCGGCGGCGCTGCCATCGTATCCCTTATCGCATCATTCGCTCCTGCATTCGGAAAGATGCCTGCTGCTCCGTTTATCGGATTCGGACTTTTCTTATTCTTAACCTGGTGGGTAACCGTTATGGGTTCCGAAAGTATCAAATACCTCGAAGCCATCGGTTCTCCTGTACTGATCGTATTAACAGCAATGCTGTTAGTTTGGTCCATCATGCTTGGCGCAAGCGGCGGTTACAGCTTTGGCGACCTGCTCAAGGCATCCACTGACATGTCAACCGTTAATGCAAGCGGCGGCTTCCTTTATGTATTCATGGGCGGTCTGACAGCCAACATCGCTTTCTGGGCTACGATGGCTCTGAATATCCCTGACTTCTCCAGATATGCAAAAAATCAAAAGGCTCAGTTCAGAGGCCAGTTATACGGAATGCCTGTCATGATGGCAGCTTGCGCATTCATCGGCGCTGTATTCGCACAGTCCACCAAACTGGTTTTCGGAACTGCTATGTTTGACCCAACCGCAGTTCTTCCGTTGATCGGAAACGCATTTATCCAGTTCTTAGTATCCGTTGGCGTAATCCTCGCTACCATCACAACAAACATCGCTGCAAACGTAGTTGCTCCTGCAAACGGATTCTCCAACATCTCGCCTAAGAGAATCAGCTACAAGATGGGCGTAACAATCGCTTGTCTCCTGGCTATCCTCTATCGTCCTTGGTGGATCTTCGGCGGAGCCGGCGCATACATCTTCGGATGGCTCAACACCTACGGCGGTATCCTTGCTCCTGTAGCTGCAATCTTCATCGCTGACTACTACATCGTAAAGAAGAGAAACATCGACGTTATGGCTCTCTTCCAGGGCAAAGAAGGCAGATACTGGTACCAGAGCGGCTGGAACATCAGAGCCGTCATCGCTTGGGTAGTTGGATTTGCTCTTCCAACCCTTGGTAACTTCGGCGTACCTGCTCTGAAGTGGGTTGCTGCTAACGGATATGTATTCGGATTCGTAGTTGCTTTCGTTGTATACGTTCTCCTCATGAAGGGCGAGACCGTATCCTTCATCAGCGACGAAGAAGAAGAAGCAATGACAGAAAGATAGTTTTGAATAATTCTTTCTAAACAGTATTATAATAATCATTATAATAGACACAGTAGGAGCCCTTGAGACCCAAGGGCTCCTACTCATATGACAACAAATGCGCGTAAGAGTGCACAAAAAAGGAGGTTTTTGAATTGGATCTATTAATCAAAAACGGTACTATCGTTACCGCAGAATCGACCTTCAAAGCTGACATCGCCGTAAAGGACGGAAAAATCATTTCCGTCGGCCAGGGCCTCAAGCCATTGAAGGGAACCGAAGTAGTTGACGCAAAAGGAAAGCTGGTTCTTCCGGGCGCGATCGATGGACATACCCATCTCGCTATGCCTTTCGGCGGAACGATCTCATCCGACGACTACTACACCGGCACAAGATCTGCTGCCTGCGGCGGTACTACAACTGTATTTGATTTTGTACTTCAGGCAAAAGGCGAAAACATGCTGGACGCCGTTAAGAGAAGAGACGCTCTTGCTGCTCCGGATGCTGCTGTAGACTACTCCTTCCATGTAGGCGTTTGCGACGTTACTACTTCTGACCTGCTGGATTCCATGGAAGACGCCGTGAAATACGGTATCCCTTCCTTCAAGGTATTCATGGTTTATGACTTCGGCGTAGATGACGGATCCTTCTATCAGGTACTCCAGAAAGCTGCCAAAATCGGCGCTCTCGTAGGGGTTCACGCAGAGAACAGAGACGTTAACAACGTACTGGTCAAGCAGTATCTGGCAGAAGGCAAGACAGAAGCCTGGTGGCATTACATGGCTAAAAATGAAGAAGTTGAAGGCGAAGCAGATGTAAGAGCGATCAATCTTGCAAAGATGGCAGGCACCTCCCTCTATATCGTTCATCTGGCTGACAAGCAGGGCGTTGAAGCCGTTATTCAGGCAAGAGACGAAGGATATCCGATCTTCGCTGAAACATGTCCTCAGTACCTCCATTTCACAAAGGAAGTATACAAGAGAGAACGCGGCAGAGATTTCGTATGCTCACCTCCAATGAAGGGCAAGGAATCCCAGGATGCTATTTGGGAAGCAATCAAATCCGGCGATATCGCAACCATCGCCACCGACCACTGCCCATTCACCCAGGCGGAAAAAGACTGGGGCATCACGAAGAAAGACGGTACACCGGGCAACTTCACAACGATCCCGAACGGATGCGCCGGTATCGAAAATATGTATCCTTACATTCTGTCCGAAGCAAACAAAGGCAGAATCTCCTTCAGCAAAGCGGTTGAGATCTGCGCGACCAACCCGGCTAAGCTGTTCGGATGCGATCATCTGAAGGGAGCTTTGACTCCTGGTCTTGACGCTGATATCGTGATCTACGATCCTAAGAAGAACGTTACGATCAAGAACAGCGAAATGCACGGCAACCTTGATCATACGATCTGGGAAGGCGCTAGCGTAAAGGGATATCCGGTTGCAACCTACAGCAGAGGAAAGCTCGTTTACAAGGACGGAGAGTTTGTGGGCCAGAAGGGCTACGGCAAACTTGTTAAATGTAAACAAATTAAATTAAAAGGACCGGAACTCTAAGCCATAAAGAAACAAAACTCACCATTTTTTTGGTGAGTTTTTTTTTCGGTCATAATTTTGACAGTATTGTTTAAAATAAAGGTTACCTAAATCTACTGCAGGAGGTGATCAGCATTTTTTTATGGCAAATGAGTTAGGTAGTCTAATTTTAAATAGAATAAAACTGGCAAAATGGAGGAAAGTTCTTAATGAAAACACAAATTAACTACAAAGGCGGCATCGTCGCCCTGACGGAGCAGGCGCATGCTTCACAGGAAGGCAGCCCGCTGTGGAATGAAGATTTAAGACCTACCACGATCAAGGAGCACACCTGGAGCGGGTACAGCTACGCTTCCTTATGGGTAGGAATGTGCTGCTGTATCCCGACTTACATGATGGCTGCCGGAATGTTATCACTCGGTATGAATTGGCTCCAAACAATTTTAACGATCTTCATCGGAAGCGCTGTCGTTCTTATTCCTATTTTATTAAATTCAAACGCCGGTACAAAATATGGTATCCCCTATCCGGTATTTGCGCGTCTTTGGTTTGGATCCAAGGGAGCTCACATCCCTACTCTCGCCCGTGGTATCGTAGGAGCCGGTTGGTTCGGCATCAACTGTTGGATCGGCGCAGGTTCCATCGATGTTTGCCTGACCGCTTTTGCTCCGGGCTGGGCCAAGGTTCCCGGTCACATCGCTATCATTTTCGCACTGTTTTGGCTGCTCAACGTAGGCGTTGCAGTATTCGGCATGAACGCGATGCGTAAATTATCGGCATTTGCAGCACCAACGCTGGCTATCGCGTTTATCGCACTGGCAGTCTGGGCGGTAAACAAGATGGGCGGTTTTGGACCTCTGTTCCAGATCAAATCCCAGTTTTCTTCAACCGGAGATTTCCTGAAGGTGTTCTTCCCTTCCATGACCGGCGTTATCGCGTTCTGGGCTACTCTCGCCTTGAATATTCCCGACTTCTGCCGCTATGCCAAGAATCAGACTTCACAGGCTGTAGCTCAGACCATCGCGCTCCCGATTTCCATGGCCGTAATCAGCGGAATCAGTATTATCGTTACTTCCGCTACCATGGTGCTTTACGGAGAAGCTATCTGGGATCCGGTACAGGTCATCGCCAAATTCCCTCCGTTCGTTGTTTTCCTTGGAACGCTGGTAATCATACTCGCTTCCCTGGTCGTAAACGTAAACGCGAACGTAGTAGCTCCTGCCCGTGCGTTTGAAAACCTGAACCCGAAAAAATTTACATTCGCTGTGGGCGTTCTGGTTACGGGGCTGTTTGCCCTGCTGCTCCAGCCATGGGCATTAATGGCCAACTTCGGAAACTACATCTTTGGATGGCTGGGCACGTACGGCGCTCTGCTGGGTCCCATCGACGGCATCGCGGTCTCCGATTACTGGCTTGCCCGCGGCAGAAGGATCCATCTTGTCGAGCTTTACAACCCAACCGGTAGATACAGTTATTCTTCCGGATTTAATAAAAACGGCGTATACGCTTTGATTCTGGGACTAATTGTATCCGCTCTCGGCCTGTTTATCCAGCCGCTGCATTTCTTGTGGAGCAACGCGTGGACAACCGGACTGATCATATCAGGACTCACTTATTACTTCTTCATGAAGAATGACCAAAGCCTTGTATCACAAAAGGAATACGATGAAATTACGACAAACGAGAAGGCTTAAAAATAATATTGACGGTACGTTTAAGAGGGTGGAGTTTCTCTTCGCCCTTTTTAATTTTCCTTGCATTCCTGCATAATTTCGTTTAGAATTAATTGTTCCGTGGTAAAATAATAGATGAGATTATACGGAAAAGATAAGGAAAACGAATGGAAAATATAATTTTTAAAGAATTGAATCTGTCCCACGAAGTTCAGAGGGCTCTTGGAGAAATGGGCTTCGAGGAAGCAACCCCGATACAGGCGAAAGCAATCCCTCCTATTTTTGAGGGTAAGGATATCATCGGCCAGGCACAGACGGGGACCGGAAAAACCTGTGCATTCGGCATTCCGGCTATTGAAATGCTGGATCCCGGAACACCCGGAGTACAGGTCCTGGCACTCTGCCCTACCCGTGAACTGGCAATCCAGGTTTCGGAAGAACTGAAAAACGTAGCAAAATTCAAGCGTGGAATCAAAATCCTTCCGATCTACGGCGGTCAGTCTATCGATCGCCAAATCATGGCGTTAAAGGGAAAACCCCAGATCATTGTCGGTACACCCGGAAGAGTGATGGATCATATGAGAAGGCATACCCTGAAGCTGGGCAGCCTGAAAATGATCATCCTGGACGAAGCGGATGAAATGCTGAACATGGGCTTCCGCGAAGATATCGACACGATCCTTAAGGAACTCCCAGAAGACCGTCAGACTCTGCTGTTTTCCGCAACCATGCCGAAGGAGATCATGGATCTGACGAGGCTCTATCAGAAGGATCCCCAACTGGTCAAAACTGTTCACAAGGAGCTTACCATACCCAGCATCGAACAATACTATCTTGAGGTACGGGATAGTTCAAAGCTTGAGCTGCTCTGCCGTCTTATCGACGCCAAGAACGTAAAGCTCGGCCTTGTCTTCTGCAATACAAAAAAACGTGTAGACGAACTGACAGCCTCTCTTCAGACCCGAGGCTATTCCGCCGAAGCGCTTCACGGTGATATGAAGCAGTCGGAGCGCGACCGTGTTATGACGAAATTCAGGAAAGGCCTCATCGAGATCCTTGTGGCGACCGACGTTGCCGCGAGAGGCATTGACGTCAACAATATCGAAGCCGTATTCAACTACGACATCCCCAGCGATGAGGAATATTACGTTCACCGGATCGGCAGGACCGGACGTGCCGGAAAGGCTGGTGTTTCCTACTCCTTTATCTTTGGGCGCGACATCTTTAAACTGAAGGATATCATGCGTTACACCAACTCGGAGATCCTTCCGATGAAGCCGCCCACCATCTCCGACGTGGAGGAGGTCAAGCTGGAAGGCGCCGTCAACGAAGTACTGACTCTGCTTGAGGATACAGGAAGTTATACAAAATACCATCCTGTCATCGAAAAAATCCTGGAGGAGTCCTCTGACGTCACCACTCTGGACGTGGCTGCGGTCCTGTTCAGCCTTGCATTTGCGGAGCTGGACAGCAGGAGCTATGAGCATTCCGACCTGGACGAGGATCATACCCGGTACCGGAAAGACGGAATGGTCCGCCTGTTCCTCAGTGTCGGATCCATGGATAACATCCAGCCGAAGAACATTGTGCAGAGCATCGCTTCCAAGTCGACCCTGTCGGGCAAACTGATCGGCGAGATCGACATCCATAAGAACTTTACCTTTGTTGAAGTCCCTGCCGAATTTGCCGATGAGGTGATGGATTCCATGAGGAACTTCACCCACCGCGGCAGAAAGGTGCTCATCGAAAAGGCCAGCAAGCGCCAGACTCCAAAGCATAAGCCCAATAAAAGAAGATATTAGAATTAAAATAATTTGCAAAACAAAAAGATGCGACATTAATGTCGCATCTTTTGTTGGGTTAATACCATAATATGTTACTTGTATTATATTACACTATTATCCTGACTTCGGTTCCGTCCTTTGTTTTCACGTCGACCAGGTTGAGTCCCCTGTAGTTTTTCAGTAAGTTCATCGCTTTTTTCAATTCACGGAAGTCTATATTCTCCACATAAACGCGCTGATCCTCCGGCATATGTCTCAGGGCGATACGCATTCCGAAACTGCCCATTCCCAGGGCTGCCTTCACGACCCACATAGGAGCCGGTATAAAATATCGCCTTCCGTTTTCTATCCTCAAATAAATCCTCAACTGCACCCTTCCTTTCGACGGACTGATTTTCTCTTTTTCTACTCGATCGTCACTTCAACAATATCTCCGTTGCCGGTCTTTATGTCAACGATTTTTCCTTCCAGCCCAGCGTCGATGGCTTCCATGATCATTTTAACGTCGATCCCCTCCTGCTCCGAAACACCCGGGATCTTGACATTGTTCACCGCGGCGCCGATGGCTTTCAGGAAATTGACCGGCACGTTTACATTGACATTGTCTTTTGTATTCTCGGTAATCACTCTCACATGTAACATCTTGTCGCTGTTTCCAAGCTTAGCAACCTGGTTTGTATCCGGCTGTGCATTCAGCGCCTCGATAAGCTCTGCCGCTTTATCGCTGTCTATTTTCCCCTCTTCGACCAGATTCAAAATTCTTTTTACCTCTTCCTTCATTTCTTTTCTCCCTTTCAAATTTTATTTTCTTTCATCATGCTGACAGCCTGATCGGCTGATATCTCACCTTTTTCAAGCATTTCGATTATTTCTGCGCTTTCGACGGCGGGCTTTTTTACGACCACATATCCCAAAGCAGAAATCACGTCATCCAGTTTGGCTCTTACCGTAGGATAGGATATGCCAAGCTCCTTTTCAACGTCCTTTATGTTTCCCCTGCACATGACGAAAGTTTCTAAAAACTTTATCTGCTCTTCCCCCAGAGATTCGAACTTTGAAAGCTCAAATTCGTTCTCTATAACTGTGCCGCACCTGCTGCATTTCAATTTAACTGCCCTTAGCTTGCCGCTGCAGACCGGACACCTGCTGATTAATCTGTATGCCATAATCACCTCTCCTCTCTTGTAAGCTTACTATAACATCATATTATTAATATTGTCAACAATAAAAATTAATATTTTTAATTTATATATTAATATTTTTAATTTATCCGTATATATCAATTAATTATTTCAATTTGATTCTCGTTCCGCCGGCATGGCAAGCGATATATTTTCAGAAAATTTTCATAATTCGGTATTGCCTTCCCGGGAATACTGTGTTAATATACTAAAAAATAAATATGAGCAGCAAAGGTGCTGTATGGATATTTTTCTAGAGAATATCGATACGGCACTTTTTTATTTATAGATCAATGATATGTTTTGCTTGGATGACGAAAATCTAGAATGTTAAAGGAGGAATTATTATGAATACAGGAGATACTGCTTTTGTGCTTGTTTCAACTGCATTGGTTTTTTTCATGACGCCGGGTCTGGCTTTGTTTTACGGCGGAATGGTAAGAAGAAAGAATGTATTAAATACGATCATGTCATCATTTTTTATCGCCGGCCTGGCGTCTGTCATGTGGGTCTTGATCGGCTACACCCTGTCCTTTGGGGCTGACTCGGGAGGCTTTATCGGCAATTTTCAATGGTTTGGTCTGAACGGCGTTTCATGGGACCCCAACGGAGACTACTCAGCAACCATACCGCATCTTCTGTTTGCGGCTTTCCAGATGATGTTCGCCGTCATTACTCCGGCCCTCATCACCGGAGCCCTGGTTGAAAGGATCCGTTTTTCCGCCTTGATCGCATTTATTGCCGCCTGGTCGCTTTTAGTGTACTATCCGATGGCTCACATGATGTGGGGAGTCGGCGGGATGCTGAGAGAAATCGGCGCGGTGGATTTCGCGGGCGGCAACGTCGTCCACATCAGCTCCGGCGTCTCGGCGTTGGTGGCTTCCGTTATTCTGGGCAAGAGAAGAGGCGTCGGAATGACTTCGTATCACCCCCACAACATCCCCCTCGTCTTTTTGGGATCGGCGATCCTCTGGTTTGGCTGGTTCGGCTTTAATGCAGGGAGCGCTCTGGGGGCAAACGGCCTGGCTGTACACGCTTTTATAACGACCAATACCTCCGCCGCTGCGGCGCTGCTCTCATGGATGCTAGTGGAAAGAGTTCTGAGAGGAAGACCGACTTTACTTGGAGCGGCGACAGGCTCCGTGGTCGGGCTGGTTGCGATCACCCCAGCGGCAGGTTTCGTGCCCGTTTGGGCTTCCATTGTGATCGGCGTGTTGGTCAGTCCGATCTGTTATTTTGCCTTGAGTTATCTAAAGGTTAAACTCGGTTATGACGATGCGTTGGACGCTTTCGGCTGTCACGGCGTAGGGGGAATCTGGGGAAGCATCGCGACCGGTCTGTTTGCACAGAAGAGCATCAACCCCGCCGCCCAGTGGAACGGCTTGTTCTTTGGTGACACGCAGCTGTTCGGCGCACAGCTATTCAGTATTTTCATTACCGTCTTGCTGGCTGCGGCAGGCACCGGAATCATTCTAGGGGTTATAAAATTGGTTATGGAACTGAGAGTTGCCGTCAATGAGGAAGCCGTCGGGCTTGACATATCGGAGCACAGTGAAAGCGCATATCCATCCTTCCAAGGAATGGATTAACGGACGCGCCGAGAAAGAAAGGTGTTAATTATGAAAAAAATAGAAGCGATCATACAACCGTCAAAGCTGGAAGAAATGAAGGAAGCCTTTAACAATGAAGTGATCATGGGCGTAACGATCACCCAGGTCATGGGATGCGGAAACCAGAAAGGCTGGAAGGAATTCTACCGGGGTTCGGAACTATTTCTCAACGTGCTGCCTAAGATCCAGCTCAGCGTGGTCGTCCCTGACGACAGGGTCGACCGGATCCTTGAAATCATTATCGGTACAGCTCATACCGACGACGTTGGCGACGGCAAAATCTTCATCAGCAATGTGGAGCGTGTGATCCGGATCCGAAACGGAGAAGAAGGAGAAAACGCTATCTAGTAATATTACATAGAAAAATCCCTTAACGCAGGAAATCCGGAGGGTTGTGCGCCATGCCGGACTTCCTGTATTTTGCGTCTTTGACCTCTGCTTTATTCCACGGGTACCTTTTTTACCGATTCTTTTTCTTCCTTTGGTTTTTCCGGTTTTTCCGTCTTCTCAAGATATTCCTTCGTTGCCTCGTTGAGCGCCGTCATGAACTCGTATTCCAGCCGTTTGATCTTATCCCCCGTCTCAGGAGACAGATGCTCTGCGACCTCTTTGATGATCTCATGTTTGATGTCGATCAGGTCGCTTATTATTTTTTTATTCATTTTCCTTCCCCCCAAATTTTACTCTCAGGTAATCCTCCTGGAAACTCGCTCCTGAAATGTCCATTCCCTGAAGCGTTCTTGGCAGAATGATGTTCCTTTTTAAATTTGTTGTTCTGATGATCAGCTCGTCGCCTTTTTGGTTGAGATCCAGATCCTTTTTATCAGTGAAAGGCATATAGATCGAAAAGATGTATTCCTTACCCTCTTTTGTGACCTCCTGGGTCCGCTTGTTGTATTTGATCTCGATGGGATCTTCCTCCCTGAAAATCTCTTCCCCCATCCTCTCCAGCATTTCCAGTCCAACGACCTCAGTCTCAAATAAAGGCGCATTGTAGATCGGTATCGGTGAAAAGCTGTCCGAAATCATATCTTTATACTTTTTCTGTATCTCCTTCCAGACCTTGAAATAATCATCTGTTACATTTGCCGGTATCACTCTGTTGACTACCACGGCATCAACGTTAAAATCATAGATATTCAGATAAGTAAAGCTTCTCTGCGCCTCCTTGATGACCATCTTTTCCGGGTTGACAACGATCCGGATGCTTGTGATGCTGCGATCGCTGAGAATTTCTTTCATCTCATCCAACTGGCGATGAATGTTTTCGATTTCGCCCATAACGCCGTCCGACGGCATCGGGACGCCCAATAGCGGTTCCACAACAGGCTTTACTACTTTAATGGCCTTCCTTTTTATGGGGAACAGCTTCGTCATCCACCAGCGCATCATTTCGGGAAAACTGAGCAGCGCGAGAGTCTCACCGGTTGGAGCGCAGTCAATGATGATGACGTCATATGTGTTTTCTTTATAGTACTTCAGTATCCGGAGCAGGCTGAGCAAGTCTTCCATCCCGGGAAACACCGTCAATTCCTCTGTTGTGATATCTTTGACGGTTTTAGCGGTCAAAAGTGCCGTCAGATACTGCTGGACCTTGCCCCATCCCTGTTCTACCTCATGGATGCTGTCGATCTCCTGGGCCCAAAAATTCTTCTCGATTTCGACCGGTTCCGGGGATAACGGTATGTCGAGAGAGTCTCCCAGGCTGTGGGCCGCATCCGTACTGACGACGAGGGTTTTCAGACCGCTCCTTGCGGATTTCAGCGCGGTGGCTGCCGCGATGCTCGTTTTTCCCACTCCGCCTTTTCCGGTGTACAATATGATTCTCATTGCTTCTTCCTCCTTATTTCTGTTTCCGTATTATTCGTTCCTCGAAATATCTGTGAAAATAAAAACCCTTTCGGGTTATTATTCGATTGTGATTTTGCGGATCCCGCCTTTTTCATTTTTGCTCCGCCCATTTTCCTCAGCAGGCTTTTGTAAAACAGCCACTACCTTATCCACAATACGGATTATTGTCTCCCATTCCTCATCGTCTAATACTTCGTCGGCCCGCCTGATATAGGAAAATATCATTTCCTTTACGCCTGCGATGAATTCTTTCCCTTTTTCGGTGAGGGAGATCACAACGATCCTGCGGTCGGTATCGCTCCGGCCTCTTTCCATATAGCCCTTCTTGACCAACCGATCCACGATACCTGTCGCCGTGCTCATGGGAAAGCTCATATTCTCCGACAGCTGGCCCATGGTGGCTTCCTTTAACTTATCGACCGTCATCATTGCGAACAGATCCTGTTTTGACATGGCAATATCGATGGCGAGCCATTCTTCCGGGAATATGATGCGTTTCAGATTATCGAATATCAATTCGAAGAATTCTTCATATGGGTTCATTATTTCCTCCGTCAAATATTTCGTATCTCGTAATATATTTATACTATATTCCCGGCTCCGTCATTTGTCAACCCTGTTCTTTAAAATTTATGATAGAAACCTCCGGCCAGCGACATCTTGCGAATGCCGGTGACCAGAGGTTCAATGGTTGCATGTGATCGTACGCTAGTTGCTCTGGTTCAGCATTCTAAGAACGATGGCGGCAGTCTCTGCTCTCGTTATTGGATCACCCGGCTTAATAGAACCGTTGCTGCCTTCTATGACGCCCCTTTGGATACAAACCGCGGCAGAGCTCTTCGCCCATGTGCTTAGCTTGTCTCGGTCGCTGAAATTACCGATCGACGCAGTTATTTCCGCTTCCGACACATCGGTATCGACGCCCTTCAGCTTCAGCGCTCTTGCGGCCATGGTCGTCGCCTCTTCTCTGGTGATTTTACGTTCCGGCTTTATGAAGCCCTGGCCGTAGCCATTGAGGATCCCGTTCTTGTAAGCGGCTGAGACGCTTTCGTAATACCAGTCGGTCTTTTTCACATCACTGAATATCTCCTCTGTGGATAATTTTAGATCCAAAGCTCTTGTTATGATCGCCGCGAATTCTGCACGGGTAATAGGCCGGTCCGGTTTAAAGTTTTTGCTATCGACCCCATTGATCAGCTTCCTGTCCGCCATCTCATTGATGGAAGCTTTAGCCCAATGTGCTCCGATATCATCGAACCGGTCCGCTTTTGGCGCCGGAGCAAAGGTTCCGCTCAAAATAGTAGACGGGGTCAGGGCAAAGTATTTATTCCCATGAACGATGATCTTGATGATAGGGTCGCTTGTGATTCCGTTTTCCGCTGTCCAGTTCACACCGTCGACGGATGACAGGATCGTTCCCTTATCACCCGCTGCGATAAAGCGCGCACCGTCCCAAACGATATGATACAGGTCGTTTGTCGTGTTGGATACCGATTGCGTCCAACCGGACAGCCCGTCTTTTGAAGTCATGATAGTCCCGCCTTCTCCGACCGCGACGAAACGGTTCTTCGCCCATACGACAGAGCTCAAAGCGCTCGTATTATCGGATCTGCTGATTTTCCAGTCCTTCAGGTTGCCGCTTGTTGCAATGACACAGAACGGATCCGAATGGTTTCCTTCCCCGCCGTAGATCGTGCCGCGTCCGCCTGCCGACACATAGGTTTTGCCGTCGAAGGCGATCCCTCCTGTGTTTAAGCCGGCCGGATCAACATTTATTTTTTCCCAGTTTACCGCATCGGCGGACCGATACATTTCATTTCCAGTATCCAGGAGATACTGTTCGCCTGCGTCCATGACCTTCGCATACTGAATTCCCGTGAAATCATGCGCTGTCCAGTTCGCGCCATCCCCGGAAACATACATCCTTGCGGGGTCGCCTGCAATTGCAATGATAACGTTATGATTCAGATAGAACAGATTATGAACCGGCCGGCCCAAGGCAAGTTTAACGGCCGACTTGGTCCAGGCCGTCCCATCCTGAGATGTTTCCATGTTTCCGTTCCCGTCGTATGCTACAAACTGACCTCCGTCCCAGGTGATCTTCTCAAACTGAAATTCCAGTCCCGATTGCTCACGGTTCCACTGAAGACCGTCGGCGGATCGATAGATTTCTCCCCGATAATTCAGTCCGATAAATTCATCTTTGCAGTCGATAATTGTCTTTAGTTCGGTAAAGTAGCCGCCGCCCCACTTCACCTCACGGTTTTGCCAGGTCTTTCCGTCTTCAGAAAAATAAATATTTTGAGTGAGGATGTCGCTGCTGTCACGGAAGGATACGCCGACAGCAGCAAATCCATTGTCATACGCGGCTATGCTTCGTGCGTCGGGAGCGTTGGATGCTTCCGTCCAGTTCTCTCCGTCCTTTGACGTCAGTTCGGTGTATCCTCCCTGATTCGGGATCTTGCCGTACATGACGAAGGTTCCGTTGCTGTAAGCAGTATTGTAGAAGCCGTATTGATCGCCGTCGGGTGTGACCTTCTTCCAGTCCGTCCCGTTGACGGAAGTGAAGATATAGTTGAAGGTATCGGAAGTGGTCAGGATGAAACTGCCTCCCCCGCCGGTTATTCCGGAAAAGGAATACGGCACATCCATCGTTTCATTGGTCCAGCTGATTCCGTCCCGTGAAAGGAGCAGCGTTCCCCGATCCCCTGCCGCAATGAAAACGGCGCCGTTCTAGGCTACGTCCTTCAACTCCTTGTCGGTTCCTGAAATCACAACATTCCAACTGCTGCCGTCGGAAGAAGTCAGTATCCTGCCCATGCTGCCGACAGCCACAAACTTTCCGTCAGCCCAGATAATTTTGTTCAGCACGCCCCGTCCGTTATCGACAATGGTCCAGTTTACGGAATCGGATGACACCTTGATCACCCCGTCGTCGCCAACCGCCGCATAGACGCCATTGCCGTATGCAGCAGACTGCAATTCATGCCGGTCTAAGGTCTTGTGCCAAGTGGAACTGCCCGTCTGGTATGCGCTCGACGCGTCGGCAGGCTGCTCGGCTAAGGCTGCTGACGGAGCCAGCGTCCCTGCGATTAAAACCGCAGTCAGAATCAGGCGCAGAAATTTATGTTTCTTATCAATTGAATTATTTATCAAGAAATGGACCCCCTTTTTCATTAATTATTCAATTAATTATAGCTTTTTGACCGGGACCGAAACAGCTGTAATGATTTCCATAAGCACCAGACTAAATGGCAAACTCATACGGATTCTTAAATGAATTAAAAAATAGCAGTTTAAAAATGAAAGTAAGATTAAAGTATACATTGAAAATGTCTACTTTTTCTTTTGGTATAACCGGAAACCCCTTTTCAGCGATACACACCAGTAAATCCACCCATCCGGTTTCCTTGCGGATTATGTCTGCAAGTCTGTGATAGCCGTAGGACAAGTGCTTTCAGTGGGCCTCAAACAGTAATTCCGTTAACAGTTCCCGATCCTTTTTATACTGCATCTTAATCTAAAGAAAAAAATAGAAGGCAAGACAACTTCCGTCGTTTTGCACACGACCCATAATCCGCTCAATGTCACGAGCAGGAACTCCGACTGATAATCCAATCATTGAATCGATCAATGGATGGATAAAAGAAGAAATAAAGCCCCGTTCAGTATCGTACCGAACGAGGCTTTGGATAATTCTTTTGTGTCTACTTTTAATCGACTAGTCCATTTAAAGTTTCATTCTCTATCAAAGAACGGGCTCTTTCCAGAAACAGAAAGCGGTATGCCGTAGGCTATTACAACATTTTCACTGAAGTAGCCCAAATTTAAGGCAGCCTTACCGACTGAAAACAATACTCTGTTATCACATCGATGGTTCGCGGCGACTGAGGCGGCAGAGCCTATCGCGATACCTAGATCTCCAGGCCCAAAGGCGCAGATTCCGTTATTTTTTCGATTCTCACCGCAGTTTCGATAACCACAATAGCCGCAATTGGGACAGTCTATCGGATCGGGGTAGGTTCCAAACAAGACAACCGCATGGGAATTATCTACATTACCGCCGTCCCTGGCGAAGAAATCAATTCCGGTATCAGCTGTTATTTTGCGCATTTCTTCGGCTAGTTGATCCTTCTCTTCCCCTTCAACTATTTTAAGTTCGAGTCGGTCATTGCCGTTTCCTTTTGGCGCAGTTCTTGCGGCTGCGACCATAAGCTCGGCAACTGTCAATGCTGCTTTCTTTTCCGCGTCGAAGCTATTCATTATCATCTTTTTGATCCTCCCATATCAGTGATTTAATAATAGATTTCCCATAAAGTCATTTAATAAAGGCTTGTAAACAAGTTTTAATTATAAATAATGATCCGTCCATTTTAACATCAGGCGTCTTTTACCGGATCGGGCAGACCCCGCTTTCACATCCGGCGTCTCCGATGTCGTATTCCGTTTCTTCTTTTTCGTATTTCGAGATCAGTGACGGAACAAAAGGACTCATCGCCTTGACTCTTCTCTGGTACTCTTCTTCCGATATCTCCTCAAAGGGGAGAAGCTCATAGAAGTTGTCCTCGAAGGATAGGAACGATAACGCCACTGTATCCTCCCAGTTGTTCCAGACCCACTCTTCGACGGCATCCCACTCGTCGTCCCGGACATGGATGGTGATGGAACAGTTGTGTTCCACGTAATGAGTCATGAACATCTTATAAATCTCAAGCTGCTCGATGGCGCTGACGTCCGCTTTGAACCTTTTGCCCGGCGCTTTTTCCGGGAATTCCACGACTTTGGTCACGCAAGTTTCCGGATCCTGACCGACCTCCGGGAATACCGGATAGCCCAGCTCCTCACACACCTTGGTAAGCGGATCGTCGCTGCTGATGCGGATCCTTCTGATATAATAAGGCGCATGAGAGAAATGAACGCCCGGCGAAACGACGGGAAGCAGGCTCAGTGTCCCTTCCGGCTTGATGGTTGTGATCAGCAGCGGTTCCTGCTGGTCCAGCTCTCTCGCATAATCCGCCGCTGCTTTTCTTGCGGTTTCCTTCAGCTCTCTCAGCAGATTTTCCTGTGCCTCTCTGCCCAAATCAAGCGCGTTGACCATATCCTGCCATCCGGTCAGGGAGCAGCCCAGAAGCTTATCCCGCTGTTGAACCGCATTCCATTCGGGAATCTCCAGCTCGGTGCAGGTCATACGGTAGCCGGCTCTGGCGCTCAGTTTCTGTGCTTCCAGCAAGCCTGTATGGTCGAGGACGCCGTCCCGGACGAAAGCCATCACATTGACTGTAGTCAGGTTGCACAACCCTTTTGAATCAAGCAGGATCTCCGCACATGGATTCACGCCCTGGAAATTCGGACGCCGTTTCGCTCCGGCCTCCTCATTGACCCAGCCGGGTTCTCCCGAATACCTCATCTGCTGAAGATGCCAGTGGAGCTCAGCCCTTGTCGGTTTTCTTGTATAGTAAATGGAATTGTTGCTCATCTGGCGATGTGCGATTTCGGTGTCGATGACCCATTTTTCGTCGATCTTCCTGTAAAGCTCGCTCTTTGCCTGGATGCAGTCCTTGTCATCCTGGTCGATAAGAACGATTTCCGCCGTCCTGCGCACTCCGCCTACGACGACGTTCTCACCGATGATATTTGCGATGTCAAGACAGTCGATGGGCAGCAGCTTCACTCTGTTTGTGGTTGAACGGTGCCCCGCCTTCTCGATGACCTTGTGTATCTTGATAAACATATTTTTCATGCTGGAATGACCGCTTGCCGTGCCTCCGAAGGTCCTCAGTTTTTCGCCCTTGACTCTGACGTTGTCGTAATTCAGGATCACGGTCTTGATTTTGCGGTATTCGGTGCTGTAAAGCATCTTCAGGAAATAGTCCATAGACTGGACCCAACCCTCTTTGCTGTCGCCGATAGTGATCTTTACCGTGTCGTTATGGGTAAATTCCAGAGAGCTGCTGTCCTGACGCAGGGAACGAAGCAACGGCGTATAGGATTCATGGATCACTTCCACGTCCGTTCTGACCGGCGGCAGCTTGTCAACATCTGATTTCAGGACACGGACGCCCACCCCGGAGCCGACCATAAGCAGATAGAAAATATCCCTGAAAGCCGGAAAGCTATCAATGACTTGGAAAGAACAGTTATAGTTTGACATTGGATAGAACTTTGAAACATCAGTGCTTCCGACCCAGAAGGTCCTTCCGGATAAGAACTGCTTCAGTTCAAAGACGTTTTTATACAGCTTTTCAGCCTCTTCTCTTGAAGTCGGAACAAGGCTGCAGTTATATTCCACCGAGCGGCGTACGGTTTCCCACCAGTATTCCCTTCTCATTTCTTCCGGAACCCACCTGGAATATGTCCTGTAGTAGACAAAGCTCCCAAGCTGATTCATTGGAGAAGGAGTATGTTTGAACTTGCTCGCAAACTCCTCGGAGATGATCCGGCCGTCTCTTCGTTTTCTTGCGTCGCGGGTCCTGTCCCGCTCATACCGGTAAATAATGAATTTTTTGGCCGCATCTTTCCGTTCGCTTGCCATAAGGAAGTCTTCAACCAGATCCTGGATATCCTCAACGTTGATCATACGCTCCGAACGCTCCACCTGCTTTTCAATGGCAGCAGCGATCTCGGCTGCCAGGGAGGAATCGATCCCCGCCTTCGTCTCCAGCATGGCATTCTCGATTGCGGTCTTTATTTTTCCGCTGTTGAAGCTTACTTGTGTTCCGTCTCTCTTAATTACTGTTTTCATTATTTGCCTCCAGCATTCAATATATTGTTATCTCTCTCGAGCAAGATACATTATATAGTATCCCGCGTCCGTTTTCAATGTCAAAACGAATGAATTTTTCATATAAATTTTTACCCCTTTTTTGTCGGCCTAATCCTAAAAAAGTGGCTGCGCGCCTTGACTTACCATGCGTTGGATTGTATAATTGTATACAATACGAATATGCTGTAACCGACAGAATGTTATACGACGAAAATCTACAACGTAAAGCTTGGGCTGGAGTTCCGGAACGGAACGTTGTGATTTTCCAGCATAAATTCTGTCAGCGGCGTTAAAGCGCCGGACAGAATGTTAAGAAGGAGATTATATGGGAAAAACATTAGCTTATAAAATCCTGGAGAACCATCTCGTTGACGGGACTCTCTCTCCGGGAAACGAAATCACGATAAAAATCGATCAGACTCTCACGCAGGATTCCACAGGAACCATGGTATATCTGCAGCTGGAAGCCATGGACGTTGATAAGATAAAGACAGAACTCTCTGTCGCTTATATCGATCACAACACGCTGCAGACCGGCTTTGAAAACGCCGACGATCACGAATTTATCAAGAGCGTCGCCAAACGTCACGGAGTTTTGTTCTCCAAGCCGGGAAACGGGATCTGCCACCAGCTTCAGCTTGAAAATTACGGGATCCCCGGAAAGACGCTTCTGGGATCCGACAGCCATACCCCGACCGGCGGCGGCCTCGGCATGATCGCCATCGGAGCCGGCGGACTTGACGTCGCCGTTGCCATGGCACAGGGGACTTACAGTCTCACTGTTCCGAAAGTGTTGAAGGTCGAGCTGACCGGCAGCCTGAAACCGTGGGTTTCCGCGAAGGATGTTATCTTATACGTTCTGCAGCAGCTTACCGTAAAGGGCGGCGTCGGTAAAATCATCGAATATACCGGAGAAGGCGTGAAAACGCTGTCCGTTACCGACCGGGCCACCATCACCAATATGGGAGCTGAGCTGGGCGCGACTACATCCGTTTTCCCCAGTGATGAAAACACAAGAGCATATCTTGCGTCTCAGGGGAGAGAAAAGGATTATATCCCGATGGCTGCCGACACTGACGCGGTGTATGACGAAGTGCTGAAGGTCGATCTGTCCGGACTTGTTCCGATGGCGGCAAAACCTCACAGTCCTGACAACGTGGATTCGATCCGGAATATCGGACCGGTCAAGGTCGACCAGGTCGCCATCGGCAGCTGTACCAACTCCTCCTATACCGACCTGATGAAGGTTGCGGAAATATTAAAGGGAAAGAAGATCCATCCGGACGTAAGCCTTGTGATCTCGCCCGGTTCAAGCAAGATCCTGAGCAAGATGGCTGAAAACGGAGCATTGGCTTCCATGATCAATGCCGGAGCAAGGATCATAGAAAATGCCTGCGGGCCCTGTATCGGAATGGGACAATCTCCGAAATCCGGCGCCGTATCCCTCAGAACTTTCAACCGGAACTTCAAAGGCAGAAGCGGAACCCTGGACGCAGACGTTTATCTGGTCAGTCCCGAAACCGCCGCGGTATCCGCATTGACCGGCGTCCTGACCGATGGATCCGTATCCGGCATCGTACTTCCCGAGATCAATCCGGAAAGCTTCAGCGCGAACGACAATTTCATCGTTTATCCAAAGGATACGAATAAAGACAATACCTCTGTTGAAATGGGCCCGAACATCAAGCCGTTCCCTCAGAATACGAGGTTATCTGATACCGTGGCTGGAACCGTTGTGCTCCACGCAGGAAACAACATTACGACAGACGACATCATGCCGTCGGATTCCAGACTGCTGCCGTATCGGTCCAATATCCCATACCTTGCAAACTACTGCTTCGAGAAGATCGACAAGGACTTCGCTACACGCTGCAAGGAGGCCAAGGCAGGCGTCATCGTAGGCGGTGAAAACTACGGCCAGGGCTCCAGCCGCGAGCATGCCGCGCTGGCTCCGCTCTATCTGGGTATCAAATTCGTACTGGCTAAGTCCTTTGCGCGGATCCACCGGTCGAACCTGATCAACAGCGGTATCCTGCCCCTCGTGTTTGAGAATCCGTCTGATTACGACGATTTCCATCTCGGACATAAACTGGCTATCGAAAACGCCCGGGAACAGGTTAAGAATCCGGTCATCGCAGTGAAAAACATCGATACCGGCAAGGAATACAAGGTCAAGGCCAGCTTCTCCGAACTGGAAACGGAGATGATCCTGTCCGGCGGAAAGATCAATCAAATCAAAGGAGAATAACAAAATGGATTATATAAAAGCATTTGAGGCTCTTGTAGCACAGCAGCTTGCAAGGGTGGAAAAGATGAAATCGGATACGGACTTCATAAGCTATCAGGCTCTTGATAAGATCATCCTCGGCGTCATCGGCGGCGACGGAATCGGCCCCGCCATCACAGCCCAGGCGCATCGGGTTCTGGAGCGGCTGCTGGCTGACGAAGTCAAGGCCGGCAAGGTTGAGTTCCGGGTCATCGACGGCTGCACAATCGAAAAACGCGCCGCAGCCGGCAAAGCGATCCCGGACGAAGTGCTGGAAGAAATCAAGAAGTGCAACGTCCTGTTAAAGGGTCCCACAACGACTCCGAGAAAAGGCGATAAATGGGCTAACGTGGAAAGCGCCAATGTCGCCATGCGAAAAGAACTTGACCTGTTCGCCAATGTCAGACCGGTAAAGGTTCCTGAACTTGGCATCGACTGGACCTTCTTCCGGGAGAACACCGAGTGCCTGTATGCTTTGGGAAGCCAGGGCGTCAATGTCGGCGATGATCTCGCCTTCGACTTCCGGGTGATCACGACTCCCGGCACCGAGCGTATCGCAAGGCTTGCCTTCGAATATGCACGAGCAAATAATAAGAAGCGGGTTACTATCGTCACAAAAGCCAATGTCGTCAAGACGACGGACGGAAAATTCCTGGACGTCTGCAAGAATGTTGCGAAAGACTATCCGGAAATCGAGGTGGATGACTGGTATATCGATATCATGACCGCCAAGCTCATCGATGAAAAGAGACGCGGCCAGTTCGAGGTCCTCATCCTGCCGAATCTTTACGGCGATATCCTCACCGATGAAGCCGCCGAATTCCAGGGCGGAGTCGGCACGGCGGGAAGCGCGAACCTCGGAAAGCATTATTCCATGTTTGAAGCGATCCACGGATCTGCTCCCAGAATGGTGGATGAAGGCAGAGACGTTTATGCCGATCCTTCCAGCGTGATCCGGGCCGGCGCGATGCTCCTGTCCCATATCGGATATCAGGAGAAAGCCGACAAGCTGTATGCTGCGTTGGAAGAATGCGCCTCGGAGAAAAAGCTGGCGATCACCGGCAGACCGGACGGAGCCACAGGGGCTCAGTACGCAGACTACATTTTATCAAAGATATGAGGAATAATTACTATGGCACTCTCTACAGACCTTTTTTCAAATCTTAGAAAAGACATCCTGCAAGGCAAGCTGCGCCAGGGAGAAAAGCTCACAGAGCAGCAGATTTGCGACGAATATAACGTGAGCCGTACTCCGGTTCGAGAAGCCTTCCGGCAGCTCGAACTGGAGGGCTTTATCGAAACGATCCCAAATCGCGGAGCTTTCGTAGTAGGCTTCTCTTCTCAGGATATCCAGGACATGTATGAGCTTCGTAAATCCTACGAGGTGCTGGCTGTGAAGTGGGCTATCGAACGTATAACGAAAGAAGAATATGAGAAGCTGGAGGAAGCTTTTGAGTTCATGGAGTTTTATACACAAAAGCAAGACATGGAAAAGATGCTGAATATCAACATGAATTTTCATGAATTGATCTATCGGGCCTCCCATAACCGGATGCTGTACCACATCCTCTCCTCTTACCAGCTTTACATCAAACAAAGCAGACCATCAAACCGCAACGATGTGTCGTCCGGCTATCTCGACGAGATCCTTGCGGAACACCGTGCAATTTTTGAATCCTTCAGAAACAAGGATGTTGAGGGCGGAATCGCGGCCGTATCCAGACATTTGGACAACGCTAAGCAGCGGGCGAAATAGCAAGCCTGTTTCACCGCCGTTTTCAGTGGGTAAACAACAATCTGCTTGTGTGTATACTGTATTCCAGTCACACGATCTGCAGTTAATATAAAGTCATTGGAAATATTTAATGGAGGAAAATTAAATGGCAGAAAGTACTTATTTTACACTATCCATAATAATCTTTGTCGGCGTCTACGCACTGATCATATGGGATAAATTTGACAGGGCAGTCATCGCTTTATCCGGCGCAATGCTCATGGTCCTGCTCAGAGTGCTGAACCAGGAAGAGGCGTTTGCGGCCATAGATTACAATACCATCGGACTTCTTGTCGCAATGATGATCATCGTCATGATCATGAGACGGACCGGTATCTTTGAATATCTTGGGATCAGGATGGTAAAGGCGTCCAAGGCAAATCCATTCCGGCTGCTCATCCTTGTCTGCATTACGACCGGAGTCTTATCCGCATTCCTCGATAACGTCACAACCATTCTTCTGATACTTCCAATCGTTCTCAGCACGACGGAGGAACTGAAGGTGGATCCGATCCCCTTTATCATTTCAGCGATCTTCGCGTCCAATGTGGGCGGTACGGCCACTCTCATCGGAGATCCTCCGAATATCATGATCGGCAGCCAGACTGGTCTGAATTTCGTCGATTTCCTGATCAATGACGCGACGATCGCGTTCCCGATCTTATTTGTTACATCGTTCTTATTTGCATTTATTTATAAAAAGTCTTTGGTTGCCGACCCGGCGCTGAAGGAAAAGGTCATGGAGCTGGACGAAAAAGCCGCCATCAAAGACCATTTTCTCCTGAAGAAATGCCTTGTTGTGTTTGCATTGGTCATTCTCGGCTTCCTCTTTCATGGCGCCCTGCATTTTGAATCCTCTACCATCGCCCTGACGGGAGCCGTCATTCTGCTGTTCGTTTCCGGTATCGATTCTGAACTTGTATTGATCGAGGTGGAATGGAAGACCATCTTCTTCTTCTCAGGGCTGTTCATACTAGTCGGCGGTATCGAGGCAACCGGTGTGATTTCCATGATGGCAAAGCTGGTCATCGAAATGACAGGCGGCGATCTGTTCCTGACGGCAATGGCGATCCTGTGGGTATCCGCCATCGCATCCGCCTTTATTGACAATATCCCGTTTGTAGCGACGATGATTCCGCTGATCCTTCAGATGGGCCAGATGACTGACATCAATGTAACCCCGCTCTGGTGGGCATTATCCCTGGGCGCATGCCTGGGTGGAAACGGTACGGCCATCGGTGCCAGCGCCAATGTGGTGGCCATCGGAATGGCGGAGCGGGAAGGATTCCGTATCACCTTCGGCCATTATTTCAAGATCGCTTTCCCGGTCATGCTGATCACCATTGTCCTTTCAACGATCTATATCATATTCTTCCAGCTGGCATAACCGGATCATAAAAATATGAAAGCCTGCCTGCGCTTCCCGCGTAGACAGGCTTTTTTACGGAATTTTTCCGTTCATGAATCAATTCGGACTTCCCGCTCTAATAGATCCGGATGCCCTTCCCTATGCTGAACAGGTATAAATAGGCTTCTTCCACGTTGACGCCGCGGATCTTTTCCAGCGCCTCCCGGTACAAGGCAAGCTGCACCTTGTAGGTTTCCGCGATCCGTTCGATTTCATGCATATCCTCGGGATCGCCCACATAATTTGATTTATAATCCAGCAGGATGTATTTCCCGTTCTCCTCAAAATAGCAGTCGATGGTACCCTGAATGATGATCTTCTCCCCGAACATCTCCTTCTTGATATTGAAGGAAGTTTCTTTGTAAAGCTTTTCCGCTCTGCAGGCCCGTTTCCCGATCTCTGAATCGAAGAACCCCATGATCCTTTGATAAGATACGGCAGCCGCTTCATCTTCCGTCAGGATCTGCCTTTCAACGAGATCACGGACAACTGTCCTAACGGCTTCGGGCTGACGAAAATCAAGCTGTTCCATCACCTTATGTAAGATCGTTCCCTTTTCAGCGGCGGTAAAAGTGCTCTTTTCCCTTGTGAATTTTGGCGTTTCCAGTGCAGCGGAAACTTTCGTCGATTCTCGATCGTCTCCCGCCATTCGGCTGAGTTCCGAAACGGTAAACTTGGATTTCAGCCGCAAGGCATCCCGGTGACCGTATTCATACCCGAGCCGCCTCTGAATTTCAAGCTTGAGATCCTCGCTGCCCACCGCAGCCTCCGATATCCCACCCCGTATCATTCTTCGGACGTCGTCCTTCTTCTGCTCCGTTTCTTCCTTTCGGAAGCTGATATCCTTCCGGTTTGACCGGCGGAATATGATATTCGTCCTCTCCAGGGCCGGAATCAGGAAATCCAGATATGACTTGGCGCCTGAAAAGTCTCTGCCCTTGACGGCATAGGCGTCCATTGCCGCATCCGCGTCTTTTATAGTACCAAGCAGAATGAGCCGGTCCATCGCACGAGTGAAGGCAACATAAAGGATCCTGAGTTCTTCCGCCAAGCTTTCCCTTCTCTTTTTCTGATCGATCGCCATCTGTACGATGGTCTTTTTGTAGCAGGAGTTTTCCTTATCCACAAAGCGTATCCCCAGGCCGATATCCTTGTGAAGACTGACCTGATAGGTATCACTGTCTTTGTTGAATCGTTTGCCGAGGCCGCCCACAAGAACGACCGGAAATTCCAGTCCCTTGCTTTTATGGATCGTCATGATCCGGACTACGTCGTCGTTTTCACCGAGAAGTTTGACCTGTCCCATGGGTACGTTTCGCTTCTTGATGGCCTCGATATAATTGATAAAGCTGAATAATCCCTTCATCTGGCTGCTCTGGAACTGCACCGCCTTGTCCACCAGCGCCCGCAGATTGGCCTGCCTCTGGCTTCCGCCGGGGATCCCTCCGATGTATTCGTAATAGCCCGTTTCACGGATCAGCATCCAGAGAAAGTCCTCCAGCGGCATCAGGGCCGCTTCCTGCTTCCAGGCGGCGATACGCGCAAGCACCGCCGCGCACTTTTCCTTCAGCGCAGGTTCTTCTCCCAGCTCGGAATAATCCTTAAAGGCAGCATGATACGCCCCCTCTTTGCTTCGGACGCGGATCATGATCATCTGCTCTATGGAGAAACCGAAAATCGGGGAACGCAGTACGGAAAGCAGCGGAATGTCCTGCTTCCGGTTGTCGATGACGCGGAGCAGGTTCAGAAAAACTTCGACCTCCAGCGTATCAAAATATCCGTCGCTGGCGTCGACAAACGCCGGGATCCCTTCCTTCATCAGAGCTTCGTAATAAATTTCAGCATAGCCTTTCGCGCTTCGCAGCAGGATGACGATGTCCTTGTTGGTTACAGGTCTCTCCACGTCACGCTTCGCGTCATAGATCATACGGCCTCTGGCCTCCCGAATGATCTGCGCCGCCGTATAGGCTTCGACTTCTGCCTTCTTCATTTCCCGGATCTCGTCATCGACGGATGGGTCTTCCGTCTGGACGTCGTCAACGAGCTGCAGTTCCACAGGATAATCCAAGGCTCCTTCATATGGCCTGCCCGGATACAGTGCCGCGTCGTCGTCATATTCCAAGCCGGAAATGTCTTTTTTCATAATTTGGCGGAAGATATCGTTTACCGCTTCGATGATCCTGTCCTTGCTTCTGAAATTCTTATTCAAGTCAAGCTTTGTATCAAATTCGTTCTTGTTTTCTTTGAAGGCCTCATATTTACCGATGAAGATCTCGGGTTCCGCCAGTCGGAACTTGTAGATGCTCTGTTTGACGTCTCCGACCATGAAGAGATTGTTCTCCCGTTTGATTTTGCCGATGAGCGTCTCCTGAACAATGTTGCTGTCCTGATACTCGTCGATAAAGATATATTCAAATTTATTGCGGTATTCGGCGGCTGCCTCCTCCCTCGAAAGCACCGCCAGTGCATAATGCTCGATATCGCTGAAATCGATCAGGCCTTTGTTCTGTTTCTTTTCCTTATAGATGCGGTCGAACTCCTCGACCAGATAACACAGATACAATGCGTCGCCGTAGGTTCTGTTCAGATCCTCGACATAAGCCGCAACCGGCCGTGAAAAGTATTGGGAAGACAGCTTCCGTACAAGGCTTTTCCCCTGATCCCGCAGGGATGAAACGGATTCCTTGATCTCCTCATAGGCTTCCTTATCCACCTTCGAAGCAGAATATGTATGGAATTTCAAATCGGAAACCAGTTTGCCGAACTCGTCGAAGGGTAGCCTTTCAAAGCCGTTTTTCAAGGCATCGAAGGCTTCCATTTCAAGCTTCCATTTTGGCAGCAGGCTGGCAATACCCTGTTCCTCCAGGATTTCTCCCGCCCGCGCAAAACAGCCTTCCGCAATGGTGAGCGTTCTCCTGATCTCACCTTCGATTTCCTGAAAGGCAGGACTGTTTTCAAAAGCTTCCTTCGGGCGGGAAAGCGCCTCCGCCTGCTCCCTGAGCCATGAAAAGGAATCCGGGATACTCTGGATGAAGTTGTGCGCCTCAAAGATCATATCCTTGACAGCGTTGTCGTTTTTGGTTGCGGCAAATTTGCACAAAAAATCAATAAAATCCTGACTGCCGGATTCAAACTGGCCGCTGAACAGCTGCTCCATCGCTTCCGCCTGCAGGATCGTTTTTTGTGCTTCGTCGCATATTTTAAAATTTGGTTCAATGTTGATAAGATAGAAATAACGCCGGATGACCTCCATGGAGAATGCATGGAAGGTGCTGATGTTCGCCCGGTGGATGAGGTTGAGCTGTTCTCTGAGAAAGGACATTTTCTGTGGAGTCTCCCCGGATCCGTCCAGTTCCCTGGATATGGCCTCCACGATCTTTTCCCGCATTTCCGACGCGGCAGCGTTGCTGAATGTAACGATGAGCATACGGTCAAGGGGGACCCGATCGCGCAGGATGAGCTGTTTGATTCTCTCTACAAGGACTGCGGTTTTTCCCGAGCCTGCTGCGGCAGAAACGAGAATATTCTTATTCCTGATTTCGATTGCATCCTGCTGTTCTTTTGTCCACTTCATATTATCCATTCCTTAGATCAGTTTAAATTTTGATAAGAGCTTGGCCAGCTTTTCGCCTTTCGGAAGGAGTTTGATTTCATGGGTTTCAATTGCCCTTGTCTTCAGGAGCATGATCCCGTAGACGGCGGCTCCGACACAAACGCCAAGGGCGGCCGAAAGGCTGTTGCCGATGATGTTTCTGCAGATATAATATACTGCTAGTACCACAACACTCATTGTGATACCGGAAAGCAGAGGCTTCCAAACCGATAATTTTATATCAAATTTGGTTCCGGTGTACTTTTTAACCGCGATAAAATTCAAAATCCCGATCACGCCGTAAGCCAGGGAGCTTCCGATGGCCGCACCCTCTACGTCAAGCCCCGGTATTCCCACGAGAATATAGGTTGACACGGCTTTGATCACGACGCCGATCCCCAGGGTCACCACCGCCACATACGGGCGTCCGAGACCCTGCAGGATGCCTGCCATGGTCTGCGCCACACAGAGGAAAACGATCCCGATGGCCAGCAGGAAGAGGCAGGGTGCCGCGCTGGACGCGCTTTCCGCCTGCAGCGGATAGATCAGGAGCATGAGAGGCTCCGCCAGCGTCATCAGACCGAAGGTGCAGGGTATCCCGATGATCATGGCTGTACGCAGTCCAAGGCGAATGTTCATATTCAGAAATTCTGTGTCCCTGGTACTGTTTGCCGCTGCGATGGCCGGGACCATGCTCAGCGCGATGCTAAGGGCAAGCGACATGGGGATATTGATGATCGGTCCCGCCATGCCGGTAAGCTGTCCGTAAAGCGCGTTGGCGTCCGCCGGACTGTAACCGACTGCCTGGAGCCTGCGCATGATAATTGTGACGTCAACGATATTCATGATCGGCAGGATCGATACGCCGATGGTGATCGGTATCGCAATAGCCGCAAGGGTACCGAGGATTTTCCCCGCGCTTTCCTTCTCTGCGGCCTGATTCTTTTGTATCTCCTGATGGAGCTTGTGTTTCCGGATATAATAGATGATCACAAGCATGATCACCCCGGCGATGGGTCCGATGCTTGTCCCAATCGTAGCACCGGCGGCGGCGTATTCGATTCCCTTCGGTACGAGAACAACGGCCAGAGTCAACCCCACAGCCACTCGGACTGCCTGCTCCACAAGCTGGGATACAGCGGTGGGCTCCATCTGCTGCAAGCCTTGGAAATATCCGCGGAACACAGCCATGATGGGAACGAAGAGCAATGCCGGAGCAATTGAAAGCATCGCGTAATATGCTCCCGGATTACCCAATGCTTTCACGATAAATTCGGCCCCAAAAAAGAATACCGAAGAGGCTACAACACCCAGAACAAACATGAGTATGAAAGACAGTTTAAAGACTCTGTGCGCTTCCGAATGGTGACCGATGGCAACCCTCTCGGAAGTCATTTTCGATATGGCGGCCGGTGCGCCGTTGGTTGAAAAAACCAAAAGAAATATATAGATCGGATATGCGGTCTGATAATAACCCATACCCCTGTCGCCGATTATATTTGCAAGGGGAATCCGGAAGACCGCCCCCATTACCTGTACCAATAAGCCTGCGATACCAAGAACCGCAGCTCCCCTTAAAAATGTCTTTTTGCTCATAACCCCTCCAAAACATTGATGTCAATGATAACTCCACTCTATTATACCAAATTTTTTAAAGTAGCTATATATTTTATTTTTTTATTTTGATATAATGAACGCTAAGGATTTAAAAATTATCAAATCTTGGAGATGTTTTGGTTAACTGCGGTTAAACGAGGTATAATTTCTGGAGAGATATTACTGCATTTATTTGCAAATCATAGATCAATGAAGCTAAAAAGGAGATTAATATGGAATTAAAGGCTAGGCCGAATTTACTGATGATTCTCGACGGCTACGGAGTAAATCCGGAGTACAGTGGCAATGCAATAAAACAGGCGCACAAAGAAAATATCGATAAGCTGTTCAGCACATATCCGAACACAACCGTCGGCGCCAGTGGGATGGACGTAGGACTTCCGGAAGGACAGATGGGCAATTCAGAGGTCGGACATCTCAATATCGGCGCAGGACGAATCGTTTATCAGGAACTTACGAAAATAACCAAGGAGATCCAGGACGGACTGTTTTTCCATAACGCCGCTCTGGAAAAAGCGATAGATCACGCGGTGGCCAACAATTCCGCGCTTCATCTGCTGGGTTTGCTCTCCGACGGAGGCGTTCACAGCCATATCACACATTTATATGCACTTATCGACATGGCAAAAGAAAAGGGCCTGAAAAAGGTTTATATCCACGCCCTGCTGGATGGGAGAGACGTTCCTCCTCAAAGCGCCGGCATATACTTTGAAATGCTGGAGGATTACCTGGAAAAAGCCGGCGTCGGACAAATCGCGCTGGTCTCCGGAAGATATTACGGAATGGACCGCGATAACCGATGGGAGCGAGTCCGGAAATTTTATGATGCCATGACTCTCGGCGTAGGAGAAAAAGCCGGAAGCGCCATGGCTGCGCTGGAGAATTCCTACGATAAAGGCAACAACGACGAGTTTGTGCTGCCCTCCCCGATCTGCAAGGATAACGGAGAAGCAATCACCGTCCAGGACAATGATTCCATCATTATGTTCAATTTCAGACCGGATCGCGCGAGAGAGATCACCAGATGCTTCGTAGATCCCAAATTCAATGGTTTCAATCGAACGAAGGTACTTTCCAACTTGTTTTATGTCTGCATGACGCAGTACGACGCGGAAATGCCCAATGTTCACGTTGCCTTCCCGCCTCAGTCCTTAAAGAACACCTTGGGAGAATACCTCTCGGAGCTTGGCCTCAAACAGCTGAGGATCGCGGAAACGGAAAAATACGCCCACGTCACCTTCTTCTTCAACGGCGGCGTTGAGGCTCCGAATAACGGAGAGGACCGAGTCCTGATCCCATCCCCGAAGGTGGCCACTTATGACCTCCAGCCGGAGATGAGCGCTTATCTCGTTACGGAAAAGGTCGTCGAAAAGATAAAAGACAATTTCTACGACGTCATCATACTGAATTTTGCAAATCCGGATATGGTCGGACATACCGGAAGCATGGAAGCGGCTGAGAAGGCCATCGAAGCGCTGGATAAATGCGTTCCGCAGGTAATCAACGCAGTATTGGAACTGGGCGGACAGGTGATCCTGACTGCAGACCACGGAAACGCCGACAGCATGCTCGACGAAAACGGCGAAGTCATGACGGCCCATTCGCTGAATCCGGTTCCGTTCCTTGTGATCTCAAGAGATCCGATCACCCTTATGGATGGGGGCGTTCTGGCCGATGTGGCTCCTACGCTGCTGGATCTGATGGGAATCGAAAAACCATCTGAAATGAGCGGGCACAGCCTGCTGATCAGGAAATAATATTGAAAAAAAAGGGCGCCTGCCGAGCTGTTCGGCAGGCGCCCTTTTTATGTGTATTTCAGATATTCAGCAATTCCGTCTACTGTGAAGTTGATAATCCCGTTCATTGTTATGTTATGCGTATACGTCCCAATACAAAGGTTTTTTATTCAGCAGTTCCTTGAAGGTCTGGATGATCTGCGGCGTCTCGTCTATAAAATACGGTCTGGCAACATTGCCGTTCGCATCCCAGTCACAGCCGTTCCACCAGACGGCGGCCTTGATATCCGGATATTTTTGAATCTGGTTGAACATATCCCGGATCCACTGGTTTTTATCGCCTCCAACGCTGCTGGACGCGAATTCGGTGATCATCAGCGGCTGGGTGTAAAGCGCTGCGCTTTTCGAATAGATCGGATCGTACAGCTCGGCAAAGCCGGTCCAGTTTTCACCGGAATAATAGGTTCCGGTATTGTAAGCTGTCAGTCCGACTATATCGACATATTCGTCCCCCGGATAATACATCACTTCGTCGTTCCAGTCAAAGTCAGGAAAGGACTTGCCGTTGGGGTTCCATATCCAGATCACGTTGTCCGCTCCGGCGTCGGCAAAGAATTGATGTACATACCGGTAGAATTCCTTGAAGATCACCGTATCCTTTGAAGTATTGTAGCTGGAATACGGGCACCAGTCGCCGTTCATTTCATTTCCAAGACGGAAAAGCACCGGATGGCCGAAATCCTTGACCGTCTGAGCGTAATTCTTTAGGAATTCGTCGTATTCCCCGTTCAGAACGTCGTACACCATATTTCCCTCACCGGCGTTTGTCCAGGAGGTCTGCAGGGTCAGCTCCAGAGTTTTGCCCTGTTTGTACGCGTTCCGGAGGCGGTATTCCAGATTCGGATGCTTGTATTTGTTTTCAAAGCTTGAATAATTCAGCAGGATCGGGAAATTGTAGCCCATCTCGCTTTCCAGATATTTCATCTGGGTAAAGTCGTCCGGCGCTTTCGGCTCAAAGAGTCCCCAGGTAAGGGTGCTGTCCGGGCTGAAATATTGGCGGTAAAAATCCTGCGTCTCCTGATTCCATCCCTTGCTCTCAGGTGGAACGTCCACAGATTTTCGCATATAAGCCGACTGTGTCGGAGCGAAGGTATTGAAATCGTTGGCTAAATAGTTGTACCCGCCGGTCAGATAGAACGGCGTGTCCGATTTTACAAAGATCGTATAGATCTCCCTGGATCCGGACAGGATCTCCAGGGATACGTAATAGTTCTTGTCATTTTCAACGCGGCTCAGTTTTTGTCTGGACCATTGCAGGATATGTACCGACCTTCCGTTTATGGTCGTCCGGGTGTCATATTCTTTTGTGTGGTCAGCGGTATTGGCCAAAAATTGGTTGGAATAGCTCATGTAGGCCTGCTGGCTGACATTGGAAGGCAGGTTTTCCTTGTAGATCTCGATTCTCTTATGATCGTTCTCCAGCACCGCGCAGACTCCGGAATAGCTCATGTCCACCTTCATGCCATTGTCCACGTTCAGCGAGTAACCGTGCACATAATTTGTAAAACGGCTGTAAGCTCCGTTGCTCTGCAGGCTGTACAGGTTTTTAACCGCAGCGTCCTCCCTCTGCATCGCTTCTTCTCTAAATTTTGCAGCCTCTTCTCTGGCTGCATTGGCCGCATCCTGGTTCACCGTGATCGCGGCTCCCGTATTGGCTGTGCTCTCTGCTGCAAAGGCCACATCCGTCGTACCGGCGAAAAGCCCCAGGCTAAGCCCAAGACACAAAATTTTTGCAATGGTTTTTCTGCTCACGTTTCAAATCTCCTAGTTTTCGATTCCTACTCTCGCATCGACTCCTGCGTTGTAGTAGTGTTTTATTTCTTTCATTTCCGTGCAAAGGTCGGCACGGTCGATGATTTCCTGGGGAGCGTAACGGCCTGTTAAAACAACCTCCGTTTTCTCCGGCTTCAAATCCAATACCGCCATGACCTCTTCCACGGTAACAAGCTTAAAAAATAGTGTCGTGTTGATCTCATCGAATACGACGAGATCATACTGGCCGGAAGAAAGGACTTCTTTCATCCTCTCAAGGCCGGCTTTCGCGTCGGTAAAATCTTTTGGCGTCGGAGTGCCGTTTAAAAAGTGTTGTCCTCCGAACTGTTCCATGGTAAGGCCCGGAAGAAACTGAACAGCCTTTTTTTCGCTGTAATCCTGACCTTTCATGAATTGCCCGAAGAACACCTTGTTCCCTGCGCAGACCGTTCTGAGCGTGATGCCCAGTGCCGCTGTGGTTTTACCTTTTCCATTTCCGGTATAAACCTGAATGTACCCTTTCTCTAACATTTTTTCTCTCCTTTTTGATTAAATAAACAAAACTAAAAACTTGTTTCCCCTTGGAAACTCTATCTGAAACTCCTGTATTTTTTAACGATTTCTTCTGCGATACGGATTCCGTCAACCGCGGCGGACATGATTCCGCCGGCATACCCGGCGCCTTCGCCTGCAGGATACAATCCTTCCATACTGCTCATCAATTGCTCGTTTCTCGGGATGCGGACCGGCGACGAGCTTCTCGTTTCCACCCCTGTCATGACCGCTTCCCCCGCATCAAAGCCCCTCAGCTTTCTGCCGAGTACCGGGATCGCTTCGCGCATAGCGTCAATGGCAAAATCCGGAAGAGATTGCGAAAGGTCGGTCCAGGTTACGCCCGGTTGGTAAGTGGGCTTCAACGCATGTTTGGCGTCGTCGTCCTCCGGATATCTCATAAAATCCCTGAGCCGCTGGGCCGGCGCGTTATAATTACCGCCACCCGCTCGGAAGGCCAGCTTCTCATATTTCTCCTGAAACTCTATACCCGCCAGAGGCGATACATTTGGAAAATCCTCTGTCCTCACATCGACCAGAAGGGCGCTGTTGGCGTTGTCGGAACCACGGTCGTGGTAGCTCATCCCGTTCGTCACTACGGAACCCTCATGGGAAGCGGCGCCGATAACGTAGCCGCCGGGACACATGCAGAAAGTGTATACGCCCCGCCCATTTTCGCAGTGATGGGACAGCTTGTAGTCCGCCGCCCCAAGCTCGTATGTTTCCCAATTGCCGCCGTATTGGGCTGCATTTACCATAGTCTGTGGATGCTCGATCCGAACGCCGATGGAAAACGGTTTCTGTACCATAGCGACACCTCTCCCATCCAGAATGCGGAAGGTGTCTCTGGAGCTGTGACCGATAGCCAATATCAGGGCTTCCGTGTCGATCCTTCTGTCTCCGTTGACGATGATCCCCTTTAGTCTTTTGCCTTCGCTGTCCTCATCAGGCAAAAGATCGGTGAGCTTGCTCTGAAAGAGGATTTCCCCTCCGTTTTCCGTGATCTTGTTACGAATGCTGAGAACGATCCTCCTAAGCACGTCCGTACCGATGTGAGGCTTCTGTTTGTATAAAAGATCGGGATCTCCGCCTGCTTCCACAAATTCTTCCAGAACCTTGCGGACCCTCTCATCCTTGATTTGTGTCGTCAGCTTTCCGTCTGAAAAAAGACCTGCGCCGCCTTCTCCGAACTGCACATTGGACTCCCCGTCCAGGATCCCTTCCTTCCAGAACCGGTCCACGTCACGGATCCGCTCCGCGATGGCTTTGCCTCTTTCTATGATGACCGGCTCATAGCCCATCTCCGAAAGGATCAGTCCCGCGAACATACCGCAGGGACCGAAACCGGCGATCACCGGGCGATGCTTCATCTGCACCTGTCCCTGCGGGACGGGATGGTAGCTCATATCCGGCGACTTTTCCAGCTTTACGCCCTTGCACTTTCCGAGCAGAAAGGCTTCCGCTTCCACAGTGCTTTTGCCGGAGAGCGACGGAACGAAATCCACGGAATAGACCATTTTGATATCCGCCTTGTTCCTGGCGTCCACTGATTCCTTGATCAACTGGAAATCGCTGATTTCCATGCCTTTCATATTCAATTTCTTTATGATGCGCCCTGGGATGACATTCATGTCCTCTCCGACGCCGCGTTTTATCTCATGTATTCTGAGCATGTCTACCACCTAAGCTTTGGCCGCGGATTTTCCGGCAATCAGTCCTGAAGACCAGGCCCATTGCAGGTTGTAGCCGCCGCAGTCTCCGTCATAATCCAAAAGCTCGCCGGCGAAATACAAACCCGGAACAAGCCTTGATTCCATCGTTTCCGGATCGACTTCGTTCAGGTCGACGCCGCCTGCGGTAACCTGAGCTTCCTTCCAGCCCTTGGTCCCTGAAATTGAAATATTCCAGCCTTTCAGGAAACGGACCGTTTCCCGGATCTCCTTCGGACCCAGGCCGGCTGCTTTTCTGTCTTTATCAAGACTAAGCTTCTCCAAGACAACCGGAATCAGCTTTTTGTGAAGCACCCCATTGAAAAACTGGATCAAGTTCCTGTTTTCCAGGGTTCCCGCCCGCCTTGATAGGATATCCTCCAAGTCTCCTTCCCCATAACCGGGAAATAAATCTATTCTTATTCTGTCCCCACGGACATATTTTCTGCTTAAATTAAAAATACAGATCCCGGACAGTCCCTCTTCCGTAAACTGGATCTCGCCGGTTTCGGCGCCGATCACTTTTTCATCACGAAGCAGCTGCGCCTGCCCCTTCGCCCTGACGCCCTTCAATTCTTTAAAAAAAGGTTCCTCCGAAACCATCTGAACGAGGGATGGCATCAGCCTCACAACGGAGTGGCCGAACGCTTTCGCGAACCGGTATCCGTCTCCGGTGGAACCATACTGGGGCCCCGCCTTTCCCCCCACGGCCAGGATCAGCGCGTCGGAATGGAATTTCTTTCCAACCGCCGTTATGATCATAAACCCGGAACCGTTTTTTTCGACAGTCTTTACTTCCATACCGCAGAGGATTTCGACTTTCCGATCTTCCAGTTCGTTGACGAGGGCGTCACGCACTGCGGAAGCCTGTTCCGAATAAGGATAGACTCTGCCTTCCTCCTCCGCTCTCGTCAGCAGGCCGAGCTCAGAAAAGAAATCCAGCGTCTCTTCCGCGCCTTCGCAGCCGGTATTCGTCAGATTGCAGCGCCCGTTTCCGGTTGCCAGAAGCTTGCGCCCCGGCTCGCTGTTCTTTTCGATGAGCCTGACTTTTCCCGCGCCATTCCGGGCAGCAGAAATTGCGGCCGCCATTCCTGACGGTCCGCCTCCGATTACCATTATGATCCTGTCCGATTCTCTGTCCATGTTCATAAGCTTCCCCTGATGATTCCAAATTACCCATTATTATAATACCATCGGAAGTGTCCCTATGTCCACACCCACATTTCATCGCCCACATTCCGGCAATTTCGGCCAGCGGAAGCCGGGCCGGGGAGGAGTCGGTTAAGGCTTCAGGAGCCAGGCGGGCAGTACTGTCAAGCATTTGGGCAAAAGAAGAAGCCGTACTCACGTAATTTTTCGAGAAATTTCCATGCTTTCAAATTTTACGAACAAAGCCTTTGATACATTGTCTCAGGTGAAAATGTGCTTCTTCACATTTTCAGTCAAAGGCCGCGAGTAAAATTTATTAAAGCATAAATTTCGAGAACTGATTGCGTGGGTATGGCTTCTTCTTAATATAATCAAATTCTATTCCGACAGCTTCGCCTTGGCTTCCTCCACGATCTCCAGGATCACTTTTTCCGTATCCCCCGGCAGCGGATTTCTCTGTTCACCGGCCAGGATCTCACGAGCCTTGTCCCGGGCAATATCCTCCATGTCTCTGCTTCCCAGCGAGACCCATTCGTCGTAAGGGCCTTTATCCAGCAGATCCGGGGTATAAAATTCACTTGACCGGACCGCAGACCTTGTGCTTTTCTGTTTGAGGAAGTGCCCTCCCGGGCCCACCGATCGGATATCTTCAAAGAAATCTGTTTCCGTTGAAACGTTCATTCCCTCCCGGATCCGCCGGCAGTATCGCGCGACCTCGTTATCGATGATGATCTGACTCAGGGACAGCGCCGTGCTGCACTCATACATTCCAAAACCGACGATGGTGTCCGGTTTTGTCAGAACCAGGGGCAGATCGGTCGCCATTTTCTCGAGCATCGTCTGCCCGCCGTACCGTTTTGCGTCCGTTGCAATGCCGGCTATGGTAGTCGGAAGGTTATAATATTTTCCCATTTCTACAGAGGCGGCAAGCTGGATGATCGTTTCCGGCATGCCAAACAGGAAAAGCCCGTTCCTCGGATTGGCTATCCCCAGGGAGGACGCATAGATCAGAGGCGTTCCCGGTTCCGTAAGCTCAAACATGACCAGCGCGGATAGCGTCTCCGCATTGGACAGCGCCACATTGGAATACAGGCTTGCAGGTCCGGTCGTCACCGCCGCCGGCATCGGAAGCGCAACGATCGGCACCTTGTATTTACACAGCTCGATATTGGCGTTGAGCATATCTTCATCATGACATAGCGGTGATACCGTACAGTAAACGACGGAATACACATCCATTCGGGCAGCAGACTTTTCCCTGCCAAGCACCGCCCTGATCAGTTCCATCACATAGGGTATTTCCTTTTCTGTCTTCATTTCATCCTGGATATGCTTCGCCGTGTTCAGAAATCCTGTCGCCGTCGCCGCAATGCTCCGAGCCTCGGCAGGTACGTCAAGCGGAGATACGGGAGGCCAATAGACATATCCCATATCCATTTCATCAAAGATCCTGGCTGCGTCGGCGAGGTCCTTCAGGACGGACTCTCTTCTTGCTCCCGTTTCCAGGTCCACGACGTTCATTCCGCAGCCGTCCAAATGGTAGCCGGTGAAGGCGGAAGGCATTTTGAAATCATACGACTCGTCCCGGGCGGCAAGAGTGATCTCCTTCGGAGCTGTGGCAAGTGCCGCGTCCACCATTTGCCGGGAAATATACGCGATCTGCTTATCCCTGTCGATTTTCGCTCCTCCCTTTTCCAGAATGGCAAGTGCGCGTTCACTTGGGAATTTTATCCCGATCTCTTCCAGGATGCGCATTGACTGCTCATGGATCAGTTTTTTCTCTTCCTGGCTCAATACCTGGGCCTGCATCTTCATACGGTGATCCTCTCTTTCTTCGGTTCCAGTTTTTTTGCAGCAACTAACAGAACAATTCCGATCAGAAACGCTATGATCGAACCGATACGGATCCAGAGCAGGAAGGTGTCAAGCAGTCCTTCCACACCGTAGGTCTCGAAATAGTAATCGTTTCCCCAGCTGCCTTCAAACCATGGAAGAAAGAAGGATGCGACGGTCCCCATGGCTCCCAGCCAGATGAATATGATCACCATGCGGTAAAGATCTCCCATCGCTAACCCGGTCCTGTTGTTCACACGATACGCTTCTTCGCTTTTTCTCGCAAGCCCACCGTATCTGCGCTTCCAGAAAAAGTAGAAGATCGGTCCCGATATAATTCCTACCATTCCGCCGATAAAATAATCGGTTCCGTTGATGAAAAAGGCCATGAAGGCGATAATGATCGGCATGATACAAACCAGACACAGAACTCCGTATCCGCCGGGTATTTTGAAATGACGCTCCTCGTCCGGGATCTTTTTTCTCAGGATCAGCGCTGAGATATAGATCAGCACATAGCCCGACATGAACAGAAACACGTCTATGACGACGACGACATTGAATGCGAAGTTGCACAGGATCAGATTTACAATCGCCACGCTCAGAACCGCGACGTACGGGATACCATGCTTTTTGTCAACTTTTACAAGGAACGGCGGCGCCAGGTGATCCTCCGCAAGGCAGAAGAAGCCCCGGGAACCGGACGCGATGTAGGTATTGTAAACAGACACATTGGAAATCACCGCGATGACTACCATGAATATCGCGAATCCGGGCGCCAGAAACTGAGACAACACTGTAATATAGCCGACGGAATCCAGTCCGACGGTCCCCCAGCTATCCCACTGTCCCACGGACGCAAGACCCGCCATAGTAGGTAGAATATAAGTCGCCATGATCAACGGCACCGAGATAAGAGTTGCCTTGGGAATGACCTGCGGATTCTCGACCTCGCCGGCCACCGTCGACATGGATTCATAACCGGAATACATCCACATCCCGACTGCGATCCCCATGCCGATATAGTAGATCCAATCGCTGAAACCGAGTCCGGAAAATCCCATGATCGTACCGTCGGCCGTGATCGGGATGAACGGATTCTGCTGCCAGTTCAGAAAGCCAACGACGGCGACCATGGCAAAAGCCACCAATACCATGACCGAAAATATCGTGCTGGCTATACCTACATCTCCGAGACCTCTGAGATTGATAAATGTAAAGATAAATATGATTGCAGCCTTCAGCAGGAACAGCCCAACCGGCCCGACGTCCCAGACCATAGAAACATATCCTGCCGCCAGGATGACATATAACGTATTGTCAATGTATACAGAGACGGTCCTCCACCAGCCTGCCTGGAAACCCCAGAATTCACCCAGCGCCTCCTGGACCCACTTGTAGTAACCGCCTTCCTGCGGTCTTGCGGATCCCAGCTCCGCTGCAACAAGACCCAGAGGAGCGCCCCAGACAAAAGGGAGCACCATTAGCATGATCAGCGTTAAACCGGGACCTGCATAAGAAATCATTTCCTCAATGCCGAAAGCGCCGCCCGAGCAAAGGCAATAAATCATGAAGACGATCGTGACTACGCTCAAGTTCCTCTTCTTCAGCCCCAAATTCTCCGTATCAACCAGTGTTCTGCTTTTATTTATATCCGCATCCATACTATCATACCCTTTCCTTTCTAAAGCCGATTCTCATTACAAATTAGTCGAACCGGCACAGGTAATAACGAATATGGTCATGCCTTCCCTGCAATTTGTTTATCTGCCGTTTTACATATCTCTTCGATTCTCAGCTGGACCGACTGCGGAAGTTCATCCTCTACCGGGCCTTTCAAGATCGATTTCACGATTTCCGTCGCATGCTCTCTCATGTCTTCCATTTCCGTAGCCGTATGCCGGAAGCAGTCGGGGAAATATTTTGAGATATATATTTCACTATTATCCCGGAACAGCTTTCTCGTCGATTTGCTGCCCAGAAAACCTCCGCCGGGTCCTTTTTCTATGATTTCAGCGATCATATCTGTTTCCTCATCCACGCGGATGCCGCCGGCGATCCTTATATTTCGATTGCAGTATTCATTTTGTATCACCATTCCGGCCAGATCCGTCGTCATGCCGTCATCCTGCGTCCCGATCCCGTCGATAAGCTCCGGTCCGATCATATATTGTGGCACTGTCTCCGGGGAGCCGCCTCCGCTAAGCACCGACGGGAGACCGTAAAATCCGGCCATCTCTCTGGAAGCCATGCTGATCAGCACGCTTTCTTCCTTGTCAACATAATCTCCGGTCCTGGGATCCGCCGTTCCGGAGCAGGAGCCGTACATGACGGGCAATCCCGGCTTGATCAACTGGAAGATGACCGTTCCGGACAAAACCTCGGCGTTGATCAGGCATACCGTAGAAAATACGCTGGCCGGCGAAGTAAGGCCTACGATGGGGCACGGATAAATGTTGATCGGAACCTCATATTCTGTTAATTCCAGATAAGCGTCAAGCATGCTGTCGTCGTGGGTCAGCGGAGAGATCGGACAATATAACACGGACGCGATTTTACGTCTTTTCACTTCCTCTTTATTTCCCAGAACGGCTTTCAGGATCTCCACCGCATATTTTGATTCACCCTGATCCCGCAACTCGAACTGAATATGCTTCGATGTCCCCTGAAGAATGGCCGCGAACTCATGCAGGCAATGGGTTTCAGGCGGTACGTCCAGGGCGGAACAGCCGGACCAGGCCACAGCGCCAAGATTCATCTGCTGAAATACCCTGCCTGCATTGAATACGTCCTCCTTTGTCGAAGGCCGCGTCTCACCCGTTTCGATATCAATAATATTGGTTGTGATCCCGTCAAGAATATGTCCTACCCGGACCGCAGGCATCGGAAAGTCAAATTTCGGATTTCTGGCGCCAAGCACATAGCTTTTCGGCGCAGTATCCAGGCATCTGGCGATGAGTTCTTCCGGGATCCTGGCGATCTGAGTATCGAAATCCACTTCTGCGCCGTTATTCGCCAGCGCTTCAAGGGCTCGCCTGCTTTTCACACAGACCCCGGCCTTTTCCAGGATCTCAAGCGTTCGTTTATGTACCAGCTTCCGTTCTTCCTCCGACAATGCATGTGTCTTCAATCGCATAATAACCCCTCCTCAGGAAATCAGGCTGTTTACCAGGGCAACGGCGCCGATGGCGTCATCCGAGTAACCGTCGGCGCTGATCTTTTTCGCCCAATCGTGTGTAACCGGTGCTCCTCCGACGATGACCTTGACGTCGTCCCGCTTCCCTGCCGCTTTCAAGGCTTCGATGATGTTTTTTTGTTCCACCATAGTCGTCGTCAGCAGTGCGGAAAGGCCCACAACATCCGGCTTGATCTCGTCGATGGCTGTCAGCACCGCTTCGTTTGGAATATCGACGCCCAAATCATGGACCTCATATCCGACTGCCGTCAGCATGGCGCCAACGATGATCTTGCCAATATCATGCACATCTCCCTGCACGGTCGTCATGATGATCCTTCCTTTGGAGGCAAAGCCGCTGGAAGGCCTTTTCAGTTCTTCATCCAAAACCGAAAGCGCCGCCTTCATCGCGTCGGCAGAGCACACCAGATCAGGAAGGAAATATTCTCCGTCCGCATACAATCGTCCCGCCTCCTGAATTCCCTTCAGAAAACCTTCGTCCATAACGGCCTTCAGATCCAGTTTGTCAGACAGCGCCTGCTTAGCCAGCGCCACCGCCTCTCCTTCTTCACCCTCTAAAACGGCTGCTTTCATTTTTTCAAATATTTCACTCATAATAAGTCCTTTCTCTCATCAATTATTTTCCTGTTCTCAATTCGTATTCTGCCTCTTCAATGACCGCTCTGATTTCCTTTGCCGCGTTCTCCGGCAAAGGGACCGGCTTGTGATTCTTTAATATTTCCAGCGCCTCTTCGTTTGCCCGCTCTGCCATGTCCTTTTTCCCGGATCTTTCCCAATTTTCATACATCCTCCGGTCGATCAGCTTTGTCTGCGAGGATTCCCTGCGCATGTACTGCATGGTGTGTCTCTGCCCCAAATAGGTACCGCCGGGTCCTACCGACGTTATCACATCCAGGGCCAGTGTCGATTTATCCACCGCGATCCCCTGCAGTATCCTCCGGATCATCCGGACGATCTCCGCATCGATCAGCAACTGCCCGTAGCTCATCG
The DNA here is from genome assembly GCA_963678385.1 of Anaerovoracaceae bacterium. Lineage (GTDB taxonomy): Bacteria > Bacillota > Clostridia > Peptostreptococcales > Anaerovoracaceae > Anoxybacterium. The sequence goes on along the minus strand of OY782829.1, from coordinate 1,685,170 downwards.
TCATTCCCATTTCCAGCATTCCCATTCCGTAGATCATATTGCTGCCTGTCAGAGCCGGAAGCAGAGCCGTCATGGTTTTTTCATGTCCGATCTGAGCGTCGATGAGTTTGCTGTCCCCCTAAGTCCCGCCGACGTCGGTGGGAATTCCGTAATAATGGCCCATCTGCCCCATTGCCGCTCCGAACATCGCGTGTTCCGGCGCTCCGACCGGAGACGTGGCCAGTTTCAGATCCATGATACTGGTGGAGCTCCCATACATCATCGGGGAGCCCTTACGAACCAGCTGACCCAGAATGATCCCCGAAAGGATCTCACAATTGGTGGTCAGGATCGTACCCGCCAGTGTGACCGGCGTCGTCCCTCCGCAGAGACCCATGGACAGGACATCCATCGGGATCCCTGCTTTTGCAGCTTCAATGATCTGCTCCGTGGCAGCTTCATGCAGCTCGAGGGGGCTGTTGGGACAGGCGCCAAGTGATACAATAGGCTGCGCCTTCAGCTGATCCATTCCCCCGGCCACCGCGGCCGCCATCCGGATAAACCGTCTTGTATTCGCCCCTCCGTCCGTATCGTGGCCGAAATGCTTCGAAGTATTGTGAAAGATCGCTTCCGCTTCATGGAGCTCCTTGATCTCTTCCGGTACGTCAGTCGCCGCCACCGGTATGGTGATACAGTCGACCTCATCCACCGCGTCGATAAACCTGGCAATATTGCACAGATCCTCTTTCGTCGTACTGCGCCGTTCCCCCGTAACGGGATCCAGCAGATAAACCCCTGTTCCGAAATTCGTAAAAGTTACCTTTTTTCCGCCGATCTCGAAGCTCTTTTCCGGATCCCGCGCATACAGAGTGTATTCCGCGGGGGCCGATTCAATACAGTCATTGATCAGATTTCTGGGGAAACGGACCATGTTGGTCTCTTTGTTGACATCACATCCCGCTGCGCCGTAGATTTCATGGGCCTGATCTCCGAATACCCGTACTCCGAATTCCTCCATGAGCTTTAGTGTCGACTCATGGATCGCGTCAAGATCGTTCTTTTCCAGGATGGAGTACCCCAGCGTACATTCTTCATATGGTTTTTTCATGATTTCACCTGCCTTCACCGATCATTCTTTAAGCCCGGCTTTTCTTTTAAAGTTTTCAACGGAATTGATGGTGATCCCTAGTTTTTCGGCGATCCTGATCTTAGCCGCCATGCCGACGACGTCTCCCAGATTCGGCTCCTGGACTCCAAGCCCGAGGTTCTGCCTTATTTCCGTCATAACGGACGGATCACTCAATTCAAATACCGAAACGCCCAGCTTTTCGGCCACGTACTCCTTTGCCTCACGGAGTCTCATTCCGTACATGAGCTGCATCCTGAGAACCAGATCTCCGGCTGTCTTCATACCGCCCATGCATGCGGATACCGTGTGCGTGATTTCCGTGCCCATCGCATCTCCCTCACCGATCTACAATCCATCGATTTTGCATATTTCGATCAGGGCTTTGTCTGCCCGCGAGACCACGTCGTGTGGAATCGTTTCGCACATGGGTATTCCTCCGACCCCCATTCCTACATTTGTATGTACTGCGATCTTCCCCGCTTCCTTCACGCATTCCTTCATAAACGTGCAAACCCTGGCAATGTTCCAGGGAAAAGAGCGTCCGGTATTGGTATTGACCACGGCGCCAAAGATCGTAGCTCCCGCTTTTTCGGCAAGTTTGACCTGCTTATGGGGGTACAGGCCGGCAAGTCTTGTATCGTCGTACTTCAGTCGTCCGTGCATGCCCAGCACGAATTCTCCCGCCATTCCGATTTCCACGCCCATGGACGGATGCCGCTTCCTGATTTCCTCACATGCCTTCAAGGCTGCCAGGAAATCGGCGTCTCCCGCCGCTCCGCAAGTGTCGAGGTTGATCCCATCCGCTCCCGCCTCAAACATCTGCTCTGCGACATAGACCATATCGTGGACCGCAAGCTCCACAGCCGCCTCCTGCGCCTCAAGGGCTTCCCTGACCTTCCCCTCCGGAAGCAATTCAGACCAGTTGTCCACAGGGCCGTCAGGCTTCGTATAGAAGCCCAGATTTGGCATACCGCCGTATAAGACCGGAATCACGCTGTTGTCCAGCGCCCGTTCCACCGACGCCGCTTCATAATTCACAATGGACTTGACCGCTTTGAAATTGTAGTCGGTAAAGCCATAATCGGTAGAATCCAGGCCGAAAGCCCTCTCCAGCATCTGCACCTGGATAACGCGGTCGATGGGCACCCCGCTTTCGCAGCCGACGGTGTCCGCCCCCTGGTCTGTGGAGGAAACCACTTCATCTCCGTGCTTCACTCCTACGATCACGCCCTCCATCGTGACGATCCGGAAAAGGTGTTCCATCTCATCCTCTGTCAGCGGCGGTATCTTTCCGCGGTCCGCCGCATCATGAACTCCGTCCCTGATATCCGCCATGATCTCCTCTTCCGTCATATAAACGCCGAAGCCGTCGCCCATTCTTGTAAAAATTTCAGCCATTCAATCCCTCCTTTCCTTTATTTATTAACGGGCGCTGAAAAAGTGTTTCCAAAGAAAACCGTGAAACCGATCACCATCTTAATGCGCAGCATTTAAAGATGGCGGTTTTCGGGGAAATACTTTTTCAGCTTTCATTTTTTTCATTGTACAATAAATAAATATGCATTGAATTTCCCTATTGGCTGACTGTTTTTTCCTTATTTGCTGAATTGTAAAAACAAGCCCCTTCGGTTCCTTGCATTCCTCCCGGATATTTTATATAATGTCGGCAGGAAGCCTAATCTGCCATTTTGTATGAGGAGAAAGGGACATGCTGGAAAAGACCATTCATTTCAAAAACGGACTGCCGGTGGATGCCTTTCTTTCCACGGTTGAAACAGTACCGCTTCACGTCAATCAGGCGATCGAAATCATCATGGTGCTGGAAGGGACCATTGAGGTCAGGGAGGCGTATCAAACACAGATCCTGGGCGACGGAGACATACATATTTTTAATCCGCCGGATCTTCACGGCATAACCGGTCTAAGCAGAACAAACTGCGTTCTCACTCTATACTTCGATCTTGATTATCTGACGGCATTCTATCCGGCCATCAGACATATTTCCTTTTTGTGCGACTGTGACCGTCAAAAGGGCAGCAGTGTTGACCTGCTTCGCCATTATCTGGCTGATATCTATTTCAATTTCAACGGGAACGAATATGACATCAAGGAAAGGCTTGACGACGACCTGAGCCGGCTGGTCGCTTTGCTCCTGGACAGTTTTCTGCTGTTCCGCTGGCTTCCGGACGGCAGCGACCATTTCCTCTACGGCTGCCCCCAGGAATTCCATATCAACGCAATACAGGCTCAGCGGATCCACAGCGTCCAGGATTTTATCTACAGTCATTTTACGGAGAACATAACCTTGGGCAGTCTTGCAAAACATGAATACCTCAGCACATACTACCTGTCCCACTTTATCCGGCAGGCTACGGGCTTGAGCTTTCAGCAATGGCTCTCCGTAGTACGATGCGAATTTGCGGAAAAGCTCCTGGTCAGCACGGACAGGACGATTTCCGAAATCGCGCTTGAAGTAGGTTTTGCCAGCACGAAATACCTCATTTCACATTTTAAGAAATGGTACGGATATACTCCTTCCAAATATCGTGAATTTACCGCTTCCATGCGCAGTCACCTGCCGCACAAGTACTACTCCTGTGACAGGATGAAAGCGGAAAAACTGTTGAACGGTTATCGTTTTGAAAACACGCAATCCGGAAAGAACGTCCAAAAAGGGATTCCCCTTTCCAGATCCCTCGAAAAGGATCAGATGCCCCGGCGATCCGATGCTGCACAGCTACAACATTACGTGAATCTTTTTATGCTTTCCGGGGAAATCTATAAGTCCATGACGAACGCCGAAGCGCTGAGCGGTCTCGCTCCGGAATTATGCGGCAGTTACGAGGCCTTTCTTTCGGAGGTCATGCGCATCCTGAAAATCACCCCGCAAAAAGAGATCTGAATGCCCTTCAATCCAATTGCATTAGGGAATAGAATATGATAAACTTTTATTCACTGACCGCACCCGGGAGTGCGACATGCTTAGGTCCGGCGGTTTCTTCAATCACTATCCAAGGAGTTTAAGTTGTTTAGACTGTTTAAAAATATTTTCCGATTATCGGTGCTGGTCATTCTCGCCGGTGTGATCCTGATCTGCTACGCCAGATATATCGAACCACATATGCTCAAGATCCAGGATGTGACCATTACATCGCCAATGGTGACCTCTGATGCCGAAAACCTCAAGATAGCAGTATTTGGCGATACCCATTTCAGCGATTACTATACCACTCGGGATTTTGACAAGGTGCTTAAGGCAATCGATGAAATGAAGCCGGATATGGTGGTCTTTGACGGCGACCTCATCGATCATTATGATATTTATTCCGGGGATGTGAGTGTCATATCCGAAAAGTTGTCCCAGATAGAGGCGCCATACGGAAAATTCGCCATCTTCGGCAACCACGATTACGGCGGTGGCGCGGAAAACAAGTATCAGTCAATCATGGAAGCCGGCGGCTTCACCGTACTGAAAAATCAGTACTATGCCATCGATATGCTTGGGATCGCCATCATCGGCATCGACGACGTTCTCATCGGATACGGAGATCCTTCCATTGCAAGCTGGGGCAGGCCGGACTATTTCAATATCGTTCTCGCCCATGAACCGGACCTGGTGGATCAGGTCCTGGACTATAACGTAGACCTGATGATTTCAGGGCATACTCACGGTAGACAAATCAATCTGAAATTCTTCGACGACTACATTCTCCCGCCTTACGGGAAGAAATATATCAACGGGAAGTATGCCTTCGACAATGAGAGAAAATCGCAGCTATTTGTCAATTCCGGTATCGGAATGACGAAGCTGCCTTACCGTTTTCTCTCCCCGCCGGAACTGACCTGCATCACACTGAAAAACGGAACCAATGATTAAAGCCTTACTATTATCGGACTATTCGAAATAGTAAGGCTTTCTATATGCCTTGACAATCGCGCCATAACGATGATAAGCTTAATCATGCTATAATTTTAGGTTTTTTTTGATTTTTCCCGTTTCGGCTCTTACGGAGGTACATATTAAAAATGGTTTTGTTTGCAACGGATTATCTGCTATATGGTTCGATTATAATATATCTGGCTGCTGCAATCGCAGCTATTCTTTTTTACAGGCAGCACCGCACCTGCACGCTGTTTGCACAGGCGGGCTGTATCCTGGCGTCGCTGACCAGCGCCGCCTTTTCCTTATCTGTACTCCTGACCCGGAATGAACCTCAAACGTTCGATCCCTTCCCTTCATCGATTCCATTTTTATCGATGAATCTTACGATAGACGCCCTTTCCGCATTTTTCATTCTTGTCTTGTCGGTGCTCGTTTGCTGTGTTTCGATCTACTCCATAGGCTATGTCTCTCATTACCACGGAAAAAGAAATGTGAGCGCTTTTCATGTTTTATATATCGCCTTTATCTTATCCATGATTTTTGTATTCACCGCAGGAAACGCTGTGTTCTTCTTTATGGCGTGGGAGATTATGGCTGTGATTTCGTATTTCCTTGTCGTGTTCGAATCGGAGCAGGAAAGCAATGAAAGGGCCGGACTGATCTACATCGTAATGACTCATATCGGCACCGCATTTTTGATGATCGCATTCATGATCATGTTCACCTATACGAAATCCTTCGATATATACGGCAGCTCGGAAGCGATTCCGGCGGCCGCAAAGAATCTGATGTTCCTATTCTTCCTGATCGGATTTGCAGTAAAGGCAGGCGTGGTTCCCGTACATATCTGGCTGCCCTATGCCCATCCGGCTGCGCCAAGCAATGTATCCGCTCTGATGTCGGGGATCATGATAAAAACGGCAATCTACGGTTTGATCCGTTTTATTCTCTGCTATTTGGGGATCCAGCAGGCCTGGTGGGGCGTTTTGATCCTATGCCTCGGCGTTGTTTCCGCTGTTTTGGGAGTTGCCTACGCATTGATGGAGCAAAACGTTAAAAGACTGCTGGCCTTCAGCAGCGTGGAAAATATCGGAATCATCCTGATCGGACTTGGAATATCCTTTGTGGCATTTCATCAGGGTAATGAATTGCTGGGTGGTATCGCTCTTGCGGCTTCCCTATTGCATACATTCAGCCATACCCTGTTTAAAGGCGGACTTTTCCTTGGAGCGGGTTCTATCCAATACGCAACGCATACAAAGGACATAGAAGCGCTCGGCGGCCTGATCAAGAAGATGCCGGTGACCGCTGTGATGGTCCTGTGTTTCTCACTGGCGATTTCTGCAATCGTTCCCTTTAACGGTTTCGTCAGCGAATGGCTTACATACCAGTCGCTTTTCTCGATCATCAGTCCCGGTCAGACGGGTTTGAATATCCTTTCGATCCTTTCCATCGCTGCGCTGGCGATGTCCGGCGCGTTGGCGGCGGCATGCTTTGTAAAGCTTTTCGGTATATCATTTCTAGGAAAACCGCGCAGCGAACACTCTTTAAACGCAACGGAAGTTCCGGCTTCGATGAATTTCGGAATGGGGATCCTTGCGGCATTTTGTCTTGCCATCGGTCTTTTCCCTATGTTTTTCCTTAAAGTGATCGACAAAATCGTATTCAACATCACCGGTACGGCTGTAACCGGCGAGCTTCAGGGTGGTTTTCTCATCGCCTGGCATCCGGTCAAGGCATCCGGTAATATGATTACTCCGGTTGAAATATTTATTGTTACAGTCATTATCATATTAGCTGCTGCCGCCGTGATAAGGCTTGTGGGCGGAAAAGCGGACGAAAGAAAATACGGAACCTGGGATTGCGGCTTCTACGAGCTGACTCCCCGGATGCAATACACCGCCACAGGGTTTGCAAAGCCGCTCCGGATCGTTCTTAGGATCCTTTACCGTCCCGGCAGATCCCTCGAGGTTGAAGAAGGCGAATCGATCTACTTCCCGGTTTCTAAAAAATACAGTGTTTGGACCGAATCGATCTTTGAAAAATATGTTTACGGCCCGCTGTTCAATGCTGTCAAAATGTTTTCGCATCGAATCAAATCAGTAGTGCAGACTGGCAGTACCAACGCTTACCTGGTTTACATTTTTGCCGCGGTTCTGGTCTTGATGCTGTATAACAGACTTGTATAGGAGGTGCGCGATATGATAAATACAACTTACTTAATCGTTCAAATCGTTGTAATAATAGCGGTCGCTCCCCTTGTGAATGGTATTATTAAAAAAATAAAAGCGCTGTCACAAAAAAGAAAGGGAGCGCCGGTACTGCAGCTTTATTACGATATCCTCAAGCTGCTCAGAAAAAGCACGGTTGTTTCCGATACCGCGTCGTGGATCTTCAAAGCCACGCCCTATATCGTTTTTGCGTCATCCCTTGCCGCCGCGCTGCTTGTTCCTGTCACGACGATGCTAAATCCGATATGGCATGCCGGTGATCTGATTTTAATGGTCTATCTGCTGGCACTCGGCAGATTCTTCATAATGTTGGCCGGTCTCGATACCGCAAGCACCTTCGGAGGCATGGGCTCAAGCCGTGAAGCCATGATATCATCGCTGATCGAACCGTCGATCCTGGTTTCGCTGATCACAGTCGGTCTCATCGCAAGGTCGACCTCCGCATTCGGGGTGATGGATTATATGAAGGGCGTCGGCATTCCTTTGAGCCATCCTGTATATCTCATGGCGTTCCTTGCTTTTTTGATCATTATCATTGCGGAGACGGCAAGAATCCCAGTGGATGACCCTTCGACGCATCTTGAACTGACTATGGTACATGAAGCGATGCTGCTTGAATACTCCGGCAGAAGCCTTGCCCTTATGGAGCTGGGGGCTTCTATCAAGCAGCTGGTATTTCTTACTTTACTGGTCAATATTTTTATACCCCATGACCAGCTCATCCAGATTTCAGGCGCAGTCGCGGTTTTGTTGTCATTGATGATTTATCTGATAAAAGTGATCCTGGTATCCATATTGATTGCCGTCGCAGAGATAAGCACAGTTAAGCTGAGACTTTTCAGCATACCGAATCTCGCCGCCCTCTCGTTCATTTTATCATTTATCGGATTCATGCAGTATTTTGTGCTGGGGAGGTAGCCATGGAAAGTTATTTTGATTTACTGTCAGTACTGATTTTACTGTCGTCCTTCGTCCTTGTTTCCCATAAAAGAATCAACGCTTATATAAAGACCTTCCGGATCCAGTCTTCCCTTATCGCTCTGACGGCCGGTATTATGGGCGTCGAAAGTCTTATCAAGGAAGGTAAGTATGATATTCTGATCGTCTGCGCGATCATTATCGCGCTGAAAGTGATCCTGATACCGCGTCTTCTTCACAAGACCTACAGGACGATCGAATATAGGGTCGAGAAAGATTTTTACATGAATATACCGATTTTGGTGATCATCTGCTGCGGTCTTGTGGTATTCTCCTACTTTGCCGTTTCCAACATCGGCACCCTGAGCGGCGTCCATGTGAACCTTCAGGTGGTCAACTCGTTTTCCGTCGTCCTGATCGGCTTTTTCTTCATGCTGAGCAGGAAAAAGGCCCTCGGCCAGATGATCGGCTATCTTGTAATAGAAAACGGGATTTTTGTAACAGCGATATTTTCCACCAACGGAATGCCCTTCATCGTTGATATCGGCATCTTCATCGACATGGTCACGGCAGTTCTGATCATGGGGATCATGGTGATCCAGATCAATGAAAAATTTGAATCGATCAATGTGAATAAGCTCAGGAATTTGAAAGGATAGGAGGGTAAGATGGGATTGATTTTATGGATCGCACCGATCATAGCAGTGCTTCTGTCTAGATTGGTCAATAACATAAAAGGGCTGCACGCCGTCAGCGTATGTGCCTCGTTTGTGCTGCTGCTGGCCGGCGGCTTTGCCACGGAACGCGTTATGATCGACGGCACCCTCACTTACAAGATCTTTGAGGAAGCGTTTTTTCTGGACGCAGTCAGCATTATCGTGTTGGATATCATCCTCCTGATCGGATTTTTGGTCAGCATTTATTCTATCGGATATCTCGATGAAGAAGTAAAGCATGAGAAAATCAACAACAAAAAAATAAAATTCTATTATTCCATGATGTATACCTTTATATTCTCCATGATCCTTGCCCTGACAGTAAACAATATCGGGATCATGTGGGTAGCCATCGAGGCGACCACGCTGGCTTCCGCTTTCCTTGTGGGGTTCAACAATGACAAGCATACGCTGGAAGCGGCATGGAAGTATGTTATCATTTGCTCGGTCGGTATCGCCATGTCCCTTGTGGGCATTATATTCCTTCACCTTGCTTCCGCCGGCGTCGCCAGCAGCGAGAATGCCCTCCAATGGAACCTGCTCTTTGACCGTGCAAAGGAGCTGAACGCTCCGGTACTGCGTCTCTCGTTCATCTTCATCCTCATCGGTTTTGGAACAAAAGCAGGCCTTGCACCGATGCATACCTGGCTTCCTGACGCCCATAGCCAGGCTCCCTCTCCGATCAGCGCCCTGCTGTCGGGAGTGCTTTTAAACAGCGCTATGTACGCGATCATACGTATCCTGGCCATCGTCAACAGGAACCTCGGAGACAGCAGGTTCACAGGACGCATCATGATTGCCTTCGGTCTGTTATCTATCATCGCCGCGGCCGTATTCATCATGACGCAGAAGGATTATAAGAGGTTGCTTGCTTATTCCAGCATCGAACACATGGGGATCATTGCCCTTGCCTTTGGCTTGTTCACGCCGCTTTCGGTCTTTGCGGGGTTCTTTCATATGATCAACCACTCTTTCACGAAATCGATGCTGTTTCTGTCATCCGGTAACATTCTTCAAAAGTACGGCACAAGAGATATTTCCAAAGTAAGAGGCTTGTTAAAGACCCTTCCGGTCTCAGGCATGGCCTTTCTGCTTGGACTGTTTGCGATTTCAGGCACGCCGCCGTTCAGTATCTTTGCCAGTGAATTCAATGTATTTTTATCGATATTCTCGGAAAAAAACTATATCCTTGGCGGCACCTTCGTTATTCTGCTGGCACTGATATTTGCAGGCATCGCCGTAACGCTTTTTAAAGTTTTCTTCGGAGAACCTGCCGCAGACGCCCCAATCGCAAGGGGAGAAATCAATAAACCGGGAACCGCGGTCCTGATCGCGCTCCTTGCGGTCATTCTTGCGACCGGCTTATACATGCCTGATCTATTGAAAGATCTCATAACATCCGCGCAAAGAATCATAATCGGAGGTTAAGGTTATGACATTAAATGAATTGAATTTGAGAATCAAAGCTGAATTTCCAAAAGATATCTATAGCAGCAAGATGATCAACGGCAACGAATTGTATCTGGAGATCGAGCCGGAACATATCATGCAGCTCAGCATGTTTTTAAACGCCGGCTTGGGCTGTTCCCTTGTCTCATTGTTCGCCGCCGACGAACGAGTTGTCTTCGGAAATTATATGCTCTATTATACATTTGCCGTAAGAGAATCCGGTTGTCTCATCATCCTCACGGCAGCAATCGATCCAGACCGCAATGAGTTTCCTTCGATCAGCGCCAGCGTTCATGCTGCCGCCCGCTACGAGATGGAGATCCATGACCTGTTCGGCTTGAAGCCGGTCGGCCATCCCGGACTGAAGCGTCTTGTTTTTCACGGCAACTGGCCCGAAAACAACTTTCCGCTGCGCAAGGATTACCCTTTGACCCACCGGCCTGAAACAGCGGATCTGGGATCGGAATTCACGCGGATCAAAGGCGAGGGAGTGTTTGAGATCCCCGTCGGACCGGTCCACGCAGGAATCATAGAGCCGGGGCATTTCCGTTTCAGCGTTGCCGGCGAGCCGATTTTCAACCTGGAAGCACAGCTTTATTTTGTGCACAAGGGAATCGAAAAGCTCTGCGAGGGAAAAAGCGTTGAACAATGCTTTTATATCTCCGAACGTATTTCCGGTGATGAAACCTTTACGAATTCATTGGCTTACTGCCAGGCAATTGAGAAAATCGCCCGAATTGAGGCCCCTGAGCGTGCCGAGTATACTCGGGTCCTTTTCGCCGAGTTGGAACGTCTCACGAGCCATTTCGGGGATCTCACCGGAGTCTGTGTCGACGTTGCCTATGGTTTTGCGGGCTCCCAATTCAATATGCTTCGCAACTGGGCCTATAACATGGCCGCGGAGCTCTGCGGGATGCGTTTCCTGCGCAGTGTCAACAAGCCCGGCGGCGTAAGAAAGGATTTTGTATCCGGCAAGGAGAACAGCCTTCTGAAGCAGCTGGATACGATGAAAAAGGAATTGGAGGATACCGTGGATATCATCATGCATAACAGCATGTTCCACGACCGGATCGAAAACGCTGGCACTCTGGAAACGAAAATCGCCTTTGATCTGAACGCAGTAGGCCCCGCGGCCCGCGCCTCCGGTATTCCCCATGATATGAGGAAGCAGTATCCTTATGCGGCTTATCCGAAGCTGGAATTCAAGGCGCCTGTCTACACCGACGGCGACGTCAACAGCCGCGTAAAAGTGAAGCTGAAGGAATGCTTTGAGTCGATCAGCCTGATGCGGCAAGTGCTCGAAACTATGCCGGCAGGAAAAGTTTTTGAGACGATCGGCCCGCTGGATCCGTATTCCCAGGCATTCGGCATAACGGAATCACCCAGAGGAGAAAATGTACACTGGGTCATGACCGGGGAAGACGGCAATATTTTCAGGTATAAGATCCGTACGCCTTCCTTCTGCAACTGGCCCGCACTCTGCTACGCGGTGGCGGGCAACATCGTACCGGATTTTCCGCTGATCAATAAAAGCTTCAACTTGTCCTACGCGGGCAATGATTTATAATGAGGCATTCGCCTCATTGAAACGCTGCATCTGTAAAAAAATTTTCTGCATTCGAAAATTTTTTACTTATGCGTTATAAAGAGGCACATGCCGATAATGAGGAGCCGCTATGTTTAAAGTATTGAAGAAAATTTTACAATATCCGAGGCTGACCCAGGATTATCCGAAGAAGCCCATCGATTCAAGCCAATTCATCGGCAAGCCGATCATTGACGGTTCAAAGTGCACCAAATGCGGCGAATGCATCGAACGGTGTCCTTCCGCCGCGATATCGAAGAACCCGGAAACGGGTATCCCGGCTATTGATTATAAGGCATGTGTTTTCTGTACTCTGTGCGAAGAGGTCTGTCCGGCAGGCGCCGCAATGATGACTGAGGAATTCGAGCTGGCTGAGCTCGGCGAGATCGTTGAGAAAAAAATTAAAAAGCTGTTCGGCAGGAGCCTCCAGATCAGGGAGGTCGACGCCGGTTCCTGCAACGGATGCGATTACGAAATCAACGCCGTGAACAATTCGTACAACGACATTGAGCGGTTCGGGATCCATTTCGTAGCTTCGCCGAGACATGCGGACATGCTTCTCGTAACGGGATGCGCAGCCAGAAATATGGAACAGGCGCTGCTTAAAACTTATGAAGCGACGCCTGACCCCAAGCTCGTCGTGGCTGTTGGGGCCTGCGCCTGCAGCGGCGGTATTTTCAAAGACACCTACGCCGTGAAGAGCGGGATCGACGGCCTTGTACCTGTGGACGCCTATATCCCGGGGTGTCCGCCCCGTCCCCAGGCAATTTTATTCGGGATCCTGAAAGCGATCGACAGGATCTGAACAAGAAGATATCGGTAAGACTATATAAAAGAAGTATGGACACATCTAATGAACGTCCATACTTTTTCTTTTAACTCTGATCCGCTTTCTTGATTAGTTTTAATTAATTAGGTGGGCTATTCTTAAACTGTGTTACTAAGAATTTAATAAAAAATTGGTGATTGATAGTTATAAGTTAGTTGAATATCAGAAATTAACCAAATCCTGTTAATATTAATATACTATATTTATAAAATTAGAAGAGGTAATCACTATGATAAGTAAAAATAGAACGGAACAGACTATTTCATTCGCACAAATGAATTTATTATTTAGAATAAGAGCGCTTTTGAGAGATTTGGCAACTTGGACTAGGGAATATTTAATAAGTACGTTTGTAACCGGAAGCTATAATGAAGAAGCATTTACACGATTATATAGTATACCTACACAATTAAGCACATTGCTGCAATATGTCTTTGGAAATGAGGCTTCAGAAAAGTCTATACAATTATTATCTAATCATTTAATACTGCTGAGAGAATATATTGAAGCTTTAAAAAGTAACAATGTAGATGCAGCAAATGAAAATTATAAAAACCTTTACAGTAATGCAGATGAATTAGCAAAATTTTTAGCTTCTATCAATCCTTTCTGGAATGAAGTGCAATGGAGAAACATGTTTTATACTTACCTAAATCGAACTGTAGAAGAAATAGCGGCATTTATGACACGTGATTATAAAAAAAATATTGATATATTCGATCGTCTTTTGGCTCATACGGAATCTATGGGCGATTATTTTACTTTAGGTCTCTATAATTATATTACCTTTAATCAAAATAATAATATAACCCAATCGCCAACGCAAGCACCGCCAAAATCAACAAATTATATTTGTAAATTATTATGCAGTGCAAATTAACGTACTACTTATTATTACAAATTGAACACCATTTAATGTGCCAATTTGGCTTCATAATGAAGACTAGTTTTTCATATCATCATCGACTTCGTCTGTCGTAATATATTCAAATCTATTAAAAGGCAGACTATACCTCTCGAAAATATAATCTGCTTGTCCATATTACCATATGATTTTATAAAGTATGATTGCGATTATTACCGCCCACAGCAGGACGATAGGAATCGCGTAATACCATTTTTTCGGTTTTCCGGCCGCCCACAGACCTTCCGCTTCGGACAAACAATCGTCCATGATTTCCTTCGGGATCCGCCGAATCGCCAACGTTGCCAGCAGCGGCAGTACGATCAGGTCATCCAGGTATCCAAGCACAGGGACAAAGTCGGGTATGATATCGATCGGCGACAGTGCGTAGCCCACTGTGATACCGGCAAGAATCTTCGCTGAAACAGGAGTGTCCTTCCGTTTCATTGCGATGAAGAGCGCCGGCACATAGATTTTGAGAGCTTTCGCCCTTTCCTTTAAACTCATTTAAAATCCCTGTCTTCGAATTCTTCTTCCTTCCTCCATAACGGGTGGGTATCCTTAGGCTTTTTTTCTTTATTGTCTATATCCCTGTAGTCGACCTCCATCGCGTTCAGCAGGAAGATAAAAATCGGTACTCCGATGAGTAGGCCCCATACTCCGAGATAGTGTTCGCCGACAAGAAGGATAATGAAAATAAAGCAAACCGGCAGCTTCGTCTGACCGGACATCAGCTTTGGATTCAGCACATATGCTTCCAGCATATGGATCAGGATGACCATGATAAGCACCGCGATAACTTTGCCAAGCCCGCCAATATTGAATGCGATGATACTCAGCGGGACCAGGGATATGACCACTCCCGCCACCGGAACCAGACCAAGCACAAAGATCATTACGCCGAGACCCATGATCTGCGGGAAACCCAAAAAAGTCAGAATCACCATCGAAACGAGCGAATTAATCAAAGCGATGGTCACCTGGACCTTCATTACCTTCCCGAAGGTCTTGCAGAAGTTTCCTCCGAAACGCATCCAGTAATCGTATATGAAGGAGATCCGGCTATCCGCCATGCGTTCGCCGAATTTCTTGATCTGCTTCTTTTCCAGTAGCAATAGATAGCTCAGAATCAGCGATAAGAACAGGTTGACGCCGAATCCGCCTACCGCGGTCACTCCTGCAGCGAGCATGACGCCGGCCTTTTCGATATAGGTGTTTAAATCAATATTCCCCAATACTTCCGCAAGTCTTGGATCGATAGCAGCTTTGACCGAATCGATGTTGAAATTTTTAAACACATTGGCAAGATCGGTAAAAAACGCCGCCAGCTTTGGAGCCAGCACGATGCTGGCGAAGGTGAGAATCAGGATAAATGCGATATAAAGCACCGTCAGGATGAATCCGTCAGGGACCTGGACCTGAATCGGCGACAGCTGCCTGCGTTTTCTTTGTATCAGCTCAACCAGATGGTAAAAAACAAAGGTGATGACAAAGGTAAGCAAAACAATATTAAGCATATATCCTATCGTGATAAACATCAGAATCATCACGATCCAGGAAATGATCCGTTCTTTTAAATCATTGTTTATATTAATTTTGTTGTTTTCATTCATGTCCTCACCTTCAGTAATGTATCCAGCACTTTAAATCTCTATATTTCAATAGTATCACATGATTTCTGATATTTCAAACCCGCTTTTCAATCCTTATGTCGAAGGTCGCTTCCGAAATGCTGCGCAAAGAATGTCGAAGAGTACTTTTCAAGCTTCCAGTCGGGTATTTTGCAATCCTTGCAAGGTCTGCTGACCCACTTGTTCCGCAGCCATCTCGCCGCCCGTGAATTCCTCGAATTATAGACGCGGAAGGTTTTCCCGCAGTGAGTCGTGATCTCCGCATATTCTCCGTTTCGTTCCACACTGCGGATGCCGTGGAGAATTCCGGTCCTGGACGGCCAGAGCTTTATTTTGTCCAGTAAAAGAAACAGCTCCACGTTCTTTCTGTAATACCGTCTCTTTTCATCGCCCATTTTTCATCCGCCCCTCTCTACAGCCCAAGCAGGCTCAGTTTCATTTTTTCCCGTTTTTCGGCAAGCTCCTCTTCCGTATCGGCCCAGTTGATAAAGGTTCCCCTCCAGGGCAGTCCTTCCCGTATAAAATCAGAGATGACTTCGTCTGCCCCGAAGAAATTTTTCCTCAGCGTTAGCGGGCCTCCCTGGCTCATAATATGTTCGCCGTGTTCCGTGAACCTGCCGTCTTTTATCATCAGATGCTCATAAGAGCAGTATTTTTTCTTTCCTTGCTCTTTAGCCGTCAACCTGCCGCTGCAGAACAATTCCGCCAGTTCTCCGACGAAATTGACTCCGATACTATGGTAGACCACCGTCGGCGTCTGGCTCGGTATTCTGGCGTCGATTTCAAGAACCTTGAATTCCCCGTGATCGTCGATGACTTCGACGTCCATGATGCCCTTCAGCCTGACCAGTTCCGCCAATTTCACTGCGATCTGCCGGAAGCTTTCTTCCTGGGCTTTTGTAATGTCACAGGGAGCGGTAACCATTTTGCAGTCATAGTCTGAGGCCATATGGATTTCCGTCACTTCATAGGTCTGATAATTACCGGGCTGCCCGATGACCTCGATGGAATAGGACGGGCCCTCAAGATACTCCTGGGCGATCCAATTCTCATCCTGCGGAACCTTGCCCAGAAACTGATTCAGTTCTTCCTCTGTATTGATTCTTTTCACGCCTTCGCTGCCGCTGAATCCTGACGGTTTCACGATATACGGCGCTTTACAGTTCGGAAAATACTGCGGCGCAGGCACCCCGTTCTCATGGATCATTTTATCCGACAGCTGCTTGGACGAGGAAACCGCATAGGCGTCCTTGTCAAAGGCAAGCTTGTAATGATATTTGTCGGCCAGCTTGACCAATGCTTCCAAAACTTTTGTATTCTCGTTTGCCGGCAGAATAAAATCAACCCTGTTCAGAGCGTCGATGAGTTCCTTGCTCTCCACCGTCACGTCACAGCAGAGAAATTCATCACACAAGCCCATGGCTGGAGGCTTCTCGTAATAATCGACGAGCAAGCTTTCCATACCCGCTTTTTTTGCCAAATATGCAGCTTCCGTCCCCTGCAACTTTCCTCCGACGATTGCGATCCTAGTCATTGTCAGACCTTCTTTCCACTGCGCAAACCAGACAAGTAATTTCTATATTCCCCCGCCGTAGCAGGCTCCAATCCCATATTTCTTAAAATAGCCGAAGCCTCCTCGACCGTTCTTCCTCCCTCGTCAACATCCATGCTGCTTTGGGCGACGCCCATCAGGCCGGATCGGGGAGGAATGATTGAAGTGATCAGGTTGGCGCCCGCATTGATTCTGTCCTCCAGCCCTTTGATCCCGTCGATGTCCAAAGAGGCGGGGATCAAGGTGTGGGGATACAGCAGTCGCATGATTGCTATGATTTTCAGTTCCAGCATTGAGTCGGGCTTTTTTACCGTTTCCATCGGGCTGCCGGTCTGAGGTACAAAACTCATTACCCGGACCTGATGTGCACCGATCCTGCCCATTTCCAGTATGGAGTCAGCGATATCCGGCAGGCTCTCTCCCACTCCGGTCATGATGCCCTCTTCGATGAGCATTCCCTTCTCTTTTGCGTGGAGTTTGGCGTGCATACGTTCATCATAATCCTGGTCGATCCTTAAGTGGGAAAACAATTCACGGTTGTGCGTCTCCTGATACAGCGCGTAAAACTCTGTGCCCAGGCCGGCGAATTCGTCTATGTATTTGTCGTCAACAACGCCCGGTGAAATCATGACCGGGAGTCCGGTTTTTTCCTTGATCTTTTTTATGATATCGAAAATAGTTGTGAAATTCTCCTGATGGTATTTCAGGTCTTCTCCCATGGTCAGATCGATAAGATTAACTCCGGATTTTGCAAGCAATTCGGCGATGGCGACGATTTCTTCCGGTTCCTTTCTATAACGCTCGATCTTGTTGGACTTACGGTAATAACAGAAATTGCAGTTGTTTCTGCACCAGGTAGAAAAATAGACAAAGCCGTACAGAAAGATCTTATTGGAAATTTGTTCTTCTCTGGCCTTTCTTGCCCTCGAGAACAATTCCTCGATCCTGACGGGATTGTCTGTTTCAAGTAAGCGGATGATCTCATCTTTATTCATAGATTTTTCCTCATTGGATATGTTCGATTGATATACTGACTGAAAAGGGTAAATGGCGAGGAGCCCGAGAGTTTCACTCGGCTGCATAGATTTAGAGTCTATGCGATCAATACGATCCGCCCCCCACGTAGTTGCTATGGCGTGCCTGCCAGGGGTATTCTCCTGGAAATCACTCGCTTACAGCATGGAATATACAATTGTAATAGCTCGGACGCTTTCCGTGAGAATACCCACGGCGCGGCACGAGTTACCGCGTTGGCGACGCGGCGGCAAATATGCCCGGCAGTCGCCTGGAATACCTGTGATACGGCGTTAAATACTTTTGATGCGGGCCTGACAGTATTCACAGCCCCTGTGGTCCGCATGGCAGCTCTTGCAGTCTGCAGCCGGCAATTTTGAGCCGTTGTTCATGAGCACAAAAAATCCTGCGCAGGACTTTAAAGGTAACATTAAGCTGTTGGTTCTTGCTTTTATGCCAATCAGATCTCCATCGAGCACTTTAAAAAAGCTGCCGATCTGATCCACATCCATTCCATAGAATCCGGGTCCGAAAGGATCCAGGATTTCAGTTCCCGACTCACCGCCGTTATTGTAAAAATCCTCTTTTAACCGGCTCTTTAATACTTCAAGCCCGGCGTCGGTATAAGCGGTTCCCCATATATCCGCATAAAGCTGATCGATAACCGGATCATCGCTGCTCAGTTCGAAGCTTCCGGTCGTGAAAAGATAGGTATATATTTTCTGTATGCCGCTGGTTTCGAGTTGCTCAAAGGCGTTGCATACAAACACGGTATCGCCGATCGTTGCCGTATTGCCGGAAATGATATCACTGTCAAAGGAGGAAACCACCGCCTTCAGATCGATCCGGTCAATGATCCTCTCTTTTATCATCATTCCGTGGTCAAGGAGTCTCTTGAACTTCTCCCCTTCCCGGTTCTTAAAGCCGCAGATATTCAGAAAGTAATCGAACGCGTAGAGATCTGCTTCCTCTTTGCTGAGATGAATTATTTGGTTCTTCATACTAACCTCATATACTCTCTAAACTATAATGTCAGCCCTAGCATGGATGCGACGCCGATTTGCAGCGGATCATGGATCAGCCGATCTGAAAATGCAGCATATGAATCCTGGTCAAGGGAAAGCGGAATTCCCGGGGCTGCTATCCATGCTTCCGGATGGAGCATTTCGCGACGCAGCCAGCCGCCCTGATTCGTTGCGTCGATAATGTACTTGTAACGCTTGATCTCGTCGGGCGAAACAACGCATGCGGCGTCTTCTTTTCTCGCAACAGCAAGTTTGATCCCGCTGATATCATGAACGGCAAAAGTTGATCCCTTTTTCTTCAATACTCTGATAAATTCCCTGCCAACGTTGCCGCAGCCGAGAACAAGGATCTCTTTTCCTACAAAAGAACCCATCGCACCCTCGAGGGCTGCTGTATAACCTGACGCAGTCGCGTAATCGTTGTCTGACATTTTCTTTTTGTTGAGATTGATCGAGATAAAACGGTCATCGTCCGCCATAAAAACAATATCTGCACTGTTTTTATATGCTTCGTGCAGGCCGTTGACATCCGTTTGCTTCGTTACAAAGCTTGGGAATCCAATTACTTTCGTCACGGCGGCGACAGACTGGGCAAAGGAACCGATGATTCCGAGACCCGTCGTAACAGGAACAACAGCGACCTTCAATTGTTGTGAAGCTCTTTCCATATCGCTGACGGAACAGCCGCTGACCTTAGCCGCCAGAGCGGCATAGCTCAAACCGGTTTTGTTTTTTAAATCTCTTTCCCTATCCCTTATTGTGTCTTCAATGTCTTCGATCCAATCTGTTATCAGTCTGGTCATTCCTATTCCTCCAAGCCGTGAAATTCAAGTCGTGTCTATAAATTAAGCGGGGAGCCGTCGATAAAGGAGATGCTCTTGCTCACCCTTTTTATTGTCTGATACTCTCCCATTTTCATGGCGATCCTTTCAATGCCGAATCCTATCCCGACCCAGGTATCGAACACGCCCCATCTGCTGTCAAGAAAGTGCGGTCCATACGCGCCGGAAGCCAGTTCCATGCCGTCGACGACGATATCCATCGTTTCGCCGTATACCTCCGATTTTTCGATCACCAGTTCATAATCACCGATCCCGATCGCCTTCATCACACCTTCCGCAAGATACTTCAGCCGTTCCATCTGCTGCCCGTCCTCTACGCCGGCCAGTTCCACCAGATTTAGCATGGTGAATTCATTCAAATGCTGGGCGCCCTGAGATTCCTTCCGGAAACAGGAGCCGGCTTCAAAGATCCTGACAGGCTCCTTCGTCAGCTTGTGAAGATCCCGCATGACCTCATAAAGATTCGGAGCTAGCATAGGTCGGAGACACCGCTTCGGATCAAGCCAGAATACCTGGTTTGTAAGGGGATGCTCTTTGGTAATGGTCATCTTGTCCAACGCCGCAGCTGAGATAATGATCGGAGTGGTCACCTGGGTAAACCCCTCCATCTGAATCAGCCAATCCTTGATGCGCTCTTCGATCTGAACAGCCAGCGGCTTATGATCGGTCTGAAGCAATTTTTTGATCTTTTCCTTATGGGTTTTCACAAGGCGGGCTTCCGTCTCGCGGTAGAATTGATTCCTTGCTTCGGCAGTATCAAAGGTCTGTCCGGTTAGTTCCCCGTCTGCGTTGAGTTCTACCAGACGCTGGAGCTGTGTTGTCGTAAATTTTTCCGCCATGAAACCTCACTGCCTCTCTAATTTTTTCAGGATCGATAAGGCCTGTTTTGCGGCCTCCACCGCATCCTCGGTATAAACATCCGCGCCGATTCGTTTTGCCCAGCGCAGCGTACAGGGAGCTCCGCCGACCATGGTCTTGTATTTGCCGCGGATACCCATTTTTTTCAAAGTTTCTTCCAGTTTCCTCTGCTCTTTCAATGTGGAAGTCAGCAAGGCACTTGTCGCGATGATATCGACCTTTAATTCTTCCGCTTTTTCAATAATCGTTTCAACCGGTACTTCCCGTCCGATATCGATGACGTCTATCCCGTAGCTCTTCATCGTGGATACGACCATCCCTTTTCCGATTTCATGCACATCGCCATCTACGGTGGCGATCAGGACCTTGCCTTTTACCTTGATCTGGTCAATATTTGTATGGGTCTCGACGACGTCAAGTACCTTTTTCATTATTTCGGTTGAAAATATAAGTTCAGGAAGGCTTAGTTTCCCGGCTTCAAACAGATCTCCGATCTCTCTGTTTCCAGCGGCGAAGCCGTCCCTGAGGATTTCCATAATATCCATTCCCGATGCCAGCGCTTCTTCAATGACCTGCATAGCTTTTTCTTCATCCGCGTCTACAATGGTATTATGAGCAATTTTGATCAATTCATCTTTGTCCATGAAAATACCTCCTTGGCGCTAAAACTAAGCATTACAGTACTGCTGCGGGAAATACATTGCGTTGATATATTCTCTCTCAAAATCGGGATGCAGCGCAAGTTCGACATGCTCCGCTTCTTTCGACTGAAGGGTAGCCTGTTCCCTTTCCACTTCAGACAGAAGCGCCATGCAAGCTCCTACTCCGGCCGCATTTCCGATGTGTGTTATTCTGTTTTCAGCGATACCGGGAACCATCCCGATCCGTAAAATACTTCGCTTGTTTATATAACTTCCGAAGGCTCCTGCCAGCATGATCTCTTCAAGCTGTTCGATTTTCACGCCAAGGCACTGCATCAGAACGAAAATGCCCGCATAAACGGCTCCCTTTGCAAGCTGGACCTCGCGGATATCCTTTTGGGTGATGATCATATCCTCGCCTTGTTCTTTCCAGACCAAAACAAATTCGTTGCCGTTTTCACCCTTCCGAAGCCTCTTCGCCAAATCCGGGTTCATACCGCCGGCTGCCGCTTGCTCTTCCGTCAGGATCGATCCTTTATAGTTGATCAGCCCGGCGTCAAGCATCTGTGCCACCGCATCGATGAGACCTGAGCCGCAGATGCCGATGGGTTCCGCATTATCGATTACTTTAACGGAAACGTCTCCGTTTTCGATCCGAACACTCTCGATTGACCCGCTTGCAGCACGCATGCCCTGATAGATTTTCGCGCCCTCGAAAGCCGGACCTGCCGCGGTAGAGCATACCATCAACCTGCCGTCATGAGCCAGTACGATTTCTCCGTTGGTACCGATATCGATTACGAGACGTAATCCGGGAAGTTTTTTGATTTCAGAGGCGAGCAGTACTCCGACAATATCGGAGCCTACATGACCTGCAATATTCGGAAGCAGATGCACGCTTGCCGAAGGGTCCATTAAAAGCCCCAATTCGGCCGCTGTCTTTTCCACCGGCCCATGGAAGGCCGGCTCAAAAGGCGCCCTTGCCAGCGACGATGGATCCATTCCAAGGAATAAATGGCTCATGGTCGTATTTCCGACCACGGTAGCCTTCTCTATATTCTGCGGATCAACGGGATGGCGCAGGGTAAATTCCGTGATGATCTTATTCAGGCACTCCCTGATCTTGTCCGTCAATAGCTTAAGATGATCCGCATCTTTCATACTGTATGTTATTCTCGATATCACGTCCGCTCCGTAGGCGCTCTGCGGATTGGTAAGCGCTATGACGTCAACGAGTCTGCCCTCGTTCAGATCCCAAAGCATTCCGACAACCGTTGTGGTTCCTATGTCAAAAGCAGCGCCGTATCTCGCCGTTGTACCGTTTTCTTCGGCATCCGCCTGTGGATGAAAACTGTCGGGAAGGTAAATCAGTTTTGTTTTACGGTTTGTCGTATCATAACGGTTGCATCGTCCGCATTCTTCACATCTGCCCTCGCCTATACATTTTTCACTCTTGATCCACATTCAAATAATCCTTCCATTCACAGCTCAGTTTAAAGTGCCGGATAAACGGCGTACACTAATATTATACACGAAAACAACAAAATGGAAAGCATCAATCATGCTTCAGGAATATGTTTATTTTACGCCTAGAAATGGGAGGTGCACGAATGCATCTCCCATTTCATATTTTTTAATTCATTCATTTTTAGTAAAGCTATCTTAGTCTCAGTTCCACCCTTCCCAGGAGGCACCTACCTCCCGCAAAGCGGTCGTCCCGACAAGCTATCGATATGCTTTTTTTGCCGTTCGTTATTTCAGTCCGGCTCTTTCTTTGAAGCGTTCGACGGAATTGATCTTGATATCCAGTGCTTCGGAAATCCTGAACTTCGCCTCCATACCTATGTTGGACTCTGCATAAGGCTCGAAGTTGGCAAGACCAAATCCTCTTTCTTCTCTTACTTCTGCCATGGTCACTACGTCGCTGATTTCTTCGAGCGTAAGACCAAGCTTGTCAGCTACATACTGCTTCGCTTCGTTGATTCTCATCCCCTTCGCGATTTGCAGACGCATAACCAGATCTCCGGATGTGCGTACGCCGCCCATGCTGGCAGCGATTCCATGTGTAGCTTCCTGACCGAGAGGATCACCTACGCCTATCTACAATCCGTCTATTTTACAGATCTCGATCAGGCATTTGTCAACTCTTGAAACGATATCCGCAGGCGAGTTTTCACACATCGGAATTCCGCATACTCCCATACCGGCATTTGCGTGTACCGGGATCTTCGCTACTTCCGAGCAGGCCTTGATGAAGGTGCATACTCTGGAGATATTCCAAGGGAAGGTCGCATTGCAGTTCGTGTTTACCACAGCTCCGAAAATGGTTGCACCTGCCTGTTCAACGAGCTTGACCTGATTATGTGGATAAAGTCCTGCAAGTCTTACGTCGTTATACTTCAGCCTGCCGTGCATACCAAGGACGAATTCTCCCGCCATGCCGATTTCAACTCCCATGTCGGGGAATTTTTCGTGTATGATCTCGCAGGCTTTCAGCGCTGCCAGGAAATCTGCGTCTCCGGCGGCTCCGCTGGTATCGAGCTGGAAACCGTCCGCGCCGACGTCATACATCTGTTCCGCAACGAACACGATATCTCTGACCGCGTGATCAACGGCTTCTTCCTGAGCTGCCATCGCTTCCTTGATCTTTCCTTCCGGCAGTAGCACAGCCCAGTTATCGATAGGGCCGTCCGGCTTCGTGTAAAAACCGAGGTTCGGCATCGCTCCGTAAAAGAGCGGCATCGTCGTATAATTCAGCGCTCTTTTTAGCACGGCAGCTTCTCTCTTGGCAACGCCTTTTACAGTTTTGTAGTTGTAATCCTCCAGTCCGATGTCGACGGAATCTGCGCCCAATACTCTTTCGTGAATCATCGCATTGATGCTTCTATCGATCGGTATGCAGCATTTTGTACTGATTTTGTCGGAGCCGGAGTCATTGGATGTTACGATAGTATCCTTGAGGTCTACTCCGACGATTCCGCCAGGCATGGTAACGATATCATAAATATGGTCCATTTCCTCCTGGGTTAAAGGCGGAATTTTTCCTCTATCTGCCGCATCCATTGATCCGGCGAGAATATCGGCCCGGATCTCTTCTTCGGTCATATAGACAATTGAGCCGTCACCCATACGAGTGAAGTACTTTTTCTTGTCTCCCATAATGCACGTCCTTTCTTTTTGCTTGTTAATTTTGTGCAATCTTTACTACGTTATTCGCCCATTTCCGCCGCTTCTGCTTCGCCTTCTTCCACGATGGCGCGGATCTTTTTTGCTGCTTCTTCAGGAAGCGGGATCGGCTTATAATTTTCAAGAATTTCTATGGCCTGTTCATTTGCTCTTTGGGCCATATCCTTTCCGCCCTCATTCAACCAGTGGTCTCTCATCCTTCGGTTGATGAGCTTTGTGGTTGACAATTCCTGTCTCATGTATTTCAAGGTGTGACGTTCTTTGAGGTAATTTCCAGCAGGCCCTACCTTCTGGATTACGTCTAAAGCAATCGTGTCCTTGTTCACCGGAATGCCCTGCAGTACTCTGCGTATCATGCGGACGATTTCCTGGTCAATAAGCAACTGCTCGTAGCTCATCGTCATACCCATTTCCAGCATTCCCATTCCGTAAATGATATTACTTCCGGTAATTGCCGGTAACAGAGAGGTCATTGTCTTTTCATGCCCGATCTGGGCATCGATCACTTTGCTGTCCCCCTAAGTTCCGCCTACATTGGTAGGTATGCCGTAATAATGGCCGATCTGTCCTACCGCTGCGCCGCACATCGCGTGTTCCGGTGCGCCGACTGGAGATGTAGCGGTCGTCATATCCATGATTGTAGTGGAGGTTCCATAAAGGATCGGGTTGCCTTTGTTGATGATCTGGGATAATACGATACCGCCTAAAATCTCAGCATTGGTGACGACCAACGTGCCGGCAATGGTAGCCGGAGTCGTTCCTCCGCACAGTCCCATGGATAGAATATCGATCGGCAGGCCATGTCTTGCAGACAGCATAATGATATCCGATTCGTTTTCATTGATCTCCAAAGGGCTGTTCGGGCAGGCGCCCATTGCTATGATCGGCCGTTCCCGCAACTTGTCGTAACCGCCCTGGATAGCGGCTGCCATGTCGATAAAACGCTGGGTATTCTTGATTCCTTCCAAATCATGCGCAAAGTTCTTTGTTAAATTGTGAAACACTATTTCTGCTTCATGCAGACACTTTACCTTCTGGTTTACATCTCCCGCGGCTACTGCGATGGAGAAAACATCCACCGTATCCATAGCGTCGCAGAATCTTGCCACGTTGCCGAGGTCTTCCTTGGTAGAGTCTCTTACCACCCCCGTATAAGGGTCGATCATCCGAACTCCGGTTCCAAAATTTTTGAATGCAACTTTCTTGCCGCCGACAACGGTATCGTTCTTTGGGTCGCGGCCGCACAGAGTGAATTCTTCCGGACAGGATTCGATGCTGTCATTGACCAGATTCCTGGGGAATCTGACTCTGTCAATACTTCGATCCACATCACAGCCGGCAGCACTCAAGATTTCAAGCGCTTCTTTCCCGTGGATCTGGAGTCCGTAGTTTTCCATCAGATCCAGTGTAGCTTCATGTAAGGCATCTAAATCGTCATTCCGCAATATACAATAGCCGTAGATGTCATCTTCGTACCTAAATTTGCTCACAACCTGCCTCCTTACAAAGTTTTATTCTTCTATTTATTTTTCGCCGATCCAACCAAGCAATGCATTAACGGTATCGCTTGCATCTTCGCAGTACATATCTGCTCCGATTTTTTCAGCCCAACGCTTCGTTACAGGAGCGCCGCCTACCAAAGTCTTTACCTTGTCCTTCAATCCAGCCTTCACTAAAAGCTCTTCGATTTTCTTTTGTTCTGTCATAGTCGTGGTAAGAAGTGCGCTGCTTCCAAGGAAATCAGCGTTAAATTCCTTAACTTTTTCAATGAATACTTCTGCCGGCACTTCTCTTCCGATATCATGTACTTCAAAGCCATTGGTCTTTACCAGAGATGCTACGATACCTTTGCCGATGTCATGAACATCACCTTCAACGGTTCCAATTACAAATACGCCTTTGTTTGAAATCTGTGATGCATCCATTTTACTTTCGATCTCGGTCGTAACGGTCTTCATTACTTCCGCTCCGAAAATCAGTTCGGGCAGGAATACCTCTCCTCTTCCAAACAAATCCCCAAGATGCTTGATTCCGGCACTGTATCCCTGAGTCAAAAGTTCGACCATATCGATACCTTCTTCTTCAGCCTGCTTAAGAACGCTCAACGCCTTATCTTCGTCGCAGTCCAGTATAGAATCGAATGCTTCCTTGAATAATGCTTCCTTAGCCATTGTTACCCTCCTATTACTAATTAAATTGATATATATCACTAACCTTATCTTATATTAATTGAGAAAGCTATAATAGAAATGGTTTTTGTTATTTTGGTAGTATTTATTGTAAAATCTTTTTATTTTGTTGTTTGGCAAGTTTTTTTATGGTAATATTTTATTATCAATGCTATATATTTTACCCTGAATAGTATGGGAGTGAACGAAATGGAGAATTTTATTCTGCCTTCCTCAGTAAAATACGCGTCTCAAGAGCTTTCAGCACAGATCGAAGAATCGATCCAGTCCTTCTGCATCATCTCCGACGTGCCGGTTACTTTTTTTAATCCCAACGGTGAAATCGAGTGGGAATGCAACAAACAAAACAAATTTTGCAACCATTTCGATACATATAAGGATCCGCAGAGCTCTTGTTCCCGGAATATTGTATCCTCGGCAAAACTTGCCTCGCAGCTGGGGGAACCCTATGTGTTTTTATGCAAAGCCGGACTGGTTAAAATAGCGGTCTCCCTGATCGTAAACGGTCAGGTGCTCGGCTGCTTTATGGCGGGCCCCATCATAATGGGTGATCTTAAAGAAAGCAGCATCGCCAATATTTTTTCTTTAAATCATATCCATTTTGACGCTTTCCCGAAGGCCATCCTGTTTCTGCGAAATATCAAGGTCTACAAGCCGAAAGAGGTATCCCATCTGGCGAACCTGTTCTGGAGCAGCATTCTGGGGGCTATCACGACCAATGAGGATTATTCCAGCGTTAACCGCCAGTATAAGGAACAGCGGAACATCGGTCAGAGCCTTCAGAAATATAAGAAAGAAAATAAGGCTATGCCTTATCCTTATGAACTTGAAAACCAGCTTTTCGAACACGTCAAGGAAGGGGACTCCAAAGGAAGCCTGGATCTCCTCAAGGACCTTATGGGCCATATATCCCTGATCGAGGCAGGAGATCTGTCCTCCATAAAGACGAAGATCCTGAGCATCTGCACCATCCTGTCCCGGCTTGCGACAGAACGCACCAGCCTGTCCCAGGAACAGGCAGAATCCTATTTTTATGACATGAATGTGCTGAACAAGGCCGTTAGCTTCCAGGAACTTTCGATCCTGACCTCAAACCTTGTTGAAAATATCACCCAGGCTGTTGCGACAAGCTCTTATTCCGGAAATTCACAGATCATCAGACTGGCAATACAGAATGTAAACGAAAACTATAAAAATAAAATATCCCTGAAAACCGTGGCGAACCATCTCCACACAAATCCGTCCTATTTATCCATGCTGTTCAAGCAGGAAATGGGTATAACCTTCACCGATTACCTGAATCAGGTCAGGATCAACAAAAGCTGCGAACTGTTGACCAATACGAGCCTCAATCTCATTGATGTTTCGCTTCAAGCGGGCTTCGACGACCAGAGCTATTTCTCAAAAGTATTCAAAAAATTAAAAGGGATAACTCCAAAGAGTTATCGCAATGGTAATGTTTCAAAATAAATTCAAATAATAAGGGCGCCTATTTACAGAAAAAGGCTCCCTTTATTCTTTTAAAACCTTTCACAGGCTTTATTCAGCTTTTCCAGAGTGCTGCAGTCCAGCATGGCGCAGTACTGACGCAAGCCGTCGATCCCGGCAATGGACTGCCACTCCCGCTCAGGGATCGGATTCAGCCAGTAGATTTTCTTGACCTTTGTTAAAAGTTGTTTCAGATCCTCCGCCGCTCCGGCAACGTTCAGTGTTTTTGCATCACTGACAATGATCACGATGGTTGAGGAATTCAGAATGACAAACCGGTCTTTCAGAATATGCTGAATTGCACGATGGATGTCGGTTCCTTTCTTCCATACCTTGCTTTTGGTGATTTCCTGCTCGATATCCATAGATTTTGTGAATTTTTGGATGTTGAGATGCTCGATATCCGTTGAAAAGATGTAATTATCTGCGGTCGATATTTCAAAGTGCAGACACGAGATGAATTTTAGCACGAAACCGGAAAAGCGGTACATTGACGAGGATACGTCGCATAGTGTAAGGATCCTCTGCTTCTGGCCATGCTTTCTCTTGTATTTCAATTTGAACAGCGTTCCGCCGGCTGCGATGCTGGAGCTTATGGTTTTCTTGAAGTCGAGCCCTGCCCTGCTGGAGGTCTGCCGTCTGTTCCGGGTGGTCTTCCTCAACCTGTCAGCCATGGATTTGATCAACTGGATGACGGTCGGCATGTCCTTGTCTTCAATGGTACTCAGGTTCTGATACATCAGACTGTTTTCCCCGCGTATTGCTTCCTCCACATCCTCCGCAATGATTCCGGCTTCAGAAAGTGCGCTGTTGAACACGCTGCAATGATGCTCGTGAGGACTCTTATACTTGTTTTTCAGGTTGTTCAGCTTTCCTTTCACCACATTTTCTGTGATGGGCTTGAAATGGGACTTCATATTTTTACCGCTTGAAGACCGTTCAAGGAAATCCAGGATACTTTTTCTTTCTTCCACGGTTATTTCCGAGTAGACTTCCTTCAGCTCATTGCTGATATCGAGTTCCTGACCCTGATACTGCAGCTCCGATGCCTGCTGGATGATTTCCTGTTTTCTCTGCTCCCGTGCTTTCGATTTATGGCAGATATATGATTCCTTCTCTTCCGGACTAACGAAGAACCGGTCGAAGGACTCCGAGAAGATTTTTCTTTCCGCTTCGCTTTTAGCAAGGCAGGCGGAAAGAGCCGCTTTGACCTGGCTCCGGTCCATAACGTCAACACAAGAAATGGCGCTGGCAGCATCCATGGACTCCGACAAACTCACTCTGACGCCGGCTGCACGCAGAACATGAATGAATTTAACCAAGTTGTTCAGTAATAAATCTTCCAAACCCGCCGTCCTCCGATAATTCCAGAATATCCTCCTGGTTCTTCAAAACAAAACCAATGGTTTTCATGGCGCTTTCCTCATCCAGCTTTTTTTTGTCCAAAGCCATCAGCGCCGATATCCAATCGAGAGTTTCCGCAATGGAAGGTTTCTTGAATATTTTCTCGTTCTTTCTCAAATAGGCCACCGCCGCCGCAATATCGGAGGCCAGCTTCGCAGGCGCTCCCGCCACCTTGGCGTTGATGATGGCGATTTCCTTTTCCAATGCCGGATAATCAATAAACAAATAAGCGCATCTTCTCCTAAGCGCATCGGAAAGCTGCCTCGTATTGTTGCTGGTAAGTACTATGACGGGCTTGTTTTTTGATCGGATCGTCCCAAGCTCCGGAATCGAGACTTGGAAATCCGAAAGAAGTTCCAGAAGAAATGCTTCAAATTCTTCGTCCGCTTTATCGATCTCATCGATGAGCAGCACTTCGGTCACGGCACTGTCGATTGCCTTCAGCAGCGGCCGCTCAAGCAGAAAATCCCTGCTGAACAGGCTCTCCAGCTTCTGTTCGCTGCTGCATTCAGAACTTTGTTTGATATCAAGTTGGATACTCAGGAGCTGTTTTTGATAATTCCATTCGTAAAGGGCTTTGGCTTCATCCAGACCCGCATAGCACTGCAGTCTGGTCAGCCCTACTCCGTAGGCTGCCGCAAGAACCTTTGCGACCTCAGTCTTCCCTACGCCGGCCGCCCCTTCGATGAGAAGCGGTTTCCCCAGTTTGATTGATACGTATATAGTTGTCAGCAGGTTTTCATCAAATACATAATGCTCCGCTTCAAGCGCCTTGCGCAAAGTACTCAGATCCATTTTCCCTCTCCTTTGTGGAATAAAATAAATAACTGTACCGCGCCGCGGGTATTCTCAGGAGAATCCGTCCGAGCCCGAAAATTTACCATTCAATAGAATCTGAAAATTTGAAGGGCGAGCGGATTCCAAGAGAACACCCCTGGCAGGTACAGTTTTAGTATAGATTATTTTTTGTTATTCCGCAATTTCTTCCAGAACGATTCGATGATCGACCAGGGCAAGTTCCTTGATTCTTGCGTTGACGGATTTCTTTTGTCCCAGGATGTCCTCCAGATAAACGGTGTTTTTATCCGGAACGATCTTATCCACCAGTTCGAAAAAAAGACTCTCCTTACCGTTTTTGTCAATCAGGTATACAGTCGATTCGCACATATTTTTCACCTCCCATGATCGATACAGTATTTTATATCTTCCTACTAGTACTTCTTGGATTTGAACAGATCCGCATAGGAATCGCAATAGATCTCTTTGTTTAGAAGGATCCTTGCAGCAGCGGCTGTATCCATCAATTCGTCGTCGTTTGCGTCAACGATGGCCGCGTCCAGACCACATGCCATGAGCATCGCGAGCATGGTCCTGTTGATCAGCGGTCTGTTTTTGCATTTCTGAGATACATTGGATAAGCCAACTACTGTCTTTGCCGGTGGATCTGACAATAATTTGACCTGCCGAATGGTTTCCATAGCCTCTACCGGATGATCCTGTGCCACATTGACCGGCAGAATCAGCGGATCTATGTACAAATCTTCCATAGGAAGACCGAATTCATCGGCAGCTGCAACCATTTCCATAGCAAGCGCTACACGGGCGTCTGCGTTCTTAGGAATACCGGAAGTTTCGCTCATTGCCAGGCCGATTACCTTGGCGTTATATTTTACCGCCATAGGGAAAACACGTTCGATTTTGTATCTGTCCGCATGACAGGAGTTGATCAGAGCCGGTCTTTTACAGAGCTTCAGTCCTTCTTCGATCAGATCGTAGTTTGTTGAATCCAGACAAAGTGGAGTATCGACCACTTCCTGAATCGTATTGATCAGCCACTTCATAGCAGCAAACTGATCCTCTGCGCTGGCTCCGGTATTGACATCCAGCCATGTTGCGCCATTTTCCGTCTGCTTGATCGCCCATTCCTGGATAGCTTTCTTATCCTGGTTGATGATCGCTTCTTTTATGTCCTTAAACATTCCGTTTATTCTTTCGCCTATAATTTCCATAATCAATCTCTCCTTAAAATTATTTTTAGAAATAATAATTATCTGGCTTTTATTATATGTTGCTTGGCTTCATTAAATCATCGATGCTTTTCTTGAGCAATCTAACCGCCTCAGGATGCCTCATGACAAGGATATCAAGTCCCGACTGGAGCAGTGAGGACGCTGTGACCGCTTCCCAAAGGATTCCGCGTTCCTGCTGTTCTCCCCATCCTGGGTATTCATCAACACCGGCAGTGGCTTCCTTTGTTTTCCATGCTTCATACCCGACTGTACCGATCGTCGGAAGAGAAAGCATCTTATCCCCCTGGAGAGTACCGATTCTTGTTCTTTCTCCGATGGAATAAGCGTATTCCATACCGTAGCCCAGGCCGCCGATGCTCGGGTCCATAACAATTTTATCAAGCGGAAGTCCCATTTCCGTGATCAAAATGTTCAACTGCTTGCAGATGTTTATGTCCAGCGGAGAGTTGGCGATCAGGGTATGTTTATGTACCATGCAAGCGGCTGCGATCGTATTGTAGTTTTCCTGTTTTGAATGACCGAGAAGCAGGTTTTCTCCTGCGCAGGCTTCTGCGACCGCGGCGATCACCTTGTTATCTACCTCGTCGATTCCACAGCCGACAACAGCAAGCGGAACACCAACCGCAGCGAGTACGCTCTTTACGGTCTCAACGCATTTTTCCGGTGAACTGTTTCCTAATTCCGGATCTGAACTCTGGAGTTTCAGATAGATCATATCCGCACCGAACTCTTCTACGCATTTTTTTGCCCATGCAGCCGGATCGTCGATAACTCCCTGGAATGCATTCTTCAGCTCATCGCTCCATTCGTCAGGAACTCTGTCTACTACCTCCATGGCAATAATCGGCCTGTTCGGCGTTTCTCCTTCAAAATGAAGGAATGGAAGACACGTCTGCCCTCCGACGGTGATCGTACTGGTTCTGGTTCCACCCTGTTCTTTTGTAGCTCCCAAAACAACATTCAAAACTTTTCCGCTATTTCTCTCTTTTATAACTTGTACAGGCATTTATTTATTCTCCTTTCATCTTAACATTCCGTCCGGTTTTATAGAACCGCTGACGGGATTTTAGTCGTCTTTTCGTTATACCTTTAGTTTGTCAAGTATTTTATATAGTCCCTCCACCGCAGGCGAGCCGTCAGGGAGATCAAAAAGTGGCTTTCCTTTGATATCGTATTCCGTTATCAGGGGATCGGCCGGGATCACTCCGGCTAATGCCAGTCCCGTCTTTTCGATTTCGTCCTTTAACGCTTCCGCATCTTCCGGTGTTGCTTTGTTTAATATGAGATAGATTTGATTTACTTTGGTGTTCAACTGCTTGATCAGCTGGTTGATTCTTCCCGCAGAACGAACGGACCTGGCAGAGCAGTCGCTGACCACAAACATCACGTCGATATCCTTGGTCGTTCTTCTGCTGATGTGCTCCAGTCCTGCTTCATTGTCCAAAACGATATACTTGTATCCCTTCTCAAGGTGATCCAGATATTTCCTCAGGATGTTATTCGGGAAACAGAAGCAGCCGGGACCTTCCGGACCACCCATAACGAGCAGATCCACATTTTTTCCTTCCGCTAGAGCCGCGTTGAGCTTATATTCAATATAAACATCCTGCGTCATACCCTCCGGAATGCCGTTTGGATCCTTTGTTGCCGCAATGAGCTCGGATACAGTTTGATTTTCGATCGGAAATCCCAAAGCCTCATTCAAATTCGCATTTGCATCTGCATCCACCGCTAAAATCGGAGTTTTTCCGTTTTTTATAAGGTATCTGATCAGCATTGCGCAAAATGAAGTTTTTCCGGTTCCGCCTTTTCCTGCTACTGCAATTTGTATTGTCATCCTGATTGCTCCTTTTTCTTGATTGATTCTCTTCCGTATCCCAGATCATAGATATCGCCTGCTATTGCAGACTCGGGAACAAGCTTAAATCTGTATGCGGGATAAATGTAGCTGATATAAATTCATCCATAAACAGATTCCCTACGGAAAGCTCCAAATAAGTCATTCTGTCAGCGAGTTCCTCCATTTCATTCAGTGCTTCCACGGACAACAGCCCGAGGGATGCTCCCTGAATACAGCTGTTTCCGACATATTCATACTTATCCTCCGAAAGATCAGGGAGAAGTCCGATCCGGACCGCGTCCGTAATGTTGATATACTTCCCAAATCCACCGGCGATATAAATATTCTTGATGTCAGTAACTTCCAGTTGTACCTGCTGAAGCATGGTCCGGATTCCCGCGAAGATTGCACCCTTTGCCCGGAGAAGATTTTTAATATCTCCCTCGGTAATCACGATATCCTGACCCGCAGCACTTTCCTCAGCAGTTACCAGAAGATACTCCGGTCCTTCACTGCCATTCCTGATCCATCTCGATTCGTTGTTTGTGAGGATTTTTCCGGCGCGATCGATGATACCCGCTTCCAGCATCTCCGACAAGGAATAAATGAGACCTGAGCCACAGATACCGAGGGGCTTGCCGCCATTGATCACCCGGTAATTTGCTTCGAGACTATCCGGATCGATCTCGATCCAGTCGATTGCCCCATCCATTGCCCGCATGCCGCTGCTGATTCCGGAACCTTCAAAAGCAGGCCCAGCTGAGCAGGAGCAGGTCACAAGCCATTCGTTGTTCCCAAGAACCAATTCGCCGTTGGTTCCGATATCGACGAAAAGATTCAGCTCGTCCGAATCTTTTGGCATGATAGCGAGAACTCCTGCGGTGATATCTCCTCCAACATAGCTTGCAACAGACGGGATGGTCAGAACCGGCGCGTCCGGGTGAAGCCGCAGATCAAGTTCCGCTGCTTTGACAGGCGGAAACTTTACCGCTGCCGGGATATAAGGCTCCAGTCTCAGATAAGAAGGAGTAACGCCCATAAAAAGATGGGTCATTACTGTGTTTCCTCCGCAGACCATAGCCGAGATATCTTCCGGTTTCAGTCCATTTCTTTCCAGAATATTATCCAGAAGTCCATTCACTGTTTCGATCACCGTGTTTTGCAGAAATTCCAGGCCTCCGTCATTTTCTTCTCCATAGATGATCCTGGATATGACATCGGATCCATAGGATGCCTGTTTATTATAGGTTCCCTCCTGGTCCACAGTTCTGCCGGTATTGGTATCAAGCAGAACTGCCACAACCGTTGTGGTTCCGATATCCACAGCTACTCCGTAAGCTGGTTTTGAAGAATTGCCGGGTTCAGCACCGATGAGTTCACAGTGCTCTTTATCATTCACAACAGTAACCATTATTTCAAAGTCCCCCTGCCTGATTGCATCCGGCAGTTTGCGGAGACAGTTTAAAGATATGGTCACATCCGAAATGCCATGGTCCTTTTTCAAAGCCCTCTTTACTCGTTCCAAATCGTTCATATTGTCGGCCAAATCAGGCTTTGACAGCACCAATTGATATTTTCTGCAGACTGGATTCATTATATTATGTGCAAAATATTCATTCTCACTGCTGTGATTCTCCGAAAGTACCACCTTATGCTTTGTCATTCTCGATTGTACAGGAATTTCAACGGTTAAATCGTTTTCGACGCTGATCCTGCAGGACAGTACGTAACCGGAAGCCTTCAGTTCTTCTGACAGATGAAAATCATTCTGATGCTGATATTCACCGCCCACGATCTTGACAGCACATTTACCGCAGGTTCCGTTCCCGCCGCATGGGCTTCCCAGATCGATTCCTGCCTCCCTGATTGCTTCCAGAAGATTTGTTCCCTTTTCTACGGTGACACTGACGTTGTCAGGCATAAATATTACTCGATATTCTGTCATCATGAATCCTCTTAATCTTTTTCTGCTTTCATTATACTGCTTTATTTTTATTATACTGCTTTATTATATATTGCGCAGGAATTTGTCAGTCTAGGCAGATTCATATTGCGCAGTAAATTTTGTTCACAGCTAGGCGTACGCCCAAGTGAGAGCGGAACGTACTTCTCGTACGTGGCACCGAACGAAGGGCGAACAACAACGCTGCGGGCAAAATTGGCAAGCAATTATGCGAAGTTGGCCTTTGCGAATGCTGGAAGACCGGATGCTTCAGCTGGTCCAATCATAACTTTCCATCCTGATTTTTCTTCCAGAACCCCCTTGATGACTGCCACATAACCAGGAATCACGACATTCTTATGGTTGACGAGCTCTTCGATCTTGCATTCCTTCATGAACTCGGCGATCTTTTCTCCGTTGAATTTACCGGCAGCCCATGCAGTCAGTACGGAGGTACCGTCTGTCGGACATGCGATGATCCAGGAAGGTATCTTGCTTCCGGATATTTCGCTTTCTACCGTATAGTAGGTCAAAGAGAAGTTTGTTGTGCAATAGACCGGTGAATCCTTGGTTGCCGCGCCGATTGCATATACCTTCGGTTCAACCTGGCTTGGCTTCTGAGGATCTGTGAACAGATTCATTCTTTGAGCCATCAAAGGCAGGATCTGTGATTTCTCGTCCGCTTTAAGCACAACGATGCTTGCATATTTCGCTGCAAAAACACTGGCTTCCATTACTTCTTCTCTCGGTTCGGATGCCGTCGTAAAAGCGATCACGGGGAAACCAAGAGGTCTGAATCTCTTCTTTATGGAAAGTCTTCGCGTCTGAGTGATATCAGCCAGCGCCTGGGAAAGCTCTCTTGAGCCAGTATCGATGACAAGCTCTTTATAGGATGGCGTAATCTTTTCAACCAAAGCAACCGTTGCTTCAAGGCCATCGCCTTTTACTGCAAGCGGGCAGTTGTATTTCTTTGCCAGCTCGACCATCTTTTCATAATTGGCCTCTGTAGCAGCATAAATCAAAGGATTTGTATTTCCGATGACAGCAAGCGCTTTTTCCATCGCCGCAGGATCTTCACTGATCAAAACGGTTGCAAAACAGGTCTTGCCGGCAACTGCCTTCACCGCATTTTCAAATGCATCTGCATTTCCGGAATCATTTCTGACCGCGATCATATCGATAGAAACCGTTTCTCCTACTCTTTCAAAAGTCAAGCTGTTAACTTTTTCGACCTTTGCATCGAGTTCTGCGCCTGTCAATTTGTCCGAAATCTCAACCGCGTAGCAGGTTGGATGATAGAAGGTCTTGTCATGTCTGAACAATACCACTTCATCTCCCAGTTCGCGCTCGTAGCCTTCTTTTCCGACTTTAATAAGCTTGATTGGCGGTGCGGATGCTCCTCCAAGAGTCTCTTTTGCTTCCTCTGAAATATGAGGACAGTTGTCCAGGGAGGTTTTTGCAGCCGCCAATGCCATAGCAAAGGCAAGGCAGGTAGGATTTCCGCAATCCTTGCAGTTTGTTTTCGGTAGTAATTTGAAAATGTCTAATCCAGTCAATGCCATAATTCACATCTCCTTATTCTATATATTTTTATTAAATAGGGCTCGATCAACAATGAATAAATAACTCATTTCAACAATCCGATAG
Organism: Anaerovoracaceae bacterium; assembly: GCA_963678385.1. Lineage (GTDB taxonomy): Bacteria > Bacillota > Clostridia > Peptostreptococcales > Anaerovoracaceae > Anoxybacterium. The sequence continues at coordinate 1,648,258 of OY782829.1, read as the reverse complement.
GCTGCTAAACTTCTGTTTAAGCAGCCTCCGAATTGAGGTTAACTTGATTTATATTGGGTTATGACACGGTCTATGTTTGAATCTAGAACAGCGGATCCATCGTCAGGGCCGGATGCTCCTTCTCCTCAAGGAAGGAAAGGATCTCTTCCGTAGATGTTCCGATGGTTTCATCGGCGATCTTGTCGACAAAGTCGCTGCCGAGGCCATTATCTTCCGCGATCTTGGTCATTTCGGCTCTGAGCTGTTCCTTCAGATCCTTCGGCATCCATACGATCCTGCTGATGCCTCCGTCCGCTATGATGAATTTTTTACTGATGATATAGCGCTTTCCGATGCCCATGAAGCCCGGCGACTGAACTCCGCCGCCTACGGATCCCGCAAGGGTGGAGAAGGTCATGCCGCATGGCGTCATGCCGGTATGTTCTCTTGTAGTAACCATGAGGCCGTTTGCCTCCGGCACAATGGCCATGATCGCCTCGAAGCAGCCGCAGGAGCTCATCGGGAGTTCCATCAGCGTATAAAGCGCCACTTCTTCGACGGTCTTATTGGATGCGGTATATACGAACTCGTTGAGACTCCTCCAGATACCTTTTTCTTCATCGATGACGCCTTCCTTCTGAAGTGGCTGATTCGGACCGGTCGGCGTGATTTCGAAGGAAGCCTTGGCGTCCAGCCAGCTTACCGCTCCGCAGAGGCCTACGCGTTCCGGCGTGACCACACAGACGTGGTTCGGCGCGAAGGACTGGCAGAGCAGGCAGGAGTAGAATTCTTCGACGGATTCGTCGGTCAGTCCGCCCATTCTCTCATCTCTTGCATGGTAGGATTCCCTTGCTTCTTTCAATCCTTCATTGACCTTATCCTCCTCTGTGTAGATGGTGACTTCTACACGGTCAACGATGGCGGGGAATTCCGATTTATATTTCGCGATCAGGATCTCACCGAAATCCTTGAATTTAAAACCTTTCTCCTTGGCGTCTTTGCCGATCCTCAGCCAGCACAGATCTCTCTGGGCTACATGCCACAAGCCTTCACCGTAATTGATGAAGTAGTGGACACGGCGTTCCAGCACGCCCTCGAAGTCGGACTGCATCTTTCTTCCATAGATCTTGATATTAATACCGATCGGTAGGATCGCGCCCTCTTCGACGTCGTCAATTTCCGGGCCGACGACTGTGATCCTACCGTCTTCGATCTCATCGGGACCGACCATTTTTACCAGCTCGTATCCAGGTGCTTTACCGCCTCCGAATTCGACGTAGGCGTCTGCTCTTCTGATGACTTCCCCTTCAAAAGCGGGTCCGATGGTGATCGGCACGGGGATATCCACGATCTTGATCTTGATTCCTCTGAGCTCCAGCGCATAAGCAGCCATTTTATCGTAGTCCGAAAAATGGACGTACCAATCCGGGACCTCTTCCTCTAACGGCTGATCGGTTATGACTGGGTGTCCAAGGGAGATCGCGCCGAACTCGGCTACCTTCCTGACCTCATCCTGTTCGCCAAGTGCAAGCACAAATGCGCGGACACGCTTTCTCTGATATGCAAGCTGCTCCGGCTTGTTTCCGGGAGCGATACCTCCGAATGCCAGGCCGCTTCGAAGCGCGAAATTGACTGCATGGATGGCCTGGGTGAAATTGCCCAGAGGGAATGCGATATAATCGATACCCAGTTTTACGTTTTCTTCCAACAGCTGCTCAATGATCTCATTACAGAGCATGATCATAATTCCCTTGCTCTGCAGGTCCTTGATAAGCTTCGCTGCCTTTTTGCTGTCCGGCGCTTTTCCTATGATGACGGCAAAGCCTGGGATGGTGAAATCGACAAGCTGGATACCATATTTTCTGAGCACCGGGTCGGTAAGGAAACCGGTCCACGGCTCTACATGCGGATTATTTCCGTTGAGGTAGCGCAGAGCTTCGATGATTTCCGCGGCATATAATCCCGCTTCTCCGTTAGCCTTGGCTCCTTCAAAGGTAAGATCCTCTTTAACATTTGTCATTCTGATCCGGTTCAGGATCGGAACCAGATCTTTCAGCGTAGCGACGTCCTCGCCGCTTAAAGCGGTGATGACCGGGAGTTTATAAGCGGTATCGGGATAGCACACAGGGGTGTTTTCTCCGTGTTCACGAATCGCCTGTGTCAATAAGATCTCTGCATAGCTCGTCGCAACGACGGCTCCTTCATAGGCCTGCGTAAATAATTGCTTCGACATGTTCTCCCCTCCTATCCTTCATAACCTTGATCTGGTGTGCTGCCGTATTTCTCGGCTGCCAGTTTATGGATCCTGAGCTTCCAAGCTCTTTTTTCCAGCCTGTCAAACAGCTTCTGAGCCGCTGATTCAGGATTTGTATCGAAGATGAAATATCCTCCGAATACGTCCCTTGCGATCTGCGTGGTGACGCCGTAAACCAGCTCGCTGCCTTCCAGAGGAGGCAGAACGCCGACATGGCACGGTATCCCCATTGTGATGACCCAGGAACCGATCGATATTGCTTTTTCCGACATGGCTTCCGGCGCGCTCGCCACAAACGGAAGCTGCGGTACCGGTATGTTCATGTTTTTCGCCATCTCGCTCCAAAGGCGGGCTACCCTGGAATTATCCACGCAGGAACCCATGTGGAATACGAGAGGCAGTCCGGCGTTGAGTCCGGATTTCTCTTCCAGTCTCTTGATAAAGGCTTTGAGGCCCGGTCCGGCATAGGCTTCTACACCTTCTGCGGAAAGCAGCCCCGCTTTTGCCAAAGCGCCTGCGGCACAGCCGGTGGATACCAGGAATACATCCTTTTTCGCCAGTTCCTGCGCGATCGTGATTGTTGCGTGGTCATGAATCGTTTTCTGGTTGTTGCAGCCTGCAAAGGCGCAAACGCCTTTGATTTCGCCCGCTTCGATCGCATCGGTCAATACGCTGATCGGATTATCCGGATTGATTTTACTGAAAAGTTCCATCAACGCTTCGTAGGAGAAACCGCCGACAACCTGTTTTTTAAATTGAGGTATTTTAACCTTCTCCGGTTTTCTGCTGCCATATTGTGCGATGGCCAGCCTTATGATTTTCCTTGCGTCGTCCATTGCCGTCTCTTCATTGAACTCAATATGAACAGAACCGGGAACCTTCGAGATATTCGAGGTTGTGACGAGGACTGTATGGAAGCAATTGCACAGATCCTTGACTCCAGGGGCGATACACTGCACATCCATGATCATGGCGTCCAACGCTCCGGTCATGATGACCAGCTCCTGGGAACCGAAATTCGATGCGGTAGGGATCCCTTCTCTCATCAGGACTTCGTTGCCCGTACAGCAGATGCCGACGAGATTGATTCCCTTTGCGCCGGCAGAGACGGCTTCTTTCTCCAGCTCTCTGGCAGCGTAAACTACCATCTGGCTCAGCAGTGGGTTGTGTCCGTGTACTGCGATATTCACTTTTTCGGCGTCCAGAACGCCCAGGTTCGCTTCCGTCAGTACCGGTTCAGGCGTCCCGAAAAGCACGTCGGTCAAATCTGTCGCAAGATACATTCCCGTGTAGTCCGCCAGCGCTGCTTTCAGTCCTCCGAAAATGATATTAACGGGATCTGCGTCAGTACCGATATGGGTCTGATGCAGAAGCTGGGCGACGGATCTGTCGATTGCGGTAGGCGCCACCTGGGTATGCTTGAATTTCTGTCGGCGCTCCTCGTCGATGGTCGAATCGAGCCAGGTACAGGATTCATGGTCAAATTTTCCGAAGTCTTCCAAGGCTTTGATCGCTACGTCCTTTGCGACGTCCGTTGCGTCTCTTCCTTCATGAGCAATGCCGATCCGCTCCGCGACCTCGCGCAGTTTTTTCTCATCGGTGATCTTATAATCCTTTGCATGACCCTCCGCAGTATGTAAAAGCGTATACGCGATCTCTCTTCCGTGGTCGGAATGTGCCGAAGCACCGCCGGCGATATACCTTACAATATTTCTTGCGACGATCGTAAATGCAGAAGCTCCGCAAATACCCTTATCCTGTCCGGGTTTTGACGGAATGATCCTGCATGGTCCCTGGATACAGATACGGCAGCATATTCCCGTCAGTCCGAACTTACACTGAGGCTGCTGTGCTTTATACCGATCCCAGGATGTCAGGACTTGACAGTCACAGGCAGCCGACAGCATTTCCGCCGCTGCCGGGTCAACTGTTCTCTTTTCCATTTCCGCTGTTGACATATTCAATACCTCCATGCTTAATCTTGTAATTGCGATGTTTTCGCTTTGTTAACGATTTTATATAATAGGTTTTCTAATTCCCGATTTTCGACTGCGGCAGAATGCTCTCCGTACCCCATCGATTGTTCTGCGATCTCCTCGTAGTAGCCCAGAATTCCCAGCAATTCGTCCGGCTTAAAATTCATCTGGATAAACGCCCGTTCCTTTTCGGTCCTCACTTTATTCGCAATGAATTTTATATCTCTGACACCTAGCTCCTTTGCCAGCCCTTCAACGATTCGCGCCGTCTGTACACTGGATTTCCCTGGTTCTGTTACAACCAGCATCAAATCCACACTGGCTGAGGTCCCCCGGGTCAGGTGCTCGATGCCCGCGCCCATATCAAGAATCACGATGTCCTTAGTATCCATGATCAGAGAATTCATAAGGGCTTTCAAAAATGTATTCTCCCGACAGTAACAGGAAGATCCGCCCTTTTTGATCCCCCCCATGCGTAGAAACTGAATGCCTTCAAAGTCTATGCTGTATTGGCGGATGATAGAGTCGACTTCAGGATTCAGTGTGTAAAGAGCGCCTTGCCCGGCGATCTCCCCGATCATATCCTTCATATCTATCATAGGCTTTATCCGATCCAGCTCTTTTTCTTCAATTCCCAGAGCCAGTCCCAGGCTGCTGTCGGCGTCCGCGTCGACCGCATATACCCGAAAACCTTCAGTTTTAAAGAGCTTCGCCAGATTGGAGGAAATCGTTGTTTTTCCTACTCCGCCCTTGCCCGATACGGCTATCTTCATTGTCATTATCCTTTCGTTATCATTCCGTCCGTAGGTTTTCTCCGTCTATTTTTTACGGGCGCCAATCAGTTTGTATGCTCCAAAACTTGCCGCCAATACGATATCTTCAACCGGCAGAAAACAGGAAACGGATTCGTCAAACAGGATCGTACCCGAGGACGATACTTCTTCGTCACCCTGCCACAGCACATAGGTTACCGGGACAAAGGGAAACGCGTAGATCGTCATGCTTGAGTCTCCAAAGGTCTCGGCGATACCCCCGAGCGCAGAGGAGGCTTCCTGAAAGCTCTCCAGATCCTCTGAAAAGGTTTTGACCAGCGGATCGATCGCTCTCTTCCTGAAGGTCGAGTAGTAAATCGAACCGCCGTTTGGAACCTCTTTGAATGATATGTTTTTCCCCGAAAGGGGTTTCGGCTGTGCAGTTATCAGATAATGCAGCATAAGGACCTTTTCCGTGGTCGTCGGTTCAGCAGGATTATCAACGAAAGAAACGGATCCTTCCGCACACCGGATACGGTATGGGTGGTTGAAATACCGGATCACGTAGGTCCCTGTTTCCTTTTCAAAAAGCGCCTTGCTGTTCTGGCAGACGGTTTCCGCGTCCAGATCCAAAAGCTTCCCGCACGCCTTCCTGTATGCTTCCAGATATGCGTTTGTCAAATTGGATTCCTGCTCCATTGATGACCTCCGTAGCCCGTTATGCGTCCAATGCGCCTTCTCTGAATTTCTTCAGATAGTTCTTGCAGTAATTGTCTTTTCCGAATAATGCTTCGCTGGCGTAGATCATTGACATCAGTTTCTGATCCAGCGGATCGATGATGGCTCCGTCCATTCCGGCGCCGATGGCTGCAACAAGAAAGGCCTGGTTGATCAGCTTCCTTGCGGGCAGGCTGTAGGAAACGTTGCTCAGGCCGCAGGCGATATGAGCATCCGGGAATTCGGCCTTGACCTGGCGGATGGTTTCGATTGCGACATTGCCGTAATGGATACCGGTACTGATCGGTCTTACGATCGGGTCAATGTAAATATCACTGATTGCGACGCCTTCCTTTGTCATGCTGGCAATCATTCTTTCGGCGATGGACAATCTGTCCTTAACGGTCTCAGGCATTCCGGTGTCATCCATGCAGAGAGCTACGACGCTTGCCTTATATTCAACGACCAAGGGCAGTACTTCAGCAAATCTCTTTGTTTCATTGGAGATGGAATTGATCAGAACCTTCGGATTTTTGTTGACTTCCAGCGCCTTTTTCATCGCTTTTGCATCCGGTGAGTCAATTGCCAGAGGAGCGCTGACAGTTTCCTGGACAACTTCTGCGAGCCAAGCAAGTCTTTCCGGTTCGTCTTCTACGAACATTCCGGCATTGATATCGATGAAAGTCGCCCCGGCTTCGAACTGTCTTTTCGCCAGATCCGCTACAGCTTCCCTGTCGTAGCTTTCGATGGCTGGTCTGATCGACTTTAGTGTACTGTTAAGTTTTTCACCTATAATAATCATGAACTTACCTCCTGAATAATGATATAAAGATATCTCTTCTTCTATATCATACCTGAATTATACGTTTTTTTGATATCATTTCTTCAAGTTATTTTTGTAAAATTTTTTGCTCTTCTTCTCGAACTCTCTCGGTTTTCCTTATTTTTTTTTCATAATTGTATAACTATTTTATATATTATTGTAAAATTATTTTTTTCGTGCCTCAGCCTTTCCTAAAATGAAAAACGGCATCACAATACGTGAATGCCGCAAAGAAAACATATTAATCTGATCTTAAATTTTTCACGCTCTTGATCAGCGTGTGGATCCGCTCGCTCTTGCGCGATGTTCCCGGCCATGGCTTTCTTTTCGATGGAAAGAAAGGTTGATCCCCACCAGCAGTACGTTGAATCCCTGCACGACATACAGGATCCCAACCAGCAGGATCGGGGAAAATGCAAACAGCACCGTATTGTAAAACGAATACAGCCCGGCGGCTACACCGACCAGGCCCAGGGACAGGAACCAGATCAGTTCCACTCTGCCCGTCTGCCGGTGAGCATAGGCTTCCACGACACGTACGATCCCGGAAAACATTACCCACATCCCAAAGAAAACCGGAATGGCCGCATCCGCCAGCAGCTGGTTGGAAAGCACAAGAAGTCCGAGGATGATGCTCAGAGCTCCTTCGATCATCAGGGAACTCGTTATTTCCGTTTTTCTGCTTATCCAGATATATGCGAATGTTCCGCCGATCCCGGAAAGCAGCATTGCACACCCAAGCACGAATGCGATGGATAGAAAGGTTGCTCCCGGATTTGCAAAACAGAATACTCCTGTCAGAATCAGTATAACGCCTGCAGCAATTTTAAATACTCTCACGATTGACCTCCTTCGACTGCTTTATCGTTTATTGGACAATCTATTATATTATCCCTATGCAAAATCGTCAACCTCCCGGGAGGTATAATTCATTCGAAGGTGACGTCCTCCTCTTCATCATAAAGGTCGATCCCGATGTCGTTATTGAGGATGCCGCCGAAGGTGATCGCGCTTCCGCCATACTTCCTGCGGATAGAATCCAAAGTCCTTTCTATAGTCTCCGATTTCCCGCGATCCTTCTGATCCGCGGCAAAAAAGCTGAGCTGCTCCGCTTCCTGTTCATCGGTAAGATTGATTCCGGTTATGGTCAGCATACGGATGGGATCCTTCAGGTTCCAGGATTTTCGGATCAGTTCAAGAGCTCCGCTTCCGATTTCCTCTGCCAGGTTGGTCGGCAACGGAAGCTGTTTCTGCCGTGAGATCGTCTTGAACATGGGGTCCCGGATGTCTACTTTGACCCCCTGACATTTCATTTCGTATTTTCTCAGCCTCCCGGCAACCGTATCCGACAGAGCGAGTAAAGCCGTTTTGATATCATCGATCCCGGCCAGATCCCGCTTGAAGGTCATACCGTTTCCGACAGATTTTATCTTCTGCCTCTCATAGGATCGGCTCACCGGGCTGTCATCGACGCCGTTTGCATAGTCGTGAATGACCGCGCCCTGTTTTCCCATCATGGCACAGAGCAGGTCCCGGTTGTATACCGCAAGATCCCCGATGGTTTTCATACCCGCCTTTTCCAGCCTCTCTGCGGTAACCCGTCCGACAAAGAACAGTTCGCGCAGTGGCAGCGGCCACAGAAGCTCCCTGTAGTTTTCCCGTGTGATCACCGTCGTTGCGTCGGGTTTTTTATATTCACTCCCCATCTTCGCGAATACCTTGTTATAGGAAACGCCGACGGAAAGGGTCAGGCCGATTTCCTCCTTTACGATAGAGCGGATCCTGTCCGCAATTTCCCTGCCTGTACCGAAAAGGCGGAGGCTTCCCGTCACGTCAAGCCAGGATTCATCGATGCTGAAGGGTTCGATCATATCGGTGAACCGCTCATATATCTGGTTTATTTTCTTTGAATAAAAGCTGTATTTTTCATGGTGGGGCCTTACAAGGACGAGTCCGGGGCACTTCTTTTTTGCCTGCCAGACCGTTTCCGCCGTAACGACGCCATAAGCCTTTGCTTCTTCGCTTTTTGCCAGAATGATACCGTGCCTGTTCTCCGGATTCCCGCAGACTGCCATAGGCTTGCCTTTGAGTCCCGGCAGCGCCAGAAGCTCGACGGAAGCATAAAATCCGTTCATATCGCAATGCAGTATTATTCTGTCCATTCTCAGTCCCCTCCCTGTTACGGCGGCGGGCATAACCCTTCGTTCATTATATTTTACACTAGCAATAAACCCTTCGCTAGTGTATAATATTTAATACACGAATAAACGAAATTTAGGGATGGAGACAAAATGAAAAATGTAATGGTCTGCGTTACACAGCAGAAACACTGTGACCGTTTGATTCAGTACGGACATGATTTCCTTGGGGACCAAAAAGGCGAGCTTTTTATTATACACGTTGCCCATTATCAGATCAAATTTTTAGGAAATTCCAAAGAGGGCGAAGCCCTGGAGTATCTCTATGAAAAGGCTTTGGAATACGGAGCCAATCTGACGGTGGTCCGATCCAACGACGTTCTGAAAACCCTCTCCGATCAGGTTAAGAAGAATAAAATCACCCACGTGATCGTAGGCGAATCCGGTGAAACCGAAATTAAATCCAATATGGTGGAGCAGTTGAGAAAGAACCTCGAAAACATGGCGGAAATCGTTGTGATTCCATCCTGATCACAGAAAACAAAGGAGCGCGTGAAGCGCTCCTATTTTTATTTTATTTCATATTTTGCCAGTCTGTCATAGAAGGCCGACCTGCTCAAATTGAGCATCCGGGCCGCAGCGCTCCGGTTTCCGTTTGCCTTTTTCAGCACATCCAGCAGCATCTCCTTCTCGAAGTCGATCAGAGAGCCGCGGTATGACGCAAAGGATGCCGCAGGTTCGTGTTCCAGCTTTATGATCTGTCCAGGCAGGTTCTCCACTCCGATTTCACCCTCCCAGACAAAATTCGCCGCGCGTTCCACAGCGTTTTCAAGCTCGCGGATGTTGCCGGGCCAGGAGTATTCCTGCAGTACTTTTTTCGCCTGCTCATGGATGCCCGTCACCTTTGAACCCAGGATTCCATTGTATTTTTCTATAAAGGATTCCGCAAGGGGGATGATGTCCTCCGGCCGCTCCCGGAGCGGCGGCAGATGAAACTCAATGACATTGAGCCGGTAAAAGAGATCCTCCCGGAACGTCTTCTTAGCAATCGCCTCTCTCAGATCCCTATTGGTGGCGGCGATGATCCTGACGTCAACCGTCTGCTTGCTGGTTCCCCCGACGCGCATGAATTCTTTTTCCTGCAGCACCTGCAGCAGCTTTGCCTGGATCGACATCGGCATATCGCCGATTTCATCCAGAAAGATCGTTCCCAAGTGGGCTCTCTCGAAATAACCGGGTTTTCCGTTCTTCAATGCGCCGGTAAAGGAACCGGGCGCGTATCCGAAGAGCTCCGACTCAAACAGCGTTTCCGGGATCGAAACGCAGTTCACCTTTATAAATGGCTGTTTCGCTCTGGGGCTTGCCTCATGGATCCCCCTTGCAAACATATCTTTCCCAACGCCGCTCTCTCCGGTCAGCAGGACCGTCGAACTGCTGCGGGCTATAAATAAAGCTTCCTTTTTGATCTTTTTAAACTCCGCATTATTCGTTATGATCTGGTCAAACCGGCTGCAGCTGCCGCCCCGTTTTTCCAGTTCCGCTTTATAGTACTGCACCTGCTGTTTCAGGTAAAACCATTTCCTTGCAATCTCCTCGGTGACAGCGTTGTCGTTCAGGTACACCGTGCTTACGATGCCTGTGATATCCGCATCCCCTTCACTCCCGCTCTTGATCGGAATATGGGATACAATGCATTTTTTTCCCTCGATATCGCAGGAGTCCACCTCTACGGCCCCGGATTTGGCGATATGGATCGGGCTGTTTGTCTGAAGCAGCGACTGGATCGGTTTGCCGATGATCTGGTCGCAGGGCTGGGAAACCAGCTTGCATGCTCTTTCATTGACATATTTGATCGTTCCGGATGTGTCGGAAACGAATACTCCGTCGGAGGACGCGCTGAGCACTCCGTCTATGGTCGTCTGGAGACCCTTAACGATCTCGAGTTCCTGTGCAATTTTTTCCATGTCCGAGATATCCAGAAACGCAAAACTGGAGCCTACGTACTTTTCATTTTCAAAAATGGGGACATGGTTTATGATGACGGGAAGGGATTTCACCGTTTTCTTCAATCCGATCTCAAGCTGATCCGAAACCGTGATCTCCGGAAGGACCTCCTTAAGGTTCCTGCCTTTGACTTCAGAAAAGTTCAGCTGAAACATGTTTTGAGCTGCAGGGTTGACCCGCAATATGTAACCTTCTCTGTCGAGGATGATAATGCCTTCGTAATTGACCCGGAATACGGATTCCAGAAGAGCCGACGACGATGTGATCACATTCAGGCTTTCTTTCAGGTACTCCGCGGTGCCGATCATTCCGGCCACCTTGTTATTTCGGTCGAGTACAACCACGTTGTCAACCTGGCTCTTTGTGACCCTTACGACCAGGGAATACTCGTCATAGGTCCGATCGACGGTGACAAAAACGGGATGGTCGACCATATAAGGGAGAAGGGGCGTATCCAGGGATGCTCCTTCCAGCAGCGCTTTGTAAAGCCGTTTCTTGGGGAACACACCGATCAGGTTCTCCTCATCATTGACTACGGGAAGCGTGTTGATCTTGTATTCCTGATAATATTCCACGACCGTCCGCAACGTGTCGTCCTGGCGAAGAACCCTGAAGTTCTTATTCATCATCTGTTCTACGGTCAGCCATGTGGTAGGATTCAAAGAATTGGAACTGTCCATTTTTTTCTTCCTTTCTCAGTCCGTTTCTGATGCCGTCATTCTCCCAATATCAGGTTGCATATATATATAATAGTATAAATTGTATAAAACCCCTCGTCAAGAAATCATCACAAAGAGGCTGACTTAGAGCAATCGTCAGCCCCTTCATTCATATTACGAGCATCTGTTGGTGAATCTAGATCTCCTCGCAAAAGGACGTTCGTGTTTTAATTTTATGATAAGATGCCTGTAAGTATGTCCTAGCTTTATCTTTTTCCCGATCAACCCTTGATGATCCGCGGGGTAAGCAGCTGATGCACCGCGCAGATTGATTCCGGGTTCTGGTAGTAAGAGCCGACGAACGCCTTGCAGTAATTTCTCAGATTCGGCATATCCACGATCTCGTCGACAAAGCCATTCTTCGCGCAGAAAGCGGGTCGTGATTTGTCATTGTACTGCTGAATGATCTCGTTCATCTTCGCTATGGTCCCGTCCAGCGGCTTGCCGTCTTCCCGGTCCTTTACGAGTCTTCTCGCATAGGACGCGGCGGCGGCCGTTTCACCGTGCATGACATAGATCTCTGTTGCTGCGGTTCCGAGGGTAAAGGCGTTGTTGTTGTTTGCCTGCGGTCCGCCCAGAACATAATGGGCCGCAGCGGTCCCTTTTCTCAGAACGATGGTCATCATCGGATTGTCGGACTGCTCGATGGAATAGATCAGCGCCATACCAAGCCCCAGCATTTCCGCCTTCTCAGCCGTATCGCCCACATCGATGCCGGTGGTATCCTGGACCCAGATCAGAGGGATCCTGTCGCGGCCGCATAGAGTAACGAATTCGTTCATCTTGATGAGTCCTTCGCGGTAAAGCTTTCCTCCGATGCCGTCATAATCAGCGTACTTCGGATAGCCTGAACCCAGTCCTCCCTGATTGTTGGCGATAAATCCGCACAGGAAGCCGTCGACCTTTGCGAGACCACAGTACATTTCAGGTCCGTAATCCGGTCTGAATTCCATATGCTCGCTGTTGTCAAACAGTCTTGCCAGTACTTCATGCATGTCGTAGACGCGCTTCGGATTCAGCGGTACGATGCTGTATAGATCCTCCGCCGGATATTTCGGTTCTGCCGGTTCCGCCACCCGGAAGAACTGCGGATCATAAGCGGGTAGGGTATTCATATAGCGCTTGATATCGTCGAGGACTTCTTCCTCCGTATCACAAACGTCACGGATGAAGCCCGTTCCGTTGTGATGGATCTCCACACGTCCCGGAGGCGTTGCTTTAAATTTTTTTGTTGCATCGATCAGCGCTTCGGCTACTTCGTCGTCGATATAACCCTTCGGGGCCATGCCGCTGACGATTCCCGCGCCTCCGACCGCCATATTGCAGTTCTTATGGCCGATCAGGACGGTTGGGCTGATGGAGTGATAACCCCCGCCTGCCGGATTGGTTCCGTAGATCCCGACGATGATGGGTACGCCCAGTTTCTGCAGCTCCGCATGGCGGAAGAACGGCGTACCGCTGCCTCTGCGGTTCGGATATAGCTTTTCCTGTTCCATTAGTTTAGCTCCGCTGCAGTTGAGCACCCATACCAGCGGCAAATGAAGCCTCTTGGCGATATCGGTGACGCGGAGAACGTTGTCCGCCTGCCCGGAAAGCCAGGCCCCGGCCATTACTTTATTATTCGAGGCAATGATGATGGCCCATCTCCCGGATATCCTGCCGATGCCGTCGATGACACCCGTATTGCCTTCTTCATTTTCCAAGGGATCATAGATCGTGTGAAGCGGACACCAGGTGCCCGGATCCACAAGGTATTCCAGACGCTGCCAGGCAGTCCACTCGCCTTTTTCATTCATCGCCTCAGTTGCCTTGCCGTTGTTTTTAACACGTTCGACTTCCGCGGCAATGATGGCTTCCTGCTCCTGCAGCTCTTCGATATTCTTTTTCAGAGTACGGGCCAGTTCACTGCCAATACCCGGCATCTCTGTAAAGTAGGGATGCAATGGATAACCGTAATCGATCATTTCTATTCTCCTTTCAGTGAGTCTATCGGTCCGTATTCATTATCTGTTCGGCTGATAGCCCAGCTCGATGCCCGCAATGATTCCCGTATGGATATTGGAGGTTCCTTCCAGAGTTTCAAACTGCTTTGCGTCACGCAGCCATCTGCCGCATGGATATTCCGTCGAATAACCGTAGGATCCATAGATCTTCATCGCCGTATTTGCCCCGTGCACCGCCGCGTTGCAGGAAACCAGCTTCGCCATGGACGTTGCCTGCTGGCTCGGGAGCTTGTTTTCCTTCAGCCACGCAGCCCGATATACCAGATACTTGGCCGCGTCGTCCTCCATCTTCATCTCTGCGATCTGCTGCTGAATCATCTGGAATTTACCGATCTGCTGTCCAAACTGGGTCCGCTCGTTGGCGTAGTTCACCGAGCCTTCCAGGCATGCCGCGGCCAATGCCGCCGCACCTGTAGCGCACCCCATTCTCGTGTTGTTCAGCATCCACATGCAGATCTGGAAGCCTCTGTTCACTTCTCCCAGGAGATTTTCCTTCGGGACCACAGCGTTCTCGAAAACCAGCTCTGAGGTCGGAGCGGTGAACATTCCGACTTTCTTTGTGATCGGGATCCTGGTGATCCCGGGGGTGTTATTGTAATCGATGATGAAGCAGGACAGTCCCTTCGGTCCTCCGCCTTCGGTCGTTACCGCATACAGCAGTCCGGTATCGCTGGTATGTCCGCCGGAGATCCACATCTTTGATCCGTTGATCAGCCAGTGATCTCCCTTATCCGCCGCGAAGGTCTTCATGCCTCCCACGTCAGATCCTGAATTGGCTTCGGTCATCGCAAAACTTCCCACCGCTTTGCCGCTCACGAGATCCGGGATATATTTCTGCTTCTGTTCTTCCGTTCCCCATTCATTGATGGTCATTGCAGGACCCCAGCAGTTGCCGCTGATGGAAAGTCTCCAGGACGTATGTACCTTGGCGATCTCATACAGCGCGGTCACCGCTTCCATCCAGCCCATTCCGTTTCCACCGTACTCTTCGGGAATGCTCCATCCTAAAAGGCCGAGTTCTCCCATTTTGGTCAGGATCTCCCTGCGGTAATAATGGTTTTCCTCATCTTCCTCTACAAAGGGCGCGATTTCCTTCTCCGCGAAATTGCGGGCCATTTCCTGTACCATCCTTTGTTCTTCCGTTAATCCAAAATCCATCTTGTGAACCTCCATTCCGTTTTATTCATTTAGGGCTTTTCCCGGCTTATTCGATGATCGCCAGCGGATCGTCCTCTTCAACTTTATCTCCTACCTTAACGAAGATCTCTTTGACCACTCCGGGATCTCCATAGACCACATTCTCCATTTTCATGGCCTCGATGACGAACAGTTCGTCGTCCTCTGTGATCATCTGACCGACCTTGATGTTGATCTCCTGTACTTTCCCGGCCATCGGGCTCGTTAATTCCGCCATTTTCTGCACCTCCATTTGCATCCTTTCAAATTTCCAAATTGTAATTCTTTGAACTATATTTATTAAACCGCAAGAACCATGCCAGTTATTGGAAGCCTTCTTTCCGGCCTGTATCAAAGGCTTCAGCCCGGTTATGCGTCCGCCGCCCCCATTTTGACTGTACGGTTCGCCGTACACCTGTATGGTCTATCAGTACAATTTCACTTGAAATCCTGAGATGGGAGCGATAGAATGGAAAAAGCGGGTTGTAGCGGGTTCTAGAAAGAGGCGAAGTAATGGACAAGATCGACAATCGAGTAAAGGGTTTTATTTTTGTAATGCTTACCTGTATCACATACGGCATCATGCCTGCATTAACGCAATTATCTTATAAGGCGGGGCTGACCGTGGGTACCATGCTGTTCGGAAGGCTGTCCCTGGGCGCCTTGCTCATCTGGGCGGCCATTTTTATAAAGAGGCTGCAATTCCGAGTCGATAAAAGACACTTGGGATTCATGCTGCTGACCGGCTGCGCATCGGTGGTTCAGATGATCACAATGAGTGAAAGCTACCGGTTTTTGCCCGGCGCCATCGTATCGCTGCTCCTTTTTTTGTATGTCAGCGTCGTTGTCGTCATTGAGATCCTGATCGGACGTGAAAAATTCAACAGGACGCGAATCATCTGCCTCCTGTGTTCCTTCGTAGGATTAGCGCTCGTCATATGGACACCGGGTCAGGGAATACAGCTCAGCGGGACAGGAGTCGTACTGGTTTTAATTGCGGCGTTTTTTTACGGCCTGTATGCCATCGGCCTCGGCGAGAAACGCACCAGAGCGTTGGATTCGGAAGTGGTCATCGGCTATATGCTGATTCCTCCGATCTTCTTCAGCCTGGTACGGTGCATCGTATCCGGCGAGCCGGTTTTTCCGCAGACTGCGGAGCAGGTTATTTACATATTTCTGTTGGCCTTCTTCTGTCTGTTCGTAGCGGCGGTTTGCTTCGCCAAGGGAGTGAAGTACATCGGTTCAAGCAACGCGGCTATATTCAATACATTTGAGCCGGTCGTAGCGTATTTTGCAGGCATTGTCCTCATGGACGACAAGGTTTCGGTGAACGCGATACTGGGAGGCTTGCTGATCCTCGGAGCGATCATTTATCTGAATCTTGAGAAACGGCTTTCAATACAAAGAAAGGCAGATGCATAGCATCTGCCTTTATCATTTCTATGTATTTACAGCATCGGAATCATTGTGATATAGAGCCCTGTGAGGATGGCAGTCGTTATAACGCCGCAGATGTTCGCCCCCATCGCGTACTGCAGGATGACGCAGCGCTTGTTGATGGCTGCCGCTTCATGCTGCGCTATTTTCGCGGTTGTCGGCACGCAGGATACTCCTGCGATCCCGATGGTCGGATTGAATTTTTTGCCGTTGATCAGATAAATGATATATCCGCCGACGATCCCGCCGATCCCGGACAACAGCAGCGCAATCATTCCAAGCAGAAGAAGGATCAGCACCTTTGGATTCATGATCGTACTTGCTTCGCATAAAATCCCCAGCATCAATCCCAGGAAGAAGGTCGCCCAGTAAAGGAATACATCCTCGATCATCTGAGAATATTTTACGATCCCGGCTTCTTTGATGGCATTTCCAAGAAAGAAGCTTAAAAAGAGCGGAGCAGCCACCGGGAACAGCAAACAGAGAACTGTACAGGCGATCAAATCAAAGGCCAGTTTTTCTCCAGAGGTGATATTATTCTTTTTTGAGGTTTTCACTACAATACCCCTGAGTTCTTTTGGAATCAGGAGTCGGATCAGGAACGGATAGCCTCCGTAGGTCAGACTCAGATATAAATACGCGATGACCGTGATCGGAACAAAAAGATCCGGAGCCAGCATCAGCGAGGTGAACAGTACCATCGGTCCGTCGGCGCCGCCGACGATGGAGATCGCAGCCGCTTCCCCGTAGGACAGTCCCATGGCATGGGCGATGGGGAAGGTCGCCACCGTACCCAGTTCCGCAAACATAGCGATCAGCATGCTGGTAAACGGAAAACGCAGAACATTCCCGACGTCGGCCAGGACGCCGATCCCCATAAAGACCAGGCATGCGATCAAGCCGTTGCTGAATGTCAGCGTATAGATCGGCTGAAGGAAGTCGATCTGGAGAATATTCATCAATGAATCCGTATCAGTAACAAGCGGATCTACAAAAAGAGTTCCCGTTTTTGTCGCTGAGAAGAATAAAACACCTGCGTTTACCGCCGACATTCCGAAACCCATCGGGACCATGATCAAGGGTTCCAGCGTTCCGCGTTTTCCAAGCCACACAAGCAGTATCCCAATAATGATCAACACCACTCTGGCGATGGCGATTCCCGGCTCCTGATAAAATAACGTTCCTATTCCTTGAAATAAATTAAAAAAACTCATATCGGTCTCTCACTCTCCTTCGCCTTGGTCATTCTTCCGACGCAGCCGTTTGCTTCTCATCGACTGCTTTGGGAGAAATGCGCCGTATCAATATCAGCATCCCTTTGATTAAAGCCGCAATCACGATGGAGATGGCAAATCCCATCAGATAGATCTCGACAGCGATCAGTATGGATTCCTTCATTACGCTCTCACCTTTCCCATGTTAACTACATGACTCATTTCAGTTCTCTTCTCACCATGAAGATAAAAATAACAGCGATCAGTAATGCCGCTCCGGCCATTATCACCATGTTCGTGACCGTTAATTCAATCATCTTTTACTCACTCCCTGCTGATTCATTCATTCTAAGCAACTCAGTTTCAATATTAATTTGCAATAAATATGCCACCGGCACGGCAATTTCTTTAAAGCCCTTGGAATCCCCGATCCAAGACTTCGCCTAACCTATCCGGAATGAATTTCGGCCTCACGGTTTCGTATTGTTGTACGGTTTTTCAGAAAACTGTACGGTTCTCCGTACAACTAAAAACAACCGACTGAGGAATTTCAATCCGCGCTCTTGGCACAGAAATTGCGATAATGAAATATTGGAACTAACGTCTTCAGCGGCATTATGCCGATATTGTTGGGGGGTGAAACTTTGATCTATTTCATTGCCTGCATCATTGTTCTGATAATAATTGCATTTGTCATCCGAAGGGCAGCAGATGCCGGCGGAAAACCACCGCAGCCGTCGGAAGGTCATGATACACAGGATGAAGGAAAACAACATTATACTCTTCCTTTTCTCAAATGAAAAAGCGCCATTCGCAGAACCATTCATCGGGATGCTCGTCGGGTGGACAACCGACGCAGACGGTCTTGATCCTGGGATCGATTGCCTCTGCGAAACGGCTGTACTCAACCAGTCCCGCGGACTTGCACGGGTAATCCTCCATCCCTTTGCTTTTCCTGGCAGCCTGGACCCTGCAGTTGTTCATCCGGAAGATGATGCTGTCCGGCCCGTCGTCAATGATGGACTGAACGTTTATTTCAGCGTACATGCGATAACCCAACGCCTTTTTCAGGCCTTCGATCCCCGGCCGCTCCGGGAGATTCAGAAGACGTCGGATCGACCATGCCTCAAAAGGGGAAAACCATGCCCAGCAGGAGTCGTTGCATCTCTTGGCGTCAAGCATCCCGTATTCCTTCTCGATCGACTGGAACCAGACGCCGTCTCCCGCCAGCCAGTTCAATCCCAACGTCTCGACTAGCCCCGTCAGCTTATCTTCCGGCATTTCCAGAAGCGGTTCGGGAATGCCTCCATCCAGAGCAAAACCGAACAGCTTACCCAGACGGTTCAATTGAATCCCTCTGCTCTTTTCATAGGCTTCGTTCATGATTTCAAGCGCTTTCTCAAAGCCAATCTGATGCTCCGCCTCCTTGAACCAGAAGACGTGATGCACCATGGTTCTGTGTATCATGTCAAGGGCAAGCTCCGCCAGCTCTCTCCGTTTTAATTTCTCCGTGCTTTGTTCAATGTCTGCCATTTGTCCTTCTCCTTTTGTTGATGATACCGCAACGCGAAGCGTTACCGCTTCGCGCTGCAGCTGGTTGTATATAGAGTACATGAGAGATAATGCTCAGTTAAGACTCTTGAATTCCTCCGTGAGCAGCGGAACGATTTCAAAAAGATCTCCTACGATCCCGTAGTCGGCCAGATTGAAAATATTCGCTTCCGGATCCTTGTTGATGGCGACGATTACCTTGGAGGTTCCCATACCGGCCAGGTGCTGGATCGCTCCGGATATACCGCAGGCGATGTAAAGAGTAGGCGAAACCGTTTTTCCGGTTTGACCGACCTGAAATTTCTGTTCGATCCAGCCCGCGTCCACCGCTGCGCGCGACGCGCCTACGGCTGCTCCGATCACATCGGCGCACGCTTCCAGGATGCAGTAGTTTTCCGGACCCTTCATGCCGCGTCCGCCGGAAATAATGACATTTGCTTCGATGAGTTCCGGACGCTGGGAGGCCGCAAGGGCGATCTCCTTTACGATGGCTCTTAAATCGGCCGGATCGATTTCAGCCGTTTCCTTGATCACTTCCGCATTCCGGGTTTCATCCGGCATAGCGATGGGGAAGGTGTTCGGACGGATCGTGGCTACTACCGGTCTGGCGTTTGCAACGACCTGGGCGAAGGCCTTCCCGCCATAAATCGGACGGCGGAAGGTCAGGAAGCTCTCACTGTCGATTTCCATTCCCGTACAGTCGGAAGCCATGCCTACTCCCAGGCGCTGTGCAAGACGAGGCGCCAGGTCTTTACCGACTGCCGTATTGCCAAGGAGGACAGCCTGCGGCTCCTCTTTCCTTATGATTCTATTCAGCACGGAGGTATAGGCGCCGGTGGTGTAGTCCGCCAGTTTTTCGTCTTCTGCGACGATGACCTTATCCGCACCGTATGGGATGACCTTGCCGGCAAGAGCCGACGCTTCCTTACCAAGGATCACCGCTACAAGCGGCTCACCCGTTTGATCGGCTATGATCCTGCCCTGGCTGAGAAGCTCCAGAGAAACCTTGCGGATCTCAGAATTGCTGTGTTCGATTATGACCCAGATTCCTTTTGCCATATGAATTCCCCCTCTCTCTATATTACCTTTGCTTCTTCACGCAGCAGGCGTGCAAGCTCCTTTGCGGCAGAAGCCGCTTCGCCGGAAACCTTGACGCCGCCCTTGCGCGGGGTCGGCAAACTGTATTTCGTAATATTCATTTTCCTAGGAAGGTCCGCCGCGCTCATTCCGAGATCGCCGAGATTCAGCACTTTGATCTCCTTCTTTTTCGCCTTCATGATGCCCATCATACTGGGGTAGCGTGGGACGTTCAAGCCTTTCTGCGCGGTCAGAACAGTGGGAAGGCTTACTTCGATGAGCTCGGTTCCTCCGTCGATTTCGCGTGTGGCAAGCGCTTTGCCGTCCTCGATTTCAAGCTTTTGAATGCAGCTGACGGACGGTATATTCAGTTCATCCGCCATACGGACGGCCACCTGTGCCGATCCGTCGTCTACGGCGATCCGTCCGGTCAGGATGATGTCGTAAGGCAGCTGCGAAACGGCCTTTGCCAGCACCTTGGCAGTGACCCATTCATCCGGGCTGTCCAGCGCCGGATCACTGATGAGAATGGCTTCGTCGCAGCCCATCGCCAGAGCGGTCCTCAGGGATTCCTGGACTCGTTCTCCGCCCATACTGACCAGCGTTACCTGTCCTCCGAACTTCTCTCTGAGCTTCAGTGCCTCTTCGACTGCAAATTCGTCGTAGGGATTGATGACAAGATTGACGCCGGTCGGATCGATTTTTCCGCTGCCGTCGATGACGATCTTTGCTTCCGTATCAAAGGTTTGTTTGAGACAAACGATGATATCCATACAATTACCTCCTTACTGTTTCGACTGTTAATCCTTCAGAATATTCGCAGCGATAACGACACGCTGGATTTCATTTGTTCCCTCGTAGATCTGGGTGATTTTGGCGTCGCGCATCATGCGCTCCACCGGATAATCGCGTGTATATCCGTATCCGCCGAGGATCTGAACCGCTTCCGCCGCCACCATGTTGGCAGTATCGCCGGCGAAGGCTTTCGCCATGGCGGAATACTTGGATACCGGTTCATGCTTATCCGCCTTGAAGCAGGCCTCGTAAACAAGGAGGCGGGCCGCTTCGATCTGCATTGCCATATCTGCCAGCTTGAACTGGATCACCGGCATCTCGGAAAGGGTCATGCCGAACTGGGATCTCTCCTTGGAATATTTCAATGCCTGTTCGTAGGCGCCCTGTGCGATCCCCAAAGCTTGAGCGGCAATGCCGATCCTTCCGTAGTCAAGGGTGACCATTGCTATTTTAAATCCCTGTCCCTCCTGCCCCAGGAGATTATCAACCGGGATATGTACGTCTTCAAAGACAAGCTCATAGGTAGCGGAAGACCGGATGCCCATTTTTTTCTCTTTCTTTCCGAAGGTGAAGCCCGGAGTTCCCTTTTCGATGATAAAAGCGCTGATGCCCCTGTTTCCTTTGCTCTTGTCGCCCTGTGCGGTGATCACGTAGGTATCCGCATAATAGCCGTTGGTGATGAAAATCTTGGAACCGTTGATGATATACTCATCACCCTGCTTCACGTACGTCGTGCGAGTCCCGGAGGCATCGGAGCCGGCCAGTGATTCAGTAAGCCCAAAGGCGCCCAACTTTTCGCCGGTTGCCAGGGGAGCCAGATATTTCTGTTTCTGTTCTTCGGTGCCAAATTTATAGATCGGGTTTGCGCAAAGACTGGAATGTGCGGAAATCGTAACACCCAACGATGCGTCGACCTTTGAAATCTCTTCGATGGTGATCGCATAGGAGATGTAGTCCGCTCCGATGCCGCAATATTCTTCCGGGAAAGTGATTCCGGCAAGTCCAAGCTCTCCGCACTTTTTCCAGAGATCAAGGGGGAACTCTTCTTTTTCGTCGCGTTCCTCGGCACCCGGCGCGCATTCCTCTTCCGCAAAATCGCTGACCATTTTCCGTATCATGTTGTGGTCTTCGTTTAAATCAAAATTCATCTTGTGATCCTCCATTCCATTTTTATTCCTTCAGGGATTTCCCCGGCCTATTCGATGATCGCCAGAGGATCGTTCTCCTCCACTTGTCGTCGGCCTAATCGGTTGAACTTATTTTTATAAATCGCAAGAACCGTGCCAGTTATTGGAAACCCATCTATTTGATGAAATCAAAGGCTCCTGTCTGGCTTCCCGTCCGATTCACTCCCTTCTGGCTGTACGGTTATCCGTACACCTGTACGGTCTGGTGTGTGCGCTGCGACAGATACCGGGCAGCAGAGCGGACTATGCCGGCGGAGGAACTAAAAAACCAGCGGATTACCGCTGGTTTTCGATAGAACGTATTTATTTATCCTTTTTCCTCCAGATTTTCAGCTGCTTCGCTTCTGCGATGAGCTCATCCCTGAAGTCCGGATGTGCGATGGAAATCAACGCTTCCGCGCGCTGCCAGGAAGACATTCCCTTCAGGTTGACCTTCCCGTATTCCGTGACGACATATTGGACGCCCGCCCTGGTGTCTGTGATGATGGAGCCATGTGTCATCATGCCCTTGATCCTGGAATGGAGCTTTCCATTCTTGTCCGTAAAGGTGGATGGCAGGCAGATAAAGCTCTTTCCGCCTTTTGAATTATAGGCTCCTTCCACGAAGTCGAGCTGTCCGCCCGCACCGCTGATGATTCTCGGGCCTGCCGATTCGGAACATACCTGTCCGGCCAGATCGATCTCCACGGCGCTGTTGATGGACATCAGCCGATCAATTTGAGATGCAACAAACGGATGATTGGTATAATCGACGGGATAAGCCGCAATGGCGGGATTATCCTTCATGAAGTCGTACAGTTTCTGAGACCCGGCCGCAAAGGAATACCCCATTCTGCCTTTATCGATATTCTTTTTCAAACCGGTCACTCTTCCTGCTTCCACCATGTCAACGAAACCGTCAACGAGCATTTCCGTATGGATCCCGAGATCCTTGAGGTCGGATTCGGCGATCATCTTGCCTAAAGCATTCGGCATGCCGCCGATACCGAGCTGGATGCAGGCGCCGTCCGGAATCTCTTCCAGAACGTGATCCGCGATCAGCTTGTCGATTTCAGAAGGAGCAGCCGATGGCAGTATGGGAAGCCCGGAATGTCCCCCCTCCACAATGTAGTCGACTTTTGAGATATGTACCGTATGCTCATAACCGCCGTGAACCTTCGGCATATCCTCGTTCACTTCGACGATGACCACGCGCGCCTTGTCGATGGCGGCCGCATAGTGCGAAATCGAGACGCCGAAGTTGAAATAGCCGTGCTCGTCCATCGGTGCGACCTGGATCGCGACAACATCCGTACGGCAGTTTTCCCTGATATATCTCGGTACTTCCGAGTACTTGATCGGAATATAATAAGCCAGGCCCTTTTCAGCCAGCTTTCTCTCATAACCGCCCATATGCATGCTGTTCCAAGTGAAATGATCCTGTTCAGGATCGTTTTCAATAAATGGCAGCGGTTTTAAAAGTACTCCGCCCCTCAGGTTCACATCGTGAAGCTCTTCCTTGCGGCGGCTGATCGCTTCACCAAGAATGCTCGCGTTGCTCGCTCCCCATGCATACTCGACCCAATCGCCGTTTTTTATCGCTTTCACGGCTTCATCCGCGGTGACGCACTTTTTCTTGTAGTCATTCATGATCATAATGAAATCTCCTTAAATTAAATATTGTTATTATTTTATCGATTGAGGACAGTCTATGCAAGTTATTTTTCCTTTGTAGCTTTTTAAAGCAAAAATCATGCCTTGATTCCTGTCTGGTGCAAAAAAAACTGCGGCATTTGATTTCTCAAATGCCGCAGCATCATTTCTGTTTGACCGGCGTCAGCTCCGCATACCGTCCGTTATCAGCCCCAGATTTCGTCCGGCGTCGGGATATGAGCATTCGGATTCGTATACGCGATCCGGCTGATGTTGATGAGATGCCTGTAGCTTAGGTTCTCGCTTAGACTGTTGTTGCCCCACGAGCCGCATCCCAAGGTCCCCGTCGGCGCCAGGCCGTTCGTATAAGCTCCGCCCAATCCGCTGGAACCGATTCCGTTGACCAGGAAACGGGACACCTGAATGTTTTCTGCGGCATACTCTATATGCGCCTTGTTGAAGGAATGGATGACCATGCTGTGGCCTTTGCCCTCTACGTCGAGGTTCGCTTTCACAATTTCCACGCCCTCTTCCCAGGTCTTATACGCGTACGCTGCCAATACCGGGAACAACTTTTCCTTCGCAAACGGGTCGGCTTTTCCCGGTCCGTCGGCTTTTACGATCAGCACTTTCGTGGACGGCTCCACTTTGATCCCTGCCGCATCGGCGATTTGCACCGCGCTTAGTCCAACCATGCCTTTGTTGAGCGCGCCGTCCGGCAGTACCTTATTTCGGAGAGCGGCAACTTCAGCGGGATCGGATACATAATAAGCTCCCTGCGCAAGAAATTCGTCGATGATCTCCACAAATCTGCTTTCGGGGCAGATGATGCTCTGTTCACAGGTGCAGAGCACCCCGTTATCATAGATCCTTCCCCGGATGACCTTCGGTACGAGATCCTTAATATCAGCATCCTCGTCGATCAGACACTGATTGTTTCCGGCCCCTACTCCAAAAGCCGGTTTGCCGCTGCTGTAAGCGACCTTTACCATACCGGGTCCCCCGGTCGAAATGCAGACGTCCGTCATTTTCATGACCAGGTTGGAAATATCCAGGGTTGGCTCCGCGATGACCTGAACAAGGTTCTCCGGCGCCCCGATTTCTTTCAAATACTTGTTTATGTATTCGACTGTTTTCACTCCGCTCAGCTTTCCGCTCGGATGTGGGCAGATCACGATGGAATTTCTGCCCTTCAACGCGATCATGGCGTTATGCATCGGCGTCATGACCGGGTTTGTGACCGGTGTGACCGCTCCTATGATTCCGATCGGTTTTCCTACTTCAACGATCCCTTCCTCTTCAAAATACTGAAGAATGCCTACGCTCTTCTTCCCCTTCAGGAAGTTCCAGACAGCCATGGCTTTGCCTTTATTCTTCATCACCTTGTCTTCGTAATTTCCCATTCCCGTTTCATCCACAGCCAAACGCGCCAGTTCCTCCCCGTTGTCGTAAACCGCTTTTCCCACGGCCCGGACTACCTGGTCGACCTGTTCCTGTGTATAGGTCTCAAATACCTTCTGAGCCTTTCTGCCTTTTTCAATGATATCCGATACATATTCCGTTACGTCCATTTTCCACATCTCCTTTATGCTTGTTCCGCAGTCACGTTATTTAAAATGTTTTGCGTATACGATGGCCATGGATTCATCCAGGATTTCAAGCGCCCTTCTCACATGTTCTTCCGTGATGTTGAGCGGCGGCTCGATACGGATGGTCTTCGCGTTGATCAGGGAGCCCGACAGCAGAAGTTTTCTGTTGAATGCTTCATAAACCACTTCATATCCCATATCGCCGTCGCAGAATTCCATGGCGATCATCAGTCCTCTGCCGCGGTAGGTGGTCAGAAGCTCAGGATATTTTTTATGAAGTTTCTCCAAACCTTCCATGAAGATCGCTCCTGATTTCTGCGCCTTTCCGGGGAGATCTTCCGATAGGATCACATTGAATGCCGCAATGCCGGCAGAGGTTGCCAGTGGATTTCCTCCTGTCGTTGTGCTGTGAAGCAGCGGATCCGGGAACATGCCACGGAATGCTTTTTCTGTGCAGACGCAGGCGCTGAGAGGTACAACGCTTCCTGAAATGGATTTGCCAAGGCACAGGATGTCAGGCGCGACCTTGGAATAATCCGTGGCGAACAGATATCCGGTACGTCCCATGCCTGCCTGGACTTCATCGGCAACCATCATGATATCGTATTTGTCACAAAGCGCCCGGATGCCCGGGATCCATTCATCCGGCGGGATAATGACGCCGCCTTCGCCCTGGATCGGCTCATATACGATGGCAGCAGGAAGCTCTCCGATGAATTCAAGTATATCGAGCATCTTTGTCAGATAGTCCAGATCACCGAAAGGAGCAAACCGGGCGCCCTGAAGCAGCGGAAGGAACGGTCCTCGGAAATGTTCCTTTGACGTCAGGGAAAGGGCTCCATGGGTCTTGCCGTGGAAATCGCCTTTAAACGCCACATAATAATGCCGGCCGGTTGCCAGCGTGGCCATCTTCAGGCCGCATTCGACAGCTTCGGTGCCGGAGCTCGTAAAGAAGGTGTACTGCAGGTCACCCGGGGTAACGTCCGCCAGGATCCTTGCAAGCAGGCTTCTGTTCGCGTCGATCAGCTCGGCGCTGGATAACGGCTGTTTTTCCAGCTGGTTCTTGACCGTCTCAACTACCTTCGGATGCCGGTGTCCACAGTTGAATGCGCCAAAACCGCCGAGGCAGTCGATATATGTATTTCCGTGAAGATCCGTAAAGGTATCGCCGTTTGCCATCCATTCCATCGCCATGTCGTCGGCTCCGGCGGATTTACGGTATTCCAGGAAGCCCGGATTGATATGGGTATCGAAATTATGCCTGGTTTCCTTGATAAAGTAATCCTTTTCTTCATCGGTCATGGACTTCTGTGCGATGGTTTTCATCGCATACTCGGTATATTTCAATACCTCGTCAAAGCTTTTTCTCATTTTGAATTCCTCCAATTCAAGTTTAATTATAGGGGTACTTCCCTAAATTTCAGAGGCGGCTTCTTCCACAGAAGCTTTCAGGATATCGAATGCCCTGTCACAGTCTTCTTTCGAAGCGATGAGCGGCGGGATCATTCTGATGATCGTTTTGCCGATGGCGGTCACCAGAAGCCTTCTGTCAATACAGCCGTGTTTGATCTCCGGCGCTCCGTCGAAATCGAAATCCACGCCGACGATAAGTCCCATGCCCCTGATCTCCTTCACATGAGGCAGTGAGGCCAGCTTCGTCATGAAATAATCTCCGACCTCCTTGGCATTCTCCGCCATTTTATGATCCAGCAATTCCTTTACCTGCGCGTATGCCGCAGCGCAGCATACAGGACTTCCGCCGAATGTCGTTCCGTGAGCTCCCGGATTGAATGCCGATGCGATCTTGTTCGTCGTACAGATCGCGCCGATGGGCATTCCTCCTCCGAGTCCCTTCGCCATGGAAACGATATCGGGTTTGACGTCAAAATTCATATATCCCATGATCTTGCCCGTTCTTCCCCATCCGGTCTGAATCTCATCGATCATGAGCAATATTCCGTTATCATCACATAGCTTGCGGATACCGGTCATGAATTCCTTCGTGGCAGGTCTGACTCCGCCTTCTCCTTGTATCGGTTCCAGAAGGATACCGATGGTATTCTCCGTAACGGCATTTTTAAAGGAGACCAGATTGTTGAATTCAGCATAAGAAAAGCCAGGCAGCATCGGCTTGAAGCCAAGCTGACAGGCATTGTCAGGCTGTCCCGTGGCGGACATCGCTCCGTATGTCCTCCCATGGAAACTTTGTTTTGCTGTTATGATATGGTATTTTTCGGGGCCGAAATTATCAGTTCCGTACTTTCTGGCCAGCTTGATCATTGCTTCGTTGGCCTCCGTGCCGGAGTTCTGATAGAAGATTTTGTCCATCCCAAGTGTCGTACACACAAGCTCTGCCAAAATCGCCTGCGGTATCGTATAGGGATAGTTGAAGGTGTGCATGATATCGCCGACCTGGTCTCTGACTGCAGCAACGACTTTGTCGTTACAGTTTCCGGCATTGTTGACTGCTATGCCTCCGTAGAAATCCAGATATGGCTGATCATTCTCATCATAAAGATACATTCCCTTCGCTCTGGTGGCTATAAAAGGGAACCGCTGGTAAGTCTCGATCATATATTTGTTGGTCAGATCGATAACATCCTGCGCCGTTAGATTGACACTTTGTAACTGCATTTTGAATCCTCCATTTCTTTACAAGCTGATTTTCTTGTCCTAGACTGGCAGAATTTAGGAAATCCATTTTGGTCAAGGTAATCTTAAACCTTATAGCAGTTACAAAGTCAAGAGACTTAAATTATTTTTTTCTTTTTTTGCTTTACGGGGACTTGGAGCTTGAAAAAAGCGCTCCGGTCGTAATTGTTGAATGTCGGAAATTCAATGAGTATTTCACTGATGCAGTCGCCCTTCACCTCGTAATTGTGTTCCGTTATGTAATCCATCAACAGTTTCAGTGATTCTTCCTCCTTGTTAAATCCGTAACAGTATGTGCAGAGATACATGCCCTCGGGAATGACCTCGATCCCATCATCAGGCTGAAAATCATCCTCGACAAAAAGGATCACCTCCGTAGCCAACAATTCCTTTTTCTGGAAGTATTCCTTTCGCATGATGCTGCCTACATTGCAGAAGTAGCACATGGGCAGGCGATGAAGAACGTAGTTCTTTTTCAGCGAACGGAGAATATGTTCATAATAGTCCATGCCATAGCTGTAACAATTGATCTTCGTATCATAGCAAAAGATCCTCCTCTGCGGAATGAATTCCATGATCACGGTGTTTTCCTCCGGAGCTGATTCATAGCGCCGGTAGCTTTCCATGGAACGTTCGATAGCCTGTTTTGCATAATGCAGTTCCATCATCTGTTTTTCGATGTTCCGTTTCTGCATGTCCAGTATCTGCGTGAATTTCCGAATATCCTTTCCGTCCAGACATTCTTTGATTTGGACCAGGTTCATGCCAAGCGCCTTCATATACTGGATCATGTCAAGCTGTGCGCATTGTTTGATGTTATAGTACCGGTATCCTGTCTCGTGGTTGATTTCACTAGGTTGAAGCAGCTTCATCTTGTCATAAAGTCTCAGCGCCTGCTCCGAGACGCCGTTGATTTTGGCCATCGCACCAATTGTGATATGGTCCATCGCTTTCTCCATGATCTTCTCTACCTCTTTCTTGGAAAACATTGTTTAAATAATAACATGCAACCTTATACCAGGTATACAGTTTTTTCAATTTTCTGAAGATTTTTATTATTTACTCGATTTACAGGTAATTTTTTGAAAGCTATAATATGGCCGAAGGGTAAACGTAGATACTCTTATTATTTTTTATTAAAGGAGGTCGTTATATGGAAGTAGGATTTTGGGCGATCGTTCCTCCTCTTCTCACGATTGTGCTTGCAATTGCAACCAAAGAAGTGCTGTTGTCGCTCTTCATCGGAGTATACACAGGCTGCCTGATCATCGTTGGTTGGAACCCGCTCGCCGGATTCGAGAAGATGGTGGAAATTATCCTCGCTAAGCTTACCGATCCTTGGAACATGCAGGTACTGATCATCGTAATCCTGCTCGGAGGTATGATCGGACTTCTCACCAGGTCAGGGGGCTCCACTGCATTCGGCAAACTGTTGGGGCGACGGATCAAAACCAAAAAAGGTGCTCAAGGTACCACTTGGTTACTCGGTCTTCTTATTTTCTTCGATGATTATTTCAACGCGCTTACAAACGGCGCCATCATGCGTCCCATCAGTGACAAGTTCGGCATATCCAGGGAGAAGCTTTCTTACATCATTGACTCTACGGCAGTTGGAATCTGCCTGGTCGTGCCGCTGTCAAGCTGGGTGGCTTTCATTTGTTCTTTGATCGCAGACAGCTACGCGACAGCCGGCGTCGAGATGGATTCCTTCAAGGCATTCCTGATGTGCATTCCGTTCAATTATTATGCCTGGTTGTCTATCATTATGGTAATCGTTGTGGTCTACCTGGGTCTCGATTTCGGTCCGATGGCTAAGGCGGAAAAAAGAACTGCTGAAACAGGTGCCCTTTGCGATAAAACCTTCAGCGGCGGCGGCGCTGACGAAGACGACTTCTCCTCCATCGTTCAGATGAAGGGCGGAGCTATCGACCTGCTGGCACCGATCCTTTTGCTGATAGTCCTGGCCTTGGCCTTCATGCTTTATACGGGCGGATTCTTTACATCCTTCAGCGTTCTTGATGCGGTCAACAACATGGACGGCATGCTGGCTCTTACTTACGCGATCTTCATTGCCGTTTTGTTCGCCATCGTATTCTATCAGGTGAGAGGACTGTCCAAAATAAGTGATTCCATTGCTGCGTTTGTTGTAGGTACCAAGTCGATGTTGTTTGTCGTGATCCTTCTGGCGTTTGCATGGAGCATCGGCGGCGTCGGCGACGAGCTTGATACGGCAGGATATGTCGCTTCTCTTTTTGTCGGAAACGTGCCTCCGTTCCTCGTAGCTTTTATTATCTTCGTATTCTCCTGTGTTATGACCTTCTCAACCGGAGCAACCTGGGGAACCTACGCCATCATGATCCCTCTCGCCGTTCCGCTCGCGCTTGCTATGGATATCAATGTGTATGCCTGCATCGCTGCGGTTATCGGAGGCGGAGGTTTCGGAAACCATTGTTCTCCGCTGGCGGATACTGCGATCCTTTCGTCCGCCGCATCGAATATCCGGCATACCGACCATATCAAAACGCAGATCCCTTATTCGGTCACATGTGCCTGTGTCGCCTGCGTGGGCTTCCTGATTTCGGGTTTTGTGGACAATTTTTATGTACCGATGCTCGTTGTGCTTGGATTATTCTTGGTCGCCGTATACACTCTGAACAGACTCTTTGGAGCAAACCGTTACAGCAGTGATGCGATCCGGGCCGAAGTTGCAGCCAATAAGGAAACAGTTGAGAATTAACCAGAAGTAAATAATTTAATATTATATACGAAAAAAAATGGAGGTCAAATAGTTCCTCCATTTTTTTGTATAACATATTTCTACACGTTTTTACATTTTTTGTTCTTAAATCTTGTTGCCTACCACATGGATCCGAAGCATATTCGTCATACCGCCAACCCCTACGGGAGCGCCGGCAGTGATCACGATCAGGTCGCCGTCGGCAATGTATGCCTTTTCCTTTGCAACACGTATCGCATCGATGAAAAGCGCCTTTTCCGTGTCCGTCGGTTCGGTGATAATGGGGATAACGCCCCAGACAAGCGACAGATGTCTTGCGACCTGTTCAGAAGTCGGGAATGCGAGGATCGGCGCCTTCGGCCTGAACTTGGATACGACCTGGGCCGTGTGGCCCGTCGCTGTAGGCGTCAGGATCGCGGTTGCCTTCAGACCTTGGGCGCTTGTGCAGGTCGCATGGCCGATGGCGTTTGTGATGCTGGCGTCCTTTACTCTTCCTTTCTCCTTCAGGAGATTGTCGTAATTCAGGGATGCTTCCGTCGCTCTGGCAATATCGACCATCATTTGTACCGCTTCGACCGGATACTTACCCGCCGCTGTTTCACCGGACAGCATGATGACGTCGGTTCCGTCGTAGATCGCGTTGGCCACGTCTGCCACTTCCGCCCTGGTCGGCCTCGGGTTCCGTATCATGGAATCCATCATCTGAGTCGCCGTGATGACCGGTTTTCCTTCCAGATTACACAGCTTGATGATGCGTTTCTGAGTGGCGGGAACCTGCTCCGCCGGGATCTCAACTCCAAGGTCGCCGCGGGCAACCATGATGAGATCAGACTCGGCTACGATATCCAGAATATTTTCCACGCCCTCTTTATTCTCAATCTTTGATATGATTTTGATCTGTCCCGCTCCGTTATCCTTCAGGAATTCTCTCATTTCCACCACATCGGAACCCTTGCGTACGAAGGACGCTGCGATAAAGTCGACACCTTCCTGTATACCGAACTTAATATCATCCTTATCCTTATCGGTTATGGCAGGCAGCTTTACTTTTACTCCCGGCACGTTGATGCTCTTGTAATCCTTGATAATACCGCCGTTGTTTACAGTGCAGATGATATTGCTTCCGCTGATATCGTCGATGGTCATGCCGATGAGACCGTCGTCGATCAGGATCTGATCTCCCGGCTTCACATCGTCAATGAGACCTTTATATGATACAGTACAGATTTTATTGTTTCCTATTACGTCTTCCATCGTCAGTGTAAACTTCTGTCCATCAAACAGTTCAATTTCCTTTTCGGAGAACTGCCCCGTCCTGATTTCAGGGCCTTTGGTGTCCAGTATGATGGAGATCGGAAGGTTCAGCTCCCGCCGAAGTTCTTTGACCAGTTCCAGCTTTCGTTTCTGCTCCTCATGAGTGCCGTGCGAGAAATTCAGTCTCGCGGCATTCATCCCTGCCAGCATCATACTTTTCAGGATCTCGCGGTCTTCACAGGAAGGACCGACCGTGCAGATAATTTTTGTTTTTTTCATCTCTGTTTTCTCCCAAATCATTCCCAAATTATATCGATAGGATCTCTGCGAGATCCATGAGAGTCTCGTCATGCTTTCTTGCCATGTTGAGCGCTTCTTCCAAACCGTAAGAAACGATTTCATCGCCTTTGATTCCGACCGCCTTGCTGGTCATTCCCTCCTGCATCAAAAGCTCCACAGCCTTGTATCCCATTCTGCTGGCAAGCATTCTGTCTCTTGCCGTCGGAGAGCCGCCTCGCTGGATGTAGCCTAAAACTACCACCTTTGTATCCATACCGGTCCGCTCCGCAATGATCTTCGCCAAATCATCCGTACACATTTCGACGCCTTCCGCCCGAAGAATGACGCTGTGCATCTTTCCTCTGTTTTTACCCTGGATCAGCGTCCTGCAGATCTTGTTGATATCTACCGGTTCTTCCGGAATGAGGATCGCTTCCGCGCCGCCGGTCAGTCCTGCATAAAGTGCGATATCGCCGCAGTGTCTTCCCATTACTTCGATCACTGTGCTTCGCTCGTGGGAAGACGAGGTGTCGCGAATATTTCCGATCGCGGAAAGTACCGTATTGACAGAGGTATCAAAGCCGATGGTAAAGTCTGTATACGCCAGGTCATTGTCGATGGTTCCCGGCAGACCGATCACGACTTTTCCCGCCTTGGCAAGCTCCAGGCCGCCGCGATAGGAACCGTCGCCTCCGATTACCACCAGACCTTCTATCTCAAAGTTCTCCAGCATGTCAAGTGCTCTGCGGAATCCCTCGGGTTCCATAAAGCGCTTGCTTCTGGCGGTTTTCAAAGTGGTTCCACCGCGCTGCAGGATATCGGAAACGGACGAAACCGTCATTTCCTTAAAATCTCCGTTGATCAGGCCTTCATAGCCCCGCTCGATACCGTAGACCTCCATTTTATGATAAAGCGCGCCTCTTACGACCGCACGGATGGCGGCATTCATACCGGGAGCATCTCCCCCGCTTGTTAAAACTGCAATTCTCTTCACGATTACAACCCCCTATCGGAATTCATATAATATTAATTACCTTTTTTCTGTTTTATTAACATAGTTCATTCAATATTTTCTCCTCCGATCAATTCCGACAGTTCTTGGATAAAGCGGTCGGTCGGATTGACCCAGAGATTCGACTTTGTCTTATACTTCTTATTGGTTGCGGCCGCGGTAATGACTACCGGCGTATCCCCCCTGTGCTTCATGATGATCTCACGGATCCTTGAAAGAGACAGATTCTCGTCCATTTCCACCGGTATCGTTATCTTCACGATGCTTGAAATACTTCCGCCGTTGAAATCATTGATGCCGAAGATCTTGTCCGCCAGCAGCTTTGGTTCCTCATCCTCCTTGAAGTTTACGGAGCCTCGGACTACGATGACCGCGTCGGTTTTCAGAAGGTTCAGAGCGGCTTCATATACATTGGGAAATACGACGACTTCAGCCGTACCATAAAGGTCTTCCAGCTGCAGGAAAGCCATCATCTTGTTCTTTTTCGTGATCAGGGTTTTCTTCGAGCTGACCATTCCGGCCATGGTCACCGCCATACCGTCATGGATATCGCCGCCTTCCTCCGCATGCGCCAGATCCTCGGAGGTGATGGTTGAAACTTTTTCGATTTTCTCCGCATAGTCCGAAAGCGGATGGCCGGTCAGATAAACACCAAGCATTTCCTTTTCCATCGCCATCAGCAGGTCTTTTGAGAACTCCGCCACATCCGGCAGTTGCGAAGTCATACTCGAATTATGCATGCTGTCCGCGCTGATCTGGAACAGGGAAAGCTGGCCCTCGATATTCTTTCTGGAATTGTTTTGTTCCGATTCGATGAGTCCCTCGTAAACTGACAGGTGCTGAGCCCTGTTTCCGGCAAGGCAATCGAAAGCTCCCGCTTTGATCAGGCTTTCGATCGCTTTCTTATTGATCTCATGGATATCTGCGTTATTGATAAACTGGAAAATGTCCTTCGGCAGGCCTTTTTCCTCTCTCGCTTTTACGATTGCGTCGATGACTCCCTCCCCGACGTTCTTGACGCCGAGCAGGCCGAACCGGATCTTTCTGTCCTTGACCGTGAATTTCTTGCTGCTCTCGTTGATGTCGGGCGGCAGGACTTCGATTTTCATTTCCTGGCAGTTTCGGATATATTTCGCGATCTGAGTCGCGTCGCCGATCACGCTGGTCATCAGCGCGGCCATGAATTCCACCGTATAATAATTCTTCAGATAAGCAGTCTGATAGGCCAATAATGAATATGCTGCCGCGTGGGATTTATTGAACGCGTACTCCGCGAAACTGATCATCTGATTGTAGATCTCATTGGCCGCTCTTTCCGGTATGCCGTTCCGGATGCAGCCTTTGATTTCGATATTGCCCGCCTCGTCATCCTTGCCGTAGACAAAGTATTCCTGTTCCTTGAGCATGACGTCCATCTTCTTCTTGCTCATGGCTCTCCTGACCAGATCGCTTCTGCCGTAGGTGTATCCGGCCAGATCCCGGACGATCTGCATGACCTGCTCCTGGTAGATCAGGCAGCCGTAGGTAACCGATAAAATCGGTTCAAGGCTTTTATCGACATATTCGATCCCCTTGGGATTTTTCTTGTTTTCAATGTAAGTCGGAATGGACGACATCGGTCCCGGGCGGTAAAGGGCATTCGCCGCCACGATATCCTCAAAGCAGTCCGGCTTTAGATTTTTAAGAAATTGGGTGATTCCCGAGCTTTCAAACTGAAATACGCCCTG
This sequence comes from Anaerovoracaceae bacterium, assembly GCA_963678385.1. GTDB lineage: Bacteria > Bacillota > Clostridia > Peptostreptococcales > Anaerovoracaceae > Anoxybacterium. Next base: position 1,613,574 of record OY782829.1, on the reverse strand, counting down.
GGTATTTCCGCTGCTGAAAAGCTCAAAAGTCGCCTTATCATCGTAGGTCATCTTCGACAGGTCGAGCTTCACGCCGTGGTTCTGTTCAATGAGTTCCAGCGCATCCCGGATCACAGTAAGGTTGCGTAGACCGAGAAAGTCCATTTTCAGCAGACCAAGCTCTTCGATGGTACCCATGGTGAACTGGGTACTGATTCCTTTGTCCGCCAGATAAAGCGGTACGTATTCATTGACGTTTTTCTTGGAAATCACAACACCGGCAGCATGGGTCGATGCATGTCTCGGCATACCTTCCAGCGCTTTCGCCGTATCAAGGAGCTCCCTCACCCTCCTGTCCTCTTCATAGGAAGATCGCAGTTCGGGATTCATATCTAGCGCTTTGTCTATCGTCATCTTCAGGTCGAAAGGAATTGCCTTTGCAATGACATCGACGTCGCCGTAGCTCATATTCATGGCACGGCCGACGTCCCTGACCGCTGCTTTCGCTTTCATGGTTCCAAAGGTAATGATCTGGGCGACCTTGTCGGCGCCGTATTTCTCGATGACGTAGTTGATGACCTCCTGACGTCTTTCGTAGCAGAAATCGATATCGATATCGGGCATGCTTACTCTTTCCGGGTTCAGGAACCGTTCAAAAATCAGGCCGTATTTGATCGGATCGATATCTGTGATTTTTAAAGCGTACGCGACGATACTCCCCGCTGCGGACCCTCTTCCCGGACCCACCATGATGCCGTGGCTTTTGGCATAATTGATGAAGTCCCATACGATGAGGAAATATTCAACATATCCCATCGCCACGATCGTATCCAGTTCATAGGCCAGACGTTCTTCCAGAGCGGGTTTCATTTCGCCGTACCGGTCTCTCATACCTTCCGCGCAAAGTTCCCTGAGGTATGTTTCGTTTTGTTTTCCTTCCGGCGCATGGAATTCCGGCAGATGGATCTGACCGAACTGAAATTCCACATTGCAGCGGTCGGCGATTTTCTTTGTATTCAAAATGGCTTCGGGAAGATCCGCAAAGAGCTTCTCCATTTCCATCTCAGACTTCAGGTAAAACTGGTCGTTGGGGAAGCGCATCCGGTTTTCATCGTCCACCGTTTTGGCAGTCTGAATGCAAAGGAGCACGTCATGAGCGACCGCATCCTCCCGCCGGACATAATGCACATCGTTGGTCGCGACAAACGGGATTCCCGTTTCTTCATGAAGCCGTTTCATATAAGGCAGGATCTGAAGTTCTTCCTCCAGCCCCTGATCCTGAAGCTCCAGATAAAAATTATTCTCCCCGAAAATATCGAGGAGAGTCAGGGCTTCTTTTTTCGCCCCTTCATAGTCGCTGTTCAAAAGCTTCGATTGTACATCCCCTGCGAGGCAGGCGCTGAGCGCAATGATCCCTTCGCTGTATTTCCTCAGTACGTCATGATCGATCCTCGGTTTGTAATAAAAGCCCTCCGTATAGCCGGCAGAAACGATTTTCATAAGATTGTGATAGCCGACGTCGTTCTTGGCCAGCAACACGAGATGGCCCTGGCGTTTGTCCTTTTCAACGTCCTTGTCCAGCATGGTCCTGGCCGCGGTATAAACCTCGCAGCCGATGATGGGCTTGATGCCCTGCTTCTTTGCCTCTTTATAAAAATCGACGACGCCAAACATCGCACCATGGTCCGTTATGGCCACAGCGTCCATTCCCAGCTCTTTCGTCCCCGCGATAAGATCCTTGATCCTGGCGGCTCCGTCAAGCAGGCTATACTCCGTATGTACGTGCAAATGCGTAAATGTCATCGTTTGTTCCTTTTCAAATTTATCGATTGTCACTCGTTATTTTATCATATTATTCAGCCCCGGGATATAAAAAAAGTGCGAATTATGAAATCAAAGATTTCTATTCGCCCATGCTGCACTGCGTGCAGCAAATCAAGGTACTTTTTTTGAAACATACGGAAATATCATTATGTCTTAAAAGAGATATTTCCTATGTTATAAAAATGTAATGCTGCCGGTGACAAATTTCAAAAGCTACGGCTTTTCTCCGCCGGATTCTTTTATCAAATTATTTCAACAGCGCATATACTGGAGTAAAACTATATTGAGGTGACGCTCATGGCTTTCGAACAATTCGATACAAGAGAACTCTTCGCAAGGCTTCTTCAATGCGAGGCAGGCGGCGAAGGAGATGATGGAATGACAGTTCCATCATGCCTACCGTTCTTCCGCAGGGTCATGCTCACGGTTGATAGCTTCCCGATCTTCTCTGCTCAGGGAATCCCAGCATTTTCCCATTCTGAAATTGATCCTTTCCCGAAACGCTGTAGACAGGGTGAATCCCTTGTCATAGATCCTGCTCCCGTCGCTGTAGATGGTCACATTGATGAATCCGGCCGGGATCCCCTCCTTCGTATATTCCTCGGGCAGATCCTCAATGGGACCCGACCAGACTTTAATGATTTCACGATCCATAATAATCCTCCTTGGTCACGGCATGTAACGTGCCTGCCGTGTACAGCATCTTGCGACTGCCGGGCATATTTTCTCGAAAATCCGCTCGCTTCAAATTAACCATGGGCTCAACGTTCCGTAAACGGAACTCCTCCGCAAGCGAAGCTTGCTACGCTGTCCGTTTTGCCAACCAAGCAAGCTCGGGGCAAAAAGGCGTCCGGTTTTCTACGAAAACATGCCGTCGCGTCGCTACCATGTTCCACGGCGTGGCGCACACTCTCATACAAAATATGTTTCTGCCCGTTCATTCATACAATATTTAAAAAGGCGGTGATTGCTTGAAAGTATGCGTTTATTTAAGAAAATCCAGGGCCGACCGGGATCATCAGGACCTACCTCTGGAAGATGTGCTGAACCGTCACGAAGCGATGCTGCTCGAATTCGCGGAGAAAGCAAAACTTGACGTCGCAGATATAAAAAAGGAGGTCGTATCCGGAGAATCCCTGGCAAGGAGGCCGGAGATGCTGAAGCTTCTGGGCGAGGTGGAAGAAGGGCTGTATGATGCGGTGCTCGTTAAAGATTTCGACCGTCTTGGCCGGGGCAGCATGATGGAACAGGGAATCATCATCGAAACCTTCCGTAACTCGGGTACAAAAATCATCACTCCCGACAAGCTCTATGATCTGGAGAATGAATTCGACGAGGAATATATCGATATCAGCGCCTTCTTTGCCCGCAAAGAACTTAAGATGATCACCAAAAGGCTGCAATGCGGCCGTATGAAATCCGTTTCCGACGGCAATTACATCAGCCCCTATGCGCCTTTCGGCTATGATAAAAAGGAGAAAACACTGGTGATCAATGAAAAGGAAAGCAATACCGTAAGGCTGATCTTCGAGCTCTACACGAAACAGGGATACGGGGATACCAGGATCGCAAAGTACCTGACCGACCATGGGGTCCTTAATAAACATGGAAAAACCCTGTGGGATAAGACTACGATCCGAAATATCATCCGGAATCCCGTCTATATCGGAAAAGTTTCCTGGAATAAGCGGGTCTACCGATATCGGGAAAACGGCAGACGAACCAGTATTTTTTCCGCACCGCCCGAGTGGAAGGTATATGAAGGCCGGCATGTTGCGATCATCGATGAAGAAGTGTTTGAAACAGCCCAGAAAACCGCGGGCAGTAACACCGTACCGCGCCTGCAGAGGATAAAAACCCTTCGGAATCCCATGGCCAATATGATGCGCTGCAGCGCCTGCGGCGTTGCTATGACCATCCGGACAGCCGCCGGCAAAGCCGCTACGCTGCGATGTTACCGGAACTGCGGCGCAACGATGAGCTCTTACCTTGATTCCGTTGAGGATCGGCTGATTGCCCTTCTTTTCAGGCATTTCTCGGAATACGATATCCCCTTTCAATATTCGGGAGATCAAAATTGGAGCAGACGGGAATATCCCGTTCTGGCTGATTCTTTGGAAACCTGCAATACCCGTAAAAACAAACTGAGACTACAAATGGATAATCTTCACGATTTGTTGGAGCAGGGTGTTTATGATCCGGAAACCTTTTCGGAAAGATCTAAAAAACTTACGGAAGAACGGATTCTCATGGAAGAAAGAATAGAAGGCATCAAAAAGCGGCTTTCCTGCGATAACGGCAGCACCGACATTCGCCCGCAGATAAAAGATTTTCAGCAATTTGTCCACGGCGTATACTGCCGGCTGAACGCGGAAAGCAAAAACGAATTTCTCAGGGACGTCGTACGCTCCGTCACTTATTCAAAACCCAAAGGCTCCGGGAAGGACGGATTCTCCTTGGAAATCATGCTGAGAGAATAGGAAGCGCACGGGCGGTCTTCTCATACTGCCCGTGCGCTTATACCGTAAAACGATCTTTGCCTTACGGTATTAAACATTAATATTTGCTTTTCCTGGTGTAGGTCGTGTGAAGCAGTTCATGCGACAGATGGCCGAGAGGATGGCCCAGGTACTCTTCATATAGCTGCTGGATATAGGGGTTATCGTGGGATTTCCGGAACTGTTTTCCTTCATCCTCGGTATAGAGAGCCTGGATCCTTAAAAGTCGTTTCTCATGATCCGTCAGCCTCGGCTGGCCGCCGCCGCTGATGCAGCCTCCCGGACAGCCCATGACTTCTATAAAATGATATGGCGTTTCACCGGATTTTATTCCTTCCATTAGCTCCGACGCGCCCATCAGCCCGCTGGTCGTTGCGATTTTCACGTTTACTCCGTTTAGGAAGCTCCATTCGTCCTTGGCGTCTTCGATCAATACTTCTGCTGTTTTGATCCTGTCCAGACCCTGGATCGGCTTTACATGAAGCTGCTCGAAAGGAAGCTCTCTCCCTGTAACGACCTCGTAAACCGTACGCAAAGCTGCTTCCATAACACCGCCCGGAACGCCGAAAATATCGGCGGCGCCAGTGGACAGTCCGAGCGGATTGTCAAATTCGGAGTCAGGCAACTGGTTGAAATCGATGCCGGCGTCCTTGATCATTTTGGCCAGTTCCCTGGTGGTCAGGACCGCGTCTACGTTAGGCACTCCATCGCTTTGCATTTCCGGCCTGGTGATCTCGTATTTCTTAGCCGTGCAGGGCATAACGGATACAACAAAAACATCTTTCGGCTGAAAGCCGATCTTTGGCGCGAAATAGCTCTTGATCAGCGCTCCAAGCATCATGTGGGGAGATTTGCAGGAAGACAGATTGTCGAGCTGGTCCGGATAAAAATGTTCGATGTAATTGATCCATCCGGGGCTGCAGCTTGTGATCATCGGTAAAACAGGCACGTCATCCGGTTCTCCGAAACCGGTCTTCTCCAGCTGTTCTTTTGTGATCAGGCCTTTCTTGTAAAAATACTGTGTCAGCCGCTCCAGAAGCTCCGTCCCTTCTTCCAGGATCGTGAGGTCCGCCGCAAAATTTGTATCAAAGACATAGTCGAAATTCATTTCCCGCAGGGCGCTTGCCATCTTTCCGGTGACACACTGTCCCGGCGCATAACCGAATTCCTCACCCAAAGCGGCCCGGATCGCCGGAGCGGTCTGGATGACCACAGTTTTACCGGGATCCAGCAGCGCGTCCCATACCTTCTGGGTCGCATCCTTTTCCTTCAGCGCATCCACCGGACAGACTGTCGTACACTGTCCGCAGAAGGAGCATGCTGACGAATTCAGAGGCAGTTCCTCGCCGGGGCTGACCACGGTGGAGAATCCCCTGAACTGCGAGTTCAGTATGCCCACGCCCTGTACCTCATTGCAAATGGTAACGCATCTGCGGCAAAGGATGCATTTGGATGCGTCCCGTACGATGGACGGTGAGGTGTCGTCGATATATTCTTTTGATTTTTCTCCCTCAAACCGGGAGCTGTCGATCTGGATCAATTCGCCGAGTTCTTGGAATTCACAATTTCTGTTTCGTCCGCATTTCAGGCAGTCCTTGGGATGATCGGAGATCATCAGCTCATAGATCACCTTTCTTGCGTCCCGAACACGCTTGGTATTGGTATGGATCACCATCCCCTCCGTTACCGGAGTGATGCAGGAGGCCTGAAGATTTTTCGCGCCTTCCTGTTCCACGACACAGATCCTGCAGGAACCGAATTTATGAACATCTTCCAGATAACACATGGACGGAATGAGTATGTTGTTCTTCTTGGCGGCCTCAAGGATCGTCGTTCCCTCCGCCACGCTGATCGGTTTATTATTTATCGTCAGATTTACCATCATCATTCACCCCCGTTCCTCTATAGCCGCCGGTCGCATCGCAGGCAGCGCATCGATTCGGCAATAGCGTTGAGCCTGTGGAAACCTAAGCAAACTTCATCGAAATTATTCTTTCTCTCATCCGGTTCCAGATAATTCATCTTGAACCGGTCATGTTCGGTGACTTCCGCGTCGTCCGCGGTCATCGGGACATCGATAGGTTCGCCCTTATTCAGGATTCCGGTTCCTCCAAAATATTTATCCATTTCGGAGGCGGCTTTCTTACCGTCCGCTATGGCCGTTATTACGACGTCGGAGCCTCTGACCACATCGCCTCCGGAGAATACGCCCTTCATCGAAGTCATTCTGGTATCCGGGTCAACGATGAAGGTTCCCATGGAGGAAGTCTCTACTTCGTCCTTTCTTACAAACGGGAGATCGGAATACTGGCTGACCGCGGGAATGACGAAATCCACGTCGAAGACGAATTCAGAGCCGGGAATATCGTTGGATTTTTTTCTGCCGCCGGAATCAAAGCCCTTCAGTTCCATCCGGATAAGCTTTATCTGATTGACATGCTTCTTACCTAAAAATTCAACCGGCCTTACAAGCTCGTGGATCTGGACGCCCTCTTCGATGGCTTCCCTGATTTCCGATTTGTCTGCCGGCATATCCTCTCTGGTTCTTCGATAGAAGATATGTACTTCCTTGGCGCCCTTTCGCACCGCTACTCTGGCGGCGTCGAATGCAGTGCTGCCGCCGCCGATTACCGCGACAACTCCATCCAGATTAACATTCTTACCGAGATTGATATCCTTTAACAGGTCAAATCCATGATAAACGCCGGGCAGGTTTTCCCCTTCGATCCCGACCTTCCTTGACAGCTGGGCGCCGGTTGAGATATAGATAGCATCGTGTTTTGCTTTCAACTCGTCAAAGCTGATATCCTTTCCGATTTCGACGTCGGTTATGATGTTGACGCCGACTTGCTTGATGGTGTCGATTTCCTTTCTCAATACCGCTTTCGGCAGCCTGTATTCTGGAATGCCGAAGATCAGAACGCCTCCCGGAACCGGCTGCGCTTCATAAACCGTGACGTCATAGCCAAGTCTGGCCAGATAGTAAGCGCAGGTCAGGCCGGAGGGCCCGGCTCCGATGATCCCGACGGACTTGTTCTTTTTCGGAAATACCAGATCCACGAAGGGTTCGTTGCTCTTGAACATCTCATCGGCTACGTAGCGCTTGAGATCCGATATGGCGATGGGTTCATCCATTTGACCTCTTCGGCATTTATACTCGCACGGATGAGTGCAGACACGGCCGCAGACCGACGGGAACGGATTTTCCTGCCGGATCAGATTGTACGCGTCTCTGACCCTTCCTGCCGCGATCAAAGCCAGGTATCCCGGAACATTGACGCTGGCCGGACATGCGTTTTCGCATGGTGAAATGAACAATTCGGAGCAAACCCCCGCGCGGCAGTATTTATATTTGATATGCTCGTCATATTCCTCACGGAAATATTTGATCGTACTGAGTACGGGATTGGGCGCAGTCTGTCCGAGTCCGCACAGCGCGGTGTCTTTGATGGCCAGGGCCAGTTCCTCCAGCAGCTCGACGTCGCCTTCCCTGCCTTCCCCTCTCGTGATCCGTTCCAGGATCTCCAGCATACGCTTGGTCCCGATCCTGCAGGGAACACATTTTCCGCAGGATTCGTCCTGAACGAATTCCATAAAGAACCGTGCTACGTCCACCATGCAGGTGTCCTCATTCATACTGATGAGTCCGCCGGATCCCATAATGGCGCCAAGCTCAACCAGGGAATCGTAATCGATGGGCGTATTCAGATGGGCTTTCGTAAGGCAGCCGCCGGACGGTCCGCCGGTCTGGGCCACCTTGAATTTCCTTCCCTTTGGGATCCCGCCGCCGATGTCGAATATGATTTCACCCAGGGTAACACCCATCGGAACTTCAATTAGGCCTGTATTGTTTATATCTCCGGCAAGGGCGAAAACCTTGGTTCCTTTGCTCTTCTCCGTACCGACCCGGGCAAACCAGTCCGCGCCTTTCAAGATGATCGCCGAAATATTGCCCAGGGTTTCAACGTTGTTGATCACCGTCGGCTTTCCGTATAAACCGCTGTCGGCCGGATACGGCGGCTTCTGGTTCGGCTCGCCCCTCCTGCCTTCCACCGATTTCATCAGCGCGGTTTCCTCGCCACAAACAAAGGCACCGGCTCCAATTCTTATCTCAACATCAAAATTGAATCCGCTGCCAAATATGTTTTTCCCTAATATATTCATGTCTCTTGCATCTTGTATTGCCTGATCCAGGACTTCTATCGCCAAAGGATATTCCGCTCTGACATAGACGTAGCCCTGGTTTGCGCCAACAGCGTAACCGGCGATGGCCATCCCTTCAAGAACCGCATGGGAGTTTCCTTCCAGCAGGCTCCGGTCCATAAACGCACCCGGGTCGCCTTCATCCGCATTGCAGATGATATATTTCTGATCTCCCGGCGCCCTGGCTGCAAGGGACCATTTCACACCCGTCGAGAAGCCTCCGCCGCCTCTGCCCCGCAGTCCTGATTTCTTGACCTCCTCGACTACCTCCTGGGGCGTCATTTCGTTCAGGGCTTTAGCCAGTGCATAATATCCGTCATGATAGATAAATTCTTCGATGGATTTATGGCTGATCATACCGCAGTCTCTCAGAACCGTCTTGTTCTGACCTTTGAAAAAAGCGATGTCCTTCATCTGCGGAACCTTTTTCCCGGTCTCGCGATCCGTATAGCAGAATTCCTCGCAGACCTGATTCTCCACCAGGTGCTTTCTGACGATTTTCTTCATATCTTCGGGTTTCAGTTTGCAATAAAATATTCCATCGGGCATAACAGTCATTCGGGGCCCGACTTCGCAGATTCCGATGCACCCGGTGGTGCTCAGCTTGACGGAGCCGGAAAGCCCCGCCTCTTCCAGTTCAGAAATCAATGCGTCTCTAACTTCGATGCAATTGGATGAAACGCAGCCCGATCCGGAGCAGAACAGCAAGGTCCTGTCGTATTTCTCCGATTCCTCCCTGAACCGTTCCTTGACACGGTCCAGATCCGCCGATGAGTTTATTTTCTCAAACTCTGGCATCTCGATCACCTCCCGTTGTAATACTGCTTCAAAATCTGCTGAAGCTTATTGGGATTAACGCGTTTATACACCTTGTCATCAATACGGATTGCCGGCGCGAGGCCGCAAGCTCCCATACATCTTACGACCTGAAGTGAAAACTTCATATCTTCTGTCGTCTCTCCGACGTCAACACCAATGGTCTCTTTCAGTTTTTCCATGATTTTTTTTCCTCCACGGACATAACAGGCTGTCCCGAGGCAAACATTGATCGTGTGCTCGCCCTTGGGTTTCGTGGAGAAAAAAGTATAAAAGGTTACAACGCTGCCTACTTTGGAGATAGGTATATCCATCTGTTCGGCAATATAAGACTGTACGTTTCTCGGTAAAAAGCCAAAAATAGCTTGGGCCATATGCAGGATTTGAATCAGATTACTTTCTTTCCTTCCATAGTCTTTGATCACGTCGTCCAGTAGCGCGAATTTTTCAACATCGCTCAATTCTCTGCACAGATTCTTTTCTAAGACATATGACATACAAACACCCCCGATCCTTTTTTGACATTATTTTAACATTCGAAATACGGCAATACAAGAATATTCAGACAGTTCTGAAATGTTTTTTTATGTTCATATAATACTGAATTCAATATACAGGTAATTCGTCGGTATCAAAGGGCTTTCAATGGAATGAGAGCAGTGGCAACGATCATCATGAATAGGGCGAATATTCCATACGGAGAATTTTCAAGGGTGAGTCAGGGAGGCAATGTCAGAAACATTTTAACACAGGAAGGCCAGTTTGTATGTATGAGGACTACGGTCGGCGGGGTTTATAATCCGCAGAACGTAACGAACATGAATCCGACCGATGAACAATACGCCATCGTTGACTGGGCGCTTGGGGGAGGAAGGTTCGGCCCAATAGGCAATTCCCTTTTTTATTTTAATCCTTATAGCCCGCAATGCCCTCCTTATTTTCCAACAAATGTAGGCGTTATTCAAAATCGGATCGGCGACCATTGCTTCTATATACCGACCCAGTATTACCCGAGTACTTAAAGAAAGGAAACAAAAAAATGTATGACTGTAATTTGATCAAATCCAGGGCTCAAAAGATGCAGGATAATCTGTTGCCTAGCTTAGAGTCTACTTACCAGAAATTACAAATGCCATCAATGCCGAGTCTTCCTGTGTTTCCAATGCCGGTTTTACCGACAAATCCAGCGCCTCCCGCACCGCCCGCGGGTTCGCAGGGACCGACAGCTCCTTCTATTCCGGCTGCACCAACATCTCCGGCCGCGCCGGTACCCCCGGGAATCCCAAGAGCTCCGGCTACGCCGACATTGCCGGAGTCAGAACAGGCTTTTCCGGTAAATCCATTGCTCCCCCGAATCCTGCCGACTTCATCGACTCTAACTGTGCCTTCAAATCCACTCCTGCCACCACAATACGCAACCACCCTTGATTATGAAAGTCTGCAGTATTTGAACGGCTACTTAAGGACTCAGATCGGCAACTATGTGGAAGCGGAGTTTCTGGTTGGTTCAACGAACATAACAATGAGGGCGGGAAGATTAGCCGGAGTTGGGCTAAACTACATCTTGATTGAAGATTTATCAACCGGAGACATTTCTGCTTGTGATTTTTATAACATAAAGTTCTTCCGAACTCATGCTCATGGCGCTGTACTCAATGCAAGAAAGTAAAAAAAGAGCCGTGCATTATCATCTAATGACGGCTCTTTACTTGTTCGTGCTTTCTGGTACGGAATATCAGATGACGCAATGTATCCCAATGAAACGGAATCAGCGGATATAAATAGCTAGATCCTACAATGTTCTTAGTCGTAGCCAGTACCGCTATATTAATGACGAGCGCCCCCAGGGCGCCCCATATTCCGAATATCGCGGCCCCTATAAGAATCAATACCCGCATAAACTTTATCGCATAGCCCAGTTCGATACTTGGTTGGGTAAATCCCGCCAAGGCCAGTACCGCCATACAGAGAATCGTCTGAGGAATGAACCATCCCGAATCAACAGCAAACTGCCCCAGTATCAAAGCTCCTACTACCGACAATGAAGTTCCCAAGGAGCTTGGCGTATTCAAAGAAGCCAGTTTCAATCCATCTATAGCAAGCTCCAACAGTAGAAACTGCGCAAATAAAGGCATGGCGCATCCTTCATCGGGGAAGAAAAATTGCAGCCGCGGATGGACCGGGACATCCCCTTCCGCCATCATTAAATAAACCGGCGTCAGGAATATGACGGCAAGCATGTTCAAAATCCTCAGTATCCTGAAATAATTTCCCGTCAGGATCGGGAAGTAATAATCATCCGTATCCTGAACGAAATCAAAAATGCATGTCGGGATCAGGACTGCCGAGGGGCTGTTATCCACAAGTACGACAAGCTTTCCTTCCGTCAGATGGGCGCACACCACATCGGGTCTCTGGGTGTATCGCACCTTTGGAAAGGGATTCAGCCAACTAGATTTCCCGATTGCCTCCACCAGACTCTGATCACCTACCGTCAGCGTATCCTGATGGATAGCATCAATTTTGTCTCTGACTTTTTTTAGTACTTGTTCATCGACCATGCCATTGACGTAGCCGATACAGACATCCGTTTTCGACGTTGTTCCCACCGTATGCATCTCAAAGATCAGCCTTGGATCCCGGATCCTTCTGCGGATCAGATTCGTATTGAAAAGAATGGTTTCGACAAAGCCGTCTTTCGCTCCTCTTAAGGATTTTTCCTTTTCCGGTTCCTGAACGCTTCTGACGGGATACGTTCTGATATCCATGACGATTACTTCCGAGTACCCGTCGATCACCATGATAATAAGACCGGAAAGCAGCGCCTTCATCATCTTTTCTAGATTTTTTTCCGGTACAGCCTGTGCATATGGCAAATGATACTTAATAAACTCCTTTGCATTTTGCCGCTTTTCCATTTCTTTTTCAGGAACCCTGTAAAGCACATGGAATATCTGTTCCATGATTTCCGATTTGAGAAAGCCGTCAATATAGTAAATATAGACTTCTTTTCCTCCGACAACAGCATTCCTTTCTCCAACATCAAAGCTTTGCCCGATGGACAAAGCTTTTCTGAAGTAATTCACATATTCATTAAACTTATTGTTTTCCATACAAACTATCTCCCTTTGCTACTCGTAAGTTACTTGAGTATTTTTACCAAAGGGAAATATTTTATTCTATGGTTAGCTATTTCACGCAATAAGTCTCGAGATAGTCTTCTATTTTCAACTTCATCTCATCGTCGATCAAAATTTTTCCGTCGATCGCTTTCTGATGGAGATGTGTGATGATATCCCGCACCGTAATGATCGGGTACGTTGAGATCCCGTACTCCTCTTTAAGTTCCTCGATGGCTGTCTTGCTCCCGGTCCCGCGTTCCATTCGGTCAACGGAGACGATGAGTCCCTCGATGGATACCCCCAACCCCTTCAGGATCGGAACGGTTTCTCGCATAGCGGTCCCTGCGGTAATGACGTCCTCGACGATAAGGACCGAATCGCCTGGTTTCAACTGATAGCCGAGCAATGACCCGCCCTCTCCGTGATCCTTGACCTCTTTCCGGCTTGAGCAGTAATTAACGTCCAGGTCATATTTCACCGCCAGGGAGACGGCTGCGGATACTGCAATGGGAATTCCCTTATATGCCGGTCCGAATAAGGCGTTGATATCCTTCTTCAGGTTTCCCTTGTTCCTGTTTTCGACGATGCAGTCTGCATAAAAATTTCCCAGCCCGGCGAGCTGCCGTCCCGTTTTGTAATTGCCCGTATTGATAAAGTATGGAGATTTTCTGCCGCTTTTCGTGATGAATTCACCGAAGGTCAAAACGCCGGAGCGTACCATAAATTCAATAAAGTCTTTTTTATAATCCATATCCATCCTCCTTGATCTGCTGCAGGTTTTGGTAGCCGTACTTTTCCATAAACTCGATGAGTTCGCGTTTGATCCTCACCGGCGCCGCCGGATCTACAAGCGCCGCCGTTCCGACGGATACTGCGTCCGCACCTGCCATCAGAAATTCGGCGGCGTCTTCGCCGGTCATGATCCCCCCGAGCCCGATGATCGGAAGTTTGACAGCGCGCCGTACCTGATACACCATCCTTACCGCTACGGGCTTGATTGCCGGTCCGGAAAGCCCGCCCATCCGGTTCCAAAGTACCGGTTTTTTCGTATGAACATCGATCCTCATCCCCAGCAGTGTGTTGATCAGGGAAATGCCGTCCGCTCCCTCCCATTCCGCGGCTTTGGCGATTTCCGCGATATCCGTGACATTGGGGGTCAGTTTCATGATGATAGGCTTTCCCGTTGATTTTCTGATTTCTCTGGTGATTTCGGCCGCCATTTTCGGATCGGCGCCGAAACTGATCCCGCCTTCCTTGATATTGGGGCAGGAAATATTGATTTCCAGCATATCAACGTCCGTATCGCTTAGTTTTTCAACGACAGTCCGATACTCACCGATGGATTTGCCGACTACATTGACGATTATTTTCGTCCGGAAGGTTTTCAGATAAGGAAGCTCCTCCTGTATGAATGCATCCACTCCCGGATTCTGCAGTCCGACGGAATTCAGCATCCCGCCATGGGTTTCTGCGATCCTGGGCGTCGGATTCCCCTCCCACAGCTCCGGAGCCACACCTTTTGTGATCATAGCTCCCAATTCGTTGATATCGTAGAATTCTCCGCTCTCTCTCGCAGAGAAAGTTCCGGACGCCGTCGTTATGGGGTTATCCAGTCTGACGCCCGCTAACATAACGCTCAGATCAGGCGTTTGATTACTCATCCCAGATCACCTCGTTTCCGAAAAATACCGGTCCGTCCTTGCAAACCTTCTTCTGCTTTACGATAGCGCTCTTCTCCTTTATTCTGCAGGTACAGCCCACGCATGCCCCGTAACCGCAGCCCATCCGTTCCTCCAGAGAAACCTGCAGAGGCTTTTTCTGCCTGCTGCAGTATCCTGCAAGGGCTTTCAGCATCGGTTTTGGTCCGCAGGACAGATAATAATCCGCCGTGATTCCCCGTGCTTCCATCATTTCAAGCACATTGCCCTGGAAGCCCGACCTGCCGCTTTCCGTTGCAATCAGAACTTCATCGCAAAAGCTGTCCAGATCCTCCTTTAAAAAGGTCTCATTCTGATAGCCAAGAGCAGCCACCGATTTTACTCCAGGTAGCCGCTTTCGAATGACTTTTGCAAGCTCCACCATCGGCGGCACTCCCAAACCTCCGGCCACAAGAGCAACGGTCCTCGTCCCGGAGCTCGAATCCTCCAGGGTTTCGACCATTTGATCGATATAGTAACCCTGTCCCAGCGGAGAGCTGACTCGAAGGGTACTCCCCGCTTTGTAGCCGGAAAGCTCCTTCGTTCCTTTTCCTATCACGCGATAGACCAAAGCGATCCGCTCCTTTTCCGCGCGGCAAATACTGATGGGCCTCGGCAGCAGCATGCTCTTGTCGTTGAGATACAGATTGACAAACCGGCCCGGTTCCACATCCTTAATATAATCAACGCCGCAATGGAGCGACAGTCGGTAGACGCCGTCTGCTATCTCGGCATTATTGGCGATCTGCGCTTCGAATACTTCCTTCGTCATGAGATCCCCCCCAGGTCGTCTTTCATTGCCAGCACCGCCTCTCTGGCTGCTTCGGCAAAATTATGTTCTCCGAATCGATCGTCCTTCTTGTATGCGGCAATGATCCCTCTGGATGAATTGACGATACAGCCCCTTCCGTCCCGGTCGAAATACCCTCTGATATCGTCGCCGGACGCTCCCTGGGCACCGTATCCCGGAATCAGGAAGAAGGTATGGGGCATCTTTTTTCTCAGATCCTGTCCCTGTTCCTTGTAGGTTGCTCCCACAACGGCGGCAACCCTGCTGTATCCGTTCTCCCCCATGGCAAGTACTCCCCACTTGCTGACCAATGCGGCCGTGTGTTCGTAAACCGGCATGCCGCCTGCTATGAGATCCTGGATCTCCCTGCCGGATGGATTGCTGGTTTTAACAAGGACGAAAATCCCTTTGTCGTATTTGTTGCAGGGTTCGATAAACGGCTCAATGCCGTCGAAACCCATGTAGGGATTCAGCGTGACCGCATCCTCGTTCCAAATGTCAAACCGATTCCCTTCGATTTCAACGCCGTTGATGTGAGCGGCATATGCGGCCGCGGTGGATGCGATATCCCCGCGCTTTACGTCTCCGATGACGATCAGCCCCTTCTTCCTGGCGTAAGTGATCGTTTCCATATATGCCTGAAGGCCTTCAATGCCGTATTGCTCGTACATGGCGATCTGCGGTTTCACAGCCGGCGCCAGGTCGCAGACATGATCGATGATTTCCTGGTTGAAGCTGATAAACATCTTTGCAACGGCTTTGGTAGTCTTCCCGTATTTCTCCAGCATCTCTTCCCTGATGCGGCGGGGTATCATGTCATAAGTGGGATCCAGCCCTACCACGGTTGGATTCGCCATTTTTTCGATTTTACTAATTAGACGGTCAATCATACCGCCACCTCCTGTTCTGCCTGATCCGCTCTCCAGACGATCTTTCCGCCTACGATCGTACAAACTGACTGACCGTAAACCCTTTTCCCGATGAAAGGAGAGTTCTTTCCCTTCGATTCAAAACCTTGCGCCTTGATCTCATATTCGTCTCCCACATCAAGGATCGTAAGATCCGCCGCCTTTCCGATCCAGAGGCAGCCTCTGTCGATCCCAATGATATTGGCGGGTCTGGAACTCATTTTATCGATCAGTTGCAAGGGCGTCAGAATGCCGGTTTTCACCAATTCGGTATAGCTGACGGCAAAACTCGTTTCCAGTCCGATCACCCCGTTGGGCGCCTCTTCGAAGGAGAGTGCTTTTTCTTTTTCATGATGAGGAGCGTGATCGGTGGCGATGACGTCGATGGTACCATCCGCAAGGGCCTGTTTTACCGCATCTACATCAGCTTTTCCCCGAAGGGGCGGATTCATCTTTCGATTGGGGTCGTCATTCACCTCCTCCGCACTCAAGGAGAAATAATGGGGCGCTGTCTCGGCGGTCACCGCGATCCCCTTTTTCTTCGCTTCACGGATCCGTTCAATGCTCTTCTTCTCACTGATATGGCAAAAATGCAGTCTGCAGCCGGTCGCCTCCGCCAGCGCCAGATCGCGTTCCACAATTTCGGCCTCCGGCTCCGCATGGGAATAAAACGTCAGGTCGAGCGCTTTTGCCTTCTTCATTGCTTCCAGCATAAGTTTCGCATCCTGTACCGTCTTTCCGTCCTCGCTGATGCCGCAGATCCCCTTATCCGTCATGTGCGACGTGTGGGAACCGATACGGACCATGCCTTCGTAATCCGCAAGTTCCTTTCCCTCCTGGCCTTTTGTCACGGCTCCGACGCACATTACCTGAACGCCGTTTGCCTCTTCCGCCCTGCTGGCAACCATCAGGGCCACATAGGCGCAGTCAATGACCGGATTTGTATTTGGCATGCAGCAGATCGTTGTGAACCCGCCCTTAGCGGCGCTCCTGCATCCGCTGGCTATGTCTTCTTTGTACTCAAATCCGGGCTCTCTCAAATGCACGTGCAGGTCGATCAATCCCGGGACGATCCATTTTCCCCTGGCGTCCAGGTGGATATCACCATGTTCATCGATCCGATAATCGCTTCCAGGCCTGCTTTTTTCCGTTCCCGCGCCATGATTCCGGTAAAGGCTGATTTCTTTTATGATCCCGTTTTCGATCACCAGATTGCCCGGTGATTGAACCTTATTTTCCGGATCAACGATTAACCCATTGTTTATGTATAAATTCATTGCCGTACCCGCCTTTCATGCTGATGATCTCATCGCAGTATTCGCATCGGTATTCTCTGTTTTCTTTATCGATCAAGTGGAAGATATGCGGTGCTCCCGGTTCGACGGAGGTCACGCATCGGGGGTTGTTGCACCGGATGATATTGACGACCTTCTCGGGCACGGTGATGTGGATCTTTTCCCGGATGATATGCTCCTCGATATAATTCACCGTCACCTTGGGATCGATAAGGCCCAATGCCGTCAAGTCAATGTCGGACACATTTTCAAATTTTACGACGTCCTTTCTGCCGTATTTACTGCTCACCGCATTCATGATCAGTGCCACCGTATCCTTTGTGGTATCGATATTGAGATATTCTATGATTTTCATGCCGAGCCCCGCGGTAATATGGTCGATCACGATACCGTTTTTTATACTGTCGATAACTACCATGCTTCTACCTCCTTACTTCCAATTCCCAGCAGCTCCATGATGAGCGCCATCCGGATATACATGCCGTACTTCGCCTGCTTGAAATACAGTGCTCTCGGGTCGCTGTCCACGTCGATGGATATTTCGTTGACTCTCGGCAGAGGATGGAGCACCATCATGTCTTCCTTGGCTAGCTTCATCTTGGCCGCGTCCAGAATATATCTGTCCTTCAGCCTTACATAGTCCTCTTCATTGAAAAAGCGTTCCCTCTGGACTCTTGTCATATAGAGAACGTCCAGCTTCGGAAGCGCTTCCAGCATATTTCCCGTCTCTTCAAACGGAATATTGTTCTTCATCAGAACTTCTTTTCTGACATAATCGGGAATCCTCAGTTCCTCCGGCGATATCATAATGAACGATACGTTCTGATATCTCGACAGCGCTTTGATCAGCGAATGGACCGTCCTACCGAATTTCAAGTCGCCGCAGAGTCCGACGACGATGTTTTCAAAGCTTCCCTTTTCCCTTCGGATCGTCAGCAGGTCGGTGAGAGTCTGGGTCGGATGCTGATGACCTCCGTCCCCGGCGTTGACCACCGGAATATCTGCGCATGACGCCGCTACCTTCGGCGCTCCCTCCTTCGGATGTCTCATGACCGCCATATCCGCGTAGCAGGCCACCGTCCGGATCGTATCGGAAATGCTCTCCCCTTTTGCCACTGAGCTTGAATTCGGTTCGGAAAACCCGATCACCTGACCGCCAAGACGGAGCATGGCCGCTTCAAAGCTGAATCTGGTCCTGGTGCTGGGTTCATAAAACAAGGTTGCCAGAAGCTTTCCCTCACAAGCTTTTGAATAGCGGTCCGGCGTCTCGATGATTTTGTCTGCCAAAACAAACAGTTCTTCCAGTTCTTCTGTGGAAAAATCCATAGGTTCCAATAAACTTCTTCCTTTTAACACACTGATCCCTCCTTTGGACATAAAAAAAAGTCTTCCAAAAAGGAAGACTTAATAATTAACAAAACAAACAGGAAACTCGGCACCTTGGGGAAAAAACAGTAATCCTGAGGCGGTTGGAACGCTTTTTCTGTATTTCAGCCTGTGTTTCTGTAAAACCATTCTTTTATACCTCAACTTATATTGTGCCTGCATTTAGCTTAAATCTCCAGTATAATATCACACTAATATATATTCGTCAAGGCTATAGAATAAAATATTTTTTACGCAAATGTTATCTTTTCATTTTTGTTTCTTTTTCCGTTTTGCTCCTGAGGAAGCAACCCCATTGTTCGTGCCTGACGCGGCTCTTTTCTCATCCAGGGCCTTGCCTCTTGAGCGGCTTATCATGACGACTCCTACATAAAGGATCGTCGTAACGATCAAGATCTTTAGGATCGCCTCATTGTTTTCGGCAAGTCCGGCGGTCTTTGAAAACAGCAGAACAGCAATAACAAGAAGCCAGTAATATAAAACTACGCTAACCTTGGTCATGAATCTTCTCCTTAATATTCGTCGTATTTTTTATCGTTTCTTTAGTTGTACTTCCATCTGCGGATAAGCCATTCTGATATCCGCCTCGTCAAAGGCGATCTTCACCTGCTCCTCCAGATAATATTTCACATCCAGGTAATCGTCCGTTTTACACCAGACCTTCAGGTCAACCTCGATCTTGCCTTCACCCTGTCTTGCGACGCCGATGAGCGGAGCGGGTTCGGCAAAGATGAGCGGATTGGATTCCGCCACTGCCCGGAGGATATCCTTCACTTTCAGTACGTCATCCCTATAGGTAACGGAAAATGTACAGTCGACGCGGCGGCTTTCCGACTTCGTGTAGTTCACGACGGTGGAATTGGCCAGTTTGCCGTTGGGAACGGTGATCACCTTGTTATCGAAAGTAACCAGGGTGGTATAAAGCAGGTCGATTTTTTCAACCTGTCCGGAGGTCTGGTAGTCTTCGATGTAATCCCCTTTTTTGAAAGGCTTCGAAAGGATGATCAATATCCCTCCCGCGAAATTTCCCAGACTGTCCTTCAGAGCCAGCGCCACAGCGACTCCGGCCGCGCCCAGCGCAGTCAGGAACGCCGAAATCGGGACGTTCATATAGGCCAATGCGGTCATGATGACCATGATCCATAAGATGATCCGGATGCAGTTTATTATAAAGGAATGCAACGCCTCATCCAGCTTGCTTTTGATCAGACCTTTGCGAACAATGCCGCAGATGATCCTGATCGCGATATATCCTACTAGAATGATGCCCAGCGCGATACCCGGGTTGATCAATTTCTCCAATGTACTAATCGACATTTCGATCCTCCTTACAGAAATACATGTCCTTATTATACACGAAACGCGATGTTTCGAAAATAAGTTATTTCCTGTATGATAAAGAAAGAGCGAATTACGAAATCAAAGATTCCTATTCGCTCATGCTACACTACGTGCAGCAAATGAGGTACTTTCTTTGAAACATACGGAAATATCATTATATTTTAAAATGATATTTCCTATGTTATAAAAACAGTTCAATAAAATCGGCCAAAATATGTTATAGTAAATTATAATGAATTTATGAAATACGGAATCACGATAAGGAATCAACGAATGAATAAGAATTTTAACGACTTGGGTATATCGCCGCCTATCTTGAAGGCCATCGAAGACATGGGGTTTAAGGAACCCACCGAGGTACAAAGCAGGGTCATCCCCCACGTTCTCAAAGGGGAGGATCTGATCGTAATGTCAAAGACGGGAAGCGGAAAAACCGCGGTTTTCGGCATACCCCTTCTGCAGATGACGGACCCTGATCAAACGGAACCCCAGGCTTTGATCCTGACTCCGACACGGGAGCTCGCGGTCCAGATCGATAAGGACCTGAAAAATATGGCGGCCTATCTGCCCCACAAAATGACGGCCGTCTACGGGCAGCACAGCATAAACGCTGAAGTCCAGGCACTGAAAGAAGGCTCAGCCATTGTGACAGGAACACCCGGCCGTGTCTATGACCACATTCGTCACGGCTGTCTGAAAGTGAAAAATATCCGTTATCTCGTATTGGACGAGGCGGATAGAATGCTGGATATGGGCTTCATAGACCAGGTTTTCAAAATCATTAAAACACTTCCAAAGAAAAGGATCACGCTCCTGTTCTCTGCCACCATACCGCCTGAAATACAAAACATATGCAGGGGCTATATGAATCATCCGTCAACGATCGAGATCGAATCCCAGACGAAAACGGTGGACACGATCAATCAGACGTACTACCGGGTAAGCAAAAATGAAAAGCGTACCCAACTCCATCGGATGCTCATGGTCGAACGCCCGGAAAGCTGCCTGATTTTCTGCAATACGCGTTACGCCGTGGATCAGGTGCAGAAATTCCTTACTGCAAAGGGATATGCATCCAAAGCGCTTCACGGGGATGTTCCCCAGGAAAAACGTCTCAAGATCATGGAGCAGTTCAAGCGGGGCGATCTTCACCTCCTTGTCGCTACGGATGTTGCCGCGAGGGGCATCCATATTGACGATTTATCCCTGGTCATCAACTATGACGTCCCCCTTGAAAAGGACAACTATATCCACCGGATCGGACGTACCGGCAGGGCCGGTAAAGGCGGCAGCGCCATAACTCTGGTCACCGGCGACGATATTATGAGCCTCTATGAAATCGAGGAACACATCGGAGCCCCGATCGAAGAATCCGACTTGCCTGCCGATTCTGTCGTGGAAGCATGCAAGACGGAGGCTGAAAAATGGATCAAAGAAAAATATGAGGACAGTGTCCTTGCCCCGAATAAACAAGCCGATGAGACGCCTCACAAAAAACGGAGACGCCGCCCGCCAAGAAATAGAAACAATCAGACCGCTTTGTAATGTCGGTCAAGGAGCATCAATGATACAGGATATTGAACCGAGAATATTTGATAATAGTTTTGTAAACAAAAAAGCCGAGCTGCAGGATCTCTTCCTTTCTTATGACGGAGATTCCGTATTGGTAAGAGAGGAAAAGGATAAACTTTGGTATCCGTCGTTTTCGGATTTTGAGGCCGAATACCCGCACCTTAGGGATCATTCACAATTTCTGTTCTCTATCGATGACATCAACTACTTCCTGATCGAAGAAAAAGGTCTGGACTCAGCCGAAGGATGGATCTATGTATCCGCCAGCCGGTTCCGGACGGAACCGAAATACTGGCGTTCGTTTGCGGGAGCCGTCGGATGGCAGCTGAACCGATGGTATGAAAACCACAGCTTTTGCAGCAGATGCGGTAAGCCGACAAAACGCTCCGAAAAGGAACGGATGCTTTATTGCGATGCATGCGGATTCCAGGCCTATCCCACAATATCCCCCTGCGTTATCGTAGCTGTTTATGATAGGGAACGTCTGCTGATGACAAAGTATGCAGGACGGGCATATACGAATTATGCTCTGATTGCCGGCTTCGTCGAGGTAGGGGAAAGCCTCGAGCAAGCCGTACACAGAGAGGTGAAAGAGGAAGTCGGCCTTAAAGTAAAGAACATCAAATACTATAAAAGCCAGCCCTGGCTGTTTACCGACACCATCCTCGCAGGCTTTTTCGCCGAGCTTGACGGCGATGATACCATATCGCTTCAGGAAGATGAGCTTTCTTTGGGCGTATGGTTAAAAAGAAATGACATTCCGCCCGCCGAACGGAGCATAAGCCTGACAGGCGAGATGCAGGAGGCATTCAGGACCGGTACAGTCGAATTGTAAATAGTACAGGCTGCTCCAAACGGAGCAGCCTGTTGTTTTTTTCTATTGCTTTATTATCTTCCGCTTCTTCTGCGTTCCAATTCTTTGAGGTATTTCTTCCTCAGCCGGATATCGTTTGGCACGATTTCCACCAGCTCGTCGTCGTTGATAAACTCCAGCGCCTCCTCCAGCGTGAAGATCCTGGCAGGTGACAGTTTGACGGCGTCATCGTTTCCGGCCGCTCTCATGTTCGTCGCCTTTTTCGCCTTGCAGGCGTTGACGACCATGTCCTCATTTCTGCTGTTCATTCCGACGATCATTCCCTCATAGACACGGGTTCCCGGTTCGATGAACAGGATCGCCCTCTCGCCGATATTATCAAGGGCATACGGAGTAGCAACTCCTTCCTCCTGGGCGATAACGGCGCCGTTGGTCCTCTGCGGGATCTCTCCCTTGTGCGGCTCGAAGCATTCGAACCTGCGGACGATCGTGCCTTCTCCCCTGGTATCGTTGATAAACTCGGTGCGGTAACCCAGAAGGCCTCGTGTCGGAACCAGATATTCCAGTTTCGAATAACCTTCCTTCCCGGACATGCTGGTCATGATACCCTTTCGGATGTTCAATTTTGAAATGACCGAACCAGAATACTCGTCAGGAACGGAAATGACCACCTTTTCGATTGGCTCCAGAAGTTTTCCTTTCTCGCCCCGGTGCATGATGACCTCAGGCTTGGATACGGCCACTTCATATCCTTCTCTCCGCATATTCTCAAGCAGGATGGACAGATGAAGCTCGCCCCTTCCCGACACCTTGAAGCCGTCCGTCGTTTCCAGAGGTTCCACAAGAAGACCGACATTGACTTCCAGCTCTTTTTCCAGCCTTTCCTTCAGATGCCTGGATGTGACGTATTTTCCCGCTTTTCCGGCAAAGGGAGATTTGTTGACCATGAAGTTCATGGACAGGGTCGGTTCCTCGATGTGGATCATCTCCAGCGGGAGCGGATTGCCTGCTTCACAGACGGTTTCTCCGATGGAGATGTCCGATATACCGGCCAGCACCACGATATCCCCACACTCTGCTTCTTCGACAGGGGTACGCTTTAAGCCTTTATATACAAAAACCTGGTTGATTTTTCTTTGAACGACGCTCCCGTCCGCTTTGCAGACCGAAACGGTCTGTCCCGTTTTGATTTTGCCTTTGTAGATTCGGCCGATTCCCAGCCTGCCGATGTAATCATCGTAAGCCAGGGTGGAAACCTGCATCTGGAGCGGCTCGTCGTTATAGTCCGGATATGGCTCAGCATGACTGATGATCGTATCGAACAGCGGCGTAATGTCGTCGTTGTCATCCTCCATATCCGTCTTGGCAATGCCATGCTTTGCCACGCCGTAAAGGATCGGGAAATCGAGCTGATCATTGTTTGCGTCCAATTCCATAAAGAGTTCGTATACCATGTCCACGACCTCCATGGCTCGCTGGTCCTTCTTGTCTATTTTGTTGACAAGTAAAATAGGATTCAGTCCCATTTCAAGAGATTTCTGAAGCACGAATCTGGTCTGGGGCATCGGTCCCTCGCTGGAATCTACCAGCAAGATCACTGTGTCTACCGTCTTTATGATACGCTCAACTTCGGAGGAGAAATCCGCATGTCCCGGAGTGTCCACGATATTTATCTTCACGTCATTATGCATGATGGAACAATTTTTAGAATAAATCGTTATTCCACGTTCTCTCTCTATATCATTGCTGTCCATGACGCAATCGACGACCTCTTCGTTTTCGCGGAAGACGCCGCTTTGGGAGAGAAACGCATCCACAAGAGTGGATTTCCCCGCATCGACATGAGCGATCACAGCAATATTGATTATCTTTTGTTTTTCTTTCATTGATTTTCCTGCTTTCTGTGTTTTCAACCTTACTATTATATCAGAAAAGTAAAATTATGCATACATAATATTCAATTCACCAGTAAATTTTTTCTGCATAATATGGCAGTAGAACGAAAGGGGGAATCCATATCATATGCCCAGTGTCTATTTGAGCCCTTCCACACAGGAATTCAACCAGTTCATCAACGGAGGCAATGAGGAATTCTATATGAACCGGATCGCGGACGCTATGATCCCGTATCTGCGATCCAGCGGGATCGAATTTGCGAGGAACAATCCAGGCGATTCCGTGGAAAGAAGCGTCGAGCGTTCCAACGAATTTCCGTACGATCTTCACCTGGCGCTGCATTCCAGAGGTACAGCGACCGGCGCTCCCACTACTGATCGGGGTATCAACATCTATCATTTTTTCTACAGCCCGGTAAATGGTGAAAAAGCGGCTTATATCATCGCACAAAATTTGAAAAAACTATACCCCCAGCCGGATCTGATCTCCGTAGTCCCCAGCCTGAACATGGTTGAACTGCGATATACAAACGCTCCAGCGGTCCTGGCCGAGCTCGGCAACGATGATAACATCCAGGACGCCTTATGGATCGAATACAACATCCCTGCTATCGGCAGGAATCTTGCACTTTCGGTAGCGGAATTTCTGAATGTTCCGTTTGTCGAACCCGATTTGAATATTACAAGTTGAAGGAGGTAATCCTGTGACCGCTATATATCTAAGTCCATCCGTCCAGGAAAATAACCCGTTTATCATCGGCGAAAGTGAAGAATATTATATGAATCGGATCGCCGACGCCATGATACCTTACCTAAAAGCCAGCGGCATCAGCTTTTTCAGGAACAATCCCGGCAGCACACTTTCGCAGATCATATCCAGATCCGATGTTGGAAATAACGATTTGCATCTGGCTCTTCACGCAAGCACATCTCCTGATAATATGAGAGGAGTTCTGCAAGGGCCCGACGTTTACTTTTTTACAGCAAGTACAAGAGGGCGGCAGGCAGCCGAAATCATTTCATCAAATCTGAAAAAGATATATCCGGATCCGAAAATGGTGACTGTGATCCCCACCACGATCTTCGCCGAACTAAGGAGCACCAGGGCGCCGGCAATACTGGTGAACGTCGCTTATCAGGACAATTATACGGACGCCGCCTGGATACGGGACAACATTGATGAAATCGGAAGAAATCTCGCCCAGTCCACTGCGCAATACTTGGGAGTTCCCTTTGTCAGCCCTTGACAAAGGGTTCCCTGAATCATGGTTTTTTTACCGTGGTTATGATATACTATAATCAATTTTACGAATGAGGATACACGATGGATAAAATCATTGATTTGCTGGAAGCGGCATTGGAAAACAATACTTTGATTAAACTGAGCTTTGGAGATCTGAGGAAGAAATCCAATCCGTATAAAAAGGTCAATCTGCGGCCACTGATGCTCCAGGGAGAGCTTTGTTATCAGGTCGAATACCATTTTCAGAACAAAGTGACCCATAAAAATCTAAAAAAAGAGCAGTGCCTGGAATTGTGCTCCGAATTGATCACTGACGTATTCAAGCAGTTGAATCTATTCTGCGTTGACGCGGATTATCAGATCCTCGCGTCCAATCCGGACAAGCCAAAGATCATAAAAAAGGCAGCTACAAAGACAATGCCGGATCTTGCACATAACTATGAGAAGCAATACATCATACCGGATCATACCAACTGTGATTTCCTGATCCGCCTCGGCGTCATGGATCATAACGGTCAGGTTATCCAGAAGCACTATGCAAAGTTCCGTCAGATCAACCGTTTCCTGGAAATCGTATCGGACGCTCTTGATTTTCTGCCGAACAAGGCGGAGCCTCTTCGCATCGTGGATTTCGGATGTGGAAAAGCTTACCTGACCTTCGCCCTTTACTACTACCTCCGGCTGAAACTCGGTAAAGACGTTGATATTATAGGTTTGGATCTGAAGGAAGACGTGATCGATTTTTGCAGCCGCGTTGCCGAGGATCTGAATTATGATGGGCTGCGCTTCCTGAAGGGTGATATTGCAGAGTATTCGGATCAGGCGAATGCCGATATGGTCGTCACTCTGCACGCATGTGACACGGCGACGGATTATGCCCTGATCAAGGCCGTGGGTTGGGGCGCGTCGGTGATCCTGTCCGTGCCGTGCTGCCAGCACGAACTGTTCTCTCAGATATCAAACGACCTTCATACTCCGATTCTGAAGCACGGAATACTCAATGAGCGGTTCTGCGCCATTCTGACCGACGGTCTTCGCGGCCTGAAGCTCGAGGAACAGGGGTATGACGTCTCCATGATCGAGTTCACCAGTCTCGAGCACACCTCGAAAAACATCATGATCCGTGCTGTCAAAACCGGCAAAAAAAACAGTACCGCAGGTGAAGAATACCTGCGGCTGAAGGAATACTGGAATGTTAACCCAACTATCGATCAGTTAGTCAATATTTAGGTTTGTTTCAGTTCTTGTTCATTCATCCTCTTTGTAAGGCTCAAAGCAAACTCTTCCGCATGCCTGAGATCCACACTATCCGGCTTACCCTTGTTCATTCCCCCGAAATACTTGAGAAAAAGGTTTGTGTTGAAGCCTTTGCAGCTGAATTCACCTATAATTATGTATCCCTTTGACTGCAATTTCTGTCTTAGCAGGGAGTGATCCTTAGCTACCTTTGCTTCTCCCTGTATCGCGCTTGTCGAGAAAATAAAGCCTGGCTTTTTATTCAATTCCGGCAGCTTATCAGCAAGATCAAGCAACGGTTTGTAATGCCTGCCGCTGTCTATGCCTGCTCCAAATCCTATAAGATCATACTCCTGCAGTTCCCCAGGATTTACCTGCTCTGGCGTCTTTACCTCTGCATGCAGCACTTTAGAAAATTCATTAGCAATTTTTGCCGTATTGTTATGATGATACGAGTAGACTATAATAAGACACTTTAATGCCACTGAATCAGTGGATTTGTTTTCTTCTTGCATCTTGTTCACCCCCAATTTTTTAGGTACAATACGAAATCATTTTAATGCTTTCTTAGAAAACTTGATTGTTAAGACATAGACATCTTCATAGCCTCTGTTTTTATATTCTTCCGGCTTGTTATAAAATTCAACGCCACAAGAAGAAATCTCATTTTTTGACGTGAATACCTGTATTGCGAGAGGGATTTCCTTCTCATATTCTATATTCTCTGTTGAAGCAAACGACGTAGCAAAACTCATTCCCTGCGTGTCGATCTTTTCCATCGTTTCATTTTCATTTGCAGTCGTGTTATCACTTTCCTGGACTGCGACTCTATAGCCATCAGCCAGTCTTCCAAACGAAAAGGCCATTCTGCCGGAAGTGCTGTTAATCGGCATACTACCCTCGCCATTATGTACGACCCATTTCCCATTTTCATCAAGTTTATAGCAAGCTGTGGAAATTGATTTTACGTCCGGATCGACGGTATAATCAAAAATCATATTATTATCGTTTTGAATTAATCTTACAATTTGAGATTCCTGTTCCGTCAGTTCCGCCGGGCTTATTTGCATAGGAATTTTTGGCGATTGTGCACTGCACCCTATTGCCAAAGATCCCAATGCAAGTATAGCAATAATATAAAATATCTTTCTTGCCATAAGACCCCCTTGTATGAACATCTCTGCCATCCGTATCACCAGGAACCGCCGCCTCCGCCGCCCATGCCGCCGCCGGAAAAGCCGCCGCCGCCCGAGAAGCCGCCGCCACCTCCGCCGCCGGACGGTGCCGGAGGAATCGTGATATTATGCTGCACCGCGTTGGTGTAGTGATGGAACGAATTCATGAAGATCCAGGTATTGAACATTTGTCCGTTATAGCCCGAATGGTACCAGTTCGGCGGTTCCACCGCGATTTCCTCAAACTTCTTTGCCCACTTGTCTGTCAGGCCGAATACATAAGCATACGGGAGCACGTTGTAGAAATAATCCGGCGTTTCATTCACGAGCCGTTTGATCCGGTCCAGTTCTGCCGTCCGGATAAATTCCTTGAATCCCAGTATTTTACCAAGCAGTTCGCTACTTTTTTTCGTTCGCTGCTTCATCCTCATGGTGAAGACCAGCGAGATGACCGACGCAAGGATAACGGCAAGTCCCGGGAGCACATTTTCCAGCGCCATAAAGCTGAAGAGCAGAATCCCCGCCCCGGAAATGACGAGCGTTATAACGCCCAGAAGGTTCAGCCCTGCGCTCTTTGCTTTCGACATGCTGTCCTTTCTGTCATACACCGCGATAAAAACGCTGAACCCGATCATGGCGAACAAGATGGCCGGAACGGTCAGTACGGTCCACATATCGTCTGCTTTGTTCAGAAATGCGCCGAAAACTGTTATGGAAATTACCGGAGCAGCCATGAGCAATACTCCCAGCGCCCTTGCGCCCATGGAGCTTTGCGTAAAGATCCGGTTTTCTTTTTTCATGGTAAAATAGGCTCTCAGCTGCCCTTTTGTAGCTTCAAAGGTTCCGTAGAAATCCTCTTTCAAATCTTCCAGCGCCACCTGATCCCGGTTGTCAAACAAGCCCTGAAACATCGTATATTCGTAGGTTTTCGCCGAATCTGGCAGATCCTGTTTTTTGATCAGGGTGAATTTCTTCTCTTCATCCTCACGAATTGTCAGATAGCCGCCGTTTGCCCAGTAGATGATCAGGGAGACGATATCCTTGCTGTCCACGGCGCCGTCGATGATGTATCCCAGTTCGGCGGGGGTGACTCCTTCAGGAGCGTAGAACTCCACCGTCCGCACCAACCTCGGGTCTCTTCCGAAGAGAAACCATAGTATGATGCTCAGCATAGGCGCGGCAACGATGATCAGCATCATGAGCCACAGCATCCAGGTCATTGTTTTTTCGCCGACAAAATAGCCCTCCGGAAGGATAACGTTCAGCGTCACGCCTTCCCCGGCGTTTAACATACGCGTTGAGTCGGCTGTTATCGTATTACCGCTGACGGACCATTTTACCGCTCCCATGTCCGCCTGTCCGTAGTCGCCTGCAATGAATTCGACCATGCCCGGATTAAATTCCTTCGGCATGTTGACCTTCATGGAAGACGACCCGATCGTTGTAGGCCACTCATTGGGGAGAATGTTCCAGTACAGGCTGTCGAAGGCGTCGTTCTCATCGTCGTAAAGAGTACAGCGGTAGCTGATGTGGTATGACTGCGGACCTTCCACGTATTCGTCCTCGCTGCCGATGCGGATGACCAAATTTCCGTTTTCTCGGGAAGTATCAAAGTTATAGCCCTCTACCTGAACGTCGGAGATTTTCATCCGGTACTTTTCCAGGACAGTCTTCCCCTCAATTTGCCTCGTCGTCGTCCCCTTATACGGGATATTCCTGAATATCCCGTGTCTCGGCTCAGTGAAATTTACGGTGATGTCTTCCGTTACCACAAAAGAATTGTTTTCGTACAGATCCATCTGCACATTATAGGCCATGGTATTATAGGCCTCGGCGTCCGCAAAGCTTATATTCAAACCAAATATGACCATCACGCAAAAGATGACGGCAATTATTCTGCTCTTTTTCATCATACACACTTCCGTTGAATTAGAATTGGACCCTGACCGCTTCTCTCTCGGCCTGTTCGTTGACTTCAAACATTGTTTTGCGCGTAAAGTTGAAGATCCCCGCGATTATGTTGCTCGGGAAGGATTCCGCTTTCACATTATATTCCTTTACGACCGCGTTATAGTATTTTCTCGAATTGGCGATATCATCCTCGATTTTCTGAAGCTGTGACTGCAGATCAAGAAAGTTCTGATTCGCCTTTAGATCGGGATATGCCTCTGCGATGGCAAACAGGCTGCGCAGAGTGCCCTGCAGCATATTTTCGCCTTTGACCTTGTCCTCGATGGTCCTTGCGTCCGCAGCCATATTCCTCGCTTTGACTACGTTTTCCAAGGTCGTTTTTTCATGAGCGGCATAGCCTTTAACCGTTTCCACAAGATTCGGGATCAAGTCGTATCTCTTCTTGAGATAGACGTCCATGGTGGAAAATGCTTCCTCCACCGAATTCCGCATACGGATAAAACCGTTGTATGCCGATATCACCCAGATCGCTCCTATGGCAATAACCGCGATAATGATCAGGATTGCAATTGTTCCAGTTCCCATTTCCATACCCTCCATATTGAATATTTATTCCGTTAACGGTTGCTCAGCGCCAGCACGAGGCCGACCACAATAACGACCAGCACCGCTGCCGCAATGCCTGCTATTCCGATAAAACTCATTGACATCCTATCTCCCCTTTCCATTTCCCCTTGTTGGTGATCATTATGATTCTATTTTCCACTCAATCTTTTCCCCGAATTGAGACAGAAACTCGTTAGTTTTTGAAAAATGCCTGCAGCCGAAAAATCCATTGTGAGCCGACAGCGGGCTCGGATGCGGCGCGGTCAGGATCAGATGCCTTTTATTGGTGATCAGTTCGGCTTTCGACTTCGCATTGGCGCCCCAAAGCAGGAAAACCATCGGCTTTTCCCGTTGATTCAGAAGCTCGATCACCCGATCCGTAAAGACCTCCCAGCCCTTTCCCTTGTGAGAATTGGCCTGACCGATCCGGACGGTAAGCACTGTATTCAGCAGCAGCACACCCTGCTTGGCCCAGTCTTCCAGGAAGCCGTGATCAGGCGGCTTGACGCCCAAATCGCTTTCCAGCTCTTTGAAGATATTGATTAAAGAAGGCGGTTTCTGTACCCCTTTCTTTACCGAAAAACATAGGCCGTGGGCCTGGTTCGGCTCATGATACGGATCCTGTCCAAGTATGACAGCTTTTACATCATTATATGCCGTATATTTCAGGGCATTAAAAATATCATACATAGACGGGAAGATAATCTGCGTCTTGTATTCTCCGACAAGAAAATTTCTGAGATTTATGTAATATTCTTTTTCAAATTCTCCGTCCAGGATGGTATCCCAGTCGTTTCCGATATTAACCATATTCAGCGCTCCGTTTTCCTGTATTTTTAATAATATTATAACAAAAATAGTAAGAAAACAAGGATATATCGTGTATTACAAGGTCTTATGCGTTATAATCAAGCTATGAATACGGTATGTATGTCTGAAAAAGCAAACAGTATATTGAAGGACGCTTTGAGAGTCAAAGGCTATGAACTTATAGAGATCGTCGGAACCAATAAGGTTTACGACGCCATATCCGCTCACGGCGATATTTATCTGTGCAAAATCTGCGGCGAACTCGTCGTTGCGCCGGTGCAACAGCCGTTTATACAGGAAGTGCTGCTGAAAAACGGGATAAGCTATATATCGGGAACCAAAGACCCTGGCTGCAGATATCCGGAAAACGTCCGGTACAACGCTGCCCAAATTGGCAGCCGCCTGATCCACAACACGAATCATACCGATCCTGCCGTTTTGCTTGCGGCAAAGGAACACGGACTTGAACTCATCGACGTAAAACAGGGATACACGAAGTGCAATCTGGTCGTCGTTGACGAGAATTCAGCCATCACATCAGATATGGGACTGGCTGCTTCATTGCAAAAGCATGGACTTGATGTTCTTCCGATTACCCGGGGTCATGTGACGCTGGAAGGCTTTCCGTACGGTTTTCTGGGCGGCGCCTCCGGCAGAGTCGGCAATGAAATCGTCTTCAACGGCGATCTTTCCGCCCATCCTGACTTTCTGACTATAACGGACTTTATTCAAAGTAGAGGCTTGCGGGCCCTTTGGTTCGAAGAATACCCTCTCGAAGATATCGGCTCCATCATTTACTTATAAATATGACTGGCAGGTTTTAATTGATCAATTCAAGTTGGTTCGGTTGGCCGGCAGACTGTTGTACAAGCAAAGCTTTGCCTTTTTACCACAGCTTCAGCTGTATTGGTAAAAAGGACAGCGTAGCAAGCTATGCTTGCGTAGGAGTTCCGCAAGGAACGTTGAGCAGTTTTCCATGTTTTCAGCCGAATCGAATAAGATTTTTCGTAGCTGCGAAGCAGCACAGCAAATAACGTCATACGTTTTTGCGCACGAAAAATCATGAGATGAGGTATTGAAAACATTAAAACTGTGAACACTTTGCAGGGCAATAGTCTGCCGTCAATAATAAAATTGAGGTTATAGAAATGAAAACCCATGCCATCATTCCAATATTTATTCCCCATCTGGGCTGTCCCAACGACTGCGTTTTCTGCAATCAGAAGAAAATTACGGCCAGAACAATGCCCCTTTCCAGAGAAGATATGACCGGTATGATCGATCGATATCTTAAGACCATCTACGGCCGCGGGATCGGAACCGTTGAGATCGCGTTTTACGGCGGCAGCTTTACGGGAATTCCTATGGAGCAGCAGCAGGAATATTTGTCCGTCGCGAAAGCGTATAAAGACAGCGGGCAGGTCCAGAAAATCCATCTTTCCACACGGCCGGATTACATCAATGATGAAATATTGAACAACCTGAAACATTACGGTGCGGATATCATCGAACTGGGCGTCCAATCCTTCGATGAGGAAGTCCTCCGTCTTTCCAACAGGGGCCACGACCGCGAAACGGTCTTTAAAGCATCCCGATTGATCCAGGAATACGGATTTGAACTGGGGCTCCAACTCATGATCGGTCTTCCCGGAGACACCTATGAGAAATCCGTCCGCTCTGCGGAGGAAGCGGCAAAAATCGGACCTTCCATCGCCCGGCTTTATCCTACCGTGATCATCCGGGATACCGAGCTCTATGAAATGTATCAGCGGGGTGAATACAGACCGCTTTTCATGGAAGAAACGATCCGGACCACAAAGGATATGTACCTGATTCTGACCGGCGCCGGCGTCAATGTGATCCGAGTCGGTTTGAAAAGCACCGACCTGATCAATGAAGGCGGAGAAATTGCCGGCGGGTATCATCCGGCATTCCGTCAGCTCGTGGAGTCCGAAATCGCAAAGGAACAGATGGAATCGCAGCTTTTGGAGCTCAGCCCGGCATTATCCGATAAAGTGGATATATCCTTCTACAGCAGCCCTGCGTCCCTATCCAATATGATCGGCAATCGGAGGTCAAACCGCATCTACTTTGAAAAAAAATATCCGCATGTACGTTTTACCTTCCATGCGGATACAAACCTGTCCGATAACATTTATTTGATAAGAAGATAAAGGATTTGTCTACAGCCGCTTCGGCCGCATTCAATGCGATAGCATTGTCTAATGACGCGCTGCCGCTTACGGCGAAAGATAAATCCTTTAGTTTTTAAGACTCTGCAGCGGGGCCGGTATCCTGCCTCCCCGATCGATCAGCTTGGCCGGGGACTTCCGGTTGATCTTCATGACCGGACCGTTTCCAAGAAGTCCGCCGAATTCAAGTTCTTCGCCCTCATCCTTTCCGATGGCGGGAATCAATCTGACCGCTGTGGTTTTTGAATTGATCATGCCGATCGCCGCTTCGTCAGCTATGATGGCAGATATAATTTCAGCTGGAGTATCTCCGGGGATCACGATCATGTCAAGTCCTACGGAACAGACCGCTGTCATTGCTTCCAGTTTTTCAATAGTCAGCGCGCCGCTGCGAGCCGCGTTGATCATTCCCGCATCTTCCGTCACCGGAATAAACGCGCCCGACAGTCCGCCTACATTGGAAGAAGCCATGACCCCGCCTTTTTTAACCGCATCGTTGAGCATGGCGAGGGCTGCTGTGGTGCCGTGGGCGCCGCATTGTTCCAGGCCGATTTCTTCCAGGATATGAGCCACCGAATCCCCGATCGCCGGAGTAGGGGCCAGTGAAAGATCCACGATCCCAAAAGGAACGCCGAGCCGTTTGGACGCCTCGCTTCCCACGAGCTGCCCCATACGGGTGATCTTGAACGCAGTTTTCTTGATAATATCCGCAACCTGAGTCAGATCGCAGTCGTTCCCGGCTTTTGCCAGGGCGGCACGGACGACTCCAGGTCCGGATACTCCCACGTTTATGACGCAGTCCGGTTCTCCCGGTCCATGAAACGCTCCCGCCATAAACGGATTATCCTCCGGCGCATTGCAGAAAACCACAAGCTTGGCGGCTCCAATACACTGTCTGTCGGCGGTAAGCTCCGCGGCTTCCCGGACGACCTTGCCCATGGTCTTTACCGCGTCCATATTGATCCCTGATTTTGTGGAACCGATATTAACAGAGGAGCATACGAACTCCGTACAAGCCAACGCCCTCGGAATCGCTTCGATCAATTCCTTGTCTCCGGCCGAAAATCCCTTATGGACCAGGGCGGAAAACCCGCCGATAAAATTAACGCCGACTTCCCGTGCAACACGGTCCAGAGTCTTTGCATACTTTACCGGATCGCCTCCCGACGCTCCCACCAACATTGCGATGGGTGTAACGGCGATTCTTTTATTGATAATGGGGATCCCGTATTTCTGCTCGATGTCACAGCCGGTCTTAACCAGATCCTTTGCGCAGCGGTGAATCTTCTCATACACCTTTTCGCAGGAGCGGTCTATATTGCTGTCGCAACAGTCCAACAGGGAAATACCCATCGTGATCGTTCTTATATCTAAATTTTCATCCTGTATCATGGTGATGGTTTCCATGATATCGGTCATATTAAGCATATCCTACCTCCAATTTTCCGTTATCTTTACCGCACGTAACCGATCCGTTAAATACGGTGCATGGAATTAAAAATGTCTTCATGCATAACGTGGATCTTCATTCCCGGGACATTATTCTTCAGTTGTTCCTGAAGTTCGGGCAGATCGCAGTTCATCTTTTCGATGTCGATAAGCATGACCATGGCGAAAAAATCCTGCAGCACCGACTGGGTGACCTCGATCACATTTGCGTTTGCTTCGGCACAGGTCGTACTTACCTTTGCCAGGATTCCAACCATATCTCTTCCGATTACGGTAATAACAGCTCTCATTTTTATTCCTCCGCATATTAATTTTTTCTATACCAATAGAATTATTCTATCATACCACACTGAAAAATCATAGCGGCAAAATATTGTCCGCGCTGATATCTCAATTTCGTTCGAATTGTTGTATAATCATAGCATAACGGCCGCTGAACCGCAATACAATAAGGGAAATTCACCGTTTGCTGCAAGGGATGTTACCGTTTCAATTCTTGAAAAATGGGAAAATATATCTTAATAATGAATTCAATCAATAAAGGAGAATATACTATGGAAAATGATAAAAAGATGGACGAAATGCTCAATAAAAAGGTATGGGCCGTGATCGGCGCCACTCCAAACACGGATAAGACCGCGAACCGGATCTTCCATACACTCCGCAGCCACGGATATGAGACATATGCAGTCAATCCGAATTATTCGGAATTGGAGGACGGAACAAAGTGCTACGCCTGCCTTGAGGACCTGCCCCAAAAGCCGGACTGTGTCGATTTCGTTATCCCGCCGAAGGTCACTTTAAAAAGCCTGCAGGAAATGGATCCGGCAGAATATCCTTTTATCTGGCTGCAGCCCGGCACTTACGACGAAGAAATCGTTAAATTCGCGGAAGAAAAAGGATTCAAGGTCGTGCACGAAGGAGCCTGCGCAATGGCAGCGGTACGGCTGAGATAAAATATCAATTTATAATCACATGCAGACAGGCCAGGTGAATAATGAAATTTACCTGGCCTATTTATTTCGTTCGCCCCGAATATAGCAAGTAAGTCAATAAGCAACTTTATTCAGACAAGGAAATATACTATATAAAAAGTTATTCGGAGGTGAAAACCATGATTGAAAACGTTTTCGTTTTACAAAGAGAAATAACTGCGGAAGACGCCTTAATTGAAGATACATTTACAAGCAATAGAACAGGCTTTGTTACAATCTCGTATGGTGTAATGGAGCGTAATCTTTTACAAATGAGAGTAGTTACTCTTATCATTGGAAATGACACAAGAATACAGGATCAGTTTGGAAGCAGAATTGGATTCAGAGACTTAAGAACCGGCATGGTTGTGAATGCGAGATTTTCCTCGGACATGACAAGAAGCAATCCCCCCCAGGCGAGGGCATTCAGCATCGAAATAGAGAGAGAAAGCATGCAATCCTTGATAGAGCAGGGAATGGTAATAAGTGTTGACAGGAGCCGTGATTTTGGATCCATTTTGACTGGAATACCAAATGTTCCAAGTCGTC
This sequence comes from Anaerovoracaceae bacterium, assembly GCA_963678385.1. Classification (GTDB taxonomy): domain Bacteria; phylum Bacillota; class Clostridia; order Peptostreptococcales; family Anaerovoracaceae; genus Anoxybacterium. The sequence goes on along the minus strand of OY782829.1, from coordinate 1,577,289 downwards.
AGATGCGATATAACATTAGCAATACAACGAAACTGAGGGACAGACGCGGGAATCCTATCACCTTACGAGCAATACGGCCAGGTCAAATAGTAAGGATTGAGCGGGAATCATTCCAGACAATGAGTATACCTCCTCAGACCAGTGCTCTCACAGTACAAATAATCTCGAACTTCCCGCTTTAAACCAGACATCCAGTTATCAAGTAACCAGATGAAAAAGAAGTCGCTTCAGCGACTTCTTTTTCATCTGGTTCCGGTGTAAATTCGGATCGCGTCACGTAGGAATTCCGCGGTTCCGGGTTGCTCCACGTCGTAGTATGCCTTGAACCGTTCGTCAGCCACATACATATCGCCGAGCCCCGCATGGGCTTCCTTCGTATAACCGTCCCAGTACAGGCAAAGCCACTGACGGTGGAGATCCACCGCCCTCTGAGCGAGTTCGCCAGCCGGATCGCCCGTTTTATAAGCTTCTGCCAACGTCTCCTTTATGCTTTGCGAAAGGCCCTCAGCTTTGTCGTATTCCTCCTGTGTCATATTCAGAACTTTTTTGTTCGATCGGTCAACGGTTTCGTCACCATATTTTGCCCTGACCTCCTCCCCGTATTTCCTTTCATTATCATCCACGATTCTTTTTTTGAATCCTTCAAATTTTTCCTTATCGCTCATTTTTATTCTCCCTTCTGCCGATGCGATGGTTTTTTCCACATTCGCGATCAGCCTGTCCAGTTGTTTTCTCTTTTCAAGAAGCTTGTCATGATGCTCGCTCAGCGCTAGGATCCCGTTGAAATCCGGAGATGTGACGATCTTTTTAATCGTATCCAGTTCCACGTCGAGCGCTCTGTAAAACAGGATCTGCTGGAGCAGGTCGATTTCCGTCTGCCCGTAGATCCGATATCCCGATGAGTTGATCCTTGCCGGCTTAAGGAGCCCGATCTCATCGTAATAACGCAGTGTCCGCGTGCTGACGCCCGCCATCTCTCCAAGTTTTTGAATCGTATATTCCATGTTTCCGCCTCCTGTAGTTTCACTATAAACCTTTCCGTAACGTGAATGTCAATATGTTAATTATAACATTTTTATAAATATAAATTCACTTTAAATTATTTTTCAATTCTGACAATTGATTATCACAAATGATAATTCAAATCAACAACTTTGTACAATATTTCAGCATGGAAATCAAAAAAACGTTCATTTTTACAAATTGTTAAATTAATAATTATGCATGGCATAATATTTGCTCTTGTTAAAAACATTAGTAATTATTATAATATTCTTAATCTTACTAATCTTTGTTAAAATTAAATCTTTCAAATGGGAGGAAAAACTGATGACAGAACACAATGTTAATGTAACCCCACCAGAAGAACGCACTTTGAAACGGGGCATACGTCCATGGCACGTTTCCCTGATTGCAATCGGCGGAATTATCGGTTCCTGTTACTTTTTGGGTCTTGGGCTGACCTTCTCTGAGATGGGTCCCGGGGCAGTACTTATCGCTTATATCATAGCCGGTATTGTTATTTACGGCGTAATGCAGTCCTTTGCCGAACTCTTGGTCAACATACCAAGAAGAGGTTCCTTCGTATCTTATTCCAGAGAATTCATGGGAGACACCGCCGCAACAGGTATAGCCTGGGCTTACTGGTTCAACTGGGTAGCCTATGTGCCTTCCGAAGCGCTTGCGTTTGGGGTCTTTATGAATTACTTCTATACCCTGCCATTTGCAAATCCTGCCTGGAGTACCTTTGTATGGGGCCTCTTAGCTTTGGCTCTTTTGACTTTAATTAACATTTATCAGGTTACCTGGTTCGGCCATATCGAATCCGTTATGGCAATGATCAAGGTTCTCGCAGTCGTGGTATTCACGATCTGCGCAATCGGAATTTTCTTTGGCATGATCGGCGGAAACCTTCATCCGTTTACACAGGGCGGCGGTATTATCGGAACTCAGATCATCCTCGGCGGAGACGGATCTCCCTACGAAAAGCTGTTCCCGGCCGGCTCTTTCATCATTATCACCTACATGATCTTTACGCTGGTCAACTTCCAGGGTTCTGAAATTGTAGGCTTATCCGCTGCGGAAACGCAGAATCCCGAAAAGAACGTACCTTCTGCCTGCAGAAAGGTCGCATTCCGAATTATCCTGATCTATGTCATCCCGGTATTCGCATTGACACTCATTGTCCCTTATGCGGAAGCAGGACTGGATGAGTCAATCTTCGCCTTTACCCTCGGCGCATACGGACTTAAATGGGCTGCCGGACTCTTTACTATCACCACCATGATCGCCGCTTTCAGCTGTGCGAACTCAGGCTTATATGGCACCGTCCGCGCGCTCTATGGTCTCTCAGTAGAAGGCATGGCGCCGAAGTTCCTGTCCAACCTGAACCAATTCAATACTCCGCAGAACGCGACGATCTTCACCATCGTTCCGATGTGGCTGGTCTTCCTGCTCGGATTTGCTTCCGACGAACTGGGACTTTGGGGAGAAGGCGGTCTTCCGCTTTACGCAAATCTGCTTGGTATTTCCGGATTTACAGGAACTCTCTGTTGGGTAGCGATCTGCTGGTCGCAGATTGCATTCCGCAAAAGGCTCAAACAGAGAGGCTATATCCCGGAAGAAGTACTTACCGTCAAAGCGAGATTCTATCCCGGCCTTGAGTACTTCAGCAATATCATCATGATCGGCGCCATGGTGCTGCTCGTATTTTCCGACGGCGGAATGCCTGTATTCGTTATCTCCGTACTCTGCACCATCGTCCCGATGATCGTTTATGTGATACAGAAAAAGCGCGGCAAGATCAGAACCGATATCAAATATGGTTCTGACGAAATCACCTTCAATCAAAAATATCCCGTAAAAGGCTAAGCTCTAAAAAGACCTTTAGAAAAGCCACACGACGAAATAAGAAAGCTATGTGTTTCAAATGATTATTCAAATGAAACCACATAGCTTTTTTTCTGTTCCGCAGGTTTTATCCGCGGACCCCAAGTTCCCGTATCCTGCGGTAAAGCGTCGATTCGCTGACTCCCAGCCTTTTTGCCGCAATGATCTTGTCTTCCGTGGAACGACCGGTCTCGTTGAGGCATTCCTCGATGAGCATTCTCTGGTACTCATCCAACTTTTCTTTCAGCCCCGCCTTGCCGCTTATGTTTCTCTGCCGTTTCAGGATTTTGTCGGGAAGGTTTTCCAGAAAGATTTCCCTGCCCATTTCCATGTTTACGGCGTATTCCACCACGTTCTCGAGTTCTCTTACATTTCCGGGCCAGCTGTAATTGATCAGCGCCTGCAGCGCATCGGGCCGGAAATCCTTGATCTCCTTTGAGAGCAGTTTATTGAACTTTTTCAGGGCATAGCGGAGAAGCAATTCGATATCTCCTTCCCTGTCCCGCAGCGGCGGGATCGTGATGGGAATTACATTGAGTCTGAAATACAGGTCCTCTCTGAATTCCCGAGCGGCGATCATTTTTTCCAGATTTTTATTCGTTGCCGCTATGATGCGGACGTCGATATCGATGGGGCTCGTTCCTCCCACTCGGTCGATTCGGCGGTTCTGGATCGCATGGAGCAGTTTTACCTGCAGATGGAGCGGCAGATCGCCGATCTCATCCAGAAAGATCGTCCCCTTATGCGCGATCTCGAACTTTCCCGGCTTGCCCCTGGAATCGGCGCCGGTGAACGCGCCCTTTTCATATCCGAACAGTTCGCTCTCGAGCAGCATTTCCGGTATTGCTCCGCAGTTGATGGCTACGAAAGGATTCTTTCTTCGCGGACTTTCCGAATGGATCGCTCTCGCGAAGAGTTCTTTTCCGGTTCCGCTCTCCCCGGTGATCAGGATCGTGGAATCGCTTGAGGAAACTTGCAGCGTTCTCTTTTTCGCCTGGAGCATGGGATCGCTTTCCCCTATGATATCATGGAATGTCGTGTGCTTTTCCATGACGGTCATCTTGTACATCCTCTCCCTGACGTCGGAGATATTCTGAAAGAGGATCATCGCTCCGTGGGCGGACACGTCAAGATCATCCGCGTTTCTGGTATTGAGCGGAATAATGGTGCAGAGGAACCGTTTTTCCTGACCGTAGCTTTTCTTATAAATGACTTCCTTATCCTTCAAAGCCGTTCCGCTTTTTGTGACCCGTTCCACTTCTTTCAGGTCCCAGACCGCCGAAAGGGGAAATCCCTCCATTTGGTTCCGTTTCAAACCGAGCAGCTTTTCACTCTCATAATTGCAGGATTTGATCACACCGTCCTTGCCGATGGCGATGAGGCCTTCATGCATCGACTCCACGATGCCCTGCAGCTGATTTTTCTGCTCCGTTTCCGATAATTTACTTGCCAGCAGCTCCGCCATCCTTTCCAGGAAAAGCGTCAAAGTGCCGCTGTTATTGATGATCTTATCTCTTTGCTCTTCGTTGAAGGCAACCAGACCAATCAGCCCGATGATCCGGCTTTCCTGTTTGATGGGACAGCAGATCTCTGCCAATTCTCCCTCTTTCGGATCATATTCCGGATCAGCTTTCGGATCTTTGCATAAATATTTATCGCCCGTTTTCAGCAGTTTCCCGTATATGGATCCCGAGTTTACGTTCCCGCCCTCTTCAAAGCTTCCTATTTTTCGTACATAACGGCCGGTCCCGCCGATGATTTCCAAATGTTCGTTGACGATTTCCGTTTCAATTTCCAGGGCGGCAGTGATCGCTTCCGCCACATTTCTCACCGTATCCCTGATGACCGATAACTCAAGCATAGTCTTCCTCCTTGCATCGTATCTGCCCTTCATCCGCTCCAGCTTTTGGCTATATTATAATTGTATTTTTCAATTTTGACAATTTATTTTTCAAATTTGAAAATTCATTGTAAGTTTTGCAACCGTATATCGTGTTGGAATCGCTAGTTTCCAGACATTTTACGAGTTGGCATCGCTTTTGCTTTACTAATAGACATAGTTATCATGTATTTTAATGGAGGTAGATATTATGATCAATAGAGAAAAACTCAAAGTACAGTATCAAAAGGAACTCGAGTTGTTTGAAAAGACCCACCCGAAATCAAAAGAGCTTTTTGAAAGAGCGAAAGGAAGCCTGCTTCAGGGCGTTCCGATGAACTGGATGATCAAATGGGCTGGCAGCTACCCTGTATGCGTAGCCAATGCAAAGGGTGCTCATTTTCAGGACGTTGACGGCAATGATTACATCGACTTCTGTCTCGGCGACACAGGATCCATGATCGGTCACGGTATGGAACCGGCCGTTAAGGCAATTACGGAATATGTGAAGCAGGGAACCACATTCATGCTCCCGACCGAGGACGCGATCTGGTGCGGAGAAGAGCTTTCCAGAAGATTTGGAATGAAATACTGGTCCTTTTCGACCAGCGCCACGGACGCCAACCGTTTCGCTTTAAGACTGGCAAGGCAGGTCACAAAAAAACCCATTATCATAGCATATAACTGGTGTTATCATGGGACTGTCGATGAAACCGTCGCGGTTATTGATGAAAAAACCGGTAAAACCATCGCGAAGCCAGGTAATCTCGGACCGCAGTGCGACCCCGCTCAAACTACAAGGATCATCGAATGGAATGACATTCCCGCGCTGGAAGCCGCATTGAAGATGGGCGACGTCGCAGCCGTTCTGGCTGAGCCGGTTATGACCAACTGCGGTATCGTGCATCCGGAACCGGGTTATCACGACGCGCTGAGAGAACTGACCAAAAAATACGGTGCGGTGCTCATCATCGACGAAACCCATACCATCTGCACCGGCGTCGGCGGGTATACAAAGGCATACAACCTCAAACCCGATATGGTGGTAGTCGGAAAAACCATCGCAGCCGGGATCCCCTGCGCGGCTTACGGGTTTTCCAAGGAGCTGGGCGATAGGGCCGCAGCGGAGATCCCTTACGAGCTCTGCGATATCGGCGGAATCGGAGGAACTTTGGCAGCCAATGCACTGAGTATGCATGCCATGAGAGCCACCCTCAGCGAGATCCTCACCGAGGATTTCTACGCCAGAAACATTCCGCTGGCAAAGAAGTTCAACGAGGGAGTGCAGAGCGTCATAAACGAATTCGAACTGCCTTGGAATACGACACAGCTTGGCTGCAGAACCGAATACTGGTTCCGTAAGGAGCCAGCCAAAAACGGCGGCGAAGCAGAAGCAGCCGTTGACTTTGAGTTGGATCAATATATGCACCTGGCATCGCTGAACAGAGGCATTCTTATGACCCCGTTCCACAATATGGCTCTGATCACCGCAGTAACGTCTGAAGCGGACATCGACAGGCATACCGCCGTATTCCGGGAAATCGTTCAGAATATCGCCGAATAAAACATAAATCCCCAATAGAAAACCAGATCGAGTAAATCTCGATCTGGTTTTCTGATTAAATGAGATGTGATAAATTTTTATTTAAGATATTCCAGAATCACACGATAAGCTTCGACCAAGGTTTCCGTGGTATAATTCCGGCAATTGGCCGGACTGGTTGAAGGCAGATACACCGACGGCCGTTTCGTGACCGGATAGCAGAGCTTCCGGTACAGATCCGTTGCTTTCATTCCTGTGGTGAATATCGCCCCTATGTCTGCCGCCGAGAGGATCCGCCCGATTTCGTTCGGTACCGGATTTATAATGGAGCTATCGTCCGCCCCCTTGATATCGCATGATTTCAGGACATCCCACATGGCAATATTATGGTCGAACAGAAAACGTTCCTTCGCATCCCTCGTTTCCGGCAAGGGCGCCTTCAGTAGTTCGGAGAGCACTTTCCACAGCCGGTTTTGGGGATGGGAATAATAGAAGCCGAATTCTCTTGATTTTGGCGACGGCATCGTACCCAGGATCAATATCCTTGAAGCTCCGTCATATATCGGCTCCAGCTCATGATAAACCGTCTGTACTGTCATAGTTCCCCCGCCGCTTATTTGATAAACGTATTATTATTCAGCTCCTGGAAGGCCAGATCCAATTCTTCTTCTGTATTCATCACGATAGGCCCTCCCCAGGCAATCGGTTCTTTTAATGGTTTTCCGGCGAGCAGCAGGAATCTTATCCCGTCTTTCCCGGCCTTGGCCCAGAACCACTTCCCGGAATTAAAGAGCGCTGCGTGTTTTTCCGGGATTTCTTCCTTCTGCTCCGGTTCAAAAAAGCCTGCGCCCTGTAGAATATAGATAAAAAGGTTCTGATCCGGATCGGTCTCGATGGACCATTCGCTTCCCGCTTTTAATTCTACGTCAAAATAGGTTGTTTGAACATAGTCTCCGCGAACAGCTCCGCTAACTTCCTTGTAGTTTCCGGCCAGGATGTGAACCGTCGCGCCGCCGTCCTTGACCACAGGGATACTCTTTCTTCGGATATCCCGATATTTCGGAGGTGACATCTTATCCGCCGCAGGCAGGTTGAGCCAGAGCTGGACCCCCAGCATGCGCGGGCTGGCCTTTGGCATTTCCTGATGAATGATTCCGGAACCGGCGGTCATCCACTGACAGTCTCCGTTCAGAATGTTTCCCTTATTTCCAAGGCTGTCGCTGTGTTCGATATCTCCATGTATCAGATAGGTGATCGTTTCGATTCCCCGGTGGGGATGCCAGGGGAAGCCCTTGATATAGTCTTCCGGGTTATCTGAATCAAAAGCATCAAGCATTAAAAAGGGATCGAAATCCTTGACGTCATGATTGCCGAAAACCCGAACAAGCTTCACGCCCGCTCCATCAACAGCATTTTTCCCTGTAATCAGTCTTTTTATCGTTCTCAGTCCTGCCATTTCCATCATCCCTTCCACCCGGATCCGGTGTCAATTTTTCTTTATTGGTTAATTATTACCCATTCTGCCCTGTCAATAACAGGCTAAACCTTCCAGTTCTCAAAAATGACCTGGGCTTCTTTCATAAATTCCTTCGGTATTGTAATATTATCCTTATCCGTCTTTTTGTATTCATTGGTTATTGGAACCGGATTGCAGCCGCCCTTTGTTACCTCGACCTGATCCCTTCCGAACTGGTTTCCGCAGTTCTGACATGTAAGCAGATCGCCTTCCAGCTTATAATACCCTTTTCCGGAATTATAGCAAACCTGACAGGTATTGAATGCGGTGCGGATCGTTCCGTCGGAAGCCTTTACCGCAATGACCTCCATTTTAGTATCAAGCTCGTTATATGCATAAAAGGAAGGGGTTTCGATGACATCCGCGGCTGGGATCACCAGGTCTCCGTTCTCATTAACGGTTGCTTCTTTTATAGCGCCGCCGGCGGAAGCTTCTTCCCCGCCCTTCGGCAGAGTAAGGGCAAACGCGGCTGCAGCCACAGCAAATACGGCAATAACCAGTATAACAATCGTTGGGCCTGTCAAGAAAAAGTGGACACAAAGTTAAACAAATTTTATGAATTTTGCTCTTCAAATTGGGCAGGAGAAAGATACCCAAGTGCAGAGTGCATTCGACTAGTGTTGTAGTATAACTCAATATATTTAAAGATTTCAGTCTGAGCTTGTTCAGGAGTTTCGTATTTGGAGCCCTGAATGAGCTCTCGCTTTATTGTCCGGTAAAATGCCTCCATAACGGCATTGTCATAGGGATTGCCTTTTCTGCTATTACTATGTACCGCGTCATATTTCGCCAGGAGTGCCCTAAAGCGGCCGCCGGTATATTGAGATCCCTGATCAGTGTGGACGATCAAACCGGCTGCAGGCCGTTCTTTTCCGTAAGCTTGCATAAATGCATTCATTACAAGCGTATCACGCATTTTTCTTCCCATGGACCATCCGACCACTTTCCTTGAATATATATCGAGAAATACGGCCAGATAAAGATTTCCCCGTCTAGTTGGAACGTATGTAATATCGCCAACCCAGATTTGATTCCGGTTTTCAGCATAAAACATTTGATTTAGAAGGTTCGGACGTTCAATTGTGTTGGCATTTTGATTGTACTGCTTGTATCGGTATCTGGTGCCTTTCGGATAAAGTTTCATTTTTCGCATCAGCCGTCCTACTCGTTTCCTGCTTATTAGAATACCTCTTTCACGTAAAACCCTAGCAATACGGATAGATCCATAACGGCCTTTGTTATGCTGGAAGATATCAAGGATCTCTTTGCTTAATACCTCGTTTTCGATATCCCTGGCGGAAGGTTTCCGGCTTAAATGTTTGTAATATCCTGATCTTGATACATTCAGCGTCTTGCAGGCCTTCTTGATATTGTACTTATCCTGATTATCTTTTAAATACTGATATCTCACACATTCTTTTGCTTCAAGAAGGCCTGGAATTTTTTTAAGAGTTCAAGCTCCTTTTTCAGATCGGCGTTTTCCCTTTGCAGTTTTTTGATTTCATACTGGCATGAATAAAGTGCGGTCCCGTGTCCAGGAAACGCACTTTCTCTATATTTTTCATATTCACTTATCCAGCTGTAAAGGGAATTGTAATGAATGCCCAATGCTTTCGATGCATCGGAAACAGACATATCATCTTCAAGAACCAGTTTTACAGCTGCAACCTTAAATGGCTTGTCATAACTTCTTCTCATAAGTAGATCACCTTTAACAATTTCCTCTTAACTTAGTGTCTACTTTATTATACCATGACCACGTATTCTTTTTCATTGTGTCCTCTTTCTTATGTCAAGTAAAATAACTTTCGTCAGTTTATCCGTCTGGGAAGTGTGAACATGAAATCGCTTCCCTCGTCAAGCCTGCTGTCCACATCGATCGTTCCTCCGTGAGCCGTAATGATCGACTTCACGATAGCAAGGCCGATGCCGGATCCTCCCGTGTTTCTGTTCCGGGATTTGTCGGCTCGGTAGAATCGCTCAAAGACAAAGGGCAGTTCCTCTTCCGGTATCCCGATCCCGTTGTCTCTTATGCTGAAAACCGCCGAATCTGCCGAATCGGAAAGGGTAATTCTGATTTTCCCCCCATCCGGCGTGTATTTGACGGCATTGGAAATCAAATTGATGATAACCTGACTGATGCGGTCCCTGTCGGCCTGAACGGCAGAGCATCTGCCATCCGTTTCCACGCTGAGGTTTCTGTCTTTCAGTTCCTTCTCAAAACCTCCCAGAATTTTATCGGTGAGTTCTCTGAGAACAACCTCGGTTTTACTCAATTTCAAATTATCACTTTCGACCTTGGAAAGGCTCTCCAGATCGCTGACCAGATTGCCAAGGCGCGTCATCTCGTCGTAGCAGCTTTCCAGACGATCCCTGGTCGGCTCCCATACCCCTTCCAGGATAGCCTCAACGTGGGTTTGAACCGTTGTAAGCGGTGTTCTGAGCTCATGGGCGACGTCCGCTGTCAGCTGCCTTCTCAGAGCTTCCTGTTTTTCCAGGGACTCCGCCAGATGGTTGATTGATCCAATCAGCTGATCCATCTCTTTCGTCCCGGCTCCTTCACGAATCCTGGTTTTATATTTCCCGTCTGCTATATCCTGCGTCACCTCCACAGTTCTTAATATGGGCTTGCTAAGGTGTCTGGCAAGAAAAATACCGGTGATCACGGAAATGATCAGCGAGAATATCCCGATGCCGATCAGTATTTTGTTCAGCGCATCCAGGAAGAGAAAATCATCCTCGCTCAGGAAGTAGGGACCGTAATAACCGATGGATACCGATCCTATTTCTTTTGAATCCTGCATGGCAGGAAAGGTTTTCGTCGTGAACTTGCCGTTAACGTCCGGATACTCAGACATCATCCTGTGGCTGATATCGTCGATCACCTTGGTGCAGAGATTCATGTCGCAGGTTTCCGCGTCCCAGACGCTGCGGCTGTTCTTATCATACACCTTTACGATATAACCTTCGTAGAGGGCATACATACCGATCGTATGTATAAAGTCCGTATCCCATGTGCCGGAAGACGGATCATACTGCACACTGATGCTCTCCACGATCTGTCTGGCCGCCTTCTGTTGCTGTGTCCCGATATAGCTTTTAAACTGATCCTGGATCAGATAATTGGATAAAAAGCTGATCAGCGCAACGGTCAGCAGGACTACAAATGCGATGGTCAGGGATAACTTTGACTTAAGACTGAAATTCATCTCATCCACCTCCGAACTTGTATCCGACGCCATGGATCGTGAGGACGTAAACAGGATTCTTTGAATCGTTTTCGATCTTCTGTCTGAGGTTCTTGATGTGACTGTCTACCGATCGGTCGTATCCTTCAAAGTCGTCTCCCAGCGCGGTGCTGATCAGTTCGTCCCTGGTGAAGACCTTGCTGGGATACTTGATCAGCGCCGCAAGGAGTTTGAACTCATTTGGGGTAAGATTCACTTCATTTCCGCTCTTCCTGATCGTATGGTTTTCCAAATCGACTTCAAGATCACCGTTCTGAAAGCTCATTTTTCGATAAAGGGGAACGAGATCCCCGGAGGATCTCCTAAGGATGGCTTCCATCCTCGCGTGCAGCTCCTTCAGCCGGAAAGGCTTCGTGAGATAATCGTCGGCCCCGATGCCCAGCCCTTTCAGCAGGTCCTCCTCGCCCACCTTAGCCGTAAGCATCAGGATGGGCACCCGGGATTTCTGCCGCATTCGGGTACAGATTTCCTCGCCGGGAATATCAGGCAGCATGAGATCCAGTATCACGAAGGAGATGCTTTCCTTCTCAAAGATAGAAAAGGCCTGCTTGCCGTTTTCCGCAGTGAATACCACGTAATCCTTGCTCTCGAGAAACGACTTTATTACTTCTGAAATTTTGACCTCGTCGTCGACGACAAGCACTTTTTTTCTATCGCTTTTCATGACCGCTCCTCTAGACTACGTCGTAGCCTTCTTCTTCGATTGCCTCTTTGATGCTTTCAAGGGACACCTGATCCGCGTCATAATCCACGGTCACTGTTTTGCCTTCCAGGTTTACATTGACGCCGGATACTCCGTCCAGCGCCGTCACCGCTTTTGTAACTGCATTTACGCAGTGGGAACATGACATACCTTCTACATTCAATACTGTTTGAATCATTTTAATATCCTCCTGTTTGTTAAATTATTTATATGGTTTGAACCGTTTCAGCCTAAGCGCGTTGGTCAAAACCGATACGGAACTAAGCGACATCGCCGCTGCCGCAAAGATCGGATTGAGCAGCGGTCCTCCGAAGAGATGGAGCACGCCGGCCGCGACCGGGATCCCGATCACATTATAGCCGAATGCCCAGAACAGATTCTGTTTGATGTTCCTGATGGTGCTCTTGCTGAGCTGAATAGCCGTTGGAACATCCATCAGATCGCTTTTCATCAGGACGATGTCCGCCGACTCCATGGCTACGTCGGTACCGGATCCGATGGCGATCCCGATATCGGACTGGGCCAGGGCAGGCGCGTCGTTGATGCCGTCCCCAACCATGGCAACTTTTTTTCCGTCCGCCTGCAGCTTTTTCACCTCGTTGGACTTATCCTGAGGCAAAACCTCCGCAAGGACCCGGTCGATGCCGACCTGCCTTCCGATGGCTTCTGCGGTCCGCCGGTTGTCCCCGGTGATCATGGCCACTTCCAGACCCATCTCCTTCAGCTTTTCGATGGCTTTCAGGCTGCTTGCCTTCATGACGTCCGCAACTGCGATGATACCGGAAAGTTCGTTATTCATCGCGATGAACATCGGAGTTTTTCCCTCTTCCGCCAATCGATCCGAATCTGCTTCAAGAGCAGCCATTGATATGTTTCGGTCTTCCATAAGCTTCCGGTTGCCCAGCAGGACCGGGACCCCGTAGATGGTGACCTCGATCCCATGGCCCGGTATAGCAAGGAAGTTTTCCGGCTTGAAAAGTTCCAGGTCCTCTTTTTCCGCCGCGTTGACAATGGCTTCCCCAAGGGGATGCTCCGAGCCTTTTTCCGCCGAGGCCGCCAGCTGAAGCAGCTGGTTTCGGTCCGTTCCAGAAATCGCGATGACGTCGGTGACCTCCGGTTTTCCTTCTGTTATGGTTCCCGTTTTATCGAAAACAATCGTATTGATCTTGTGCGTCGTTTCCAGTGCTTCGCCGCCCTTGAACAGGATGCCGTACTCAGCCCCTTTGCCGGTTCCGACCATGATGGCCGTCGGCGTCGCAAGGCCCAGCGCACAAGGGCAGGCAATGACAAGGATCGCAATAAATATCGTCAGCGAGAACACCAGGGATTCTCCGCTGAGGAACCATGCAAGGAATGCAACTGCCGCGATTCCGAACACGATAGGCACAAAATATCCCGACACGATGTCTGCCAGCTGCGCGATGGGAGCCTTGGATCCCTGGGCTTCTTCGACCAGCTTGATGATCTGTGCAAGAGCCGTATCCCCGCCGACCTTCGTCGCTTTGAACCGGATCATTCCGTTTTTGTTCATGCTTGCCGCATAAACCTGATCTCCCGCTTTCTTCTCAACGGGAATGCTCTCGCCTGTCAGCATGGACTCGTCCACAGAGGTGTTTCCTTCCAGTACGATACCGTCCACCGGGATTTTCTCTCCCGGCCGTACCAGGATGATATGTTCGATTTCCACATCTTCAATGGGCACCTCGTATTCCTTTTCGTCACGGATGACTACAGCGGTTTTTGGAGCAAGCCCCATGAGTTTTTTGATCGCCTCGGAGGTTCTTCCCTTTGACACCGCTTCCAGGGATTTGCCCAGAAGGATCAGAGTAATGATCACGCCTGCAGTTTCAAAATACAAGCCCTCTACGGCCTCATGATTGCCCTGGAACACCTGATAAACCGAATACAAACTGTAGACGATGGCCGCGGTAGTTCCCATAGCGATCAGTGAATCCATATTGGGGCTTCTGCTGATGATCGCCTTGTATCCCACTGTATAGAACCGGTAACCTGCAATGACGATCGGTATGGTCAGCGATATTTGCAGGATGGAATAGTTGACCGGATATTTCATCGGGTCCAGGAATTCCGGAATCGGCAGCATGAAGGATTTTATCATGGAGCCCATTGCAAAATACAGCAGCGGCGCAGCGAATACCGCCGATACGATAAATTTGGTCCAAAGAATTCGGATCTCCTTTTCCTTTCGCAGCTTATCCTCGTCAACTAGCTTTTTCTCTTCTATGTCAGCGGCGCCGTAGCCTGCTTTTTCTATTCTTTCTTTGATGGCCGGCAGATCAGTCTTTCCGGGATCATAGGAAACCGTCGCCTTCTCGGTAGCCAGATTCACCGAAATCGCGTCAACGCCCTCCATCTTTCCTACGACCTTCTCGATCCTCGCGGAGCAGGCCGCGCAGGTCATGCCGGTTATCTTTAATGTATCTTTGCTCATATTCTCTCGCCCTTTCTTTTCTATGTTCCGACGATTACAGCATCTTGCCTATCGTGACAAGCAGTTCATCGACGATTTTATCGTCGCCGGCCTGGATCTTTTCTACGAGGCAGCCCCGGATATGGTTTTCCAGAACAAGCTTGCTCACGGAATCCAGTGCTGCCTGAACAGCTGATATCTGATTCAGTACGTCGTTGCAATACACATCGCGCTCGATCATGCCTTTGATCCCCCTGATCTGGCCCTCCGCCCGGTTCAGCCTTGTGATTAGACTATCTTTCAGCTTCTGGTCTCTTATGGTCATATTGTCATCCCCGGCCTCTTTACAGACCTGACACGAATCACTTTCTTTTTTAACGGACATAGCTATTACCTCCCGTCCATGCAGTTCATAAGAAATATCTCTCAGTCGTCCATACTATACCCCCGTATGGTATATGTCAAACAGATCAGATGCAGTTATTTTTTCACAACTGCTTTTGACCTTCCTTATAAAATTCATCCTATGCTCTGAGGACCATTTCCTGCGTCCGGATTATTCAGCCCTCCGCAGCAGCTTGGCAGATCATTGTTGATGGAATCGTCCGTCTGTGGCGGGACCTCGCTTGGATTGCCGAGGTCGTCGACTACGGTGATCTGGCTTCGGATCATTCCCATCCAGCAGCTGAAACGCACGACTCCGCTTTTATCCGGAGTGAACTCGATGATATTGTCTCCGGGCTGGAGCGGTTTCTCCAGATTGTATTCGGGAATTACGATGCTGTTGTTACAACCGTTCAGATCAGAGGACTCTGCCTGTAGATTCCACTGGACCGGGATTCCCTTCTGCACGATGATGGGCTCGTATCCGCCGGAATCAAGCTTGCTGGTCACCACTTGAACACCGTCTACGATCTCCGCTTTCGCTCCTGAAGTGGAGGAAGAAGATGAGGCGGCTGGCGAGACTGAGAATTGGCTGCCTGTTCCCGGTGAAAACGGCATCGCGTATCCGGTCAGGGCCATCCCATTGCTGAACATGAACACTCCCAGGATCACTACCAGCGCCGCGCTGACCGTCATCATCCTTGATGTAAATTTCTTTGTAAGTATGGTGCTCAGTGCACCAAGACCGAACATGAGAGGAACGGTCCCCAGGCTGAACAGCAGCATGGACAAGGCTCCTTTCAGAGGATCTCCTGTCGACAGGGCGAAAAGCTGCATCGCCTGCAGCGGACCGCACGGCATCAGACCATTGAGCAGTCCTACGTAAAGCGGCTTCTTGCCTCTGGTTTTCTGCTCATTTATTTTTACGGCAAAAAGCTTCGGCATTCTGAGGTTGAACCTTCTCAGCCAAGGGAAAATGTTCAGCATATTGAGTCCCATGATCACCATGAATACTCCGGCGGCAGCGGCAATAATGCCCTTTCCGACGGGAGAAAAGCTGACGGCGGAACCCAGGGCTCCGACGATCCCGCCGATGATCGTATAAGAAATGACTCTGCCTGTGTTATACAGGATACTCGGAGTCAGACTTGCAAACTTGTTTTTCGCATTATCATCCGTTTTATACGGCACGCATTGTGATAAATTGATGCCGCCGCACATCGCCACACAGTGGGTGGAGGTCAGCAGCCCGATCACAAACAGCATGCCGTAGCCCATTCCTTCCTTCGCCTGTGGAAAATAATTGAAAATATTGAAGCCGCCGAAACGGTTGATTATAACGTACAGGGCAATCAGGATCACAAAGATCCCGGCAACCTGTAAGCTGTTAAACCGTTTTACTTCCGGCTTGAGAGGATTTCTATCTGTTGTCGAGGCCGAAGCCTCATATCCCAAATCATTGATGATTTCTTTGATATCTTCGATATTGACCCGGTCGGGGTCAAAGGTCACCAGGGCGGTACCCTTGCCATAGTTTACGATCGCATTGGCGATCCCCTCTGTGTTTTTCAGTTTCCGTTCGATCCTGTTTTCACAGCTGACACAGGTCATTCCCCTGATTTTGAAGGTTATTGTAATATAGTTTTTCTCCATGTCTCTTCTCCCTTCCGGTATTGTTAAATCAATCCTAGCAGAATGATATGGAGAATTTATGGAGAAGGAAGAGATCATCCCTTATTATTCGACAAGTTTGATGACTGCAGGCTGGCTGTTGCCGATCTCGGCCATATCATCCAGCGCGTATTGGACAAGGGTTTCAAAGTCGGTTGACGAGTCGGTCGCTCCGGTGATCGCATCTACTTTAGAGATAACCTGTTTTGAGATCAGCTGCTGTTCCAGCTCGCCTGTATATTTTTCAGGATAAGTTCCATTGAAAGCCAATTGTTGAGCTTTATAATCAGCGTTCGCCGTTTTCAGACCGCCATTCTGGTCGGTATAATCGAAGGTGACCGCTGTGATCTGGTCATTGGCGATCGTTACTTCTGCAAAAGGCTTCCAGCCCTTATTGTCAAAAGCATCCGCGGAAACTTTATAGGTCCCGTGCGTATACAGCGGTATCCTTGCTTTCGCGGGATCCCCCGCGGCAGCTTTTTCCAGTGCTGCAGGAACAAGCTTTGTGAAATTCCTGGAGGAATGGGTGGCGCCGGAAACGGCGTCAACCTTGCTTACATCCTGTGTGTCTAGAAGCTCCTGACCAAGCTTGTCAAAGGCCTGTCTCGGAGTCATCCCGTTATTCGCCGCGCTGTAAGCCTCCATATAGGCCTTGTCCTCCGTCCTCTTGTCACCGGCTTCGTTGGTATAGTCGTAATAAGCCTTTGTTATTTTACCGTCTTCAATAGTGACGTCGACATATGGGATCCAGTTTCTTGGATCATAACGGGCAAATTCGGCGTGATAGGTGCCGTCCGTATAGGAGGCTGTCGGTTTCTTATCGCCTTGCGTCTGATCGCTGCCGTTCTTGTTTTTATTCCCGCCGCAGCCGGTCACAGACGCAGACGCAACAAGACAAATCAATAAGATAATCAGTACTTTTTTCATAGGGATCTCCTTATTTATAACGAAGCAAAAGGACCGTTTCCGGTCCTTAGCATATAATCTCTAGTTTTTAAATTTCTTATGGTTTTTTAACTTCCTGCTTGCCCGTTACGGAGCTGGTTTCATCCATTTTGAATGTCGACTTTGCGGAATCGGTTGTAAAATATACGTTTCCTTCAACTTTCTGATCAACTAACTGGAAATTGTCCTGTGAAACATATAAATCTCCAACGAAGATGCCGTGCTGAATGCTTGCCATCGGGCTGTTGATCGTCAATGTCGGGGCTTTCAGAGTAAATCTTCCTGTCACAGTTCGATTTTCATCCTGGGTATAAAGAGCGATCTTTCTCTGGGTAATATCTTTTCCGTTATCATCCTTTTTACCGTTGGTAAAATCACCTTCCAGTACGAGATCTTCAGTAAAAGTCAAATCCTTTAAAGTGGCAATGATCCAGGTCCCTTCTTTACTGATCGCTTTTTTGAAGGCTGCTTCATTATCAACGATCGACGCCGTTGTTTTCACATCGTTTTCATTTGATTTTTGATCATTATTTGTCGCGCCCGGCGTTGTTGTGTTTTTGTCACCTCCGCTATTATCGCTTTTGTCGTTATTGCCCCCGCAGCCTGCAAAGGCAAAGATCAGAGTTGCGATCAGCAGAAATATCATTGTTTTTTTCATAGAAATCCTCCTTGTAAATTATTTTCTGGCAATTGACCATTTTATAATATTTCTTTCATAATGGATATCTTACCCTCGGAAGACAGTACTATACGTTCATTTTTAACTACAACAAAAAACCCGGCCTTGCGGGAGGCCGGGCTTCATCAGCCGGATCGAAACAAGTTCCGATTCAGTACTGTTTTATTCCACGATGGAATCCTTGAAATGAGAGCTCATCTTTACACTTCCGTCCGGGAATACCCAAAGGGCTTCCACATCCGGCATACTTTCAACAAGCGCGAGACCTTCTTCAAAAGGCATATTGAATATTTTTGACAGCGCATCGGCTTTTCCGGAATCAGGACATAATATCGAGACGGAAGAGAAATACTCCGCCGGATAAAGGGTGTCCGGGTCGATGATATGATGATAATTCTTGCCGTTCACTGTATAATATCGCTCGTAGACTCCGCTGGTGACGAGGGCCGCATTTGTTAAATTGACTTTACTGATATCCTGCCCGTTCTGGTCAAAGGGGTTCTGTATCCCCACTTTCCAGGTGGACCCATCCGCTTTTGTGCCGATCGACCTGACATTGCCGCCGACGCTGATCAGTCCACTGGTAAAACCATTCTGCTCTGCGATTCTGGCAACCTGTTCCGTAGCATATCCTTTTGCGATACCGCCTACGTCAAGGCTCATTTCAGGATCCTGCAGATAAACGGTAGAATTCTTTTCGTCTATGATCATCTGATCGATGTCGGTATGCTTCGCGGCTTCCTTCAGCTGTTCCATATCAGGCAGCGTTGCCTGTTCCGGATTTGCAATACCTGCTTCCCGATGCTCATGCCATATTTTCAATACTGCCCCTAAAGCGACGTTCATCTGTCCGTCGGTCATTTTATAAGCTTCCCTTGCGAAAAGAAGCAAATCGATAATCCTCTGATCCACTTTTACCGGGGCGATCCCAGCCTGGTCATTGATCGTCTTGATATTGCTGATCCCCTCATAGTCATTGTAAATATCATACAACTGGTGATATTCCAGCAGGTTGTCATGGATCGAATTGGCCTGCTTTGTGAACTCATCCTTGCTGCCTGCATATCCGATGATCGTTGTCATCGTATCAAACACTTCCAGAAATTGCGCTTCAAATCGCTGCTTTTCCTCTTTTGCGCTGACGCAGGCGGTCAGGTTCAACATAAGTATGACGGTTAAAACGACTGCGGTAAATTTTTTCAACATGCTAACCTCTTTAATTCAATATCGAGGGATAGATGCGATATCTATCCCTCAATAAATGGTTTTCGATTCTTATGGTTATTATAACCGATTATTTCTGCGCTTTAAACGCTTTTTCAATGATTGTTGTAAAGTCTGTGATATGAACTGTTACGGAAGCCTTCAGATCATCAGCAGTAGGAGCGCCGTCTGCATTGATTGCGATTCCCTTTACTTCGTCAACGGTTTTGCCTACAACATATTTTGCAAATGCTGCAGCCTGCTCGTTCCATTCTTTGCCGATAGAGGATGCCTTAGCCATACCGTATTCAGCTCCGAGTTCGTTCTTTGTCTTATAAGCAGCGTTGATGTCTGATGTGATCTTTCCGGTCTTGTCAAACGTTACGTCTGTGATGGAAGCGTCGATCAAGCAGCTTGTGATCTTTCCGTCTGCATCGAAGGTAGTGGCTGTGTAATAGGTATAAGCCTCAGCCAGACCGTCTTTTTCACCAGCATCTGCGGAAAAACCGAGGTTTGTCGTCACGCCAACACCCAGCTTGTCGGTTGCGGAAGCGCCCATATCCTGAGCGTTTGCAACAGCTTTCTCAATGACTTCTATGTACGGTGCGATTCCGATGGTTACGGAAGAGGCCAGATCTGCGTCTTTCGGTGCGCCTTCAGCAGTTACGGCAATACCCTTTACTTCATCGATCGTCTTACCGATGACATAATTGGACAGTGCAGTCGCCTGTTCGTTCCACTCTTTACCGATGCCGGAAGCGGCTTTCATGCCGTAGGATGCTCCCAGTTCCTGTCTTGACGGGAATATGCTGTCAACAGGCGTGGCAAGCTTGCCGTCTTTTGTGAATTCTATTGTCGTTTGTGCTGAATCGATGGCACAATCTACGATGGTACCGTTTGCATCAACAGTAACGGCAACAACTTCGGAATCGGCAAGTTCAAAACCATTCTTATCGCCGGCGTCTGCGGATCTGGCAGTGGATGTTACGACAGCTAATCCTGTCTTAACTGCTCCTGCTGCAGCTGCATTGTCGTCAGCAGGCGCTTCTTCTTTCGCCCCGCCGCCGCAGGCTGCCAATGCAAGCATTACCATGGCCAGGACTAAAAATAGTGCTACTTTCTTTTTCATATAATCTCCTCCAAATATGATATTTATTATTAAGCCAGCCTTTTAAAAGCCGGCATAATAAACTTGAGCAGGGTCGATGTGACGATTCCCGCTGCAAGACCTGAAATCAGCAGTACTGGAAAATACGCCCACATATTCATACCCGTATAAATAACAGTTATAACAATAAATTGACCGACGTTGTGAAAGACAGCGCCGAATATGCTGATGATCAAATAGGTGATCTTGTTTCTGAAAAGAAACATAAGCAGAATCATGACCGTGATGGAAAGGATCCCGCCCGATAGGGAGAGCGCCCCGGCGATCCCACCTCTCGTCACGAAGACGAATACCGCTTTTAATATGCCGATGGTATACGCCTGCTT
The DNA here is from genome assembly GCA_963678385.1 of Anaerovoracaceae bacterium. Taxonomy (GTDB): domain Bacteria; phylum Bacillota; class Clostridia; order Peptostreptococcales; family Anaerovoracaceae; genus Anoxybacterium. The sequence goes on along the minus strand of OY782829.1, from coordinate 1,556,704 downwards.
CTTCCCCAGGAAAAACAACGCGTACATGACGGCGATGTTGGACAGGCCAAACTTGACTCCCGGAACCGCGATGGGCAAAGGTGGAAGCATATTCTCCACAATGGCAAGCACCAGCGCCGCAGCAAAAAGCAGCGACGTCAGAACAAGCATATGGGTTCTGTTCAGATTTTTGATCTTTATATTTTCTGTTACCTTTCCGTCCATAATGTGCCTTTCTAGTTTCCGATCACCAAATCGGCGTCGTCTTTGCCGCGTTCCTTTTCAGGAACGAGCTTCATGATGATCCCGTTGGGCAGGCATGCCGCGAATTGGCCGGCCGTTTTCAGCTTCCCTGCATGGATGCAGACTTTGTCCGGGCAGTCAGACTCGACAAACGCAATGGTTCCGTCTTTATAAAGATGGAAGACCACATTCTTATCCTGCGGGACGGAGAAGGTTATGTCCTCCCCTGTGTTCAACTCCACGGTCTTAACCAGATCCGAGTAATAGTAGATCTCCGCTTTGACCCGATCCTCCGCAAAGGCATAGTTGTAAATGCCCCAGGAAGCGACGCTGACGACGATAATACCTATGATGATTATGATGTCTGTTCGTTTAAAAAATCTCATGTTACCTCACCAAAGCGCTCAGGAAAATCAGCGCCGAATCCGTTCCCATGATGATGATAAAATTCTTGATGGATGTGACAAAAGTCCTGCTCTTGACTTGTTCCCGGAAGAATGTATTGATGTTCTTCTGTACCGGGATCAGAGAAACCAGCGCAAGGAGGCAAATCGGCGATAATATTTTTAATGCGGCCATAATGATAACTGCCAGATAAGTGGCGTAGTAGATCCCCGCGAACAACCAGAGCGACGCTTTTCGGCCGAGATAATATGGCAGCGTATAGCGCTTTACCTGAATGTCATGTTCCACATCACAGATATTGTTCGCAAGCATGATGTTGGCCGTCGTGCATACCGGGATCACCGAGAGGACCAATACCGTAAAGATAGGGAATATCTGCAGCTCGAGGCTTACGGTCTGAAAACTCCAGTCGAATGTCAGGTAGGTGCCCGCCGGCATGTTGATGTACAAAAGAATAAACGGGATGAAAAATCCGTAGAATATTCCCGATAGAATTTCCCCCCAGGGTTGTCTGGAAATCGGCACCGGGCCGAAGGTATAGAAGATCCCGCACAGAAAACAAAGTCCGCCGAGCAGCAGTACCACGATATCCGTAAGATAAACAAGATAAAGTCCCAGAATCGTACTTGTTCCAAGCAATACAAAAATGATGGCAAGAGCGATGCTTCTTTTAAACTGCAGCGTCTGCGCATTCGTCTTTGTATCTATGTAATTGTTGATTGCCGTCGTCGTCAGATCGAACAGGAACATCGCGGCAAAGAAGATCAGGGTCACTCCCCATTTAACAGGCTGATCCTGATAAAATAAAAACGCGATTGTCAGAAGAAAAGCAAAGGTGCTCGTAATCTTCGTCATGATCTCAACATAGTTTAAAAATCTCTTAATCACTGATACTCTCCAAATTAGATGATCCGGTATGCCTTATCCAGTATAAATCTCAGTTCTTTTTCCTTTTCCTCCGAAACAGCCAGTTCTTCGATCAGCGTTTGGGATTTGAGGTAATATTTCTGCGCCGTCATCCGGGTATAATTCAGCCCGCCGGTTTGCTTTACCGCTTCATTGATCTCGCCTCTCGTCAGTTTGGATTTCTTTGCCTTTTTTTTGAAATCGGCAAGGTTTTTCAATGCATAGATCAAAGGCAGCGTGATCACATTCTGTTCATAGTCGGACTGCACGGGTTTTTTCGCAGTCGCTTCTGTTTCCTCAAAATCCATGCAGTCGTCTGTCAGCTGAAATATCATTCCGATATTATGGCCGAGTTTCGCGTATTTCCGGATCCTGCGCTGATCCTTTTCTGCAAGGGCGGCTCCCGTGAAAAAGGAGGCTTCGAAAAGTGCGGCGGTCTTTCCCGATATGATCCTGAGGTACTGAGCCGCGGTCAGATCGATATTTCCATTGTTGATATGCTGATTCAACTCGCCAAGGCATACCCTCCCCATATAATCGGGGATCTCCAGCTTCATATACTCTTCCAAATCGGTTTTTTCCGATGCGGAAGCGGCAAGTTTCATGGCCATGCAGACGAGATAGTCTCCGCAAATGACAGCAGTCCTTTTCCCGAATTTTTTCTGAAGCGTTAATTCTCCCCGTCTGAGATCCGCATTGTCGATGACATCATCGTGGACAAGCGTCGCCAGATGCATGATCTCTATGGCAGCTGCCATTTTAACAGCCTTTTCGCTGATCATTCCTTCCCGGTCCATCGCGCAGGTGATCACAGAAGCAGCCCGGATGAACTTCCCCATGGAAGCTGCCAGATGCTTCGTATAACTGCGGATAACCAAGGGTGAGGTAGACAGCAAGCTGTCTACCTCATATTTTACTTGTTCAAAAGCAGTGTCATAATGATACTTTCTTTCTTCCGTATTTTGCATCATAAAATCCTTATTGTAATGAAAAAGTCCAAATTATGGAGTTTTCCCAATTAATCATGATAGAGATATGACTTCCTTACAACCGGTATTTTCTTCCATCCCTTTTTCAGCGCAGGCATTGCGTAATAGTCAAGTCCGAAGGTTCTGCCGGCTCCGATGAGGACCGCGATACCCGCAAAGATCATCCAGAATGTTCCGAGATATAAACCGGTAGTCGTAACGAACATAAACTGCAGGATCAAGGAGAATCCAGCTGCGGGGAATGTGAACAAACCTCCGATCAGCGCCAGTCCGATGAGTATTTCAGCGATGACGATGAAGATCTGCATTCCGAGCTGAACACCGTCATACGGCAGAATGAATGTATTGACAAACCAATTCATCAGCGGAACATTCAGTCTGAACGCAAGATCCTGCAACGTGGAATCAGCTAATGCCTTTCCGCTGACGAAAATCGCCTGGAAAAGACCAAGGAAATCAAAATTGAATATCACGGTTCCAAGATGAGTTGCTGCATTTCCAACCTGCGCAGCCCCTTCTTCCGCGCCGGTGCCCGTTGCCGCGGATGCTGCGTCAGCAACTGCCTGAACCACCTTTGTTGTGGTTTCAGCAGCAGCCCCGGTCGCCTGGCTGGTTGCATCGGAAGTCCCGCCGCCAGCACCATTGACAATTGTATCATACCAAGCCTGCGCACCGCCGAAAAATCCGGTCAGCTTCGGTGACGTCATCCAGCCTTCCACGATCTTCATGATCCCTTCGAAGAGCCATACCGCTCCGAGCCATACCCTGAGGGGCACGAGCAGGAAGCTTGGCGTTCTGTTTGAAAAATGGCCGCCTACGAAGCTTCTGCAATTCCGGATGGTAAAGAACTCATGTCTGATATAACTGAAGACTTTATTCCAGCCAAGAACCTGAATAAAGTATATTATATTTATAAAATGCTTGGAAAACATGGCTAACCAGGATGGCAGATTGAACATCATGTTCGGCAGCCCGACTCTCGCCACGCCATAGCGTCCGCCGATGCAAACCATAAAGCCATGGAAGGACGGTTTATATTTTTCCATCTGCCCTTTGCCGGTGATGGCGCATTCAAGATTATGCGCTGCCGTGTCCGCGCTGTGTTCGCAATTCTCTACGATCTGCGGAACCGGTCTTTCTTCCCCTTCCGGAGTATAGAGCATGTTGTCTCCGACGACATATACAGTTTCATCGTCCAGGGAACGGAGATACGGGTCAAGAGCGATCCGGCCTCTTCCGCCTGACTGAAGCTTCGTGCCGGCGTCAGCGGTAACGTCCGCGCCTTCGATTCCGGCTGCCCAGATAACAGTATAAGTGCCTTCGCGGGTTATGACGTCATTGAACTTTGTTTCCACAAAATCCTTTCCGACCTTGACAACGCCGGTATTGAGCATTACCCGGATGCCCATCTTTTTCATTCGCTTTTCTACTTTTACCGATAATTTCTCAGGAAGATTCGGTATCGTGCGGCTCAGGACGTCGACGTCGCAAATAGTAACTTCTTTTCTGTCAATTTCAAAGTTTTCACAAAGAATCGGCGCGTATTCGGCCAGTTCGCCGGCCATTTCCGCTCCCGTAAAGCCTGCGCCTACGACAAAGAATGTGAGCAACTTCTTTCTCTCTTCCGGATCTGTTTCCTTAGATGCCTTTCTGAACATATTATGGATGTGATCCTTCAGAAGAACTGCGTCCTCATAAGACCATAATTTGAATGTAAACTCCTCCGCTCCGGCGGTGCCGAAATATGTTGGTTTTGATCCTGCGCAAAGCACCAGGTAATCATAATCGTAGCTTTCTGCCGTTCCCGATACGATCTTTTTCTCAAAATCCACGGAAGTGACGGTGTCAAGCTTTACCTGGACCTTCCTGCCGGCAAACACCTTATTCAGGCTGATCTTGATACTTTCTTCGTCCACACGGTTTGCGGCAACCTCATGCAATTCGGTCAGCATCGTGTGGAATGGATTCTTATCAATAATGGTTATTGATACATCCGCGTTATTTTTAAATTTCTTGGCTAACTTCTTCGCGGTCAATATGCCGGAATATCCCGCGCCCACGATAACGATTTTCTTTCCCATGTTGCTCTCCTCTGTTAATTACTATTTTCATATTATATGATGATGATACAATAATTTCTATCTGCGCCATATATTAGTCATTTTGTTAAACAATTAACATATTTTGACAAATAAAAAGACGCGGAACTGCCCATCCCGCGAATATAATATACCCTTAATAAAATCGTTTAATCTCCATTATTTTAATATGATATAAATTTTTTATACAAATTTATCGAAATGTATATTTTCCCTAGTACTCTTTCCTCAGACCGAATTCCGCCGATTCGACCCATTCCTTGGGTCGCGCTACCAGCTCGACCAGCTGTCCGATCACCTTGTAATGGTCATTTTCCTGTTCGATCAGGAATTCAAATATTTTTTTGTCCTTCTCGTCGGAAGCTTCCAGAAGCATTTCCTTGTAAAGGTCGAGGCTTTTCTTTTCGTTTTGAAGCGCTGTATTATAGACGTCCACCGCATCGGGTATCTGCTTGATGATATTCTTATAATTTCCGATTTCAGCGAAAATACTCTTTATCTCGGCATAGGTATCAACGAGTTCATACGGCAGGGTCTCGGCCTTGCTCTTCAAGATCCTGGCATGGATGCTCTCTTCTTCAGCAAGGGTATGGAAAATAGACCTCAACCCATTGTCGTCGGTTTTTTCAGCCTGCTCTAAATAAAATCTTTTGCTGTCCAGTTCCATACTGATTGCAAATTCTATGCTGTTCATGTGTAAACCCTTTCACAATTTTCGAATTTTTCAAACTATTTATATCCATTATAACAGAACGCCGTTTTAATACAAGAAAATTATGCGAAAAAAGCAGCATCTTCATACTGCAAAATTTTTCATTTCAGGCAGAAAGATTGTTCTACAAAAAGCGCTTTTAAAGGAAAAAAGCAGCTTCCGGGATAAACCCAGGAACCTGCTCTTTCCTGTACTGTTATATATTGTGTTGAATGTGTGAGGGCGTTAATCGTTCTGATCTTCCCGATCGGATGAGTGGCCATTGTTCGGATTGCTGCCGTTTTTCGGCTGTTTCCCGTTGCCGTTCTCAGTATCATCCGTTTTTTGATCAGTTTTATCTTCGTCGGTTTTTTGTTGGTTTATTTTATGATCTGAGCTGCGATCAACTTTTTCAAGATCACGGTCGTTATCTTCATGTATGTTTTGATCATAGTGCAGAACTTGGCCATTTGTGGCCTTATCCCGGTCGTCTGTTTTTTCTTTACCGTTGGAATGCTCTGTATCCTTCTTTTCATGTTTCCCGTTAAAATCGAACCCACCTTCTGTTACGGCATTCTCCTGATCGTCACTGTCGATCGATTCCTTGTTGCCTTTCCCGGCTTTTCTGTTTTCTTTGATCGCCTTGTTGATCTCCTTGACCGGCTTTGTCAGCCACTCTTCCACGCGGATCGCTTCCGCAGTGGTCGCTTGCAGTTTTTCTACGAGATTCAGCTTGCCCGGCGTGACGCCCAGCTCTTTCGCTTCCTCAACTCGCTCCGGCGTCACAGCTTCCGCATCCACCTTTGCCGTTACGCCATCCTGCTCATCAAGATAAGTCTGGATTTCCTTCTCAAGTTCCGCTGCCAGCATCTTGGCGTCTTCCATTTCGTCGTTTGAAGTGGTGATCACGATTCCGCCGTTGGGATCATCCGTCAGATATCCGTCAGCCATTAGCTTATTCAGTGTTTCCTTTACGGCGTCCTCTATTGTCATATTCTTCAGGTCAAGATTGTCAAGGAGCTCATCACCGTCGTCATTGACGCCTTTTACCTCAAGGATCCGGTCAAAGGTGTTGAGCGAATACTCAACGGAAGGATTCACATCCAGGCTGACATAATCGGTCGGAGTAAACCAGGCATAGGCTCCGATGGTGCAGACGGCAAAGGCCGCCGCCATACTGGCCGCTCCCGCGATCAGTTTCGAGTAGGTATTCCTGCTCTCCTGTATCGTTATCGCCTGTCCAACCGTGTAATTATGATTTTTTACTTTTGTAAACAGGCCGTCATTCGTAAGAATTACTGCGTCATTATTATTTATTTCAACGATAATCCCCTTCATATCGAATTCTCCTTTCGCATAAACCTAAGATATTCGGAGAGTATTGGATAATCTCCGGATATTATCTCAGCCCCCGCTATTATATATTTTCTATGTCTCTCCAGAACTTTTCGGGGTAGGTTATTGTTTTTTTCAATTATTTTAAGGGGAAGTGTCTTGGTTCTCCTCATTTCATTCAGCAGCAGCGGGTTCTGCACAAGAAACCGAACCGCGTTCCCGCAGACTGTTTTTGTTTTGCCGGCTTTAGGCGAAGCATCCGCCAGTTCCATGAACGTGATCCCGTATTCCTTGAGTGTTTCCGAAATCATCTGGATCTCCAGCTTTGCGTCTGATTCCTGATTCGCGGCAGTTTTGGTCATGACCTCAAATTTTACGGAAGTATCCTCACCCTCCACGTCACTCTCAACGGTATAGGAATCAATGAGCACTTCGCAGTCATGTCTGGCCTCTTTCCGGGAATAATCATAAAGCCGACGCTTGATAACGGTCGCAGCGAAGGGCAGAAAAGCCCCTTTTCCGAAATCATAGGATCTTACGGCCTCATGGAATGCGGAAAGCGCTACCGACCACTGATCGTCACGTTTGGTTATGTACTGCCCGGCTCCTTTATGGGCCGTGTGCAGGATAAATACTTCATATTCTTTTATAAACTCTTCCAGATAACCCTCATCCGTCTGAGCTTTTAAAACATTTTCATCGATATTTCTCATATAACAGTACACCTCGTTACTATATTCGAAATCATAACATAAAAAAATAGGGTATATCACGTAGTTTTATGTAAAAAATATAAATTGATAAAAATTTCCTGGCTTGGAGGAAGCAAATTATGAAACCGGATAAAGATATACTCCTGAAACTTCCATCACGATCCTATTGGATCGAATCGACGAAAAATATGATAAGCGAATACCCCGCGCTGTCCGAAGATACGAAAGCAGACGTCATTGTAGTGGGCGGCGGGATCGCGGGGATCACCTGCGCATACCTTCTCTCGAAGGAAGGCCTTTCCGTGGCAGTGCTGGAAGCAGACCGTATCGCCCACGGAACGACCGGGCATACGACTGCCAAGATTACTTCCCAGCATGGGCTGATCTATCACAAACTGACCGAACAACTGGGGAGCGAGCTGGCGCGGCAGTATGCAGACGCCAACGAAACCGCGATCCGGGAGATCAAGGCGCTGACCGATAGCTTGAAAATCAATTGTGATTATGTTCCGCAGCCGGCATGCGTATTTACCGAAAGCGACGAATATATCCAGGATCTGCATGATGAAACGGAAGCGGCGCAAAAATTGGGCATAAAAGCAGAATTCATCGAGTCGATCCCGTTTCCCTTCGCCATAAAGGGGGCTGTTCGATTTGACGGCCAAGCCCAGTTCCATCCACTGAAATATACCCTCTCTCTGGCAAAAACACTCACCGACAACGGAGGGAAAATATTTGAAAAAACCAGAGCGGTAGAAGTTGGTTTTGATGACGGATTTACGGTCCTTACGCAGGAGGGAAAGAAGATCAGCGCAGGCATTCTGGTCATCGCATCCCACTATCCATTTTATAACAAGCACGGCATGTACTTTACCAGAATCTATCAGGAACGTTCCTACGTTACCGCGATCAAAGCCGCGGAACCATACCCCGGCGGGATGTATATCAATGCGGAAAAACCGACCCGTTCTCTTCGAAGTCAGAAAACCGATGACGGAGAGCTGATCCTGGTCGGCGGCGCCCACCACAAATCCGGACAATGCGAGGACACCTTGGAAAAATACGGCGATCTGTTCGATTTTGCAAATCCTTATTTTACACTGTCCGAGATCCCCTACCGCTGGTCGACTCAGGACTGTATGACGCTGGATAATATACCGTATGTCGGCAATTTCACGGACGATACGCCGAACTTATATATCGCCACCGGCTTCGGCAAATGGGGCATGACAAACAGCATGGCCTCCGGCATCCTGCTGAGGGATCTGATCGTCAAGGGTGACAATCCGTGGAAGGAAGTCTACAATCCTTCCCGTGAAACAAAGGCTGCGTCTGCCATCAGCTTTGTTACCGAAAATCTAAACGTTGCAAAGAACCTTATCGGTGGAAAACTAGAACAACCCGAAGAAGGAGAAGACATCGAACTGGCGGTCGGCGAGGGAAAGGTCGTGGAACTGAACGGCAAACGAGCCGGAGCTTATCGGCACGACGACGGGCTCCTTTATATCGTCAATACGACCTGCACCCACATGGGTTGCGAGCTGAACTGGAATACAGCCGAGCGGACCTGGGATTGCCCATGTCACGGTTCCAGATTTTCCTTTGAGGGTAAGATAATTGAAGGCCCGGCAGTCAGAGAATTAAATATGGATGAGGATGTAAATACGGTAGGAAAATTGTTAACTGAGGATTTTTAAGTAAAATTGTTTGTCAAATAAAAAATATTTTAAATTTTCTGACAAAAGGTATTGACAAGTTAAAAGTAATGTACTATGATAAGCTTACTCAAAGAAAAGGAGACCTAAAGTAAGGGAGTAAGTACTTAGTGAAAAGGGTAAGCCGAAGTAACTGGGCAACATTCAACGAAACGGGAGGCCGCAGTAATTGAGGCGCCCCTGAGAATTGGCAGCAAAAAACTAATCGTTACCTGTTGTAACAAAATTATTAACTGGATCACGGATGCATTAGACGTAATGTCTACTCCCGGATACCGAAGGGTAAGTCGGAAAAACCAGCATTCACCATCTTAAAAATTTAAATAAGCAGGAATGGATAGTTAAAGCGAAATCCGGTTCAACCGCATGGAGACAGAAATGTCAAAGTTGCCGGTAAAGGGGACGAAATGAAAGGAGGACGTACTCCATTGTGGTACACCTCGAAAAAAGGGTAGATCTGTTCCATTCGGAAAATTGATCTACCCTTTTTCTCTGTCTATAAATGCAGCGTCGGAAGCTGCGATTTTCTAAATAAGTCCCGGAGTCCTCTGATGAGCGATCTCCAGGAGTCTTCCCTTGTTGATGATCGTCCGCTGATATTTCCCGGAACATACGATCCCTTTGGAGTCCTCGGCTTTAATGTCCAAGGTAATCAAAGGTCCTTCTACATCCTCGACCGTCACTTTCAATTTGATGGTATCCCCGACGATAGATGGGTGCTCGTGAAGAAGTTCGATTTTTTTCCCTACAGTGACATAATCCTGCGGGAGAAGAATATCCAGCATCTCCGTCGCAGCGTCAATCACCATCATCATAATAGACGGCGTTGAAACAAGATAATCCAGTGCTCCAGCGTTGTTTGCCGTATAGGCGTCGCTGGACGTAGTCGTTTTCTCGTAGACGGCAGTTGAGCCCTTTTTAATGTTATGACTGATCATATTGTAAGACCTCCTTTTTCTGACTTGTTAATATATTCCATTTATACCCTTAGATATTTATAATATTCAATTGAATCGAAACCCATGCGAAAAGAAATTTCGCTAATATTTGCGTTTTCTTCCGATCCACAGTATAACGCCCAGTCCCGCGAAAAATGTAAGAATGCAAGGCAGGATCTCGGAACTGTTTGGTATTCCCGGGAATACCTGAATCAGCGAACCCAGCATAAAGCCGATAATCAGCATATACGTAAATTGCGGGTGGCGTTTCATTTCCCTTTCCAGGATACCCGCAGTCAGGAAGGTTCCGCTCAGAACTCCGATCACCAGCGGTACAAGATACAGGAGATTGAATTCCTTGATGGCCACCAGCGTCAAATCATACATGCCAAGCATCAGCAGGACATAGGATGCGCTTATCCCTGGCAGGATCAACGCGATGGCAATGATGACCCCAGCTAAAAACAGAATTGAAAAATTGAACAGATTGAAACTGGTGCTCAGCCGGATAAGCCCTTCAGGCAGATACGTAGTGCTTACTCCGATAAAAGCTCCGACCAGCGCTACCAGGATATTGACCGTTTTAATTTTCGATATCCTGACCTTCCGGTAAAGCGGCGGGATGCCCCCCAGGATGGCGCCAAGAAACAAAAATAGCATCGGCTTGTGCCATAAGGTAATAGCCGCAAGCAGAGGCCTTGAAAACAGAAGAATACCAAGAATCCCGGCAAACGTATAGGTCCCCAGCAGGATGGCATTTTCCCTGAAATTCTTTCGCAGCGTGCTGACCGCATGGATCAGTTCGTCATAAATCCCTAGTATGATCGCCATCGTCCCCCCGCTCACGCCGGGGACCAGCATGGAAGCTCCGATCATAAATCCTTTGACGATTCTGACCCCAATGTTATTATCTCTCTTTTCCACAATTACTCCTAAGAATATAAAAATCAATTACAATTATTATATATCAAAGCGACAAATAGTTACAACAATTCTATTCTTAAGATTTTCTAAAGGCGGACAAGTTCACTCAATCTGCGGATCGTTTCGTCAGGGCATTCGCTGTGCCCGGACAAGGAAAACGTGAGTCCCATCGCATCGTATTTTACCGTGCATAGTTTTCTGAAAGGCAGCAGCTCGATCTTTTGAAGATTGGAATACTGCCGGGCAATTCTTGTGATCTCCTTTATACTTTCTTCTCCGTCCGTCAGTCCGGGCACAACGACATGGCGGATCCATAACGGGATCTTCTGCTTTTCCGTCCGTTCGAGGAAGGAAAACACCTGGCGCAGACTGCCTTTGCAATGCTGCCGATATCCCTCTTCCGTTGGAAATTTCAGATCGCACAATACAAGATCGGTAAGATCCAGGACTTCCGCAGCGCCGTCAAGACTGCCAATTCCCGAGGTGTCCAGTGCGGTATGGATCCCCTCCCTCTTTAATCTTCGAAAGAGTTCCGAGACGAAATCACTCTGCAGCAGCGGTTCCCCACCTGAAACGGTAACCCCCCCGGACTCTCCGAAATACGGTCTGCATCGCAGAGCTTTATCCACGACTTCGTCAACACTGTATTCGTCTCCTCCGTCAATGCTCCAGGTTTCGGGATTGTGGCAATAGGCGCAGCGCAGCGGACAGCCCTGGAGGAATGCGACAAAACGGATACCGGGCCCATCCACAGCTCCCATGCTCTGAAACGAACTGATTCTGCCCCGCATCACATCGCCTCGTGGAAGGTCCTGGCGATGACCTCCTGCTGCTGCTTTCTTGAGAGCTTATGGAAATTGACCGCGTAACCGGAGACCCGGATGGTAAGATTCGGATGCCGTTCCGGAAATTCATAAGCTTCCATCAGCGTTTCCCTGTTCAATACATTTACATTCAGATGATGTGCCTTCTGACCAAAATATCCGCTCATGACCAATACGAGGTTGGTGTATCGGTCTTCCTCACGCCGGCCCAGCGCCTGGGGTACGATGGAAAAAGTATTGGAAACTCCGTCCTTGCAATAGTCGAACGACAATTTGGCAACGGAATTCAAGGAAGCCAGCGCTCCGTTTTTTTCCCGGTTATGCATCGGATTGGCTCCGGGTGCGAAAGGTTCCTCCGCTTTCCTTCCGTCCGGCGTCGCTCCGGTTTTTTTCCCGTAAACCACATTGGAAGTAATGGTAAGGATGGACAGGGTATGCTCCGCGTTACGGTAAGCCGGATTCTTTTTCAATTCCTCGAAAAACAGTTTCACCTGCTCCTGGGCAATGGAATCCACCCGGTCGTCATCGTTTCCGAAAGCCGGAAAATCCCCTGCTGTTTCGAAATCGGTGATCAATCCGGTTTCGTCACGGATGACACGTACCTTTCCGTATTTGATTGCGGAAAGAGAGTCCGCCAGGACCGAAAGTCCTGCGACGCCGAATGCCATAAAACGGTGGACCTCCGTATCATGAAGCGCCATCTGGGTCTTCTCATAGGCGTATTTATCATGCATGTAGTGGATGATGTTCATGGCGCTCACATAGGTCCTGGCCAGCCACTCCCGGTAAAATTTCATCATATCGAGTACTTTGCCGTACTCCAGGTATTCTCCCTTATACGGTTCCTGCGCCGGAGCCACCTGTACCCCGCTCTTCTCATCCCGTCCGCCGTTGAGCGTCATCAGGAGCAGCTTCGGCAGATTCGTTCTTGCCCCGAAAAACTGCATGTCCTTTCCGACACGCATCGCCGAAACACAGCAGGCAATGGCGTAATCATCACCGAAACCGGGTCTCATCACGTCGTCATTTTCATATTGGAGAGCGTCGGTATCGCAGGATACCTTCGCCGCATAGCGTTGGAAGGCTTTCGGCAGATCATTGGACCATAGGACCGTAAGATTCGGTTCCGCTGACGGCCCGAGATTATACAAGGTATGAAGGATGCGGTAGGAACTCCTGGTAACGAGAGTTCTGCCATCCTCGCCCATACCGCCCACCGCTTCCGTGATCCACATGGGATCACCGGCAAAAAGCTCGTTGTAATCCGGCGTTCTCAGGTGTCTTGCCATGCGAAGCTTCATCACAAAGTCGTCCAGGATCTCCTGAGCCTTCGGCTCGGTCAAAACGCCATTCTTCAGATCCCGTTCAAAATAGATATCGAGGAAGGTGCTGACACGTCCGAGGCTCATTGCGGCTCCGTTCTGCTCCTTGATGGATCCAAGATAGCCGAAATAAAGCCACTGCACCGCTTCTTTCGAATTGGCTGCGGGGAGTGAAATGTCAAAACCGTACATAGCGGCCATTTCCTTCAGCTTGCCAAGGAAATTGATCTGCTGATATAGCTCCTCCAGTTGGCGGATGTTGTCCACATCCATCATCTTCTTGCCGAATTCCTCCTTGTCCTTCTCCTTTTCCGCAATTAGCAGATCGATTCCATACAGGGCGATCCTGCGGTAGTCTCCAATGATCCTGCCGCGACCGTATGCGTCTGGAAGCCCGGTTATAATGCCGCATTTCCGGGCCGCCTTGATCTCCTCGGTATAGACACGGAAAACGCCGTCGTTGTGGGTTGTCCTGTACTGAAATTCATTCTCCACTTTTTGAGAAAGTTTATATCCGTAAGCGTCGCAGGCATGCTTCGTCATATTGACTCCGCCGAAGGGATTGACGCCCCGCTTCAGCGGACGGTCCGTCTGCAGTCCGACGATGATTTCCCGGTTCTTGTCCAGATAACCGGGTTCATAATTTGTAAGGGAGCTGACTGTCTGTGTATCGACGTCAAGTACGCCACCAAATTCCTTCTCCAAATCAAACAGATGATTCAATTTCTTCATGAGCGCTTCCGTGCGCTCTGTGGGACCCGCCAAGAAATCCTCATTTCCTTCGTAGGGTGTGTAGTTGGTCTGGATAAAGCTCCTTACGTCGATTTCATTCATCCAGTTACCTTCCCGAAATCCTGTCCAGGCCGAATAATTCATTTTATTTCCTCCATAAAAACAAAAATATTTGGATGAATACCATGCTCTTTCCTATATCCCATCGAACACTTTGCTTCGCAAAGTGGGTGGAAATAATAAAAAAGAGCAACATTCGGTATCACCAAATATTGCCCAGACGGTCGGCTCAGCTAAGACCTTCATTCCCCTGTGGTTCCCCACAATTATCCGTCAGTAATGAGGTCCGTATTTACTTATATTATGATTATAATATGGGGTGGCGTGGGTTGTCAACCGGGAAAAGGAAAAAGACTCCGGCCGGAGCCGGAGTCTAGAATAATAGGAATAAAATATTTATACAACATTTACCATAATACTATAGTATCGGGTTGTACTTTCATCCTCAGAGACAACTTTAACCCAGAGAAAGATATTTACTCCGCCCGTAAAGTTATAGCTTGGAGCTATGGGTATGAAATCAGGATCAGTAGGAATTGTACCATCATTTTGGTATGCCGTTACAGTTGCATAACTTGTGGCTGGGATAAACACTGCAGTTCCGGCACTCGCAAATGAAATTGTTGATGAGTATTCGATTGCATTGCTTGGGTCCAGACCTGATTTCCCGGTCAAATCATCCGTTAATACATTCCCTGCTATCGTGCTGCTTAGATCAAGATTTGCACTGCTACTTGCCGACGTGACAGATACCGTGAAGGTTCTGACGCAGGTTGACATGCCTGGTGCCGTTGTCGTCACAACAATAGTCAGGGGGGCAGGTGCCGCAATTGAATAATCATCGCTGCTCGTATAAGGGCTGCCGTTTATCGTGATTGATGAAGTCGCACTGCCTGAATCGGTTACCGAGAAACTGATTGTATCCTTAGTTCCGGTGATCCAACCTCTTACCGCTCCGGTAGTATCCGTTCCACCATTTACCGTTATAGCCACGTTTGTTACTCCTGCCACTCCATTCAGTGAGCCTACATCCAGAGTGATCGATGATGGCGTCGGCGCCGCTGCCTGGGTGTAAACTGCCGTTCCTACCGTGCTGATCGACTTTCCTGATTTGACTGCAATGGCGCTGAGTGTCGTATCTGCGCTAATTGTGATCGGAACTGTATACAAAGCAGAAGCTGTGGTCGGCGTACTACCATCCGTGGTATAGTAGATCGCGTCAGCCCCGGCGGAAATTGCCGTTACTGTCGTGCCCCATGCCACAGCGCCGGATGCCGGACTGAAGGTTGGAGTATCCTGCGCAGCCGCAAGATTAACGGTTACTATAAACGTTCTAATGCAGGAGTCCTTTCCGGACTCTGTCGTTAATACCTGGATCGTCAGAGCGCCTGTCGTTGTAATCGTGTAATCCGACCCTTCGGTGTATGCAACTCCGCCGATGGTGATCGATGAAACTGCAATGCCGGAATCCGTTACTGTGAACTGTATCCTGTCATTCATTCCGGATACCCAAGTAACGCTGCCAGCGCTGTCAGTTGCTCCCGCTGCCGGTATTGCGACATTTGTATCAATGATGGCGGAATTAGTACTTCCAGCCCCCAACGCAATTGCCGTCGGAGTCGACGACGCCTGCAGCTGCGGGAAGGTTACTGAGAACTGAATCCCGAAGCCTCCAGCCGTAACGCCGTATCCCGCAAGTGAGACCGATCCGCCCGATACAGAGATACTTCCTGACGTCATGCCCTCAAAGGTATAGTCTCCGTCGGCAGAAAGCGATATAATGGCTGTCGGCGTATTGCCTACAGCAAACGGATTTCCCGTTCCGCCCGTCTGGCCGGTCCATGTCGTATTTGTATGGATCACATGGAATCCCGGAGCGACTGCCGCA
Source organism: Anaerovoracaceae bacterium (assembly GCA_963678385.1). Lineage (GTDB taxonomy): Bacteria > Bacillota > Clostridia > Peptostreptococcales > Anaerovoracaceae > Anoxybacterium. The sequence continues at coordinate 1,540,941 of OY782829.1, read as the reverse complement.
TCCGATCCTGTTTCACCGACTGCCGGAGGTGTACAGCTTACTACTACAAATCCTACCGGCACCGGCGTCATGATCATGATTTCCGCGGGATCCAAATCCACGTTTACACTATATGACCAGCCGCCGTTGATCGCGGTTGCTCCTCTCAAGGAGATCGCAACTTGAGTCGGGATGAAATTAAGACCGGAAAATGCAGTCTGTATGTCGGTGATCGCGCCATAGCTGACAGTACCGAAGTTGTCAAGGTTCAAAGCGCTGAGCGACACAATTGCCGACGAGCTGGTACTGTTCTTCAGGGTCACGGTTGACGCATCCTCATCCAGGTAATACGGCTCCAGCAAGCCCTGTGCATATGTGATTGGACCGCTTGGTCCCTGGAAAGTATAGTTAAAGACGATACTGCCGTGTGTAATCGAAACATCCGCGTCTGTTATCGCCGAAGGCGATACATTAACAATTGCACCTACAGTGGGCGCAGTTCCGGTCCATCCTGACGGCAGCGTCAATACACCGTTGGCGCCGTAAGCTCCGGCCGATGTCGCGCTATATCCTGGGATTGTCCAGGCTATCGTCGCGATTCCAGGTACGGAGGTCGTCGACGTCTGTCCGGTTACCGCTACTGACGGATCCAGCTGCGAAATAGCCCCCGCAGAAGTAGTGCCGTTCACCACAGTGATCGCAGTTGCGGTCAGCGCTCCAGTCGTTGCGTAGGCGATTGCCTCAGGCGATACGGTCACCACTGCGGACACAGCAGACGCTGTTCCCAGCCAGTCGGTCGGAAGCGTCAATACCCCCGCTGCGCTGTAGGCTCCTGGAGATGTTGCGTTGTAGCCCGTTATCGTCCAGGCTATCGTCGCTATCCCCGGTACGGACGAGGTTGACGTCTGTCCGGTTACCGCTACCGATTGATCCAGAAGCGCGACAGCCTGTGCTGAGGTTGCTCCATAGGTCACGGCAATTGCCGTCTTGGTCAGCGTTCCCGTTAAAGCGTAAGTAATCGTCGCAGGCGATACGGTCACAACTGCAGATACGGTAGACGCCGATCCGGTCCATCCGGCCGGCAGCGTCAATACGCCGGTTGCGTTATATGCTCCCGCGGAGGTCGCATTATATCCTGTAATCGTCCATGCGATGGTTGCGATTCCCTGCGGGGATGCCGTCAAGGTCTGTCCGGTTACCGCTACCGATTGATCCAGCCCTGAGATAGCTGCTGTAGAAGTCGTTCCATGTACAACCGTGATCGCAGTCTTCGTCAGCGCTCCCGTAGTAGCATAGGCGATCACTTCCGGCAGTACCGTCACGGTGGCGGAAGCAACCGCTGGAGTTCCAGACCAGCCTGTCGGCAGAGATACTGTGCCATATGCGGTATAAACACCCGCCGTGGTTGCACTATATCCAGAAATTGCCCAGCCGATGGCTGCATTGGTTGTTTCACCAAGTGTTCCCGTTACCCGTACGGATTGATCCAGCAGCGCCGCCGCCTGAACAGAAGTGGCGCCGAAGGTCACGGAGATTGCCGTCTTTGTCAGTGTTCCTGTCGATGCGTATGCAACTGGCGCTGTGGCCGGGAATACTGCGGTTATAACTCCTGAGTCTGCACTGTTTGTTGCAGTAGCACCTGCAACAGTAAAGAAATTCGAGGTTACGCCCGTTAATGTGCGGCCTGTTTTCGCAGTTAATGTTATCGTAGCGGAGTAAGTCGTGTATGCCGCAAATGTAGTCGGAGAACCGCTCCAGCTCACCGTTCCGGTGAATTGATCCGTTGCGGTAATCGTTGTCACCGGAGTCGCGCCTTTTACCGGAGCGGTCACCCCGCTGATTGCTGAAATGCTGACAGTCTCATCCACCTGATTGCTGAGCGTGACGCCCAAGGATCCACTTACGGTACCGTTGCTTACCGATACTGCTGTAACTGTCACGGTCCCGTTTGATACGGCAGTCAAAAGTCCGGTGCTGTTGATTGTCGCGTAACCCGTTCCGTTCGTAACCGACCAGGTCACGTTCTGGTTCGACGCGTTACTCGGAGCAACAACTGCCGTCATCTGTAAAGTGCCATTATTCGTTGCAATGGTGACTGCGGTGCTTGTCACCGTAATGCCGGTGACTGCCACTGTGCTGCTTCCGCCGCCCCCTCCTCCGCCGCCGGTTGTAGTCGTGGTGGTTACGGTCGTAGTCGCCCCTGAGGCGCCGTTCGTTCCGGTACTGCCCGCAGGAATCGACGTACCACCGCCGCCGGTAACACCGGTTACTCCGGCAGGTACCGTCGTGGTCGTGTTAGGCGTTGTAACGCTGGAACCGTCGGCGCCGGCATTTAAGGTTACTTTCGTAACAGTCCCGGTTCCGCTGACCTCAACCTCTGCCGAAGCGGTAACAGCTTTTACCACTGCTCCAGTTTCGGTTTTTATCGCCGTGTTTTCGGCAGTGCTTGATACGGTTACGTTATCCACTGTGGATTTTGCGCCAACAACGATTGTGGAATTATCGCCGACAATATTCGCCGTCTTGATTTCTGCGGCGTTAGCATATACCGTTGCATTCGGAGCAGTCAATTCCACCGTTCCCACGCTTCCGGTGATAATGATTTCCTCGCCTGCCGCCACTTCAACGTCGCTGACGGTTATTCCGTCATCAATGACGACTCTGAGTTTATCTCCCACCTTTTCGATGGTGACTTTTGTTATGACAGAGTTTCCGGTAATGTGTACTGAATTCTCACCGCCGCCTCTTATGACGGTCTCACCCTTTACAGTAACGCTGTTCAAGGTTGCATCGCCTTTCGCAACGCCCTCGGCGATGATCAGATTTTCCGTAATGGTCATCCCTTTCAGTACGACGTTCGGAACTTTAATGACTGCAGTGCCCTCGACATTATCCGTATAAGTGCCTGCCGCCGTATAGTATGCCTTTACAATGTTGTTGATCATGGTTACCGCTTCCGCTCTGGTAATGTTAGCTTTCGGATTGAAGTATCCTCCGAATCCGTTGACATAACCTTTTGCCTCCATACCAAAAACAGCACCTTTGGCCCATTCCGATACCGATGAGGCATCAAGAAATGCTTTGGTGCTGTTTGCGTCCGCGACGGCAAATGCTCTCTTCAACATAACTGCCGCTTCTTCTTTTGTGATTTTGTCTGTTGGTCGTACGGTTACACCGTCACCCTTGATAATCCCAGCTGCATTCGCTTTCAAGACAGATTCCGTATAGAACTGGCCTGATTGAAGGTCGGTAAAGGTATTGGCTGCAACCGCCTGATAGTCCATCATGTTGTCCAGTATGACCGCCATTTCTCCTCGTGTTATGGAATCATCCGGTCGAAACAAGCCTTCATATCCGTTGATGATCCCATAGCCGGCCCATTTGGAGATGGCCGCTGACGCCCAGTGATTCGTCACATCTGCAAAAACAGCAGGATTAACACCTGCAGTATTCTCCTCTGTAGATGCGAATGATACTGAGAATGAGCTCAATACTAGTGCCAAGGTCAAGATGAACGCAACAACTTTTCGGTTTTTCATTCCTTTCCCTCCTTGTTTTACACACACGTTATTCAATTCCAGCTTGATTTTTTGGTAATTCCTAGTTTATCACTCTTATGAAAGAAGTCAAACAAAATGTGACAAAATAATGCAAAATATGATAATAGTAACCTCTTTCCATAAAGCTTATAAATATTCATTTTTGGGGCTTTATTACTTTTTCGCTATTTATTAGAACGATATATTTCGACATATTGAGCGGTCGGTAATGGGTCGTCAGCCGTGCAATCAATCGTCAAAACAAAAACGCCTCTTTTCGTGAGACGTTTAAGGTTCTGCTACTATTCGATTTCTGTGGGGTTTCGCTTCATATTTTCGCCACGATCGGCTCGATCAGTTTTTCGTCGGTAAAGTCCACCGGATGGGTGTAGGCATTGAGCATACCCCTTTCATCAGGCGTCGGATGCTTCTTCATCTTAAGGTTGATCCGCATCAGTTTCATCAGAACACTGTCGACGGTCGTAAGTTTGCGCTTGTCAAATCCCCCTCTCAGTAGGAAGAATTCGATGGTCTCCTGTTGCTCCTTGGTCAGGTTTTTATTTTTTACTTCCTCCACGACAGCAGGGCGAACCGGTGAGGCGCCCAATCCGAATACAATCAATTTTTTATTCTTCAATTTATCATAATTATCCGTGATCAGCTTCAATCCGTTGATTCCTACCGCATATAAGCCGCCCCCGTAGACGATGGTGTCGTAATCCATCAGATCCTCGATCCGCACTTTTTCTCCTTTGAGAAGATCCGCATCGGCAGCCTTTGCGATCCATTTTGCATATTTCTCCGTATACCCCGATTTTGAACGGTATACAACCGCGACTTTGCCCATTGTTTTCACCTCGTTTATTTTCATTCGATATGATGCCGCTATTAAGAAAATATATCAAAATTTACAGGATATCAAGTGATTTCCAGTATTTTGTCTGCATTTCTTTCATTTCATAGAATCAACATTTCCTGGTTTTCAGCATATATTAAATTAACAGAATGGAGGTATAGCAATGTTTTGTATTATCCCATTGGTGTTGGGCTTTGTAGCCGGCAGAACATGCGACAGGCGTTTTGACCGCTTCGAAAGAAGATGTTGCAGGTCAGATCGATGCTGCAGGTTTTAATAACTGATCCAGACCGCCGCTGCAGGCGATAATAATACAATAAAAACGGGGGCGCCTCGCAGGTCACACCTGGGATCTCTAAGAGGCTCCCCCTTTTTGAACGATCCCTTCCAGTTTCACCGGAATCGTCTGCCCTTCTTCCATATGGATGTTTTTTGACTGATAAGGCTTTCCGTCAATCGTCAGGATGACGCTTCCCGAATTATAATAGGATCCGAGCGTATCGGCGATACATTGAAGGATGACAGGTTCATAATCGGCAGCCGCGTCCATATCAGCCGTGAAAGAAGCGCTGAAGTCGATTCGCACTGTGTTTTCCTCATCCATGGTGAGACTGTTCACTACAGTACCGTCGGACAAAACCTGTCCGGAGACTTCGTTTACCGCTTTTTCGCATACATCCTCAAGGATCTTTCCGGTATTGTAATTTGTCCGGTACGAAACTTCCCTTTCCACGTAATAGATCTTACCGTCCGCGGCGTCCGGGATATAGATCCGTACGATCTGGGTCCCGACTGCATCTTTTTCAATGGTTTTCAGCGCCGATGTGACTTCCATTCCTCCTGTCCGGAATATTGTTTCGACCAATCCGATATCCTTCGCATAATAATGGATCGTCGTACCATCCTTTCCTTCCGTTACGACCTCGATGCAGGGAAAGGTTCCGTATGGCGTTGTGACCTTGGTGTCCGTTCCGGTTATGGTCCTCTCGCTGCCGTCCTTCAGGGACCAGGCAGTTCCTTTCTTGATCGGTTCCATCAGCATTACTTCGTCAGATCCATCCGTCTTTTGTAGCATGTTCTCCCTGTAATACACTTCCCCCTTCGACAGCTTCATGGTCAGCTTACCGTCTTTGATTTCGTAAACTCTGGCGAGAACAGTCCCGCCGTTCTCAACCCTTTGCTGGATCCTGTCCTTTGAAGCATAGTCCGGATAGACAGTGTATCCGGCAAATTCATTGCCCGTTCCTTCATAGATATATTTTTCGTCTCTCACGATCGGAAAGTAATCATTGATCTTATCTCCCGTTTTTTCTGGGACTGTTTTATCCTTTGCGGCGCATCCGGCCAATATCATGAGAATCAGCAAAAGCAGCGCAATGTATCTCACAGCTTTCATTTTCTCGCCTCCTTTTGTTATATATTTCATCATACCGTTTGATCTTTGCTTTAAACATGGAATCAATGAGGGCGATGTGGTATTATTATATGGATAATTCTAATAATATAATTAATTTTTCAGGACGACAAGAATGAAAGGAGCATTTAATGGAAGATTATTATTGTCCCGAGTGTTTTGATAAACTGGAGCGCCTTTCCGGCTGCGGCGCGGTTGGATATATGTGCAATACCTGCAAACATCTGGTCTCCAGGCAGAAGATGCTCACAGAACAACAGGCGGAAGAAGCCAAGCTAAGCCGAAAAAACGAGAAAAACCCTGAAGAATAAACTCCTTCAGGGTTTTATTTTCCGATCATATCATACAGTCGGAGTTTCGTTTTCCGGCTGCGCAGGCGCGGCAGGCGGCGGTGTCGCGGGTTGGCTTGTCGGAGGCGAAGCGGGCGGTGCCGGTGGTGCGGACGGCCGAAAGGCAGGCTGCCCTCCAAAAATGCCGACACAAGGATAAAACACGCCGCACCCGATATGCTGTCCGGAATCTCCTGTGGGCTGCGTCCTGTAATCATCCGGCCATTCATGGACGATCATTGCCCTTCCAAGGATATCATCCGGCTTGAACCGATCCGTATATACAATCATGTATGCGTGCCCGTGATAGGCCATAAGTACAGGCAGGTCTCCCGCATGGTAGGGATGAGGAGCATTTTGAACCGTGGTATAATGTCCTCCCACATCCTCAAATCCGGTATAACCTTCTCCTACGATACACGGTCCGTGTTGATGTATGTGAAATCCGTAAAATCCGGAAAAAGGAATGCCCACCACATCCACAACGAGAAGCGAGCCCTCTAAAAATGGATAGACGTAAACATCTCCTACCAGGTTATGGATCGCCGAGCTTCCCGTTAGATGAGCACAAGCTCTGGGCGGTTTCTGCATCGTCTGATACATTAGCAGAATGGACTGATCAAGCATAGGGAAATTCCTCCTTTAGGCATCTCCGAGATGCTTATATTCTATGACGTGATTCTCCCGAATGATACAAAGCCCAGAAGATAAGCATCAAAATCGCTGCTGCGAATGCCATCGCCGCACCGAAGAAGAAAGGAGCCCGGTTGCTTATGTTGTCATACAGCAGGCCCGCAATCACACTGGCCGGCAGCAGAGTGATCCCAATGATGCTGTTATACAGTCCCAATGCCGTTCCCCGTTTGTTCTTGTCAATGATATCGGACACCAGCGCTTTCTGCGCGCCGTCAGTCGCGGCGCTGTAGATACCGTACAAAGCAAAGAGCATAACCACGATCCCTTCGCTCCCCGTCGAACCAAAGCCGAAGTAAATCAAGGCATAGAGCAGATAACCGAATATAATGAGCTTCTCTCTGCCGATCCGATCCGAAAGAATTCCCGCCGGTACGGAGAAAAGAACCGATACGGAATTGAAAATCAAATACATGATCGGAATAAAGGCGTCCCCGATCCCAACGTCGCTTGCTTTTACCAGGAGCAACGCATCTGTTGAATTGCCGAGAGTGAAGACGAACGCGATCGCCAAAAAGAGATAAAACTTCTTCGGGAAGTCGGTGAGCCGTATCCTGCCCGGAATCTCAGACTTGTCCTTTTTGGCTTCCTTAACAAAAAGGATTAGGGAAACGAGGCCGATCACGCTCGGAATACCGGCTACAAGAAATATTTTTCTGTATTCTCCGGGAAAGAAGGCCAAAATTGCAAAGGCAAGCAGCGGACCCAAAATAGCGCCGCTGTTGTCCATTGCCTTATGAAATCCAAAGCCTTTACCCCTTGACTTTTCATCTGTAGATCCTGCTATCAGGCTGTCCCGGGGTGCGGTACGGATCCCTTTACCGACCCGCTCCGCAAAACGGATGACCAATACTTGAAGAGGCGTTGCGGCGGCGGCGAAAAGAGGTGAAAGCAATGCGGTAAATCCATAGCCGACGATCATAAAGGGCTTATTTCTGCCGATCTTGTCGCTCCACCAGCCGGATAAAGCCTTCAGGACCGAAGCGGTACTTTCCGCGATCCCTTCAATCAAAGACAGCTCTGTTTTCGTCGCCCCAAGAGAAAGCAAAAACATGGGCATAACCGCATAAATCATCTTTGAAGTTGTATCCGTCAGAAAGCTCGTGAGTCCCACGAAAAAGACATTGGGATTCAAGCCCAGGATTTTCTTTTCGGTCATTTTCTTCTCCATATCCATTCATTTATTGCAGCTATTACTGCAAACGATCCATTTCTATCATAACATATGCGGGCTTTGTTTCAACAATAAAAGAAAAGCACCTGCGATGCAGATGCTTACATTGGGTCCTTCAGCGAACAGGATTCATAGATCCGTTCCGCTTTGAAAAAATCACTTAGCTTTTTCGGATCGGCAATATAATCTTTGCCTACATACAGAAGCCCGTCTCCTCTTACCTTCACACTCCATTTTATCAGCGCGATTTCCCCCCTGTTGATTTCTATACCAGTGATAAACAACGGGTGAACACAGCTGCCGTCATTGAAGTATAAGGGTTCTCCGATCTCGGGGAACATCGGTCTGTGGTTGTGCCCGGCGATGATCATCTGGTTTTCCTGAATGACCCAATCCGTCAGCCGTTTGGCGATCTTTTCTTTTTTCACCTGGTTTTCCGCCGGACTGGTCGGATTGTTGATTCCGAACAGTTCCAAAGGTCGCCAGAAATATCGGACTAAAAACCGGCTGAATTTCCAAAAGGTGCTGTTCAGGGCATCCACTTGATGTCCGTGGACCAGAAGGATCTTCTTATTCTGTTCCTGCCATTCTCCTCCCTGATAATCCAGAACAAGAGCTTCCTGCACCGGGATGTCTTTAAAAAGCGGCAGGATTTTTCTCTCCCTGAAGTCAAAATACTCATATAGGTTAGTTTTGACGTATTTTGTACTTCGCTTTACCATGTCATGGTTCCCATAGATGAAATAAAGCCGCCCACCCTTATGGAACTTTTCCAAAAGATGAAATACCTTCAGGTGCTCGTTGATGATATCGGAAAGTTTTTTATTTTCCCAGAGTTCATCTCCATCCCCGATTTCAATATACGTATAACCTTCATTATAGTAATGGTTCAAGGCGGAAAGGTACAGATTTTCATTCCGAAAAAATTCATCTGCCTGGCTCCCGTCCCCCCGATGGCAGTCGCTCATCAGTATGACCCTGGAAGAATCATCAATGGGGATCCTGGCTGCCGATTCGAATAGCTGGGATAAACGATTTAATGAACTCATTGAAACCCTCTCCCAATCTGTATTTATATATAATTTTTAAGCTTATCGAAGGCTTTGAAGATTTGTTTTGTCTTTCCCACACTGATCACCGCTTCATAAAGGAACGGCTCCTTCTGCCTTATCGCAGCCAGCTTTTCCGGCCAGGTCGCATAGGGCTCTGTAATTTCCATGAACCGGCGGCAGACCCTCTCATTGTTTCTCTGAATGATCCAGTCGGTTTCCTCCGTCCTTGTGAGAGGTTGGGCGGTATGGGTCTTGTCAAACATGAATTCCGCCATAAGGCCATCGCTGATGATCTCATGCTCCTGATAACCTATTTTTTTCATTGCTCTGATAAAATTTCTACACATGCCCGTATCTTTAAATGTGATCCTGAACCGCACAGAGAGTTCCCACGGCTCGGAGAACTCGCCAGTCTTGAATCCGGTGAGCCACCAGTGCTTTGCAGCGCCGCGGAACAGTTCTCGGCCGTTTTTATACAGGATATACGACATATCCAGCCGGTCTGCGTTGTCGACACATTTATAAAAGGTGCCGGTAAACAGATTCGGAATGGAAAGGTCAGGTTCTTCCGTATAGTAAACGCCGATTTCACAGCCGGTATTCAGATAATATTGCCCCTTCCAGAACTGGATCAGCCAGCGCTTCCCCGCATATTCAAAATGCACCGGATCAGAGTCAATGATCATGCCTGTCGGCGCCATCGCTTCGTCATAAAGCCGGCAGTATCCATATTTTCTCTGCCATGCATTCATTTTTGTGTAGAAAATTCCCTGGGACGGATCATATGCATATCCGGCGTCGCTGAGCAGCTGATTGAAAGCTTCGACCTCTCCTGCCTTTACGGGACGCGGGATAATGCTCCTTATGATGCGCCAGGAGAAATATGCGAATATCATCAGCAATACCAGGATTGCCGGGTAAACGATAAATCCTGACTCCAGTTGAGTTCTTATTATGTCAAACATAAAGCCGTCACTCCATAATATTTTTTTACTACATATTATTCGGCGACGGTGTTAATTGCTAATGCGGAAAATGACGGGATAAACAGAATAGGCTGCTAATCGAAATCTTCTGAGAAATTTCAATGCTTTCAAATTTTGTGAATAAGATTTTCAGCGAGCATGAAATGCGAATAAAAGTGCTGTTTGAGCCGAAGGCGAGTTCACTTTTATATCTGAAAATCATGAACAAAATTTATTAAAGTATAAATTTCGAAGACCAATTTCGTATTAGCAGCCTATATCGTTTATCTAAAATGTTTTATTTTTGCGCAATCAAATCGCAGATCGCATTGGAGAACTCCACCGGATCCTCAATGGGCAGTCCTTCGATGAGCAGAGCCTGATTATATAACAGCTCGGTGTACTTTTTCACTTTTTCTCTGTCTGATGCAAATGCGGTTTTCAAAGCTCCCAAAACAGGGTGCGAAGAGTTGATTTCAAGCATTTTCTCAGCTTTGATCTTATCGTCCGACGGCATCGCGTTGAGGATCTTCTCCATTTCGATGGAAATGCCGCCGCCGCTGGTCAGACAGACAGGATGGGATTTCAGCCTTTGAGACAGCCTTACCTCGCTTACCTTTCCGGCAAGGATCTCCGTCATAAAGTCAAAGAGCTCCTTGTTGTCCTCCGTTTCTTTCTTAACGGCATCCTTTTCCTTCTCATCCTCCTCAAATCCCAGATCATCTCCGGAAACTGATTTAAACTCCTTGCCGTCAAAATCGTTCAGGATGCGGATCGCAAACTCATCGATATCGTCGGTCATATACAGGATCTCGAAGCCCTTATCCTTTAAAAGCTCTGTTTGAGGCAGTTTGTCGATCTTTTCCACCGATTCACCCGCCGCATAATAGATGTATTTCTGGTCGAGCTTCATGCGTGATACGTATTCGGAAAGGCTTGCCGGTTTCTTCTCCGTTGAGGAATAGAAGAGCAGCAGGTCTTTCAAGTTGTCCTTGTTTGCGCCGAATTTATCATAGACGCCAAACTTGAGCTGCAGACCGAAGTTCCTGAAAAACTCGTCGTATTTCTCACGGTCGGTGTTCATGAGTTCCACCAGCTCGCTTTTGATCTTCTTTTCCAGCCTTGAAGCGATCGCCTTCAACTGTCTGTCATGCTGCAGCATTTCTCTGGAAATGTTCAGGGAAAGATCCTGGGAATCCACCAGGCCCTTTACAAAGCTGAAATAGTCCGGCAGGAGATCCGGGCATTTCTCCATGATAAGCACGCCGCTGGAATACAGCTGCAGGCCCTTTTCATATTCTTTTGTATAATAATTGTATGGCGCCTTGGCCGGGATATAAATCAGCGCGTTATAGGAAACAACGCCTTCCACGTTGGTATGGATCACCTTTGCAGGCTTGGTGAAATCGTAGAATTTTTCCTGATAAAAATCGTTGTATTCCTCGTCGGTGATCTCATTTTTATTTCTGCGCCAAATCGGAACCATACTGTTCAGGATCTGTTCTTCAATGACGGTTTCATATTCGTTTTCCGTTCCTTCCTTGAGCTTTCTCTGTTCCACGTTCATCTTGATCGGATAGCGGATATAGTCTGAATATCGCTTGATCAGGCCCCGGATGCGGTATTCCTGAAGGAATTCATCATATTTATCGTCCTCCGTATCCTCTTTGATCTTCAGGATGATCTCCGTACCGCAGTTTTCTTTTTCACATTCGGCTATTGTATAACCGTCAGCGCCTTCGGATTCCCATCGGTAAGCCTGATGCTCGCCGTAAGCCTTGCTGACCACGGTGACGACGCTGCTGACCATGAATGCTGAATAAAACCCGACCCCGAACTGGCCGATGATATCGATATCCTCCTTCAGCTCCTTATCTTTTTTAAAATCCAGAGAACCGCTCTTTGCAATCGTCCCAAGGTTGGACTCTAGCTCCTCTTTGGTCATGCCGATACCGTTGTCGGAAACTGTCAGCGTGCGGTTCGCTTTATCAACTGCGATCCTGATTTCGAAATCATCTCTGGAAATCCCCGTGTTTTCCGTGAGGCTCTTGTAATACAGCTTATCGATGGCGTCGCTGGAATTGGAAATCAATTCTCTCAGAAAGATCTCCTTATGCGTATAAATTGAATGGATCATCAGATCCAAAAGTCTTTTTGATTCGGCTTTGAACTGCTTTTTTGCCATTGTGTATACCCTCCTTTTGTCGATTTATTAGCACTCTCTTCTCCGGAGTGCTAACAAACTTAATATAAACCAAATATTTACCAAAATCAAGAGGGTTTTTTCGCCTGCTGCCCCATTTTTTTATCAAGCCGCATCGAATTAGATTAATATAGGTATTTTTATCAAAAGGGATGTTGGGCCGCTTAGTATTCTATTTATTTGGAGGATTGATCATGAAAAGAAAATTATTATCGCTGACCTTGGTTCTGACGCTTCTGGCGACGTCCGCAGCATGTGTTTACGCTTCAAACAACGGAGCAAAGAATAATGGAAACAAAGCCGCCGTAACAACGACCGTCACAGAACAAAGCGATTCAACGGAAAAGATTAAAAATGACAACGGAAAAAATGATTCCGCGGCCAAAGCAGCAAAAAAAGAAGGTATCATTCAGAAAAAGGCTCAGATCCGATCCGAGTACACCACAGAAGAGCTGGATGCGGTAAATGACGCCATAGAAAAAATCAAAAAAGAAGATCCGAACGCAAAAGTGCTTGGATTTGACAGCGTTATATCCGATGACGCTAAATTTAAATTCGATACGCCTCCTGTAATCAAGGGCGGCAGAACTCTGATCCCTGTCAGAGCGATCACCGAAGGATTCGGAGCAGAGCTGGCTTTTGACAAGGAAAGCCAGGTCGTAACGATCACAAAAGGAGATACCGTTATAGAACTCACCCTTGGATCGATGGTCGCTGTTGTAAACGGCGAGGAAGTACAGATGGATACCAAGGCCAACATCGTAAACAGCAGAACTTACGTGCCATTGAGATTTATCATGGAAACGTTCAAATTGAGCGTTGGTTGGGATCAGGATACGGAAACAGTGGAAATCGGCGACGGAACCACCGATGTACCGGAAGGAACAACCACCGATACTACGGAAACCACTTCGCCTGATGCGATAACCGTTTCGGAATAAACATTTTTCTCTCAATTTAATTAATAATTTTAAAAAGAACTGCCTCCAATATGAAGGCAGTTCTTTTTTATCAGCGCCGTGGCGCGGGTATTTCTTTATTTCGCCAGTTTGTAGATCTCCACGATATCCTTCCAGGAGAGCCGTTTGATTCCGCCGATGGCCAGCCTCTCCTGCCCGTCCTTGAACCAGGTTGCTTTTTTCGCCATCAATTCGAAATTGCTTTCGTCGATGCCAAGTTCCGTCAGAGTCACCGGCAAGCCCATGGTCTTGAAGAAAGCTTCCAGCCTGTTGATCCCTTCGTTGATCACGGCGTCCGGATCGCGGAAGGAGGCTTCCACTCCCATAACGTTCACAGCAAACTGGACAAACATGTTAATATTTTCCTTATATACATATCTCATCCACGCGGGAGTCACCACAGCCAAACCGGCGCCGTGGGCGACGTCATAGATGGCGCTCAGCTCATGCTCCATTTTATGGCAGGCCCATTCCTGCGTCCTGCCCAATCCGAGCAAGCCGTTATGGGCGATGGTCCCGCCAAAGGAAACCTCGGCCCAGGCGTCATAATCTCTAATATCATCATTCAGTACTTTTGCGTTTTTCATGATCGCCTTTAGCGTGCTTTCACACAGTCCGTCGGTCACGTCCGCCTTTATTGTATTTGTAAAGTACCGTTCCATGATATGGCTCATCATATCACAGACGCCGTTGGCCATCTGGTTTTTCGGCAACGTGAAAAACAGCTCCGGATTCATGATACTGAACAGCGGCCTGTTCTTGTCGCTGCTGTAACCCATCTTGATCAGACCGTCCTCGTTTGTAATAACGACGCTGTCGCTGGATTCCGACCCCGTGGCAGGCAGTGTCAATATGGTCGCCATATCGATCACGTCCTCCGGCTGTTTCTTAGTCAGGAAATAATCCCACACATCGCCGTCGTAAGGTACGCCCAGAGCAATGGCCTTTGCGGAATCGATGACGCTTCCCCCTCCCACCGCCAGGATAAAACCGATGTTTTGCTCCCTGCAGATACGGATCCCTTCGTATACCAAAGAAAGCCTCGGATTCGGCTTCACCCCGGAAAGCTCCACGGCTTCAACGCCGGCGTTCTTCAAGGATTTTATTACATCGTCATATAATCCGCTGCGCTTAATGCTGTCTCCTCCGTAATGGAGCAGAATCTTCTTCGCATACGGCCGGATCAGTTCCCCGACTATTTTCTGCTTATCTTTCCCAAAAATAATACGCGTCCTGTTTTGATAATCAAAATCGTTCATTGTTTCTTCCTTTCCGCTGTCTATCTATCAAGTAATTAAAATTATAAACCCGTAATTGAAATCATTATATCCCCAGTCCGGCGTAAAGGTCAAGAAACAGAAAGAAGGAACCCCTCTCTTGGGGTTCCTTTACAGAGTAAATGAAATCGCGATCAAAACCAGGATAAGGCCTACGATGAACAGGGTGATGCATGCAAGTACAAAGAGCAGCCTTCCCACATTCCGGTATGCCTTCCGATTCTCGTCCCCATCGGCTTTCTTGAGCCGTTTAAGCTCTTTTCTCAGGAATATGACAACGGCGAGCAGCGCTGCGAACATTACGGCTTCAATGGTCACTTCCATCGCGGTGCTGATCCGGTTGTACGGGACCGGAATGATTTCCAGAAGAAACAGCCACGGGACTAAGATAACGATAAGACTAACGATATATAATGTCTTTCCTCTCAACATAATTCCTCCTTTGTTTACGGAGCAATATACCCAAGATGCTCGAGGAGGATCTTGGCTCCGATCAGTATCAGAACAATCCCGCCGGCAATTTCCGCTTTTGATTTGAACCTGGAACCGAACAGATTGCCGATAATCACGCCGAAAAAGGATAGCACAAATGTAGTGAGCCCGATCACGACGACGTTGAGATAGATATTCGCATGGAGAAAGGCGAAGGTGATTCCGATAGCAAGCGCGTCGATACTGGTCGCTAGGGAAAGCATGGTCATATTTCTTAAGCTGAGCGTGTCGCACTTCTCCGCTTCACTCTTCCGGGACTCCAGGATCATGTTCAACCCGATCAGAAAAAGCAGGCCGAAGATGATCCAATGGTCGATGGAAGTCAGATAGGCCTCAAACTGCACTCCAAGAAAAAACCCAACGAGGGGCATCAACGCCTGGAACCCCCCAAAAAACAACCCGGTGATCAATGCGTATTTATACTGCATTTTCCGCAGGCATAAACCTTTCGAGACAGCGACGGCAAACGCATCCATCGACAACCCCAAAGCGATCGCAAATAATTCAAAACCATCCATTGTCTGAGCTCCCCCTTGTCATCTTTCCAGTTAATTATATTATACAGCGGAGAAAGAAAGACTACGATCAGAGCACCGGCCATCCGAAAAGCTTAAAGGTTCTTCTCTTCTTGTTCTTTCAGCATGCAATATTCCAAAACCGGAGAATTGTTACCCTTTTTAGTATGGTCCATCTTGATCAAATAATACGCAGAAAGACCGGTCAACGCAGCAAGGATTGCCATGCCGAGCGCCAGTTGTCCGATATCGAAATGCAGCTGCTCCGACGCGACCTGCCAGCTTCCGATAAATCCGAACAGAATGAACGCGCCCGCTGAAACCAGCTTTATTTTTCTGCCAGATATGTTCTTGCACATCACGACGCCGACGAATATGCCGATGGCGTCCGCGATCATCATACCCGTTAGTGTTCCCATTAAAACCCAGACGGGACTGACGGAAAACTTTGCGGCCAGCGCGATGGTGGCAAGCTGTGTCTTGTCCCCCATTTCCGCGAAAAAGAAAGCCACGGCAACGGTAACGATGGCACCATATCTGGTCGTACGGTTCTCCTCACCGTCCAGTTTATCCCCCCTGATAGTCCATAAACCGAATAAAATGAACGACAGTGCGGCGATTCCCTGGATCCAGATCTGGGCGGATTCAAATCGGGTGATATAATTCCCGACTGCCACAGCAAGTGCATGATTGAAAACCGTCGCGATCAGCACGCCGATCATGACTTTTGAAGCCTTGTATTTCGTGGCGAAAGCCATTGCCAATAGTTGTGTCTTGTCCCCCATCTCGGCCAGTACGACTGCCCCCGCCGAAAATAAGTAAGCTACCAGTGCTGTGTTCATATTGTTTTCCTTTCTTGATGCAGATAATGGAATTTTCCCATTCGATAAAAAAAGACTTCCAGCATAAACCAAACGAATGGTTATGCTAAAAGTCTCGTTACCAAAATTGGTTACAAAGCCAGGTCGTTAAACGCCAGTATGTTGACTTTGTATTTCAAACTACTCCCTCTTAACGTTATTATTTTACATTATTATTTGCCATACTGTCAACAATTATAAATACTGCTCGATCTGCTTAACGGCTTTCTTGTCCAATATCCCTCCGGTCACGGCCTTAAGGAGATACTCTGTGATATCGTCGCTCCGTTCAAGCTTCTGAATTTCGGCAAGTGCTCCGATAATATCAAGCAGGATCAGCTTTTTCATCGTATCCCTCTGTTGACTGATATCGATTTGGTACAATGCCTTTTTGACCATTCCCCAATACTGTGGCTTGATAGCGATCCATTTCGCAATGTTCTGCAATGTCAGTCTGGATACGATGGGTTTCTCGTCACAGCAGCGGGCAAGATATTTTTCTGCGTTTCCGGCAAACCGTTCCTCCCGGTCCCACTTCATGTTTGCGCCGATAAGTGTGACCCCGATTATTCTTTGATACGCATTTTCGCTGTCAAGCTTTTCAACGAAATCCTCCCAGAACGGATAGACGTCGTCATGTATTTCGCTTCTTCTCTGAAGCATGAGAAAAGCCGGATAGCGGAGTTCATCCCGCTTTTCCGGCAGAATCGATACAAGTGCTTCAATGTCCCCGTCTATCAGCCGGTCTGCCGCTTCTTCGATCCTGTCTTTATATTCCAATAAAAAATCTTCTGTTATCATTCCGCTCACCTGCCTTCGCGGCCGTCGATCCTGCGCCAGATCCTCTGTTTCAGGATCTGATCGATGAAAATTTTAAGGATTTCCGGATCAAATTGTGATCCCGAATTCTCCTTGAATTCCGCGATCACCTCCGAAAGGCTGAGGTCCTCCCGATATGGCCTGTGGCTTGTCATAGCGTCATAGGCGTCCGCGATACTGATGATTTTGGACTGCAGCGGGATCTCCTCATCCTTCAGCTGTCTGGGATAACCCCTTCCGTCGATCCTTTCGTGATGGTGCAGAACGTATTTCGCGATTGGGGCGAATTCATTGACCGAACGCAGGATATGATACCCGATTTCCGGATGGCGCTTCATGTCGCTCCATTCGAGCTCCGTGAGCTTTCCACGTTTATTGAGCAGGCTCTCATCGATCCCGATTTTTCCGATATCGTGAAGAAGGCCCGCCATTTTCAGTTCCCTCACGGAATCGGGACTCAGCCTCATGGCGTTCCCGATCAGTTCGCAAAGTTTGCTGACACGTTCGCAGTGAAGCTGCTCCCTACGGTTTTTCTGGTACAGCGTCTTGGTGATCAGCTTTATGGTCTCGTTCCTCATGCTGGTGCTTTCCGCCAACTTGTTGCGGTACATGTAGTCTTCCGCACGCATGAAGATCTTCCTGATATCCTCTTTTAAGTAGTGCTTCGTCGCCCAGCCAAAAGAGACGGAGCAGATGATCTTTTCCCTCTGTTTTTCCGAGATGGTATTATTGATCCGCTCGATGATCCTCTGGGCTTCGTTCCCATCAGTCTTCGGAAGCAGAAATACGAATTCATCTCCTCCGATCCTGGCGATAACGTCCTCCGTACGGCATTCCTTCTTGAACACCTGGGCTATGTTTTTCAGGAGGTTGTCCCCCAACGCATGCCCGAATGCGTCATTGGTCAGCTTCAGACCGTTTACATCGGCAAGTACCAAAGTGATGGGCAGATTGCGGCTCGTATTGATCCTTTTCAGCTCCTCCTCGTAAAACCTGCGGTTATACAGTCCCGTGAGCGGATCGTAATAGCTGAGATATGTAATTTCCTCTTCTGCTTTTTTCCTGGAAGTAATGTCTTCGATCATGCAGAGATGGCAATATTCCTGCTGAACCTTCGAATGGAAAGGAGTAACCGTCATATTCACCCAGACTTCTTCCCCGTCGGGCCGGATAAACCTCTTATCCATGGAAAAGCCGGATATTTTATTTTCCATCAACAATTCGATGCGATGCAGGTTTTCTTCGATCTCGTCCGGATGGGAATACAGTTTCCAATCCATTGTCAGGACTTCGTCCCTTGGTCTTCCAACGATCTCTGCATATCTTGAATTGATCTGAACCGCGTTTCCGGTCCTTGCGTCAAAGATCCCAATTCCCATCGGGGCTTCTTCAAACATGGTACGGAACCGTTCTTCACTCTGTGCGAGTTCCATCCTCATTTTTTCTTTCTGCGTGATATCCTTTGAGTATCCTGCCGTACCGAGAAGAGCGCCTTCTCCATCGTAAACAGGCCTTTTATACTCCTCAAAAGCGCCTCTTTCGATCCGTGATACGTAGATATTCCGGATCTTCCCTTCAATTGCCTTTTTATCGCTGTCTATGTAAAATTCGGCATCCGGTTTGTCATAAAGATCATAGTCGTTCTTCCCTAGGATGTCCTCCTTTGAAAGGCCGACGTCGTCGCATACGTTCTGATTTACGATAATATACTTCCCTTCCTTGTCCTTCATCCAGACGTCAAAAGGAAGGCTATCGATAATGGCCTCCAAGTGTGTGATATGCAGCATTAATTCATCTTTTGACTTTTCCATCCGCAAGCTCCAACTTTTGCAATGCAATTTCTTCCGGTGATACCTCAGGATAATGATATCTCCCGTTTTGTTCCGTATAAAATTTAAATAACCGAGAGGATTTCAACTGAACCGACTTTTCAGGGCAGAAGTTCAGGCAGGCATAACAGGAATAGCAGTCATGCTTTTTCTGCCATTCCGGTTTTCCGTCCGTCATTCTGATTTTCGACGAAAGGCATACCTTCGCGCATGTGCCGCACCCTTTGCAGCGACTGTCGGCATAGAATTCTTCCGAACCGTCGCCGGTCAGGCCGACGGCAAGCACCCCCAGCCGTTCAAAGAACGGATTGACGGGATAGGTGATTTCTTGATCTTCTTCCCGATACTTTTTTCTTTCTTTGATGGTATTGTCCAGAATATCCAGCTTCTTTTGAAGCACAGCATCAAATGCATCTATTTTTTCACGAGAACAGGGTTCCCAGTTTTTGAATTTCGGATCATTGCTGGCCATGTTCACAGTAATGTAAGTATCCAGGTCTTTCCCTTTTTTCTTAAGGATTTTTTCAAATTTTCCGTACATGATACGGCATGGCGTTCCGCACCTTGTTCCTATAAGGAATATGTATTCCGCAGTCAGCAAGTCCATCTTTTCAAGCGTGCGGAAGATGATCCCCGGCGCAGTCATAAAATGAATGGGAAAAACAAATCCCACCGTATCGCTTTTCGATTTGATTTCGTCTTTAACGTTCAAGCCGGCAATCGGTATCAGCCTTGAATCCGGAAATCTTTTCTGTAATTCCCGGGCAGCGTGGAGAGAGTTGCCGGTTCCCGACAAATAATAAACTTCCATCGCCATAGCAAAACTCCTTTTTATAACGAAAAAAGAAAAATTTAGCATTCATCTATATTATCTATCAAAAAATAGTATTGTCAATGTCACATTATGTCGAAATAAGTTTGTTGACTTGGAAATTTTCTGCGAGCAGTGTCCAGTTTTGCGGGAACGGATATCCCAATGCCCAATAACTGATTCCGGATAAGCCATATCCCTTGACGGTTTCGAATTTCGCCTGTGCGCTCCTGGCATCCTCAAACCAGACCTCGTGCATCCGGCCCTGACTGTCCATATACGTAAAAAAGGGTGACTGTGCGATCTCATCGAACCGGATCTCCGCATTATACCGCACAGCACGGTTCAGCGCCTCCTGGCAACTGAAAGTTTCTGCTTCCTGTCCCTGTACATGAGGCAGCAGCCAGTCTCTTGCGTAGATCTGAAAGCCGAAAAAGATCTTGTTTTCAGGGATCACGGTTATGGCATAATCCAGAACCCGTCTGATCTGATTCAGCGGCGAAATGGCCTGGGGCGGTCCCGCCCGATAACCCCACTCGTACGTCATCAGGATCACAAAATCAAGAAGTCTGCCATGAGCGGGATAGTCTATTCCTCCATAGAGCGGACCCATTTGTTCCGGCCCGGTTTTCGGCGCGACTGCGCTGGAAATAAAAAAGCCTTCCAAATGGAGCACATCGGCGGCCAAGCGCAGGAATTCATTGTAGCTTTCTTTGTCCTCCGGACGCACATACTCAAAATCGATGTTCAGCCCCAGGTATCCCTTCTCCTTCATGACGGTAATGATGTTGGAGAGGAGGTTCTGAACCGAAGCCGGACTGTTCAGGAGACTGCTGGCAACATCGGCGCCCCGGGCTGACGGTGAGAAATTGACGATACACATCATAGGTGCCACGCTATTTTCATATGCTGCCCAGATGAGGTCCGTATCGTCGATCTGATTCAGCTCCCCTTTTTCGTTTACCGTGTAGGCAAACGGCGTCAGAAGCGTAAGGTTCTCTCCATTTTCATGAATAATGGAAACCTCGTCGGGACCAAGGAAGTATTGATAGCCGTTTACGGAAATTCTGGATTTTTCAATGACAGGCAACGTGGTCGGAATGATCAAGGCTTGGCCGGTGAGCAAATTACCGGGATTTGGCAGTCCGTTTACGGTAATGATGCTTTCCGGTGTTACCCGAAACGTATCGGCCAGCTGCTGCAGCTGATCGCCCGGTCTCACAGTATAAATAAACATAAAAAAACACCCCTTCTACCATTAAAGTATTCTGTCGGCAGCAAGGGTGTTACTTTTTATTCCGTTATGCTTCTTCGACAAACTGGATTTTCAGACCGTTCGGATCCAGAATAAAGAAGTATTTCACATGCGGATTCGGAGAAAATGGGCCGCTATGAACCTGAATTCCCTTATCTTCAAGGAAAGCGATCTTTTCAGCGACCGATCCAACGGCGAAGCCCAGAGAGACGTCAGTCCCCATGTTGAACTCCTTCGCGTTTTCATAGCAGATCAGCTCAATCTTCGTCGCATCTTCACCCAGGAACGCAATTTCCATTCCAGGCGGTGTGAATCTTCTGTCCAGAGGCAAGCCAACGATCTCCTGATAAAACTTAAGCGATTCCTCCATGTCTTTGACCGTTAAGGTCGTCCATAAAAATGCCATTTTGTATTCCTTACCTTTCCTTATCTCTTCAGTTAATTTCGTTCTTATTATCTCCTTTTTCATGACGGTTTACAATATTTTTTTGGAAAGCACTAGAAAAATAGAAAGACACACCGGGTCTTCCCGATGTGCCTTCTTTTCCTTGTGGTCTACTTTTTATTCGATTTCAATTTTTGCCGTTTTTGCGGCCTTTTCCTGTCTTGGCACCGTGATGCTTAGGAGGCCGTTGTCAAGCTTTGCTTTGATTCCTTTTGAATCGGCGTCGACAAGATATATGCTTCGGCTCATGGAAGCATACCTGCTTTCTCTGTGAATGTAATTTTTCTTTTCTTCGTTGATTTTTTCTTCTCTCTTTACAGATACAGTCAGTCTGCCGTCGTTGAGATCCACATCGATTTCCTCTTTATTCACGCCCGGGAGCTCCGCTTCGACGAGATATTCGCTGTCGTTTTGCTGCACATTGATCTTAAAGGTATCCCGTTCGAGGCTCCTTCTTGGTGACCAGCTATCGCTAAAAAAGTCATCAAGCATGTTGTAAAAGTCTTCAAATCCGGTGTTCAGCAGACCCGTATTCTTTCGGTTAAAAGGTACCAGTCCTGTCATGATTAACAACTCCTTTCAAATGAAACTTCTTTTGTTAGCACTCTATGTATGTGAGTGCTAATTCTTATATACCACTAATTTTTTCGAGTGTCAATATGGTTTTTGAAAATTTTTTGCAGAATTTTTTCGCCCGAAAAGATTCTTGATTTAACAAAAACTTTACATGGAATTCATCTCTCCTTAACAGAGCAGGTTTAAGATGAAATCATGAAATCAAGAAAAGAAGGAGGTGAAAAAATGAAAAAATTAAATATCTGTATCGATATCGACGGAACAGTAACAGAACCGTACTATTGGCTGGAAAGAGCCAACCGCTATTTTGACAGGCAGCTTAAACCGGAAGATATCACAGCCTATGAGATCCACAGGATGCTGGATGTTGAAGAAGACGACTACAATGAATTTTACGAGTTATACGGCAAGCTGCTCCACAGGGAGTCCAAGGCAAGGTTCGGAGCCAGTGAAATAATACAAAATCTGTACCGACAGCACAACATTCACTTCGTGACCGCGAGAGAAGAAAAAATGCGGGAAACGAGCATCGAATGGCTGGAAAGACATCAAATGCCGATGGATACCATATGGCATTTGGGAAGCCACTATAAAGCGGCTAAAGCCAGAGAACTGAATTCCGACCTCTTCATCGAGGATTGCTACAGCAACGCGATTCAGCTTTCGAAGGCCGGATTCGAGGTTCTGCTCATCGACTGCACATACAATAAGGGACCATTACCCGAAAATGTAACGCGGGTCAAGAACTGGACCGAAATCGCAAAGATCGCAGAGATCAAGGCACAGAGCATGAAGACCGTATCTTGATACGGAACGTATCTCTAACAGATTGGGAAAAAAAGAAACGCATTCAAGATGCGTCATTTTTATTTTTTGGACTTTTTATCATTCTATTTTTTATAACGAGTGAGCCATAGTAACCCTTCTGAATATTATAAGACGATAGAAATGTTAAAGGAGTTGATGAGAATGAGATATATCGTGCAGCCATGGGAAGCGTGGCAAACCATCGATACGATCGCGTCGCGATTCAGGGTGACGGAGGATCAGCTGGTAAGCGCCAACCCCGTTCTGCAATCCGTCCCGGTCTGTCCGGGCATGATTCTGGAGATTCCGGTGCTGAAAGCCGCTAGGTTCCCGTCAGGCGGGTATTTGGAATATCTGGTCCAGCCGGACGATTCTCTCTACAGCATAGCCAACAAGTTCAAACTCGATCTAACCAAGGTGATCGCCCAGAATCCCCAGATCGAGAACCCCTATGTGATCTGGCCCGGACAGATCGTCTGCCTCGTCTATTCCGAATGAAAAAAGTTGCTGAGCCTATACGATAAAAACCCTCGGGAAACGATCCCGAGGGTAAATAAAACCCCTTTATTCCCAGCGAAAAAACCGGACTGAAATTATGATACAGACGATGGACAGAACGATCATCAGTATAACGGGGAACGTCATGTTTTCCGCAGGCAGGCCCAGCGAAACAGCCTTCATCAGCTTGATCCCATGGGTCAGCGGAAGGATATCAGAAGCCTTCTGCAGAGCAGCCGGCATGATTTCATAAGGCAATGTCGTTCCTGAAAAGAAAAACATCGGAAAGTAGAAAATACAGCAGAGTAGATTTGCGGTCTTGATGTCCGGCGATACGCTTGCCAGCATCATGCCAATGCTGTAGATCGAGATAAGGACCAACAGGTAAGACGGCGCAAAATATAAAAACGATCCTCTCATATGATAATCAAAAAAGACGATATAGACCAGCCAGACGAGAACCAGGCAGAGCAGCGACACCAGAAGGTTGACAACAAACTGTACAAGCAGCAGCATCCCCGGGCTGACGGGCGTGACCAGAAACCGTTTCAGAACTTTTTTATAACGGTAATCCGCCAGGGCCAGCGGCAGTCCCATGAGGCCGGTGGCCCCGATCCCAATGGCGATGACGGCGCCGTAGGACTGGTCCATAAAGCTGTAATCCGCCCCCTCGAAGGCAGGCTTGCCTCCCATGATCATTCCCATGATAACGGCAAATACGACGGAAAAGCCGACGCCGAAGATCAGATTGTTCATGTCCCTGATCATGAGCTTGGTTTCCGTAATAAATAATGTATTAAACGTTTTCATTGGCGTATTCCTCCTCTCCAGAATACCAAAGATACGCTTCCTCCAGGTTGTCGTAAGGGCTGCCTGCAATGGCTTCCGTTACAGTGCCCCGGAATACTGCCGCCCCCTTCTTTAATATGCAGATCCTGTCGCACAGGATATTCACCTCGTCCATATAATGGGAGGTGAGCACGATTGTCAGTCCCTGCCGCTTCAACCCTTCCAGGTACTTCCAAACTTCACGCCTCGCCCTGGCGTCCAGTCCTGTGGTCAGCTCATCCATAAAAACCAGTTCCGGATCCGGGATCAAAGCCAGCAAAACAGAAAGCCTCTGCCTTTCCCCGCCCGAAAGTTCAGCGACCATTTTCCGTTTCATTCCCTCCAGGCCGAAGGCGCTCAAAAGCGGCTGCCAGTCAGCCGGTTTCCGGTAAAGAGACGATGTGAGCCTGCAGATTTCGTCTACGCGGATCTTGTCCTGGTAACCGGTCTGCTGAAATTGGACGCCGACCCTCTCAAAGATCTGTCTCCGGCGCTTTTTCGGATCCGTTCCGAAAATCAACGCCTCCCCGAAATCCGCTTTCTTTACGCCGAGGATGCACTCGATGGTGGTGGTTTTTCCTGCGCCGTTGTGACCGAGCAGGCCGAAAATCTCGCCCTTTTCCACCTCAAAGCTCAGATGATCAACTGCAGTCATGCTTCCGTAGGATTTGACCAGTTTACTGACGATTATTGCTTTTTCCATATTCTCACTCCTTCCTTTTAACTTAGGAAAGCTTACCGCAGGCCGGGCAGGATTTCTTGACGCTCCTTGTGATTTGCGGAGGAGAGAATAAAAAAAGAGTGAACGGGAATCCATGATTCTCATTCACTCATGCTTTTGATTTTATCGATAACTCAGATTCGCCGGACCGGTCTTGCTTCGATGTAACCCCGGTAACCCTGTGGTTCCAGCTGGAATCGCGGCGCGTCCCCGTCGGCCCATTGATAACCGTAAAGCTCCGGCTGATACCCGTCGATGAGATCCATCAGATCGGCGATCGCGTCGAAAAAATCGTCGTTCTCAAAGGGCGGGCCTTGGAAAACCATCATACTGCAGGCCGGAAGGCAAATGACTTCAAGACCCTCCGGAACAGCTCCGTCATAATCGATGGGCACTTCAACGCCCTGCGCATATAGGGATGTCCCCGCAGGCCGGAACTTTTTCGGAAGCCACAGCCCAACCGGTTCGTAAAGCGCTTCTTTGACACTCAGGAGCAGTCCCCAGATGTCACAGTTCACCTCTTCGCAATATTCAAAATAATCTCTTGCAGTCTTCCCGCGCTTCAGGATCAGCTTTCGCTCCGGGCGATCGATGACCTGGACAAAAACGGTGCTAGGCACAAGTTCCGTACTTTTGCGTTCCATGGAAATGCCTCCCCGCTGATAAAACAGATATTCGTCCCGTACGGAAACCGGCATGAAAAGCTTGATCGGCGGAGGATTTTTGCTGTATTTGTGCGGTGTGATCCCGAATTCCTTTGAAAACGCCCTGGTAAATCCCTCATGGGAATCGAACACAAAATCCATGGCCACGTCAAGGACCCGAACCTTTTCGTCCCGCAATTTCAACGCTGCCTGGGAAAGTCTCAACGTCCTGATGTATTCAAAGGGAGCCTTTCCTACGTGCTCCTTAAACAGCTTGGCACTGTGAAACGGCGAATACCCGGCTTGCCGGGACAGCTCCTTCAACGTGATCGGCTCGTTCAGGTGCTGCCGGATATAGTCCAGCATGTTCTGCACGGCGTTGACCTGCTCCCACTGTTCCATCTTCATAGCCCCCATTTTCATCACCTCCAACAGTTCATTTTACCCTGCCGGGGGAGATTATTTCTTGACCTTCCTTGTGATTTCCATTTCGGATCTTCCGCATAATCAGCTCCGGACGATCCTTCCGTATTGCGATTTCGTAATCAAGTAGAAAACGCAGTATACCAGAGCGTAGGCTGCGTACATAACAGCCGAAAAGCCCAGCACGGACAGATAGGAATTTTCCACCGGTATCATGTTGGAAAAGATCACGGTGTCCGCAGTCTTCATGGCAAAGATGCTATGGACGATACCGATGGCCAACGGGATAAAGAATACCGGAACCAGGCGCTTTTTGATCACTTGCCGCTCGGTCTTCTCATCCATACCGATTCTTTTCAGCATTTTATACTGGTGGCTTTCCTCCTCGGCCGCCGTCACCTGTTTGAAATAAAGGAGACTTGCCGTCATGAGGATGAATACGCCGCTCATGAAAAATCCGATGAAACAGATCAGTCCGAAGATCTGCATGGATTCGTTATATAGATTATAAGCGGACTCGTATTGCGCATCCGCTCCGGTAAACACCGCCATCAGATCCGCGTTCAGCTTGCTGTTGTTCAATCCGCCTCGATAGTTCATCATCGTTGCAGCTCCGGCATTTCCGGAGTCTGCCGACGGATAAATCGAGCCGTTTCCGGCTAACTGCTCAAAGTCGCTGTCGCTGAGTACCACCGTATGGTAAATGCCCATACCGGGGAAATTGGCACGCGAAACCTTCACGATCCGGATCTCAGAGTCTCTGAATTCCAGCGTAAGTCCTAGGATGGCTTTACCGTCGTCATCCGGTGTGACCGGACTGATGTAATCCGCTTCACCGGTTTTTACCCTGACCGGGTCCAGATTGGATTTGGACGCTGCCAGCAGCTTGTTGTACTCCGTCTCCGAATAGACCCGCAGCGAATCGCTGACGAAGAAATTCCGGTCCGATCCGGCTTCGGTGTTTCCTGCTTCAGAAACCGCTTCGTAGAGTTTTATGGTCTCTTCCTGCTCTATTTTAACATGATTTTCGGCAAAGACCTGGTGTATTTTCTCATTTAAGTCCGAATCCCCTCCGTAATAGACGAAATCGGCCCCCGTATTGCTGTAAGTATTCCGCTCCGCGTTGCTATACAGGGTAAATCCCGTAGCGATGGCGGTGGAAGCGACTGCTGAAAGCACCGCGATCGTTGCCATGACGGAGGCGATGGATTTCATCCGGTGGGAAACAGCGGAAGTCGAGATCAGATTCGATCCCCGGTAATAAACGCTTTTGTTCCTCCGGATGATGCCCAGTACCTTCGGCATACCGCCCCAGAAAAAGAGGTAGGTGCCCGATATGACAAGAATCAGGATCGGGATCGCTCCCAGGACCACCACGAAGACATTGCCGCAGGACGCCATGATATAGCCCGCGGCGATGAGGACCAGCGAAAGGATCAGGACACGGACCGAGCCCTTGTATTTCCCTTCCGATACTCGTTCCGCCTTGAACAGATCTACCAATTCGAACTTGTAGATCACTCTGAGAGCGGAAAGTCCCATGACGCAGAAGATGGCAAGGAACAGCCCCGCCGTGATATAGATGGAAAGCGGATCAATGGTAAAGGATACGTCTCCCACAAAATTCGCCATACAGATATCGATCAGAAACATAGCCATCAGTTTTGAGAAAAAGATCCCGACGCCGATGCCGACTATGAGAGTAGCGGTCCCTGCCATAAGCGTTTCCAGGAAGAGCAGTTTTCCGATCCGGAAATTCGTCATTCCAAACAGGGCGTAGGTCGAGATCTCTTTTTTTCTCGCCCGGATGAAGCTGTTGTTGGAGCTGATCAGAAAAAACAGGACAAACACCATGATGATCACTCCGAAGCTCGTCAGCAGGGATTGATATCGCTGGTCGTTCTGGAAGGCGAGCTTCACATATTCGTTCTGCATCAGCGCCAGAAAGGTATATACGGTAAAAACGCTGAAGCCCATGGAAAAAACGTACATGGCGTACTTTTTCCGGTTCAGCCGGATATTTCGAAAAGCCAGGGAAAACAGGTTCATTTTCTCTCCCCTCCCAGCATGCTCATCACATCGATGATGGAGTCGAAGAACTGTTTTTTGTCGCTTCCGCCATACAGTTCATTATAGATCTCCCCGTCCCGGATAAACAGGATCTTCTGACAATAGCTGGCCGCGAATACGTCATGGGTGACCATGAGTATGGTGGCTTTGTATTCCGTGTTGATGAAATCGAGCAGCTTGAGCAGGTCTTTGCCGGATTTGGAATCCAGATTTCCCGTTGGCTCGTCCGCAAGGATCATCTTCGGATTGTTGATCAGGGCACGGCAAGCCGCCGCCCTCTGCTGTTCCCCTCCCGAAACTTCATAAGGATATTTCCCGATCACGTGGGTAATGCCCAAATCACCGGCCAGCTTCGCTACCTGGGCTTCGATTGTCTTGACGTCCCTTCCCATGAGCGACAGCGGCAATATAATATTTTCCTTTAAAGTCATCGTCTCCAGCAGATTGTAGTCCTGAAAGATGAAGCCGATATTTTCGACCCTGTGCTTCGCGAGATCGTTCTTATGAAAAGTGCTGATGTCGTGTCCGTTCATAATAAATCTACCGGTCGTCGGTTTGTCCAAGCTCCCCAGTATGTTCAGCAGCGTTGTCTTGCCTGAGCCCGAAGCCCCCATCACGCCGATAAAATCCCCCTGATTTACCTCGAAGCTGATGTTTCTCAGCGCAGTATATTTATTGGCACTTTTCTTCGTCCCGTAGACCTTGCTGATATTTTCCACTTTTAATATTTGCATGTTGATTTACCCCTTCTGTGTGTTACTGAATTCGAATTCCACTATCATTATAGCTTCAAAGCTCCCGGAGAAAAATCGAACCGTCTTACACTTCGGAATCATTCCTTACATTTTTGTCACATTTTCATATAGGCTGTCCGGATCGTTAAAGGCCAGGCGGAAAATTGCGTACTCGTTCTGTTTCGATTCGGCCGTCAGGGAGTGTCCGAGAAGATCGCTGAGTTTCTTCGAAAGGTATAATCCATACCCCGTTGCCTTTGCGCCTTCCCTGCTTTCGGATGCAGTAAACCCCTTATTGAAAATCCGGCCGAGGTCCTGAGGCGGAATCCCCTTTCCCTCGTTTCTGACCGAGATAACCGTCCGATTTTCTGTTTTTTCCGTCCGGATCTCGATATGACCTTCCTCCGGAGTATACTTCACCGCGTTTGAAATGATCTGCGATAGGATATAGCTGCTCCACTTTTCGTCCGTAAGCACTTCGAAATCCCCGCCCTCAACAGTAATACCGAGCCGCTTGTAGCTGAAAAAGCTGGAATAGCCTTTCAGGGCCTGGGCGATGAGCTTTTTCGTTCCGGCCTTGGCGATCCGGTAATCGTCGAAAAAGCGGTTGGATTTCATTTCATAAAAAACCTGAAGTATGGACTCTTCTATGGAGAAAATCTCGGAATAGATATTTTTGTAGAAGTCGACCGGGAGTTTCTCCTCTTGGCTTTCCAGGATCAGCCTTGCCGCCGCAATGGGCACCTTGGCGTCGTGGAGCCATTTCGTAATGAATTCCATTTCATCCGCCGATTTTGTTTCGATCCCCGCCTTATATTTTTCATACTCAGTGGCAAGTTCCCTTACCAGCAGAGCGTTCTCACGATCCGTAGGGTAGAAAAAGTCATCGGCTTCTTCCGAACTTCCGTTGAACCTGCAGAAGTCCCTGAATTTTCTCGACCGGGAATGCAGAGTATATACGTCGATTATGAGCCAGGCAACGAAAAGAATGCTCCACCCCATAAGGATATAAACTGCGTTGGAATCCCGGATACTGAAATTGTGGTCCAGCCGGTAGACCAGCAGGGCAAACGTAAAGGCAAGGGTAACGAATACGAGGTGGATCCATCTCTCTTTCAAATAATTGTTAACCTTCATACCAACCGGTAGCCCTCCCCCTTCACCGTCTTGATGCAGTCGCCCATACCGATTTCATCAAGCTTTTTTCTCAGACGGTTGACATTGACCGTCAGCGTGTTGTCATCCACAAAGCTTTCATCGTTCCACAGTGACTGCATCATCCGACTCCGTGTTACAAGGTTCCCATTGCTTTTTACCAGCATGGTCAGGATCCTGCATTCATTCTTTGTCAACTCCGCTTCCTTTTCTTTGCAAAACACCTGAAGCCGTTCCATGTTGAGGATGAGGTCCCGGTACTGCAGAACGTTCAGAGCCTGATCGGCGGAGGAATACGCTCTCCTCAGAATTGCCGACAGTTTTGCCGTCAGCAGGTCCATGGAAAACGGCTTTTCAATATAATCGTCTCCACCCTGTGTGATCGCACGGATCTTATCGCCGTCGCCGTCCCTGGAGGACAGAAAAACGATGGGCACGTTTGATAGTTCCCTGATTTTCGAGCACCAGTAGAAGCCGTCATAATACGGCAGATTGATATCCATGATGACGATATGCGGCTCGTAAGCGGTAAAGTCCGAGAGGACGTCGCTAAAATCAACAGTTGCCTCTACATCATAACCCCACTTTTTCAAATGATCCTCCAAAATCGAGGAAATCGTATTATCATCTTCTATGATCAGTATCCTGTACACCCTACCCCTCCTGTATCTCAGTTCCCTGATGAAAATGCAGCCTCCACATGCCGTCTTCCTTTACCCATATGGATGTTCTCAGGGATTTATTTTCTTTGTTGCCTTTTCTAACCGCGATATAATGAGCAACCGCAATATGACTGCTGAGGCAGTGGATCGAAAAATCCTCGATTGAAGTATCGCTGCTGTCGGCGGATGAAAGAAGCCGAATCATCGTTTCGCGGTCATAAACGGTTCCGGACTGGCCGTATTCCGTAAAGGCTGCCGAGAGCAGGCTGTTCAAATCATCAATATTCTCGCAAAATTCGGGATCGAGAAGATCCTTCTCGAACTGCAGCAGCCTTGCTTCCAGCCGGGGTTTCATTTGCTCGACCCGTTCAATGAACTGACAGAAGCTGGTCCGGTACAGGGTCGTTTGGTGATGCGATCTTCCGATCCGCTCAAATCCCATGCGTTCTGAGAATCCTTCGCCGGCTCTTGTCACATTGCTTGTAACCACGTCCCCGATAACGATACCCCTGTCCAAAAAGCTGCGGTAATAATTCAGATGGGCGTCCAGCAGGACCTTCAGCGCATCCGTCTCCCGGTATTCCTCATCCACCAGAACGCAGGAGAGCAGCAGGTTCACTTCGGCCCCCTCCTTCAGATCCTCCATGACGACAAGATCCTCCGCAGTGAGATATTTGTCGTTGAACTTCCCGGCAACGATCCCATCGAAAATCTCCCGCTTTACGGGTAGGATATCTGTGAAGGCCGCTATCTTCCCCCCGTCCTCCAAAACGAAGCCGGTATTCGGATTGGACAGATGCCAGAGATATGCTTCCTCATGTGGGGTAACATGTTCCTCGGAGTAATATTTCAGCTCCAACTGCTCCATATCGATAAAGTCTTCAAGAGTCTTCTCGTGTTTGATGTTCATTTTCAGCCTCACATAACCATTTTACCCAGGATATCGAACTGCTTTGAGAGGAATTCCTCGGAGATGTCGATGATCTTTGAGGACAGCTTCAAGCCCTCCAGGAAGATCACAATATGTTCCGCAAGGATCGCCGCGTCGCCGCCCTGGAGTTCGCCCTTTTTCTGTCCGTATTCGATCAGCTTGGCAAAAATTTTTACCGACGCATGAAACCGCTCGTTCAAGTAAGCCTTCTGCTCCGGATTGGCCACTGAGAATTCATACACGGCCACCTCGATCCGGTTCTTATTGTAAGCGATATCGTTTTTCTGAAGCTGGAAAAATCCTTCCATCAGCTTTTTTGCCGACAATCCCATGGAAATCGCCTGATCGATGCTTTCCTCCGCGTCGTTTTTATCCCGCTCCAGAACTTCTATAAAGATTTCCTTAGTGGAGCCGAAATGCCTGTATAATCCGCCGCGGCTAAGGTCACAGGCTTCGCAGATATCCTTCATAGTCACTGCGGTAAAACCTTTCTGGGAAAACAGGCCCGCTGCGGTCTGTACGATATATTTTCTTGTTTTATCACCTTTTTCAGCCATTTTATCATCCCCTCTTTTTGCGACATACGTGTCTCTTTGTTGAAATTATATGCCTTCCGTGTCATTTCGTCAATAGAGTTGATGAAATACCCATAGGAATAAACCATGAGTGTTAAGCTTGACTTTTTTATTTAACATATGTTATAAATATCATATGAATTATATATTATATGTTACTTGATTGAATGGAGGGGAATTATGACGATTCAGTCTGCAATTTTAGGATTATTGAGCTGGAAACCTTCCAGCGGCTATGAGCTGAAAAAAGTATTTGAAGACTCGCCTTACCTGTATTGGTCTGGCAATAACAATCAGATCTATAAATCTCTGCTTCAGCTTCAAAAGGATGGGATGATCACCTATGAAACGATCCACCAGGACGGTTCCCCGTCGAAGAAGATATACTCAGTCACGGAAAAGGGTATGGCGGAGCTGAAGGACTGGATCGTTACCGGTTCCGCAGTACCGGAGTTCAAAAAACCATTTCTGATCCAGCTCGCCTGGGCAGACATGCTGGACAAGGACGAGCTGTCCGCACTCTTGATAAAATATGAAAAGGAACTCGAAACACAGCTGATTCTACACAAAGAAAAGTCCGACCGGCAGAAGGACTGGCCCAATCGGTCGCCCCGCGAATCCTTCCTTTGGAATATGATTTCCGCAAACCTGATGTCCACTTTCCAGAACGAACTCAACTGGGTCCGAAAAATCCGCCAGCAGATGTCAAGATTCGAAGAGTAGATTGCGGATCATATCCGGTTTTAAGGCAGGAGATTTCCCGCGGAAAGATAGATATCATACCACTCCTGCCGGGTCAGTTCAATTTCGGTGGCGCGGCAGATATCCCCCAACCGTGATGGATTTGTCGTGCCGGCAATGATCTGGATCCTGGCTGGATGCCGCAGGATCCATGCGGCAGCGATGGCCGAGTTCGTCACTCCCTTTTCGGCCGCCAGCTTATCGATCTGTCGGTTCAACTCCGGAAACTGTTCATTGTCCAGATAGACGCCTTCAAAGAATCCGTACTGAAACGGCGACCAAGCCTGTATGGAGATATCCTTCAGGCGGCAATATTCCAGCACGCCGCCGTCACGGTCCGCCGCGCAGCTGTTTTTCATATTAACATTCAGTCCCGTGTCGATCATGCCGGTATGCATGACTCCAAACTGGAGCTGGTTGATGATCAATTTTTGCTCGAGATACTTTCCGAGAAGCTCCATCTGCATCGGGTTATGATTGCTGACGCCGAAATGTCTGACCTTGCCGCTGTCATGCAAAATCGTAAAAGTCTCCGCGACTTCCTCAGGCTCCATCAGGGCGTCCGGCCGGTGAAGCAGAAGAACATCCAGGTAGTCGGTCTTCAGCCTCCTCAGACTTCCGTCAACGGATCCGAGGATATGTTCCCTGGAAAAATCATAGCTTGCGGATCGGATGCCGCATTTCGACTGAAGCAGGATATTTTCTCTGACGTCCGGCTTCATATCGATGGCTTCCGCGAAAATCTCTTCACAGGAACCGTCGCCGTAAATATCTGCATGATCAAAGAAGTTGATTCCCTGTTCCAAAGCGGTTTGGATCAGCAAGGCTGCCTCTTTGACCGTCAAAGTGTGCATCCGGAAGCATCCCAGCGCGATTTCAGGCGCCGTTATTCTATCTTTACCGATCATGATTTTTTTCATAATGTTTCCCTCGATTCCGTCTGATATTTCCTTTTATTATACTCCCTGCAGCTATTTACACAACTTATTATCTGTGCTATAAATAAACTATATTTAATTCCCTTTTCACACCCGGTATCTATGCAGTCCTTATTTGTTAATATTCTATTAGGGGGAATTTACTTGATCGGAATTTTTTCTAATATCCTGCTCTTTTTTTGTTTTTCATTTTTTATATTGTTCCTTTACTCCCTGACGAAACAGCGGAACAGTCTCGCGGCTCTTTTTGCCTGCGTATGTCTGTCAGTTTCCGTCTATGTCGGCGGATACGCAATGGAACTTCGATCCGATACCATTGAAGAGATAGAGTTCGCCCTGAAGATGGAATACTTCGGAGCGCCGTTTATGTCCGCTTTCTGGCTGCTTATGTCATATAAGTACCTGTTCCGGAAATCCGCTTCGATGAATCTGACTCTGCTGATCATGTCGGTGCCGTTTATTACGTTGTTTCTAAGCGTGACCAACGAATATCACCATCTCATTTATACGGATATTTCATCATTTGCCCATAACGGATATCTTCTGGCTTTATTGGAGAAAGGGCCATGGTATTATGTCAATATTCTGTACGCCTACTCGGTTCAGATCTTCGGTATGGCGGTCTTTTTCAGGTCCTGGAGAACAAGAGGATTTCAATTCCGCACCCAGGCATTCTGGTTGTTCCTGGGTTCCATTTGGCCCGGAGTGGTCAATCTGATCTATGTCGCGGGATTTTCTCCATTGAACCTGGATCTGACGCCCTTCGGCCTCAGCGTATCTGGATTCTGCTTCTGCTTCGCCCTGTTCCGTTACGGCTTTCTGGAGTTACAGGAAATCGTCAGGGACGTCACATTTCTGGAGATTGGTGAAGGGATTCTTGTCATCGACGATGGAAACAGGCTCATCGATTTCAATCAGGCATGCAGTGAGATCTTCAATTGGCTGGATGCCAACCATATCGGAGTCGACATCGGAATTTTTCCGGAAGGGAAACAAATCCTTGCCCAATCCGACCAGCAATTTGAAATGATGGTCATGAGGGACAGGGATGAAAAGTGGTACGAGTTCAGAAAAACTCCCCTGCTTGAGAAAAAAAACCGGTTAGGTTCCGTTTATTTCATACAGGATATATCAAAACAGAAGGAAATGATCCAGACGCTTCATGACATTGCCAGCTACGATTCCCTTACAGAGATCTACAATCGCCGCAGATTGATGGAAGAAACGGAAAAGGAACTCCAACATATGAAACGGTATGGTCAATGTATGTCCGTCCTGATGATCGACATAGATCATTTCAAACTGGTTAACGACCAGTTCGGACACCAGGCGGGAGACGAGGTGCTTAAGACGCTGGCAGCCGTCTGTAAAGAAAGGATTCGTCAGACGGATATCATCGGACGGTACGGCGGAGAAGAATTTCTGGCGGTTCTTCCCGAAACCAATGAGGAGCATGCGCTCATTGTTGCAGAAGACATCCGAAACTCTATAGCTGAACGAGATTTCCGGTCCAACGGTTCTGTGATAAACATCACCGTCAGCATCGGAGTCAAGACGGTATACGGCTATGAAAAGAATCTGTCCGTCGACAGCGTCATCACTGGCGCGGACCGCGCCTTATACCACGCGAAAAACAACGGCAGGAACCGGGCTAGCGCAATTGATTTTAAGGCTGAATAAGGATATTTTTAGCTAAATCCCGAAGCTTCTTTTTATCAAGAACATAAATTATTTTATCATCACACCGGATAATCGATTTCGATTCCAGATCCTTGATGGTTCTGTTCAGATGCCGATAGGTGGTGCCCAGAAATTGCGCGATCTCCTCGTAGGTCGTATGGATCACAATTTGATCCTGTTCCGTCACGGATTCCAATAAATAACTGGACAGGCGGTTGGCCAGGGGATAAACATAATTATAGGAACTGTTGTTAATGGTCACATAAAGCTTTTCGCTCAAAGTTTCCGACAGGTAGCGCATGAAATTTGCATTATCATGATATGCCTTTCTTAAAAAGTCAGCCGGGATCGCGATGACTTGGCTGTCTTTCACAGCCTCGATATGGCAAAGCACCGGTATATCCTTCAGGAATTCCACATCGCCCAACATTTGAAATCCGTGATATAATTTCAGAAACATGGATTTCCCGTTTTCAAAAAGATAATATACCTTAACTTTTCCTTCAACAAGCAGATACAGGTATTCCAGCTCAGACCCGGCTTCAAGAACAAGCTCGCCTTTTTGATATTCCAGAAGCTGTGCGTGGTCCAGTATTTCCTTGTCAAAGATGTTGTCTATCCCGTATTTTTCGATATAATGGTTAAATAGAACACGATTTGAAATTTTTCTCATGATCCCTCCCCAATATGACATAAGTCATATCCAATCTGTTATCGGTTTGATACTCTATATGGTAACCGATGCAGTCAAGGTTGTAAAGTTGAGTAAATAAGAGCAAGGAGAGCATAAAGTGAAATACAAATTGATAATTTTTGATGCGGACGAGACTCTGTTTGATTTTAAGAAATCGGAAAAGGTCGCGCTGGAGAGCACTATGCGCGATTTCAATGTGAACTATGACGAAAACTCCCATTTGGAGATATACAAGGAAATTAACGCCGCTGTCTGGAAGGAGCTTGAAAAAGGACTTATCACCCAAAAGGAACTGAACGACCTCCGCTTCCAAAGGCTGCTCGAGCGCTTGGATGTCCCGGGAAATGCCCTGGAATTCGCCGACGCGTACATCGATCATTTATCCCGGGCCTCTTTTCTGTATGAAGAAAGCCTTGATCTGGTCCGGCGTCTCGCAGGTAAATACAGACTGGCGATCCTTTCCAACGGTTTGAAAAAGGTCCAGAATAACCGGCTGAGGAAATCATCCATTGCAGAATACTTCGAAGAGATCATCATCTCGGAGGAAGTGGGGCTGGCAAAACCGGATCCCGCCATTTTTGAGCTGCTCTTCGACAGTATGGGGCATCTGGACAAGCGTGGGACATTGATCGTCGGCGACAGTCTGTCCTCCGACATCCAGGGCGGCGTCAATTTCGGGATCGACACCTGCTGGTATAATCCCAACGGCGACTTAAACAATACCGGACTTCGCCCCACCTACGAGATCCGAAGGCTGAATGAGCTGTATGATATATTTTTACTTTAAATCAGCCAAAATTTTTTCATGTAAAGAAAGAAGCGCATTAACTTCGTCTTCGGTCACCTCTTCCAATGCTGAAATCATTGCTTTGTAAGATAATGCGTTATCACATGATTTTTTAACTAAATCCATTCCTTTTTCCGTTACTTTTAATTTCACTTCTCTCCTATCAGTCTCAGACGCTTTTCTTTCAATGAGTTCTGACTTAACGAGCTCATCTACGTTTATACTAACCGTGCTCTTAGGCAAAGATAACTTTTCTACGATTTCTTTAGGTGATATATCGGGATTACATGAGACCATATTTAAAATCCCCATTTGCGGCAGTGACAGCCCTAAGGAGTCGGCATTTAACTTTGTATATCGGGTAATTGCTTTGGAAATGTCAATAAAAGATTGTACTACTTTTCCTGCTCTCTTTACTTTTTCATCCGAATAATTCATGTTGTACCTCCTTGCATAGTTCAAATTGAAACTGTTCAATGGCGAACTAATTATAGGTGTAAAAAGTGCATTTGTCAATATTTCAGCACTTTATTTTCCATATATTTGGACGTTATCAAGGGGATGGGCTTATGGTATACTGACCTCAAATCTCTCTTTATATAACGCCCACTTATCTGTGAAGGATGGCCATTAAAATGCATCATAACCACCGACGTAAAGTAATTCTTTCATTATCTCTATCCATTATTCTTGTTCTTGCAGCTGCGGCAGGTTTCTCCGCCATCGCTGAAAAATATGGCCGGATCGCTTATGGTCTTTCTTCGGCTGCCGCCTATCATTTTACCGGAAAAACAAAAAGTACCGCCGGAAAGCTGGCAGAAGCGGGAACCGCCATATCGGCAAAGAAAGGCGAACGGGCCGCTGCAGCCGGGAAAAAGCTCGTTGGCTACTATGCCGCGTGGGGTGCGTACTACGGGTTCACGCCAGACCGGATCGACGCGGCGAAGCTGACTCACATCAATTACGCCTTTGCCGGCATCGGAAAGGATCTCAAAATCACTATGGGTTATCCGGATAAGGACCCCGAGAACTTTAGAATGTTGAATGAACTGAAGAAAAAGAACCCCGAACTGAAAACTCTGATATCGATCGGCGGCTGGGACGGATCCGGCAGGTTCTCCGATGCGGCGCTCACCGACGCCTCGCGTTCGGCTTTCGCGGAAAGCTGTGTGGATTTTATTAAGAAATACGGCTTTGACGGGGTGGATATCGACTGGGAATATCCGGTCAGCGGAGGCCTCCAGGGCAACAGCAGGCGCTCTGAGGACAAGCATAATTTCACTCTCCTCCTGCAGAATCTGCGGGAGAAGCTGGACCAACAGGGCGCGGCAGATAACAAACACTATTTTCTAACCATGGCCGCCGGCGCCGGAAGTACATACCCAAGAAACGTCGAGCTTTCCTTGATCCATAAATACCTTGATTATGCCACGATCATGACTTACGACATCCACGGCATGTGGGATTCCTATACAGATCTCCTGGCGCCGCTTTATGATAATACCGACGCCTCACCGCAATATAAATCAAGCGCGGATTCCAGCATTAAAATATGGGAGACCTCCGGCTTTCCGATGGACAAGCTCCTTTTGGGGATTCCTTTTTACGGTTATCGGTATTCGTCGGTTGAGAATTCAGACCAGGGCTTATATGGGACCTTTTCCGATGCAAAAGCAGTAAATTATAACGTGATCGAGAAAAACTACTTGAATCAGAAAGGCTATACGAGATATTTCCATTCCCAGTCAAAAGTCCCGTGGCTTTTTAACGGCTCCACCTTCATCAGCTACGAGGATCCCGAATCCATCGGGGTCAAGACCGGTTATATCAAATCGAAAGGACTGGGCGGCGCGATGGTTTGGGAACTGAGCCAGGATCCCGACCGGGTGTTGCTTAACGCGCTGTATGACGATTTATACTGAATCAAATACCGTAACTCCCCGTTACAGGATCTTCAAAAAGAGGAATCAGTGGCGGGGAGAATGTAAACACCAGAAACGCCGCTCCCAAGAGGACAATAGCACCTGCAGCAAGTATCGCCCATGATCTTGCTGTTTTTATTTTGGGGTAAAGCCCGAGCCCGAAAAGCTGTGCGATTGCGGTTCCCAACACGAAGGACAGGATATCCAGAAGCAGTGAATGAAAACCAAAAGCGCCTGTGTATGTATAGTAAAAGGCGGTTATGAACAAGGGACCGGAGAAAAGCCCGACAGAGGCGGAACAGATCCATCTTGGCGCCGATATTTCTTCCTTTTTCAAAAAAAAGAGATATCCCAAACCCCACCAGACAAGCGCAGGCCAGAATAGCAGCTTCAGATGCTCCCAGATGCTTTCATTCACCGGAGCGAAGAGGCCCACTGCAGTCAGGCCGCCGGACCAGTCGTAAATAAAGTGCATAAGGCACCCGACAAAACTGATCACCGGAATCCCGACAACAGTCCATTTTTTCCTGTTTCGACCCATCCGATCGGTATTCCATACTTCTTCCATCCGTTTGAAACTCCTTTCATTCACCGCTTGAAATTCGTTCGCATATGATATACTTTACAATACTATGAGAGGATGCTGTATAAAATGAATATCGTGGGCTATTATACGGCCTGGTCGGTCAATAAGGGCTTCACCCCCGATCAGATCGACGCAGCCAAGCTGACGCATATTAACTATGCTTTTGCCAATATAGGGCCGGATTTAAGGATCACCTTGGGTTATCCATATGAGGATCCCGAGAATTTCGCCCTGCTCAATTCTATGAAACTACAATACCCGGGGTTAAAAACATTGATCTCCGTCGGCGGCTGGACCTGGTCGGGATTGTTTTCCGATGCAGCGTTCAACGTCGCAACCAGAGCTAATTTCGCAGACAGCTGCGTTTCCTTTATCAAGCAATACGGATTTGACGGTGTGGATATCGACTGGGAGTATCCGGTAGGCGGCGGCTTGCCCAGCAATATTCAGCGTCCCGAAGATAAACAAAATTTCACCCTTCTGCTGCAGGAACTCCGCAGGCAGCTTGACGCCCAGGGGACTGTTGACGGGAAACATTATCTCCTCACCATAGCAGGCGGTGTCGGCAGCTCCTACCCGTCCAACGTTGAACTTTCGCTGATCCACCCCTATCTCGATTATGCGTCGATCATGAGCTATGATATCCACGGAACCTGGGATGCATATACAGACTTCAACGCTCCCCTGTTTCTGAACGACGATCCTTCGCCGCAATACAAGTGGAGCGTTTCCTCTGGGATCTACGACTGGTACCGGGCCGGATTCCCTCTGAATAAGCTGAATATGGGAATCCCGTTTTACGGTTACCTGTACAGCTCGGTCAACAATGCAAATAATGGTTTATTTCAGCCGTTTTGGGGAGCAAGCGCCATCGACTACAGCCAGATCGTATCCAATTACATCAGCTATCCCGGCTTCACCAGGTTCTTCCATCCCCAGTCAAAGGTGCCGTGGCTGTTCAACGGATCGATATTTATCAGCTATGATGACCCGGAATCGATCCGCTACAAGACGGATTATATAAAATATTACAACATGAACGGAGCAATGATATGGGAGCTCAGCGAAGACTACAAAAACACTTTGCTCGAAGCGGTTTATAACGGTCTGGTGCCGGGCTGAGCCTGCTCATGCTTGTCCTGGAGATAACGGAATTCCTTGTTCAGTAAAATAATGGCAAGCAATGCGGAAGAAAAATCCGAAACGGGTCCCGCCATCCAGATGCCGTCAAGCCCCAGGAAAACAGGAAGGATCATCACCAGCGGGATCAGGAACAGGACCTGTCTTGTGAGGCTGAGAAGGATCGCTTTCGAAGCTTTGCCCACCGACTGGAAATAATTCGTTATGATGATCTGGATCCCGACGATGGGCAGCATCAGCAGAAATATCCTGATCCCGTGGGTTCCGATTTCGATCAGTTCCTTGTCCCTGTTGAACAGGCTCATGATCTGATGGCTGAATACTTCAGTGACGATAAAGCCGAAGACGCAGATTATCGTTGCGGAAATGGCTGCGAGCTTCAGTGTTTTTTTCACCCGGTCATACTTTTTGGCGCCGTAATTATATCCGATGATGGGCTGCGCTCCCTGATTGATCCCGAAAAGTGGCATCAACAGCATCATGGCGCACCGGTTGATGACTCCCATAGCTGCAACCGCCATCTCTCCGCCGTATTGCAGCAGATTATTGTTGAAAATAAAAAGCACCACACTGGCCGCCAGCTGCAGCAGAAACGGAGACAACCCGATGGCGGCGATCTTTTTCACCAGTTCCACGTCCAGCCTTAAATTTTCCTTGTGCAGCTTAAGGTTGCTGTGTCCGATCGTAAAATGGTAAATAATATACCCGGAAACCAGGATCTGCGTCGTGACTGTCGCCAATGCGGACCCAATGATGCCCCAGTGGAAAACAAAAATGAATAACGGATTTAAAATTGTATTCAATCCGGCGGAAAAAAGCATTGTCGCCATTGAAATCATTGGATTCCCTTCGGCCCGAATCACATTGTTCAATCCAAATGAAATGTTCTGGAACGTTGCTCCGATCAGGATCACCGTGGTGAATTGCTTCGCATAATCGAAGACATCGGGCGTTGCTCCCAGAAATCTCAGGAAAGGATCTAAAAATACAAGTATTACAGCGGAAAGCAAAACCCCCAGGACAACAGCCAAAGTGAAGGCGGTACCCAGTATCTTTTCCGCTTCGTCACGCCTCTGCTGGCCTAATTTAATTGAAATAAGAGCGGTTGAACCTATCCCGATCAGCATGCCGAACGCCATGAGGATGATCATGACGGGCAGTGCGATGGTTACCGCCGTCAGTGCCAGCGACCCTACTCCCCTGCCTACAAATATACTGTCTACTAC
The DNA here is from genome assembly GCA_963678385.1 of Anaerovoracaceae bacterium. GTDB lineage: Bacteria > Bacillota > Clostridia > Peptostreptococcales > Anaerovoracaceae > Anoxybacterium. Next base: position 1,499,137 of record OY782829.1, on the reverse strand, counting down.
ATTATATAAAGCGTTCGCTATCATTGCGATGATCGCAGGTATTGAGAACTCCCGGAGCAGTTTCCCTACCGGATACTCCCCCAGCCGCTCTGTTTGTTTATCTAATTCTGACATAAGTCTAGCCTCCAAATCTATGATGTTTCCAAATCAATTAATTATTACTTTTGTCTATTCTAAATGGAATAAAATTTATTATCAATAGTTTAATATAATTTCGTGCAATTTCATCCCTGCCGCTTCCGTGGCAGTGTGTTTGTCTTTAATGTTTCAGGGTATAGTTTCCCATATATCCAAATTGATTGCGGGGTGATGAATTGAAAAAGATATCAGTAATTTTAATGACGATATTGTTCCTGTCGTTTTTCCAGTTCTGGCCGCATTTTCCGATCCATTCTCTTGAAACGGATACAGTTTCCGCTGCAACGTCCAAGCCTTCGCCTTCGCCTTCACCTTCACCTGCTCCTGCACCAACTCCGACTCCTGTACCTGATGCATCAGCATGGTCGTCGCAGCCGAGCAGCTGGGCAGCAGAGGATATCCAAAAGGCGGGTTCCTACGGGCTGACGGTCTCCGGTCTGACGGATCAGTATAACCGGCCGATTACCAGGCTGCAGTTCGTACAGTTGGTGATGAAACAGTATGCAGCATCCGGCGGAACTTCGGATGGGTCCGCTGCTCTGAAGCCGTTTTCGGATTCCTCCGACAAAGCCGTAGCAGCTGCATTCAGCCTGGGCATCATACACGGCTCCGGCGATGGAAAATTCAATCCGGACGGGAAACTGACCAGACAGGAAGCCGCAGTGATCCTGTTCAGGGAATGGAACCTGCTGAGTTCCGAAAAAAATGATCCGGTGATTTATCCCAGGGTCTTCTCCGATTCGGCACAGATTGCGGACTGGGCTGCCGACTCCGTCAGGTATATGAATCAGATCGGGGTCCTGAACGGCACAAACGACGGGAAGATAAATCCTACCGTCAATACGACAAGAGAACAGGCAATGATTCTAGTGATGAGAAGTTATGAAGCCCACGCCAAGCTGACCGATTCCGTGCTTCCCGAATCCGAAGACGATGAAGAATATGAAGACGACTGAAAACTCATAAAGAGAGCATCTTTTCGAAAGATGCTTCTTTTATGCGGTACCTTTTCTTGTGGTTGTGAACGTCCTGGTCCTCCTGAGCGGCTTGATGACCAGGTCGATCGCGCAGGAACTGAATTCCTCCTGATCCTGTGAAAAATGCTCCATGAAGTTGGCTCCCGTTGTGGAAAGCTGGTTGTAGAATCCTGTAATGAGAAACATAAGGCACAATGCGGTCTTATCTGTTTCCAGCCCAAATTGGATACTGCCGTCGGTCTTTCCTTCCTCAATGATATCCGCGATATCCCGAAGCATGATATTATTGAACTCGATCAGCTCGTTTTTATATCTGCCGACCGTTGATGTTTTTTGCTGCACATTTCCCCAATAATTGATCAACCGGATAATATCCGGATTGTCCTTGTAAAACTGATAGTAGCTTCTGCAAGACCGCTCAAGTTTATCATATCCCGACGGTTCTTTTTTATTTGCTTCCGTGATTTTGGTGAACAGCTTCTTGAATCCTTTCAGTACAACACCAAAATACAGATCGTCCTTGTTTTCAAAGTACTGATATACCGTACGCTTCGTAAACTGAGCCTCTTTTGCGATTTCATCCATACTGGCGTCCTCATACCCCTTAAGGCAGAAGATTTTTTCAGCCGCTGCAAGTATCTCCTTTTCATGCGCCTGCTTTTCTTTGTTCCTTCTTGATAAATCCTCCATTATTCCCACCTTCTCAAATAAATATGATTCAAGTATCAGGTAAACCGTTTATATATTCAGTATGCTACCGGTATACTAAAAGTCAATACTATTTTGGAAAATTTATCATTATTTATGCAGACTTTTGTATAGCTTTTTTCAATCCAGCGACGCCATAAGTTCATAATAGCTGTTTTCGCTTTTTGTCCTGTATAATTGATCCCAGGCATCCAATGTCTCCGGCTTAAATACATCGAGGGCTTTGATCACCAGTCTGGAAAACTCCAGCGGAGCAATACCGGAGGCGGTTATCAGACCGCCTGCATCCACTGCAGGTTCATAGCTGTAATATGCTTCACCCTGATATTGGGGACAAAGCTTTAAAAAATCCGGGTAATTGCTGGTATGCGGCGCAGAATCGAGCAAACCGGCGCCGGCCAGACCGGCCGTCGCTCCGCAGATCGCTCCCACGATAAGTTTCCGGTCAAGAAATTCCCTGGCCAGATCAAGAATCGGCCGATGGACCGGATCAAACCAGGTATCCCCTCCGGGAAGGATCAGCGCCGAGGAATTTTCTCGGTCGGTGCGGAATTCTTCAATAGTCAGATCCGGAATGACCCGTAATCCACCCATGGTTTTAACAGGCGACAAATCGGCCCCGATCGTGACAACTCGAAGCGGCTCCGCTCCTTTCCTGAAGTATCTTCCCGTATTCAGTTCCGCAGTAAGATATCCGATTTCCCAGTCTGCCATCGTATCCAAGACATAAAGATATACGTATTTTTCCATTATATCACCCCCGTTATTCCGAATCATAGGCCTGCAGTGCGATGGGAAGGGCCTTTACCACAGCATTTCCGACCGCTGGGAGTCCGACGAGGACTGCGCTGATGATCTCGTCCCTGGAAGCCCCTCCTTCCTTTGCCAGCCTGACATGGAACGGTATGCCGCTATCCAGTCCTACGGCAGCCATTACGGCGAGATATGCAAGCTCCCCTGTTTTACGATCCAGGCTGCTTGCTTTTTCAAGATTTTGAACTGCTTCCAGCCATGCTCCGGCATGAGCGGGAGCCTCCTGTAAAAATATCTGGAAGCTGCTGCTGACGTTATTCTTGAGTTCCATATTAAAATACCTCCTTTTTCTTAACAGCATAGCATAAGAAACCTGACATCTGTCTGTCAGGTTCCTTTTGCTAATCAATATTTCCGATTTATTATGCCTGACCTGTTATCACTTTCGGTAGACCTTAGCGACGTCTTCCGCCATCCGGCTGATTTTTTCTCTCAGTTCAGACGGTTCAACTACTTCCGCTTTGTCTCCGAATCCCAGAAGGAAACCGGGCAACCACGCGCCCGCCGGCATGAGAAAGGTGACCCTCAGTCTGCCGTCGTCTGTATATTCATAATTCTCCACTCCAAAAATGTCGTCTACGGAATACTTCATGACAGGGTCAAAAAGAACAGTGATCTCCATTTGGTCGTTCTTGTCATAGGATTCCTCCCATCGCAGATCTTCGACAGAGAATGGTCTTGGCGCAAAGCTTTCGTCCAGAATTTCAAGCCCGCTCATCCTTCTCAGTTTAAACAGCCTGAAGTCGTTTCTGAGACGGCAGAAAGCGTAAAGATACCAATTGGATTCTTTAAAAATGATCTGATACGGCTCTGCCAGCCTTTCCGTAAGGGTTTCATTTGTATAATACAGGAACCGGATCATCCGGCGATCCCGGATCGCGTCTTTGATCCTCCGGATCGATTTGCTCAGCTGGTCGTACCTGTTCCACGAGGAAAGGTCTATCATGATTTCGTTTCCGGTCGGTATCATTTCCTTATCCGATGTTATCCCGGTGAGCTTTTCGATCAGCAGTTTGATCTTCTTATCCTCGCTGATGCTTTGAACACCATTTAACGCATTCACGATTTTAGAGATCTCTTCTCCAGTCAGCAGATTCCGGTCCAGCTTGAAGCCTTCCACCAGTCCGATGCCGCCGTCCATACCCTGATAGGTGACGATGGGAATACCGGCTTGCGAAATCGCATCGATATCACGGTATATGGTGCGGACCGATACCTCAAACTGATCCGCAAGTTCCTGCGCTCTGACCTTCCTGTGGTTCAGCAGATATGTGATGATATAGAGCATTCTGTCCAGTTTCATCTTTCCACCCTTTCTAATCTCTTTTGTAACCATCATAACACAGAAACCTGACATATGCATGTCAGGTTTCTGTGATTTTCACCGTACTTCCCCCTGATAGTCCGGAACCCCTTTTCCCAGTGGTTATTTATTTTTTTCTGTCGGTGGATTCTGTTTTTCACCGAGCGTCTGCAGGATACCCGTCAGTTCATCCAGTATACTCTTGAGCCTTTCAAGATCGGCGTCATCCAATACTGCTAATCTGTCTGTAATGAATTTTGCGACTTCTTCCCGGTGTCTGATCAGAAAATTCACTCCCTCTTGCGTAAGCGCGACATTGACGACTCTCCTGTCGGCCGCGTCCGCAGAACGTTCCACCAGGCCGTCAGCGCATAATCGGTCAACCATCGTCGTCAGATTCGGCTTTGAAACAAAGGAAGCACAGGCCAGGTCCGACATGGATACCGGTCCGCCCTTTGACTTCAGCCAGCCCAGTACGTGGATGTATCCCGGCGGGAATTCGGTTCTATCCCGTTCGATCTCACGCATGGGTTTCAGAAGATAGTTCTTCACCAGAAACCCCAGTCTGAGCATCTGCTCGCTTAATGTCTGCATCAATTCCTTATTCATTTTCTTTCCTCCTGTGATTCCGGTTTTGTCGCAAATTGACTATTATAAAGATCCTCGTAGAATCCCTTTTGACGAATCAGTTCCTCATGGGTACCCTGTTCGATCACGGTACCGTTTTTCATCACCAGGATCAGATCGGCATTTTTGATCGTTGACAACCTGTGGGCGATCACGAAGCTGGTCCGCCCCTTCATGAGCTGGGCCATGGCCTTTTGTATCAGCGCTTCCGTTCTCGTATCGACGCTTGACGTCGCTTCATCCAGAATCAGGATCGGCGGATCGGCGAGCAGCGCCCTCGCGATTGTCAGAAGCTGCTTCTGTCCCTGAGAAATATTGGAGGCCTCTTCGTTCAGTATCGTATCATAACCCATCGGCAGCGAGCGGACAAAATGATCTGCGTGGGCCGCCTTCGCAGCTTCAATGATCTTATCCGGCTCCGTGTTCTCCAAACTGTAGCCGATGTTCTCCATGATCGTGCCCTTGTAAAGCCAGGTATCCTGGAGAACCATGCCGAACAAGCCTCTCAGATCCCCTCTTGACATCATGGTGATGTCGGTGCCGTCGATGGTGATCCGTCCGCCGTTCAGCTCGTAGAACCGGAGGAGCAGATTGACGAGGGTCGTCTTGCCGGCGCCCGTCGGACCGACGATAGCCACCATCTGGCCGGGCTTCACGTGGATATTCATATCCTCAATAAGAGGAACGTCTTCTTTATATCGGAAGTTCACATGCTCGAAATTGACTTCCCCGTGCACTGCGTCCTTGTCGATGACAGCCGCGTTTTCTTCATCCGGTACCTGCTCTTCTTCATCCAGCACTTCGAATACTCTTTCCGCGCTGGCGATGGTTCCCTGGATGACGTTGGCGATATTGGCGGTCTGAACGATAGGCATGGTGAAGTTTCTCATATATTGGATGAATGCCTGGATATCGCCTACCTCAATGGCCTTTTTCGCTACCAGCAACCCGCCGATGATACAGACGAACACATATCCCAGGTTGTTTACAAAATTAAGGGCCGGCATGATGATCCCCGACATGAACTGAGCCTTCCAGCCCGCATGGTAAAGTTCCTCATTGACCTTTTTAAATTGCTCGATGGATTCCTTCTCATGACCGAAAACCTTAACGATCTTATGACCGGTGTACATTTCCTCTACATGGCCGTTCAGTTCTCCCAATGACTTCTGCTGTTTCGCAAAGTATTTCTGGGATTTTTTGGCGATCTGCACCGTCAACACGCCGCAGACAGGAAGTGTAACCAGCGCAATGAGCGTCATGACTGGGCTGATGGATATCATCATGATCAGGATCCCCACAATGGTGACCAACGAAGTGATCAGCTGCGTCATGCTCTGCTGCAGCGTAGTTGCTATCGTATCCATATCGTTGGTGACACGGCTCAGGATCTCCCCGTGAGTCCTGCCGTCAAAATATTTCAGCGGCAGGCGGTCCAGTTTTTCCTTCACCTCGTTACGCATCACGTAAACAGTACGCTGGGACACTCCCGACATGATGTACGACATGGCATAACCGGTCAGAAAACTGATGACATAAAGGAACGCCATCAATAACAGTATTTTTCCGATATAGCCCAGATCAAATAACGGGATCGGCGAATTTCTAAGCCCCTCGATAACGGACGCGGGTTGATTCTGCTGGATCGCAGCCTGTATTTTGAAATAGTATGTGTACTGAGCTACAACGCCGTCAGCAATTTTCGTCGTTGCTTTTCCGAGGACCTTAGGACCGAAGATAGAGAATACCGTACTGACTACCGCCAGGATGCCGACCGCAAAAAATCTCATTTTCTGAGGCGCCAGATACCCGACAAGCCTTTTGAGCGTACCCCTGAAATCCTTTGCCTTCTCCATCGGCATCGCCATGCCTCCGGCCGGTCCATGTCCCATGCCCCCGCCGGATCTTCTTGGTTGCTGCTGTCCGTCTTTTTCATTACTCATAAGCCTTCATCTCCTCTTCAGACAGCTGGGACGTTACGATTTCACGGTAAACCTGGCAGCTCTTCACAAGTTCTCTGTGGCTGCCCGTGCCCACCAATTCTCCGTCGTCCAGAACAAGGATGCGGTCCGCATCCATAACAGTGCTTACGCGCTGTGCGACAATAATGACGGCGGAATCGCCCGTTTCCTTTTTCAATGCCGCTCGCAGCTGCGCGTCGGTCTTGAAATCCAGGGCGGAAAAACTGTCGTCAAAGATATATATTTCAGGTTTTCTTACCAAAGCTCTTGCAATGGAAAGCCGCTGCTTCTGACCGCCGGATACGTTGGTTCCTCCCTGGGCGATGGCTGTGTCATAACCTTCCGGCATATCTGCGATGAAGTCGACAGCCTGCGCCACCTCAGCGGCATGGCGGATCTCTTCGTCCGTAGCCTCTTGATTTCCATACCGGATGTTATCCGATATGCTTCCGGAAAACAGCACCGCAGTCTGCGGTACAAACCCGATCTTGCTGCGGAGCTCTTCCTGGGAAAGTTCCGTTACATTGGCGCCGTCCACCAGGACTCTGCCCTCGCTGACGTCATAGAATCTCGGAATCATATTGACGAGTGTGGATTTTCCCGAACCCGTTCCTCCGATGATCGCCGTGACCTCTCCGGGGCCTGTCTCAAAGCTGATATGGGTAATTGCCGGTTCTTCCGCTCCCGGATACCGGAAGGATACGTTTTCAAAGCTGACGCGGCCTCTCGTTCCGTCGGACAGAAGTTTCACATCTTCCGGATCGACGATCTCCGGTTCCATTTCAAGAACCTCATTGATACGTTCCGCGGAAGCCTGTGCCCTCGGCACCATGACGAACATTACGGCGACCATGACAAAGGAGAACATGATCTGCATGGCATATTGAATAAACGCCATCATGTCGCCGATCTGCATACTGCTCTGGGCGACCCGGATTCCTCCGAACCATACGATCGCAACCGTAGTCAGGTTCATAATGAGCATCATGGCAGGCTGCATGGCAGCCATGGTTTGGTTTACTTTGATGGCGGTATTGGTCAGATCGCCGTTGGCGTCGCTGAACCGCTCACGCTCGTGAGTCAGCTTGTTGAACGCTCGGATAACACGGATACCGGTGAGGTTTTCACGGAGTACCATGTTCAGCCGGTCCAGCTTTTTCTGCATCACCTTGAACGCAGGCATGACGGAAACAGCCAGCCCCGCGATCAGTGCGATCAAAATTGGTATTGCAACAAGCAGGATCACTGTAAGGCCCTTGTCTCTCGAAACCGCCATGATGATGCCGCCGATGCACATGATGGGCGAATAGATCATAAATCGCAACATCATGACGAGAACGGTCTGGATCTGAACGATATCGTTGGTGGTTCTGGTGATCAGAGAGGCTGTCCCCAGTTTATCGAATTCGTGGAGAGAATAGTTCTCAACGCGTGTGAAAACCATATTCCTCAGGTTTTTTCCCAATCCCAGCGCGACTCTGGCGGAAAAGAACGAGCCGATGATGGAACTTGCCGAACTGGCCAGGGCCACGAGCAGCATATATCCGCCGTAAGTGAGGATGTACCTCGTATCGCCCTGCATCATTCCGTTGTTTACCACATCCGACATCAGGGTCGGCAGAGCCAGCTCCGCCATGGCCTGACCGGATATGAATATCAGGATAAAAAAAATCGTCAAGGTAAACGGTTTTAGATTTAATAATAATTTAAACATAATCCCTAATCTTTCATTTTAATAAAGCAATCTCTAGTTGTTGACGATCTTGACGGGCATTCCGTCAAACAGATTGTTGGCGTTGGTTATTGCAACCGTCTCGCCGCCCTTCAACCCTTTTAAGATTTCGATCTTGTCGTCATTCTGAAGTCCGGTCAGCACCGTTGTTTTCTTGGCAATGCCTTCTTCAATCACATAGAGATGACTTTCCCCGTTGTTATCCACTACGGCCGACGCCGGCACGATCAGTCTTTCCATTCCCGTAGCCTTGATATCCGCATGGGCGGAAATACCGGAAGCGAAATTGTCTGTGTTCTGCATGCTGATCTCGATCGGGAAATAAGCCCCTGTGCTTACCGACATGGCTCCGATATCGGAAACGATCCCCTTGAACGTCCGGTCCGGATAAATATCGATAAAAAGATCCACCGGATCGCCCTTCTTTATATATGGAAGCGCGGCCTGTGAAATGGTGCCTTTTAGTTTGAGGCTGCTTAAATCGGCCACCGTCATCAAAGGGCTTCCGACGGTCGCGGTCTCGCCCGCCGTAATGTTCTCGCTGACAACGATCCCGGGGATCGGACTCTTTATGATAGAGTTATTGACCTGGGCGCTGATGTTGTCCACGGAAGCTTTCGCGCCGCTTACCCCTGAACTGACGCTGGAATCGTACTGGCTCTTAGCCAGATCGTACGCCTTCTGATCATTGTCAAGCTGCACCTTGGCGACGGCGCCTTCCGCGTAAAGCGATTTGGTTCTTTGCAAGGCGGCCGCTGCATTATCCAAGTTGATTTTGGCTTGCTTCTGTGTATTCATGGAGCCCTGGTAGGTCGCCTGCGCCTGGTTCAGCTGTGCACTCAGCTGTGTATCGTCCAGCCTTGCGAGCACCTGGCCCACCGTTACCGTGTCGCCCGCCGCCACATTTACCTGGGAGACCTTCCCCATCATCTGTGCCGAGATATCGGCCACCTGGGCTGGAACAAGGGCTCCTGTGATCGTGTAGGACGCTTCGATATGACCTTTCACAACCTCAGCCGTCTTTACCTTTATTTGATCGTCGCCGCCTCCGCATCCCGGCAGTATTACGGCCATGGATGCGATCATCAGCGCGGTGACTATTCTAACTGCATTTTTTTTCATTGTTTATACCTCTCTGTCTTCGTTATATGATCCGAATTCCGGTGAAAGCGCTATCGAATGCTGATCTTTACGGTCGCGTTCATTCCGAGCATCAGCGGCAGGTTCTCGTCGTTGATGAGAGTGATCTTTACAGGGATGAGCTGTGTCACCTTGCTGTAGGTCCCGCTGGTGTTGATGGAAGTCTGGCCTGTGATCACGGACTGGGTCGCCGCACTGACGGATTCCACATAGCCGATAAAGGTTTTATTCGGATACGCGTCGATCTTGATCCTGACCTTCTGGCCAACTTTGATCTTAAAGATATCCGTTTCTTCGATGTTCGTCTTGATATATAAGTTTGAGGTGTCTGCAAGCACCGCAACGGTGGCCCCGGCTGCCGCAGTGGATCCCTTGATCACATTGGACTGAACGATCTTCCCTGCGATAGGCGCTTTGATCTCCGCTTTTGACAAAATAGAATCCGCTGAATTCTCCAGCGCGCTCTGGTCCACCTTGCTGCTGTTTACCAAAGATGAAACATCCTGTTTCCCCAGGACCTCTCCCTGTTTTACGTCGTCTCCCTCCTGAACGTTCCAGCTTTCTATCGTGCCGGAAACCAGTGGCATGACCTTTACCGTATCCGCCGATACGGATGCGTTATTCGTTTTGAAAAAATTCATGGATTCGTAAAGAAAGTATACGCCTGTGATAGCTCCGATCCCTACAAGTGCTGCAACGACAATGGTTACAATTTTTTTCGCTTTCTGCATACCTGTTCTCCTTTTGATGATTTTCCATATTATGCCTATTTATCATTTCATAATATTTATGTTTATATAACTATTATAGTTTCATAATGTATTTTGTCAACACATATCTATAACTTTACCGATATATTTTATTATTTAGGTAATATCGATGTAAGCATTTCCACTTTCTTTATTACGTTCTGATTAAAATTACATAAATATGCCATTATATCTTTATTTTCGACAATGAATATATTATTATAGAGCTAGTACCGGGTTGAATCACGGGAACCATTGGATTTGAGATTAATTTTTTAGGAGGTGCGAAATTGCAAGAAAAGTTAAATAGAAGGATTGCATTGTTTTTAATAGTACTCGTCTCAGTGCTTTTCATACCATTTCAGCCGTCAGTTTCCTATGCTACGACTTACAGCAGCGACGCGGATACCATCACATACGAAACGGACGAGGAAGAAGACTTCAAATTTAAAGACGACGACTTTGATGAAGCCTGCGACGATCTGACGGACGAAAATCTTGACTATGTAAAATTCACCCTGCCGGCTACTTCCAAGGGAACGCTTTACTATGATTTTACAACGGAAAGCAGTTCCAACAAAGTATCAGAATCAACCAAGTATTATATGGATAAAGCCAATTACCTGTCCAAAGTCACGTTCCTCCCCGCGGATAATTACGAAGGTACCGTTACGATCTATTATACGGGCTACAATGATGACGGGGACTACTACGAAGGGAAAGTCAAGATCACCGTGGGCGATGACGACGATAACAATAACGAAGATGCTGACGATCTCGAGTATGATATGGATTCCGACGAAGTGCTGAAGTTTGACGAAGATGATTTCAACAAGGTGTGCGACGATTTGACCGATGAAAAGCTGGATTACGTAGAGTTCACCCTCCCGTCCTCCTCAAACGGAACTTTATACTACAAGTACGTTTCAAAGGATAATTATAACTCCAAAGCATCCGGAAGCGCAAAATATTACTATGATGAATCCCCCTCCATATCGGATATCACCTTTGTTCCGGATAAGGATTACGAGGGGACCGTGGTCATAAAGTATACCGCCCGAAATGTGGACCGGGAGAATTTTGACGGGAAAGTGAAAATTTCCGTAGATGAGGGTACGGGGACCTCCAAGGTGATCGAATACTCCGTCGATACCGGCAAGACTGTTACCTTTACGGGAAAAGATTTCAACGACATGTGCGAAGATCTGAACGATGAAAAGCTGGATTACGTGAATTTCACGCTGCCTTCAACCTCCAAAGGAACCCTCTATTTCGACTACGACGACGGAAGATACGATTCCAAGGTAAGCGCATCCAAGGACTATTTCTACAAGGACGATCCGGATCTCTCCGAGATCACCTTCGTTCCGAATACGAGCTTCAAAGGGGTATGTAAGATCGAATTTAAAGGCTATGATGTAGAAGATGACAGTTTCACAGGCACCATCGAGATAACCGTGGGAGGAGGCAGCCTTCTTACCGCGGACCCCGTCAGCTACACGGTCAAAGCAGGTTCGAACGTTTACTTCAAGGACGATGACTTTAACAGTGTTTGCAAGAAACTCATGAAAAACACGTTGGACTACGTAAAATTCACGCTGCCCCCCTCATCTGCCGGGAAGCTTTATTACGGATATTCTACCAGCGGCAGTTCCAGCGAGTTAAGCGCATCGACCAAGTATTACTACGGGGGAACGCCTTTTATCCTGAATATCGCATATGTTCCTTCGAGCGGAGCCTCCGGCACGACTGCCATCGACTATACCGGATATGATACAGAAGGAGCTTCCTTCAAAGGAAAAGTACAGATCACCGTTTCCGGTACCGGCGGCACAACAACAACTCCTACGACTCCGACAACAGGACTGAAAAAGTCACAATACTTCAAGGACGTCGATGAAGCTTATTCCTGGTCCGTCGACTATATCGACAAGCTTTATCAGGATGGAGTCCTGGCCGGATCAACAGGTCAGGACGGCGCGAAACATTTTAACCCTGATACAAAGATAAAGAGAGGCGAATTTATGCTGCTTCTCGTAAAAGCGTTGAACCTTCAGACCAATACAAGTGCCGGCAGCTTTTCCGATGTGGCCAAAAGCGATTACTACTACGACGCTGTCGCAACCGCCAAGTATCTTGGAATCGCACAGGGTTCGGACAACAAATTCTATCCGAATTCCTCCATCACCCGGGAAGACGCCATGGTACTGGCTTTGAGGGCCATGAATAAGAGCGGAACCACTGTTGCGGCCGGAGACACCGGCTCATTGACGGCTTACAGCGACAATTATCTGATCGACTCCTACGCCAAAGACGCCATTGCCGCGTTGATCAAAGCCGGCATCATTACGGGAAGCGACGACAACAAGATCCATCCGATGGAGGGCATCTCCCGTGTTCAGGCCGCAGCGATCATATACCGGATCAAATATTGATCATGAATTTCATTCATAGAAAAAGCCCGCCGACAAGCGGGCTTTTTTCATGCAGCGCTGCTGTTTCCAGGCTCTACTCGATCGCTATCCGGTATTCTTTCAGCCAAAAGTCGATTTGCAATAGGTATGCCAGTAATTGAGGCGCATTCATCAACTGGCCGAACCATGGAATATCGGTATCCTTTTTTATGGAAAGCGCGAGCTCTTTCACCGCATTTTTGTTGATCAGCTGCAGTAAAGGAGACGTGCGGTCCTCGAGCATGGTCAGCGTCATATTGCGGATGGCTTCGATATAGGAAGGGTTGTGGGTTTTGGGATAAGGGCTCTTTTTTCTCCAAAGCACATCCTCCGGCAGCATTCCGTTCAAAGCCTGACGCAGGAGCCCTTTCTCTCTTCCCCGAAAACGTTTCATTTCCCAGGGGATATTCCAGACATATTCCACGATCCGATGATCGCAAAACGGCACTCTCAATTCCAAACCTGCCGCCATGCTCATCCTGTCTTTCCTGTCCAGAAGTGTCGGCATCCAGCGGGTCAGATTCAGATAGAACAGCTCTCTCATCCCGGAGTCCTCCGGGCTGTCGCTTTCAAGAAGGGGCACTTCACAGACCGCTTCCCGATACCGGTCTTCCAGGTATCGAAGCGGCTGTATCTCGGAAATCAGGTCCGATGAGTATAGCTTCATCCGCTCCTCTACCTTCTGATTCCAAGGAAATAAGATCCCTTCCCCGTTGTTTGTTCTGAAAAACCACGGATAACCCCCGAACACTTCATCCGCGCATTCACCGGACAGCCCCACCGTCGCTCGTTCTTTTACCCATCTGCTGAAAAGTAGCAGGGAGGAATCGACGTCCGCCATCCCCGGCAGATCCCTGGCTAAAACAGCGGGGAAAACGGCTTCTGCCAATTCCGGCGTGTCGATGAAGCAAGAGGAATGACTTGTTCCCAGATAATCGGAAACCTTCGCCACCCATGGAGCATCCTCATCCGGCTGAAACAGGCTGGCCTTAAAATATCGGTCGTTTCCGACATAATCAATAGAAAAAGTCCGGATCGGATCCTTGTTCTCATTCCGGTACACCTCGGAAGCGACGGAAGTGATCGCGCTGGAATCCAGTCCTCCCGACAGAAGTGTACACAGCGGGACGTCCGAGACGAGCTGGCGTTTGACGGAATCATAAACCAGCTCGCGCACTCTGGAAACCGTATGATCAAAGTCCTCCTCATGTACGTGGCTGTTCAGGCGCCAATACTGTTTTGCACGAGATCCGTCACTATCGACCGTCATGCTGTAACCCGGCTTCAGTTCATAAATACCTGAAAATACTCCTTCTCCAGGCGTCCGTGCAGGACCGACAGCGAAGATCTCAGCCAATCCCCTCCTGCCTAATTTCGGCGTTATTTCAGGATGCGCCAGAATTGCCTTTATTTCGGACGCAAACAGAAAAGAACTTCCTTTCATGCAGTAAAATAACGGCTTTACCCCGATACGGTCCCTTGCCAGAAATAATCGGTTCCTTTTCTCGTCCCAAACCGCAAAGGCAAAGATTCCATTCAGCTTTTCCGGGCATTCTTCTCCCCATTCAATGTAGGAAGCAAGCAGAACCTCCGTATCCGACCACCCTTCGAACGTATATCCTTTTCGTTTCAATTCCCCGCGTATCTCTTCCGTATTGTACAGCTCGCCGTTGTACACCAGAACATACTGGTCGTTTCCCGCTTTACGCAGCATCGGCTGCCTGCCGCCTTCCGGGTCCACTACGGTCAGGCGGCGGTGCCCAAGGGCTGCCTGATTGGAAAACCAGTATCCCGAAGCGTCAGGGCCTCTGTTTGAAAGCTTTTCCGCCATTGCTTTTATCGTATCCGCTTCTCCGGATACGTTTCTCTTATAATCGATCCATCCAACAATTCCACACATCTCTGATTCCCTCCGAACGCCTTTTTTTATCCATAACAAATATGATATGCCTTACTGTTATTAAATGTTCGTATCAGTCACTTCTGCTGTTGTTCCGAATAACATAGATAAAAAAAGAGCGAATTACGAAATAAAAGGAGAAATGGAAATGGAGTATATGATTCCGGTTGAGCCGGGCGTCCGTGTTTACGCAAACGAAATCAACCCGTCAGGGCAAAAAACGATCCTGTTTTTACACGGCTGGCCCGGGAATTATGAATTGTTTGAATACCAGTATAACCGGCTTTGCCGGTGCGGATTCCGTTGCATCGGCCTTGACCAAAGGGGTTTCGGTAATTCCGACAGGCCCTTCCACGGTTACGATTATGACCGGCTGGCGGACGATGTGCGGTGTGTAATCGATGCTTTGGATTTAAATGACGTTACATTATGCGGACATTCCACGGGAGGAGCGATTGCGACCCGATACATGGCCCGGCACAGAGGTTATGGAGTCGGCAGGCTCGTTCTGTGCGCCGCAGCGGCGCCCAGCCTTATCAAACGTCCGGGATTCCCCTATGGACAGGAAGTGAAAGATATCGATCAAATGATCCGCTCAACCTATGCCGACCGCCCTGCCATGCTGAGAGATTTCGGGAAATCATTTTTCTATCAAAAGATTTCAGAGCCTTTTTCCGACTGGTTTTTCCGGCTCGGGCTTCAGGCTGCAAGTTGGGCTACCATTGAGATCGAAAAAGCCTGGCTGAAAGAGATGCACTTCGATGACCTGGCGCAGATCGAGGTCCCGACCCTGATCCTTCATGGGGTTCACGATCAGGTCTGTCTGTATCCGCTGGCAGTCGCGCAGAACAGTTGGATCCGCAATTCTCTGCTGATTCCTTTTGAAAATAGCGGACACGGACTGTTTTATGACGAAAAGGATAAATTCAATTATGAGCTGGCCTGTTTCGCAGGCTGAATAGCGCCGCCATTGAGCGACTCGATAATGCATTTCGCGGCGGACATGGCGTATTTTTCCCTGAAATCATCAGTTTTCATGTAATTCAAATCATTCGGATTGGAGATAAAAGCTCCTTCGATAATAACCGCCGGCATGACAGTCCTTCTGAGCACCGCCAGTTCCGGACTGACCTTTGTCCCCCGGTTCGGAAGACCAAGATTTGATTCAAGCGTGCTCTGCAGGTTTTCGGCCAGTTCCATTGCAGAGATCCCATCCAAAGGAGGATCGCTCTTTCCGTGATAATGAACCTCCGTGCCGCTTGGGGTACCGTTGGTATAGGAATTGTTGTGGATGGCTACATAGAGCGACGCTCCCAGGCTGTTGGCCGTATCCTGCCTGTCATAAAGCGGGATCGTAGCGTCATCCGTGCGGATCATATAGATTCTGGCGCCTGCGGCTACCAGCATCTTCTGAACCCGTAGCGCGACATCAAGATTGACGTCCTTTTCATTTAATACGGCGACCCCGTTTTCAAATCCCCGTGAACCCGTATCGGAACCCCCGTGACCGGGATCGATCACAACGATCTTATGCTGAGCCTCTGCTTTTACCGGTTCAAGACCGTACTGGTCGAGAATCGCCTGATCCTCTTTGCTGACGCTGCCGTCCGGTTCGATTACATCGCCGAGAGCTGCAGGCTCGTTCACCTCAAAGTTGAGATAAGCCGTTCTCATGGAATCCGACCGGCTCGCCGTTCCAGATGAGTACATCGTCAGATCCGCTACGATCCTTACGGAATCCTTTGTATATTGTGAATAGCGGATCGCCTTGAAGAACGGATTGTCTTCCGTATTGATCGCCCCGTCGCTGATTCCCAGTTTTGCATTGCTGATGTCAAATACCAGTCTGCTTGGGTTTGACATTTTAAAGGTTGAATAGTCCGTTATTTCCCTGTCTCCATCGACGATGACCTTGTTTCCTTCCGGCGAAAGCCCTATACTGCTGATCATCGTCATTTCTTCCGTTTCTGTTCCGGGTGAAACGATTCCGACGACTCTGTTTTTTTCGTCCCATGAAACCTCGCATCCGACAGCTTCCGACACAAATCGCACCGGGATCATCGTCCTGTTTTTTATGATTTTGGCCGGGACTTCAAGCTGCTTGTCCGATCCGTTTATGTACGCAGTTTTGGAATCGATTTTCAGGTTTACATTAACGTCCCTGACTGTAACTCCCACCTCTCTGGTAGCCTCGTTCCACTCGACATTTCCGCCCATTGCTTCAAAAACCGCCCTTGCCGGAACCAGAGTCCTTCCGTCAAGAATAACAGGCGGCGAATCGCACGCGATATCGACTCCGTCAAGATTTATTCTGATTTGCCCGGTTCCGGCGAAAGCTACTGCAGTTCCGGACAAGACCATGATCATCACCATTATTGTTAATTTTGCCAACCTGTTCATTTTCAAAGTTATCCCCCAATACTTGATATCAATTTATTATCCTATAAAATGGAAGCCTATTGCAAGACGATACATTTTCCTCCGCTTCCAGTTTCATACAGTTACCACTTGCCCTATCCGCCGCATATAATGGAATATCAACCATAAAGGAAGGAGATAGTATGAAAATGCGAGGTAAATCAGATGATGATATTTGGGCTTCCGCTGCAGAACAGGAGCTGATGAGTCAGGTGCCGCAGGATATCAACCGGATCATGACAGTTATCAACCCGGACCTGGCCGATTATTACGGCCAGTTTCAGACGTCCGGCGTTCCAAGATTGATTTCACAGTGGGTATTTCTCAGTATCGTCACTTACGTATTCAGAAACGCAGGAAACTACACCGGTTCTATCGATCAAAGGTCGGCCCGTATCCTAAGGGATATGCGGAGGGACGTCCCTATGCTGTTCAGCGTATTGAAAGGGTATGGCATGTCCGACCGGATGATCGATGATATATTCCGGGACATTATAAGAATGATTTTAACGACAATGGAGGGGCAAAGACCCGGTCCTCCTCCCCGTCCGGGCCCCGGTCCAGGTCCAGGCCCTCGTCCACGGCCTTCCTGGAGCAACTGGGAAGATCTTGGCGGAGTTCTTACTTCTGCGCCGGCAGTTGCCTCCTGGCAGGCTAACCGCCTCGATGTATTCGGCAGGGGGCAAAATCAGGCGTTATGGCACAAATGGTGGGACGGTTCCCGATGGAGCGGCTGGGAAGATCTTGGCGGAGTTCTTACTTCATCACCGGCAGCGGTTTCCTGGGGACCAAACCGGATCGATGTTTTCGGCTCTGGCCAAAACCAGGCGCTGTGGCACAAATGGTGGGACGGCTCCCGATGGAGCAGTTGGGAAGATCTTGGCGGCATCCTTACATCGGCCCCCGCGGCAGCCTCATGGCAGCCAAACCGCCTCGATGTGTTCGGAAGAGGGCAGAATCAGGCGCTGTGGCACAAATGGTGGGACGGCTCACGATGGAGCAACTGGGAAGATCTCGGCGGTGTCCTGACGTCACCGCCGGCAGCGGTCTCCTGGGGTCCGAACCGGATCGATGTATTCGGCAGAGGGCAAAACCAGTCTCTCTGGCATAAATGGTGGGACGGCAGCAGCTGGAGCAGTTGGGAGGATCTTGGAGGCGGCTCGATCAGTTCCGGACCGGCGGCGGCGTCAACCGGTCCAAACCGGTTGGAGGTCTTTGCCAGAGGCACGCAGAATCAGCTGCTGTTCCGTACCTGGAACGGCAGCAGGTGGAGCTCATGGGAGTCGCTTGGCGGAAGTATAACTTCAGAGCCGGCGGCGGTTTCCTGGGGAGGCAGAAGACTTGACGTCTTTGCAAGAGGCCAGAACAATCATCTCTGGCATATCTGGAGAGAATAGCAAAATTGGGGTATAATAGAGCTGAAGAATAAAAAAAGCGGAAATGGCGGAATCAAAGATTCCTATTTCCACATGTCGCCGCTAGGGCGACAACGGTCAAGGTACTTTTTTGATATTCCGACAATATCGCTTTCAGCGATATTTCCTGCATAATAAAAAATGAGGTGAAGGGCCATGGAATACATTGTGTTCGATCTGGAGTTCAATCAGGATTTCTCCCTTCCTGAAAGCCGCAAAGTCTGCCGCTCCTGTTTTGAAATCATTCAAATCGGCGCAGTAAGACTGGACCGTGATCTGAAAGAGACCGGCACGTTCCGTCGCTTTGTAAAACCGGTCATCTACCCCGAGATCAATCCCTTTGTTACGGAGCTCACCGGGATCACCACCAAGCAGCTTGACTCTGAGGAAACGTTTCCCGAAGTTTTCCGGGAATTCGCCGGATTCGCCGAAGGCGGCGAGTCGGTATTCTGTATCTGGGGGATGGCCGATATGAAGGAGCTTTTTCGGAATATCGAATTTCATAAACTGGACCCAAAGCTGCTTTCAAAAAGGTACATCAATCTGCAGCCCTACGCGGCGCTGCACTTTAAGCTTTCGCAGAAGAGGCTGCTGAAGCTGAAGACGACGGTCGAACTGTTAGATATACCGTTGGTATACGGTTTTCATGACGCCCTGAGCGACGCGCTTTATACTGCCGAGATCTTCCGGAGAATAAACAGGGACTCCATTCATTCCAGAAGGTATGACCCGGATAAGGATTCCATACGGCCCCGGCAGAGCAGGCAGCTCGTCGATTTTTCAAGGCTGGTCCGGCAATTTGAAAAAATGTATTCCAGAAAACTGACGGAAGAAGAACAAGCCATGATCCGGCTTGCCTATCAAATGGGTAAGACGGGACAATTTCTAAAATAAACGGAAGCCGCTTGGCTTCCGTTTTAATGAGTTTTTAATTCATTTTTTCATATACCTTCTCTACGAAAATCTTCACAATATCCGGATCGAATTGTTTCCCGGCTCCGTTGACGATTTCCTCGATTGCGATCGATTTGTCCATCGCTTTCCGGTACGCCCTGTCTGTGGTCATGGAATCGTATGCATCCGCAATTGCGATGATCCTAGCTTCGAGAGGGATCTCTTCGCCTTTCAGTTTTCTCGGATACCCTTTGCCGTCCCATCTCTCATGATGCGAAAGGGTGTATTCCGCCAATTTAGCAAAGTCATTGAGGGATCTCAGGATCTGATATCCCAGCTCCGGATGCCGTTCGATCTCGGCCCGTTCGTTGCTGTCAAGACTGCCGGGTTTATCCAGAATGCTCAGATCGATGGCAATTTTTCCGATGTCATGCATCAGGCCGATCGTCCGGAATTCCTTAACATCCTCCGGGTCAAGTTTCATGGCAGCTGCGATCGATTCGCAAAGCTCACCGACACGTTCCGAATGCTTCTTTTCTCTTTCGCTCTTTCCGTGGAGTGTCTTTAATATCGTATCGATGGTCTTGTAATGCATGCTCTTGCTCTCGGAAAGCTTGCGGCGATACATGTGGTCTTCCGCAAGTTTGAAAATATTGGCCAGACTTTGGCCGCGATCCAGTTTGGCTGCCCAGCCGCAGGATACGGAAACGCTGATGTTGTCTATGATTTCCGTTTCAAATGCAATATAGATCCGTTTCACAAGCCTTTCAGCTTCTTCCTGGCTTGTTCCGGGCAGCAAAATCACGAATTCGTCGCCTCCGAACCTGGCTATGATATCATCGCTTCGGCATTCCTCATTCATGATGATCGCCGCTCTCTGCAGAACCAGATCGCCCATAGCGTGTCCGAAAGCGTCGTTGATCAGTTTCAATCCGTTGACGTCCAGCATAATGATGGACAATGGGAGATTTCGCATCGTATCCAGCCGCTTCAGCTCTTCTTCAAAAAACCTGCGGTTGTACAGACCGGTCAATTGGTCGTGGAGGCTCAAGTATTCGATTCTTGCCTGCTTTTCTCTCTTTTCCGTATAATCTCTGAATACGAGCACAGCGCCGCTGATATTTCCGTTTTCATCCCTGATCGGAGAAGCGCTATCCTCGATAGGGATTTCGGTTCCCCGTCTGGTAAGGATCGTCAGATCGCTCTGATCCTGTACCGGTTCTCCGGTCTTGAGCACTTTGTTCAAAGGATTTCTGGCGTCTTCCTCGGGCGTAGCTCCGATGAATTTAAATATCTCGTTAAACGGCCTGCCTGCCGCTTCTTCCCGTGACCAGCCTGTGAGTTTCTCGGCAACGGCATTGACGATACAGACTTTGCCTTCTTTATCCGTCGTTATTACCGCCTCTCCCATGGAAAGCAGCGTCGCCTTGAAAAGTTCCTGCTCTTCATTCAGTGATTTTTCCAGCAGCTTTCGCTCTGTGATGTTGATGATACAGCCGATCATATGCTGCGGCCTGCCATCGGATCCCCATTCCGTAATATGCCCGGTGAAGATCGCCCACAGGGTAGCGCCGTTCCTGTGCTTATACCTCACTTCATTATAGAATGGAATCTTCCCCTGGCTTTCCAAATGCTGATTAAAGCATTCTCTTATTTTTGTCATATCTTCAGGGAAATGGAACTGCTTCATATCCTCGTAGCCGTTACCAAGCTCATGATCCTCAAATCCCAGCATCCTTTTCAGCCCCGAGCTGTAATAAATGGAGCGGTTCTCCATATCAAAATCCCAGTATCCCGAAAGAGTATCGTTCAGGATGCTTTCCAGCACGTCCTTCTCCCGTTTTATCGTTTCCCTTGCCCGGACCAGTTCGACTGTCCTTTCATCGACCATTTCCTCGAGGTTCTTGTTATATCTTTCCAGTTCTGTTTTTTGATATTCAATTTTTTCAAAGTCCTCTTTTATTTTTGCGGTCATGGAATTAAAGATGTCGGTAAGTTCCCCGATTTCATCCTGGCTGAGCTTTTTCGCAACAACGCTGTAATCTCCTTTGGAGACTCTATTGGCGGCATCGGCAAGGATCGTGATCGGATATGTTGCTTTCTTGATAAGGATTGTAATGAATAAGGCCATCCCTACCATTACGATGAAACCTATCAGAAAACATAAAAGGGAAATTTTTCTCAATCCGCTGACGAGCGGAGTGGTATCATAGACGATCTCAACCGTTTTACTGGCATTGCTCATCTTGTTCGCATTTTTTTTCAAATCGATATACAGATAGCTTTTTATGATATTTCCGTCCGTTATTTCAAATCGTTTCTCTTTTTGAGCTCTTTGAACGATTGCTATACTTTCTTTGGTTGCCGCTTTATTGGGACCATTATCGGTAAACTCCATTCCGAAGATATCAAAAACTCTTATGCTCACGATATCCCGATTTGTTCTCGATAGATTTGAGGCAATATTGACCGGTTTCAGTTCACTTACAAATGCTCCGAGATCCGACTGGGTGTATGACACTTCCAAGAGATATTTATGATCAGAAGAAGGCATATACGCAAATGTGCTTAGATATCCTGTCCCCGGATTAATGCTGAATCTTTCAAACTGGATCGAATCTGAGGCTCTCATGCTATTGATGGTATCCCCCAATGGCTTATCCCCCAATGGCAGCCTGGCCTCCATGAAGTTAAAACCCAATGTGCCGGGTATTGTGGATTTGATGATGACAGTCTCACTGTCAATTATGACGAGATCGTATTTCTCACCCATCTTTGATTTGAGCGCCTCAAGGGATATCTTTTCAGGATCCTCTCCGGCCTTATCAAATTCAGATTGAAATTCCAGGATGCTCCGCTCCATATCCGTTTCCATATGCTTTTCAATCATAGCAAAACCGGAGTCGATCATCTGCATTGTGTCGATGACAGTCGCTTCTACCTGTTCTTTCTGGAGATTGTAATTGGACATAAAGATTTGTTTCGCCTGATAATATGCGAGTATTGATATGATAAGCAATGCGACGGCAATGAAAGGAAGGATATAGATCAGAATTTTGTCCTTCAGCCTGAAATTCCGGTTTTTCATAGGATACCTCTGCATTTTTGTTATTATGATTGAGACTGAATAATTTATTTGTTGCTGCATCAAATGCCAGGTTAGATGTACGCGTATCATATCATATTTTTCGACATTTTTCATCAAATTTAATGATTTTTTTTAGTAACTATTTTTTCTCCGTAATAAAACAAGACCATGCCGGCAAAAATTACACTACCGCCTGCAACGGTCGCCACATCCGGTATTTCTCCGGCAATCACAAAGCCCATGAGACTTGCAAGAAAGGGAGTGAGAAACATATAATTGCTTACCGACGAGGCCTTTTTCGCTTTTGCCAGGGCCTTTGACCATGACACATAAGCGGCCGCGCTGGAAAACACTCCGAGGACCACAAGGGATATCAGCGCTTCTGCCGGCGCGCCGCGCAACTCTGTAACGCCGGCGGGAGAAAATATACCAAGCATCATAGTACCGGCAAATATGCTGAAGGACGTCGTCTGTAAAGCAGAATAAACCCTGGTCAGCCTGCGCTGGAGCAAATTATATGCGCTGAGGGAAACCGCCGCCAACAGCAGCCAGAGGATCCCTTTGTTCACGGTAAAAACCCCGTTCATTAGAGTCAGCAGGGCAACGCCCGCAAATTCGATCAGTATGGCAGCCCACTGGCAGCGGCTCAGCATCTCGCCGTGGATATAACGCGCCAGCAATGCAGTCATGACCGGAACCGTCGCGATGATGACGCTGCTTGTGGAAGCGGTAACCGTCTCGCAACCCGTGTTGAATAAAACCATATACAGAAAAAATCCCGCAGCTCCCGCAGCCAGGAACCATTTAAAGTCTGCACTTTCCGGCTTGTTCATTTTTATCGCCGTTACGAAAATCAGCAAGGTGCACGAAGCGATGACATAACGCAGAAATCCCAGCGCAAACGCCGAAAAATGCTGCAATGCAATGCGCGTCAGAACATAAGCCAGCGACCAAAAAAATATCGTTATCATAGCATAAGGATGACAGCTTTCGTTCCATTTATTCATTGATCAAATACCCCCATTTACAAAATCTGGTGTTCCGGATATAATTTAACCACAGATAACCGGCTCACAAAAGGTCCGATAAATATCCTTTTTAACTGAGCCGGTCGGGAGGTAAATGAAAATGTTGTTTGTTCGTCTTGCGAAAGAGGAAAAACGCTCCTACGCGAAACAGATCTACCGAGATATCAGGGAAAGGATATTAAGAGGCAGCCTGAAACAAGGCGACGTTCTGCCTTCCACAAGAGAGCTCTCAGGTGAGTTGTCCGTATCCAGGAACACCGTACTCGCAGCCTATGATATGCTCGTCTCGGAGGGTCTGGCACGTAGCGTTCCAGGCTCCGGACTATACGTCAGCGAGGCTATCGCTTCGGTACGCCCGCCTCATCCATTGACGGATCTGCAGACAGCCTCCCTTTCCGACGATCCGGTGGCAGCGGATACGATCAGTTTTGACAGCGGCATCCCTGCTTTGGACCTGTTTCCAAGAAGCAAATGGAACACCTTCACGGCGCGCGCTTTCAGGGAAGCTCCCGCTTCGGCGCTTGGTTACGACGATCCCCAGGGAAGACCAGAGTTCCGAATCGTGCTGGCGGATTACCTCAAAAGATCGAGAGGTATCGATTGCAGTCCGGAGCAAATCATCGTAACGACAGGCGCAAAACAGGCGCTGACCCTGATCGCAAAATGCCTTTTGGACAGTGAAAGCGAAGTACTGCTTGAAGATCCTTCCAATCGAAATGTGAGGCAGATCTTTTCCTTCCACACCAAGCATATTACTACGGTCCCCACCGACCGGGAAGGTATCGTCCCCAGCTTGCTGCCTGCCAAGTCCCGCCCGAAGCTCCTGTTCACAACCCCCTCCCATCAATTTCCAATGGGCGGCATTCTGACGATGACCAGGCGGCAGGAATTGATCGCCTATGCGAGGGAGACGGGGTGTCTGCTGGTTGAGGACGATTACGACAGCGAATTCCGTCATGACGGGACCCCGGTAAACAGCCTTTACGAGCTTGCGCCGGAACTGGTCATCTATGTCGGGACCTTCAGCAAGATCCTGTATCCTTCCCTTCGTCTGGGATACATCGTTCTTCCTCCATCACTTGTCTCCCTTTTTCGGGAATGGAAGAGGCTCAGCGATCATCATTCCAATTCCATAAGCCAGCTTGCGTTGATGCTATTTATAGAAAGCGGCGACCTGGAACGTCATATCCGCCAGATGAAAAAGGTCTACCGTAAACGCAGGGACCTGATGCTGGAATTGCTGGATCAATATTTTCCGAAACAGCATATCGTTTACGGAGAATCCGCGGGGATGCACCTGATTCTGGAGCTTCCCGGGATCGACTTCACCACGGACCTGGTTCGGCATATCCGTGAGGAAGGTATATATATCGTTCCCGTCGAGGAACATGCGATCGAAAAAGGACGTCATACTGGTCAGCTCATCATGGGATATGCCAACCTTGACCGCAGAGATATGGAATATGGCCTTAACGCAATCAAATCCGCAGTCTGCAAATAATCTTGCATTACGGTAAAATTGAAAAGCTGATGTTGTTTTCCAAATCGATTCCCTTCTCAATATATATTGTTGTTATGACAGTTTAATACAGAGCGCAGTCCGTATTGATTTACAGATTGCGCTCTTTTTTTGTCCCTTCCCCCAAAACCCGTCGGCAAGCTCTTTTCTTCTTCTTAATTCTGCGAAATTACGTTGAAATTGTAACGTTTTGTCTAATTTTCGGAATTTTCAGACAATTCATTGACTGTCCAATTTCCTCTCTTTATAATAGCAATCAGGGTGTGTAAAAAATCTATTCTAAGGAGGGAAGTTTTGAATTAAAAGGCCAATGAAAAAGCCGCGTGACCATGCTGCGCCACTGCGCAGCTGAAAACGGAGAACCGAAACTCCGGAACAAATAAGGCATATTTCAAAGGGGGGAAAAATAACATGCGACTTAAGAAAAATTTTTTAAGTTTGTTCGTTGTATTCTGTTTAGTATTCTCATTAGGCATAAATACGTTTGCTCTAGATGATCTTCCCGCTAATGTAAACAATTCAGCAGAAATTGTTCTTGGTGAAGATCTGAATTTGAGCGAACAGCCGCCGGCATCGGCGCCGGGTGTGACGCCTCCGGCACTGGTAGTGACGCCTCCGGCGCTCGTAGTAACTCCTCCGGCGCTGGAAGTAACGCCTCCGGCACTGGAAGTGACTCCTCCGGCGATGGAAGTAACACCAGAGGCGATTGTTTTAGCAGCGGAAAATAATCCGCTCACAATCAAGTCAGTTGAAGTAATAAATGGCGGCGACGTACAAATATTGTACAGGCCTGAAGTTTACAAAGGAGTTGCCGAAAATGGCGAAGATCCGGACAAGTTCTACACGACAAGAAGAGAAATCAATCTGAAAGATCCTAGAATCTTTAATGTTGAGTTTACTGTATCAGCGGCGGGTATCACAAATCCTCAGGCATTTCTTGATACCATCGACTTTACATACGGCGGTTATCCTCTCAGCAGCTGGGGGAACGGCAAAGACTTACGCGGATCAACACCGATTATGCTTCTGTCAAACAAGCAAATCGTTGAAGTAGCTGACGGCTACAAAGTCTCCGCCAGCATCAGAGTCAACGCTCCAACTTTCGACTCGGATGATAATAGGCTGGATCTGTATGTCCCGTCGACAACTGCCAGCGCGCTAAACAATATTCCTTATAGCGGATATATTGGCGGCACCCAGGGCGACTTTGCCATCGACAGGGCCCAAAGCGGTGACAACCGCCCATTTTTCCAGTTCGGCCCAACAAACAAAGGCCCCGGCACCTATGCCCTTGAAGCCGTGGCGAACGAGCAGAAGCTTGCCTCGGCCAATCTTCATATCGGTCCCTACGACGAGTACCATTCCTGGACCGATATCAATGAATTCTGCCAGAGCCTTATTGTAGCGCTTAACGGCGAACCGGCGGATGTCGACGCAAAACCAATTGGCGTGCTTGCCAGCGGCACTGTAGTTAAAAACGCAGACGGCACATTTGCAAAAGGCGACGGCGTTTACGTAGAGGTAAGCATACTGGGCTACGGACTCACGGACAACTACAGCAGCGCCAACAAGAGCTTCAACAACTACTCCCAATATAATGCAATATGGAACGTCGTTGTAGCAAAAGATGCTTCAACCGTTGACGACTACCTCAAACCGGGCGGAGTAAAAGATCAGATGAACGATAATCCGCAGACTTTGATCGAAAAGTACAAAAGTGCCGCTCCTGAAGATATCGATCTTGTTCTCCCATACTACCAGAACAATGTCCATTCCGACGAAGTAGCCGGAACAGATAGCATGATCCATTTGATCGATGCTATGATTGAGGGCGGCAATGGAGGAAAAGTCATCCCTTACAAGACTTTTTCGGATGATGTAATAACTTATAACTATCGTCCTTCAGGTAACACGAATACAGGCTACAGCGCGTTTAATGACGTTGTTAATCCCGATGCGTTTTACAGTGACTCAGCCAGAACTCAGACGTCCATCAACACCTCTGAGGTACTTGACAAGTTTATAATGGTCAACACGCTGTGCTCCAACCCCGACGGTAAGGCGGCCATGCGCAGAGTCAACAGGTACGGACTGGACCTTAACCGCGATACGGTTTATGCAACACAGCCTGAGACGATCGCCCTCACACAAGATCTCGCCAAATGGGATCCATTAATGATGCTTGAATGGCACGGCTATGTCACCCAAATGCTTATTGAGCCGTGTACGGCTCCTCACAGTCAGAACTACGAGCCGGATCTAACGCTTAACAACATGATACAGCTCGCTTATTCCGGGGGCAGAGCTCTTACAGCAAGCACCGGATATAACAGATTCCACGTGCCTTGGGATACCATGGCAAACGGCTGGGACGACGGCGGCAACGTTTACGGACCTATGTTCGCAATGCTCTACGGATGCATGGGATGGACCATCGAGGAACCTAATTCCAACTCTGATTCCTTCGAAGCCTCGAATGCAATTAACTACGGGATGCTGAACGAACTGATGTATGGCAATACCGCATTTTACCCCGGCAATGTCCTCAACGGAAGCATCGACGGCAAAGCCAGCCATGAGGTTGACAACAAATATGCAAGCATGCGCAAGAGCACGGTTATGAACAAGCTTGAGTTCAAATTGCGTGGCACCCAGAATATCGATTCGGATGCCGCGGACAAATATTTCATTGACGTCGTGAGCGGCACCGGGATATACGTCGGCAGGGCCAGGAAAGATGACGGCAATGGCGGTAAGCTTCCTTACTTCCCGGATTACCTTGTGATCCCCGGTACGCCAGATACTCAGTTTAACGTGGCTGAGGCTTACAGGACGCTTGATTTCACGATGCGCTACGGTGCAAAGGTAAGCCAGACCACTGAGCCTGTCACATATAAAGGGGTGACCTACCCGGAGGGTACGTATCTTTACGATATGAAGCAGGGCAGAAGGAACTTTATTAACGAGATTATGAGCAAAGGATATGACGCCACGAACTTCGCCAGCATGTACGCTGATATCTATTGCAACTTCCCGGATACAAGGGGATTTGATTGCGTTGAGGTATGGTCACCAGATCTTTTTGCTGGTAAAACTGTTCCTGTCACTGAGATTAATAAGAAGGCCGATATCTCAGGAACACCAGCCGACTATGTGGTATTTAAGAGCAACAGCACAGACGCCGTAAGGTTCGTTAACCTTCTGCTTTCCGGCAGATCCAGCGGCCCGTCCTTTATCGACAATAAGGAGAGCGTATGGATGCTCCGCAAGAGCGTCAAGGGCCTAGGAACGATGTCCGACTATATCATCGAAGCTAAGAATCTGGACAAACTCTACGATTTAGTGGATAATCCGAATTTAGGGCTTAAAGGCTGCCAAATCGAGGGCAAATATATAAGCAATCTGCCGAAAGAAGCAGTCAAGCTTGTCGAGCCGGTTATAAGTATGAACAACACGAGAAATGCGGCGACTCAAGGCGGGGCTATTTACTGGGCTCTTGACGACTTCTTGGGATTCGGCTCCATGAAGAATGTGGACGGGACAGATTATAACGGCAATTCTTCCTCAACTGTCAGGAAGGATGCCAACGTCGCTCTTCTGTACAACGCCGCAGCCAGCGGAATTCTTTTGGACACGATCAAGAGCGACAAACTTGGGCTTGTAATGGTACAAAACGCAACGAGCTTGACGGACGCTAACTTTGGCACAGGAACTTCCGGCGCTCCAACAACAGGCCAATTTAATGATGTGGCTCTTTATGGCAAATATAACGTTGACGACAGCCTTATCACGGCAAACTACGCGAATACTAGCACGATTTACGCCCGCGGAAATTACTTTACAGGCAACATCCCCGCGGGCTCAAAGATACTATTCAAGTCAAAGGACGGCGACGCGTTTATTGGCGGCTACCAAAATACCGGCGGCTCCAAGGACGTTTTCCAGAATAAAACAACAATGTTCAGCACGATCCTGAAAGGCGGCGGAATAACCGGAAAGCCGGTTCAGTCTGTGACCTTCGGCTCCAACATGTTCTATCGGCCGCATTATCAGAAGTACTACCCGATGCTCGCGACTGCCATATTTGCCGGAGCGGCTGGAATACTGGACGACCAGATCGATCCTGTAATAAACAACATTGTATATAGTAATACAAATGTTGTAGTCAGTGCTTCAGACGCTGACAGCGGTATCGCCGCGTATTCGCTCTATCAGTGGGACGCTGCTGCCAGAAAATTTGTTCTCAAGGCTGAACAGGCCGACGGAACGTTCACTTTGACATCCGGCAACAACAGATACATGATCGTGGCTGCTGACTACGCAGGAAACGAGACCGTGAAGACGTTTACCCTAGCGGCTCCCGCCCCGTTTACCCTGACCTTTGCCTTAAACAGCGACGGGACGACCTATACGGCAACCATACCTCTAGTGCAAAACGGCCTCTACAGCTTTGACGGTATAACCTATTCGAACGTTAATACAAAAACGGATTGCATGCCTGATACAAGCTATACCGGCTACGTGAAATATGCGGAGACACCAACTCAGCATGAAAGCGCGGCTGTTTCCGACACTAAGACTACGCCGAAACTGATGGTAGATCCTGTGATCTCTCCGAACGGCGGCAGCTTTGGCAAAACCCAAATGATTACGATATCCTGTGACACGGAAGGTGCTTCAATTTACTATACGACGGATGGAACCGACCCAACCAGCGCAAGCGCCTTATACACCGCACCGTTTTCCATCTCGGCTACGACTACGGTCAAGACAATCGCTGTAAAGGATGGCCAGCATGAAAGCTCAATTGTTACTGCAAGCTTTACAAAATCAATCGATACCCCTGCTCCGTTTACCATGACCTATACATTGAACAGTGATGGGGCGACCTTTACGGCAACTATACCTCATGTGGAAAACGGTCTCTACAGCTTCGACGGTATAACTTATTCGAACGTTAATACAAAAACAGATTGCATGCCTGACACAAGCTATACCGGCTACGCAAAATATGCGGAAACAGAAACACAGGATGAAAGCGCTGCAGTTTCCGACACGCAAACCGCGCCGAAACTCACGGTAAAGCCTGTGATTGCTCCGAACGGCGGAAGCTATAACGCAGCCCAAACGGTTACGATTACCTGTGGCACATCAGGTGCAGCAATCCATTATACAACAAATGGCGTAGATCCAACCAGCGCAAGCGCCTTATACACAGCACCTTTTTCCATTACGGCTTCGACTACGGTCAAGGCAATCGCAGTAAAGGATGGTATGCTTGACAGTGCAATTGTCTCTGCGAACTTTACAATAACCTCCAGCAGCAGTCACAGCTCAGGCGGCGGCTCCGGCTCTGCAAAACCTGCGACACCAACAACAGGCAGCGCAGTACAGGTCAGTCCGTTCACCGATATTAAATCAGGAGACTGGTTCTATGATGCTGTACAGTATGTCAATAAGAATAGTCTGATGAATGGCACCAGCACAACCCTGTTCAGCCCCCATGCAAACACCACCAGAGGCATGGTCGTTACCATCTTTTACCGAATGGCTGGCTCTCCAGCTGTAACTACTGGAAATCAGTTTGATGATGTAGCGGCGGGACAGTATTACACAGACGCTGTAATCTGGGCTTCGAGCAATAAGATTGTTGCAGGGTACGGCAGCGGTAAATTTGGTCCGAACGATTCCATCACCCGGGAGCAGCTAGCGGCAATTCTGATGAATTACGCCAAGTTCAAGAACTACGACGTGTCGACAAGAACTGAACTTTCCGGATTTGAGGACGCTGCTTCTGTTTCAGGATGGGCGATTGATGCCCTCTCCTGGGCCAATTACAATGGGTTCGTTCAAGGCAGCGAAAATAAACTTATGCCAAGCGGGAACGCCGAACGCTGTCAGGTGGCGGCAATTCTTCAGCGTTTTGTGGAGAAGTATAAAAATTAAAACACAATTACAAAGGGCTTAAAAAACGGCGGTTGAAGTGAACTCTTCAACCGCCATTTTTGTTCTTTATTCCTTATTTGCAGGATACCATCTAATAATTTTATGAGATGAATTTTTTTGAAACTTCTCTGTCCTGAGAACCATCTTTTTTATACGCTTATAGGAAGGAAGTTTATCGTTGATTTTTTCTATTTCACTCCAAAAAAGTTCTTCCAGCTCCCGTTCCGAATAACCGCCACCCAGTCTTTCAGCGACTTTCTCCTTATCTGCTAAAATCGTTGCGGCTATTACCGAGGTACTGCCGTCATCCGAAGCTTTGCTCCACACCATGCTTTCTTGAGCGAACGGTATGCCGTCCAAACAATTTTCCAGTTCTTCCGGATAGACATGCTTCTCGTTTTCAGCGATGATAACATTCTCTTTTCTGCCTGCTATATAGATATGCCCTTTCTCATCGATTTTCCCAAGGTCGCCCGTATATAGCCAGCCGCCTTTAAGAACTTTGGCAGTCGCTTCGGGATTTTCACAATATCCCATCATGATATTTTCCCCCGCCAGGCATATCTCCCCGATTCCAGTTTCGGGATCTGGGTTGGCTATCTTCGCCTTCATTTCAGGAAGCAGACATCCCGCCGACCCGTTTTCAGGATTGAGCGCCGCTATGGAAGTGCATTCGGTGAGACTGTACCCCTGAGCAGTCGAAACTTCAAAATGATTTTTGAATGCCTTACAATATGTAATTGAAGCTCCCTTATACAATGGCAAAAGAATGCCACATATGCATTCGCGTGCGCAATGTAGCGGAAACCTCGAAAAAAATACATCGCTTTCTATAATATTAAGAACTGAGGAAACTAGCATTATCTCCGATGCTATATTTTTATGCGACAGGTTTACCGCCTTTGGAACGTCTGTAGTTCCGGCTGTTAATAGGATCGTGCAAAGCTCATCGCGTATAATCCGTGAATTTATAAAGTCATTATTGCCGGAAGTCACCCCCTGCCTGCCCTCGTCAATAAGCTCGTGCAGTGATAAAATATCCGCTTCGCTCTTTTCTTTATCCATATTTATAAGTACTTCGAGCTCTGTTACCCCGTCGTTTCTGATCTGCCAGAAAATGTCCTCCATTTCTCCCGAGAAAATAGCACAACTGCACCGAGTGATATTAAGAAAATATTTCAGTTCGTTAATACAAAGTGCCTTGTCAAGCGGAACAGCTACATCGGCGCCGCATATTGCCGCGAGATAAGAAACAGTCCATTCATAGGGGTTTCCGCCTACGATCGCAATTCTCTTGTCCTTCACGCCATGCGAGAAAAGCGAGGTCCCAAGTCCGCACACATCGCTATATACCTCATTGTAAGTAATAGCGGAGCAAGCTTCTTCCTTGTCTTTTTTCACCCAAAACGCCACTCGTCCTCCATATCGCTCTACGCTTTTTTCCAACATATTCTTTATGCTGAGTATCCGATATTCCTCTTTGTTTGGCATTTTTTTCTTCCTCCCTAATGGCATAAAGAGATTTAGGAGACGTCTTTGACCGCCCCGCTTTCCGTTTTACTGCTCCAGATCGACCAGGCGACTACCGAGCAGATAACGATGGCGCCTCCGATCAGGGCAAAATAGCTTGGAACTTCCCCGTTATAAAGGAACACCCATACAGGATTGAGCAGCGGTTCGATCGCGCTGATTAGAGAACATGCCAGCGGAGAGCATTTCCTCACAGCCAGCCCATACAAGATATACGGGATGCCGAGCTGGAAAATGCCCAAAGCAAGGACTACCGCAACGATGGAAGGCGATACCGGAGTCGGAGAAACGAAAACGAACGGTATTCCGACCACAGCCGTGAATACATGGCCCAACATGATTCCGCTGGAACGGGAGTCGTCGTCTGCGCGGCCTGTCACAACGAACATGGACGCGAAGGAGAATCCTGCTGCTATCGCAAGCAGATTTCCCAACATATAGCCGCCGGAAAGCTTATCAAAGAAAAACAGCGAAATACCCACCGAAGTCGAAGCTACGGTCAGGATATCGCCCGGTCGGAATTTTTGATGGAAGATCAAGGCGGACAAAATCAGGATAAAAATCGGCGCCGAATACTGCAGCACGATTGCGTTTGCCGAGGTCGTAAACTTGTTGGCGGCGACGAAGAATAAAAAAGTGCCCATAAGAGCTATACCGCTTAATATTGAATATTTGTTGATCTTGAATTCTATTTTTTCATATCTCATGTAGAGAATATACACGCCCGCCGAAACCAGGCTCCTGATCCCCGCGATCACCATGGGATTCCAGGGAAGGAACTTGATGAAAATGCCTGCCGTGCTCCAAAGTACCGAACAGAGTACCATATACATTACTGCCTGTTGTTTTGTGTCTCTAAATTTCATTTTACCGCTGCCTTTACTCTCATAGAATCGTTTTAAGATATATTATACAACAAATTCCCTACCCATTAAGCAGGATTTTCAAAGAATTTCCGGCGATCTGTCAGATAATTATTTTTTTCGTATTGCCGATATGGACCAGAGTGAAGCAAGAATACCAATGATTCCGCTGATGACCATGCACCCGGGAGTTCCGGCATATTCGGTCACCTGTCCTGTGAAAAAGCTCCCGATCGGAATCACGCCTCCGAAGACCAGCGTATAGACGCTCATGACCCTGCCCCGCATCTCATCCGAGGAATTGAGCTGGATCATGGTATTCACCAGCGTTGTGAAAATAATTGTGCAGAAGCCAATCAGAAACAACGTAATGCAGGAAAGCAAAAAATTCCTTTCCAGCGACAGAACCGCGAGGAATATAGAAGTAAAGAGTGCTCCACCGACCAGATATCTGAGTCTTGGATCATTTCTGCTTTTTGCCACCAGTGTCAGAGAGCCGATAAAGGAGCCGACGCCCATGCTGGTCATCAGCAGCCCGTATCCCGTCGCGTTTTGATTCAGCTCCTGCTGAGCGAATACCGGAACCAGGATGTTGTAATTCATCACAAATGTACTGATAAAAGCCAGTAAAATCAGCGGCTGTTTAATGATCTGCCTATCGTTGATATAGCTTAAACCCTCACGGATGTCGCGAGAAACATTTTTCAATGAGGCGGATTCATCCCCCCTGTTCTTCACCTTCGCGGGAACACGGATCAGCCAGAGATTCACGATGACCGCAATAAAACTGATCGCATTCAGATAAAAGCAGACTGAGATCCCCACCAGCCCGATCAGTAAGCCTGCAACAGCGGGTCCCACGATCCTTCCGAGATTGAAAACGGATGAATTCAGAGCGATGGCGTTGGTCAGATCCTCCTTCCCTACCAGTTCGATGACAAAGGACTGCCTGGTGGGAATGTCAAAGGTATTCACAAAACCAAGGATCAGAGACAGGATCAACACATGCCAGTATTCCACGGCTCCTGACCAGGTCAGCGTCGCCAGAACCGCCGCCAGAACCGCCAAAGAGGTCTGGGTAACGATCAGCATATTTCGCTTCGGGAACCGGTCGACGAGAGTTCCGGCATAAAGGGAGAAGATCATCATGGGAATAAACTGCAGCATCGTGACAATGCTCAATTTCAAAGCCGAATGGGTCAATTCCAGCACCAGCCACGACTGGCCGATGTTTTGCATCCACGAGCCGATCAGCGAAATGCACTGGCCGAACCAAAACAGCCGGAAGTTGCGGTGCTTCAGCGCCGGAAAGCCGGAACGTATATTTTTTATAGAAACTCTGCTGCCCATAGGTAACCTTCTCTTCCTGAAAATAACGATA
The DNA here is from genome assembly GCA_963678385.1 of Anaerovoracaceae bacterium. GTDB lineage: Bacteria > Bacillota > Clostridia > Peptostreptococcales > Anaerovoracaceae > Anoxybacterium. The sequence continues at coordinate 1,464,554 of OY782829.1, read as the reverse complement.
GTAATAGACTAACCAAAATACTCTTCCATATGACGATGAAGAAGTTCGATCCCCCTTCTGATTTCTTCCGGATCCAGATGACCGTATCCGATGAGCAGTTTATTCCGGTGGGTGCCTTTCTCAATGCAGTGATACTCAACCGGCGTGATATCGATCCCCGCTTCAAGCGCGCTTTTTCGGAAATCACCGTCAAAACTCAGACCCGGGAATTCCACGGTAAGATGCAGACCGGCTTCGTCTCCGTAGACATGCCATTCCCTGTCGAAAGTATGCGCAATTGAATCGAGCAGCGCTTTTCGCCGTTCTCCATAAACCCTGCGCATCCTTTGAATATGCCGGTCCAATTTTCTGGTCCCGAGAAACGTCGCTAATGCCGCTTGTTCCAAGATTGGATTCTGGACGTCCGTGTAAGTCCTGAGACGCAGCCATAGCGCTTGAAGCTCCCGCGGCAGAATGACATATCCGACCCTCAGGGCAGGATAAATCGATTTGCTGAAGGTTCCGACATAAATAACGTGCTTCGGATCCATCGAATAGAGCGGGGCAACGGGTTCACCGCAGTAACGGAACTCGCTGTCGTAATCGTCTTCAATAATATATGAATTGCTGCCGCGGGCATACCGGATCAGCGAAGCGCGGCGTGAAGCGGTCAGGATCCCGCCCAACGGAAATTGATGGGACGGCGTTACGTAAACGGCTTGTGCCCGCGCCGCATGTTCCAACAAAGCTGTCTGGAGCCCATGCTCATCGGCCGGCATGGGGACAACACGGCAACCCTGATTCAGAAACGTTCGGAGCATGCCGGTGTGACAGGGATCTTCCATGAGAATTTCTTTTCCTTCACCGCCGAGCAGTTCCGCGATCAGATGCAGCGCGTGGGTCGCGCCCTGGGTTATGAATATATCTGCCGCATTTACGTCAAGGCCGCGGCTTCGGAAAAGCCATCCGACGATTTCGTTTCTCAATTCGGGCATCCCCTGGGCTCCGCTGTAGCCGTACTGTTCCGTGGTCATTTCTTCCGCCGCTTTATTGACCGTCTGCTGCCACAGATAGCGGGGAAACTGCCGTAAATCGGGACGTCCCGTACGGAAATCGGCCTTACAAGCATGCCTTGGCTGCGTTTCCGCGGCGGATTCCAGGCCGGCCTCCCGTTCAATGGCAAGACCTTCCGCGACCTTGGTCGGCGCCCCTTGGCTGCTGAGCACAAAGCCTTCCGCGATCAACATTTCGTAAGCCTCGCTGACCGTGCTACGGGCCACGTTCAGGTCGGTGGAAAGCTCCCGCGTAGACGGCAAAGGCTCTCCTGCCTTCAATATCCCGCAGGTCATCTGATCTCTCAGCGCCTGATAAATCTGCCGCCGCAGCGGCAGTTCGCTTTCTCTGTCTAAATAGATCCCCCTCATGACTTCCTCCGGAAACTGGACTGCTACAATTGCCGTTATACTGGCACTTTACCTATGCCAGTTTCATTATTATGATTATATCATCCCGAAGGGAAAAAGCAACAGAGGAGTTGAAGGTATTGGGTCCGTTTTATTTGTTCTGTGCCTTTACGCTGGCAGGTACCAGCGTTCTGGCGGCGGAATACGTTTCCGTCAAACTGGGGACGTTTACGATAACCGCCATCAGCCAGTTCTTCGCCCTGCTCTTTCTGCTGCCGTTCTGTCGGGGAAAGTTGAAAGAGGAGCTCCGGGCCATATCGCGGAAAGATTTTGCTTTTCTGTTCGTTCAGGCGCTATTCGGAATGTTTCTGTTCCGCATGTTTCTGATCATCGGATTGACCCGCACGAGCGCGGGCGAAGCAGGAATCCTTACGGGCGCGACGCCTGCTATCACAGCTTTTCTTGCAAGGCTGGCTCTGAAAGAACCGGCCGGCGGAAAAAAGACCGTCGGCATACTCAGTACAGTAATTGGGGTATTTTTAATACAGGGGCTTTTGATGCCGGGGAACCGTTTCTCTATAGAGCATTTTACCGGCAATATGCTTGTGTTGTGCGCCGCCGGATGTGAATCGCTGTTTAATATCCTCTCGCGGCTTTTTGTCCGATCCGATGACACCCACACACTCCGTCCGGCGGTTCAGACTGCTTTGGTGTCGGCGATCACCTTGGCCCTGTGTCTGGTTCCAGCTATGTTTGAAGATCCATTGGGCCGCCTGCACGGAATCGGACCAGGAGAGTGGTTCGCCCTGCTTTGGTACGGAGCATTTGTGACGGCGCTGGCGTTTATATTCTGGTACGCCGGGATCAGCCGCTGTGGAGCCATCACCGCTGCGGCATTTTCCGGTATGATGCCATTTACGTCGCTTCTCCTGTCCGTACTTCTACTTGGGGAACAGGCCGGCTTGCGTCAATGGGCAGGGGGTGTGTTTGTCATAGCCGGAATCATCCTGATCGGCAGCGGCGCTGCGAGTACTGCCAGGGAGTCCGAAGAAGCCGTCAGTGCAATAAAAAAGACTGTCTCTTCTTCCTAAATTTAAGACAGTCTTGTTCGTATTACTCCCACTTAATGCAAATTATATCGTGCCGTTTCTTTTGGGATTATATTTTTAATTAAATTTGGAAGTTATAATTTTTCCCCAATGATCTGAGGATGATCAAGCAAGTTATGCAGCTCAGTTAGTAAAAAATAGTATCATGTGAATTGGTTGATTAATATATTGATTATCATAGCCTTAAGGAGTATTAATATGTTAACGAAAAATAAATTTAATGAGCAATGTATTACGCCAGGTCAAATAGATTTGATTTCAAATGCAAGAACTTTTTTCAGAAGATTTGCGGGCTGGCTCAGAGCGTATATCGTTAGCAGATATACCGGAGTAGGAACGCCGGAAGAGATTTTTGGCCGCATCTATCTTGAAACTTCAAATTTTGGCGATATGATACGTTTTACGTTAGGCTTTAATGATTCAATCGGATTTACCCAGCGGATGAATCAGATAATATCCGGATTACGGGATATAATTGACGCTCAGCTCGCGGGAAATAGTCAGGCCGTCCAAGAAAGTGTAAACAGATTATATCAGAGTGCCGATGACACGGCGTCATTTTTAGCTTCAATCAATCCATATTTTAACGAAGCGGAATGGAAAAACCTGCTGAGAACATACCTGCAATATAACCTTGAAACAGCAAATTTGTTTTCCTCAGGCCAATATAACAAAGAAATAGAATTAGTCGACCGCATTACCGACCTTACCGATCAAATGGGTTACAGCTTCGCGCAATCAATCAATGATTACATAACGTCCGGTATGCAGACAAGTCCGACACAAGAGGGTGTACAGTGCGTAACGCGTGAACAGGTAAATGAAATCTATAGAATCAGAACGATTTGGTTTGATCTTACCAACTGGACCAGGAATTACATGTTAAGCAAGTTCAAAGGGATCGGGGATGAAAATGATGTTCAGGCCCGTTTTCAGCAGGTTCCTGCGGAATTTATCAACGCACTGCGGCAGTTCTTTGGAAACCTGCCGATATTCGAGTCTTATCAGCAGGCATTAAACGAATATGTGGATTTGATTGATTCTTTGACTACCGCTATGATGGAAGGAAATACGGATGAGGTAAACCGGATCGTACAACAGCTTTATCGGGATGCGGATGCGAGGGCCGCCGGCTTTGCGTCGCTGAATCCTACTTACTGGAACCAAAGCGAATTGCAGAATAGGTTATATAACAACATCCGCACCACGATCGATGAAGCTTCTTCATTTATAACGGGAGATTACGCGAGGAATTTAGATATATACAGCGCGCTTCTCGATCAGTCTGAAAGTCTAAGCGATTATATTTCAGGCGGCTTGATTGGCTACCTTAATGATCAACGCAAAAGAAGCTCATAAGATGAGTTTATTCTGAATGCTCATCTGATAAATTATAAATTTCAGATTTGAAAAAGTTTGTAACGTATAGTTACGTTTTGTTAACTTAAATTGAGAAAAATTAGTCCGGTTTGTATGTTAGGTTAATTGTCTACCATAAGGGCAGAGTGGAATGTTATAATTAAATCAAGAAATTACTAATAGCCAGCTAAAGCTGGTTATTTTATTCTGTAAAACTATTATAAATTATATATGGTTGGTATATACCTTAAGCTAAATCGGAAAGTGCATTTATACATTCTGTTTGGCTGTTGACAAATTGAGAATCAAAACCAGACATTTATACTATTTGGTGTTATATTCGGCACTAAGCTAAAAGTCAACAAAAAAATCCGCCCCCGGAGGAACGGATTTATCGCTAAAGTTAGGCTACGCGGACGTTGATGGCGCGCATCTTTCTGGAGTCTCTAGAATCAGCTTCGGTGTCGTATGTGACCTTCTGGCCCTCACTCAGAGATTTGAATCCCGCATCTTGTATCGCAGAGAAATGGACGAAAACATCGCCAGTTCCGTTGTCATTAGAGATAAAGCCAAAACCTTTGCCTTCATTGAACCACTTTACAGTACCATTATTCATATAGGTACCTCCTTAAAATATTATTCCGTGCAAAAAGAAAAGCCACAGCATCAAAATCAAATATAAATTGATTTTGACCTATAGCATCAATTAATACATTTAGAATTATTTTTATTATATACGATTAGAAGCGCAATGTCAAATTAAAATTTCCAAGTAGGAAAATCAGATGGAATATAAATCAAAATTCATTGATGTAGAGTTCGAAATCTCGAGGAGATGGGGATGAGTCCTCAAAATAAAGAGGAAGCTAAAACTTCCTCTTTATGCCTATATTCTAGATGATTTCTTCAATCTGTTTTTGAAGAGCATTGATATCTTCGGTCCAGTTTTCTATTGCGCATTTGTCGCCTTTTTCGTTAGCTTTACTAAGTGCCTGCTTATATGATAATAATTTGAATTCCATTGTTCTTTTGTCCATAACGTCACCTCCTAGTGCTATATTTTATTATAGCATACTTGAAGTTGATTAGCAAAGCCGCAATACTTACGAACCGCTAGTATATTTATAGGCGACATCTTTTATTCTGTCTCAAGGACTAGTGAAGATTAATTTGGCATAATTAATGACCTCTTTAATCCAGGTATATTATATGCAAATTATAGTTAAAATCAAATCCTATGTCTTGGTATTACAAACCGTGCAGGATATTTTGAAATACTCTTAGTATCATACACGGCTTATTAAAAATGGTATTAATTTATTAAACTTCCCAAGGAGAGCCTTATTTCTTCAGGAAAGCAATGCCCGGTCATTAGCAAACACCTCGCCGCTGACCTTTCCGAACCTCTTCAGCAGGTCCTCCACGGTAAGCATTTGCTTTTCCTCTCCCCGAATATCCAGAATGATGCGTCCTTCGTGCATCATAATGAGCCGGTTGCCGTGCTGAATGGCATTCACCATGTTATGGGTGACCATCAGTGTGGTCAGATTGCCGTCTTTGATGTACTGGTCGCTGAGCTGTAACACCTTTTCAGCTGTTTTCGGATCCAGGGCTGCGGTATGCTCATCAAGAAGCAGGATTTTTGGTCTGACCAAGGTCGCCATCAGCAGAGTAAGCGCCTGCCGCTGTCCGCCGGAAAGCAGGCCGACTTTTGCGCTTAAGCGGTTTTCCAGGCCAAGACCCAGCTGGCTCAGATACTCCCTGTATTTTTCCCTCTCCTTGTTTGAAATGCCCCATTTCAGGCTCCTTGACTGACCACGCCGGAATGCCAGGGCCAGATTTTCCTCAATGCCCATATTCGCGGCGGTACCCATCATCGGATCCTGAAACACCCGGCCGATCGCGCCCGCGCGTCTATGTTCCGACAGCTTTGTGACGTCGGCGCCGTCGATGAGAATGGATCCCTGGTCGATGGAATGAACTCCGGCCACACAATTGAGCAGTGTGGATTTCCCCGCTCCGTTCCCGCCGATCAGGGTAACAAAGTCCCCTTCCTCCAGTGTCAGGCTGACATTGGTCAACGCTTCCTTTTGGTTGATCGTTCCGGCGTTAAATTTTTTATAAATTCCGTTAACGGCTAGCATCGGTGGATCCCTCCCCTATCGTACTTTTTGAGTTTTGTGATTCTCCCATGAGGGATTTCCGGATCGGCTGGAGATACGCCCTGCAAACCGGAAGAGATAAGGCGACGGCAACGGTAAGCGCTGTGAACAGCTTCAAATCGTTGGCCGGCATTCCCATCTTCAATACCATCGCGATGATGATACGGTAGGTCACAGCTCCCAGTACCAGGGAAATCAGACGGTTAAAGAAATTCCTTTTGCCGAACAGCACTTCTCCGATAATGACCGAGGCAAGGCCGATGACGATGGAACCTATGCCCATCTGTATATCAGCAAAGCACTGGTTCTGGGCGATGAGCGCGCCGCAGAAGGCCACCAGCCCGTTGCTGATGATCAGGCCGAGGATGATCATATTGTTTGTATTGATCCCCTGAGCCCGCGCCATCTGGGAATTGTTTCCCGTTGCGCGGATCGCACAGCCGATCTCTGTTCCGAAGAACCAGTATAAAATGCCCACGACGCCCATGACGCCGATCAGGCCGAACAGGATCACGGCATATGTGTGATCAAGTCCCATATTCTCAAATGGAGTATAAACGGTATCCATGCGCAGAAGGGAAAGGTTCGCCTTTCCCATAATGCGCAGATTCACGGAATACAGCGCGATCATCGTGAGGATCCCCGAGAGCAACGCCGGAATCTTCAGTTTCGTATGCAAAAGTCCTGTCGCCAGTCCGGCCGCCATGCCTCCCAAAACAGCCATGAAGGACGCCATATAGGGGTTCATCCCGCTGTAAATAGAGTTCGCGGCAATGGCCGCTCCCATGGCAATGCTTCCTTCCACCGACAAATCGGCAATATCCAGTATTCTATATGTGATGAAAACGCCGATCGTCATGATCGCCCATAACAGGCCCAGCGAAATCGCGCCAAGCAATATCTGTAACATGATCTTCCCTCGCTCCTATATTTTACCTGAAATGATGCTCCTAGTTTTTAACGTACTGTTTGAGATCTTCCGGGATCGTGATTCCAATTTCATTGGCAACGGTTCCGTTGATGGCAAAGTCAAATTTGCTTGCCGATTCAATCGGCATGGTTGCCGGTTCCGCTTCTCCCTTGAGGATCTTTACCCCCATCAGTCCGGTCTGGTAACCGAGGTCATAGTAGTTGATGCCTAGGGTCGCAAGTCCGCCGTTGTCCACCATACCTGACTCGCCGCAGATGACCGGCGTCTTGGATACAGCTGTTACGCCGTGGATGACCGGCATTGCGGAGGCGATCACGTTATCCGTCGGAAGGTAGAGCGCGTCACACTGAGTCACGATGGACTGCGCAGCCTGCTGAACGTCGTTGGAATTGTTTATGGTCACCTCGACGTATTTCAGACCGAGCTTTTCGATGGCTTCTTTGGCGATCTTGGCCTGTATAACGGAATTGTCTTCACTGGAGGTGTACATTACGCCTACCGTTTTTGCGTCCGGTACAAGCTTAACCAGCAGATCGATCTGCTCCTTGATCGGATTCATGTCCGTTGTTCCAGATACATTTCCGCCGGGTGCGTCGTTGGAATCCACAAGTCTGGCGCTTACATAATCCGTGACAGCTGTGCCGAGGATCGGGATATCGGCCGTCTTACCGGCGATCGCCTGGGTCGCGGGAGTTGCTATGGCCAGCACCAGATCCGCATTATTGCTTACAAAACGGTCGCTGATGGTGGACAGGTTGCTCTGATCCGCCTGTGCGTTCTGAAGGTCGATCTTGATGTTCTTTCCGTCAACATAGCCGTTGTCCGCAAGCGCGGTGATAAATCCTTCGCGCGCGGAATCCAGCGCCACATGCTCTACATACTGTATAATTCCTATGTTGAACACTTTTTCTTCCGACGATTGTGAATCGGTCTGCTGTGAGCCGGCGCAGCCGGTCCCCAGCGCGAGCAGTGCGGTCAGCATCAGCAGCATGACCGGCTTTCCATACTTTTTCTTCATAATAAAATCCTCCTACTAGTCCGTCAGTTCACGGACTGCTACATGATAACTTGCCGTACGGTTTTAGCCGAGACGGCCCAATTTATTTCAAATCACCTGGTCAGGTTCAATTGAAACCGAACGGGATAAGGCGGCTTTCAGGGAATAAAGAAAGCGGAAATGACGGAATAATAAAAAAAACGCCCCTGTATCGTAACAGGGGCGAATATCCATTCGCGGTACCACCTTGTCTTCGCTGTTTGCACAGCAATCTCAGCAAGCGACAACCATCGCTTCTCCACGGTAACGGTTGGATGCCGGCACAGCCTACAGGGCGATCGCCTTTGAGTGTGCAGCTCTCAGGATGAATTCACGGCACTTATATCCTGCTTTCTTCCACCAACCGAAAGCTCTCTGTAAGGATCTGCGTTATCCGCTACTGGTTCCTGGTCTTCGCTTTTCAAATATTTGTAATCATTATATTAATCCATTCGCACTTTGTCAACAACATTTACAACTCCCTTACATCACTTTTTTTAATTTATGTTAGAATAGCAGTAGAAATCAACAAATCATAGATTTGAGATTTCTTTGCATAAGTTCGCCACCAATTTGCCATACAAATTGGGCGAGCTAGTAATAGAAAGGGAGGACTGTAATATGGCGCATATACTGATCGTCGAAGATGAAAAATCGATCAATGATCTCATATCTATCAATCTGGAACTGGTGGGGCATACTAGCGAGCAGGCATTCGACGGTGACGAAGCCCTTGAAGCTATCCGGCAAAAGTCCTTTTCCCTGATCATCATGGATATCATGCTTCCTGGCATGGACGGTTTTGCGCTGATGGAACATGTGCCGGAAAATACTCCGGTCATTTTCCTGACCGCTATGAGCAATCTTACCGACCGGGTCAAAGGGCTCAAGCTGGGCGCCGACGACTATATCGTAAAGCCCTTCGAAACCATCGAGCTGCTCGCCCGCATCGACGCAGTCCTCCGCAGGACACATCGATCCGTCAGCAGCTTTACGCTTGACGATACCGTCGTGAATCTGGAAAGCAGAGTTGTTACCGTAAATGGGAATGAAGTAGAGCTGACGCTGCGGGAATACGAATTATTGGAAATCCTGATCCGGAATAAAAATATCGCATTGTCCCGGGAAAAGCTCCTGAAATTGGCCTGGGAATACGATTATTTCGGAGAAACGAGAACCGTCGACGTTCATATCCAGAAGCTCCGGAAAAAACTGAACTGGGAAAACAGGATCAAGACCGTTTATAAAATGGGATACCGGCTGGAGGTGGATCAATGAAGTTCTGGCAGAAAGCTTTTCTGGGAATCCTTATTGTGTTTATCATTGCCATTAATATTTGCCTTTATCTCACTTCGCAGTACAGCTTCTCCCTGAATTTGGAAAGGGACAGCGACAGAGCGTTGGGAGAATATCATTCGATCATCAACGGTATTGATCTTTCTATGAGCAGTCTCACCTATCGTGACCAGGAAACGCCGTCGGCCTCTGCCGTCGGGAGTCTGATGCGCTCTTATTCCGACTACTACAAGGATCAGGATGTATCTCTTCAACTGACGCAGTCGGACAGGCTGCTTTATTCGAATATTCCTAAAGGAGCCGCCGGCAATCTGAAGGCCATCGAACCTATAAAAGACGCATATTCCATCAAGGTTTTGCCGGTCAACGGAACAAATTATCTTTACATCACAGGATCGATCGGAGGGCAGTATGAAGATTATACACTGACCTACGTCCGGGATCTGACGGAGCTTTACGATACCCACTCCAGGCTCACCCGTTATCTGATCACCGTCAGCGCACTGGTGGAAACGCTTTTGGCCCTTGCGCTGTTCCTTATATTGCGCAGACTTACAAACCCGGTCAGAACGATGCAGAAAGCCGCCGGTAAAATCGCCTGCGGCGTCTACGACGAGCGGATCTCGGTACCTGGTAAGGATGAATTTCATGATCTTGCCGAGAATTTTAACCGGATGGCCGCCAGCATACAGGAGAAAATAAACGAACTGGATAAAAGCGCACAGGATAAGCAGCGCCTGATCGACAATCTGGCTCATGAACTGCGAACGCCGTTGACGGCGATCCGCGGTTATGCCGAGCTTCTGGAAAACGTAAATACAGATGAAAAAAAACGCAGGAAAGCCGTCGGCTACATTATCAGCGAGGTGGACAGGATACGAAATCTGTCCTTTAAGCTTCTGGATCTGGCGCTTTTAAAGAATAATATGCCTGAATTCGCCGAAATCGTTCCCCTGGAGCTTTTCAGACAGGTGAAGACCCTTATGGATCCAAAATTGAAGGCAAAAGGAATCCGGTTGAATATCAGTTCCGCCCTGGAACGGGTATCCGGCGATTTCGTACTGCTTCAGTCTCTGTTAATAAATCTGGTCGATAATGCCGCGAATGCTTCGCCTGCTGATTCTTTGATCGAATTATCGGCATATAACGACTCCTGCCCGGTCATCGAAGTCATCGATTCGGGCTGCGGTATGGATGACAATCAGGCAGCGATGGTCTGCGAGCCTTTCTATCGCGTGGATGCAGCCCGTTCGAGAAGCTCCGGAGGCGTGGGCCTGGGCTTATCACTCTGCCGCGAGATCGCAAAGCTTCACGGCGCGGAGCTGATCATCCAGTCGGCTCCCGGGGAAGGAACGGTCGTACGGTTGGTTTTTACCACTTCTTTACAACTCTCTGAAGACTCATTAATACCCGGAAAAGTATGATGTCCATACAGTACTGTAAAGGGACATTACAAAAGGAGGTATTTAAAATGATAAAAATGAAAACAATGATCGGAAAAACATGGGTATTTGCGGCGGCAGCCGCGATCATCATCGGAAGCGGTTCCGTAATGGCATACGCGCTCAACGGCAGCATTCCGGAAAGCGGTACGGCGGACACGGCTCCTGTTACGGTTGCAGCGGATAAAAGCGCTCAGTCGCCGTCAGTAACAGCCGGCAACGCGGAATACACGGTTGTTGAATTGAACCGAAAGTATTCAGAGTCTGATGGAAAAAAGTTGATCTATGACAAGTTAAAGCTGAACAACCTAACAGACGAGCAGATGGAGGAAAAGTATAATGAGATCATAGCGAATATGACTCCCGGAGAAAAGGATATGACCGCAGTGCAGGCGGCCGCATATGCCGCGGACATCGTAAAAAAGGCTTATGACGTTGATCTGACCGGGTATACCGCTGAAGCGAGCTTCTCGAGGAATCCAGCCGTTCCGAATTCGGACAACTGGGGAGTATTTTTCCGCACACCGAATGAGACCGACAGTTCAAACAGATACTATGTTTCCGTGGATTCCGTAAGCGGCGCCATGTTGGATGCAGGCTGCTTCAATCTGGATTACCGGGTGGAAAACAATAAAAATATCGACGATCCCGCCTGGGTGGACACCGCCGTCCGTGATATCGAGAAACTGCTTCCGGAAGGAGTTTCCGTCACCGGAAGTAAAGTCGTAGTTGCTGCCAAGGAATTAGGCGTTTCGGTCGTTTGCGAATTATCGGACGGATCCGCCTTTGCAGTCCGTTTAACGGGGGAAAACAAAGACGCGGCGGCATATCAGTATTTTCCGGACGGATATGACGGAAGCTGGGATTACCACAAACCGACGGAAAATGGCGTCGGTTGAACGAAATTCCCAATAATATCGGCAATTAAATCATGAATAAACGGCTGGTAATGCAGTAAAATCTGCATTACCAGCCGTTTATTATTTATTCCTCAACTGTCATTTTATTTACGGCTTCTTTCAGTACTTTTGCCGCTACGGAACCGGCGGCCTTGCTGCCTGCTCCTCCGTTTTCCACGACTACGACGAATGCCAGCGGGCAGTCATCCCGGTCTAGATATCCGACAAACCAGGAATGGGGTTCTTTTCCTTCTCCCACTTCTGCGGTACCGGATTTGGCACAGAGCTCCAGCCCTTTATACCGGCTCTCACCGTAAACTTCCGTAACGTCATAACGCATCATTTCACCGAGCCTTACCGCCGTCTCTTTGGAAAGAATGCGCTTTTCCTCGGTTCCGCCGAACAGGATCGGTTTGATCCCGCTTTCGTCAATGAACTTCGGTGTGACTCGTACGCCGTCATTGGCAATGGCGCCGACGTATGCCATAAAGTTCAACGGATTGGCCAGATCGTTATACTGACCGATGCCGGCCCAGGCGAGATCTCCTCCCTGGGCGTCCTTGACCGCTACCCTTCCCTGCGCGGTCCGGATCCCATTTACCTTTAGGCTCGAATTGAAGCCGGCTTTTTCCGCGTATTCCTGCAGCGTGTCTCCCCCCAGATCAAGGGAGATCTCCGCGAATGCGATATTGCATGATTCCGCCAGAGCCTGTTTGAAATCCACATCTCCGTGGGCTCTCAGATCGGTTACTTCCGCTCCGTAAATGATCTGCTTTCCCTCACAGTGGAAGACTTTTGAGCCGATATTGCTCAGGTTATCGATAGCGGCCGCGGCGGTTACCAGCTTGAAAACTGAGCCCGGCGTATAGACTCCGGACAAAAGCCGATTGATATAAACCCCTTCGTACCGTTCCGGATCCGCTTCCACATCGGGGCGGTTCTCCGGGTCGAAGGTCGGAAGGCTGACCATGCAGAGGATCTCTCCTGTCTTATAGTTATATACTCCCACCGTCCCTTTTCTACCGTTCATCGCGTTATATGCGGTTGCGCACAGATCCGAGTCCAGAGTAAGGACAATATCGCTGCTGAGGCCGCTGAGATTATCGTTGAACCGATATGCCCCATTGACCGGGTCCCAGCCGGACAGCCTGTCACTGTATGCAACCTGAAGACTGGTGGCGATATTCCCGTAGGAATCACCGATGACAGGCATCAAGGCTCTGCGCACCGTCTTGTTCTCGTTATATTTCTGTGCGCCGTCCACCGTCTGAAGTAGGATCTCTCCATTCCGATCGTAAATCTTTCCGGCTGTTTTAAGTATACCGTTAGTATATAAATGTTTATCCGTCGCATGCATCGCCCAGGTCGAAGCGTCCAGCGCGTAACGGACGGTAAACAGCAATAATCCAGCTATCAGCAGCAGTGCCAGGACAAGCAGACCCAGGGCGCGTTTCGTCAGAAGTTTCAAATCAATCACCCGCCCCTTCTGCCGCGATATCATCCAGCTGTTCGGCTTCTCCAGCGTCCGGCCGGTACCGTTCGTCGGCGGCTTTGATGAATGCCAGCAGAGCCCAGCAGACGATCATGGAGGAGCCTCCGTTAGATATGAACGGAAGAGTTACCCCGGTAAGGGGCAGAATGTCTAGCGAGCCAAATACGTTCAATGCTGTCTGTATCATAAAGATGGATGCCGCACCGCATGCCGAAATGGCATAGAACGATGATTTGCAGCCCCTCATCAGGAAAAGCACAAGAAAAGCCAAAAATATGATCAACAGTACGGCGGCAAGGCCGACGATAAATCCCCATTCTTCGCATAGGATACCAAATACCAGATCGGTATCCGACGCGGGTATGCCCACCAGGTACCCGTTTCCGCCCCCGAGACCAAGCAGACCTCCGCTTGCCGTATAGATCATCGTCCTGGTCTGCTGATATCCTATGGAGTCCGCGAACTGCCACACATGTCCCCAAGCTTCAAACCTCGATGCGATATAAGGCAGAAACATGACGACTGCGAAAGCTCCGAGCGCGGCTCCAGCCGTAATAAAAGCAATGGTACGGATATCCCCGGACCGCATGAAGGCGACCACAAGGAAGGTCACAAAAAAGATGACCGAAGTCCCCAAATCGCGCATCAGGATCAAGGCGCCGATACAGGTTCCGGAGAATCCGATAAACGCGGTCAGATTTCGAGTGGTGAGCAGTTTGTCCAAAGTGGCCGTTCCCGCCAACACAAAGGCAACTTTTACAAATTCCATTGGCTGGAAAGTAATAAAGCCCAGATTGATCCAGTTTCTGGCGCCGAACCGCGCCTCACCTATGGTCAGATTCAAAATCATCAGTAAAATACTGCAGGCAACAAGAAAATATTTGAGTTTCCGTCCTCTTCCTACGTCTTTTATAATATACTGGATCGCGGCATACACCGCCATTCCAAGGATGATCGCCACAAGCTGTTTTGTAAGATGGCTCGGCGCCGCCACGGCGACGACCAGCATGTTAAGGCCGCACAGGAAAAAGACCAACAGTTCAAGTTCCCTGTATTTTCTGCTGAATCTCGACTGGACGGCATAGTAAACGCCTTCAGCGGCCATCAGCATAAGGAAGTTGTACAGTATCCTGATCTCAGCCTGATCTCCCATGGAAAGCCAGATCTGTAATCCGCCAAGGAACTGGAAAGCAAATATGAGAAGAAGGGTCTTGCCGGATGTTATATTTTTCCCGAGGTCGGCAAGCCAATCCAGCCTGCTCTTGCGTCTGATGCTGTTTTCCAATCCCTCTTCAGCGGGGAGGAACTGGAATTCGGCTGTCGCGAAAGCGATGTTATCTCCGACCTCCACGCTGCCAACCTTTTCGATCTGTTCACCGTTGACCCGGACGCCGCCCTTGGAGCCAAGGTCGGTTATGGTCCAGCCGGTTTCTCCGAAGGAAAGAACCGCATGACTTCGGGATACGAAAGGCAGATTGATCACGATATCGGATAGTTTGCTTCTTCCGATCGAGTTTTCCCAATGCATGATGGGTATCCGGTACGCATCCTTGATCTCAAGGAAGCCCCAGATCTTACTTGAGCCGCCATCCCGGAGGAGCGGCAGAACGCAGCGAACCAGAATCGCCGCAGCCAGGATCGGGAAGATCCAGCGCACAGCAAAAGTATAGAATTCAGAGAATTCTATTGGATTTGTCAGATACGCCTGCACCGACGCGATGACCCGATCCGCCCACGCGCGTACACCGTCCATTATTTGATTGAAATTTTCTATAATATCCATCCCGGATCCTTAAAAAGTTTTTCTGATTATTCTGTTTCCCTAAACAATTATCCGTTTAATCATAATTAAATATACTATTTTTACCAGAGAAAATCAACGGCACAAATCATTTTGACCGCTTTTTGATCACCTGCCCCGGGTTTCCGACTACGACGGAGTACGGCGGAACATCCTTTGTTACTATGGTTCCCGCTCCGATCAGCGAATAGCTTCCAACATCGATGGGTCCCAGGATCTTGGCGCCGGCGCCGATGATGACGTCGTTCCCGATGGTCGGATGGCGCTTCCCCGATGCATGAAAATCCGAATTGCCAAGAGTGACCTGATGAAAGATCAGGACATTGTCTCCAATTTCAGCCGTTTCTCCAATCACGACTCCGTTTCCGTGATCGATAAAGAATCCGCGCCCTATCTTTGCGCCGGGATGGATTTCGATCCCGGTCAGAAACCTTGACAGCTGGGACAGCAGTCTCGGAAAAAACGGGACTCCCGCGATATGCAGAAAATGCGCGATCCTGTGGAATGTGACCGCCCATAGGCCTGCGTAGGTCAGCAGCTCGGGAACGGCGAAAACCTTCCCTTTCAATGCAGGATCTTTTTTATACGCGTTGATGTAATCGTTTATTAAATAGCCGATCTGTGAGAATGCGGCCCTTACATTGGTGAAATAATCATTTCTCCCGGTCAGCCTAACCTCGTGAATCATTGTGAAACCCCCAATCATAAAGTTTTGAGTCCATAACCCTTTTGAAACAGACGCACAGCCATAATCAACACGCCCATCATAAGGACAGCCGTTATGATCACATGCTGTCCCGCGCTTCCTCCAAAATCTCCAAGGTAGGCATACCTGGTGACGTTGACCAGCGGATAGATCGGATTGAAGAAACGGATGGCGGAGAGCAGCCCGGGAAGCCTTGTGATTTCAAAGAAGACGCCCCCCAGATATGCCATCGGAGTGATGACGATGGACAGCACGAAGTTCATTTTTTCAAAATTGTCAAGAAGCAGGCCGCATATCAGGCCGACAGATGCGAAAAAGAAGGATACCGCAGTCAGGGCCAACAGAAAGCGCAGCGGATATTCGATTTTCCAGCCAACAAAGGGCACTGTAGCAGCGTAGGTCAACAGTCCGACCAGCATTCCGCGGAAGGTTCCGCCCAGGATAAAAGCCATTGATTTTTCCAGATTTGAAATCGGGTAACTGTTCAGATCCTGGATCGTGTTCTGGAATTTCTGCGATATGATCGAAAAAGCGGGATTCTGAAACGCGGCAAATATAGCACCCATGGTCACAAGCCCCGGCACAAGAAAGTGAAGGTAATCGATTCCGCCTATGGCCGCCTGCCTCGTGCTGAGCATACCGCCGAAGATACCCAGGTAAAGGATGTTCGAAATCAGCGGCGCCAGCACCGTCTGTACGGAAACCTTCATAAACCGGTGGATCTCACGTTTTAGCAGCGTTATAAAACCGATCCGGTTGTAAAATATAATATTTCGTTCCATATTGATCTCCTAACGGCTGATAAGATCCAGATAGATATCTTCCAGCTTCTGTTTTTCTATGATGAAGTTATCAAATTCCAGGTTCTTCTGCGATATCTTTCGAAAAACCTTCGGAAGATCCTTTTTCCGAACTCTGAGCTGCAGCTTTGTATTTTGAAAGATTTCAGGCTTGTATTCCTTTAAAAACTCAAAATCGGACAGCTTTTGATCCGAGTCAAAATGGATTTCAGCCGTAACCTCGTCGGAAAAGGATTCCATCAGCCGATCCTTTTTTTCATCCGCTATGATTTCTCCGTGATCGATAATGATGATCCTGTCACACAGTTTTTCCGCTTCCTCCAGATAGTGTGTGGTCAGTATGACCGTGATTCCCGACTGATGCAGCTTCATCAGAAATTCGTAAAGCGTATGGCGCATTTCGATATCGACCCCTGCCGTAGGTTCATCCAGGATCAGGAGCTTCGGCTTATGAACGAGAGCTTTCGCGATCATGAATCTTCGACGCATTCCGCCTGACAGCTCACCGATCCGGGTGTTCTTTTTTTCCTTCAGATAAAGGGCCTCCAGGAGTTCATCGATATACTTCCGGTTATCCCGGATCCCGAAATAGCCGGACTGTTTTATCAGCGCCTCCTCAACGGTGAACAGGAAGTCGTATCCCATCTCCTGCGGAACGATCCCCAGCACTCTTTTGGTTGAAAGCTCTGCTTTATCCAGATCATAGCCTCCAATGACAACGCTGCCGCCGCTTTTTTTGACGTTGCCGGCCAGGATATTGATCAGTGTGGTTTTCCCGGCTCCGTTCTGACCCAGCAGTGCGGTAAATTCCCCTTCTCTTATTTCCAGATCTACGTTCTTTAATGCTTCCTTGCCGGACGGCATATAGGTCTTTGTTAAATTTTTTATTCCGATCATGTTAATCCCCCTGACTATAATCCCAACAAATCGAGGACCTTTTTTTCGACCAGCCTGTTTTTCCCCTGAAACGGGTAGTCGTGGATATGCAGCGCCGGATTGAAGTTCAGCTCAATGACGCTGTAATTGGACGCATTCGGTTCTCTTTTGATATCCCGGATAATGATGTCCGCCCCGCATATTTTCGCTCCCACCGCTTTTGCCGCCTTGACCGCGATTTCCTTATAGGCTTCCAGCACGTCGTCGGTGTGGTCGATGCTGTCTCCGCCGGTGCTTATATTGGAATTTTCCCTGAGAAAAACCGTCTCTCCTTTTCGCGGCACGGTATGGAAGTCCTTCCCCTGCAGCGCCAGGTATTCTTTCTCAATAAATCCGAGGCTTATTTTTTCCAGCGGCGTCACGTAACCCTTCCCCCGAAGCGGGTTCCTGTTTTTTTCAACGACCAGCTCCTCAATGCTATGTTTCCCGTCCCCCTCTATGTTGGCGGGAATGCGGCGGAGGATCGCCGGCACCTCGCTGCCGATGACAAGGAACCGGTATTCCCTGCCTTCGATGAATTCCTCGATCATAACGGAGCTGTCATAGATAAACGCCTGCTTTACTGCGTTTTGGTACTCCTCCTGCGTTCTGTCCTTTTTTAAGATTCCGACGCCCTTTCCGAAATTGGTTGTTTTGGGCTTGATCACGATATCTTTTCCGTCGAAATCATGGAGTCTTTCCAGCGCATCCTCTTCCGTCAGGGCCGTTATCCCTGCAGGTACATTGATCCCGTGCTCCCCCAGCACAAGCTTTGTCACTTCCTTATTCTCCATGATCAGCGGAGCTATGTAGTTGTCGGCTGAAGTCCGGGTCGCCTGCTTTACATATTCCGTCCGTCCCCCCTTTTGAAGCCGGATAAAATTGTCCTCCCGGTCAAGGATCTCCACCTGAACCCCTCTGTCCAGAGCCTCCCGGATCAAAACCTGCGTGGACAGTTCAAGTCCCTCATAATCAAGCCCTTCGTAGTTTTGTATAACCATAATCAATTTCCTCTTTCATGGAATTGCTCAGCGAGCGGCGGATTCCGAACTTTCGAAAACCATCTTTGTTTTCTATCATTTCTGTAAATGCCCTCTCCGACGGGAGCAGCGCGGGATCGCTGAGCTTGCGGCGCTCCGCTTCCACACAGCGGAGATATCGGTGGTCACCCGTTCCCATATCCAGCTGCCCGGCAATCCTCCCGAGGCCTTCAAAGATCCGTTCTCCCGCAATCCTAAGAAGAACCGTACCGCCGTCATAGTCCTGTAGATGCAGGTCTTTATTCCGTCCGAACAGCGCTGTCAGATGGTGGTTGTTATTAATTTTCATCAGTTCTCCGGTCGTAATGTTTCGGTTATCCTCCATCAGGCAGTAGAGTAGAAAAACCTGTATGAAAAGCAGCTGATGAAGGCTGACGCCAAGGCGTTCAAAGGGATCCAGATCGAGGATCCTTACCTCGACGTACTTTACCCCCCGGTCCGTCAGAGCGCTCAGCTGTGTCTCTCCCTTTTTCAGATTCTGCTTCAGACGGATGGGCGAGTAAAATTCACTCTCTTTCTGCAGCATGTTCATCGCCATCAGCTTTCGTATTTTCGCCGTATATTCCTCCAGGCTGTCAAATAAAATGCTATTTTTCCCCTGAATTTCATTTGCGTAGCCAAACCTGCTGACGCGCAGCGAAGTTGAATACCTTGTGTAATCGCCTATCCTGTCTCGGCAGCAGGAGCAGCACCGACGTACGATCGCCAGTTCCTTCTGAATAACGGAATAATAGGTCGCGTCGCAAGACGGGGATGCTCCGAAAAGATAAATCAAGAGCCACCGGTATCTGAGGAAATTCCTCGTTAGCGTAAAATACAGCTCATTTGTGAAATCGTTTCTGTCTTTACCCTTTCCGGTTTTTTCATAAAGAAAATCGATCAGCTCCTCGTTGAAGGAAAAATTATAGTGGATACCCGATATCATCTGCATCTTCTTTCCGTAGCGCTTTGCCAGCCCGTTCCGGTATTCTTCCTTTTCCCTGCCCTCCTCCGTATCGTCAAAACGGGCGACGGGGATCAGTTCCTCATCGGGGAGCCTGGGCGGCATACTGAGGGGCCAAAGAAGCTCGTTGCCGATGCCCCGTTCCACCTCATACCGTATCGCATCCAACGAAGCGTAGACTTCTTCTGCAGTCTGAAACACCGGCGTTATCATCTCGATCTGGCTTTCTGAAAAATCTGTTGTGATAAAAGGATTTTTAGTCTTGCTGCCAAAGGCGGCGGGATGGGGCGTCAGGGCAAGTTTCCCATCCCCGGTGATCCTCTGAGACTCCAGCTCCAAGCCAATATTTCCTCCTTTCAGCATCCGTCTGCCTTCCGCGTTTGCAAACAATTGGATCATTTCATTAAAATTCCAATTCATATCGTTCCTCCAAAGAATGTATTGTTGTACGATAACAATCGAACTATATGGTCAAAAAAAATTAGCTGCGTTAACAATATATGATGCTCCACTTCGATTGTTCTTATATTTTCGAACTATTGAAGTAAAAAAAATCATTCCAAAAATGACCGTACTGCCTGCACCGCATCCATATTCACTCTGCAAATAAAACTTTGTCCGTTTCGGGTACACGTAATCAAACCCGCATTTTCCAGTTCCTTGAAATGGTGCGAGATGGTGGATCTTGACAGACTCATACAGCAGCATGTCTTTGTGAAGCATTTTTCCATACCCTCTTCCGGTACGGTGCAATTTCCAGTCGCTTCGCAGTTGGCCTGCTGCCACTCATAGAGCATCTTGAAAATATTCAGTCTCTGTTCGCTCGAAAGCGCTTTAAAAATTTTAATCAAATCAATCTTCATCATAGTTCTATGATAATCGAACAATCTGGTGGTGTCAAGAAAATCTTACATAATTTTGGGTCTTATCTATTTGGCGACGGCAAGACGGCTGCGCAGCAGGAATCCCACTCTTCCTGCGGAAGAAATCAATGCCGCAAGAGTTACGATCAGGCAAATCGCGGTAAAAACCTGTACGGCGCTGACGAAAGGCAGGAAGTATTGCAGCAGTACGAAAAGATACGGGAGCAGAAAAAATGAAATTGCGGTCGCTTTCCCCAGAGGATCAAACAGCAATGCCGTCCGTCCGGTTCCGCTGATCTTGTTAAATTGAACCGACGTATAGCAGAACTCGATAAATTTCAGGACGATCACCGCCGCCATCCAGACCGGAAATGTGCAGGCAGCGATTAGCGCAATTACCGAGAACAGGATAAAAATAAAATCCGCGGCAACATCAAAAGCAGCTCCTTTTCTGCTGCATGCCGAAAGTTTTCTCGCAAGAAACCCGTCCAGGAGATCCGTTGCACAGATCAAAAGGAACAATACAGTAAAGATAAGAATCTGCCCATGGGGCTGCAATATGTAATATGCAAACACTCCGCTCAGGATCACCCTGAGAAGCGTGATCGCATTGACCAGCACGACCTTCATTTTCTGAAGCGCTCCTTCCTAAAAAGCTGAATATCCGGCTTTTTATAAATCATACCCATTAATTATATAATGAATCCCGGCCACAAATGTCTTTAAAACGGGGAATGCGGAAAACAAGCATTGCTTTTTCCTGTTTTCTGAGAATATAATTAGCCTTGAACAGGGGGGTTATTTATGGCTGAATATCTTCGCAGGGAGATCGCAAAAGAGCTCGGAGTGGGGAACGAAACCTTGCGTTATTACGAAAAAATCGGAATCATACCAAAACCGAAGCGTACGGATTCATGCTACCGGATCTATAGTGAAAACGATCTGCTGCGGCTTAAATTCATCAAAAGGCTCAAGTCTTTGGGCTTCAGTCTGAACGAAATACAGGCAGTTATGGGAATGCTGAACAGAGATAACTCTGTCAATAACGAAATTTTAAAAAATCAGATTGGGCTGAAGATTGAGGAAATCGACCAGCGGATCAGCGCATTGAACGAACTGAAGAAGATGCTGAGCCTTTCCGGGAGCCGTCTTGGCGAGGAGGAATGCGGTCTGCTTAAATTCGTTACGTAGGCGGAAAAAAATCAGTAGAATTATTTTGCTGCGCCTCTTGACATTGTTCTAAGATACAGGGTTTATACTTGCATCAGAAACAATTCAGGAGGTGTATTTTTATGAAAGTAATCGCATTTAACGGCAGTCCTAGAAAGAGCGGGAATACGGCAGAACTCTTGAAGCAGGCGATAAAAGGAGCGGAGTCCGAAGGAGTTGAAACGGAGCTTGTCCATCTGTACGACCTCGATTTTAAAGGCTGCGTCAGTTGTTATGCCTGCAAGGAGAAGAATGGGAAAAGCTACGGCAGGTGCGTCCTGCGCGATGAACTGACCCCCATTCTGGCTAAGGCAGAAGAAGCGGACGCTGTAATTCTTGGCGCTCCAAACTATATCGGCGGTCCCAGCAGCGCGATGAAGGCGTTTATTGAGCGTCTTTTATTTCCCAGCGTGGTATATACTTCCGATATGACCTCGCTCCGCAGTAAAAAAATCCTAGCAGGGTTTATTTATGTTATGGGCTCCTCGGAAGAATGGATGAAAACCATGGGGTACGACTGGCTGCCCACATATATGGGGAACGTCTTAAAAATGATTTTCGGATCATCCGAAGTATTGATGGTAAACGACGTCTACCAGTTCGACGATTACTCCAAATATGTTTCCTCACGTTTTGATCCTGCTGCCAAAGCAAAGCGGCGAGATGAGCATTTCTATCCCGTTGACTGCCGAAAAGCTTTTGAAATGGGTGCAGAATTCGCCCGTCAGAGCAAAGAATAATAGAAAATCCCCCGGTGACCGGGAGATTTTTTTATATTGCAGTGATTCTATGATTTTTATGCTTTCTTATTTTGGGTCGTATCGCTGTATCTTGTCCCCATTTTTGCTCTGAGGAATTTACGGAAATCATCCCTTTCCTCTTCATCGATATCGATCTTTCGGAGCATGGACGCGGCTCTTGCGTTTGCATAGATGATGTAGTAGTCCTTTGTCTCCTTTACCTGAAACAGCTTTTCGTATTTGATCTTGTTTGATCCGGGGACATTATCCTGCGCAGCGATCAGATAGTTTTCATAAAAAGTCAGCCGCTGCTTGCCTCCCTTGATGCCAAGTCTTACTTCATTGGATCTTGTAAATGCTTTGTACTCGGTCCTCAGGAATATCGCGGCAAAAGCTGTCACGATGAGGATCAGCCAAATCACCAGGAACCGCGGAAGTACAAAACTGCCGCCCATCATTGCGTCGAGACCTCCGCCGGCTGCAGCCAGCAATACGATCATTGCTATCGTCTGTTCTTTTTTACTGAAAGCGATCATATAGGAAAAGTTCCGGTAATCCTGTTTTTCCATTCTTGTAACGATGTCGAATAATACATCCTGATTGCTCATCAAATACGATCCTCCTGCGATCTTTATTATACTGCTAATATAACATATCCGGAGCTCATTGAACACCCCTTAACCCAGGATTACTTCGATATGATGAGTTTTTCCGTCATCGGCCAGATCGATCACATTTCCCGAAAGGCTCGAACCGTCCATTGATACCATAGCGACGCCTCTGTTGACATTCTTGGGATTTCTGACAGTGATCCGGTAATCCGTCTCCCGATAACGGTATTTCATGTTGTACTCCGGCCATTTTTTCGGGATGCAAGGGTCGATGATCAGCTGGTCCGCGGTTTTTCCGAAACCAAGAATGCTTTCCAACCCGGCTTTATAAACCCAGCTGGCGGTCCCCGTGTACCAGGTCCAGCCGCCTCTGCCAACATGGGGAAACACGGAATAAACGTCAGCAGCCATGACATAGGGCTCCACCCGGTAGATCGAGCATTCTCGATCGGTTCTGGTATGATTGATGGGATTAATCAATCCGAAAAGCTCAGCAGCTTTATCGCCGTCACCCGCCATGGCAAACGCGATGATCACCCAGGCAGCCGCATGGGTATACTGGCCGCCATTCTCCCGCACCCCGGGTACGTAGGACTTGATGTATCCGGGGTCCAATTCTCCCTCGTCGAAAGGCGGCGTCAAAAGTTTGATCAGGCCCGCCTCCCTCATAACGAGATAGTCTTCCAGCGAATCCAGCGCCTTTTTGGCTCTCGCCGGATCTCCCTTCCCCGAAATGACAGCCCAGGACTGGGCCAGGGAGTCGATTTTGCATTCCTTATTGTTCACTGAGCCAAGGGGCGCTCCGTTGTCAAAGAACGCTCGCTTATACCAGTTCCCGTCCCATGCGTTCGTTTCGATTGCCTCAGCGACGCTGCCTATAGTCTCGCTGTAACGTTCGGCTCTTTCCTCATCCTTCATTTTTCGGCATATCGGTATGAACTTTTGCAACACGGTGCATAAAAACCATCCCAGCCAAACGCTTTCTCCTTTTCCTCCGTTGCCGACCGTATTCATTCCGTCGTTCCAGTCTCCGCCGCCCATGAGCGGCAAGCCCCTCTCCCCGAACTTAAGCCCGTATTCGATGGAGCGGATACAGTGCTCGAAGACGGTGGCTGTTTCGCCTGTAATTCTGGGTTGGCAATATCTTTCATCTTCGTGTTTTTTCAGAGGCTCGTCTTCCAGGAAGGGTGCTTCGACTGTTAAAATATCGTAATCCCCGGTTGCTTTTATATATTCAGCCGTTACGTAGGGCAGCCATAAATAGTCATCCGAAAAACGGGTTCTGGTCCCTTTGCCCGCGGGCTCATGCCACCAATGCAGCACATCTCCCTGCAGAAACTGGTGCCTTGCATGCTTTACGATCTGGTCTCTCACGATTTCCGGCCATATCGCCGCTGCCGACAGGCTGTCCTGGAGCTGATCACGAAAACCAAAGGCGCCTCCAGCCTGATAAAACGCGGTCCTTGCCCACATCCTGCAGGATATCGCCTGATAGATCAGCCATCCGTTCAGCATGAAATTCATGGTAGGATCCGGAGTATCTACGTGTATTGTCTGCAGTTTTTCAGTCCAGAACGCCTTTGCCTCATCAAGAGATTCTTTTGCCTTTTTCAGATTCCGGAACGTCCCGGCCAGCTCGCCGACTTTATCGGCCTGATCCGCCATTCCAAGAAGGAAGACCAACTCCCTGGCTTCCCCCTGCTTCAGTCGGACGCCGACTTGCAGCGCTGCGCAGGGGCTGTAGCCGATTCCCACCGATCCGGACAATTTTTCTTGTTTTAGAATGTCGGGAAAATCCGGTGTTCCGGTACCGAAGAACTCTCTTCTGTCGCCGGTAACGGAACGTTCCGTAACGGAGGAATCAATAAAGCAGATCCGGTCCGGAAATTCTCGGTTATATGGGTTTTCTACCGTAAGAATTCCTTCCGCGCTCACTGAGCTTTTCAAATGCATCGAGGTTTCTTTCATATTGACGCCTAAAACGGGATTCACGTAATAGGTGATCCTGAGCTCCTTCTCTTCCGTTCCGTCATTTTCCAATCTCAGTATGCTGATCTTCACGGTACCTTTCACCGGCACGAACTGCGTCAGTCGCTGCTTGACCCCGTGACTTTCATGCTCGAATTCCGTATAGCCGAATCCATGCCTTATCGTATACGTTTCATCATCCCTGGCTGGAAGCGGTGTAACGGACCAGGGTTCGCCCGACGCTTCCTGTAGATAGTAGGTCTCTCCCGGAGTATCGCTTACCGGATCGTTGGACCAAGGAGACAGCTTGTTTTCCCTGCTGTTTTCGCACCAGGTATAACCGCCGCCGGATTCCGTCACCAGGAAGCCGAAGTTCGGATTGGATATTACGTTTGACCAGGGCGCAGGAGTCGTCCGGCCTCTTTCCAGCCGAATCACGTACTCCCGTCCTTCCATGTCGAAGCCGCCGATTCCGTTAAAGAACAGCAGTTGATTATTCGCGGCAGCATGTTCCTGCTCCGGAAGTTCAGGATCGTCGCTGCGCGCATGTTTCCGGCTGATTCCGCGGCTTGATGACTTCCTTGCGGCGCCAAATGTTACGGGCTGTTTGTCCTGCGGTTCGCTTTGAAGCTGCTCCTTCATGGTGCCGCCGCCCCCTTTGAACACCATTCCGGCAACAGCATAAAACAGAGGGATGTCCTCCGGCGACATATTGTTGGTATTCAGAATGAAAATGTCGTTGTAGCGGTTCAGGACGTCATAGGTCTGATTGGAGTGGACGATATCAAAGATCAGGGAATAAAGCGGATTGGAATAGCTGTTTTCTTCGTTGCACAGGATCACAATATCCACCTTCAGATCTTTCAGCCGCCAGTATTCGTGTGCCCTCAGCACCTCATACAGGATATCCACTTCTTCCGTTTTGTCCAGTACGACCAGAACCACCGGCCGGTCGCCGGAAACTCCGTAAGGCCATAGGCCGGACTGGCCTTTCTTATTATCCCTGATCAGATGGTTATAGGCTGATTTCTGTGAATTCTTGAACAGGATATTTGAAATCATATCCTGATACAGTTCCATTTCCTGGGCTTTTATATTGAGGTACTTCGTCTCGACCTGGCTTCGGGTCAAAGCCAGCCAGAAGGCGGCGTCGCAGGCTTCCATATTGTCATACTTTCCGATCAGCTCCATGAGCGCCTCTCTGCTGCCGGCTGTTACGGTAACAAAGGAAATCCGGGCTTCTTCATCCGGCTCGATTTTCAACCGTATCCGTAGACTGAAAATCGGATCCAGGACTGCGCCGACGGTATTTGACAAAGGTTTATCCCGGTCAAGGATCGAGGGATGGTAAACCGTATTCCCTCTTCCGATAAACTGCATCCGGTCCGTTTCGAACTGGATATCCTCAACAACGTCGCCTGCGATAACGGGGACTTCCGCGATCCACATCTCCTTGTCGTCCTGTCCTCTCGGCCGCCGGTTGGCCAGCAGCGCCCGGTGTTCTTGGTCATACTCCGTCCGGATGAAAAGGTTGCTGAAGGCCGGATGCGCCAGGTCGCTGCTTCTCGAAGCCAGGACAACTTCAAGATAGCTGGTCAGTTCAATATAACAGGGGTCCGGTCCGTTGTTGCTCAACGTCAGTTTTCGGATCTCCGCGTTGTCGTTGGACGTCACGACGATCTCCGTTGTCGTTTCGATGTCGCCGTCTATCCTTCGGAAGATTGCCTTGTCGGGGGTGAAGACGGCCTCGTAGTTTTCGGGAAGAACATTCAGCGGCGAATAAGCGGCGGACCAGTACCGGTTCGCGGTAATGTCTTTGATATAAAAGAACATGCCGTAGCCGTCAAGGACTGCATCCTCCCTCCACCTTGATATATCGGCGGTCTTGCTTCTGCTGTAACCCGTACCCTTATCCGTCACCATCACAAAGTAGTTACCGTTCGACAGGATATGCGCTTTCGGGAGCTCGAAATCCGGAGCCGAAAATCTCCGCAATGAGCCTCTGTCACGGTATATCTTTGTTTTCTGGATAGCGAGCTTCTCCTTATTCTCTTTCGTATAGAGGATATCGACCGGTATTTTTTCCTGAAGCAGGAGCCGAGCGGCCTTTACCTCCGGATCTGATGAAAACCGTTTCTGCATGATATTGCCGTTCAAATAATTGTTCAGCGCCATCAGGCTCATTCCCTCGTGATGCGCCATAAAGCTCCGGATAATTACCTTCTTTGACTGGAAATTTGTCCGTTCCGGTGTATAATCGGCCGCTTCATAGAACCCGTAGGGTCCCTCCAGCCCCTCTGCTTTTAAATGGCGGATATTTTGGTACGCCTCGACCGGATCCACCATAAGCGTCATAAAGGTTGAGTAAGGGGACGTAACCGCATCCTCGATCAAACCGCGTTTCAGCCCCAGCCAGGGCACTCCGATGGCTTTGTACTGATAATCCAGATTGATGTCCAGTGCATGGAAGGAGGATTCCGATACCCCCCAGGGCATATTCCTTACTTTCCCATATTTCTGCTGACTTTTCAGTACAAAGAAATACGTTTCATCCAGAAGCGTATTCCGGTAGCTTTTCATCAGTAAGAGCGGCATCAGATATTCAAACATGGTCCCGCTCCAGGACACCAGTCCCTGATACCGGTCGACCACCGTAAGCAGCCTGCCCAACATAAACCAGTGTTTCGGCGGTACTTCGCCCCTGGCTATGGCAATATAGCTGGCCTGTCTCGCTTCCGAAGCAAGCAGATCGTAATAGGAGTTGGTCAGCTTTTTTTCATCCACATTGTAGCCGATGGAAAACAGTTGTCTCGACTCATTATAAAACAGTTTGAAACTCATTCCGGTCGACAGGGTCTCGATTCGTTTGATCAGCTGCTGATACCGTTCGATAAATTCCCTGCAGGCCCGGTCGGAGCTCATCACGGCGCCGACCAGTTCGTTCAGCCACCGGAAACCGTTCTCAAAGGATACTCCTTTGATTTTTACCATGCATTTATTCAATTGGTCGATTTGTTTCAGAATGCTCTTGTTGACGCTGACCATCTCGCTTAGAGAAGGATTCGTCCGCAGGAGCTCAAGCAGCTTTTCCGTCTCCCCTGCCAGCTCGTCATGAAAAAGCTCCTCCGGCATCTCTTCTGTCAGCACCGCCCACGGCGCGAAGGTGTTCAGTTCTTCTTTGAACATTCTTCCCATGCGTTCGGTTTTCGACTTCCAAACCGGCTTTCTTATTTCCGTCAGAATATCTCCCTTGATCAACTCGTTCAGCGCCTTGTTCCATAAAACCAGGCTGATCTTTTCGTCTTTCTCCATGAAGTCAAGGCAGTTCAATCCGACAGGCAACTTGTCTCCGTCCTCAAGGCCGTTCCGGAGGGTATCCTTTATTCCGGACGCAAAAACCCTGCCGATCAGAGGGCGGGAGAAATAATCCTTCAGACCTTCCACCAGGGTAATGAGGTAGCAGACGAAATTTCCGCTGTCCACCGTTGAGATATACAAAGGATGCAGCGGCTCCAGCAGCCGGGTGTCATACCAGTTGTACAGATGTCCGTTCCATTTTTCCATCTTCTCTATTGTTGTTACCGTTTTTGAGATGGAATCGACAGTCTCCAGGATCCCGGTATACCCCATGTCCCTTCCTGTCAACGACGCCAGCAATCCCAGCCCGATATTGGTAGGTGACGTCCGGTAGGCGATTCCTCTGGGCGGGTCTTCCTGAAAGTTGTCAGGGACTAGATAATTGTTCTTCGCGTTGGCGAACTCCTCGAAATACCTCCATGTCCTCCGGGTTATTTCCCGTAATTCACGGAGATCATCCGCCGCCAGTTTCTCTTCATCATGATCGTCGTCCCTGCTGATATGATACGCGATGAAGGGCGCGGCAATCCATGCGGCAAAGAGAACAAGTCCTGCAATAAGCCCCTCCCGGCTGTAATTGCTTGCAAACAGGAAAAGAACGACAGCCAGCGCAATGCTCTGGACCATAGAAGCCAGGTAGTATTTGACTGTTCCGGTTTTGGTCTTTTCAACATCTGCGGAGGTCACCCACTCCAACATATGTTTCCTGGTCACACAGACCCGGAAAAGTGTTACAAATACTGCATCCAGCGTTCTCGCTGCCTGATAAGGCAGGAATACGACCGTTAACAAAAACTGAAACAGCGAAGATTTTAATCCGAAAAAGCCTGGCGTATAACGTTTGATCCTGTCATATTTCATCCTCTTTCTCAACTGCTCTAAAAAATTTATGATAAGAGGAGCTCCCAGGACTACGACTGCATATCCCACCCAGAAATTTGCGCTTCCGGGCAGAATGCTGAAGCCCAGCAGCAGCAAAATCAGCAGGGACGGCGTTACAAGGCTCCGCCGTAAATTGTCCGCGATTTTCCAAAGTGAAATGAAG
This sequence comes from Anaerovoracaceae bacterium, assembly GCA_963678385.1. Lineage (GTDB taxonomy): Bacteria > Bacillota > Clostridia > Peptostreptococcales > Anaerovoracaceae > Anoxybacterium. The sequence continues at coordinate 1,435,448 of OY782829.1, read as the reverse complement.
GATAAGGGATTCCGGATCAGTTCTTTATTTCTGTTGCGGATTCTTCTTCTCAACCAGGGAATGAGCTGCCAGTCGCCTCGGATCCACCTGTGGAGTCTTGCAATATAGGAACTGTATTTTGACGGATAGGAATCCACCAGCTCCAGATCCGTAACCAGCGCCGCTCTTGCGTAGGAGCCTTCCAGCAGATCATGGCTGAGAACGACGTTTTCGGGGATCGCATCCTTCAGAACGTTATGGAATGTCTTCAGTTCATAAATGCCCTTCCCCGTAAAAATCCCCTCTCCGAAAAGATCCTGATAAACGTCCGAAATCGCGCATGAATAGGGATCGATTCCTTCCTGCCCTGTAAATATCCTGGAAAACATTGATTTGTTTGCGCTTTCGATATCAAAAGAAACTCGGGGCTGCATGACGGCGTAACCCTCCGTTACGATCCCTTTTTTAGGATCGATGACAGGAGCATTCAAGGGGTGGGCCATGGCCCCGACCATTTTCTTTGCCATTCCGAACGGCAGCATGGTATCGGCGTCCAGCGTTATGATATATTTGATATCAGAGGACGGCAACTTTACGTTTGAATAGAAAACAATGCTGGTCTCCTGCGATCCCAGAAGCAGCTCGTTGAATTCCATAAGGGCGCCGCGCTTACGCTCCCATCCGGTCCATTTATTGTCACATTCGTTGAATTTTCTTAGCCGGTTATAAAAATAGAACAGGTCCTTCTCGTCCTTCGAATATTTACGGTTCAGGGCTTTTACCCCTTCCGACGCCGCATGGAGAACGGCCGCGTCATTTTCTTTGTTCGGCCCGTCCGAATCAGCAAAGGCTCCCAACAGCGCAAAATACAGATTATCCTCCCGGTTCGCCAGGTAATGGCTTTCCATATTTTGAAGAAGCTGTTCCACTCTCTGTTCGTCGGGAAGCAATGCCGGAATCACGACCATCGTGCCCATGTTGTCCGGTATCCCGTCCTTCAATTCCAGACGCGGAAAAAACGACGGTTTTTTTACCTTGCATACCAGCCAGTTAACAAAGGTCACCGCCAGCTCCGATGCAGGCAGGATGGACGCGGCGCCTGTCAGGATCAGAATCCAGCCGTTATTTCCTTCCGTATATGCGCGGGCATAGTATACGGCCAAAGCAGTGACAAGCAGGGTAAAAAGAATGACAGCGCCAAGATACAGCGTTCCCAGGTTCTTGGCCAGCCGTCTTTTCAAGACAGCAGCAAAGCCTTTTTCTCCGGCTTGCCTGCTTTCCAACATTTTTAAACCGTCACCCACAAGATAATAACCAACGTGGGATTTTTTGCTCCGTTCGTTTTCATCCCCGCCATTGTCCTCCAAAGAGGCTTTTTTTGCAAGTTCGACAGCCTCTCGGGCAATATGGAGCTCAGATACGCCGTGGACTTTCGCAAGGACGCCGATCTGTCTTTTATAGTGATTCCGGGAATTGATATCCATCTTACCGTAGACGCCGCCGGGATCCTGCCGCAATTGATTTTCCAGGAAGCTGATATTCTCAAAAATTTCGGACCACTCAAAGCTGGAAATGTATCGCAGACTGGCGATGCAGTTTCCCATCGAGACGGTATGAATGGCTTGAACATTGTGTTCTTTCTGGGCGATCGTCTCCGTGGTCATGTTGTATTTTTCCAGCGACTCATCGATATATTTCAGGATCCCGGAATAACTCCGTCCTGATCTTCTCAATCGGTAAAACAGGTGCTCGATAAAGGAGGGGTTGACCTCTTCCATCGACCGAATATTGTTTTTCAGCAGCCTGCCGATGATCCTGTCGTCACCCTCGTCTTCGGCCACCCATTTTTCAAATATCTCGTCGGCGCTATTCCATTGGATCTTCGCATCCATGATTTTTTCACTGATCATACGGATATATTCGATCAGAGCCAGTTTGATCATGATCGGAATGATGCTGATTTCCCGTTCCAGAAGGACCGTGTGGGATTGATAGGCTTCAAGATATTTTAGCAGTGTTCCGATCTCGATCTGGCCGTCCGTATGAGACACCAGTTCCATGGCAATGGCCAGGATCCTCGCATGTCCTCTGGACGGTCCCTTGCTTAAGATGGGAAGGTTATTGTACTCCCGCTTCGTCAGATCCCTTCGGATGATCTTGACCTGCTCCTCCATAATATAAAAATTGTCGAGCAGCCATTCCGCCGCGGGCGGTACGGTCCGTTTCTGGGCGACATCTTCATTCAAGCTCCTGCATACAGACAGGATCGTATCGTAATTGCTGTTCATACGGACCAGGGGCCAGCTTGTCGTATAAAACTTCAGCGATGCGGAGTGCTCCCTCGCGATTGTCCGGGCATGATCTTCCAGGACTTCCTCCGTCAGGGAAGCTCCGCGAATTTGAATATTTCTGGTTTTTCGCAAATAAATCAAGACAAAAAAAAGCAGTACGGACAGGAAGATAATGCTGATTCCGGCGATATAGTATAAATTCAAGTTCAATTTACTCTCTCCTAATTTATATTTTCAGAATGGCAAAATGCAGACCGGCTGCCATTTTACCAAACTTAATATCTCCTGTCAGGCGGAAGTCTATTCAGAAATTCATATTTTTACCAATAAAAAAAGAGCGGTGGCCTCCGCTCTTTTCATCTGATGGTTAATTTTATTTGATTTCGAATTCACAGTGTACGATTGCTGTGATTTCTTTTTCAAGTGAATAGGTATCGTTCATGCCATAATCCGAAACTTCGTTGGAGTACAAAGGTGCGATCTGGATTACGCCCATATCCGCATATTTAAGGCTTCCAAGCTTGTTCCCGGCATTTTCAGCGATCATTTCAGCGCGCTTTCTGGCGTCCTTTGTAGCTTCGGCCAGCATGGTCACCTTCATGTCGGCGATCTTGGTATACATATATTGCGGAGCGTTGGACTGGAACTGGATCCCGTCATTGATGAGCTCCGTGACATTTCTGGAGATCTCCGTCACTTTGTCTATTTCGCCCGAACTGATGGTTACGGTTTGATTCAGTTCGTAATAGTCCACGTCGCTGGTGTATTGGCCGCTTGGCAATGTTATGTAATAGGTGTTGGTGTTGATGGAGGAGAAGACGATCTTATCCTTCGCAACGCCCTGTGCCAAGAGATAATTCATGACCTTTGCCTTATCCGCCTCCAGTTTCGTGTAGGCCTCCTGCAACGCCGGTGATTTGGCTGTGAAGCTTCCCGTCCATACAATCAGGTCTGAAGTGATCTGCTGCTTTGCCGACCCTGTGACCATGATCTTGTTGTTGCCGCCTTTGACTGCTTCTATGCCGTCGACGAGTATCAGCGAAGAGGCGATGATGGCGAGTGCTGCGATCAGTGCGATGATGATGTTCGATGTGATTTTGCTTTTCAACTCATTCATTTTGAATTTCCCCTAATCCTTTCATTGGTCCAATTACTTCCAATTTTATTGTTTAGACGAAATACCTACCCAAAAGTTCCGTTCATTTTAAAATTCATAAGCCCCGCAGTCCACCTTTTTTCCCTTGAGTCTTGGTTCCCCGGCGAAATCAAGCTCGTCCCCTGCCGGATCATAGGAAGGATCACCGAAATCGACCGCCGGCGAATATCGCGTCAGGCGGAAGTCGCCCTTTGTGGGGTCCGTGAACTTTGGATCGGCAATTTTGGAAGCGGAATCCTGCTTCGTTTTCTGTTTCCACATATTCAGACCCACCAGCCCGGTGTCTGTTCCCGTAAATCTGAGGCCCCGAGAACCGCCAGGTCCAAAATAGACGTTATTATCGAAAGTGATGTTATAGATATATTCGGCGCCGAAAGCTTCCGTCGCAATAGCCAGATTTTGAGGGCCGGTGTATATGATATTGCTGCTGAACAACAGGTCATGGCTCTTTGCGATATTGATCTCGCCCCGTCCCAGCTTTTTTGTATCATTGTTATACAGAGTATTGTTCAGGAACTTGCAGTTTTCCGCCCAGCCCCGGTCGGTGTCATAACCGCCGGCCGCTATCCCGGAGGCGTTGTTTCCATATATGATATTGTCCCGAACGGTAATACCGGTACAGACCTTGTTTCGAGTCTCATTTTCCACTTCGATCCCGATATCGTTTTCTGCGCACGTATTATATTCAATCACTACGTCCTTCGCTCCGTCCGCGTAAATTCCGCCGGCGCTGTAATCATCCTTCGGATAGCTCGGGTTTGAGGCGCAGCTGTTCCGTTCCATCGTATTGTAGCCCACGAATCCATCCCTTGCGCGGTTTTTCGCCGCAACAGGGCAGACCGGTTCATCGCCGAGCAGCTCATCGCCGATGAGAGCCAGACCGATATTGTTTGTATCGTGGACATAGTTGTTTGTGAATTCAAATCCTTTCACATTTCCGTTCAGCGCAACCGTTTCGCTGGAACCGCACTTGATATCCCAAATCTCGTTCCCGTCGATCACAAGCCCGCTGATCGGTTCTTTCCCGTCCCTGCCGTAAACGGCAATGGCCTGAGCGCCCGCCTCGTCAGAGGCGCCGTCATACCAGATGTGATGGATCTTACAGTTCCTTATCTCGATCCCCTCTCCTTTGCCCCATATCCCGATGCCGGTGATCAGGCTGTCTTTTTCCCCGCTGGTATTGCCTGTGATTTCGAGGCCAATGATCCTGATGAAACTTTTATTACTGATATGGATCATATCCTCCTGCTCCGAAGCAGAGGATTTGGAACCGTCTATGACGACGTGATCATTGTTGTAGTTTCTAAAAATGACCGGTTTTTCGGCAGAAGCGCCGGATACCTTGATATCGACTCTCTCATAATAGGTTCCGGCTTTGATATACACCGTACTTCCGGGCGCCGCAGATTCTGCTGCTTTCTGGATGGTGGCCCAGGGTTTTTTCTCAGTGCCCGGGTTTCGATCGGAGCCGGTCGTTGAGACGAAATAGCTGTCGGAAACAGCTGCTGTGACCGGTTTGTCCGTCTGGACAGAGAAAAAAGCGATGATCATCAAGGCCATCACAAAGTTGATAAGAAACATCTTTCTCATAAAGAACTCCTCCTGGAACAGGTGTTTTATTCATAGAGTCTGGAACCGTTCCCGTGTTTTGCTTTCACCTTCCTGCCTGGAACATCTCGATATAAAACTTCTGGGGAAGGCTTCCGACCATCTTCTGGTAGCATTTATTCATGTGCGACTGATCGTAATATCCTGCCTGAACGGCAAAATCACTTAGTGAGATATACCTGTTTTCTTTATGTAAATTGGAAAATTCGCAAAAGGATGCCTGGAACTGAATGATCTCGCACAGTTCCTTGGGAGAGATCCCCACGTGCTGGTGATACAGATTTCGTAAATAGCGGATACTGTAGCCGGTTTCTTCCGAAAGATCGCCGATCAGAACGTTTCCCTGGCTGCCGATGATTTTTTCTGTACAGTAGCGGACAACGTCCGTCGGGCCGTAGCTTTTGCTGATTTTTTTGAACAGGTACTGTGATATGGTCTCGATCCGCCGGTCAAAATCATAAATCTCATCCATCTGATCCAGGAGGGTATCCCTTTTCAGAAAATCGGTCATCGGAGCGTGCTCCCCGATCAGTTCGGATGTCTGGAGCTTTACGATATTGGAAAGCCCGCCCGGAACAAAGCGTACGCCGAAAGCGCTTCCAGCTTGATCGATGGGGATCACGACCTTTTTCAGATGATAGCCCTCCAGGGTCTTTGTCACACCGCTCTCATCATAGCGGAACAGCAAATCGATACAGCCGTCGGGAATGACACAGATCTCACCCTTCGGCGAAAGGGAATCAAATTGATAGAAATCGGAAACAACGCCGTGTAGTGGGTGTCCGGCCGGCACAATAAAATTCCGGTAATGTTTTTTACCCTCAAATCCAGGCTGGTAAGGGATATAATCCGAAGATTTGCCACCGCTTCCCGTGTTCATTTCATCACCCCCGAGGCGTTGATTTTCGCATTAGGTCTCCTGTTATCTTCATTATATCCAACTTTTTTGCGTTGTCAATGAGCCGTCGCTCACCGTTAGCCGCGGCTCGCTGCGAATTCCCTTTTTTACTATACGATGACCTGCAAATAGTGATATATAAATCATATATTATGAAGAGCCCTTAGCAGTAGAAATTTACAATCGATTGAAAGTAAAGGAGGTGTAGATTTTGTTAACAGAGACTGACAGCAAAACCATGGCTTACGTGAATTTATTCGCTGTGCTCGGCACCTTGGAGAACCTGTGCGATCTGGTTCCAGAAGCAAAAGAGATCCTGAAAGGCAAAAGACCTGTCTCGATCGGCTTCGAGGTCAAAGGCGGACCGAGCGCCACGCTGAGCTTTGCCGATGGAAATTGCCGCATTACCGAAGGATGCGGGAGCTGCGACATTAAGCTTCCTTTTTCCTCCTGCGAAAAGTTCAACGGTCTGATCGACGGCACGGTCACGCCGATCCCGTCGAAGGGATTTACCAGGATTTCGTTCCTTACAAAGACTTTTGTTCCGCTGACGGAGCTGATGACGAAATATCTGAAGCCGTCAAAGGAGGATCTGGCAGATGAAAAGTTCCGTGAAATCAATACAAGGCTGACGCTATACACGGCGGCTGCCGCCATCGCGCAGATCGGTAACGTGGACAAAAGCGGAAGATTCAGCACAGGCCTGATGCCGGATGGTGATATCGCCATCGATATCAGAGATGTAATGGGTGTTACCGTCAAAGTTAAGGATCATCGCCTGACCACCATCAAGAAGCCCTGCGATAAGCCAAGAGCATCCATGATCTTTTCCGATCTTGACGTTGCCGGCAAGCTGCTGAACGGCGAGGTCAGTTCCATGGCCTGCATCTGCAACGGAAGTATCGAGATGCACGGCATGCTTAATATGATCGACAATATGAACCGCATCCTGGACCGCGTGGGCCAGTATCTGAGTTAGGAGGTTTTCTATATGGAATTTCCGGTTTATGAATACTCCAAAAGCCGCGAAGTCTTCGAACAGGCTTTTAAAGTGATACCCTCGGGCATCTACGGACATCAGGGCCCTTCGGAAGGTTGTTACATACCGCAAAGTGCATGGCCATTCTTTTCTTCAAGGGCAAAAGGTTCCCACTTTTGGGATTTGGACGGAAACGATTTCATCGATTATATGTGCGGGTACGGCCCCAATGTGCTCGGTTACTGCGATGAGGATGTGGACGCCGCCGCGCTGGAGCAGCTTAAGAAGGAGAACTGTGTCACGATCCCTTCCGCCGTCATGGTGGATTTTGCCGAGCTGCTTGTCGATACGGTGGAGAGCGCCGACTGGGCATTCTTTGCCAAAAACGGCAACGACGTGACCTCTCTCGCGGTTCTCACCGCCAGAGCCGCAACCCGCAGAAAAAAGATCGTTTTTTTCAACGGATATTATCACGGCGTTTCTCCCTGGACTCAGAAGCTTGATTACCCCGGCGTCCTGGAGGAGGACGTTATCAATAACCTTTATGTGGATTTCAACGACTATCCAGCGTTGGAAAAGCTCTTTCACGATCACAAAGGCGAGATCGCGGGGCTGATTTCCCAGCCGTATATGCACGGCAATTTCAAGGATAATTTCTATCCCGATCAGGGTTACTGGCAGAAGGTGCGAAAGCTCTGCGACGAAAACGGCGTCGTGCTGATCATAGACGACGTCCGGGCTGGATTCCGGCTGGATCTCGCCGGTTCCGACCATTATTTCGGCTTCAGAGCCGACCTGATCTGCTTCTGCAAAGCTCTCGCCAACGGATATAATGTTTCCGCCCTCTGCGGCCGGGAGTCGCTAAAGGATGTGGTCAGCAGCCTCACGTTTACCGGAAGCTACTGGATGAGCGCGGTTCCGTTCGCCGCGGGTATCGCCTGTATCAACAAGCTGAAAGCGCTGAATGCCCCAAAGCTTTTCGATGAACTGGGGAGGAAGCTTACGGACGGATTCAAAGCCGCCGCCGCGAATAACGGATTCCATCTTGTGGTCTCCGGCGCGCCGTCCCTGTTCTATCTGCGGCTTGCCGATGACGACTCTTTGATGATCCACCAAAAGTGGATCGCAGAATGTGTAAGGCGCGGGATCTTCCTGACATCGCACCACAATCACTTCATCAATGCGTCGCTGTCGGATGAGGACATAAAAAAATCCGTGGAAATCGCCGAAGACGCGTTCCACGCTGTTCAAAAAATAATATAGCGACTGCTGTATTTAACTGAAGCGACTGCCGGTGCGGCGCCATACTATATTCAAACGTGTCTCTAATTCTAAAAAAACCGTCCCACATTGATTTCTGTGAGACGGATTTTTTTATTCTGATTCTTTGCTTAAAAACAATTCGCTTGCCTTAACGTCCGGATGGTGGTATCTCTTTCTGCCCACTGATTTGTTGGAGTACTCGATGGCTTCACTGGGACACCATTGAAGGCATGCAAGGCAGTGTTCGCAGTTACCCTTCCACTCCGGCCTGCTGTCTGCCATCCGGATATTCTCTACGGGGCATACCCGCTCGCAGATTCCGCATCCGTTGCATTTATCACCTGCCGAAAAGTTTTTATCCAAGGTCGGAAACTTTTTCAGATTGGAATGATAGATCGATTTCGTGACCTTATTCAATAGACCGCCCTGCCTGACCGGTCGGCTCTTCTGCGCTTTCACGTCTTCCGCAATCTGCCGGACGGTTTCCTTTTCGCTCCGGAAAAGCTTATCCTGCTTATCCTGTTTAAATGCTCCATACTTTACGATGTAATTGCCGGGCATGTTGACCTGATAGCCGGCGTTCATCATGATACCGGCCGCCTGCAACTGTTCCTGCGTTTCCTGCAGCGTGCTTCCGGCGAAGCCGCCATAATTGCAGACGACAAAAAGATATTTGATTTTTGTCGGATCCAGTTTCCTGATAAACTCAATGACGATCCGCGGCAGTCCCGAATAGAATACCGGAAAAATCAAGCCGATATTGTCCGCGTCGAGATCAAGCTCCCCATGGATCACCTGGGGAATGGAATATGTCTGCGCTTCGGGAAGCGCAGCAGCCAGATCCCTGGCGAGGATCAGCGAATTACCCGTAGCCGAGAAATAGAACAGATTGGTTTTCAATGCATTTCACCCCTTTTGTCTGCAGCCGGATCAGACCGCAGCAATGATATATTTATAGTACCGCATTGAATATTATAACTCAATATTTGATTTCAACACAGATACCAGCTCATAAGCGGGCATCGGCCTGTAGAAATAATACCCCTGTATCTCGTCGCAGTAGTTCTCCTTGAAAAATTCGAACTGCTGCTCGGTTTCCACGCCTTCGACGGTGACCTTCAGTCCCAGAATGTTTCCCAAGGCCAGGATGGCTTTGACGATGTCACCCTGTTTTTTATTGAACGGGATCCCTTCTGTGAACTGCCGGTCGATTTTGATCCGGTCTATGGGCAGCGACCGCAGCCGGCTCAAGGAGGAATAGTCGGAGCCGAAATCGTCGATTGCAACGGACAAACCCATCTGTTTCAGCCTTTTCAGGATCCTCATGAAAACTTCGGGCCGATAATAAGCGATGCTTTCCGTTATCTCCACTTCCAGAAGCGACGGGTCCAGCTCATTTTCTTTTAATGCGTTTTCGATGCTGTCCAGGAAACTTTCCCGGTAGAACTGTGCCGGTGAAAGATTGAAGGCCATTTTTATATTCCTGATCCCTTTATCCTGGAAGATCCTTGTCTGTCGGCAAGCCTTCTTTACAACCCACTGGTCGATTGCGCTGATCATGCCGATGCTCTCGGCAATGGAGATGAATTCATCCGGAAGGATAAGCCCCCGCCTCGGATGGTTCCAACGGACCAGGGCCTCCACCCCGATGATTTCACCGTTTGATTTTACCTTCGGCTGGTAATAAAGCTCCAGTTCGTCCTTTTCCAAAGCGTGATACAGGCTGTTGGTCAATTCGGTTTTCACTTTAAAATTCTTTTTCAATTCATCGGAGCATACCGTATACTTGTTTTTTCCGTATTCCTTCGAACAGTACATGGCCAGATCCGCATTTTTCACCAATTCTTCAGGACTTTTTCCGTCGATGGGGAAAATCGAGATACCCATGCTTGCCGTTACGCTGAATTCATGGTTATCCGCCCGGATCGGCCTGTTGAACATATCAAGTATCCGATTCGCAGTATCTGTTATTTCGTCATAGTCGTCGGCCTGCGGTATCGAGATCAGGAACTCGTCTCCTCCGAAACGAGCAAGAGTATCGCCGTACTTTAGGCAGGAGGACAAGTTTTTCGCAACCTGCTTTAAAAAATCATCTCCGACGTCGTGACCCATGATATCATTGACCGTTTTGAACAAATCGAGATCCAGATAAATCAAGCCCACCATCTTATTGGTAGCTGCCGCCATGGTTATCGCCTTTTCTAGCCGCTTATTGAACAGCATCCGGTTCGGGATGTCCGTAAGGGTGTCAAAGTATGCCATATGGCTCAATTCTTTTTCCGCCGCCACCTTCAGCAGGGAATGTGTGACGTGGTTCCCGATGAGTTTGATCATATTGGAGGTGCCTTGCTCCCTGATCTTTTCGTCATTTACGGCATGGAATACAAGAAAGCCGAGGACTTCATCCTTTTCAACCAGGAGCATTGATAGGACCGTTTTGATGCTCTGCTCCAGGAGCCAATTCTTTTCTGACCTCTCCGCATCCAGATCCTCAACTCTTGTATAAAGAACAGGGCCCTGACTTGCCATCCGGCTCTGATTCCACCAAGCCGGCAGGTCTTCCTCCTCTGCGTCCGCGATGAGCTCTTCTATCGTTTTTACTCCCTCTCCGCGCCATTCATAGAGCAGATCGACCTCTTTACTGATCTTATCGAAGAAAATGATGTAAACATGATCGGCGTGGAAATAACCTCCGCATTTCTGCAGCAGCTTATTAATCTTCGTATCGATATTGCGTTCATCGGCACTGATAAAATCAGCCGAAATTTCCGCGATAAGCTCCTGCTGCCTGACCTGTTCCTCATACTGGATAAGCCGTCTCCGGTAGATATGATTGATGACGTAAGCAATGCACAGTATGATAAGAAATATAAAGATCCTGGTTAGGTGGTCCGCGAATTCGAAGCTGACAGACTGGGAGGGAAGAATGATCCACAGATAAACAAGGGTAGACAAAGTGACCGTTCCTGTCAGGATCAACATCCTGTTTCGGTTGAACGTGACAGAAGCCAGAACGAATATTATGGGAACGGTCAGCGCGTAGACCGCCGACGTTTCAAGATACTTTACGACCACGACTGGAATCGTGACCGACATGACGACGTCAGACAGGATATCGCGAAGCGCGGTATTCCCTTTTATTTGCTGAACAGCATACAATGCAAAGCCGAGAATAAGCATGACAGCTCCAAAAATCAGGGCGGAATCCGCGGATTCCCGTCCGCTGAAATATTGAACCGCAAAGCTTATGAAAGATCCGGCGATATAAGTCTGCAGCAGATACCAGTAAAGTCTGGCTCTGGTCTCTTCACTCAGGATCTGCCCGGCCTCCGGTCTCATGTTGTCGCTTTCAGGTGCGAGAAACTGGTAGCGCCTGATGCAGTAAAAAATGACTATCATCGGCAGCAGCGCTATAATCGGCGCCACCTGCAAAGTAGTTCCGGGTTGAAGAAAAGTGATGACAAATTCCGTCAGAGTTCCTGCCAATACGGCGGTTATATAAGCAGCTCCCATCATGAAGCTTTGTTTTTTTATCTGTCCGTCTTTCGCCGTGATCCCCCAGCGCAGAACAAGTCCGGCGCCGATCACCGAGAAGCTGACGTAATAAAGGTTAAACCAAGAATCCCATACCGTTGATCCGGATAAATTGACCCAGCCCGCTTCGGTATAATACAGATGGTATACCCCTTCCGCTATGGTGCTGAAAAGGCAGAAGGCAAAGACATTAACGGCTGCCGGCAAATAAAGCAGCAGATACAACCACTTTTTTTGAAGCAGTCTTTTTTTGTTTGTCAGGATCAGGATAAAATGAAGCAGAATACTGAAATAGGTGCCCCAGCCCAGGCATGCGACCCGTCTCCAAAACAGGCAGGTCTCATAATCGGGGGCGGAATTGGCAATGGAAAAGGAAAACGCCCAAAAGCACAGAGATATGCAGCTCGCAAAAAACACGCGATGAAGATTTGAATTGGCGTTCAGAAAAAGCACGTACAAACCAAAAAAGAAATACATCGCGAACGAGGCAAAAAATATTAAGGAAAAAGCAAGCGGCATTGTCATAATTCCGTTCCCCCAGGATCAGCATGATTTTCCAACTGTATTATCGGATAAATCGATCATAAATTTAGGGGTTTCGACGGAATTAGTCAGATAATCTGAAAAGCCAAGCTCAGTCAATCCGAACAGGGCTTTATAGAACGTAACTGAGCAGCAGCGCCACGTTAAGGGTTGTCACGATCACTGCGATGACCCAAAGGGCCCCCCGGTCCAGTTTTGAATTGGCGTATTTCCCCATAACCTTTTTTGAAGAAGTCAGATAAAGCTGAGTAAAAATGGTTATGGGCAGCTGGATACTGAGCAGCATTTGGGAATAAATCAAACCTTTCAGGGGATCCGAAACGAAAAAGATAACGGCGGCGGCGGCGATCAAAGTGGTCAGCACACCGGTTTTGGTATGGCTGTCCGCAATATCATACGGTTCGGCGTAGATCCCGGCAAAGATGCTCCCGCCTGCCATTCCCGCGGTTACGCTTGATGAGAGTCCGGAAAACAACAGCGCCACAGCAAAAATCACGGCTGCCGTGCTCCCGAGGAGAGGCTCCAACACCACTTTTGCCTGACCGAGTTCGGTGACCTGGATCTTATTCTGGTAAAAGGTTGAAGCGGCCATCAGGATCATCGCGCTATTGATCGCCCAGCCGATAATCATGGAAAACAGGGTGTCTCCGAATTCGTATTTCAGCTGGCGGTTGATGACCGCTTCATCCTGGAGATTCCACTGCCTGCTCTGTATCACTTCAGAATGAAGGAACAGGTTGTGCGGCATCACGACGGCTCCCAGCACGCTCATAATGATTGGCATGGAACCGGTCGGAAAGCACGGACTTAACCAGCCGACCGCCGCTTCGCCCCAGTGGATGTCGGCGATGCCGACCTCGATGACGAAGGACAGGCCGATCAGCGAGACAAACCCGATGATAATTTTTTCTATTTTTTTATAAGAATTTGTCAGTAGCAGCCAGAGCGAAATGGCTACGGTCATCACCGCGCCGATTTTCAAAGGGATCTTAAACAGCATGTTCAGCGCGATTGCGCTCCCCAGAAGCTCGGCCATGGCTGTTGATACCGAAGCGATCATTGCCGTACCGAGCACGGTGTTTTTCAGCACAGGATGCATGTTTTCCGTCGCCGCCTCCGATAAACATTTCCCGGTGACGATGCCAAGATGTGCCGCGTTATGCTGCAAGATGATAAGCATGATCGTGGAAAGCGTCACCATCCATAAGAGCTTATACCCGTAGTCTGAACCTGCCGCGATATTGGACGCCCAGTTTCCGGGATCGATAAACCCTACCGTAATGAGCATCCCCGGTCCGATATATTTTAAAAAGTCGATTGCCGTTAATTTCGGCTTATGATCACCTGAGAACAGCTTCATTTGATCCTCCAAATTTTCCAGTCGATTTATTTTTTCTGATCCAGCACATATCCGTACGCTTCCACGTAATCGCCTTCCTGTTCCATGTAAACACCCTGAATCTCCGGCGCGAAGCCTGGAAATTCATTGATGCCCTCTTCCAGGATCAGGAAATACTTTTGGGCTACTGTATTCCATCTTTCACCCGGAACGACACAATATACTCCCGGGGGATACGGCAGGGCTCCTTCCAGCGCGATTTCACCCACGATGTCATCCAGCTTCACCAGCCTGGCATTGTTGCGGAGAAGCTCCCAGTGCGCCTGCTGCGGAGACATAGCGACTTCTGGCATGTGATCGGCCCGGAAGAGTTGTTTCTGATAGGTCTTGGCGTCGTTACGCTTGTAGAAATCATGCATTTCCTGGCACAACCGCCGTATGGTATAACCGAAATAACGGTCCTGGTGGGTCCGGTAAAGATCCGGAAGCACGGTGGAAAGCGGCACATCGTTTTTAATGATCGTTTCGAATTCCACAAGGACATCGACCAGATGCGAGAGCTTGGCTGACGTTTCTGCCGGAGTCATTAAGAACAGGATGGAATTCAGGTCGTTCTTCTCCGGTATGATCCTGTGTTCCCTGAGGAAATTGGCAAGGATCGCCGCGGGGATACCGAAATCCTCATATTCACCCGTTTCCGGATCGATGCCCGGCGTCGTAAGCATGAATTTGTTCGGATCCACAAAATACTGATCCTCTCCATAGCCTTCAAAAGAATGCCATTTTTCACCCGGCCTGAATTTAAAGAATTCAATGGAATTCGCGATCATTTCGGTATGATATTCCTGCCACTTCCGGTCACGGACATGAGTCGGGATGAACGGTCTGAGCATGGTGCAGCGCTCGAGCACGTCTTTTCTGGCGTCAACGCCCATTTTCACGCAATCTGCCCACAGCCTCTTTCCCGCCTCCCCGTCCTGCATCCTTGCATTGACGTCAAGGACGGCAAAAATCGGATAGAACGGGCTCGTGCTGGTGTTCATCCGGAAGGAATTATTGAACCGCTTTTGATCGAGATACCGTTTCTGACCTCTGATATGATGATCTTTTTTATGGATATAGGAGGATTGAGAAAATCCGGCCTGCTGTTTATGAACAGACTGTGTCACGAAGATTCCCGGATCCTGCGGGCCCAGTTCCAAAAGAAGCGGTGAACAGTCCCGCATCATGGGTATAAACTGCTCATAGCCTACCCACGCCGAGTCGAACAGGATATAGTCGCAGAGATGTCCGATCTTGTCGACTACCTGCCTTGCGTTGTATATGGTCCCATCATAGGTGCCGAGCTGAATCACCGCCAACCGGAAAGGCCGCGCGGCTTTCGCCTTCCCGGGATCGATTTTGGCCGCCCGTTCTCTCAGATAGTCCTCGCTGAAACAGTGTTCATCGATTCCGCCGATAAAGCCATACGGGTTTCTTGCCGTTTCCAGATATAATGCGTTCCCTCCGGACTGGAGCAGCGCTGCGTTGTAGACTGATTTATGGTTGTTGCGGTCAAATAGCACCAGATCTCCCGGAGCTACGATGGCATTGATGGTAATAGTATTGGCTGTGCTGGTCCCGTTCATTACAAAATAAGTCTGATCCGCATTGTAGACCCTGGCCGCGTTTTTTTCCGCGTCAAGAGCAGGCCCTTCATGGATCAGAATATCTCCCAGTGCCACGTCCGCATTGCAGATGTCCGACCGGAAAATGTTCTCGCCATAAAACTCATACATGGAACGGCCTGCGGGATGTTTCAGAAAATACTGCCCGCCCTGATGTCCCGGGCAGTCGAACTGGACGTTGTGGATCTCCATATAGCTGCTGAGCTTCTTGAAGAACGGAGGCAGCACATGATCCTGATATTCGTTGGCAAATTCTTCGATATCTTCACTGATCAGGTTCTTATTTAAATGGTCGCAGTCGAATACCATATTTGCTCTTTTGGCAACCTCTGGATCGATGTCCTTTCTGTTTCTTAAAATGATAAACAGCGGAATGCCGAATTTCGTATCATGTACGGTTTCGATCCATTTTGTATCGAGATCCGTCAGCACCACTGCGGCGACATCCGTAAAATCGGTTTCGTCAATGAGCACGATGCTCCTCCCAGTGGAAAAATAGGCCATGGAAGCCATTGTGCATGCTATTTTCAGCGGTTTCATATATCTACCTCCTTTTTTGCGATTGATAATCTATTGTGTTTTAAGGTTTTCTCAAGAGGATATCCTTTGTTTCTCGTATTGTGATTTAATAATAACAGCAAGTTTTGTAATAGTAAACGATTTCTACCAAAATCACTTTATATATACCCTTTCGCAGAGAAATATGCAAATAATTTTGCAATTCCTGGTAATGTGCGAGCCGTCAAAACAGGAATAAGCTCCCGCATTGCTGCAAGGAGCTTATTCCTGTTTATTTAAGCTAAGGCAAATATCAAATAGTTTTGATTAACCTGAGCCGGCTTATGAAATTTTTATTTGATCAAGAAAACATGAGAACCGATTTTTAATTGGAAATACTTATTTTACAGCCGTCTTAAATGTCAAGTGGTTATACGCTCTTTCCTTCATGATGCACAAGGTCGGCTTCCTTCGGATTCACAAACTTCGTCTTCTTTACGACTTTGTAGCCGATATAGCAGGCTGCGAATATGAACAGTCCAATATAGGCTACGAAGAATCCAACTACGGAGAAGTCGCCGTAAGCATAGAACTGTCCGAGGATGATACATGCGCAAAGGATCGCTGCCGCCAAAGGTCCGAATGGATAGAACTTGGCTTTGAATTTCAGATCTTCGATTCGGTTGCCTTGTGCTACATAAGCACGTCTGAAACAATAGTGAGAAATTGCGATAGCCAGCCAAGCGATAAAGCCCGTCAAAGCGGATGCATTCAAGAGCCAGTAATATACCGTGTTGATGCTGACCTGTGCAGTCAGGAAGCATGCAGCTGCGACCAATGTCGTTAAGTTCAAAGCATAGATCGGAACGCCGCGTTTATTGACCTTTGCGAAGATCTTCGGAGCTTTTCCTTCCTCCGCAAGGGAATAAAGCATTCTGGTGGAAACATACATGCCGGCGTTTCCGCAGGACAGTACGGATGTAAGGATTACCGCGTTCATAATCGAAGCGGCAACTGCCAACCCGGCTCTCTGGAATACCAGAGTGAATGGGCTTACCGCCAGATTTTCGAGTCCTGTTTTTGTTAAATTCTCATCGGTATACGGAAGCAGGAAGCCTACGACGATAACTGCACCGATGTAGAAGAGCAGGATACGCCAGAAAACTGCATTGATCGCTTTCGGAACTGCCGTTTCCGGATGTTCGCTTTCACCGGAAGCAATACCGACGATCTCCGTTCCCTGGAAGGAGAATCCCGCCAGCAGGAAAGCGCTCAATATGGTGATACCGCCGCCGACGAAAGGCGCATCCCCGACAGTCCAGTTGCTGAATCCTGGGCTTGCTCCGCCCATGATTCCAGCGATCATCATAACGCCCAAAACCAGGAATATGATAATTGTTACTACCTTAATACTGGCAAACCAGAATTCGCCTTCTCCGTAGCCTTTTGCGGAGAAGAAATTAAGACCATAAATTAATGCGAGGAAAACTACGCTCCAAATGAAAATGTTTGTATCCGGCAGCCAAAATTTAATCAGGATGTCTGCCGCAACGATTTCAGCTGCAACGGTGATTGACCAGGAGTACCAGTAATTCCAGCCCACCGCAAATCCAAGCGCAGGATCTACGAACCTTGTACAATAGCTGGCAAAGGATCCCGTGATCGGGATCTGCGTTGACATTTCGCCAAGACTTGTCATTAAGAAGTAAACCAGAATACCCATAATAGCGTAGGCTGCAAGGGCGCCGCCGGGTCCGGCAGCTGTGATATTGTAACCTAACGCAACGAATAACCCGGTACCGATCGCTCCGCCGATCGCAATCATGTTCATATGTCTTGGTTTTAGTTCTCTCTTTAATTTGGCATCATTTTCTTTGATTTCCATCAGGTATCCTCCTTTGAAATCTAAAGTTTGGATTACAATCTCATGGTTCTCATCAAATAAAAATAAGTCATTAACTTAAGTATTTTCTTCCGGATACCTCCCCTCCGCATATTCTATGCCTTCTCATTTTATACGCAGCTTGCCATGACGGCCGCCTCGTCCATTTCTCCATCGGCCAGGGCAATCGCTCTCCATGCATTGTCCAATGCCTCGTTCTTTTCCGGCGATAACGCAGGAGCTTTCGGATTTTCCAGTATCTCCGCGACGATTTCCCTCGCATGCTCGAAACTTGATTTTCCGCCCTTATCATGCCACTTTTCAAAATTCTGACGATCAATTACGGCAGATGGATGATAAGGCTCTTTCCGGAACCATTTCAGGGTATGTTTTGTGGATAGATAATCTCCGAAGGAACCCATTTCCGAAATCAAGTCGGCTGCAAGCGTCTCTTCGGAAAATTCGATTCCTTTTAAAAGCCTTTGCGCCATTCCGCAGATCTCATTATCGATGACGAGCTTTTCCAGACTGAATGTATTGCAGAAATCAAGCATACCGGGGCCGGATATGATATCAATGCCCGCCAGACTTGCGACGATCCCGCTGACGGCAGTCTCGAGTCCGGCCTGAGAGTCATTCATTTTTGAATCACTCAGGGCGGCATAGGTATGTACCGGGATCCCGTAGTATTTGCCCATCTGCGCATATGCAGCGCCAATGATGCTCGTTTCGATGGAGTTCAGCGAAGTGGTCATGTTTTTCATATCAAAATACATCGGCGCTCCACCGTATACCATTGGATTTCCGGGATTGACAAGCTGTGTCAGCACGATGCCGGAGAGAGTTTCCACAGTATGCAGCAGAACGCAGCCCGCAAAGGTCGCAGGTGCGGCTGCTCCCAGCAGCGGTACGGAAATGGTTTCGATGGGCAGACCGTATGCAGCGGCGTCCAGGATATTCTGGCAGCTGACTTCAGTCCATTTCAGCGGCGGCAGCGAAGTGATGTCGAGCACTGCGCGGGGCCTGGCTTTTAACGCGTCATAACCGCCGGCGTCCGCAGCCAGAAGTTCCCGTATGGCATTTACGCCCTTCGCGGAATAAGCGCCTGTAATAAACGGCTTCGTCGAGTGTTTGAGCAATGCATACACCCGGTAGCAGTCTCCGATATTCTTAGGGATATCGTATGGAGTCAATGCGGTGGCAAGCAATTCAACGTGATCCATCGCCTCGCAAACTTTCGCGATCTTGACAAGGTCGGCTCCGACCGCTTCCCGGGCGGTCATGCCGTCCGATTCAAGAAAGCGGATGCCGGAGGAACCCGGATCGAAATAGACGTTGTTCTCTCCGAGAGTTGCTACGGGTTCACCGGATCTGTTGAAAAGCTGAAATGTGCTTGGCACCTTTTCGATGGCCTCTTTGACCATCTGCGGCGGAAATTTCACGATTTTCGTCCCAAAATCAACGTTTGCGCCGTTCTTTGCCAAGACCTGAAGCGCTCCCTCTCCCTGGAAATGCACTCCGGTATCTTCCAGTATGTTCAGAGCTTTCTCGTGGATCGTTATGATTTGCTCTTCTGTGAGTATCTTTAGCTTTGGCTGACTTCTGAATGAAAATTTCTCCACAGCATTTTCTCCCTTCTAAAGCAGGTACATAATTTTCAAAAATTTCATACTATTATCTAGCTTAATATTATTCTAAAATCCAATCAACTACATATAATTGGTTTTTGTTGTTCTGGTAGTATTTATTGTATTTTTACTATCTGTTTGTTATTTTCATCCAGTATTTGGTACTATTTTATGTAGTTTATTACAAAATTTTGTTTTGGATTCTATTGAATGATTCGCTCTAATAGTATACTATTACTATGGAAATAGGAGGGTTAGACCAATGTACGATAATATTCTAGAGACCATCGGGCGCACCCCTTTGGTGAAAATAAACAGACTGAACCCGAAGCCCCATATACCGCTATACGCAAAAATAGAGGGCTTCAACCCCACAGGAAGCATCAAGGACCGCATTGCCCTGAAAATGATCGAGCAGGCTGAGGAAAGCGGCGCCTTGACGCCGGGGAAAACCATCATCGAACCGACTTCGGGGAACACCGGGATCGGCCTTGCGATGATCGGAGCTGTGAAAGGATACCCCGTTGCCATCGTTATGAGTGAAGCGGTTTCCGTTGAGCGCCGCAAGATGATCGAGGCCTTCGGTGCGAAGACCATATTAACAGACGCCTCCCTTGGAACGGACGGCGCTATCCGTAAGGCCCACGAACTGGTGAAGGCTTATCCGGAGTTGTACTTCATGCCGAACCAGTTTTCCAACGAATACAACAAGCTTGCCCATTACCAGACGACCGCAAACGAGATCTGGGAAGATACCGAAGGAAAGGTGACCCATTTCGTATCCGCGCTGGGAACATCCGGTACCATCATGGGAGTAGGTATGGGATTGAAGGATAAAAATCCGAGGATTCAGATCGTGGAAGCTCATCCGGAAAAAGGTCATTATATCCAAGGTCTTAAGAACATGGAAGAAGCCATCGTTCCGGAAATTTACGATCCGTCTCAGATCGATAAGACGTATATGATCGAATCAGAAGAAGCCTTTGCAATGTCACGTGCCATTGTGCTGCAAGAAGGGATTTTCGTCGGTATGAGCAGCGGAGCCGCTATGATTGCTGCGCTGGAATGCATCAAAGAAATTGATGAAGGTCTGGTCGTCGTAGCCTTCGCTGACCGGGGAGAAAAATATCTCAGTACGACATTGTTCGACCAAAGCGATAAATAAAATCAAAGATACGAAAGCAGGCGGCCTATCAAAGCCACCTGCTTCTTTTTCCAATCCTATCTGAACCTGTTTTTTTCCTGTTTGAACCTGTTCTTTCCTATTTGCGCTTATTTTGACAGCTGGTTGTAAAGGACCTGTGCCATTTCCGCTCTTGTCGTCGTACTCTTCGGAGCCAGCTTTCCATTACTGCCGCTGATGACGCCCGCATCTGCAAGCTTTCCGGATGCGTCCTTCGCCCATGAGGCGACCGAATCTGCATCGCTGTATCCCGTTAAGGCCCCGCTTGTTTTCCCGGTACCTTCAGGCAATTGTCCAATTACTTTCAGGGTGTTGTAAAGCAACGCAAACATCTCCTGTCGGGTGATTTGCTTCTCCGGCGCATAGAGGTCGTTTCCGAGTCCCTCCGTGATACCCAGTCGCTTTGCAGCGGCAAGGTAGCCGGTGTAATATGTGTTGCCCGCATCGGAGAAATTGTTTGAAGGATTCTTATCCGGCTCAATGCCGTAAACCCGCATCAGCATGACAAGCAGCTGGCCCCTTGTGAGTTCTCCGTCCGGGCTGTAGTTTCCGTTGCCCGTTCCAGTTACGATGCCCCTTGCGGCAGCGAATTCCACGGCGTTCCCGTACCATGCTCCGGCTTTTACATCGCCGAAGCTCACCTTGTTGTAACCCACCGCATATTTCGAGAAGTGGTTTGTAGTAAAGCTCACCGTCTTTGTCGCAGGATCGTATTTGCAGTTTGCCACCGCCTCCGGTTTGCCTACGGAGTTGATATAGTAAACGACGATGGCGTCCGTATCCTCTCCATCTTTCGGCGTATACGGCACTGCAACCGTTACATTGCCTCCGAATTCGGATATGGTATTATTCCCGCTTGTCACGCTGAAATTGAATACCGGCCTGTCGCCTACCAGCTCTTTTGTCTCGCTCGTGAGTGTTGAGGCGTCGACCTTCGCCGCCGTTATTTTTACGTCTCCGGCGGTTTTACCAAAAATGTTCGAGATAGCAGCCGTATCAAAAGAAAGTGAAGCAACCGGCGTGGATAAGTTCAGCTCGTCCTTGCCGTTAGCAGCCAGTTCCAACGCCGCTTTGGGAATGTTTACAGTAGCTGTGTTTCCCAAAACAGTCGTTATTATTTCCGGCGCCTTACTTTGGTTTGAACCGCCGCCTCCGCCGCCTCCCCCGCTGCTTGGCGGAGCCGACGCTATGGTTATGCTAAGTGTCTTTGAATCATTACCCACTCCACTCTCTGCTTTTACGGTGAAGCCGGATGTGGTGGCAACCGTAGGCGTACCGCTGATGGCGGCTCCTGATAGTGTCAGGCCGTTTGGCAAAGTCCCTGCCGTAACTGACCATACGATCGGGGTTGCTCCTGACGCCGACAGGCTTTGCGAATATGCCGTACCGACCGTCCCATTTGGCAAGGAAGTCGTCGTGATGGTCGGCGGAGCAGGAGAGCCGACGGTCAATGCCAATCTGGCGCTCTCAGTTTTACCGATCTCGGTGACGCTTACATAATAGGTCCCAACAGGGATATCTGTTACATGGGTCAACGTCAAAGTATTTCCGACGTTGGAGGCCGTAATGCCGCCAACCGTGCTTCCTCCCGTTAATGCGTTATATACTTTCCAGATCTGCCCGTTCGCATAGGCAGGAGTCTTTGTCAGTGTAAAGCTTATGGCAGCCTGCGAGACAGTAATTTTTGCAATCGTCGCTGCTGATGCTGCGGGGACTGCCGAAGCCGTAAAAGCGGGCAATGCCGTAGATTGAGTTCCGCCCACGTTTTTCAGAATGGGAACTCCAGGCACATCGGTATCCGGGAAGGTCCAAACGCCTGAATCCCATGCTGTGCCTGCGCCATTCCAAACATCGCCGTTAGTCCACCAAGAGCCAGTTGGAGTAGCTGCGCTGATAGGGATGCCATCTTCGCTCTGGTGACCTGATATTAGGGTCTTGGCCGCTCCGTTTACAGTCACCCCCATGATCTGAAGGGCATAATTTTTGTATAGATATCCATTGGCTCCGATGCGACATGCGGTTGAACCGGCCGATACCGATTCATTCAATGCGATGCAATAACTTATTGCCGGGTTACCCCCTATAGCGTTGTTCCCTACTATGCCACCGACCCAGGTCCCGCTTCCATTTCCTGCAATCGTTCCTGTGTTATAGCAGTATTCAATCTTAACAACTCCAGAAGCATAACTCTGCCCTCCGGCGATCCCGCCGGCATAGCATTCGAGGCCCGAACCGCCTGCAATCTCAATTGATCCCGTATTATAACAGTTTTGTACTGTTCCGTAGTTATCATGAAATCCAACAATCCCGCCGGCCATTCCACCGCCGTTCGAGTAGGCGTTATCCAAAGAACCTGAATTATAGCATTGCTGGATCATGCAGTTGCCCCCGCCGGAATATCCGGCGATCCCTCCTATAAGGGAATCCGTACCCTCAATCGATCCGGTATTCCAGCAGCTTTCAACTAGACCGCCGTTGTCCTGAGATCCGATGATACCCCCGGCATACCCCCCTGGTCCGGTATCCACGTCCCCCGCATTGGAGCATCCGGTAATAGTTGAACTCAATCCTCCTCCGGCGATCGAACCGGTATTAGAGTTTGCTAACAGCGAGCTTACGCTACAGTCGGAACCGATATGGAGATTGGAAACCGTGCCGGACTCGATGCGGCCGAACAGACCTGCATATTGATAGCTGCCGTCGACGGTCATGCCGTTGATCGTCTTGTCATTGCCCAGGAATGTTCCTTTGAACCGATTAGTATCGTCTCCAATTGGCACCCAGTAGTGGGCGCTCAGGTCAAGATTTTCCATCAGCTTTATATATAAGCCGCTGAAATCCGATCCGCCGTTGACCTGCTGCGCCAACCATGCCAGTTCCGAACCCGATGTGATTTGGATCGCTTTCGACTCTGAGGATCCGTCATTGGATGACATGTCAGGCGCTGTCGGACTCCCGTCGGCGATCCAATCGCCGGCTGGAGCCGCCGATACGCTGACAGGCGCGCCCGTCAACGGAGCCAGCGCGAAAACCAAAGCTATAGTTAGTATAAAACTTAGTACCTTTCTCTTCATTTGCAAATCCTCCTATCAAACAATAGTTAACCTATAATCATTTTTAGACTTTATTTTGACAGCAGGTTGTAAAGGACCTGTGCCATTTCCGCTCTTGTCGTCGTACTCTTCGGAGCCAGCTTTCCATTACTGCCGCTGATGACGCCCGCATCTGCAAGCTTTCCGGATGCGTCCTTCGCCCATGAGGCGACCGAATCTGCATCGCTGTATCCCGTTAAGGCCCCGCTTGTTTTCCCGGTACCTTCAGGCAATTGTCCAATTACTTTCAGGGTGTTGTAAAGCAACGCAAACATCTCCTGTCGGGTGATTTGCTTCTCCGGCGCATAGAGGTTGTTTCCTAGCCCCTCCGTAATGCCGAGCCGTTTTGCTGCAGCCAGGTAGCCGGTGTAATATGTGTTGCCCGCATCGGAGAAATTGTTTGAAGGATTCTTATCCGGCACAATGCCGTAAGCCCGCATCAGCATGACAAGGAGCTGTCCTCTTGTGAGTTCTCCGTCCGGGCTGTAGTTTCCGTTGCCCATTCCAGTTACGATGCCCCTTGCGGCAGCGAATTCCACGGCGTTCCCATACCATGCTCCGGCTTTTACATCGCCGAAGCTCACCTTGTTATAGCCTACTGCGTATTTGGAGAAGTGGTTTGTAGTAAAGCTCACCGTCTTTGTCGCAGGATCGTATTTGCAGTTTGCCACCGCCTCTGGTTTGCCTACGGAGTTGATATAGTAAATGACGATGGCGTCCGTATCCTCTCCATCTTTCGGCGTATACGGCACTGCAACCGTTACATTGCCTCCGAATTCGGATATGGTATTATTCCCGCTTGTCACGCTGAAATTGAATACTGGCCTGTCGCCTACCAGCTCTTTTGTCTCGCTCGTGAGTGTTGAGGCGTCGACCTTCGCCGCCGTTATTTTTACGTCTCCGACCGCTTCTTTATTGATACTGGCGAGAGCGTCCGAGTCAAAGGAAATCGATGCGACTGGCGTGGATACTTTCAGCGCATCCGTTCCGCCGCTTACCGCCAGACCGATCGCATCTTTCGGGATACCCGTTTCAACCGAGTTCGCATTTGCAGGCGCGTCTACTTTGATCTCAACGACCGCAGCAGTTCCTTCGCCTTGTTTCTTGGCTTCCGCTACCGCACTGTTCACCGCCGCATTTAACTGGTCCTTAGTCACTGCGGCAACTGCTCTGCCGCTGCCGTCCATTGTTGCGGTCGTCGCGGTTGTGGCAGTGATAGTATCTCCTGATTTTTTCGTATCAACGGGTACGCTCGACGTGCCCCCCCCGCCTCCTCCTCCACTGTGGCCTGTTCCATTATTCGTATTGGCCGGAGTTCCGTAGCCTGCCGTCAGCACTGTTCCGCTCGCCAGAGTGGAAATCTTCGTTCCTGCCTGGTAGAAAACAGAACCGTCCAACCATCCGAGGACCTTTCCGGCTTCAGTTGCCCCATTATATTTAAAACCGTTTGCCGAGGTGATCTCCGGGAGTACCAGTTCCCCGATATAGACGACAGCCGCCGAGGTAAGACTTCCGCTACCGAGTGTTCCATTAGCGCCCATATTATAAGTAACAGTCTTTAACGCGTCGGAAGATAGCGAGCCTGCGTTCAATATCTCAAGGGCAGGTCGGAAGCCATATATTAGATTAGGATTGGATTGATTACGACCAAATGTCGAGGGGGCGTCTTTCCAGTTCGTTACAGAACCCATGCCTCCACGGAGAATGCTTCTGGAAGAATTGGAGACTAAATTATCCTGTCCCCAGGAGAAATATCCCTCATAGTTTTTTATATAGTTACCTTTAACAAGAATCTCCCCCCATTCGTTGTTTTCCGGTAAGATCTGACCTAGATTGTATTCGTTCCCCACTGAGATGGAACGCAGAAGGTAAGAGATACCGTTGGCAGTATAGCTTTTTTTCCCATAGATCAAATCGCGTTCATTCAGAGCGCTCCAGGAAATATCAAGAAAGATATTATGGTCCGCCAGGAACAGGTTCCGGTAGCCTGTTACGACCGAGCTCCCGGTAAGGGAATATGCATCCACTGTGCCTGCATAAGTAAAGGGGGTCCATTTCAGATCCGGATCGGGTAAATCAGTATTAATTGCCGTTGTTGAAACGTTGGTGGCAGTTGAGGACAGGTCAAAATAGCAGGTGCTCCCTACAGGAAGGCTGAATTTTTCCTGGGGCGCGCTTGCCTTGACTGTAACGATTGCCTGACAGGATACATTCTCGTCTGCCAGTGAAATGGCAGTGATCGTTATTTTGGATGCAGACTCGGCCACCCCTACCGTGAGAACGCCATCCGTCTGTCCGATATAGGAACCGGCGCTGCTGGCACTCCAAATAACTGTTGGGCTGAAGCTGCCTGTGCCGCTGACAATCGCCGAAAATGTTATCGTTCCGCCCCTTATAACCTCAATGGCAGACGGACTGACTGTCACGCCCGTTATCGTCGCTGCAGCTCCGGTTAATACAGCGCCAGCCGGAAGCTTATTCTTAAACGCAGTGTCATATTGCCCTACGGTGCCCTTGGGGACGATAACCTGTCCTAATGCCGTATTGTCAAAAACATAGGCGTCCGTTGCCGGTGGTGTAACTCGCAGAAAGGTAACCGAAGATAAATTTTTACACCCGGAGAATGACCAAGCACCTATTGTTGTCACGCTAACTGGGATCGTCACAGCAGACAGGCTTGTACCTTGAAATGCGCTAATGCCGATTTCACCAACTCCATCCGGAATATCGACCGAAGTCAAACTGCTGCAGCTTGTAAAAGCATTATTACCTATGTACGTAATGCTGTCGGGTATCACTATCGCACTCAGGCTGCTATTTTCAAACGCTCCATAGCCGATACCTATTACACTATAGTTGCGGCCGTTGTATGCAACCGTTTCCGGGATGGTATAAGCGATTCCGCCATAAGTGCTCTGCACGACATGAACCGTACCGGAACCTGAATCCTCAGTCAACACTTTGAATTTCAAGCCGTTGCCCGAATCTGTAAACTCATCATTCACCGCTGCGTGCGTAACTGTCGGCGACGTTACACTGATCAAAGTGAAAGCAAGCAGAATCGTGAGCAGGAAAGAAACTGCCTTATTCATTTTTCGCATCATTTTCCAAACCATTATAATGCGGAGCCCGCATCATATCCTTTCTGTTATTATCCAAATCTACCCCGTTACGGGCTAATGAACGGAATAATATCCGTCCTTATAAACTTTTTGCATTGATAGTTAACATGGTAGCAAAAAAAGGGGAATCACACATCGTACCAAAGTACGCACGTTTTACAAAAAACGGCAATTATGCAATAAAAAAGACATATGTAACAATACATATGTCTTTATCCAGCATTATCTTAATCGAAGCAGTTTTACAGTAGCTTCGTTTCCCGAACCAGCTTGACGCACTGCGCACGGTTTTTCAAACCCAGCTTTCCATAAATATTCCCTGTATGGGTCTTGACCGTCCGAATGCTGATACCGAGCTTTTCGCTGATTTCTTGATTCGTTGCGGCGTTTACGATGAGTTCCAGCACTTTTCTCTCCTGTTCCGTGAGCTGCTCGGCGGTCTTCTCCGCAATTTCCCCTGCAATCACGCCGTGTGGCACTTCCAATGTCTGCATCAGACTGCCGTGCATTTGTTTCAATAAACCCGCAGCGTATGTAAGCCGTTCACTCGAACGGTCCTCTTCACGCCGCTTGCCACGCGATTTTATGTAAGCCCGGATCAGCTGCGCCATGGGCGACAGTTCATCGAGGTAGCTTCTTGTATACCCTTCTTTCATACCGATATCGATTGACTCGTCCAGATAGCCGTAAGCAAGCCGCGTTTGATGATTTCTGAAAGCCATCAGCGACAGAAGATTCAGCACTTCAACCCTGCTGTGAAGCCTTCTGTTGGCCTCCGTAAATGTAAGGAGCCTCTGAAGAAGAAGCTGGGCGTCATGCGACCGATTCATCCAAACCAGTGCACGAGTATATATAATCAGTTCGAATTCCCTGATTCTGTTGATTTCCTCGAAGACGGTGAGTTTGCAGCCGTCAAACCATTCCTTCACCTTCTCCGTGTTTCCAGCATCAAGGTACAATCTACACCGGAATGCTTCAAGCAGATAGTTCCAATGCGAAATGCCTCTTTCCTGAAGCATTCTTTCACATTCTTCCAAAACGGTAAAGGCGCCTGTAATATCCCCGGTTGCTCTTTTTATCCGCGCCAGGTCCACCATGGTCGGAACGAAAGCCCCAGCACAATTCGCGTCCTTCGCTTCTTCCAGAGCCTTCAGCAATGGAGGCATTGCTTCGTCCAACCGGTTGTTTTCATAAAGAAATTCTCCGACTGCCAGGGGAGCATAGCCGGGATTTTTGGATATCATGCCCCGGTAGCT
Source organism: Anaerovoracaceae bacterium (assembly GCA_963678385.1). GTDB lineage: Bacteria > Bacillota > Clostridia > Peptostreptococcales > Anaerovoracaceae > Anoxybacterium. The sequence goes on along the minus strand of OY782829.1, from coordinate 1,407,530 downwards.
TTCGATCATCTTGCCGTACCGCTCGGGATTCTCCCGGAGCAGCGCCGTTACCGCTCCTATTGGGCAGCGGCAGAAGTAGATATCGGCTATATTAAAGTCGGTATATTCCGGCATTTTATAATATCTGCCGCCGTCCGTTTCCGCTGCGGTGAAAATGAGAGGCAGGAACTCCGCGTTTCCTTCTCTCAAAAGCAAGTTGGCCTCAACCATTCTGCAGACAGTCCTGCAGTAGCCGCTTAACTGCGGTACGGAGGCATATGAATTACTATCCATTAAAGATTTCATCCTGTCCAGCCAATGCCGCGCCAGATCATATTGTGTGATTTCGGCATAGTACATAGCAAATATGGCCGCGATCTTGAAGCTGTTCTCCCGATATCCGGAAGGCAGACGTTCGATCCAGGACAGTAGTCTATCGAATTCTTTTTTGTCTAATAAATTGTCTACCCGGTGTTCAATCAGTTCAGAAGCTTGCTGATACAGGGCCCCGTTCAAAAACGATTCGATGGCCTCAGGGATCAGTCCCTGATCTTTGAACCAATTTCCCGCTCTTTCATAGAGATCCGGAATTTCTTCCGGCGAGGTCTCTCGGAGCAGCTCAGCCAGAAAGTTTTTTAATAAGTAATGGTACCGGTATGCTTGTCCCTGTCCGTCAAGTGCCTGAAGGAAGCCGCCTTTTTCATAGATTTCCTTCAGCATCTGTTGTCCACCGTAACTGCCGGTTACAGCATCGCACAAATCTCCCGACAGGGTATCCAAAATGGAGGTCTTCATGGCAAAGGACAACCTTTCGGAAGGCCAGTTCCCGACCACCTCATCCCTCAAATATTGGCCGAAATCCTGGACGGAGCGCGATAAAGCTGCAATGGCGCCATGTCCGCCGTTCTCCTTCATCGAGAGGGTAACGGCAACCAGTGCGGCGGCCCACCCTTCGGTATAATCCTCCACTTTTTTAAGTTCGGTATTCTCAAGCGTGATCCCCCTCGCTTCATAGAACCGGAAGATTTCCTCCTCACGGAAACGCAGGTCGTCCTTCGTAAGCCGCTGGGTCTGCCATTTGATTCTATATTTTTGCAAGTTAAGGTCGGGCTCAGTTCGGCTGATGAGGATAAGATGCATCCGAGGGGGCAGATAGTCGATCAGATAGGATAAGCCTTCATAAGTTGATGAATCATTAATTAGATGAAGGTCGTCCAGAACCAGCAGAAAATCTGTTTGGATCTCCGCGAGCCGGTCAACCAGAATGTTGATATGGACATACGCCTTCAAAAGCTCCGGAGAAGAAAAAACATATTCCGTATCCTTCCCAACACGCGGAGTGATGCTGTCGAGCGCCGTGCACAGATATCTCCAAAAAATTGCAGGATTATTATCATGCACGTCCAAAGAAAGCCAGGCGGCAGGCAGACCGCTCTTTTCAAGCCACTCCAGCACCGCCGTGGTCTTGCCGTAGCCGGCTGGGGCTACTACAGTCGTAAGCCTGCACCCCAGAGAGTTGTTCAGTTTCTCATGGAGCCGCAGTCTGGTTATGGAATTTGAATTGATTTCCGGTTTGCTGTATTTTGTTCCGAGCAATGCCGCTTTCCGTTCCAAATCTCCTGTCATCGATCGTTACCTCATAACATTGAACAATTCTTTCGCATCCGCTGATAGTCCGGCGAATACGATGGATTGGGCAATATCTTCTTTATCATATGCCTGAAACCTGTCAATTTCACACTCGTCGAATTCATAGATCATAATCTTTTCCTGTTTCGGATCGATAACCCAATATTCCTTCACGCCGGACAGTCGGTACGTATTGAGCTTGTCGATCATGTCCTTGCTTCTTGTACTGTCCGACAATATTTCAACAACCAATGTGGGAGTGCCCATATATTTTCCTTTTGCGTTGACATTGCCCTCCACGTCACAGGCAACCAGAATATCCGGCTGCATCACATCCGGTTCGCTGACGTCTCTTTTTCTAAAGTGGACGTCAAAAGGCGCCAGAAACACTCTGCATTTTTTTCCTTTAAAATATTCGTGGAATATCAGGTGCAGTCCGCCGAGGATCTCCTGGTGTCCTATGTTTGGAGAAGCAAGAAGATAGATTTCACCGTTGATCAGTTCCATCCGAAGCGTGCTCTTCTCATAAATCTCCATAAACTCTTCATAGGAAACCTTCTTCCCGCCGTATTGATAATCCAAGGCATTTTCTCTTACTGTAAAATACTGTTCGATATCTGTTACATAAGGAGTCAGCCTGGCGATCTTGCTGCCGTTCTTTGTAATAACGACATCGTTTAGTTCTTCCACAAAATCCAGATATTTGCCCAGATTCTGCTTTAGCTCCGTTGCCGAAATGACAACGCCTTCTTTATATTCTATCGATTGCATGCCAAATCACCTCCGACAGTATTCTATCACTGCGAATGGCTTCTTGCAATATCTTTGTTCGATATACGATTATTTATCGTGCGATATATTTACTTTTTCGTACGAAACTTATTTTTCCCTGTTCCCATATAACGTATCGATTACGTCTATGTACTTCATCAAAACCGCCTGCCGTTTTATCTTCAGGTTTGCGGTCAGATCGCCGCCCTCAATGGAAAGATCATCTGACAGGATCGTCCACCGCTTGACTTGTTCCGGATGGGAAAGCTGTTCATTCGTTTTTCGGATCGCAGCTTCTATTGCGGCGCGTCTGTCCGTATCATCCGCCGGACACCCCCAGAACAGAGCAGTACAGTAAGGTCGCCGGTCGCCGATGACCATGACATGGTTGATCCCTGTAGCCTCCCTCAGCATCATCTCGATTTTCGCCGGATTGATGTTCTTGCCGTAGGAATTGATGATGCATTCTTTCTTTCTGCCATGAAGCGTCAGGTACTTGTCATCCGACAGAGTTCCGAAATCTCCGGTATGAAGCCATCCGTCTGTCAGCGGAGAATCCTCTCCCGAACCTCCCGCCGCGCTGCCCGGTCCAGAATAATACCCCCTCATGACCTGGGGGCCTTTTGCCAGGATCTCGCAGTCCTCCGCGATCCGGATCTCCGTGTCCGGCAGCGGTTCGCCCACCGTGCCGATACGGTTTCTCATATAGCGGTTCAGCGTGATCAGCGGCGCTTCCGTCAAACCATAGGCGTTATGTATTTCGATGCCTATTTCCCGAAAATTCTGTAAGAGCTCTGCGCTCACCGGGGCGGATCCCACGATCAGTTGTTTGCAGCGGTCGATGCCGGCTTTTCTGCTTATCCCGCGGCGGAGAAGATATCCCAGGCACTTCTTTACAAAACCGTTCCGACTTTTCAAATAAAGACTTCCGACTGAGCTCTTGGCCGCCTGTTCCCATACCTTTTCGTAAAAGCGTGGGACGGAAAAGAAAACAGTCGGCCGAACCTTCGGCAGCACCTTCTGCAATTCCTGAAAATCCTCCAGATAATAAATGTCAACGGGAGCAGGAGCATAAAAAATCGCATAGGACGCCAGGATCCCTTCCACCACATGATTCATCGGCAGGAAAGACAAGTAGATGATCCGGTTGGTTCTGGCTTTCCATGGAGGAAGCGAAGCAAGGGATTCCGCCATACTGCGCAGGTTGGCATGGTCAAAGACCGCGCCTTTGGGCCTGCCTGTCGTCCCTGAGGTATATCGGAGCGTTGCGATATCTCTGAAACCTGCCGGGGATCTCAGGGAGTAGTCCCCCCCGGATGCTTCCGTTTCAGCCTTTGTGGGTAATTTGCCTGCAGCGACAAACTCGCTCCAGTCGAGAAACCCTACCGGCAGATCCGATTCCGGTGTTTCCCTGCAGAAAGAAACCACAGGTATTTTTATATTGCCGTCAGCCAACTTTTCCACGATCGCGGGCACACCGACAAAGAACAGCCGGGAACCGCTGTCTTCAATGATTTCGATCAGTTCTTCGACCGGACTGCTGTAATATAACGGAACGCTCACGGCTCCGCATAAGCCGACAGCGGCGTCGATGGCAAAATATCTCGAGCTGTTGTATCCCACTATGGCAACTCTGTCGCCGGGGCATATCCCCATCCGCTTCATGGCTGCAACGGCCGTTTCGATCTCTTTTCCAACCACTTCACGGCTTCTGTCGATGATCTTTCCCGAAACCGCGTCGTGGAAACCGACAGGACGGGTTTTTCCGAAAAGTCTGAAATACGCCTGCTCATGGACGGTCCTTTCCGAGCGGTGCATGAATCCATAGTCAGCTGCGTAAGCAAGCAGCTGCGGGAAAAACCCCCGCCAGTTTCCCCTATATGTACCGGTCAGTCCATCCAGATTATCCCTCAGATAAGTCCGGTCCTCTTCAAAATAGGAGGCCAGAGACAGCAGGGAACGGATCGGATTTTTCACATGAAAAAAACGCCCCATCCATTGGAGACGGCTAATCGTGATTGGCAGAAATACAGGAGAAGGCAGCCGCACAAAAAGTGTTTCGGCGGCCCACTGCCGTGTGAATTGGATCATCTCCCTAACTGTAGGCAGCGCCCCGGCGGGCAGCGTCAGATGAAACGTCCGGCCCTCCGCCCGCGGATCAAAGGTAAGCCCGGCGATCGCTTCGGAAACAAGATCGCAGGGGACTAAATTGACTTTCATATCCGGATTTACGGGGAAGAATTTCAGCTTTCCCGTCAGATACAGGCGCAGCGGAAAATAGAGGGTATTAAAGGTCTTCACCGCGCCGTTTTGGGAATCGCCGACGACCATGCCCGGACGAAAAACAGAAACAGGCAGCTCTCTGCCTGCCTTGCGAACCAGGGACTCGCCTTCGAATTTACTTCGTTCATAATTGTTGGAAAAGCCATACCGGCCCGTGAGCTCCTCTTCGGTGACGTTACCCTTCCGACAGCCGGCTACATAGGCTGTAGAAACATAGGATAACCTTCCGAGCCCATTGCGGCACTGCACAGAACGGGCAAATTCAATAATATTACGGACTCCTTCGACATTGATCCGGCGAAGGTCGTCGAGGGGTTCATTGAGCCGGATATCCGCCGCGACGTGGATGATATGGCTGACCGCTTCCGTTAGCTCACCAAGGGAGGTATCCGTTAATCCAAACTTCGGAAGACAAATATCTCCGTTCACGATCCTGACGCGTTTCCCCAGTTCATCAATCATACCGGGCCAGTCCCACCAGGCTCTTTCCAGCCTTGACACGGCGTCGGTCAGGTTTTCACCCCGCACCAGGACAATGACCGACTGCTGCCGTTGTTCAAGAATCAGGCGAGTGACCTGTGTTCCCAGAAACCCGGTGGCTCCGGTGATAAAGACCGAATTTTGCATGAGGCATCCGTATTCCATCAATATGTTTCCTCCCGGTTCAGCAGCTTCACAAGAAGCTCCGGATTCTGTTTCGCTTTCAAATGCTGGACCCGGCTGTTTTCCCGAAGAGTTCCGCGTTGGTTCTCAGGATCTCGCATCAGCCTGTCAGCGCGTTCCGCCAACAGCTGAAAAAGCTGCGGATCGGTATATTCCAGAAAGTAATCGTCATAGATCCCGAGATCACGATAAAGATCCCTGAGCCTCTGGTCGTGTCCGATGGCCGTCTGCGGTACGGCGGCGTCCAAGGACAGTACGCCCGCGTGATAACGGGATGTCACGAGGAGTTCAAGACTCCTGAGTATCGACGTCATTTGGGACGCGTTATATTCCCCCGACGAAAAGATCCTGGCTTTATCCTGATGATGCATCACTGACCGGATCAGTTTCGCCAAGGGTTCATCCAGTTCTTCCATACAGATCAGGGCAATGGGTTTCCCGTACTTATCGATCATATGGTCCGCAAAGCGGGCATAGTTCATTGCAAGCTTTTTCCGATCGGAACGGCGCTGATGGGAGTCCGAGTAATAATACGGCCACCGGTAGCAGTTCTTGCTTTTCCCGCAGGGGCGGAACACAACCGGCCAAAGATAGAAATCCACTGCGGCGATTCCGACCACTCCTTCTGCGGTCTCCGGCCAGCTTCTTTGAAGGAAATCCCGGTCGGCGGGATCCGGAAGAAAGCCGAAAGCCGAGTCGGCCGATGCGGCGATTGGCGCTTTGACCCGGTACTTCCGGAGCCGTTCCGCCGCAGCCTCTGTCCGCGTAATGATCAGGTCGGTTTTCGATGCGATATGGCGCACAAGTCTCTTGTTGAATTCAGATAGATTTCCTGAATCGACCGCATAAGCGACAACGATTTTCCCGTATCTGGCGGCGCAATGGGTCACCCACAGCCAGGCCCAAAGCAGACAGGAGCTCCAGGTATCCATATAACAGCTGCCTTCCGTCAGCAGGATCAGGTCGTGCTGACGGACCAATCTGCGCAGGGCAAGAAAATAAACCGTTGGATAGTCCTCGATTTTCAGGTTCTCCTCTTCCTTGATATATCTGCGAAGGTTTTCGCCGCAAATCGTCGGTATTGTAATCTTTATATCATTGCCCAGTACCTGCCTGACTTCCTGGACGATAGCCAGCAGCCGGGCTTCCGAGCCTGTGTTGTTGGCGCCGTTGTAACCCATCAGCAGGACACTATTGATTCTTTTGCCGTTCATATAAATCGCTCCCCAATCATTTTCCCGACCCTCTTCGCCATGGCCATGATGGTCAGGATCGGCGGATTTCCCAATGATCCGGGAAACAGCGTCGCGTCGGCGACGTAAAGGTTTTCCGGCAGTCTGGGGTCGTGGAACGTCTCCGCGCTTTGTTCCGTCAGCGGAAGCATTCCGCCCGGATGGCCTGCGTTGACGGTGCCAAGGAAGATGTCGTCTTTTTTTATTCCATATCGGACCAGGATCTCGCTGCAAATTTCAATTCCTTCCCGCAGTCTCGCCCAATCCGTGCCTTTCAAAGTCTTATCGATTCGATTTCCGTTGACGCTCCCCTCACAAACGTCAGCCAGCTTGATCATCATGATCAGCGTATCCGACGCCGGGTATTTCCATTTTCTGTTGAAGAAAAAACTGAGGTAATCAAAATACGGCGACAGTATATAATCCTCCCGCTGAATGACAAACGGCATGGAAAGCTCGCGATCCTGAAGGCTGTCTTTGCATTCCGCCGCCACACAGAGGACCGGATCCACAAACAGCCTGTTTTCGCATTGGATCCCGGAGTTCTTCAGGATCACGGGTGTCGAAAATCCGCCAGCCGCCAGTATGACTATGTCGGCCGGAAAGAATACGGTTCTCGCACCCATTTTCGCCTGGACTCCCGTGACCTTTCCATTCTCGGTCACCGCTTTAATGACTTTGCATCCGGTGACGATATCCGCTCCGAGATCCCTTGCGTCATTTAAGAATTGTCGGCTATCCCATTTCACGCCGTGCTTGCAGCCCAGAACGCATCTTCCGCAACCGGTACACCTGCTGTAATCTCCGAGCTTTGGCAGCTGCCGAGGAGCCAGATCCATCTCCGCGCATATCTCAAACAGCCGGTTTGACGCCTTCTGCCATTTGTCCCTGTGTTCATATGTAATGGGAATGTCCCGGTAGAGCTCCCCGAATTCTTTGTCCAGATCGATCCCGAGCCGCTTCAGCCCGCTGTCCGCACGGACCGCGTTGCCTGCGGAAAGCGTGGTGGTCCCTCCCAATCCGGAGCCGTTGACCATTACCGTTTTGTCCGCAGTCCGCCTCACCCTCATGGATGGGAACAGCAGCCGGATCTCCCTTTCATCGAAGAGCAGTCCAGTTTTCTTAATCTTTTCAAAAGGGGGCAAAGGAAAGGAAAAGGGGCTGAACTCTCCGCCCTCTTCCAGAACGGTGACCTGAAATTTTCCCTGAAGCTCCCTGGCCGCAGCTGCGCCTCCTGCGCCGCTGCCTGCAATAATTACTCTTTTCACACGAATACCCCCAGTTATAAATCGGTTGATTCTTTTATTAAATATCCCTCGCAGCAGTCGCAGCCTTCCGTGAGCCTCTGGGTAAAGTTCAATTCGCCGCCCGTCAGCCCCGCCGCAAGTCCCCTGTCCAACGATGAGATAAGCCCGCAGATCGCCGCCGAATAATGGTCGCTGAAGTAGCAAGTCTTTACTGTAAATTCACCCTGACCGTCATCTCGTGAAGCATCGGGCCCCTCGTAATGAAAGTCGATCCCGATGATCTGGTAAATCAACTCCAGCGCTTCCACCGCCTGTTCCCAGGTTTTGATACGCAGGCTTTTCCTGAGATCCTCCCCCAATAGAAACGAGCGCTGATACAGTTTTCCTTCAAACGCTTCGATCCTGTTTTTTCTTTCTTCGGATGAGCCTTCCCGGTTTAAAACCCTTTCGGCCTGATCCCTGGTGAAGCAGGCGTATTTTGCCAGGCGCTCCGAAAAGGTAAGCCCCCGAAGCACCGGCGCCTCGGTGCAAAATGCGTTGGCAGTCATGTCAAACAAATCGTCCAGCTTTTTGTTCTTAATATATCCAGGTGTATAGAACTGTAATATTTTTATTATATAATTCATACTGCTTGACCGTGGTTCCTTTCATTATTTCACAAGGTTATCCACTAGTGTATCGATGAACTTATTTCTCTGCGTTTCATCAAATAAATCGATCCCGCTGTAAAAATGAAATGCCTGCGGGCTCAGCGCGGTGACCTGGAGCGGCAGCAGGATCTGCATCGCGATGATCCTTAAATTGATCTCATCCTTTTGCTCTCCAAGTATCTCTCTGAGTATGGGGACCAGAGTAAGCTGCGCCTGCATGTCGCCGTTCAGAATGCTCTGTGTTACAATATATTTCAAATGATCTTTGTGCTTCTCTCCATAGCGGAACAGATCCTTCAGCATCACTTTCATTTTTCGGACAGGATCCATGCCGGGATCGCTGCCGGTCTTGAGAAATCCCCCCGCCATTACTGCCATTTCCTCGCTTACTACTGTGCCTAAAAGATTGTCTTTTGATTTGAAATGATAGTTGATCAGCCCGACTCCGACGTTGGCCCGCTCGGCGATCTGCCTTACGGTGATCTGATCGATGCTCCCTGTCTCATCGAGGATTTCCTTCGTTGCTTTTAAGATCCTGTTCCTAGCATCCAGATCTTTTTTATCCATCATGTACCTCCTGATAGCAATTTGAACGCGTATTGTTTTCGTTTTGAACGTGTTCAGTATATGATGGTATTTATGTTTTGTCAACATTTTTTTACCAAATAAATTATTATCGAATACACATCGCTGCAAATAAAAACCCCGGCCGTTGTTAAGCGGCCGGGGTCGTGAGAATCACTACTATACTTCCATATGCTTGAATGCTTCCGGAACTTCCTTGTAGCCTTTCGATTTGATCGCACCGATAATGACACCGATCACGAGCCAGGAGAATCCGATTATGTATGTCAGGCTTTCAAATCCTGAGAATACGAACAGCAGGATCGCTACGCCGCAAATCGGGCAGATCAGGAACTTCACGATGTCGCCTACCGTATTTCTTCTCTTTTCCTTCAGGAAGAAGAAGATGAATACCGCAACATTCAGGAATATGAAGGAGGACAGAGCGCCGAAGTTGACCAGTCTTACCAACTGCGAAAGGGTAAGGACCAACGGAAGGATGCAGGAGATCACGCCTACGACCAACGTTCCAAAGAACGGAGTCTGATATTTCGGATGGATCTTTGCAAAAATTCTCGGAATGACGCCGTCACGGCCCATGCCGTACAGCATACGGGCGGTTGCCGTCTGCGCGGCCATGGTGTTTGCAACACCGACGGCCAAAATGTTGATGACCAGCAGCACGACCCTTAAGCCTTCTCCGCCTGCCGCTGCGGCAGCGTCAAAGAAGCCCGTTGCGGGATCGATCTTTTCCCAATCCGGCTGGATCAAGGCGGCGACATAGGTCTGCAGAACAAATACGACCGCAATGCCGCAAAGGGCGATGAGGATTCCTTTGCCGACGGTTTTTTCCGGACGGATGGTTTCTTCCGCCAGCGTGCTCATCCCGTCAAATCCCAGGAAGGACAGGCAGGCGATGGATGTTGCAGACGCGATAAAGTTGGCGTCTACCTTGCCGGGCTGATAGAACGGCGCCGTCGACAGTGATCCATATCCGCCGCCGCCTAATACGAATTTCAGGCCAATGATTACGAAGACCAGCAAAATACCGATTTCCAGAAGGAACATGACCCAGTCGACGCCTTTGGTCATTTCCATACCGCGAATATTTACGACTGTGTTAAAAATTACAAAAATAAGGATCCATACAAACCATGGGATCTGCGGTACGAGCGCTACGCCCCAGCCTGCTACCATTACATATAATAATGCCGGTACAAACAAATAATCCAGCAGGATGAGCCAGCCGGCGATAAAGCCGAAGTGAGGATTGATGCCTCTCTGTACATATGCGTATACGGATCCTGCGATCGGGAACCGGTTGCTCATCTGCATATATGCCAATGCAGTAAAGCTGATCGCGACTGCGCCAACCAGATAAACGAGAGGCGTCATTCCTCCGCTGGCCAGCTGGATCTCTCCGTAGATCGACTGCGGAGCGATGATTACCATGAACAGCATACCGTAAAGAACGATGTCTCTCAACGAAAGCGCTCTTTTCAGTTCCTGCTTATAGCCGAATTTTTCGATTCCGCCATTGTTGTTAACGTTTTTTTCTGACATAAGTTTCCCTCCTTTTAATTTATGTAAGTCAGTACGAATGCACTAACCTATCAACGGTTTAAACTGCGGCAGCTTCGGCGTTCCAAATCTGACGATCAGCTCAACGGCGCAGGGTTTGCACGCCTGATTGATTTCCAGATCGCTCTGCACGGACATGTAAAGATAAGCGTCTGTCTTATCCCAGCCGTAAGCGTTGCAGATCAGTCTCTGCAGTTCCTTGGACGCCAGCTTCGATGCGTCCGGGAACTCATGGGCGCAGGCATTGACATACCAGTGGGTGGCTGTTTCCGTAACCGGCCAGTTCAACTCGAACTTCTTGATGAGCGAAGTCTTTACCATGATCTCGCCTTTGATTTCGATTCCTGTACCGCAGAGTTCGGAATCTCCCATCGTTGCGTGGATATCGCCCATCTGCAGGAGCGCGCCGGCAACTCTCACCGGGAAATACACCCTGGCGCCTTTTTTAATGATCTTACTGTCCATATTGCCGCCGTGATTTCCAGGGAATCCGTCAGCGACCGGTTCTCCGTCCGGAGCTGTGCCAATGACACCGATCATCGGATCGATAGGGAACTTCACCCCTTTGAAGTCAGCGACTCCGTTGGCGATCTTCACGACTCTGGTGCGGACATCCATATCATCGGAGAGCGGTCCGCATCCCGGCGTGGTACAGATGACTCCCTGCTCGGCAACCTGGATATCCAGGATATCGACTGCGAGAACGTCTCCCGGTTCCGCTCCGTTGATGTAAACCGGACCTGCAGCGGGATTTGCAACCGTGTAATCCAGATGTTCACACAGGTCTTCTTCTTTGTTGATTGTGTTTGAGAAGCAGTCCATCGTCTTAAACAGCAGGATTTCTCCAGGATCCGCGTTTGTAAACGGGGCGTTGTCTTTGGAGAAGTTGTAAACGGATTTGTCAATGATTTTCATAGCTTCACCTTCTTAATTAATTTATTTTAAGGGGTGTGACCCCTCTAAAATCTTGTATTGAAAAAAGTATTTCCAGATGCCCGGCAGCTCTTCATCGGAGGGGCAGTAGCCGAACATCGCTGTATCGTAACAATGATTCGCTGTAAACATATCGAAGATATTCCTGACGAAATCCAACCGGTTTTCTGCAATCAGCTTCTTTTCAAGACATTCATCGAATAGTTTCTTTTCGGTTTCATTCCTGAATTTCGCGCGTTCCTGCTGAAACGAGGAAAGCTCCTCTGCAATCTCCGCCGGCGGAAACAGACTGTAGCGCAGGAAAAACTTCGTGTCCTTCGAATTATCTCTGGCATAGTGCAGGTTGAATTTAAACAGTTCATACAGCTTGTTCTGCGGTTCCGTCTTGCTGTCAAGAAAGCTCTGTGCTTTCAGCAAACTGTCATGTTTCTCGTTGAGGTTTTCAGCAACTTCGAAAAACAGACCTTTTTTTGATTGAAAATAATAGTAGATCGTCGGCGGTTCCACTCCTGCCATCTGACAAAGCTGCCTTATATTTGTATTCTCATATCCTTTCTCTACAAAGGAATCATAGGCCAGTTCCAAGATGAGTTCTTTTTTGGGCTTTGACATTTCCCCTTCCTCTCACTCGTATAACTATCGTTATATAAAATTATAAATGCTAATAAAATCCAGTCTATTACTATTTTGTTTGATTCTATAAAAATTTTTGGCTTTTTTTGTGTAATCGATTATATAATATCATATCATTAACGCTGTGCAAATAAAAAGAGCATACACTTTTGTGCATGCTCCCGAAAATATTTCCAATAAATTGTTCTATAAATGGATATCTCCCAGATATTTTTTCGGCATTGTGAAGCGTACTGTCTTCAGCGGATCAACAACCTGGCAGAATTGAAGCTGTCCAGCAAGACTCATCAGCATGGTGATCTCGCCGTCCATCAGTTCCAGTTTCCCCGTAAGGAACCGGAACATCTTTTCCGTCGCTCCCTGGACTGCATCCTCAAGGTCCTCCGCCGATTCGATCACGGACCAGAATTCGTCGTTTTCCAGCATCGGAGCTTCAACCGACTTGCCTTTGATCACATCGAGGGTGACATTGATTTTTGCGGGGATCTCAAGGCCGGATACGCCGATTTCTCCGTCGCCCATGACAGCGTGGACGTCGCCCAGGGCAAACAATGCACCCGGAGCTTCCACATTAAAATACAATACGGCTCCTTCGGCAACCATAGTATTGTCCATATTACCGCCGTGTTTGCCCGGTGTGCCGGTATTGATCGACCCTTCTTTGGGGGCAACGCCGATTACGCCGATCATCGGCTGTACCGGAATCTGGATCTCATGTGAAAATACAGCTTTTCCATCCCGGATCGGTATGATCTTCGTATAAATATCTTTCAGGCTCCCTGCCAGAATGCCGAATCCTTCACCGGAAACCACCGTCCCTTTTTCGTCGATCTCTATTTTGTTGATTGTGACTTTCAGCAGATCGCCCGGTTCGGCTCCTTCTACAAAGACTGGTCCGGTTGCCGGATTGATCCTATCCCAATCCAGGGATTCCATTTTGTCTTCGGCCGTCCTCAGCTGATTGGAAAAACAGTCATATGTATCGATTTCCAAGGTGGTGCCGCCCGGAACTTTCAAAACAGGGTTGTTGCCTGCAGAAAAACTGTAAATGATCTGATCCGTTGTTACTTTCATGATAATTCTCTCCTTCCATTGTTGCTTTCAGTAATATTATTATACTATTAATACCCAAAACTTGTAAATCACTCAGGAGATATCATTTTCATTTGACCGGATCGGAATTCAAGGCGTTCTCAACCGCTTTTAAAATCGTCTTGCTGCTGTTTGTCGCACCGGAAACAACATCCACGTCAAGTGACTGTTCCTTAAGGATATTATCGACGATCGCCTCTGCCGGACCTCCCCTGTCGTTCTTGTGCTCCAGCAGCCTGACATTTGTGATTTTACCGCCTTTGACCGTGACGCTCACAGCCGCCGAGATGATCCTGGCGTCGTAGCTGCCCTCATAGGTACCGTCCTTTACCTTGCTTAAGTCGATATCGCCGATTTCAACCTTTGCCATCGTATCTTTGTAATAGCTAAGATCAAGTGCATATTTCCCGCCCACGGCTAATCCGATCAGAAGCGCTGCGGCAACGATGCCCAAAATAAACTTTTTCCTTTTTCCCATACGATTACCTCCTTATAAATCCCCATATTATTCCTTCAATTTGTAACTTAGTATATACGGGGTTCATTAACACACAAAAAGAAAAAGATTAGAATTCAATTAAAAATATACATTATATTTCTTTGGATATTGCTTTTCAACAGGAAGAATAAAATTCTCACAATCATACCGTCACCAACATAAAATACTCAAGAAAGGAGGTGCCGTGAATGAGAACTAAGCCCTATGACCGTGCAAAAGCCGTCGCCTACGCGCACCAATGGGCATTCGGGCGGAATCCCCGTTACTATAATTTTGATAGCCTTGGCGGGGACTGTACAAATTTTGTTTCACAGGCGATATACGCCGGGTCCGGCATCATGAATCCCAAGCCCACCTTCGGCTGGTATTACTACAGTTTGAACAACCGCGCCCCCGCGTGGTCGGGCGTTGAATTCCTTTACCGTTTCCTTGTTAACAACCGCGGTGTCGGCCCAGTCGCAGTGGAGACGGACATTTCTCAGGTAGAACCGGGAGACCTCGTTCAGATTTCATTTGACGGGCGGGCGTTTCAGCACTCACCGATGATCGTTTCCGTTGGAAATCCTCCGTCCCCATCCAATATTCTGATCGCCGCTCATACCTACGACTCTGATAACAGACCGCTTGATACCTATCAGTATGTGCGCCTGCGTTTTTTGCATATAACACATGTGAATATCTGGTAAATATAAACAGCCCCGTGTCTTTCACGAGGCTGTTGACGAATGCTATTTCCAAATGACCCCTTGCGGGATAATTTTCATGAGGCAGATCTCATCGCCCGTTTTTATGCTTTTCAGCAGTTCCACATCTACTTTGCAGTCAAATGCTTTTTCGAACAGAACTTTGCTGTACCCGGTAGTGCACTGACACCAGGTATCGGTGTCCAGTCGGTCCACTTGGGAAAGCATTGGGCACGGGCAAAACTGGAATTGCAAATAAAGTTCCCCGTCAATGCAGGACAGTCCCGCCGCCTTTGCTCTTTCCAGATTTCCAAACTCCTCCATGCTCGACGACGATTCTACCAGCTCGTTCACCAGCGCCAGTTTTTCGTCCATCCCATGGCCGCACTGGCAGTTCATTCTGATCTGTTTGACAACGGGCTTTTCAAAACAGTTTTCCAGTCTTTTCATCGCGGACTTGACCCAGGTCGGATCATCCTCTTTACCGGATGCTTCGCCGACCCCGTAGACGATTCTCCCCGCTGTTTCATCATTGCTGACGTTTTTCACAGCTTCATATAATGCCTGCTCCTGAATTTTTCTTATATCAAACATTTTGACCCTCCTATTTTAATTTCTTTACGGTTTTCATTCTAATGGAGAAGCTGCTTTTTTACTTCTGAATTCTTGCTCTATTTCACTGGTATGCACAGATCCATTACAACGCGCATGGTTTCTCTGTCAACAGCTCGGTAAATATTCAGCCCGTATCGTTCATCCATCTCATGCCTGCTGCCTGCCAGCCAGATACTGAACATCCCCTGCAGCGCCGGAAAAATATCCGCTATCGGCCCGTCAAACCTATAAACCGCAAATTTGCCCCCTTGAATCGCAGTAACCTGATCGAGAGAACAGCTCTTATCAACCGTCATGCACAGATCATACAAACATTGATCCACACTTGTAATGGACGGATCATCGTAGTACCTTTCGATCAAAAGCGTGTCTGACTTGAGATAGTCCTTGTATTTTTCAGTAAACTCACTCCAATTTTTCCCCAGTTCGATATAGTTTCCGATATACCGCTCGCAGATCACAACAAAATCGTCCAATTCCTGTATTTGCACCTGCCGGTCATATTCATCAAAGGATAGAAAACCGGCATTTCTGCCCGGATAAAAAGGATGGGACACGCTTGCTCGGTCAATGTTGTTTCGAAATCCCGCCGGCGATATATGAAGCTGCTTCTTGAATGCCGAACTGTAATTGGAGGAACTATATCCGTATTCAAGGCCAATGTCGGTAATGGGTCTGTCCCTTTCAAGCTTCAGGTTTACAGCGCTTTGTTCCATTTTTAAGCGCTTGATGAAGGAATATAGACTCTCTCCCGTCTCCGCCTTAAAGACCCTGCTAAAATGATATTTCGAGAAATGGCAGTGATCCGCCACATCCTCAATGGAAATCTCCTCGTCCAGATGCTCCAGGATATAATCAATACTGCGGGCTACCAGTTCGTTTTTAATCATAATACGCTGCTCCTGCTATTTTTCCTGTTTATATTTTACATCAAATTCCTGAACTAACCTATCAAAATTTGGAGATGGCACCTTCGACTTCTTTTTCATTTTATCAAAAGCGTCATACAGCCCTTTTATCTCGGCGGAGGCGCCTTGCACCGCGTGATCTGAAAAAATCCCGCGGATCACTCCGCGGGATATCTTTATGAATCATTTACAGTTTACTCAATTCCACAGCAATTTGCGCTCCGACCTTTGCATTGTTGAACACAAGCTGGATATTCGAATCCAGGCTGGCGCCCTCTGTCAGTTCTTTCACCTTCGCCAGCAGGAACGGGGTGCTTTCCTTCCCTTTGATTCCTTCAGCTTCTGCTTCTTTTACCGCGGAATCGATCGCCTTGTTAATTACGGCAGGATCCATCTCATACTCTTTCGGAATCGGATTTGCGATCACGACGCCGCCCTTCAGATGCAGATCCCATTTCGCTTTCAAAGCTTCAGCAAGCTCTTTGGGGGTGTCGACCCGATAGTCTACGCCATATCCGCTTTTTGAGGTATAAAAGGCCGGCAGATCGTCCGTTCCGAAGCCCACTACCGGAACACCCTGAGTCTCAAGATATTCCAGGGTCAGGCCGATATCGAGAATGGACTTGGCGCCGGCACATACCACCGCAACATCGGTATGGGCCAGCTCCTGCAGGTCAGCCGAGATGTCGAAAGTCTCCTGGGCGCCTCTGTGAACCCCGCCGATACCGCCGGTAGCAAAGATTTTTATGCCTGCCAGGCTTGCAATGATCATCGTGGAAGCGACAGTGGTCGCGCCGTCCAGCCCTTTCGCAAGAATAAACGGGATATCCCGGCGGCTTGCTTTCAATACATCATGGCTTTTTCCCAGAGATTCGATTTCCTCCGGAGTCAAGCCTACCTTTAATTTTCCGTTCATGATCGCGATGGTTGCCGGGATTGCGCCGTTTTCTCTGACGATCTTTTCAACCGCAAGAGCGGTTTCTACATTTCTTGGATAAGGCATGCCATGGGATATAATGGTCGACTCAAGAGCGACTACCGCTTTTCCCTCTGCTACGGCTGCTTTGATCTCAGGGTTGATATCAATATACTTTTCTAACATAATCCAATCTCCTTCATCTTCTTATTTACATTTTCCTTTGAAATATTGGGATTTATCGTGTCTTCATAGCTTAAAGCTAAAATTGCCGCCGCCATTGCAAATCTGGCGCTTTCAGCAATGCTGTAATTATTGAAATCGCTGAAGGCTAGTCCGGCCAGGAATGCGTCGCCTGCACCCGTTGCATTGACCACCTTCACCTCGGGGTTGGGAATCAGCTTGCTGGCCTTCCCGTCATGATAGAATACACCTTCGGAGCCTAATGTTATGAATACCCTCTTCACGCCCTGGTCAAGAAAGTATCCCGCGGCCTTTTCCATATCATGAACGTTCTCGATTTTAATATCCGAAAGCAGTTCTGCTTCGATCCTGTTCGGTTTGATCGTATGGAACGCTCCGATCCTATTTTTGATTTTCAGGGCTTTTGCACTGGAAACCGTATCAAGGAAAAATTTCGTATTCTTGAAATTGTCCAATACATAGTTGATCACCCCGCTTGGTATGTTCGTATCGATCACACAGATCCCGGAGCTTTCGATCACTTGTTTTTTTCCCTGAATGAAATCGATGGAAATTTCATCGAGAATGTCCATTTGCGAAATCGCCGCCTTCATATCTCCGTTTTCATCCAGTATGGCCAGATAAGTCGAAGTCGGCATCTGGCTCAAAGCAAGGGAATGCCTCATGTCAAGACCGATGCGGCTTGCGTGTTCCATGATCTTCTTTCCGTAGATGTCCTCACCTACCGCACTGATCAGCTTTACGGGGACTCCCAGGTGGACGAGATTTTCCGCAATATTTCTGCCGACGCCGCCCAATGCAGCTTTGACCCGCCCCGGATTCGAATCCCGAAGCACCAGGTCTTTGTCAGGGATACCGACAATATCCATGTTAGCTCCGCCCAGAACGCAGATATAATCCTCTTCCTTGACAATATACCCTTTCCCCAGAATGTAACCCTTTTTTATCAGATTGGTAATGTGGACTGCAACCGACGAACGTGTAATACCAAGGGCGGCAGCCAATTCGTTTTGAGAGATCGCCGGATTTTTCCGGATCAATTCCAACAGCTCTTCTTCTCTGTTCGTCATAACGTCCTCCTAAGCATATGATTATTGTGTAAGCTTTTGCTTATTAATAAAATATCACATCCACGTTTTGAATGCAATAGTTTTATTTCAAATAATGTACGAATTTTTAATTTCATATCGGCATAGTAATTTGTTTATAATATTACCTTGACAGTCACAGTAGTGTGTCATATAATGCAAATATGGAGGTGACAATATGAGTGATAATAAGATCACGTCGGACCTGCTTCGCGGCCATACCGACACAATGATACTGCGGCTGTTATCCGAAGGAGACCGCTATGGGTATGAGATCGTGAAACTGATCGCCGACCGCTCGGACGGCGAATATGAGTTGAAGGAAGCCACGATGTACTCCAGCGTTCGGCGGCTTGAAGCAGACGGCGATATCGAATGGTATTGGGGCGATGAATCTCAGGGAGGACGGCGTAAGTATTTCAGGATTACCGAGAAGGGCAAGACCGCTTACGCACATAATAAAAGCAATTGGGAGTATGCCAAGCGTGTGCTTGACAACCTGTTATAAAGGAGATTAGAGATGATGAATGAAAAATTGACAAACTATTTGAACGGCGTTTTCGCGCCATACGATGGGATAAAAAGCGTTGCAGAGCTGAAAGCGGATCTGCTCGCAGATCTGCAGGAACGGTTCCGCGAGCTCAAATCCGAAGGCAAAGATGACAAAACGGCCTTCGAGATGACCATCGACAGCATCGGCGACATCGAGCAGACGGTACTGGAAGTTGCCAACCTCTCCCGTTCGCTGGAGCGGGAGGTTCTGACAAGCTTCAGCGCAAGCAATCTACCGGAAAGCGACTTCGCGGGCGTTACCGCGCACAATGGGAAGTTTTCCGCAAGCGCGCTTAAGGGCTCCGACTTTTCAGGCTCAGACCTGACCGGCAGCAACTTCACAGGCAGCGACGTCCGGGAAGCTAATTTTACCGGTACGAACCTAACCGACTGCAATATGTCGGCCATTGATCTCAGAGATGCGATTTTTCACAAGTCCATCCTTGTTCGCACCAACTTCAGCATGTCGGGGCTGGTCGGAGCAAAATTCACCGACGCAAAGCTGACCGATGTAAAGCTGTCCATGACCGACCTTACAAAAACAATCTTCGAGCGCTGCACCTTTGACGGGGTGGATTTCAAATACTCGGACCTTCGGGGCCGGTGTTTCGACGGGCAGACCTTTATCGGGGTCACCTTCGACAAGGCGGCGCTGAACGAGGTTACATTCAAAGGCTCAACACTGAAAAATGTGTCCTTCCTTGGAGCGATCACCTGGTCCAAGAAATATTACCGCGCTATAAAAACCATTTGTTTTGACGGTGCGATGATGGATAAGTTGACCTACGCCGCACTCAAAGGAATGAATGCCGATTTATCAAAGGTTACAGTTATTTAGCGGTAGATATCAAAGGGGGATATTATTATGGGAAACGAAATTATTCAAGTAAAAGGTCTTCAAAAGTCCTACAAGGATCTTCATGTCCTGAATGGCGTTGATTTTGAGGTGGAAAAGGGCAGTATTTTCGCCCTCCTCGGCTCCAACGGCGCCGGTAAGACAACGATTATAAAAATCCTTACGACTCTGTTGAAACAAGACGGCGGAACCGCCGCCGTAAACGGATTCGACGTTGTAAAAAAGCCCGACTATGTTCGGCAGTCCATCAGCCTGACCGGGCAGTTCGCCGCTGTAGACGAGATCCTGACCGGTCGGGAAAACGTGGTCATGATCGCCAAGCTGCGACATCTGAAAAATCCTCGTCAGATCGCGGATGATTTGTTGAACCGATTCGGCCTGGCCGACGCCGCAGACCGCAGAGCGTCAACTTACTCGGGGGGTATGCGCCGCAGACTTGACATCGCCATGAGCCTGGTCGGGAAGCCGCAGCTGATTTTCCTTGACGAGCCGACCACCGGACTTGACCCAGAGGCGCGAATCGAGGTTTGGAAGACTGTGAAAGAGCTTGCCAATAATGGCACGACGGTATTTCTGACTACGCAGTATCTGGATGAAGCGGAGCAGCTCGCCGACAGAATTGCGATTCTGCATGAGGGCAGGATCATCGCCAACGGCACTCTGGCGGAACTGAAGAAGATGTTCCCGCCCGCAAAGGTGGAGTACGTGGAAAAACAGCCTTCATTGGAGGAGATCTTTCTGTCAATCATCGGTAAAAAGGGGGAAAAATAAATGGAAGCGGTACAAAAACACTTTTTCAGCGATATGGGCGTTATGCTAGGGCGCTCCATGCGTCATATTTTCCGCAGCATGGATACCATCATCACGGTAACCATCATGCCGATCGCATTTATGCTGCTCTTCGTTTATGTGTTCGGCGGTGCGATTAAAACCGGTACGGACAACTATGTGAATTACCTGCTGCCCGGTATCCTGCTAATCGCGATCGCGAGCGGCATCGCCTATACGGCATACCGTCTGTTCATGGATATGCAAAGGGGGATCTTTGAACGGTTTCACTCCATGCCGATCGCGCGTTCGGCTGCTTTGTGGGGGCATGTTTTAACTTCACTGGTCTCCAATGCCATTTCGGTGGTGGTGATCATTCTGGTCGCGCTCATCATGGGCTTTCGCTCGTCGGCGGGAATTCTGTCATGGCTTGCGGTAGCCGGCATACTCGCGCTGTTTACCCTGGCCCTGACCTGGATCGCGGCGATTGCAGGGCTGACCGCAAAATCGGTGGACGGCGCCAGCGCCTTTTCCTATCCGCTGCTTTTCCTGCCGTTTATCAGCTCGGCCTTTGTACCCACCGAGTCGATGCCGTCAGCGGTTCGCGCCTTTGCCGAAAAACAGCCGGTGACCTCCATCGTTGAAGCGATCCGCGCGTTGCTGTTCAACCAGCCGGTCGGCAATGATATATGGATCGCTCTAGCGTGGTGCGTCGGGATCATGCTTGTGGCATATTTCTTCGCTATGAGAGCGTATAAAAAACGGGTATAACCTGCTGATTAAAAAAAGCTGCCGCTGAGAATCTCGATGACTTCTCAGCGGCAATATTTTTATTCTACTTCCCCAGCCAATTCTTGAGGTTTGCTCAGCGGTTTCCCTTCCGGGCCTTCATACTGGCGTCCCCATCCTGTTATTACTGAAAACAGCAGAACTAAGAAAAGCATCATACAGTAGATCATGCCGCTGCTGACTTGTGTCAGTGAAAGGGGCTCGACGAAATCATAGCCGTTTGACAGCAGTGCGCCAAGGAATACGAAAACGCTTAAAAATGGTACCACCAACACGATAGCATTGGCAAAACCGTCCAGCAAATTGGCGCGGCGGTAAGGATGCAGGCCCGCACGTTTGCCAAGTTCATTCTGCACTTTTCCAAATGTGGTCATCGACGCGCTGGTTACTCCTCCGAAGATCAAAGTTGTAAACGAAATACCAAGCATCATAGCGATTTCAGTACCGGTGACCGTCTTGCCCAATCTGCTGTTTAGTATGGTGTCTGTGATTTTCTCAAGAACTCCTGCGCCATTGAGCACGCCCATGATTCCATAAACGGAGATAACCAACGTAACGGTTGCCATCATGTTTTTGACACCGCCGGTCAGGAACCCTGCCGGAGCGCCGTCTTCAACCGAGATGACATTGTCAAAAGTCAGGAGGTTAAATGCCAGACCTGTTACCGTCCCTAAAACGATGCCTACGGTAATCGCTTTATAGATATCGCGGGTTTTGATTGATACAATCAACATGATGATGACCGGGACCAGCATGACCAGCGTAGTTGGATTCATATTTTCTGCAAGGATTTTCGAACCGCCCGAGCCTGCCGTCCCGCCGCCGCCGAAGATCCAGTATAGAACGAAAGAGATGGAACCTGCGGCCAGAGAATACTTCAGTCGTGTAGCTACACAGTCTCCGATTTCCGCAAAACCGTCTTTTTTTGTATATTCCTGTGTTCCCGCTGAGATGATGGTCGTGTCCGATATCGGTGCCAGGTTGTCGCCAAAGATAGCTGCGCTCACGATTCCGCCCGCCAGGACGGCAGGGTTGCTTCCCAACAATACGCCTGCCGGGTAGAAAATCGGGAAACAGGTAAACATGGTTCCGATGGATGATCCGGTTGCTGTCGAAATAACACAAACCGCTAAGAATGTAAACGCGGTGAACAATCCGCCGCCCACGCCCAGCAGGTCGGCCAGCCATACGAAGCCCGCCGAAATGTTGGTGGATTTGATGAGCTCAGAAAACATCCCGATCACAAAAAGCAGAACCGCAATCGGGACAGCTTCCTTGACGCCTTCATAGACTGAATCCCAAAAACGCTCATAATAACCCTTTTTTACGAAAATTGCACCGATCATGAGCGCAACAAAAGCGCCCATGGCAAGTGCATACATTTCAAACGCTTTAAAAACGATAAAATATAATACGCAGAAAAAAAGAAAAACAACAACGGGGATGAAAGCGATCGCGGAGCCACCCCGAAACACGATTTTATTTTCCATATAGAAATACCTCCTATTCATCATTTAAATTCATCTTCATAATATCCCTGTATTTTGAACCGCTCGTACGTTCCAGTTCAAAAGGCTCGCCATCCAAAATCCTGTAGCTGTCCAGGAATTGTTTTATTTCATTTATGTCGGTTTGATCGAGCTCGAATGCAAAGATCCGTCCATTTGATTCCACATGTCTGCTGTTTCTGACTCCTACAATAGTAGCGCCGACGCCCTGGCGGCTTAATATATATTTGGTGGCGATATGGGCGATGTTCGCAGAATACTTTTCTGCTATCTTATTTAGCATTACCAGCAATTTCTGATAGCCGTCCCATCCCAGAGTATCCTCAATCACTTGAAAATACTTGACATGTGAGCGCGTATCCGGTTCGATCGATGATTCACCGATCCATTTTTCCGCCAGCAAACCGCCTGATAACGTACCGTAGCACAACAGGGAAATACCCTTGCTTCTGCAATAATCCAGCAAACCTTTTTCCGGGCGCCTGTCAAAAACCGAATATTGTGTTTGACAAGACACGACAGGGATTCCGGCTTCCACGATCTCAGCTAAATGCTGCGTGTCAAAGTTCGTAACCGCGATATTGCGTATTTTCCCTTTTTCTTTGAGTTTATAGAGGTCTCCTGCCGTCTCAATGCAGCCTGGCACATCGTAATCCCACCAATGAAACTGTACGAGATCCAATACTTCCCGATTTTGCCGCTTAAGACTTCTGTCTATGATTTTTTCAGTGTATTGATAGTTGACGTCACGAAGTATGTTAATATCCGGCACGTACTTGGTATGTATTTGAATATCGTCCGCCGAAACGCCGCTACCGTTTTTCAGCTGCTTTACAAATTCACCCAGAAATTCTTCCGAGCCGGTATAGATATCAGCGCTGTCAAATGTCGTAAATCCCTGTTCGGCGAGCATATGGAAAGCAGTCATGATGTCCTGCATATCAAGTCTGGTTCTTAAGCTATGACCTTCGGACAATTGCCAGCATCCGTTGATCACTCTACTGATCGTATAATCCTTTGCAAGTTGAAATCGTTCCGTCATTATTACTCATCTCCTTTGAGTGCATTATGGATTGGTTCCACGGTGCATTCATCATGGCTGAATTCCCGGGTTCCAATGCGGGTTATTCTAAATCTGGCGCCGCAGTTTGGGTCCGGACAGGCAATCTCGCTGTCGGACAGCATCCAATCATTCGGGTGCAATGCCCGCTGCTTTGCAGGCAGCAACGGTAGGATAGCGCTTAAGGCATACATGGAAAATGAATTATTATCCGGGAAAACAATATCTTCTCCGACAACCAGGAAATAGTCGCCCTCCTTATGCCCGCACACCATGGGTTTATCAGTACTTACAACCTCAACTTTCAAGTCATAAAGTGTAAATTTGTCATCCATTGACCTATCCCTCCTAACAACACATTTTAAAAATTTTTTTGTTTTTATCATTTGAGCTCATGAACAATAAAAAAACACCTGCCCTTCATTGTAATTCAAGGACAAGTGTTAACCTGCGGTACCACCTTGTTTGATATGTAACAAAACATACCCTCTCTGCAGAGTGCCATCACACCCTTAGCCCGATAACGCCGGCTATGCGTCTAAGCTACTCGATAATTCTTTTGCTTCGCCCTCAGAGGCCCACTTGCTGCGACTGCATCTGTCCGGCTTCCACCACCCCGGATTCGCTGTGAGATCGTTTTACAGTTTAACTCCCTCGTCTACGGTTTATAGAAATATTAGCACTACCGTTTTCTGTTGTCAAATAATTTTTTTATTTGGGCAGACCGTATTCTCTCGCAACGACGGAACCGTGCGTCATCACTCCGCCCACTTCCGCGACCAGTCCTTTTATAGATATGAAAACCGGAGTCCACTTGTATTCCTTCGATCCTGGATAATTCCCCAATATTGGCGCCTTTGCCCCCGACGATCACGGCTGCAGCTTCTCCATTATATAAAAAAATGAAAGCGCTGCATTATGATTTTATGAATGCAGCGCCTGCTATAAATATCTATTTACTTGTCATGATTGTTACATTTTCTCCTTCAAATTGGAGATTTCTTTCTGTGCTTCGTTTTTATCAAATATCGCGTATCTGAAAAATGCAAAGCCTTCAACTTTACCTGTTTCCCGGGCCGTCTGCACCTGTCGTGCTATGACGTCATTGTAGCGCAGCCATTCGGAAACCGGATTATTGTCGGAAACATTGGTTCCGGCGTTGGCCATATTCAAGCCGATGTACAGCTTCGCATCTCCCCTTGACGCAAGATTGATCCAGGTTTTTAGGTTATTCTCATACGCATACGGTGCGATGTTTCCCGAAGAATCTTTTCTCTCGAAACCCCAGTAAAGCTGCGGCATTATGTAATCCACATATCCGGAATTGGACAGCCATGTATCCACATCCACAAAGTTGGCATCATTTCTGCGAAGGTTGTCAACATTGCCCGCGGGACTGATTCCGAATTCTACATTGGGGTCAATAGCCTTCACCGCTGCGTAGACGTCTCTGACCAGCATATTTACGTTATTGCGCCGCCAGGCTACAATGCCCTGTGTACTTCCCGAAGCATCATATTCCGGTTTGTCAAACCACTGGGAAGGATCCGCGTCGTTTAGAGAAGGGTAAAAGTAATCGTCGAAATGGATACCGTCCACATCATAATTTGAAAGGATTTCTTTCACTCCGTCCGTTACCATCTGTCTCACCTGTGGAATTGACGGATTCAGATAATACTCCCCTTTATGTAAAAGCACCCATCTGTCATTGGACGGATCATTGTCGGAAAGCCATACCTTGGCAGGATTGCTTGCCGCCACCTGATTCCAGTAATTGCCGTATCCAGTCACTCTGTATGGATTCAACCATGCATGGAATTCAAGTCCCCTGCTATGGGCTGCAGAAACCATATATTCAAGCGGGTCATATCCCGGATCGACGCCCTGTGTTCCGCTTGCAAACAAGGACCAAGGATAATATTTGGAAGGGTACATCGCGTCGCAGTGGGAACGGACGTGGACGATAACGGCGTTCATGCCCAGATCCACACAGCGGTCAAACATGCTGTCCACAGCCGCTTTAAACCCGGCTTCATCTTTCGGCATTGTCATATACTCAAGATAGGATATCCACATGGCGTCAAGTTCACCGTCACGCGGCGTTCCCTCACCTCGGCTCGGCTCGGCTGGCGCCCCTGTCGAAGTCCCATCTGATTTGACAACAACCGTTCTGCTGTCGTTATTCCAGGTAACGCCTGCTCCGAAAGCTTCAAATACGGCTCTGATCGGCAGATACGTACGATCATCCTTGATCACTGCCGATGTGTCGTTTGTCACCTGAACACCGTTTACATAGATACACGCCTGTCCGATCGGCACCTTCACGGTAACTCTGTCTTTTTCCACAATGGCAGTTCTTGTGGCGTCGTCCCAGGTAACCATGGCCCCGAAAGCCTCCAGCGCTCCACGGATCGGTACCAGTGTCCTGCTGTTTGAATCGATAAACGGCTGGCCCAACCCATTCTGAAAATCAACATAATTTCCGTCGATTGCAACGCTTATGCCCGGCTCCGCTGCCGCAGACGCCGTTCCCCATGGCGTGGCGCAAAACGCCGTAATCACCAGAGCAGCTACGATTACCCATGTCACTTTTGCCCTAATTCCAAGGCCCTTTTTCTTAAACATAATCCCAAACCTTCCTAAATCTGTCGTTACTTTAGCCTACGGTAATTATAGGGGAAAATGTTTATTTTATCAATTATTTTGTCAGTTTATATCTAAAAAAGCGGGAGTATTTTCACTGGAAAATACTCCCGCTAAATGTTGCTCCGTTACAGGATCTCAATATGCCCTTCCGTTTAATTAATCGTATATTACATTCTTTCCTTCATCACTTAACTTTTTTAAAGAAGAAAGCATATGATTTATTTCTTCATCGGAATGTCTTTCCCATAAACCTAATTCGGCTATTATTTTCAGAGGAGATTTCGACCTGTAAGAACGTGTTGGGTTTCCGGGAAATCTTTTGTCGGTCAGGTTCGGGTCATTTTCAAATTCACCCAATGGTTCGACAACATAAATTCTTTCTTTTGAATTAGACGCCGCTAATTCAGCTCCCCATTTCGCAGCATTCAATGTTCCGGTGAAATAAATATAGTTCGATTTTTTATTTTGATAATTTGATAAGTGCTGCGGTTCCAATAAATCTCCAATTTTTAGTTCTGCTTTCGTACCATGAAAAAAAGGACCATAATCCAAAACATCTTTTTTGTCATCCATGCCAATACACTCCTTTTGTGAATATCTTCCTGATCATTATAACCCGCGGACAAGCCGCATAAACGTTCTATTGCATTGTAGCAC
The DNA here is from genome assembly GCA_963678385.1 of Anaerovoracaceae bacterium. Taxonomy (GTDB): domain Bacteria; phylum Bacillota; class Clostridia; order Peptostreptococcales; family Anaerovoracaceae; genus Anoxybacterium. Next base: position 1,380,524 of record OY782829.1, on the reverse strand, counting down.
GGATAAGATGGAACAAATAGAATACAATAATCATTTTTTATATGTTATAATGAAAGTGGAGAGAATGAAAATTCCAAAAAAAATGCCGCCTGAAGCCTCAGGCGGCTGTTTTATTGCAATTTTAACCCTTTATTCCTGTCCGTAATACGCGTCCTTCCCGTGCTTGCGGTTGAAATGCTTTTCCATTAATGCATTCGGCACAGATTCCGCGCTTCCGCAGTGCCAAACCATGAATGCAACTTCTTCAAGCACTACGGCGTTATGTACGGCTTCAAGCGCATCCTTGCCCCAGGCAAAAGGCCCGTGGTTCGCGACAAGTACGGCAGGTATGCCATACGGATCGGGGTGGCACTCGGTGATCACGATACCGGTATTCTTCTCATATTCACCGCGAATTTCCTCATCGGTCAGAGGGCGTACACAAGGTACTTCGCCGTGGAAGTAGTCTGCGTGCGTCGTGCCAAGGGGCGGGATCGACTTTCGCATTTGCGCAAAGATCGTAGCCCAACGCGAGTGTGTATGAACGATCCCTCCGATATCCGGGAATCGTTTATAAAGCTCGATATGCGTTGGCGTGTCAGTTGACGGCTTCAAGCCGCCCTCTGTAACATTACCGTCCATATCAACAATAACTACATCGTGGGGAGTAAACTTCTCATACTCGACCCCGGAGGGCTTGATTGCGATCAGGCCCTTTTCGCGGTCTATTTCGCTAACGTTGCCCCAGGTAAGCGTAACAAGCTTATATTTCGGCAGTAACATATTCGCGTCATATACGCGCTGTTTTATATCGTCAAGCATTTTTCCATACCATAGTGCTTAAGTTCAAGTCCAGCGCCAGCTTTTCTGTTGTGCTGTTCTTGTTGATGTGCACGAATTCGATACCCATGATCCTTGCCCAGTCGCGAAGAATATCCGCGTCAACATCGTAGGACAACACCGTGTGGTGCGCTCCACCGGCTAGGATCCAGCATTCTGCGCCGACTTCAAGATTCGGCTCCGCCTTCCACATCACCCTCGCAACGGGCAGGTTCGGCATGGTCTGCGTAGGCTTCACACACTCAATGTCCTGGACGATCAACCTGAAATGAGTGCCCATGTCAATAAGGCTTGACACGGTGGCTTTCCCCGCCTTCCCATTGAATACAAGCCTTGCAGGCGCTTCACGGTCACCGATGCCGAGCGGGTGAACCTCGATGCGAGGCTTATCTGCCGCCAGAGACGGACAGACTTCCAACATATGCGCACCCAGAGACAATCCGTTTTTAAGGTCGTAGGTGTAGTCCTCCATAAAGGCGGAATGTTCACCCATCGACTTGAGGATCACGGTCATAGCAGCTGTTTTCCAGTCTCCCTCACCGCCATAACCATAGCCTTTCGACATAAGGTTTTGGGTAGCAAGCCCCGGGAGCTGCTTCATACCGAACAAGTCCTGGAATGTGTTGGAAAACGCCTTGCACCCTTCGTTATCAAGCATTTTCTTGATTGCGATTTCTTCTCGGGCCTGGTATCGGACTGCATCCATATCGTTTGTTGCAAAGTCATATTTTGACCGATACTCATTCACCTGCGCGTCGATTTCGGATTCTGTGACTGCATTCATCACCTCAACCAGAGCGCCGACGGGGAACGTATTCACCTGCCAGCCGAATTTTACCTGTGCCTCTACCTTGTCACCCTCGGTGACAGCCACTTCGCGCATATTATCCCCAAAGCGCATGACCTTGAGGGACCTCGATACCGCCGCCCCGACCGCCGCCTTCTGCCACTTGCCGATCCGTTCCTGAACATTGGAATTTTCCCAGTGTCCGGCGATCACTTTCCTGTCGATCCCCATACGGGTCCCGATAAAACCGTGTTCCCTGTCCCCGTGCGCCGACTGATGCAGGTTCATATAGTTCATATCGATCTCATCATTGGGTATTTCAAGGTTGAACTGCGTATGGAAATGACACCACGGTTTCTGCAGCAGCGACAGACCGTTGATCCACATTTTCGAAGGGCTGAACGTGTGGCAGAACGTGATGATCCCTGCGCAGGCGTCGGAGTAGTTGGCTTCCTTGACCAGTGTTGTCACACCGTCTGCAGTCTTTACTGTACCCTTGTATATAAGCTTATATGGCAGATTGCCGCTGGCGTTAAGCGCTTCTACGAGTTTGACGCTGTTCCGCTCAACTTGCTTCAATGTCTCTTCCCCATAAAGGAACTGACTGCCTACAATAAACCAGAATTCGTACATATTATTTCGCCTCCAAATATTCACTGAGCACCTTATCACCTGCGTAATTCAGATAGTCCGCAAGAAGTGCTATTCCCCAAGCTCCGCCCTCAGCGGCGGTTTCCGAGAGTTCGATCGGGATTCCCAACATCTCGGACATGATCTGTTTCCCCGCGTTACCCGACTTGAAGAATCCTCCATGCCCTGCGAGCTTCTCTACTTTGACTTTTTCCTCTTCTGTGAGGATCCGCATGCCGCCTGCAAGGTCGGACACAGCGGAAGTTAATACCCCACGCATAAATTCCGAGAGTTTCGTACCGCTTTCAAGCGCGACCTCATATAATTTACGAAACAACTCCCCGCTATCCACCGCTACACCAAGCAGGTCAAACGCTTCTCCGAACAGCTTGATCCACGGGTCGATCTTTGATGTACACTCGTTATAATGTACCATTGCCACATCCCTGCCGTCCGGCGTCGTGACGAGATCTACCTCTCTATGCAGGTTTTTCAGCGGCTTATCAAGCACGACCATGGCAAAAATAGTTGTTCCGGCGCTGACATTGCCCGTTCCGGGAGCGATCGCGTTGCATGAAACCATACCTGTGCCTGCGTCCCCCTCAGGAGGAGGACAGAGGATAGAGGACGCAGGACACAGGCCGGACGATTTACCAAACAAGTATTCCTTGCCGTCCGCTGTAAGCGAACCGGCGTTTTGGCCGGCAACAAGGATCTTCGGTGCGATACTTGACCAGTCTATCCCGGTGAGGCCCTTGAATTTATCAATATATTCAGGATTCCATTTTTTATCTTTGATCGGAAACATTCCGCTTGCATCGCCGATGCCGATGACTTTTTCGCCCGTTAGCTTCCAGTGAACATATCCAGCGAGTGTAGTGATGAATGCAATGTCCTTGACATGTTCCTCATGATCCAGTATCGCCTGATACAAATGCGCCACGCTCCACCGCTCTGGTATGTTGAAGTTGAATAATTCCGTAAGTTTCTCCGCAGCCTCTCCCGTGGTGGTATCCTTCCAGGTCCTGAACGGAGCGAGCAGGTTGTCGTCTCCGTCGAACACAAGATATCCGTGCATCATCGCGGAAACACCGACAGTCGACAGTTGACAGTTGGAGGCTGACAGTTCGGAAACAGCGTCGCGCAGACCGGATTGCACGTCTTCAAGGGAATAGGTCCAATGACCGCCGACCAACCGGCTTTCCCAGCTATGACTTCCGTCTGCAATGACTTTACGGTCTTCGTCGATAACGACCGCTTTTATTCGGGTAGAGCCGAGCTCGATCCCCAATGACGCTTTCCGCTGTGATAAATATTCTGCATTATTTATGGTAATCCCCTCCGTTCTGTGAAGTCCTTATGTATTGTTATTTTTTCTTCCGGGAGCAAATGATACTCTGCAGCACGATAAAGAAGCAGAGCATTGCTGCACGCGTGATCTGGGGCCACCATGGATCCTGGCTTCCTATTGCGGTAACAATCAGCAATACGGTACCGGTTGCCAATACGCCGAACAGGGTGCCTACGATATTCCCTACACCACCGGTCAGCAGCGTCCCACCGATGATCGATGCGGCGATCGCGTCCATCTCAAGACCAGTTGCCTGCTGAACCGAGCCTGACCTTGTGTGGAAAAGATACAGGAACCCGCCGATCCCTGCCAGCAGGCCGCAAAGCAGATGGGCGTAAAACCTGGTTCTTTTGACGTTGATGCCGAGCATCAGAGCGCTTTGTGGATTCCCACCTACAGCGTAGAAGCTGCGGCCAAGACTTGTTTTTTTCAGCAGCCAGTACATAAGCGCGACGATTATTAGCGCTACGACAACGCCATATTCCAGCTTTGACTGAATGAAAATGCCCTTCCGATTGATATCTCCTAAAAACGGTATCAAGATCCGAGCGCCTGACATCGCCTCAAAACCGATGTTGTCGACCTGGATCTGGTTGACTTCGATCAGGGCAACCAAGCCTCGGCCCAGGAACATTCCTGCCAGAGTAACGATAAACGGCTGGATCTCAAGATATGCCACAAGAAACCCTTGAACCACACCGAAGGTGAGACCGATCGCCAGGGCCAGAATAAGCGTTGTAAAAAAGTTGAAATCATAATTATTAAGACAAACGATACAGGCCGTACAGATCAGAGCGGTAGAACCGCCGACGGAAATGTCGATACTGCCTGTCACCATGACGATCGAAACTCCGCAGGCAATTACAATCAGCGCGGCGTTTTCATTGAAGAGGTTAAAAAACATCTGGATCTTGCTGAAACCTTTATCTCCAAGGAATACAATGGCGAGCGCATAGATCGCAATAAACAGTGAAATCGTAATGGTAAGCAGGAACGTCGTATCGGTCAAAGACTCCTTGCGTTTCAGCCTGTTTTGAACTGTCTCGATGCGATCGGCGCCCGGAGAATGATTATAGAATGACATACTAACCACGCTCCTTTCCTAAATCTGCGGCCGATTTCGAAAATCCGGTCTTCTCGCTGAAGAAACTCTTAACGACCGGCGTTTGGATGACTACAAGAATAATAATGATCACAGCCTTGAATACCGGAACGGCATTTGTGTTGACATTCAGCGTAGTCAGCATGGAAGTCAGCGTCTGGATGATATATGCTCCGATGATCGAGCCTGTCATATTGAATTTACCGCCGCCCAATGAATTTCCGCCAAGGGCGACCGCTAGAATAACATCCATTTCAATGCTGGGTACGATGGTGTACGGATTTACGGTCTGCACTCTGCTTGCCTGGACAAAGCCGGCAATACCGACGCACAGACCTAAAATAACAAATGTCAGAAATTTGATCATCGCCGGATTGAGGCCGTTCAGACTTGAGGATTTATCATTGATGCCTACGGCCCGGGTATATAGACCAAGGTTCGTTTTTTTCAATATAAGGAATGTTACAATAACAACCGCGATCGTAATGAGTATCGGCGTCGGAATGGGAAATCCGGGAATAAAGTTACCGTAATACTCAAAGGACGCTGCAGCTTTCGGCTTTAACCCTCCCATCGCCATAGAGCCGATGGATCGGCCTGCCGTAAAGAGGATCAGCGTCGCAACCATAGGCTGTATGTTGAATTTCGAAACAAGGATTCCGTTAAAGGCGCCGCAGGCTATGCCGGCAAGGCAGCCAAGCAGGAGCGCAACGAAGATCGGCGCATGCAGCATAGTCGGCTGGGTTTCGTTCCCGCATAAGACACGCATGATCACTCCGCCGACGATGGCGACGGTGGCGCCTACGCTGATATCCTGTCCTCTTGAAGAGGCGGTAACGAGAGTCATTCCAATGGAGAGAATGACAAGCTCAGTCGCGTTGTTCAGGATATTGATCAGATTGCCGATCAATACAGGATTGCCGCCGCTGTCTCTACCCATGCTGATTCTCAGAAAGCTCGGGTTGATGAACACATTGAGCAGTAAAAGAAATAGAAGAAACGCGATCGGGATGAATAATCTGTGTTTAATGATTCTGGACATTTTCAGACGCTCCTCCCGCTATGGTATACATTATTTTATCCTGTGTCATATCGTCGCCTGCGAGTTCTCCAACCACATATAAGTCACGCATAACGATCAGTCTGGAGCAGGTTCGCAGCATCTCTTCGATTTCGGATGAAATGAATGTGATGCTCATACCCTCCGAGGCAAGTTTCAGTACAAGTTTTTGTATTTCAACCTTCGTGCCGATATCGATTCCCCGGGTCGGCTCGTCAAGAATAAGGTAATCCGGATGAGTCAGCAGCCAGCGGGCAAGGATCACCTTTTGTTGGTTGCCCCCGGATAGAGAGTTGACGGGAGTATCCGCCGAAGCGGTTTTTATACCGAGGAGACGGATATACTCATCGGCGAATGCCTGTGCCTGAGCCTTTGTGAACGGCTTGAAGAAGCCTCTCATGACCTGCAGCGCAAGTATTATGTTCTCCCTGACTGACAAATCGCCAATGATGCCGTCACGCTTCCGGTCCTCGGACAGATATCCGATCCCCTTCCTCATGGCTTTGATCGGCGACGAAACGTTGACCTGCTCGCCTTTGATCATCAGCTTGCCTTTAACGACCTTGTCAGCACCGAAGATCGCGCGCACGCACTCGCTGCGGCCAGAGCCGAGCAACCCGGCGAAGCCCGTCACCTCGCCCTTGTGCGCAGTAAAATTGAACGGCTTGATTCCGGAAGCGCTGGAAAGCTCCACCGTTTCGATGATGATATCTTTCGATTCATCGGTCTTCGATTGAGTTTCATTATGTAGTTCTGCCAGATCGCCCAGTTCCTTTCCCAACATTTTGGCAACCAGTTCGACCCGGGGCAGGTCCTTGATCTGATATTCTCCGACTAGCTCGCCATTACGTAAAACGGTTATCTTATCGCACACCTCGTACACCTGATCAAGGAAATGGGTGACAAAGATGATACCTACTCCTCTGCCTTTGAGCTCGCGCATCAGTGCAAACAGCTTGGCGACTTCCTGTTCATCCAGAGAGGACGTCGGCTCGTCAAGGATCAATACTTTGCAATCCATATCAATGGCACGGGCAATCGCCACCATCTGCTGAACCGCGATGGAGCAGTTGGACAATTGCTGAGTGGGCTTCGCCGGTATCCCCAGATTTTTAAGAATCTTATCCGCCCTGGTATTACTTTTCTTCCAATTGACAAATACATCGTCGGTTCTGCCAATAAACAAATTTTCGGCAACAGTCAGGTTCGGGCACAGGGTGATTTCCTGATACACCGTGCTGATTCCCAGCTTTTGGGCTTCCTGGGGCGACTTGATGTGAACCGGTTTTTTGATCCCTTTTATACTGATCTCGCCGGCATCCTTTGAATAGACTCCGGTCAGCACCTTTATCAAGGTGGACTTCCCGGCGCCGTTTTCACCCATCAGTGCGTGTACTTCGCCTTCACACAACGTAAAATCAACGTTTTGCAAGGCCCGTACGCCGGGGAAGCTTTTATAGATACCCCGCATTGTAAGTACTGTGTCCTGCATAATAATCCTCCAGATTAGTGAAATGCGCGGCGCCAAGATCTGCGGACGATATCCACATACTCAGCGCCGCGCATTTCATATCATTATCCTGCCTTGCTTGCTATTAATATGGGCGTGCGTCAACGACATCTTTTGTGATGGTGTCGGTGTCGAACATTTCCTCATCTACGTAAGCATTCTTATCGACAGTTTCGCCGGCTTCAAGACTGTTGATCAGCTTGACGATACGCGGACCGTGGAGAGGATTGCACTCTACGTCAAGATTGAACTTTCCGTCGAGAACATTCTGAAGTGCCCATTTGTTCGCGTCGAAAGCAATAACCTTCACGTCGCCAGTCTTGCCGTATGTAATACCGGCAGCATCCATAGCGTCGCATGCGCCGCGAGCCATGTTGTCGTTCTCAGCGTAGACAACGTTGAATTTGGTTCCGGAAGCGATGAGATCAGCAACAGCCTGCTTAGCAAGTGTTTCGTCCCAACCCTTCATATTTTGGTTGAATACGATGTTCCAGCCGTTTGCCTTTGCTCCGTCTTCGATCGCTTTGGAACGACCGAGCTGAGCGGAGGATCCTGTGTCGCCGCCAAGTACAACGATCTTGCAATCAGCGACATTTTGAGTCTTCAGCCAATCGACAGCTTTGTTGCCTTCGGCTTCAAAATCGGAGCACACCATAGCGGTGTAAAGATCCTCGGGGAGATCAAGTTTCCGGTCAGCCATAATAAATGGGATTCCGGCTTCCTGCGCGGCCTTGGCCACATCTTCCCAGCCTGCCGACTGAAGTCCCAGGACGACAAGGTAGTCAACCTCTTCCTGAATAAGCTGCTGAGCCTGTGCGATCTGCTTTGCATGGTCTCCTTCACCGAAAACCATCTTTGTCTCAAAACCTGCAGCCGCGAATGCTTCATTGAATGATTTCGTGTTAGCGGTACGCCAGTCTGACTCATTTGCATTTGTTTGTACGACGCCAACAACAATTTTGCTTGGTTCGGATGAAGCTGCGCTGTCATCGCCGCCGGCGCCGCCGCCGCACGCAACAAGACCAAATACGAGCATCAATACCAGAATAGAAGAAATCAGTTTTTTCATGGATATTCTCCTCCAATCATTTTTAACTCTCATTTTATTATGGAGCTTACTTATGTGTACAAGTATATTCAACTCATACGGATAAGTCTATAGAATTTCTTTAACGAAATGTGCATTATCTTTAGATGATTTTTTTGCTGTTCATTTTTCTGAATTCACAGGGGGTGATTCCGTTCAGCTTTTTGAAAAGACCGGCAAAGTAATGATAGTCGTTGTATCCTACCTCTTCTGCGATCTGCACGATCCTTTTTGACGAGCAGCACAGCAGCTCCTTCGCTTTTTTCATCCTGACATTTGTCAGATACCCCACGAAGGTTTCCCCCAGCTCCTTTTTGAAAAGGATACAGAAATACGGGGCACAGATGTTAACGGAGGCCGCTACGCTGCCAAGAGAGATATCGGGTTCGTGAAAGTGCTCGGCGATATAGCTTTTTGCCCGATTGATCGCCGTCTTGCTCGTGTCGATCCGCATATTTCGAATCTCTATGCTTTTTTCGAGCAGGTCAATAAGATAGGTCTTTATACTTTCCAGTGTCCTGAATTGATAGATAACAGCGTCGGCGTCGCCGACCGCCTCGATAAATATTTCTTTCGGTATTCCGATCGATTCCACAAACATTTTTGCGGTAAGATAGATGTCGGTAACTATGTACAGCCGAAGCAGAGAGGACTTTAGCTGGTCATTGCCAATACGCGCAAACAAGTCTTCTATAACACGCTTCGCTCCGCCGGCCGTGCCGATGTGCAAGAAAGTCTCGATCTCGGATTTATCGATCCAGTTGAGATCCGAAACATGCGAGTCGGTCAGTTCCGGGCCGTTGAATATCACATTTTCAAGCAGGTTGGAATTGTACATTTTTTATATCACCTCTGATGATTCGCTGTCCTGCAGTCCAACGGGAGCTGAGGAAGCTCGTTTGATCAGCTTTGGGTGGAATAACATGTCTTTTTCTTTCAACGATGGATTTGACATCTGCTCGAGCAGCATCTTTGCAACGGTTTCGCCGAGTTGCTGCTTGGGATGCTGGACTGAGGTAAGGGGTATTTCGCATATTCTGGCCAAATTTGAATCGTCGATACCTACTACGGATAAATCGCCGGGAACGTTACGGCCCTGCTGCCTGCAAAACGCCAGCAACTCGACCGCCAGGCTGTCATTGTAGCAAACAACCGCAGTACTGTCATCCAGAAGCGACGATAGTTCGGCTCCGGAATGGGAAAATAAGGTGGACTGTTCCGCTGCCGGGAACCACATTACTCTTTTCTCGGGAGTGGGTATGTTGTGCGTAATAAGACTGTTCATAAAGCCCTGGTACCTTTTATGCCCCTGCATATTGTCAAAGACGAAGAGTCCTGTAATTTTCCTGTGTCCAAGTGAAATCAGGTGCTCTGTCGCGATCTGCCCGGCTGCATAATCGTCCATGGCAACTAAAGGATTGCTCGACCAGGAATATTTTGCGTTAAAAAATACCAGCGGGATGTCTCTTGCCCGGATTTCGTTGTATAGCGCCATATTGGGATTTGGAAGAGCGCTTTTGGAAGGCTCTACAATGAGCCCGCCGACATTTTGGGCCAGCATTTTCTCAAGTGCGCGCGCTTCTTCGGCGACCTGGTTCGATGTTGTCATCAGCTGCATCGACACGTTGTTATCTGTCAGTACACGTTCAATACCTGTAACGATGCTCGGAAAAATATAATCACTGAAATAGGTTGAAACAATACCGACCAAATTGCTGTTCTTCTCGGCAGATATCGCGCTGGGACTCTGGATAAACGATCCGCTGCCCTGCCTGCGAACCAGGATCCCCTGCCTTTCCATATATGCAAGGGCTTGCCGGACTGTTTGCCGGCTCACCTTGTGGATGTTGCACAACTCAGTTTCCGAGAAAAACTTGTCTCCGGCAGACATATTCTTCTCTCTGATTATTTCCTTGGACCAGTTGGCGATGCCTAGATATTTATACTCTTCCATAAAACAACCCCATCTTTATAGTATTATTTGATTAAAATACTAGCACAATAAACCAATTTGTCAATACAAGTTAAAAATATTTTTTACAACTTGTCCGTATAAGCAAGCCAAGTTATATCAAATAATAGAAAAGACGCGAGAGTCATCCTCCCACGTCTCATTAAAGCTTCTCCCGCCGGCCTATTTCTGTGAGTCCAGGATAAACATTGTTGCGTCACGACCCATGAATATTTTACTTCCGGCGTAGAATGTTTCCGATTGAATATCTCTGTATCCTATTTCAGTCATGGTGGTGGTTAACGTTACTTGATCAAATCCGTTATGAACCAGATCGGAATCGATTTCATCATTCTTATTAAAATCAACGATTATTAAATGCCCTTCCGGATTTAGAACATCATATAGCCTAGATAAAACCGGCTTAAAATCTTTGATATGAAGCAGGACCTGAGCCATAAAGATATAATCGGCATGCAGATCCGACAGGCTGTCCTTTTCAAAATCGAAGAATAACGTATCCGCATTCTGTATATTAGAGTCTGTAATCTTTCTCTTTACCTGATCGATCATGTTTTGTGATGTATCCAAAAACAGAACCGATTGAAATTCAGTCAGTAGGTCCATCCCTACAAGGCCGGTTCCGCACCCGAAATCAATAGCATTCTTTGCTCCGGTATCGGCTAGATATTCCCGAATCGCCTCTGATGATACTTTGGCAATCTGGATTCTCTCAGGCGTGTCGTATATATCCGCTATTTGTTCAAATTTATCCGTATTCCCCATTAATTATTTACCTCCATTATTCTATTTCATATTACAGTATAAACATCCCCGTGTCCAATATCACAGTACTTACACAGCCTTTAGATCTTTCTCAAAAAATTCCTATTGACAGTTCTGCTACTCTGCGTTACTATGTACTAGTAATAAGTATTACTTCATACCAGTCATACAGAATAGCAGGGAGGTGTTTGTGCTGGAAAATCTAACGGAAATGCTCAAAGGCGTACTTGAAGGCTGCGTCCTTGAAATTATAAGCCGAGGAGAAACCTACGGCTATGAAATCACGAGGCGGCTGAATGCTCTCGGCTTCACCGATGTTGTGGAAGGAACTGTCTACACGATTTTAGTCCGACTAGAGAAAAATAAACTTGTAGACATTGAAAAAAAACCATCTGATTTGGGACCGCCGCGCAAGTTTTTCGTACTCAACGACGCCGGACGCAAGGAACTGCGGAAGTATTGGGAAAGATGGGAGTTCGTATCATCAAAGCTTAAGGAGTTAAAGGAGATCAAATAATGAATTTTATGGAAAAAATCACAGGCAGTGATATAACGAAGGAAATGAAAGCTTTTGAGACGCGGGTCAAAAATCTGCCGAACGATTATCAGGCCGCATGGGAAAAAATCAATACCAATCTTTGGTCGTACTCGGATTTCACAGGTCGCAACCTCTTGCCGATTCTTGAAGGCGTGCTTGGCCTACTCGAAGAAACCGCTGCGGACGGTCAAAGTATCGAGGAGGTTTTGGGCGACGACATCAAAGGTTTCTGTTCAGCGCTGGTCGGCAAAGAAGGGGCAAAGTCTTATCGCGACAAGTGGCGCGAGGAACTCAATAATAATATCGCTAAGAAATTAGGTAAATAGGAGGACGAAATGAGAATACAAGATATCATAGAAGGCAAAAAAGAGTGGCGGGCCCACATGGCGCGTGTAAAAGCGCTCCCCCAGGATTATCAGATCGTTTATAAAGAGATCCAAAAATACCTCTTCAAGGTCGGCCCGGTCGAACTAAGCGAAGGGACGGATCTGCTCTCAGGGATCATCGATCTTTTCGAAGAGGGCGCTGCCCTGGGAAAAGGCGTACTCCAGGTAACGGGCAGCGACGTAGCGGCTTTCTGCGACGATCTGATCAAAGAATCAAAAACCTACGCCGACGCCTATCAGGAATCTGTTGACCAGGAAGTTTACAAGGCGATTAAAAAAGCTGCGGATAAAGCAAAGTAAAATGGTGGCAGTATGAGTCAATACGAGTGGGTATTATGCCCGATCTGCGGCAGCAAAACGCGGGTCAAAATATTCAGCGATACGGTGCTTGAAAACTTCCCGCTATTTTGCCCCAAGTGTAAACACGAAACGATAATCAATGTAAAACAACTGAATATATCAGTTATCAAAGAGCCAGACGCAAAGACGCAGAGCCGATAACATGTGACATAGTCCACAGTTATCGGCTTTTTATTTTTATACGGAATGGAGTGTTAGAATGTATCTATCAGTTTCAAAACTTACGAAAAGTTATAGCAATACAGGGATCGCCACCCAGGTACTCAAAGGGGTGGACCTGGAGATGGATAGAGGGCAAATCGGAGTAATATTAGGTCCCTCCGGTTCTGGTAAATCTACGCTAATGAACGTTATCGGTGGCGTGGACCGGGCGGACAACGGTACGGTCGAAGTGGACGGCAGGCGTATTACGGATTTGAATGACAGGCAGTTGGTTGAATACCGCCGGGATAGCGTGGGTTTCATCTTTCAATTCTACAACCTCATACCGAACCTTACGGCAGCCGAGAACATCGAGGTTGTGTCGAATATCAGTAAAACCCCTCTGAAAACAGATCAGGTGCTTGCTGCGGTCGGACTTTCCGACAAGAAAAACCGATTCCCCCGTGAGCTTTCCGGGGGCGAACAGCAGCGTGTGTCGATCGCGCGTGCCATCGTCAAAAATCCGAGGCTCCTGCTCTGTGATGAGCCAACCGGAGCGCTTGACCTTGAGACCTCTCGCAGCGTGCTCACATTGCTACAAAAAGTGAACGCTCAATATGGCACGACCATCCTGATGATTACCCACAACAGCGCCATCGCCGGTATGGCGCACACAGTATTCCGGCTGAGAAGCGGCGAGGTTGCTGAAGTTCTGCACAACTCGGAGCTTATCCCGGCAGAAAGGATTGAATGGTAATGGTACTCCGAAAACGCGCATGGCGCATGATTAAGGAAAACAAAGGGCGGTATATCGGTATCTTTATCCTGATATTTTTAGGAAGCCTTTATTCTATGACGGCTTCCGGAGTGGGCTACAGCATGGAAAAACTTGTCGGCGGCTTTACGGAAGAATACAAGCAGGAAGATATTACATTTCATTCAGACAGACCGTTGAACGATATTTCGAAGCTAGAGCGAGACTCCGGCGTGCTGATCGACGCTTACCGACAATATGACGTAAAAGTACCTGACGGGGAACTACGCCTTCTAAGCCCTGGCACGAAGGTCAATATCCCGGCGGTTACATCAGGGCGCGGCCTTGAAAAGCCGGGGGAGATTTTGATTGATCCGTTTTTTCTGAAAATGCATAGCTTGAATCTCGGCGGCCGAATTGAGCTGAACGGCAATCGATACAATATCGTCGGCACGGTAGCCATACCCAATTACATTTATATACTCAAAAACATTTATGATGCGTTTCCTCCCAGCGGTTTTGGCATCGGCCTTATTTCCGACGCAGATTTTAAGGCCTTCCCGAATGCTGACACGGTATACGCGGCACGCATTGAGGATAGGGAGAACATAAATGCACATTCTGCCGATCTGAATCGGCTTTTAACCGAAAAAGGATATTCCCTTTCCGAATGGGATAACGCTGGGACCAATATGCGCATCGGAATGGTGCAGGGCAACATAGCCGGCGCTAAGACCTTGGGCGCTCCCGTGGCCGCGTCCGTATTCCTGCTGTGTTGTCTTATCCTCGGTGTGATGATCCGGCGCATGATCAAAGCCGATGGCGTGGTTATCGGTACGCTGTACGCGCAGGGATACCGACGGGGCGAACTGGTCATGCACTATATGGCGATCCCTGTTCTGCTGTCCGCCGCCGGCGGTCTTGCCGGCACGCTGCTTGCTCTGCCGCTTGTTGGACCCGTCATTGGTATACTGACCTCTTCCTATAATGTGCCTGTAACAGGCTTATATTTCCCTCCGTTGATCATGGTGCTGGGAGTGCTGATGCCGATGGCCATGCTGAGTCTCTCGAGCTATTTCGTTCTGCGCGGGGTACTAAGGAAATCCGCGACTGAGTTGATGAAAGGCGATGAACAAAAATCGAAGGTGAATTCTCTTGAACGCCGACTCCGGCTGGAACGCTTCCGGTTCGACACGAAATTTCAGCTTCGCGAACAGATACGCAGTATCCCTCGCCTGCTGTTTTTAGTGCTGGGGGTTAGCGCTGCGTCGATGCTGCTTCTGTTTGGTTTTACCGTAAACCACTCAATGAGTGTCTTGATGGACAAAGGAGCGAGCGACAGGAATTTTCCAATGGAATATAATTTCAAAGAAATACAGCACGGAGCCGTTCCGGAAGGTGCGGAGCCTTTCAACGCAGTCCGCTGTTATCCCGAAGAAAAGGAAAACGCAGAGTTTTACCTCCTGGGCATGAAGCCGGACTCCATCGGTATCAATATGCGGGACTCGAGCGGCGGCAATATGCCAAGGAATCAGGTAAACATCACGTCTCCCCTAGCGGACAGGTTGAAACTCAAAGTGGGTGATAACATAAACTTCGTCAGCAAAGTGGACGGAAAATTATACAGTCTGACGATAGACGGGATCGTTGAATCCTACTCACAGCAATATCTCTATATGCCCCTTGATGAGTTCAACCGCATGACCGGTCAGGCGCCGGGAAGCTATATCGGGGTGTTTAGCGAAAATAAGCTTGCCATTGACGAAAAACTGCTTAACGGAGTTCATGATTTCCGAGAACTTGGTGCACTGGCTGATTTATCCTTCACAATGACATTGACGGTAGTGCTTATCACCATCGCGGCAAGTCTTGCCGGGGCAATCATTATCTTTCTCGTTACGTCCCTAATGATTGAGGAAAGCCGCAGCACGATATCCCTGATGAAGGTGTTCGGTTATCGCGGGAAAGAGGTTGCGAAGCTGATTCTCAGCAGTTCCTCGCCTGTGGTATTTCTTGGCTTCTGGCTCGGGCTGCCCTTGATGTATGCCGTCTGGAACACTCTATACGGTTATCTTGGGGAGATGATCAACCTGGTGATGCCCATGGTTGTGAGTCCGCTATATGTTCTGATCAGTTTTATGGTGATTTTCGCCGTGTACGAATTGACCAAATGGCTGTGCGGACAGAAACTCGCGAAAATATCCATGAGCGAGGCACTGAAAGCGGGTGCGGAGTAAAACCTAATATCATTTAAATAACCAGTAAAAAACAGGGGGACATAGTATGCTTCCCCTGTTTTCCCTGAAAAATAGTCCACTCAAAACGTTAAATATATGATAAAATTTTCCTAATATGCACTATTTATTATTCTTCTAGGGTAAGGAACATATTATGATGATGAAATTAAAACAATACATTATACTATTCTTCATTATGATCATTTTTTTATTGCCCTTATATGTGGCACTCATTTTCAACGACATTAATGAACGCACAAATACTGTTCCTACTTCCCTGTCCTTTTTGGAGGACCGCTCCGGTTCATTAACAATTGAGCAAATTGCTGCAAAAGAAAATCCCTTTTCATTTCGACAAAGCGATAACGAATTCCTTACTTTCGGAAGCAGCCGTTCTGTTTGGTGGGTACAAGTGGACGGTCGGTTTTCAAATCAAGAAAGTGATAATTTATTGATCTCTGTTAACAACCCTTCCATCCAATACATAACGGCCTATATTCCGACCGTTGAAGAGGAACATGCTTATCTTGTCAGACATGGCGGCTGGGGTTACAATGCAGGTAATGATTCAGTCCCTCTTCCATCTCCTGTTTTTGAACTTCCGGAGCATTTCGACAATGAAGGGTTTATCTATTTAAGAATTCAATCTGTTTACCCTCACAATTATGATGTGCGTATACTTTCAGAAAATCAGTTCAACAGCTTCAAACAGCAGAATTCCATTATATATTTATTTCTCCAAGATAGGACCTATCTTTATTATTCCGTCTATGAAATCGCCATGTTCTTGTTTCAATCCGTATCAATGGGTGTGACCAACCTGCTTCCATATAGATTCGCCTCTGTTATGGCTATAAATCAAGGTCTGTTCAGCTGCTTGATGCTGATGAGTTCCTTAAGCTTTGTCCAATCTTTTTTATTAACTGAAAAAAATTTACTAAAGCATCATGTGCTTTTAAATATACTGAAAGTTACTTTTCTTCTTAATATTATTATTATGTTTGCCGGCTGGCGCTTTGAGGCGAATGTCGTTACGGATTATCTCGGCGGTGCTGTTGCGGCATTGACACTGTCGGTTGCGATCCTCAGTGTACGCAAAAATGTCGGTCAGGCGAAATATTTTCTCTGTGCGTGGATTTTACTGATTTCGGGAGGCGTCGTCTTTATCTTGAGAAACTTCGGGTTATTGCCCAATCAGTTCATCGTTGCGCATTTTATGCTTCTAGCGGCGATAGGAGAATCATTAATAATTTTTATGGCTTTAGTCGATAGAGCGAAGGTGCTTATGGGCGAAAAGTATCAGGCCATGAAGCTGCTGCAGGAGGCCGAGATGAGCAGAAAAAAAGCAGAACTCTCGTTTTTACGTGCACAAATCAAGCCGCACTTTCTATATAATACATTAAGCATAATAGCCGCTTTGACTGAAAAAAAACCAACGCGGGCAAAGGAACTGTTGTATCATCTTTCCGATTATCTCAGAGGCAGTTTTCATTTTGAAAATGAAAATGGGATGACCATGCTCTCACAGAAGCTTGAGACGGTCAGAGCATACCTGATCATTGAAAAGGAACGTTTCCGGGACAAACTGGCAGTAGACTATGAAATCGATGAATCGGTAATGATCTCTTTACCTCCTTTGACCTTACAGCCTTTAGTAGAAAATGCCCTGCGTCATGGCATTTTCAAGAGGCCCGAGGGGGGGCATGTCAAGATCATCGTGAAACACCAGCCGGATCATATTCTTATTCAAGTGCAGGACGACGGTGTTGGTATCCCTGAAGAAAAGCTGGACTGCATCCTTAACCAGACAACAACGGGTGTAGGACTGCGGAATATCAACGAGAGATTGATGCTGCATTATGGGCATGGCTTGGAAATTGACAGTGAAGCAGGAGTCGGTACTTCTGTAACAATAAAAATCCCAGCAAAGGAAGGAGTAATACAATGTTAAAAACAATCATAGTCGACGATGAACCTACAATTACAGAAGAGATGGCGGATCTGCTCAGAAATTGCAAAAGCTATGAGGTATGCGGGGCTTACTCAGAACCTTTGGCAGCTCTCGAGGAGGCCAAAAGAATCAAACCGGATTGTGCCTTTCTTGATATCGAGATGATGGGTATCAACGGGATCGAACTTGCAGAGAGGCTTCTTTCTCTGAATCCGGATATGGAGATTGTATTCGTGACTGCCTATAATCACTACGCAGCCCAGGCATTTGAAATCAACGCAGTTGACTACCTTCTTAAACCGGTGAGATCAGAGCGGCTGAAGAAGGCGCTTGATCGAATGGATCTTCGCAGGAAGGACAAACAAATATTGTCCCATCATGCATGTACCATTAAATGCTTCGGGTGCTTTGAAGTATTTGCAGGAGATCAAAGAATTAAATGGAATCGTACCAAAACCAGGGAGCTGTTTGCATATCTGCTGCAATGTCAGGGTAAGAGCTTGTCAAAATACGTACTTTGTGAACTGCTCTGGCCTGAACATCCCCAGGAACAGGCTCTAGCCTATCTACATACAACGATATGGGCTATACGCAAAAAGTTTAAAGAAGCAGGTCATGAAGGAATTCGCATTGAATACTCAGACAACAGATATTTCGTAAAACTGGACGGTGTGAGCCTGGATGTGGCTGAATTTGAAAAGCACTACAGGGAGTTTAAACGAACCGGATATCAAAAAGAGCGCCTTGCGGCACTGGAATACTACCAGGGAGAGTATATGGATGGCGAGGACTGGCTCTGGGCGTATGAGGATCGGGCAAGATACGGGAGAATGTATGAGGAATTGATCGATATCGACAGGTAAGACACATTTTTTCAAACTTAGAGGACAGCGCATGCTGTCTTTTTTTGTAGAGAATTTTGTGAGTGCCGCCTGATAAAATAAAATCCGTATATAAAAAAGAAGATATTATGAATAAAAGGATTGAGGAAATAAGCTGTGAACCATATTGACAAGTTGGAAAATAAAAGTATCCATATCATTCGTGAAGCATACAGACAATTCCCGAATCTGTGCATGTTATGGTCGATTGGAAAGGATAGTACCGTTTTACTATGGCTTACGCGTAAAGCGTTTTTTGGACATGTCCCCTTCCCTCTTGTTCATATCGATACACACTATAAAATTCCGGAAATGATAGAATACCGGGACAGGTTAGCGATGCAATGGAAGCTCAACATGATATACGGAGAAAACAAAGACGCGCTGGAAAATAAACAAACATTCCCTGACGGCGCTACAAATAGAATACAATGCTGTAAAAACCTAAAAACAGAGGCGTTGAGAAATGTGCTGAGCGGAGAATGCACACGGTATAGGATAAATCATCAAACAGGTCAATATGAGCCTGACAAGAATACGGAGC
The DNA here is from genome assembly GCA_963678385.1 of Anaerovoracaceae bacterium. Lineage (GTDB taxonomy): Bacteria > Bacillota > Clostridia > Peptostreptococcales > Anaerovoracaceae > Anoxybacterium. The sequence continues at coordinate 1,361,649 of OY782829.1, read as the reverse complement.
CTTTCACGGGAGTGATCGTTGGCGTACGCGCTGATGAAGAAGGAAGCAGATCCAAAGAAAGGTATTTTTCTCCCCGCGACAAAAAGAACGACTGGGATATTGCCGAACAGCCTCCCGAACTCTGGAACCAGTATAAAACTGAATTTGCGCCCGGAACCCATGTGCGCATCCACCCTCTCTTGGATTGGACGGAACTGGACGTCTGGGAGTATATACAAAAAGAAAACATCCCTGTTGTTTCACTCTATTTTGATCAAGGGAACGGAACGAGGTATCGTTCTCTTGGATGTGCGCCATGTACCAAGCCTGTGGTATCAGCAGCCCGCAATGTCGAGGAAATAGTCGGTGAGCTTAAAACCGGGAGGTTTTCGAATATTGCGGAACGGTCCGGTCGGGAACAGGACAAGGAAGATGGCGGTGGACTGGAGGATCTCAGAAGGGACGGTTATATGTAATGACAGAAAAATTCGAAGCAGACGACCGTCAGGACATTCGTATTGTAGTTGCCGGACATGTCGACCACGGAAAAAGCACTGTTATCGGAAGGCTTCTTACAGATACAGGCTCCCTGCCCCAGGGAAAACTGGAGCAGATAAAGGAAACGTGCAGAAGGACAGCAAAGCCTTTTGAATATGCCTTTCTCTTAGACGCCTTGAAGGATGAACAGGCACAGGGTGTAACGATCGATTCAGCCAGATGCTTTTTTAAGACGCAAAAGAGAAATTATATATTAATTGATGTGCCCGGCCATACAGAATTTCTTAGAAACATGGTATCGGGAGCGTCGAGGGCCGAAGCTGCAGTTATTGTCATCGATGCTGATGAAGGCGTCAAAGACAATTCAAGAAGGCACGGAGTATATTTGTCATTGCTTGGAATCAAGCAGATCTGTGTGCTTGTAAACAAAATGGATCTGGTGAATTTCAGCAAGACCAGGTTCGATGAAATAACAAAAAGCTATTCGGATTTTTTACAAACTTTAAACATAGAGTCGCTGTGCATGATACCCGTAAGCGGTTTTCACGGAGACAACATTGCCTTCCCTTCTGAAAAAATGGAGTGGTACCATGGCCGAACCCTGCTTGAAATGATCGAAGAGTTTACTTTGAAACATGCTGAAGAAAATTGCCCGTTCAGGATGCCCGTTCAGGACGTTTATAAATTCACCGAGGACGGCGACCAGAGAAGAATTATAGCCGGCACGGTCGAATCGGGAAGTATTTGCGTCGGTGACGAAATCGTGTTCTATCCGTCCGAAAAAAGCAGCAGAGTAAAATCAATAGAGTCGTTTAATACCTCTCCCAAATTTAGAATATCGGAAGGATATGCAACAGGCTTTACTCTGGAAGATCAGCTCTACATTAAAAAAGGCGAACTGGCAGCAAAATCAAATGAAAAGAAACCCCTTGTCGGTAAGCATTTTAGAACCACCCTATTCTGGCTTAGTAAAAACGCTGTCAAAGCAGGTAACCGTTATCTGCTGAAGATCGGCGAGACAAAAACAGGAGTAAGGATTGACGAAATACTAAGTGTTATGGATTCCGCAAATGCCGAATTCAAATCCGATCAACAGATCAACAGATTTGAAATTGCAGAATGCATCTTGACATTAGACAACGTCATCGCTTTTGATTCGTCGGAAGCATATGCTTCGGCAGGCAGGTTTGTTTTGGTGGACGCTTATAATATAGCAGGCGGCGGGATAATTCTTGAAAACCTAGAGCCAAAATCAGAGCAAAATAATCTATTCAGAAGCTCAGGCAAAGTAAGCTACGAAGAGCGTTGTGACCTTCTGGGACAGAATGGAATCGTGCTTTGGTTTACCGGGCTGTCCGGTGCAGGAAAGTCCACAATTGCAATTGAACTTGAGCGTGAGCTGATCACCAGAGGCAGGCTCGCCTATCGGCTTGACGGTGACAACATCAGGGACGGTCTGAATTCGGATCTCGGTTTTCTGATTGATGACAGATCGGAGAATATACGGAGAATTTCTGAGGCGGCTAAGCTATTTAAAGACAGCGGGATGATAACGCTCGTTTCTTTCATTTCTCCGCTTCGGAATATGCGCGAAATGGCGAAGAATATTATTGGAGAAGAAAGCTTTATTGAAATTTATGTGAAAGCTTCGCTGGCGACATGTATCGAAAGAGACACAAAAGGCCTGTATCAAAAAGCGATGGAAGGAAAAATTAAAAACTTTACCGGGATCTCCTCTCCTTATGAAGAGCCTGATTGTCCTGACATCATTCTGGATACAGATGGATATACAGTCGGCGACTGCGTCAGTACTGTTATTGATTATCTTGAAAGGAATCCGCAAACCGGCTGGAAGGAAAAATGACTATGCACGCAACTGAGTTTTTAGTAATTGTTTTAATTGGATTTTTAGCACAGCTAATTGACGGCTCGCTTGGAATGGCATATGGAGTCAGCTCAACAACTTTTCTGACGTCAGTGGGAATACCGGCGAAGATAGCAAGCGCAAGCGTACATACCGCAGAGGTGTTCACCACTTTTGTCTCGGGTCTATCTCATTGGAAAATGAAAAATGTGGACTGGGCTGTTTTTAAAAAACTGGTTTTCCCCGGTGTTGTCGGCGGAGCAGCAGGTGCATATGTTCTGGTCAGCTTCCCCGGTGACTTGATATCCCCTTTTGTAAATGTGTATCTTCTGATCATGGGGATCGTTGTCCTTTTCAGAGGGATTCGCGGAGCGGCAAAGACAATGATAAAGGGCAATAAGCTGATACCGCTTGGTCTGATCGGTGGATTTTTTGATGCTGTGGGCGGAGGCGGATGGGGCCCGATCGTTACCTCGACAATGGTTGCCTCCGGGCATCCACCCCGGTATACCATAGGCTCTGTTAATACTGCCGAGTTTTTTGTCACGCTCGTGCAAGCGCTTACCTTCACAGTGCTTTTAGGCATCGGGCAATATTGGCAGTATATTCTCGGTCTTGCTGTGGGAGGCGTCATTGCTGCCCCGCTAGCCGCATATATCTGCGCCAGAATTGCCGACAAAAAGCTTCTCATCATTGTCGGCTGCCTGATCATCGTTCTGAATGTCAGAAGTCTTGTACTCCTATTGTTCTAAACCATTCAAACTGTTAAATATTTTATTTTATGTGAGGTAATTTATGAGACCATTCCAATGCAACTACAGCGGAATCGCCTTGGAACTGCTGGATAAATTGAACATTTCCCTGATGCTTTCAACGTATCAGGCGGGTAAGGTAATCATTCTTTCAAGTGACGGAACACATATGCATCAGCTCGTCAGGGATTTCCAAAGACCGATGGGAATTGCCGCGAAAGGCGATATGATGGCGCTTGCCGGCGCTTTGGGAACAACTGTTTTCCGGACTGATTCAGCCCTGGCGAAAACCTACCCGGAGAAGCCGGATACCTATGACGCATTTTATTTCCCGACATCCATGTTCCGAACGGACTATGTGGATATCCATGACATTGCATTTACAAAGCACGGTCTTGTCGGGGTCAACACCTCCTTCAGCTGCCTTTCAAAGCTGGACGGTGAATATTCGTTTAATCCCATTTGGAAGCCTTCGTTTATCAATGAGTTTGTCCCCCGGGACTTGTGCCACTTAAACGGCATGGCCGTGGATGAAGAGGCAAACATAAGATATGTAACCGCGTTTGGGGCGACCGCCTCAAAGGAAGGCTGGCGCGAAAACAAGCTGTCCGGCGGGATTCTGATAGACGTTGAACGAGATGAAATTGTTCTGGATAAGCTGCCGATGCCGCATTCACCGCGAATTTATAACGGCGATTTATATCTTTTGCTGTCGGCAGAGGAATGTCTGGTTAAGGCGGATTTTAAAAAAGGAACATACGAGGAAGTCGCCAAGATCGACGGCTTTATCAGAGGTCTAAGCTTTATAGAAAACTACGCGTTTATCGGCGTCAGCAAGCTGCGAAAAACGCATACTTTTTCAGATTTGGACATTGCAGACAAGGAAATCCGCGCAGGCGTTGTAATCGTTGATATCAATACAGGCAAAACCGTCGGTGAGATCAAATACGACACAAGCGTTGAAGAATTATATGACGTTCATATTCTCAAAGGATATAAAAGAGTAAATATTTTAAATTATCAACAATCCCTCAGGCACCGAGCGCTTATCACTCCGTTTGGCTGCAGCTGGATAGAAAATTCAACGGAAAATAAATCTGAAAGTGAAAAGAAGGAGATTCCTGATGAAGAGAAAGAATAAGAGCTATTATCAATATCGTCAGTCGATGTTTAACAAGTACTCCATTGACGAAGGCTACCTGCAGACAGGCAAACAGCGGAGAGCCTGCCTTGAACTTCTTGAAAAGATCGATACAAACCAGGAAATTGACGACAAGTCCATGATTGAGAAGATTGCTGCGGCATTCCATGGTACTGCGCTTCACAAGAAAGTGGCTTCCTGCATTACTGTCGCGGCACTCCTGACTGCACTGCAAAGCACACCCGCCATGGCGCTGGCTTCAAATGACTACCAGCCGAAGGCCGAAACCTATTATTCAGAGGTTCTTCCGGGAAGCAACGTTGTGAAGATCGACAGCGACAGTTATCTGGATTTGGCTGGTTCATCCGTTTTTCAGGAGGTCAGAAGCTCCTCCCTGCACCTTTTCTCAAACAAAACCCTTGCAAATAACTTTGACCCCATGCAGGCAAACGGAGTTCTTATTGACGATGATTCCGATGTTGCCCTCTTCCCTGCTCAGGAAACAAAAACCTTAACGGTTATCGACACCGATTTGGCTGATTGGGAAGTACTCAGAGACGCAGTAAATGAGGGTGAGATCCTTCTGCTTGACGATGAAGCGGATCCGCTGGATGCGATTCTTACAAAGCTGCAGGAAATGGGAACAGTCGATTGCCTCAACATTGTTTCACACGGAGAAAGCGGAAAGCTCAAATTTGAAAACAGCGTTATCGACTCCAAATCTCTTGATACAAACAAGGACCAGTGGGCAGAGATATCCTCGCACATCAGCAGTGACGGCGATATCCAGCTCTACGGCTGCAATATAGCAAAGGGCGACGAAGGAAAGGCCTTCATGGAAAAGCTCGCGCAAGTAACAGGCGCTGACATTGCCGCGTCCATTAACCCCACAGGCTCCGAGAGCAAGGGCGGCGACTGGACGTTGGAAGCAGTTGTTGGAGATGTTGCGGCGAATCTGCCGTTTGCAAAGGATGCAATCGGGAAGTTTATGAGCATTTTGCTACCTGCTGGGGCTGCGGATGCCTATGAGTTGAGCTATGACTTTACTGATAATGGCGACACTCTGAGTAATAGCTATTTTTTGGTAAGCGCTACTGTGAATGGCAGTCCGGCAAGTTTAGAACAATATTCTTTTTATGGTGCTCGTACAACTGCTACATCGAGTGGAACGGTTGCAATTAAAATAGAAGCAAACGGTACTGCTCTTGGTACGTTCAGACTAAGCAGCATTAAAATATTTGCTGAGGCGAATGTTTCAAATTTAACCAATGTGAAAATCGTTGGTCATTATTCAGGTGGAACCGTTACTGCGACTGATACTGATGGTGTTCATAATTCTGATACATCGGAAACATCTGATTTTACTAATTTTAATAATTTATCAATAAAAGATCTTGATTATTTTATTATTTATGCTGATGCCACGAATGTGCAGGCGTTGCAACTCTTTTCGTTTAACGTCGATAACATGACGGTGCCAGTGCTTGGGCCTACAGCAACAATTACAGTCAACGACACCGCTTTATCTGTAGGAGAAACCTCACTGGTAACCATAACCTTCTCTGAGGCAGTCACAGGGTTTACCAATGCGGACTTGACGGTGGCAAACGGAACGCTGAGTAATGTTAGTTCATCTGACGGCGGTACTACTTGGACCGCGACTTTTACGCCTACAGCCGACATTGAAGACACGTCCAATGTCATCACGCTTGATCAGACCGGCGTTAAAAACGGCGCAGATACTCCAGGCGTCGGTACGGCGAGTTCAAATAATTACGCCATTGATACCAAGTTCCCGTCGGCGCCATCTACACCGGATCTAACAACAGGATCGGATACAGGTTCATCAACTACAGACAACATCACAAATGACACAACACCGACCTTTACGGGCACGGCGGAAGCCGGCAGCACCGTTACGCTCTATGACAGTGATGGCACTACAGTACTTGGAACCGCTACAGCCGCGGGAGGCAACTGGAGCATAACATCCTCTACGCTCGCTGCCGGAGCTCACACTCTCACTGCAAAAGCAACTGACGCGGCTGGAAATACAGGCTTAGCGTCCTCGTCTCTTAGCGTTACTGTCGACACAACTGCGCCATCAGCACCTTCGGCTCCGGATCTAACTGCAGGAACCGATGCAGGTACATCTGACACAGATAACACAACCAGTAACACAACACCGACATTTACGGGTACGGCGGAAGCCGGCAGCACGGTGAAGCTCTATGACAGTGATGGCACCACAGTACTTGGCACCGCTACAGCCACGGGAGGCAACTGGAGTATAACATCTTCTACGCTCGGCGCCGGAACTCACACTCTTACCGCAAAAGCAACTGATGCCGCAGGCAATACAAGTGCGGCATCCTCTGGGCTGAGTGTTACAATTGACACGACTGCACCAACGATCACATTCAGCGGACTAACCCTTTCTGCAGATACAGGTTCATCCAGCACTGACTTCATAACCAGAACAGCAGCACAAACGATCAGTGCTGCATTGAGCGGAACTCTCGATGCTTCTGACAGAGTCTTTGGTTCCCTTGACAATGGCTCTACATGGACAGATATAACTGGCAAGGTATCCGGCACTACGCTTACATGGGGTGGAGTAACAATATCGGGCAGCAGTACACTACAGCTCAAGGTTGTAGATATTGCAGGAAATAGTGGTACAATTTTAAATCAACCATATACTCTGGACATGACTGCACCGACCATCACATTCAGCGGTTTGTCCTTTTCCGGAGATACAGGAAGCAGCGGTACCGACTTTATCACAAATACAGCAGCACAAACGATCCGTGCTACGCTGAGCGGAGCACCGGGCGGTACGGATAAAGTCTATGGTTCTCTTGACAATGGGTCTACATGGACAGACATAACTTCCAAGGTATCCGGAACGACTCTTACATGGAATGGAGTAACATTAGCGGGAAGCAATACTCTTAAGCTTAAGGTTGAAGACGCTGCAGGAAATACTGGGGCCATAGCCAGTCAGGGTTATGTTCTGGACACTATAGCTCCAACCATTACTTTCAGCGGGCTGGCCCTCTCTGCAGATACAGGAAGCAGTAGTACTGATTTTATCACCAATACATCATCACAAACAATCAGCGCTACACTGAGCGGATCACTCAGCGGTGCGGACGAAGTCTATGGTTCCCTGGACAATGGTACCACATGGACAAATATAACCAGCAAGGTTTCCGGAACTACGCTTACATGGGATGGAGTAACATTACCGGGAAGCAATACTCTTAAGCTCAAGGTTGCGGATGCCGCAGGAAATAGTGGTACTATAGCCAGTCAGGCTTATACTCTGGACACGACTGCACCAACTATTACATTCAGCGGGCTGGCTCTTTCTGCAGATACAGGAAGCAGCAGCACCGACTTTATCACAAGTACAGCTGCGCAAACGATCAGCGCGACTCTGAGCGGAGCTCTCGGCACTGATAAAGTCTATGGTTCTCTTGACAACGGTACTACATGGACAGATATTACCTCCAAGGTTTCAGGAACCTTGCTCTCATGGGATGGAGTAACACTAGCGGGAAGTAATTCTCTTAAGCTCAAAGTCGTAGATACTGCAGGCAATGATGGAACTATAACGAGTAAAGCATATGTACTTGCAACCTCAGCGCCGACTACCACGATCACGGCAATTGCATTCTCAGTAGATACAGGTTCCTCCAGCACTGACTTCGTAACCGGGACAGCATCACAAACGATCAGCGGTACGCTTAGTTCAAACTTGGCAAGTGGTGAAATTGTTGAGGTGTCACTCAACAATGGCAGCACATGGACAACTGCAGCCGCTACGGTTGGGCAGAACACATGGTCGCTTGCCGGCCAAACTCTTACTGCAAGCAATACGATGAAGGTTCGCGTTACAAGTCTTGCCGGATTATCGGGCACTGAACGATCACAGGCTTATGTTCTGGACACAACTGCACCAACCATTACAATCAACGGGCTGGCTCTTTCAGCGGATACAGGAAGCAGCAACAGCGATTTTATCACTAGTACAGTGGCACAAACCATCAGCGCAACGCTGAGTGGAGCGCTCGGTGCTTACGACATAGTCTATGGTTCCCTGGACAATGGGACAACATGGACAAATATAACCAGCAAAGTTTCCGGAACTACGCTTACATGGGATGGAGTAACATTATCGGGAAGCAATACTCTTAAGCTCAAGGTCGTAGACGCCGCGGGAAATAGTGGTACAATAGCCAGTCAGGCTTATACTCTGGACACAACTGCACCAACTATTACATTCAGCGGGCTGGCTCTTTCTGCAGATACAGGAAGCAGCAGCACTGACTTCATAACAAGTACGGCAGCACAAACGATCAGCGCGACTCTGAGCGGAGCACTGGGCACTGATAAAGTCTATGGTTCTCTTGACAATGGGTCTACTTGGACAGACATAACCGCCAAGGTATCCGGAACTACTCTTACATGGAATGGCGTAACCTTAGCAAGTAGCAATACACTGCAGCTCAAAGTTGTGGACGCCGCAGGAAACACCGGCGCAATAGCCAGTAAGGCTTATGTGTTTGATACGATAGCACCAAGCGCCCCTTCCGTTAATAGTACTTCCACATCGACAAACGACGCAACTCCAACATGGACATGGACAACCGGCGGCGGCGGCAGCGGTTCCTATCGATACAGATTGGATAACAGCGACCTGACAGTTGGCGCCACGAATACAGCATCTGCCTCATATACACCTGGACTGGATTTGAGTGAAGGCAATCATACGCTCTATGTTCAGGAACAAGATGATTCTGGCAACTGGTCTGCAACTGGAAGCTTTACTGTGTCTGTTGATACGAACGCACCAACAGCAGGCGGAGGAGGAACGATTGCCGCAAGCGACGCCACATCAAATTCTGTAAAACTGACATGGACTGCCGGAACAGATGCATTAACCGCCCAGGCAGATCTGAAATACAAAGTGGTTTCTTCCACAAGCGACATTACAACAGTAAGCGCTGCAGAAAGCGCAACGCTGGCCCAAGACTGGACTGCCGCTATTTCTACTTATACGGTTGCTGGGTTGAGCCCGAGTACGGATTATTACTTCAACGTACTGGTAAAAGACGCAGCCGGAAACAAATCATTGTATACCGCCGTTACCAGCAAGACAGCAATAGCGCCTGCTTCCGGCGGCGGGCATAGCGGAGGCGGCAGTACCCCGACCGGCACCACCGGTACCACCGTCGTCGAGGTCAACGGTCAGAAGCAGGACGCCGGAACAGCAACTAACGGAACGACAAGCGGCGGACAGACGGTAACAACCATTAAAGTCGACGATACAAAGCTTGGGAAACTGCTTGACAGCAGCGGATCGCAGCCAAAAGTTACATTGCCGGGCAGCGGCTCAGACGTTGTCGTCGGCGAGTTGAACGGGCAAACTGTAAAAAGCATGGAGCAAAAGGATGCAACACTCGAGATCAAAACGGGAACTGCGACTTACACATTGCCGGCGTCTCAAATAAACATTGACAGTATATCGGAACAGATCGGTTCCCAAATCGATCTCAAGGACATCAAGGTGAGCGTAAAAATCGCGGAGCCTCCTGCTGACACGGTCAGAATTGTTGAGGATGCGGCGGACAAGAACAGCTTCCAGCTCGTTGTGAAGCCCATCGAGTTTGAAATCACATGCACAAATGGAAATAAGACAATCGGAGTTTCAAAGTTCAACGGCTATGTTGAGAGAACCGTGGCAATTCCGGACGGCGTCGATCCGAGCAGAATAACAACCGGCGTCGTGTTAAATGCCAATGGAACTGTCACCCATGTGCCGACACAGATTATCAAGGTCGGCGGCAAGTATTACGCGAAGATCAACAGCCTGACCAACAGCGTCTACTCTGTAGTTTACAACCCCGTCACCTTTTCGGACGTCTCAGGACACTGGGCAAAGGACGCGGTCAATAATATGGGCTCGAGGATGGTCGTTGCCGGAACAGGCAAGGATGCTTATACGCCTGACAGGAGCATTACAAGAGCGGAGTTTGCAGCGATCGTGGTAAGAGCTTTGGGCTTGCAGCAGGGTACGTCGGAGAGCAGCTTCACAGACGTTGCACTGACGAACTGGTTCAACGGCTATGTTGATACCGCTACGGATTACGATCTCATAACCGGCTACAATAAAGCAAGCTTCAAACCGAACGATACAATAACCCGTGAGCAGGCGATGGCAATACTCGCCAGGGCAATGAAGCTGACGGGACTGGAAATCAGCCTTAACGAAAGCGATACGGCCGCACTTCTGTCAGACTACACAGACGGAGCTAAAGTCTCCGCATATGCGAAGGAGAGCGTCGCGGCCTGCATCAAAGCAGGAGTCGTATCGGGATCAAGCAAGACGACACTGTCACCGAAAGCTTCTGTAACAAGAGCGGAAGTTGCCGCAATGATACAGCGGCTGCTGGAAAAATCAAATCTTATCTAGGGATAATAAATATTAATGAGGGGCTGCTTAAAGGAATTTAAGCAGCCCCTTTTTAATTTAACGCTCTTCTTATTTAATGGTTTTCTCAACCCACTCGGCAGCTTCTTTCAAGTCGGCTTCATTAGGGTGGCCTGTAGGAAATATAAACGCTTTCCCCCTGACATTAAGCTCCCCCAGAACGGTTATGCCCTTGTTTTTCAGCAACCCTACAACTTCGGCGGGTGCGGTGCGTTTCCGCCCTGCTCCGCTCGTTGTAACCACTACAGCGCGTGTGGCTTTCGCCGAGTCGAGCGACTTGATAAAGTCTGTTAGTTCTTTTCTGCTTTTCCCGCCGTAAATTCCGCCAATAATAACAAGTGTGTCCGTTACCATCGGCGCAAGGCTTTCTGCAACATTCTGCGGCGTTGCTCCAAGTCGTACACCGATCGCCTCTGCGATTTTCCGCGAGTTTCCTGTCATAGTAGCATAAAGGATAGATGGATTCATTCTTTCTCCCTCCGTTTCGGATTTATTATTCATTTTACATTAAGGCATTTCATTGCCTTTATTCTTCCCAGAAAAATCGTATAGTCCGCTTCCGGATCAAAATATCCTTTCGCTTGTTATTCATTGAAAGAAGTGGCTTCCTATGATATAATTACAATAAGTTATGACGATGAAAGCTGGTAAATAAATGGAATCACAAAAAATAAAACAAAGGCCCGGTTTTGCATTTTTCGAAAATTTCCGCAGCGACCGGGACTTTAATCTTTTTTTGGTTGCGGGGCTGTTCGCCGGAATCGGGGCAGGCATCAACGCATCAATATTCAACAACTATTTAAGCGATATATTCAATCTTTCAGAGGGTCTCAGAGGTTTCCTTGAAGTGCCGAGAGAAGCGCCGGGCTTATGCATAATAGTGGTTCTTGCCGCTTTAAATTTCTTGGGCGATGTACGGATCGCGATGCTCGGAATGGCGGCTGCAGGACTGGGAATGCTCGGACTCGGCCTGCTTTCGCCGACCTTTTCGGTCATGATCATCTGGCTGATGATGTACAGCCTCGGAACTCACATACTCATTCCCGTCACTCCGGCCATCGGCATGTCCCTGTCCAAAATGGAATCTTACGGATCAAGACTCGGAACGGCAAGCGCTTTCGGCCTGTTCGGAAGCATCGCCGCATACGTCTATATATTTTTGGATTTTCATTTCAAGCATATGGATTATCAGACTGCGTTTATTACCGGCGCCATTTCCTACATACTTGCTGCTTTTGCAGTGGGGCTGATGAAGAAGGGGGCTCCGGAGTCCCGAAAAGTTCGATTTGTTTTCAGGAGACGCTATTTGCTTTTTTATTCACTGGCCGTTATCAGCGGTGCAAGGAATCAGATCTTTATGACGTTTGCTCCATGGGTACTGATCAAGGTCTTTGACGTAAAGCCTCAGATGTTTGCCATCCTGGGCATGGTGGTAGCCCTTGTCAGTATCGGTACGCGAAAGCTGATCGGTCAATTGATCGACACCCGGGGCGAACGGTTTGTCCTGACAGCGGAAGCCATTCTGTTGTTCGCCATCTGTATAGGATATGCATTCTCGGAAAGGATCTTCCCCGCCGGCGTCGCTGTGGTGATCATTGCGGGTTGTTATGTTATCGATAACTCCATGGCCGCAGTTGAAATGGCGCGTTCTACCTATGTTCGGAAAATCGCCGTCGATCTTGCCGATGTAACGCCGACTCTATCGACAGGCGTCAGCCTGCAGCACATCGCCTCGATGGTAGTTCCCGTTTTCGGAGGCCTGCTGTGGACGGCGGTCGGATATCCGGCTGTATTTATTGCGGCAGCCGTTATCGCATTCCTCAATCTGATCCTTTCGCGAAAGATCAGAATCGCTTCTTAGCGGAGGATAAGCTCCGTTTAATTCCAATATCCAGCACTTTGATCTCTTCATATACAGAATTGACTTCTGCCAGTATCCGTTCTTTTTCATCTTCGCCGCATCCGAGACTGTCCAAAACGGCAGCGGCTGCTCTCGCATAGTCCCGCTTGTATTTTGCGTTTAGTTCAGTCCAGTTGACCCCTGCGAAGTGAGAAACGATCTTCATGTTCATGGGCAATTTTTCTTGTTTCATGAGCACAGCTATGACCGGATACCCCGCGTATCCTTGCCAGTATGTCGCATTGTCATCCGAAGCATAAGTGTTCCCGTCCCATGATACGGTATACTGCTTGCTTCCGTCGGACGAAAGGACGGCTGCATGATCATTATGCATGGTAATCCGGTTATCTGCTATCGCGCTGTATGCTTCATAGATCTTTTCTATTGGCGGCAGTTTATTCATCATCATCTCTCCTTCTCTAAAACACAGTCAACTATTATTTTCTCTTCATGCTTTAAATATCAATATTTCCGTTGTCACCATATGTTCATTTTATTATATGTTATATTTATCATATCGATTTTCTGTTTCCTGATACATACTGGGAGATGTCGCCCTGATGCAATGGATCTCATCACCCTAACACAATGTTGTCGGCCTTTCGTTAATTTGTCCGAAGGCATTGCAAATACTTAGGTTGTCTCGATGCGACACGAGTGTCGTTTGTTTTGTTCGCTTTCATCTAGTATTATAACACATAATTTATATTATTTATCAAAGTAGTGACCCTGTTCAAGATCCAAAATCAGTGTGGGGTGAACTGGCCGCCAGTTCAAGAGTTCTTGAGTCTGTACGCTCGACCTGGGGATATCAAGTGCCGCTAAGGCTCCGAGGAAGCCAAAGTGGGCAGAAAAAAATAAGCTGACTCCGTTTGTTATCGAAGTCAGCTTTCGGTTTGTATTCAGATTAAATCAAATCGGATTTTCGCAACAATCTCTGAACGATCACCGCTACTTCCGCACGGGTGATGCAGTTCTTCGGCGCGATCGTATCACTGGTTCTTCCTGTCACCATGCCGGTCTTCAGGCAAGCTGCGATGTTTGTCTTTGCATAATCCGAGGCGGCTGTTCCGTCTGAATAATTTGCAATAAGAGCGCTTATCTCGCTGTCTTTCATTTCTGATTTCAAGCCGGTTATTTTCATTGCCCTTGCAATCATGGTCATCGCCTGTTCACGGGTTATCTTATCGCTTGGGCCGAAGGTCGCAGCATCATATCCGGTTATAATTCCATACTCTGCCGCCGTTTTCACATAACCACAGTACCAGTCACTGGTGTTGACGTCGGTAAAACTGTTCATTCCATTGCCGGGCGCAAGTCCCAATGCCCTGACGATGATTGCCGCAAATTCCGCGCGGGCGATATCCCGGTCCGGCTCGAAATTACCCTGACCGACGCCGCTGATCACCATTCTGGAGCCCATATCGTTGATCGTTTCCTTTGCCCAGTGGGTTGCCACATCGGAGAATTCGACCGGGTGCCAGACTACTGAGTATGTACTGTTTGTCAAGCTGTTGATCACCGCGTAATACTTACCGTCGATCACGGTGACTTTTGTAGGAACATGCCTCAAGCTTCCGTTTGCCTCCACGACAACTGCGGTGGTGATCTTTTTAGCCTGGTCTGCTGTGATCTCTATGGTACGGTCCACAAAGCTGCTGAATTTGTCAACGTTTACCGTTTTCCCGTTGTATACAGCTGTGATGGTGAACTCCACAGGGGATAACACTACTGTAGTACCATTCACCACAGCGTTGCTGTTTGCTATTTTTACATCAAAAGGGATTTTGCTGGTGTCAGTCATGCCAAGAGCTGCGGTGATTTTGGCCGTATCGATGGCTGTTGTGTTTAAGTTATATGCCACGTTGCCGGTTTGAACCGTCAAGGTCATATCTTTCTTCGCCATATCCTCTATGTTTTTCACTACCAGCCGTGCTGTGACATTGGCGTTTCCGGAAACCGGAATGATGACGCCGGAATGATCGGATGCTTTTTCAATACCGTCATCGAATTTGTTCTGATCAATCGTTACCGTAGTATCGGTTCCGTCTTCATTTTCATCTCCGATCGTATATTTCTCATCGTCAATCGTGATATTCGTTCCAGGCTGTGTGTGGGAACCGCCGCCACCACCGCCGCTGCTGTTTTGCGTCCAGATCGCCGTAATTGTCGTAGCATTCCCCGGCATTGTAAATGTAGTTGCTGCACTGACTGCATTCGTGAACGTTCCACCGTTTGAGTTTGTCCAGTTGCTAAAGGTATAGCCGCTCTTTGTGCCCGCATCGATGGCAACCGCTGCGCCTGAAGCGTAAGAACCGCTTGCTGTCGAGCCATTCCCGCCGTTAAGGTTAACAGTCAATGTGTAGGTTGATGCAATAGTTACCGAAGTCGGAGCGGTAGCAATCGTCGCGCTGAGCGGAATATTCGCGATACCGCCCGGGATTGTGACAATTCCTGCTATAATCGAAGAGCAAGCTGGATCGGACCATGCATTGATCGGAGAGGCCGCCGCCGCGCTGAATGCAAAATCCTTATAATTTGCGGGGAGCTTTAATGAATTTCCGTTGCATTTCAAATAAGTATCGGAACCGGCGCTGATTGCGTTATCTAATTTTGCGTTAATGACGCTGCCGCTGCCACTGGCTGCGTGAATTGCTGGATTACCCGATCCGCTTGCTACGGACATAACAAACGCTATACCGCTTATCGTTATATTGCCGCCTGTACCCACTTCTCCGCCGCCGATACCTGCGCCGCCAGCGCCGCCTCCTATTGCTGTAACCGTACCGCCGTCAATGTTGATATTACCCCCTGCTCCTGAAACGCCGCCACCGATTCCTGCTCCAAACCAGTCGCCCGTTGCTGTAACGATACCGCCGCTGATCACGATCGTACCCCCGCCCCCGGCGTTGCCTCCGCCGATGCCTGCCGCACTGCCGCTGCCTGCTGTTGCCGTAACGGTACCGCCATTGATCGAAATATTGCCGCCTGCGCCGGCTGAGCTGCCGCCGCCGACGCCTGCCCCGCTCGCACCGCCTGTTGCGTTTACAGTCGCGCTACCACCGATGGTGATCGTACCTCCCGCTCCATTACCACCGCCGATGCCCGCGCCGTCAATTCCACCCGTCGCGTTTACAGTCGCGCTGCCGCCGATGGTGATCGTACCTCCAGTTCCATGTCCACCGGAAACCGTGCCGCAGCCGCCGATGCCCGCGCCGTCGCGACCTCCTACCGCTGTGACATGAGCGCCGCCGATAACAGTGATAGTTCCTCCGTCTTCACCTGAAATCGAATCGGAACCGCCGCCGATTCCCGCGCCCCAAAAGGTGCTGTTTCCGGTCGCAATCAAACTGCCGGTACCGTTAATGGTCAGGGCCGTCCCGGCTGGTGCATGGACCCCCGCACGATACGCCGCATTGATCGCAGATGCGGTGCTCGTCGTGCCGCCTGCCAGCTGAAGCGTGACGTTGGAGCTGCCTTGCAGGTCGATCGGAGAATATGTGCTGCCGACTGGCGCCGTTATGCTTGCTCCGCTGAGGGTCAGCGTAACGATAGCGCTATTGGTTACTACAATGGTGTTTACGTTTGTTGTTCCGGTTACAGTAATGCTTCCGTTCGTACTGACAGTGAATACACCGATACCGCCGCCGCTGGTGTAAGTAACGCCTGCCGGTAAGTTCGTTCCGCTGTCGTCACCGACGTCAATGACAGCCGGACTTGCGCTGTTTGCCGCGTAAGCGGGCAGGCTGACCGCTGGTATCATAGCAATGATCATAGCTATGGTTAAAATGAATCTGGTAAATTGTTTTTTCATTTCGTGCATCCTTTCGTTTATTTTCTATTCCGTTATTTGCCGCAGAAGTTTTCCGACCGCTCTTTTATCAAAGGGGATCAATAAAAAACCGTCTGCCTCATACTCGAAGGCTTCTACCGCGATTTCCTTTTGACTGCTCATGAAAATAATTTTTGAAAACGGGTTTTGTTCCTTGATCAGACCTGCAAGCCGGAAAGCGTTCAGCTCCGTTTTCCCAAGGAAGATAAAGGCAAGGTCGGGCGGGTGCCGGCTGATATTATTTACCGCTGTTTTCAGCGTTGTAAAGCTTCCCTGGCAGTCCAGCATTTTATATTCATCCAGTATTTTTTGCAGCTCAATACCGTTTTGAATGTCCGGATCGGCAATGATATAGTTCATGCATAACTCCACCTCCTTGAGCCGTTTTCTATATATTGGCAAAATGAGTCTAAATGAACCCTAAATGAAAAACGCCCCATAGGAGTGATTCTCCCATGGGGCAGTTCTATTAAAGGTTTACATTTCTTCCATAACGCTTCTGCACAGATCTTCGAGTTCGGCGGCCTTCGGATAAGCCCAGGCATACCCACTGGCCTCCATATATCCTTGCTGCAGCAGCTGTTCGATGAGCCGTAAATCCTCTTTTCTTTTCACCTGATTTTTTTTCAGCATCTCCTCCAGCCGCCAGACGTCACAGTCGGCTTCGTCTGACACGATCTTGTAATTGCCGCGCGCGCTTTCCAGGATCCGGGACAATCCGGCTTCCGCCAGTCGTTTCCGCAATAGATAAGTGGTTGCATGGAAATTCGTCTGGGCTTTTTCGGAGTTAAAATCCGGCCAGACAGCATCCGCTATCTTTTCCCAATTTACCGGCACGCCGTTTTTATGTACCAGGAACGCCAATACTTCCTTCGCTTTTGAGTTTTTCCATGTCATCGCTTTTCCGTCAACAAATACCTCAAAGTCTCCGATGCACTGAATATATGGTTTTCCGGGACTTGCTACCGATTTTTTAATTTTTAACAACCGCTTAATGGTTTTCTCCAGTCTTTCTTCTTTCAGAGGCTTTAGGATATAATCCACCGCCTGTAATTCAAACGCATCCACCGCGTATTGATTAAAAGCGGTGACAAAAATGATTTCGATATCTTCATTCAGGCTTTGTATCTGTTCCGCCAATTGCAGGCCGTCAACGCCGGGCATTTCGATATCCAGGAATACTGCGTCAAGCGAATTTTCTCTTAAATAGCCGAGCAGCTGTCCGCCGTTTTCAAACAAGCCGCACAAGTCGATCTCCGTTATATCGGAAACCATTCTTTCAAAACGTTCTAACACATGCAATTCATCGTCTACTGCCGCGATCCTCACTGTCATACAACCTCCGGTATCAATAATTTTACTCGGGTACACCCCGGCTCACTGCTGATTTCAAGACCTTTTCCATAGAGTTTCAGAAGCCGGTTGTGGATGTTTAAAAGTCCGACGCTCTGGTTGGAGCCGGATTCGCTGAGCAGCGATTTCAGCTTTTCACCGCTTATGCCGACGCCGTCGTCTTCGATTTCTATGCAAATATTCTCTTCTTCCTTGGTCATCCTTACGGTCACGGTACCGCCGCCCGGATTCTTGGAAATACCGTGGCGAACCGCATTTTCAACCAGGGGTTGAAGGATCAGCACCGGTATCTGGGCGTCATGCGTTATTTCGATCTCCTTCCGCAGCTGTATCTTTTGCCCGAAACGCGCCTGTTCGATATGGAAATAGGTATCGACAAACTCCAGTTCCTTTTCGATCGTCGCCATTTTATCCAGATCGTTGAATTGCAGACTGCCCCTTAAATAGATTGCCAGATCGATGATCAGTTTGCCGGCTGCCTTTCCGTCCTTTTCACACACATTGGCAATGGCGCTGAGCGCATTATAAAGAAAATGAGGCTTGATCTGAGCCTGTAAAAATGACATTTCCGTCGCCATGATCTTGTCCTTTAGCCTGCCTGCCTCAAGTAAGTTTTCATTGTATAAAATGAGCTTTCGGTGGTTGACCGCCTGCTGCCTCGCCTGGACATAGGACATGGCCATAATAACAGCGAAATTGCCGATCAAAATCATGCAAGTCAGATTGACATTGCCGATCTTTACAAAATTGATGATGTCTTCATTCATCGCCCAAATCAGAACACAAACAGCCAGGAACATCAAAACCGCATTGTCTCTTTTCCGAAGCACGGATTTCATCATCACGCTGATGATATAAAGCATTTGTAGAATTAAAAGTATGTAAAGGTAATTTGTAAAAAACGTCATAAACTGAGGGTTGGTGATCAGAAGAAGCACATCAAAAACAAGACTGGGAAGCAGGATCAGCCCCATCACTTTTTTATTGAATTCCTGCGGATAAATGCTGTAAATGAATAAAATAACGATGGCCACATAGTTGTAGCCCGTCAAATAATTCATATGCATTATCAGATCCAAGGACGCATTGGGGAAAAGTATCGTCAAAGGCGTTTCGCCCCACACCAGGGAACGAAGCGCCGTTATCAGACAAAAAATTGCAAAAAGCAAGGCTGTCCTGTTTTTCCTCTGAAGGAGAAAGAGAAGAAAATAATGAATTCCGAATATGAAAACGCCGCCGATGAAAAGCATCTGCAGGACCAGCATAAATACTCTTTGCTGTTCCAATACCTGCTTTGAGCCAAACACTGGGGCCACTCGAAGCCCACCGGTGGCGCAATTCTGATTTCCCACCTTATATAGCAGTTCGATCTTCTGTGTATCCTTTGGCAGATCCACAATGACGATCTTATCTTCACTCTTGAAGTTCGCCCTATCGTCCAATGCGCTTCCGGCTTCTGACGCCAACTGACCATTTACATACAGTTTATAAGCATTGGCAACATTTTGAACACGAAGCGCAGGGTCTTGCAGCGTCACCGGATAGTTCAGCAGCAGCCGGTAAGTCGCAATACCCTGGCGGGAATATCCCGGACCGTCTTTGTAAGCGGACCAAACTCCCGGTACATTCATAAATGAATCCATTTTCGGCTTTGGCCCCTGAGTGAATACTTCCGGCGGCAGCAGCCTGTCCCAGTAAAATTCCCATTGTCCTACCAACGAAACCAATTTGTCGTGATTAAAATCGACTTCTGACAAATCTGCCCTTCCATCTTCCGCAAGGACTGCTCTTGGCGATACCATGATGAACAGTGAATAAATCATCACCACAGGAATTATTATAATGAGCAGCACTCTCCATTTTGAAACGATTCGTATCCATAAGTTTTTAAGATCCATTATTCAGCCATTCACTTTCAACTTTTTTGAATTTTATTCCGCATTATATATTTCGGCAGATGATAGATAATCTTAATAAATTAAGGTAAGCCTGCTTAATACAAATATCATGCATTAAGCAGGCTTACTATTTAGAATAGGTTATGTGCGTCTTAATTTGTTGCCTGCAAGGATATCGTCTTTGTTACATCGCTAATTTTGCCGTCCGTTTCGTAGATGTACACAGCGCCGGTCGTTTTTTTGCCGGTGCTAATGACTACAAACGTTCTGGATAGACCGGTAGGATAGCTGGTATTTTTGTCGATCCATGTTCCATCGTTTATTACCGTGATTCCGTTGTCAAATTTTTCGACTAACGGATAATGTGTGTGGCCAAAAACAACGATATCAATATTTTTGCCGGCATATTGCAGGTCTTCTTGTTTTGGAAAGTAATTCGTACTATCTCCCTTGACCGCGGCTGTGGCTGCCTCAATAAATGAACTTTTTACATTGACGCCGTTAATTGTTTGTCTTTCATTCCATGTCCTTTGGAAGTTTTTATAAAGAACTGGAGAGGAAATTGTGCCATCTTTCTGCAATACAGGATAAATGTCTTGAGCGGAATATTTACCATGAAAGCCTGCAATTTTAAGGTCGAAAACTTTGTCATCAAATCTCTCGATATTTGTAAATCTGTTTAAAGTACCATTCCAAAGAAGATAGTTTAAATATGCGCCAGACTGATCCGTATCTGTTTTCCCTGGAACAGCGGTGATTTCAGGAAGGTCTTTCTTAATTGGCGGCATTCCTTGCAGCACCCAGCTCGCTGCAATACGTGCGTAAAAATATCCTGGAGGCAAAATCGATTTTCCACCAGTTAAATCTTTGTTATCAACTGTGTCAGGAGCAGAAAAAATATCATAGCGGTTACCATGCTCGATTGCTATTTCCTGACGGTCTCCGGTTATGTACGTACCAAGTCCATCCGCTCCAACAAATACTATTTTGGGTAAAGCTTTTTTAAGTGTGTCAGAAGCGAGGAGCATGTCATGGTTTCCAGGGACGTATACTACTTTGATGCCTTTGTCCATTGCTTTGTTTAACTCGTCAAACACGGTTTGGTTGTTCTTGATTGCTTTTGAGTAAAATGCTTGTGTATCACTGTAAGTAGGATAGCTCAAAGGCAAAAACCAATCATCGAGGAAATCCCCGCCAATTACAAGTTCTCTGACGTCTTTCGTTAGTTGAATGCGCTTTAAGAAATCGACAAGATACGCGCGGTTTGCTACAGTCTCAGAAATCTTGTCATCGACCCCAAGATGAAGGTCGCTGATAACAACGACTTTGTTACGTGTACTTTCAGCCTGCCAAAGTGGTTTCGATACGGTTGTTGGAGCCGAAGCAAAAACGCTTGTTGTCAGCATCGCACATAATAATACGGCAGCTAATACTATTTTTTTCATAGAATATCTCCTTTTCGATTTTCAAACTTTGTAAATAAATATGGATGAATAGCGACGCAGTAGAATCCTAAGACCGCTGTGGTCGAAAACGAACCCCAATTACTGCCAAACATTAATAGAAACATATTTGAGCATACATAGTGGATAAAAATAAACGCCAGCCAACCCGTTAAAAACCTGGCAATAAGTTTAGATATATGTACATTGGTTGTAAATTTAACGAAACGCCTTTCAAAAAACCACCCTAAAAACGTACCTGACAAAAGCCCTGTCATCCAATATAAATACGGAGTAATGGTTTTGGGATCGATCTTTCCAATATTCAGCTTTCCGGCAGCATCAAGCTGGTCTATCTTAAACTGGAAAAACAACATACAAGCGATAAAGATCATGATAATACCTATCAACATGATTAGATCTCTGTTTGGGCCGCCTTCAATCCATTGCAATAATCTGCCAACCAGCAATATTATTAACATCGTCAGCAAAAAACCGCCAACTACATCTTGCGGCGTATGAAGACCTTCATAAATTTTAGAATACATAACCAGGAGCATGATGATATAAAAACACCAAGACATGATTTTATATTTTCTGTAATGATATCCAAGAAATCCGTAACAGAACGTAGCGTTTGCGGCATGATTGCTTGGAAAGGACGAGCCTGTTATTAGCTTTCCAATTCCGCATAATTCTGTGGCCAAAGCGCCGCTCAATATCATGACGCTTCCCAACTTCTTGTCAATGCACCAAAAAACAGTAAACGCAATGAGATATACGCTGACTTCGCCGAAATTAGAAATATACGTAAAAAAAGCTGCAAAAATACCGGGTGTTGTCGAGTCCATGAAATCCCCTTTCTAATTCACTAATTTAGCCTTGATGAACGAGTTTTATTTATTTTATGGGAACAACCCTAAATGAACCCTAAATGAAAAGATATCAGTATGCCTCGAGGGGTTAAAAAGCTGCCGCCAGTGGCCTGTGGGCCTTGGCGGCAAATTATTAATATACTCCCTTAATTACAAAAAACGAACCCCGAATTGTTCCGGCCAGTTTGGACTTCTGCCTGGCAAACTTAAACTTGCCTTCCAACTCTTTCGGCACTTCCATTCCCTCGGAAAGCTTAAATCCAACAGCCCGCTTTTTGGGGTCGTCAACCGTATACATGACATTGACCGCAAGACCATCCTCATAAAAGATGTAGGCCATTTTGATATTTTCCACTTGGAAACGCGACGTTTCTAAAGGCTTGGCCGAAAACTCGATATTTCGTTCTTCTTTCAAAATCCGGTTCACATAGTCAAGAGTCTCCTGGCTTTCACCGGCTGGTACAACCATAAATTCATGTTTGTATTTGTTCATATAGTAGCGGGCTTCATTAGCGCGCAAACCTGCGAGCGCTTCCGCTACAGGCGAAGACTCCAACCCAACTATAGACACATTATTAAAATCGACAACATATGACATTTCCATCCCTCCTTCACATGATGGATATTATACCCATTATGCTTTTATTTTAAAGCATAATGGAAAGCCCTATCCCGTCAAATGCCCTCAAGCCTTTACTGCCGTATGCAACAGTTTTGATTTCACCCTTCGCCACAGTTCGTATATACAAAAAACCGCCAGGTAGGATAAGGCGACCACCAACAGGTATTTCGCAGGATTAGGTATCTGCGGCCTGATAAAAAGCCATGTAAAAAAGTTGACAGGCAGAAAGTGAAAGATATA
Organism: Anaerovoracaceae bacterium; assembly: GCA_963678385.1. Classification (GTDB taxonomy): domain Bacteria; phylum Bacillota; class Clostridia; order Peptostreptococcales; family Anaerovoracaceae; genus Anoxybacterium. The sequence continues at coordinate 1,338,754 of OY782829.1, read as the reverse complement.
GATCGTGAAAGAGCCGCTGTTCAGATACCCGAGAACCTTGCTTTTCCTGTTCATATGCAGCCTTCCGAAATTAAGCAGAAATATAATGTCAGCGCACTCGTATACCCCTTTTCCCCATACCCATAACACTCCCAGATAAGGTGCGTCGGACCAGAACATCTGCGAGTTGATATTCACATAATAAAGGGTGGCCAGACCCAAAATACCAAATACGACCGAGAGTTTGAAATACTCTTTAACTTTGTCTTGGATCCTCAAATCCGCTGCATATATATAGCCGAAGATGAACAGGCTCATATATACCGAGACATTTGCCCAGTCACCGACAATTACATATGCACCCGTATTAAAGCGCTGACGCAGGCATACTTCCAGCAGGACAATGAAGCAAACAGGCAGCAGCAGACGGTTCCCTTTTGAAAAGAATGACCCGATGTGTTCAATACGGCCTTCATCCATCTTCCACCAGTTGAATAGCGGCACACAGATTACAGAGAATACAAACAGATAAAAGAGAAACCAAAGATGACCATACCCATGAAAATGAGAGTTCTGATACCAGAAAAACTGCGGAAGGAATCCCAGGAATCCTCCCTGGAAGCCCTCGTACAGTGCTTGGATATAAGCCGTTACAGGGCAAAGTAACAAATAACCGAGTCCTAAAGGCATCGCCAGCTTCTGCGCCCGCTCGCCTATATACAATCCGGCGCCTCTGTTATGAAAGGAATAAAAAGATGCAACGCCTGAGATAAAAAACATCAGGGTCATGAAGAAGTCTCCCAGGGGTACTTCAATGATAAGAAAAGGTAGGGACGCAAGGCCTGATACGGGCTCCTTGATATAAACTATGCCATATCTCATATAAGTCAGCGAGGCATGGAAAGGAATGAGAGCCAGGACGACCAGCACCCTCAGCCAGTCAATATAATAAAGCCGCTTTGCTTCCATATATCAGCCCTCCTTTGATCTTATTATTGTTTCAAATTTTAATTTGACAACAGTTTATCCAAATAGATGGATTTAAACTGCTTACTGGCCATCATCTGCTTTAATGGCGGCAATTTAAGAATGACTCCTAGTACCGCGGCCATTGCTCGATGGTTTGCAAATGCCTGGTTATCAAATATGAGGTTTTGGAGGGTTCCTTTTTCGATCGCTTGCAGTACAAATCGATGGGTGCTATTCACCGGTGTAATGATTTGAACCTCTCTTCGCACTAGTTCAATGGCGTTTTTGGGGCAGCTTCGCACACATACGCCACACCCAAGGCATACATCGTGATCCACCTGGGCCGTCTTTCCCTTTTGGTTGTCCTGCATCGAAATAGCCAGCACCGGACATACCTTTTCACATTTGCCACATCCCACACACCCATCGGAGATCTTAGGAATATAATTTGTGGTAGCCACCGGCTGCATCGGGCTGAATTTTCTCGCCGCCTGCAAGGCTTCACAGCAGCAGCCGCAGCAGTTGCAAATAAAGGCCGGATCTTCACGGACATTTTCGCCGATTTGCACCAGATTAGCTGCATAGGAACGTTCCAATACATCCATTGCCTCTTTCTTGTCGATCAATCTCGCATGCTGCCCGTTTTCCGCAAGTGATCGGGCAACATTCCCAAAGGTAAGGCAGACATCCAATGGGGCGTTTATCTCACACGGATGACCTGCATGAAGCATCTTATGTCTGCAATAACACGTGCCGAGCCCGACATGGGTGGCTTCCTCAATAATGTGACTTGCTCTTTCATAGTCCAAAATGTGAATTGTATTTTCATTCGTCAAGCTCGGTTCCTGCACATAAACCCGTCCAAGATGCGTCTCCGTAGCGAAAAACAGATCCTTTACGAAGTCTTCTTCGACATTCATATATTGATAATACAATTCACTTAAATACTTCTGATCGATATCGCCTCTTGTGCGCATCAATGCAAATTCAATAAACCCTGCCATTGGGGGCGGCATTACAAATTGCCGTACCCCGTTATAAAATGAATCGACGAGTAATGCTTTCTCGCAAAGATGCTCTAAAAAAGTTTCCGCTTCCCCTTCTTTGACGTCCCAGATTTTTGCCGCTTTTTTTGCGGTAAACGGACGGACCGGCAGCAGCGCGACCCATTTGGCTTCCGTTTCTGTGTAGAGAACCTGCAAAATTTTATACAGGCTTTCCGATGCCGGCGCCCCTTGTGTAAACCAATTGATTCTTTGTTCTAAATTTCTATAGGCGTCTTTACTTGTAATATGTCCCATGATTCACCTTTCTAAAAATAACCATTCTGATGTGCCTTTACCCTGCCATGAAATATTAGGATGTTATAGTTCAACTCCTTTATTATAAGGCATGATAATACTATTTGTTAACTAAATCCTTTCCTATGTTATATGCTTTCTCACAATCTTTTCATCAACGTCAAGAAAAAGACGTGAAAGTCATCCTCCCACGTCTCATAAAACTCATTTCATCTCGGGCAACACTATTTTTCAAGTTCCTCAGCTATCTTTTTCAAGTCTTCAATAATAATGATATGCTGAGGGCAAACTCGTTCGCGCGCTGTTCTCACCTAAATATACCATGCAATTTAAACCTCCATATTTGTTTTTATAGGACTGAACCACATGCTTCAATACGTTGACCGGTGACCCATAAATGATTTATTCAATAAAAGATGTTTCAAAATTAACTGGGCTTTCCATATTTACAATCCGTTTCTATGATAAAGAAGGGCTTCTGCCATTTGTATTAAAAAACAAATCGGGAGTACGAGCGTTTACGGAATCTGACATAAATCTGATTCAGATGATTTGTTGTCTAAAAAATACAGGAATGCAAATTAAGGGCATAAAAAAATACATCGATTTGTGTATGGAAGGAGCCGCTACAGTAGATTCACGGAAAAAATTGCTGTTGGAGCACCGGAAAGAAATCTTAGCCCATATGGATTCACTCAATGAGAATCTTAAACTCATTGATTTAAAAATTAAAGGTTACGATTCTCGCAATGCAACTCAAATCGTTAATGAGCAGCTAAAAAAATTAAATGATGAAAAGCATGAGAATGGCTTACTATAATATCCAGTTCTGAATTACTGTCTCAACGCGCCCTGAACCGATAAAAAGATGCCGCCTAAGCCTGGTAGGGCTTAGGCGGCAGAATTTTCGCGCGCAGCGATCAAACCATCTCCGCACCGAGGTCGAACGCCGCTTGCTTTTCCTTCGGGAATACTGTCTCGCGGCGGGCTTTTTTCGCTTCGGGATCGTACATCGTCCAGTTATACTTTTCGTAATCGTTGACCTGTAGAGTGTTGCCGGAAATCAGGGCTTTAGCCGATCCGAAGAAAGCCTCCATTGCTCCCCTGTATTTCTCAACCATTTTATCATAGCCAGCTTGAGCATAGTTTTCTTCCGGGCAGTTGCTTGTGAAAATAAGGGTGACGGGTATTTTGTGAGTGTTGTAGCTTTTCGGATCTGTTTTGTATGTGATATACTGGAAAATGAGCCGCTCGTAGAGGGCTCGGAGACCCGCAGTAACATCGCCCAAATAGATGGGTGAACCTATAATAAGCCCATCGGCATTGCCGATTTTATCAAGTATTGGAGTAAGCCCGTCCTTGTAAATACACTGTCCCAGATGATTCTGCGTTTTGCAGCCGAAGCAAGAGATACAGCCCGTATAAGGTTCGAGATCATATAGGTTGATGATGGTGATCTCTGCGCCTTTTGATGCTGCTCCCCGTGCCGCCTCGCGTACGAGAAGGTCGGTGTTCCAGCCCTTGCGCGGACTGCCGTTAATTGCGATAATGTGTTTCATCGTGACATCTCCTTTGATATTTTTATGCTCCGAAAGATAACTCACCGGATCCCGTCTCATGTAGCACATGCTCTAGCCTTGGCATGGAAATTCCCAATGTTTCTTTCAGAACATCCTCTATCGTCTCCACGGGTATCACTGTAAGCTGCTTCATCACTTCTTCAGGCACATCCTTCAAGTCAATTACATTGTCTTTTGGAATCAAAACTTTGATTATGCCTGCTCTTTGTGCTCCCAGTAATTTTTCCTTCAGGCCCCCGATCGGCAATACGGCGCCTCTTAACGTGATTTCTCCTGTCATCGCAATTTTGGAGTCCACCTTAATTCCTGTGACTAAAGAGGCAAGTGCCGTAAATAATGTGATACCTGCCGACGGACCATCCTTCGGAACCGAACCCGACGGAACGTGGATGTGTAAGTCTCTTTCCTTAAAATTAATTGAATTCAATGGTAATCTTGACTTCAATAAGCTTAAAGATATTCTGGCTGATTCTTTCATAACATCACCTAATTGACCTGTCAGCACGACTTCTCCGCTTCCCGGCATATCAGTTGCTTCGATAAAAAGGATTTCGCCTCCAACGGGCGTCCATGCAAGTCCGGTGACAACTCCCGGCGGATTATCCAGTTGAGCTTTATCATGTCTCGAAACTTGTCTTCCCAGTAATTCCTCTAGCTGCTCTATTTTAACTTTATAGGGCAACTCTATTTTCTTTGATACGATTTTTTCAGAGGTCACTCTTGCTAGGCCGGCCAATTGTTTTTTCAGCCCTCTGACTCCCGCTTCCAAGGTATAGTCACTAATTATTCTCTGTAACACGTCATCTTCAACAACGAGTTGTTCCGCTGTCAACCCATGCTCTTCCAAAATAGCTGGAACCAAATGGTTTTTTCCGATATGGAATTTTTCATTGATCGTATAGCTGGAGATCGGGATGACTTCCATTCTATCCAATAGCGGCCCCGGAATGCTTTCTGTCGAATTCGCTGTAGCAATAAAGAAAACATCTGACAAGTCGTAAGGTAAATCCAAATAGTGATCGGTAAAGCTGCTGTTTTGTTCCGGATCAAGCACCTCCAATAACGCGCTGGCCGGATCGCCGCTATAGCCGCCGGTCATTAATTTATCCACTTCATCTAATACCATAACAGGATTGCTTTCCCCCGCCTTTTTGATGCTTTGAAGGATTCTTCCCGGCATTGCTCCGACATAAGTCCTGCGATGCCCTCTGATCTCCGCCTCATCCCTGATTCCGCCTAAGCTTAATCGGATATACTTTCGATCAAGAGCTTCTGCAATACTCTTACCCAAGCTTGTCTTTCCTGTTCCAGGAGGGCCTACAAGCAGCAGAATGGAACCTTTTTTGTCTTTTTTCAGCTGCATGACAGCTAAATGCTGAATGATTCGATCCTTGACCTTTTCCAGTCCATAGTGCTGTTCATCTAAAATCCGTCTCGCTTCCGCTAAATTGACCGGTTTTGCTTCAAACTTTTTCCATGGCAGCTGCACCAATAGATCCAAGTAATTGCGTATAACATTATACTCGGAGCTATTAGGGCCTTGTGCCTCTAATTTATCTAATTCTTCAAGGGCAGCATTCTTTATACCAAGGGGCATCTGCGCTTCTTCAATTTTACTGAGATAATCTTTCTCCTTTTTCGCGCCTTCTCCCTCGCCCTCGTTTAATTCCGCTTGAATGGCTTTTAATTGTTCCCTGAGTACAGACTCCCTATAATGCTTGTTTGCTTTTTCAGAGAATTTTTCTGCCATCTGGATCTGCAGCTCAATGGATTCTTTCTGCTTCAGCAGGTAGTCCATAAAACGCAAGCTTCTCTCCTTCAAGGACTGTGTCTCAAGCAATTCATACTTTTCTTCGTTCGATATCGGCATGAATTGAGACAGATACACAATGAGTGAATTTAAGTCCTTAAACTCATCAATGATCCTGCTGTATTGCTCTCCACCTGAAAATTTTTCGCTTATTTCGTGGGTGACTTTTTTCACGTACCCCAGCATCTCTTCTTGACTCTTATCATTCATATCGATATCATCAGGGCAATTGTCATATTCTGCATGGATCAAATCATTGTCGATGATCTTAAGTGTTTTCGTTTCAACTCTGTCTAAAGCTTTGATCGCAAGCTGGTAGCCTTTTTCTATTTTCTCCACTTCGTCGACTTGAAAGGACACACCGATCCTATAAAAATCTTCTTCCTTTAATAGTTTCTGACTGAAGTTTTGCTTCAACGGCAATGCGATCTTTACAGTACCGTCCTTTTCTAAATATCGAAGCTGCTCCTCGCTAAGCTTGGTTACCCTGAGTATCGACCTTACACCCGGCAACAATACTGTATTAGAGATGGGAATAACCATTCCTTCTCTTTTAATTTCATCTAAATTCTGCATCGTATCCATCCTTTCCCTCCAGCATTCATAAGTGAACGCTCGTTTAATAAATAGTTTAATAATGGCGGGATCCCTTTGTAATGAAATTTACAAGATCATCCCGCTTTGTAATTTTACTTCCTTATACCAGCAAAGCATCCTGTATGATTTTAATCATTTCCTGGAGTAGATCCGCTCTTTCCGCTTCACTTTTACGGTTATTCACCGCGATTGCTTTTACCGGATAAAAAATAATTGCGAGCAAATTATCATTGCTATAATTCCTGATCACCTGGTTTTTTTTCAACTCTGCAATCAAATTGTTAATGTTGCAAATGCCTTTTATTTCAGCGCAGCAGCCGCCGGCTAATGAGGGGCAATTTGAAAACTGTTCTACAAAACTGAAAATCTCTTTATTTTCCCGAATATAGTTATAGTAGCTTTTGACCAGTATTTCGATCAGCTGCTGTCCTCTCATCTCTTGATTGACTCGATTCAAAAGGTAATCGAAAATTTCTTCTGAGTATTCACTATAAATATCCTGCAGCATGATCTCTTTGTTTTCAAAATAGATATATACTGTCGCCGGAGAAACTCCTGCCGCTTTTGCGATTTTTGAGATCGAAGTACCATGAAATCCTTCTTGAAGTATGAGCTTGATTACCGCCTCTTTTATACTTTTCTCTTTTTCATCATCTTTTTTTCTCATTTGATCACCTCTGTATATGCATCTATAATAAACAATCATTCATTTATTGTCAATAGGCGGTAATATGAATTTTTATTTGCATTAATTTCAATATTGCCTATCTCAACGCGCCCCTGAACCGATAAAAAAGATGCCGCCTGAGCTTTGTAGAGCCTTGGCGGCAAATTTATCAAATCAAGATATTTAGTCCTTTTACTAGTTTTTAGCATATTCAGAAAGCTGACCGACGCTCTCTATCGTTTTGCCTAATACTTCTTTCTGGTTCTTGTGCCGATATAATTCGTAATCGAAGTCAACTCCTACGACGGCGATCAATTGTCCGTTCACATATAACGGCACCGTATAAGATACCAGCTCTTTTTTGGCAAAAGGATCGTATGACACCTTGCTCCAAACTCCTTTTTTTGCTCGTATCGGTCCATAATACCAAGCAAGATAATCGTTCGTCGGTTTAATATCCTTCATATAAAGTATTTTATCTTTTTCCAGCTTGTCATTCTGCCACACTACATAAATTCCGACCGCAAAATCATCCGGTGACAAATGTCTGGTTAACGACTCATCGATATAGAAACAAGTTCCCAGCGCTTCCTTATGCTTCTTCAATGCTGCTTCGCAGATCCTCTCAATATCCTTTTGAAGACCCGTATAGTAAGATCCCGGATTAACCTTGGATCTTTCCAGGTTAAACACTTTTTTTATCTCCTCCAGGATATATCCTGAAGCTTCATCCGCTTCTTTTGCATATGCTTTTTCAATATTGGTATCTTCGAACTGCAGCCCTCCTAAAGACTTATTGATCTCGTCGATACTATTTTTCGCAACTACAATTTCTGATTGTATTTTATCTACGAGCGTCTTGATGTTTGATGCGGAATTTGATGTTTGGGCCGATAATTTTTTCACTTCATCCGCGACTACCGTGAACGTACGCCCATGTTCACCTGCCCTTGCGGCCTCGATCGACGCATTCATAGCCAATAAATTTGTCTGGCTCGCAATTCTGGTGATCAAACCAACGATCTGCTCAATTTCCCCCGACTTTTCAAATAATGATTGGACACTCTCGGTAATAGCGGTAAACCCAACGTTCATGTTCGTTGACTGCTGTTTAAACGCCTCGATCTCGCTGATGTTCTGATCTTCCAGGCTTTCTATCGCCTTAATGGAATCCTTTATTTCTTCCAGGAGACGATTCACTTCGCTTATTTTATCTTCCATTCCATCCTCCTACATCTGCATCTTTATGCCTGCAAAAGAACTAGCCCGAAAATTTTGTAATATTTATAATATTACTTACTATTTTATTGTAATATTTTTTGATATTTTGTCAACTATTGGATTCTGCCCCATTGTGGTATAATAGTATTGATTATTTGGAAAGGTGGCGATAAAGTGAAAAATCCTTGCGGAACGACAAAAGCCAATATAATAGAACGCACCGAAGTGGACGGAATGAAGATTGTTTTCGGCAGCGGGGTCAATCCGGTCAATTCTCCAGCTTCGTTTTTTGTGGCATGGGGGAAGGATATCCTGGCGGATGGGTTGATTCATACATTCAATTGTGATACTCCCGAAGAGGGTTTTATTTGGTTTATTGATGACGATCAGGCGGAAGCGAAGTATGAAGCTTTGAAAAAGAGTTTTAAGTATTGACACATATTCAAGAGGCTTTACTGTCACTTGATATTCGTCTGACGGAAGATGATATTAAGGAAATCGAAGAAGCGGTACCTGAAAATGAGATAGCGGGGGCTTCTTTCCCCAATAGGAAATTTAGAAATGGTAAACCTGTTCGCGAATAGACATCCTTCCGACAGGTTCTGCACTTATAATCCATAGCGGCTTAAAAATGTAGAAATTATTTCGTTCAGTAAATTATCAGCGTATTTCAAGCTTTCACCGTCAGTGAATAAAGCAGAGTAGGTCAAACAGCCTTCAACCATACCATAAAAAATTCGAGCGGCAAGTTCCGGGGACTGAAAACTAAGTTTTTTGTCCTCTTTTGCTGAATTGAGCCACTGTATAAACGCTCTGTGCGGCTCAAACTGACTCCTGGTGTCTTTGCCGAAGTCAATGTTCATTAAAAAAACCGACGTCAATAATTTGGACAGACCCCGGCGGACAGGGTCATTAATCAGATACAGCTCCGCCTGGGCAAATTCCCGCAACTGCTCTTGTAATGACAAGTCTTTTGAATATTGAATGGGTTTGATTTCATCTCGCTGCTTTAGGAAGTCGGCAACAATGGCTTGAAAAAGACTTTCCTTACTTGGGAAGTGGTTATAAATGGTGCGTTTGGATACGCCCGACACTTCCGCAATTTTATCCATACTTGAAGTATCAAAACCCTTTTCAGTAAAAACCTTTATGGCACCTTCCAGAATCATTTGACGTTTCCTGCTTGTGTCCCTTTTTTTTCTGTTGTTGACGATCTCCGGCATCATGCGAATCTCCTAAATAAATTACACTAAGTAGTGCAAAATAATCTTGACATATTGTTAAATTACACTGTATAGTATAAATAACCATTGTGGAAAAAGCAAGCCTGGACTACGAAACGGGGGAATTAATATGAAAGCCGTCAGAAACGGATTTTCAACAGCTTTGGGCAGCGCATTATTTTTACAGGCAGTGACGTCTTTGGTAAGTGGAACTTTATTTCTTGGCCCTTTTGCCGAAAAAAGCGATATTGCAAGAATAATGCTCCTTACAGCCTCAAATCATGCCGCCGCGCATATATCCATTTTTTTGGACATCATCACGGCGCTGGTCATCGTTTGGTTGGGTGTTTTGTTTTTCTGCTTACTGCAAAAAGTCAATCGGGTCTGGGCGACGACTGCACTGGCCTTATACATCGTTGAGGCAGGTATGCTTATTATGAGCAAATTCTTCGGGTATGCCTTGATTCAAGTCAGTATGTCCTATTCAGTAAACAGCGATAAGGTACTTGAAACGATCGGTCGGGTATTGCTTGAGGCCAAGGATTTTTCATATAGTATGCATATTCTTCCCTGTGGAATCGGAGCAATTCTGTTTTATTATTTGCTTTTCAAAAGCAAAGCTGTCCCCTCCTGGCTTGCGCTCTGGGGATTGATAACGATGATACCGGTACTTGCGGGTACGCTCTTGAAGGCTTACGGCGTCGACGTGCCCTTTGCCGTAATGCTTCCGTATGCGCCATTTGAGTTCTTTATGGGTTTGTTTATTCTTGTAAGAGGCTTGACAGGTAAGGACAACTAATCAGTCGGTAAAAACGGATCAAAGCTGGTTTGCGCGTAATCCATTGCTTCTATATATTCTTTTTGCTTTGCACGCCTTTCCATTTCTTCCGGGATACCCTTACACTATATGGGAAAAGGTAATCCTTTTAATACTATCAAACGACTTTTCATCTTGAACACTAAATATATCTACTGCATTATTCGTTTTCTTAACAAAATTGCTTAAGGCCTTTCCCGGTCCTACCTCAATAAATGTGTCAAAACCATCTTGTATTAGCTTTTTTATGATATCTTCAAAATAAACAGGGTTGCATACTTGCCTTGTAAGCTTGCCGATTATTTCTTCCCTGTCAAAATTATAGTAACCGTTATCTATATTGGCAATAACAGGAATATTACCAATATAATAATTCATCTTATTAAGTTCCGTGTTAAGCTTTTCGCCGGCTCCTTTTAGAAGTCTTGAATGGAATGGTGCGCTGACAGGTAGCATTACGGCCTGCTTTGAGCCTGCGCTTTTGGCTAACTCAACGGTTTTTTTGACTGCATCTATTTCACCTGCCACTGCAATCTGGCCCGGGCAGTTGAAATTTACTGCATCAATTGCTCCGAAATCAGAGGCTTGCTTAACAAGGTCAATAACCGTCTCCCTATCCAGGCCAATAATTGCAGCCATTCCACCTTTACCTTCAGGAACCTCCTCCTGCATATATCTCCCTCTTTTCTTTACAAGTGCAATTGCATCTTCAAATTGTAATGCACCGCTTGCCGTTAAAGCAGAATATTCTCCAAGGCTTAACCCTGCCATCGCTTGAGGTCTTATACCTACACTATCGAGGAGTTTACATACCGCAAATGATATTGCCAGTATTGACGGTTGGGTATTTTCAGTATTATTAAGTTCCTCTTCAGGCCCATTGAATATAATATCAAGCAAATTGAAATTCACTGATTCATTAACTTTATCAAGCACATTCCTGACAATCTCATAATTGTCATATAGATCTTTCCCCATACCTGGATATTGTGCACCCTGACCTGGAAATAAAAATGCTATTTTTTTCATTTAAAAGCCTCCGCGTTCTTTATAGCATTACCCCAAGTTTGCGCACATCTATACCCGGTCCATCAAGGAGCCTTGTTCCTCCGATACCCATGACGATCCGAGTAAGATGTACTGATTTTAAATTAAGCTTACCTTAAAACAAACTTCTAAATTTTTCGCCTGTCAACAACCCTTTTGGCTTTACCTTCGCTTCTTTCGATCGTCTTTGGCGCTACCAGTTTGACAGTTGCGTTGATACCCAATGCACTGTCTACTTTTTTAGTGATTCTTCTTTCTAGGGCTTCAATTTCTTTGACTTCATCTAAAAGTACATCCTGAGACATTTCAACCCATATCTCAAGTACATCCAGATTATTGACTCTATCGACTATCAAAAGATAATGAGGGGCTGTTTCACCTATTTCTAAAAGCACGTTCTCTATCTGCGACGGGAATACGTTTACACCTCTTATTATGAGCATGTCATCGCTTCTACCGGTAACCTTGCTCATTCTTACAAGTGTTCTTCCGCATTCACATTTTTCATAATTCAACGAGGATAAGTCATGCGTTCTATACCTGATCAGCGGCAAGCCTTCCTTGGTAATGGTTGTGAAAACAAGCTCTCCATTTGATCCGGGAGGCAGTACTTCTCCTGTTTCAGGATTTATTATTTCAGGCAAGAAGTGGTCTTCCTGTATATGCAGACCGCATTTGCCGGTACATTCAATGGACACACCCGGGCCCATTATTTCGCTAAGCCCATAAATGTCTATTGCCATAATTCCCAGGCGTTCCTCTATTTCTTTCCTCATGTTATAAGACCAGGGTTCAGCACCAAAAATTCCGGTCTTGAGTTTTAATTCATTCCTGTTGATTCCCATTTCCTTAATTTCTTCAGCCATGTGAAGTGCATATGATGGAGTGCATGCCAGAACAGTCGTACCGAAGTCTTTCATGATCTGTAACTGCCGTGTAGTATTGCCTCCTGATATCGGTATCACAGAGGCTCCTATCCTTTCTGCACCATAATGGATTCCCAGACCGCCGGTAAATAAACCATATCCATAGGCTATTTGCACGATAGATTCCTGGCTGGCACCTGCACTATACAATGATCTCGCTACAACCTCTGCCCATGCACTCAAATCTCTGCTTGTATAACCTACGACCGACGGTCTCCCGGTAGTCCCTGATGAGGCGTGTATTCTCACAATTTCATTCATCGGTACGGCAAACATCCCGTACGGATACGTGTCCCTTAGATCCTGCTTTTCAGTAAACGGCAGCTTTTTCAAGTCCTCGAGAGATTTTATATCACCAGGTTCAATACCTGCTTTCTGCATCTTGCTGCGATAAAAGGGCACATTGCTGTAAACTCTCTTAACCGTATTTATAAGCCTTTCTATCTGAACCTTAGTCATTTCGTCTCTTGACATGCATTCACATGTCTGATTCCAGTATTGCATCTATTTCACTCCCAAATTGTCTTATTTATAAGTGGGCGAACAATTTCCTTGTGTATACTGAAACATGTTCCCTTAGCAATAATATGTCTGTATATTAAAGAAAGTGCGATTCTCTACGAAAATTTTAGACGACGGCGTTCGTTCAACGATTTGGAATATGACCAATTTGTTGGAATGATTAATATAGCTGTAAAAATGTAACAATCGCATAATGAATTCATAGTATGTTATTGAAGAGAAAACTCTACAAAATTACCTAAATTTTAAATGGAGTGAGTAGATATGAGTAACGAGAATCCGACTCAAATATCGGATACTATACCGGCTGATGCACACGATATGTGTAATTATGTTGCCAAATATCATATGGCGAACTTCCAAATCCAAGCAATCATGAAGCTGGATGGTAGATTGGACTTCGATATGCTGGTAGAAGCGGTAAGGTTATCCATAGAGTCTGAGCCGGTTTTGGGATGTCGATTTATAAAGCTTGATTCACCATATTGGAAACCTTTAGATATTATAGATTTGTGCTCCATTGAGGAGACAGATAATCCGGACAAAGCAATTCAAAGGTTCCTGGAAAGTCCTTTGAATATGGATAAAGATCCTGTGGTTAAGGTAAGGCTCATACGTTCAGAGGATTATGACACTTTGGGTTTGAAAATCAACCATGCTTGCTGCGATGCGGCTGGCGCAAGGGAATTTATTCTTCTTCTTTCGGATATTTATTCCCGTATTAGCGCCGGCGAGGATGCTTTTGTTCCAAAACCGAGTATACGCAGCAAAGAAGATCATGAGAAACTATTAAGTGCCTTTTCAGAAAAAAATTCAGGGAAGCCTTGGAGTACCAGCAAGCAAATTTCTTTTCCCACATGGAACTTCCCCTGGAAGAATATGAAAGTAGGCAGGACACATTTTGTGTTTTCCAGACTTCCTTATGGACATCTTGATGTAATGAAAAGCTACGGAAAGGCCAGAGATGCAACAGTTAATGATTTAATTCTAACTGCAGTTTATCGAGCCATGTTTGAGCTATCAAAGCCTCCATATGGTTCGCCAATGGATATTCCTGTTACAATAGATTTAAGAAAATATCTGCCTGATAATAAGGCTGAAGCGATCAGAAATTTGTCTGGCGGGATTGTAATGAGGTTGGCCCGGAAAGCGAATGAGCCCTTTGAAGATACCTTATCCAGGGTAATGTCTTTGACTAAAATTATGAGAGACGGCCATCCGAGCAAAGAAAACCTCCTCTGGGCAGAGAAGATTGAAAAGATGAATTTCTATCAAATTTGTGCTTACTTTAAGACTACTTCACAGTTTATTGATATGCTGTCACTTAATCCTTTTTATGTTGTTAATAAGTGTAGCCCGATATTGTCAAACTTCGGTTTTATTTCAAAATCATTAATTAAATTCGGTGATAACGTTGTAACTGACGCTTATATTGCCCCACCTATTGTACGCGCACCAGGAATTATTCTTGTAGCCAGCACCTATAACGGAATCATTACGTTAGGAGCCGGTTATTACGAACCTTCCGTCCGGAAAGCCGATATGGAAAGGCTTCTAAATACAATTAGAGACGAACTGGTGAGAGGATGCAGGCAGTAAAGGAAATTATGCCTTGTAACTAACAAAGAAGACTCGAAACAGAGTCTTTTTTGTTGGTTTCACATATCCTTCTAAAGTGGCATATCTTAATATTGCAAATATTATTTATTAACTCAAAGGAGAAAGGAGAGCTTAATATGACTGTTAGTGAAAAACTGAATCTTCTGGAGGAACTGTTATTTCTTGATAAGGATACACTGGAAGAAGCTTCAGTGCTTGCTGATTTTGAAGAATGGAACTCAATGGCTGCAATATCTCTTATCGCCATGTTTGATGATGTTTTTGGCAAGGTGCTAAAACCTGAAGAGATTAAGAAGTTTGAAACAGCAAAGGATATTCTTGATAAAATGGAATGAGGTGCGAATAATTGGCGACCGGAATATTAAAAAATGTTGAGATTAAAGGCATAGCGTGTGCGGTGCCTGATCATATAGTAAACAATGAAGATTATTATGAGGTATTCGGCGAGGAAAGTGTGCGTAAGTTTATTAATTTGACAGGCGTCAAAACGAGACGTGTGGCTATTGATGAACAATGTGCTTCCGATTTATGCTATGTTGCAGCCAAAAGCCTTATGGAAAAGTTGAGCTGGGAGCCTTCTTCCATCGATGCCTTGATCCTCATTACTCAGACACCTGATTATGCAATACCGGCGACAGCTTGTGTACTGCAATATAGACTTGGACTTAGCGATGATTGTATCGCCTTTGATATAAACCTTGGATGTTCAGCTTATGTCTACGGTTTGTGGCAGGCAGCCACAATGATTTCAACACAGAATATAAACAGGGTCCTTCTACTTGTTGGAGATACCAGCAATTTTGGAATTAATCAAAGTGATAGCGCAACAGCAATGATATTTGGCGATGGCGGATCTGCAACTGCTTTGGAAAAGGCGGAGGGGAAAGATTTTAAATACTTTTTGAAAACCAAGGGAAGCGGATATGAAGCTATTATGGTCCCTTCCGGTCATGCAAGAAGCAGGAGTAAGACCAATATGGATGCATCGGAGTATGAATTATCTATGAGCGGGTCGGAGGTCTTTTCCTTTACGATCACTGATGTTCCCAAAGCCATTAACAACTTTATGGCGGAGTACTCTATTGACAGAAATGATGTGGATATGTTTGTGTTTCATCAAGCTAATCTGTTTATCCTCAAAAATTTGGCGAGAAAAATAAGCGCTCCTATGGAAAAGGTACCTGTATCGATTGAAACGTTTGGAAACACAAGTGGTGAATCCATTCCTTTGACGTTGGTTGACACATTAGGGTCAGAACAATCGGATGAAACTGTTAAGCTGTTCCTATGCGGCTACGGTGTAGGCTTGTCATATGGAGGGATATATCTCGAAATGAAAAAATCTGTCTGTCTTCCTATGATATATACAAATTATTATTTCGATGGAGATGTGAGTAAATGATAAATCCAATGGATCTTAGTGGGAAAAATATATTGGTTACAGGCGCCTCCTCCGGAATAGGAAAAGTCATTGCAATCTTTTTAAGCAAAGTTGGGGCCAATATTATCATGGCCGCCAGAAATGAAGAAAAGCTTAAAGAAACTTATAATGAGCTGGAGCCCGGGAACCACTCCTACTACTTGATCGACCTGAATAACTTGGATGAAATCGAAAGCATGTTAGACACTGTATGTAATGATGGTCGAAAGCTTAACGGTATTGTGCATTCTGCCGGAACATCCAAGACAGTTCCTCTTCAATACTTGAAGCCGTGTGACCTTAAAAGTATCATGACAATAAACTGTTACTCCTTTCTGGAGCTGGTAAAACACTTTTCCAAAAGGAAGTACAATGACAATGGCGGAAGCATTGTAGCAATATCATCTATTTCGAGCAGGGTCGGGGCCAGGGGTCTGACGGCATACTGCGCAAGTAAAGGAGCTCTTGAAAGTGCCATCAGACCTATGGCACTGGAGCTGGCAGCAAAAAACATAAGAATAAATTCTGTTGCGCCGGGTATGATAAAAACCCCAATGTATGATGGTTTAACGGAAATTGTAAATAACAAGAACTTTGAAACCGATATTAAAAAGAGACAGATTTTAGGTCTGGGGAAACCTGAAGATGTAGCATATACAGCTGCATTCCTGCTAAGTGATGCATCGAAATTTATAACCGGTACATCGATAATCGTCGATGGTGGATATTTAGCACAGTAGATTTAATATAAATATTCCTGAAACAAAAAAATATCCCCACGTCAAACGTGGGGTTTTTTAATACTGTAAGACATTGCTACGATCCACGCCTTTACACCCTTCAATCAGCTCATCTTTTATTTTATTCAGAAGCCTTTCGATATTCTCCTTTTCGACTGTATACTTGTAATAACCTATTGCCAATGTCAAAATGGAGTTATAGGTGTTTGCCATTAATAAAAGTCCTGGTGCGCGCACAACCGGCGGCACAATGTATGCATCAATTACAGTACTGCTGCCAAATTTTATCAGGGACCTTGACAAATAACCTATATTGGATAAAGTCGGCACGCACTTGTCACCATAGTATAAAGGACAGAAGGATGTTATCTTTCTCGCCTCCTGTGAGGCCTGATAATAGCCAAGAGTATCACGGAAGTTTAACTTTTCAATACGTTCAAGGCCAATAGCACTTTGTAAGCCCGGATACCTCTTTTTGATTTCTTTCATCATACCGGCAACTCTTTGTAAAGTTTTATGAAAAGGTTCATTTACTGACATACTTAGATTTGTTT
Organism: Anaerovoracaceae bacterium; assembly: GCA_963678385.1. Taxonomy (GTDB): domain Bacteria; phylum Bacillota; class Clostridia; order Peptostreptococcales; family Anaerovoracaceae; genus Anoxybacterium. Next base: position 1,321,761 of record OY782829.1, on the reverse strand, counting down.
TTTCCGAACCGGAAAAATTCCTTATTGCCTGAGTTTTATGACTAGGAAGATAACGACGTAAGTCAACTGTAGTAGGTATTTCCAAAGGGAAGCCATATACCGGCTGCCCCATTACCAGCATAGCTCTATAATAGGCAGTAAGGATTAAATCATTTAGCGTTACACCCTTACTTTTAGTATATTTTATCATTGAATCCAGATGCTCGTAAGGAAGTCTGCACATTGATACACATGCCGTATTAGATCCTCCTTTTTCCCAGGGAAATGACCACATAGGGATGGAAATATCCGAACCAGGTATGAATAGTGCATCAGGATTTGTTATACCCAATTCAGCAAACAGCCTATCCTGATCCTTTCTCCCGGCTATTCTAGGCTCCGGTGTGATAGTGTCGTCCATCTGGTTGATATTTGAGTATGTGTCGGCAAGAAGCTTTATATACTCTTGCGCACCTGCTCCATCAGCGCAGGCATGATCTATCTTTAAGATTAAAACATCATATTCCTTAGAACGTAGTAATTTCACTTTAACCATTGGGTCTTTGTCAATATCTAAAGGGCTTCTGATAAAATTCTCTATTGCTTGATCAACATCATCAGTCTCTTCCATACAGCAAAAGTCGATTACGCCAATGTTCTCCAACGGCTTCCAATAAGGTGAAGCATCTTCGACGAATCGACATTTGAAAATAGGTTCTTCATCAACTGATAATCTTACTGCCCTCTTCAATTTATCAAAGTCCAACCTTTCATCAAGCCTCATTACGGCCTGAATCTGCGAATTTGACATTCCATATCGTGCAACATAGTTGTAAATATCATGCCCATTAGCAGGGAAAGTGCCTTCTTTATATTTTTTATTTCGACAGTATTGGTTATAGTTATCGAGGGATTTCCCTAACATCATCGTATTATATTTATAAGTGTTTTGATATAATTTACTGAAAAGGTCAATATTGTATTTGAACATCTCTTTACCGTATTTCAGCATCTCATCATAAGGAATTTGGCTTTCATCAATACCGGATTTGAATATATTCTCCATATTCGTTCGCTCCATACAAATTAGAATTTTTAGCTTGCTACAAATTGAGTTGTTCAAAACGTTTATTGATAATGTCCAATAACCATTTTTCCTCACCCGGAATATTGTCTTTGAGTTTTGCGGCTGCCACAGGAAGAATCCATGAATCAATGTCAGCAAACTTGACTTTGGACAGCTTCATATACTCATTTACATAAAGCCAAAAAAATAAATTTTTTGGGTAATTGGATAGCATTGTTACAGCATCAGGAATTTCATAGGGCAGAGCGGGTGAACAAATAATCATACAGGTCCTGGCAACATCCCCCGGTGGATTTCCCTTATAGGCGCCAGCCCAGTCTATGGGCACTAATTTTTTACCTGAAACTAGTATATTATTAATATAAAAGTCTCCATGGCAGATACTTTCACCGTCCGGCAGACTTTTCATATAGTCTATTATTTTCTTCGCCCGATTGCCTAGTATCCAGGAAGAAAGCTTAATTGCATATGTGAATCTTTCTTCCTGGGTCGGTAACTCCTTTGCCGAAAATTTATGAATATTGTGCTGCAATTCTACTGTCTTTTGCAGATAATAGTACGAATTCCAAGGCACTGTTATGAGATGCTCCAAGATCGGTTTGCCTTTTATTCTTTCGTATACTATTCCTTTTCGTCCATCAACTTCAACCGTATCATATACAGCCGGGGAAATGACACCTGATTCATACACGATACGGCTAACATTTGCTTCATAATTAACCTGGTCGTCATGACAATACTTATCGAAAAACAATTTTATAATTTTATCCTGTTCCCACTCATATACTTCAGCTGTGCTACCTTTACCTAATAATCGTCCTGTTTCCATAGCAGCCCCCTCGCTTATATTAAGGTTCATCCATAAACCCTGCGAACTTTTTTAGAGTAGTATAAATTTGTGGTGCTGCCTTTTCTATATTAAGCGGCATGATGTTTTTATCAGTCCATGCATGAACAGTCTTTCCCACTGCTAAAAGCTTACCGCTTTGCTTATTTATTATCATGTATTCAAATTTGACCATTACATAAGTCATAGATGTTATTTTTGTAATTACTGTTATGTGATAGCCAAACTTTGCCGGACTTTTGAACTTGCATTCCATTTCGGAAAGGGGTAGATAAAACCCCTGTTTATTAATAGTTGAACTAGGAATGCCCGCTTTCTTTAAATAATCTCTTCTCCCGATTTCAAACCATTTTGGATAATTAGAATGGTGTACTATGCCCATTTTATCTATTTCAAAACTATTGATATAAAAAGAAGTTTTGGTTTCCATTTTACACCCTCATATACTCAGATCTGCTTCCGTTTCCAGTTGTTGGAATTATGGCCGCGGGTGCTTGTCACATCGTATCTCGTAAGATGGTTGCATATATGCTGTCCGCCGGCCGAAATATCTTTATCATCGTTTTTATCGCAATCGTGAGATATATCTTTACATACAGATTTAAACATCCAGGGAAATGTATGCTTATATAATTTACTAAAAAAATTAATATTGTATTTGTACATAGCAACATAAGGGTTGATCCATATACCGTTTTCTATTGCATTTTCAAATATATTTTTTGTTTTCATGATTACTCACTCCATATACCAAATTTATAATATAGCCTACATAATTAGAAAAGTATCGATAGGTATTTTATATAATCAATTTCAATATTATATTATGAATCCTACACTCAAGTGTTACAAAAGAACCTGGATGGCACATTCCATCCAGGTTCGCTGATATTTTGAGGACTTAATTTTAAGCTTTCAACTTTGGAGGCTTCAACATCCATATAATTGCAAATCCGACTATGGCTGCAATTCCTGCTATTAAAAATGCAGTGGAAAAATCCTTGGTCGCGCTAAAGTAGGCAACGGTGTATGAAGAAGCCACCGCACCTACACCAAAGCCAAAGAGAACCATACCATAATTTTGAGCTGCGTTTTTTATCCCCCAGAAGTCAGCTGACAATGCCGGGAACACTCCAAGATATCCGCCATACGAGAAGCCGATTACAGCTATGATGACCAGCATCAGATATGCCTTTACAAAGGACACACAGATAATTGATGCTGCGGTAATTACAAGAAGGAGCAGCAGAGTGTTCTTCCTGCCCAATTTGTCTGAAACCCAGCCCCAGAAGATACGTCCTAAAGAGTTACAGCCTGCAATAATCATAACCCCTAAAACAGCAGCATCCTTAGTCAATCCGCTGTCAGGCTGCAGACCAAGTATTTTAGCCATGGGTATCATCATAGAGCCTGCAGCGGTAGCACACATAAAGGCGAAGATCACCATATAGAACTGGGGCATTTTCAACACTTCCAAAGGAGTGAAGTTCTGAGTAACTATTCCATCCTTTGGTGGAGGAGGTATCCAGCCCTCAGGTTTGAATCCTTCCGGAGGATTTTTTATAAAAAATGATCCTATCACTGTAACAATAACAAATATTACTCCAAAGATGGCAAACGTGCTCAGCACATCGTTGCCTCCATTTCTCTTTATCAAAGCTTCAGCAACGGGAGTAAATACCAAGCCTCCAAATCCCAGAGCTGAAACGATTATTCCGGTTACAAGACCTCTTTTGTCAGGAAACCATTTTTGGCAGGTAGCGATAGTAGTTGTATAAGCCATCCCCATGCCAAAGCCGCCTAAAACACCATATGTCAACCAAAGCAACCATGGTGTCGCTTCAGTTGTATATTGTGCAAGGAAAAAAGCAATCCCCAGGGTAATCCCTGCGGCAATTATAACTGGTTTTGGGTTTTTCAACCTGTCCTGAATTCTTCCTCCTACTGTGCTTCCGAAGGTCAATACTCCGAGCAGTAGGGCGTATGCCAGGGTTCCATGTGTGGCAGGCCAGTGGAACAATGCGTTTGGAGTTGATGCACTGATGATTAGATACGACTGGAATACGCTCCAGATATACGCAGTGCCCAGGCACATCTGGATTGCAATACTTGCAATAACCGGCATCCAGCGATTATTATTACTTGCCGGTGTAGTTGTCATTAGAAACTCCCCCTTTTTTATAAATACTTATGCCGTATTTATGTGTATTGGCATAATGTCCATAGTATTAAATATCATCTAAGTTTGTTCCTATAACAGCTTATTGAACGGAATTGACGGGGCGGCCCGGCTTACTCCTTTGGAAGTTTCTTTATGAAAAAAACTGGCTGAAATAGACATTAGCCAGTTTGTTTATTTTTCATAATAGAAACAGCCGTTATACTCCGGCTTTACGATGATTAAATGCAATCAGCCGCGGTTTGCGGAACCATTGGATGCAGAAGCCGCTGATGCTGTGTTACTGGCCTCTGCGCTGCCCGATACGGAGTTGGTCAGTCCAAAACCTGGACTTAAGGTGGTCGTTATTGCTAATGTGGTTGTTATCTGTGGTGTTGCAGTTAGATTGAGGCTGGGTGTTGCAGTTAGATTGAGGCTGGGTGTTGTAGTAAAAGAATTGGTAAGATTCCTCATCAAATCCAAATTCCTGCTGAATGATTTCATTGTAGACATCATATTATTGGCGTATCCAAAAGCTGGAGACATTCCCATTAAGGCTGTCTTGAAATTGGTTCCTCTTCCCATATTTATTACTCCTTGTATAATCATGAAACTGTGTGTTCAATTTAGCATAGATCTACATTCAAGACACAGTGATTTTATTTATCATAATGCTAATAATAAAATATTCCCGATCAGTATAGTTTGTTACTCCGCTTGGACCCGGTAAGGCCGGTGGCAGTAAATTAAAAGTTCATATTATTTTACCTCGACGTTCTCCATTTCTCTATCGCACTGTCTAGATATTTTACGATGACATGAGTGGCATCGCAGAACGGTTTGTTACGCGAATTGCCACAACGGCAAAGCGCAGCGCGGTTTCGAACTTCATACGATGTTCCATCGGCCGATTCGATTATAATTTGCCCTTTGACAAAAATACCCGCACTCACACGCCTTTCCAAGTCCTGCATGATAACGATCGAAGGAGCATATTCGTTCTCATACTCCATTCCATCCATATCAATGGCAGTCAGACGGCCGGAGGGGCAGTCACATGCGGCACGAATTGCTTCTTCACGATTATCACCGATATCTGAATCTCTAACCAATTCCCATACATCCCCATTTTTTCTATGGCAAAAACGCGCAAATGCGCAACGGCCATCATCAAGAAGATCAATCTCCGGTCCTTCCATGATTTCGGCCCTTTCGTGGTAATTATTTCTTGACGCTGTTTCTTTCCCAAGGAAATTGTGCTCACGATGGCTCCCATCGCAAAAAGGAGCATTCTTTGATCTTCCGCAGCGGCAGAGCTCGTATTCCTTCGATTGAGGAAGTTCCCGACCTTCCTGAAATTCATATTCTTTACCTTTTGGGGTGATGATTTGCTCCGAAATCGGGATGTTCCCCGAAACAAGATACGGGCCGCCTTCTACGATCCGGATTTTACATCCGGCGTTTTTTTCATTCACTTGGAATACCTCCATCAAAAATCCAATACTTGACATGAATAAGGGTACGGTATACGTCCTAAAGCATAAGTCTTACTTATAATTTCCTCTGTACAACTTTGTCATTATATTTGCAGCAGGATTTACTCTCCTGAGCTCAACTGCATTGTATTGGCAAAGTTCGTGGCAGCACATACATTCAATACACTTAGAATAATTTATTTTTTTCGTTACTTTATCAATTGCAAAAACGGGGCAGCTATCTACACAAGTATTGCATTTTAGGCATTTCTTCAAATTGATTTGGGGCTTTGTCTTTAGAAAATCAATAACCTTGATCAAGGAATTATAGTTGCTCTTCTTTTTTGAAGTAAATCGTTTTGGAATTTTGAAGTTTTGCAGTAATGGCGGCTTGGTAAAGTCTCCGCAAACTTCAATTCTGGCCTTGTCCGATTCTCCAAGCTTTCTTTCTATCACAGCCTGAAATATTGGTATATCTTGAATATCCAGGCCAAGCATTTGTAGGGCAATAATATCAAGTGCCAAGGGATCCTTACTAATAAGTATTTTTCTTGCAAAATAAACATCTCCCGCAGTTGGACCTTCACCTTCCATAGCAGTAATTCCGTCTATAATATGAAGCCCTATTTTGGCGGCTTCATGGATATCAACTAATATATCGCCAAAATCCCTTGGATTTGGAGCTGCTTTATGATACTCAGCTTTTCTCAGTCCCGGAATGCATCCAAAAACATTTTTTACTGCGCCAGTATATATGCAACCGGAATGAGTTTTGAGCTTTGGGACGTTAATGATAAAATCAGCTTCGAAAAGGGGCTTTGCTAAGTAAAGTCTATCAATAGCATAATGTCCAGCCCCTGTATCTACTGTACCTTCCTTATCAAAATTTTTAATTTCTGCCCCCTCTTCTTCTGCTACTTTTTCTAAGCCGGATATTTTCAAGCTTTGCGCTGTTGGAGCCATACCAGCAATTGCTCCACCGGCACTGTCTCCGATCCACACTGTACAATCTCTTTGCTTTAAAATTCTGGCAAGGGCTCTTACAAATTCACAATGAGTAACTGATGCAGATTCTGGAGGTTTAGGTCCAATTAAGTTTACTTTGAGCAGCACCTTCATTCCAGGCTTAACAAAAGTGTCCCAACCGCCGAGTAACTCAATTCCACTATTTATTTTTTCAATGACCCTTTCAACTTCATAGTTTTCGCACTCTTTAACCACTACTTTGCTCATTCTACTATCCTCTACATCAAGACAACAAATTTTACACCCTTAAACTTAGATTTAGTCTATAATGCTTAATTTATTATAAATTAACTCTGCAAATTGCCCGTATTTTTTTACTTCTTTCAAATAAAATCGCTTTAAAGCTTCCTTCTGTGAAAACAACGGTATTCCCATCCCCAGCAACACAGGTGCAATCTGAATTATCATATGATCTATCATATCATGATCCAATAAGGGTGCTACTATTGTATTACCTCCGACAATCCAAATGTTTTTTTCCTTTTCTATTTGCTTTACAAATTCTACAATATCATAATCAATGGGAATAAATCCCTTAACGGATAAGCTTTCAGAATGTGTAAAAACATAGTTTTTCGTGGTCAGATAAAAGCTAGCTATGTTTTCCATATTTTCAATTTCATTAAATGTTCTTTTTCCCATGATAGTGATATCCATACTTTTATAGAAACTTTCATAATCCGTTTCTTCTGTTGTGCCGGTTTGATAAAGCCAGTCCAAACTATGATTCCTATCAGCAAGATAGCCGTCCATAGTTATACAGCCATAGAAAAACACACTCATTATTAATCCTTTCTAATACAATTGCGAAAATTTTACACTCGTACCAGCAGGCAGCAGGCTTATTTACGCGAATTAATCTGGAAAAGTACGTAGCTGTACCGATACCCCATCCGGATCATATACATAAAAATAGCAGGTTTGATCACCCGGATTTTGGATTGGTGAAGGGTTAAGGCCCTGATCCTTGGCAAGTTGATGCATTTCACCCAATTTGTCTGTTTCAAAGCAGATGAACATGCCTTTGCCTTCAAATGTTTGACCTTGCGGTATGTGGAGAAGCTCGATCTCTGTTTCTCCTTTCCCATTTGTCATAAATGCAATTTCTGCCGAATCTGATTTAAAACGTCGAAGCACGGTTAACTCCGTTATTGTTTCATAAAATCGAATCGACTGCTCCAAGTTTTTGACACGTAAGGTCACGTGCTTAATATGCATTTTATCCACCTTCTTCTCTAATTTTATTTCATCATAGTATTACTCGTAGTATTCTTCAATTCTTCCAGTCAAGCGTTAAAGAAAATCAGACTGAAGTATACTAAAATATTATTACCCCAATCATGCGTGATACCCAGGCGACTTGCCGTTTCGACAATCAGAATTCCATGGCTTTCGATCGAAGACAGCTGCTCCTCTGGATAACGGCAGGGCGCGTCGGGGTACGAGCACTCATCACAGATCATACAGCCTGAAGACAGCGCCAGAACTTTACCAAAATGACTCTCAAATCTCTGCCTGAGATCATACGTGATCCGCTCATGATCTCGTCTGGCCTCCAAACAAGCAGAAAAATCCATTCGGTCCGGAACCTCAGCCACACTTGTAAACAGGAACACATGCGTAAAGGCCTCGCACTCTTTCATACATTGGTCGATGGAGTTTATAGCCGGTGGACAAGCCCAGGATTTATTATATCGGTCACATGCATTCTCACAAATGTAACGCACCTTGTCGGAAAAGACAAGATCTTTAATGGTGATAAAGTAATACTCACAAATCGGGTAATCACATATGAACTTCTCAATAATCTCTTTGTATTCTTCTCTGTTCAAATCATTTACTCCTATCAAGGTGTTTGGTGTATGGATCCAACAAAAACATCAGCTGCTCCGTGATTTCCTGCACACTGCACGGCATTGAATCATTGATCCACCATTCCAGTACTCCAATAAACCCAGAAGTCAAAAAATGAGTGGTTACCCCATTTGAAAATGCATTGTTTCCTGGCTTTATACCAATAACCTCGGTTACTGTTTGCGCAATGATGGCATATAGGCGGCTGCGGAAAAATCCAAATCCCTCATTACTAAGAAGCAGCTTGTATATTGTGAAATTTTTCTCCAAATATTCAAATACGCTTTGAAATGCGCTTTTGCTTAGAGTCGTATCAGCAGTATCGGCACAGTGATTCAGCAGCAGCTCGACATACGTTTCTATGCACTTGTCAAGCAAGTCGAATTTATCCACGTAATGCAGATAAACAGTCCCTCGGTTTATGTTTGCGCGTTCGGCAATGTCATTGACGGTTATTTTCTCAAATCCTTTTTCAGCCAAAAGGTCGATGAAAGCATTCATAATCGATTGCCTTGTTTTTTGTATTCTTCTATCCACAAAGTTTGCCCCCAGATATTCAACAAATTAACGTAATGTGTTGAGTTCTCAACAGTTGGAACAAATGTAACCATTGAAATCCTCTCTACAAATCGGTACGCTAAGAATATCAAACACTTGTTGAAAAGTCAACACGTGATCATTCAGGAGGATGATTTATGAAAATATTATTTTGGGGTCGCGGTGTTATAGGAACACTGTACGCTTGGGCGTTTGAAAATGCAGGCCATACCGTTGAGTTTTATGTTCGCGAAGGCAGGAAGGCACAATATGGCTCACAGGTAAACTTAGAAATATGGGATACAAGGCGAAGCAAAAAAGACCGGTTCATCAAAGAAAAATGGCCTATTGTAGTACATGAAGAAATAAAGGGAAATCATGACTATGATCTCATTTTTATGAGTGTCAACCCCGAGCAAGTATTAAGTGCGGTAAAGTACCTTGCGCCACGAGTTGGAAATGCAACAGTTCTTTTTTTCAATAACTTTTGGCAAGATCCTCAATCAGCTGTTCAGCCGATTCCGCTCAGTCAAGTTGTTTATGGTTTCCCCGGCGCTGGCGGTGGATTTGAAGGCAACACTCTTTACGGCGGGCTTCACAAGACGGTTCAGTTTGGAACATTTGAATCCGAGCCTACCAAAAGAGATTTAGAGGTTCGCAAGCTATTTGTTGAGGCAGGCTTCAAGATCATGGTTCAAAAGGATCCGCAAAGCTGGCTCTGGAATCACTTCGCGTTCAACGCTGCAATGGAAGTCGAAGTATTAAAAAGCGGCAGTTTTGAAAAAGTAATTTCTTCACGCGAAGCGCTCGATGGATTAGGCCTGAACTTGAAAGAAATGATCCCTGTTTTGAAAGCAAAAGGCTCAAAACTTGATTTTTTGACAAAAGTGTTGAGCAACCTGCCACCGAGAGTTGTCGGATTTCTTATGAGTAACGTTGTTTTTTCTCCGAAAAGCATGTCCTATGCCCTTGTGGCGCATAACCACTTTAAAGTTGGCTATGCCGTACAGGAAGTTATTGCAGATGCCAGAAAGTACGGCATAAAGACACCACGGCTTTACGAAGTAGAAAACCTGATCACGGAATAGTGGCACCGATTTATTTAATCTTTTTAAGTATCCAAGCCATATTTTCGCCAAGCTTTTCAAAAGTTCTTATACCATCAGCATCTTTTTGAATATCCCCAATGTCACGTGCTAGAGTCATATTCCAGTAATCCGAATTAGCAGTTATCATTTCACTGATTCCAAATAAAAAGTTGATAGCGGCATAAGCAAAATTAGATCCTGCTCTTCCTACAGCGATAACAGATGCACCAACTTTATGCTTAAGAAGTCCCTCATTTGCCATTGAAACAAAACCCGCACGGTCAATCAATGCCTTAACCTCCGTCGTCACATTGCTGAAAAATACTGGAGATCCGATAATAATACCTTCTGCTGTATATATTTTTTCTAAAATTAAATTCATACCGTCATCTTCAATAGCGCAGCGCTGATTTTTGTTTTTCCAGCATTGCCCGCAATTAATACAGCCTGAATACCGATTGCCCCCGATCTGTATTATTTCGGTTTCGATCCCCTCCTTTTCCAATACCCCGCATACGATTTTAAGAGCTCCTATTGTGTTTCCATTTCGCCGTGGACTACCGTTTATTGCTATTACTTTCATTGCATATCGCTCCTTCTTTTACTAAGAAACTACCATCGAGATTCATACAAGCTTTATTCCGAATGACTCATTTGATTAATCTCGTTGCTCACGGCCGCGGATGCTTTTACTAGCCGGGCATTTTACGTGGTCTGTAAACCAAAAGCATTGTTTACACCCAAAACACTTATTTACAGGCTCACTGTTGATCACATGGTAAGCAAATTCAGCATCAGCGAGCATCGACCTGCCGATGCCTGCAAAATCCGTATAATCGTTTTCGATCAGAAAGCGGACCTGCTCTTCAGTCCGTATCTCGTTTGCCGCAATCACAGGAATGCTGACTTCTTTTTTTATTTTGCATCCGCTGAAGGTCATGGGGCTGCAGATAAAACCGTCCGGAACAGGTTGCACAGGAGGCTGCATGCCAAATGATATATTCAGAAGGTTAACTCCGGCCCTTTCGAATACCTGTGCCGTCTTGACGCCATCGCCGCTCTCGGGCAGATACTCCCCCATCCGTACGGATATTATTAAATTACTGCGGGTGTTTTTTCGGATGTCGGGAAGGATTTCTGTTAATATCCTCGCTCTGTTTTCTGTATTCCCGCCATATTCGTCCATCCGCTGATTAGTAGTAGCATCCAAGAATCTGCAAAGTGTAAATCCGTGTGCAAAATGATATTCCACACCATCAAAGCCCATATTACAAGCATTGACTGCCGCCTGTTTCAATTCTGCTTGCAGTTCATGAATTTGGGCAATTGACAGCAGATTGATTTCCATTTCATCATAGACTGCGAGCTGCATCAATGCGGCTGCGCCGTAAGAGTGAATATTAGCGGCTATCTGAGTCAGCGCTTCCATGCTGCCGGCTGTCCACATTTCTGTAAAAGCCGACGCGCCCAGTACATTTGTCGCCTGCAGGATAATAAGGCCCGCGCCGCCTTTTGCCCGTTCAGTATAATGCTCTATGTGCAGGCTTCCATAGTACGAACCGTTATCTGCGTGAAAAGAAAATGTAACCATAGGAAGCATTGCAATATGATTTTTAAATGAGAAATTATTAATTGTGAACGGCTCTTGCAGCTTGGTCAATCTCCTTCGCCTCCCAACCGCTAAAATCGTTATAAAACACAATATTATCAATGGGTTCTCGCCGTTCGTGCATGATACTTGGAGCAGCGTCCTTTGCAGGATATCCCATGACGAGCAGAACAACCGGCACGATACTATCAGGCATGTGGTAAGCTTCTTTCATCTTCTCTGGATCAAAACTCATTACCCAAGTAGACCCCAAACCGATGTCCCCTCTTCACTGTTGACGACAAGAATCCGCTGAGGTTGAAAATTCGCGGCTGTCGGCGCAAGCTGCCCCGCTTTCAAAACAAGGTCAAGTTTTTCTTTTTCAATGGGTTTTTCACTGAATTTACGTACAGAATACCTTTCTTTTGAAAGGGTTATAAAATCCATAATCATTCTCCTATACAAATAATTCCTTCCCTGTTAAACAGAGTATAAAAAATCAAGCACAAAAATGCAAGTGCGCACATTTTTGTGCCTTAGATTAAGGAGAATTATCATTCTTAATTGTTAAAGAAATGGATCGACACCTGCTCATAGCACCATCTATAAAAATAGCGTTATTAAAAAGGTTAACAACATGTAAAGCATAGCTGCCTTTGCTACAAACAAAACTAACGGGATTTTTCGGCCTGCAAAACTATTAGTTAATGCCCCTTTCTTTGGACATACAACAATACAGTTTTGGCAGTTAAAACATTCAGCCGATGTTACCTTCTTCATTTTATGCACCTCTAGATTTGAGGGACATTTCTTTGTACATAACTTACAATTGATGCACTTATCTTCGCATCGGACGATACCACTGGGGCTAAACCGACCTGCAACTCCGGCGACAGCACCCTGTATGCAGATATATTTGCAGAAGAAATAATCAATAAAGAATGAGCCAATAATTGTTACAAATATCAACATACTACTTATCCAGGCTAATCCAGGCAATATTATGCTATATTGCTCAAACACATCATCAACACTGACTTGTAGCAGAAGCTTGCCGCCAGCAATGGATAGTGCTGCAAAACCTGCAAGTATGATGTATTTCGTTGCTCTAAGATATTAATCTAACGTTGCAGGAACTGTGACCCTTTTTTTTAAAATCTTGAATCCTATATATCCAATAACCCTTTGCAGCGCCCCCACCATGCACAAAAAACCACAAAAGCTTCTTTTGAAGATAATGGCAAACAAAATAAATATGATTAGAACTGCCATAATGCTAAGTTGAACTGCATTTTCGAAAGTCTCCTCAATAAGGGAGCTAAAAACTAATGGGAATATTATTAGAAAAAAAGGAATGATCGTTTTTGCTAATTTCTTAGTATTAATATTCATTACATGACCCCCGTATTTTTGGTTTGGTTTACATCTACCGATTTCAGTATAGGTGTTGCACAAAAATACCTCCTGTATATTTATGTGATAATGATATCAAATCACATTAAACAAACAGGAGGTATAAAATTAAACAAATCCTAAACTCTTTCTTTTGTCTTATCTATTCAACCGATATCCCGCACCCCATACTGTCTCTAAGATTTTTGGGTTTTTACGGTCATCCTCAATTTTTTCACGAATACGATTAATATGCACCATAACCGTCGCGCTATCCCCAACATAATCATATCCCCATATTTTTTCAAATAATTGTTCCTTTGAGAAAACAATATTAGGATTTTCAGCCATAAATTTTAATAGTTCAAACTCTCGGTTAGGAAAACGAATTTCTTGCTCACCCTTATAGACCTTCCATCCATGCAAAAGAACTCGAATATTACCTATTAGTATCTCGTCGCCCTTCTCATCCAACGCTATCTGATTGGCTTCTGTTAATCGACTATACTGTCTTATATTTGCATTTACTCTTGCTACAAGCTCAGTAGGATCAAAAGGTTTAGCAATATAATCATCTGCACCAAGTCCCAGACCACGAATTTTATCAACAGATTCCGTCCTTGCCGTTACCATGAGGATTGGAATATTAAGTTCACCTCTTATCTCTTTGCATATCTCATAGCCATTCTTCCCGGGAAGCATAAGATCCAGTAGTATTAAGTCAAAATTTTGCACTTGCAGAAGTGGAAGCACTTTATCTCCATCACTTACAATGAATGTTTCAAACCCACTCGCTTCCAGATAAGCCTGTTCTATCATACTGATATCATCATCGTCTTCGACAATTAGAATTCTATATTTTGCATTCATCTAAATCCCCTCATTCATCTAAAATTGGTAGTCTTATTCGAATAGTAAGACCGTTGCTGTTTTCTGCATCTACTGAGCCTCCCATAGCATTCACTAGATATTTTACAATATAAAGTCCTAGACCATTCCCTTCTTTTATATTCCTTGACTCATCACCTCGAAAAAATTGTTCAAAAATATGGGGAATCTTATCTTCTGAAACTCCACAGCCATTATCACAGATCTCAAGTACTACATATGCATGTTCTTCTAAAACATTAATGGTAATTTCCAGCTTATCTGTTTCGGCATATTTTTTACTGTTTTCCAATATGTTATCAAGTATTCGTTTCATTTGTTCTCGGTCAACACTTGAAAACAAACCTTTTTTTATATCTTTTATTTTAATTTTTATAGATTCATTCTCTATCAATAATTCGTATCTTTTCACATAGGCTTCCAGAAACTCACTCCACTCTGTCTTTTCAAAAAACAGTGGCATATTACCTGTTTCAAGTTTTGAGAAATAAAATAACCTTTCCAAAAGCCGATCCATTTCTATCGTTCGTCTATAAGCTGTATCAAGAAATTTTTCTCTTGATTCAGGTGTTGTAGCAACCCCATCCTTGAGACCTTTTATTGTTCCTCTAATTGCCGTTAATGGAGTCCTTAAGTCATGAGAAATTCCCGCCACCATTTCAACTCTCGCCTTTTCATAAGACTCCTTTTCCGCATTAGCTTCCGTTATATGTTCCTGCATTTCATTAAATGCGTCACAGACATATTCAAATTCAATATCTCCCTTGTATTTAACAGGTTCAGAAAAATCTCCTTCTTTCATTCTTTTTGCTCCTTCTGACAATGCATCTAAAGGATTTGTGATATGTTCTATAAGTCTCTTAGTAAAAATCTGACTAATTAAGAGTAATGCACCTATGCAAAATATACCATCAATCAGCAATAATATAAGTATCGTAGTCAAACTATTTTTTTGAGGCCAGAATTCATGATATTCTCCTGCAATTGCAAACACTTTCATTTTCTCATTCATATCATTTTGTGTTAGCACAGTCATATAGTCTTGTACATAAATATGCACCTTTCCATCTGTTTTCAAATCATCTCCAATTTCATTTATAAGCTCACTCACAGGAAAATCAGTATTTGAGTAAATCACTTCACCATCTATTTCAACGCAAGTAGAAAATCCATACCTATTCAATTTTGTTGCAAGATTGTTTATCTCCTCTTCTTTTGGGGATGGATTCCAATCTGTCAGGATATTTCTTATTTGTTCGGTATTATCTGCTAACTCAGACGAATCAATCATGCTGTTTTTATAAGTGCTCTCATATAAATTTATTACAAACATATTAACGAAAAGAAATAGACTTAAAGTTACAAGTACCATTCTGGTGTTAGAAATAAAAATTCTGCGTTTCACCGTCTGCTTTTCCTTATTCATCGTCCTCCTCCTCGTAATACGTTCCATATTATTTTTACTTTCATTTGAAAAATTAGCTGAACCTATATAAACGATATTTTCCGTACCTACTATTTTAGCATGATTACTAAAGTTGAAAACCCAATGTCATCTATAAAATGCCCTAAAAAAGGGGTCAAAATTTGCACTTTTCGACCCCAATTTTTGCTCATTTTTCACTACAAAACCATTGCATATAGTGGTCAACCCGGCTCATTCGCCCTAAGAGCCACTGTGAAGAAATAAATGTTAAAGTAACTTCATAGTAAAATATAACGTAACAAATTAAAGGTATTTATCAGGCGGGAAAAATGAAATAAATAATAATGTAACGAAAGCAACATCAACTGTAGCTTTATAATGAAGTTTAATCAAAATATTCTCGGTGACCATTTGCATATTCAATATATGCCCTTTTTTTCTCACGATCATATTTGGCAATTGGTAATCCATATTTCTTCTTAAGCTCAAGCATTTTGCTTACAACAATTTGAAACCGCTTCTCCATCACTTCGTCTGCCTCATCTGTATCATCAAAGATATTACCACAATATGGCGCCTCTTTTCCGGCCGCGTCCCATGCCTCACTCATAATACGATCCATTAATTCTCGCCTTTGGTCAAGTGTCAATTCCATTGCATTTTGGTCTTTGTCTAAAGGCTTATCTTTCTTGTTTTGTCCTGGGTTAACCGATTTAATTTTTTCTTTCATTTTACCTATTCCCCTGCTTAATACTCCGGTTACGCCATTGTATTGGAATCTTGTTTACAGAAAATACATTTCATAAATGGTAACCAATAAATAAGTATAACAAATATACAACTGCTATTGACATTATAGCATTCTAAGGTTAAGTTGAATACTCTCATATGGCTTTTTACGTATGAGATAACGAATAGGTGAATTCTCCAATAAATAGCCAAGGCGAGTAGGCGGTAAGCAATTGCCTACCGCCCTCTCGCAGCACCTTGGTTACCTCTATTCATTTAGAATCTAAATTTAAAGGCGTAACTTACATAACTTTGCCTTTATAGCTTGAATATATCCCAAAAGGATTTTTTATTTAGAGGCTGTCTATTCTTCTTTATCTAGCCATGCGTCAAAGCATCGACCCACACAACATTATTTTTAGTGATCAAGTAATGAGACTTGCACTTATATGGCCAGTTCCCAATAGATGGCCTATGCCTACAACCTGAGAAGAGCGATCCATATGATAGGAACAAAATCACTGATCGAGAGGATGCCTGGCCGGATAACCTCTTTTTCTTATCTATATTATTCAAAAAATATGAAGAGCATCGGTGTTGCGATGCTTTTCATGCCTGAAGCTTCAACGTTTTCAGACAAAATGTGGTGGAACTAAGGCGCTCCACGCAGTATCTAAACTCGACATAGCGCCTTACCGACCGAGAGAAAATAAAAAACTAGAGCAGTATAAACTGCCCTAGTTTGGATACTACTGGTGGACCTAAGGAGGATCGAACTCTTGACCTCCTGACTGCCAGAAAGGTGGTTACCGCCCCTTTTGCTTACCTCCAACTCGATAATTGACAAGACATCTAGATCGGTGCAAAACACCTCTACCCCATAATCCAAATCATTCATCACTAAGAAAGGAACCGAGCGTAACTGAAATCGTAGCACATCAGCATCAGGAAGCATTTCAAGTTCACTAAGTATGCCAACACCGGATAATAATATGCTCCCAAAGATTCCATCACAACATATGTTTCTTCTGTTTAAGTTCCAATCAGATCTTAAAATGTCTTAGATCTCTTTCCGTGTGAAGTAATAAATCGGGCCTGTTGCAGGATTGCTCAACAGTGTCTTCATCCTTCTGAATCATTCCACTATAGCAATCCTGTGTTTCTAAAATCAGGTTTGCAGGGAGATCTGTTTTGATGACTGGATTATGATCTCCCAAAGTAAATGTCCCATGATTTTTTGTAAGACGCTGCACCTTTAAGACCTCCCAAATAACAAATCAAAAATCGAATCTACGGACACAATAGTTATTCAGCGCCAACAATTACTTCTCCTATAGCATTTACGCCGATAACTTTTTCTTTATTTTCGCGAAGTGTTTTTATGTAAATAAGTGTTTCTTTATCAAACTTTTCGCCAGGGCAGACCAAAGGAATACCCGGCGGATAGGGAATTACACTTGACGCACAAATTAGACCTTCTGCGCCAAGTAGGGGTACTCTTATTTTATTTTTGGGTATTTCAAATATAGCTGCCCTTCTAAATGCTAATAAATGCTGGTTACTTTCACTGTCTTGCTTGTCAATATTTGAACTATCTATTCTTTTACTTCTACTGATTTCCTTCAATGCATCGATAAGTGCTACGATATCTGCTCTGGAAGTGCCGATTCCGGTCATGCACATAACCAGATTCCCCGTGTAGAGCTCAATAAATATGTTGTGCTCAATCAGCATATTCTCTAGTTCGTCGCCGGTGATTCCGAGTTTACGCAAGCTAAAGTTGATTTTAGTCCAATCCATGCCAGGCACTTTATCTATAAATTCTAGACCAACGATTTTCTTTGCTTCCTCATAAAAATAATTGAGATTGTCAATCCATTCCCGCATTAGTAAATGTCCGTGTTCCTTCAGAATTCCTGCATTGATGTCCAGTGAAGCCATTAAAACATACGAAGGGCTTGTACTTTCAATACATTGAAGCTTATCTTCAATCACATAAGGCGGCACTCGATTAGAATTTAGATTGAGTATTGCACTCTGAGTGTAGGAGGCCAGCGTCTTATGTGTGCTATTTATAACAATGTCTGCCCCCGATTCTTCCGCCGATTTTGGCAATCCATGGATTCCGAATTTGCTGAACATTTTCAAATGTGCGCCGTGTGCCTGATCAACAATTAGAACCTTGTTATATTTGTGAACGATCGCGGCGATGGCTTCAATATCAGAACATATTCCATAATAATTCGGACTTGGAAGAATAATCGCCTCAGCATCGGGATTGCTTGCCAATAATGATTCAATCTCATCTGGAGATATCGCTCCAGAAATTCCATATTCCTGAATCAGCTCGGGATATACATATAGAGGCTGAATGTCCGCCAGTGTCAACGCGTTGAATACCGACTTGTGACAGTTTCGGGCCATAATCAATTTCTTCCCCTTTGAAACTGAAGCCAGGATTGCTGCAATAATTCCCCCGCTTGTACCGTTGACAAGCAGATAAGATTTATCCGAATCATAGAGTGCTGCGTAATTATCCTGTGCTTCCCGTAAAATACCTTCCGCTTGGAAAAGATTGTCTGCGCCGATTATTTCGGTAATATCGCAGTCCATAAAATTCTCTAAAAACTCATTAAATCCAAACCTCTTATAAATCGTTGATCCTTTATGCCCAGGCATGTGAAATGAAACAGGATCAAGTTTTGCATGGCTTATTAAAAAATCTTGAATGGGTGTATTCTTGCTCATGAACTGATATACCTCCTGAAAGTATCGCTGTTTCTTCTGGTTGGGTGACGATTTTCTTCTAATTATGAATGGTCGTAACCCCAACCTCTAATCCATGCTCCTGTTGGCGCTTTTTTTACCGCTTCTGCAACTAATTTTTGAATCTCTTTTATGGATTTCACCTGCGGATATTTGCAATCAATTGCTATGGTATTGGCGCCAAGAACCGCTGTATGTAAGCGGGAATCCACAAATCCTGGAACTAAACTTCTTCCTGCCAAATCAATTTTCTTGCTTTTTTCACCCGCCAATGACATCACTTCTTCTTGCGAACCTACTGCAATAATCTTGTTACCTTTGACCGCTCACACTTCAAAAATTTGATCATTCTTATCTACCGTAATGACAGAACCGTTATAAAAAATATAATCCGCAACTTTTGTTTTATGATCTTGTCTCATATCCATATTCTCCTTATTAATTCAACTATTTCAAGCAACACTTAACATTGAAATTTTAATGCGTTTCGTGTATAATTATATCAAGTTATTATTAATATATTATCGTAAAAGGAGTTCACTATGTTATCTGTTTTGAATATAATGTCACTCCCTATTTTCAAAAATTTTTCCATTGTATCTGGTCATAAAGGTCTAAACAAACCCATCACCAGAACTGCCATCCTTGAATGGGAATCCCCTGAAGATATTGTCAGAACATTTCACAAGGGGGATTTTGTAATCACCTCCTTTGTTTCCTCCAAAGACAACCCAGATTATATAGAAACTTATCTTCGCACTATGTTTAATCTGCATGTTGGCTGTGTTGCAATTAAAGATATATATATTAAAGAAATCTCTCAAGAAATGCAGCTTCTTTCCGACTTCCACAATGTTCCCGTTATTATTTTTTCCGAAACCTATTTTGATGATATTATCTTCAACATTAGGAAGGAACTTTTTGCCAATGATTTAGATTCTAAAAATACCGATATTTTACAAGAATTATTGATTCAAAAGGATGACATTTCCATCGTTTCACCTCTAGCAAAATCCTTAAATCCATTTTTCTATAGCTACGGCATATGCTGTTTTTCTTTTTTTAATGAGAATGCAAAAAAGTTCAGTGTAGATGATTACTACCAGCAATATTTGGCAACTTTAAACGACCTTTTTGTGGATTCCAAAGAATACATTTTGTCCATTGTAAAATACAAAAATGGTATCTTCATTATTTTGTCCTTCAATGATCCATCTATTGCAATCGATGAAATCTTCCTTACTTTGTTAAAAAATCTATCTTGTTTCAAAAATGGCTCTAAGAACGGCATAAGCACGGTTTACCCAATTGACCACTTGCATGATCTTGCCAAAGAAAGTTTGTACGCCGCCATTAGTTGTACCCTGGATAAAGAATCCTATAAGTCCTTTTCACAAATCGGCATAGATAAAATTTTGATACCTTCTGCCAACAGTTTTGAAACAAAAAAATTCTACGAGCACTACAATAGTTTGCTGAACGAACATGATGATGTTAGCAAAAGTAATTTCTTAGAAACTTTACTAACTTATATCCAATGCAATTACGATATCAATAAAACGGCTGATATTTTATACCAACATAAAAATACCATCCGTTATCGTATTAATAAAATAAAGACTATTTTTAATCTTCCGGATACCATGAATTCTTCCCTGCAATTGTACCTATTCGCTCGTCTTTATCTTATTCACAAATATGATTCGCTTTTGCCAAACTCCAATTAGTTGTCCATTGGCATAGCCTTAGATGCTTTTATCACTGGTACGAAGTTCATGTATGGTTAAACGTCTTTTCCCGTATCTACGCAAGGCGCCACTGGTACCGTCAAGATAATTGCGCAAATTGATTTTGCCGCTTGGCAGCCAGCTATTAGCCAGCCAGGTTTTCTGATTCGGATTCTTCTGTGCTGTAGTTTTCAAGGTGTTACATATTCATATACCGCTTAACGCCCCACTGGGTTCCGGTAACGTGGCGTAAACGGGCACAGACGAGCATCAGGGCTGAATTTCCATCTGGGAAGGTGCCGACTACTCTGGTTCGGCGCTTGATCTCCCGGTTGATCCGTTCAACGAGGTTTGTGGTGCGGATCTTGGACCAGTGTTCATAAGGGAAGGCCATGTAAGTCAAGGTTTCTTCAATTCCTTTTTCCAATTTATCTGCAGCTTCTTTGAGCTTCATTTGTGGTAAAAGTGGACGATACAACGTTGGTATTTTGCATCAGGATAAACTTACCGATAGATTCAAGCATTCCAAGGCATTTATAGCCGATCACCAGTTTGACTCCAGAGAGACCTCTGCTTTTCAGCCACTTGAAAAAGTCGGTCCAGCTAGCCTTATCTTCCTTCATTCCTTCCATGGCGCCGATGACTTCACGATACCCATCTTCGTTGACACCAATTGCAACCAGGGTGGCTACGTTCTCGTATTCGCCACCCCAGTTTCTCTTAAGATATATCCCGTCAACATACACGTAAGCGTAGGAGCTATGCGTGAGTTGCCGGTTCCTCCAGTTTTCTATATGTACATATGCTTTCTTGTTGAGCTCGCTGATGGTAGACGGAGACACCTTGGTTCCCCATTGAGCCTCCGTAATATCCTCGACTCTGTTAAAGTACTGCAACTACATCGATTTCTATTTTTATATTTCCCGTAAACCTGACAACTTCAACAGTCACTCTGGCAGGGTAAGGCTCTTGGAAGAATGTTTCGTATACCTGATTCATTTCAGCAAAGTCCTCCAAGTCCCTCAAAAATACGGAACACTTAACAATGTCGTCCATCGTTCCGCCAGCTTCTGCCACGATCTTTTTGATATTTTCAAAGATTTGCCTCGTTTGAGCCGCAATACCGTCTGGAACCTGACCGGTCTCAGCATTGATCGGAAGTTGTCCTGAAACATAGACAGTGCCATTTATTTCAATCCCTTGAGAATATGGCCCCACTGCGGAAGGCGCATCATTGCATACAATTTGTCTTTTCATAAAAATACTCCTAACAATTACTCAAATCCATTAATTTTGGATTTCGGACGATCGGCTTAAAGCTCATATATGGTATGATATCTTTATCTATATCTACACCAGGCGCATACTCAATTAGCTCCATGCCTTCGGCAGTTAACTGGAAGACAGCTCTTTCCGTTACATACAAAACCGTCTTTCCCTCTTTCAATGCCCTTGAACCCGAAAAGGAAATTTGCTCTACTTTTTCGGAAAACTTACTCACCGAACCCTGATTCTTGATGTTCAGTTCACCATTGTTGATTTCGACGTCTAACCCCTTGGCGTTAAAAGCACTGCAAAATACTACGATGTCTGTATTCTGACTGATATCAATAAATCCGCCTACGCCTGGGATAGAACTTCCCATTCTGCTCACATTTACATTGCCGTATTGGTCGACTTCACGAAATCCTAAAAAGGTAATATCTAATCCGCCCCCATGATAAAAATCAAACATATATGCCATATCTATGATCGCATCGGGGTTTTTGGAAAAGCCGAAACTTGTATCGCTTTGCAACTCCCCTCCCAAAATACCTACTTCAACAGTAAACTTATACTGATCAATCGTACCTTTTTCTGCTGCGATATCTGCTACAAATCCAGGCGTTCCAATTCCAAGATTGATCACCATACCCGGCTTTAATTCCCGGTAAGCACGGTTCACAATAATGCTTTTAATCGTCGACATTGGGGCCTTTTGTTTATTTTCAGTACTCTTTACGTGTGAAACAAAAGCAGGTTCAAAATCAACATAAAAGTTCTGCATATGATTTTCAGGGTTTTCTGCCTTTACAATGATATCCACGTGTATCCCCGGTATCACAACTTGCTTAGGGCCAAGAGTTCCAGGCTCAACGATATCCTCAACTTGAACAATTACAAGTCCGTTATGATTTTTACATGCCTGGGCAATACTCAGTGCACTAACCGTAACAGCTTCTTTATCCATTGTGATATTGCCTTCCGTATCAGCATAGGTTCCTTTTAAAAGTGCCACATCTATGGCAGGAGCTTCATAAAACAAATACTCATCATTGTTTAGTTCCATTAGCTCAGCTACATTATGATCTGCCAGCTTGTTAAGCTTTCCCCCCTCTTGCCTCGGGTCAATAAATGTATCCATTCCTACTTTTGTTATAGTCCCAGGTTTTTTTCCAGCAGCATCTCTGTACAACTGGGCCATCACACCAAGAGGCAAATTATAACCGGCTGCTTTATTGTCCACAATAAGTTGTTGAAGCTCTGGCACTATAGCTAAATGTGATGCGATAATATTCTTCAGAAGACCCTCATGTCCAAAATGACTGAAACCCTTCTTTCTCCTATAACCATCGCCTGTCCCCGCACCAAAGTAAAGGGTTAAATCTCTTGGTTCACCTTCCGCTAAGAATCTGTCTTCAACGGCAATGGCCAATTCTTCAGGGAAGGCAAGCCCCCACCCGAAGCCGTCGGAAACAATAGTATCTCCAGACTTTATGCACTTCACCGCATCCTTTGCGGATAAGATTTTTACTTTCATCAGCTTTCCTCCAACTTTTTCTTCATAATTCTTGTCTATTTCTTGTATTTTTCAAGGAAAGCTTCTTTTCCTGCTTCTATTGCGTCTATGTTTAACTTTGCAATTTTTTCACTTTTCTTTCCCAGTTTTTCCATGATGACGGATTTTACAGTTTCAAATTTTACAGATTCGTCAAAGGCCAAATAGGCACCTAGAAGCACAATATTTGCGGATTTTTCACTTCCGATTTTCTTTGCAATTTCATTGCAAGGAATTCCAAAAGCTTTTACAGAAAGACCGTCCACCTTCTCGATGAGAGAGTTGTTATAAAAAACTGCGCCACCATCCTTCACCCTTGGTCCCCAATTACGAATGGATTTCTCGTTCAGGCTAAGAAGGTAATCTGGGCTCTCTACCAATGGGAGCACTACTTCTCCACTGGATAAAATCACGCTGGCATTGGCATCTCCGCCTCGTTTTTCTTGTCCATAGGTTGGCACCCATGTGGCATCTAAATTCTCTTCAATTCCCGCTAAGGCGAGGATTTCTCCAATCATAAGTGCACCCTGTCCACCAAAGCCTGCAGCAACAATTTCTCTATACATTTACTCTACCTCCTTCTTGATCCCTATAGGGTAAAACGGTAGCATATTATCTTCAATCCACTTTACAGAACTGACTGGATCCAAGTGCCAGTTGGTTGGGCAGGTGGAAAGTAATTCTACATAGGAATAGCCTTTTTTATCCTTTTGACATTGGAACGCAGCCTTTATATATTTTTTGGACAGATTGATGTTTTTAATATTATGCAAGGAGCCTCTTGCTGCAAATGCTACACCATCCAAAGTGGAAAGCATCTCCGCAATGCGGATAGGATATCCATCTCTTCCCACCTGTCTTCCGCCTGGGCTTGTGGTAGATTTTTGCTCCACCAAGGTCGTTGCCGCCATTTGTCCACCAGTCATACCGTAGATACAGTTGTTGATTCCAATTACTGTGATGTTGGTCCCCCGTGCCGCAGCATGTACCGTTTCCGCACAACCAATAGAAATTAAGTCTCCATCTCCTTGGTTGGTATACACAATTTTGTCTGGTAATACAGCTTTGATTCCTGTAGCTACAGCCGATGCTCTCCCGTGAAGAGAGTGTACGGCATCCCTTGTAGAACTCACATGAATCAATCCAGAACATCCTACAGGCCCTACAGTAATGACATCATCCAAAAGCCCTAGTTCTTCCAACGCTTCCCCTACAATTTTATGTACAATACCATGGGTACACCCAGGGCAGTAATGTCTTTTTGCATCTTGCAAATATGCTGTCTGCTTATAAATACATTCCATTATTTCGCCTCCTGCAACATTTTTTTAACCTTAAAAAGTGCTTCTTCTACTTCTGGCAAATTGCCACCAAACCTGCTATAAAGGTCGATGGGTTTACTTCCTCCTAAGGCTAACTTTACATCTTCCATCATCTGTCCATCAGACATTTCAATACAAAGTACTGCTTTTGCATCCTTACAAGCTTCTTTTAGTTGTTCGTAAGCGAAAGGCCATGCAGTGATTGGTCTTGCAAGACCAATTTTTAGTCCCTCTTCACTACCCTTTTCTTTTACCTTCCTGGCAATTCTTGCTGAAATCCCATAGGCAACAATGACGATATCTGCACCCTCTACATCCATAGTTTTCATTTCTGCTTCATTTTCTCTGATTTCTTTGTATTTATTCTGTAAATAATGGTTGTGTGCTTCTAATTCGTCATTATCTGTTCTCAAAGAAGAAAAGGTGTTTCTGCCATCTTTTTGACCCAGTGCCCATTTTTTCTCTGGTGGCTTTGGCAGTTCGTCTCCACTTGGAATGACCACGCTTGCCATCATTTGTCCCAACACACCATCCGCCAAAATTGCTGCCGGATTTCGATATTGGTCCGCCTTTTGAAAGGCTCTCTGAGTGAAGTCTACCATCTCTTGTACGCTATCTGGAACATATACAATCATATGATAGTCCCCTGTTCCTCCACCTCTCGTCATTTGGATGTAGTCCGCTTGAGACGGTCCAATAGATCCTAATGCTGGGCCAGCTCTGCTGATATCTACAATTACTGCGGGTGTTTCTGCAGCACACAAATTACTGATACCTTCTTGCATAAGTGCAATTCCAAGACCTGAAGAACTTGTCATGGATCTTGCCCCACTTGCTCCTGCCCCATAGACCATATTGATGGCGCCTACTTCGCTCTCTGCCTGAATGAAAACACCTCCAACTTTTGGTAACGCAGCGGATAGATATTCTCCAATTTCATTTTGAGGGGTAATTGGGTACCCGAAATAATATCGGCATCCTGCTTGTACCGCAGCCTCAGCAATTGCCTGGTTTCCTTTAATTAGTCTTTTTTTCATTCTTGCCACCTCACTCATCTTCCGTCTTTTTGTATATCGTAAATACGGAGTCTGGGCACATAGTGCCGCAACTCTTGCATCCAATACAATCTTTTTCATCGATGATTTCTACATAATGAAGTCCGCTCTCATTGACGTCTTCTACTATATACAAGATTTTTTTTGGGCAAACCCCAATGCAAAGTTCACATCCTTTACATTTCTCTTTGTCGATCACCATTTTGTACATATTTTTTCTCCCTTTTCGTATTATTTTATGGGTTTACATCTTTATGAGGGAAAAACACCTTGCTTTCTGCAAGGTATTTTCCTTCTGCATTATTCTATTCTAGCTCATCAGCCAAGAAGAGTTTTCTTGGGAATTTGGTTATGGTTTCACATCCCGTTTTTGTGACACGAAGTGTTTCCGTGATGGCCATTCCATATCCATTGAGCCATATGCCTGGCATAATATGAAAAGTCATATTTTCTTTCAATGCAAACTTTTCACCTGGCTTAAAGTAAGCACTCTCTTCACACCAGACGGGTGCGTAGCTACATCCCACTGTGTAGCCCATTCTGGATTCTTTCTCAATACCATACTTATTGATGGTTCTCTGCCATGCTGCCTCTACATCTTCGCAGAGAACGCCTTCTTTGATGGTGTCAAGTGCAACGTTGAGTCCCTCGATGACAGCAGGTGCTGCTTTTTGAATTTCTGGTGGAACTTCTCCTGTGCAGATTGTTCTAGAAAGAGGTGCATGGTATCTCTTATAGCAGCCGGAGAGTTCCATGTAGGTCAGTTGATTATCCTGAAAGTATCCTTCCGACTGATAGGTGAAATGTGCTGCCTGTGTTCTTTCTCCAGAAGAGATAATCGGTGGCAAGGATACGGTATCTCCACCGTAGTATCCAACGCCGAGACCTTGATCCCTCATAACTCCTGCGCCAACTGCATTTTCTCTTACTCCTGGTTTAATTCCCTTGAGGGCATTCCACATGGCATTCTCGGTGATTCTTGCTGCAATTTCCATGTACTCCAACTCTTGCTTGGACTTAGGTCCACGAATCCAGTTTATTAATTTTGTTGCATCCACGAATTTTGCATCGGGAAGGCCTCTTGTTAATGTCAGATGGCTGAAGTGCGTGTAATAATAAGCATGCATTTCTACGCCAATGGTTTTTTTGTCAAGTTTTCGTTCCTTGAGGCGATCTGCAACAAAGTCCCACACGTACATTTTTTCTGGTTCCCAGAGGTACTTGTCAGGAAAAGCGATAATATTATCATCTTTCATCCAGCAAGTTAATGCCCCCGCATAATGATCTTGCAGTCTTAAAATGATGACTGGCTCATCTAAATCTAAGGAGATAATAACCGCCTGCGGTGTATAGAATGATAATGCATCATAGCCACTGATATAGTAGATATTCGCTGGATCGGATACAACCATTACATCCATTCCTTTGCTCTCCATATCAGCCTTTACTTTTACTAATCTATCTTTGTACTCTTCTACAGTGAATGCATGAATCTTTTTTCCCATTTTATTAGACATTTTTCTTTCCTTTCTTTGAGCTGGTCAAGCAAAACTGCAACGCCTCCAAATAAAATGGTACTAAAAATTAGGAGGCATTACAATTTTACTATCAGCTCACTTTTCATATTTAATTTTAGATTGATAAAATTTTTTTAAAAAACCATTCTGTTATAAAATTTATATCTACTTTTTACCTTTGATTATCATTCGCCAGGCGCCTTGATACGCTCGCCAGCAGCGACTGAAGAAACCGATTCAGTACGCAGAGACAAACCCTTTGTTTCTTTCATGAAGATAATGGCAATAATACCAATCACGGCGGTGACCATCATGTAGACTGGAGGTACCAGGTTGGAACCAGTTTTCTCTTGTAACCATATGTTCACCATGCCCGTCGTGCCACCAAAGGCGGAGGTAAATACGCTGTAAGTTAAGGCGAGACCAAAGTAGCGTATGTGGGTCGGAAAGAAGGCCGGATAGCTCGCAGAGATGACTGCCAGCTGAGGGGCAAAAAGCAATCCCAAAACGACGAAACCAACAATTGCCCAGCCGAAGCCCTTAGGCATAAGCATAAACATCGGCAGTGCCAAAACAAGCAATCCGATGCAGGAAATGAGCAATATTGGCTTGCGTCCAATTCGATCCGATGTTGCACCAAAGAACGGCAACGATGCCGCCATGACCAGCTGCCCGATAAGAAATATAACGAGAGAAGTGTTGGCTGACATACCAAGGGTGTCCTGTAAATATGTGGGCATGTATGAGAGAATGGTATAATTGGCAACGTTAAGAGCAATGACAAGGCCACCCAGGATAATCATGTTCTTCCAATAGTGGGTGAATAACTCTTTCCATACACCGCGATGTTTCTCGGATGCAGCTGCTTTTTCCTTTTCCTCCAGTTCACGGAACAACGGTGTATCTTCCAACTTCGTTCGCAGGTAAAAGCCGATGAGACCTAAGGGGGCTGCAACGAAGAAAGGAATACGCCATCCCCAATTCAACATCGCATCATGACCAAGGATGTTGATGAGGAGCAGAACAATGACGGTTCCCAGGATATAGCCCGATACTGTGGCAACCTCCAGGAAGCTACCATAAAATCCTCTTTTCTTGACGGGTGCATACTCTGCCATAAATGTGGCTGCGCCACCGTATTCACCGCCGGTTGAGAATCCTTGAAGCATACGGCACAGAATCAGGAGGATTGGCGCCGCAATGCCGATACTCTCCCTATTTGGGATGACCCCAATGAGGGTGGTGGCTCCGGCCATCATGATAATCGTGGTCGCCAGTACACTCTTTCGGCCAATCTTGTCACCCAATGCACCCCAAATGATAGCACCAAAGGGGCGAACGAGGAACGAGAGGGCAAAAGTGGCAAATGTCAGTATCATTCCTCCCTTTCCTGGGAAGAAATTCTCCATGATGTATATGGCTGTTACGGCGTAGACTCCGTAATCGAACCATTCCGTTCCATTACCTATTGCAGATGCCATAATGGCTTTACGTAAAATTTTCATATCCACGCTCGCCTCGGGTGATGACATTGCTGAAGTGAAGTTTTCAGTATTATTACTCATTTCTATCATCCTTTCTTTTTTGTTCCATCATTTACATTCGTAAAGTTTGATTTTAGTAAAGTTTGATAATTATTGCTGATTTTAAATATTACCCTCCTTTCCTTTATTATTCAGCTTTCCTCAGCCACATAATGTTATAAATTCTAGTCTTGTATTTTCATTTTTCATTGCATTTTGTATGTGCAACAAAAGGATCAATACCCAAGTTCTTCTAATATACGTTTTCCCGTTTTCGTAGCACAAAGTCCACCTTCTCCTGTACACAAGTGTTTTGTACACATGTTACTTCCCACTTCCCGCATACAATCAATGGTTTCGCCAAGTGGAATGAAAGGGTCAAATCCATTCATTACCATGTTGGCAGAGATAACAGAATTGGAAGTACCCATAGAATTTCTACTCACACAAGGAACATTTCCAACCCCTGCTACAGGATCACAAATCAATCCCATCATATTTTGTAAAGCTAAGGAAGCTGCTCTAAATCCTTCTTCAGCAGTACCATTAAATAGCTGGATGACACCTGCTGCTGCCATTGCTGATGCCGAACCCATTTCTGCTTGGCATCCGTAAACTTCTCCGCCAAACGAGGCTTGATGCGCTACAAATACACCAATGAGACCAGCTACCATGAGAGCCTTGGCTATTTCATCCCAGTCTTTGCCAATAGCTTCACCGATGCTAACAACCGCACCTGGAATGACACCACAGGATCCACCAGTGGGCGCAGCAACGGTTCTGCCTCTGCAAATATCGTATTCCATCATAGCTGTTGACCATAATACGGCATTATTTAATAGCCCTAAATCTAAGTATCTCTCTCTATTTGTCTTTTCCATATTTTTTGCAATCTGAACGGTTTGGGGAGGAAGAAAGCCTCTTGGTTCATATTTCCCTTCCAAGGCTTTCAGTGCCGAATCTTTCATCATCATGCCAATTTCTTTCATCATGGAAAGAATCTCCTCACGGCTTTTTCCACTGATTGCTTCTTCATATTCACAAGCCAGTTCCCAAAGTTGCTTTCCCTCTGTAAAGCAAGCTGTTGCTTCCTCTGCCGTTCTAAATGGTACTTTGACATTTTTTCGTTTTACCACAGGCAAAACAGGCATCACTTCTCTCAAATCGACACCATTCACATTGCGAATTTCATTTAAAATTTCATCTGCAAGTCTCTTCTCTGTCATTACATTGAGCAAAGCTCTCTGTTCTTTGCCCTTAGTCGTTCTCGTGTCTGAAACTACGCTGTGCTTCACCAAGATTTCGTTAATTTGCAGAACAGCTTTATCATTGTCACAAATAGCCAAAACATGATAGCACGCCCCTTGTATCAACGTTGGGAATTCTTCAAATTTAGTAACTTCGAACATTCCACCTCCAATAGAATTGGCTTCTATGGTCACCGATCCGCCCTTTTTGCCTACTACATGAATCTTTGAAAAATTAGGATGACTATTGTGAGTAGCAGGAACAATTAGAAAGTTCACTTCAATTCCTTTTTCCTTCGCTTGTTCTAGAGAGGTTTTTAAACTTTCGTCCCAAATATCAATACCTTGAATACCACCTACAAATCCATAATTGGAACCTTGTGATTTATAGGTGAGTGGATATCCGCCACCTTCTTCAAAGGATATTTCTATCTTTTGTGGTTCATCCTGCAAAAGCATATATGCCACTTTGCCAATTCTTCCTGGTCCTGCTGTATGAGAACTGGAAGGCCCAATCATAACAGGGCCTAGCACATCATTAAAAATACTAACTGCTTCATTCATCATGTTTTTTACCTCCAAAAATTTTACATATACGTCCTTTGTTTGACTTTATCTAATATAACAATCTGACCTTTGGTACGCAATTGTCCAAAAACCAAAAATAACTTTCCTTTTCTATACTTCTTACAAAGCAGCTTTTCCAGCATCGGAATACGATGTACGGGCTTAATTAAATCAAAACACTTCTTGATTTGGATAACCTTGACGATGCTGAATTCCAGCCTTAGATCAAGTGATATCGCTGGGCTTCTTCAAATAACGAATCACGATAATCCGGATGAGCAATTTTGATCAGCGACTTGACCCTTTCCTTGACCGATGCTCCCCTAAGTGCGGCGACTCCATATTCAGTTGCGATAAAATCTACCGCCGCACGAGTCAATGTGATTACTGTTCCTTCGGGGTGGACTGCGCTGATTGTTGATTTACGTTGCCTTTCGCCGGTTCCCTCGTTTCTAATCATTGCGGTAGAACGCAAGGCAATGATGGATTTGCCGTCTATCGCTTCTCTTGCACCAACAGCGGTGTCAACCTGACCTCCGGTCCCGCTGAGTTGAAGAGTACCAATCGCTTCTGATGCACACTGACCCATCAAGTCAACCTGCAAAGTCGTATTAATAGACACCATTTTGTGATTTTCCGCAATGATATGCGGGTTATTCGTCTTATTTACGTCAAGATGCAGAACAGAAGGATTGTCGTTAATAAAGTCATATGTTAGTTTTGAACCATGCGAAAAAGCGGTGATAAACTTACCTTTATTAACGCTTTTGCTCTTGTTTGTTACCACTCCTTCTTGAAAGAGTTCAATCAAGCCGTCGCTGAGCATTTCCGTATGAACACCCAAGTCCTTTTTCTCTTTCAGTTCACCTACAACCGCGTTTGGAATACCACCAATACCTATCTGTAAAGTGGACCCGTCTTCTATCAATTCTGAAATATTCCTTGCGATCATCCGGTCCGTTACCGTTACTGCATTCATATCCTGATAATAAATTTGATTGTCACCATGAAATATATAATCAACTTCTGAAATATGAATATATGTATCGCCAAATGTTCTTGGAGAGGTTTCATTTACCTCAACAATTATCATATCCGCTGCTTCCACAAAATCACGATGATAATCCGCCCACGATCCTGCTGTAAAGTAACCGTGTCTATCCATAGGCGAAACAGCAACCACATAGATATTGATCGGTGTGTGATTGTATTTATAATGGTAAAGCCTGTCTTTGCCAGCGTTCCTTAGATAATTAGGGATGAAAGAAGATCTTGACATTTTAAAGGAATTTCTTAATATCTTCGAAGAAAATAAATAATCTCCTTGTATGATATTTGCATAGTCATCGTCTTCATAAAAATCATAATATTTGTTGGGTTGCATATGGGTCAAGGTAACATTTCTAACATTGCGTTCTTTTAATAAATAGAAATGGTCTAAAAAGCTATAGGGTTCTGCAGAAATAGCACCCACAAATATATGGTCATTGCTATTAATTTTCCCTACAGCTTCATATACATCAATGAGCTTGCCTTTATATTCTTCCTGATATCCCATAACATTACCTCCTTCTGCCCTATTCTAACGATAGGCTGGATGCGTTTTTGAAAAGCCTCTGTCAATGACCATTTTCCCAGTGTTTAGATTTTCTTAAGTATAGCAACATGACCAAAGAGGCACAATTGTCTCGGTAACAAATTGAAACCAGTCGAATTAGTATTTAGTACAAATTCGACTGGTCCCGATGGCTAAAATATAATATCTGTCGGTGAATCAACGTATAACTATTTTTCGAAAATTAAGAGAACTCCCAATATGAAACTTCTTTTCTGTCAAGGATATGCTATATTTCACGCTATATTTGTTCTAGAATATAGCTCTCTAGATTCGTGTGAATGTATTGTTAATGCGAGAAATATAGGAATAAATGTTTTTAAAGCCCATATTGCTGTAGTTTTCGTGTTATGGTTGAGGGATATACCTTTAGCGCGGTGGCAATATCAGCTTTTTTTATATATCTTTCTTTAAAATATGTTAAAACATATTTTTCGTATTCTTCCATGATTTCAGAAAGCCCTTTTCCATCGAAACTATCAGTAAGTTTCATTTCTTTCACAATATTTTCTGAGTAATGATCTAAATGCACATCGTTTAGATCATCTACACCTAATTCGTTTGTTATGGTCATTATGACTAAGCGTTCTATAATATTCCTGAGTTCTCTTACATTTCCCGGCATCGGCAGATTCATCAGTTTCTCCTGTAGACTTTTTCCAGCTTTTTTATGTGTATGGTACTCATTATTGAATTCCCTTAAAAAATAATCAATCAGCAGAGGTATATCTTCTTTTCTGTCCCTGAGCGGCGGAATTTTGACACAAGCCGTGCTGAGTCTGTAGTAGAGATCTGAGCGGAAATTCTTATCTTTGATTAGGGTGAGTATGTCAGCATTAGTTGAGGCGATGAATCTGACATTTAATTTAATTGGCTTATTCCCTCCGATCCTCATGATTTCTTTTTCCTGTAGAACACGTAGTATTTTAGCCTGCATGTGGTATGGCATATCGCCTATTTCATCAAGCAAAACGGTTCCGTTATTTGCATATTCCAGAAGACCCTTTTTCCCTTTGCTAGATCCACCCGTAAAAGAACCCGCTTCGTAACCGAAAAATTCGGATTCCAACAAATTTTCTGGGATCGCGCTGCAATTAATATGAATAAAAGGTTCCCCGCTACGAGAACTTGCCTGGTGGATATATTTAGCCACCAGTTCCTTTCCAGTTCCTGATTCTCCGAGAAGTAGAACAGTAACATCAGACTTTGCTATCAATTT
The DNA here is from genome assembly GCA_963678385.1 of Anaerovoracaceae bacterium. Lineage (GTDB taxonomy): Bacteria > Bacillota > Clostridia > Peptostreptococcales > Anaerovoracaceae > Anoxybacterium. The sequence continues at coordinate 1,288,311 of OY782829.1, read as the reverse complement.
GGACTGTTCCATGACCTTATGCATGGTTTCGCTCTTATAGATAATATAATCAATCGAGCCTTCCTTTATTTCATTTGCTTTCGTCTCGACTTTATCAAAGTGCTCCCAACCTTTCCGGGAATTCGTCGAAGCTTCAATATAAAGGCGGTTCAATTTATCAATGTTGAACAACTGAGACAGAACATATTCAACGTGTCCGTCTTCATCAAAATATGGCGTGCCTCTTACAAGAATGCTTCTGTCCCGGAGCTGCTGTTCAATCAATATTTCCTTTTTTTCTTTGAGAACCAATGCGGTCGATGAATATTGGCTAAGAAACGCTTTACCACGAGCAAGTTCAATAGACGAGCCAATCATTTCAGCGGGTGATATTCCCGTAATCTGCTCATATGTTTTGTTTGTGTAAAGATATTTCCCTTCATGATTTGCTATGATACAGCCGATCCAAGAGTTATATACGGTAAACTCCATTAGCTTCCAATAGTCATCTTGCGAATAAAATCCTTCCATATCATCATCCTCCGTCTCTGTTATACGAATTATACTTTAACTAAAAACAATATTGCATATGCGCAATTTTTTGTCAATATGCAATTTTTAAATCGGCAAATAATACTCAGAAGACCGTAAAACGCGAACTTTTATTGTGGCACAATTATTGCTAAATATTCTTGTAGAAGTTTTCTTAGAATTGGTAGATCAAAGTAATCAAAAACTAATAAGCTAAACTTCATCAATTTATCTTTTATAGATTTTTTAAAAACAGGAGGTTAAAATCATGCAATATGTTATGGAACACAAAGGATACCCACATAGAAGATTTTTCGAAGACATTTGCGCTATTCCCCATGAATCATTTAATGAAGAAGCAATATCAGAATATCTCGTCCAGTTTGCAAAAGACCGTAATTTATGGTGGTACAGGGATGAATTGTGGAATGTCGTAATCAAAAAGGATGCATCTCCGGGCTACGAAGACCACCCACCCGTCATGCTTCAGGCGCATACCGATATGGTTTGTGTAAAATCACCCGACTCTAATTTTAATTTTAGGACAGATTCATTAAAACTTTTCATTAAAGATGGTTGGATCAAAGCGAAAGACACAACTCTCGGAGCCGACTGTGGTCACGGTGTTGCTTACATGCTCGCAGCTTTAGATGATAATGAACTACATCATCCACCATTGGAATGTTTCTTTTCGGTTCAGGAAGAGGTTGGTATCGGAGGTCCAAAATTTATTGATTACTCTATTTTCAAAGCCAAGAAACTCATCAATTTTGATATTTTTGATGAGGGACTATCCTGGATCTCAACAACAAGTGTCAAGGGTGGTGACTTTATAAAGAGAGTACAATTCGAGTCGGATCAAAAGCCTGCATTCAAAGTTTCAGTGAGTGGAGGTGTTGGGGGACATGCCGCCTTAGATATCGGAAGGGATCAAGTTAATGCAATAAAAATTTGTACTCGATACCTTTACACACTGATGAAGGATATCCATATTAATCTAGTGTCTATCGACGGAGGTACAGCAAGAAACAATATTGCCGGAGCGTGTGAAGCCGTATTCACCTGTGCCGCTTGTCATTCAGATTTGGCGAACCATTTATCTGAAGCTTTGACTGAAAAAATCAGAAAAGAATATGCCGGTACCGATCCCGGCGTGTCCATTTCTATTTCACCAACTGAAAGTACCGGAAAATCTATGGATAGACTTTCAACAGAAAATGTCATTGAATTATTGTTGCTTCTGCCTACCGGAGCTTACATGAGAAGATTCATGTCCAATGGTCTAGGACTTATTGTAAAAAATGGCCAAGAAGGAGATGGCTTGGTCATCACTTCTAGAAATCTTGGCGTAGTCAGTATCAAAGATGACACTGTTACAATTGGTTATATGTTCCGAAGTGCTCTTGACTCGCAGATTGAGGAAATAAGCGACCAGGCTTTCCTTATGGCAAATCGATACGGAGCTGCTTGGAACACAATTTATGACTATGCAGGTCATACTTATAGCGAAGATGCTCCTATGCATCAACTATGGAAAGAAGTATACAAAGAAGCGACAGATAATGATGTGAAAGCCGTTGCCGCACATGTTGGAACAGATGTTGGTACGATCGTACAACACATCAAAGATATGGATGTCATAACATTGGGTCCAAATACCATCGGCATTCATAAACCAGGCGAAAAAATGGAAATAGCATCGTTCGACAGGACTTATGGATACTTTAAAACAATCCTGGCTAAATTGTAATTGCTTTATTTGAATTAATTTCATAGAAGTCGTAAATTGGGTGCTAGTTATTGATCGCGCTTCATTAGAAGCATAAAGATCAGAAACCCTGCAAAATCGAGACTGTAAATAATTTTGTACTATTAAATTAAAGGATATTGAAAAGGACCGAAGTTGATTCGGTCCTCTTCGCTTGGGGAGGTCTGCGTTTTCTTTTCCTTCTTCTTCTGATATCTTCTTCTGCTCTTTTCGCGCTCCCGCGCTTTCCTTTTTTCTCTTTGCTCTTCCGTTTCAAAGTCCTCTAATAGATCATCAAGACACATCTTTGCGCGAGCCCTTTCATTCATCACGATGACCAAAATGAATTATCCTCATTTAAGTCAATCATCTACTTTTGTATGGCAGAGGAAATCGGACTCGAAGAAAAAACGCTGCATATACACATTTATCTTGTAAGCTCTTCGCCTATTCGATTCTCCACCTTAAAAAGGCATTTTCCAGATGCCCATATAGAACAAGCACGAGGCACCAGTGAAGAAAATCGAACATACGTGTAAAAAACAGGGAAATGGCTCAATGATCCTAAGGCAGATACCTCCGTAAAAGGAACCTTTATGGAATGCGGGGAAATGCCCTTGGAGCATCCCGGCGCTCGGAATGACCTCGACCAGCTATACCAACTGGTAAAGGATGGGAAATCTAATTATGAAATTCTTGAAGAAAACCCTGACTATCTTTTGCGGCTAACTGATATCGAACGTGTACGACAAACTGTGAAATCAGAAGAATTTCGCACAACATTTCGTACCCTGAACGTGGTTTATATTTGGGGCAAAACCGGGACTGGCGACACGCTATATTATGGAGCAGCAGGGATATGATGCCGTGTACAGGGTCACAGATTATGAGCATCCTTTTGACGGGTATGCCGGGCAAGACTCGCTTGTACTGGATGAGTTTCACTCACAACTGAAAATAAGCGAAACATTAAATCTTCTAGACGGATACCCTCTGGAATTGAGGTGCAGATACGCAAACAAAATCGCTTGTTTTACCACAGTATACATCATAAGTAACCTTGATTTGTACTCACAATGTCCCTTAATACAGTATGAGCAGCCAGATACATGGGCAGCGTTTCTACGACGTATTCATAAAGTAGTAGAGTTCTATCCAGACGGTCATAGAGCAGAGTATTCTCTACTAGATTATATGTATGACTTCAAGGATTTAGATAGAAACGTGAAACCGATCTACAAAAGGCAGCAGAGATTAGAACTGAAGCAATCGGAAATTGGTGTGGAGCATGACAAAACAAAAATCTAATGTCCATGGGCTAGAAATTCCACTATATGAAATTGAATCTTTAGCACGTTGTCTGCTTCCTGAAATTTTGGCTTTTTACGAGACTAAGGAAGGCCAAGAAGAATTTGAAAAATGGAAGGCCGTGAAGTATAAAGATAAATCGATGAGAAAGGATTCTAAATGAAGGCCGGTTAATACCGGCCCTATTTATCCTGCAAATTAATTTAATTCAATTGCTAGATTTGAAAGCAGCTTCTTAAATTCAATGTTGTACGAGTCATTTAGCATTTTGCTGGGCATGTGTTCCTTGTAATCAATACTGTTTATGTAGCTTAAGTTATCATATTTTCCTAGTTCTTCTGTTTTAAGCGTTGTTGTGAATATTTTTTGATTCTGAATTTCTCTAAATAACTCTAACACTATTTTCTCTTTTGGAGTTGATAAGTCTTCTGCTCTGAAGGAGTCAACAACGATTGGGAAACTATGATTTGTATTCATTTGGATTGCGTATAGCTTTGAAAGATGGAAGATAGTTGCCTCGCTACCAGAGAATACTTCATCTCGCTTTGTAAATATGCCATCAATTATCGAATTGCTATTTGGATCAATTGTTGTATATGTTTCTACCATAAGAGAAACAATAGCTTCTATTAATTTATCTTGTTGCTCTTTCTGTTCCTTTGTACTGACCTCATGTGAGGTAAGGGAATTATTTAATGTTTCTAATTGGGAGTCAATATTCTTTATCCTGCTTTCAGCATCTGATGCATCTGCAATTTCATTTTTATAAGCGACAATTGCTTCAAGTGTTATATCTTCGTCCGCCATTAGCATTAGTAGATAGTCCTGTTCTTTATTAATTAATAAAGCTAGTTTTTCAATTTCTTCATTGTAAGAAGAAATTTTTTCGTTTATAGAATTTATTATTTCACTCCTCATGGAAACGGTAGACACATCAAAATTGTAAGAAGATCTTTTTGATGCACTGAAAGAAATATTAGTAGAATCACAGTCCATACAGCGCAATTCTCCGCAATCAATAGTTCTATTTAATGATCGAAGCTCCTTAATGGTTGTTTCCCATCTTGCCTTTCGGGTTGCGGCGATGTTACGCTCTTTTCGCAGCTCGGCTATTTTATCATTGACTTTATCTAACTGTTTTATCTTTTCGTCAAAAGATGTTTTATCACTAATAGCACTTAAATAGCTAACGGCTGTTTTTGAAGATTTTAGTATTTTGTGTTGTTTTAAGAGAGTAGCCCTCTCTTCTTTTAGTTTAGAGATACGTTGCTTTGTAATTATAACGTCTTCTGGGCTCAGATATTGCGAACCTAAATCACAAAAATCAAATAGCATATTAATAAAATCGATTTTATTATAGAAGCCAGTATTATAAATATTATAGGTTGCTTTCTTATCTTGTCCTATAAAGAATAATTGCAGGAAAAGGACAGGGTCCACTATTCTTATCATTTCATTTTTGTATATTTGAGGTAAGTCAAAGATATTTTTAGTCCAATACCTTTTTAATTCTGAAACATTATCAAACATCATTAGGGAAGAAGGTGTTTTTAATACAAACCCATTATTTCTTCTGCAAATGTAATATGTAACTTTTTCCACCTCAAATTCAACAAAATGAAAATACTTCTTATATGAAAATGATGATGGAAATGTTGGATCATTTCCTAAGGCATACATTAAAGACTGAATAATTATTGTTTTGCCTTTATTATTATCATCGCTTGAAATTATATTAAAGCCTTTTGATAGAGAGTCTTCGATAAAAGATTCCTCTGAATTGCCCACAGCTATCTTTTTAATTATCATGCTTGAATCCCATCCTTTACAACTGAAATAAAGTACTTAACTGATAATGCATCAAAATCAGGACAATTTTTAATCAAAGTTGAATCTAATTTTCTATATAAATTTTGTACATCATCGGCTGGGTTTTCTATTATCAGAAAATATATTTGCTCAAAAATTGACCAGAAACTCTGTGCTGCATTTTTGTTAAATAATGCTCTACACAATGAACCTTTGCATTCATCAATCATATCTTTTTGTTTCTCTGGTGGGCAGTTATTTAAAATCGGCATAAAGGGTAAAGGTAGTCCTCGAGAAACGGGATCACGATTAATAATCCTTTGCAATGTCATTAACCTTATTTCATTATTTGTCAAATGTCTATAATAGTTTAAAGCTTCATCACTTGTCGATATTACAAGTCCTTCAATGACATGAGCATTCTTTTTACTTGATTGTTCATCTCTAATCTCATTAAAAATAGCATTAAGAACATTTTCTCCAGGGATGATATGAGGATGGTCTTTTATGATGGCTTTAACATAGTCACATGGTGGTTTATCATCAATAACGAACAGCACTTTTCCTAAAAATTCGTTAACAGATTTTGCTGTTATTTTATCCGAATCTATATATGTTTTGTCTCTGCTCTCTTCTTTTAGGCCTTCTACAACCTTAATTAAAGCATTTGGTTTTATATTTTCTATACCAAAAATGTTCTTAGAATCATCAATACGTACATTATTAGAAACTCCTCCCAAGAAAAGAATTAGGTACTTAAAAGTTAAATCACTTAAAAAGTTTTTATAGAGAGTAACCAGTTCTTTTCCGATAGACTTAGCAGATGAATTAGTTGCACCTTTAGACTGCATATCCCAAAGCTTCGACGAAGCTCTGTCCATACCAGTCAAATCATTAAAAAAATCAACAATAAAATAGTGAATATCGTCGCTATCCTCTCGAAAATTCATTAAATAGAGAAGTGCTTTAGTCTCCATTTCAGCACCCGGCTTTCGCAATCTCTCTGTAGATTTCACTGTATATGACAAATCCATCACCTCTTTACAACATCGTCGCATCAAATATTTATAGGCGAATTGCGAATATATTACCTATTGCATAATTTAAAATTCAAATGTAACATCTTCATTATAAGGAACTTTCTCCCATATTTAATCTACCGCCAGTATATCAGAATAAATTACAAAAAACAACGCGAAGGATACTATTAGGAACAGACTAATTTACATTATGTGTTATTAGTGTTAAAATGTATTATATAGGATAAATCTGGAATTCGGTGATAAAATATCATGGAAAAGATAAAAAAATGTACTTCATATATTAAGAATCGCACTGTCATTGCAAATATAATTTTATGCCTAGTGCTCATTTCGATATTGATATTATCATTCAACTACAATTTTAGAGAAATTGTAATGTCCCATGAACATCTATCTATATTAAGACAAAATGTCTTATATTTCATAAATGTGATTACAAAATCAATCCCGATAGTTATTATTTTATTGTTAATTTACATATGGAGAAAATTTGCGACCAAATGGGTTATAAAGGTTGAAAAATTAGATATTGGCGGAGCCAGTATTGTATTCGAAAGGCCTGAGGAATTATTCAAACAACAGATTAAGAATTTTATGAATACAAAAAGGACATTGTTTTACTTCGATCCAGAAAGAGATAATATTTCAGACACTATTTCATCATATTATGAAACTTATAGGTTCATAAGAGAAAAAATGCAAGTTTACGACACCAAGAGTTCTCAACAAAGTAAGTACTATGAAACCGCCAACAACATGTTGCATTGTTTAAATGAGTTTCTAACTAGTCACCAAAGTAATTACAAACGTTGGTTTGACCACAAAACAGAAGAGTTTTGTACGGAGGATTTTTGCAGAGACATATCTGAAATTCAAAAAGAATATCGGCGTTATGATGCTATTGTTGAAGGATTCAGAGATTTAAATACTGATTTTTTGATTTATGCAGAAATATTTGATGTCAATACTGATAAATGGGCTGTTGCTCAAAAATAAATTTTATATTATAGGGGGGGTAAATTATGGCACACAAAGTATTTGTAAGTTATCATCATGAAAATGATCAAAGCAAGGCGACCCATTTGAGAGATACATATGGGGAAGACAACACCTTAATTGATCGATCTTTGGCAGATGCATATGACGATAAGACCGATGATGAAATTTTAGCATTGATTCGTACAAATCACTTAAAAGATTCAACAGTAACAATTGTGCTTATAGGATCTGAAACTGCGAATCGTAAATGGGTAGATTGGGAAATATATGCATCTCTACGCCCATATGGTTCAAGAACTCGAAATGGTCTGCTTGCGATTTATCTTCCAACAGCTGGTACAACCCCAGCAAGGTTGCAGGATAATCTTGACAGTGGTTATGCCGTATCCATGAACTGGGGAAACATATCATGGCAACTTGAAAGTAAAATACAAGAGGCATTTGATAATAGAAGCAAATCAGATTTAGTAAGAAATAGCCGAGCACGTAGGCAAAGAAACAGTTAAAGTAATATTCTAAAAATAGCCAAAGATGACAGTATCACACCCGATACTGTCATCTTTTTTCACATTGCTATATCTCCTAGATAAACAACAAATCCGAACCCCTCGCCGATTGAAACAAGGTAGTTCGGATTATATTGACTTGGTGGACCTAAGGAGGATCGAACTCCTGACCTCCTGACTGCCAGTCAGGCGCGCTGCCACCTGAGCCAGAAACACAGCCCATAAAGCGATGAGTTCCTGTTTTTTTCCAGAGTATTTCACTATAGCCCTCTATATCTTAAAACTAATATAATCATAGAATCATGAAATACAGATTAGCAAGAATAGCTAATAAGTTAATGATAATAGCTTTTTCAACTACTAATTATCTTTTTGCTGCCAGTGTAGGATGTATAGCATGGGAAATCCGAAACGCCCGTCGTGCAGATATTGATAATGGAAGCGCTATCCGACAATACAGGAAGTGCATTTCTAGAAAAGAACTATCAAGTATAATTTCAAAAAAATAGAATGATTCAGATTGTATTCACCCCACTATGTTATAATACTTTATGAATCCTACATTTAGGTGGAAGGTGAAAATCGTGGCGAATATCAACATAATGTTCAATGATTGGCCCTTCAAAAAAGACGAGATTGCAACGGTGTACTGGATTACCTCACCCGTCAAAGACATAGCAAGCGGTTCTGTAACGTGCTTTGTGTATTTTAAAAGCGAAACCTGCTCGAAGCCGCTTCCTGTGAAAACACAGTGGGGAAATGTACCTGCGCTGTGGATAGGTCGTCGATTTATGAATGGCGCTATTATTGATGCAACCCTCCCAGAAACAACAATTACTATTTATGTTTCTGATATTAACGAAGCAAAAGTTGTGGTGGCTGCGGAACCCGAGTCACTTCCTTCAGGTCTGTATTCACTTTACAGGGAAAGTAAGATGTGCCGTGAATATTGCGAAGTATTCCTGTTAAATGGAATGCGTTATATTATCCCGTGCATAGAATTAGCAAGAGCATTTTACATGTACGACTCAATGTTTGCTAATCAACTTATCTCAGACGGCGGTCTGGAAGAGTGGCTGGTTATATCCTCTTGGAGAGTACAAGACAGAAATCTTGATTTCGATTTTTCTTCAAATTATAAGGGCAGGTTAACGAAAGAATTTGCAGCTTTCTTTGCAAGCATCTTTGGTGTGGCTGAAATGAAGGCCGGATGGGAGTCAACTCATGTTGACTTCGTCAAGTCTGGGCGAATCATGACTGCTATTCCGCTCATCCAAGAACTCGTTCTGAATTGTTGTGGGATAACAAAAGGCGATGCGACATTAATAACAACGATATGTCCGCCCACTAATGTGTCTTTCATAAAAGCATTTGGTAATATTAACTTTGGTCCCGAAAGTCTCACAAGTGATGGTCTTAAGGAAAAGAGTGGCCTGACATACGAAAGTGAGTCCGCCCCGGAAGAAATAGATATTGGGGTCCCTGGCATTTCGGCAAAACAGGGTTCCGGGGTAACTGCCCATGCGGGTCTTTTGGAAAGGACTTACCTTAACTTTCCAAATATTAAACGGAAGAAATCTTCATCCACTTCGAAAAAGGGCGTGAGCAAAATCGAATTGTTGTCCAGCGGCTCGGCATATACAACAGACGACCGTACAGGGGTTGGCGAATATCCATTTGTAGACCTTGAGCCTGAGTTATGCTCTCCGCCAATTGATATTGATCCGGATTTTCCTGAATTTTGCGAGGCATTAAATGAATTACCGAAAAAGTTGGATATCAGCAGTATTTCGGTCAGCTATGCAAAGCTCCCCGATGGAAAAACGATATCACGGTTACGGAATACTCAACCCAGGAAATATGCAGTAGCCAATATTTCTACTGTTGGGTCTGGGAATTGGCTGATTATTGAAATATACATCCAGGACGGGCACTCCATATCGACCTTACTGCTCCGTTGCGATAAAGATACAAAAAGTATGACTGAAGTTACGATTGGCAAGTTCATGACGGCAGGAGGCCATTGGGTAAAGTCCTGCTTTGACTCTGAGGTTGTAAAGTATTTGGAGCATTATAAAGGGCGTTCGCCTGAAAGGTGGGCATACTTGATGGCATGCAAAATGTATTATTAATAATATGCATCGCAGATATTAATCTGTTGTCAAACAGCAGAGAAGCCATTATACGCTCTCCATCCGACAGGAGGGCTTGAATCTCTTCGGGCTGAAAAATTAGTTCGTCTTTACCTAACCGCAGAGCCAATTGTTCCAAACTTATTGAGGTTCCTTCATCTGATAAATATCGATGATAAAGAACAGGATAAATCTTTGAGGAAATATCCTCAGGGAAGCCTCGAATCACATCGGCAGCATTTTGAATAGCCCGAGGAAGGAACGGGCCACATGCATCCATAATTTCAAACTCCGCCGAAGAAAAGACCGTTCTGTCCCGTAGGCTGTATGCCAGAATCGACATCACACTTTTACTTATCTTCACATCTATCTCAGGAGGCATACTAGCCAAATACTCTGGATAAGCTTTTAGTAGATACTGCGTTCTTTGTAGATTCGCCGATTCAAGTTTTGAAGCCAACTCGCATTCCATTCCCTGTCTTTAACTCCTTTTTTTAATATAGAAAAGTACTTAATATTATACCAAGTTAAAAAGATTTTTATTTAGTATATAAATACAAATGAGCCGATGTCTTAACTGGCGTCGGCTCGTATATTGACACAAGAACCTATGGAATCTGTATTTTCACATGCCCTTATCCCGTTTGATTCTCCTTTGGTATAACTCCCAAAATTCATCCCACTGCTCTGTTCGAATACATGCCAGCTTCAGGATTCGCCATTTAACAAGCGGCTCGCCCCGCATGGTTAGTTCCTCTGCTGCCCAGTTAACTCTACGCAGTTGAAATTCTTGCTTGGTCTCAATCTCCCGCGCGATTGCCTTGATGGTTTGAGGTAACAATTCCTGCTTTTCTTTTGGAAGATTCCCGCATCCGATTGCATTGAATAGCTTCGTCTTTGTAATTTGAACGGGTTTCCCAATGTTACGTCTTAACTTTTCCGCTTCCAACTGTACCTTGTCGCTATACGCGGCGTCTTTTGCATTCCAATCCGAGAATGTCTTGTTACCTCCGCGGCGCCGACGCTCTTTAGGATGCTCTGCCAGCCAATCCTTGTCGTGCCGATTAAGCCATGTGTAAACGGAAGGTGCGGTTGCACGAATTTCATTCTGTGCTGCGCCAGGCATCTTTCTGCATGCCTGGCTCCACCGCTTTCGGTACGCCGTTAGCTTTTCTTCAAATCGATCCGGCTGGCCATAATGACGTAAAGAGATATCATCTAATTCTTCCGGGCTATACTCTTCCGCGTGTTGGATCAGTTTTTGGAGACTCCCACATAGAAACCGTGCCAGCAATATATACCGCAACGGATGTGAGGTTACCGTGTTGCTGCGGCACATAGAAACAATCCAGGGGCGGTCAACGCTGTCTCCAAAAAAGAATCCTAACGCTGCTAATAGCTCTGAATCATAAAAATCTAGAAACGCTTGACGGAATGTTGCCAGCCGAAGTTCGCCGCCGTTTGTAACCAACCCCTTTTCCCGAAGCAATCGAATAAAGAGCGCTCGGAAGTTATATCCGTGTTTAGCAAAAGCGACCCGAATTCGTTTGTAACTTCCGTACAGGAACAGTATATCGTTAGCCAATTGAATTGTCTGCTGTCGCCCTTTGTCAGAAAAGACAGGAGGGTGAATGGCTGGGAATAGCCTCGATACTTTAGCCGGCAGGTATTCATTTGAGCGTTTTGATAGATATAGAACCGTGCTCTCCATCAGAACACAATGGTGTCGCTCGCAGACTAACACGCCCGGGGTCTGGTGGAGCCGATGCCAGAATCCTTCTCCATACTGCTCCTGCTCTTCTGCATAGCACTGTGAACAAAAGCGCAGGTGACGGGGCTCATATGCTTGTCCCCCGAATGCGCCCAGATAACTTATAGAAGCTCCCTTGCGGCTCTCTTTCGCCCATGTATAGACCCAGTCTGCATTTTGCTTTGAAGAAAATGAGGTATAATAAGGATACAGTGTATGGCACATTATCAGTTCATCAAATGATAGCCCAAAGTGCTCTATTCGGCGGGCGAGTTCTCCAACACTGTTAGGGAGCACCACGGAACTGTGTGCACGTTTGTTGTTAAATAGTTCCTGCATAGTCTGCCAGTAGTCTATATTTCCACTTTGCTCATGGTAGCGAGAAATCAGTCCATATAACAGCTCGCCCGGATAGGGTGTGGGGAAAAAGGAAATCAATTCATCACAACCTTAAAATGCATCGTCGGAAGTAAGGAATAATCCTTCACCTTCCAGTTTCTTTATAAAATCGCTATTTTCTTCGCTTGATCTTTTCTCGGTGTGTCTCTTAGCCTGCGGATGAGAAATTGATTCTGCCTTTTCAAATTTTTCGTTATGGGGTATTCCTTTGTCTAGTCGTTCTTGTAGTTTCGATTTCTCTTCGCGGTCTGCATCCGTAAAATGTACTTCACGTTCTTGAGAGAGTCTATACATTATTAATTTAACGTTATCGCTGTTGGCGGCACTTCGGATAATATCGGAAGTAATAATCTCCGATTGCCCAGAGCGTCCTTGACGGATAGCAAGTCGCTGTGCTTCAATAATGAGCTTAACTGTTGCGTCAATATTCCCTTTACTAAATGAATACAGTGCATCCAAAAGTTCGTCGGACAACTCTGTGTTTTGGGCAGTCCATTGATATTTCCAAAGACCCTTCACAAGTGACTTCCAATCACTTGTATGGCGCTCCAGCGGAGCAAGATGCGTCATTCCTTGCTGCCCGCTACTTCTGCGAATGGTTTTCAAGTCTGTTGAAAGCAGTCCGATAGCCTTTGGTGTTCCAACCAGAAGTACCGGGATACCAATGGTATTAACTAATTGCACGATGAAATTTAACATACGCTGGGCACCGCCACTTTTTGCTTCACTAATGTTTTGGATTTCATCTATGACCAATAGGCCCAAGCCGTGACGTTCAGCCACCAACGCCATTTGTGGAATCATTTGGTCAGTTGTTGCGCGTCCGCCGGAAGCAAATTTGGCATAGGTGTTTTCACGGGTAAGTTTATCGAATTCCATAAAAAATTGACTGCACAGACCTTTTACGCTGGCATCATGGGGGCACTCCAACCTCATCCATACAATTTGGGCACAGGGGAAAGATCGTTCTTGATACTTGCTATGGATGATAACCTGCGGGAACAACGACAGCGCGTGATTTACTGCCGACGTCTTCCCCATACCGGAATCACCTACTATACAAAAGCCATAGGCGTTAGCGTTAGATCCCCCCAGCGTAGTGAATTCCGCATCACGGGTTTGTACGCAATCCTGAATCTGCCCCAATGTAGTTAGCCATTGGTTCTTTACAGGATTTCTGTTAACATACCCTTCACGGATTGCTGAAGCGATTTTACGGGCAATTTCACCGTTTTTACCCAATGGAATAAACACACGGGACAAAGACTTCACACAGTCCTGACGCTCAGATGCCGATAATTTACATTCCGATCTGTCGTAAGGGAGTTGCCCTTGAATGGCATAGAACAGTTCTTTGTCGTCGAGATTGTCCGGCAGTGCTTCAAGCCAAGGATTGTCCTTGTACAAGGCGCGAAGTTGCAGCGTATATTTCGCATCGACCATTAAAGATGCCAGTGGATATTTAAGCAATTATTCTTCACTCTCCTCATCTTGAAATACTGCAAATATGTCCTCATAATCTGATGTTTTTATTGATGCAGACGGCGATGTGCCTTGCTGCGTTTCAGCGTTCGTCCCCGTTCCCGCTGCTTGTTTTTCTTTCTTGAGCCATTCATTTTCAGCTTTACGGTTCTTGCGGATTTGATCTGGTTTTGCCTTGTTTTTTGATGCCGTATATGATAAAACCTTTTTTCTGGCTTTGGCTTCCTCAACGATATTATCAATGGCACGATTAGTATCTACATCGGACTGCAATTTGATATCGGCATATGAGGCCTGTTGTTTTGAAAACTGTTGCTGGACCCAAATAATTTCCTCAAAAGTCTCCCCAGGGAACTGCTCAATACTACCTTTAGTGCGCACACACACCTCATACTCATGCGGTCCTTTCAGCCAATATATCTTCTGCATATCGCCGGGCTGATATGCGATGTCGATTTTCCAGCTTCTCTTTATTCTCGCTGTTGCAAACCAGTTTTGTTTTAAAGCGGTGCTGCACTCAAAATGGCGATTGCTGAATTTTATTCCCTTTTCCATAACCAACGCGTTGGCTGTCTGTGACAGCGCTACAGACATATCTTCTAAATTCATTGTACGAAGGACACCGGTTCGGTTAACTATACCCCAGTTCCAGAGTTCAATCGGAATGGGCGGTACATGTGCGGCCAAGACGTCTGGAAGGGGTTGTGGATGTGTATCCATTATCCGACGGTTATGGTTAAGAATAAAATGAATAATAATTTTTGTGAAATCCGTTAAATTAAGAGTCGCATCCAAACGATAATCCTCACCGCCGCGCTCACTGAAATCTGGTAATACTGCTCCCGGCAGTGTGGCTTTGACATCAATGTTTAAAAGCCGAAAACGGCTTTCCACGATTCCTTTCAAATCCGGACGCCATGCAGAAGCATTTTTTACAGTAATGCCGAGCCCAGAGATAATACTATTACTCGCTTTGCTGATTAGCTCTCCATTATCTACCAACAGAGCACGAGGGAGTCCCGAGCAGGGCCAATCCCCAGGCTTGATGTCAACGCCATACTCTTTGCATAACTCCACCTTATTCCTAAAGGTGTTAAGTAACGCAGCCCGTGCATTTTCCCAGGATGCCGATTCCAGGCAGACATAAAAACCTACTATCATTCTGGAAAAGACGTCTGTAACAAAGTAGAGTTCAGGGCGTCCAACCACTGCATGAGCGTCGATATGCGCCACGAGGTAAATATCCGCAACTGTTGCATCAATCTGATACATATCCCCCGGGCCCATTGACTCACTCCGTGAACTTCCGAGGATTCCTCTCATGTCTTTATTATATTTTACAGAGCCTACCCGCTTTTTCATGTCCACAAATTGCTCTGCATGATAACGGAATTGAGTTTCCGTGGGATGTACTTCCATAACTAAGCCGGTGTCCGGATCTCTGTAATATTCGTCAATCATCCATTTATAAGCGTGCCGAAAGCTGTATTTCGTGTGTTTGGTATAGTGCTTGGAAATAGCTTCTTTAATATGTTTTAACTCGATCTCTCCTATAGGAAGCCTTTTATAGTTGCTTTCATAAATGACAGGCCGCCCCAGAAGCGTCGTATCTGTTCGCGGCTTCCCAAAACCGCCCCGTTTCTCAAATTGAGGATAAAGGGCATGCAGGCTCATACCACCCGACCAGTAGCGATAAAGGATGCGTTGAATTTGATTTCGCTGAATGTTAAGTTCACGACTTTTAGCAGCAATGAATCGGCTTCGTACTTTTGGATCATAGCAATCAGGCTCATCTTTAACGAAATCACCGATGATCTTCCAGTTGTTCTCTGCTGATTTAACCTGTTTCTCTGTAGGGTTTAAGAAAATAGTTGGAGGAAAAGAAGGGTTGATATTTGCTTCCCCGTTTTCGATTGCTTCCTCAAATTCAGACATAGAAATCTCAAAAGGTAATGTATCCTTTTTTATAAGCGAAATTACTACAGCCATCCTGTCTGGCAGAATTGTAAGGACACGGACGGTATCCGTCTTGGGATTTTGAATGTCGTAGACATCGTTAAGCATTATCGGCAATCTGGTTACCTCCATTCTCCACCAGTATATAAAAGTGCTCCCAATTAATCAATTCGTTGATTGGTTGTGTGGGCAGAAGCTTTTTCTCAATACAAAGAGGAATGTGTTTGCGGGCAACAAAATGAAAAAACAAAGACAAGGCGGTTCCAGCAGTCATACCATATCTGATATCCAACCCATGCATGCTCTCTTGAAGCTGGAGATATCTATCATTTGCAATCCGACTCAGTAAAACTGGTAACAGTTCTATGACTTCAGTTTGTTCAAAGCCCTCGATTTCTGGCATAACATAATATCCAAGAAGCCGTTGGATATTCTTTGCCCTTTGGCGATTAATGTTCTGCTCTGTCACAATTTTGAAAGGAATACTCCGAGCTTTCCAATACTGTTCCTCTATTCTTAGCTTTTCGTATGTGCGCTCATTGTTTAAATCATCTTTATATTTGACATATCGTGCTTCCATATGGATGCCTGTTTCATTTTGCACCGTAATCAGAAAATCGGAAGTCATGACTTCATTGGTCTGTGTCCTTGAATATTTAGGGTGCCTATAGCCAAACGAATTGGAAATCTCCTCAGTATCAGACCGCGGAAGAAGTGGGAATTGCTCACGGATATCTATTACAGAATCTTCCCAAGATAGTATGTGATAATAATCCGCTTCCAAATCACTAAAAAGATGATGTATCCGCCCATTTCTGTGGTCTTGAATCCGATGGCTACGGCCTTTGGATGAAAAGTCACCAATTTGCAGCCATGGGATATAATTTGAGCCTTCACCCTGACCGCGACCAGACTTAATGAGCTCTTCTATTTTCTTTTCTGTAAGATTAAAAGTTTTTCTGGCTATAGTAACACATCCTTTTTGCCTGCACTAGGATAAAATAAAACCCGCTTTGGCCTAATTATATGGCAGAGCGGGTTTTGTGTCAATAATATTTATTTTGTTACATTTTTATTTATTTTGTTACTTTAATATTTATTTTTCGACAGCCACTATTAGTTATCAGAATTACCGTCTCTACGTGCCCCGTATGCGGGAACATATCAACCGGCTGGGCTTCCGCAAATCGGTATCCCTTTTCGCCCAATATTTTTACGTCTCTTGCCAGTGTAGCCGGATCGCAGGATACATAGATGATCCGGTCCGGTTTCGCTTCCACCACAGCATCCAAAAGAACCGGATCGCAGCCTGCCCGCGGAGGATCCAGGATGACAACATCTGCTTTGACTCCCTGCTCCAGCAGCTTCGGCAGCTCCTCTTCCGCTTTGCCGCAGATGAATTCTGCGTTAACGATGCCGTTGATCACCGCGTTCCGGTTGGCGTCCAGAACGGCGCTTTTCACCGATTCGATGCCGATGACCTTTTTCGCCTTCGATGCGCAGTACAATCCGATGGTGCCCACTCCGCAGTACAGGTCGAGTACCGTTTCCGCACCGGACAGGCCAGCATATTCCAACGCCTTGTCGTAGAGTTTTACCATCTGCGCCGGATTCACCTGATAGAAGGACAGCGGTGAGATCTCAAAGCTCAGCCCGCCTGCCTGCTCCAGGATCGTCGGTTTTCCGGCAAGGTTAACACATACATCACCCAGGATTTCCGAAGTCTTCTTTTTATTGATATTTAAAATAACGCTCTCCAACGAATATTCCACGCCGGTTGTCGGATCAGGTCCCAGCTCGCTCACAGCGTCGTCCATCATATAGACTAACTTCTCACCGTTGGGCAGACCTTTTCCGTTGATCACGAGGATGGCCATCACTTCTCCGGTTCCCAGTGCAGTCTTCACGACCAAATGGCGGATCAGCCCTTTCCCCGTCGTCTCGTCGTACGCCGATATATGGTCGGCCTTCATATATTCCCTCAGCGCCCGGGCCAGTTTCTCCGCCGGCTCAGACTGGATCAGACACTCTTCACAATTGACTACTTCATGGCTTTTCGCCTTGTAAAAACCGACGGCCGTTTCTCCCACGGGGAACTGCGCCTTATTGCGGTAGCGCAAAGGCTTCTCCATACCGACGGTGTCATGAACGACGGGATCTTCAATGCCGCCGATCCGCATCAGCTTGTCCGCCACCATCTTCCGCTTCCATTCAAGCTGCCCGGCATAGCTCAAGGCTTGCAGGGAACAGCCTCCGCATTCCTTAGCATAACCGCAGGCCGGTTCCACACGCCGTGCGGATGGTTCCAAGATTTCCGTCAGTCTGCCGAAGGCATAGTTTTTTTTCAGCTTCGTCAGTTCCGCTTTCACCACATCTCCGATGACGGCGCCGTCAACAAAGACGGCCATCCCTTCGATCTTTCCGATCCCCTGGCCTTCCGTGCTCATATCTTCTATTTTAAGCTCATAGTTTTGTCCTTTTTCTATCATGATCTATCTCACTTTCTCTGTCATTTACATAGTCTGCCGCGAACTCACAGCAGCTCAAACTCGTTTTTATGGTAATTCAGATATCCCTCGTCCCGCAGCTTACTCAATTCCCGGGACATGGCGCTCCTGTCCACGCTGAGGAAATCAGCCAGTTCGTTTCTGGAGAACGGGATCTTGAACTTATTCTTTCCAACCCGCTCTGAATAATCAGAAAGATAGGTTATCAGTTTTTCTTTCGTCGTTTTACAGGACAGGATCCTCATCTTTTCATTCATCCAAATATTCTTGACCGCAATGACCCGCATCATATTCTGAACCAGCGTCTTATGAAAACCGCAGGCGTTGCTGCAGGTCCCGACGATCTTGTTGAACGGGATCCAGACGATGCGGCAGTCCGAGGTAGCGATGACGGTAATCGGGACTTCCATGGATCCGGCGGCCACATAGGCTTCCGCGAAGAGATCCGCTTTTTCCAAGTCAGAAAGGATGGCGCGGTTGCCTTCGGCGTCGTCCCTTGTGATCTGGGCATTCCCCTCTATCAGGATCCCCACTGAGGTGACCTTTGTCCCCGCCAGTAAAATGACGTCGTTCTTCCTGTATTTCCGATCCGTCGCTCCCAGGCAGCTCAGCATTGCTTCCAGATCATTATCTTCCACTCCCTGAAACAACGAGGACATTTTCAATGTTTTTAAATTTTCTTTCAAAAATTTCACTCCTTTGTTGCAAATGCAACGATACTTATATTATGATTCTACTATACTGAGATCATAAAAGCAAAGCATATTAAGAATTTTATATAGTGGAGGAATAAAAAAATGATAAGAACGATCATCAATATCGATAAGGAAAAATGCAACGGCTGCGGACTTTGTGTCAGCGCATGCCATGAGGGAGCGATCGCAATGGTGGACGGAAAAGCGAAGCTGATCCGCGACGATTACTGCGACGGTCTCGGAAATTGCCTTCCGGCTTGTCCGACAGGAGCCATCACCTTTGAAGAAAGGGAAGCAGCCGCATACGACGAAGCTGCGGTTCAGGAGAATATGAAGAAAAAGCAGGAAGCCGAACATCAGCACCAGCACCAGCATCATCAGCCGAACCTTGCCTGCGGATGTCCCGGAAGCCAGGCCAGAGCCTTAAAAAGAGAAACGGAAACCGCGGCAGCCCCTGCCCCATCGGCAGCACAGGCTGTCAAGCCCGAATCACAGCTCCAGCAGTGGCCGGTGCAAATCAAGCTGGTTCCGGTCAACGCGCCGTATTTCGACGGAGCGAACCTGCTCATCGCAGCGGACTGCGCGGCTTATGCCTATGCCGGTTTCCACAACGATTTCATCAAGAACCGTATCACCATCATCGGATGTCCGAAGCTTGACGAAGGCGACTACTCTGAAAAACTGACCGCTATCCTCGCAAACAACGATATCAAGAGCGTGACCGTAGTCCGCATGGAAGTCCCATGCTGCGGCGGAATCCAAAACGCGGCGATCACTGCGCTGAAGAACAGCGGTAAGATGATCCCATGGCAGGTGGTGACCATTTCCACAACAGGCGAGATACTTGAGCAATAGATAAAAAACTGAACAAACCCCTTGATATGGAAAGACCTCTCGGCGGCAGCCGGGAGGTCTTTCTTCAAGCAGTATTGCTTCATTTCGAATTTATTGGTTCTTCTGTTCTTCTTGATCCCGTATAGCCACAAAAAATGTGCTCAGCATAAAATCCACACATTCCTTCGATACCCGTTCGCCTGCCATTGGCTTTTTTGAAAGGTTAAAGGCCATTCCGTTGATCATTATCGATAAATATTCCGTTACCGCCGGCACATTGAGATCTTTCCTGAAACTGCCCAGTTCGATTCCCTTATTCAGGCTGTTTGACAAATGGCTTCGGAAGTGTTCCTGCAGTTCATAAGCATATTCCCGGATTTTAGGGCGGTAATTCATATGGCTCCAGGCTTCGGTAAATATTGAGGAGTCAAAAGAAGAATTAAGAAAATAGGCATAATTCTCCACATACTTCCTCAGATAATTCTCCGGATCTTCTTCATTTGCCTGGAAGATCAGGTTCATGATCTGCTTAGTCTTATTGAATTGATACTCCACACAACATTCCAGCAGCTCATATTTGTCGCCGAAGTGTTTGTAAATTGCGCCTCTTTTAAGACCTGCAGACTTGGCGATGCTCTCCAGGGTAATATTGTTGAATCCCTGTCGCGATATCCCCTCTTCAGCCTTTTCCAGTATGGTCTGCTTTTCATCCGGGATCTCATAACCTTCAAGTTTGTATAGCTTCCTTATCTCTTCCAGCAATTCCTCTTTTGAAGAAAAGCTCTCATAAAAGTTGCGGTTGCTGATCTTGCAGTGCTGAACGATATTAGCTATTGTCAGGCTTTTCATCCCCTGGCGATCTATGATTTCCTCTGCAACTTTAACGATCAGGGATTTGTAGTCCTTTTCCTTCATAATCTCGCCTCTTTTTTTAAAAAATAAAGAATTAATTAATGTATAATACCTGTAAAAGGTATTATACATTAATTTACATAAAAGTACATCTTTTAATTATGGATCAAAATTTTGCGCCTGGGATCAATACCGACAAATTTCGATTGGTATTGACAAGGTAAAATCTCGGTGGTAACATTGTCTACAGCTAGTATTTTTTCGTACCAGCATCATTATGACATACTTATTTCGCTTATACAATATGAATCCATCATTTTCATCCCTGTCACCAAAAAGGAGTTATCACAAATGAGCAGTATTTTGTACGAACACGAAAGATATTCCGACAGTTATTTGGATAAGGTTGCGGATTTTGAGACAAAGCTTAAGTTTGACTCAACAACTTACCAGCACTCTCTCAACGTCGCGCATCTCTCGATTCAATTAATGAAACAATCCCGTTACGAATATGATGAGGTTCTGATCTACTATGCAGGATTATTCCACGATATCGGAAAATCCATCATGCCGCTGACCGTTTTGAAAAAGGAAAACAAACTCACCCGCGACGAATTCAATCAGATCAAGGAACATGCAAAACAAGGGTTCCGAATACTGCAAAAATACAAATTCCCTTCGGACGTTCTTTTTGCCGCACTACTTCACCACGAAAAATACGACGGCTCCGGCTACCCCATCGGCTTTGTCGGCAAAGAAATCCCTGTGATAGCCAGAATCGTAAATATTTGCGATGTTTTTGACGCGTTGACTTCAGACAGGCCGTATAGAAAGGCATATCCTATTGAGGAAGCGATTCAGATCATGGAAAATACAAAAGAACAGTTTGATCCTGAATTGATCGATATTTTCATTACCAAGGTCGCCAGCATAAAAATCTCCAAGAATGTCGGCTAGATCCTGAAATAATCATGAAAGCAGTCGAGGCAAACTTTCTTTCCGTTCTCGAGACGGATATACGGCTCCGCGGTGCTTTCGCCGCAAAGTTCGCATTCAACTGACGGAAACAACCTGGCTTCTTCCGGTAACGGATAGCCGGGTTTTTTAATTTCAAAAACTTGGTCCAGGGGCGCTTCCAGGATAAAGTTCTGCTTTGCTTCCCTACTTTCCATCTGAGGAAGTGCTTTCAGAACCAATCTTACCGCCTCTCCGCTTTTGCGGTTGAAAAATGAGTAGGCCTGCTTACCCCTTATGCGGAAGATCAGATTTCCTTTCCCGGCGCTGCACCCGAGAAGCACCTGGATCCCGTCGACGCCGCAGGCGTCGTTTTCCGTAACACAGACGATTTCTTCATCGGCGGAATGCCCGATACCGAGCAGCTCCTGCGCTTCGGCCGCCGCCCTGACTCCTATGGCGAGTCCGGGACATTTATGTCCGTGAAATTCTGCACTCTTTTCAAATAATGAATGGATATCCTTCATGGTTACCTCCCTAAATATTCATACAATCCCGGATTTTTATCCCTGAGACGGATCGGCTTGAACCCGGGATCGGTAATGGCGTGCTTTGTCGAGCCGGTCACCAATAGCGCTCCCGTCTCCTGTTTTCTGATTTCATATTCCAGCGTTACCGTAGCGCCTTTCAGTTCCGCGATCCGGGCTGTTATTTCAAGCATATCGTCATAGACTGCCGGCTGCTTGTATTTACATGCGCATTCCGCGACGGGAAGCAGGATTCCTTCCTCTTCAAGCCGCGCATATGGATAGCCGATGCTGCGGAGCAGCTCGCATCTTCCAACTTCGAACCATTTGATGTAATTGGTATGGTAAACTACTCCCATTGCGTCAGTGTCCGCATAGATGACTCTGATCAGGGTTTTATGCTCAACCATGATGTACCTCCTGTCGGCCGGCTATACCGGCATGTTTGCATTTTATATATTATACCACCCGTTTCCCAATAAAAAAAGCGGCGTTTTCCGGCGCCGTATTACGCCACCGTTGAAAACACCCCTTTTCAAGGAAAAAACTTGGAATCAGATTCTTCCGATTTATTGAATTTTCAGCCTCAGTTCATTTGCCTTGTAGCTCTGCAGATTGAAGTCCCTGAAGCTGTCGTCTGCTGTATAATGGCTATAGCGCGGAGTTGATATTACCTTCTTCAACTGGGCTTTCATCACAGGCTCCGTCGTCTCCGTGTAAAGCTCGTACAGGTACGGAACGGCTCCGTCTGACAGCTCCGAAAACGCTCTGACGTCCAGATTTTCCAAAGTGCCGGCCTGGTACCGGTCAATATTGTACTTGGCGATCATTCCGTCCACATTGCCGTAGCACAAGAGCATGAAAAGGCAGATGCAGCCAACTGCCGCGATCCTTGTTCCGTTGAAACTCCTGAACTGGCGGATCAGGATGATGATAAAGACAAAGAGCAACAGGATCATAAACCAGGAGGTGTAGACCCGAAGCAAGGTCAATCCGTAATAATCGATATACATCGCCATCTTGCTCATGGCGGTCGCGATCAGTGCGATGGTAAAGACGCACAATACAGCGGTCTCGATCTTAAGGAGCCTGATCTTATCCCTCTTGACGACGAAATGTGCCGCCGCAATCACACCCAGATTTATGCCAGAAACCGCACATAATTCGAAAAATCCCCTTCTTGCATATTCAGCATAGGTCATGGAATGCGGCAGGCTGTCATTAAAGGCCGAGAACAGATAAGCGGTCTGAGCCAGGAAAAAGACAGCGTATACCAGACTGAGCGCCGTCAGCGCGGAATATCCGGCCACATCCGGCACGACCCGGAAGACCCTGACCTTGTCGTCGACGGACTCAATGGTACGGTTTCCGGCATACCGACCGTAGCGGTTCCCGTATATGAGGCCGTACAGATAGCATGCGACCGGCAGCCCCAGAATGATATCACGAAGCAGTTCGATCATGTTTTCCGTGACAGTAAACTGGAGTTGATCCATCAGGCTCTCGAACGCCGCGTCGGCGTCGATCAGCAAGCTGACGACCAGGATCAGAACCGGCAGGAAAAAAAGAATGCCAATGACGCCGCTGAGAACGCTTTTCCCCTTTTTATTATTCGTAAAGATCTGCTTCACCCCTGAGAAGCAGCCGGTAAAGTTGCAGAAAGGCGTCACAAAGAGTTGATGCGCCATATCGCTCAAAATATAAATTGAAATCTTATTTTCCAGACGCGTTCCCGCGAAGCTGCAGACCCAGTACACAAAGCAACCCGACAGGAAAAGAAAATTCAACGACTTGACGAGGATCCCATCAAACAGCACGAAATTCGCCGCAGACAGAATTAGGATCCCCAGGAATACCATGCTTCCTTTTGTCTGATGAAGCCCGGCAGAGCTGAAATAACCGATAACAGCCGTGCATAGAATAGCCGCAAACAGTGTCACACCAAATCCCAGACTGTCGATGTTGATCAGATTCCAATAGAAAAATCCGATCAGCAGCATACCGAATGCCAATACGACGTCCGCCGTCGAAAAGCTCATCGGTTTGGTTTTTACTTTTGTTCCTGCAGGTAGTGCGGCCTTCGTTTCCTCTGATAATGTTCCGATCGTTCCCCCTGATAATTCCCCATTCATTTCTTATTCATCCTCCCTTTTGAACTCAAGTATGTCCCCTGGTTGGCAGTCCAGCACCCTGCAGATCTCTTCCAGGGTGGAAAACCGGATCGCCTTCGCTTTATTGTTTTTCAGAATGGAAAGGTTCGCAGGTGTGATCCCTATTTTGTCCGCCAGTTCGCCGGCCGATACCTTACGCTTCGCCATAATTACGTCCAAATTCACCATGATGGTCATTTCGAACCCTCCTTTCTAGATGGTAAAATCATTCTCGTCCTTGATCACGACCGCCTGTTCTATGACATTCTTTACCACTCTGAGAATCAGACCAAAGAATGCTGCGGCAACGGCGATGAGCAGGAATAAAAGATAATAAAATCCGGATACGAATAAGATAGCGGACACTGCAAAGCTGCACCAGGATATCACCCGCAGATGTTTTACATTCTTTTGAATGAAGACTTCCTTCTTTTTAATGTTGGCAAGCAGCCTGTCAAGCGAAAACAGCGCGATCAGCCCCGGTACGGTGCAGGCATAGATCGTAACCAGCAAAGGATTGATGACGTACGGGTCCTTCATGGTGTAGGCGACATAGCTCTTTACCATAGATGGAGCTATAGCGGCCGCAAAGATGACAGCGGCGATCACGATCTTGGTGCATATCGAAGATGCTGTCACGGATTTACTTGGATTCCACATTTTACAGTTTCCTTTCTTATGAATGATTTCACTTATATTATATCGCCAAATTATTGATTGTCAATATTAATTTATCGTTTATCGATAAATTAATTCTGAATTTCGATAATTCACGGTGAATTGAAAGGCGAGATTCCCGTTTGAACAGCAAGAGTCCCGTTTTGAAAATGACATTTGGAATTTTGTAAACAGAAATCCCCTTTTGCAAATATCAATCTCAGTTTGAAAACGAAAGTCCCAAGAAACTTTAACGGGCATTCAAAAAGGCGGCTGTCTCGGACAGCCGCCTGATATTGATCGATCGGTCTGCATGGGCGATCGTTTTTATTTATTCGTCATAACCCATATAATAAAGCGCATTCGCCATGAGTCCGAAGGTTCCTTCCGTATAACTCCGGAAGGCGGGTTCGATGCCGAACAGCACCGCGTCAAACTGACTGCTCTTGTCATGAAGGATCATCGGAGCACCCGCGGCGGCATTCGGATCCTTCCAGAATCCGGCTTTGTACATGTCTTTATCCGCAAATCTTGCAGCGGTGACGACCTGATCGTTCATCCCATTGAACCAGATCGGCGCATAAGCAAATACAGTCTCGTTTCTGCCATAGCTGTAGGTGATGGGATCCGCAGACCACGTGTTTATAACGCAGATACCGTTCTCCGCAGTCTGCCCGTCTTCCTCGGTTCCCGTGAAGCTGAATTTCGCGGTAAGCTTGCCTGCGCCCTCATTCAATTTGGCGCCTGCAAATCCCGCACCGATAAAGTCGTGTGTCTTTGCGAATTCGGTGACTTCCTTGCGTCCGACTTCATCCAGCGTCCATTCGACGCCGCTGCTGTCCACATCGGTTCCCCAGAAATACTCAGTCCCGGTGAGCACCAGCGCATCGAAGCCGTTTTTCTCCAGATCATACCCGTAGTTGAGGGAATAATACGGAACTGCGGTGACGTCAAAACCGAGTTCCTTGAACTTTGTCGCCACTCCGCCATCATTTCCGACTACCGCTATCTTCTGGAACTTGACCGGCTGGAGCTTTCCCTTTACCGAATCGAGACTATTCAGAGTTACGGCATGATCCGCAACCAGCTTTTGAAGCTTGTCAGCCGCACTCTTGTCGTAAGGGATCACAAAGGATCCGGCCGCATAAGCGTCGTTTTTCTCGCTGGTGCGGTATACTTTGACGCCATCCTTGGCCAGACTGTTGGCAACGAGATACGCGTCGTTGTTTTCAACCGGCATAATGAAATTCTTGGTGGCTGCAGTATCCATGGTTCCTTTGAGCGCCGGCGCTTCCGTCACATCGCTCAAGGTCGCGGTGAAGCTCTTGGAGATGGGGGTCGCATTGAATCCACACAGTTCCGGGAAAGAGTAAGAGGAGATGTCATACATTGCGGACGCCTGGCTGCTAATATCTTCCGCTTTCCACAGCATCGTATTCGCAAGTCCTCTCAGTCCCTGCTTCATCGGAACCACATAGGTCCCCGCGGGATATGACTTGCCGTCGGCCGTAAATGCTGCGTCAGCTCTCTTAACAAAGACCTTGTTATTGAGCAGCAGCTTGACCATCCTGGCTGCTTCCAGGACATCCGGCTGGTTTGCAGTGTCCATCGGAATAACGTAGGAATCAGGGAAGGTGACGTCCTTCTCGACGCTCAGTCCCTTAACGCCTCTTTCAAAGATAGAAAACTGGTTATCCAGCATATTTATCTTATTTTTGGACGCATATTTCAGGGAAGCAAAACATGCCGTATAAGCGGTGTCGATTCCCTGCTGGTTCGGGAATTTCACTTCAAGCGTATGACCTACGGTACCAAAATACATCAGATACTGGGGTGTGAAGATCGGTGGATAGTCGTCCCAGCCATCCTCCCAGTCTTTATACGGAATGTCGATATCACGCCCGGTCAGAGCGGTAATATCCGCCTCAATGGCATCCGCATGCGGCTCGGCATATTTTAGATTCAGGTCGTATTCATAATTTGGATTATGCGGAATGGTACACATATCGAGGAGCACGTTATCTGCTCCCATAAATCCGTGCAGGTCGATCATGGCAGTCGGGAACCACTTGGTAGCTACATTGCTTACTACTGCCTGCACTTCCGGCTGGCTTTGTGTTATGTAATCCCTGTTCAGATCTGTTCCGTTGGCGTTTTCACGATGGTTATCGATCCTGCCGTCCGGATTCTGACACACGTTGATCAGAACGACACAGTTTTTCAGAATATTTTTCGTTGTCGCGCTTTTATCGGTAAGGAGCTTTTCGATCAGCTTCATTACGCCGTCGGTGCCGGTGGTTTCATTGCCGTGGATGCTGGCGTTGAAGAACACTGGGATCTTGATATCATTGCCCTTCAGCGCTTTTTTCGCGGCTTCAGGATCGTTTACCGCGTCCTGCATGAATTTCTGATATTTGGCCAGATTTTTCATTCCATCCGCATCGGAAATCGTAACAAGATAGAGAGCCTTGCCGCCTGCGGACTGCCCGATCACCTCATAATCCATAAGGCCCGGGTTCTTTGCCTCGAGAGCCTTAAGCTGGTCCGCGATCTCGGAATAAAGAATTGCGTTTCTCGGTAACGGATATTCCTGATAGGTCTCCGCTGCCGCGAAAACGGTAAATGAGCTGCAAACTAGAACCAAAATAATTGCCAGGGAGAATAATGTACGAGATCTTCGTTCGTTCATTTTACTGATTCCTCCTTTTGATTCATTCTTTTATTTAAAAGCACATTGACGCTTCTAAAACATATCCTTTTAGAGCCAAAAAACCGGACTACCCTATCCATATTAACTCGACCGTTTAATTATGTCAGGAATATCCGGCTTGACTTTCGTTTCTTTCTGCTGAATATCTATTTGGTTTTTTGCGTAAGGCGGATCTTCTCCGCAATTTCTTCTATTTTCTTGAACCGATGATTGATTCCCGATTTGCCGATCGGCGGATCCATCAGCTCTGAGAGTTCGATCAGCGACGCCTCGGGATTTTCAAGTCTGAGGCGGGCCGCTTCCTGAAGCTTATCAGGCAGGGAAGTCAATCCCCTGGTCTCCTCGATAAGCCGGATGTTTTCCATTTGTCTGACCGAGGCGTTGATGGTTTTGTCAAGATTGGCGCTGTCGCAGTTGTTGATCCGGTTTGTCTTGTTCCGCATCTCTTTTACGATCCGGACATTTTCGAAATCCAGCAGCTGCCCGTGGGCGCCGAGAATATTCAGGAAGTCGATGATCTGTTCCGCCTCCTTGAGGTAAACCACGTGGCTGTTCTTCCGGATGACCGACTTGGAATGCAATCCAAAACTGTTGATCAGCTTTTTAACGTCGCCGCTCAGGATCTCGCTGTTGCACACGATTTCCAGATGATATGCCTTCTCCGGATCGCTGATGGTTCCCGCCCCCAGGAAAACGCCTCTCAGATATGCTCTTCGACAGCACTTCGTTTTGATGAGATCGGAATAGATGCCGTCGCTGATATAATTGCAGCCTTCCCTGACCATCAAGATCCCCGTCTCCCTTAATATCTGCTCTGAGTTCATGTCGGCGTCGATCATCAGTTCATAATAATGCCCTTTTTTCAGAATCGTTGTTTTGGCAATGACAAGAGACGCGTTAGTCCCGAAATACTCCTTAATGAGCCGTTTAAAATGCCTCGCCACGGCCGGATTTTCCGTCAGCAGCATGACCGTGATCTTTCCACCTCCGGAAAGTTTGATGGTTCCGCACATGCGAATAAAGCCCGCAATCTCCGCCAGCTTGCAGCATTTCTTTTCAGTTTCAGTTCGTGATAATTCGTTTTTCGTCGTTGCCGAGAAAGACATAGGCAGCTCCTGTTTCAAGCATTTAGTAAAACGCCGCGCCGTATACGTTATCATGAACAGCGACGCGACAGCATATTCTCAAGGATCAAATATGACGTAGTGGCGCAACAGGTGTGTTCTCATAGAAAACCGTGAAACATGTTACCGTCTTTATGCGAAGCATTGAAAGACGGCGGTTTTCGAGAGAATACACCTGCGAGCCACCTAATTAGGTCAATATTTCTTTATTTTGTGATGCTAAGTATTCTTCTTGCGTCTGCAGGAGTCGCGATTTCTCTTCCGAGAAGCTTCGCAAGCTTGACTACCTTTTCAACGAGCTCTCCGTTGCTCTTCGCGAGTACGCCTTTTTCAAGATAAAGGTTGTCTTCAAAACC
This sequence comes from Anaerovoracaceae bacterium, assembly GCA_963678385.1. GTDB lineage: Bacteria > Bacillota > Clostridia > Peptostreptococcales > Anaerovoracaceae > Anoxybacterium. The sequence goes on along the minus strand of OY782829.1, from coordinate 1,259,304 downwards.
AACACGAACGTGTCCGCCCATGATGATGGTTCCTGCAGCAAGTTCAAATTCGCTTCTTCCGATACCGGCTGCCGTCCAGGTGCTTCCAGCAGGGATGCTTCCTACCATGAATACCAGGTCTCTGAGTGTAGCAGTCATCTGAACGCCAAGCACAAAGTCAAAATGGAGAGGTTCAACCAGAAGTCCCTTCTTGTGGGCCTTCATGGCGATGTCGATCATTCCCTTGTCGAACACTTCCAGTTCGGGCTTGATTCCTCTTTCCTTCATGATCTTGGCGAAATTGAAGATCGTATTGTCGGTATTAATAAAGATGTCGTCTCCGCCGAAGTTCAGGGTACCGCAGTCAAGGGTCGCAAATTCAGGAGTAGGTACGATCTCGGTGGACTGCAATCTTTCCAGATCCGTCATGCCGACCGCGCCGCCTGTGGAAGGCTGAATAATAACGTCGGGACATTCCTTCAGGATCGCGTCAACGCAAACCTGGAACCGGTCCTTGCTCTGAGTCGGTGTTCCGTCGTCTTCTCTCACATGCAGATGGATGACAGCTGCTCCGGCATCGTACGCGGATTTTGCTTCTCTGACGATTTCCTCTACAGTATAGGGCACCGCCGGATTGTGTTCCTTGGTGACCTCAGCGCCGCATATCGCTGCTGAAATAATAAGTTTTTCCATTTGTTTGTTCTCCTTTAGATTAAAATAAACTTTCCGCCTCAAATAGGGCGAACTCTTCGCAGTCGAAATCTACAAATCATAGATTTGTGATTTCTTTGCATAAGTTCGCCAACAATTTACCTTGCAAATTGGGCGAGCTAATATATCTAATCGCTTATGAGGCCGTAAACCACACTTGCGATACGATCGGCGTCATGTCGTATGTATCCTTTTTTGATTTCGACAAAGTTGTTCTCGATAAGGGAAATCCCCATCTCCCGGAGCCGGATCTTATCCTCCTTCGTGGGAATGATCTGCTCCGCCCCGTCTTCATTATAGGGCTTTAGTGCCTCCGCATCAATAACCTTATTATTGGCGATGATATATTCGACAATGTTTTCTCCCAGATATTCGAAGATCCGTTCCACATGATCCCAAACAGAGTAACGGTCCGTCTCGCCGGGCTGTGTCATCATATTGCAGATCAGGACTTTTCTGCCCATCGCGCTTCGGATCGCATCGGATATACCGTCAACCAGAAGGTTCGGAATAATGCTTGTGAACAAGCTTCCAGGACCCAGCAGGATCAGATCCGCCTGATTGATCGCTTCCAGCGCCATTTGAGTGGCGGCGGGCTTCTCCGGCTTGAGAAATACTTTCTTAATAGGGCTTTGCTGCCGCAGTACTTCAGGCTGAATCTTCGATTCACCGCAGACAAGCTCTCCGTTTTCCAGTAACGCGCAAAGATGAACGTCGCTGCCGGTCACCGGAACCACTTGCCCCCGGACGCGCAGGATCTCATTGGTCTTGGCGACTGCGTCTTCAAAATTTCCGCAGATGCCGTTCAAGGCAGCGATCAGCAGATTGCCGAAGCTTTGCCCTTCTAGCATTCCCTCGGTAAAACGGTATTTCAGAAGCTCGAGCATCAGTCCTTCTTCGTCGGCCATGGCCAGGATGCAGCTTCTGATATCTCCAGGCGGAAGCATTCCCAGATCCTCCCGAAGGATCCCGGAGCCGCCCCCGTCGTCGGCTACTGTTACGATCGCCGTAAGATTGTCCGTAATTCTTTTTATACCACGGAGCAGGACCGATAAACCGGTTCCGCCTCCGATAACCACAATTCTGGGTCCGACATGATGTCCGTTTACCATGAATATTTCCTTTCTGAACGCAGCTCAGGCACCACCGGTTACAAGTCCCGGTGGACCGTGATCACACGCTTTCCTTCCTCAAGGAATCTCCGCGAAAGCTCGTTTGTGACGGCGACGGAACGGTGCTGTCCGCCGGTACAGCCAAATGCGAGGACCAAATGGAATTTTCCTTCTCTTGTATAACAGGGGATCAGCCGGTCGATCAGATCGTGTATGGTCCGGAGAAAATCCTGAGTCTCCGGGAACTTCATAACATAATTGCTCACCTTTTCACTGTTTCCCGTCAATTTTCTCATGCTCTTCAAATAGTACGGATTGGGGATAAAGCGCATGTCAAAAACCATATCCGCATCAAGGGGTATGCCGTGTTTGTACCCGAAGGACTGGATGCTGATGGTGAAGCTCTGGTTTTCCTCCCCCGAAAGGAGCAGTTTCTTGATTTCTTCATTGAGCTGCGCCGATTTCATATTGGAGGTATCTATGATATAGTCTGATATATTACGAATTTCGAGCAGCCGCTTACGCTCCTTCGCAATTCCTTCGATGGTGTTTCCGGCGCAGGCAAGGGGGTGCGTCCTTCTCGTTTCATTGAACCTTCTGATCAGTACTTCATCGGAGGCCTCAAGAAACATGATCTTAAATTCCATCCCGGTGTTTTTCAACTCTTCCAGGCTGGATTTCAGGTCGTCAAAAAACTCTCCGCCTCTGATATCGATGGTAAAGGCCGCTTTCTCGATCGTTACTTTGTCCCGCATGATCAGATCCATAAAATTCTTGATCAATGCCGGCGGCATGTTGTCGATGCAGTAGTAGCCCATGTCTTCCATGCAGTTGATGGCTTGGCTTTTTCCGGCTCCCGATAGTCCTGTTACAATGATCACATCCATTTTTTTATCCTCTTTTGTTCACTCCGTCTTCCCGACGACCAGATTTACTACACGTTCAAAATCAAGCCCTGCCTCTTTGATGCGGTCGACAGCACCTTGGAAATCGCCGATCCGCTCCGGTGTATGTGCGTCGCTGCTGATGACAAACCGGGCGTCGGTTTTCGCCGCCTCCCGTATCCCGTCAACTGTAAGCCAATTATGCCAGGTACTGATCTCCATCAGCGTGCCCCTGTCCGCGCAGGCCAGAGCTATCTCGCCGATGTCAAAGGAACCCTTGTCGCCGGGATGGGTCAGTATTTTGATATTATTCTCATAAATCGCTCTTACCGCTAATTCGGTATTGAGCTTTTTCTGCGTCTTAGTGCTAGCGTGAAACCAGCCGCTCACGACGAAATTCTGCACGTGTAGTCCCAGCGCGAACGCGGGATTTTCACCGAAAACGCCGTAATGATACCCGGCCAGCAGGTAATCGAACTGCTTCATTTCCTCTTCCGTTACGTCCAGTTTTCCCGACGGGTTAATGATATTCGCTTCGACGCCGAGCAGGATCCCGATCTCCGGATAAAGCGGCTTCAGCCGTTCCACCTCTTTGCGCATAACGGCAATATTGGCCCGTTTGACGCCGTAGGTCACATGGCCGGGTCCGTGGTCGGATATGCCTACCGTTTTGAGACCTTTGGCGGCGGCAGCCCGCACATTATCCTCGATGGATCCTTTCCCATGGGAAAAGGTAGTATGGGTATGAAGATCATATGATAAACGATATTGCTCCACGGAACGTTATTCTCCTATTATTCTTACTTCGGGCTCTAGCATGACCCCGAATTCCTCAAACACGGTGCCGCGAACGATCTCCATCAAATCGATGATATCCTTCGCCGTCGCCCCGCCGGTGTTGATGATAAAACCCGCGTGAAGCGGTGAAACCTGCGCGCCGCCAACGGAGAGCCCCTGAAGCCCCGCATCCTGGATCAGTTTTCCCGCAAAATGATTGTGTGGACGTTTGAAAAAGCTTCCTGCGCTTGGATAGCTCAAAGGCTGCTTTGTCGTTCTTCTCTCCGTCAGCTCCCGGATCCTGGCTTCGATCGTTTCCCGATCCCCCTTTTCCAGGAGGAACGTCGCTTTCAATAGAACGTCTCCCGTTCTTTGTAGAATACTATGCCTGTATGACAGCTCCAATTCTTCTTTCTTTAAAGAAACGATCCGGGTTCCATCCTTTGACACGATCTCAGCGCTTTCTATGATCTGCGAGATTTCGCCGTCGTAAGCACCCGCATTCATAAATACCGCCCCGCCTATGGTCCCCGGTATTCCGGATGCAAATTCAAACCCGGCCAGAGACGCTTCTGCGGCCCGCTTCGCTGCGGCGGAAAGCAAAACTCCCGCTCCAGCTTCGATTCGGTTTTCTGTCACTTTGATCTCCTGGAACGGTTCCCCGATCCGAAGGACAACGCCCCGGTATCCGGAATCTTTGACAAGGACGTTGGAACCGTTGCCGATGACCTTATGACTGATATTATTATCTTCAAGGATCTTCAATGCATACGACAGTTCATCGGAACTTCCGGGCTGCACGAGCAGATCGGCGTTTCCGCCTGCTTTGAAGGAGGTGTAGTCCTTCATCGGAGCATTCAGGATCATTTTGTTTTTATCTATCCGTAACGTTAATTCATCATAAATTTGATTGATATTCAAAGCTTTTCCTCCATGCTTAAGAATCATTACTATTATATTAAAAAAAGGCCTTAAAGTAAACAACTGAAAACAGACCGAGTAAAAACTGCCGAAAAAACGACTCCGGGACAAGGTTTGCATAATTATAAAAAAATATGCATAAATATTTATTTTTCTCTTGATATCTGCTCCCTCCAATGATATACTCTTTTCAATAATTGTATCACGCAAGCTTGTCGAAGCGTGATCAATGATTCCCTCATTACGGCGAAGCCGTCTTGATCAATGGAATCATTATTTTTTAGGGATCATTTTGAAGGACATTATCTTTATATAGATGCCCAAAAAGGAGGAGAAAAAAATGGCAAAAGAAAAAGTTGTATTGGCGTATTCGGGCGGTTTGGACACATCCATTATTTTGACCTGGCTCAAGGAAAATTATGACTACGAAGTGATCGCTGTCTGCTGCAATGCAGGACAGGTCGAAGATTTCGACGCGGTGGATAAAAAGGCTTATGCCACCGGCGCATCCAAATCCTATATCATCGACATTCAGGATGAATTCATCACCGACTATATCTGGCCGACCCTGAAAGCAGGCGCGGTCTACGAAAACGATTATCTACTTGGCACTTCCATGGCAAGACCGCTCATGGCAAAGAAACTCGTTGAGATCGCAGAGCAGGAAGGCGCATATTATATCTGCCACGGCTGCACCGGAAAAGGCAACGACCAGGTTCGTTTTGAAGCGACGATCCACGCGCTGAATCCGTCGATCAAAATCATCGCTCCGTGGAGATTCTGGGATTTCAAATCCAGAGAAGACCTGCTTGATTATGCCGAAAAGCATAATATTCCGATTGCGCAGTCAAAGGAAAAGATATACAGCAGAGACCAGAACATCTGGCACATCAGCCATGAGGGTGGAAATCTGGAAAGCCCATGGAACATCCACAACGACGACATCCTCGTCATGAGCGTTCCTCCGGAAGAAGCTCCCGACAAGCCGACCTTCGTGGATATCGACTTCGAGAAGGGCGTTCCCGTCGGTCTCAACGGCAAGGAGATGTCTCCACTCGCGCTGCTCACCGAGCTGAATAAAATCGGCGGAGAGAACGCAGTCGGCACCATCGACATCATCGAAAACCGTCTTGTTGGAATGAAATCCAGAGGCGTTTACGAAACTCCGGGAGGAACGATCCTCTATAAGGCTCATACCGATCTGGAAAAATTAATCCTTGACAGAGACACCATAGCATATAAGAATATAGTTGGACAGAAATATGCACAGCTGGTTTATGACGGCCTGTGGTTCACTCCGCTGAGAGAGGCCATTGACGCTTTTGTAAACGTAACTCAGGAGCCTGTAACAGGAACCGTTAAAATGAAGCTCTACAAAGGCAATTGCCTGCCGGTAGCTTCCAAATCGGAAAATTCACTTTACAGCGAAGAGTTTGCTACCTTCAGCAAGGACGATGTATATAACCAGAAGGATGCGGAAGGCTTCATCAATCTGTTCTCCCTGGCGATGAAGATCAGAGCAATCATGAAGCAGAACAAGCAAGGAGGAGCAAAGAAAAATGAAACTTTGGAAAGGAAGGTTCTTAAAGGCGGAGAATTCGTTGGCTGAGGAATTCAACGCCTCCATAGAAGTAGACCAGAGATTATATAAACAGGACATCACCGGCAGCATCGCCCACGCAAAGATGCTGGCGAAACAAGGAATATTAAGCGAAGATGAGGCTCTAGCAATAGAGTCTTCTTTGCTTGAAATACTCAGAGATATCGATAACGGGAAAATTAAGTTCACCGTCGAGCAGGAAGATATCCATATGAACATCGAGAGCATCCTGACGGAGAGGCTTGGTTCCATAGGAAAGAAGCTCCATACCGCAAGAAGCCGGAACGATCAGGTGGCGGTTGACATCCGCCTCTACCTGAAGGAAGAGATCCAAACGATCACCAACCTGCTTGAGGAGCTGAACGAGACCCTGACGGAAATAGCGAAAGCAAACCAGGATACGGTAATGCCGGGTTATACCCACCTTCAGAGAGCGCAGCCTGTCACCCTCGCGTTCCATCTTCTGGCTTACCGGGAAATGTTCCGCAGGGATATCCGGAGGTTTGAGAACTGCTACTTGGGAACCGACTCCATGCCCCTTGGCTCGGGCGCTCTGGCCGGAACCACCTATAACACGGACCGGGATTATCTCGCAAAGGAGCTGGGCTTTGATAAGCTCTGCATCAACGCCATGGACGCCGTAAGCGACAGGGATTTCGCCCTCGAGTTTTTAAGCTGCTGCTCCATTGCCATGATGCATCTTTCCCGCTTCTGCGAAGAGCTGATCCTGTGGAGCTCCTCCGAATTCCGTTTCATCGAAATCGACGACGCCTTCAGCACCGGGAGCAGCATCATGCCTCAGAAGAAAAATCCGGACATGGCCGAGCTGATCCGGGGAAAAACCGGACGGGTCTACGGCGATCTCATGACGCTCCTGACCATTATGAAAGGCCTTCCTCTGGCATATAACAAGGATATGCAGGAGGACAAGCTGCCCGTCTTCGACGCGGGGGACACGCTGAAAAGCTCCTTGGCAATTTTTACGCAGATGGTCGGAACAATGAAGATCCATACTGATGTGATGGAAAATGCCGCAAAGTCCGGTTTCATGAACGCGACGGACGCGGCGGACTACCTGGTCTCCAAAGGCCTCGCTTTCCGCGACTGCCACGAGATCATCGGGAGGATCGTGCTTTATTGCATCGAGAACAAGAAGGCCATCGAGGAATTGTCCCTTGATGAACTGCAAGGCTTTTCGGACAAGTTCGATGAAGATATTTATGAAAAGATCGATATCCGGGCTTGCATCAACGCCAAAAAGTCAAAAGGCTCCACGTCCTTTGAGAGCGTAAAGCAGATGCTGGAAGGCAAATAGAATAAATTCTAAAAGGCAAATTCTTGAAGAGAGAATTTGCCTTTATTATTTGTGACAGCTTCATTTGAAAAGAGATCAAACCAATACTCTTTCAACAGAATGCTGTTTAGGCGTTTTCTGCCTCCTCAACTTTAATTACTTCTCCATCTTTAAATATGATTTCTGTTTTCTTTTTATCGATTGTATTTACAACAAAGAAAACAATCACGCTGACGCCTATGCCGTATTGAATTGGCGTCAAAGCCGTTATACCATCTTTGAAGAAGAAGAAAGTTACTGTAAGAAAGCTTGCACAAAGTGAATATAATCCTGCCCTCGCGCTCACTCTTTTTAAAAGAAATGCCGCTACCAATGGTACAAAGACACATCCGGACAAATATGCATAGGCAACATCCAGAGCTACAAGTATGCTCTGCAGCCATAATGCCACGATAACGGTTACTGCTGTAACACCTGCGGCTAAAAAACGGTTGACCCAAATTTCATTTTTCTCGCTGACCTTGATAAATCTGCTTAATATATCATTGTAGATAACCGTTGAAGATCCCAGAATGCCTCCGTTGGCCGTGGACATGATCGCCGCAAGTGCCGCAGCCAAAACAACTCCTCTGACCCCTGATGGCATAAAGGTGATCGCTGCAGTTGCAAAGGTTAGCTTTGTATCCGTCAAGCCGGGGTTTGCTGCATAAAGGCACATACCCAAAATTACTGTACCGATCGCAAACAGTAAAATATATCCTGAAGCCAGAACGATACCTTTTTTTGCCACCTTCGGATTCTTAGCCGTAAAGGCTTTTTGCCAAATATCCTGCCCGACCAGGAAGCCAGGTACCAACAGAAGGATATATGCTGTGATTCTCGGCCATCCAAGCGTGGTCATATTAAAGTAGCTGTCAGGAAGTGTCGAAGTTAGTCCTGAAACACCTCCAACCGAGTGTAATGCAAAATATGGCCCCAGAACCAAAACACCGAATGTCATAACAACAAATTGAATGACATCAGTGAAAGCCACAGCCCACATTCCTCCTACAAACAGATAGACGAGAACAATAGAACCTCCCGCTATCATGGATGCTTGAATCGACCACCCAAGCATACTATGAATGATCGAGCCCATTCCAACGATCTGTAATACCGCAATCATAAATATGTAGATCAAGGTTACCAATGCGCTTACTAATCTTGCATGCTGGCCATAAAAAAGTCCAACCCCTTCATTCGTGCTTAATATTCTCATATTCGCCATTTTTGTGGACATGAAGACTCCTAGCAATCCAACTCCCAGAGCATACATGATGCCAAGCCAGATAGCGGATATGCCATTATTGTAAGCTAATTCTGCACCTCCCAGGGTGCATCCGCCTCCGATTACCACGGCTGCCATGCAAGCAGTAAAAAGCGGAAGTGGAAGCATACGTCCTGCAACTAGATAGTCATCTTTTGACTTAGCCTTTTTCATGGCGAAAAATCCTGCGCCCATCAGTATGACAAAATAAAAGACAATTATGATATAGTCAATTCCAGTTACCATGGTATTTCCTCCTTTATATATTATTTCTTTTTAATGCAACCATTGCAATAAAATCATGAACGATATTAGCGGCAAGATTAGCAGTAATTTGTGTAGGATCATAAGAAGGAGCGACTTCAACAAGGTCAAACGCGACAACGTTCAGATCTTTTACCCCTCTGATCAACTCCATGGTTTCAAAGCTGGTAAATCCTCCGATTTCAATTGTCCCGGTTCCGGGGGCATATGCAGGATCTACGAAATCAATATCAAATGTTAAAAATGCCTTTTTATCCCCGACACGATCATTGATCCTCTTCGCTGTTTCTTCCATTCCGATCTTATGCATTTCTTTTGCCGTAATAACCTGCAGTCCCAAATCCTCAGAATCCTTAAAGCCATTCGGACTGTACAGATTGCCCCGCATTCCGACCTGAACGGAATGTTCCGTATCAATCAAGCCCTCCTTTATTGCGTGATAGAAAGGAGTGCCATGACAATACGGCTTGCCAAAATAGGAACCGATCGTATCGGTATGAGAATCAAAATGAACGAGAGCTAACGGCCCGTGCTTTTTGGCAGCCGCCCTCAACTCACCCAAGGTTATTGAATGATCCCCTCCCAGGCATATAGGAATGATTTCATTGCTTATCAATTTTGACAGTTCATCCTCAATAATCTGATAGCTCTCTTCGATGTAACCCGGTATGATATCCAGATCGCCAAAGTCAACGACAGAGATGTGTTCAAAACTATTGATCTCCATATTAATGTTGTATGGTCTGACCGTTGTGGACATATCTCTTATTGCCGCCGGTCCAAACCGTGATCCGGTACGGTAAGTAGATGCCGTATCAAAAGGGATTCCTACGATAGCAACATCCACACCCTCCATTGTTTTAACGTGGGGTACCCTCATAAAGGTTTTAATTCCGCAAAAACGAGGTGATACCAAAGAGTCAACCGGCTTAAATAAATTATTCATCATAATCTCCCTTCATTTTATAGTTTACAAATGTACATTTGTAATTTTATAGCGCAATATTTATGCCAAAATAGAAAAAGCGCTGAATCGGCTGATTTCAACGCTTTCTTAATAATTATTTTTTTGTCTATTTCGTGCATAAATGCATTTTTTACAGTTTAATTATTGTTTGATTGTAGTCTTTTTCCTTATTATCCAACGCTTTGACCATGTTCGGGCACGATTGCACGAAATGCAATACTGCCCGAACGCATCCTTTACTTGGCCAGACTGTATTTATGCAGCTTCCTGCGCACCGTTGTAACGTCTATCTGCAACAATTCCGATATTTGTGCAACGGAAAGCTTATCAGACAATAACTTTTCAAGGATATCTTTTTCAAATTGCTCCGTCATTTTCTTAAGATAAGTATTACTATTGATAGCTATATTTCGCTCGACCTTTCTTATCGCTTGAGGCAAATCTTCAATCTCAATTACGCTTTTTTCCGTAAGAATCATGATTCTTTCAATAATATTCTCTAACTCTCTTACATTGCCAGGCCAGGTATAATCAATCAGCTTCTCCATCGTTTTCATTGATATTTTTTTATTTGTGGCATATTTATCATTTAGTTTTGCTATAAGATTTAAGGCGATCTTTGATATATCGTCTCTTCTTTCCCTTAACGGAGGTATTTCTATCGGTATTACATTGAGCCTATAGTATAAATCTTCCCTGAATTTCCCTTCTTTCACCATCTTTGAAAGGTCTTTATTCGTCGCGGCAATAATTCTTAGATTGATCTTTATTGGGTTTTTGCCCCCTACCCTGAGAATTTCTTTATCCTGCACCAGCCTTAACAGCTTAACCTGCATTGACAAGGGAACTTCTCCAATTTCATCGAGAAAAAGAGTGCCCTTATCTGCAATCTGCGCAAGACCCATCTTTCCTTTATTATCAGCCCCCGTAAAAGATCCTCTTTCATAACCGAAGATTTCTGACTCAAATAACAATTCAGGAATACTTCCGCAGTCAATTTTTACATACGGTTTTTCCTTTCTCGTGCTGTTATCATGTATGAACTTGCTTATTACTCCTTTGCCGGTTCCTGATTCCCCTGTAATGAGTATTGTCGATTCAACTTTCGCCGAAATGATTGCGGTATCAATTACTTTTCTCATTGCATCGCTGTTGCATACGATATCTCCCGTAAGCGTGATCCTGGCATGCAGCTTTTGCCACTCTTCGTGATATTTTTCCAACAAGAGGGTTCTCTCTGAAATCTCGCTTTTTAGCTGATTCAGTTCCGTAATATCGCGGGAACTTACTACAACTTTATCAATCGCTCCGTCTTTATAAACAGGCACACCTGTAACAAGAACTTCATTTCCGTTCCTCACCTTCTGTATCAAAGTAACCGGCGCCTTTTTTTCTAAGACTTTCAAGGTTACGGATTCCGAGAAATACCCTTCTTCAACTAATTGTCTGACATTTTTATTGCCTATCGCTTCGGCACTTATGCCCTCTATTCTTTCACATGCGCTGTTGATCATTAACGTATATCCGTCTTTATCAAGTATATGTAATCCATCGTATGCCGAATTAAAAGCTACCATCAAAGATTCCAGCTGTTCCAGCAAAGATCCATTATCCTGGTTGATCATTTTGGCCTCCCACAATTACATTACACCTGTTCAGCGGTCAACTGCATCATTATTTCCAGCTTGTTGTACACTCCCCTTTCAAGAGGCTCGTACAGCGGCTGGATTTCTTCTTTTTTAAGATAGCTCCGGATGGCTGCGTAGTATTCCGGTTCGCTGAGATTCAAAAGGACAGGCGGGAATCCGTTCCGGATCAGTTCATAGTACATGGCAAGTCTCGCTACCGCTTCCGAATGGGACTCATAGGGATAGATCTCCACCAATTTGTTGTGGAGGTAAGCCGCCCGGAGAATCGGGTTGCTTTCAAAGTCATTGGTATTCATCCATTGGAACAGGATGTCCATCTGTTCGTCGATTTCGCCGGGATGCGGCGGTATATAATCGAGCATCACAAGAACCGGGTTGGTCCTTCGGTATTCCTGGCTCACGGGGTTGGCCAGGATCTGATAAAACCGGAAAAGATATTTCTCGTTCAGCTCGATCTCCATGTCGGCCATATCGTATGCAAGCTTGATGGCGTCCTGATAGTTTCCGACCATGGAATGGTCGTTGATGGATACGTCCACGATGAATTCGCCCTTGACGATCCTCTGCACGCCGGTTTTCCCGATGCTGCTGCCGTCCAGCCGCATGCAGGTGTAGACCCAATCCACCAGATTCATTTCGTCTATGTATTCTGCAGTTTCTTTCGCGTAAGGTTTTCTGTTGTCCAGTATGAGCTTCTTTTTCTTGATCTCACGAAACACCGTTCATTACCTCACCTTCCAAAAGTGGCTTATTATTAAACGATTCATTTTCTGACTTATTGTAACATAAAAAATTAGAATATGGTATAATGATTCCAAAATATGAAAGTTCTAAGGAGAGATAGAATTTATGCATGCCTTACCTGATTACTTTTATGACGTCAATCTCGTTTCGGTGACCTTCCGCCTCTTCCTTGCCGTACTTTTCGGCGGCGTGATCGGATTGGAGCGGGGCGCGACAAAACATCCCGCGGGTTTTCGGACCCATATTCTCGTTTGCGTGGGCGCTGCCCTTGCTATGCTGACCAATCAATACATTTCAGCGACGTTCACCGGCAGTATCGACCCGTCGAGAATGGGCGCCCAGGTCATCACCGGCGTCGGCTTCCTTGGCGTGGGAACCATTATGGTTACCGGCGGCCAGAAAATAAAGGGTTTGACTACGGCAGCAGGTCTATGGGCTTCCGCTTGCATCGGCCTATCTCTGGGGATCGGCTTTTATTCCGGCGCGCTCGTTGCCGGCCTTCTGGTCTTTCTCTCACTGACTATTCTAAAACGGTTTGAAAGTTATTTCTACGACCTTTCCCGCGTCATGGATCTTTACGTGGAATTGGAATCACTTCCAGAATTGAAAGAATACCAGAAGTTCGTCAGAAGCCAGGGTATTCAGATCGTGGGCTCTTACCTCAACAGAACCGGAGCAGAGGGCAATGGCGGAATCGGCTTCCATATGTCCATCAAAATTCCGAAGGGCATGACACATGCAGACGCGGTGGAACTGCTCAGCAACCATGAGGGAATCTTCCTCATCGAAGAAATTTAAAATATTCAAAATTATGTATAGTAATTTTAAAAACCATGCTTAAACTCCCGTTTTGATGGTAATAACACATTACATGGAGTGGCATGGCAGATGGCTCGCTATCCTTCTAACAATATAAATCCAATAACATAGTTCCGCAATAATGGTGCTACTCCGATGAGGGCGCCTTTTTTGTCCTCTTTTATAAAAAGTGGAAGGGAGTGAATAAAATGCCGGTGAAGAATTATGAGTCAAAGCACAACGGAGTCCCAAAGCACATTTTCACAAAACACAAGGGAGAGCATAAAGGCAAATTCGTACAATTCGCCGATAGTGTGCAGCTTCTCAAAAATAAAGCGCAACATCATTTGTAAACTGAACGCTTCTGCTAAGCATACAGGGTGATAACCTGCTGGAATATAGAGGCACGAAAAGGATCGGCCCGAAAGGCTGATCCTTATTATTCTGCCGAAAAAGAATGTTTTTGTTTTTTTGATTAATATTTCCAGTTAAGGGGTATCAAGAGAACAAGCTGAAAATATTTATTAAAGGAGAGTGAAATCAATGCCAGTTAGAGATTGTATGACAGGTTCCCCGTATTGCCCCGCAAACCAGGAATCGAAATTTGCGATGCCGGGCTATGAGCCCATCGGATGCGACGCCTGCGTTGAAAAAAGCCTGCATGAAAATGAAATTCCGAAGTGCTTCTATTGCAAGCTGGAAGAAGAAGGTCCGCTGAAGACAAAAGATTTTTCCTTTGAAAGTTTCGCAAAGAAAGTAATGGAATTAAAAGAGAAGGCTCATCGTTAAGAGGGTTACATAAAGAGCTGGTCGCTAGCGACCAGCTCTTCTTCTTTTTTGTTTAATTATACGGGATACACCATATCCTCTTCATTCAGCAGCGTGGAATCGATCTGATATCTCTTCGCGTTTCTATACTTGAAGAACTCGACCGATGGTCCCGGGAACAGCGCTCTTGTGAGAACGTCTTCATCCTGTTCCACATACTGCGCAACTTCCTTCTTGATCTTTTCCAGTTCCGGCTCGATCAAATCGGCAGGCCTGCAGGTGATGACTTCCTCGTCACCGATGATCTGCTTGACGATCTCTTCCTTGATCGGAACGGTGGTCTTTCCGTACATGCCCTTGACCAGCTGCTTTACCTCGTTGGGAACCATCTTGTATCTGCCGCCGGCTACGATGTTCAGGACGGCCTGGGTTCCGACGATCTGGCTTGTCGGTGTAACAAGAGGCGGATACCCCAGATCCTCTCTTACTCTCGGTACTTCTCTCAGCACTTCCTCATATTTATCCATTGCGTTGGACTGTTTGAGCTGGGATACCAGGTTGGACAGCATGCCGCCCGGCACCTGATAGATCAGGGTGTTGATGTCTACTCCCAAAAGCTTCGGATCCATCAGACCGCTCGCGATGTACTTGTCTCTGATCGGTCTGAAATATTCCGCCGCATGGCTCAGAAGATCCATGTTCAGGCCCGGATCATACTCGGTTCCCTTGAGCGCAAAGGCCAACGGCTCCGTGGATGGCTGAGATGTTCCTTCTCCGAATGGCGAAAGCGCGGTATCGACGATATCGACTCCGGCTTCAATGGCCTTCAGATAAGCCATGCCTCCCATACCGCTGGTTGCGTGGGTATGGAGCTCAAGCGGGATCTTGATTGCCTTCTTGATCTGTTTTACAAGTTCAAATGTGTTATATGGATTCAGCAGTCCCGCCATGTCCTTGATGCAGAGGGAATCGGCTCCCATCTGCTCGATTTCCTTTGCGAGCTTGATGAATACTTCGTTGGTGTGGGCCGGGCTGATGGTATAGGAGATCGTTCCCTGGGCATGCCCGCCGTATTTCTTTGTTGCTTCGATGGCCTTCTGCAGATTTCTCGTATCGTTCAGCGCGTCGAAGATACGGATGATATCGATTCCGTTCCCTATCGCTTTATTCACAAACTCTTCCACTACGTCATCGGCATAATGCTTGTATCCGAGAAGGTTCTGCCCTCTTAAAAGCATCTGAAGCTTTGTGTTCTTCACGTTTTTCCGGATGGTTCTCAAGCGTTCCCATGGGTCTTCGTTTAGAAATCTGAGACAAGCGTCAAAGGTCGCGCCTCCCCATACTTCCATCGCATGATAGCCAACACCGTCTAAAATTTCCAGTGCCGGAAGCATTTCCTCGGTGGTCATACGAGTCGCTATCAAAGACTGATGGCCGTCCCGCAGGATCGTTTCCGTAATTTTTACCTTTGCCATTTTCTCCTCCATTTTTCGAAACGTCATACATTCCGTTTTAACTTATATTATCAATCAGTATAATTAGTATATAGTATATAGTAGTATTATCCATAAAAGCAATACTATCCGATGAATGTATACAATATTACTGGTACACGGCAACGTCTGCTTTACAGGAGTTCGATGCTGTCGCCGGCTTTGACCGTGCCGCCTTGAATTACTTTTGTAAAGATCCCTTCTGTCGGCATGACGCATGTCCCGGTTTGCTGCTTGATCGCGCAGCCGTGATGACACTCTTTTCCGATCTTGGAAACCTCCTGTACCGTTTCGCCGATCTTCAGCTTCGTTCCGATGGGCAGGGTTTTTAATTCGATCCCCTGGGTCGTTATGTTCTCCGCAAATACGCCGGCCCCGAGATTCAGCCCCATAGCCCTCATTTTATCGACGCTCTCGTCGGCCAGCAGGCTCACCTGACGGATCTCATCCAGTCCGAAATGGGCGTCGCCCTTGATACCTCCCTCGATGAATTCCGCCTGTTCCACCGGCAGCTTGATCACGCCGGTTTTATCACTGATATTGATAGATAATACTTTCGCCATATTAACAACTCCTGTTCAAAACGGATTTTCTCCGTTATTCGTTTATAAAATCTCCGGATTTTCCGCCTGACTTCTTTACCAGCCGGATGCCTTCGATCCGCATTCCCCGGTCGATGGCCTTGCACATGTCATAGATGGTCAGGGCCGCGACGGAAACAGCGTGCAACGATTCCATTTCGATCCCTGTTTTGCCGACGGTGCTGGCGCTGGCTTCGATATGGACCGCCGAGTTCTCCTCATCCAGGGTGAAATCCATTTCAACGCCGGTTATCATGATATTATGACACATTGGTATCGCTGATGACGTATTTTTCGCCGCCATAATGCCTGCGGTCTGGGCGACAGAAAGTACGTCTCCCTTTTCCATGGTTCCGGCCTTGATCCGCTGAAGCGTTTCGGGCTTCATGTAAATGCTCCCCTTGGCAACAGCGATACGCTGCGTATCGGCTTTTTCCCCGACGTCCACCATGCGGGGACGTCCGTTTTTATCGATATGAGTCAATTCACTCATGTCAGCCTCCGATCTGGCTCATATTGCGGTCTACAGGCTTAGCACCATCGTTGAGGAGATGCTTTTCCCCTTTCCGCATTACGGCATTCCTGATTGTTTCCATTAACAAATCATCATCGTTGGTTTTTAATGCTTCTTTTAAATCGATTTCCTCATCCGTATGCAGGCATGGCTTCAGCTTGCCGTCCGCAGTCAGCCTGATCTTGTTGCATTCTCCGCAAAACTGATTGCTCATAGGGCTGATGAAACCGATATTCCCCAGGGAATCAGGATACTTGTAAAGCTCAGCCACTCCGTCCTGCTTGCCGAGCGGAATCAGCGCGGGCAGCTTTTTCTTGATATCCTCGCTGGAAAGATACCGGTAGCCGTTGTTCTTTGCCGCCTGCCCCACGGGCATCAGCTCAATGAACCGGATGTCGATGGGATGATTGATGGTTAACTGGACGAAATTCAGGATCTCGTCGTCGTTAAAGCCCTCCATGGCGACAACATTCAGTTTCAGCGGCGTCAATCCGTATTTCAGCGCCGCGTTGACGCCTTGGAATGCCGCGTCCAGGTCACCGCCCCGGGTGATTTCCTCATATTTATCATAAATCAATGAGTCAACGCTGATGTTGACCCTCTGCAATCCGGCTTTTTTCAAATCTTCCGCCTTGTCAGCCAGCATGGTTCCGTTGGTGGTCATCGCCAGTTCTTCCACGCCTTCGATTTTCGAAAGGCTTTCAACAAGGCTTACAATGCCTTTTCTGGCCAGCGGTTCCCCGCCGGTGAGCCGGTATTTTGTGATCCCCAGCTGCGCGGACGCCTTTACGATCCTGGCGATATCTTCAAAGGACAAAATTCTTTCATGTCCCAGTTTTTCGACTCCTTCTTCCGGCATGCAGTACATGCAGCGCATATTGCAGCGGTCGGTAACGGATATTCTCATGTAGCTGATCTCTCTGCCAAAACTGTCTTTCATAACTTCCCTCGCTGTAGTAACTTAGCTATTTTCCCTATATCTTTTTATTTTACATGATGAAACGCATTCAGTCAATTTCGCACCCAAAAAAAAGAGAAACCGATATGGTTTCTCCTTAATGTTTAATTGTTAAGCTGATTTCACAGCCGTTATTTTGTTTCCACGGACGCCAGGATATCCTGCACGTAATTCGGCAGCGCGAAAGCTCCCTTGTGAAGATCGACGTTGTAGTACTTGGTCTTCAGACCGAACTGGTTCCAGATTTCAGGCTTCATGTCCGCGATCGGGTCAAAGTGTTTGGATGCAAATCCGAAATACCAGTAGCCGGAAGCGTAGGACGGCGTATTGAAGCCGAATACCTTTGCGATCGGGAAGGTCTTCTTGATCTTTGCATGAGCCTTTTTCATCTCTTCGATGTCGCCTTCATAAAACGCGCCTTCATGCTGGTTGATGAGGATACCCTTGTCGCTGAGCACTCTGAAGCAGTCCTGATAGAAGCCGACGGTGAACAGGCCTTCTCCGGGGCCCGCAGGGTCGGTGGAGTCAACCAGAATCAGGTCGTAAGCGCCGGTGGGCGCTTCATGGACAAACTTCAGTCCGTCGTCAAACATCAGATTCAGTCTTGGTTCGGTTTCAAATACCGAGGAAGTGGAAGGCATGAATTTCTGGCATGCTCTTACGACCGCTTCGTCGATTTCGACCATATCGATCTTTTCGATGGTCTTGTATCTTGCGACTTCTCTTGCCGTACCGCCGTCGCCTGCGCCGATGATCAGAACATTCTTGATGTCCGGATTGACGCACATCGCCGGATGGCAGATCATGTCGTGATAAACGAACTCGTCCTTCTCCGTTACCTGTGTATAGCCGTCAAGGACCATGAACACGCCGAAGGTTTCGTTGCGAAACATCTCCAGCTTCTGGAACGGAGTCTGCTCCACATGGAGCACCTCATCGATTTTTAGCGACCACTTTACGTCGTCATCCATATAATATTCTGAAAACCATAAATCACAATTCTTTGTTAACATTTGCTGCGCCTCCTTTTACCTAATTTTATCCGGCATGTTTTTGCCGTAAAAGATTTCATCCATTTCTTTTCTCAATTTTGCCGTGATCATGTTGATTTCTTCCGTGGAAATGTCATCCACCGAAAAGTTGAAGAAGTAGTTGTCCAAATCAAAGCTTTTCAACTTGCACTTGGTATGGAATATGTTTTCCTGGAATACGTTCACGTCGATCATGTAGTACTGGTCGATCAGGTCCTGGTTGATGTAGTTCTGGATCGAATTCAGTTTATGATCGATAAACATCTTTTTTCCTGTTATGTCACGGGTAAATCCCCTTACACGGTAGTCCAGCGTCATGATGTCGGCTGCAAAGCTTTCGATCAGATAGTTCAACGCCATCAGAGGTGAAATCTCTCCGCAGGTGGACACATCGATATCGGCCCTGAAAGTACAAACACCCCCATCCGGATGATATTCGGGGTAGGTGTGCACTGTGATGTGACTTTTATCTAAATGAGCAACAACAGAAGGATTATCAACCTTTACATCGGATTCCGGAGGAGCGCTCCCCTCGCAAATCAAAATGGTTACGCTTGCACCCTGCGGATCATAATCCTGCACTGCAATATTCAAAATTTTTGCACCGATGATTTCCGTTACGTTTTTCAGTATTTCTGTAAGCTTCGCAGCGTTGTACTGCTCGTCGATATATTCGATATATGCTTTTCGGTCTTCAACGGTCTTCGTATAGCAGATGTCATACATGTTAAAGCTCAATGTCTTCGTCAAATTATTGAAGCCATATAATTGTAATTTTTCCAACTTAAAATTCCCACAACCTTTCTCTATGAATTTTCGATTCCTCGATTGAACAATTATACATTGTAACATCAGTGTATTAAAAAAGCAATGGAGTTGTCCCAATATTTTTACTGGAATCACTGGAATTTTTCAGTTTTGCGGGCCGTTCCGACTAATGATTTGTAATCTGTGGTATAATATGGTCAGACTGATGTAAATTTGAATGAACGAGGTGATTTTAATGACCGACGCGGGACTGAAAAACCTGCTGGGTTTACTGCTGAGGAACAAGGATACGGTTGTATCGCTGCTGGATAACTTTAAGCCGGAGGATATCGAAAGAGGGATTCTGGCTGTCCCTGAAAGCCTGATCAACCGTGATATCAAAATGCTGATCATGGATCAGGTCGGGGAATATGTCAACGATTACGAGCTTCTCTTCCTTCAAGACGCTATATTCCTGGACCTGGATCTGAATGTGAAACAGCTTGGCAGAATCAAGGCGAAATACATGCTGAACATTACCCGCTTTGATTTTCATGATTCGATCCATCAGATCGGTTTTTCCTACAGGGAAGACATTAAATCGGAAGGCAATTTCATGCAGAACATGGCCCTCAAGGCTGCCGGACTGAAAGGCAGCTATCTGCAGACCGCTTCGGAAATGCTGAAGCAGGACTGGCTCCATGTCGAAAAGGACAGCATCGCCATCGATCTTGACGCGCTGGAATTTGCGAAAAAAATCCCGCCTGCACTGAACGTTGGTTATATCAGCAGCGAAGACGGGATCTTAAAACTAAAATTTAATATTTAATCGAAGCCGGTTTACTCCGGCTTTTTTTTAATAGGAAATATCCACGTTTTCTTTATTTCGCGTAGATCTCTTCCTTGTTGATCACGTTGATACCGGCGGAGGTCAGGACTTCAACAGCCTTTTCCTGTTCGTCGACCTTCAGGACGATGAACGGCATCTCTTTTTTCCTCATGATAAAGGAGTAGATATAATCAATGTTGATATCGGCGTCCTTCAAAATGGTAAAGATCTCATTCAGGCTGCCGGGTTTGTCTTCCGGTTCCACGGCGATGACCTTGCTCACCTTGGCGACAACGCCTTCCTCGTTTAAAATCTCAACGGCCCGATCCGGGTCGTCCACGACGAGCCTCAGGATCCCGAACTCGGCGGTATCAAATACGGCAATGGCGCGGATATCGATATTGTGCGCGATGAGTATGTCCGTCAGCTGGGACAGGCTTCCCTTCTTATTCGGTATAAAGATTGATATCTGTTTGATCAGCATCCTATTTTACCTCCCTCATATCGATTACTCTTTTCGCTTTTCCCTCAAATCTAGCAAGACTTCTCGGCTCAACCAGGTTGACCTTTGCCTCGATTCCGAGAACTGTCCTCAGATTGTGTCTGACTTTTTGATTCAGATTTTCCAGCAGTGCGAAGGAATCCAGAAGATTTGCGTCAACAAGCTCCACATCGACCTCGATCTTATCCAGATAGCCTTTTTTGAACACCTTGATCTGGTAGTGCGGTCCGATCCCTTCGATCCGAAGCAGTACGTCCTCGATCTGCGACGGGAATACGTTGACTCCGCCAAGAATAAGCATATCGTCTGAACGTCCCTGAATCTTGGACATCCTTACCGTCGTTCTGCCGCAGTCGCATTTTTCATAATGCAGGGATGTGATATCTTTCGTGCGGTATCTGAGGATCGGTAGGGCTTCCTTCTTGATGGTGGTGATGACCAGCTCGCCGACTTCGCCCTCGCCCAGAACCTTTCCGGTTTTCGGATCAATGATCTCCGGCAGAAAATGATCTTCGCTGATATGCATTCCCTTCAGCGCCCTGCATTCACCGGATACACCCGGACCGACGAGCTCGCTCATGCCGTAGTTCTCCGTCGCGAAGAGGCCCCATCGGTCGTTGATTTCATTCCTCATGCTCTCTGTGGAACCCTCTCCTCCGAAAAGTCCCCATTTCAGGTTCAGGTCCTTTTTGGGATCGACTCCCATTTCAAGCGCCACTTCCGCCATATGTAACGCATAGGACGGGGTGCTGATCAACGCCGTGGTCCCGAAATCCTGCATGATCATGATCTGCTTTTCCGTGTTTCCGCTAGACATGGGAATGACAGCGGCGCCGACCTTTTCAAGTCCCTGATGGAGCCCGAAGGCTCCGGTAAACAGTCCATAGCCGAATGCGACCTGCGCCGTATCCTCATCGGTCACTCCAGCCATCGTTACAAGACGCGCGATCAGTTCGCTCCAGTTTTCCATATCCTTTCTCGTATAGCCGACCACTGTCGGCTTCCCTGTGGTTCCTGAGGATGCATGGAACCGGACGATATCCTTTCTGGGTGAGGCGAAGAGTCCGAAAGGATAGTTCTTCCGGAAGTCGTCCTTCACCGTAAACGGGATAGCCTGCAGGTCCTCCAGAGTTTTGACGTCGCCCGGTTCGATTCCTGCTTCCGCGAGCTTCTTTCTATAATACGGAACGTTCTGATAAACCCTTTCGACGGTATTCTTTAAGCGCTCCAACTGGATCTTCGCAAACTCTTCCCTTTCAAAGGTTTCTTCTCTGCTCCAAATTTTACTGTCAGCCATTTTCCTACATACCTCCTGGAATGTTTATCTTGTCATGCCGCTTTGATCCTTCAAAAAAATAACGATACCTCCGGCAAGCAGAAGTATCGGGTCAAAAATCAAAGGGTATTCAACATGCTACAAAACTACTTACCTACGAATATAATCATATCATAGAGCCGGGCGTCTTTCAAGGTTTCATGCTCGTATTTTCATTGAGATAAGATGAAGACGCGGTGGCCGCCAGTTTCCCGCTGCTTCTTAGAAATCCCTCGCAATAAAGATGGGTCAGCTTTCTTCCCGCCAGATTGGTTTTCACCCGGACCTCGAAAACGTCCCCTATGGGGATCGGCCGAACAAACACGGTTTCCAGCTGAATGGTCGGTGCAAAGTTCTCCCCCGCAAGAAACCGCGCGAGCAGACCCGTCGCGATATCGAATGCCGTCGCTATGGCGCCGCCGTGCATGGCTCCGACCCGGTTTTTCTCCCATTCCAGCACGGGGAATGCCACGGTGAGCGTCTTTTTTTCATAGCTGCATCCCACAAACTCCGGACGCATCATGCCGTTGATGGAATCGGCCTGGTCCGTCAGGTACTTTTCGATCTCGCCTTTGATTCTGGTTTCCATCGCTTTCTGATTCATTGTCTCGTGCCCTTCCCTTTCCCCGGTTTTTACTGTTTCTTTCCTGGATTTTACTGTACTGTAATATGGGTTAGTTGTCAATATTTTGGTTTTTCGTCATCATCTTTCTGTTTGACTCCGGTGGAACGTGGTATAATCTTTTTAGTTTAATGGATTTTGATCAATGAAAGGAGATACAAGAAATGAAAGACCCAAGATTTTTTATTTGCAAACACTGCGGAAATATAATCACAATGATGGAGGATCAGGGAGTTCCTGTTGTCTGCTGCGGCGAAAAGATGACTGAGCTCAAAGCAAATACTTCTGACGGAGCAACGGAAAAACATGTTCCTGTCGTCGAGGCCGGCGGAAGCAAAGTGACCGTATCCGTTGGAAGCGTGGCTCATCCAATGCTGCCGGAACATCACATCTCATGGATTTATCTTCATACGAATCTGGGCGGCCAGTTTAAATACCTCGAAGTGGGCGCTGAACCAAAAGCGGTCTTTGCTTTAAGCGAGGGCGAAACACTGAAAGCAGCTTACGAGTATTGTAATCTTCACGGGCTTTGGAAAGCGGAAGCATAAAAATTTAAAACACAAAAACGTAACAACAGGGATGAACGGATCCAAAGATCCTGAAAGGAATACGATATGGCAATTGAATGGACACCAAATCTAGCCGTTGGCGTGAGCAGTATCGATCAACAGCACATGACTCTGTTTGACAAGGCAAATCAGCTTTTTGAGGCAGGAAAGAATAATAAAACAAAAGAATTCATAGCCGAAATGCTGGACTTCCTTGACGCTTATACGAAGGAGCATTTTCACAGCGAAGAAATTTACATGAAATCCATCAGCTATCCTGGATACGACGACCAGAAAAAGATGCACGATGATTTCATCGCCGCTCTCGCGAAGCTAAAGAAAGAGTATCAGGAATCCGGCGGAAATATCCTCGTGATCCTGAATGCGAACCAGATGGTTGTCGACTGGCTCCTGAAGCATGTTTCCATCGAGGACAAGAAGATTGGAACCTACGCAAACAGTAAAAAATAAAATAATCCTCTTCCAATTATTAAGAGCTCTATGCGGATCCGCATAGAGCTCTTGATTTTTAATTATTGTTTATGGTACTGATTATTTATTTCCTTCAACCGTGGTCTTAATACGCATCGAGTAGAAGGAACGGTATACAAAGACCAGGCCGATCGCAAACATTACAGCGCCCACATATGGAGCGATGCTTCTGAACGCGTCTGTGATCGCGATTTCCATTGCCAGCAGTCCGAAGAGTGTTGTGAACTTGATGATCGGATTCAGCGCAACGGAGGAAGTATCCTTGAACGGGTCTCCAACTGTATCACCAACAATCGTGGCATCATGAAGCTCAGTACCTTTCATCTGCAGATCAACTTCAACCACCTTCTTGGCGTTGTCCCAGCATCCGCCGGCATTTGCCATAAAGATCGCCTGGAACAGTCCGAATACTGCAATTGAAATCAAGTACGATACGAAGAACGAGATCGGTTTCTCACTCTGCGCAGGTGCTGAGAAGAAAGCAAATGCAAGAGTGAAGCAGAATATTACAATAAAGATATTCAGCATTCCTCTTTGTGCATATTGGGTACAAATCTTTACAACTTCCTTCGACTTTTCGGTGGAAGCCTTCAGGTCTGCAGTTTCATCAAGCTGGATATTCTTCTTGATGTATTCTACAGCTTTGTATGCTCCGGCGGATACTGCCTGCATGGAAGCTCCTGTGAACCAGAAGATTACCGCGCCGCCGCAGATGAATCCAAGAATTGTATATGGATTCAGCATGTTCAGAACCAATTCAGGCTCAACACCGAGAACATTCTTGATAACCAGGATCAATGAGAAGATCATGGTAGTCGCACCAACTACGGCAGTACCGATCAGTACCGGCTTTGCAGTAGCCTTAAAGGTGTTTCCTGCTCCGTCGTTGGCTTCAAGGAAATGTTTTGCAATTTCGAAACTTGGCTTGAAGCCGAAATCCTTTTCGATTTCTGATTCAACACCGTCGATGGTTTCGATGAGGGATAATTCATAAATAGACTGTGCATTGTCCGTTACAGGACCGTAACTGTCAACCGCAATGGTTACAGGGCCCATGCCGAGGAATCCGAACGCGACCAGACCGAAAGCAAAGATGGAAGGATAGATCATGATCCCGTCCAAACCGAAGCCGCTGGCCAAATAAGCGAGGAGCATCAGAATAAAGAATACCATGCCCATCCAGAAAGCGCTGAAATTACCGGCAATCAGACCGGATAGGATGTTCAGGGAAGGGCCGCCTTCCCTTGAAGTAGCCACTACTTCGTTGACATGCTTGGATTTCGGGCTGGTGAAGATCTTTGTGAATTCCGGGATCACCGCGCCGCCGATGGTTCCGCAGCTGATGATAGCGGAAAGTACAAGCCATAAGTTTGCGCCTGCATCACCTACGACAGTTCCAGGACCGATCAAAGCATAGCTTACGACAAATGTAACGATGATGGACAGTATAGAAGTGATCCATACCAAATGGGTCAAAGGTTCTTCAAAGTCGAGATCCTTGGCGTTGCTATACTTCACATTCGCAACAGCGCCATTGATATAGAACGCTGCAATCGATGTGATGATCATCAGGATACGCATTACAAAGATCCATACTAAAAGGTCAGCGCGAAGGGTTTCGCTTACTGCCAGAACGATGAACGAGATCAAAGCTACGCCGGTTACGCCATAGGTTTCAAATCCATCAGCAGTAGGACCGACGCTATCTCCCGCGTTGTCTCCGGTACAGTCTGCGATAACTCCGGGATTTCTCGGATCGTCTTCACCGATTTTGAATACGATCTTCATCAGGTCGGAACCGATGTCCGCAATCTTTGTGAATATACCGCCGGCAATTCTCAGTGCGGAAGCGCCCAAGGATTCACCGACAGCAAATCCGATAAAGCAGGAACCTGCGATTTCTCTCGGGATAAAGAGCAGAATGATCAGCATCATGGTCAGTTCTACGCAAACCAGCAATACGCCGATACTGATACCTGCGTCAAGAGGAATATTCAATAACTTCAGTGGTTTTCCCTCAAGTGCGGCAAATGCCATACGGCTGTTCGCCATGGTATTCATACGAATTCCATACCATGCAACTCCATATGATCCCAGGATACCGATAATGGACCAGAGCAGGATAACGGCAACGCCGCTGACTCCTTTGCCCTGTAGGGCGCCAAAATAAAATGCGACACAGACGCCGATAAAGACGAACAGCAGCAACAGGAATTTACCCTGCTGGATCAGATAAGTCTTGCAGGTTTCGTAAATCGTGTTTGCCACATCAAGCATGGCCTGGTGAGCGGTCAGCTTCTTTACCTTGTTGAACTGGTAGAAACCGAACAGCATTCCGAGAATGCAGATACCGATACCAACCATAAGAAGAGAGTTCTGTGATGAACTTAATTGCGGTATTTTTAGATCCGCTTCACTTGCATAAGATGTAACGGGCAAGCAGACTACCATAAGCGCTGCAAGTAAGCTTTGAAACTTTAAGTGCAAATTAATACACCTCCTCCATTAATTTATATTATACATACTTTTTTATCTTATATCATAAAGGGTACTTTTAGCAACCAGACAATACCAATTACTTTTCGACATTTTTCGACAATAGCCTTTTTGTAACTAGTTTTATCAGACATTTATGTATTTGGAACGCTTCTGTGGAACACCTCACCTCCTGCAATCGGGATTGGACGAAAAATACAATTTGGTATTTTGGTATGTAGCCTGTGAAAAAATAATCAAAATTACTCAAAACGTTTGCGTGAATATTTATGCATATTATTCATTTTTATGCGTCGGAAAACTGGCAATTTGGGTAATATTATTCATAAAATATAACTACTTTGTTATTCCGATTCGAAAAACCCGCTATATTTTTTTCGTTTTTAAATCGAGCATCGTGACATAATGTGGAATCGAGAACTCCTCATTCACATTATCCAAATATTGGATATGCTCTGCTTCGAACCTTTCGATATCTTTTTCCGGCAACGATGAGGCTCCAATGCCCCTACAGGCCCTGATTCTCCCGTTCCAGCTCTCTCTGGTAAATGGAATGCCGATATCGTAAGTGATGTTATGTTCAACGGAAAAGTACTCATTTGTCAGCTCCGGCATGATGATGGGGCTTCGTTTCATCTGCCCGCCGGTCCAGTAGGGATTATATTTCAGGATAAGCTCTTCGGTTTTTTTTGCAATTTCACTCTCATCCGGCAGCCAGGCAGTGAAAAGAATGCAAAAGTGCCCGTTTTTTTGCAGGATCCGAAACAGCCTCGGCAATACGATGTCCATATTAAAATACATGTAGCACTGGGAAGCGGTGACGGCGTCGAAACTGTCGTCCGGAAAGCTGATGTCCTCGGCGGAGGAAACGATATATTCAATGTCCATGCCGAGTTCCCGTGATAGCCGCCGTGCCTCGGCGATCTGGTTTTCCGAGATATCCACCCCGATGAATTTTGCGCCATACCGGTAGAGATTCCGCGGCAGCACTCCGGTGCCTGTCCCGAGATCCAATACTCTCTGCCCTTCGCTGCAAATTCCGCAGGATATGATCCTTTCATAAAACTCTTGCGGATAGATATCCCTGTATCTGGCGTAATCCTTTGAGGCTTTTCCCCAGTCGAATCCTTTTCCATGGTCGATATTCCGGTTTCTGATGATACTATTTTGCCCTTTTTCTTCCATTATTAACCCTCTGTCTGCTTTTCCTGAAGAGCAGGTTCATAAACATACTCGATTCATCGTAATGATACGGCGCGTAATCCCCGTAAATCGCCTTTAAGGTAAATCCTTCGTCGCATGCCATCCTGCAGATCTCTTCCTTGGAGATAACGGCAAACCGGATGTCGAGGCACCGCTTCTCGGCCAGTCTGTTGTTCTGATATATTTCGTAAAACTGAGTCCCGCTGACGATACCGTAAGCGGGGGCAAAAATATTATAATATGTAACGATCAACGTCCTGCCATCTTCAAGATCATATTTACCCAGATATCGGATGTTACCGTCCGCCAGAGAGATCCTGTATTCCGGGTTATATAAAGTACAGAAGAAGATCCCGTCGGGTGTAAGATGTTCATAGACTTTTCGAATAGCCATCTTCCTTTTTTCCGGGTCGATGATCTCGGATATCGAGTTGGATGGGATGATGATAAGATCAAACTTCTCGTTCAGATCAAGTTCGCATACGTCCTGACAGACGATTTTGACATGCTGCGACTCATCTGTGCCGTCGATTTTGTTTCGGAAAACCTCCAGCATCTCTTCGGAATAATCGACGCAAGTAAGGGGAACTCCTTCCCTGATCAGCGGAATCGAGATCCTGCCGGTTCCACACATCAATTCCAAAATGTTTTTATGTCCCTTGCAAAGCGTTTTAAAAAAGCCCACATCGAAATCAACATTGGTATAATAGTCGTAAATATCGGCGACTTGGCCGAAGTCGATGTTTTTTTCCATCCCGTTACCCCCTCCTTTTGTATCCATAGATTACCACAAAAAATAAAATAAGTCGAATACATTTATATTCGACTTATTCAACAGCAAAAATTTACACATCTATTACGTCAAGAGTCCCCTTCTCTTTGTCAATTAACTACCCGATATCAATCTTTGTAATCAAGTATTTCGACATATTCCGTCAATCATTACATAAATCGCGCGGAGGGAGTTGCGCGCCTAGCCCCATTTACGCACGCAAATGTCGGCAGGCGCCATACGGGAATTCCCCGGATTCAGCCGGATCGGAATTCTTCCGTTTGCGTCCGCTCACTCTGTTCGCATCCGCCGTCCTTCCGATCTTAACAATACTTGATTGGCGCGGAGGGACTTTGCGTCCGCTCACTCTGTTCGCATCCGCCGTCCTTCCGATCTTAACAATACCTGATTGGCGCGGAGGGACTTTGCGTCCGCTCACTCTGTTCGCATCCGCCGTCCTTCCGATCTTAACAATACCTGATTGGCGCGGAGGGACTTTGCGTCCGCTCACTCTGTTCGCATCGCCGTCCTTCGCCATCTGCGTGGCTCGGACCAGCTTGCTGAAAACAGCAACCATGCTGTTTTCTTCGCAAGCTGCCCTTGCGGGTTCAAGTCCCTCCGTTCTTGAACATAAGCGAAAAAAGAGATAGGAATTATCCTATCTCTTTTTCGCTGGTGCGCGCGGAGGGACTTGAACCCCCATGGTCGCCCGCTAGATCCTAAGTCTAGTGCGTCTGCCAGTTCCGCCACGCGCGCATAAATATTGAAAATTGTCATACAGCCTTTTGCGGCTGAACAAGATTGATTTTACTTGATTTTACCCACTCTTGTCAACCTTTTTTTATTGACTCAGTCATATTTCTCTCTGAGGAAATTTAAGGCGATCCTTTTCCGGATCAATACTTAACGCAATTCCGACCGTCCAGTTTTGCCATATACAGCATTCTGTCCGCTCTTTGAATCAAATCGTCGACGGTGTCCCCATCCTGATATGCCGTAATTCCGAAACTTGCTGTAACTCTTCCTGCAATGGGGATTTCAGTTTCCATTATGCGTTTGCGCAGCTTTTCAGCAATATTTGCAGCGTGCTGACACGGAATATCCGTAAGGGCGATGACAAATTCCTCCCCTCCCCAACGAGCCAGCGTATCCGAGTTTCTGATCGTTTCCGTTATAAAGCGTGAAATAGCTTTCAGAACGATGTCTCCGACGTCATGACCGAAATTGTCATTGATGTTTTTAAAATAGTCCAGATCCAGCATAATGATGGAGAAACTGCGGTTCAGACGCTTCGCTTGCGCGATCTCCTCCTCAGCTTTCTTCTTAAAATATCGTCTGTTAAAGACGCCTGTCAACGTATCTGTATAGGATAAGGATTTCAAATGATTTTCGAGCTTCTTCCTTTCCGTCAGGTCATCGATAATAATGATCGCCTGCTTTTCACCCCCGGACAGAAACGGCTTGTTATGTACGTTCAGCCATATATTGCGTCCCCATTTGGACTCGTAGTTCAGCTCATAGTTGATATGGGTACCCGTTTGAATGCTATGCTTCAGTTTGTCTGAGAATCCGCTTTCGACCAGCAAGGGAAAAGTAAAGAGATTGATTTTTTTCGTTTCTTCAATATCCGGTGAGCCGAGAAGTTTTACCACCATACTGTTCACATATCTGATATTGCCGTTTCCATCGCAGGTTATGATCCCGACCGGAGTATTCTCTGCGATATCAGTATAATACTGAAGCCTTTTCTCCAGCTCCTGATCATCTGTATTTCGTTTTATAGACATTAATTCATCCATATCAAATACCTGCTGTATATACGATAAAAAAACTCTGATTGCCAGGCACTCAGAGTTATGGTTAAATTGGTGACTCCACCGGGAATCGAACCCGGGTTACCGCCGTGAAAGGGCGGTGTCTTGACCGCTTGACCATGGAGCCATATTAAAAAAACCGGCGACGTCCTACTTTCCCAGGCAGTTGCCCACCAAGTATCATCAGCGCAAAAGAGCTTAACTACTGTGTTCGAGATGGGAACAGGTGTAGCCTCTTCGCTATAGTCACCGGATCTTTGAAGGTACATGTACCCTCAAAACCGAACAATGTCAAAATATATCTTACTTGAAACCATTGGTCAAGCGTTCGACCTATTAGTATCGGTCAGCTGAATGCATTACTGCACTTACACCTCCGACCTATCAACGTGATAGTCTCTCACGGGTCTTACCATTTCTGGAGGAAATCTCTTCTTGTGGGGGGCTTCGCACTTAGATGCTTTCAGCGCTTATCCCGTCCATACATAGCTACCCAGCCGTGCCCTTGGCAGAACAACTGGTACACCAGAGGTATGTCCATCCCGGTCCTCTCGTACTAAGGACAGCTCCACTCAAATTTCCAACGCCCACAGCGGATAGGGACCGAACTGTCTCACGACGTTCTGAACCCAGCTCGCGTACCTCTTTAATGGGCGAACAGCCCAACCCTTGGGACCTACTTCAGCCCCAGGATGAGACGAGCCGACATCGAGGTGCCAAACACCCCCGTCGATGTGGACTCTTGGGGGGTATAAGCCTGTTATCCCCGGGGTAGCTTTTATCCGTTGAGCGATGGCCCTTCCACTCGGAACCACCGGATCACTAAGCCCGACTTTCGTCCCTGCTCGACCTGTATGTCTCGCAGTCAAGCTCCCTTCTGCCTTTACACTCTTCGCGCGATTTCCGACCGCACTGAGGGAACCTTTGGGCGCCTCCGTTACTCTTTAGGAGGCGACCGCCCCAGTCAAACTGCCCGTCTGACACTGTCCTGACGCTGGATAACAGCGCACAGTTAGAATTTCAACGTTACAAGAGTGGTATCCCAACGGTGACTCCACCAAAACTGGCGTCCTGGCTTCGTAGTCTCCCACCTATCCTGTACATGCAACGCCGAAATCCAATATCAAACTGCAGTAAAGCTCCACGGGGTCTTTCCGTCCTGCTGCGGGTAACCGGCATCTTTACCGGTACTACAATTTCACCGAGTCTATTGTTGAGACAGTGCCCAGATCGTTACGCCTTTCGTGCGGGTCGGAACTTACCCGACAAGGAATTTCGCTACCTTAGGACCGTTATAGTTACGGCCGCCGTTTACTGGGGCTTAAGTTCATGCCTTCGCTTGCGCTAAGCAGTCCCCTTAACCTTCCAGCACCGGGCAGGCGTCAGCCCCTATACATCAGCTTTCGCTTTAGCAGAGACCTGTGTTTTTGGTAAACAGTCGCCTGGGCCTTTTCACTGCGGCCAGCTTGCGCTGGCACCCCTTCTCCCGAAGTTACGGGGTTATTTTGCCGAGTTCCTTAACAATAGTTCTCTCGCTCACCTTAGGATTCTCTCCTCATCTACCTGTGTCGGTTTGCGGTACGGGCACCTACGATCTCGCTAGCGGCTTTTCTTGACAGTGTGAAATCAGCTGCTTCGGTACTCTAATTTCCCTCCCCATCACGCCTCAGAATTGAACCGGCGGATTTGCCTACCAGTTCTCCCTTGACGCTTAGACGCGCTCAACCAACGGCGCGCTCAGCTTATCCTTCTGTGTCCCCACATCGCTCAAACGATTTTCGGTGGTACGGGAATCTCAACCCGTTGTCCATCGCCTACGACCTTCGTCCTCGGCTTAGGTCCCGACTAACCCTGAGTGGACGAACCTTCCTCAGGAAACCTTAGATTTTCGGTGGGCAGGATTCTCACCTGCCTTACGCTACTCATGCCAACATTCTCTCTCGTATGCAGTCCACCAATCCTTACGAATCAGCTTCGACCCGCATACGATGCTCCTCTACCAATGATCCGTTAGGATCATTCCAAAGCTTCGGTAGTAAGTTTTAGCCCCGTTTATCTTCGGCGCAGAGCCACTCGACTAGTGAGCTATTACGCACTCTTTAAATGAGTGGCTGCTTCTAAGCCAACATCCTAGTTGTCTATGCAGCTCCACATCCTTTTCCACTTAACTTACATTTTGGGACCTTAGCTGTTGGTCTGGGCTGTTTCCCTTTCGACTATGAAACTTATCTCACACAGTCTGACTCCCAGTAAACAATACATCGGCATTCGGAGTTTGATAGTTTTCGGTAACCGGTGAAGGCCCCTAGAACATTCAGTGCTCTACCTCCGAGTATCTTTGACTGAGGCTAGCCCTAAAGCTATTTCGAGGAGAACCAGCTATATCCGGGTTCGATTGGAATTTCACCGCTATCCACACGTCATCCCAGCCTTTTTCAACAGACATGAGTTCGGTCCTCCACGAGATTTTACTCTCGCTTCAACCTGCACATGGATAGGTCACCCGGTTTCGGGTCTACAGCATGCAACTTGACGCCCTATTCAGACTCGCTTTCGCTACGGCTCCGGTGCTGAACACCTTAACCTTGCTACATACCATAACTCGTTGGCCCGTTCTACAAAAAGTACAAGGTCACTTGCGCTCCCTTTGCTTGTAAGCATAAGGTTTCAGGTTCTATTTCACTCCCCTCCCGGGGTTCTTTTCACCTTTCCCTCACGGTACTATTCTCTATCGGTCACTAGGTAGTATTTAGCCTTGGGGGGTGGGCCCCCCTGCTTCCCACCAGGTTTCACGTGCCTGGTGGTACTCTGGTGCCATTCTACGATTTGTGCATTTCGTCTACAGGGCCTTTACCTTCTACGGCAGATCTTTCCAGATCTCTTCGACTATACACGCTTCGCGTTATGAATGGTCCACAACCCCGGATAAATCCGGTTTGGGCTCTTCCCCGTTCGCTCGCCGCTACTTAGGGAATCGATGTTTCTTTCTCTTCCTCCGGGTACTTAGATGTTTCAGTTCCCCGGGTTACCTCCTCTGTACCTATGGATTCAGTACAGGGTACTTACGCATTACCGTAAGTGAGTTTCCTCATTCGGAAATCTGCGGATCAACGGCTGTTTGCGCCTTCCCGCAGCTTATCGCAGCTTGCCACGTCCTTCGTCGGCTCCTAGTGCCAAGGCATTCACCTTATGCTCTTCTTCACTTGACCTAAGTGAATTGTTACCTGCGTTAGGTAACTAATTTGAATACATTGTTAATTAACTCTGTAATTCTTTCTGGTTTCTCGGTTTAACTTGAAATTGTAGTTAAAACCCTTTCAACATTGCCTTAAAGACTTTGTCTTAGTTTTTTAACTTCTTTGCTGTGTATCTCTACACAACCTCGATTTCGTTGTTAATTTGTTATATTTTGCATTGTTCAGTTTTCAAGGTACATTGCTCTTCTTGATTTCACTTGTAAATCAATAGAGTTTGACTTGTTTCAGTTTTTTTGCATAGAAACTATGCAAAGTGGTGGGCTTGGGAGGACTCGAACCTCCGACCTCACGCTTATCAGGCGTGCGCTCTAACCACCTGAGCTACAAGCCCATGTATAAAACTCATAGTGCAGAAATTTAAGTCTCCTTAGAAAGGAGGTGATCCAGCCGCACCTTCCGATACGGCTACCTTGTTACGACTTCACCCCAGTCATTGATTTCGCCTTAGGCAGCCTATTAATTAGCCGACTTCGGGCGCCCCCAACTTCCATGGTGTGACGGGCGGTGTGTACAAGACCCGGGAACGCATTCACCGCGACATTCTGATTCGCGATTACTAGCAACTCCAACTTCATGTAGGCGAGTTGCAGCCTACAATCCGAACTGGGACTGGTTTTTGAGATTTGCTCCACCTCGCGGTCTTGCGTCTCTTTGTACCAGCCATTGTAGCACGTGTGTAGCCCAGAACATAAGGGGCATGATGATTTGACGTCATCCCCACCTTCCTCCGAGTTATCCCCGGCAGTCTCACTAGAGTGCCCAGCCGAACTGCTGGCAACTAATGACAAGGGTTGCGCTCGTTGCGGGACTTAACCCAACATCTCACGACACGAGCTGACGACAACCATGCACCACCTGTCTCCTCTGCCCCGAAGGGAGATCCCGGTTAAGGGACTGTCAGAGGGATGTCAAGTCCTGGTAAGGTTCTTCGCGTTGCTTCGAATTAAACCACATGCTCCGCTGCTTGTGCGGGTCCCCGTCAATTCCTTTGAGTTTCACACTTGCGTGCGTACTCCCCAGGCGGAGCACTTAATGCGTTAACTGCGGCACCGAAGCCTTGCGGCCCCGACACCTAGTGCTCATCGTTTACGGCGTGGACTACCAGGGTATCTAATCCTGTTTGCTCCCCACGCTTTCGTGCCTCAGTGTCAGTTACAGTCCAGAAAGCCGCCTTCGCCACTGGTGTTCCTCCTAATATCTACGCATTTCACCGCTACACTAGGAATTCCGCTTTCCTCTCCTGCACTCAAGTCTCACAGTTCGCAGGGCTTACAATAGTTGAGCTATTGCCTTTCACCCCGCGCTTACAAAACCACCTACGCACTCTTTACGCCCAATAATTCCGGATAACGCTTGCCCCCTACGTATTACCGCGGCTGCTGGCACGTAGTTAGCCGGGGCTTCCTCCAAGGGTACCGTCATTTTTTTCTTCCCCAAGGACAGAGCTTTACGACCCAAAGGCCTTCATCGCTCACGCGGCGTTGCTGCATCAGGCTTTCGCCCATTGTGCAATATTCCCCACTGCTGCCTCCCGTAGGAGTTTGGACCGTGTCTCAGTTCCAATGTGGCCGATTACCCTCTCAGGTCGGCTACTGATCGTCGCCTTGGTAGGCCGTTACCCCACCAACTAGCTAATCAGACGCAGGCCCATCCCATACCGATAAATCTTTGGCGAAAAGTCCATGTGAACTCTTCGCGTTATGAGGTTTTAATCCCGGTTTCCCGAGGCTATCCCTCTGTATGGGGCAGGTTGCCTACGCGTTACTCACCCGTCCGCCGCTCTCTATACCCTCACTAGACCGAAGTTTTGTTTAGATATATACCGCTCGACTTGCATGTGTTAGGCACGCCGCCAGCGTTCATCCTGAGCCAGGATCAAACTCTTAATAAAATGGTATCTAATCTTCTTTCGAAGAATTAAATCAAGTTTGAATCTTTTTAAGACTCGGACGAAACGCGTTGCGTTTCGCTAGTTCTAATTTTCATATTTGCATACGAATCTCAGAATTATTGTTTTTGTTTTTCAGAATTGTACGTTGACTCTTTCAAACAAGTTTGAATTTGTCTTACCAATCATTGCTGATTGCATGTTGTACATTTAGTTTTCTGAGATCAGCTAAGATCTCTTTGACTAAATTTCTGCACTATGGAGTTATCAAGGTACATTGCCTTTCTTCAAGGCTTCCGCGTTTAGCGAACTTTTAAATCTTATCACTTACGCGGCTTCTTGTCAACCCGTTTTTTAACCTTTTTTCGAATTCTTTCGAAGCCGATTTTTTCGGGTCGACTCTTTCCTTTCGGCGTTGCCGCCGTCTTGAAAGGTGCTTTATTATAGTATCAAAGAAGCTTGTCTGTGTCAACTTATTTTCAACACTTTTTTCATCTTTTTTTACTCTGCCGCCTTGCCCCTACAATTACTGTAGCTGACTGACAGCTTTATTAGATTAACAAATCTAGCTTCGCCTGTCAACCTCTTTTTTATACTTTTTTCGATTTAAAACCTGCCCATTTTTTTTCATTTCAATCGCTACATTTATATAGCTTAAAACCTGCATACAATACAATGCCGATCATGTTGTAAACAGCAAAGAAGAGGTAGACTCTGGTCCCGCCGTAAAAGTCAAGGATCGTGCCGCCGATAAACTGACACAGGATCGAACTGCTGCTGGATGAAACCGCCTGGTATAAAGTCATGGCCATGCCGATCATGGCTGGCTCCACCAGCTTTGAGACGTATTGCACAAAGCCCACCAGCACGATCCCGTTCACCATTCCCTGGATGAAAAAGGTCCCCAGTAGAAGTCCGGGCGCTGGGCCGGTGCTGTACCAGAGATAACGAAGCGCGGAAATGATCATGGAAATCAGGATCATCCGCTCCATTGTGATGATTTTCTCAAGACGTCCGACCCAGGCCATGAACGGCGCCTCCGAGCTGCACATGAGCAGAAACGCCAGTCCGATGCCGGCGATACTTCCCCCCACATCTTTATATAGGAAACCGAAATAGGTATTGTTGGCTACATTGGTCCCGCAAATGAAGAAGGCGGCGCACAGCAGCGCCATCAGCTTTTTGTTCCGCAGCAGGATCCTGTAATCGCCGTGGTTCTTCTTTTGAGTTGTTTCGGGGATCCGGTCCCCGCAGCTCCCGTCATTTTCCGACGAAGCTTCCGATTTTCTGATTCTCCTCAGCCGCGCCATGATGATCCATGCCGTAGTATAACCGAAAGCGCAGAGCGGGAAAATGATTGCGAGACTTGTGGCGTCCGCGATCAGTCCTGCGACAAAAACTCCCACCGCAAACCCGATGGCGCCCCATTTTCTGACTGCGCCGAAGGGAACCTTGTTTTCCAGCGTCATTGCATCGGTAAGGGGCATGATCGGTGTCTGGAAAAAGGAAAAGACTGCGTATCCGACCAGAAACAGCGCATACTGCTTCATAAAAACAAGACTTACAATGACCAGAGTCGCAATAACGCACAAAATAAGGACGACCCGGGAGCTGTCCTTGCTGTGGTGGGAACGGTAGCCCCAGAAAGGAGACGCCCCGATTCCTATGGTCGTTGCAGTGGCGGTAACGATGCCGATCTGTACACCGGAAAACCCAATTTGGGCCAGGTATTGTCCAAGCAAAGGGAGCAGCATGCCGATTGCCGCGTATGTAAATGTATAAATTCCAACGAAACTGTAATATCTTTTTTCCATTCTGTTAATCCTGCTGCCTTCTCTGTTTTATTTGCCGGTTGTACATACCAGTAACTTTTAGTATAACAGCGATGTTTTGGGCGCACAATAGTTGCAGTATATTTTCCCGGAGGTGATTCTCTTGCTTATCATATTGATCCGAACGGCCATCCTGTATTTCGTCGTTCTCTTCGTAATACGCGTAATGGGAAAGGCGGAGCTGTCAAAGATGGACCCGTTTGAAATGATTATACTGTTTATGATAGCGGAATTGGCCGCGATACCCATCGAATCCCTTGACATCCCGCTCCTCAACGGCGCTGCCTCGATCATAACGCTTTTATTCCTTCAGGTCACTCTATCCTTTCTGTCTACAAAGAGCCAGAAGATCAATAACATCCTGAACGGCAAGCCGAGCATCCTGATCGAACGCGGTAATATAAACGTAAGAGCTTTAAAAAGTCAGCGGATCACCATCGACGATCTGATGGAGCAGCTGCGGCTCAAGAACTTTCCGTCCCCTGCCGATATTGATTATGCGATTCTGGAGTCCAACGGAGATCTGAGCGTCATACCGAAGCCGGATAAGTCCCCGCTGACTCCGATGGATATGGGTATTCCGACCTCTTCAAAAATCATGCCCATGGTCCTTATCTCGGACGGCGAATTCTATAGAAACAACCTGAAATCATTGGGCAAGGAAGAGAGTTTTTTGAAAAAGGAACTGTCCAAGGCAAAGATCACCGATTTCAAGCAGGTATTTCTTTGTTTTTATGATGAAAACAAACAGCTGCACGTCTTTCCGAAGCCAACCGGAAGTCAGGAGCCGATCAAGGAGGCAAATCTGAAATGAAAGCGCTTATCGTTTCCTTTATAAGCATCGCAGTCGTTATCGCGAGCTGGGGCATCTTTGTGAACTATTCCGACAGGAACATTCATCAACTCATGAATACTGTACAGGACGATATTCTCATAAGCGTTTACGCGGAGGACTGGGACAAGGCAGAAAAGCAGTTCAATGATATGGCAGAAAAATGGCACAAACAGAAAAAGATCTACTCTTTCTTTTTCAATACCGCGGATATCAACGAAACGGATTACTCCATAGCGAGGGCGAAGAACTATATCTACGCCAGAGATATTCCTCTTTCGGCCGGCGAATTGAACTGTGTGCGGGAGCAGCTAAAATTTCTGCATCTGAACGAATTAATAACTCTTGATAATGCATTTTGATTGTAGTATATTCTAGGCAGTAGAGTAAATATTGTGCGTAAAGTGTCATAAGATGGGATGTTGCTTATGAACGAAAAACCTTGAAGTTTGCGGTACAATATTGCATCCACTGCTGCATTAAGGAATTCTTTCTCTTTAGTGTAGTATTTTTAAATCTAAAGAGGAGGAGTTTTTATTATGAAAAAATTGAACACGAAGAGTCTCATTTTTCTTGCCTTCTTAATCGCATTGGAAATCATCCTGACCAGGTTTTTGTCGATCAACACCCCGATCGTGAGAATTGGGTTTGGATTTCTGCCGGTAGCGATGGCAGGCATCCTTTTTGGTCCGCTGTGGGCCGGACTGGCCTATGCGCTTGGCGATGTACTGGGTATGCTGCTTTTTCCGGCAGGCCCTTATTTCCCTGGATTTACGTTGTCGGCATTGTTAGTCGGTCTTACGTATGGATTTTTTCTCTATAACAAGCCGATTACATGGAAAAGAGTCTTGATTCCCGTTATTATCGTTACGATGGTCATTAATTTGTGTCTTGATACTTTTTGGCTCTATATCCTGATGGATAAAGCCGTAATATCCATGCTGCCTGCCCGGCTGTTAAAGTGCGTTATTATGTTGCCGGTTCAACTATTAATGATACAAGTGGTCTGGAATCGTTTATTGAGTAAGATTACGGTTATTCAAGCTTCCTAGACTGGTATTTACCGCAGCGGTCAGAAAAACATCCTATCTGCCTGCCGCCTGATAGAAGGACAACGACCTCGCAGTGGTTGCTGCAGTCGCCGCATTCAAATGTTTCTGTTTTGATATCATCACGGCCCACTTCAAAGCCTTTGAAGCGGGTCTTTTTATTATTGTTTTCTTCCGAAGTCATGAGTTCCTGCGCCAAAACGGCCGATCCGAAGGCTCCCATAACCTTATGGTATTCCGGAACCATGATCTCGCACCCCAACGCTTCCTCCAGAGCACGGCGTATCCCGGCGTTTGACGCCACGCCTCCCTGAAAGCAGACTCTCGGCAAGATCTCTTTGCCCTTTGCCACATTGCTCAGATAGTTCCGCACCAAAGCTCTGGACATTCCTGCAATAATATCCTCCATCGTACAACCAAGCTGCTGCTTATGTATGATGTCGGATTCCGCAAAGACAGCGCACCGGCCGGCAATTCTCACCGGGTTTTCCGCCCGGAGCGCGTAATCGCCAAGTTCGCCGATTTCCATACCGAGCCTTTCCGCCTGCCGGTCAAGAAAGGAACCGGTGCCCGCCGCACATACCGTATTCATAGCAAAGTCAGTGATGACCCCGTCGTTCAGAATTATAATTTTGGAATCCTGCCCGCCGATCTCAATGATCGTTTTAATATCGGGATCAAAGGTCGCTGATGCGACGCCGTGGGCAGTGATTTCGTTTTTTACCACATCCGCTCCGGTCACCGCAGCCGCAAGGGTGCGGCCGCTACCTGTAGCTCCGACTCCCGCGATCTCGCTGCTCTTATATTTCTTTCCTAACTGGCGAAGACCGTCCTTTACCGCCTCGATGGGATTTCCTCTCGTTTTCAGATAAAGCTGATCAAGGATCTTTTTATCCTCGTTCATTATTACAAAGTCCGTACTCACGGAGCCAACGTCAATGCCCAGATAATACATATGTCTTCCTCCCTTTAGTGGCTTCGCTGCTTCTTTTCTTTCTTTCCAGCATGTCGATAAACGCCTCGACTCTGGTGATATATCCGGCTTCTCCGCCCATTTCGTCATAGATCACGGTGAGGATGCTGAGCTTGCGATCCTTCATCATTTTTGAGAAGACCGCCT
This sequence comes from Anaerovoracaceae bacterium, assembly GCA_963678385.1. GTDB lineage: Bacteria > Bacillota > Clostridia > Peptostreptococcales > Anaerovoracaceae > Anoxybacterium. The sequence continues at coordinate 1,219,635 of OY782829.1, read as the reverse complement.
TGGCGACGATCTCCGGCATACAGCCCACGGGGAAAACCTGGATCACGCCGTCATAACCTTTTTTGCTGCAATATAAGCCGTCCTCTACGGTCTCCTTGGCATAACCGCCTATGGCATATGGTAGGTACCGGTTTTTCCCCGCAAATAACGTTTTCACCTGAAACGGATTAATGATCGTGTGACGGATCCACCAACCCAGAGTAACTCTTTTCTCAAAGGATACCCCCATATCCATCAGCAGCTCTTCGATGTGATGGTTTGCAAAGGGTTCGATCATGGAGAAGATTTCACCCGTGAGCAAGATATGAAGCGGCTTGCGGTTATGATCAACTTGCACATTTTCCAGAAAGTAGAGATACCGTCGAACAACTTGAAGGGCTGTCTTGATGCCGTCCGCCCTAGCCAGTTCCCTGCGGCAGGCAGTAACCTCCTTTTTGCAGGCGCCTTTCTGTATTTCATAGGCTGCCAGGATATGCGCCCTCTGATCCAGCAGTTCGAGGTTCTTAAGTAATTTATACGTTCCATAAAGCGCCCGCAGGATTTCCGGCTTCCGCTTCCCGCTGTCCGAAACCAGATATGCAAGTCTTCGGAGCATCTCTTTTTTCCCGATCGCCAGTGTGGAGTCCAGGATGATCCAATGGAGCGGATATCCTCTTTTGTCCAGAATCGATTTCAGCAGTTCGCCGTACTCCCCAAGCCTGCAGGGTCCCATGGTGGCCGGCATGACCGCGGTATCCGCTCCCATGCGGTATGCTTCCATAAGATTGTCGACCATCAGTTTGAATGGGATGCAGATCTCGTCCGGCGAAAACTCGCTTCCTTTCTCCAGGCCTTTTTCCGAATTGGCGGGAGGAGTCACGATCTCGACGCCGATTTCCCGGAAGAAGATCCGGCCGATGAGATGGGCGTCTCCGATGTGTGGAAATGTGATCTTCATTTCAACACCTCTCGGAAAGCTTCCAATCTTGTATCGTAACCTGCCTCACCGGTCTGCTCATCCAGCTTGAGGACAAGGAATGGGAAACTGCCGATCCGATTACGTATCATTTCGATGGTAAAAGAGTCGGTTCCGCAGCAAAAGGAAGAAACGTAAACGATCCCGTCGATTTCTCTTCTCTTCATCAGCACAAGAGCGGGCGCAAAATTATGAATAAAGAAAAACCAGTACGGATCTTTGATCAGACCCTTTAGTTCTTCCATCATTTCGTATCGGTTCACCCATTCCTCAGTGACGACGCCGACATCCAGCTTGTGGAGTTTTTGTAGCAGATTCAGGTTGGCGAAGGAATCATAAATGTTATATGGATGGCCGGCGAGCAATACGCGATGCCGGTATCCGTTCTCATTGAGCCCGAAGCTCGTGTTCCGTTGATTTTCGACGGCAAGCTGGAATGCCTTTTCCATACGCGCATCGGACACTCCGATTTGCCGGCAGCCTTTCTTGAGCGCCTTTTTCAGCTTCACCTTGTCGTTCATGTAGATCGGCTCCGTAAAGATCTGATCCGATCGTCCCGTCCCGCTTTCAACCAACTCGGGCAGCCCACGGAATTTCGGGCAGATGGATTCCCCGAATTCACAGCTCATGATCCTTGGTACGGCAATGCAGTCACAGGTCTTCTGCAGTTTGGCGGCGTGTCCATGGAACAGCTTCATGGGAAGGCATGCTTCATCGACGCAGCAGCGTGCGCCCAGATCCAGTATTTCCTTGCTGGACACCGTTGAATACTCCGTGTTGACGGAAAGCTCATTAAAAAAAGTCCTGATAAAGGGCTCATAACGATAATATAAAAGACCTCCGGGAATTCCGATTTTCATGAAAAAACCTCCAGACAATACTGTTTTTATTATTGCCCGGAGGTAAATATTTTAATACCTTGTATTTCTATTCCGTTTTATCTTTCGCTATTCCACGATCTCGTACATCGTGGCTGCGGCTTCCTTGGTGCTGTGCTCGGACAGCATAAGGACCTTCGCCTTGATCTGGGCGTTGCAGAACTGGATCAGGATGATGTCTCCCACCTTCACTTCGCTGCCGGGTTTTGCGGGTTTACCGTTGATGAAGATCCTGTCCTGCTCGCAGGCTTCCTTCGCTATGGTCCTGCGTTTGATCAATCTTGAATTTTTTAAAAATTTATCGATTCTCATATAACCTCATTTATTGCGCCTGCCAGGTTGTTCTCTGCGTGGAGTGCCTCCCATGCTGGCGACGCGACGGCATGTTTTCATAGAAAACCGTCCGAACCATTGCAAACTGGAAGGTGAGCGGATTTTCGAGAAAATATGCCCGGCAGTCGCCTTAACCTATGGCGCGACATATTATAGAAAGATGAAAAAAAGGCAGCTTGTCCGCTGCCTTTTTAAATGATTCCTTATTTGTTTACAGCATCCTTCAATGCTTTTCCAGCCTTGAAAACCGGAGCCTTTGCAGCTGCAATCTTTATAACTTCACCAGGTTTTCTGGGGTTTCTTCCCTGTCTAGCTTTTCTCTGACGAGTTTCGAAAGTACCAAATCCGATTAACTGTACCTTGTCACCCTTAACGAGAGCTGCCTCAACGCTTGCAACAAATGCATTTACTGCAACCTCAGCATCCTTCTTTGTAAAACCTGTTTTTTCTGCTACACTAGCAACTAATTCTGCTTTATTCACCGAACATAACCTCCTTTAATTTTTGTTTAAAATGATTGGTTTGAAGTAAAACACTTCCCTTTACCACAATCTTTCTTATTAAAGATTTCGGTTCTTTTCTTTGGCCTGATCCCATAGCTTGTCCATTTCTTCAAGGCTCATTGCTTCTAATCGTTTTCCTTGAAGCTTGGCTGTCTCTTCGATAAAACCAAATCTATCAATAAACTTAGATGAAGTAAAGTTCAAAGCCTCTTCTGGATTTACTCCCAGGAATCTAGCTACATTCACTACTGCGAATAATAGGTCTCCAACTTCTTCCATTATGCTGGTTTTGTCGTTTCCTTGGTAAATCTCAAGGAGCTCGTTTGTCTCCTCTGTTACTTTCGAGAACGCCTCACTTACATCATCCCAATCGAATCCAACTTCGGCAGCCTTCTTTTGAATCTTAAAACTTCGAATCAAAGCAGGCAATGCGTTCGGCACATTCATCATAGATTCCGTATGCGTTGAGGTTCCCCTTTCTTTTCTTTTCACATTTTCCCATTTTTCAAGGACTTTGTCAATACTTTCTGAATTTTTGTTTAAAAAAACATGGGGATGACGACGTATCATTTTCTCACATTCGCGGTTGGCAATGCTGCAAAGATCAAATTTCCCCTCCTCATTGCCGAGATTTGCGTGGAAAATTACCTGAAGCAGTACGTCGCCCAGTTCATCCTCAAGATGGTCGAAATCCTCGCAATCAATCGCATCTGCTGCTTCATAGGCTTCTTCGACAAGGCAGGAGCGAATGCTTTTATGGGTCTGTTCCTTGTCCCATGGACAGCCGTCGTCGCTCCGGAGCAAGGAAATGATGTCAGCCAGCCTTTTTATCGCTTCTTCCGCTGTTTTTCCCGTTTCATAGTACTTTGCGTATTCTTCTCTCATGTTATTCCCTTTATACCATATATCTTGATATCTCTTAGTATATCCCTATTTTTTAAATTTGTTCATCAGATTAAGGATCTTACCGCCCTTTGGAAGGCTCTTCAGCTCCTCTTTTTTGATCGATCTGGTTACAAAGAGCATTGCGCAATAAACAACTGCGCCGATCATAACGGCCAGCATCGTCGATAATGCATTCCCAAAGAAACCGAACAGGATCCGGTAGCTGATCCAGACAGCAGCGCTCATGACCAGCGCGGAGACAACCGGCTTCACGTAAGTCAGCATGAAATCGAATTTCACTCCGGTGATCCTTTTTACCGCGATGATGTTCAGGCTGGATGCTATGATATATGCCGCAACGGTTCCCATGGCGGCGCCTTTCACGTTGATGCTCTCAACACCGGTAAGCGTATAGGTCAGGATCACTTTTACGATCGCGCCGATGAAAAGATTGATGACCGGGATCATCGGCCTTCCCAACCCCTGCAGGACTCCAGTCAGCGTCTGGACCGTGGAGAGGAAGATGACGCCGAACGCCATAACGAAAAGACACGGGGCTGCGCTCACCGCGCTCGCCTTCTGGAACGGATACAGCAGAAGCATGATCGGCTCCGAAAGCGTCATCAGTCCCAACGCGCAAGGCAGACCGATCATGATCGCAGTCCGGATCCCCAGGCGTACGTTATAATTCAGGAAGTTCATATCCCTCTGCTTATACGCGGCGGCCACGGCAGGCACCAGGCTCATGGCGATTGCCTGTGTCAGCACCTGCGGGAAATTGATCAGCGGCCCAGCCATACCTGTCAGCTGACCATAAAGACCGTTGGCCGCTTCATGAGTCCAGCCGGTTTCCTGAAGTCGCCTCATTACAATGCCTACGTCAATGGCGTTCATGATCGGCATGATGGCTGCCCCAATGGTCACCGGAACCGCGATCATAAAGATGCTTGCCAGGATCTGACTGCTCTTTTCCGTACTGACATGGTAAGTTCGTTCCACGTCTGCTTTCAGGCTGTTTTTCTTGAAATAATAAATCCCAACAACGGTAATAAGTCCGGTTATGGAACCTGCCGTTGCCCCGAAGGATGCCCCGGCAGCGGCAAATTCACGGCCTTTTACAACCAGCAGATAGGCGAGAGTCAAGCCTGCGGCTACGCGGAAAAACTGCTCGACCACCTGGGAAGTCGCTGTCGGTTTCATATCCTGCAATCCCTGGAAATATCCGCGGTATGCCGCCATCATCGGCACGAACAGCAATGCGGGAGCAATCGCCATCATGGCATATTTCGCTCCCGGATTTCCGATGGCGTTCACGATTTGACCTGCACCGAAGAACAATATGGCCGAAGAACATATCCCGATGGAAAAAAGAAGGACGAAAGATACGCGGAATACGCGGTATGCTTCGTAATGATGATCAACGGCAACCCGCTCTGATACCATCTTGGAAATGGCGATCGGGATCCCGGCGGTTGCCAGCGTTAAAAACAGCACATAAATAGGATAGGCCGTCTGATAATAGCCCATCCCTTTATCGCCGATCAGATTCGCAAGGGGTATCCGGAAGAAAGCCCCCATTACTTTAATTATAATTCCTGCAATTCCAAGAACCACAGCGCCCTGCATAAAAGATTTTTTTGTCATTCTATTTCAGTTCTCCCAGAATTCTATTCGTTGCCTTCTCTGCTTCAAAGATCGTTTTTTCAATATCGATCGTCAGGTATTCCCCGTTCTGATATAGAACCTTGCCGTCCACCATGGTCAGCAGGACGTCGCTTCCGCAAGCGGAATAGACGATGTTATTGGCAAGGTTGTGGACAGGCCGCATATTCGGTTTTGACAGATCCATCACGATGAGATCCGCCTTGAAGCCGACCGCCAGCTTTCCGCAGTCGTCCCTTCCCTGGCCCCTTGCTCCGGCGAAGGTTGCCGCTTTCAGCGTTTCTGCAGGCGTGATCAGCGTCGGATCAAACTGTTTTCCCTTGTTCGCGATGGCAAAGACTTTCATTTCTTCGATCATATTCAGGCTGTTATTGCTTGCTACACTGTCGGTACCGATGGCTACGTTGACTCCTTTATTCTGGAGGAGCGGTACGTTGCATACGCCGCTTGCCAGCTTCAGGTTGCTGATCGGGCAGCTTGCAACCGTGACGTTCTTTTCCGCCAGGATGTCAAAATCGTCTCCCTCGAGCCATACGCAGTGGGCTGCGGTCGCCTTTGTATCGAAGATGCCGTGTTTTCTTAAATATTGGACCGGCGTCAGGCCGTGTCTCTTTTTACATTCTTCATGCTCGAATTCCGTTTCCGAAACGTGGACGTGCATGTTGGCGCCCACGGACTTCATGTACTCCGCCAGATGAAGCGCCGTCTTGGGATTTGATGTATATTCTCCGTGAAGGCTGACGTCGACCTTGAGTCTGCCGCTTCCTTCATTATGATAGGTTTCAAACAGATGCTTCGTTTCCTGGAAGCCTGCGAGATCATTGACGTCGCCTTCTTCCGAGAAATTTACAACACCTCTTCCGAGGTTGTTTTTCACCCCGGATTCCAGGATGGCGCGGGCCATATCGTCGCCGAAATAATACATATCGGTTGTGGAAACGATACCGAAACGCAGAGATTCGGCGATGCCGAGGAGCATGCCAGCATAGACCGCTTCGCTGTTTAATTTGTCTTCAAAAGGGAAAATCCTCTTGGTCAGCCAGTCCTGCAGGGACATATTTTCGCCGTATCCTCTCATCAGTGTCATCGGGGTGTGGGCGTGGGAATTGAAGAAGCCGCTCATCAGGAATTTTCCCTTTCCGTCATATTCTTCCCCGTAGCCCTCCTTTGGAGCTTCTGTACCAATATAGTCGACGGTGTCTCCCTTTATTCCAACATACATGTTGTCCCTGGTGTCAAAATTTTCATCCAATATTGTAATGTTTTTAAATAACATAATCGTTCCTTTCCTCCAATCGTACTCTGTCCATTATACGGAATCATTATATCATGCAAGGTGCGTCGCCGCATGATATATTGGACGCTTCCTTGCAGCAACGCCGCACGCGGCTTCGCCGCATAAAATGACGGAATCATTATACCACAGTTCGGAAAAAACAACAGTAAAAAAAGTGTGAACGCGGGAAATATCAGCATAAAGCGGTGTGTATTTCCCGGCCGAGAAAAATGTTTGAATAAAACGTTCCCTATTACAGATACTATTTCCATAGGAAAAAAAGGCAAATTTGATTATGAAAGCGAGGAAAATCAAATGAAAGCAACAGGAATAGTCAGAAGAATCGACGATCTTGGGCGTGTAGTTATTCCAAAAGAAATCAGAAGAACAATGCGAATTCGCGAAGGCGATCCACTTGAAATATTCACTGACAGAGAAGGAGAGGTCATACTGAAGAAGTATTCACCCATCAGTGAATTAAGCCAGTTTGCAGGTGAATATGCAGATTGTGCAAATAATATTCTGGGGGATCTGGTTCTAATTTCAGATACAGATCACATTATAGCCGTTTCCGGAGGCCCCAAAAAAGATTATATCGAGAAACGGATCGGCAAGGATTTGGAAAGGATAATTCAGGAAAAAACAAGCAAAGTTGTCCTCGAAAAAGGAGCCCTCTGCGCAGTTACTGCAGATGATTCGACGCCATCGGAATATGAGTCACAGATCTTGGTTCCTATCGTTTCGCAGGGCGACGCCATAGGCTCCATCGTGATCCTTTCAAAGGACGACCCGCTCGGAGATACCGAACTGAAGGCCGCGGAGATCGGCGCGACGTTTTTAGCAAAGCAGATGGAGAGCTGATCGAAACACTGAGAAACCTTCCGGGTGGCATATTTGCCGCCACCTCGGAAGGTTTTTATTTTTGGCCTTCAATCCCAGTAATAATTATTAAATATTGTTGAAATGGAAACAAAAATTGAATATAATGATGTTAATATACCAGCGGGTGGGAGGAATTGCCATGAACAAAGAAGATCAGGTCATAGCGGAAGTCAGGGATCTATTTAACAAGCTGGCTTGGCTTAATAAGCTTAAGATGGAAGAAAAACTTAAGGGTTATAAGCCTTCTGAAGTACATTACATCGAATATATTGGAAGAAATGCGGATTCCAATGTCACAAAACTGGCGGAATCCTTATATATGACCCGGGGCGCCATTAGTAAAATGACTAGGAAGCTCATAGAGAAGGACATCATTGAAAGCTATCAGAAGCCGGACAATAGAAAGGAAATCTATTTCAGGCTTACGGAAAAGGGACAGGTAATTCATAAAATTCATGAGAAGCTGCACAAAGAGTTTCAAGAACGGGATAAAGCTGTATTTGAGCAGATCACCGAGGAACAATTTGACAGTGTGCTTAACTTCGTGGAAAAGTATAGCAAGCATCTGGATTCAGAAATAAAGAAACTTGGTACCGCAATCAAGTCAGAGTAAATTAAATAACGATAATCCAAACACAAGCAGCCCAACTTCTTTGAGATCGGGCTGTTTTTTTATTGCTATTTTTTGTTGACAAGGAAACAATATTGCGATACGATTGAAATGTGTTTCCAAGGAAACAAAATTCATGACCGTTGAGAGGAGAATCGGAATGATCAAATCAAGATCACAAAATCAACCAAACACAAATCAAATCATAGATAAAAAGGCTTTGATATTCGGTCTTATGTCTGTGTTTCTTTGCGGAATAGGCTTCACGATCATAGCGCCTGTCGTCCCGTTTCTGGTACAGCCCTATATAAGCAACCCCGGAGATCAGGCTATTATCGTCACGCTGCTGACCTCTGTTTATGCAGTCTGCGTGTTCTTTTCCGCTCCCGGGCTTGGCGCTTTGAGCGACAGATATGGCCGTCGCCCGGTACTCCTGGTATGCCTTATGGGTTCTGCGATCGGATACCTGGTTTTCGGAGTAGGCGGAGCGTTATGGGTACTGTTTGCCGGACGTATCATTGATGGTATCACTGGCGGGACCATAGGCACCATCTTCGCATATTTTGCGGACATCATTCCTCCTGAACAACGTACCAAATACTTTGGCTGGGTGAGTGCGGTCGTAGGCGCAGGCACCGTCATCGGACCAACCCTGGGCGGATTGCTCGCCAGGTTTGGTTATGCCGTACCTATGTATTTCGGCGCAACAATAACTTTGTTGAATGTTATCTATGGGATACTGTATATGCCCGAGAGCCTTTCCAAGAGCAACAGGCTGGGCAAGATAACCTTCGTAAGGCTCAATCCATTTACGCAGCTTTCAAGTATACTTTCCATCAAAAACTTAAAATGGCTGCTTGTCTCAGCTTTTTTAATCTGGATACCCAACGGATCTTTACAGGCGGTTTTTTCTCAATTTACAATTGATACTTTCCATTGGCAGCCTGCATTGATCGGACTCATGTTTTCAATTATGGGAATCCAGGATATTATTTCACAAGGCTTCATAATGCCTAAGCTTTTAAAGAAACTTCATGATAAGCAGATAGCTATTCTTGGAATGGTTTCAGAGATTATCGGCTACAGTTTTATTGCGGCATCAGCCTTGTTCGCTTTCTATCCTCTTCTTATCGCGGGAATGTTCATATTTGGTTTTGGCGATTCGGTCTACGGGCCTTGCTTCAATGGGATGGTCTCCAAGTCGGTCGATTCCAAGGAGCAAGGAAGGATTCAAGGAGGCAGCCAATCCATTCAATCTTTAGCAAGAATCATCGGGCCTGTCCTTGGAGGTCAAATCTATGTGTCACTCGGACATGCCTCACCCGCCTTTATGGGTATGATCCTCGTAGCCGCGGCAATACCGGTTTTGTATAAGGGCACGCATGTAAATATGGATCGATAGCTGGCATTCTTGTGGCGGCGCGTCGGAAATGGTATAATATTCCCAAAGTCAAATTGCACAGGGATATTACATCAAACGGAAAGTAGGTGATACGGATATGGATTACAAAAAAAGAACGCTTTGGATAACACGAACAGCTATCTTCATCGCGCTGCTGATCGTATTGCAGGCTGCAACCGCGCCGCTTGGAAATGTATTCATTACAGGTGCGATCGTCAATATGCTGCTGATTATTTCGGTAATGACATGCGGCTTTGCCTCGGGATTCTCCGTAGCCGTTATTTCGCCCGTCATCGCAAAACTGATCGGCATAGGCCCCCTTTGGATCCTGATCCCTTTTATTGCGGCCGGCAACATCATGCTGGTTTTACTGTGGCATTTCGTTGGAAACAGAAAAGTCAAACACAGATATGCCGCCTATATCGCTGCTTTGATCACTGCGGCAATCGCAAAGTTTTTCGTTTTATATGTTGGGATCGTACAAATCGCAGTTCCATTACTTTTAGGCCTCCCGGAGCAGCAGGCAAAAGTCATTTCCAATATGTTCTCCTTCACGCAGCTTATCACCGCGCTTTCCGGCGGCATCATCGCCGTCATGATTCTGCCGTCTCTGAAAAAGGCGGTCCGGCTTCCATAGGAGCCTACCTGGTCCACAGTTAAAAAATCGGAAAATTTCATGTCTTTTTTGAAATTCCCTTACATGAAATATTATTAATGTGTTAGAATAAATTATGCAACGTGTAGTTTTGATAACGTAAACCCTGTTGTCAAGCTACACGTTTTTTAAGTTATTGTGTTTGAGATTCAAATTTTAGGTATATATTTAAGATGAATCTTGCGAAAGGAGGCAATGAATTTGTACAAGGTAGGAGATATCATCATTTACAGCTGCGAAGGGGCCTGTCGTGTTGAAAGTATTGAAAAACTGGATGTGTCGGGCATTGACGCGGATAAGCTTTACTACAACCTGAGTCCCGTTTATCATGTGGGGAATATATTCGTCCCGATCGATACGAAAATGTTCATGCGGCCGGTCATCAAGTGCGAGGAAGTCCAAAGTCTTATCAGTCTGATTCCAATGATCAAGTCAGGAGTCATGATCAGTCAAAGCCGGAGAATGCTTGAGGAAAACTATAATAAATATATCCAAACGCACGATTGCCTCGATTTGATCAAGTTATTGAAAGCCATCGATCAGAAAGCAGTTGAAGTGGCAAAGGACAAAAAAAAGCTCGGAGCTATCGACGAACGATTTAAGAAAAAAGCGGAGGAATTGCTATTCGGCGAGTTCGCAGTGGTACTGGACATACCAAAAGAGGATGTAAGAAGTTATATCGCAAATAAGGTACAGGAAACCGTAAACCTGAGTGGGAAAGCGGTCTAGATCAATTGAAGCAGAAAAAAAGGCAAGTCGTTCGACTTGCCTTCTTTATTAACCCTGATTGTTTACCTTATATTCATCAGTCAGATATTCTATTTTTGCTTTTTCCTTGAGCTCCAGGATCTTTTTCTGGGCTTCCTGGCTCACAAGATTTGAGATTATGGAATCTTTCGCTTCTTCGTATGTTTTTGTCCCCTGGTTTTTGTCGGTCACCTTGATGATATGATATCCAAATTGTGTTTTTACGATATCGCTGATTTCACCCGGCTTCAAAGCAAAAGCTGCGTCCTCGAATTCCTTGACCATTGCGCCTCTCCCAAAGGTGCCAAGGCTGCCGCCGTCGGCAGCGGACCCATCGATACTGTACTGCTTGGCAAGATCTTCAAACTTATCTCCCGCCTTCAGCTTTGCCTGAATGTCTTTCGCGGTCGCTTCGTCTTTGACAAGGATATGGCTGGCGGTAACCTCATCTACTTTAAAGCTGTCCTTGTTTGCCTCATAGTAAGCTTTCGCGTCGGCGTCCAGATTCTTCATTCCGGCCTTCGCTTCATCTACAAACGCTTTGCTGTAATATTGATCATAATAGAATCTCTGAAGGGTCTCATCGGAGATCTTCTTCTCCTCCAGGAATTTCTTGACCGAATCCGTGCTCTTGGCTTGGTCCACAAATTTCTTGAAGTCTGCATCAATTGTGTCAGGCAGGACCTTATCCTCCTTGCCGGCATAGTATTGTCTGATGCTTTCCAGTGCTACCATATCGTCAAGCATCTGGGATTTTGCGGCTTTCAGGTTCTCTGCCGACAACTGTGTCAGATCGATGCTCCTTAAATACGCGGTCAACTCAAGATACTGATCCAACTGGCTTTCAGTGATCGTGGTGTCACCCACCTTGACAAGATCGCTTCCGCTGTCCTTTTTGCTGCCGCTGCAGGCGGCCAGACTCATCATCATTACGAACAGCAGTATGACTGCTATCATCTTTTTCATTGGCTACTCTCCTCTTATTATCGTATTTTTATTTTTACCATGTCCACTATTGCATATTATATTATGTCTGCTGTGTCGAATCTTAAAACATTATGCTGATTCTGCCTTTTGGCAGCACCCAAATCGACTGAATCATTATAACATGCGAGCAACGTCAAAGCACGTTTCAATGGTTCCTACCTTACGGCGACGCCGCTTTCGGCGGATACGCCGAACAAAAATCAATGGAACCATTATAACACAAATTTATTGAGAAATATGGCGACCTGATGAAGTTTATGTTTCCCATTGTAATTTATTTTAATAAACGGTTTTACTCCCGCATGGATCAAAATTCCCATTCCAAATTCCGAAGACAGCCCAGCGATGCGCTCCGGCGTAAGCTGGTTCTTTTCGTGGAAATCAAAGACAATTTTTTTCGGCTCCTCATGGATCCGGATAATGCCTGCTTTTTCAGCCATCGCACGGATATGGGAAACCTTGACCAGATTTTCCACTTCCTGCGGAGGTTCGCCGAAGCGGTCGATCAGTTCGTCGATTACCTCTGCTTCATCCTCGTCGTCCCGGATAGCCGCTATTTTTTTATACATATGCAGCTTCAGGAGTTCATCGGAGATGTATGTTTCCGGAATATATGCCGGTACATCTATTTCAATAGATGTTTCCTCGCGGTCCGGATTTACGATCTCGCCGCCAAGGGCTCTGACCGCGTCATCCACCAATTTGCAATACAGTTCATAGCCGATGTTCATCATATGGCCATGCTGTTCCGTGCCGAGCAGATTGCCTGCGCCCCGAATCTCCAGATCCCTCATGGCAATATGGAATCCCGCTCCGAACTCGGTGAATTCTTTGATGGCCCGTAGACGCTTTTCCGCCACCTCGGTGAGAACTTTGTCCCGCTGGTACATCAGATACGCGTACGCCATTCTGGTGGACCGCCCTACCCTGCCCCTGAGCTGATAAAGCTGGGAAAGACCGAACCGGTCCGCATCAAGTATTATTATGGTGTTTACGTTCGGGATGTCGATCCCGGACTCGATGATGGTGGTCGCCACCAGAACATTGGATTCGTTGTTGACGAATCCGATCATCACATCTTCAAGCTGCTTCTCATTCATCTGCCCGTGTCCTACGGAAACGACAGCCTCGGGAACCAGGTCCGAAATCATGGATGCGATCTTGTAGATCCCTCTCACTCTGTTGAATACGATATAGACCTGACCATCCCTGTCCAATTCTCTCTGCACGACGTCGCGGATCAGTTCCTCGTCATGTTCCAGTACATAAGTCTGCACCGGATAACGTTCTTCAGGCGGTTCCTCTATGAGACTCATATCCTTGATCCCGATCAGCGACATATGAAGCGTTCTGGGGATCGGAGTTGCCGAAAGGGTCAGAACATCTACATTTTTCCTCAGCCGCTTGATGGCTTCCTTATGCTGGACGCCAAAACGCTGCTCTTCATCTATGACCAATAAACCGAGATCCTTGAAGTCGATGTCCTTTGACAGCAGCCGGTGGGTCCCGATCAGCACGTCCACGCTTCCCTTTTTCACGGCTTCCACAATAGTGTCTTGCTGTTTTTCGCTGCGGAAACGGCTGAGCATTTCCACCTTGAACGGAAACCGCTCGAAACGGTCTTTGAAGGTATAATAATGCTGGTTCGCCAGGATAGTGGTCGGCACTAGTACAGCAGCCTGTTTCCCGTCGGCGATGCATTTGAAAATGGCTCGGGCCGCTACCTCGGTCTTCCCATATCCTACGTCGCCGCAGAGCAGGCGCTCCATGGAAAGCGGCCGTTCCATGTCTTCCTTGATTTCTTTGATGCAACGGAGCTGATCCGCTGTTTCCTCGTAGGGAAACAGGTCTTCGAACTCACTCTGCCAGACGGTGTCGGGTCCGAATGAGTAACCGCCACGGGTCTGCCGCTCCGCCGAGATCTCCAACAGTTCCTTGGCCATGTTCACAATGGCGGCCTTTGCTTTGGCTTTTACCTTTTTCCATTCGCCGCCGGATAGTTTGCTGATTTTCGGCGCGGTGCCGTCGGCCCCGACATACTTCTGGATCATATCCATTTGTTCCACAGGAACGTAAAGCATATCCTCGCCAGCGTATTTGATCTTTAAATAATCCTTTTTTACTTTTTGTATCGTGAGCTGCTCGACGCCTATGAACCTGCCGATTCCGTGGTTTTCATGGACGACATAGTCGCCCTTCCGGATGTCGGTAAAGGTTTTGATCGGCTTTCCCCGCTTCTCCGCGGACTTCGGTTTCCTGTGCTTCTGGGTTGTAAAAATATCGCCGTCCCAGAGATATACAAGTTTTTCCTCCGGATATTCCAGTCCGGAGGTCAAACTGCCCTTTGCCAGCTTGATCTGATGGTTCGTGTCAAACCGTTCCGTGAAATTTTTCAGGTTGTCGATCCGTTCCTCCGTCGCGCAGACGATGGTGATATCATAGTTCTGCTTCAGGTAGCCCTTTAGCTCGGTCTCCAGGAAGTCCATCCTGCCATTGAAAACGGGAGCCTGTTTCGAAGTGATCTGAAGGTTGGCGTCCAGCCGGTCGATTCCCTTGAGTTGTTTCTGAAACGGTGTGAAGAAAAAGACAACGGGCTGTTTGTACAGGCTTTCCATGTCTGCCTTGCCCGGGAACGCTTTATAATCTCCCGGTACGGCTTCGCCCCGCTCCATGATGGTCTTAAAATCCTCTTTATCTTCCTTTTCCCGGAGTTCCAGGACCTCCCGGATCCTGTCCGGATCCTCCAGCATCACAACACTGTCAGGCTTCATGTAATCCCAGAGGTATTCCGTATCTTCATAAAAGTAATGAATATAATTTTCAAGTAGCTGTACGTTGGTGGCGTTTTCAATGAACTCCAGCAACTGATCCTTTCGCTGCAGCAGATGCTCCTTGCGGGAACCTTCCAGTTTCTTCGCAAAAGCGTCATAGGCCTTGCCCAATTTCTCTGCCGCATGGCGGAACAGATTTTCCTCCTGGACCATCTGCTCTGCCGGATAGATCTCGACGGTCTTCAGGTTTTCCACGGAGCGCTGGGTCAGTGGATCGAAGGTGCGGATGGAATCCACCTCGGTATCGAAGAATTCAATGCGGTATGGATATTCGGAGTCGGCCGGGAACACGTCCACGATACCGCCGCGAATACTGTACTGACCTTTAGACTCAATGTAGGCCGCCCGTTCATACCCCATAAAAGTGAGGTTTCGTTTGATATGTTCAAGATCCGCTTCATCCCCCAGGGCGAAACGTACTGTGTTTTCTTCGTAAATTCTGTGAGGGGCCAGTTTTTTCACCGCGCCCAGAACCGGAGCGATGACGACGCAGCTTTCCCCCGACATCAGAGCCTTCAGCGCAGTCAGTCTTTCTTCCATGACACCATGACTCTTGGCTTCATATTTTAAAAATAGCTGTTCCTCGTCGGGGATGACGTAGATTTTCTGCTCAACAAAAAAAGACAGGTCCTCAGCCAGCCTTTTCGCCTTTGAATGGGAAGAGGTGACGATGAGACTTTGTCCGCCCCTTTCCCGAATAATCAGCGATGCAACAGGCATAGCCCGTCCTTCTGAAATTCCCGATATATTGATAAATCCTTTGGCGCCTCTGGCCAGAGCCATTATTTCACTGAATTTACCGCCTCTGACTCTGTCACTCATCTTCTCTTGCTTCCCCTTCAGCCGATGGTTTTACATTGTATTCACCCATCGCGATATCTATTCCTTTTTCGAGCATGCATTCGACCGCCAGGGCAGCCCGTTCCACCGCATCCTCCATCAGCTTCCGCTCGTCCTTTTCGAATGCTCCTAGTACATATCCGGCAAGTGGCATTTTCCGTTCCTTACCGATGCCGATACGCACCCGTGGGAAACCGTCCTCCTGAAGGTCGTAGATGATGGACTTCATTCCGTTATGAGTTCCAGCGCTGCCTTTTTTCCTTATGCGCAGACGCCCCATGGGGATATCCACATCGTCATAAATCACGATGAGCTTTTCCGGATCTGCCTTATAGTAATCCATCACTTCCCGGACGCTGTTTCCGGAAAGGTTCATATAAGTCTGCGGTTTTACGAGCAATACTTTTTGGCCGGAGAAAGTACCTTCTCCGACCAATGCTTTATGCTTTATTTTGTTGATTTTTATGTCATGCTTATCAGCCAGAAAATCCAAAGTGATGAATCCGATGTTGTGCTTCGTGTTTTCATACTTCTTACCCGGATTCCCCAAACCTACGATAATATACATAGTATCACCTACGAGCTTTGATTTGAAAATTTCTGACGCTAGTCGAACAGCCTGCTGATGGAATCGTTTGTAAAGATTCTGATCATGGCCTCGGCAAACAGGGGCGCAACGGACAGCAGCTTGATCTTATCTATTTTCTTTGTGTCCGGTAAAGGAATGGTGTTGAGCAGAACCAGTTCCTTGATGGCGGAATCCTGGATCCTTTCGATGGCAGGGCCTGACAAAACGGGGTGAGTTGCACAGGCGTATACTTCTTTTGCTCCCATGTCCTTCAGCGCGTTAGCCGCGTTGGTGATGGTACCGGCGGTATCGATCATATCATCTACAAGGATGACATTTTTATCTTCAATATCTCCGATGATGTTCATGATCTCCGAAACGTTGGCCTTCGGCCGTCTTTTATCTACGATGGCGATAGGGGCGTCCAGCGGATGAGCCATATTTCTTGCTCTTGTCACGCTTCCGTGGTCAGGCGATACGATGACCAGATCATCCAGTCTCATTTCTCTGAAATATTTTACCAGGATCGGCATCCCTAAGAGGTGGTCGACAGGAATATTGAAATATCCCTGAATCTGCGGAGCATGTAAATCCATTGTTACAACTCTGTCCGCTCCCGCGCTTGTGATGATATCCGCTACAAGCTTTGCTGTGATCGGATCTCTTGCCTTGGCTTTTCTGTCCTGCCTCGCATACCCGTAATACGGAATAACCGCATTGATTCTACCCGCGGAAGCCCTCTTCATCGCGTCGATCATGATGAGAAGCTCCATTAAGCTATCGTTTACAGGATCACAGGTTGACTGAACTATGTAGGTATCGATTCCTCTCACCGTCTCCCATAAACTAACGGAAATTTCACCGTCACTGAATTTGCTTACCGTGGATTTGCCGAGCGGCTTGCCCATGATGGATGCAATCTCCTCCGCCAATTCGTGATTGGAATTTCCTGCAAAAATTTTGAAATCTGTGAAGACCCCGTTCTTCATTACTACACCTCTTTCTTGAATTCTTTTGCCCTTGTTGTTTTTATATATTTTCTCTTATTTACTTTTTCTTATCCAATAAACCTCTTTTGGCTACCCAACCTTCGATGTTCTTTTCCTTTGCTCTTCCCACGCACAATGCGCCTTTCGGGACGTCTCGGGTCACGGTGGTGCCGGCAGCGATATACGCGCCCTCTTCCACGACCACCGGTGAAACCAGGTTCACATTACAGCCCACAAAGGAGCCGTCCTTAACGACAGAGCGATGCTTGTTCTTTCCGTCATAATTCACAAATACGACGCCGCAGCCGATGTTGACGTCTTCGCCCACATCGGAATCTCCGATATAGGAAAGATGGGAGGCTTTTGATCCGTTGCCCATTGAGGAATTCTTTACTTCCACAAAGTCCCCTACCTTCACATGGTCGCCCAGCGTGCTGTTCGGTCTCAGATAAGCGAAGGGGCCTACTTTCGTATTATTGCCCACCTTGCTTTCCAATAATACCGAGCTTTGGATCTCTGTTTCGTTTCCGATGACGGTATCGACCGCTCTGGTGTTCTGTCCGATAATGCAGTTTTCCCCGACGATGGTTTTACCTTCGAGGATCACTCCGGGATATATGATTGTCCCTTTTCCTATTAAGACCGTCTCGTCTATGTATGCCGCTTTCAAATCTATGAATTTTACGCCGTTTGACAGATGTTTCAGGTTGATTTGATATCGCTTCTTTTCCTGTTCTTCGTATTCAAGTAATTCCTTCATTGCTCTCCTCCTGGATCTCTTTTCAATGATTCCTTCCTTGCGGCGAAGCCGTATGGATCGATGGAATGATTATAACATGCAAGCTTGTCGCAGCATGTTTCAATGATTCCTTCCTTGCGGCGAAGCCGTATGGATCGATGGAATCATTATAACATCTAAACCCCTATATAAAAAGTGAAAATATCATTCACCAAAAATTCTGAAAAGAAAAATAGGCTTATGAAAGCCTATCTTTTTCCAATATGATTTCAGCGACCTTATAAATGTCTCCCGCGCCCATTGTGATGACTAGATCACCGCTCTGAGCGTTATTTACGACGAAGCTGGCAATCTCCTCGAAATTGCCGAAATAGTACACTTCCTTGTTGGGATAGATTCGTTTGATCTCGTTCACGAGTTCCTTTGAACTGATCTTATAGATATTCTTTTCTCTTGCAGCGTAGATTTCCGCCATTACGATTTTATCCGCCTCGTCGAAGGACTCCGCGAATTCATCGAACAGCGCCAGGGTCCTTGTATAGGTATGCGGTTGGAACAGGCACCACAGGTCTTTATGCGGAACATTCTGGGCTGCCTTAAGAGTAGCCTTGATTTCTGTCGGATGGTGCGCATAGTCGTCTACGATGGTGACGCCGCTTTCTGTGACGCCGATAACGTCAAATCTCCTCTGTGTTCCGGTATAGGCTTCCAATGTCGAAACAATGGATTCGATCGGTATTCCGAGGCCGTAACAGCAAGCAAAAGCAGCCAATGCGTTGGCGATGTTATGCTCTCCCGGTATTGCAAGCTGCATGGTACAGAGCACTTCTCCGCCATGATTGAGCTTGAACGACGGCATGCCTGAATTGTTGAACTCGATATCCGACGCGAAAAAATCACAGCGCTCGCTGAAGCCGAAGGTAACAACCTTGCTTTTCAGTTCGTCTATGATGCTGTTTACAAAAGGATTTGCGTCAAACGCTATGACCGTCCCGGTTTCCGGGACCAGATTCGCAAACTTGTCAAAGGAGCTTGCGATATGCTCGATATCTTTAAAATAATCAAGATGGTCGGAATCAATGTTGAGGATGATTTCGATTTTCGGATTCAGGTTCAGAAAACTGTCCATATACTCGCAGGCTTCTGTAATAAAATACCCGCTGTGCCCGACTTTTACGTTACCGTTGATTTCCTGCAGGTTTCCGCCCACAAGGATCGTTGGATCCTTCCCGAAGTTCTCAAGGATCAGCGACACCATTGAGGTGGTTGTCGTCTTGCCGTGAGTACCGGCAATAGCGATACTGTTCTCGTATTCTTTCATCAAGGCGCCGAGGACTTCAGCCCTGGACGCAATCGGTATGTCGTTTTCCAATGCGGCAACGATCTCTGGATTATCTTGTGACACCGCGGAGGAATAGACGACAAAATCCGCCTCCGCAATATTTTTTGCACGATGGCCTAAGTAAATCACTGCTCCCTGCTCGATCAGTTTATCCGTAATCTCACTTTCCTTCATATCCGAACCGGATACCTCGTAGCCTCGGGTCAGGAATATTTCCGCAATAGCGGAAAGACCGATCCCCCCGATGCCAATGCAGTGAACGTGCTTGAATTTCTTAAGATTAAGCATTAAGAATCCTCCGTCTATCTGAATTAACGCTCTTTAAGTGCGTTTCTTTAATAATTGTTGTCATACAATGCCGACGATTATACGCAAGCTGCGGATATTATACCACAAAAACTGAAAAAAATGCTGTCAATTTGACAAAATAATAAAAAACGAATAAAATCAGCTTAACATTAAATTATATTCGTGGTACTGGGAGGATGTTACAGATGAAAAGAACGGAACGGGTCGGCGCCATAATAAAAATTCTGTCCGATAATCCAAACAAGCTTTACTCACTGGGTTATTTCTGCGACTTGTTTGATGCTGCCAAATCCAGCGTAAGCGAAGATATCCAGGCTGCCAAGCAGATCCTGGAAAACACCGATCTCGGCGTTATTGAGACTACTGCCGGAGCCGGTGGAGGCGTCAAGCTCATCCCGTATATATCCGACCAGGAGGCGGAAAAGGTCCTGAACGAAATCTGTGAAAAAATGCGCGATAAAAACAGGATCCTCGGCAACGGTTTTTTATACACCTCGGACTTAATGTTCGATTCCAATATTGTAAAGCGCGCCGGAGAGATCTTCGCCCGGAGATTTCTGAATCTGGGCGCCGATTATGTTGTCACCATTGAGACAAAAGGGATCCCCGTTGCGTTGATGACCGCTCATATGCTGAACCTGCCGTTGGTCGTCATCCGTCGGGAAAGTAAAATATCCGAAGGATCCACCGTCAGCATCAACTATTTCTCAGGTTCCGCGGAGCGGATCCAGAAGATGTCCATTTCAAAAAGAGCGGTAACGCCTGGCTCGAAAGCGATCATCATCGATGATTTTATGCGTGCAGGAGGAAGTGTGAAAGGCATATCTGAAACACTGGCTGAATTCGATATCGAAGTGGTCGGGACCGGAGTTGTCATTTCCGCTACGGAGCCCGAAAAAAAGAAGATTAACGACTATTTTCCGCTAATTTACCTGGGATCTGTCAATGAAAGCGAAAAAACTATCGAAGTTTTTCCGAATAGTCTGATTTTTTACAAAAAAAACTTGTAAAATTTTGCTAACCACTGTATAATTGGGGCATACAATATGCAATTTCAGCATATCTGAGTATGATTGGGCAGGAAAGGGTGGTTTTTCAGTATGAAAATAACTGATGTAAGAGTTCGTAAAGTAAATGACGAAGGCAAAATGAAAGCAGTTGTATCAGTAACATTCGATGATGAGTTCGTGGTACATGATATTAAAATCATCGAAGGTCAAAACGGCCTGTTTATCGCAATGCCAAGTCGGAAAATGGGAGAAGGCGATTTCAGAGACATCGCTCATCCGCTTGTATCCGAAACCCGTAACAAAATCAAGGACGCTATTTTCGCCGAATACGAAAAGGTCCTGGAAGAAAAGGTTGATGACGCTGCAGCGCCTTCAGAGGAATAATTCGAATTTATTAATTTATTAAAGAAAACACCATCTTTATACATGATGGTGTTTTTTTATACAGAAAATCGTTTCTTTACAGATGTCAAGACACGGAAATCCTTCATGATTTTCAGTGACCTCTCATATACATAGATATATGAGACAAGCATGTCCGCAGATTGATCCGGACTGCTCGGTTATGGAGGATTTGGCATGAAGTACAAAGGAAATCTATTTCAGTCATTCGGCATCGTCTTTGCGATGGTGGTTTTTAGTCTTGTCCTGCTGCCGTTTGCCTTGGTCAGCTTCTTTCCGGATGCGGATCAGGCGGTCCCACATCAGCCGGTGAAAAAAGGTTCCGTAGCGATCCCGGAAACGATCCAGGTATACCGGCACGCCACAGGAAAGACTGAGACGATCCCTTTTGAGGATTACGTCAAAGGCGTGGTAGCCGGAGAAATGCCGGCCAACTTCGAGATTGAAGCGTTGAAAGCGCAGGCGGTGGCAGCCAGGACATATTCCCTGTCCAAGCTTATCCGTTCAGGCGGCGCAGGAAATCCGGATCATCCCTCGGCGCCGGTCTGCGACGATATCCATTGTCAGGTATACCGGAGTCCCGATGAGCTGAAAGAGATCAAATCCGCGGAATGGATGAATACCGGATGGCCGAAAATCGTATCGGCCGTAGACAGCACCAAAGGTCAGCTGATGTATTACCAGGGCGCCCTCGTCGAACAGCCCCTGTTCCACTCTGCCAGCGGGGGTAAAACAGAGAACTCCGAAGACGTCTTCGTCAGCGCGCTGCCGTATCTGCGCAGCGTCGACAGTCCTTACGAGGCAAACGCGCCTCACCAGAATGAGCAAGTCGAAGTCCCGCTGTCCGAATTCAAACAGAAGGTCAAACAGGCCAATCCCGGCAAAAACCTGGGCACCGTCAACAGCGAAACCGTCAGGGTCTTGGAACGAAGCGCCGGGGGCAGAGTCGCCGCCGCCCAAGTCGGCAATCTCACCCTCAAAGGCCGGGAGCTCCGCGATCTTTTCGGACTGCGTTCTGCCAATTTCACCGTTTCGGTCAAGGGCAACACCGTCCTGTTTACAACGGAAGGTTACGGCCACGGCGTGGGAATGAGCCAGTACGGAGCCAATGGGATGGCACAGGCCGGATACAAATACATAGATATCCTTACCCATTATTACACCGGGGTCGAAGTTTACTGACATTGTAAAAATTCACCCAGCCGTCATATCCCCTTCACATTGATGCTTTAATCTAATGTTATCCGGATACAACACATTTTTCATTAGAAAGAGGGGATTGAATGAGCAGTAAAAAGAATATACTCATCGGCGCGATCGCATTGTCGCTCGTGGTTTCAACAGGCGTTGTCGCTTTTGCCGCGACAGACACAACGAATGTACAGCAGAAGAAAGCCGTACCGGCGGTCATTGCAGGCATGACGGAAACGCAGAGGGACGCGGTACGGCAGGCGCGAACCGACAGTATGACAGAATCGGTTGCCGATCTCGTGGAGAAAGGCATCATCACCCAGGATATAGCCGATAAGCTGACAGCAGTTAAAGATTTGCAGCAAAAGGACAAAGGCGGTATCGGCACTCTGACGGAAGAACAGAGGACAGCTCTTCGCGATGAGGAAACAGCAGTGTTTAAAAACGGAATAGCCGCCCTCGTCGACGAAGGAACGATAACACAGGAGCAGGCCGATCAGATGTCACAGGGGCATAAGATGATGAAAGGTCTGGACCTGACGGAAGCGCAAAGAGACGCCGTGATGCAGGCTAAGGAAAACGCCATGAAAGCGGCGGCAGCAGCTCTCGTTGAAAAAGGGACCCTGACTCAAGAAGAAGCTGATGCGATTGGCGAAAAACCTGCGCCCATCCTGACCGATGACCAAAAGACCGCTCTCGCCGATGCGGTCAAAGCAAAATTCGAAAGCAAGCTTTCCGGTCTGGTTGACGACGGCACCATCACCCAGGATCAGGTGAATCAACTTTTGAGCGATCCGGGAGCCCTGCACATGGGACCCGGCGGGCCAGGCGGTCCCGGACACGGTCACGGGCCGAACTCCGACGCACAGGACGGCTCGGCTACTCTGGGCTTCAACAGACTTACATAAAAAAAGAGCGCATCACGAAAAAAAATGGGCTTCCGTACTGAACGGAAGCCCTATTTTAATGCTTTTCAATCTTCTTAAATTATTTTGTTCAATCTTCGATTCTTTTGATGGAGGCGCCCAGTTTCCTGAACTTTTCGATGAAATCCGCATAGCCTCGTTCAATATGATATACCTCTGAAATCTCAGTGGTCCCTTCCGCCATAAGTCCGGCCAGTACAAGGGCCGCTCCCGCTCTCAGGTCCGTCGAGATGACCTGTGCTCCCTGGAGTTTCCGTTCTCCCTGAATAATGGCGCTTCTGCCTTCGATCTTGATATTTGCACCCATCCGGTTCAGTTCGCCGATATGCATGTACCGGTTTTCAAAAACGGTTTCGATCACTACGCTGGAGCCTGACACGGTAGTCAATAAAGCCATGAACTGGGACTGCATGTCCGTCGGGAAGCCGGGATACGGAAGAGTCTTGAGATCCGTCGAGATGAGCGGATTGACGTCGCCTCGCACTCTCATCCCTTCATCGCCGTCTTCGATAACGGCTCCGCACTCCTTTAGTTTTGCAATAACCGGCCGTAAATGATCAGGTACTACGTTTTTGATCAATACGTCCCCCCTGGTGATCGCGGCGGCAACCATGAACGTACCCGTTTCGATACGGTCCGGGATGACGGCATGCTTGGTACCGTGAAGTCTTTCTACGCCCTCGATCTTGATGGTATCCGTGCCTGCCCCCTTGATCCTGGCGCCCATCTTGTTCAGGAAGTTTGCCAGATCAACGATTTCAGGTTCTTCGGCCACGTTTTCGATAACTGTCGTTCCTTCCGCGAGGACGGCCGCCATCATGATGTTCTCCGTCGCTCCCACGCTTGGAAAGTCCAGATAAACATTGGCCCCCACAAGCTTGTCCGCCTTTGCCTCGACATAGCCGTGCCCTTCTTCGATTTCGGCGCCCAGCGCTTGGAAGCCCTTCAAATGAAGGTTGATCGGTCTTGCGCCGATGGCGCAGCCGCCGGGCAGGGCGATCCTGGCTCTGCCAGTGCGGGCAAGAAGCGGCCCCATCACCAGTATGGATGCTCTCATCTTCTTTACCAGTTCGTATGGGGCTTCTTTTGCAACAATATTCTTCGTCTCTATTTCGATGATATTTTCTTCGTAGTTTGCTTTTACTTCCGAGCCGATACTCCCCAGCAGCCTGCACATAACGTCTACATCTCTCAGAACAGGGGCGTCCAGAATCTGGCAGTTTTCCTCAGTCAATATCGCGGCTGCCATGATTGGCAATACGGCATTCTTAGAACCGCTGATTTCGACTTCTCCCCTTAATGGTCCGCATTTCTCTACTAAAAATTTTGCCACTTCTTTCCTCCAAATTATATATATCAATGATTGAATTTATTTGCGCATTTCCACCTAAACAGTATACCTATTTTTTAGCTGCATTTCAATTAAAAATTAAAATTCGCTGATTAGTATAATTTGATGATTTTCGGTCGAGTGCAAAACTTCATGAAAAAGAAAGAAGTCTTTGTTTTATGCTAAAGGGGGACAAAAAACATATTCTTGCAAGACTTCCTTCTTCCTTTATTCAATTATCCCCTGCTGCAATATCAAATATACATACAGGCCAAAAGAGAAGCAAAAATACCGACGATATATCCGACCATTCCGGCAGAAAACGCATGCCTGATATTTTTAACGGAAGTGGCGCCAAAATAGACGGCCAAAACGTAAAAAATCGTCTCGCAGCTTCCCGCCATGGTCGAAGCAGACCGGCCGATAAAACTGTCGGGCCCGTATTGTTCTATGATTTTTTCCACAACGACGAGGGAGCCGCTTCCGGAAACCGGGCGCAGGATCACCAGCGAAATAAGCTCTTTCGGTACCCCGAAAAACTCAAACACCGGCCCCAGTACGCTCTCCAGGAATTTCATGGCGCCGGAACTCGTCAGCGCCTCGATTCCGATGAAGATGGCGATGATGAAGGGCAGGATCTCCATCGCTGTTTTCAGTCCGTCTTTCGTCCCTTCGATGAAAAGGTCGTACACCGGCGCCTTTTTCCAGATGCCAAAAAAAATCACCAGGGTAACGATCCCGGGGATAAAAAACAGAGAGATATGGCTCAAAACTGAAGCGATCATACCCGTTTCCTCTCGTAAAACTTGCAGACCATGGTGGACGCGACCATGGAGACAAGCCCCGCCAGAATTCCTGGGATGATGATGCTGCCGGAATTTACGGAACCGGCTTCGCTGCGGATTTTTACGATGGTGATGGGTACGAGCTGGATCATGGACATATTGGCTGCGATAAACATGCACATCGCGTTGCTGGCCGTTTCCCTGTGGTTGTTCTCCTCGTCCAGCATGACCATCGCTTTGATGGAAAATACCGTGGCGCTGTTGCCTGCTCCGAAAAGGTTGGCTGTAAAGCTCATGAGGATCATAGCGATGGTGTCCTTCGCGAGCCCCAGAGGAAAGAGGAAGCGGATCAGCGGCCTTGTGGCTCTGGCTACCAGGTCGATGAGGCCCGTTTCTTTGGCAATATTCATGAGACCCGACCATACCCCCATGATGCCCGCCAGACCGATAATAAAATAAACGCCGTCGGTACAGCTTTTCATCAGGCCTTCACTGAACTCGTTGAGCCTGCCGTTGATCACGGCGAAGACGACTCCCAGCACCAGCATGACGGCCCATATGTAATTCATCATGTCCCTTATCTCCTTCCTTCCGGCACAACCTAGAAACAGGGTATTCAGTAAACCTTAATTATAATATTCAAAAATAAAAAAAACATGTTGAATATTTCCATTTCGTGGGTAATAATATATCCGAGGAGGGATGAATGAATGGATACCACCATAACTCTAGGCGATGCGGGCTTGATATTAATTGGACTAGCTGTCCTGGTACTGCTGATTTACTGCATTTCCTTTGTACGGAATTTGATACCTGCTGTGAAGAACATGAATAAAATCCTCGAAGATACCCAGGTAATTACCGGTATTGCTGCAGAAAACGCCAAGGAAGTAGACAAAATAATCGGCGACTTATCTTCCTCCGTTGGCAGTATTTCCGACATTATCAAAGGGAATCAAAGCGTCGTAGCCGCTCTTACATCCCTGGTCAATGCAGTCGGATCTCTGAAGAATCTGTTGCAGAAGAAGGAGAAAAAATAGCGTTGACTAATATTTCTCAAAATGTTAATATTAGGCATAGAAAATTTGGATTATTCGTTAAAGAAGTAAATCTTTTCCAAGAAAGGGGAGAGTAATAATGAAAGCTACAGGAATCGTAAGAAAAGTTGACGAATTAGGCAGAATAGTACTTCCTATTGAGCTCAGAAGGACTTTAGATATTGAAATAAAGGACCCTATTGAAATCTATGTTGACGGGGATTATATTCTCTTGAAAAAGTATGAACCTGCATGTATTTTCTGCGGAAACGCGAAAAACGTGAAGAGGATTCATGACAAAAATGTATGCGCCGACTGTATCGATGAATTGCAGAAATTATAGGGCAAGAACATAGCATCGGATATTTAGCTGAAAAAGAAAATAAAACCTGCTGGGCACAGCAGGTTTTTTAGTTGATGGATGCCCGGCAGTCGCCTTGTTTATCTTTCGTACAGCCGCATGACCTCGTCGGTATAGCTGCCGTCCTCTTTGTACACGTAAAGCGGATCCAGGAACTTCAGATCCGGTCTCCCATGCTTGACGCAATGGATCAGGAGGATGTTGGGGGCGGTATCTTTATTGGGGCTGACAAACCGAAGCTCCTTCGGCTCCAGCTTGTGCTGCCGGCACAGTACGCTGATGTCAACGAGCCGATTGGGCCGGTGGACCATATAGAAGTCCCCCCTGTCCTTCAAAAGCAGGGCTGCCTCCGCGATGAAATCGGAAAGCCCCGCCGTTGTCTCATGTCGTGCGATAGCCCTGGTGCTCTCCTTGTTCTTCACACCACCGTCGCCCTTCACATAGGGCGGATTGGTCAGAACGGCGTCAAAGCTGTGCTTTTCCACCTTTTTTTCTTTGATCAGATGCTTCACGTCGCCGTGGATCATCCGGACACGTTTGCCCAGATCGTTGAGAATGATGTTGCGCAGTCCCCGCTCGAAGGAATCCTGCTGGATCTCGACTCCGACAATTTCAGCTGCTTCCGTCCTGTGGCTCAGGATCATTGGGATGATCCCTGTGCCGGTCCCAAGGTCGATTATCCGGGCGCTCTTCCGGATCTCCGCAAATGTGGCCAAAAGCACCGCATCGATCCCATAGCAAAAATCCTCAGGCTTTTGTATCAGCCTGAGGTTTCCGAATCCGATCTCGTCTATTCGCTCTCCGTCTTTCAGGAGTTCGTCTTTCTCCAGTTCGTCCATAAGGGAGTTTTCTCCAACCAGGTTTATTTATTCAAGGTTTGTTTATTAAAAGGATTGTAAGGCATAATAGCGGAGAAAACATCGGAGCAGGTTCGCTTTATTTTCCTATCGAGGAAGCAAAGACTTTTACAAACGATGAAATCGTATAGGAAAACACCGTTTCACGGACAACGTTTGTTTTCCGTTCTAAAAGTCTGCGCCCGAGATAGTTCAAAATAACGAAACTGCGACTGTTTTCTTGATATTATGCCAACAACCTACTCTTTTAATAAGTCCTTGATCTCATCCAGCAGCGCCTCATCGATATCATCCAGAACATCCTTGGATTCCGCCTTAGCATCGAGTCTGGTGATCTGCTGTTTCTTATAGAAATAGAAGTCCGTGCTGAGCTTTTCTGGCTTGTCCGGCGTCTTCTCTTCCAGTACAAGGCGCACTTTGATTTTATTTTCAAGAATGTTGGATTCCATAACGATTCCGATTCCGTCTTCGGTCTTGATGCGCTCGCCTTGCTCAGGCATGCCCCTTCTCAGCTCATAGTAAATATCATTTTCATATTTCAGGCAGCACATGAGTCTGCCGCAGATTCCGGAAATCTTGGTGGGGTTGAGAGAAAGGTTCTGCACTTTCGCCATTTTAATGGATACCGGTTCAAATTCGGGCAGCCATGTATGGCAGCACAAACCTTTGCCACAGGTCCCGATCCCGCCTACCATCTTTGCTTCGTCTCTTACTCCGATCTGACGAAGCTCGATCCTCATCTTGAACACTCCGGCAAGATCCTTTACCAATTCTCTAAAGTCGACTCTGCCGTCGGCGGTAAAGTAAAAGATGATCTTGCTGTTGTCAAAGGTATACTCCACATCGATGAGCTTCATCTGGAGGTTGTGCTTGTTCACCTTCTCCTGGCAGAGCTCCAGCGCCCTTTGTTTTTTCCTTACATTTTCTTTATGTTGAACAACGTCGTTTTCGTCCGCGATCCTTACGATCTTCTTGAGCGGCGGCACGATCTCGCTTTCGGACACTTCCTTGATCCCCGAGGTCACCGTACCGAATTCCATGCCGCGCGCGGTTTCGACGATTACGTTGGTCCCCTTCTCAACCTGCAAATCATCAGGATCAAAGTAATATATCTTCCCGGCTTTCTTAAACCGGACTCCGGCTACTTTTACCATCTAATATCCTCCTTGTGCGTAAAACGGGTTACGCCATCATTTTTAAAATCATGTTTTTTATTGTATAGTTTATATTCAGATTTCTGTTCAAATCGTTTTTTGCCTCTTCAATAGCGGCAACGGCCTTGTCTATGGAGCCTCTCTGATAAAGCCTGCTGCGCTTCCTGATATCGCCTTCACGGCTTGCATGGAAGATCATTTGGCTCTCGGAATCATATTCGCAGACCGCCAGATCCCGGTACCAGCTTTCCAGCGCATCCAGAAATTCGAATGCCGCATCCCTGCCTGCGGTAAAATCGGCAAGTTTGGCCGATATTTCATAAAACGGTTTTCCTTCCAGGAGCATGTCTGCTATTAGTATTGCCCCATCCAGAACATTTTTGTATTCCATTGTTTCAAAGGGATTCAATTTATAAATAACACACCTTGAAAGGATCGTCTGAGTCAGGTTTTCCATGTTCTCGGAAAGCAGGATCATGACCGTCCCGGCCGCTGGTTCCTCCAACGTTTTCAGCAGTCTGTTCTGCGCTCTCAGCGTCATGGTGTCCGCGTCCTGAAGGATCACAATGTTCCGGTCCCCCACATACGGCTTTTTCTTGAGCCTTGCCTGCAGCTCCTCCACAGCCTCATCCTTGATGCTGTTCCCATCGGCGGCGAGATAGATCAGATCTTCATGATTGCCGTGATTGATCTTGTGACAGATCGGGCAGCATTCGCAGCTGTCCCCTTCACCGTCCTTGCAGAGAATAGCCTTCACGAAATTCTCAGCCAAACCGAGTTTGTCGATGGTTCGATCTCCCTCCAGCAGATATGCATGAGAAATACTCCGGTTCGTGATCGCCCGTGACATCCTCTCCACTACTTTTTGATTGCCCTTTATATCCCTTAAAGACATTGTACACCTTTAATTCTATCAATGCCGTCAGCCCAGCAGACGCGCGATATGCGCCTGGATCTCCCGGCTGATCTCGTCAATGCTCCTTCCGGCATCAATTCCGATGATGCGTTCCGGATACTTTCTCTCCAGTTCTTCATAAGCCTGAAAAACGGCTTTGTGATAATCCAGCTTTTCCAGTTCCAGCCGATCCTGATCGTCGGCTTTGATCCGACCTTTTCCTATTTCGGGATCGACTTTCAGCAAAAACGTAATATCCGGTAAGCAGCCTCTCACGGCATACTCGTTGATGATCCTGACGCAGTCGCCGAGCTTTCTGCCGTATCCCTGATAAACGATGCTGGAGTCCATAAAACGATCGCAGATGACGGTCCGACCCTCTTCCAGCGCCGGCTTGATCACCTGGGCGACATGCTGCGCCCTTGCCGCGGCGTAAATGAGAGCTTCCGTCATATAGTCCATTTCCATGTTGTTCCTGTCCAGGACGATTTCCCTGAGTTTTTCGCTGATTGCGGTTCCGCCCGGTTCCCTCGTAAGAATGGCGTCGTATCCCTTGCTTTGGATGAAGGTTTTCAGGCGCTCGATCTGCGTTGTTTTTCCGGAGCCGTCCGGTCCCTCAAAAGTGATAAACAGGCCTCTGTCCATTGCGCATCTCCTACTTCTTTTTTTTCTTGGTTCTGATGAACTCGTCCATGAGCTTCCCGACCAAAATGCCCGAGATATACAGTAAAGGAACGCAAAGCATGGCTACAAATATGATCTTTAATATCGTCATGTCTGCACCTCCCTGAAAAAGCAAATTATTACGTTATAGTATAACATAAATATTGGACGAGTTCGACGGGTTTTTTATTAAAATGATATAAATTAAGCCTTTGAGGGAGAATATAATCCTATTGAAGTTCCTTAATCATACGAATGAGAATAAATATATGAATTCAGAGAGGTAAATCCCATGAAGAGAACAAAGATGACCATGGCTCAGGCCCTGGTGAAATTTCTGGACAATCAGTACGTCAGTATGGACGGCGTGGAAACAAAATTCGTAGAAGGCGTCTTTACCGTATTCGGCCATGGTATTGTTCTGGGTCTCGGACAGGCCCTTGACGAAAACCCAGGTCAGTTGAAGGTGTTTCAGGGCCGTAACGAACAGGGCATGGCTCATATCGCCGCAGGCTTTGCAAAACAGAACAACCGTAGAAAGATCATCGCCTGCGCTTCCTCCATCGGACCCGGCGCGGCCAACATGGTAACCGCTGCGGCTACGGCTAGTGTAAATAATATTCCGCTACTGCTCCTGCCTGGAGATGTGTTCGCGACAAGACAGCCGGATCCGGTACTTCAGCAGCTCGAGCAGCCAGCAAGTCTTTCCGTCACGACCAACGACGCCTTCAAGGCCGTCTGCAAATATTGGGATAGAGTGAACCGGGCTGAACAGCTCATGACTGCGATGATCAACGCAATGCGGGTTCTGACCGATCCGGCGGAGACGGGTGCGGTCTGCATCGCGCTTCCCCAGGATGTCCAGGGCGAAAGCTTCGAATATCCCGACTATTTCTTCGAAAAGAGAGTTCACAAGATCACCAGGCCGATCCCGGCAGAGGAAGAACTGGATGATGTGATGAAAGCCATCCTGGAGAGCAGGCATCCGATGGTGATCTGCGGCGGGGGCGTGCGTTATTCGGAGGCCGGGCAGGTGCTCGAGGAATTCTGTGAAACTTTCCGCATCCCCTTTGGTGAGACACAGGCAGGCAAGAGCGCCTGCAAGTCAAGCTCTCCCTGGTGTCTCGGGGGGATGGGCGTGACCGGAAATCTTGCGGCCAACTCAGCAGCGGAGTCCGCTGACCTGGTGTTGGCCGTAGGGACAAGGCTGACGGATTTTACCACCGCTTCCAAGTCTCTCTTTCAGAACCCGGACGTAAGATTCGTCGCTTTGAACATCTCAAGATTCCACGCATACAAGGCTGACAGTGTAAAGGCGGTAGGCGATGCGAAGGCAGGGCTGGCCGCTCTGACGGAAGCGCTCAGGAAAAAAGGATACAGCTCCGGCTGGCTGAATGAGGCCGAGGAATGGAAAGCCGCCTGGGATAAGCAGATGGAGGTCTTTGCGGACTACGCCTATGATGAGGACTTTAAACCGATCGTCAAGGCAGGTCCAAGGGGCAGCATCGAAGAATTTACGGAATTGACCGGCGGGATCATAACGCAGACGGCAGCGCTCTGCCTGCTCCGGAAGATGCTCCCTGAAAATGCGATCGTAGTCGGCGCATCCGGCAGTCTTCCAGGAGATCTGCAGAGAATGTGGACCACTGATGTACGCAGCTCTTATCATATGGAGTACGGATATTCCTGTATGGGTTATGAGATCGCCGCTTCACTTGGCGCAAAGCTGGCCGCTCCCGATCAGGAAGTATATGCTATGACCGGCGACGGCAGTTATCTGATGCTCCATGCCGATCTGGTCACTTCCCTGCAGGAAGGAAAAAAGATCAACGTTCTGCTCTTTGACAACTGCGGCTTCGGTTGTATCAACAATCTTCAAATGTCCAACGGCATCGGCAATCTGGCGACAGAATTCCGCTATCGCGGGAAGGACGGAAATCTCAGCGGCAGTTTAATGCCAATAGACTATGCGAAGGCCGCGGAGGGCTACGGTGTGAAGACCTATACGGCGACAACTCTGGGAGAATTGGAGTCCGCTCTGGAAGATTCGTTGAAACAGACAACGTCCACATTGATCGATATCAAGGTGCTGCCGAAGACAATGACGGAGGGATATAAGTCCTGGTGGCATGTCGGCGTCGCCAGCACATCCGATAAAAAAGGCGTAAAGACCGCCTTCAAGAACAAGGAGGCAAGCCTGAAAAAGGCAAGGTTGTATTAGCAGTAGAAATCTACAAATCAAGATTTGTGATTTCCTTGCATAAGTTCGCCAACAATTTGCATTGCAAATTGGGCGAGCAAGTAAACGAAAAGAGATTGAGTTAATCAACTCAATCTCTTTCATTTTATATTATGAGAGGAACAGCTCGATTTCATGTTCTTCCATGTACTCGACAATGTCCTGCGGAGGCTTACCGTCAGTGATGATGCCGGACAGCTTATCCAGCGTGCAGTAGGTCATGATTGCCACCACATTGAATTTGTCGTCGCTGGTCAGCAGATAGACCCAGTTGCTCCGCTTCACGGCCGTGGTCTTGATGTCGTATTCCTTGGTGGACGAATTCGTTACGCCGCCATCGATAGATATGCCTGCGGAAGCCATAAAGGCCTTGGAGATGTTGTAGCTCTTCAGCACTGCGGAAGCGGTATCGCCCGTGAAGGAAAGAGTATTTCTGTCAAGCTCGCCCGACAGGGAGATCAGCTTGATGTTTTCATAAGGGATGACACGGATCATCACTTCCAGGTTGTTTGTGATAATGGTCAGGTTCTTCCGATCCTTAATGTGCTCGATCATATGGATGGTCGTTGTTCCCGAATCGATAAAGATGACATCGCTGTCCTCGACCAGCTCAGCGGCCTTCGCTGCGATCTTCTTCTTCGCTTCCAGGTTGCTTATATTTCTTTCACTGAACGGCGGCAGATCCTTATTGTCTTTCACGGTTATGCCACCGTAAATCTTTTTGAAGTTTCCGTCTGCAATGATTTCCTTCAGGTCACGTCGGATCGTATTCTTTGAGACGTCAAAAACTCGGCAAAGCTGATCCAGTGTGACGGTTTTGTTTTCATAAATGTAATCTTCGATATCGCTGATTCTCTTCGATCTCATATGCAACTCCTTATTTCTATCTAACTAATTTATTCATTTTTGCTGCGTTTTCCAGCGCTCTGTTTACGTACTTTCTTATTATACGTTATATTATATACAACTTATCCAAATAAATCAAATAAATTTGCTCATAAGTTTACAAAGAATTATCCATAAACAAATTTCCGGTATGAATGCAGCTCAAACCGACAATAATAACTGAAAAATCAATACCCGGAGCGGATCGATGTCAACAGTTGAGCGACCAGGATTTTGGAATTTCATAAAGGCCAAGCTGATACCCTTTGCCGGCAGCAGCGAATTTATCATATCCAAGAACGGTTCCGCAAAATATACAGAGAGGCGGAAAACCGTCCGCCTCTCATATCTTCTCTATCTGTCTTATTTTCTTCTGTTATTCTATATTGTTGAAATCAGGGCCTATAAGATCCACAATGTGGTAGATTTCTTTTTACAGCTGATCCTTTTCTATGTGATCGCGTTTTTCTTGGAAACGATACACTGGTTTTTTGCGAAGTTTGACCGGGTGAAAGTTTAAGCCAGCCCCTGTCGGCGAAAAACAGTCAGTTGCTCCGTTCTGTGATATATACCGTATTGCTTCCGCCATGCCAGGCCAAATCATACCCGAAGGCAGAGAAAACTGCTCGAAGCGGGATATACGTCCTTCCGTCCTTCAGGACAGCCTTCGTGTCCATCGCCGTTTCCTGCCCGTTAACATAAATCTTATTTTCTCCGATTACGAGTTTTACCGTTATACCGTCTTTTTCTGCCGTGATCTCTTTCCGATCTTCGTCATAATTTATTGTTGCCCCGATGGCTTCGACCGGCTTTCGAAAAGGGATCATCGTCCTGTTGCCATTATCGATGAACGGAACGCCGTAACCATCCTCTTTGAGGAATACAAGCTCCCGGTTATTCAATACTACGGTGACATATTGTTTCAAATCTTCCCGGGAATACCCCGCTGTTCTGGCTTGTAGATCGTGGATCATGGAAACGACGCTCGTCTCATCCTCCGTATCTTCATTCACATCAAAAAGCATCACTCCGCCCGCCTTTTCCAGCGCAATATATGTTTTTTCACGCAGCGTGTTCAGTCCGTTATAGTAAGATTCTATCCCACCGGAAGTCACATGGTCCAGATAGGCGTACTCGGGATTTTCCGCCGCAAGATGCCGGTACTGCCTCCAGCTCGGTCTTGCGTACAGCGGCATCCCCAGAATGATTTTATCGGCAGGCACGCCCCTGTTAAGCCAGTAATTGACCGATGTATCGGCGAACCACAGCGGACTGTGCTCCGCGTTGTTCATATCGTAAGCCATTACATTGATAAAGTTGAAGCTGTTCAGACACACGTCCGTCATCAGCTTTGATACTTCAGGGCCGGCGGTCGTCGACCATGCGCCGTTGAGCGCAGCGGTCAGCAGTTTTCCGTCCGCATCAAGAGATTTTTTCAAGTCTACCACTAGCTTTTCATAATTCCCAATTGACTTCTGGCTCGGGTGTTCCCAGTCCAGTTCCACCCCATCCAGACCATACTCATTCACGAGGGAGCTGACATTGCTGACCAGCAGAGCTCTCTTTTCATCGGAAGCGGCGACCGTTTCAAACACCGTTACCAAGGGCTTATCCTGATAGGACCAGCCGCCGAGGGCAATCAGAACCTTGGCGCCGTCTCCGTGCGCCTTTGCGATCAACTGCTTCAATTCATCCGGTTTATCCAGCGCTACGAGGCTGCCGTCCTCCCGGGGAATCAAAAAAGCATATATAATATGAGTGAGCTTATCGGTTTGAAGACTTTCAAGAGGCTCGTCAAAAAGTGAGCCTGAATAGTATCCGACTACTTTAAACTGTTTTTCCGCTGTGGCGCCATTGTCCGGAACAGCGGCGAAACCTGGCATGATCCCTAGATTGACCACAAGCGTTATCATAAGTATAATTCCAATCTGTTTTTTCATCTTCTACTCCTTTGTGAAAAAGACATGTTTTGCTTTTAATCCGTCCCCCAGTTTTATGATCCCGTATGAAAAGAACTCATTCCTTCGCTTATCCGTCGGCGAGCCCGGGTTGAATAAAAGCACCTGATCGATCTCTTCGCGGAATGGTATATGGCTGTGACCAAAGACGATACAGTCGACATGGTCATTTTCAAAACATTTCATCGCCCTGCCCAGGGTTTTTCCAGCTTTTCCATGTCCGTGCACGATCCCGATGCGATATCCCTCCAATGTTATGATCTCTTTTGCCTGCAAAGTTGTCTTGATCTCATCCGGATCGGCATTTCCGCAGACAGCCGTCACCGGGGCCAGCGCTTTTAACTGATCCAAAACCTCTATACTCCCAATGTCTCCTGCATGGATGATATGATCGACTTCCTTGAAAGATTGTATTATTCGATTTGGTAATGCTTTCGCTTTTGATGGGATATGGGTGTCTGACAATACTCCGACAATCATTTGGATCTCCTGCTTATTTCATTAAGTCAATGATCCATACGCCCGGGATGCCGGGCAGGATCCGTTCATTCAAGTTGAACCAGCCGGAACATCGGTTGAGTATCACACTGTCGCTGCTGATCACGTTGGGCAGATCGTACAGTGTCCTGTCCACATTATCGACGACCTCGATCCCGACTTCAAAGCTCATTTCCTCGGCAATCTCTGCGATCCGGGTCTTCAGCCTGCCGGAATTGGAAACCGGCGCATCCAGCCAGAACACCGCCCGTTTTACCGAAAGGTTCTGAAGCCCTGATATGATCAGTCGTATCGCGGCGTCGGTTTTGTCGATGAGCCCGTAGGTGCCGCGGAGTCCTGCAAGGTCACGGTACGTGCCATCCATACAAAGGAAGACCGGCGACGCGGACTGGGCGACCTCCAAAGGTATGATCGCATTGAATCCGTCGATATGGACCGTTTCGCCTGCCAATGCTTCCGGTACTTTTTGTGTTTTCATCCGTCCGGCGACATCCTCTTCAGCCGCAACGACGCGTGTCAAAGCGATCCGCTGACGTTCTGAAAGCAGGAAATGATTCCCGACAAAGGTGGAAGCACCTTTCACAGGATAACCGCGATTCAGCAGGAAATAAAGGTCTTCCGCCGCATGTTTCAGTTTTTCCAGAGCGGGACCTTTGAAATCATGTTCATCTTCGGGCGAATATCCTCGTCTTACCGATTTACTCATGCCGACCGGCTTCCGTTTCTCTCTATTTTACGCCCATGCGGGCTTGTTCCAGCGTTTTTAAATCAAACTTTTTCATTTTCAAAAATGCTTCCGTTACCCGCTGTTTTTCTTCTGCCGAGCCGTGATACATGACCTCGTCCATAAAATCGGGAACGATCTGCCATGAGACGCCGAACCGGTCCTTCAGCCAACCGCACTGTTCCGCTTCAGGAACGGCCGAAAGCTTATCCCAGTAGTAATCGATCTCGCCCTGGTCTTTGCAGTTGACGATCAGCGAAAACGCTTCATTAAAGGTGAAATCCGCTCCATAGCCGTGGTCCATGGCGACAAACGGCATACCCTCGAGCTCGAATCCGACATAATTTACTTTCGCCCGAGGGTCATGTGCTTCCCCTTCCCCGTAACGGCTGATCATATTGATCTTTGAGTTTTCGAACAGGCCGGTGTAATAGGTCACGGCTTCTTCCGCTTTACCGCATTCGCCGTTTGAAAACAAAAAATCAATGGTGATCTTCTGACCGCCTGCAGCGCCGTCGACGAGCATCAGCTGCCAGGAGAGTCCATAACGGTCCTGGATCCACGCATAACGCTTGCTGAATGGATATTCGCCCAAAGGCATAAACTCAAAACCGCCTTCAGAAAGAACCTTGTATTTGGCATCGACCTCTTCGGCCGTGCTGCACGATACCATAAAAGAAATGGACGGATTAAATTGAAAAAACGGTCCTGCGCTGATGGCGGCGAACTGCTGCCCTTCCAGTTGAAAGCTCACCATTTCCGCGTCTCCGGACGGAGTACCTTCGATCA
The DNA here is from genome assembly GCA_963678385.1 of Anaerovoracaceae bacterium. Lineage (GTDB taxonomy): Bacteria > Bacillota > Clostridia > Peptostreptococcales > Anaerovoracaceae > Anoxybacterium. Next base: position 1,182,538 of record OY782829.1, on the reverse strand, counting down.
CCGCCGTATCCAGGATTTTTGAATCGTCAAATATCCCGGTGTAGAAAAGGGCTGCCTCCTTGGCTTCTTTGTCATACCATAAATGTGGGATTATCTTTTGCATCCTTACACTCCTTTTACCTGCCCATATTCGACAGGTGCTTAATGATTTCATCCTTATGCAGGCTTATGTACTCATTGGCCGGTGCATGGCCGCATTTCCTGCAGCCCTGCAGCTCATAGGCTGAATTGATCGAACCGCATCCCGGGCAAGAGTAGCGTTCGGCCATTTCAGCGAACCACTTCTCATACCCCACTTCTTTTATGCGTTCCTGGCTTTGCCACAGTTCGATCCTGTGGGGCATTTTTGCTTGGAATTCTTTCAAATCGGCACACGGGTATTCCGAACATTCTCCGCAGAAATTGATTCCCTTTTCAGCGGCGCATTTGGCCATTTTACATTCTTCCCTGCAAAAGAAACTGCGTTTATCGGATCTGCAGCCGTGGCATTCTACGTCGCTTACCGGTCGTCCGAGCCTTTTTGCAAGCGCTTCCAGTCTTTCCGGGCCTTCCTTTGTCCCGATATAGCAGCCGCATGCCGGACAAAACAGTCCGCAGACTGCTGCCAGTTTTTTGTCTGGATTCATTGATTGTACCCCCTTTGAAATGAAATTAAAAATTTTGGTTAGTCTTTAGATAATCTTTCAATTCATCGTTCATTTTTCTCAACGTTCTCAGTAGGTATAATCCGCGAAGTCTGATAAAAGGCTAGCTGTACGCATTATAATACTTTTTGTCTCAGCACTAAATTCTAAGTTCCCAACGATTTGGGCATACGAGCTTCCGCTATAATCATTAATAAATAATGCATGATAGACTTCTTCGATTTTACTTTCTGCTGTGACAACAACTACACCGTTCTCAGGGTTCTTATTGTCATAAGTTTCGTTTCTATTTAACAATATACTACGGTGAAAATAATCGTTAGTGTCCCTTCTAAAAATGTCCATCAAAGGGGAAATGTCTTTTCCAGATACGAATTTGGCGTAGGCGCTTTCATCGTGTATTCTTAATCCAATCATTATAGGAATGAAGTAATGCAAGGCATATAGCAAAGCTTGGCCATCTGAAAAAGAAAAATCGTAGCCTCTATTATGTGTTGGTTTATATGCGGCAATTTTGCTAAGATGGACGAACTTCGCTATCTCACGCAATTCAAATTGATAGTTTTCTATCACTGTGCGACACATTTTATCATAGATATGCATCGAATCATTAAATGCAATACTTTGATAAAATTTTTGCATGTTCGCTTGAGGTAGTGACAATCGTAAATCAAAAAACCTGTCTAAGTAACGAGAGGCGTTGAATTCTTCACCATAATAGCGTTTTATTGTATGCTGTAATTGCTCGGTGTTTATAGAATATACAAAAGTCACTCGTTCATCCCCACAATAGTGTTTCATTCTCTCAAGAAGTTGAACCGCAAAACTGGGTTTGCAACGATCCAACTCATCAATAAATATAACCAAACGATTGTCATGCTCAAGTAATAACTCATCAAAAAATTCAGCCATCAATTCATGAATGGATTTTCCCCTTTTTATCAAAGACAGTGGGTCATCACCCTTAATTGCCTCGAGGAAAGAAGAAACTTTTTTACCCGTAAAAAAGTCACCTATGCAGCCAATAATTTTAAGTATGTCTCGTTTCTTTTCGACTTGGAAATATGTATCTGAACTTTGAATAATAACGTAGATCAATGATAGGATAGGATCTTCATCGTTATCGTTCGCCCATGCATCATAATATATAGCAACTTGAGGTTGAAGAGTGTATTCGCTGGCTTTAACTGTCCGATGATTTGTTGCTAGCTGACGAATCTTTTCTCTATCGCTTTCCTCAGCAGGATTGCAAATACTATTGTTAAAAACATCTAGTAGCATTTTTGCTTGCTTCACAAAAAAAGTCTTACCACTGCCCCACTTCCCATCAAGCGCTATGGAACAACTCCCATTGATAGAATCTAGAATTGAGCAGAAACGAGTGATATCGCTGTTTCTATCTATTGCATTTGTTATGAATGTCTGTTTTACATTCTGTTGAGTAGCCTGAAGATCATAAACCCTCATAAGAACACCTCCCCAAGTTTCTGTTGAATGGTTCTCTAGATGGCACAACTATTTGCTTCCGCTTACAGTCTATATCCAAATATCTAAACTTTCAACAATTAATAGTACGCACAACTCTGCCCGTAACACTTCCTGACAGCCTTCATACTATATGATTGAGGTGAATCATATGCCAGATGGTCTTCACACCCATTATTACAATGGGACAACTTTAGTTACCGGCAGGCACGACCACAGATATTCCGGAAGCACCAGCAAAGACCCCGACACGATGGGTCATACCCACGTAATGGATGACTTTACTGAAACAAGTGATAAGCATAAGCATCATTATAAAATACAAACCGGCCCCGCGATCTATATGAAAAACGGTCATTACCACTGTTATCAGGGAAATACGGATATGGCCGATGAGCATATGCACGGAATGAATGGTTGTACGGCTATTTCGTAATAAATGAAATTGCCCACCGTAGTGGATGCTTGGTGGGCAATTATTTGAACCAGTTCAGGTCGATTTCTTTAAAGCTTTTAATGATCGGATATTTATCCCGATACTCCGTATAATCACTATCATTTGAATTGACAATGATGATTTCGCCGGCGCCGGACGCTTCAGCTGCCTTTATTCCCGCGATGGAATCTTCGAAGATCACCGCATCCCTGCCCTCTATCCCCAACACCTTTAATGCATTCAGGAAGAGGTCGGGAAAGGGCTTCCCTCTGACAGCACCATCGTTATAGATGATATATTCTTTCTTAAACCATTGGTACAGGTTCAATGTCCGGATATAAAACTCTACATTTACCCAGTCAGACGCAGTCGCGATAACGAAAGGTATCTCAAGCTCCCGCAGTTTGACAAACAACTCGGTCGTACCCTCGGCCATGGAAAAATGGTCCAGCTCCAGACACAGATCCTGATAGATATGTTCTTTCTCAAGCGTATACCGTTCTATGTCAGCCTCCGTTAGCTTGCTTTCGAATAAATCCGGTATTATCTCGCTGTTCAGCCTGCCGTGGATCCTTTGATGCTTTTCTTCATCCGACAAGGAAAAGCCATATCGCTCGAGGAAAATATCCCAGGCGGCGTTGTGCAGATGCGTATCCCACAATAAAGTTCCGTTGAAATCAAATATTACTCCTTTTTTACTCATACTGCCCTCCTTGTATTAGGATACCACGGAAAAGAATAATTTAAAATCAAAAAAGAAAAGGAACCGGTGATAGAGATCATGAATATTTTTAAATTCAGTGAAAACTTTATATTTGGGATAGCCACCTCTAGCACGCAGATCGAGGGGGCGGCGGATCCGAACAATACCTGGTATCGCTGGTGCAGGAAGCAGCGCAAGCAGTGCTCAGACGTCTGTCTCCATGCCTGTGATCATTGGGACAGGGTACGGCAGGACACGGAACTGCTGAAAGACCTGCAAATACAATCCTATCGAATGAGCATCGAGTGGTGCAGGATCGAGCCGGCCCAAGGCGAATTCTCGGATGAAGCGATCCGGCATTACCGGGATGAAATCCAATTGCTGCTGGATAACGGAATCAAACCCCTGATGACGCTCCATCATTTTTCCGAGCCGGTATGGTTCCAGGCGCAGGGCGGCTGGGAGAAGCAAAAAAACTCGAAGCACTTTATCAATTACGTAAAATATGTGGTTGATAATCTGGGAGACCTGGTCAGTGACTGGGTTACCTTCAATGAGCCCAACGTCTATAGCATTTTCGGATATCTTTTAGGCATTTTCCCGCCGGAGATCCGTAGTGTTTTCAAGACGTACAAGGTAACAGCCACATTGATCAAAACACATGCCGAGGCATATCGGTTGATACATCGTATACGCGCCGAAAAACAGTATGAAGGGAAAACACTTGTCGGCACTGCAATACATTTCCGCATCTTTGACGGCCTGACTTTTCTCGGCAGATGGGCAGCCGCAGTTGTCGATCACATTTTTCACAAGCGATATGTTGAAGGAATGGCATCATATTCGGACTTTCTCGGCGTGAATTATTACACCAGAAACATCGTCGAGTTCGCGCTCGATCCATCGAATTATTTTCACAAGCTGATCAAAGACGGGAATCTGAGCAAAAGTGACATTGGATGGGATATCTATCCTGAAGGTATCTATCGGGTATGTAAAAAGTATTATGATAAATATCATCTGCCGATCTATATAACCGAAAACGGGATCAGCGACCGGCATGACAAAAGACGGCCCGATTTTATCTCCAGCCATCTTTCCTACCTGGCGAAAGCGGTCACGGAAGGCGTCATTATAGAGTGATACTATCACTGGACTCTGATGGATAATTTTGAGTGGATCTTCGGCGGAGCAGCGAAGTTCGGATTATATGAATGCAATATTCAGACACAAGAAAGAACAGCCAGAAAAAGCGTCTGGCTGTATTCGCAAATAAGTATGAAAAAAGAATTGACTCGGGAAATGATTGATGAATTTGAGGCAGGCCCTAGCCCAACGCCTTAAGGATCGTGTCAAATACATCTTTTCCAAGAACAATGTTATGGCCTGAAACGCATGATCGGATATCTAAAGCCTGATACCTCAACAGAGTATTGACATACACTTCTTTCGCCGTTTCGATGCAAGGAACGATTTCGTCGACGGTATCGCCGATATTGTCGCCGACGTTGATGACTCTTTCTACTTCATCAAGAACGCTGATACTGTCGAGCGTATGACCGGGCGTAAAGATCAGTCTGATTCTATCATCCGGGAAATACAGCGTATCATCGAACACCAAATTCGGAAGGCACATGGATACCTCGCCTGCGACATACTGTTTATTCGCAGCCAGCATTTCATCCCACTCTTCTATTATCCTATCCCTGCAGCGCCAGTGGGATATGATCGTATGGTCTTGAAAGGAGCCGTTTCCCCAGATGTGATCCCAGTCGTGATGGGTATTGATTACAATGACAAGATTGGAATTGCCCTTCAGGTACTCCAGAACGGGTTCGACGCTCACCGATCCCAGCCCGGTGTCGATCAGATAATTGTATTTCCTGCCAGCGATCAGATGAATATTGAGATCCCATTCAGTGATGTCATATTTAAATAGAATATGCCGATCGCTCAGTTTCTCGATCTTCATGCTCAGCACCTCCAAATATCAGATGATTTCTTTTAATTCGTCTCCGGATAAAGGTATTTGCCCATGGTATTTAAAATATAGTTCTGAAGCGCGAAATTGTGAAGAAAATAATCGTTGCCGTGCTCATTCGTGACAGATATGTCCCCGTCATAATATACCGCAACATACATAATGTCTCCGCTTTTCATGTTGAGTGAAACGTCGATGGAGTCCGACATGTGGTTATGGTCATTCACGGTAAATCGAGACTTCTTCACTGTTGTTGTAATGGATATAGTCTGGAGTGCACTCGGCCGTACCGTACCAGATCCCGTTTTTATATGCGCTGTATAGTTCATACTGAGCGGCGTCCGTATAGTTATCCTTGGCATTTTTCGAAACTGCCAGATTATAGATCCTGCAGTCTGTTGAGGAGGAGGGGCAATTTGTTCCGTCAAAAGGAACGGACATTGCCATGGCCACCACAGTTTTCACAGAAGCTTTTTCGAAGTCATTGACCAAGGATTTTTTACGGATCACTTCTTTGCCGTCCAGATTGATTACAAGGTCTGTCTGCATATTCGAAACCTTCTCGGCATAGAATTTCAGATTGTGGGATTCACCCTGCTCCAACAGGATATTGTCGCCCCAGCTCCATTGGCTTCCCTGCCTCATATAAATAGTCCATTTGTTATAGCCCGGATTCGCTTCGTCTTCAATAAATTGAAAACCGCCTTCCGCATTTCCTTTGTCATCCGGAAAGTCAAAGCCGAAATATACATAGGGGCAATCGCCCTTCTGGCCAAGGGTCACTTCAGGAAGACGTATATCGGCCTGTATCCCGTCAAATCCGGCGAATTGGAACTGCTTTCTGGAGAAGACTCCTGTCGTGCCTCCATTGACAGTATATGGAGTAAAGCTTGATACAGCGCTTACCTTTTTTGTTTCAGCGTTCCAGTCGACTTTATACTTATATGCCTCGAAAACTGCGCGAAGTGGCAGATAGGTACGTCCGTCCTTAAGGACAGCAGCCGTATCGATGGGAACAACCTCCCCGTTGATATAGATCTGGGATTTCCCGACAGGGACCATCACCTCCGTAACGCCTTTTCGAATGGATGCGACCCTGGCTTCCTGATCCCAGGAAACGGTGCATCCAATGGCAGAAAGGCAGACGCGTAGCGGCATCATCGTTCGGTTTTCGGAGTTGATGAACGGATAGCCCGACGATTTATCAAACTTTACGTTTTCCCCGTTGATAAACAAAGTGATCGGGCTCGCCGCCTGTAAGGAAGACACGAAAGAAATAAACAATATCATAAGAAAAGAAACTAATACTATCTTTTTCACAATAACCCCCCGCTCATTTTTCCCTTCCTATTATAATACATATTACAAATAAAGTAAAAGCGCCCATCATAAGATGGACGCATAAATACTCTAATTCTTAGTATCTTCTTCGCCTGCGCAGGAATCGTCTGCGGGGAAATAACGGGAACACAACCGGAAAAAATATAATCGCCATGAGAGTACCTCCCTCATCATTTGGTATCCTTATATGCTATGAAATGGGCTGGGATATTGTGCAATTCAAACTTTCCCAGGCAACGGTAGCTGATGATACTTGTCGGACAACCCTATTTGAATATTAGATCGTTACTGAATAAATTAAAAAAGATACTCCAATCTGGAGTATCTTTTTTAATAAAACCGGCGACGTCCTACTTTCCCAGGCAGTTGCCCACCAAGTATCATCAGCGCAAAAGAGCTTAACTACTGTGTTCGAGATGGGAACAGGTGTAGCCTCTTCGCTATAGCCACCGGATCTTCTGCATCAGTTACCTGTGCAGTTCGGCCTAATTTTGAAAGTACATTTTCAAGATAGTTGTTGTACCCTCAAAACCGAACAATGTCAAAATATATCTTACTTGAAACCATTGGTCAAGCGTTCGACCTATTAGTATCGGTCAGCTGAATGCATTACTGCACTTACACCTCCGACCTATCAACGTGATAGTCTCTCACGGGTCTTACCATTTCTGGAGGAAATCTCTTCTTGTGGGGGGCTTCGCACTTAGATGCTTTCAGCGCTTATCCCGTCCATACATAGCTACCCAGCCGTGCCCTTGGCAGAACAACTGGTACACCAGAGGTATGTCCATCCCGGTCCTCTCGTACTAAGGACAGCTCCACTCAAATTTCCAACGCCCACAGCGGATAGGGACCGAACTGTCTCACGACGTTCTGAACCCAGCTCGCGTACCTCTTTAATGGGCGAACAGCCCAACCCTTGGGACCTACTTCAGCCCCAGGATGAGACGAGCCGACATCGAGGTGCCAAACACCCCCGTCGATGTGGACTCTTGGGGGGTATAAGCCTGTTATCCCCGGGGTAGCTTTTATCCGTTGAGCGATGGCCCTTCCACTCGGAACCACCGGATCACTAAGCCCGACTTTCGTCCCTGCTCGACCTGTATGTCTCGCAGTCAAGCTCCCTTCTGCCTTTACACTCTTCGCGCGATTTCCGACCGCACTGAGGGAACCTTTGGGCGCCTCCGTTACTCTTTAGGAGGCGACCGCCCCAGTCAAACTGCCCGTCTGACACTGTCCTGACGCTGGATAACAGCGCACAGTTAGAATTTCAACGTTACAAGAGTGGTATCCCAACGGTGACTCCACCAAAACTGGCGTCCTGGCTTCGTAGTCTCCCACCTATCCTGTACATGCAACGCCGAAATCCAATATCAAACTGCAGTAAAGCTCCACGGGGTCTTTCCGTCCTGCTGCGGGTAACCGGCATCTTTACCGGTACTACAATTTCACCGAGTCTATTGTTGAGACAGTGCCCAGATCGTTACGCCTTTCGTGCGGGTCGGAACTTACCCGACAAGGAATTTCGCTACCTTAGGACCGTTATAGTTACGGCCGCCGTTTACTGGGGCTTAAGTTCATGCCTTCGCTTGCGCTAAGCAGTCCCCTTAACCTTCCAGCACCGGGCAGGCGTCAGCCCCTATACATCAGCTTTCGCTTTAGCAGAGACCTGTGTTTTTGGTAAACAGTCGCCTGGGCCTTTTCACTGCGGCCAGCTTGCGCTGGCACCCCTTCTCCCGAAGTTACGGGGTTATTTTGCCGAGTTCCTTAACAATAGTTCTCTCGCTCACCTTAGGATTCTCTCCTCATCTACCTGTGTCGGTTTGCGGTACGGGCACCTACGATCTCGCTAGCGGCTTTTCTTGACAGTGTGAAATCAGCTGCTTCGGTACTCTAATTTCCCTCCCCATCACGCCTCAGAATTGAACCGGCGGATTTGCCTACCAGTTCTCCCTTGACGCTTAGACGCGCTCAACCAACGGCGCGCTCAGCTTATCCTTCTGTGTCCCCACATCGCTCAAACGATTTTCGGTGGTACGGGAATCTCAACCCGTTGTCCATCGCCTACGACCTTCGTCCTCGGCTTAGGTCCCGACTAACCCTGAGTGGACGAACCTTCCTCAGGAAACCTTAGATTTTCGGTGGGCAGGATTCTCACCTGCCTTACGCTACTCATGCCAACATTCTCTCTCGTATGCAGTCCACCAATCCTTACGAATCAGCTTCGACCCGCATACGATGCTCCTCTACCAATGATCCGTTAGGATCATTCCAAAGCTTCGGTAGTAAGTTTTAGCCCCGTTTATCTTCGGCGCAGAGCCACTCGACTAGTGAGCTATTACGCACTCTTTAAATGAGTGGCTGCTTCTAAGCCAACATCCTAGTTGTCTATGCAGCTCCACATCCTTTTCCACTTAACTTACATTTTGGGACCTTAGCTGTTGGTCTGGGCTGTTTCCCTTTCGACTATGAAACTTATCTCACACAGTCTGACTCCCAGTAAACAATACATCGGCATTCGGAGTTTGATAGTTTTCGGTAACCGGTGAAGGCCCCTAGAACATTCAGTGCTCTACCTCCGAGTATCTTTGACTGAGGCTAGCCCTAAAGCTATTTCGAGGAGAACCAGCTATATCCGGGTTCGATTGGAATTTCACCGCTATCCACACGTCATCCCAGCCTTTTTCAACAGACATGAGTTCGGTCCTCCACGAGATTTTACTCTCGCTTCAACCTGCACATGGATAGGTCACCCGGTTTCGGGTCTACAGCATGCAACTTGACGCCCTATTCAGACTCGCTTTCGCTACGGCTCCGGTGCTGAACACCTTAACCTTGCTACATACCATAACTCGTTGGCCCGTTCTACAAAAAGTACAAGGTCACTTGCGCTCCCTTTGCTTGTAAGCATAAGGTTTCAGGTTCTATTTCACTCCCCTCCCGGGGTTCTTTTCACCTTTCCCTCACGGTACTATTCTCTATCGGTCACTAGGTAGTATTTAGCCTTGGGGGGTGGGCCCCCCTGCTTCCCACCAGGTTTCACGTGCCTGGTGGTACTCTGGTGCCATTCTACGATTTGTGCATTTCGTCTACAGGGCCTTTACCTTCTGCGGCAGATCTTTCCAGATCTCTTCGACTATACACGCTTCGCGTTATGAATGGTCCACAACCCCGGATAAATCCGGTTTGGGCTCTTCCCCGTTCGCTCGCCGCTACTTAGGGAATCGATGTTTCTTTCTCTTCCTCCGGGTACTTAGATGTTTCAGTTCCCCGGGTTACCTCCTCTATACCTATGAATTCAGTATAGGGTACTTACGCATTACCGTAAGTGAGTTTCCTCATTCGGAAATCTGCGGATCAACGGCTGTTTGCGCCTTCCCGCAGCTTATCGCAGCTTGCCACGTCCTTCGTCGGCTCCTAGTGCCAAGGCATTCACCTTATGCTCTTCTTCACTTGACCTAAGTGAATTGTTACCTGCGTTAGGTAACTAAATTTGAATACATTGTTAATTAACTCTGTAATTCTTTCTGGTTTCTCGGTTTAACTTGAAATTGTAGTTAAAACCCTTTCAACATTGCCTTAAAGACTTTGTCTTAGTTTTTTAACTTCTTTGCTGTGTATCTCTACACAACCTCGATTTCGTTGTTAATTTGTTATATTTTGCATTGTTCAGTTTTCAAGGTACAATTTCGGACAACTCGTCCGATAAAAAAGAATCTCGTAAAAGATCCTGGTGGAGAATAAGAGGATCGAACTCTTGACCCCCTGCGTGCAAGGCAGGTGCTCTCCCAGCTGAGCTAATTCCCCATAAAAAACTCATAGTGCAGAAATTTAAGTCTCCTTAGAAAGGAGGTGATCCAGCCGCACCTTCCGATACGGCTACCTTGTTACGACTTCACCCCAGTCATTGATTTCGCCTTAGGCAGCCTATTAATTAGCCGACTTCGGGCGCCCCCAACTTCCATGGTGTGACGGGCGGTGTGTACAAGACCCGGGAACGCATTCACCGCGACATTCTGATTCGCGATTACTAGCAACTCCAACTTCATGTAGGCGAGTTGCAGCCTACAATCCGAACTGGGACTGGTTTTTGAGATTTGCTCCACCTCGCGGTCTTGCGTCTCTTTGTACCAGCCATTGTAGCACGTGTGTAGCCCAGAACATAAGGGGCATGATGATTTGACGTCATCCCCACCTTCCTCCGAGTTATCCCCGGCAGTCTCACTAGAGTGCCCAGCCGAACTGCTGGCAACTAATGACAAGGGTTGCGCTCGTTGCGGGACTTAACCCAACATCTCACGACACGAGCTGACGACAACCATGCACCACCTGTCTCCTCTGCCCCGAAGGGAGATCCCGGTTAAGGGACTGTCAGAGGGATGTCAAGTCCTGGTAAGGTTCTTCGCGTTGCTTCGAATTAAACCACATGCTCCGCTGCTTGTGCGGGTCCCCGTCAATTCCTTTGAGTTTCACACTTGCGTGCGTACTCCCCAGGCGGAGCACTTAATGCGTTAACTGCGGCACCGAAGCCTTGCGGCCCCGACACCTAGTGCTCATCGTTTACGGCGTGGACTACCAGGGTATCTAATCCTGTTTGCTCCCCACGCTTTCGTGCCTCAGTGTCAGTTACAGTCCAGAAAGCCGCCTTCGCCACTGGTGTTCCTCCTAATATCTACGCATTTCACCGCTACACTAGGAATTCCGCTTTCCTCTCCTGCACTCAAGTCTCACAGTTCGCAGGGCTTACAATAGTTGAGCTATTGCCTTTCACCCCGCGCTTACAAAACCACCTACGCACTCTTTACGCCCAATAATTCCGGATAACGCTTGCCCCCTACGTATTACCGCGGCTGCTGGCACGTAGTTAGCCGGGGCTTCCTCCAAGGGTACCGTCATTTTTTTCTTCCCCAAGGACAGAGCTTTACGACCCAAAGGCCTTCATCGCTCACGCGGCGTTGCTGCATCAGGCTTTCGCCCATTGTGCAATATTCCCCACTGCTGCCTCCCGTAGGAGTTTGGACCGTGTCTCAGTTCCAATGTGGCCGATTACCCTCTCAGGTCGGCTACTGATCGTCGCCTTGGTAGGCCGTTACCCCACCAACTAGCTAATCAGACGCAGGCCCATCCCATACCGATAAATCTTTGGCGAAAAGTCCATGTGAACTCTTCGCGTTATGAGGTTTTAATCCCGGTTTCCCGAGGCTATCCCTCTGTATGGGGCAGGTTGCCTACGCGTTACTCACCCGTCCGCCGCTCTCTATACCCTCACTAGACCGAAGTTTTGTTTAGATATATACCGCTCGACTTGCATGTGTTAGGCACGCCGCCAGCGTTCATCCTGAGCCAGGATCAAACTCTTAATAAAATGGTATCTAATCTTCTTTCGAAGAATTAAATCAAGTTTGAATCTTTTTAAGACTCGGACGAAACGCGTTGCGTTTCGCTAGTTCTAATTTTCATATATTAGCTCACCCAATTTGCAGAGCAAATTGTTGGTGAACTTATGCAACGAAATCACAAATCTATGATTTGTAGATTTCGACTGCGCTTGCATACGAATCTCAGAATTATTGTTTTTGTTTTTCAGAATTGTACGTTGACTCTTTCAAACAAGTTTGAATTTGTCTTACCAATCATTGCTGATTGCATGTTGTACATTTAGTTTTCTGAGATCAGCTAAGATCTCTTTGACTAAATTTCTGCACTATGGAGTTATCAAGGTACATTGCCTTTCTTCAAGGCTTCCGCGTTTAGCGAACTTTTAAATCTTATCACTTACGCGGCTTCTTGTCAACCCGTTTTTTAACCTTTTTTCGAATTCTTTCGAAGCCGGTTTTTTCCGGTTTGACCCTCCTGACCCAGTGTTTGTCCGGTTCAAAAGGTGCTTTATCATAGTATCAAAGATGATTCTTTCTGTCAACTGATTTTCACGACTTTTTTCATCTTTTTTTAGCATTCTGTTCGAAGCTTTTACTATGTGCCGTTTGGCCCGTCCGGTTTCCCGCGGCGTGACTGACAGCTTTATTAGATTAACAAATCTAGCCTCTCCTGTCAACCTCTTTTTTATACTTTTTTGAAGGTTTTTCAGGATTTGTTTCGTATTTCCGATTTATGGCAAATCAGATGTGGTTTGTACATATTATATGTCGTCCAAAGCTCTATATGCATAATTCGTCGAACGATTCTTTTCATATTCTATTTCCACTATTATAATATGAAAAAAAGCGGCTCCTGAGAGCCGCTTTAATAGGTTGATTAAGGGTTTACTTATTGTCTGCCAGTCTCTTGTAGCTGTCGTAACGCTCTTTCGCGTTCTCTTCCGCCATTTCAAACAGCTTGTCGGCTACTTCCGGGAACTCCTGCGCAAGGGATGAGTATCTTACCTGACCCAGGATGAAGTCCTTGAAGCTTGCAGTAGGAGTCTTGGAATCCAGAGTGAATGGATTCTTTCCCTCCTTCTTCATCTCCGGATTGAAACGGTACAGATGCCAGTATCCGGCGTCCACAGCGTCCTTGATGTTCTCCTGGGACTTGCCCATGCCCTTCTTGATGCCGTGGTTGATGCACGGTGCGTAGCAGATGATGATGGATGGTCCGTCATATTTCTCCGCTTCGATTACCGCCTTCATGAACTGGTTCTTGTCTGCTCCCATACCTACCTGAGCTACATAAACGTAACCATAGGACATGGCCATCATGCCGAGGTCCTTCTTCTTGATCCTCTTGCCGGAAGCCGCGAATTTCGCGATGGCTGCGGCAGGGGTGGATTTGGAGGACTGTCCGCCAGTATTGGAGTATACTTCGGTGTCGAATACGAGGATGTTTACGTTCTCGCCGGATGCAAGGACGTGATCCAATCCGCCGTAACCGATATCGTAGGCCCAGCCGTCTCCGCCCAGAGCCCATACGGATTTCTTGACGAGGAAGTCCTTTCTGTCTTCGATTTCTTTCACAAGAGCTTTTACTTCTTTATCGTCAGTCTTTAAGCTTTCGATCGCAGCAACTACCTTTTCGCTTGCGGCTCTGGAAAGCGCTCCGTCGTTCTTGTCTGCAAGCCATTCTTCCAATGCGGCTTTCAGGTCCGCAGAAATGTTCATGGAAAGCAGTGCTTTGGCGGTGTCTTCGAGCTTCTCTCTCATCTGCTTGGTGGCAATGTACATACCGAAGCCGTATTCCGCGTTGTCTTCGAACAGGGAATTCGCCCAGGACGGTCCTTTTCCGTTTGCATCCTGGCAATACGGTGTGGACGGTGCGGATGCTCCCCAGATGGAGGAACAGCCTGTCGCGTTGGCGATCATCATCCGGTCGCCGAACAGCTGAGTGATCAGCTTGATATATGGAGTTTCTCCGCAGCCTGCGCAGGCGCCTGAGAATTCAATGTACGGATGTGCAAACTGGCTTCCCTTTACGGTTTCCTTAGAAAGGAGGTTATCCTTCAGCGGAAGCTTGATGGAATAATCCCATTTTGCTTTTTCTGCTTCGCATTCTGCGATCGGCACCATAACGAGAGCCTTTTCCTTTGCAGGGCAGATGTCCGCGCAGTTTCCGCAGCCCATGCAGTCCATCGGAGACAGCTGCATTCTATATTCGAGACCTTCCAGTCCTTTTCCTACCGCCTTGATGGTATCAAAGCCTTCCGGAGCCTTAGCCTTTTCGTCTGCGTTCACGAGGACCGGACGGATGGAGGCATGAGGACATACGAAGGAGCACTGGTTACACTGGATACAGTTGGCCGCCTTCCATTCAGGTACGTTAACGGCTACGCCTCTCTTTTCGAAAGCGGCGGTTCCAGCCGGGAATGTGCCGTCTTCTCTTCCGACGAATGCGCTGACCGGCAGATCGTCGCCTTCCTGTCTGGTCATCGGAATGAGGACTTCTTCAATGAAATCAGGAACGTCGCGCTTTGTCTTGCCTGCGTCCTTGGCGTCAGCCCAGGATACAGGTACTTCGACCTTCTTGATGTCGGTGATGCCCTTGTCGATGGCAGCATTGTTCATTTTGACTATTTTTTCGCCCTTCTTGCCGTAGGAATGTTCTACCGCTTCCTTCAAATATTTCACGGCTTCGTCGACGGAAATTACATTGGCAAGCTTGAAGAATGCTGCCTGCATGACCATGTTGATCCTGTTTCCCAGTCCGATTTCTTCTGCGATGGCCGTGGCGTTGATGGTATAGAAATTGATATTGTTCTTCGCTATGTATCTCTTCATTGCAGCTGGGAGGTACTCGTCAAGTTCTTTGTCATCCCAGATACAGTTCAGTACGAAAGTTCCGCCTTTCTTGAGGCCTTTGAGCAGGTTGTACTGGTTCACATATGCCTGATTGTGGCAGGCTACGAAGTCTGCTTCATTGATCAGGTAGGTGGACTGGATCTTGCTCTTTCCGAATCTCAGGTGGGAAATGGTTACGCCGCCGGACTTCTTGGAGTCGTAAGCGAAATATCCTTGCGCATAGAGATCGGTCTTGTCGCCGATGATCTTGATGGCGTTCTTGTTGGCGCCTACGGTTCCGTCGGAGCCGAGACCCCAGAACTTGCAGCGGATGGTTCCTTCCGGTTCTGTGGATACTTCTACCGGCGTCAGTGAAGTATTGGTAACGTCGTCGGTAATACCGATTGTAAACTGATCCTTCGGCTGCGCCTGATCCAGGTTGTCGTAAACGGCAACGATCTGTCCGGGCGTTGTATCCTTGGAGCCGAGTCCGTATCTGCCGCCGTATACTTCAGGAGCGTTGGCGTCTCTGTAGTACATGGTCCTGATATCCATATATAAAGGATCTCCCAGGGCTCCCGGTTCCTTTGTTCTGTCGAGGGCTGTGATTCTCTTTACTGTCTTCGGCATGACCGCCTTGAGATATTCCGGCGCAAATGGACGGTACAGTCTTACCTTAACAAGGCCGACTTTTCTGCCTTGTGAAAGCAGCAGGTTGATGGTTTCTTCGATGGTTTCGCATACGGAACCCATCGCGACGATCACATGCTCCGCTTCTGGATGACCGACATAATCAAAGAGATGATAATCTCTTCCAACGAGAGCGCTGATGTCTTTCATGTATTTGTCCACGATCGCGGGAACCGCTTCGTAATATTTGTTGGCAGACTCTCTTGCCTGGAAGAAGATATCCGGGTTCTGCGCTGTTCCACGGGTAACCGGATGCTCCGGATTCAGGGCTTCGTCACGGAAGCGCTGAACGGCGTCCATATCTAAAAGGTTTTTAAATTCGTCATATTCAATGACTTCGATTTTCTGTACTTCGTGGGATGTTCTAAATCCGTCAAAGAAGTGCATGAACGGCACTCTGGATTTGATCGAAGCAAGATGCGCGATTCCTCCCAGGTCCATAACTTCCTGCACGGAGCTTGAAGCGAGGAGCGCGAAGCCTGTCTGTCTTGCAGACATAACGTCGGAATGGTCTCCGAAGATACAAAGCGCATGTGCCGCAAGGGTTCTTGCGCTTACGTGGAAAACTCCGGGAAGAAGTTCGCCCGCGATCTTGTACATATTCGGGATCATGAGAAGCAAGCCTTGTGAAGCTGTATATGTAGTAGTCAGCGCACCCGCTGCCAGGGATCCGTGTACTGCTCCCGCGGCGCCGGCTTCCGACTGCATTTCAACAACTTTTACCTCTTGTCCAAAGACATTTTTTCTGCCGTAAGCTGCCCATTCGTCTACAACTTCAGCCATGGTTGAGGATGGAGTGATCGGATAGATCGCTGCTACATCGGTAAATGCGTAGGACACATGTGCGGCCGCCGTATTCCCATCCATCGTTTTTGTTTTACGTTTCATCATAAATAACCTCCTAACAATCTATAACATTCACTGATTAATACAGCTTTTGCAGTATTAATCCGATTTGTCGCCTCTTTCGGGGTTTGGTTAGTTTTATGTCATGTTTTGTGTCATCTTATTTGTAAGTTAATGTGACTTTCGTGCAAAATTTCTTGCGCTTTTTTATGACATTTCGAGAAATAAAATGACTGTATTCTATATTACTTTATAGCTTTTGGAGCCTTGAGTCAAATTATTTTTGATAGATATACAAAATACTTAATATATTGTGAAATATTAGTCAGGCCTTGGAATTTCTTTTGTCGAACCGTGTTTAAAAGGCTATTCCTCGTAAATTCTAAACCGGCAGATCCCTTCATTTTTCAAGCCTTCCCTCTGCATGAGCAAGTTGGTTTCCTTGTTGCTCAAGATAACACTTCGGCAGTCGTCAAGGTTTGTAATGATTGGGTAAAGCTGGCCCTTTCTGTCCTTCAAAAAGATATTCGTTTGCTCACACTTTTTACCGCAGAAATTAAGGCCGGAGGCAACGCAACGGCCTGCGGCCTTTGACTCGCTTCGCTCGCTGGTCATCACCGGTATTTTTCCGCTGATCGCAACCTCCGGGACCTACTTTCCCAATATAGATACCCTGATACTTGGATAAATCACCGGACATCAGATATTTTTTGGGTTTCCGTGCAAATATCCCTCTGCGAAGCCGCCACGGCTGAATATTCTGGAAAAGCCCAGTTCTTTTGCCTTGCGAACTCCTTCTATATTATATGCGGTTCCCTGAGTGGAAAGATGCAAGGCAAAATCCGAGATCTGCTCCCGCACCCGTTCTCCTGTATTCTATGATTAAACAGTCGTTTCTATTGGATATAATCCATATAGGATATATTTGAATTGCCAAATTCTGTTACCCTGTATATAATACTATAATAACAAGGAGGTGCAAGCATGTCAAAAGTCAAAGAAATGTTGTCGGATTGGAAATATATCAGGCTTTGTCTTTATATTGTTTTAACAGCAGCGCTGATGTATATCATCTATCTTATCATAGGTAATCTGGACAAAGTTCTGGCCGGGGCATCCTCCGTAGTCGGCAGCATCGCTTCCGCTTTCTCTCCTTTGATCGTCGGCCTGATCATCGCCTATCTGCTCAGCCCCCTTGTGGAGTTCATCAACAGCAAGGTGGTTTCCAGATTTTCCTTAAAGCTGCCCTCCGATCCCATCAGGCTCGAGAAAAGGCTTGGACGTCAGCGTACCGTCAGTATCCTGATCACGTTCCTTTTAATCTTCCTAATTATCTGTGTTATTATTTACGCCTTTGCGTTTCTGATCGTGGGCGGGCTTGTTTTTTCCAGCCTGCAGAACATGGTCGACGATATCGTCAACTACTTCATGAAATATGAGTCCGAATTCAAAAGCTGGACGGCAGCCATCCCAAACAGCGGCATCGAAGTGCGGCTCCAAAGCTATGCCAACGACGTGATTTCATGGATCTATAATAATTTCAGCGCCGCAGGCATCATGAAATTTATCGGAAATATCGGTGGGAGCATCATGAATCTGGTGCTCGGAATGATCATCAGTATCTACCTCCTGAAGGATAAGGACTTCTTCCTGCGCCTCTGGAGAAAAGCGCTGCACCTGGCGCTGCCGATGAAAGCAAATGCTGTCGTGACGGAAACTCTGTCCGACATCAACAAGGTCGTATCACAGTTTTTAAGAGGCCAGCTTCTGGATGCGCTGATCATTGCCGTATTCTCTTCCATCGGGCTTTCCCTGATAGGCCTTGATTTCGCAGTCTTCATCGGGTGCTTTGCAGGCTTATGCAATATCATCCCCTATTTCGGCCCCGTCATCAGCATGGTTCCGGCAGGTCTTGTAGGTCTGATTACAGGCGGACCAAGCGAAGCGCTCTTTGCACTGCTCGTCCTGTTCATCATACAGCAGATCGACGGAAATTTTGTATACCCCAGGGTCGTCGGTGCGAGTACAGGCCTCCACCCGCTATTCGTACTGATATCGGTCATCGTGGGCGGCTATTACGGAGGCATTCTCGGAATGATCCTGGCTGTCCCGACTGCAGCGATCATAAAAGTGTTCATCATGAAAAAACTGGACTCAGTGGATTGAGTCCAGTTTCTTTCTATTTATTCCGGTTTTATGGAGCGGTACAGTTTCAGACTGTCTGCCCATCTTCCCTCCTCGGTGCTCCCCATTACCACACACAGATACCTCTTCTTTCCGATCTGCGCGGAAGAAACCAGGCAGCTCCCGGCAGCTTCGCTTTTCCCTGTTTTTAATCCGGTGGCATATTCATAATAATACTGGCTTTCAGGATCGATCAATTCATTGGTGTTATCATAGGTCACTTCCTGTCCGGACAACCATGTATCCGAAATGCTCCGGCTGTCTGCGATTTCACTTAGCAGATCCGATTTTAAAAATCCGCGGGCTATGCAGGCCAGATCATGCGCCGTGGTGTACTGCCCTTCCGCATCATAACCGTCGGGAGTGACAAACCACGAATCCACCGCTCCGAGTTCGTCCGCCTTTTCATTCATTGCGGAAACAAAGGCGTCAAGAGCCGCGTCAATGGAGGCTTCGTCATCCCCGCATATCTTTCTTCCCGAGAAAACAGCAAGCGAATAAGCCGCGTCGTTTCCTGACGGCAGTAAAAGCGCATCAAGCAATTGACGTACTGTCAATCTTGCTCCTGGATTCAGCCACGCCCTTGAAGCATCCGTCGCGATCTGATATACTTCTTCCCCCACCAGAACCTCTTCATCCTGCTCGCAATAATCCAGCGCCGTTACAGCGGTAAGCATTTTCGTAGTGCTTGCCGGCGCAATTTTCTGATCGCTTTCTTTCTTGTAAAGAATGGCGTTGGAGCTGAGATCCCATAAATATGCGTTTCGCGCGCTCACTTCTGCCGAAATCGTTTTTATGACGGGAGTGGCGGCTGTAGGAGGAGCAGGTGGCAGCGCATGTTTCTCGACAGCGTCAGTGTTCATGGGCCCTGCAAAAAACGTGGAGACGAGGACCAGTAATACGAGAAGTGCAATGTTGGGCACGTCGTTATGCTTTCTGAATAAATTGCCGTCGATCCGCTTTATGATCCCGGCCGCTCTGCGCAGTGAAGGCGAATTCCGCAAGATCATTTTACCGATGATGAAACCGCAAAGCGTTCCGACTGTATTTAAGATGACGTCATCGATATCTGTGATCCGATATCCGAAAAGCTGCATCAATTCGATAAATACGGATAGTCCGGCGCCCATCGGCAGGGTTATGAGAAGCCTTCCGCATTTCCTGGAAAGCAGTACCAAAAGCGTTCCGAAAGGGATGAACATGATAATATTTCCCCAAAGGTTGAACGGATTTTCGTCCATCGTACTTAGCACATGAAACGGTATGAGGTTGACGTTTCTCCCAAACGCGTGAAGCGAAGCCTGATGCCACGGCACCAGCGTCATTGAAAAAATCATTGTTAAATAGAGCCCCATGATCAGCATTAATATTCTGTGAGACCAGTTGACCTTCTCATTTCTCAATTTGAGATATATCTCGAAAATACCTATGAATAAAATACTTACTGCGAACCCCGGTAAAAGGTTTTCCGAAAAAGCGAATAACATAGAACCCCCCTAAAAAAAATAACCCCTTTTGATAAACCCATTTTATCAAAAGGGGACAGGTCGTTTTTTAAGGAAAGCTTGTAATATTCTTAAGAAAAAATAAAGAATCGCGTCGCCTTCAAAGAGGCCGGTTCTTCGGCGCGTAATCGCTGTTTGGCAGCGTAATTGTAAATACTGTCCGCGAATGGCTGCTTCGCGCCTCGATCGTTCCGCCGTGAAGAGCTATGATATCCCTTGCTATAGCAAGTCCTAATCCTGCGCCTCCTGTCACCGAGGAGCGGGCGTCATCCAGCCGGTAGAATTTTTCAAAGATCGATCCCAGTTTTTCCTCCGGGATCGTTCCTTCATTTTCAAATCGGATGACCGCTTTGTCATCCAGTATTTCTGCGAAAATTTGAATCGAACTGCCATTCTCGCTGTAGGCGATGGCATTCTTCAGAATATTATTGAATACCCTCGCCAGCTTGTCCCCGTCACCATAAATCATCATATCCTCGGCTGCATGGATCTCTGTGTCTTTACCGCTGGCGGCAAGCTGCGGATACGCCTCATCCACCATCTGGACCAGCATGTAGTACAAGTCGATGCGCTCCTTTTTCAAAGGAACGTTCTGGAGATTATACCTTGTTATCTCAAAAAACTCATTGATCAGACTTTCCAGCCGGTAAGCCTTATCGAGGGTGACGCGGACATATTTTTCCTTCTGTTTTGGCGGCATATCCGGCGTTTCATCAAGCAGGCTCAAATATCCGATCACCGAAGTAAGCGGTGTTTTGATATCATGGGCCAGATAGACCACCAAATCATTCTTGCGCTGTTCCGCCTCCTGCGCTTCTTTGGAGCGTATTTCCAGCTTGTCCTTGACCTGATTGAGCTTTTCTTCCACAAAACCGAGTTCCGGACTCATGGTTATTTTATCACTGGATTCTCCCGCCAGTTGGTCGACCCCCAAGACGATCTCATCAAAATACTTGGTGAACCATGCCAATGCCATGCGGATAAAAAGGATAAAGAAAGCAAGGATCGTCACCATCATGACGATTTCTATATTGCCTCTTATGCTAAATACATAAATCCAACGGGCTTCCTCCCATGAAATATGATATAGAATTGCAATAATGCTGGTGATACTGTTGCCGATGTAGCCTCTCCCCATGGAACGGATCAGCAAAACGATGAAAATGGCAACCACCAGCAAAGTCAGTGTCTGAAAGAACATTTTCCGGATCAGTTTTTCATAGGGCTTGTCCCGTAATACTTTACCTTTCAATTTTATATCCTATCCCCCATATTGTTTTGATATATTTCGGATGATCGGTCGAATCATTCAATTTTTCCCGCAGATGCCGGATATGGACCGTGATCGTATTATTGCTTTTACTGAAATACTCATCTTTCCATATCTCATGAAACAGCTGCTCCGCGCTTACCACATTCCCCTTCTGCTCCAGAAGGATACGAAGGATCGAAAATTCCGTGGGTGTCAGGGACAGCGGCTTTTCATTCAGCAGGCACTCGTGTGTGTTCGTGTCGACGATGAGACCGTTATGTGTGAAAACGGTCTCATCCTGTGCAGGCGCCGAATTGTATTTCGTGTATCTCCTGAGCTGAGCCTTTACTCTTGCAACCAATTCCAAAGGCCTGAACGGCTTTGTGATATAATCGTCCGCCCCCAGCGTCAACCCGGTGATCTTATCCGTTTCCTCCTCCTTGGCCGTCAGCATGATGACCGGATAGTTATGCTTCTCCCTTATTTTTTGGCAGATCAGAAAACCGTTTCCGTCAGGAAGCATGACATCCAATATGGCAAGATCAAGGCTTTCTTCCTCAATACACCGCAAAGCCTCTTTCGCGGAGTAAAATTTAAAAACGGTATGATCTTCGTTCTGCAGATATAGTTCCACGAGATCCGCAATTTCCCGTTCGTCGTCAACGACAAGGATTTTATTGCCCACTGCCTGAAATCTCCCTTCAATTATGATGTAAGATTATTTTACCAGAATACCTATTGAATAATATTATTTTTTTCATGTCGAAAGCTTAAGATTTTATTAACACTTCCGGCAGGAGCATGTTTTGAAAAAAATTAAAGAAAGAGCACAGATAAATCCATACTCTTTCGCTTTACGTTTCTTTTAATGTACAGGGAAATTTGTTCTGATGTTTATAAGGTGATTTGTGTCCCGGTCCTTCCTTCCAGCGCTTCTACCGCCTTGAACAGTGAGGTTATGATGGCTTTTTTCCCCTCGCCTGATTTTGCGAACTTCACTGCGGCCTGGACTTTCGGGAGCATGCTGCCAGGGGCGAAATGTCCCTCGGCGATGTATTTTTCCGCTTCTGCCACGGTCAGGTGATCCAGGTCTATCTGGTCCGGCTTATTGAAATTGATAGCTACCTTTTCGACCTCGGTAAGGATCAGCAGAGTGTCTACCCCGACCTGTTCCGCCAGCAATTCTGCTGCGAAGTCCTTGTCTATGACTGCCGCAACTCCTTCGAAGGAACCGTCTGCATGTTCGATGACCGGTATGCCGCCGCCGCCGGCAAAGACGACGATGGTGGAATCCCAAAGCCTTTTGATGGAGTCGATTTCAACGATGTGATTCGGGATCGGCGATGCGACCACACGGCGCCAGCCACGGCCGGCATCTTCCTTCATCACATAATGCTTTTCCGCTTCGATCGCCTTCGCTTCCTCTTCCGTATAGAACGGACCGATGGGCTTTGTTGGATTCTTGAAGCCCGGGTCGTTCTTGTCGACGACCATCTGAGTCACGATCGTGACCACCGGGATATGCGCCTTATGTATCCTGATCAATGCTTCGTGCATTGCCTGCTGCAGATGATATCCTATATATCCCTGGCTCATGGCGCCGCATACGTCGAAGGGCATCGGCGGGGTTACTTCTTTAGCGGTCTCCAGCGCAAGAACGATGCGTCCCACCTGAGGTCCGTTTCCGTGTACCAGCGCGATCTCATAATCGTTTGCCACAATCTGTGCAATATAATCACAGGTTTTTCTTACTACCTCCAGCTGAGCCTCGGCGGTAGGAGGGGAACCAAAAGCCTGAAGAGCGTTACCTCCCAGGGCAATTACGATCTTACCTTTACACATTTCAATTCTCCTTTAACTACTCGTGATTCAATCCTTACTTAGATTAATCTCTGTTGATCGGCATACTCATGCAGCGTGGGCCGCCTCTTCCCCTGGAAAGCTCCGAGCTTGGGATGGTCATGACCTTTACGCCATATTTGTCGAGGAGTTCATTGGTCACATGGTTTCTGTCGTAGGTGATGACCACTCCGGGCGCGATAGCCAGCGTATTGGAGGCGTCGCTCCACTGCTCTCTCTGCGCCGCGATACGGTCGGTGCCTCCGCAGCGGATCAACTGGACCGCCGGCAGCTTCAGTTCTTTTTTCAGGATCGTCTCAAGCTCGTTTTTGCTGCTCTTGAAGACCGGTTGTCTCTCTTTATCAAGCGTCACCTCGTAGATATGCAGCGGACCCTCGATTTCCGGATGGATCGTGAACTTGTCATAATCCACCATGGTAAATACGGTGTCCAAGTGCATGAAGGCACGGCATTTCGGGATTTCAAACACCAGAATTTTGCGGAAACTGTTGTGATGGTTCAGCAGCCTCTGGGCAAAGATCTCGATCGCGTCGGCCGAAGTTCTCTGGCTGAGTCCGATTGCAACGATCTCCGGTGAAAGCACCAGTATGTCTCCCCCTTCAATGGAATGGAGCCCCTCATAATCGTACCATCTGTCCGTGCCCTCGGGCATGAATTCTTTATTAAACAAATGGATGTATTTCAGCATCAGAGCTTCTCTTTTTCTTGCCTTGGTCTTCATGCTGTGAATGCTGATACCGTTTCCGACACAGGCTCCCGGGTCTCTCGTAAAATACAGGTTCGGCATCGGGTCTGTGTAGTAAGGGTATTCTTCGTTGATGAAATCCGCAAGGGAATTGGATTTCTTGATCTGAAGATCATCCTTCTTGATGCCGGCAATGATGGTTTCCACCATATCCTTTACCGGCATTGACAGCAGGTACTCCGACATCGCATCGATGGCATGGGGAGAAAAAATATCGCTGTCCCGCAGGAATTCCCTGACGAATTCTTCTCTTGGTTCCATGGACTGAAGGGCTTTTTCCACTTCGTCGGCGAAGTACAGCACATCTACGCCGTTTTCCCTTAAAACCTTTGCAAAGCAGTCATGTTCGTACTGAGCTACTTCGAGGTACGGGATCTCATCAAACAACAGTCTTTCGAAGTTGTCGGGAACCAGACCCTCGATTTCCCTGCCCAGTCTATGTAACAGTACACTGTTCAACTTTCCTATTTCTGAGTAAACGTTTATGCCTTTGACCATATCACGTTCTCCTTCCTCAATCCTTCCGCTGCTTTATATTATGCAATTGTGGCTGCGATGACAGCCTTGATGGTGTGCATCCTGTTTTCCGCTTCATCGAAAACAACAGAATGTCTGCTTCGGAAAACTTCGTCTTCAACCTCGCGGATATCGTATCCCTTTTCCTTCCATTCCTTTGCATTCTTTGTCTCAAAGTCATGGAACGCGGGAAGACAGTGCATGAACAGCACATGGGGATTTCCTGTTGCCTTGATCACGTCCATCGTAACTTTGTATGGAGTCATCATCTTGACCTTTTCCGGGATCTGAGCTTCTTCACCCATGGACGCCCACACATCGGTGTAGATGACGTCCGCGTCCTTCAGGCAGTCAGGAGTGCTGGAAATCTCGATTTTCCCGCCGGTCTCAGCAGCAACAGCTCTGGCGGCTTTCACGATTTCCGGGTCTACTTCCAGCTCGGCCGGACCGTAAGCGACAAAGTGGATCCCCATCTTTGCACAGCCGTACATCCAGGCATAGGCCATGTTATTCCTGATATCTCCGCAGAATACGACCTTGGATTCATTGAGCGGCTTGGCCAAATGCTCTTCCATGGTCATCATGTCGGCCAGGATCTGCGTTGGGTGATCCACGTCTGTCAGACCGTTCCATACCGGAACGCCGGAGAACTTTGCCAGATCTTCAACGACCTTCTGCTCATATCCTCTGTATTCGATACCGTCATAAAATCTTCCAAGAACCTTCGCAGTATCCTCCAGGGATTCTTTTTTCCCCATCTGGGAGCTTCCGGAATCCAGGAATGTCACATGGGCGCCTTCATCCAGGCATGCCACTTCAAATGCGCATCTCGTCCTTGTGGAAGTCTTTTCAAACAGTAAAACAATATTCTTGCCTTTCAGCATTTCATTGTGGATTCCTGCTCTCTTCTTATACTTCAAATCATGAGCCAAATCGAGCATATACCGAATTTCACCGGGAGTAAAATCCATTAAAGTCAGGAAGCTTCTTCCTTTTAAATTTACAGCCATCTCTTTTCTCCTTCTAATTGTTTGTATCTGATAAAAAAGCATTATTCTAATTATAAAATAATCCTTTGGTCGAAAAAAAAAAGTACCAGCACTCGAGTTTTCTCGTGTGCCAGTACCTTGTATTTTTTGTTATTTCATTAACCGTCCAACCTGTCAAGTGTTGATTTTCCAGCCGTTTCTCTGCTATCCCGAATGGCTTCGGTCAATATTTTTATCCCTTTTTCGATCTGCAGTTTGCTCGGATAGGAGAAGTTGAGGCGGATATAATTGTCGCCTTTGGAGCCTTTGATATAAAACACATTCCCGGGGATGAAGGAGACTCCCTTTTCCGTCGTTTTCACATAGAGCTGATGATAATCGATATCAGGGGAAAGTCTGCACCAAAGATAAACTCCGCCGGACGGTTTTCGGAAATCAAGGCCCAGCGTCCTCGCCTCCTCGAGGCAGTCGCACATGAGATCGAGTTTTTCCTTGTAGTCCGCACAGATATTCCGGAGATTCCTTTGGTAGATACCCTTTTCGATATAACTGCTCAGCAGCTTCTGGGAAATGCTGTCCAGGCTGATGAGGCGGATGGAAACGATGTAGCTCAGGCTTTTGATCAATGTTTTGTCCGCCAGAACAAAGGCCATTCGGATGCCCGGAGCAAAGGTCAATGCAAAGGAATAGATGAAAATCACGTTGTTGCCCTTATCAAGTGCTTTCAGCGACGGGATGCGGACGCCTTCGAAACGGATTTCCGAAGATGCGTCCTCTTCAATGATCGGAAGTTTGTATTTATGCGCCAGAGCAAGCAGAGCCTTTCTTCGGCCCAAGCTCATGACGATACCGGTCGGATTCTGATAATCAGGATTGACATAGATGAACTTTGGATTGTACTTTAAAATCAGCGTTTCAAGGCAGTCGCAGATCACGCCTTCCTCATCCATCGGAACGGTGACCACCTTGCCTCCCGCCAATGCAAAGGTCCGGTATACATCGGGGGAAACGGGTTCCTCGACAATGACGACGTCGCCCGGCTTGATCAGCAGCGCCGCCAGATAATCAAGGGCCTGGTTGGTTTCCTGAAGAACCTGTATTTCGCCCGGTTTCGCTTTGATGCCTATTGTCTGCATGAAGCTGGCAATATTCTGCCGGAGAAGCTGGTTCCCCTGGTACGGCGTAAAAGAATATGCTTCGATATTGTCGGATGAGATGATATCGTTGAGAATGAGCGCCAGTTCCTTTTTACCGTATTCCTCGATGGAGGCGATGCCGCCTGCGAACGAGATATTGTTGGAGGAATAGGATTTTGAGAACAGGTCGTCAAATGTGATCTTCAGATCCAGATATTCATCCTTGATAAGGCTCTGCCAGGAGATGACTTCGTTTTTCTTTGCTTCCTCAGCCGTAACGTTACGGTAAGAGACCATATAGCCTATTCCCTGGGAGGACGCCAGAAAGTCTTCCGCCTTCAGCTCCATGTAAGCCTTGATGATGGTATTTCTGTGGACGCCGAGATGCTTTGCCAGGGCTCTTTCCGAAGGCAATACAAAACCATCGGTGACCTCTCCCTTGATGATCATCTCTTTTATCTGATTCACGATTTGTAAATAGATCGGAGTCGATGTGTGGTGGTTGATGATAATATCCATGGGCTTCTTCCGCTTCTTTCTTGCTCAAAATCATGTATTGGGTATTGGAAATAATGCTTTTTTATGTCAAATACCAATGCAATAAAGATGGCTCCCTAAGATCTTAACCAACAAGAATATAACCCTTTTCTTTTTATTTGTCAACTTAACCCTGGAAGCGCCCGATCCGGTTCACCACATCCTGGGAAAATCTCTGTATATATCCAGCCATATAATCCGCTATGCTGCCTCCATCCAGAAGAGGAGTCAAATCGACGGCGTAGATCGCCGCACTCATTTTATCCGTATCATGGGAAGCATAGAATGTCGCGTTTGCTTCGAAACGCCCGAGAGCGGCCAGATCGTACCGCTTGCCTCCTTCGATCTGTGAGTCATATACGCCGAGCAGCGCCGCTTTCAATGCCGGCCGTTCGGAAACATCAAGCACCTGCTTCTCATCATCGTTGACCCAGTCAAGTCCTCTCCAGACCTCGCAGCCGTAAACTTTCTCCGGCCGGTAAACAGGGGCCAGTTCCTGCAGTGCTACGAGCGCTCTAAGGCTGGCCGAGATATGTGTATCATGTTTATCAGCGGGGTTGTGTATATAGACTATCTTCGGCCTGGTCTCCATCAATACCGTCTTGACTTCATCGATAACGCTTCTTTCCTGCGGATCTTTCACAGCCTCACTCGGAAAATTCAGCATGATCAAGGCCGCGTAGCTTCCTACGTCGGCTGCTTTTTTCTGTTCGACGACCCGGATATTCCGCATTTCTTCATTGGTAAAGCTTTCATAGATTCCTGTCCGGGGGCTTCCCGCGCCGTCGGTAAGGATCACCGCCGAGAAATTCATATCGCTCCGCCCGAAGCAGGTGAGTATCCCGTGCTGAGCCATGATTTCCACGTCGTCCTGGTGCGCCGCGATGGCCAAATGGGTCGTCCCGGTCAGCGCCTGCTTTTCATCCCCGCCAAAGGGGACATAGATTTGAGTTTGGTAATTTCTATCCATTATATTTCTCCTTCGATTGGAGGAAGGCTGGCCGCGGCAATGCTTTGGCCCACTCTCCTGCTCTTTTCGTCCGGAAGGCTAAGATTCATTCTGGCGTAAATATCCGGATACTCCTCCTGTATGATTTGGTTGGCAGTGTTGATGATGACCGCGCCGCCCTTTCCGGAAGTTACCCGGCCCATCAACAGGATATGCTCAATTTGATAAAATCTGTCGTAAAGCGGTATCGTATGGGCAAGATACGCCCCGATACTTCTGAAAACTGCGACAGCCCGCGGGTCACCCGCTTCCATAGCACCCTGCACAACTTTCAGTTTCTCAGCAGGCGACAGGTTTTCATCTACTTTCAGCCCGACTTTCGCCGCCAGCCGGATGACCGCATCCTGTGAAAAATATTTGCACCCGACGCCATGATCCTTTGACCACTCATCCATGGGGGCGTCCCTTTGCAGGTCGACGGGAGCAAAAGCCAGTTCATTCAGCCATCCCGTTATCCTTCCGCTGGAGTCGATATATCCCACTGCCTCACTGGTTCCCATGGCGATTCCCAGGATGCAGTTTACATTCAGGCTCATTGAACCCGCCAGTGCCGTTACATCGCCGTCATTGGCGACTACCAGGGGGATCTTTTCACCGATCTGCCGTGCCGCTCTTTCATAGATGTTCTTGACCTTTTCATCGAAACGGTCTTCCGGAACTTTCAGGAAGAGAGAGGCGATCATGGTTTTATTCCCGATGTAGATCCCCGCAGAGCTCACACCTATGGCGTCCACCCGCGGCATCTTGGAAGCGGCCGTCCGAAAGGCGTCCAGGATCTCATCATAGTGATAATCCGGATTTTCCTCCGTCTTTGGAAACCATTCGACCTCTTCGGAGTAAACGCTCTCCCCGTCGATCACCGCGGAAACCTTACGGTCTGAGCCACCCGCGTCAAATCCGATGCGGCAGCCAGACAGATGCCTTCCGATATTCTCAGAGACTTCTTTTTCTTCCGGCGCTTCCTCCAGCGTCAGAGACAAAACCTGGAACTCCTCTTCATATACCCGTCCCATGAAATGATATCAAAACTTCGCTTCCCTCCGGGACTGTATAGCTTTTTAATATGTGCCGCGATTTTCTCGTCGCCGCATATTGAGATCTTATTGCCGCCCCTGGACCAGATCAAAAATTTGACGATAGTTTCCGCATAGTAATTATCAGCCTGCTCCATTTCCGGGCTGCCGTAGATCTTTGCCTCATAGCGGCTGGTCATACCCCTGCTGCCTGTAACCGCAAAGACGATCCTTTTTCCCGCATTCTTTTCGTAGGCCCTTATAAAAGCCTCCATCGGCACAAAGCCCGGATCGAGATCGGGTTTATGATTGATGGAAACTGCAATGTCATGTTCAAATATGTACAACGCCTTCTCCCCTTTCCACTTAATATGGCTGGGTTATACCGAATGATAAGCCAAAATTGCTTGATTATATTAATTTACATATTTTCAAATTATAGGCAGTCCAAAGGTGAGCTTCAGCAATATGCGACTGCCTATTTTGTAATGAGAAGAAAAACATTCTTTATATTCCTGCGGCGCTTTTCATCAGCATTTCCTGTGTCAGGGCGTCATTACAGTCAAATTCTCCGGTGGCCCTGCCTTCATGGAGTACGATGATCCTGTCTGAAACGCCCATGATTTCGGGCATCTCAGAAGATATCATGATCACCGCGATCCCCTGCTTCGTCAGCATTTCAATCAATTTATGTATTTCCGCCTTCGCGCCCACATCGATGCCCCGTGTCGGTTCATCCATGATAATGATCCTTGGATTGAGATTCAGCCATTTCGCCAGGCAAACCTTCTGCTGGTTCCCGCCGGATAGATTGGAGATCAGCTGTTCCGCCGAAGGAGTCCTGATTTTCAGTTTTTCGATATACTCGGCGGCGATGGCGTTGTCCTGCGATTTGTTGATCCATCCGAATTTATTGATCAGCGGAAGAGACGCAAGGGTAATATTCTCCCGGATCACCATGTTGGGAATGATCCCCTCTCTTCTACGGTCCTCCGATACCAGGAGGATTCCCGCACGGATCGCGTCATCCGGAGATTTGATCATGATTTTTTTACCGTCCAGATAGATTTCTCCCTGATCATAGCGGTCAAGGCCGAAAATACAGCGCATGATCTCGGTTCTGCCGGCGCCGATCAGCCCGCTGAAACCCAGAACCTCGCCGGCTCTGACTGCAAAACTGATATCCCGGAACACATTTTTGCGGGTCAGGTTTTTCACCTCCAGCACAACATCTCCTTTTTCCGACCGTTCCCGTTTGAATACGTCGCCGATATCGCGGCCCACCATATTCATGATCACCTTGTTCTCGTCAAATTCTTCGATCGGCCCGGTAATGACATGCTGTCCGTCCCGCAGGATCGTGATCTCGTCTGCGATTTCGAAGATTTCGTTCATTCTGTGTGAGATATAGACAATGGCCACGTTCTTTTCCGTCAGTTCCCTGATCATACCGAATAGCTTATTCTTATCCGCTTCCGATATCGCCGACGTAGGTTCATCCATGACGATCACCCACGCGTTGGAGCCGTACGCCTTGGCAATTTCCACCATCTGCTGCTGACCGACCGTCAACCGCTCTATTTTTTGATTAACATTTATATTAAGATCGAATTTTTTCAACAGATCTTTTGTTTTCGATATCATTTTCGAGGTGTGCAGGAAAATATTACCTGTCCTCGTAATTTCTTTTCCTAGATTAACGTTGTTATAGACGGGCAGTTCGGGAATATTGGCCAGTTCCTGATAGATGATGGAAATCCCCAATTTCTCCGAATCGATTGGCGAAGCGATGGTCACCGGGTTTCCGTCGATCAGGATCTCGCCTGCGTCCTTCGTATATACGCCGGACAGGATCTTCATCAGCGTCGATTTTCCCGCTCCGTTTTCGCCGCACAGGGCATGGACTTTGCCCCGCCTGATATCCAGGCTTACGTTCTCAAGCGCTTTAACGCCCGGGAAACTCTTTGATATGTTCTTTAAAGAAAGCACCTGCTGCTCATCGTTGTGGATCCGTTTCATGATCGCTGTGTTGCTGCTGCTCCCCGTTGATTCCTCTTTTTTCTCATGCGCTTTCGGGACTGTAAAGGATCTCTTAATGATCGTTTGATTGCCCAGCACAGCAATCAGTATGAGGGAACCCTTTACCAGGTAATTTACAAACGGCGGGATATCGAGCATCCCCAATCCGGTGAAAATCACGGAAATCAATATGACGCCCAGTATTGTCCCTTTCAGATTGCCGATCCCTCCGAACAGGCTGGCGCCGCCCAGAACGACGGCTGTGATCACTTCGAATTCCATTCCGATCCCCGCCAGAGGCTGCGCCGTCTGCGAGCGTCCCAATAGAATGATAGTCGACAATCCCACAAAAATTCCGGCCACCATATAGACAAGCAATGTCTGCTTTTCCACATTGATCCCCGAAGCTCTGGAGCCCACCGGGTTATCCCCTACGGCATAGGTTCTTCTGCCGAAGACTGTCTTCCGAAGCAGGAAAAAGGCAGCGATGTATGCCGCTATGACCAGGAGCAGTGAAGCGGGTATCTTGCCGACGACGTTGGACATACCGATATAGTTGAAAAAGTCATTGTCGATCACGATCCGGGAAGCATTGGTTATCGTCAGCGCAAGTCCCCGCGCCAGAGACATGGTGGCCAGTGTTACGATAAACGGCGCGATTTTCAGATACCCGGACGCAAATCCGTTGACAAATCCTATGAGCACCGCCGTTCCGATCACTGCAAGCATCCCGATCAATCCGCCGGCTGCGGTATTTGATCCGATCGATTGCATCACCAGGGCGCCTGCCGCTCCGGACAAGGCTACGGCGGAACCTACCGACAGGTCGATCCCCCCGGTCAGGATGATCATCGTCATCCCGATGGCCGCCAGCGACAATCCGGCGGACTGCCTGAAGATGTTCATCGTCGTGTTGAAAGTAAAGAAACTGTCTGAAACAAAGGAAAAGAAAACGTAGAATACCACGATGATCCCAAACAAGGCGATATACCGAATATTATCTTTTACCATTCTTGAATGTATCAGATTGAATTGCAGCTTCACTTTACTTCTCCTATCTTCTTCAATGTCCTTTGATTTGTATGGGGCTGTGGCCTGCACAGCCCCATACTTGGCTGTTAGCTTATTGTTTATCTTTCGGTTCGAAATCGGTATAGAGGTTTGCCATACCGATGGCATCCTGCGGTCCGATGATGTCAAATTTATACGGAAGGTTCATGGCTTCCACTTTCGCCTTCATTTCATCCGTCATGACAAAGTGTGTCGCCATATTGATGATTTGTTCAGCCGGTTTTTCACCGTTGGCAAGCATAGCGCCGACCTGAACGTTCCAGTATCCCGCTCTCTTGGATCCCGTCAGCAACGTGAGCGCAAATTCGCCCTTTTCAACAGCGAGACAGGAATCGGGATTTCCATCATAGCTTGTTACTGTGATCTGTTTTTCCAGACCGGCGTCCTTGACTGCCTGATAAGCTGCCAGGGTGACCGCGTCGGATACACAGTGGATGCCCTTCAAATCCGGATTAGCGGCGATAATGTCCTGAGCGGCTTTCAGTCCTGTAGCCGGATCCCAGTTCATCGGCTGTTCGATGAGTTTAATGTTCGGGTACGCTTTCATTGCCTCTTCAAAACCGCCCTGTCTTAAATCGGATACCAGGTTTCCAGTATTTCCGTAAAGGAGAGCGACCTTGCCTTCTTTGCCAACGAGGTTGGCAAGGATGTGACCGATGATCTCAGTGTTTTCGAAGTCGTTGTATACTGTGGTGTAGCTGTTTGGTACATCCACCTGACCGGCCATAGCGACCGTCGGGATACCGGCGTCCGACGCCTTCTGGATCACATCTTTCAATGCCGCGCTGTCAATCGGGTTGACAAGAATACAATCGACGCCCTGTTCAATGAAGTTTTCCATCAGGGAGATCTGCTTGTCGATGCTTCCGTCGGAGCTTTTCCATACAACTTCTACGTTGTAATCCTTGGCGGCCTGATCTCCGCCCTCAACCATATCGATAAAGAACTGGTTGGTCAGGTCGATCAGGATGATTCCGATAACTTTCTTATCGCTCGCCGGCTGCGCTGTTTCGTCACCTTTTCCTCCGCCGCAAGCGGCAAACAGGGACAGAACCAGAGCGATAACCAGCACAAGAGCTAAGATTTTTTTCATTCCATTCTCCTCCTTTTACTCTAAACCTTTAAATAATATTTTTAGTAGTTCGCATCAAACGACGCTGAAATCCTACATAAAAATTACTCCTTCGAGAGTTTGCTGATCAGGACGTCAAAGCACAAGGCCAGCAGTATGACCGCTCCTTTGAATACATCCTGCATTTCGGGGCGAATATTCAGATATGTCAATGCTGTGGTGATCAGAACGATAATGATGGTCCCAACAAAGGTGCCAAGGACTTTGCCTCTTCCTCCGGCCAGACTGGTTCCGCCGATCACCGCCGCCGCGATGGCGTCGAGGAGGGTAGAACCGTAGATGCTGGGGGCAGCCAAACCCAGCTTTGAGATCGTAAGCAAGGCTGCAATACCGGTGTAGGTGCCGGCAAGAACATAGAGCAGGATCTTGTACTTCGCTACGTTGATTCCCACATAACGGACAGAATCTTCGTTCCCGCCCAGGGCATAGATATAGACACCCATTTTGGTTTTATGTAAGATCAGATACGCTGAAAAACATAATAGCACATAGAGCGTAAAGGACACCGGTATGGTATGGAACAACTTTCCTTGTCCCAACCAGAGAATCGAGGGTTCCCTGATCATCACCATATTGCCATGGCCGATCAGCATGGACATCCCCTGCAGCAGCGACATGACCGCCAGTGTGGCGATAAACGGCACGATGTTCAGCTTTGCCACCAGCACTCCGTTCAAGAGTCCCACGGCGGCTCCAGCGATAAGACAGGTCAATGCCACCACGATCACATTTCCGCCCAGGATATCCGCCGCAAATACCGTTCCCGCCGCCATGCCGATCATTGCAAGTCCGTAACCCGCGGTGAAATCGATACCGCCGCTGATGATCACGATCATCGCTCCCAGGGCAACGACTCCTACGGCCGACACCTGCTGCATCATGTTCAGGAGAGTTTTCAGAGACATGAATTCCTTGTTCAGCGTATTGAGGACCAGCAGCATACACACTAAAATGATGATCGGCGCAATTTCTTTTATATTTGATTTCTTCAGCGATCTGGCCAGAAGACTACCTTGATTCATTCTTATCCACCATTCATCCAGTTGAAATAATTGATCGTTGTTCTAGCTGATTATCTCTCTTTTCCAAGCCATCTCATGGTCTGGATCCAGAACTTTCCGTAGAATTCCCAGGGCTGGAAGTACTCTGCCCAATGAGGGGAGCAGTCGCTGGCAAAAGCAGCCGCGCGTCCTTTTCCATATTCCCAGGTTACAAGGAGCGGAGATTCGATTTCTTCATCCCCTATCGTTGCGATCACATTGGCTCCCTCCTTGGGTATGATTTTATTGAAGCCTTCAAACACGGGAGCATCTTCCCATGGAATATCCTTTACAATGGGGTGCTTCTCGTCAAGGATCTTGACTTTTACGCCTTCCGGAGTCTCTACTCTGTCGTCTGCACCCTTCAGGCAGTTTACAGGAAGCGCTTCTTCCACGGGAGTGTCATAATAAGCCGCTGTTCCGAATCTTCCGCTGAAGGATGACCAGCCGCCGATCATGATCAGGCCGCCGCCCTGTTTGACGAAGTCGCGGATCGCCCTCAAACGGTTGGTTCTGGGAAGCGGAGTTCCCGGGATCCAGAACGGGTACAGGGACAGGACTTCACATTCGCAATCGCTGATAATAAGTACGTCATATTCTTTCAGCTCCTCGACGGTTCTCGGAAATTCCGATATCGCCTGGTCATTGGTCAAGTGCTTTACTTCTATTCCATCAGCGGTCAGCGCGTCGATCAGCGGCTGGCCCCAGATATGATGGGAAACACCTTTCACTTCGAGATTGAACGGCGATGCTACAAATACCGGGCCGATCTTCGTGCAGGCGTCTCCTGCGTATAAAACCTTCATATCTTATTCCTCCTTTATTTCTTATCGTCGAATTACAATATATCCACCGGAAGCCCGGTTTCTATCGATTTGAAGCAGGCCTCGATCACCTTGATACCGGTGATGGCGTTTTCCGTATCAACAAGATACGGCTGCCCGTTCTGAGTGGCGCTGATGAAGTGATGGATCTCCTCCTTAAGGTTCCCGAGGATGTTGCCGTTATATTCCGGCCAGTTCAGCGTGTCCGGATAATAAACATTGTCCTTCGTTATGACGGATACGCCCTGATCCATGACGCTCACATAACCGGCCCCGTCCAGTCCCACGACCTCCGCGTAGGTATTGATCCCCAATGCGGAATTTTCCGGCAGTGCCCAGCATAACTCGACTGTGCCGACGGCGCCGTTCTCAAAGTTTACGATCGCCATGATCGTGTCCTCGCAGCCGATGTCCGCGTTTACCTTGCTGACCTTCTGACAGTACGCTCTGGTTGGCTTACTCTGCGCGCACCAGCACATCATTTCGATATCGTGGATCCCGATGAAATAGAAAATCGATACCTTGCCCCCCAGACGTCTCCCGTTGGTCCTGGGATTCGTGCGCTTGAAAAACATATGTATGATATCGCCGATCTTGCCGTCTCTTACGGCTTCTTTCAGCTTCGCGTAGCGCGGGTCAAAATGAAGAAGCTGGGCGACCATCATCCTAACCCCGGCGGTATCTGCCGCACGAACGATTTCTCTTGCCTCAGTTTCCGTCATAGCAATGGGTTTTTCAATTAACAGGTGCAGTCCCTTCCGGGCTGCATAGTCGGCGTTTTCCAGGTGAAATTGATCCGGAGTGCAGATACAGACCGCATCCAGCGCCTCTTCATCGCACATTTTATGAAAATCAGTATAATAGTTGCAGGAATAACGTTCCCCGAATTCCTTCGCGGTAGCGCTGTTGACATCCGTAACGGCTGCAAGTTCTGCATGGGGTGCTTCAAAAAGGATGCGGGCGTGCAGGCTTCCGATCAGACCAAGTCCGATCACTCCGAATCTAAGTTTTTCTGCCATACCATTCCCTCCCTTAAATTAAAAATACTATATTACCAAGTCTGAATTTCTTCCTGATGACTGTAGTATAACTTAGTCCCCAAGAAATTGTCAATATGAGCGAAATTGATCAAAATTATGTTTAATGTACCCTAAGAGGTTGCCATATCTAAGTTTAAATCCACATATTTGAACGATTATATTGCTAGGTCATCAAATAATAATTCCTCTTTATTAACTGCTTTTTCAAATATTTTTTAATAACCTTAATTATTATCTTGACTTAATTCCCGTTTTTATTTATTATGTTCTCATAGTTGATAATATTTGTTTACATACGTCGAAATCACTTACGGAGGTGAGAATATGAGCGAAAACGGTCAGCCCATGCCGGCAGATATGCCCCCCCTGCGTACGACCCAGTCCATCAGCACATCCACCGTTCGATCGGTCAACCAACGCATCATCCTGGACAGAATCTTCGAAAAGCACATCACTTCACGCACCGAACTCTCCAATGATCTGCTGATTAGCAAGCCCGCAATTGCCGATAATTTGAATGCTTTACTGGATACCGGGATAGTCCAGGAATATGGGGAAGGGGAGGTTGCGAAAAGCGGCGGACGCAAACCCCGGTTGATACGGTTCAACAAGAACCATAAAAACATTATTGCGATTGATTTGAACTATAAGGATCCGGCCTTTGTCTTGGGAAACCTGAAGGGCGACTTTTTCAACGAGTTTTCCGTAAAGATAACAGAAAATGCGAATGCCCAGGTGCGCATCGAGCTCATCAAAAACGCGATCCATATTTTGCTGAATTCAAAGGATGCCAGCACAGACAGCCTTGCCTGCATCGCGATTTCCTCGCCGGGCGTTTTTCCCGATAAAAAGGAATTGTCCTTTGCCAACCCCCAGTTCAAGGAATGGTTCGATCTTGACCTTCCTCAGCTTATTGCGGAAGAGTTCAAAGTCAACGTTCTGCTGAAAAATGACGTTAACATGGCTGCATTCGGTGAGCTGCGCTACGGAGCGGGACGGAATTCCAGGAACATCCTGTACATTAGCTGCGGAAGAGGCGTCGGCGCCGGACTGATCCTGGATTCCCAGCTCTATGAGGGCCGTTTCAATTCCGCCGGTGAAATCTTCAACAATATCGACCCCGCCAAGCTTGCCGTCGGATCGAACCTGGAAAAAAGCATCTTCCTGGAATCACTCATAAAAAGATCCCAGGAAAGCGTAAAGAAAAAGTCGGCTTCCCCCTACGCAGAGGAGTTATCCGACTTTGACGGTATTGTAAAAGCGTATCAGGATAATAATCCGTACTTAATGAAGCACCTGGACGACATCGGCACCGAGCTTGGCTGCACCATATCGAATATCGCGAATCTCTTGTCCATCGACACCGTTATCATAGGAGGGGAATATGTCGTCTTCTATAAAACGTTCCACGAAAAAATAAGCAAGATCGTAAACGAGCACTGCGTTTTTACTCCTGACATTCGCCCCTCGGAGCTGGGCCGTTATGCCGGAATCATGGGACTCTTCGCCATTTCGAGAGAACACTATTTCGATTCGCTTATCCAGTCGCTTTAGCGACGCTCCGCATGGATATTCCAAACAAAAAGCAGCTCTGATTCATTGAACCGCGAGCTGCTTGTTTTATTTCTTGTTTAATTGCCGATGGTAGCGACCAGGATCGCTTTGATTGTATGCATCCTGTTTTCGGCTTCATCGAAGACCACGGAATGTCTGCTGCGGAAGACCTCGTCGGTGACTTCCCTGATATCGAAGCCCTTTTCCTTCCATTCCTTCGCCATCTTGGTTTCAAAATCATGATAAGCCGGCAAACAGTGCAGGAAGAGAACATCCGGATTTTCGGTGGCATTCAGCATCTCCATGGTGACCTTGAACGGAGTCAGCATTTTCACTTTGGCGGGGATCTGATCCTCTTCCCCCATGGATGCCCACACGTCTGTATAGATAACATCCGCACCCTTCAGGCATGCGGGATCGCTGCTGACTTCAATGACGCTGCCGGTTTCCGCAGCGACTTTTCTCGATGCGGCAAGGACATCCTTGTCAACTTCCAGTTCGTCCGGTCCGTATGCAACGAAGTGGACTCCCATCTTGGCGCAGCCGTACATCCAAGCATAAGCCATGTTGTTCCGGATGTCGCCGCAGAAGATGACCTTCGACTTGTTAAGCGGCTTTGCGATATGTTCCTCCATCGTCATCATGTCGGCAAGGATCTGTGTCGGATGGTCGATATCCGTCAGGCCGTTCCATACCGGAATACCGGAGTACTTGGCGAGATCCTCCACCGTTTTCTGCTCGAAGCCGCGGTACTCTATGCCGTCAAAGAATCTGCCCAGCACCTTTGCGCTGTCTTCGATGGATTCTTTCTTGCCGACCTGGGAGCCGGAAGACTCCAGGTATGTAACATGACCGCCTTCGTCATGGCAGGCAACTTCAAAGGAGCATCTTGTTCTTGTGGAAGTTTTTTCAAACATCAGGACGATATTCTTTCCCTTCAGCCGGTCTCCCGTGGCGCCCGCCCGTTTTTTCGCTTTAAGGTCGTGGGCAAGATCCAGCATATATCTGATTTCCTGCGGAGTGAAATCCATCAACGTTAAAAAACTTCTTCCCTTTAAATTAACTGCCATTTGTTTCTACCTTCTTTCTATTTTTTCTGTTTTGGTTTCAAAATGTACTCCCTGAGGAGTTTATGCGCTAAAAATTTCTGCGCGTCCGCTTTCATGGAGAGGTTCACGATTAGCATGAACAGCTCAAGCATGTCGTCGTCGGAAAGCTCTGTTTCCCTCAGCCGGTACTTGCTTCCTTCGATCATTTGATTTATGCTCTGGGCCAGCTCCTCCTGTTCAGCGGCCTGGACCTCAAGAATCCCATCGTAAAGCGCTGCCAAGTCGATCTTGTCGTCGAATTCCGAATTATAGTTATCGATCAGGGGCTTAACGATCTTTTCGATCTCTTCCATCTGGAAGGTTCCCTTCAGATAGAAGATCAGGGTCAACAGGATCAGGTGATCCTTGGAATACTTTTTATTTACCGGCCTTGGAAGCATATTATGCTTTACATAGTTGCCGATCATGGTCTTGGTGATGACCTTGTCTTTCTCGTTCTTCCTGAAAATCTTCAGCCCTCTGTTGAGAAACGTCTCAGCCTGATCCATATATATTTCCATTTCGGGGAACTCATTCCCATTGATTTTCCCCCCGGAAACGTACTCATCGATTGTATTTTTAACAAATTCCTCATATCTCATTAGTTCTACCTCCATATTTTGATTCATTGATCGTCATCTGGTTTGTATAACTAAATTATAAGGTTTTCATTACTGTGTGTCAAGGTATGGGGTTATCCTCTTGGTGGCTTTGTTCCGTAGTATTGGTAATAGGTCACCTCCAGCCTGCCGTTGTACAGCTTCCGGCGCCGGTCTGCCGGTCTTCCGAAGGTCAGGTTTTCAAAATCTTTATCCGTAGTGATAAGGTACAGCGACCAGGTCGGATTCCCTTCAAATAGCCTTTTAAGGTCGGTATATATCCACCGGATCTGGTCCTTCTCCCCGATACGTTCCCCGTAAGGCGGATTGCAGATCACGATACCGTAATCCTCTTCAAACTTCACATCCTTCAGCGACTTGATCTTGAAATCGATACAATCTTCCACTCCGGCCTCCATGGCGTTTTCCCTTGCGGCTTTTACCGCTGCCGGCAGGATGTCGGAAGCCAGGATTCGAATATCAGCATCGTCTTTTATCGCTTCAAAGGCAGCTTTTCGTTCTTCCTTCCATAGGGTGGCCGGGATTGCCGGCCACTGTTCCGAAGCGAACTTCCGGTTCAGACCTGGCGCGATATTTTTGCCGATGAGCGCAGCCTCGATGGGGATCGTCCCTGATCCGCATAACGGATCCAGGAGAAGCCGTCCCTCTTTCCAGTAGGAAAGCTGAACCATGGCTGCGGCAAGAGTTTCTTTGATCGGCGCCGCCACGTCCTTGACGCGGTAACCGCGCTTATGCAGGCCCGCCCCGCTGGTATCCAGCGTGACAGTGGCTCTGTCCTTTAAAAGAGTCAGCTTTATGATGTATTCCGGCCCTGTTTCCTTGAACCATTCGCAGTGATACGTTTCTTTCAGCTTTTCTACGATGGCCTTTTTTACGATGCCCTGGCAGTCCGGGACGCTGTGAAGCTTGGATTTGACGGAGGTTCCGGTTACCGTGAACTTGGCGTCCTCCTGCAGCCACTCTTCCCAGGGGAGTGCCTTGGTCTGCTGGAAAAGTTCTTCAAAAGTTGAGGCATTGAATTCTCCCAGCTTGATCAGGACTCTGTCGGCGCAGCGGAGCCACAGGTTGGATTTCACGACGGCCCTCTCGTCGCCCAGATATGTTATTTTGGCGTCTTCCGATTTCAGCACCTTGAAGCCAAGGTTTTCGATCTCCCGTTTCACCACGGCTTCCAGGCCGAATGTTGCGGTTGCAATAAGCTCTAATTTTGACAAAGCTTTTTTCTCCTTTTCGTATAGCAGCGCGCCTGCTTCGATCATGCTCTAGCGGCTCGCGCCGTGGGTATTCTTAAGGGAACCGTGAAACCTATTACCGCCTTTGATGCGAAGCATCTTAAAGAAGGCGGTTCCAGAAGAATACCCCTGGCAGAGCTGCTGTGGCTACCTGGACGCACCGCACTCTGAATTAAAAAAGCTCTCATTTAAGAGAGCTTCTTGCTTTTAAATATACGGCCTTCTTTTGTTCAACTGATTGTTTTCGATGGCATCAATTGAATTCAGAGCCTTTCCCGTACCTACAGCCACGCAGGATTTCGGATCGTCTGCGATCCATACCTTGATCCCCGTGCGTTCCTCGATCCTCTTGTCGATACCGTGAAGCAGCGCTCCGCCCCCGGTAAGCACAATACCGCTGTTGCTGATATCTGCGGACAATTCAGGCGGAGTCCTTTCCAGAACGCCGTGAGCAACCTCGCAAATCATCTGCAGCGGTTCATCCAGTGCTTCCATCATCTCTTTCGAAGTGATCTCAATGGATTTCGGGAGCCCTGTCACCAGGTCTCTTCCTCTGCATTCCTTCACAACAACTTCTTCTCTCGGATATGCCGTGCCGATAGTCATCTTCATTTCCTCGGCAGTACGTTCTCCTATATAAAGCTTATGCTCTTTACGCATATATTTGATAATCGCTTCGTCAAATTTATCTCCGGCAACCTTGACCGAAGTGCTCGTTACGATCCCGCCCAGAGAGATAACAGCAACGTCGGTGGTTCCTCCGCCGATATCGATGATCATAACGCCGTCCGGTTTTGAAATGTCAAGTCCTGCTCCGATTGCAGCGGCAACCGGTTCCTCCATCAAATAGACCGCTTTTCCTCCAGCCTGTGTGGCAGCTTCGCGTACCGCTCTTTTTTCCACTTCGGTAACGCCGCTGGGAACGCAAACCATGATTCTCGGTTTAAAGAATCTGCTGTTTCCGCAGGTCTTTCTGATGAAATACTTCAGCATCCTTTCCGTTACGTCGTAATCGGAAATTACGCCGTCTCTTAAAGGTCTTACCGCGATGATGTTGCTCGGGGTTCTTCCAAGCATCTGCCTGGCTTCTTCGCCGACTGCAAGAATTTCATTGGTATCTCTGTTGATCGCTACAACGGAAGGCTCGTTTAAAACGACACCCTTTCCTTTTATATAAACCAAAACATTCGCTGTTCCAAGGTCAATGCCTACTTCGTCCGTGAATCCCAAAATTTTTCCCTCCTTTGTATCTATTTAAATTCGTGTAATTCATAAGGAAACATTTCTACTGTCATTCTTATCATTTACGTTTATCTTTAATATTATATCTACTGGAAGGAACTTTTTCAATTTTTATTTTGCAAAAAGCGGGACAAAGTTTCAGATTTTAACAATATCTACCATGTTAAAGTCTTCCAGAGTCTTCCGCATAAGCAGACTGTTGGCCAGCGCATTTGCCGTGTCGATGGAAGTAATGGTGGCGATGTTTCTTTCAATAGCCTTTCTTCTCATCTGTACGGAGTGAACCGCAGGCTTTCTGCCGATGGTTGAGGTCGAAACAACGAAGTCCACCTCACCGGTATCGAACAGGTCGCTGGTGTTCGGAGACGGTTCATCATGCTTGTTGACGACAAGGGCCGGAACGCCGTGTTCTCTGAGGTATTCTGCGGTTCCTCTGGTCGCCCAGATCTTATAACCGAATTCGATGAATTTCTGTGCAAGCGGAACGACCTCGGGTTTGTCGGAATCCTTGACCGTGATCAGTACGCAGTCCCCTACCTTATGCATTTCATAACCCGCAGCAATGAGTCCTTTGTAAAGGGCGGTTTCCAAATTTTTGTCGATTCCAAGCACTTCTCCCGTCGACTTCATTTCCGGTCCCATATGATTGTCTGCGTCATGCAACTTCGCGAAGCTGAACACCGGAACTTTGACTGCTACATAATCGCCTTCCGGGCAAACGCCGCTGCCGTAGCCCAGATCCTTGAGCTTGGCGCCCAGAGCAACCTTCGTCGCGAGATCAACGATAGGCACATTGGTCACCTTGCTGATATACGGAACCGTTCTCGACGATCTCGGATTGACCTCGATGACATAGACTTCACCCTCATAGATGACGTACTGGATATTGACAAGACCTGAAACTTTAAGTTCTTTTGCCAGCCGTCCGGTATATTCCACAATGGTATCCCTTGTTTCCTGTGTCAGCGTCTGCGGAGGATAGATGGAAATGGAGTCGCCGGAATGCACGCCAGCGCGCTCGATATGTTCCATGATGCCCGGAATAAGGAAGTCCTCTCCGTCGCAGACCGCATCCACTTCGACCTCTGTTCCCATGAGATACTTGTCTATGAGTACCGGATTCTCCAGCTCCGTGGAAGTAATGATGTCCATGTATTCGACGACGTCGTTTTTTGTATAAGCGATGATCATGTTCTGTCCGCCCAGCACGTAGGAAGGTCTCAGCAGCACCGGGAATCCCAGCTTTTGGGCCTTCTTGACGGCCTCTTCTGTGGTGAAGGCCATCAGGCCGTTCGGTCTCGGGATATTGCAGTGCTCCAACAGCTTGTCGAAACGCTCGCGATCCTCCGCGGCGTCGATACTGTCCGCCGAAGTCCCAAGGATGCGGATGCCCTTCTTCATGAGGTATTTCGTCAGCTTGATGGCCGTCTGGCCGCCGAACTGGACCACGACTCCCCAGGGGTTTTCCGTGTGGATAATGGCGTCCACGTCCTCCGGCGTCAACGGTTCGAAATACAGCCTGTCGGAAATATCAAAGTCCGTGGACACGGTTTCCGGATTGTTGTTTACGATGATCGCTTCATATCCCGCTTCCTTCAACGCGGCTACGCAATGGACCGAGCAGTAGTCGAATTCGATGCCCTGACCGATCCGGATCGGTCCGGAGCCGAATACGATGACTTTCTTTTTGCCGGCCTCGTGCTGCTCCGCGAATTCCTTCGCCTCGTTCTCTTCGTCGAAGGTGGAGTAGAAATACGGGGTCTCCGCCGCGAACTCCGCGGCGCAGGTATCTACCATTTTGTAAACCGGATATATCTTTTCATGAGGCTCCTGGCCGCTGAGCGCTATGATCGTCTTGTCCAGGAAGCCCATTTTCTTGGCCTTTTTATATTTTTCCTGCGTAAGCTGTCCCTTCATCAGGCTGTATTCCATGTTTGCCAGGTTGTTCAGCTTGTGGAGGAACCACCGGTCGATCTTTGTGATCTTATGGATCTTTTCAACAGAGATGCCCCTCTTCAGCGCTTCGTATACCACGAAGATCCTCTCGTCGTCGCAGTGATGGAGATATTCCTCGATCAGATGCGTCTCCTTGTCCTTGAGCTTCTTAAGGTTCAGGGTATCCAGATTCAGTTCGATGCAGCGCACCGCCTTCATCATGGCCTGCTCAAAGGTGGTTCCGATGGCCATTACCTCGCCGGTGGCCTTCATCTGGGTGCCCAAAGTCCTCTTGGCGTAAACAAATTTATCAAAAGGCCATTTGGGGAATTTGACGACGATGTAGTCCAGCGCCGGCTCGAAGCAGGCATAGGTTTTT
This sequence comes from Anaerovoracaceae bacterium, assembly GCA_963678385.1. Taxonomy (GTDB): domain Bacteria; phylum Bacillota; class Clostridia; order Peptostreptococcales; family Anaerovoracaceae; genus Anoxybacterium. The sequence goes on along the minus strand of OY782829.1, from coordinate 1,138,280 downwards.
CCTGTAACGGAGTTTATGATCTCGTCCAGGGTATAGCCGATGGCGATTTTGGATGCGACCTTGGCGATGGGGTAACCGGTTGCCTTGGAGGCCAGAGCCGAAGATCGGGAAACCCTCGGATTTACTTCGATGACCGCGTATTCAAAGCTGTCCGGATGGAGCGCGAACTGGCAATTGCATCCGCCTTCGACGCCCAGCGTCTGAATGATGTTGATTGACGCGGTCCGGAGCATCTGGTATTCCTTGTCGGAAAGGGTCACCGCCGGAGCTACGACGATGGAGTCGCCGGTATGTACTCCCACGGGATCCACGTTTTCCATGGAGCATACGGTGATCGTATTGTTCTTGCTGTCACGTATGACCTCGAATTCGATTTCCTTCCAGCCGGCAACGCTTTTTTCAACGAGGATCTGGTTGATCGGGCTCTGTCTGAGACCGTTCTCGCCGATCTTCAGGAGCATGTTTTTCGTAGGAGCGATACCGCCGCCTGTGCCTCCCAGCGTATAGGCGGGCCGGACGATGACCGGATATCCGATTTCGTCTGCAAAGGCCAGGGCGTCGTCCATATTGGTGACGACTTTGGAAGGAATCACCGGTTCTCCGATGGATTCCAGCATATCCTTAAACAACTGGCGGTCTTCCGCCTTGTCGATGGTTTCCACATTGGCGCCCAACAGTTTTACATTCTGCTCTTCCAGAAAACCTTCCTTGGCGAGCTGCATGGAAAGTGTCAAAGCGGTCTGCCCTCCCATGGTCGGCAGGATGCTGTCGGGCTTTTCCATTTTGATGATCTTCTTCAATACAGGCAGGGTGAGGGGTTCGATGTATACCTTATCCGCCATGGTTTTATCGGTCATGATGGTTGCAGGGTTGGAATTCACCAGAACGACTTCGATTCCGTCGTCCTTCAGCGTACGGCAGACCTGAGTTCCCGCATAGTCAAATTCGGCAGCCTGGCCGATGATGATCGGTCCCGAGCCGATTACTAATACTTTCTTTATCTCTTTCTTTAATGGCATATTGTCCTCCTTTTTAGTCCCTGCTAGCTCGCCCAATTTGTGCAACAAATTGTCGGCGAACTCATGCGAGGAAATCACAAATCTTTGTCTTTTTGCCGCGGCTTCAGCCGCAATGGCAAAACGGACAGCGTAGCAAGCGAAGCTTGCGGAGGAGTCCGCTTGCGGACGTTGATTTGTAGATTTCTACCGCTCCATCATTTGGATGAATTGATCGAAAAGGTACTGCGTATCCTGGGGACCTGCACAGGCCTCCGGATGGAATTGAACGGTAAACGCTTTTGCGTTCCTGTACGTGACTCCTTCGCAGCTCCCGTCGTTTGCGTTGGTATGGCTTACAAAGCCGACTTCAGGATCCATGGTTTCGCCTACCACGGCGTATCCGTGGTTCTGGCTGGTGATAAACACCCGGTCTCGGGTTTTATCCGCAACGGGCTGATTGGCTCCGCGGTGCCCGTATTTCAGCTTCTCCGTCTTTGCGCCGTTTGCCAGCGCCAGGAGCTGATGGCCGAGGCAGATCCCGAAAATCGGTATCCCGCTGCCCATGAGTTCTTTCAGTATCCCGATGGCTTCCGTGTTTTCCGCCGGGTCTCCGGGCCCGTTGGAAAGCATGATCCCGTCGGGCTTCAGTGTTTGAATCATTTTCAGCGGCGTATCGTATGGCACCACTGTTACGCTGCAGTCTCTCTGCAGCAGACTTCGGATGATATTAGCCTTGCAGCCGTAATCGTACAGAACAACGTGATGCTTTTCCTTCTTTGCAGGATAGAATATCTTTTCCATGGAGGATACGGACTTCACCGCGTCCCGGATCGTATAGCCGCTCAATTCCTTCAGGAATACGCTTAAATTTCCGGGGAGTTCGGTGGTGATCGCCCCGTTCATGACGCCGTGTTCTCTGATTTTCTTTGTAAGGGCTCTTGTGTCGATATCGTAGATCCCGATGATGTTATTTTTCTTTAAAAACGCATCCATTGTGTATTTGCTTCTGAAGTTGGACGGTTCCTCGCACCACTCCCGCACTATGTAGCCCTTCACCCAGGACTTTGTCGATTCGCTGTCGAGATCATTCAAGCCGTAATTTCCAATCAAAGGGAAGGTCTGTGTCACGATCTGACCGTAGTAACTCGGGTCTGTCAGCGTCTCCTGATACCCGGTCATTCCCGTTGTAAATACTACTTCTCCGACGGTTTTACCCTTTGCCCCGAAGCCTTTCCCCCGGTACACCGTCCCGTCTTCCAGAATCAGATAAGCGTTGTGCTCATCCTTTTCCGCTATCAAATTGCAATTCTCCATAAACTCTGCTCCTTCCCATTCTTTCCAACAACCCGATCTATTTCTTTATCGCTTCTTCCAAAAGCTCCAGTCCTTCGTTTATTTCGTCGTTTGTGATGGAAAGCGGCGGCAGCAGCCTGATCCGGTCCTTGGCCGTCAAAGCGATCAGCCCAAGCTCCAGCGCGCTTTTCACTGCTTCTTTGGCGTTCTTTTCTTTCAGGGAAACCCCGATCATCATTCCGAGACCGGTCACCTGGGAAACGCCTTCCATCTTCTCTATCCTCGTCTTCATGTAGCTGCCCTTTTCGGCGACCTGCTCCAGAAATTCTCCGTCGATCCGTTTCAGCACCTCGACGCCGCCCGCGCAAACCGCCGGGTTTCCTCCGAAGGTGGTTCCGTGATCCCCCGGCTCAAATACATGGGAACAGGTCTTATTGAAGAGTATTCCTCCGATGGGGAGGCCTGCGCCCAGTCCCTTGGCCATAGTCACCAGATCCGGCTCGATCCCGTAGTGCTCGTAGGCGAACAGTTTGCCGGTCCTGCCGATCCCCGTCTGTACCTCGTCGATGATCAGGAGGATATCCCTTTCCTTGCATAAACCGCTGAGCTCTTTCACATAATCGCTCTCCAGCTTGTTGACTCCGCCCTCTCCCTGGACAAGCTCCACCATGATCGCGCAGGCCCTGTCGGATATTTTCGCCTTCAGATCCGCCATGTCGTTTGCCTTTGCATAGGTAAAGCCTTCCACGAAAGGATCGAAATATTTGTGATAGTTGTCCTGGCCTGTGGCCGTGATGGTGGCCATGGTCCTGCCGTGAAAGGAATCCTGCAGGGTAATGATCTCATATCTGCCTTTACCGTATTTCATGAAGCTGTATTTTCGCGCCGCCTTGATGGCTCCTTCGTTTGCCTCCGCTCCGGAGTTGCAGAAGAACGCCTTGTCAAAGCCCGTTCTTTTTATGAGTATTTCCGCCAGTTCTCCGCAAGGTTCTGTATAGTACAGGTTGGATGTATGCTGCAATGTCTGCAGCTGTTCCGTAACCGCTCTTACCCAGCCCTCGTCGGAATAGCCCAGGGAGTTGACCCCGATACCGGATGAAAAATCGATATATTTTTTGCCTTCCGGCGACCAGCAGGCTGCCCCGCTGCCTTTCACGATGCAGAGATCGTTTCTCGCATAGGTTCCCATTACATACTGGCTGTCTCTATCTTTTATATCACTGCTGTTCACTGTCTTGCCTCCAAATTTCATATCATCAGCTTTCGTATATCAACGTCCCGATCGATTCGCCGGAAAGCAGTTCGGCGAGCACGGCATGCTCGACCCTCCCGTCGATGATCGCAACTTCTTTGATCCCATCTTTGATCCCGTCTACACAGCACTGTATCTTGGGGATCATGCCTCCGGAGATGATTCCCGCTTCCATGAGCCCCGGGATCTCACCGGTTCCGATGCGGGAGATCAACGAAGACTCGTCATCCTTCTCACGCAGCAGCCCTTTTACGTCGGTCATGGAAATGAACCGTTCCGCCTTCAGTACTCCGGCAATGGCCGCCGCCGCGGTATCCGCATTGATATTGTATGTCTGACCGTACTCATCCGCCCCGACCGTTGCGATCACAGGAATGAATCCGTTGTCCAGCGCCATCGCGATGCACGCCGGGTCTACCTCTTTTATCTCGCCGACAAAGCCCAGATCGACTTCGCCCTGCAGTTTTTCGACCCGGAGCATGCCTCCGTCCAGTCCGCAAAGCCCGACGGCCTTGCCGCCGCTCGTCTGAATCAGTGAAACCAGGCCTTTGTTCACCTTCCCGGCCAGAACCATCGCCGCCACTTCAGCTGTTTCCTCATCGGTATATCTTAAACCGTTTATGAATTTTGATTCTTTGCCCATGATTTTCAGCATATTGCTTATTTCAGGGCCGCCTCCGTGAACCAGTACGACCTTGATCCCCGCGCGAGCGAGGAGGACGACGTCTTTCATGACCGCCTTCTTCAGCGTCTCGTTGATCATCGCATTGCCGCCGTACTTGATCACTACGACTTTTCCGCACAGCTTCTGTATGTATGGAAGCGCTTCTGCAGGCAGATTCTCATTCGTTAAGGTGTCCTTCATTCTCAAGTCCTCTTTCCTTTTATGCTAAAGCACGAGTCCTGTGTCTTCGGGAATGTCCAGCATGATGTTCATGCACTGGATCGCCGCTCCCGAAGCGCCCTTGCCCAGATTATCGTATCTCGCCATGAGGGAGATCTGCTCCTCATTGCCCAGGACATAGATTTCCAGTCCGTCTGTTTCGGCAAGCGCGTTGGCCGCCATAAATCCGTCGGCAGGTTTTTCTTCCTGATTTTTCACCCGGATCACCGGCTGGTTTTTATAGTATTCCGCCAGCTCCTGTCGAAGCTGCTGCAGATTTAATTTCTTAGACATACAGCGGCTGTGCAGGGAAACGGTCACCAACATCCCGCTGTAATAATCAGCCACGATAGGATGGAATGCCGGCGGGAAACCCAGTTCCGCTATGGCGGTCATTTCCGCCAGGTGCTTATGGTTCTGATCCATAGAATATTGTCTCGGACTGTCCAAAGTCCCGCTTTTGTCTTTTTCTTCGTACTGGGCGATCATGTTCTTTCCGCCGCCGCTGTATCCGGTGACGGAGTGGCAGACAAGGGGATACCCTTTCTCTATGATATTGCCGAAGATCAGGGGTTTTACCAGTGCAATGAAGCCTGTGGCATGACAGCCGGGAACAGCTACACGGTTTGAATTCCTGATTTTATCTCTTTGCTGACTGTTCAGCTCCGGAAATCCGTAAACCCAGTTTATGTCTGTCCGATGCGCTGTAGAAGTATCCAGGATCCGAAGTTCCTTGTCCGCAGCCGCTATGATTTCTTTCGAAGCGGCGTCCGGAAGACAGAGGAAAGAGATATCCGCCTGTTTCATCATTTCCAGCCGCGCATCCGGGTTCTTTCTGTCTTCTTCGGCTATGGTGAGAAGCCTGATATCTTCCCGATCCCAAAGACGTTTTCGTATTTTTAATCCCGTCGTTCCTTCCTGCCCGTCTATAAAAATTTTATAACTCATCGCGTTGTCTCCCTCCTTTTGCTAGCTTTGCAAGCGTTCTGTTTGTTCAAGTTATTCTATTCATTATACGGTTCATTTTGAACAAAGTCAACGGATTTTTGCATATTTATTGAATAAAATGTATTTTTATTCATTGGCGCCTCGCCTGCCGACTGGGGCATGGTTTTGGGAAATACATTTTCAGCATATTCAGCATATCGCCGTCTCGTCCTACATATATATGTTGTAAAGAAATCCTCTTGCTATGGCTTTTAAGCCAATCATAAGTAATGCACAAATATATGAAGGTGGTGAATGTCTAAAATATGAAGGATTACATAGAAGAGCGAGTCTTGGAACTCGCCAGGTACATACTTGAAACCAATTCCACGGTTCGGGCGGCCGCTAAAAAGTTTCGGGTATCTAAGTCCACGGTCCATAAGGATATAACCGAGAGGCTGCTTGAGATAAATCCGGGATTGGCCCACGAGGTCAAGACTGTTTTAGATAATAACAAGGCGGAGCGTCACATCCGGGGCGGTCTTGCCACACAGCAGAAATACAAGGGCCATTAGGCCACCGAATGAGTAAAATAAAAGTGCAGTTGAATCAATTTCTCAATTGATTGCTGCACTTTTCTTATTATCCCTATCAAATTGAACTTCTACTCGGTTTTTTCCTTTCTTCTTTGCTTCATATAACATAATGTCTGATGATTTCAATATACCATGAACGGATTCTCCGTTCAGTTCGCTGATACCGCAGCTCAGCGTTATGTGAACTCCGTCTTTGAAAGACGTCTCCTCCACGCGTTTCTGAATTCGCGTAAGCAGCAAAACCGCATCCCGGTCATTGGTGTCCGGCATAATGATAATGAATTCCTCTCCTCCGTAACGGCCTACGACGTCGGTGGATCTGCAGCTTTCTGATAATATCTGTGAGACCTGGACCAGCACTTCATCCCCTGTCTGGTGTCCGTAAGTATCGTTGACCAGCTTGAAATTGTCCAAATCGACCATCGCTACAGAAAGCGGATAGTTGATGCGTTTCGAACGGTCAACCTCCTCCTTGAGTCTTCTCAGCGAATTCTTGTGATTCAGCAGGTCTGTTAAGGAATCCCGCATCGTCAATTCGTTCAGCTCCAGGTTTTTCTTTTCCAGTTCAATATTTTTCTCGATAATGATTTTTTCGTTGATAAATGAGGCGACCTCTTTCCGCGAGATCATCTGGTTGATGAGCCAGGCCACCACTGTGGCAGACAGTGAATTGATGTTCAATGTGGTGACAGCGTCATGCATTGGCTGGAACTGAGGCAGCAGGATAATAAATGCGATATTCGTCGTCAGAAACACGACAGCTGAGATGGCCGGCGGCATGATCATAAATGCGGCAACCGTAAAGACAGCAAGAAAATAAGTGCTGCTCGCAGTAGGAGAAGGCTGCTCGCTCAGGCTGAAAGCGACTCCGCCCGCCAGGATCGCAGCAATAAATACGGTCTGTATTAACATGATCTGCATCTTTGATAGTTCTTCAATATTCTTCCGGGAGAAATACAGGATCGGAAAAATCACCAGATTGACCAGAGCGATCGATATGGAAACATAGAAAGTCAAAGAGCCCGTTATATCTGTAAACATGGCGAGAAATGGTTCGGAGATGACAAGCAATGCAGCAATCACCAGCATCCGTGCAAAGTTTTCCCTGCAGACGGTGTTGATGTACTCTCTCTTAAATTCACTTGGGATCTTCGCCATATAACTTTGAAGCAGACGCATCAGAACCACTCTTTCAAATGTAAAAAACTGTAATGAACTTCAATGGATTCAACCTTTCCAATGATCGTCTTGAACTTTTGTTCATAACAATATACCACGTCGAAAGTGAAATGTCCATGGATTTTATTTCAAACTTTTTGCTTAATCGTTTACGGTTTCTTCCTCCGGTTTCGGCCTGCCGATCAAGTAGCCCTGTGCCATATCGCAACCGTACAATTCAAGTAATTCAAGCTGTTCCTCCGTTTCGACCCCCTCCGCTACGGTTCGGATCCCCATCTCGTGAGCAAGGGTTACGATCGTTTTCAGAATTTTACTGTCCATGCCCGGTTTTGTAATTTCAGCGATGAAAGATTTGTCGATTTTTATGTAGTCGACCGGCAAATTTTTTAAGTAATTCAGGGAAGAGTAGCCCGTTCCGAAATCATCAAGATAAATCAGGATGCCTTTTTCCCGGAGTAGCGAGAGCTTCCATATCACTTCGTCAAAGGACTCGATCAGGCAGGATTCTGTAATTTCGATTGCGACGCTTCCCTTTTTAAGATCATGATGTTCAAAACTTTTCAGAACGTCTTCTACAAAGCTCTTCTGCGCCAGCTGAACCGGGGAAACATTGCACGAGGTGCAGAGATTCAAGGGTTCAACACGTTTTGCAAAAGCAAACGCAGTGTCGATGACCCATTTCCCTATCTTGTCGATAAATCCGATCTCTTCCGCGAGAGGTATGATCTGATTTGGCATCACCATGCCGTACCTGGAACTGTTCCATCGTATCAGTGCCTCGTGGCCGATGATGCTTTTTTGCCGGACGTCGATCAGCGGCTGATAATGAAGCATAAATTCCTGATTATAATATGCCTGGCGCAAATGCTTCTCCAGTTCGCTTTTATACTGCATGTCGTCGCTCATTGCCGGCTCATAGTAGGTATAACCGTCCTTGCCCTTATATTTGGTACTGTAAAGAGCCATGTCCGCGTTTTTAAAAAGGTCCTCCACCGTGCTGCCATCCTTCGGAAAGAGTGCGATCCCCATGCTGCAGGTCAAATTGACCGTATTTTCATGTAACGTGACGGGACGCCTGAATTCCGACAGCACAGCTTCCGCAATCTCTCCGGTGCGAGCTTCATCGGAAGCATGACACAGGATCACGAATTCATCGCCGCCGATACGGGAAGGCATCATGTTTTCATAGGTCATGTTCTTCAGTCTGTCCGCAAGAACAACGAGGACTTCGTCTCCCAAAGAGTGGCCGAAGTTGTCATTGATTTTTTTAAAATTATCCAAATCGATAAACAGGATCGCGCCCGGGGTTCCGCAAGCCGCAGCGCTCAGCAGTTCTTTTTCCAGTTCGCGCATAACATAAACACGGTTTGGGAGCGAAGTGAGGTAGTCGTAATACGCCAGATGGCGGACTTCTTCCTCGTGTTTCTTTCGGTCGCCGATATCGCGGACAACCGCGACAATCACATCTTCGCCGGACCATTTGCTCTTTCTGAGCGCAACTTCGGCGTCGAACACGGTCCCGTCCTGTGGACGTCTTGCTTTCCATTCGAAGATCATCGAAGCGGCTTCAATCAGCTCGGCCTCAACCAGCTTTTTTTCCGTATCGTAATCCATCGAGGACAGATCCTGGATCTTATACTCGGTGATCCGGTTTTCCGGGATCCCGTAAAGAATTCCGGCCCGCTTGTTTGCCAAAATGATATTTCCGCTGCTGTTATGAATGACGACCGCATCGTGAATCGAATCAAACACGGTTCTGATATTGGCTTCCGCGTACTTCCGCTCCCGGATTTCCCTTGTCAGATTCCTGTTCGCCTTGATCAGGAAGACAAGGTATACCGTTACAGCGCCCAAAATCAGAAATGCGGTAAAAAGAAACGTATACATCTGGTATCTCAGCACCTGCCGCAGCTGCTTGTAGCTGCTTTCCATATACATCCCGGTACCGATATAAGCATTGATCTCTGGAATGCCGATGACATAGGAAAGCTTTTCTTCGATTCTGTTTTCCTTTGGCAGGTAATAATGATAAGAGACAAATGAGCCTTCCGGTTTTTCCTTTGCCGCCCGGGCCAGTTCCCGGATAATATATTTTCCATAGGAGTCCTGCAGATCCCACTGATCCGACCCCTCTTTCTCCGGTTCAAACGGCTGGACCAGCATTGTGCCGTCATAGGAACTCATAAATATATAGTTTTCTCCGTACTCGTCAAGGTAGGTCATATTGCGGACTATGCCAGTGATCTTCTCGGTGGCTTCCGCACTGCCAATGCTGCCATTATGTATTTCATCTAAAACCGGTTTAACAGAATTAAACGCCATATGCGCCATCTTGCTTACGGAGTTTTCTCTCTGTTCCCGGACAAGATTAGAAAAGTCGGCACCCACTTTCATGGATATCAACAGTTCGGCTGCAATCAGCAATGCGGTGCAGATTGATATAATGATGATCAATCTCTTACTTTGTTTATCCCGAACCATCCTATGCTCCTTAATAACAAATTTCGACAAATTTTACATGCTAAGATTATAGCAAAATAAGCAGCTGCTATCAATTGTTTGATAAGCGATGTGAAAACAATAAAGAGGATCCCGCGGATAATCCGCAGATCCTCTTTATTTATTGAAACTCTAGAGAAATTTTGTTATCGGATCCTGGTTTTTATATCCTTCCAGAAGCTTTACTGATTTTGACACATCGCCGATCAGGATCCCGCCGGAGAACCTGTTGTTTACGAAATAAAGCTTTTCATAAGTGTTCTTTGCCGCATCGTAAACTTCAAAGGTCTTGTAAACCTTCGCCGGGTCCTTGCCGTTGTCGCCTACCGCGAAAAGGGATATACCCATTCCGGCAAACGCATTGGATGGAATAAAGGCTTCATACTTGTATTCATCGCCGACAGCATTGATACCGGCAGCCTTGCCCATTTCCACCGCCTGTCCCCAGATAGCGTAATTCACACCGTTGTACTCTGCGCAGTCGCCGCAGGCGTAGATATCCTTCACACTGGTTTCCATCTTTTCATTGACCTTGATGGAACGGCCTGTTTCGATACCGATACCCGAGGCAAGTCCGATGTTCTGCTTTACGCCGGTGGAGCAGACGACCAGTTCGCCGCTCACGACGGTTCCGTCAACAAGCTTGACACCTGTAGCCTTTCCGTCTCCGGATATTTCTTCGATTCCTGTATTGGTGATGACGCGGATCCCCGATTTCTCTGCGGCGGCTCTCAGCAGTTCGGAACCTCTTTCATCCAGCTGTTTATTCATCAGGCTCGGTGAAAGCTCAATGACCGTCACGTCCTTGCCGGCTTTTTTCAGTTCCCAGGCGGCTTCAAGGCCCAGGATTCCTCCGCCGATGACGGCTGCCTTCTTGACCTGCTTCAGGAATTCCTGCAGTCGGTTCACACCTTCCAGAGAACGGATCGCGAATACACCTTCCTGTTCCGTTCCCTTGATCGGCGGGACAAATGCATCGGCGCCGGTGGCCAGGATCAGTTTATCGAACTTCCTGGTTTCGCCGTTGTCCAATACGAGTTCCTTGAAGTCTTTTTTGATTTCCCTGACCGTAACTCCGAGAGTCAGCTTGATATTATTTTCTTTATACCAGTCAAACGGTTTCATGAAGAAGTTGATCGGGTCCACCTCGGACAGGATCCCCTTGGTCAGCATCGGCCGGTTGTAGCCGATGACGTTTTCAGTTGAAATGATTTCAATGGAGCATGCCTTGTTTCTTTTCCGGATCTCTTCGCAAGCCGTGGTTCCCGCCGCTCCGTTTCCGATGATGATAAAACTTTCCGCTTTATCGGAAACAAAACCGGTATCTGCAACAGTAATTTCCACAAACTGCTCCGGACCGACTCCGCAAACCGGACAGGATTCAGGCGGTTCGTCGCCTTCGTGGATATAACCGCAAACAAGGCACTTCCACTTTTTCACGGCTTGAGTCGCGGCCGGCTTTACATTTTCCATGATCTTTCCGGCGTCCACAGATGCGCCGAAACCGTAGCCGAATTCAAAGGCCTCCTGAAGCTGGGCTTCATTGGGCTTGAACCGGATCCTGAGACCCTCTCCGTAAAGCTTCATGCCTAGCTGATTCAGCCGCTCCATTATATGAGGAACGCCCTCTCCGCTCCAGCCGTAGGAACCAAACGCGGATGCGATTTTCTTTCCATGGGTTTTTGCCAAGATGGAAGTGGTCAGATCCCATATCGGTTTCAAGGCTTCACCTACAATGGTCGGCGTACCGAACAGGATGCCGTCCGCCCAGTACAGTTCATCCAGAACCTTGTCCTTGTCGGCATAAACCATATCATAGAGCCTGACGTCAATGTCCGCATAGGCTTGAATGCCTTCCGCGATCTTCTTCGCCAGCGTTTCGGTGTATCCGTAGGCGGAAACATACGGAATGATAACGGTCTTTTTGGTGTTCGGATTCGTTTCTGTAGACCATTCCCGGTACTGTTCCACGACAGCCATCGGATTATCCGTCAGCGCCGGGCCGTGCCCGGTAAGGATCATGTTGATTTTTAAACCTTCGATCTTCTTCAGCGCATCCAGTACGAAGGATTTGAACGGCGCTACGATACTGTCGAAATAGTATTTCAGCGTTCCTTCGTAGTCTTCCCTGCTTGGAATGGTATCGTTTGTAATGCCTTCCAGCGAGTAATGGGAACCGAAGGCGTCGCAGGTCACCAGAATGCCGTCCTCCTCCACATACGTGAACATGGTGTCGGGCCAATGAAGATTCGGCGCAGCAATAAACTTCAGCGTCTTATTTCCAAGGGACAGCTTATCGCCGTCCTTGACGGTGACGCTTGCGAAATCCTTGTTGCAGATTTCCTTCATGAAATTCATGGCGGCGGAGGTACCAACCAGTTTTAGCTTCGGATTCAGCTCCAGCAGCTTTTCAATGGTGCCGCTGTGATCCGGTTCGGTATGACTTACGATGATATAATCGATCTCATCGAGAGGAATGATTTCCGTAAGCTTTTCTATATATTGATCCGCAAATTTTGCTTTGGATGTTTCGAACACTACGCTCTTTTCAGACCCTTTCAGGACATAAGAATTGTAGGACGTACCAAATTCGGTATACATTAGAATGTCGAAAATCCTCAGATCTGGATCCTGGTTGCCAACCCAATAAAGGTCACTTGTCAACTGTTTTGTCTTCATGATATATCCTCCTCGTTTTACACCATAATTTTACCCTATATCGTTAAATGCTAAACAAGGACGCCTTTACAAATTCCCTAAATAATGGATGCGCCTGGTTTGGCCTGCTTTTGAATTCCGGGTGGTACTGAACGCCGACAAAGAAGCCGTTTTCAGGGATCTCAACCGCCTCCACAAGCCTGCCGTCAGGCGAAGTCCCGGTAATAGCGAGCCCTTTTGCTTCCATTTCCTCGCGGTATTGATTATTGAATTCGTACCGGTGGCGATGGCGTTCCTGGATCAGGTCTTTTCCGTAAGCTTTTTCCAACAGACTGCCGGATTTGATCTTGCATGGATAAGCTCCCAGGCGCATGGTTCCGCCCTTTGGAATATCACCGTACTGATCCGGCATAAAATCTATCACAGAGTGGCCGCAGTCTGCATTGAACTCGCTGGAGTTGGCGTCTTCCAGACCGAGCACCTTCTGCGCAAACTCGATCACTGCAATTTGCATTCCCAAACAGATTCCCAAGTATGGGATATTATTTTCCCGCGCGTATCCCGCAGCGGCAATTTTACCCTGGATCCCTCTGTCTCCGAATCCTCCGGGAACAAGGATCCCTTTGCAGTCGCCCAGAAGACAGGCCGCCGAATTCTCGTTGACTTCTTCAGCATCGACCCACTTGATCTCCACGACACAGCCATTTTCATAACCGGCATGGTTCAACGCCTCTGCTACGGATAAATAGGCGTCGTGCAGTTTGACATATTTCCCGACGATAGCGATTTGAACCGACTTGTCTCTTTTTTTGATACGATCCAGCATGTCTGTCCATTCTTCCATATCACAATGGGTAAGGGGAAGGGACAGTTCCCTGCAAACGATCTCAGAAAAATTACTTTCCTCCAGCATCATCGGAGCTTCATACAGGATCGGAACGGTCATGTTCTCTATGACGCAGTCCGGTTTCACATTGCAGAACAGGGATATCTTCTGTTTGATATCCTCCTCGATGGGCTCGTCTGACCTCGTGACGATGATATCCGGCGAAATACCCAGCGACCGCAGCTCCTTTACGGAATGCTGTGTCGGTTTTGACTTATGTTCTCCGGAGCTTTTGATGTACGGTACAAGAGTGACGTGGATAAACAGACAGTTTTCCTTTCCCACTTCCAGGGAAACCTGCCTGATAGCCTCCAGGAACGGCTGGCTTTCAATGTCGCCTGTGGTTCCGCCGATTTCAGTAATTACAACGTCTGCCTTGATCTTTTCCCCAACGGAATAGATAAACTTTTTGATTTCATTGGTAACATGGGGAATCACCTGAACCGTGCTGCCGAGATATTCTCCCGCGCGTTCCTTCGATAGAACGTTCCAGTAAACCTTACCGGTCGTCAGGTTGGAGTACTGGTTGAGATCCTCGTCGATAAAACGTTCGTAATGGCCCAGATCCAGGTCGGTCTCGGCCCCGTCCTCCGTTACGTAAACCTCGCCGTGCTGGTACGGGCTCATGGTTCCCGGGTCTACATTGATATACGGATCCAGTTTCTGCGCCGCGACCATAAAGCCTCTTGCCTTAAGCAGTCTGCCCAGTGAAGCAGCGGTTATTCCTTTTCCCAGGCCCGATACGACGCCCCCTGTTACAAAGATAAATTTCGTCATAACTTTTCACCTCCTTCTAACAATAAAAAAAATAGAAATGGTCTTTTGGGGAGTAGGATACCTAAGACCCCTCCAATGACCGTCCCTATTCGTTCACGATAGTTTCCATATCTAGTTGTTTAAAATTTCTACTGGACAATATTAACACATACCCGGTCGAATATCCAGCACTTTTATATAAAGATTCCGGCTTTTTTCTAATTCACATTCCGGACTCCGGTTCATATAATATAGTAAGCAGCCGAGCATGACTGCTTTAAGATATAAGTTAGGAAGAGAGTTATGCGAAACAATCCAAATTCTTTCAGTTGTATTTGCATCCACAGCCTGAGTCTTCTTATTTCTGTTCTGGGAACCGCAATCTTTTCCTTCGTCACACTCGTAGTATTTTTGGTGTTTGGAACGCTTGTTACGGCTTTGGTAGTCATTTCAGTAATATTCTTCATCGTGACGCTGATTGCGCTGATCCTATTACTACACTGTTTATTACAACAAACCTGCAGACCGCCAGACTAATACTATCACGATCATAACTGACCGGCATGCAGTTGAATATCCCTAAGGAGAATAGGAAACTATTCTCCTTTTTTATGTGATATACTTTACTTAACTGAAATTTTAATACACGGAGGCAAAAGAATGTACAGTTTTCTATGTGATTACAGCGAAGGGGCGCATCCCCGGATTTTGGATGCTTTGATTCGGACAAACCTGGAACAGACGGACGGCTACGGCCTGGATGACCATTGCCGGAATGCGGCCGTTTTCATCAAAAATAAGATCGGCCGGGAGGATGTGGACGTGCATTTTCTCGTCGGCGGCACCCAGACAAACTTCACGGCGATATCCGCCTTCCTGAGGGCCCATGAAGCAGTGATTTCTGCAAAGACGGGACATATTTACGTCCACGAAACCGGAGCGGTGGAAGCGACGGGTCATAAGGTCGTGATCGAAGCTTCGGAAGATGGCAAGCTCACCCCGGAGGCGATCCTGACACAGCTTGCGTATCATGAGGACGAACACATGGTCAAGCCGAAACTGGTCTATATCTCCAATTCCACAGAAATCGGCTCTATCTATCATAAATCCGAACTTGCTCTTCTGAGCGAGGTCTGCAGGAATAATAATCTGATCCTCTTTATGGACGGCGCAAGACTCGGATCTGCTCTGGCGTCGGGCGAAAACGACCTCACCCTTTCCGACATTGCCGCACTGACAGACGCCTTTTATATCGGCGGGACGAAAAACGGAGCGCTTTTCGGCGAAGCCCTTGTCATCTGCAAGGAAGAGCTGAAGGAGGATTTCCGTTATCATATCAAGCAGAAGGGCGGTCTGTTGGCAAAGGGGCGGCTGCTCGGGATCCAGTTCGAGGAGCTTTTCCGGGACAACCTCTATTTCGAGCTTGCAGACCACGCTAATCAAATGGCGACGATCCTCACCGAGAATTTTGCCGAGCTGGGCTATCCTTTCCTGACCCATTCCCCATCCAACCAGATTTTTCCGATCCTGCCCGACAAGCTCATCGGTAAACTAGAAGAGGAATATTCCTTCTACCGTTGGAAAAAGACGGACGAGGATCACTCCGCAGTCCGGCTGGTGACCTCCTGGGCGACGGAAGAAGCCGACATCAACAATTTTGTTGAAAAACTGAAACATTATCATAAAACGTTATGAATTTGTGCATACTAATTTTGCTGTCGTTCGCAATAAAAATTTTGGATAAAATATGAAATATTTTTATATCCGTTGCATATGCAACATATCAAGGAATTTGATTGTGATATGATTCCATCAGAAGTTAAAGAAAATATTGGAATATAGAAAGTAGGGATGAAAATGAGCAGCAAAATTATGAAGAATATCGATACCGCGAAAGTGCAGGCTTTGGCAGACTTGGTTACCTATCAAGACGGGCAGGTCGTCAGCAAGACGCTTGTTCAGAATCCCAGCGTAAGTCTGACCCTGTTCTCCTTTGACAAAGGCGAAGAAATCAGCACCCATTCTTCTCATGGCGACGCAATGGTCTATGTGATCGACGGTATGGCGGAAATCACCATCGGCGAAGAGAAATTCAGCGTAAAGGCCGGCGAAACCATCGTTATGCCGTCGGAAGTGCCCCATGCGGTATCCGCGCCGGAGAAAATGAAATTTATGCTAACGGTTGTCTTTTAAGAATGATTATGCCGGATCACAGGCATAATATTCGATAGATATCAATGATTTTCAGGAGGGATAAATTATGAAAGCGACAATTGATCGTTCCGGTTGTATTGGATGCGGACTTTGCCCGTCCATCTGCCCGGAAGTATTTCGAATGGCAGACGACGGTCTGGCGGAAACCATCGTGGAAGAGGTTCCATCAGGAGTAGAGGCCACCGCCCAGGAAGCTGCAGAAAACTGTCCTGTTACAGTAATCCACGTAGAATAACAGCGAAACTTATATATGAAAAAACAGCCCGGACTTGTCGAAAAAGTCCGGGCTGTTTTTTTGTTATTATGCAATTATTACCACTTTCATGTCACATTATGTAAACTGTTGGATAATCATCCCAGGGAGTTTTTCAACAGGTCCGATCAGCATATTTTTAAGGTTTGCGCATATTTTCCACACCCCTTTTCAAATTGTATACAATGATATGCACATGGACCTGTGGAAAACAAATTGCGTTGAAAATGTTGAAATTTCAAGCCATAACTTTTTTCGCCAACAATTACCAGAACAAGTTATCCACAGCTTTGTTTCCTTTATCGTTGAGTACTATCAAGCTGTTTTTTTAGTACTAATATGCTATTTTAACAGGAATTTCTCCCATTTCGGCAAATCCCTTTTTCCTTGCTCATATCCAAGCCTGTAGCTTTCCCGCAGTTTATGATAATTAACTTCCCGGCTGGAAACCGGCATCGTATCCGGATAGACAAGATAGGCTTTTCCCTCGCTTGCCAGCTGTTCCAATTCATCCAGTATCTCATTGTATATCTTGTGGCGGTTCAGCAGGGCTTCCGTCACAGCAGGATATTTTCGATAATACGCCCTGATGGCTCTTGTGTATTTGACCGGTGTTTTACGGTAACCCTTTTCACGGGTGAGGACGACAAAGAATTTCTTCATTCCGTCTTTTTTGGCGATATCCAGTGGGATACCCCCACCCAGTCCTCCATCAACATAATAATGGTCATTATAAAAGGTCGGCGGCATAAAGATGGGCATGGATGATGAAGACCGGACGATCTTCATCAGGTCCCGGAGATCGCGGATATCCTCCTTGGAGTAATAGACCACTTCTCCGCTGTCCCGTTCAAAGGTGCCGATGCGGAGCCTGGCCGGATTCGCCATGAAGGTATCGATGTCAAAGGGCAGCGAGGCGTCAGGATATGGCGTCTCTTCGTAAATATAATGGGCCCGGAAGTATCCTTCTCCTCTGAAAAATGACTTCCAGCTGCCGAAGTTGGGATCCAGGACCAGATCCACAAAGGAACGTTCAGAGCGGTTTATATCCCGCGATAGATAGTTGACGCTGTGGCTGGAGCCTGCGGAGATACCCGCTACATAATCAAAATAGATTTCGTTTTCCAGTAAATTGTTCAGAAAGCCTGCGGTGTAACTGGCACGCATACCGCCGCCCTCGAAAATCAAAGCTGTATCATGGATGTTGTTCGTAATTGTCATTGGTTCTTCCCCCTCACATCTATGATACTACGCTTTCATCATAATTTCATCCGAAAATGGGAACTTTATGGTAAAGTTTTCACCCCTATTATCCAGAATTCAACAATACCCGTCAGTAAGAAACGGCTGCAGCGCGGTACAAAAGGCTTGATTTTTTTCTGGAACTGAGTTAATATAGAACATGCATGCGGGTGTAGTTCAATGGCAGAACACCAGCTTCCCAAGCTGGATACGGGGGTCCGATTCCCCTCACCCGCTCCAACAAAATGAAAGGCACTCCACAAGGAGTGTCTTTTATTTTGTTATGTGTCAGCGGAGGGGAATCGAACCCGCAAGGGCGTCAAGCGTCAAAACGGCGAAAGAAAAACAGCATGGCATGCTGTTTTTAGCTTGACGGTCCGAGCCACGAAGATGGCGAAGGACGGCAGATGCGACCAGCGGGAACTGCTGCAAATTCCCCCCACCCGCTCCAAATGTTTTTCCTTCAAGACTCTTTAAAGCATCGGCTAGCGAGCAACCTTTCTTTCCAATCTGCCTTTTACTATTAATCCTCCGAAGTCCCGCCGGGATAAGCCCCAGTATGTTTTCGATGTCTGTGATTTCCTTTCTTAGATTTTCAATTGCCTGATACAACGCTGTCTTACGATTGTTTACCGCCCCAGCTTTATTAGTATATCGCTCAGTTATTTTGCATCCACCGCGATACCATTGCTGCATTAATATTTCAAATTGTAGCCGCATTTCCGCGTACCTGGTTATCGCTGGGGAAAACTCCTGTTTATATGTCCCAAGGGCCTTCATATCCTCTACGGTCCGGACAAAAATGTCTTCAAATCTGGTATCATGCTGCTGAATAATGGCTTTCACAGGTGCTCCCCCCTTTATGTAAAATTTTCAGAGTTGGAAAAAGGGCCACCCCCTCGGTCTCCGACGTCTATTTTTCAACGTTTTGAGGTGGGGGGGCTAAATAAAAAGGTGCAGGAACAGGGCTTTCATTTCTTCTTGCCATTTTAAAACCTCCTGGCTGATGTATTTCTCTTACATCAGCCAAGAGGTTTAAACTAACTTTGAGATGGTCTCCCAAAACCCTCAGAAGGGATCAAGATTGAGTTTGTATCGGATTTTAAATCTTCAATGGTTTACTCACTAAGTTTGAAATTTATCGAGATTGTGTATTGCGTTTTGTCCACTGATACTTTCTTCAATATCCGATACTCGCCTGGATCATAGCCGTACCTTTCAGGATGAAGATCGCATTGGAAGACACGTGTTGAACCGGGCGCGATCTTGAGGCCGATCGAGATAAATTTAAGATCTAGCGGTATATCGGCCCAAGCATCGTTCTTGAGTATCTGGACTTGGTATGATTCACCAGTGATTATTTCATCTTGCAACTGGTTCGTAATATCCAACTCAATTGTCTCCAAACCGAGCGAAAAGTCATTTTCATCCGAAGTAAAGATGTACCCACCTTCGTCAGGAATCAGCGTATTTAGCTCCACATTCACAGTAACGTTTGTTTCGGCTCCGCTGGAAGTTTCCGGCTTGCTGGCAGGGCTGCACCCATAGCAACAAAGTTGAGACACAAACGATATAGCAACGAGAGATATGATCTTTCCTTTTCGTGTCATGAGCAACACCTCCTGAGTTATGGGATTTGTTTCGTTACTTCCACCACAGTAACAAATAAGATGTATCTTTGCAATATGCAGTCTAGCCGAATCTTATCTGTTAGTATCTGGGGATATGTATGGCTTAACATCCGGGAAATCAACCGCTGTCCCGTCGATATAAACCCCGACGTCGCCGGTGTCGGCAAATACGCAGTTATGATATCCTGAAGCAATCAGAATTACTGAGGTAAATAAAGAGAATAATATAAATTTTAATCGATTCATTGAACTGCAACTCCTATAATATTCATTACTATGTACATCAGTGATAACTTCAATTTTTATTATATACCCTCTTCATAATTCTTTCCATTAAAATGAAAATCCCTCACCCTCTCCAATAAAAATACACTCCCAATCGGAGTGTATTTTTGCTTTTGTGGATTAGTCAACAAAAAATCCGGTCTTGGAAAGGAACGGATTGATCGCGAGTGTTAGACCGTGTGGACGTTGATGGCACGAAGCTTTCTGGAATCCTTAGGATCGGCTTCGGTGTCGTATGTCACTTTCTGACCTTCGGCCAGGGATTTGAATCCAGTGTTTTGTATCGCGGAAAAATGCACAAAAACATCTCCGGATCCGTCATCATTGGAAATAAACCCAAAACCTTTGCTCTCGTTGAACCACTTTACAGTACCATTATTCATACAGATACCTCCTTAAAAATATTGTCCTGGTTAAAAAAATAAATGCCACAGGTGTCAGTCAAAAACGAAATTGACTTAAGCCTATAGCAATCAATTAGTAATTTAGAACACGTATCTAGTATATGCGACTGAAAGAAAATTATCAAGCCATTATTTTCAGACACAGTTATCTTTTTTCACTTTCGGATTGCTTTTCAAATATTTGACAAGCCCCTGGGCAAAGTAACCGCTCGTACTTTCAGCCTGATCGAGAAGCGTGCTGTATATATCCAGATTTCTCGCGTAATCACCCGTCAGGAAAGTCACCGATTCGGCCAATGTACTTCGGATATTGTTGTATATCCGGTTTCTCCATTCACTTTCGTTCCAGTAAGGATTGAGCTTCGAAACAGAAGCTGCTCTTTCACCTGCGTTTTGGTATAAAAGCCTGGTAACGTTGTTAATAGCATCTGTATTTCCGGCCAGCTGCGCAGTGATCAGATCGTCGATCAGGTCGATAAACGTATTCAACTCAAGCTCCAGTTCATCGATGGCAGGATTTTCTCCAAAGAATTTTCTCAGATTGTCAACGTAATCATTGGGCACCTGCTGTAAACGGTTAAATACTTCATTTGCGTCTCCGATCCCTCTGTATCTGCTCAGCATAAAGTTTCTGACCCATGTGGCAAGCTCAAACCAAAACATTCTGATGTCATAGATCAAATTCATTTGTTCTTCTGTGATACACTGCTCGCCCACCTGGGGGAGGCTGCTGCTCGGCTGCTGGCCGGTTGTTATAAATTCATACAATCCCTGTGCAAAAACATCGCCCATAGTATTGTTAAGCTTCGTAATCTGGTCGAAGGTCTGAATATCCTGTTTATAATCGCCTGCGGCAAAAAAATTCGCTTCTTCAACGGTATAACGGAAATATGTTCCCAACAGATCTTTCCATTGCTGTTCATTCCAGTATGGATTGATCGATGCCAGAAAAGCCGCATTGTCGTTAATATTCTGATAGAACCGATTGATATTTTCCTGAATTGCCTGCGTGTCTCCATTGATCTGAGCCGTAATGAGATCACGAAATATGAGCGCATATGCATTCAGATACTCGGCGTTTTTTCCGGCTATTTCACGTCCGAAAACCACCTGCAGCATATTGCTGAAACTTAATGCTTCATCTATTAGGCTTCCGAATAAATCCTCTGCGTTTCCGATCCCCAGATATCTGCTGATCATATATGACCTGGTCCAGGTCGTCAACCTTCTCCAGGCGATTCTCACATTAAAAATCAGATTCATTTGGCTGATGGTGATACACTCCGGATTAAAATTACATTTCACTTTGATCCACTGCTCCTTATATATAATAATCAGTATATTATTCATGGGGTCAAATGGTAACCAACCTGATTTTGTAACGGAATAATATCGCCTGGATTGAGAATACTTACACATTGGAGGTGATATTGTGGACAACAAAAGAAACAAAGATTTCAGGGATACTCAGGATAGCGATCTTAAGGATTATCAGGATCCCGAAGATGTCAGAGAGTATGAATTTTCGGAATAGCAGTCGCAGTAAAATGAAATGCCCCATACGATTGGGGCATTTCTTTCCATAGACAAAACTGGTAATCACAAACCGCAAATCAGTTATAATTCGAGTATTCGTGTTATTATGGCACAAATTGGAGATGTGGCCCATACCCTCTATTACCAATGCGCCCAGCGTTTCACCCTCTCGCCCTCTGTGAAGATTATCCTAAACATGTTGATTATTTTGAAACATTCCTGTAACATTACAAAAGTCAAAAGGAAAAACACGAGGTAATGTTATGAGCAAGAATGAAACCCTGAATCAATACAAAAATCTGATCATCGATAAAGTAAATCAATGGAATAAAAAAACAAAAATCGCGATCCTGACGGGAGTGACCGGCTGCATTATTCTAAGCGCCGGGATCATCCTGGCAACCGGCACGCAAGTGTACAGCCTGTCGATCGCAGGCGGCAATGCCGGATACATAACGGATAAAGCAATCGTTGACAACGCAGTGGAAGATCTCACTGCAGACTATGCGAAAGCGAAGGACCCTTTAGACGTGACCGTCGACAAGGAAAAGATCACATACGAAAAGACCGATTACAAAAAAGATGAAGTAAAAGCCTTAACGGCGAAAGCGCTTGAGAAAAAAATCGTCGATTCCGGAATCTGTACGGCAAAAGCATGGGCTGTCAGCGTCAGCGGCAAGAATGTCGCCGCGACAGCTTCCCAATCCGGCGCCGAAGAGATCCTGAGCAAAGTGAAAAATCATTATCTGGACAGCGGGAGCAAGCTGGTCAGCGCAGACTTCAAGGAAAGCGTGATCGCAACGCAGGCGGCGATAAAAGTAAAAGATCTGATGAAGCCTGACGATGCTGTAAATCTCATCGTCACCGGAGAAAAGAACCCAAAGGTTTACACGGTAAAGGATGGGGATACGATCTGGGATATCGCCGAGGCCAACGGGATAAGCACCGACGAGCTTCAGAAAGCGAACCCCGGCTTTGACCCAAACAAGATCAAGATCGGGCAGCAGCTCAATATGTATGCGATGAAACCTTTCGTGACCGTGGTTACGAAAGAACAGATAACGACAACAGAAAATATTGCGTTCAAGACTGTCTATGAAGATACAAAAACTCTTAACAAAGGCACGGTCAAAGTGAAAACGCAGGGCGTCAACGGCACAAAAGAGGTCACTTCAGAGATCACAAAGGAAAACGGAACCGTCGTAGCGACCAACGTGATCAACTCGGTTGTGGTTTCCGAGCCGCAGAACCAGGTCGCCTTGAAGGGCACAAAGACTGCCACCCTGTACGCCGCCAACAGAAGTCTCAGCGGCAGCATCGGCAGAACGATTGCCTTTGCAGCTGCCGGTGGCGATATCGTGTCCTATGCGAAGAAGTTCCTTGGCGTACCGTATGTCCACGGCGGCTCAACTCCGAACGGTTTTGACTGCTCCGGTTTTACTCAGTACGTTATGGGCCATTTCGGCGGAAGCATCCCAAGGACGACCTCCGGGCAGTATGGCAGCGGAGCGAAAATCTCAAAGTCCGAACTGAAGCCGGGAGATCTGGTCTTCTTCAAACCCTCGGCAGGTTCTACCCGCATCAGCCATGTCGGGATCTATGTGGGGGGAGGCAAATTCATCCACGCACCGCAGCCCGGTGAAAATGTCAAAATCAGCGATCTGTCATCAAGCTACAATGTCAACCACTATTACGGAGCGGCACGGGTAACGAAATAATACGCGTAAATCAAGGTATTTCAAATAAAGAAGCGATCATCTCCTCCGATGATCGCTTCACTTTATTTTCTTATCTTTTATTGAGAATAAAGGTACTGCTCAGGGATCACTCCGTGCCCCAAGGCGTCTCCTCTCCATCCCATGATGCAGGTTGCTCCGATCCCAAAATCTGCGTATTGAATGCGGATTCTGTATTTATGCCCTGCTTCTGTATCGAAGGTATACTCAAAATTATCGATACTGTGCTGATCCCATTCATCGATGACAGGAGCTCCGCCATTAAACCATGCACCCGACTCATCGCCGACCCAAACCCGGATCCCGTCATCAACCGAGAAGACCAGAGTTGTGCTTTCGGTATATTTTGCTTCCAGATAGCCTTCCATTTCACCGTAGAATACATCGCTGTCGAGATCTCCCGGAGCCCCGAGTCCCCATGAATAATCGATATTGTCCGTCTCACTGTATTCCTTGAGCCGGGTTCCGCTTTCGTCCTTTGTGTAGAAGGTGTTTTGCAGGCCGGTTCCGGCCTTGCCAAGCAAATTATAGTACTTTGCCGGCGTGTATTCGGCGCTGGTCTCTTGAGGCACATAGAATGCTGTTTCAGGGATGATCCCCATCGGTACCCCGTCTGCCTGCCAGAAAAGGAAAGCAGCGGCATAGAGAGGCAATTGTTGATATTCCACCGTGATCGGATAATATTTCCCAGCCTCCAGATGAACCGTGCTGTCTGCCACTGTGAAAGCGAGGCTCAGGGCCCCCCACTCGTTGATGATTTCTTTTCCGTCCACCGTTACTCTGACTCCGTCGTCGGAATAGGTTTTGAATAAATAATCTCCTGTAACTGGCGGTCTGATAAAACCCGACCAGCGAATGGAAAAGGTTTCAGGATCCATCACCGGATCCGGAGAATCATACATAAAATTAAAGGCAAGGTTGCGGTCGATACGCCTCATTTTCATCGCAGAAGCGTTATCAAGTTCACTGGTATCGTAGTATTCTCCAAGCAAGCCCTGCGCATAACTGCCTGCATATTCAAAGTTGGCTGTCAGGGTGACAGGCCCGGTAACTGTGATCCGGCCGTTTGAATCCGGAATCATGGAACTGTTTGAGGAACTGAATCCTGCGAAGAGGTATCCCGGGTTTGGAACAGCAGTGATCTGAATCATCTGCCCGTAATTCGCGTTGACCGAATCGGGTGATACGGTCCCGCCTTCCGGAATACTCGCTCTTACTCTGACTTGGTGTTGCAATGCCTGGAGAGGTATGGTCGAATAAGCTGCGTTGTAGTTGATCTGCCCCATTCCCCGCTGAATCAGGCTGTTTGCCACTAATCTGCCGTTTATTGCAGCGGAGCTTTCCAGAATCGCAGCCGCATTCGGCGCGTATACCAGTCCGTTGATATTAACCGTACCGCCGCTCATGGTAACAGAAGAGGCATCGGTAGCGATGCTTCCTGTCACTTTCCCCAATACCTGGAGATTTGATATCCCTTCATAAAACACATGGGCATAAAGATCCAGGTTCGAATGGGAAAGGCTGACCTCGGAGAATATATAGGTACTGTCCGGGTTGTTTCCATTGCTGATATTCAGCGGTCCGCTGTTGTCATATCCCTTTACGTACAGATACAGACGGCCGTTTCCGTTCAGTGTAATGGAAAATCCCCAGTTGCAGCTCAGATGATCGACGACAAGATAAATATCCCGGTTTCGAACGTCCGCCGTGATCTGTTGTCCGATGGTGAGCGTCCCAAAATGTGTATTCTCTGTAATAGTGAGGGGTGGGGTATCGTATTGTGGTATGTACTGATCGACGTAATTGCTGATCTCCGGAAAATCCACATAATCCGGGATTGCCCCGTCATAATAGGTTTCCGGCAGTGTTACGACACGGGAAGCAAAATCCGGTTTGTACCAATCGGGTATCGTGAACTGTGTCCCGTTTTTGTGGAAGATACTCCCTGTGACCGCATTGCTTCCTGAATTTGTGAACTGAACGTTTCCGTCTGACGAATAGATATCGCCTGAAACGATCGCGCTGTCACCGTAATATCCGTCATGAAGATAAACAGCCATATCTTCCGGATCGACTGACGATGATGCATCGGCGATTCCAGATGACGACAGAATCAATGCGGCCGCGATGGAAAATGCGAACATAAACCTCTTGCTCAAAAATATACCTTCTTTCCTGCGTAATCAAATGTTCACTGAAGATTTCTCTACTTCTCAATCAATGCTTTGATGTTATAACAACTGTTTTCGATCCCGCTATCCATTGGACATCCGCACCAAGGGCTTCCGAAACAAACCTGATCGGTACAAGCGTCCTGTTATTCTCTATGTATGGGGCTGTATTGAGCGTAATCAGGCTGTCGTTAACCAATGCTCCGGTATTCCCGATCATCAGAAATATGTATTGACCCCCATTATGTATCTCAATACTTTTTGAATTGGAATTCCAGCTGATGGACTCGTCCTTGATTCCGAGCGCGTTGAAAATTGAACGGAATGGAAGCATGGCGGAACCGGCAGAACTGAGCACGGCCGGAGGATCAGAAACAACCTGTTTACCGTCCACGACCACTGTGACCTTATCCGCTCCATACACACAGGTTAATGAGGACAGTATCAATGTCATAGCTATTATTTGTATAATCCTTCTCATAAACGCCCCTCAAAAAACAATTTAAGATATTATACCATATTTTTTGCCAAGAAAACATAAAAAAGCCACAGACTCCCTGCACAGGCAATCTGTGGCTCATAAAAATTTCCTACATATAATCGCTCGGATCAATCGCTACTCCGTCTTTTAATACTTCAAAATGTAAATGCGGAGACTCCAAGCTTTCAAACAAGGCTGAGCTTCCAACTCCGCTTATGGGCTGCCCCTTTTTCACGACGTCGCCTTCGCCAACCATCTTTGTTGTGCTTAAATTAGAATATTTCGTTACGATTCCGTTACCATGAGATAATTCAATGGTAATTCCAAATTGGTCGTCGTTGTAGACCTTGGTAACGGTTCCGTCGGCCACGGCTACGACCTGGGTATCTGCCGGAGCAGCAATATCTACGCCTTTATGAACGATGTACTCGTCAAGCGTCTGAGAATAAATCGGTACTTCATCAGAAAATTGTTTTGATACCTTTCCATTTACAGGAACAGTATACGGAGAAGATCCGCCTTTCTTCTCGACTGCATTGTTGTCTGCCGCATCTGGTTTAGGAGTCGTACTGTCAACAGTAGGGATTTGCTGGACGACTTTCTGTTCTTCTTCTTTTGCCTGATTGTCCTCTTGCGCAATATTAATCTTATCATCATCGCTAAGGTCAAGCTTGTTAAAATTCGACCTCATTGTAAAAATAGAAGCAATCGCAACCACGCAGAAGCATAAGACCAGCGCAACAGCTACTCGATCATTTGGTTTTTTATTATTCAATCGCATATAAAACACCTCCAACAGTATTATTTCCTTCTTTCTGAGAATTCATACTGTCAGAGGTTTTTGAATTCACTATTTTTTTATAATAATATTTATTGGGATCCGGCGAATTTGTTTATAATAAACTCAGCAGGGTATTGAAAGCATATATCTGAAATAATAGAAATTTTCTTGATTATAGTAGATTATTATATTATAATATGAATATTATACATAAATAAAGGTAGGTGATCATAGTATGTCGAATTACAAGATGGCAGAGGCCAACAACAGAGTGATTCCAGTGGAAGATAAGATCTTCGGAATCAATCAGAAGGCAAAAGAAATGGCAGCGAGTACAGGCGCTGATAAGGTCGTTAACGCAACCATAGGCTCCCTTCTTGATGATGACGGAAATTTGGTTATCCTTTCCTCTGTGGTTGAAGTCTTAAAAAATCTAACTCCAATTGATTATGCTGATTACGCCCCTATCGCAGGGACGCCCGAATTTATCAAATCCATAAAGAAGGCAGCGTTCGGAAGCTTTGTTCCAAAGGCATATACAGAAGCAGTGGCTACTCCCGGGGGAACAGGGGCAATTCGTAATACCATTCAAAACTATTCAAAACGCGGCGATCAGGTACTGACCTCAGATTGGTACTGGAGTCCTTACAGCACCATCGCTCAGGATCTCGAACGGTCCATCACAACGTATACCCTTTTTGACGCAGAAGGGAAATTCAATATTGTTTCGTTTGAAAGCAAGGTCAAGGAACTCCTGTCCAAACAGGACGATCTGATCATTATTTTGAATACTCCGGCGCATAATCCGACCGGCTACTGTTTTACCCTGGATGATTGGAACAAAATAATAAGCGTAGTCAACAGCGCGGCAGCCGATGGCTCAAAAAAGATAACGCTCCTCGTGGACGTCGCTTATCTCGACTTTGCGGGTGACGAGGAGGAACACAGAAAATTCTTCCCGTTGCTGGATAATTTTCCGGCAAATATTCTCGTAGTCGTAGCGTATAGTCTCTCCAAAAGCTGCACAATGTACGGGATGAGAAGCGGCGCCATGATATGCATGACGCAGGACAAGGAAATCGCTGATGAATTCAAGACCGTCTGTGCATTCTCCAGCAGAGGGACCTGGTCCAACTGCAACAGAGCTGCCATGGCTACCCTTTCAAACATATATGCGGATGAAGATCTTCTGGTCAAGGTTACGCATGAAAGACAGGGATATTGCAAAATGCTGGTGGAAAGGGGCCATACCTTTGCCAACGCGGCGAAAGAGGTCGGCTTGAAAACCGTTCCATTTGAAGCAGGATTCTTTGTGACCGTACCGTGCGAGAACGCCGACGAAGTCGGTCTTGAGCTCCAGAAGGAAGGAGTCTTCACCGTACCGGTAGGAAAAGGACTTCGGGTATCCATCGCTGCAATCTCTCAGGAAAGATGCAGAATGCTCCCGCCGATCATGAAAAAAGCAATCGATAAAGTAAACGGATAAATCAATTACTGCACATAAAATTAATAGGTGCCTGCCAGGGGTATTCTCCCTAAAACCGCTCGCTCATCAAATTTACGGATTCTGTTTAATCGTGAATTTTCAAGCTCGGACGGTTTTCTTGGAGAACACCCACGGCGCGGCACCTTATTTATTAATTTTTACCTTGCAGTAATTTATTTTTTTCCCAGCCTCCCGGAATTTATCCTCATACTCCGTTGTCACGTTCTTGGCGTCCAGCTCCGTGTTATGTAGATCCTCCGTGAACTCCAGAAGCTTCATGCCACAACTCTCGAACTCCCCGGCAGCAAAGGCGAACAGATCGACGTTGTCCGTTTTGAATTGAATGCAGCCGCCGTCGTTCAGGACTTTCCGGTATCCGTCGAGGTACCGGCCGTGGGTAAGCCTTCTTTTCGCATGGCGGTCCTTCGGCCATGGATCGCTGAAATTCAGGTAAATGCCGGAAAGCTCATCCTCCGCGAAATATTCGGACACATCCTTGATATATTCTTTGGCAAAGACGATGTTGTTCCTGCCTTCTCTTGTGGCCTTTTCCAGTGCCCTCAGGATGACGCTTCCCCTGCCTTCGATGGCAATATAGTTCCGGTCCGGATTCTGTTCGGCCAACGTCATGATGAACTTGCCCTTTCCACAGCCAAGCTCAGCATAAATACCGTTTCCGTTCTCGAAAACCTCCCGCCAGCTTCCTTTTCGGGCCTTTGGATCCTCAATCAGATACTGGTGATGTTCCGCGAGTCTCTCTTCTTCGTTTTTTACTTTTCTTTGTCGCATTGTATTCTTTTCTTCCTATTCGTAAATTTCAACGGCGTCGCCGATTTCAGACTGTTCCCAGAGCCATATTATATCCTCGTCTTCCATGGCTACGCACCCTGCGGTCCAGTCTCTGGAAGCACCCATTCCGTGGATCCCTATTTTTCCGCCCAGCGTGGTTTCCCAGCTTGGCCGTTTCCCGTTTTCAATGGATGTCTTGATTTCATTAAACTCCTCCTGGGAGATCAGGCCTTGCGCAAGCCCCCGTTCCGCGTCCTGGATATTAGGATAGCTGATTCCCAAAAAAAGAGTGAACTTGCTCTGTTTGTTTTTAGTGCAGATGTAATACCTGCCTTCAGGCGTCCTACCGTCTCCGTCTCGCAGCTTCTGGCCTTCCGGCGAAAATCCGAGGGATATCTGAAAACTGCGTTTCAGCGCGTCATCCTGCCAGAATTCCAGTCTCCTGTCTTTTTTCAAGACCTTGATCACATTCATTGTCGGCCTCCAAATTCTTATTTCTGACTTACGCTATTCCATCACAATAACAATCATTTCTCCCGGAGTATACCAGTCATAAATAAATTTTGCGTGCGAGGTATAGTTTCTGACACATTTATGGGAAAGAGGCACAGTTCCCATCGTTTTGGAGTATTCCACCTTTCCCGGATCGATCCGGCCGCCGTCGTTCTTGAATTTGTAATTGACCGGT
Source organism: Anaerovoracaceae bacterium (assembly GCA_963678385.1). Classification (GTDB taxonomy): domain Bacteria; phylum Bacillota; class Clostridia; order Peptostreptococcales; family Anaerovoracaceae; genus Anoxybacterium. The sequence continues at coordinate 1,108,656 of OY782829.1, read as the reverse complement.
ACGCCGTGCAGATAAGCACCGCCGGCAAACCGGATGGCATAAGGCGCGTATCCCTGGATCTTTGTTGTCCCATCCTCGTAATAATAGAATCGCTCCCTTTTCTCAATGGCGTAATAATAGCCAAGGGGCGTCGGCTGATGGTATGTTCCCGTTTTTCCGGTCGTGGCAAGGGTATAGGATATGACCTTCCATTCCTCCCCAGTCTTTTCGAATACGGCTTCGTTCTGGTTCCCACGGTCGATCACGATCGCTTTTTTTATCTCCGAAACCGCTGCGGGCATGACGATATATTTATTTGGAACATAATAAACCTTCTGCAAATCCCTGACGGGCGATACTCTGGTATATTTGCTGCCCTGATCCAGCACTTTGATGAGAGTGCCGTCACCCAAATAGATGAACTCGTTCAGATAGGACGGATCGGGGTATCCCGGCGCGCTTTGGCTCCGTCTTCCGCCGTCTTTATCCAACTCCTCTCCCTGATAAAGGGGCGCCCAGCCCTTCAGGTTATGATAGTTTCCGATATAGGTAACAGAACCTGAGCCGGCTTCCTTTTCAGCTCTTAAGACCTCCTGATGCATTTTGTCAAACTGAAAGACCCGCTTGGTCACCACGTCCGCATTGATAAAGCCGAAATACTGCCGCCCAGCTTCGCTCCAAGTCACGTGATACCAGATCCCGTCCTTTGTGACCGTCTCGATATAATTCAGCTTCTCATTTCTCGATACCGTTTTAAGGACCGCTTCCGTCAGGGAAGGGCCTTTTCTGATATTGACGGTAGCGTTCTGCACAAGAAGATAGACATAGGTCAGCGGATACTTATCATACTTTAACTGAAAGGCCACCTCCGGTTCTGTGATTTCGTTGGTCACATCCGTCGGACTGTTATCTTTCTCTATGGCTGAACTGGTTGGCTCATTACTGCTGTCCACCACATCCGGTTTCAAGGAATCCACGTTGTTGTTTTCAGCGGCAACTGCGCCGCCGATCTCAGGACCGATGATAAGCAAGAACAAGAGGATCGAAAACAGTGCCATAACCAGAATCGTCAACCGAAGGTTTTTCTGCATAGTTTCCCCCTAAAAATTTCAAGCTAGCAAATGCTGCATTATTAATATATGAAAATTTGAGCCGCATTAGTGCAGCTCAAAAATCTTTTTATAACGCATTATAGAAAATTTTCAATTGCAGAAAATTTTCTGCCATCTGCGTGTTTCAGCGGTCTATGAAAATATCGTCCCGCTATACTTTTTTAATATCCTGAGCAGCGGATAACCGATCCCATAGCAGGCGATCAATTCTCCGGCGGCAACCCATAGCATGCAGGCGATCAATGGCATCGGAACCGAGTATGCGTAGTATAGCATGCTCCCGATGACCACTCCGTTGGCGATCACAGGCGGCAGCGGCACCAGCAAAGGCCTGCTTCTTAGGAAATAGGAGCAGACCGCGGCGATAAGGGTCGCGCCGCTTCCGAATACCATGTCCAGTAAGCCGTAAGGTCCTACCATATTGGAGACGAGACAGCCGATAAACAATCCCGGGATCGCTGCCGGTGTGAAATACGGCAGGATCGTCAGCGCCTCAGAAACCCTGACCTGCATCACCCCGTAACTGAACGGCATCAGTATTGTGGTCAAAGTTGCATATACGGCAGCGATAATGGCTGCCTGTAATAAAAATTTTGTGTTCTTCATTTCAAATCCTCTCAACCTAGTCCGAAAATGCCCTGGGCCTGGAGTATGACCAGCGCCAGATAGAGCAGCATGAGAATGACTGCAATACCGTCTTTTCGCTTCAGCATCATTCCGTTCATTCTGGTCCTGTGGCTGCCGCCACGGTAACAGCGGGCTTCCATTGCCATTGCCAGGTCCTGCGCGATACGGAATGCGCTGATAAACAGCGGCACCAGTAAAGGAATCAGGCTCTTGGCACGGTTCATGATGTTTCCGCTCTCAAAGTCGGCGCCCCGGGCCATCTGCGCTTTCATGATCTTGTCCGTTTCTTCCAGTAGCGTCGGAATAAAACGAAGCGCTATGGTCATCATCATAGCAAGCTCATGGGCCGGTATCCCGATCCTCTGTCCGGGGCTGAGAAGTTTTTCGATCCCGTCGGTCAGGTTGATCGGCTTTGTGACCAGTGTCAAGAGAGACGAGCCTATGATGAGGAGAACAAGTCTCACACCCATGAAAACCGCGTTATAAAGTCCTTCTCTTGTGATCTGCAAAAATCCGATCCCCCAAAGGTGCGTTCCCGGCGTCATGAACATATTGACGGTGAATGTAAAAACGATAATAAGGAATATCGGTTTTAATCCCTTCAAAATAAAATTCAGCGGCACCCGGGACACCCCGATGATCACGCTGAGGGTAATCACAATGGCGATATATCCCCAGAAATCCTTGATCAAAAACAGGGAGATGATATAGACGAAGGTCCATATGATCTTTATTCTTGCGTCCAGCCTATGGATCCAGGAATTTCCCGGATAATATTGTCCTAAAGTTATGTCACGAATCATGAATTATTCTTCCTATCAATTAAAGTTTCCCTTTTTTCAGGATATGATACAGTTCCTCTTCCGCCGCCTCAATGGTGATCGGCTCCGTTGATACCGGGACGCCTCTGTTCTTAAGCTCTCTCATTAGGAAGGCTGCAGGCGGCAAGCCTAAGCCAAGGGATTCCAGCAGATCCGCCTCATGAAACACTTCGGCCGGCGTTCCGGTCAGGGCCAGTTTCCCCCTGTCCATCACGAGGACTTTATCAGCCAGCCTGGCGATATCGCCCATGTTGTGGGATACCAGAATAATACTGTTCTGCTGGATCTCATGGATCTTTTCGATCATCCGGAGGATATCCGCATGTGCCTTCGGATCAAGTCCCGCGGTAGGCTCGTCCAGGATCAGGATCTCCGGTTTCATCGCGATGACTCCGGCGATGGCCACTCTGCGTTTCTGTCCGCCTGAAAGCTCAAAAGGCGAACGGTCGGCGATGTCTTCGTAGTTCAGCCCGACAAGCCCGATGGCCTCCACCACCCTCGCGTCCGCCTCTTCCTGGCTCAAACCGAGATTCAGGGGACCGAAAGCGACATCCTTCTGGACCGTTTCCTCGAAGAGCTGGTATTCGGGATACTGGAACACCAGGCCGATCTTACGCCTGATATCCCGCATTTTAACGTCTTTTCCAGTGATATCTACCCCGTCGATGCGAATACTTCCTGATTTCGGTTTCAACAGGCCGTTTAAATGCTGTATCAAAGTGGATTTGCCCGAACCGGTATGGCCGATGATCCCAACAAACTCCCCCTTGCCGATCTCAAAGCTGATGCCGGTAAGCGCCACCGATTCGTAAGGCATTCCCTCACTGTATATGTGTGTAAGATTTTCTACTTGAATCTGCATGCGATATAGTCCACCATTTCTTCCGTACTGATAATGTTTTCCGGTATTTCGACGCCTCGTTTCCGGAGCCTGTATGCGAGGTCCACCGCAAAGGGAACATCCAGGCTAAGCGCCTTGATCTCTTCGGAATGGCTGAATACTTCCGCGGGTGTGCCATCCAGTACCGCTTTCCCTTCCTCCATGATAACGACACGGTCAGCCTGTGCTGCTTCCTCCATAAAATGCGTGATCAGGAGGATCGTGATCCCTTCCTGATGAAGCTTATGGATGATTTCCATCACTTCGTAACGTCCGTGGGGATCCAGCATAGCGGTAGGTTCGTCCAGAATGATGCATTCCGGTCGCATCGCAATGACTCCTGCGATGGCAATTCTCTGCTTTTGTCCGCCGGACAGCATATGAGGCGCTTTTTTTCTTTCCTCATACATGTTGACGGAATATAGGGAATCATCGACCCGCTTCCGGATCTCACCCGGCTCTATGCCGAGATTTTCCGGGCCGAATGCCACGTCGTCCTCTACAATAGAAGAAACCAGCTGGTTGTCGGGATTCTGGAATACCATACCCGCAGCCTGACGGATCTCCCAAAGCTTTGATTCGTCCGCAGTGCTCATGCCCTTTACATAAACAGCCCCGCTGCTTGGCAGCAGCAAGGCATTGATGTTTTTGGCAAGAGTTGATTTTCCCGAACCATTTTTGCCGATCACAGCGGTGAAGCTGCCGCGCTCGATTTCCAGGCTGACATGATTGACTGCGTGGACCGGTTCCAGTTGATCCTCTCTTTTGTATTCAAATACAAGATCGTCGATCCTGATAATGTTGTCCATCTACTGAAATACTCTCTTTCCCGACTCCGATACCAGCCAGTCGCTGGTGTCGAAGAATAATTTGCTTGATACTTTATCGTTGTAATCCATGTTGTATTGGATGCTGTCCAGATATGTAAAATATTCTGTCAGTGCCCACGCCGTGGTCGAATCGGGGAACTTGTTGATAAAAGCGGCATAGGCTGTCTTTGCGTCATCTGAAAACGCATGGCTTTTATAGTCAAAGATCGGAGTACCGTTGGTTCCCATGATCAGCGCATTCATATAATTCCCGTAAAGCCATGTCGCATCCTCGGCAATCAGTTTTTGATCCTTATATTTTTGTATGTACTGCTCCATGTCATATGTTCTCTGTGCGAGTTCCGCCCAGCTCGCTTTTAATACGGTATCTGCTGAAAAAGGCGTTTTCTGCTCCGTCTCCTTGATCTGGTACAGCTCCTTCAATGAGACCGAAATATACTTGTCGTAGTGATTCAGCCACGCCTCATAGACGATCCCTTCCTGATTGAACGCGAGGATATAATGCTCAAGGTGGATCACCATATCGCTGGCATATTTTTCATCCATCTTCGGGAGATATTGATCCAGATAATCCGTCGCTTCCTTTATCGTTTCTTCGGAAGCCGGTTTTTCAAGAATTGTGATGAAGTCCTTCTGGATCTTTTTCTGATCCGGTCCGCAGCCTGTGAATGCTCCTATCGATAACAGTAATACCAAGATGATTGCCAATGACCTTTTCATTCCCTCTAACCTCCATGGCTTGCCGCCAACTGCGGGCACAAAAAAAGCGCCCCTAAGTGATGCAATTATTATATCGCATAAAGGGGTGCAGTTCAACTTAATATGGGAATTGCCCTTATTATTCCTTTTCTTCCTTTGTACCGCGCGAATTATCCATCACCCAGTTGATCACATCCTCCTGGCTGAATCTGATATTTTTCCCGATCTTAATAAAAGGAAGTCCTTTTTTCTTTAAATTGTATACGGTTGTTCTTGTTACCTGAAGCATGTCAGCCACGTCTTCAATGGTTAGAAACTTAACATCCGAGCTCATTCTTATCTCCTAATCGCTAAAGACTTCGAATTACAGTCCCGCCTGAAGCCTTTAAAGAAATCCGGCAATCGATTTAGCTGTATACACTTTATTATAAATTGTATGAAATTACAATAGTATTGATGAAATTAAAATGAATTCGATTCAGGATAAAATAAAAGGCCCGTTTAGTGGGCCATTTGATTATGGGACAAGTTATGCATGTCACTAATTCTTCTTAGATAAATCAGGACTTGCTTTAAGTTTTTTCCCCATAAATGAAAAGAGACTGTGCAAATAATTTACACAGTCTCTTGAAACATTTAATTTTTAAACGAGCTCCAGGAAAACCACTTCTGCGTTATCTCCCTGACGAGGTCCTAACTTCAGAATTCTGGTATATCCACCGTGCCTTTCGGCATATTTCGGAGCTATTTCATCGAACAGCTTTTTGACTACATCTTCATCGTAAACATAAGCGAGTACCTGTCTTTTTGCATGTAAATCGCCGCGTTTTGCCAATGTGATCATCTTTTCAGCTTCTCTTTTTGCTTCCTTTGCTCTGCAGTCAGTTGTTGTGATGCGGCCTTCTCTGAAAAGGTCGGTCACGATGTTTCTGAGCATCGCTTTTCTGTGAGCAGTTGGTCTGCCTAATTTTCTGTAACCTGGCATTTATATTCCTCCTTTGCTAAGATTCGAGGCGCCTCCCGGCGCTCCTCTAGTCGTCGCTCGGTTTGAGACCGAGGCCTAATTCTTCTAGTTTATGCTTTACTTCATCCAGAGATTTCTTACCAAGGTTTCTCACCTTCATCATATCATCTTCGGTTCTATGGGTAAGCTCTTCTACCGTATTGATTGCTGCGCGCTTCAGGCAGTTGAAAGAACGTACGGACAGTTCCAGTTCCTCGATGGTCATCTCAAGAGCTTTTTCCTTCTGATCTTCTTCCTTCTCGACCATGATCTCCATGGATTCCATGCTGTCGGTAAGGTCGATGAACAACTTCAGATGCTCCTGCATGATCTTCGCACCGATGGATACCCCTTCTTCAGGAGTGATGCTGCCGTCGGTCCAGATTTCCAGAATGAGCTTGTCATAGTCTGTAACCTGTCCTACTCTCGTGTTTTCAACCGTGAAATTGACTTTTCTCACCGGCGTGTAGATAGAATCTACCGGAATCACAGCAATCGGCATGGACTCAGATTTGTTCTGGTCCGCAGGCACATAGCCTCTGCCTCTAGCGATATTGATTTCCATAACCAGTGTGGCATTTTCTTCAAGAGTTGCAATGTGCAGTTCCGGATTGAATATCTCCAGATCGCTGTCGGCGATGATATCGCCGGCAGTAACGACCTTCGGCCCTACCGCATTGATGATCACTCTTTTGGAATTTTCACCGTTTATACGAACCGCAAGCTTTTTCAGATTCAGGATAATTTCCGTAACATCCTCTTTTACTCCCGGGATCGTGGAAAACTCGTGAAGAATCCCGTCAATCTTGACGGAAGTAACGGCTGCGCCCGGCAATGATGAGAGAAGAATCCTTCTCAGGCTGTTTCCAAGGGTTGTACCGTAACCTCTCTCCAGAGGTTCTACGACAAATTTGCCGTAATTCTCGTTTTCGTCAGAATAAAAGCATTCAATTGTTGGTTTTTCGATTTCTATCACTCAAAAACCCTCCTTTTATTACTCAATCGCAGTTAAGCTATCAAGCTATCTTACTTTGAGTACAACTCGACGATGAGATGTTCTGCGATTGGAGTATCGATGTCTTCTCTCCTTGGCATTGCAACAACCTTACCCTCAAGCTTTTCTACATCAACCGTAATCCATGAAGGCACACTGATTGACATATCCTTGATCTCCTTGAATTTAGGAGATGATGCGCTTTTTTCCTTCACCTTGATCGTATCGCCGGCCGCTACCGCAAAGGACGGAATGTTCTGTTTCGCGCCGTTTACGGTAAAGTGTCCATGTCTGACGAGCTGCCTTGCTTCTTTTCTTGAGGATGCGAATCCCATTCTGAAAACAGCGTTGTCAAGTCTTGTTTCTAACATAATGAGCAGGTTTTCACCTGTAATACCCTTTTTCTTGGCAGCCTTATCGAAGTAATTTCTGAACTGGGTTTCCAGAACGCCGTAGAATCTCTTGGCCTTCTGTTTTTCTCTCAGCTGTAAACCATATTCAGAAACTTTCTTTCTGTTGTTCTGTCCATGCTGTCCGGGCGCGTAATTTCTTTTCTCTATAGCGCATTTTGGGCTGTAACATCTTTCGCCCTTTAAGAACAGCTTCTGGCCTTCTCTTCTGCATAATCTGCAAGAAGCGTCTGTATATCTAGCCATATTAATTACACCTCCCTTTAATTAAACTCTTCTTCTCTTTGGTGGTCTGCATCCGTTGTGCGGAATTGGTGTGATATCCTTAATAAGATTGATCTCAAGTCCTGCAGCCTGCAGCGCTCTGATTGCAGCTTCACGGCCGGAACCAGGTCCCTTTACATATACTTCAACCATCTTAAGTCCATGCTCCATAGCACCCTTTGCAGCTTCTTCCGCCGCCATCTGGGCAGCAAAAGGAGTTGATTTCTTGGATCCCTTAAAGCCAAGTGAACCGGCACTTGACCAGGAAAGAGCGTTTCCGCTGAGATCTGTAAGAGTAACAAGAGTATTGTTAAAGGTGGATTGGATATGGGCCTGACCACGTTCAATGTTCTTACGTTCTCTTCTCTTTTTTCTAACTGTTTTCTTTACAGTTTTAGCCATTATTCCTTACCTCCTTACTTTCCTGCTTTTTTCTTTCTTCCTACAGTCTTTTTAGGACCTTTTCTGGTTCTAGCGTTTGTCTTTGTGTTCTGACCTCTTACAGGCAATCCTCTTCTGTGACGGATTCCTCTGTAGCATCCGATTTCCATGAGTCTCTTTATGTTCAGGGAAACTTCTCTTCTGAGATCTCCTTCAACAACATACTCAGTGTCTATGATCTTTCTGATAGCACCCGCCTCATCTTCAGACAGGTCCTTGATTCTTGTATCCGGGTTGATTCCTGCTTTTGCAAGAATTTCCAATGACGTAGGTCTTCCTATACCGTAAATATACGTAAGTCCAATCTCTACTCTTTTGTCTCTCGGTAAGTCGACACCGGCTATACGAGCCATAAGCTTTCCTCCTTCTTTTGCATTCTAAGTTTTCTCGAGTGAAACTTAGCGTTGCTTATGATTATTTAATAATTTATCTAGAATTTTCTTGAGGTAGTTTTCTTGTCTCCCGACAATAAAACACAGCCGCTCCCCCAAGGCGAATTCCTTTTAATTTTAGTTTTGCCGGATAAACCGAATTCCAATCCGAATGTTTCCAATTGGTTGATCTTCCAGCAGGAGCAATGTATTTACATAGGAAATCGTACACCTTAGCTCCGGCTTTGATGCGTAGCATCTGGAAGCCGGTCCCGATTTCCGGGTAAATATATTGCGACTTATCCTTGTGTCTGCTTGTGCTTCGGATTTTCACAGATTATCATTACTTTTCCGTTTCTCTTTATGATTTTGCACTTTTCGCAGATAGGCTTTACTGAAGCTCTTACCTTCATTGTTATTTCCTCCTAACATTTGTGCTGGATTTTTGACCGGTTTATCAACTGGTCGATTTATCTAAGTGAGTGAAATGTTTTTTAAGAAAACCGTAAACCTCCCCAATTTTTTTGATGCGAAGCATCATGGAAAAATTGGCGGGTTTTCTAAAAAATATTTCACGAACTACTTATCTCTCCACGTAATTCTGCCTCTGGTCAGATCGTAGGGCGAAAGTTCAACCTTCACGCGGTCCCCAGGCAAAATCCTGATGAAGTTCATTCTGATTTTTCCTGAAATGTGTGCAAGCACTTCGTATCCGTTTTCCAGCTTCACGATGAACATCGCATTCGGCTGGGCTTCCAATACGGTACCAAATACTTCTATGACATCTTTTTTTGCCATATAATACACCTCTCTTACTTTAAACGCCAAACAGCGTCAACAGCTCTGGCTCACCATCAGTGATAACAACAGTATTTTCATAATGAGCGGAAAGCTTTCCGTCAACCGTGACCACAGTCCAGTTGTTTTGAAGCACCTCGACCTCGTAATCTCCCTGGTTGATCATGGGTTCGATGGCGAACACCATGCCGGAAGCGAGACGCGGCCCTTTGCCGGGTTTCCCGTAGTTAGGGATCTGGGGATCTTCATGCATCGCCCTGCCGACCCCGTGGCCTACAAAATCGCGAATCACAGAAAATCCTTCCGATTCCGCTTTCGTCTGAATCGCCGCGGATATATCTGAAAGCCGATACCCTACCTTGCAGAATTTCAAACCTTCGAAAAAGCTCTCCTCTGTCACAGTAATCAGCTTTTGGGCTTCTGCGCTGATCTTTCCCACCGGATAGGTTCTGGCAGCATCGCTGACATAACCTTTATGGGTGCTCCCCACATCGACGCTGACGATGTCTCCTTCATGGAGTATCTTCTTGGAAGAAGGGATTCCGTGAACCACTTCCTCGTTCACCGATACGCAGGCGCTGGCGGGATAACCGTTGTAGCCCTTAAAGCTGGGTATCATATGGTTTTTCAGGATCGTGCTTTCCACGAAATCATCGATGTCCTTCGTGGAGATCCCCGGTCGAATCATGTTCGAAAGCTCTGAAAGGATATATGCTGTAACCCTTCCCGACTCTCTCATGATATCGATTTCTTGTTGTGATTTGATGATTATCATTTAATGATCTCCTAAAACACTCACGATGTCGGAAAGTACATCATCGAGTCCTTTGCTGCCGTCAATATGCGCTATGTTTCCGAGTTTTTCATAATACTCGACCAATGGCATTGTCTGAGCATTGTAGACTTCGATCCTGTTTTCAACAGTCGCCGCAGTATCGTCGGATCTTTGATAAAGCTCTCCGCCGCAGACGTCACAAACGCCTTCTTTTTCCGGCGGCATATTGATCACATGATAGGTAGCTCCGCAGCTCCTGCAGACTCTCCTGCCTATCAGTCTTGTCATCAGTACCTCTTTATCAACTTTGATGTCAAGAACCTTATTGACTTTAAGATTCTTTTCATTCAGAAATTTATCAAGCTGTTTCGCCTGGATTACCGTCCTTGGAAAACCATCCAGTAGAAAGCCGTTCTTGCAGTCTTCCTCTATCAGGCGAGCTTCCGCGATCTCGAGTACGAGATCATCAGGAACGAGTTCACCTTTGTTCATGTATTCTTGCGCCTTCTTGCCAAATTCAGTTCCTTCCTTGATATGTCTCCTGAATATGTCACCCGTAGAAATATGGGGGATACTATATTTTTGGCAAATCCTGGCTGCTTGAGTACCCTTACCGGCTCCTGGGGGGCCGAGTAGTATAAGTCTAAGCATTGTCAAGATCCTCCATGCATTTCCTCATGAAGGAACCGTTGCCCCGGAACGAGGAACGTTTCCTTTTTGAGGAGTCATTCCTCGTTATTTGAGGAATCCCTGGTAATTTCTCATAACCATATGCGATTCTAGCTGTTTCATTGTATCGATCGCAACACCGACTACGATGAGAAGTGAAGTTCCGCCGAAACGCATGTCAAGCGCCGTGTTATGGCTGATGAGTGTCGGCAGGATTGCAACGAATGCAAGGAAGACAGCTCCTACAAATGTGATTCTTGTCATTACTTTATTCAAATATTCAATTGTAGATTTTCCCGGTCTGATTCCAGGAATGAATCCGCCGTTTGCCTTCATGTTGTTCGCCACTTCCAGCGGATTGAAAACAATCGCCGTATAGAAGAAGGTAAAGAACATGATCAGGATGATGTTCAGGATGCAATATACCAATACGCCCCAAATATTACCCGATGTAGAGAACCAAGTCTTGACGAAATCGGAGAATGCTCCGGCTTTTACGAAATATGTGATCGTCAGCGGGAACTGCAGCAGGGAAAGAGCAAAGATTACCGGGATAACTCCGGCCTGGTTGACTCTCATCGGAATGTGAGTGCTCTGTCCACCGTACATTTTTCTTCCAACAACTCTTTTCGCATACTGAACCGGTATTCTTCTCTGACCTTGCTGGACCATGATAATGCCTACAATTACGATCAAAGCAAATATGCAGAACAGGATGATTGTAACGATTCCGATCTCGCCGGCTGTAAGCTTTACATAGGTCTGATGGAATGCGCTTGGGATCCTGGATACGATACCCGCCATGATGATGAGGGAAATACCGTTTCCGATCCCGTTTTCATTGATCTGCTCACCGAGCCACATCAGGAATGCGGTACCGGCGGACAGGGTCAAAACGATTACTGTAATTGAGAATAAATCTTTCGAAACGATCGCTTGTCTGAACAATCCGACGGACAGTCCGATGGCCTGTATGAAAGCCAGAACGACTGTCAGATATCTCGTGTATTGAGCGATCTTCTTTTTTCCTTCGGTCCCTTCCTTTGCGAGCGCTTCCAAACTGGGCACCGCAATGGTGAGGAGCTGTAATATGATCGATGCAGTAACGTATGGGGTGATGCTCAAAGCAAATATGGTAAAGTTACTAAAAGCTCCTCCCGAGAAGAGGTCAAACAACCCAAATAGCCCAGTATTGCCGCTGAATACTTGATTCAGCACATCTCTGTCGATGCCTGGCACAGGAATGTTCGAGCCGATCCTGAATATTAAAAGCATTAACAATGTGAAGACGATCTTTTTCCTGATATCCGGGATCTTCCACGCCTGGGCTATTGTTTTTAACATGCTCATATTAGATCACCTCTGCCTTTCCTCCGGCTTGCTCGATCTTTTCAATAGCTGTCTTGCTAAACTTGTGTGCCTGAACGGTCACGTTCTTTTCCAGGTTTCCCTCTCCAAGAATCTTGATTCCGTCGATAACCTGCTTTGCAAGTCCTTTTTCTTTTATCAGTTCTGGGGTGACGACTGTACCAGCTTCAAATACGTTTAAATCATCAACGTTCAGAATGGTATATTCTTTTCTCCAGATATTTGTGAAGCCCCTCTTCGGGATTCTTCTGTAAAGCGGCATCTGACCGCCTTCAAAACCAAGTCTGGTTCCGCCGCCGCTTCTTGAATTCTGTCCGTTCATACCTCTTCCGCCGGTTTTACCCTGTCCGGTAGCGGTACCGCGGCCTCTTCTTTTGCGATTCTTTGTTGAACCTTCGGCAGCTCTCAATTCATGCAGTTTCATCTTAATAACACCTCCTTCTTACACTTCTTCAACTCGTACAAGATGCTTGACTTTTTCGATCGCACCGCGAGTCTGTGGGGTGTCAGGCTTTTCCACCGTGTGATGCATTTTCCGGAGCCCTAACGCTTCTACTACTTTTCTCTGCTGTGGGGAAGCGCCGATGACACTTTTTGTCAAAGTGATTTTTATTGTTTTATCTGCCATTTACGTTTCCTCCTTATCCTAAAATCTCTTCCTTAGTCTTTCCTCTGAGTCTGGAGATCTGATCAACAGTCTTAAGGTTTCTAAGTCCTTCAATTGTAGCGCATGCCATATTTCCAGCGTTGTTTGAGCCGATGGATTTCGCTCTTACATCCTTGATTCCGGCAAGTTCCAGTACCATACGAACCGCAGATCCTGCAATAACTCCTGTACCGGGAGCAGCCGGCATGATCAGTACCTGTCCGGCGCCGAAAATACCCAGTGTTCTATGCGGGATCGTTGTTCCAACGGTAGGAACATATATTAATTTTTTCTTTGCATCTTCAATTGCTTTTCTTACAGCTTCAGGAATTTCCTGAGCTTTTCCGAGTCCAACGCCTACATAGCCTTCGCCGTTTCCGACAACTACGGTTACGCTGAATCTGAAATTTCTTCCGCCCTTAACTACCTTGGCAACACGTCTGATGTTAACGATGGATTCTTTTAAGTCAAGCTTGGATGCATCAATCATATTCTGTCGCATTCCTTTTCTCCCTTCCTGTTAGAATTTCAGTCCGGCTTCACGTGCACCGTCAGCCAGTTCTTTTACTCTTCCGTGATATAAGAATCCGCCTCTGTCAAAGGCAACCGTTTCAATTCCCTTTTCGAGCGCTTTCTTCGCAACAGCTTCTCCAACCAGCTTTGCCGCCGCCTTGTTTCCACCATAAGCAGCCTGTGCTTTGATGTCTTTGTCAAGGGTGGATGCAGCAACCAGTGTAGTTCCGTTAACATCGTCTATGATCTGAACAGAGATGTTCTTGAGACTTCTAAATACGCAAAGTCTTGGTCTTTCAGGAGTTCCGTTCAGGCTCTTTCTGACTCTTGCATGTCTAGCTTGACGTTTTTCTGTTCTACTTTCTTTAGCCATTTATCTCACTCCTTCCTATTTCTTCTTAGCGCCAGTCTTGCCTTCTTTTCTGCGCACTACTTCGCCAGCATACCGGATTCCCTTGCCCTTATATGGCTCAGGCTGTCTCCACTTTCTGACGTTCGCCGCATAATTTCCGACAACTGCTTTGCTGATGCCCCTGATTATGATTTCAGTCGGGGTAGTAACCTCGGTTTGAATTCCATCCGGGTCTGCCATTTCGATAGGATGTGAGTATCCCAGATTCATTACGAGTACGTTGCCCTTCTTTTCGGCCTTGTATCCAACGCCTACAAGCTGAAGCTTCTTTTCAAAACCGGTTGTTACGCCTGTTACCATGTTGTTGATCAACGTTCTGGAAAGGCCGTGCGCCGATCTTGAATTTTTATCGTCGGAGTCCCTGGTTACAGTTAATACTCCGTCATTTATTTCTACTTTTATTAACTTGCTGATCTGCTCCTGCAGCTCACCTTTTGGCCCTTTTACAGTAACGACATTGCTGTCGCTTACTTTAACTTCTACGCCGGCAGGAAGAGCAACAGGTAATCTACCTATTCTTGACATTTTCTATTTCCTCCCTACCAAACATAACAAATTACTTCGCCGCCTACGCCAAGTTTTCTTGCTTCCTTGTCGCTGATAATTCCATTTGAAGTGGAAATGATCGCGATTCCAAGGCCTCCAAGTACTTTTGGCACCTCGTCGCTCTTAGCATAAACTTTGAGCCCCGGCTTTGAAATTCTTTTGATACCACTAATAACACGTTCTTTATCTGCACCATATTTCATCTGGATCTTGATGGTGCCCTGATGATTGTCTTCTATAACGTCAAAACCTTTAATGTATCCTTCATCAACTAAGATTCCTGCGATGGATTTTTTCATCTTTGATGCAGGGATCTCAACTGTTGCATGTCCTACAGTATTGGCATTTCTGATTCTTGTTAGCATATCTGCTATAGGATCTGTCATGGTCATTTTTGAAGTACCTCCTTCCTATTACTTTTGTTTACCAGCTTGCTTTTCTGACGCCAGGTATCTCACCCTTGTAAGCCAGTTCTCTGAAACAGATACGGCATATACCATACTTTCTTAAAACAGAATGCGGTCTTCCGCAGATCTTACATCTTGTATATGCACGTGTTGAAAACTTAGGTTTTCTCGCCTGTTTTACTTTGAGAGATGTCTTTGCCATTTGTTCCCTCCTATTTCTCAAACGGCATTCCAAGGAATTCGAGGAGCGCTAACGCTTCTTCATCCGTCTTTGCCGTTGTGGTGAATATGATATTCATACCTTTGATTTTATCTACCTTATCAAAGTTGATTTCAGGGAAGATAAGCTGTTCTTTGATACCCATGGAGTAATTACCTCTGCCATCAAATGAATTTTTGCTTACTCCTTTGAAGTCCCTTACTCTTGGAAGAGAAATGTTGAAGAATTTGTCAACAAATTCAAACATGCTGTCTCCTCTCAATGTAACCTTAGCTCCAACAGGATTTCCTTGTCTTAACTTGAAGTTTGCGATAGATTTTTTTGACTTAGTTACGACCGGCTTCTGACCGCTGATCAGTCCAAGTTCTTCAACCGCAGTCTCCATAAGCTTTGTGTTGTCCTTTGCTTCGCCAAGGCCCATATTAATTGTGACCTTTTCAAGCTTCGGTACTTCCATAACATTCTTATATTTAAATTTTTCCATTAAAGCATTGAATACTTCGTTTTTATAAGTTTCTCTCAGTCTAGCTGTCAAGATTTTTCCCTCCTTTCAAACTAATTAGTCCAAAATCTGACCTGATTTCTTGGATACTCTCTTCTTTTCGCCGTTTTCGACTTTGTATCCGATTTTTGTAGGGGCCTTCGTCTTTGTGTCATAGAACATAACGTTGGAGACATCGATCGGACCTTCCTGATGCTTGATTTCGCTCTTCAGCTTTCTGGTCTGTTTCTGATGCTTTGTCTGTACGTTGATTCCTTCTACGATCACTTTATTGTCTTTAGGCAGTGCTTTCAAAACCTTGCCTTTTTTACCCTTATCCTTACCGGTAATGACCATTACCGTATCGTCTTTCTTAATTTGCATCTGTACACCTCCCCACTAAAGTACTTCTGGTGCCAATGACACGATTTTCATAAAGCTCTTGTCTCTAAGCTCCCTGGCAACCGGCCCGAAAATACGCGTTCCGACAGGGTTCTTATCTTCTTTTATAATTACTGCCGCGTTCTGGTCAAACTTCACATAGCTTCCGTCAACTCTTCTGGTACCATGCTTTGTTCTGACAACAACAGCCTTCACTACGTCGCCCTTCTTGACAACTCCGCCCGGAGTCGCTTCTTTAACGGCACATACGATTATATCTCCTATGTTCGCATAATGACGGCTTGTGCCACCCAGTATACGGATACATAATAATTCTTTCGCGCCTGAATTGTCAGCTACTCTTAATCTGCTTTCCGGCTGAATCATAACTGGTGCCTCCTTTACTATTTAACTTTTTCGATTACGTTCACAAGTCTCCATCTCTTGTCTTTGCTGAGAGGTCTTGTTTCCATAATTCTTACTTTATCTCCGATGTTGCACTCGTTATTTTCATCGTGAGCCTTAAACTTCTTGGTTCTCTTTACTGACTTGCCGTAAAGGGAATGTCTTACGAAGTCTTCGACAGCAACAACGATCGTCTTATCCATTTTGTCGCTCACTACGAAGCCGACCTTGGTCTTTCTTCTGTTTCTATCTTGAATATCCAACATATTACATCCTCCTTTCGATTATCCTTGAACCTTCTTCAGCTCTTTTTCTCTGATGATGGTTTTCACGCGTGCGATTTCCTTCTTTAAATCCCTCATTTTAATGGGATTTTCAAGCTGACCGGTAACATGCTGGAATCTCAGGTTGAACAATTCGTTCTTGAGCTTCTTCACTTCGTTATTCAGTTCAACTTCTGTCATATCTCTCATTTTCTTAATTTCCATTACGCTTCACCACCCTCTGCTAATTCCTGGCCTTTGATGGCAAACTTGCTCTTGACAGGAAGTTTGTGGGATGCAAGTCTCATAGCTTCTCTTGCCTGAGCCTCGGTAACACCCTCGATCTCGAACATAACTCTTCCTGGCTTTACTACTGCTACCCAGTACTCAGGAGCTCCCTTACCGGAACCCATACGTACTTCAGCAGGCTTTTTGGTAACCGACTTGTGCGGGAATATTTTTATAAATACTTTACCACCTCTTTTGATAGATCTGGTCATCGCAATACGTGCCGCCTCTATCTGATTTGAAGTGATCCAACCACATTCCTGTGATATGAGACCAAATGCACCGTAAGTAATCGTGTTACCCTTGGTTGCAATGCCCTTCATTCTTCCTCTGTGGACTCTACGACGTTTCACTCTTTTTGGCATTAACATCGCTAAATTCCTCCTTTCTCTATCGCTTATTCTGTTGCTTCAGCCGCTGGTGCCTCTGCTGTTACTTCCTCTACCTGTGGAGCTGGAGCCGGTGCTGCTGCCGGTTTTGTTCTGGTTCTTGGGTTTACAGCTCTTGGTGCTTCCGCTCTGCTGTCTCCTCTGGAACCGTTTCTGTCATCTCTTCTCGGTCTGTCTCCGTCTCTTCTTGGTCTGTTGTCGCCGTCTCTTCTCGGTCTGTTATCATTTCTTCTTCTGTCGCCGCCTCTTTCCGGTTTGTCTTCCGGAATCGGGCTCTTTAATCCCTTTTCAAGGATCTCGCCATGATTGATCCAGACTTTGATTCCAAGCTTGCCGTAGGTTGTATCTGCTTCAGCAAATCCATAGTCAATATTGGCTCTAAGCGTATGGAGCGGAACATTTCCTTCGCTGTATTTTTCACTTCTGGCAATTTCAGCGCCGCCCAATCTTCCGGAAACAAGAACTTTGATTCCTTTCGCTCCGGATTTCATGGTTCTTCCGATCGCCTGTTTCATTGCTCTTCTGAATGAAATTCTCTTTTCCAAAGCCTGTGCAATGCTTTCAGCGGTAAGCTGAGCGTCAAGCTCGATTCTCCTGATTTCAACAATATTGATTAAAGTGCTCTTTCCGGTCAGTTTTTCAACATCTGCCTTAAGCTCATCGATTCCGTTTCCGGATCTGCCGATGACCATACCCGGCTTGCCGGTAAGAACGGTAATCTTAACCTGATTGTTTGCTGCTCTGTCGATTAATATCTTTGAAACTCCTGCTGCATATAGTCTTTTCTTGACAAATACTCTGATTTTATGATCTTCAACAAGATAATCTGAGAAATCTTTCTTATCTGCATACCATTTGGAATCCCAGTCTTTTATAATGCCCACTCTTAAACCATGTGGACTTACTTTCTGACCCATTCAACGAACCTCCTGTTCTGAATATTTTATCTTTCTTTTAAAGTTACGCCTACGTGGCTGCTTCTCTTAAGAATAACGGATGCTCTTCCCTGTGCTCCTGCTCTCCATCTCTTCATGGTAGGTCCCTGGTGAGCATACACTTCAGCGACGTATAGCTTGTCAACGTTCATGTCAAAATTGTTTTCAGCGTTTGCTGCTGCTGACTTAACAACTTTTTCTACGATTTCAGCACCTTTACCAGGTGTGAACTTTAATATGGTCAGCGCCTCACCTAAGTTCTTTCCTCTTACCAGGTCAGTAACAGGCTTTAGCTTGATAGGAGACATCCTCACATATTTTGCAACTGCTTTTGCTTCCATTGATTAAGATCCTCCTTTTCTTATTTTTTCTTAACTTTCGATGACTTGTCTGCGGCATGACCTCTGTAGTTTCTCGTTGGAGCGAATTCTCCAAGTCTGTGTCCTACCATATCCTCAGTGACATACACCGGAACATGCTTTTTGCCGTCGTGTACCGCAATTGTATGTCCCACGAACTGTGGGAATATAGTTGATGGTCTTGACCATGTTTTCAGTACTTTCTTTTCGTTGGCTGCGTTCATCGCGTCGATGGATTTCAACAGCTTTTCATTTACAAAAGGGCCTTTTTTAAGTGATCTTCCCATTTTCTTTGCTTCCTCCCTTCAACTATTTCTCGTTACGTCTTTTTACGATATATTGATTAGTCGGATTATTTTTCTTTCTTGTCTTGTAACCAAGAGCAGGTTTACCCCAAGGAGTAACCGGGCTGACACGACCGATTCCGGTCTTGCCTTCTCCACCGCCGTGTGGATGGTCGTTCGGGTTCATTACGGAACCTCTGACGGTAGGTCTGATACCCATGTGCCTTGTTCTTCCTGCCTTACCGATTTTGATGTTTTCATGATCCAGATTTCCAACTTCGCCGATAGTGGCTCTGCATTCGATTCTGACTCTTCTAACTTCACCGGAAGGAAGTCTTACGGAAGCGTAATTTCCTTCTTTCGCCATCAGCTGAGCGCCGTTTCCTGCGGAACGAACAAGCTGTCCGCCTTTGCCGGGCTTCATCTCGATGTTGTGGATGATTGTACCGACCGGAATGTTCTTCACAGGAAGAGCGTTTCCGATTTTGATATCCGCATCTGCTCCGGATACTACCACATCTCCGACCACCAACTTGTTTGGTGCGATGATGTATCTCTTTTCACCGTCTGCGTAAACGATCAGTGCGATGTTTGCGCTTCTGTTTGGATCGTATTCGATCGTTGCGACTTTTCCTGGAATACCGTCTTTATTTCTCTTGAAATCAATGATTCTGTATTTGGCTCTTGTGCCGCCGCCTCTGTGTCTTACAGTGATCTTTCCGCGAACGTTTCTTCCTGCGTTCTGCTTCAGAGTAACCGTAAGGGATTTCTCAGGGGTGCTGGTTGTGATTTCTTCAAAAGTTGAAACCGTCATTCCTCTCAATCCAGGAGTGGTCGGATTATATTTTCTGATTCCCATATCTTTCGTCCCTCCTTACAGACCTTGGAAGAATTCGATTTCCTTACTCTTAGCTGTAAGGGTTACGATGGCTTTTTTGGTTGCCGCTCTTCTTCCGACGTTTTTGCCCTGTCTTTTTAATTTACCTTGAACATTCATAATGTTTACTTTATCTACTTCAACTCCGAAAATTTCTTCCAGAGCATGTTTTACTTGAGTCTTGTTTGCGCTTGTAGCAACTTTGAAAGTATACTTCTTGTTCTGCGCGTCATCCATGCTTCGTTCGGAAATTACGGGCTTTATGATTACATCATAAGGGGTTGTCATTATGAATACACCTCCTCAATTTTGTTGATCGCGTCCTTAGTAATGATGAAGCTTGTATGATTTATGATCTCATATACGTTCATAGTGCTTACTAAAGTTGTTTTAACTCCCGGGATGTTGGCTGCGGACTTGATGATGTTTTCGTCCTTTTCAGCCATAACGATCAGGGCCTTTTTGGCTGCCTTCACGTTTTCAAGTACCTTGATCATTTCCTTGGTCTTTGGTGCTCCGAAGGAGAGTGAATCCAGTACGATGATTTCTTTTTCCTCCACCTTTGAGGATAAAGCTGACTTCATAGCGAGTCTCTTTAATTTCTTGGATATCGTGTATCTGTAATCTCTTGGCTTTGGTGCGAATACAACACCACCGCCGACCTGAGATGGATCCGTTGAGCTACCCTGTCTGTGACGTCCGGTACCCTTCTGTCTGAAAGGTTTCTTTCCGCCGCCTCTGACTTCGCCTCTGTTCTTTGCTGACTGAGTGCCCTGTCTCTGATTTGCCAGATAATTCTTGACTACTTCATGTACAGCGTACTGATTTACTTCGATTCCGAAGATGTCATCTTTTAATTCGATGCTGCCGGCTTCTGCTCCGGCCATATTCAGCATTGTTACTTTTGCCATTTTACTTCCTCCTTTCTGAAGTCGTTATCTATTTGTCCTGACCCTTAACTGCGTATTGAATACGGAGCAATCCGCCCTTGGCACCTGGAATCGCGCCTTTAACGAGCATCAGGTTTCTGTCTTCAATCACTTTAACGAGTACTACGTTCTGAACTGTGATGGTTTCGCGGCCCATTCTTCCGGGTCCTTTGTTGCCTTTGAATACTCTGGAAGGATAAGTTCCTGCTGCCAGAGCTCCGGCAAGTCTCTTATGCTTTGAACCATGGGTCATAGGTCCTCTGTGGTGTCCGTGTCTCTTGATGTTACCCTGAGTTCCTTTTCCCTTGGAAACGCCTGTGACGTCGAGCTTCTTTCCTACTTCGAAATCGGCAACCGTGATCACCTGGTTCGCTTCGTAAGTTTCACCTTCGTCAAGTCTGATCTCTGCAAGATGCTTCTTGAGCGGAGCCTGCCATTTTGCGAAGTGGCCTTTTTCAGGCTTGTTCATTCTCTGCTCTTTCACATCGCCGTAGCCGATCTGTACTGCGTTGTATCCGTCTGTTTCAACGGTCTTGATCTGAGTAACGACTGCTGGTCCTGCTTCGATAACAGTTACCGGAATCGCTTCACCAGCGTCGGAAAAGATCTGAGTCATGCCGATCTTTTTTCCTAAAATTGTCTTCATATTCATTCCTCCTGAATTCTTACAGCGGATTACTCGTCTGAGCAATCATACTAAGGGGAGTTCCCTTATCGTATTAGAGTTTGATTTCGATATCCACGCCTGCCGGTAAATCGAGCTTCATCAGCGCGTCAACGGTCTTCGGTGTTGTGTTTGAGATATCGATGAGTCTCTTGTGCGTTCTCTGTTCGAACTGCTCTCTGCTGTCCTTGTACTTGTGAACGGCTCTCAAGATAGTGATAACTTGTTTTTCTGTTGGAAGCGGAATCGGGCCGGATACGTCTGCGCCCGTCTTCTTGGCTGTCTCAACGATCTTCGCTGCGGACTGATCCAACGTCTTGTGGTCATAAGCCTTCAGCTTGATTCTGATTTTTTGTTGTTCGCTCATTCTTTCTTTCCTCCTTGATTTTCGTACGTTTTCGCTATGCTGTACGAGGGGTTCTATCCCTGTGCTTTCAACGTGTACAAAACTTTTGCTCGCGCGGTACACGGTGCCGTGTGTTCCATATTTTTTTACACAAAGCAAAAAGCACGAGAATCCCTTCGCCCGTTTCTGGAACGGACAATTCTCTGCAGAAATTACCTGATAGCTCAGCAACTTCCTGCTTCATCGCCTTTTTTTAGCAAGCTTATTGAGTATATTATAGTTCGCTGTGGATTGCAAGAGTTTTTGTAAAAAAAGTTTGCAAAAAAGATAAGATTTTTTCGAATAATTATCTGACAATTTCAACGTTTAGAATGGTCGGTATCCATACACGCACCGGGGTGTACAGTAAACTGGAATCGGCTGTCAGCGAAAAAATTTATAAATGTCTGTTTTTCAACATTTATTAAGGTTTACTAAGGCGCCGTACCAGGCGCCCAAGGGGTATTGAGGCGGCTTTCGAAATGAGCTTCGCGATATTCTGCGGAAGCGCCGCGCCGGGTGTTCCTGCAAGAAACCGTCCGAGCTCGAAAATTTACTGCTCATATAGAATCCGGGAATTTGAAGAGCGAGCGGTTTCCAAGGGAATACCCCCGGCAGGCGCTATCTGAGCACCTCATACAGTATCCCCCAGACCAGAAGGATAGCTGAAACGGAGATCGCGATGATGAGCGCCCCCTTCTGGACTTTTGCCTTGGTACTTCCCATATTCCTGACTGCACGTGATACGACAAGAATGCCCACTAAAAAAACAACTGCCGCAATGCCCATCCACTGACTGTATTCTGTAAAACTCATATTATGTACCTCATTCCTTCCGTTTGATTAAAGCTATGGATCACTGTGCCGGCCTGATAGGCAGCAGCATCAGATAAAATGACGAATAAGTTCCATCCTTGAATTTGAATGATCGCTCCCGGGTTCCGTATATCTTAAAACCCAGCTTTTGATAAAGCCTTATTGCCTGATCGTTCCTGCAGTCGACTTCCAGTTCCATTTGCTCGTATCCTGCTTTTTCCGCATAACTGACGAGTTCGGTCACGATCAACTTCCCGATACCCATATTCCAGAATTCCTTTTTAACTGCGATTCCAAACGAGGCTCGATGGCTGTATTTGGCGGCCATATCCATAATAGCGCGAAATCCTCCGTCGGCAATGATCTTGCCGTCGACTTCCGCCGCGATCATCAAGCTTTTCGGATCATTATTGCTTTTCCCGAGAAGCTCTTCTTCTTCCTTCACGGTCATTGTGATTTCTTCCGGATATCGGATCATAAAATCCGTTTCTGTCGACGCCAGTCTCAAATGATCAAGGACAGCATCAGCGTCTTCCGGGACCGGACTCCGAAGGATGCAGTCCTTGCCGTTTTTTAAGGTTACTTTCTTTTCTTCGAAGATCATTGATTTACCCCTTTGCTTTATAGTCTTTTCTTTGTTAATCCAGCGCTCAAAGCCAGCCAGCCACGGGCAGCCCAGTGCGTCACAAGCACAGCGCCAGCCATCAGAATGGCCGTAGTTGTTATGGGCTCTTCCATATACGGAAAAATTGCGACGCCCCAGCCGATGATCATCCACTGGATGAAATAGACCGCCGTGACATTTTTACTCCAATAGTAAAGAATGCGGAATACCCCGTTCCCCGGGATCTTCCTCGCGGCCAGTTCGCAGAAGAATAGCCAGACCACAACAAATCCGCTCATCCAGATGATTGCTCCGGGACCGCTGCGATAGTAGTCTCCGATATGGTATGCCGGGTCTGTATATGTAAGCATGATTCCTATAACCAATGCGGCCGCTCCGGCTGCCGGCACCCTCCGGTCTGCCGTGAGCCTCCCGCCCTTGTTTTCGATAAAATTGCTGAACGCCATGCCAAGTAACGGGAATGCGAGCCACGGGAATACCGGAAACCACACCTCCTCATAGCTTCCCCACAACAAGTCCAGCAGCCAGTCGACAGCCGGTAATCCGGATTCGATTCCCCATAAAAGCGGTGAACTGACGGTAATCAGCACTGCCAAAAGGACCCATGTCCTCGGCCAGGGAATAAACCGTCTAATCACGGCAAGGATAATCAAAGCTAAGCCTGCAAACTGCAGGATATCCACCTCCCAGACAAAAGAAAAGAAATCGAAACCCCCGCCGTAATGGGTAATGCCCAGTGCTTCCGGAAAGGTATACCGCATGAAACTGAGCACATAGCCCAGCGCCATGATCTTCAGCCCACGAAGGGCATTCACCTTCAGCCCTTTGTCGGAAGGATACACCAGAAAGAATCCCATAATAAACATAAAGACCGGCGCCGCTGGAGCTCCACCAAGAAATTCCACGATCCGGCCGAAGGCTGTATCATATACGTCTTCATTACCGTAGTTTTCCAGAACATGAACCAGGATCATAAAGAATACCGCCAGGCCTCTTGCAAGATCCAGCGATCGGATTCTCATAGGCGTTTCGCCGATGTTGTTACTTCCTTCCATATCACCGCCTCCGTTCATTTAAAAAAGATCGCTCCGATAACGGCTAAAATAGTCTCTGCGCTTTTCATCTGTTGAGCTAACGTCTATATAATGATCTTTAGTATCTCTTCAAAGTCTTTTATAAATTCTTTGCATTCTTTATCGCTGAGATTAGGAGAGACGCTGCCAAGGATGTTCCAGTACGGCGACATGATATAGCCCCTGTTGACCAGCGCCGTAAAGATATACTCATAAAGGTCTCCGTCGTGACAGGAAAACGCCTCTGCCGCGTTGGCGCCGGGTTTCTCCGTAAACCAGATATCAAACCTTGCTCCCAGGCAGACGACGGACCAGTCCAGATCATGATGCCTGATGGTTTCCCTGAGACCGCCTGCGATGAAATCGGTGTTGGAAATCGCTTTTTTGTAGTTGCTTTCGGTAAGCTCATAAGTCAGCGCCGCCCGGACTCCGGCCATAGCCATAACGCTGCCGGTCATGGTGCCCCCGATCCCGCTTGTATCCGAATACTCAACCCTGATGATACCGTCTATTCTTTTTTTCATGCTCTCACTGACGCCGTACGCACCCACCGGAAATCCACCGCCAATGCATTTGCCGAGGATCAAAATGTCGGGCCGAAGGTCGTGCTTTTTTGCATAACCTCTGTAATCCGCGGTTATGGTATGAGCTTCATCGATGATGAAAACCGTACCGTATTTCCCGCACAGTCCCTTTGCCGCTTCCAGATATCCTGGCTCCGGATAGATGATGCCGCAGTTCGTCATCACTGGTTCCAGCATGAGGCAAGCATACTCTTCTTTTCGAAGCTCCTCTTCCAGCGCCTTCAAATTATTGAATTCGATCGCAGTCGTCGTTGTCGCCGTGTCGACGCCGATACCGATGTTGCCTTCCCTGGTCTGCGTTGCTCCGCCCTCGCTCATGGCAAAGGTCTCTTCCACGGTGCCGTGATAACAGCCGTTGAAGACCAGGATCTTTTTCCGACCTGTTATTTCCCTGCACAGCTTGATGACGAATCGGTTTGCGTCGGTAGCGCTCAATGCGAAGCCCCAGTAATCCTGTCCGAAGCGTTCCCGGAGCAGGTCGCCGGCTTCGGCGTCGAGTCCCGACGGCATAGTATAGACCATGCCTCCCGTCATCGCGTCATTCAGCGCCTTTACGACCTCCCCGCTCCCGTGTCCGGGAAAGGCGGCGCTATATCCAAGGCAAAAGTCGATATATTCATTGCCGTCCGCGTCGATGATCTTGTGTTTCTCTCCGCGTTCCACCGTAATAGGAAATTCCAATGGCCACTGCTGCATCCAGTTCATAGGAGCGTTATAGAGCAGAACCTCGCTTCGCTCAGTTTTCTGCCGCCGTGATTTCCCATGTTTTGCGGAATATAACTTTCGTTCAAGTTCCAGTTGAGCCAATAATTTCATCCTGTTGATCATATTTCAAAATCCTCCGATTTGAAATTACTGTAGTATCTTCCCGATTCTGCGGTAAATTTAAGCACGCAGTAATCCGGATCGGTGACTCCCAGCGGATAATACATGGTATCCCCATCCCGCCAGATCATTTCTTTGCTTTCGCTGTCCTCAAATACTTCCATTCGGCCCTTGAGCAGGACGCCTCTGAAAAACCTCCTGTCGCAAAAATAAATGCCTGCTTTGGGATTGTCCCGGTACTGAGCGACCCGCCTGGATGAGGTGTTGGTCGTAAAGTAAAAGGTCCGGATTCCTTCCCGGACTCTCGGAGCAAGCATGGCTTTCATGTTTGGGAAACCATCCTCGTCGACTGAACTGATAAATGCCACTGACTGTTTATCAATGATATTCCCGATGGTCTTCGCCGCATCTTTCATGATCCTTTCCCCCTGTTCAAATAAGAAATCGCTTCCGCCCGCTAACCGCGGGGCTGCAGCGAAACGTAAACATCAAACCGGAATTCGCCTGCTTTCATTTCAATACAGGTACAGGTATCAAACGCTCCGCTCATGGTAAATACTCCTTGCATCATGGTAGGAGTCGAAATATCGGTAGAAAGACCCAGCTCGGAAAGACCTATGGAGGAATTCGCCGCAAGCATATTGCTCAGTTCGGATATTGCGCTCTGTGTGATCTCGTCGAATTCCGCAACTTCTATTCCGCCCATCATGGCAGAAGCGATACCTTTCGCGCAGTCTTCGCTCATGGAGAAAATCACATTGCCGGTCAGATCCCCAATGATGCCAACAATGCAAACGATGCCCGAAGTTTCTATATTCTTTCCGCATTCCCGGGTTTCTTTCTGTTCGACGCCTTCAATTCCCAGTTGAGGCATTATATTTAATACTGCATTGGAAAATGCACTCAAATGATCCTTACTCATTACTTTCGCTCCTACTGAACCCTATGTTCATATAAATTTCACCGAAGGTTGTCTCAGCGATCACCGAAGTAACGGAGCTGAGTTCCGCCTTCGATATTTTAATGGATTCGCCATAGACGGCTGTCGGAGGCGCAACACGGAATCCGAAAAGGCTGTTGGTTTTATTGATCATAGAGCAGGCATTTCCAGCGATAATATTTGAGAGCTCTGCAATGACGTTTACAATGAGATCGTTGTTCAGTTCCTCTTCCTTGATCAGATAGCCGGCAATTTTTCTGGCGGTTTCGGTCGACATGTCCAGAAGCATTCTTCCGCCGTATTTCCCGATGATACCCATCACGACAGAGAATCCCCTGGATTGTTTTTCATCGTTGACTTTCGTTTCTCCTTTGAACTCTGGGATCTCCTTGAAAAATCGATTCATGGTCATGGCCAGCGATTCTTTAAAAGCGTCAAAGTAGAAGCCGTCCAGTTCCTCATACAACTCCACATCAGACATAACCCTGTTGATAAGCAATGCAAGTTCTTCCGCATCGACAGGTTTTTGAACATAGCCGGAAGTCTTGACCTTTTTCGCTCTGTGTACGATTTCATCGTCCATCATAGAGCTGATTATGATCACCTTGATATCCGGATCGATCTTATGGATCGCCTTGGTGCATTCGATGCCGTCAGCGCCGGGCATGGTCATGTCCATCGTAACAAGATCCGGCTTCAGAGAGGTGACGGCTTTCACCGCTTCTTCGAGGCCGTTTGCGCTTCCGACGACGTTAAATCCTTTCGCTGTCAGAATGTCGCTGATCATTCCAACGGAAAATGGAGAATCATCAACTACTACTATTTTAATTTCTTTCAATCTTTACACCTACTTCTTTCAAATCGACTTATTCGCACATTTGCCGGCGCGCCGTTAAAACCCTAAATTTTCATTCACCAGTATAACCTGAATCCTGCCGGGAGTACCGCAATATCTCGTCGTAACGATGTTGCAGCAAATGCACTCCTTGGACAGACAGTCGCTGCAGACCCCCGTAATGGTGCACGGAGTATTTCTTTTCAGCCGGACGTTATTCGGGACCGCCGCATAGAGCTTAGCCCGTTCTATGGCGTCGTCTAGTCTGCGGGCAAGCTTGTTGGCGCCCACTACAATAATAACTTTCTTCGGGCCGAAACACAGTGCCGCGACTCGGTTGCTGGTCCCGTCTATATTGACGAGTTCTCCGTCTATGGTCACCGCATTGGTGCTCATAAGGTAGCAATCAGCCAGAAGCCCCTGTCTTCTTCGTTCGATGGACTCGGCAGGATCCGCTGTGCCGTAAGGATCTATCGTCACAACATCCCTTTCCGCAAGCTTTTCCTTCACTCCCAGAGAATTGACCGTAGCCGAACCGCCCCAGGACACCAGACTCTTATCCGGTATCATGGACAGCGCCATTTCACAGGCCTCTTCCTTTGTTTCGCAGTAATGGCCCTGGATCCCGCGCTTTTCCAGATTCTTAATAACCGTATCTATCTTCAGCTTATTTGCTGCTTTTACGTTTTGCATTGTCTTACTCCTTAAAATAAATCTCTACACGGCTTGGGAAGCCGCCTTAATGATTATTGTAGCATATTTTTACCAATCGGCAAATACAATTAAAAATGAATGCCCTGCATCCGAAAACGCTAAAAAAGACCCGCATGACTGCGGGTCTTTGAGTTTGTTTAATATTGAATTGCGCAGGATTACTCGATGATCTTAGCTACAACGCCGGATCCTACTGTTCTGCCGCCTTCTCTGATTGCGAATCTCAGTCCTTCTTCGATCGCGATCGGGCTGATCAGTTCGATGGTCATCTGGATGTTGTCTCCAGGCATACACATTTCTACGCCTTCCGGTAAGGAAAGGTTTCCGGTTACGTCTGTTGTTCTGAAATAGAACTGCGGTCTGTATCCGTTAAAGAATGGGGTATGTCTTCCGCCTTCTTCTTTCTTCAGTACGTATACCTGGGATTCAAACTTTGTATGTGGTTTGATGCTGCCTGGCTTTGCAAGTACCTGGCCTCTTTCGATTTCTGTTCTCTGTACGCCACGAAGCAGTGCTCCGATGTTGTCTCCGGCCTGGGCCTGATCCAGCAGCTTCCGGAACATTTCTACGCCCGTTACGACTACTTTTCTTGGCGCTTCTGTCAATCCTACGATTTCTACTTCGTCGGATACTTTCAGGATTCCTCTTTCTACTCTTCCTGTTGCTACGGTTCCTCTTCCTGTGATGGAGAAGACGTCTTCTACAGGCATCAGGAATGGCTTGTCAACTGGTCTTTCTGGATCCGGGATGAATGCTTCGATCGCGTCGAACAGCTCGATGATCTTTTCGCCCCATGGTCCGTCCGGATTATTTAATGCTTCCAGTGCGGATCCTCTGATGATTGGTGTGTCGTCGCCAGGGAATTCGTACATGTCGAGCAGTTCTCTTACTTCCATTTCTACCAGGTCAAGAAGTTCGTCGTCATCTACCATGTCGCACTTGTTCAGGAATACGACGATATATGGTACGCCTACCTGTCTGGAAAGCAGGATGTGCTCTCTGGTCTGTGGCATTGGTCCGTCTGTTGCCGCTACTACCAGGATCGCTCCGTCCATCTGTGCTGCTCCTGTGATCATGTTCTTTACATAGTCGGCGTGGCCTGGGCAGTCTACGTGTGCATAATGTCTTACAGGTGTCTCATACTCTACGTGGGCTGTCGCGATGGTGATTCCTCTTTCTCTTTCTTCCGGTGCCTTATCGATCT
Source organism: Anaerovoracaceae bacterium (assembly GCA_963678385.1). Lineage (GTDB taxonomy): Bacteria > Bacillota > Clostridia > Peptostreptococcales > Anaerovoracaceae > Anoxybacterium. The sequence continues at coordinate 1,079,615 of OY782829.1, read as the reverse complement.
GGTCGAAGGCTACCATCTGGCCAAGTCCGTATTTCTTGAATAATGTCTTTGTGATTGCGGCTGTCAATGTGGTCTTGCCGTGGTCTACGTGACCGATTGTCCCGATGTTAACATGGGGCTTATTTCTTTCAAATTTAGCTTTTGCCATTTTCGTGATCCTCCATTTAAAATTTTATATTTCGTTGTTATAACGCTTTCGAGAAATTTTTCCGTTTGCGTTTCAACGAGGCGTTCCGCCTCGTTATTTATTAATCTTTTCCAATAAGCTTTCCGGCAGTTTCTCAAAATGATCAAACTGCATTACATACACTCCGCGACCCTGAGTCTTTGACCTGAGGTCCGTAGCATATCCAAACATTTCGGAAAGCGGAACAAATCCTCTTACTGCTACTGCGCCGGAATGCATGTCGGTACCTTCGATTCTGCCTCTCCTTGAACTGATATCGCCGATTACATCTCCCATGTATTCTTCTGGTACTGTAACCTCGATCTTGAAGATCGGTTCAAGCAGTACAGGCTTCGCCTTTCTTGCTGCTTCTCTGAATGCCATGGATGCGGCGATCTTGAAGGCCATTTCGGATGAGTCGACTTCGTGATAAGAACCGTCATAAAGCTCTACGCCCACGTCGACAACCTGATATCCGGCCAAAGGTCCGTTCTGCATCGCTTCACGAATACCTTCGTCGATCTTCGGGATGTATTCCTTTGGAATCGCTCCGCCGATGATCGCATTCTTGAATTCGTAGCCCGCGCCGGGTTCCCTTGGATAAACCTTGATCTTGACATGTCCGTACTGACCGCGGCCGCCGGACTGCTTCGCATACTTGTGATCCACATCAGCATTTGCAGAGAGAGTTTCTTTATAGGATACCTGTGGTTTTCCTACGTTCGCCTCAACCTTGAATTCACGTAAGAGTCTGTCTACGATGATTTCAAGATGAAGTTCTCCCATACCTGCAATAATAGTCTGGCCCGTCTCTTCGTTGGTATAAGTCTTGAAGGTAGGATCCTCTTCCGCAAGCTTTGATAATGCGAGGCCCATCTTGTCCTGTCCGGCTTTCGTCTTAGGCTCGATTGCGATTTCAATAACCGGATCCGGGAATTCCATGGACTCCAGAATGATCGGATGCTTTTCGTCACAGAGGGTGTCTCCGGTGGTTGTATCTTTCAGTCCTACCGCAGCAGCGATATCGCCGGAATAAACCTCTTCGATTTCCTCTCTTCTGTTGGCATGCATCTGAAGAATTCTTCCAATTCTTTCTTTTTTATCTTTTGTAGAATTATATACGTAAGAACCGGACTTCAGTGTTCCTGAATATACTCTAAAGAATGCAAGCTTTCCAACAAACGGGTCGGCCATGATCTTAAACGCCAGGGCAGAAAACGGTCCCTTATCGTCAGCAGGTCTTTCGCCTTCTGTTTCACTGTCCGGGATTATTCCTTTGATTGCGGGGATATCCAGTGGGGATGGCATATAATCAACTACTGCGTCGAGCAGCATCTGCACCCCTTTGTTTTTATAGGATGATCCGCAGATCACAGGTATCATTTTTCCGGCTATGGTCATCTTTCTGACCGCGTCTTTGATTTCATCCTTAGAAGGATCTTCACCTTCCAGATACTTCATGAGTAATTCTTCATCCGACTCAGCTACAGCTTCAACAAGATGATGTCTCCACTCTTTTGCCGTTTCCTCCAGCTCTGCAGGAATTGCAACAGTTTCGATTTCTTTTCCCAGATCGTCCTTGTAGACTTCAGCGTTCATTTCAACCAAATTTACAATTCCGATAAAACTGTCTTCCGAACCGATCGGAAGTTGAATCGGAACCGCGTTTGCTTTGAGTCTGTCTTTAACCATGCCGACTACGCGGAAGAAATCTGCTCCCATGATGTCCATCTTATTGACGAAAATCATCCTCGGAACTCCGTATTTCTCCGCCTGTCTCCAAACGGTTTCGGATTGGGGCTCAACTCCGCCCTTTGCACAGAGCACGGTAACGGCTCCGTCAAGGACTCTCAGCGAACGTTCTACCTCAACGGTAAAGTCAACGTGGCCGGGTGTGTCAATAATGTTGATCCTGGTATCATTCCATTGCGCTGTAGTTGCAGCAGAGGTAATAGTGATACCCCTCTCCTGCTCTTGTTCCATCCAGTCCATTGTAGCTGCGCCTTCATGTACTTCGCCAAGCTTATGGGTCTTTCCTGTGTAGAACAGTATTCTTTCAGTTGTCGTGGTCTTTCCGGCATCTATATGTGCCATAATACCAATATTTCTTGTTTTTTCAAGCGGGAATTGTCTAGGCATACTAGAAACCTCCTTTCTGCTTCTTTCTAATAACCTGAAATAACATTAAATTACCATCTGTAATGTGCAAATGCTCTGTTGGCCTCTGCCATCTTGTGGGTATCTTCTTTTTTCTTTACGGTTGCTCCTGTGCTGTTTGAAGCATCCATCAGTTCCTTGGCAAGTCTTTCATACATCGTCTTCTCGCCTCTGGCCTTAGTGTATTTTGTAAGCCATCTGATTGCCAAAGTCTGACGTCTGTCAGCTCTTACTTCAATAGGAACCTGATAGTTTGCACCACCGACACGTCTTGCTTTTACTTCAAGAACAGGCATGATGTTGTTCATTGCCTTTTCGAACACTTCAAGAGGTTCTTCTCCTGTGTTCTTCTTTATCATGTCAAATGCATCATATACAATTGCTTGTGCTACTCCCTTTTTTCCGTCCAGCATGATGCTGTTGATCAGCTTTGATACAACAACACTTCCGTAAACCGGATCTGGAAGCACTTCTCTCTTTGGTACGTTACCTTTTCTTGGCACTTCTCTTCCCTCCTTGCTTGTTAATTTTGTGTAATGCTGCGTTGCTGACCCGTTCACCCTCGCTTGTGTATTTCTATATACACGCGCTTCGGACTCACTCGTCGCGTTGTGCATTCTGCAAAATTAGCTGCGCAAACCTGCGTTCTAATTCAACAGATGCAATGCATTATACAAAATTACTGCGCAATAAAAACTATACTCTAAATTTTGCGCGTTTGCTCGGTACTCGACATCCGCGCGGATGCCGTGGTGCACATGATAAATATATCTATATATCAAGGGCACTTTTTCATTGCTCAATATGTATTGAGCTTTTCCCGATTATTTCTTTGCAGCTCCCGCTTTTGGTCTCTTTGCTCCGTACTTGGAACGAGCCTGATTTCTCTTAGCTACGCCTGCAGTATCAAGAGTTCCTCTGATGATGTGATATCTTACGCCAGGGAGGTCTTTTACTCTTCCGCCTCTGATCAGAACAACGCTATGCTCCTGAAGGTTGTGACCGATTCCAGGAATATATGCCGTTACTTCGATACCGTTGGACAGTCTTACTCTCGCTACTTTTCTAAGAGCAGAGTTTGGCTTCTTAGGAGTAACAGTCTTTACGGAAGTGCAGACGCCTCTCTTCTGTGGTGCTTCTGTCTCTGTAGATACTCTTCTGATTGTGTTCATACCTTTTAACAGAGCTGGGGACGTTGACTTCTTAACCGCACTTGTTCTTCCTTCACGAACCAACTGATTAATTGTAGGCATTCCTTTTTCTCCTTTCCTTGTCTGTGCAAGGGCACAATAATTAATATTTCAAGCCAATCGGCTGCATAACAACCGATTGGCCCAAAACCAACGCATAGTATATCACAGGTTCTTAAAGCATGTCAATTGCTTTGTTGCTTATTCAACCTCAATGATATCTGACATTTCGGCCGTTTCCGACATATCGGCCAATTCTTCGACCTCGGAAACTCTTATGGGTTCACTGTCAAAATCGTCATAGTCTTCGTCCTCTACCGGAGGTTTGAAGGAATCCATCAGCTCGGTGTTGATACCGTAATCCACGCTGATGTTCTTGTATCTCTTCATACCGGTTCCGGCCGGGATCAGCTTTCCGATGATGACGTTTTCTTTTAATCCGAGGAGTCGGTCCATCTTTCCTTTGATCGCCGCATCCGTCAGAACACGGGTCGTTTCCTGGAAGGACGCCGCAGACAGGAACGAATTGGTTGCCAGGGAAGCCTTTGTGATTCCCAGCAGGATCCGCTTTCCATTTGCAGGCTCTCCGCCTTCCGCCTCAGCAGCTTCGTTGGCTTCGTCCAGCTCAAATTTGCTGTACAATCCTCCCGGCAGAAGCGTGGTGTCTCCTGCATCCTCGATTTTATATTTGGAAAGCATCTGGCTTACGATAACTTCAACGTGCTTATCATTGATATCTACACCCTGCTGTTTGTAAACCCTCTGTACTTCCTTGAGGAGGTACTGGTATACGCCTTCCACACCGTTTAATCTCAATATATCGTGAGGATTCAAAGGTCCCTTTGTAATCTGATCGCCGGCGAGAACGTAATCGCCCTCTTTGACGTTCAGCCTTGCACCGTAAGGTACGATGTAGATCCTTTCCTCTTCTCCTCTGACTTTGACTTCTGTTTTGTTGTCCTTTCTCGGGTCGATGGAAACTACAGTTCCGTCTGCTTCGCAGATTTCAGCAAGACCTTTTGGCTTTCTTGCTTCGAACAGTTCCTCTACACGAGGGAGACCGTGGGTGATATCGCTTCCTGCTACACCGCCTGTATGGAAGGTACGCATGGTCAGCTGGGTACCCGGTTCTCCGATGGACTGAGCCGCTGTGATACCGACTGCTTCGCCGATATTGACCGGTTCTCCTGTGGCCAGGTTTCTGCCGTAGCACTTTGCGCAGATGCCGTAAACGCTGTGGCAGGTCATGACCGAACGGATCGCAACGGACTCGATTCCGCAGGCTTCAATTTCTTCCGCCGCGGCTTCAAGGATCTCTTCGTCCTGCTCCACGATCACTTTTCCTGTCTTTGGATTTACGATATCGGTCAAAGATATTCTTCCAACGATACGGAGTTTCAGAGGCTCGATGACTTCCTTGCCGTCTGTGAACGCTCTTACTTCGATTCCTTCGTCGGTTCCGCAATCCATTTCTCTTACGATCACGTTATGGCTGACGTCGACCAGTCTTCTGGTCAGGTACCCGGAGTCGGCTGTTCTCAGCGCGGTATCGGCAAGACCTTTTCTGGCTCCGTTGGTGGAAATGAAGTATTCCAGTACGGACAGGCCTTCACGGAAGTTGGATTTGATCGGGATTTCGATGGTCTGCCCGGAGGCGTTTGCCATCAATCCACGCATACCGCCGATCTGCTTGATCTGGCTCTTGCTTCCTCTGGCTCCCGAGTGGGCCATGATGAACAGGTTGTTCAGCGTGTCCAGTGACTTCATCAGCGCGTCTGCGATGTCGTCCGTCGCATCATTCCATGTGTCGATAACTCTTTCATACCGCTCGTTGTCGGACATCAGTCCCCTTCGATACGCAGATTCATATTTTTCTACTTTCTGCTCGGCTTCTCTCAAGATACCGGTTTTCGCTTCCGGTATTTCCATGTCGGAAACACTGATTGTAATGGCGCCGACGGTAGAATAGTGGAAGCCTGTTTCCTTGATATAGTCCAGCAAGATTGCAGTTCTTGTATTTCCATGCTTTCGATAGCACTTGTCGATGATCTGTCCCAGCTTCTTCTTGTCGCAGAGGAAGTCGATTTCCAGAGCATATCTGTCTGCTTCACGATCGACATATCCTAAATCCTGAGGGATCTTTTCATTGAAAATAAATCTGCCAACGGTTGACTCGACCAATCTTCCTCTTTCATCGCCCTCAAGATATCTTCTCACTTTGACTTTGGCGTGAAGTCCTACGACGCCATTTCTGTATGCCATAAGCATTTCATCAAAATCAGTGAAGATTTTTCCGTCGCCTTTTTCGGCTTTCGTATTTCTTTCTTCCACGCCCGGATGAGTCAGATAGTAGCTTCCCAGGATCATATCCTGCGTCGGAGTCGTGATCGGGGATCCGTCCTTCGGAGCAAGGATATTATTGACTGAAAGCATGAGGAATCTGGCTTCAGCCTGCGCTTCCACGGACAGCGGAACGTGAACGGCCATCTGGTCTCCGTCGAAGTCGGCGTTGTAAGCGGTACATACCAATGGATGCAGCTTTATGGCCTTACCTTCTACGAGAACCGGCTCAAAGGCCTGGATTCCCAGTCTGTGCAGCGTAGGAGCACGGTTCAGGAGAACCGGATGTTCCTTGATGACCTCGTCGAGAACGTCCCATACTTCCGGTCTTACCTTTTCCACCATTCGCTTCGCGCTCTTGATGTTGTGGGAGTGGCCCTTCTGAACAAGCTTTTTCATGATGAAAGGCTTGAACAGTTCCAGCGCCATCTTCTTAGGAAGTCCGCACTGATAGAACTTCAGTTCCGGTCCTACCACGATTACGGAACGCCCGGAATAGTCAACACGCTTCCCGAGCAGGTTCTGTCTGAAACGTCCCTGTTTTCCCTTCAGCATGTCGGACAGGGATTTCAGCGGTCTGCTTCCCGGACCGGTTACCGGTCTTCCTCTTCTGCCGTTATCAATAAGAGCGTCTACCGCTTCCTGGAGCATTCTCTTTTCATTTCTTACGATGATGTCCGGAGCGCCCAGATCCAGCAGTCTCTTCAATCTATTGTTTCTGTTGATTACTCTTCTGTATAAGTCGTTGAGGTCGGAAGTCGCAAAACGTCCGCCGTCAAGCTGTACCATCGGTCTCAGATCCGGCGGTATAACCGGGATGACTTCGAGGATCATCCATTCCGGCTTATTCTCGGATAATCTCAGTGCTTCTATTACTTCAAGTCTTCTTACGATTCTGATTTTCTTCTGTCCGGAGCTGTCTCTCAGCTTCTTTCTCATATCCTCGGACAAAGCCACGAGATCGATATGAGTCAGCAGTTCACGGATGGCTTCCGCGCCCATAGCTGCCTTGAATCCGGTCCCGAACTTTTCTCTTGACTCTCTGTACTGCTGCTCGGTGAGGATTTCCTTGTATCCGAGTCCGGAGGTACCCGGATCGGTTACGATATATGCGGCAAAATAGAGAACCTTTTCCAGATTTCTCGGGGAGATGTCAAGCACCAGACCCATTCTGCTCGGAATGCCCTTAAAATACCAAATGTGAGATACGGGAGCCGCCAGTTCGATGTGGCCCATTCTCTCTCTTCTGACCTTTGCTTTTGTAACTTCTACTCCGCAGCGGTCGCAGATGATTCCCTTATAGCGAATCCTTTTATATTTACCGCAGTGACATTCCCAGTCCTTGGTCGGTCCAAAGATCTTTTCGCAGAAAAGACCTTCTTTTTCGGGCTTAAGTGTCCTGTAGTTGATAGTTTCGGGTTTTTTAACCTCTCCTTTTGACCAGCTTCTTATCTTTTCTGTAGATGCAAGACTTATTTGCAGAGCTTCAAAATTGTTTAATTCGTACAAGGAGCTTCTCCCCCTTTCTTATATCTCATCATTGAAATCTTCGTCTATCAAATCCATGTCCATGTCTTCATCGTCAACATCTTCATCCACCAGTTCTTCCGTGAATCCGCCTTCTTCTTCGAAGAATTCGCCTTCATCCGCGATGGATTCGATATCGATGATGCTTTCCAAACCGGAAATTCCGTCTAGATCCGCTGATTCCTTAATCTCGATTTCCTCATTTTCATCCGTAAGCACTTTCACGTCCAGGCCAAGGCTCTGCATTTCTTTGATCAAAACCTTGAAGGATTCAGGGATTCCAGGTTCGGGGATATTCTCGCCTTTGACGATGGCTTCGTAGGTCTTTACACGTCCTACTACGTCATCGGATTTCACGGTGAGGATTTCCTGCAGTGTATAGGCCGCGCCGTAGGCTTCCAGCGCCCATACTTCCATTTCTCCGAATCTCTGTCCGCCGAACTGCGCTTTACCGCCCAGTGGCTGCTGTGTTACCAAGGAATAAGGTCCTGTACTTCTTGCATGAATCTTGTCATCAACCAGATGATGCAGCTTCAGCATATACATATATCCGACGGTGACCGGATTATCAAACGGTTCTCCGGTTCTTCCGTCTCTCAAAGTCAGTTTGCCGCTCTTCGGATATCCGCACTCCTGCAGGAGTTCGACGATATTCTGTTCGCTGGCTCCGTCAAATACCGGGGTGGCGATATACCAATCTTTGTACTTGGCGGCAAGACCCAGATGGGTCTCCAGTACCTGACCGACGTTCATACGGGAAGGTACGCCCAGAGGATTCAGCATGACCTGAAGCGGAACTCCGTTCTCCATGAACGGCATATCCTCTTCCGGCAGAATCCTGGATATAACACCCTTGTTTCCGTGACGGCCGGCCATCTTGTCTCCGACGCTGATCTTTCTTTTGGTCGCGATGTAGCATCTTACGAGCTTGTTTACTCCAGGTGGCAGCTCATCGCCGTTCTCCCTTGAGAATATCTTGACGTCGACTATGATCCCCGCTTCACCATGAGGAACTCTCAGTGAAGTATCTCTTACTTCTCTGGCTTTTTCACCGAAAATGGCTCTCAGGAGTCTTTCTTCTGCGGTCAGCTCGGTTTCTCCCTTTGGAGTAACCTTTCCCACAAGGATATCGGAAGCGCCGACTTCTGCTCCGATACGTATGATACCCTCTTCGTCCAGATCCTTCAGCGCGTCTTCGCCGACGTTCGGAATATCTCTGGTGATTTCCTCAGGTCCGAGTTTTGTATCTCTGGCTTCCGCTTCGTACTCCTCGATATGGAGGGAGGTAAGAGCGTCTTCCATGATCAATCTTTCATTCAATATGATCGCGTCTTCGTAGTTATAGCCTTCCCATGTCATAAAGCCAATGAGGAGGTTCTTTCCGAGCGCGACTTCGCCCATGTCTGTGGAAGGTCCGTCAGCGATGACTTCACCCGCTTCAACATGTTCGTTCTTGTTGACGATCGGTCTCTGGTTGATGCAGGTTCCCTGGTTGGAACGCTTGAACTTGAGCATCCTGAATTCGTCAACGCCGTTCCCGTCGTCTCTTCTTATTTTTATCTTAGTCGCATCCACATATTCAACAGTACCTGCATTTTTTGCAAGAATCACGACGCCGGAATCTCTGGCTGCCGTATATTCCATACCGGTTCCGACGATCGGAGCGTCTGTTATCAGGAGCGGTACCGCCTGACGCTGCATGTTGGAACCCATCAGGGCCCGGTTTGCGTCGTCGTTTTCCAGGAATGGGATCATTGCAGTCGCAACGGATACTACCTGCTTCGGTGATACGTCCATATAATCGATCAGTTCGCGCGGTACCAGGTCGATATCTCCGCCTGCGCCCCGGGAAGCAACTCTGTGGTTGATGAATCTTCCATCGTGGTCAAGCGGCTCGTTGGCCTGCGCGATGATGAGCATTTCTTCTTCGTCTGCGGTGAGATAATCGATGGTTTCGGTAACGAAACCCTTCGCTTTGTCCACACGGCGATACGGGGCTTCGATGAAGCCGTACTCGTTTATTTTTCCATATGTTGTGAGGGATCCGATCAATCCGATGTTCGGACCTTCAGGAGTCTCGATGGGGCACATTCTTCCGTAGTGGGAGTGATGTACGTCTCGGACTTCGAATCCGGCTCTTTCTCTGGACAGACCGCCTGGACCCAGTGCGGAAAGTCTTCTCTTATGAGTTAACTCAGCCAGCGGGTTGGTCTGATCCATAAACTGTGACAGCTGGGAGCTTCCGAAGAACTCCTTGATGGCGGCTGTTACAGGTCTGATATTCATCAATGCCTGTGGAGTAGTGACCTCGATGTCCTGAATGGTCATTCTTTCCTTAACAACTCTTTCCATACGGGCAAGGCCGATACGGAACTGGTTCTGAAGCAGTTCCCCTACCGTTCTCAGTCTTCTGTTGCCGAGATGGTCGATGTCGTCAACGTTTCCGATTCCGTGGTTCAGGTTTAGAATATAGCTCACGGAAGCGAGAATGTCATCGATGATGATATGTTTCGGAGACAGGGCGGTCTTGTTCTGAAGCAAAGCTTCCTTCAGGGCAGCCTCTCCCTCGTGGTTCTCCAGGATTTCCTTCAATACAGGGTAGTACACCTTGTCTGCGACCTTGAAGCCCTCCAGATTAAACTCAACATAATCAGCAAGGCTGACAAAGTTGTTTCCGATGACCTTTACAACCTGTCCTTCTTCGGTTCTGCTGTAGACATAGACGTGCTTCACGCCGGCGTTTTCAATCTGGAAACCGACTTCTCTCGTGATTTTGGCTTCCTTTTCCAGTAATATTTCGCCGGTATTCGGGTCAATGATATCTTCTGCTGAGACGCAGCCGATGATACGGTTGGATAAGCCCAGCTTCTTATTATATTTATATCTTCCTACTTTCGCTAAATCATAACGCTTCGGATCAAAAAACAGGGAATCAAGGAGAGACTTCGCGCTTTCAACTGTCGGCGGTTCTCCCGGTCTCAGTTTTTTGTATATTTCCTTTAATCCGTCTTCATAATTCTTCGTAGGGTCTTTGTCGATGGTTTTACGTAAACGTTCGTCTTCACCAAAGATGTCGACGATCTCCTGATCTGTCGCAAATCCAAGCGCGCGCAGCAGCGTAGTTACCGGCTGCTTTCTGGTACGGTCCACACGAACGGAAATAATTTCATTGGAATCCGTTTCGTACTCGAGCCATGCGCCCCGGTTCGGGATGATCGTGGTTGAGAACAGTTTATTATTTGATTTATCAACAGTAACGCCGTAATAAGGTCCGGGGGAACGTACCAGCTGAGTTACAACAACTCTTTCGGCGCCGTTGTAGATGAAAGTTCCCTTTTCCGTCATGAGCGGGAAGTCTCCCATGAATACTTCCTGTTCCTTGACTTCTCCGGTTTCTTTATTTACAAGCCTGACTTTAACCTTCAGTGGAGCTGCATATGTTACGTCACGTTCTTTACATTCTTCCTGGTCATATTTTGGCTGGTCGGTCAGGGAATAATCAATGAATTCTAAAACTAAATTCCCTGCATAATCTTTTATAGGCGAGATGTCCTCAAAGACCTCCCGAAGGCCTTCCTCGATGAACCAATTATATGATTCGGTCTGAATCTGGATCAGATTCGGCATTGCCGCTACTTCATTTATCTTCGAGTAGCTCATTCGTGTTTTTTTACCTATTTTAACGGGATCTGGCATATTCATCACTCCTTGCATAGAAAACAAAATACTTCGCGTGGCAATGTACTATAATATCATAGGTGCATCAAGTAGTCAAGCAATATTTCCGAGAAATAGAAAAAGGCGATTATTTTTAAGAATCGCCTTTTTTTTGATTTGTTATACATGTTTCCGCGAAACAACTTGACGGAAAATGCACCGGCATAAAGTCGTGCGATTATTTCAGTTCTACAGTAGCTCCAACTTCAGCAAGCTTAGCTTTGATTTCTTCAGCTTCAGCTTTGGATGCGCCTTCTTTTACGTTTGCAGGAGCGCCGTCTACCAGGTCCTTAGCTTCCTTCAGTCCAAGTCCTGTCAGTTCTCTGACAACCTTGATAACCTTGATCTTTTCAGCGCCAGCGCTGGCAAGAACAACTGTGAACTCAGTCTGTTCCTCAGCAGCTTCAGCAGGGCCTGCAGCAGCTGCAGCAGCTACAGGAGCGGCTGCGGATACGCCGAATTCTTCTTCACATGCTTTAACGAGTTCATTTAACTCTAAAACGGTCATCGCTTTTATCGCTTCGATAATTTGATCTTTATTCATTTTGATTTTCTCCTTTATAAATTTTAACTAATTTTTAATTTGATTTTTGATTTAATTTACTTTTATCGCCTACTCTGCCTTTGCGTCTGCAACAGCCTGCAAAGTGCGGACAAACTTGGAAACCGGCGACTGAATGCTTCCCATAAACTTGGCAATCAGTTCTTCTCTTGATGGAAGTGTTGCGATTGCTTTTACGCCGTCTGCATTGTAGAAGGTGCCTTCAATAACACCTGCTTTGAATTCCATTTTCTTGTATTCTTTGATGATTCCGCTCAGCACTCTGGCTGGTGCGATTGCATCGTCATAGCTGAATGCGAAGGCGCTTGGTCCGGAAAGAACTTCCTTCAATGATTCGTATTTCGTTCCTTCGATGGCTCTGTTCATCAGCGTGTTCTTGTAAACGGTGTAGTCTACGTTGGAGTCACGAAGCTTCTTTCTCATGGCGTCAGCCTGTTCTACTGTGATTCCGATGTAGTCGATAACAACTGCGGACTGTGCTTTTTCAAGCTTTTCCTTGATTTCATCAATGACTGCCTGTTTTTGTTTCAGATGTTCAACTGACATTTATTTCTCCTCTCCTGCCTTTCAAATAAGAAAGGCAATTTTGATAGTTGTACGCCTGTCGCCGTATTCTCACGGAAGCCTCCCTCGCTTAAATGCTTCGCATAAGCTCGGTACAATGTTTCAGGTCTTCCTTTGAGCATATCGGCGCCACGGCACAAAGTCATTAATTAAAATGAGCCTTTTCCATCCGCAGACAGGAAAGGCTCAATAAATTTCATCAATTTATAGGATACCTCGGCAGGAAATTAAGCTTTCGCACCTGCTGTCTACGGCTGGTATTCAATTTTTAGTAAGTGTCGATTAGTATGATATCTTAATCGGGTTAACTTTAACTCCAGGTCCCATGGTTGAAGCTACTGTAACACTCTTGAGATACTGTCCCTTCGCTGCTGCCGGCTTTGCCTTTACAACTGCTTCCAGTAAGGCATTGAAGTTATCAGCAAGCTTTTCAGGTCCGAAGGAAACTTTTCCAATCGGTGTGTGGATGATGTTTGTCTTGTCCAGACGATACTCAACCTTACCGGCTTTGATCTCCTGGAGCGCTCTTTCAACATCCATGGTTACAGTTCCTGATTTTGGGTTTGGCATCAGACCCTTAGGTCCTAAGATCTTACCAAGTCTACCAACCACGCCCATCATATCCGGTGTAGCTACCACTACGTCAAAGTCAAACCAGTTTTCTGTCTGAATCTTTGTAGCCAGCTCTTCTGCGCCTACATAATCTGCTCCGCCTGCTTCTGCTTCCGCAGCCTTAGGTCCCTTTGCGAAGACTAATACTTTCTTCGTTTTTCCGGTTCCGTGTGGCAGTACGATCGCGCCTCTTACCTGCTGGTCTGCGTGTCTTCCATCTACGCCAAGCTTGATATGAACTTCAACTGTTTCGTCAAATTTTGCTTTTGCAGTCTGCACTGCTAATCCTAAAGCATCATTTACATCGTATAATGTGCTTCTGTCAACTAATTTCGCTGACTCTTTGTAAGTTTTACCTCTTTTAGGCATTTTTTTTACCTCCTTGTGGTACAATCGGCATTACGCCTCCCACTTTACTGTTCTTTAACAACGATTCCCATGCTTCTTGCCGTGCCTTTGATCATATCGGCAGCACTGTCAAGATTTGCGGCATTTAAATCCGGCATTTTGATTTTTGCAATCTCTCTTACCTGATCCATGCTCAGTGTTGCAACCTTTTTCTTGTTCGGTTCTCCGGAAGCAGACTGTAAATTTGCTGCTTTTTTAAGCAATACTGCTGCTGGCGGCGTCTTCGTAACAAATGTGAATGATCTGTCCGCATATACTGTAATAACTACAGGGATGATCATTCCAGGCTGGTCGGCGGTTTTTGCGTTAAACTGCTTGCAGAAATCCATAATGTTAACACCTTTTTGTCCAAGCGCCGGTCCAACCGGTGGAGCAGGAGTTGCATTACCTGCAGGAATCTGCAGTTTAATCATTCCTTCAACTTTCTTTGCCATATCAATCGGTCTCCTTTCTACTGCCCAAGTTTGCAGTTATTAATATCATAATTCTATTATGCAATGAATGATATCAATGAACGCTTCAATACGGCAACGCCGCATTTCAATCTGCAGCGTTCATTATATCTTGTCTACCTGACCGAATTCCAATTCGACAGGCGTATCTCTGCCAAACATTGATATTCTAACTTTCAACGTCTGCTTATCCATATTGACCTCTTCGACAACTCCCATGAAGCTTTCGAACGGTCCGTTGATAACCTTGACGCTGTCGCCCGGTTCGATATCCAATTGGATATAAACTTTCTCGATACCCATTCTTCTTACTTCTTCATTGGTAAGAGGAATCGGTTCTGAACCGTGACCCACGAAACCAGTGACGCCCTGCGTATTTCTGACCAGATACCATGATTCATTGGTAACGATCATCTTTACAAGCACATAACCAGGAAACATCTTTCTGGTCTTTACTTTTCGCTGGCCGTTTTTTATTTCAACATGATCTTCGGTAGGCACGATAACACTTAGAACTAAATCCTGCATTCCTCGGTTTTCAACGATTTTTTCAATATTCACTTTTACCTTGTTTTCATGACCGGAATAGGTGTGGATCACATACCACTTTGCCTTTTTCGATTTATCGCCTACAATATCCTCTTCAACAACAAGGCCGGATTCCTCTTCGGCTTCAAGCAGTTCATCCTCTTCGGATTTCTCCTCGGATTCTTCTCCTGCGAAAGCTTCCTCTTCTTCCTCTACCTTATCGGAAACGGATTCTTCAGTCTCTGACCCTTCGGCTTCTTCCTCTACTTCGTCCAAGTCATAATCATCAAGTTCTTCGAATTCTTCGAATTCATCGTTTTTCTTACTCTTGGCCATCTGTGCCTTCCTTTACAACTTTAGAAACTAATGTTCAATACGTATTTCAGGGAAGCGAGGAAAGCGGAGTCAACAGCCCAGATTCCAAGTCCCATAACAACGCAGAGAAACAGTACGACGCCGGTGAAAGAAACCAGTTCTTTTCTAGTCGGCCATACTACCTTTTTCATTTCTGTTTTGATTCCCCTGAAGTAATCCTTCAGACTGCCTCTTGGCTTATTCTGGGCAGCGGCGGCTACAGCGGGAACGGTTCTCTTAGCTTTTTCCTTTTCCTTTTCCATCGTCTCACATCCCTTATTTTGTTTCTTTGTGAACAGTGTGCTTCTTGCAGAATTTGCAATACTTTGTGAACTCTAAACGATCAGGATCGTTTTTCTTGTTCTTTGTAGTATTGTAGTTTCTTTGCTTGCAGTCCTGACAAGCCAATGTTACTCTTACTCTCATGATTGTCCTCCATTTAATCTAAAATTCAGAGCCATATCTCAAGCTCCGTTTTTTAGTTGATATTCACATTATTTATGACATAAATTACACGATTTTATCATGTTCTTACCATAAAGGCGCTTAATTAAGTTACCATATATTCAGATGGCTGTCAAGACTATTTTCCGAATAGCTTCCTGCCAATTTCAGTTGTCCTGGGTAACATGCACCCAGTTTCCTCCCGTCGCGCGTTCCAGTTCCGGGATCGAAAATTTCACAGCCGAATTTCCGGTGCCGGCTGCCGGATAAACTTCTTCGTAGCGCTTCAGAGATTCGTCAAGATAAACCTCGATCTCCTCCGGCAGCGCAAAGGGACAAACACCACCAACAGGATGGCCCGTTGCGGCCAGAGTGTCTTCATAGCTCAGCATCTGCGCTTTGCATTGAAATGTATCTTTGTACCTTCGGTTGTCGATTCTTGCCGTACCGCATACGACAAGTATGATGACCTTCCCGTCCTTCAGCCTGAGCGCGAGGGATTTGGCGATCTCACCGGGCTCTCTTCCCAGGGCTTTTGCCGCCAGCTCTACGGTAGCGCTGCTTTCTTTCAATAAAATTATCTCGTTTGGTATATTATGTTCATCAAAATACTGTTTTACTCTTTCGCTGCCCATGATGCCTCCCGTCGCTATTTAAATAATTTCTTTCCGGTCAGTGTTCTGAACAATCTGTCTTTCGGCTTTGACACTCTCTTTTCGATTTCCCGCAGTTCTTTCTCTTGTTCATCGGTCTGCTTTGCAGAAGCCGGCTTCTTCATGGAATCCATTTTTTCCTTTGTCATCTTATCGATGATTTCCTGCAACGTTTCTTCGTTCTTAGTCTCGAAGTAGGATTTCCTGACCTCCATCTCCTCGATCACACTGATAACGTAGGATCTGGAAGGCGTTTCACTCAGCTCGATGGAAAGGAGCAGCCAGCCCATGTCATGCAGATTCTCCTGAAGCTTTTCCTTGAAATAGTTGCAGAGATTCTCCAGAGTCGGATTGATTGTCGTAAACGGTTCGACCGTGTTGATAAAAACATCCTGAAAGCGGGAGAGAAACTCCTCACACATCTTTTCAACTTCATCAAACAGCACAAAATTATCCGTAACCTTCATTACGTTCAGAATGACTTCCCAGGTATGCGGATGGCTTTGTCCCATTTCTCCTGAAAGGTAGATTGCATGGCTGGCATTAAAATAAAACTTGAAGCGGTATTGAGAATGCTGCAAAGATTTCATCCCTTTCTGTTGAGAAGTAAAAATGAATATTTTCTTATATAATACATCGCAAAGAACGGGACTGCAACTGAAACGCCTTTGCTCATCAAAATCCTGAGATCGAGAGAAAATGCGTGGAACACGTAATTGTAGGACATAAAGATCAGCCAGTTGGCTAAAACCAGGCCGATGAGAAAGGTAGCCAGATAGATTACAAATCCGGCTATTCCGTATTCCGTATCAAAAACCGATTTGGAAGCCAGTAAATAATGCAGCAGAAATCCTGTCACGACCCCTATGGTATTGGCTGTGACCAGATGCACAGAGGAGAATCGAACCAGCGCCCAGACAATTCCGGTATCAACAACCGTCACAATGACGGAATAGAAAAAATAATTTGCGATTGCGATTTTCCCCTTGAGCAGGAGTTTCATCATTTCCATATAAACTATCTCTTTCTTTCCTGTAAGTGAACCACAACGCCTCTGATGAATTCGCTTACAAGATGCGGATCATACCTGCGGCCGCTGTTTCTTCGAAGCTCCTCAATTGCTTCTTCGGGGGTCTTTCTCGTGTTATATATACTCTTATTGGTCATAGCGTCATAGCTATCAATCAGGTTGATGATCCTGGCATTGAGACTAATTTCTTCTCCCCTGGCTCCTTGCGGATAGCCTGTCCCATCCCATGATTCATGGTGCTGCAGGATATCGACAGCGACCTCATTCAGGAATGGGATCGCGTTTACAATATTATATCCCAGCTCGGAATGCCTGCGAATGAGTTCCTTCTCGTGATCCTCCAAAGCTTCGCTTTTATTCAAAACACTGTCAGGGATCCCGATTTTTCCAACATCATGAAGCTGCGCCGCAACTGCTAGCCTCGAGACTTCAGAAGGGGACATTCCCAGAGTCCGGCCGAAGCTGATCGCCATTTCTCTCATCCGGTTGCAGTGGTCGACCGTTTCCCGGGAATAAGCGCTTAATGTGATCATCATCATGGAAATGATACTGTTGCTGTTGCTGTTGGCATCCAGCATCTTCTCGATGATCAGGTTTTTTCTGGCCGCTTCCAGTACCGCAAAGATACTGTCTTCTTTTTCGTGCATCTGGGCGACTCCAACAGACAAGGTCAGTTCCGTGTTATCCAGACTGGCGAACTGCCTCCGGATATTTCTCGCGGTGCCGTAAGCCTCCGATTCCCTTGTGGCTGTCATCAGTATCGTAAACTCGCTGCTGCCTGTCCTGGCCACAACATCCGTATCAATACAGACTCTATGTAATATTTCCGAGGTTTTTTCGAGAAGCTCGTCTCCCGCATTGTAACCTTCCGTCGTATTTAGCTGCCCGAGTCCGTTGATGTCCAGGACAACGATGCTGACCGGCATCAGCAGTTCATGATTGATACGGGAAAGCAGATTGTCAAAGAATTTTCGGTTGTACAGCTTGGTCAGATTATCATAAATGCTCGCGTTCTGTACAGCCTCGCTTTTTGATGACAGCTTCCGGTTCAGTTCCTGGATCTGCAGACTCTTGTCCACGATGCTCCGGTTAAGCTTTTCCGATTCCTTCTGATGCCTGTATATCCTCAGGCTGAGGAGCATGGAAAAGATCAGGATGTCCAGGCTGACCAGCGCCGAGAATGTCCAGAGATACAGGATATGCTCGTTCACCCTCGCGGTGTTCATGGCATATTTCTGTACGGTCGACATCCCTAAAAAGTATCCCCTGTCTCCGACGGTAAAATACTTGATGGATACAATTTCATTTCCCGTTGTATTATTTTTTGACAGTACAACAGAGCCGTTGCGCCCTTCGGAAATCATTTCCGCCATGGCCTCCATGCCGCTTCCACCCTGCAGCTTCCAGTACCTTTCAAGCTCAAGTATATTTTTTCCTTTGACATTTCGGGTTGTTTCCGCATCCTTTTCAAAGATCACCCTGTCTGTCGAATAGAAAAACCAGTATCTGTTTTCGGAGGATTCGGCCTTCTTAATAACATTATCGACGACTGCGGCTTCCACATTCGGATCCGTATATCCGCCCTTCGAGGCATATGATTCAAGTCCGGCCTTGACGTTCTTGGCGACCTGGTTTACGAGGATTTCCTGGCTTGCGCTGTAGCTGTCGATAATACTTGTCTTATATTTATTGGTTTCCTGAAATATGTAAGCCCAGCCCAGAAAAATCAAAGCTACCGTAATAATTGATATGACAAAAAGCTCAACCTTGAAGTTGACTTTAAGATTTATGGTATTGCTTATTTTTTTCATTCCGGATTTTTTAAACATGAAACCACCCGTCAATTGATTTTCTGTTGATCATCACTTATTTGGAGAAATTTGCTGGTTTTTGTACATATTTGTTTAAAACGATACATTATTATATCATAGAATATTAGAAATAGGATAAAGATTAACAATCCCAGCAACGAAATAATATATCCTGCAATGCCGTATTTTGTAAGGCCGTAGACCAGTTTCACCTCATGATCCCCGGCCGGCAGATCAAGCGTGATCAGGTTTTCCTTCTGCCCAACCGGTATTAACTTGCCGTCCAAAGTCGCCTTCCATCTCGGGGAATATGTAACGCTCACAGTCATTTCTTGCGCAGTCGGACTGGAATATGAGAAATCTACGCCTTTGTAATTCCACTCCGCATTTTTAATCGGGAACGGATCCGGCCAGAAATCCTTGTTGACGCCATATGTACTGAAAACATCCTCAAATAAGGCTTTGACCTGCTCTGAGCATTGCGGATATCCCACATTGTCTTTGGGGACACCCCAGTTGCGCGCGTAAACAGCCTTCAGGTATTGGCTCAAGTGCTTTCCGATAAAGATCACTTCTCCGCTTCCGGCTTTTTTCGTCCCAATGATGTCATTCTGCAGCTTGCCTCCATTTTGGATCAGTTTATAGTAAACATCCTCAAGACCAAAAATCGCCCTTCCGAACTTCATCCCCTCGTCAATTTGTATATTGTCAACCTCGCTGTTAATCATTGAGTCAGGCTGCTTTTGTATGTACGGGGCACCCTCCAAAATAACATCCGATACTGTGACATTATAAAGCGCATAGCCTTTCGCGGCGGCGGGCTCAATTAAGATAGTTATGCCTCTGTCGATCAACTCTTCCACGATAGCCTCAATAGTCTCTTTTTCCTGTTTCGTCTTCACTTCCGGTTCGCATAGATAGATCAGCTTGTATTTTTCCAGCTCCTCTAAAGAGTAGTCGGTTATATCGTCTCTCTGATCATGAACCAGATAAGGGAACTCCATGGCTAAGCCTGGCGATCCGGCTCCGAAAAGAAGCGCATTCCGATGGTCGGTAAGAAAATAAGACGATGGATCATTGCTTGAATAAAAAAAGTTCCCTTGTCTTTCCATTTTATATGTAAAACTATATTTTTTATTTAATTCGTCAGCGACATTCCTATAATCTTTTCCCAGAAGAAGTTCCCTCACATTCCAAAAGGCTAGAGTCTTTGCAATATAGCCGTAGCAGCTGCTCGGATTAGCAATTATAAAATTCCAGATTATTTGATTATTCGGCGTACCTTCAATGTTCCATCCGTCTGATATGTTAAAGCCTTGCGTTAAAGGGAAGTATGTCTCGCTGCAATCAACCGGAGCGATATAGGTATATCTTCCTTTTTCAAAACTGCCTAATTTAATATTTTTATTTGTGAGCATGCTACTAACATTGTTTTCGATTGGTTTATAATGCATCTTATAAGGATTCATATTATAAAATGCACCTGACATAAGGCTTATAACAAGGAAATAAGCAAAAATTCCGTAAATAACTCTTTTCTTTTTAGTTGATTTTATAATCTCAAAGATTAAGTAACTGGAGAGAATTGCACCCGCTACTGATGTTAAGCCAAGGATACGGCCCGGAACGAAGCTCTCGGCCAAAGGCAAATATTCAAACAACGGAAGATTTAATCCAAAGGAGAAAATGACCGTTATCACTAGAATAATCAGACTGAAGCAAATGTAATATTTCTCATTCCATTCCGCTTTCTTTTTCGAGACACGATAGATAAGGGTCAGCCCCGCAAAAATGCTAAGAATGGAGATTGGAATTGCAAAGTAAAAGAAACCGCTCTCCCATGTTGCATACCATTTAAAATTCGCGGTGTAATTCATCGCCGCTTCCACCAAAAGGTAAGGTATACCCGGATTCTCAAAGCCTGTAGCTCCGACCAGTGACCAGAATGCTGTCAGGATTCCGGAAAAAAGTATAGTCATCCCCAAGTAGATGAAATTCAAAAACCGCATCCGTCTCAAGATAACAAGAATCAGGAACGCTGCCATGATACAAATAGCCATCATAAAGGTCGTATTGGGATGACCCAGTATCATAAGTGCACTGAACAGAGTTGACAGGAAAAAATATTTCCTGTTTGGTTTCTGCCCAAAACGTAGAAGCGTTATCAAATACCAGGAAGAGAGGGCTATGATCGGGCCCTGGGCTACCGTGCCGGCGGAAAAAAGAGAACGCAGAATGTATGGCTGTATGCAGAAGACAATGGTGCCAAAAAGTCCGCACCATCTGCCAATAAATGCCCTGCAAAAATACCATACACCCAGCCCGCCGATAAATACCATGAGAAAGCAATAGATTTTAAAAGTGAGCATTGAATTCTGAACAGGTATATATATCAGGGCCCCAATATGACAGCGGTGGATAGTATTGCGCAAGAACCGTTGTACCAGTACGGAAACCAGGAGGGGAATTCCATTTTAGATAAACACTCAGCCAAATATCTGACCTTTGCCATATGTCCCATGGCGTCAGCCGTACTTGGGTAGACCGTAGAACCGTTGTACCAGTACGGAAACCAGGAGGGGAATTCCATTTTAGATAAACACTCAGCCAAATATCTGACCTTTGCCATATGTCCCATGGCGTCAGCCGTACTTGGGTAGAGTGAATTGGCGAAATAAAGAAGATTCGAAAACCCCGCAACACAAGCAAGCCCTGTTATAATCAGGGCTAAAACCAGTTCGATCTTAAATTGTGTTTTGTCTTTCCGGTTCAGGGTCTCATCCAAGTAGGATCACCTCAGGATCTTTTGATTCTTTTCAGTTCAAGGGACAGCCGGATGCTGTTGACCGCAGTCTTCAAGACCGCCATCTTGCTGGCTCCTTTTTTATAATCATAACGGAGCTCAAAGGGGATCTCCGCAAAAACAGCACCGCAGCAATAAAGCTTATATAAAAGCTCGACCATACAAGTAAAGCCGCTTTCAGCCACAAGACCTTCGCCGAATCTGCCGCTTGCCTTTTTCAGGATCTCCCTGCCGTACAGACGGTATCCGCAGGTATAATCCCTGACGCCCGGAACATGCAGCAAAACGGAAAAGACGTATTTCGCCCCGCCGCTCATTAGTAGCCGGATTCCGGAAACACCCTTCACCTCGGCCCCCTTTTGGTACCGGGAGGCGATGACCACATCAGCCGACTTCTCGCACATACGGTCGATCATGTCGGTGATATAGACCGGATCCTGGGTATTGTCGCAATCCATCAGACACAGATACGTGCTGTCCGGACATTCTCCCGTAAAAAATTGGATCCCGGTTTTAACGGCCTCCCCCAGCCCCTTATTGCGCGGGTGGTTGATCAATTTGAAATTATCGTGTTCCTTTTCCAGACGCTCCGCGATCTCTTTGGTCTTGTCCTTGCTGCCGTCATTTACAGCTACGATCTGAAGACTTAATCCGTAACGGTCGGCCAGCACGGTCCTGAACTGCTGCCAGCGTTCCACCATCGTTTCGATGTTTTCTTCCTCATTATAGGCCGGAAGAATAACCGTTAAATCACTCATTGTTTACCATTCTCCTTAATGCCTTGACCATTCTCTTCGGTAAATGAAAATCTTCATTGACCGCTGCTTTTATTTTCTTCCATTCTTCCGTCAGAGTAGAGGTTTTCCACTTTCCCACTTCTTTCGTACTGTTGATGATACCGGCAAAGCGGATCCAGAAAACCACAAAATTAAATGCCGGAAGTATCAAAGCAATATACCATTTTGAGCGGTAGTACTTCAAAATCTCCTTAACGGAAGCAAGGTATATGACCACATTCAAAAAAAACAGCATGATCGAAATAAAGTACAGAAAATAGATGATGACCGCCGAGCCAAGAACCAGGGAAACCGGGTAATTCATAAAAACCAGGAAGATCAATGCGAAAAACCAGATCAGCCGCGGGAAAGCGAAGGTATGGTCAAACAGCAGGACTCGGACCATAAAATTTGAGAAAAAACCTGCAACATTTAAATTCTTCTCCAGGAACATGTGCGATACTTCAATTTCACCGCGCTGCCAGCGCTGACGCTGCGTATATAATTTATTGTAGCTTTCAATCGGGTCAACGAAGAAAAACGCGTTTTCACAAAGGCGGACCCGTCCCTTCTCCCTCATCTGGAACGTTACCTGAGTATCTTCACTTACGGTCGACGAATTATACATTTGCGATTTCAGGATGGCCGACTTCCGGAAGGCGGAAAACGCGCCTGATAAAGTAAATATATTATTGAACTCGGACTCTATATTTCTTCCGACTAAAAACGATTGGCAATACTCAAAAAATTCACAGCGCCGGACAAGTTTGAAAAGAAAGCTTTTCGTTTTCTCAATTTCCTTCATGTCCGTGAGGATAACGCCGGTCAGGCATATTGTATCCGGCTCCTGTTCAAAACGCTCCGCCATGTTCCGGATCGCATTCTTATGGAGCTTTCCGTCGCTGTCGATGTGAATGATGTATTTCCCATGGCTGTTGAATAATGCAAGATTTAAGGCTTTTGCCTTCCCTTGGCTGGCATTGAGCCATGTCATGGGAAGATCCTGAAACTCTGACTGGCACTGGGTGAATACCTCGTAGCTATTGTCCGTGCTCCCGTTATTGATCAGCAAAACGTCCAGCAGAGCGGCCGGATAGTCGGACTGGTATACTGACTCGATGCACGCTCTCAGAGAATCGGACGAATTATAGACAGGGATGATCAAGGTGATCTGCGGTTGGAACTTCTGACTGTGGAGTGCAGAGATTACTTTTTTATAAAGCTTTTTCTTCAATAGAATGAAAAAACCTCCGATGGCCGGCAATATTTCCATGATCAGCGGAATGATGATCCATGCCATCCAGAAAATCATTTCTCTGCTTATTCTACTTATCAGTATTTGAAAGTCCATAGCTTATGTTACCTACTTTCTGCCGGATTACATGGGAACGCGTGAATACATAAAAATATAGCACGATGGAAATAAAGTAGAATATGATCCTGCCAAAGATCGTATGGGCAAAATAGAATATTTCATTGCCGTAAAAATAGATCAGGGTGCAGATGACGAATATTCTAAGGACATTGGCCAAAAAGATGACCGTGATCCCTATACAATTTATTATGAGTTTTTCCACCGTGTTATACAGGGGGAAAAACCAGAGCATGCAACTGAAGGCCATGATTTCGATGACCCCAGAACATTCATAATCGATTGCGAGAGATACGCTGGTGGTATTCTTCGGAATAAACAAAATAGCGTATTGATAATAGGAATCATACATCTGAGTAACGTCGCCCAATACTCCCGACACCGCTGTTACAGCCATACTCAAAGGTTCTGTTACGATGGGCTGCACCCAGAACATAAGAAAGAAAAACAGACCGACACTTCCGATAAGAAATTTAAAAAAATGCAGTCCCGTACGGCTTAAAACCCATATTGTATAGATCCATATGATAAAAGCTATAATTTTTAATGCAAACATTGACCGTTCTACCCCTCATATCACATTCCGCAGTCAGCTTTATTTCCCTTTACAGAGAACAAAAGGCCGTTTTCTCTTAAACGTATAGGCACCTACGGACAGCAACGCTATCCCTGCGCCGGCGGCAACCCCGAGATAGGCTCCCGTACTCACTCCGCTGCACATGATGTGCTGCGGCCCAAGCTTTTTGATCCTCATTGAAATTTCGGTAATGCCGTCATAATGATGGGCAATAGAAGAAAGCGGGATGCATAATTCAAGTTCGTCCGGTTCACCCTCGGATCGCGTATAATAGCCGCTCCCTACCGGGAACAAACCATCCCAGACGGAAAATCCCCAAGTACCGTACCATCCGGGCTTTTTTATATTTAAATTTGAATTCAAATCTTCCAAATCATTCGGCAGGCTGGAATCGATCGCCCCATCCGTCGCAAACTGGTCCAGAACATTGTCCAGATCGACAAGATTGCCGGGATCCAGAACATCCAGAAGATCTCCTAGATCAGTATCTTCTGTCGGGTTAGTCCCTATCCCGGAATCCGTGCTCGTATCCGCGCCCGGAGTTTCCGTTCCGTTCCCCTGTCCATTGTTGGTTTCAGGTCCGTTGCCCTGTCCATTATTGTTATCGGCGCCGCCGGCATTCGGATCCGTCACAGGACTGTTTGTATTGTCGGATCCGTTTCCCTGACCGTTATTGGCTTTTTCATCTGTTGTCACCGTAGCTGGATCACTGCCGGCTGTTGCAGGATCGCTGACCGCTGCGGGATCCGCCGCGGGATCGGTCTTGTCGTTGTCGGCAACAAGAATATAGGATGACACATTATGGCCGGCAAGGATATTCTGCTCCGAGGTGTCGCTGGATTCGGTTGCCCCGCCCTGATTGGTTGTAGTCGTATCCTGCTCCGTAGTCTCCGGCGTACCACCCTGATCGGTCGTGTTCGTATCCTGCTCCGTAGTCTCCGGCGTACCGCCCTGTTCTTCCGGAACATTCTGGTCTACGGATTCCGTTCCATTTCCTTCCCCCTCTGCCGGAGTCTGTTCCGGGAGGGTGAGGTCTGTGCTCTGGTCAAGAGTCATATCCGGTTCCGACTGCATATCCATAGGCCAGAAATAATCAGGAACAAGAAAATAGTTCTCATCACCCATGTTGGTATAGAGATTGATTATCATATTTGTTATATCCTGATTATTCTTAGTCGCATAGGTAACATGAACATAAACGTTATCCTCGTCTCTGAACAGGGAAACGTAATTGATTTTCGAAGCAGGCGGGTTATTTCCCGGATAGACCTCCGTGAACGGCTTGTCATCCCAGTCGTCATATTCACCGTCGATATGGATCGGGATGTAATCCTCATTCACCGCAAATGCAGGAAATGGCATCATTACAATAATCAGAAAGATTATTAGCGTTCTCGTTATATTCTTATTCATAGTGCACACCTCTTTTTCCTGTAAAGAAAATATAGCAATACGGCGATTCCCAATGCACCGGCGAAGCTGACCGCCATTCCTTCAAGCAAATATGGATAGACCATCCTGATTTCCGTATGCGGACCTACTATTGTAAGCAGATTGTTTTGATCGATGATTTTCTGATCGCTCCGGAAGTTGTCCTGATATGCCAGGGTAGTATTGATCTTACCTCCGGGAGAATCGATCACAACCCGGTCTTCCCCGTAAGAAACCTCCAGGGGAACAATTTTCCTTTCCGGCAGCTGATTCGGCTCAAGGGCCGTTCCTAGTAAATCGGTCATAAGGGACATGATCGATTCATCGTTTGTCTCCATCGCATGGTAGAGGAAGTTATATCCCATAAAAATAATATTCTTGTTATTGCCTGTCCCTAAAAAGGCCAGCTGTTTATTCTGGAACCAGGAATACCCCTGGATATGCTTTACATTTTCAAGATAAACCGTATTCCAGGTGGAATATTCTTCTTTAAAAGGTAATATTCTTGTTATTGCCTGTCCCTAAAAAGGCCAGCTGTTTATTCTGGAACCAGGAATACCCCTGGATATGCTTTACATTTTCAAGATAAACCGTATTCCAGGTGGAATATTCTTCTTTAAAAGGTACCGAGTCATAAATCTTGTTCCGGTACATCAGCTCTGGATACTGGTTCGAAAAAGTGATAGACTGCGCGGTTACATCGAAAAAAGTCATCCGGCTGGTGATCGGGTCCACCGGTATCTGGTTCATATCGATGATGATTTTGACCCCTCTGTCCGCGACCTTTTCCAATAAGGCTTCCGCTTCTCTGCGGTCATCGTACGTAAATCCCGAAAGATAAAGTATCTTATACCGGCTTAATTCATTCACTGTATAATCCGTAAGATTCTGTCTGCTGCTTTCTTCAAAGCAGGGATATTCCAGAGCAATGGATTTCGCATTGCGCCCGATTGTCAAACCGGTAAATATCGTTTCGACGCCAAAGGTCTCCGGCGTTCTTTTATGAAAAATATAGGTGAAGTTCGTTTCCTTATAAAGGTGGTATCCCGATTTCTCCGCCGCTTCCATCAAGGAACTCAAGGTCTTCTTCGCCTGTTTGACCATTTCTTTGCGCACCAGGACGGTATCGTCGCCCAGTTCAACACTGCGGTCAAACATATAGTAATAATAGCCTTTTTCCAATGCGGTATTTATCATAACTATATTGCTAGCCGTGGAGGCTCCCTGCCATGCCCATCCGAAGGTATACCGTGTCTTTTGGCCTTCCGCGGTAAGACCGTAGGATGGATAGGAACCGTAAGCGCTGATATCCAGGAGAGACAGCCTCTGGTTCGTGACCTTTTTCGCATCGGACAAAGTATATTTAAATACGGACGGCGTCTGCGAGTGATATCTTTGAAGGTCCATCGAAGGAATGCAGTCCAGTACAATAATCAATGCCATCAGGATCAGTGCATAACGCCTGCATTTTTTCCATTCCAGCAGGGAAAGGATAAATATTGCGTAGACGATCGGTGTAAAACGCACCATCCAGAACACTTGGTTTAACGGCAATTTCTCCAAAAATGGGACAAACGCCGTTGTTGTGCCGCAGAATACAATAACGACCGTATAAAATCCGATCCTGCTTTTCCTGTCCGCCAGAAACAGTCCGACGATCGAAAGCGCCAGAACGGAAAGGCTGAAATAGAATAATTCGTACATCCCGACATTTCTGAGCAAGGGATTCAGTGATATTAAAACCGGAGTACTAAGCGCTTTCATGACCTCGGCAGTCGCTGACGCGTCCATGCCGACAAGCCCGCCCTTTAAAGCAGGATACAGCCAGATCCCGCTGAGAGCAAAGGATAGCAGTAAAGCGATGATGATGTAAAAGGATTCCTTTAAACGTCTCTGGCTAATGCTGTAAATCAGCAGAAACAGGAACGTGGTTACTCCCGTCATGGCGGCGATCATAGCATGGCATAAGGTGATCATGCACATAAGCAGGATAACGGGAACGATTGTCCATTTCACCCGGTACTCGACAAATCTCCAGATAAAATAGAATAAATACGGCAGAATTATCGCTATCGTCATACGCGGCAGATTGCCTTCCACGAAAAATATTCTCATATTATCCGGAAGGAAGAACCATATGGCGCCGAGGAATGTACAAAGCAGCATCCGGTTGTATTTCAGACCCCAAAGCAGCCATCCTATCCCGCCGACCACAAAGGCAAATACAACAAACAAAAGGTATGAGGCGAGCGAATCTCCGCCTGCAATAAACTGAAGCATCGCCATGATATAATACGGCAGCGGAGCCCAGTAGCGGTAAGGCTGCACGCCGTTGTACCAAAGGTCCGTGTAGAGCGGGTAAATGTCGCCTTTTTTTATATTCTGGTACAACAGATCTGATTTGAAGAGGTGGCCGTATATATCCGCTCCGGAGGGATATGCTCCGGTGTTTTTTAAATAAAGTGCAATCGCCGATCCGACAGCGATCAGGCACAAAACACTGAAGAGAAACTTCAGGGCAGCAATTCCCGGGCTGGACGGATTGATAATCTGTGGTAAGTGATCACGCTGATTTCTCTGTTTTGGAGACAAAACCTCCTCCGGATATTTCTCCGGCTCCGATTGCTTCTCCGGTTCCGGCTGCGGGATTGGCTCCACCGGAATGACCGCCGCTTCCGGCTTTTCATACTCCGATATGATATGAGTTATCGACTGCGAAATAATATTTTCCACAAGTGCGCTGGATATCTTGATCTTTTTATCCCCAACGAAGAGTTTTTCACTGGCGACTGCCTCGTTGACGATATATGTTTCAATGGGCCTTTCGCTAATTTCCAGCTTTTCCAGGGACGTATCAAGCCTTGCCAGATTTTGGCCGACCATCTGATAGAATACATCGCCCATATTTTCAAGGGTTGGCTCCAGCCGATCAAAAGGAGAAATCAGCGTCAGTTCTTTCTCGGAATATCTGCTCAATGTTTTCGATATGACTGCTTCCATTTCGTCAAACCGGATCAATCCGGATTTGATCGTTGAGATGAAAAGCGTTATTTCAAAGGTTCTGGCGTAGACGGAAGAAGGTTCTGACCTGTCCTGAAAATTATGCAGTACTATTAATTTATGCTTTAGTTTATAGCCTTTAAATGCCAAGACCGAACCTCCAATCATCCGGAAATCATTCTGCTGCTTATAGCAAGCTTTCCGCAGCCGCCTTACTTTGGATGAATATGTACTTTATTGTATCGTAATTTTCTATCTTGTTCAATGTTTTATATCGTCATTTGACTTATTCCAGCAACATTCGACAGATTACACCTTTACAATTTACCATTATACGGCGTTATACTGACAAAACTCTGACAATTTAGGGTTTCCTGGGCTTCAATATTCGATACCAATTTCTCACGAAAAAAGACCCGCATGACTGCGGGTCTTTGAGTTTGTTTAATATTGAATTGCGCAGGATTACTCGATGATCTTAGCTACAACGCCGGATCCTACTGTTCTGCCGCCTTCTCTGATTGCGAATCTCAGTCCTTCTTCGATCGCGATCGGGCTGATCAGTTCGATGGTCATCTGGATGTTGTCTCCAGGCATACACATTTCTACGCCTTCCGGTAAGGAAAGGTTTCCGGTTACGTCTGTTGTTCTGAAATAGAACTGCGGTCTGTATCCGTTAAAGAATGGGGTATGTCTTCCGCCTTCTTCTTTCTTCAGTACGTATACCTGAGATTCAAACTTTGTATGTGGTTTGATGCTGCCTGGCTTTGCAAGTACCTGGCCTCTTTCGATTTCTGTTCTCTGTACGCCACGAAGCAGTGCTCCGATGTTGTCTCCGGCCTGGGCCTGATCCAGCAGCTTCCGGAACATTTCTACGCCCGTTACGACTACTTTTCTTGGCGCTTCTGTCAATCCTACGATTTCTACTTCGTCGGATACTTTCAGGATTCCTCTTTCTACTCTTCCTGTTGCTACGGTTCCTCTTCCTGTGATGGAGAAGACGTCTTCTACAGGCATCAGGAATGGCTTGTCAACTGGTCTTTCTGGATCCGGGATGAATGCTTCGATCGCGTCGAACAGCTCGATGATCTTTTCGCCCCATGGTCCGTCCGGATTATTTAATGCTTCCAGTGCGGATCCTCTGATGATTGGTGTGTCGTCGCCAGGGAATTCGTACATGTCGAGCAGTTCTCTTACTTCCATTTCTACCAGGTCAAGAAGTTCGTCGTCATCTACCATGTCGCACTTGTTCAGGAATACGACGATATATGGTACGCCTACCTGTCTGGAAAGCAGGATGTGCTCTCTGGTCTGTGGCATTGGTCCGTCTGTTGCCGCTACTACCAGGATCGCTCCGTCCATCTGTGCTGCTCCTGTGATCATGTTCTTTACATAGTCGGCGTGGCCTGGGCAGTCTACGTGTGCATAATGTCTTACAGGTGTCTCATACTCTACGTGGGCTGTCGCGATGGTGATTCCTCTTTCTCTTTCTTCCGGTGCCTTATCGATCTGGTCGAAGGCTACCATCTGGCCAAGTCCGTATTTCTTGAATAATGTCTTTGTGATTGCGGCTGTCAATGTGGTCTTGCCGTGGTCTACGTGACCGATTGTCCCGATGTTAACATGGGGCTTATTTCTTTCAAATTTAGCTTTTGCCATTTTTTCTTCCCTCCGTTTTTGGTAACCTTCTATGTGTATCTCTTTCATTAATAATTTGGAGCTGTTGAGCAGGTTCGAACTGCCTACCTCTTCCTTACCAAGGAAGTGCTCTACCTACTGAGCTACAACAGCAAAACTAGCTGTGTCCGACACTAATGGTTATTTTACTATAACTCATCGCCCGCTGTCAATACATTTTAACGTCCAAAATCAAGCTCTTTTAACGGCCCAAATAAAGCTCCAATTTCCGCTTTGTCCTCTGGATCGCATTATCGATGGCCTTCGGTGATTTCCCCGTGATTTCGGCAATCTGCAGGTAAGATTTTCCTTTCAGGTATTCGTTCCAGACGCTGAGTTCAAGATCGCTGAAAATCTCAGATCCATTGCCTTCGATGTAGCCCATGTCCTCCTTCAGCAGGAAAAGTGCCTCCGGATCCGTGTTGCTGCTTGCGGACAACGTTTCCTCCAGCGTAGTATCCGGCTCTGTTTCAGATAACGGTTTACTGAGGGATACCGAAGTATTCAGCGGGGAATGCTTCAAACGCGTTGCACGCTTGATAGCCGTAATGATCTGCCGGTTGATGCAGATTTCCGCAAAGGTGTGGAAGGACGCCTGCTTGGTCTCATTATAACTCCGAATGGCTCTAAATATTCCTATCATGCCTTCCTGAACGATATCCTCGCTGTCGGCTCCCACCATAAAATAGAGATGTGCTTTGCTTCTTACGACATCCTTGTATTTTCTTATTAAATATTCTTCGGCGTTTTCATCGCCTTCCTGTGCCAGCAGAACCAGCTTTTCATCCGAAAGTTCCGAATAATCCCTTTCCATTTTC
Organism: Anaerovoracaceae bacterium; assembly: GCA_963678385.1. Classification (GTDB taxonomy): domain Bacteria; phylum Bacillota; class Clostridia; order Peptostreptococcales; family Anaerovoracaceae; genus Anoxybacterium. The sequence continues at coordinate 1,048,646 of OY782829.1, read as the reverse complement.
CCAACCCGCTTATTTAAATTTTATCTTTTCTTTGCCTTCTGACCTCGTACATAAGAATCGCTGCCGCATTGGAGGCATTCAGTGAGCCGATCTTCCCCGACATGGGAATGGAGAGGCTGAAATCGCATTTTTCTTTTACCAGCCTGCTGATTCCCTGGCCTTCTGCTCCGATGACCAACGCCATACTTCCCTTCAGATCCGCCTTGTCATATTCTGTCCCATCCATGTCGCAGGCAAAGGCCCAAACGCCCAGTTCCTTGAGCTTGTCGATGGTCTGCGCGATATTGGATACCTTCGCGACCGGAACATATTCTACAGCTCCGGCAGACGCCTTGGCTACCACATCGGTGATCCCTGCCGCCCGGCGCTTTGGAATGATGATTCCATGGGCCCCGGCTCCGTCGGCCGTCCTCATGATAGCCCCGAGATTATGAGGGTCCTCGATTCCGTCCAATATGATCAGGAACGGATCTTCTCCCTTTTGCCGGGCCTTCTCAAGGATATCTTCCAAATCGCAATATTCAAAGGTGGAAACATATGCGATGACCCCCTGGTGCGCCCTGCCGTCTGCGATCCTGTCCAGGGCGGTTTTTTCGGCAAACTGATACGGCAGATTTTTATCCTTTGCCATTCCTAGGATCTTTCGGATGGATCCCTCCGAGTCCTTTGCTACGAGCAGCTTTTCGATCTCTCTGCCGCTTTTCAGGGCTTCCATGACCGGATTCCTGCCGATGATCAGGTTCGTTTTTCCCGAAGATTGTTCTTCTTTCAACTTATTTTCTCCTATACTCCGTAAAGCGGTACTCCACTCCGTTTTCATTCTGCGGATCACTTTCCTCCACAAGCTCAAGATCGCTGCGTTTGTCCAGGTCTTCAAAATACTTGTCCGCGCCGAAGTCGGCGTTGATCCTGGTTACCAGGTGCCCGCTGCAGTACGGTCCGAACTGCCGGTAGATGTCCTCTCCGCCAATGATGAATACGTCATTCATGTCGTAGCTTTCCAGAACCTTGAACAGCTCCCCCATGGATTTGCATTTAATGCAGCCCTCAGGCTGAAAGTCCGGATTTCTGGAAAGCACGATATTCACTCTGTCTTTCAACGGTTTTTTCCCCGGCAGGGATTCATATGTCGTCCTTCCCATGACGACCACCTTGCCGCGAGTCTTATCTTTAAAATATTTCAAATCACCGGGGATATTGCAGAGAAGACAGCCGTCCTTTCCGATTCCCCAGTTATTATCCACTGCTACGATGGTTTTCATTCTGTATCTCCTGTCATGCTTTTATGTACCAATTTTATACCGCCACTTTATACCGCTACCGGAATCCCCTTGATCTGCGGACCGGCCAGATACTCCTCCACAATGAAGTCGTCCACGGTGAAATCGTAGAAATTCTTGATATCCGGGTTTATTTTAAACTTCGGAGCCGGATGCTGCGGCCTTTGGATCAGTTCCTTTACCAGCGGAATATGCCTGTCGTAGATGTGCGCGTCCGCGATGACATGGACAAACTCTCCGGCTTCCAGGCCACTGACCTGGGCAAACATATGCAGAAGCACGGAGTACTGAACGACGTTCCAGCTGTTGGCTACCAGAGTGTCCTGGGAGCGCTGGTTCAGGATCGCGTTCAGCTTATTTCCGGTGACATTGAACGTCATGGAATAAGCGCATGGTTCGAGCCCCATCTCAGTCAAATCTGAAAAGGTATAGATATTCGTCATCATTCTCCTTGAAGCAGGTGTATTCGAAAGCTGCCAAAGAATATTGTCGACCTGGTCCATGACTCTTCCGTTTCCAAAATCGTACTTTACACCGAGCTGATATCCGTAAGCCTTTCCGATGGAGCCCGTTTCGTCCGCCCAAGCATCCCAGATATGGCTGGAGAGCTGGTTGACATTATTGGATTTCTTCTGCCAGATCCACAGCAGTTCATCGATAGCGGATTTGACCGGAGTGGGGCGCAGGGTCATCGCCGGAAATTCTTCCGCCAGGTCATATCGGTTAACAACTGCAAACTTCTTGATTGTATGGGCAGGCGTGCCGTCCTCCCATTTCGCCCTGACCACCTGGCCTTCCGAGGAATAACCGTTGGCCATAATATCCTTGCACATTTTTACGAAAATCTGATCTGCTTTACTCACAATATACCTCCATAACCAACAATGCTATTTTTGTATCTCCGCGGTTACATCAAACTGATTGATTGGAAAGACCCCTAGGACATATCCCCTTACCTTCGCATTATATCTTCCGTCCTGAACGACCTCGACCTTCTTTCCGGTCTCCGGATCCTTGTATCTCAAAACTGCATTTTGTTTCTTGTCAGCCATTTCGATTTTATATACCCGATAAACTTTCAGGGGGGCTTTCTCCATCATCCCGTCGTAATCCCGCGCAACGGTATAATCGACAAAATCCTTGAACTGCTGCTCTGCAGGCGGCAAATCTCTGACCTCGTCAAATAAGGTCGACTTGATGCCAAGGGTGATCATAAGCGCGATGGTTATTAGGATCATCACGATTTCTTTTTTACCGATCTGCTGCTGTTTCATTTGTCACTCCTTTTTTAATTCAATTGACTCTATCGCCCTGTTTATGATTTCTTCCATCCTGCTGTGTTCCTCTGATAAATAAAGAAATCCGATCAATGCTTCGAATGCGGTCGCCCATTTATATACGACCGGGTCGGCGTTTTTCGGCTTCGTCGATATCTTCTTATTCCTGGCTCTCTTTACGAGGCCCTGCTCCTCTTCTGAAAGCTCGTCCATCATCGCTTTCAGTGCAAATGCCTGCGCGTCTGCCCTGACGAAACGCACTGCGGCCCGATGGAGCAGATCCGCATTTACCTGCCCTTTCCCGATGACGTGGCTCCTCACAAATGTTTCGTAGACCGAGTCGCCCAGAAAGGCCAGTACTGTGGTATTCATATATGTGACATCTTGTTTTTCCATAATATCTCCATCAATCTGTTTTACACCAAAATTTTATCATATCTATGCCTCCCAAGTCTATCGAAATGTCTAGAATTAAAGAAAGAACGAATTATTTCCTATATTATAAAAAACCGGATGCACATAGGTGCCTCCGGTGATATTTTAGATGGTATTTCTTTTTTTTTACTCTACAATATCGTCTTTTGATACGTTTACCTTGCCCTGCAGCTCGGCTCCCGCGCTCATGGACAAGGTCGGCGCAGTTATCGATCCCTTTACCAGAGATGTGCTTGACATGTGGGCGCCTTTCTGCGCTTCCACGTTGCCCTTGATCTTTCCGTCGATCGTAATCAGCTGACCGTTCATATTTCCGGTTAAAGAGCTGTCCTTTCCAATGGTGACGTCGCCTCTGGCCTTGACGTCTCCGTCGACGATGCAGCCGCCAAGTTCCACGTTTCCGCCTTCAATATCTCCGGCAACTTTTCCGGTTACCTTGATGTCCCCGTAGGCAAATACGTCACCGATCACATTTCCTTCGATCCGGATATGGCCTTTGCTGCTGACAGTGCCGTTTATGGTTGTCATCGTTGAGATCACACCAACTTCGGAAACGGGCTGAAAGTTTTCAACCACCGGCTTTTCTTCTTCCTTCCACTCAAAAACCGGAACTTCCACAGGCTTTGCAGCTGCAGTACCCTCCGACTTTATGATCACTTCAGGACCGGCTTTTTCTTCTTCTGTGAACGTTTCCTGTGATGCATCACTCAGATCTTCCGTAAAAACGGCATTTTCTTCTTCCAGCTGCTTCTCGACTACTTTTTTCATCAAATCTGAAAAGCTCTCACCCAGGTCGTTGCCCTTCATTACTTTATTATCATCACTCATCAATTATACCTCTCTTTATACTGTTACATTCCGAAAATAGAATCGAATTCTTTTTCACTCTGCGAGCTGTCAAGGGCTACGCTGACATTACCATGAAGCTTGGCGCCCTGGCTCATTGAGATTGTCTGAGAATGTACATCGCCTGCAAGCAGGGCATTTTCAAGGAATTCAGACATCTTGGCGATCGTGAGGTTGCCCTTCACCTTGCCGTTTAACTTGATGCTGTCGGCAATGATATCGCCTACGACCACTGTATTCAAACCTATCGTTATGCTTCCCTTGGCTGTAATATTTCCCTGGATAGTGCAGCCGTTCAGCGTAAAGCTGTTGCCTGCCATATCTCCAATGATCTTTCCGGTTGCTTTGATGTCGCCGTCCGTCTTTACGGAGCCCTTGACGTCGCCGTAAATATCAATATCTCCAACGGAGGTGACTTCGCCAACGATCACCATGGATCTTGATATTACGGTAGCCGGAGTTTCTTCCTGAATCGGCACTACATTGCTGGCTGTCACTGTTTTCGCATTGTAAAGGAACTTCCTTCGATCAATGTCAAATTCGGTTTCTTTTTCCGTTTCAGTTTCTCTCCCTATATTAATGTCAACTCTTTTGCTCTGATCAAACACAGTTTCCGCAACATCATCCTGCGCCCTGTCCGCGGTTGCGTTTTCATTGCCCGGCAAACCCATCAGGTCCAAAACTGCCTTAGAGAAATTGTTCTTCGTCGCCATTCGTTATCCCTCCAATTAACTTCGATTTATTCTATATCATCATGTCAATATCAAAGGACATGTCTGTTTCCTTTTCATTCAACGGGATATTGACTTCACCCTGAATCTTCGCGCCCTGGCTCATCGCGATGGATGCCGTAGTTACATTACCGGCGAGGATCGCCTTTGGTTGGAACTTGGCCTCCTTTTCTACGTTCACATTGCCCTTGATCTTGCCGTCCAGACAGAAATTCTCACCCTTGACGTCCCCGACTACCACCGAGTCGCCGTCAACGGTAACCATGCCGCTGGCAATGATATTTCCCTGAACCGCGCAGGAAATCAATTCGATATCTCTGCCGATCAGATCGCCGATCACTTTGCCGTTTGCCTTAATATCCCCCTGGGATGCGATTTTACCTTTTACACTGCCCAGAAGTTCCACGTCGCCGTCCGCATTGATTTCACCAATGATGACGGTCCCCTTTGCGATCGTTGTAACTCCGCCGTCGCCCACCGGTCTTGGCCGTGGCGCAGCCTGCTGAAACGACTGCTCTTGAGATTGAGGCGCCTGAGGCTGCTGTTCCTGAGGTTGCTGTTCCTGAGACGTCTGTGTCTGAGGTTGCTGTGCAGCCTGTTGAGCCGCAAGCATCGCCATGATCCTTTCCTTAGGATTTTGTGAAGTTTGTGGAGCATCTTCTTTCTGCTCTTCCATCAGTTCTGTTTCTCTCTCGATGTCTTCCATATCCTGCAACGCACCTTCCTCTTCCGTCACGCCCTCAGCGATAGCTTCTGTTTCTAATAACTCTTCTGTTATTTCTTCTGTTTGTTCTTTCTTATTATCCGGTTCAACATTTCTGGAAATACCGATCAATTCTGATACGGCCTGGGAAAAATTATTTTTGACTCCCATCTAACCATCCTCCAAATTCGAAATCATTAGTAGTTTATATAGCTGAAAGCAATGGGGCTGACATCATTTGTAATGCGTTCGAATTTATAGCCCTGTGCTTTATAATATTCAATGATGCTGGGTAACGCTTGAACGGTGTAGGTTTTGCTGACACTGTCGTGCATGAGAAGGATAATCCGATCCTTGTTTTCGGAAGACCGGACAGTATTGCTATAGACTGAATTAGCCGTGGTTCTGAGGTTAGCGTCTCCGCTTGAGGCGTTCCAATCGTAATATGTAAAACCACGCCGCGTCATTTCGGCGATAATTTCTTCATAGTCCAGAGAACTGTATTTGTTGATGCTCCCTCCCGGGAACCTGAAAATTTCAGGCTTTATACCGGTCGTATCATCGATCAGTTTATAAGTCTGATAGAAATCGTCAAGATAACTCTCGACGGAATCGTAGATGCTGCTGTAGACGTGGGAATAAGTGTGGATCCCGATGGTATGACCTTCGTCCGCCATCCTTTTGAGGATGTCTTTTTTCTTGTCCCCTTCTTTTCCGATGATAAAGAAGGTGGCCTTGATATCGTTTTCTTTCAGGATGTCAAGTATTTCAACCGTTCTATCCGAAGGACCGTCATCGAAAGTAAGATAGACCGTTTTCGGTTCTGATTTTGTCACTTTTGCCAGCTTGGCGTACATGTCCGGATACTGTTCCTGATAATCGAGGGAAAGGCTGTTTTGGTGCTCTTCCAGCTTATTTGACTGCGCGAGAACGGTCCCGGACTGCATATCCGAAATCTGTTCTTTGTAATTGCCGTTTATGACTGACAAACAAATGGTGGAAATTGCCAGACCAAAAATAAGCAGCAAAACTACAGCCACGATCAAATGTCTAAAGAATCGTACACTTCCGAAATACATAGCTCACACTTTCCGTAACACACAACACACAGTACCGGCCGAATTAATTAACAGTTCAGTTAACTAATTATATCTGTCCCATTGACGTTTTTCAACAAATTTCAATCTAATTTGCCATAAAAATTATTCCAATTAAACCGACTCTAGAATCGGTCGCTGTCATTCAGCATATTTATGAACGATCCCGATTCGGTCTTCGGGACCTGCAGCACATCCTCATACAAGATCGAGGCGCTGAGAGAGTCTTCCAGCACGGTAACAACAGCGTACGAGCCCTTCCGTCCGCCCACAGGCAGGGAAAGACTTCCGGGGTTCAAGAGATACAATCCTTCCACTTCCGCAAACAGCGGAATGTGGGTATGTCCAAAAAAAACGGCCTTGCATTGAAGGGATTCCGCCTTATACATGATGTTCTCATAACTTTGCTTCACGCTTTCCATATGGCCATGGGCGATAAATATTTTCCCGAAATCTGTTTCCAGTATGTGGTATCCGTCCCTTGCAAAGGAACCGTCCATGTTGCCCTTGACGCCGATCAGCGGGACATTGAGCTGCTCTTTCATTCTCTTTGCGTCGTTCCAGTGATCTCCCAAATGGACGATCAAATCGATATCCTCCAATGTTTTATATATCTCCATGGCCTTGTCGATCCTGCCATGAGTATCGCTTATTACGTATATTCTCACGATGTAAAATTCCTCCCGGTGTTTTTCATGGTTGTTTTATCAAACCTTTTTCATGCATAGGTTATTGGCTATGTACGATATATTATAGGCGTACAAGTCATGACTTGAGTGGTTTTACAGTATTTTGAGCCGAGTCGAACAGGATTTTTATAGTTGCGTAGCAACCAGCCAATAATGTGATTCCTCACATTTTGGCGCATAAAAAATCGTGAGGAGAGGCTTACAAAATACAAAAACTGCGAACGGAATGACGATAGGACTATAATATGAAGTACAAATTAAAAACCTCACCAATGAAAAAAGTTTATCACAGAATTAGACATTCTGCGATAAACTTTTTCGGAATTGGGTGGCTGATATCTATTTGATGTGAATTATCCGAGGATTTTCTTCAGATCTTCCTCCGGCGTTGAAGTCGGCGAAATCTGATATTCCTTGACAAGCAGGTCTAGTACGTTCGGGGAAACGAATGCTGGAAGCGTCGGTCCGAGGTATATATTCTTGATTCCGAGAGCCAGCAGTGTCAGCAGGATGCAGACAGCCTTCTGCTCATACCAGGATAATACCAGGGTCAACGGGAGATCGTTCACTCCGCAGCCAAAGGCTTCCGCCAGAGCGACAGCAACCTGGATCGCACTGTAGGCGTCGTTGCACTGTCCCATATCCATGATTCTCGGAAGTCCGCCGATTTCACCGATATTAAGGTCGTTGAACCGGAATTTTCCGCAGGCAAGGGTCAGGATAACCGTATCCTTCGGAGTCTGCTTTACAAATTCGGTATAGTAGTTTCTGCCCGGTTTTGCGCCGTCGCAGCCGCCTACAAGGAAGAAATGCTTGATGGCCCCGGCTTTTACGGCGTCGATGACCTTATCCGCCACGGAAAGTACGGTACCTCTTGCGAACCCGGTCGTAACGGTTTCGCCGCCGTTGATTCCGGTCATTTTTTTATCTTCCGCATAGCCGCCGAGTTCCAGCGCCTTTTGGATAACCGGCGTAAAGTCTTTCTTGTCGTCGATATGAACCATTTCCGGATATGCTACCACTTCCGTGGTGAACACTCTGTCGAAATAGGTTCCCTTAACAGGCATCAGGCAATTTGTCGTGAACAGTACCGGCGCCGGGATTCCGTCAAATTCCTTCTGCTGATTCTGCCAAGCGGTTCCAAAATGTCCCTTGAGATGTGGGTATGCTTTCAGCTTGGGATAGCCGTGAGCCGGGAGCATTTCACTATGGGTGTATATGTTGATTCCCTTATCTTTTGTCTGCTCAAGCAGAAGATAAAGATCATAAAGGTCGTGGCCGGAGACTACGATGAACGGACCTTTTTCGATAGTTAGCGGAACCGTTGTCGGTACCGGTGTTCCATAGGTTTCGGTATTCGCCTTGTCAAGAAGCGCCATGCATTTCAGGTTTACATTACCGGTTTCCAGAACGATGGGCAGAAGGGCTTCCAAGCTGGCTTCTTCCATACCTACCGCACGCATGCCCTTATAGAAGAATGTGTTGACTTCTTTGTCCGTATAACCCAGAACCATAGCATGATACGCATAGGCGGCCATTCCTTTCAATCCAAAGAGGATGAGGGATTTGAGCGAACGGATATCCTCATCGGACGTCCACAGTTCGCTTACATTATATGTATAGTTTCTGCTGCACTGGGAGCTGTAATCGCCGCATCTTGCGACCAGTTTTGAAATCTCTTTTTCGGTCTTTTCGATCTGTTTGCTGATCGATCCGTTGTCAAAGCTTACATTTGTGACGGTCGTAAACAAGCCCTCAATCATTACCCTGTGGGTCTCGTCGGAAGGTTCGGCATCATTGGCCGCATAAGCCAATCCCACCAAAGCTCCGATTAAATCGTCCTGAAGTCCCGCCGTATCGGCCTGTTTGCCGCAAACTCCGCAAGATCCCTGGCAGCCTGTGCCCTTGGCAGTCTGTTCGCACTGAAAACAAAACATATTTGACATTTCTTAACCTCCTGATTATAAAATTACTATCTTTGTTTATGTATTTACCATCTCAGATTACAGGAAAAGGGCGAGCGCGTCGGTTGCTTTTGCAACGTATCCAAAATTTTTCCGGTTAGTTTTAAGTACCCTTTTTTTAGGTTTTAAACCCCGGGCCCAAAAAATCAAAAGAGCCCGCCGGCGATCATCCTGCAATGATACGGCAAAGCCCTTTTTCCGATCTATTCAATACCCCTAGCGACGTTTTATTTATGCGTTTCCGCGATCAGATCCGCATTCCTGTCCCCCAGAACCTTCACCAGCAGATATGCCGCCGCAAAGCCTGCGATTCCGATCATCGCATTGATTTGAAACAGTCTGATATCGTCCATCAGAACCTTGAGCATGATGGCTCCGGTAAAATAAAGCACAAATCCTCCGAGAAAAAGCATTTTATATTTGTTCAGGCCGCTGCCCGGCAATTCAAAGGAATGCTTTGTGATATACCAATAGATCACCACCGCCCCCAATATGATCAAGCCAGTTGAGATCACAAAGCCTGATGATATCGGCATACTGAAATTTCCACGGAAAAGCTCCAGGAAAAATCCAGAAAAGACGATTTCAATCAAAAACAGGGTGCCGACTCCGACAATGATAATATATGCCCATTCCAGGAGCTTTTCGTAGAAGTCTTTCTGCCTGCCGTTTGCCATGATCTCATCGCAGAAGCTTTTATAATCTTCTCCGATCACCTGTCTGACGGGCTCGTTTCTAAGCTGGGCCTCGTAGATCATTCCGAACAGATCCCTCCGGATCATCTCGATGTCATAATCGCATAGGTTCGAACATCGCAAATATACGACCATATCGATCATCAGTAGACCGTTCTCCTTCGTGAGTTGCTTGTCTCTTTCATTATTTTCTTTCCTGAGTTTCTCGACTGCGTTCATTTTTGTTCTTCCTCCAATTCCATGATATTTTCCACCGCTTTTGAAATGTTTTCCCAGCATGATGCAAACGAATCCAGCATTTCTCTGCCCGACGGCGTCAGAGAATAATACTTTCTGCTTGGCCCCAATGGAGAAGGCCTGACTTCCGACGCAATCAGCTCCTTTTTTTCCAGGCGCACAAGCAGCGGATAAATCGTTCCTTCCCGGACGTCGTCAAATCCGTGACGAACCAGTTTCTCCATGATCTCATAGCCGTAAGTCGTCTCCGCTGCAATAACTTTCAGTATGCAGCCTTCCAGCGTCCCCCTCATCAGTTGGGATTTATCAAACATCTTTCCACCTACCTTGTTCCGCATAGTAGTTTAGCTACATTGTACTGCATAGTAGTATGGCTGTCAACGGATTTTCTATGTTAAAAAAACAGCCCCGCAATCTCCCTTTCAGGGAGGCTGCGTAGGCTGCTAGACATTGGTCATATAAAATTCTATCCGGGAATAGCTAAAGGAGCGTCATGGCTTCCTCATCAGCTACCACAGTAAGATTCGGATGCATCTGAAGGATCGAACCCGGTAATGCCGGGGTGACGGGTCCGGTAAGAACCTGCTTCAATATTTCCGCCTTGCTCGCACCGCTGACACATAGCACGATCCGTTTCGCCTGCATGATGCTTTTGATCCCCATGGTGACAGCTTCTTTCGGTACCTGTTCCTCACTTTCAAAGTATCTGGAATTGGCCTTTATGGTACTTTCTTTCAGACGGACGCAGTGGGTCAACTTTTCAAAAGCTTCATCCGGCTCGTTGAATCCCACATGGCCGTTGTGGCCAAGGCCGAGAAGCTGAAGATCGATGCCTCCCAATCCTTGGATAAGTGCATCGTAACGCTTGCATTCCTCTTCGATATCCTCTGCCATCCCGTTTGGAAGATGCGTATTCTTCATCTTTATATTGATATGTTCAAAAAAGTTTGTGTTCATATAATGACGGTAGCTTTGCTCATGCTCGCAGGGCAGCCCTACATACTCGTCCAGGTTAACGGTACGAACTCCAGAAAAATCGATATCTCCTTTCAGATACCAATCGATCAGCTGCTTGTAAATGCCCAATGCTGTTGCGCCGGTAGCCAGTCCCAAAACACAATTGCTTTTTAAAATGACCTGAGCCGACAGTACATTTGCCGCTTTCCTGCTCATGTCGTCGTAAGATTTTGCCTTGATGATTTTCATTTTTTCCTCCTAACCATATCCAGCGGGATTTTTCTTTTGCCAGTTCCATGAATCGCGGCACATCTGATCCAGACCTTTCTGGGCCTTCCACAGCAGCTCGATTCCTGCTTTATACGGATTTGCATAACAGACCGGTATGTCGCCGGCCCTTCTGCCCGTTATTTCATAAGGGATCTCTTTTCCTGCCGCTTTTGAAAATGCTCCGATTACTTCCATAACGCTGTAACCGATTCCGGTTCCCAGGTTGAAAACCGAAAAACCCCGATTTTTTTCCAGGTGCGCCAATGCTGCGAGATGGCCTTCCGCCAGGTCATCCACATGGATATAATCCCTGACGCAGGTACCGTCTTTAGTCGGGTAATCGCTGCCATATACCCTGAGCTTTTCAAACCTGCCGACTGCCACGCCGGTAATGTACGGCACAAGATTACTCGGGATCCCAATGGGATCTTCTCCGATCAGCCCGCTGGGATGGGCACCTGCGGGGTTAAAATATCTTAAAATGACAAAGTTCCAATATGGATCCGCCTGATGCAGATCCTGAAGAATATTTTCGATCATCAGCTTGGTAGAGCCGTATGGACTGATCGGCTGCAGCGGAAAATCCTCCGCGATCGGAACCTTGTGGGGTATGCCGTAAACTGCGGCCGAGGAGCTGAAAACAAGGTTTTTCACCTGGTGCTCCGCCATAGCGTTTAACAGCGAAACTGCTGATACGATATTGTTGTCGTAGTATTTCAAAGGCAGCGCTACCGATTCATCCGCCGCTTTCCAACCGGCGAAATGAATCACTCCCGAAATCGAATGACTCCGGAATATTCTTCGCAAAGCCGCCCTGTCCCTCAGATCATCACAGTAAAAAGTGAAATCCTTTCCTGTGATCTCTTTAATGCGTTCGATTGAATTTCTGCGGGAATTACTCAGGTTGTCGATAACGACGATCTCCTTGCCGGCTTCCAGAAGCTTTACGCAAGTGTGGCTCCCGATATATCCCGCGCCGCCCGTTACCAGGACGGTCTGTCCTGTTTTCCCGTTGGGAATACAAAAATTATCAGCCATTCTAAGGCTACCTCTTAACGCTTTTTATGTCAATACCGGATTGTTAATTATATTCAGCGCAAAGGGGAAATAAAACCGGCGGATGATCCTTGACCATCCGCCGGTAAATCATTTGATGACAGAGTCCTTCTCACCGTCACTTAGTATTTATCTGTTTCCTCGTTGAGCCGGATCACCGGAACCGCATCTGGTTTACCGTTTACATCAGTGGCTGCTCCGAGCAATCTGGCTTCGGATCCCGGCAGGCCTTTCATTCCATTTCTCAATCTGAATTTGCCGACCATTTCCTTTAGAAGTTCAGCTTGACCGGACAATTCTTCACTGGCGGCAGCACTTTCTTCCGCTGTAGCTGAATTGTTCTGAACAACCTTGGATACCTGCTCGATTCCCTTGTTGACCTGGGCGATTCCCGTAGCCTGCTCATTGGAGGCTTCCGCGATATTTCCGACCAGATCCGCCGCTTTCTCGATTCCTTCAACGATTTCATTCAGCGCAAGCGCCGTTTCATTGGCGATCTTGGTTCCCGCATCAACTTTCGAAATAGAGCCTTCAATCAAAGCGGTCGTATCCTTCGCTGCTTCCGCGCTCCTTGCCGCCAGGCTTCTTACCTCTTCAGCCACCACAGCAAAGCCTTTGCCGTGCTGCCCTGCCCTCGCCGCCTCAACAGCTGCATTCAAGGCAAGGATGTTGGTCTGGAATGCGATATCGTCGATGACTTTGATGATCTTGGAAATGTTGGAAGAAGACTTGCCGATTTCTTCCATTGACTTCAGCATTTCCTTCATCTGATTGTTACCTTTTTCTGCATTGTCTTTGGCGGTATTCGCCAGTTCATTTGCCTGATTTGCGTTCATCGCATTCTGTTTCGTCTGATTTGCGATTTCCGCAATGGATGACGTCAGCTCCTCAATAGAACTCGCCTGTTCCGTCGAGCCCTGGGACAATGTCTGGCTGCCGTCTGACACCTGCCTTGATCCTGACGTAACCTGTTCCGCAGCTTCGCGAATACCTCCCATTATTTCATTGAATGATGCAACGATATTATTTAAAGATGTCTTTATTTCAATAAAATCTCCCTCGTAATCCGCAGTGACCGAAAGGTTTAGATTCCCGTCGGAAAGTTCGGACAAAACATGGGAAATTTCTGATATATAACTCCTGAGATTTGTTATGGTCGTATTGATCGCTTCCTTGACCGTTGAGAAATTCCCCTTGTAGTCGCCTTCCATCATCACATTCAAATTACCTTCTGCAAGTTGTTTCAGAATTGAAACAGCCGCTACCATCGGCGCTCCCGTAGCATCCATTGTCTTGTTGATGCCGCTGACGACATTCTTATATTCGCCGTTGAATTTTTCGGCGTCGATGCGGACTCTGACGTTGCCCTCAACTGCGTTATCTGCTATGTTCTTTGTTTCATCCACAAGCGTTTTTACGTTTTCAATCATAGTGATCAACGCCGGTATCAGGATATCTTTTTCTCCCCTTCTGCCGATGGTCTTAAGCTCTTCCAGCTTGGACAGATTTCCCTCTGCTACGTCCGTTACTACTCCAATGGTATCCCGTACGCTGGCGATCACATTATTGATCCTGTGTCGCATTTTTTCATAAAGGCCGACATAGGTGCCGTCCAGAGTTGCAGAATAATCGTTTTTGCTCATTCTGGAGAGCATTTCCGTGCCCTCGACAAGAGTACCCAAGCCGTCAATGCATGCATTGATACTGTTTTTTATCTCATTAAATTCACCCTGATACTCTTCAGTGATTTTTTCCGGGATCTCCCCCTGTCCGATTTTTCTCATATAATCGCCGGAAATACGAAGTGGTGTGATAATGTGTCCCATTGCTTCACTTACGCTCTTCATGATTTGGGCATAGTTGCCTTTGAGCTGGTCGGTATCGGGTTGGCAGGAAAAATCTCCAGCTAAGGCAGCCTTCGTCATTTTCTCCGCTTCCGAATTGAGCAAAATGAGGGATTCTCGCACCAGCATCAGATTGTTGACCAAAACACCGTATTGACCCTTGTAATGGTTCTCGATTTCATCTGTATCTTCTCCGCTTGCAACCTTATGGATGAAATCAAGTGCTACGTTCATCGGCTCAACGATTCCGTCAAGAGTATTGTTTATTCCGTCGATGATTTCCCTGAATCCGCCCTGGAAGCGGTCCGCATTGCCCCGGGTGTCAAGTTCTCCTTCGGAGGCCGCGGCTGTAAGCATATGAGTTTCTTGAACCAGTGCTCTGAGGCTTTCAATTACCGATTTCATGCTGATCGCAAGAACATCCTTATCCGATCTTGGCTCAATCTCAACTAAAAGATCCCCGCTGGTAATTCTCTCCGCGGCGGCAGCCTGGTTCTTTGTATTATCAATCATCCTTTTGAAGGAGTCCATCAGTTTTCCGATTTCGTCCTTCGAACGGAAGGTTACCTCCACATCCACCTCGCCCATGGCGAGCTTATCTGCGATCCTGCTCAGCTCCCCGATCGGCCTGCTGATCATCTTCCCGAGTACAATTGCCAAAAATATGCCTAAAGCAATGATCACCAGCGCGATGACTAGAATGATATTTCTTAATGTATTTGCTCCTGCGGTTACATCCGCTTTATAGTTGCCAATTCCCAAGGTCCAATCCGTATTCGGAACAGGCGCCAGGGCTACAATCCGGGCATCTCCCTCCTTAACGTACTCGATGATTCCCGCTTTACCCAGCCCAAGCTTCTTCAGTTTGGCCCCAAGACCCTGGTCACCATCGACTTTTATTTTTTCAAACACGTTTGACTGATCTAGAACTTCCTGCTTGTTAGGATGAGCGTAAATCGTGCTGTCAGCACCCATTACAAAAGCAAATCCCCGTTCTCCCAGACCCAGTTTATTAGTTATTTCGCTCAGGAAGTTTGCGTCTCTCCTTCCGATCAGAACTCCTACGATCTGATTTCCCGACTTGATCGGAGCGGCTTCCATGATCGCCGGTTCTCCCGTCAACTTATTGATCAGAACATTTGAAATGCATGCCTGCCCGGATAATGCCTTCTTGATATATTCCCTGTCTTTCAAATCGGACAGATCTCCGGTCTGAATGTCCTTCGCAGTGCCGTTTAACTGAACCACCGCCATGCTCTGATAGCCCAGACGCTCGATATCCGGCAAAATGGATTCCTTTTGAACAGCATAGTCCATCGTCGCGGTTTGTTGTTTCAGTGCCACTTCAATTAGCGCTTTCAGATTAGCGGAAATTTCGGCGTCAATATAATTGGCACTGTTTTCCGTATATTTAAGCATGGAATCCTGGTTTTGCTTCAAGAGCGCATCAGAGCTTACCTTTAAAGAGATGCCTCCCAGTACTGACGAAGCCACAAAGACCAGTACACCTACAAATACAGCGATTTTTCTAGACAGGCTTGTTTTCATGATCATTTCTCCCTTTCGTCTAATTGATTCGGTTAATCCATTCGGTATATCGTCAGGTGTTTGGAATAGTTTAGCAGAAAATAAAAATAACATTTGATTTTAACAAAAAAAGAGGTATTTTCTACATTCAGCAATTATATTCAATGATTGATTGCTTTGCTCATCTTGGATCGTTCTTCATGATAAAATAAAACCGGCGTATGATTTATCATACGCCGGCAAATGACATCCGGGTTTATCCGTTCCATTGATGTGCCTTCAGGTCCACGCATCCGTTATCCTTGATTCGGACGCCTTCCTTTTTCAGCAATGCACCTTGCTCTGTCCAACCTGGGACAAGCCTTCCCTGGCTGTTAACGACCCGATGGCAGGGAGCCTGCGTGTAAAAAGAGGCATAGTGCATTGCCTGCCCCACCATTCTGGAACACTGCGGTCTTCCCATGATTTGAGCAATGGTTCCATAGGTCGTAACCTTCCCCCAGGGAATCCTCTTCACGATTTCGTATACGCTTAGAAAAAATTCTTCTTTTTTCATTATACAACCGTTTCCTTGAGCGATTAATTAATTTTAGGTGTTCGGCCAGATCTTCGCGTCCTTTTCCAGCAGCCAGGTATATCTTGGATCGTTGTCCCTGGTGGTCCATGGATTGTCTTTAAGATGGCGGATCATCCAGGTGTAATACATCGCAAATCCAGGCGCCGCTACCTGCGGATGAGTCGGACCGCCTGTAATGAAGAATGCGCTGTTGTCCTTGATCATGAATGCCTCGTCTCCGAGGAACGCCGCACCGAATCCTTCCGGCCTGTTGAAGCGGTAGTAGTAAACCTCCGGCTGGTCATGTCCGTGAGGGATATAACTGGACCAGCGTCCTGGATAATTGATCAGCTCTCCCATAACCATATTGGAATAAGGGGCGTTGCTGTAATCGAAGACAGTCCTGCAGGCCCTGCGGGCTGTGTTTTCCCAGACGCCGTCGCCGAAGATCTCCGTTCCGACGTCTTCCTGGGTATATAATTTTGAATCAAAACTTCTTTCGTTGGTTGTCTTTTGGATGAGGATCTGTGTATCCTCTTTCGCTGTAACCGAGATCCCGACTTCGCGACATACGTGAAGCGCCACCGGATTTTCGTCAAAGATGGATCTTCTCACCGCATCGGCCTCCCTGCCCTCCCAGCGGAAGGTCGCATTGCCTTCCAGAAGCAGCACGCAGGTCTCCTTCTCCGGGTCCGAGATGTTAAGCGTCTCACCGGCTTCCATCACCTGGATTCCGATGTCCATCAGCATATCGGGACGATTGTCCACCATATTGCAGATTTCGTTATAACCTTTTTTCATTTCGCCGTAAACTTTAACCATATTTATTCTCCTAACATTCTGTCCGACGCATTTTTGGCGCTGACAGATTTTCATCGCTGAAAATTATAATATAGGAGAGGAATCGCTCCTCTCCCATATCGCATGGATTATCGTAATTAGAATTTAATCATGAATTTCCGGATGATCTTTACCAGGTCGTCATAGCCGCCTGCGAACTGGTCCAGAGTCTTGTTGACCGGTCCGTAGGTGTTGAATTCTTCAACGCTCATTTCATCGTAAGCTTTTACGAAGTCCGGGTGCTTTCTGAGTTCTTTGATGTAATATGGATCGACCTCGTCGTCCATCCGAGCTTTGATCTCGAAATCGGAACCGTTGAACGGAACCTGATTTTTGTATGGGATGGTCATGATCATGTCCCCGCCGATGAATTCAAGCCACTGCAGCGGCGTCCGATAAGCGGCGGAAAGCATCTTTGTCTTGTATCCTCTTTCTTTGTATACCTTGTATGCCTTCTTCACGCAAGCGATGCCGGCATAATGCAGTGCGCACGGATCGATGCAGATGTTCTTCTTTTCGGCACTTTCTCTGAGCCAGTCGTCCAATCTTCCCACCATGATGGTGCAGACAGGATTGATATTGGTATTGTCAAGGCCTTCGGCCTCTCTTCTCTTGAGTCCTCTTTCAACGGCTTCGCCTACGGCAATGGCCTGGGTTGCGGTGAAGGAAACCGTCGCGTTGATGCTGACGCCGCGATAGGTCATTTCTTCAAAGGCTTTGATACCGGCGGACGTTGCCGGAGCTTTTACCTGCATGTTCGGAGCGAGGGTGTTGAAATAAACAGCCTGCTCAACCAGCTTTTCCGCGTTGTTGAAGTACTTTGTATTTGTCTGGATCGAAATTCTGCCGGTTCCGGTTTTCGCATCGAATAAAGGCTCTAAAAGCTTTGCTCCGTCGATCGCCATCTTCTCGATCACGATCCAAGCGATTTCATCCTCTGATGCCGTCGGATTATCCTTTACCAGCTTGGCGATATAGTCGCGATAGCTGTCCAGCTCCTTGTCCAGAACCCCTTTTACAATGACCGGATTGGTCGTTGCTCCTACTGCTCCTCTTTCGATGGCGTAGGTCAGTTCCTTGATGGAGCAGGAATCGTTCCAATACTTTGTCATCGGGAATTTTTGAGTCATTTCTAATAATTTGTCCATTTTTTTACCTCCTGTTACTAGTTCGCTCTATATGCTTCAAAAGATGTCGGCGAACTCATGTTGAATGCCAGGGAAGTCAAACGTTATTGTTTTTTATTTCTTTCTTGCATTCTTTCTCATGTCTACGATTACAGCACCTATGATGATACAGCCTTCAACGATCTGCTGCCAGTAGGCGTCGATTCCAAGCAATGTCATGCCGTTTCTCAGTACGCCCAGAACAAGCGCTCCTACAACAGCGCCCCACACGGTACCGATACCGCCGGTCTGACTTGTTCCGCCGATCGTTGTCGCAGCGATAGCGGTCAGCTCATAACCGGTTGCAGCACCGGGATGTACGCTTCCGACACGGCCGGCAAATACCAGTGCAGCCACGGAACAGCAGACTCCCATATATGTGTAGATCAGAACCAGGTTCTTTTTAACATTTACTCCTGAAATTTCAGCAGCTTTGACGTTTCCGCCGATAGCAAAGGCATTCTTTCCCAAAGAAGTATATCCGAGAAGAATCCATGTGATAGCGATCATGATGCCGTAAACGATAACCGGTACGGGAACGATACCGATCTTGCTTCCGATTGCCATAACCTGTGGCGTCAGTGAGCTGACCGGCTTGCCTTCTGTATAGAGCAGCGTAGCGCCTCTGGCGATGGTCATCATACCGAGGGTAGCAATAAAGGGGTGAATCCCTGTAAATGCAATCAGACCTCCGTCGACTGCGCCGATCAGGGCACCGACTGCCAGTGCAACCAGAACCGGAACGATAAGCGGCATGTCGTGGATACCCGGATAAACAAGCCATGTGGCGGTTCCCACCTGACCAAAGCTTGCGGCAACGACTCCGCACAACGCCGTTGCAGATCCAACGGAAAGGTCGATACCTCTAGAAATAATAACAATGGTCATGCCCAGCGCCAGAATACCGAAGATGGAACTCTGTGTCAGTACGTTGAAGATGTTTGTCGGTGACAAAAAATTCTTTGACATGAATGACAATAGGATAATCATTAAAAACAGAACGATTACGATACCGTATTTCTGTATGAAACTGACAACTTTTTGTCTTTTTTCATCAGCACTCAATGCTTGTGCTTCCAGTTTTTTTGAATCAGACGTCATGGCGAATCCTCCTTAAAATTTTACGCCGACATGGTCTTCTGACCAGTAGCATAAGACATGATTTCTTCTTGAGTTAAATCCTTTGTATTTTCAACAATTCCGGTAACTTTACCTTCGTGCATAATCATAATTCTATCGCTCATTCCCATTACCTCAGGTAATTCGGAAGAAACCATAATAATCGATTTGCCCTGACCGGCCAGATTGGTGATCAGACGATGGATTTCCGATTTTGCTCCGACATCGATCCCCCTCGTCGGTTCATCGAGGAACAGAATATCAGGGTTTGTTAAAAGCCATCTGGCTACCAGCACCTTCTGCTGGTTACCGCCGCTCAAGTTCTCGATCCTCTGATAGATGCTCGGCGTCTTGATGCTGATTGCTTTGATATATTCATTGGTATCCTGAATTGCCATCTTATGGTTGATAAATCCGCTCTTTTTCACGTATTTTGCCAGATTTGCGATGATCGTATTCTGGAATACGGAAAGAACAGGAATGATTCCGGAAGCACGTCTGTCTTCCGTCAACATAGCCATTTTGTTGTGTTTCGCATCCGCGGGCGTTTTGATGTTAACTTCTTTCCCGTCAATGATAACCTGGCCTGATGATTTCGGACGAATCCCGAAGATCGTTTCTATTACTTCGGTCCTGCCTGCTCCAACCAGTCCGGCAACTCCCAGGATTTCTCCCTTTCTGACATTGAAGGATACATCCTTGAAGCGTTTGCCGCTGCTGAGACCTTTCACTTCCATCTTCACGTTGCCGATATCGCAGATGACTTTCGGGAACATTTCATCGACGTCACGTCCTACCATCATCTTGATCAGTTCAGGCGTGGTAATGTTGGTGGTTTCTTTTGTGCCGATGTAAGTTCCGTCACGATATACTGTGACTCTGTCACTGATTTCAAAAATTTCATCCAATTTATGTGAAATATAAATTATAGATTTTCCACTCTCTCTAAGTCTTCTCATAATAGAAAACAGCTGATCTATTTCCTTATTGGTCAATGCAGATGTAGGTTCGTCCATGATGATCAGCTTTGCATTGTAAGAAAGCGCTTTCGCAATTTCGATCATCTGCATATTGGCAACAGTCAGTTTTGACATCAAAGTTTTCGGGTCCACATCATAATCGATTAATTTGAGTACGTCTCTGCTCATCTCATACATTTTTTTATGGTCAATCAAGCCCAGCTTATTTTTAGGCTCTCTTCCCAGCCAGATATTTTCCATAACCGATCTATGCTCAACCGGGCTTAGTTCCTGATGGATCATAGCGATTCCCATTTTGAGCGCATCTGAAGTTGAATAGTTTTCAATCAGGTTTCCTTCGAAATAAATCTGGCCGGATGTTGGTGGATGAATGCCAATCAGACATTTCATCAGTGTGGACTTTCCCGCTCCATTTTCACCCATCAGGGCATGAATCTCTCCATATTTAACATCCAGAGCAACTCCCTTTAATGCTTTAACGCCGGGAAAAGTCTTGACTATGTCTTTCATGACTAGGATATTCTTATCTTCCATTGGCCATCTCCTCTAATTATGATATATGGGAGAGAGGTATCCACCCCTCTCCCACATATTAATGAACTTATAACTTTATTTATGTTTTAGAGATACTGATCTACGTTATCCTTATTGACCAGAACGAAGTCGATCCAGGTAATTGCTTCAGGAGTTTCGCCTTTGATCGCTTTGTCTGCTACATCAACACCGGTTCCGCCCTGTCCTTTAGCGTCCTGCAGAACTGTTGCAGTCAGCTTGCCTTCTTTTACAAGTTTAACGGCATCCGGAATAGCGTCTACGCCCATTACGATAACGTCGGTTCTTCCAGCAGCTTCAAGCGCCTGGAGAGCTCCGATAGCCATGTTGTCGTTGTTGGCCAGGATAGCTGTCAAGTCTTTGCCATAAGCTGTGAGCCAGTTTTCTGTGAGGGACATACCCTTGTCAGACTGCCAGTCGCCAGCTTCTTTTGCAAGAATCTTGATGTCAGGATATTTTGCAAGAGTTGTTTCGTTTCCTTCAGTTCTCTTTACGGCGCCTTCATTGCTGAGGATACCTTCGAGGATACCAACTCCGCCTTTAACGTTGTCGCCTAATAATTTAACGAGATACTCAGCCTGGAGCTGTCCGGCAACGACTTCCTGGGAGCCTACATAGTAAACGCCCTGAGGTGGCTGTTCAGTTCCGAATGGATTTCTGTTAACATAGATGAGCGGAATTCCAGCAGCTGTAACAGCGTCTGTGATCGGGCCCATAGCGGATGTGTCAACAGGTACTACTACGATTGCTTTGTAACCCTGTTCAATCATAGTGTTAACTTGGTCTTGCTGTTTTACTACATCTTCCTGCGCGTCTTGGATGTCGAGCTTGTAGCCAAGTTCTTCAGCCTTTGCAGTAGCTGCGTCAGCAACGTAAGTCTGGAATGTGTCGTTCATGTTGCAGGATGCGTATCCGATTGTAGCTGTTGCTGCAGAATCATCAGCAGGAGCTTCTTCTTTTGCTCCGCCGCCACATGCTGTGAACATTCCAAGGGCGAGTACGAGTACCAGCAAAATTGCAAGTATCTTTTTCATTTTTTTTCCTCCTCAATTCTAAACGATTGATTAATCCTTTATATTAACAGTAAACTGCTAATATCCGAGAAGTTTCTGAGCGCTTTACGAAAACGCTTGCTAAAGTTGATACTACCATCATAAATATCATTTGTCAATACCCAAAAAGCTCGTAAAACCAATTATGCAGCGTACTATTATTATGACATTTCTTTCACAAATCCTATTTTGTTTCAATTTACCCGTTTCATGCATTTTTTTCTTTTTGCTGTTGACAAGTTTCCGCCTGGAGACTATAATCGGGTTGAATAGAAAAACGTTTTACCAACACGAAAACCCCTGTCTGGTAATGTTTGTTCTGGCAATAATATTGTTTAACATGCAAATTTGAATAAGAAAACGGAGGAGAATATTATGGTACCTGAAAAGAAATGGTTGATGACCGAAGACCCCAACATCATGTTTGAAGGGGATACCGCTGTAGGCCGGCTCAAGAAGGAAATCTGGGACGCTTCAGAAGAAGAAATCGATGCGATCCTTGAAGAGTACGGGATCCCATCCCCGTCCGAACTGGGCGTAGCCGGGACATACATTCAGAATACGCCTCGTGCCGACCAGATCGAAAAAAGAAGAAAGAACGACATCGTGTTCGTTCCGATCGGATGTACAGAAAATCATGGGCTTCACGCCAATACCGGCCTTGACACCTTCATGTGCACTCAGATCCTGGAAGGCGTAAGAAGATTTACTGCAAAACAGGGTCACGAGGTCAATCTCGCTTTCACACCGCTGAACTATGGCGGACATCCGTATCATCATATCGGAATGCCCGGAACCGTCATCATGCCGGAAGAAGTAGTCAAGGAATCTCTGATCTATTGCATGCTTGGCCTTTGGAACGACGGATACAGAAAAATCATCTTCGTCAACAACCACGGTCACCTCTGGATGCTTGAATCAGCGATCCATGAATTCTGCAAGAGATATCAGCTTCCCGGAATCTTCAGAGTCATCGAATGGCACAGAGCAGTCAGAGAATTCTTCTATCCGACTAACCGCAAAAACAGCCTGGAAACCAACTTCATCCATGCCGACGAAGCTGAAACCGCAGTTGCTTTGCTGATGTTCAAGGAAATGATCAATATGAAAGCGGTTCAGGATGCGGACGGAAAAGGTTTTCTGCCTGACGGTCACATGGATAAATCCGTTGATCCCTACAGAAGACCATGCAGATGGTCCGAAGGCGAAGGTCATGCCGCGATCGAAAGAGCTGCAACCCCTGAAGGCATCGTAGGCAAACCGTCCCAGGCTACCGCTGAAAAGGCCAAACGACCGATCGCAGCGATCCTGAAATACTTGACTCTCCTCCACGATGAAATCCTGGAGACCTTCCCTGCGGGAACCGTTCCACCGGTGGATCAGATTACGCTCCGCAAGCCGGAAGATATGGAACCTTTCCTCAGAGAACCGCTCAGCGAAGGCTGGAAGTCAGTCGACGAGCTGCCCAGGATCGGGATCTTCGAAAGACTGTAAACCACGCGAATAACTGCCTGCCCAGGTATTATTCCTAAATTGGCGGCTGCCGGGTATGTTTTCTCGAAAATCCGCTCACCTTCCAGTTTACAATGGTTCGGACGGTTTTCTATGAAAACATACCGTCGCGCCGCCGTTCACCCAGCCGTGTCAATCACATACCACGGCGCGGCACTATAACGGTACCGGTGCTGAAATATCGACGCCGCTTTCAAAAATATAGGCGGTAGCCATCGCCTGATAAATAAATAGTAAAAGGAGATATGAAAATGAAATCCAAAACTGCTTTTCTGTATAAACCCCATGATCTTCGGATCGAAGAAGTTGAGCTCGCACCTCTGAAGCCCAACCAGGTTCTGATCAAGGTCGGCGCCTGCGGCATCTGCGGTTCTGACGTAGAGTGCTACGAAGGAAAATCCGCCGAAGGAAGATATGATATCGCGCCTTACACTCCAGGCCACGAATGGGGCGGAAAAATCGTTGAAATCGGCTCCGGCGTAGGAACTCTGAAAGTTGGAATGAAGGTAACAGGCGACTGCGTTATGGCCTGCGGCGTGTGCCAGAACTGCAAAGACGGCTTGATGCCTTCCGCATGCCTGAACATGAGAGAGATCGGCTTCCGGCCTGACTCCCCCGGCGGAATGGGTGAATACATGATCGTCGAAGAACAGTATGTCCATCAGATCCCGGATGACTGGTCCTATGCGATGGGCGCATGGGTCGAAACCTTCTCTATCGGATATTTCGGACTCTGGGGCAACGGCGGCTACATTGACGCTTCCGATACAGCGGTAATTTTTGGCTGCGGTCCTGTGGGAATTTCCGCTACAATGACAGCGAAAACATCAGGAGCTACCGTTATCGTAGTTGATCCGTTTGCTTCCAGAAGAGAGCTCGCTCTGAAGTACGGCGCTGACTATGTTGTGGATCCTTCCGCCGGAAACCTGAAGGAACAGATCGACAAGCTCACAAACGGCCGCGGACCTTCCGTGATCGCGGAAGCATCCGGCAACGACAACGCTATCGCTTCCATCTTCGATATCGCCGGACACAGCTGCAGAGTACATCTCATCGGACATTCCATCGGTAGAAAAGTACCGGTCGAACTTGGCTGGACAATTTGGAAAACATTGAAAATCAATGGATCCGGCGGGACGAAGGACTTTGGTCAGAGAACGATCCGCTTCATGAGTGCCATCAAGGACAAGTATGATTTTGACGCTTTAAATACGCATTATTTCAGCTTTGACAAGCTTCAGGAAGCCATGGACACAGCAATTCACGAAAAAGCCAACGCATTCAAGGTTATGCTGAAGTTCCCTGTTGAATAAAAACAAATCAGTTTATTAAAATATCCAAAAGCAGCTACAGGGAGGTATCGGTAAATGATTACAGCACAAACCATGGAAACCATCTGCAAAACTCTGAACATCAGGCCGGAACAGGTCGCCTTTTACGCATCGTCCTATGTTGAACAGGAGGATGGCCGATTCCTGCTGTGCAAGGTAGACGGCTCGAAAAAAATACTCGCAACGGGTCAAGGAGAATTCTTTTCCCAGCTGGACGGAACCTGTCTGTCCGGCGACGTCAAATTATGTCCTTTGACCCACCAGAACAGATTGATCCTGAACAAGCACCTTACCTATACCTTACCCTCGGCTTTTGGACGTCAGACGGCTACTTTCGGCGTTGGCGATCGTCTGGGTCTCGCCTCGCCGGGTCACATCCGCTGTTTCAAGAACAGCAAAGCCAAGCCGATCCTTGCCCAGCAAAGCAAGCGGGAGCTTGATCTAACCGGAAGAACTTACGAACAGGTATTGGACGATGTATGTTTCGCGGTCTTTCAGGAGGGTTACCGGGGAGGCTTCGGGGCAGACGGTGATCACCTGAAAAATGCGGAAGACATCAAGGATGCACTTGATTGCGGGTATACCATGATCACTCTTGACTGTTCCGAACGGATCGGCCGGGGGATCGAAAATCTAAATGCCTCTGAATTGACGGGCATCTATGAAAAACTACCGGCGGAATACCGCAGCCGAATCGAGAATTCCTATTTAAGCAAAGGTTTTCCTATCGGGAACAATACTTACTATTTTACAAAAGAAGAGCTGATGCGCTGCGCCCTGATTTACGGCAGCGCTATCGATTTTGTAAAGGAAATTTATTTGCTTTATTTCAAAGCGGTGGTTCGTCCGGTCGACTTTGAACTGTCCATTGACGAAACCGAATCGATAACGACTGCCCAGGGACATTTGTTTGTTTCGATGGAGCTTGGGTATAACGACGTGGAAGTGACAAGTCTGGCCCCCCGTTTCATCGGCGAGTTCCAGAAAGGGATCGATTATATCGGAGACAGGGATGAATTTGAAGTGCAGCTGAAGCAGCATGCAGCGATTGCCAAACACTTCGGATATAAGCTGAGTATCCATTCAGGGAGCGATAAATTCAGTGTTTTCCCGATCATTGGAAAATATACCGAGGGCATACTTCATTTGAAAACTTCAGGAACAACCTGGCTGGAAGCGATCGGAACGATTGCGGAAAAGAATCCGGAGCTTTATCGAAAAATTCATGAAAAAGCGCTGGAGCACTTTGAGGAATCAAAGGTACACTACTATGTATCCGGCGATCCGGGCAAGGTCGACGCCCCTTCCGTCAGGAAGGATGAAACCCTGGCAGACTATCTAAAGGATGACAACAGCAGACAGCTGCTCCATATCACCTATGGATTCATTCTGGGGGATCCGGCTTTAAAGAAGGAACTTTACGAAACTCTGAAGGAAAACGAGGATCACTTTTACGACAGACTGACATCCCACATAGGACGTCATCTGGATCTGATCCAATTATGAGGAACATACTATGAGTATAAAAAACGGCCTGCCCCCGCAGATCAAATTATCTGCGACGCTGGCAGCAGAACTGAATCCTGCATCGCCTGTCATCATGGCTGGCGACCCGTCGGAAAGAATCGCCCTGGCTTCTAAACTCGGATATGACGCGGTTGAACTTCACTGGGCGAATCCGGCTCACATCGATCTGGCGAAAATCGCCGCCGCATGCAAGGAAAACCAAATGGGTATCTCCGCTTTTGCAACAGGGAGGGCTTACGTGCAGGAGGGGCTTTCCCTCATCCACGACGACAGCGGCAACCGAGCGGCAGCCATTCAAAGGCTCAAGGACTACGTCGACGCGGCGTCGCCTTATGAAGCCATTGTGATCATCGGTTGTATCCGCGGAAATCTTGTATCCGAGGCTTCCCGGGAGGCTTCTTTGGATAGACTGGCACAGTCCACCATGGTCATAGCCGAATACGCCCAGTCCAAAAATGTCATGATCGTTTTCGAAGCCATCAACCGATTCGAAAACAATTACCTGAACACCGCGCAGGAAACGGCTGCTTTCATTCGGGAGAACAACCTGCCGAACACGAAGATCCTGCTGGACACATTCCATATGAATATCGAAGACGCCGATATGCCGAAAGCGATCCTTGACTGCGGCGACCTGTTGGGATATATTCATATAGCGGACAGCAACCGTCATTTTGCTGGCGCGGGCCACATCGACCTCGTACAAATCATTGATTCGCTGAAAAAAGTCAATTATCATGGCTTTATCAGTGCAGAATGTCTGCCCCTCCCGGACTCCGATGCCGCGCTGGTGGGCTGGATCAAGGGAGTTAAGAGTGCTTTTGGTCACACCGATATTTAAACACAGGAGGAAAAAATGGATAAAGTTAAATTAGGAATTGTTGGATTAGGAAGACTCGGCCGTGAACATGCGGCGAACATCAACTATAATATCACCAACGCGGAACTGGCTGCCGTATGCAGCGCGATTCCGGAGGAAGTGGAAAGCATCAAGAAGGAAATGAATCCCGGCTACGGAACAACCGATTACATGGAACTGTTCAACGACAGAAATCTCGACGGTATCGTGATCGCGTCCAATTCGGCCTTCCACTGCAAGATGATCTGCGACGCCGCAAACGCGGGCGTAAAGAATATTTACTGTGAAAAGCCGCTGGGGATGACCCTGGAAGAAATCGATCTGATCAAGGAAACCTGCGAGAAAAATGACGTTAAAATCGTACAGCTGGGATACAACAGACGTTTTGACGCTTCCCTTATGAAAATGAAGAAGATGATCGACGAAGGCTTCATCGGCAAACCGATCCTTGTAAAGCTTTCAAACCGCGACCCCGAGTGGGACAGAGACGCCCTTCTCAAGTTCAGTCCGACAAGCGGCGGTCTTGTCTTCGACATGCTGACCCATGATTACGACGTCGCCAGATGGCTGATCGAATCCGACGCGGAAACCGTATACGGAATGGGCGGCGCTTTCGGTTATGAAGGGCTCGCAGAACTGAACGACATCGACAACTGCATTATCGCAGTCGGATTTAAAAACGGTGTAATGGGATATCTGGAAACTTCCAGAAACTCGACATACGGCTATCATGTGGAATACGAAGTGTTCGGAACAAAAGGCTGCCTGAGAATGGGAACGACTCCGAACAGAGACAGAGTGGTTTCCATGGATATCCACGGCGTCACCACCGAATGTGTAAAGTGGTTCTTCGAATTCTGGGAGCCCACTTTCAAGGCGGAGCTTCAGGATTTCGTTGACTGCATCCAGCAGGACAGACAGCCGAAAGCCGGCCTCATGGACGGTTACAAGGCTGTTCAGTGGGCGTTCGCAGCCAAGGAAGCGGTAGACAAGAGAGCCATCGTAAATATGAAATAAGACAAGCAGAAACGAAAGGGAATATCCGTTGGATACTCCCTTTTTTCATGTGTTTTTTGAAATTACGCCCGCGGCCATGTAGTCTCCGATCTGCGTTGACAAATCTTCTAGCTGACTGAGAACATCAAACTCCTTATCAAAGTCTTTTCCCGCGAGAGTAACGGCCTCCTGAATCGTAATTCTTATGTGCTGATACAGATAGTTTCTCCATTGCTGAGCACTCCAGTGCGGATTGATGCTGGCGAAATATTGGGAAGCTTCATCCGCATTTTTATACAATTCGATTGCATTGGCGTTTACCGCTTCGGTGTTATTGGCGCTGACCGCATTAAATATGCCCCACATGTTCGTTATAAAAATTATTAAATAATTTGTAACGCGCTGCGCCGTTTCGGGTCCGTAGAAGAAACGGAAATAATCGTTAAAATTATGCGCCACGATATTATAAAGCCGGTTTGCCGAGGCCTGTGTCCTCTCAGGATCCCGCAATACCGACAGCATCAGGCTTCTGATACCGTAGGTAAGCTGCAGCCAAAGCTTTTGAGAGCTGATATAGGTATTCATTTGTTCCCAGGTAAGGACCGGCTGGTTCGGCCGGATCGGCGTCTCATTTTTAATCAAATGAATCAACTCCTTTGAAATTACTAACATATTATGTTTCAATTATTAAAGAAGTGTATCGCATAAAAATGCCCGGTGCTTTGCTTATATGAGCACAGCGCCGGGCATATTAATCAACTTGTTTACGAGACTCTTATTTGACTGCTAAAACCTTAGCGACAGGCAACTTAAGCCTCCATCGAGCTTCCTGTATTCCGAAGTATCCACGGTGATCGTCTTATAGCCTGCCCTTTTTACTGCCTCCAGCACGGTCGGATAGCCCTCCGGCACGATGACCGTCCCGTTCATCCAGATGCAGTTGGAAGCATAGGCTTCGTCGTCCGGTACGATGATTTTATTGAACTTTTCAAAATCCGGCTTGTCGATGAATTCGCCGCTAACGAGCATATTATTGTTTTCTATGTAGTTGACTCCCGTCTTCAGATGGAGCACTTCCGTCAGAGGCACTTCCGAGCCGGTCAGGCCGTACTTGTTCAGAATCGCGATAAACTGCCGGATCCCCTCTTCATTGGTGCGGTTGGAACGGCCCACATAAAAATGGTCGCCCACCATCATGACGTCTCCGCCCTCAAGCGTCCCCGGACTCTTGATGTATTCGATCCTGTCCTCGGGATAAAATTCTTTTATGACCGGAACCATGGCATCAACTTCCCGGTTTCTTGACCCGGCTCCCGGATTGGTAATGATTGCGCATTTTCTCGTCAAAACGGCCGGATCTTCCACAAAGCAGGAATCCGGAAAAGCTTCGTCTGCAGGCAGGACTTTCACTTCCACTCCACATGCTTTCAATGCTTCTACATAGTCGTCATGCTGTTTCAGGGCTAGTTCATAATCAGGCTTCCCAAGCTCAGGCGCCGAAGTGATCCCGTCGACCATTGCCCTGCAGGGTCTTTTTACAATGGCATTTTTAAACATAACTCTTTCCTTTCTGACTGATTAATTACCAGCCCTTAAGATTCCATGTGCCGCTGCCTTCCGCGCTGGTGGATTTTCTTACGACCAATTCGGATTCCAGGGTGATCACGATCCTCGGGCGTTTCGGATCCTTCATGCGCTCACTCAAAAGATGCATGGCCTGAAAGCCCAGATCGTATTTCGGGAGGTTGACGCTTGACAAGGAAGGCGTGATCAATGTTGACGGAAAGTTGTTGTCGATCCCTATTACAGCAACGTCTTCGGGAACCCGAAAGCCTTCGTCAAGCAAAGCCCGGATAACACCGATGCCCATCTGATCGTTTCCGGCAAAAACCGCTGTGAACTTTTTCCTTTTTTTCAGGATTCTCTTCATTGCGTCGTAGCCGCTGACAGGTGAGTAATCGCCTTCTCCGATGAGATCCTCGTCCACGGTCAAACCCGCCTGCTTCATAGTATCCCGGTACCCCTCCAAACGGAGGTTGCCGATCTGGAAGCGCAGGGGCGCAGCGATATGGGCGATGGACTTATGACCCAGTGAAATCAGGTGGTTTACCGCTGTTGACGCAGCTTTTTTGTTATCGATTACCACTGCGTCGATTCCCGGATCAAGAACATTTTCCAGGGAGACCACAGGTATCTGCTTTTTTCTGTTTCCGCTGTCAACGAGAGAGCGGATGTATTTTCTTTCCGAGATGTTTTCCCTGTTGGCATAGGACGCCAGTATGATCCCGTCTGACCAGGAATGCTGAAGGAACCTGACATGCTGCTTTTCCAGTTCCACGTCTCCGTTGGTTTCAAACACCAGGATGGTGTATCCGTATTTGACGCCCGCTTCATTGATCCCCTGAAGGACTGCCGGGAAATAAACCTGATTGAAGGAAGGCACGATGACGCCAACCTGGTTCGTTTTATTGCTTTTCAAGCCTCTCCCCACGGGATTCACTTCATACTGCAGTTCCTCGATCGCATCAAGAACCCGCGCTTTCAGTTCGGGACTTACAGGTTTTGTCTCGTTCATCACGTTGGACACGGTGGATATTGATACGCCTGCTTTTCTCGCTACTTCTTTGATTCCTGTCATTTGGGCCTCCAGACTGCTTCCTCCGTTAATTTGGCATTATTTTCTGGTTCTATTTTACACAAATTAATGCCGGAATGCGAACTATTTTTAATAAGAAACAGACGATTCGGCAAACCCGAATCGTCTATGTGTGATCTCTTTTCCGTTTTATTCGATTTCGCTCAATTTGACAGGTCTTCCCTCAGCGACGGACTTTCTTGCCGCCAGGCCGAGTTTGATCGGCTGGAGGCCGTCAAAACCGGTCACAGGGGTATCTGTATTGTTGATCAGCGCGTTTACGAACTGTTTCATTTCCTCAGCAAAGGAATCCATATATCTTTCCAGGAAGAAGTAAAGCGGTTTTTCGCTGTACACTCCGGTTTCGGTGCTCCATACGGCGGTAGAAGGATAATCGTTTGTGATTTCCGCCTTGCCCTTCGATCCAAAGGCTTCCACCCTCTGATCGTAGCCATAGGCCGCTTTTCTTGAATTGTCGATGACACAGATCGCGCCGTTTTTGAAGCGGATCGTGATCAGCGCGGTATCCACGTCTCCGGCTTCACCGATGGCAGGGTCTACCATGCATGCAGCTGCGACATAGATTTCCTCGGCTTCACTTCCGGTGAGGAATCTGGCCATATCAAAGTCATGGATGGTCATATCCATAAAGATTCCGCCTGATACTTTTACGTATTCGATTGGCGGCGGGGAAGGATCTCTGGAGGTGATTTTCAGGATCTGCAGGTCTCCGATGGTTCCGTTTTCGATCAACTCTCTTACCTTGCGGAAATTGTGGTCAAATCTTCTGTTGAAACCGATCTGAAGCTTCACTCCCGCTTTTTTCGCGGCGTCGATCACGGCTTGCACTTTTTCAATGGACAGATCCACCGGCTTTTCACAGAAAACATGTTTGCCTGCGTTTGCCGCTGCGATGGCGATATCAGCGTGGGTATCGGTGGAAGAACACACGAGGACCGCATCGATTTCAGGATCTGCGATCAGCTCTTTATAATCATTGTAAACTGTCTTGATGCCCATCTGTTCTGCCCATTCCTTGGCCTGATCCAGGAAAATGTCCGTAACAGCCTTGATCTCAACCTGCGGAAGCTGGTTCGTAATACTCATGGTATGAACCTTTCCGATTCTGCCGGTACCGATGATACCGACCTTTAACTTCTTTTCCATTCTCTTTCTCCCCTCAGTTTATAGTCTATAGTCCGGAATTCTCTTCAATATATTTTCTGGCTTTCAGCGCGTACTCAAGCGGGTTCGCCTTTGCAGGATCCTGCTCGGCTTCCACGACCATCCAGCCTTCGTAATTACTTTCATTGATGATCTTGAAGATCGGTGCGAAATCGATGGCTCCGTCTCCCGGAACCGTAAAGGTGCCGGCCCGGACGCCGTCCAAAAAGCTTAATTTTTCTTTTCTTACTTTTTCGATCAATTCAGGTCTTACATCCTTAAGATGAACGTGGGCGGTCCTGTCGATGTATTTCTTCAGTAATGTCAGGCAGGCGTCGAAATTGCCTTCGGAATAGTAAATATGTCCGGAATCGTAAAGCAGGTATACATTCTTCTGAACGCTGTCCATAAAACGGTCGATTTCTTCCATGGTCTGAACGCCGGTACCCATATGGTGGTGGCAGGACAGCTTCATGCCTTTCTCCTCAGCAAGATCGGCCATGAGGTTGTAGCCCCTAACGACCTTTTTCCACTGCTCTTCCGTATAAACGGGCTTTGCGTCAAAAATCGGCTTATCGAGTCCCTGGATACTGTTGCCGACTTCTGCGGCGCCGATGACCTTGGCGCCCATCTCATAAAGAAAATCTCTATGTTCAACGAATTCCTTCAGTACTTCCGCTTCCGGCTTCGTTGTGAAGCAGGCGCTGAACCAGGCGTTGCAGATATCGATCCCGCGGAGCGCAAGCGCTTTCTTAAGCACTTTTGTATCTCTCGGATACTTGTTTCCAACTTCGCAGCCTCTGAATCCCGCAAGGGCCATTTCGCTGACGCATTGTTCAAAGGTGTTTTCGCTTCCCAGGTCAGGCAGGTCGTCATTGGTCCAGCCGATGGGGGCGATTCCAACCCGAATTTTCTTGTTTTCC
Organism: Anaerovoracaceae bacterium; assembly: GCA_963678385.1. Lineage (GTDB taxonomy): Bacteria > Bacillota > Clostridia > Peptostreptococcales > Anaerovoracaceae > Anoxybacterium. Next base: position 1,015,826 of record OY782829.1, on the reverse strand, counting down.
ATGTTGTTTACCATCCTTTATAGAATCTTTTTCAATATGTCTCAATCTCTGCGCCTGATTGCCGCAGTTATTTTCGCTTAGTATTTTCTTGCCTGATCCACGTGGGCTTTGACGTCTTTCGCAGCAGCTTCCACGGAAGCATGCTTCGATTTCTGGGCGACTCCGACCCTCCACCAAGCGTTATATCCGTCGGTCATGGTTCCCGGAAGGGTCTTGATGTCGATCAGGCTGCTGACCTTGCTTGCGGACATTTCCTTGAAGCTCTTCTCCACTTCGGCAACAGTAGCCGCGGAATATCCGCTTCCGCCGTAACCCCGGGCTACCATCGCATAATCGATGGGCAGGTATTCGCCGGTAAGCCGCTCCGTAGAAGCCTCTCTTCTTCTGTATTCATTTCCAAAGCTCGGGATTCCCTGATTTCTCTGGAGATTGTGGATGCACTGGAAGCCATGGTTGTCGACAAGGACCACATTGATTTTCAGTCCTTCCTGCAGGCTTGTGATGAATTCGGAGTGGAGCATGTTGAAGCTTCCGTCTCCGACGAGAACATAGACCTCGCGATCCGGTTCCGCCATCTTTACGCCGACAGCCGCCGCAACTTCATAGCCCATGCAGGAGAAGCCGTATTCCACATGATATACGCCCTCGGCCCTGCATCTCCATACTCTTTGTACGTCGCTGGGAAGGCTTCCCGATGCGGATACGATGATTCCGTCCTTGGCGATGAGCTTTTCGTTCAGTTCGCCCAGGATCCTTGACTGCGACAGTCCGCCTTCCATCTCGATGGAATACAGGCGGTCCACCTCGGTGTCCCATTCCTTTCTGGCGTCTGCGATCTCATTCTTGTATGCGCTGTGATATCCCTTGTCCTTCAAAGCCTTTGTCAGAGCCTTCAGGGCAAGCTTTGCGTCTGCAAGTACAGGGAAGGAATTCATCTTGTATGCGTCGAAGCTGTTCAGGTTGATAGTTAGCATTTCAACGTCTTCATTCTGATAAAGCCACTTTGAGCAGGTGCAGAAGTCGTTGAGCTTGGTGCCGATTCCGATGATGAGGTCGGCTTCCTGAGCGAGCTTGTTGGCTGCGGAGGAACCGGTCAAGCCGGCGCCGCCCATGTTCATTTCATGCTCAAACAGCACTGCGCCTTTTCCGGCCTGGGTCTCCCCGAACGGGATCTTGAAGGTGTCGGCAAATTCCATCAGTTCTTTTGCCGCATCGGAATATTTCACGCCGCCGCCGCACAGGATGAACGGCTTTTTCTTGGATGCGATCAGCTCTGCAGCCTTCTTCAGGACTTCAGGCGCAATATCCCTTCTCTGTATGTAATGGACTCTCTTTGCAAGGAATTCTTCCGGATAGTCATAAACTTCTCCCTGCACGTCTTGAGGAAGCGCCAGTGTAACGGCTCCCGTATCCGAAGGATCGGTGAGAACGCGCATTGCGTTGATTGCGGCAGTCATCAGCTGCTCCGGCCGCGCGATACGGTCCCAATATTTGCTTACCGCTTTGAAAGCGTCGTTGGCGGTAATGTTGTAATCATACGTTTGCTCAACCTGCTGAAGCACAGGGTCGGGCTGTCTGCTCGCATATGCTTCCGAAGGCAAAAATAAAACAGGGATACGATTCGCGGTAGCGGTTCCGGCTGCGGTAACCATGTTTAACGCGCCCGGTCCGATGGAGCTGGTAACGGCCATGATCTGCTTTCTATTCTTCTGCTTCGCAAAACCCATGGCGATATGCGACATTCCCTGTTCGTTCTTTCCCTGTATGAAACGCAGGCTGGTATCGCCCGATTCGAGAGCTTCCCCGAGACCGACGACCATACCGTGGCCGAATATTCCTAATACGCCCTGGACAAACTTGATTTCTTCCCCGTCAACATTGATATACTGGTTGTCTAGGAATTTCAATAATGCTTGCGCCATGGTCATTTTCACTGTTTTCATCATCATTTTCACCTCATAGATTTTTATAAAAATTGAATCCGGCTTATGAGAAGCCTTATGCCTTTGTTCTTGTTGTTTTCCTGATTTTCAGCTCAGGGTTCAGAATGATCTTCTTGGTTGGCCTTGTGTTGTCTTTATTTTTTATTTCCTCCAGCAAGGTTTCAAAGAGCATCTTACCAAGCTCATACTTCGGCTGATGGATTGTTGTAAGCTGGATCTGCGGAAGTCCTGCGTACGAAATGTTATCGTAGCCGATGACCCCGACTTCATCGGGAACATTGATATTATTTTCATTGCAGTACTGGAGCACGCCCAAAGCGATCAAATCATTCATACAGAAAATCCCGTCAATCGCGTGTCCGCTTTCGAAAAGCTGCTTCGCGGCCTTCCTGCCGCCCTCGATGGAAAAGCTTCCTTCAATCACAAGCTCTTTGTTCAAGGTTACGCCGTTCTTTTCCAGCGCTTTTTCCGCGCCCCTCAAGCGTCTCTGTGAAGCAAAGTAATCTTCCTTACCCAGTACAAACGCAAGGTTTCGATATTTGCAGTCAAGGAGATGTTTTGCCGCAAGATAGCCGCCCAGTTCATTATCGACCTCGACGGAATCATACTCGTGATACTTGCTGTATCGTTCAATGATCATAAGCGGGGATTTGATGTCCTCATAGTCCTCATTTTTCCCTGCCGATTTCAGGATTATGCCGTCAACTCTCTTTTTTCGAAGGGTATTGAAATACTCATTTTCAATTTTGGGGTTCCACCCCGATATGCACAGGAATATATTATATTCATTCTCATTTGACGCATCAGTTATCCCGGCAACGATTTCACCGAAAAACGGATTGTTGATATCCGGTATGATAACGCCTACCGTATTGGAAATTTTATTGACCAGACCTCTGGCAAGATCATTGGGCTGATAGCCCATTCTCTCCGCAGCCTCCAGGATCTTGTCCCTGGTTGCTTTGCTGACGCCTTCTTTGCCGTTTAAGGCCCTGGAAATCGAGGAATAGGATACGCCTAACTCTTTAGCGACATCTTTTATCGTTATTATTGGAATCATCTCCCTACAGTTAATAACATCATCATAGCAAACGTTTGTTAAATATGCAATGTTTTTCTGAAAAAATACACGACAATAATAAAAGGATACGGCGGATCGTATGATTGCCATATCCCTTTAAATTCTAGTTCTAACTGACTTTATTAATGATTCGCTTCTTAACGAAAACTTTAAAAGCAAATTCGGAAAATCGTATTTTCCTATGACCCGACGAGATATTATACAATTAACAATTCACGGCAGACTTTTTCGGCCATGAATCGGACCTTTTCGTTTTCATCAATTCGAGCGTTTATAATGCATTGTCTATAGCTTTCATCATAATTATTTCTCATAAAATTCAACGTATTGATTTTCCATTTCCAAAGCTCGTCCGGCTTCAGGTAAAAGAATTTTGGCTGAATCATTTTTACATAATAATCTTCATCCATTTCCATGATACAGGAGGGAGTAAGTCGTTCTGTGATTTCTGATACTTCCGCCAGTTCATCCCTTTCTATCCATTTATCTTTATTGAAGGGGCAGACATCCTGGCAGGCGTCACAGCCATATATCCATGAGCCGCACTGTTGTCCGACAGGGTCGATCGTCAGATCTCTGGCAGTGAAGGTTGTCAGAAAGGAAACGCAGCTGATTGGATTCATAACGTAAGGCGCCGACAACGAAGATGTCGGGCAGGCCTTGATACAAATAGAACACCCTTGAGGGCAGGGTGGAATGGCATTTGTTCCGATCAGCTCCATATCTTTATCTGTGATCCACCCTTCTATCGTGACTGCCGAACCGGATTCCGTATAAAAAAAGTTGTTCTTTCTTACAACTCCAAGGCCGGCTTTTACCGCAGCCCAACGCATTCCAACCACTCCGAAGTGTCTGTTTGATAATGTTCGCAGTCCCAATTCCTGCAGGTAATTATTCATTTCGATGCTTCTTGAATATTCTTCACATTCGGTATTGGATCTTCCATCGAATATATAGTGTTTCCCTATATGATTTTTCAGCGTATCCGGCACTTTATAATGGCCGTAGTTTGAAACCGTTACGACGACCGATTTTGCCCATGGGTACTGCTGTGTCAGGTTTGTTAACCGACGTTGACTTTCATAGAACTTTTGTGAGGATGGCACTTGATTGATTCTTTCTTCAAGAAATGTATCATAGTCATTTAAATCCTCAATATGAACAATGCCACATTTTTCATATCCCAATTCCAATGCCTTTTTATTGATTTGTTTTTCAATATTCATTTTGACAACCCCCATATTATTAGTGTGCATACACGCTTCGGAGTAAAAAAATTATAGTCTTTCTATCATGGAAAGAAGCGGTACCAGCGTTTCGAGATTTTCCTTTCCAAGTTTTTCTTCTAAATAGTTTTGTGCATCCTTCCAGAACACTTCTGCTTCCTTATATTTTGCAATTCCTTTATCACTCAATTGGAGCTGACGATTTCGGCTGCCCTTCTGCGAAACGTCAATTATCAGTCCATTTGCTTCAAGTGGTTTTAGACTGCGGACTAAAGTGGTACGGTCCAATCTGATCTTCGAAGCCAGTTCACTGACACTAAGCGGTCCATAATAGTTTAAATGCTTAATGATTGAAAACTGACTGATTGACAAACCAGAAGCAGAAAGTTTGTCGTCATAGATTCTTGTGAGCGCGGACGAAGCCCTCCGCAAATTTAAGCAATTACAAACAGACGGCTTCTTTTCATCAGTGGGCATATCGGCACCTCCCATAATAGTGTATATACACTATTATGGGCGATATCTTTTTTCAAATCAATATACAATTCTGGAATACAGCGCTTATGTAAACTTATAACTTGAACTCCCATTTTATTTAGCTATTGAAATATTGACTTTTCAAAGTCTTTCGCATAAGATAATACTATAATTTTGTATAGCAAGGTGCCGCTATCGGCATAATAGAGAACCGGGTGAAAATCCCGGACGGTCACGCCGCTGTAATGGAGGAATCACATCTTAAGATGTCACTGGGAAACCGGGAAGGCAAGATGTGGTGATGATGCCTGAGTCAGAAGAACTGCCTGCTGTAACGACTACACATAGTTACGAACGATGACTAGGTGTCGGGATTTTTCCTATGTAGTTTCTGCAACAGGTCTATTCTCACACCTATCAAATGATAGGTGTTTTTTTATGCGCGGGAATCCTTGCATCCCAAAGGAGGTATATCAGATGAACAAAAAACACAGAAGAATAATTATTTTCATCAGCATCATGGCGGTATTCTTTGGTATTGTGCCAACTGCCAGCGCAATGCACATCATGGAGGGCTATCTGCCGCCGGGTTATTGCATATTATGGGGTGCTATTTGTGTACCATTTTTAGCAGCGGGACTTCATTCCATCAATAAATCCGTGGAAAGAGACAAGAAGACCTTGATCCTGCTGGCGATGTCCGGAGCATATATCTTCGTCATTTCATCGCTGAAAATTCCGTCCGTTACCGGCAGTTGCTCTCATATGACAGGCACCGGGCTGGGAGCCATCCTATTCGGGCCGGCGGCCGTCTGCATTTTAGGATTGATCGTTCTGATCTTCCAGGCCATCCTCCTTGCTCACGGAGGTTTAACAACCCTCGGAGCAAACACGTTTTCCATGGCGATCGCAGGGCCAATCCTGTCTTACGGAATTTATCAATTATGCAAAAAATTAAACATCAACAGAAAAGTGTCCGTCTTTCTAGCCGCATCATTGGGAGATTTGTTTACTTACGGCGTTACAAGCATACAGCTAGCTTTGGCTTATCCGTCCCCTCAGGGAGGCGTTTTTGTTTCAGCGTTAAAATTCTTAAGTGTATTTGCTCCCACACAGCTCCCTCTCGCAGTCATTGAAGGTATTCTTACCGTTATCGTTGTCATGGGAATGGAGTCATATGCCAGGAACGAACTGACCGCTGTCGGATTTATCAAGGAGGTGTAAGACTATGAGTAAGAATAAGAAAACGGTAATAGTGTTATTGATTATAGCAGTCGCAATTGCAGTGATCCCATTGTTTGCCCTAAAAGGAGCCGAATTTGGCGGATCGGATGACGCGGGCAGCGTCATGATAGAAAAGATCCAGGGAGATTACACGCCGTGGTTTACCCCGGTGCTGGAGACCTTACTCGGCGGCGAGCTCCCCGGAGAAGTGGAAAGCCTGATTTTCTGCATTCAGACCGGGATCGGAGTCGGGATATTTGCATTCATCATGGGCAGGCTTTATGAAAGAAAGAAGCTCGGGAAAGAAAAACAGGACCTTTAAAAGAAACGCCCCATCTCCAAATTGGAGATGGGGCATTATTTGCTTTACGTTAAATCACTCGTTTATCTGGATTAGTATTATGCCGCCTAGGCTCTTCATCTTCGATTCTACTCAAAGTGGCAATAATGTCGTTGAACTTGTTCATGATATATCCATAACTGTCCGGAAGGTGAGGAGTCATACAATTGGAACAGTCTTTAATATTACCGGAATAGTTGTAGTTCCCACCGCATTTTTTCCCGAGGCAATATAAGGGGCAGAAGCAAAACAGACAGTTAAATTGTTCCATATCATTTGCCACATGGCACGGATAATATTCACAATCCTTGTGGGTAAAACAGAAATATTGCTTATTCCGCCAGGGCTCAGTTTTTTCAAGGCAATAGCAAGGGTAATGCTCTCCCATGGAAACCCAGATATTTTCACCTTTTTCAATCGGTTTTGAAAAAGCAAGACTTGGATAAAAAAATCTGACAGAGATTCTGTTCCCTCCGTTAACGATTATTCCTTCTGGATGGGGTGCTTCCCTGAAAACTTCAATTATGTTTCTCAGATTTGAAATCCCCAGTTCCTCTGTGAATATGCGAACAAAATCATCCACCTCCATATATACAATATGATTAGCAAATTTGAGACAGGGTTTATTCATTTCTTACCTCCTGAAAGTAACCGACATATTACCATATGCAATTGATGAAAGGAGCAAATCAATACAAAAAGCTGCGGCAGGTAGCCGCAGCACGTTTTTGCTGTTAAATGATCTGTTACTTTTCCCAATCTCCCGTTGGAGTAACGTAGTTTTATGCAGGTCTTCTGGCTTACGCATCAGCGTTCTTGTTCACCTTCCCGAGATATTCTCAGTGGCTGTCTTTCGATTACGAACAGAACTCCGCGTTTACAGCGGCGGGACCGCGCAGGACTTTAACCTGCTTCCCTCTTAGCCATCAAATTCCTTTGATGGAACATAAAACGTTTATTTAATTTCAAAATTATGCTACCAGCCACGAATCTCAAAGTCAATACAGTAAAGCAAAATACCGCAAAATTGCTGAATCTTTTGCGGTATCCTGCCGTATGATTTTGACGAAGTGCTAAAATTCTGTGTAAGTTAAATCATCCAACCATCCGTTTCAACAGCCCTGGATCAATGCAATCAACCAAAATATATACTTCCCTTTTCTCTAAAGAAGCAATAATCAACACCTGCGCATTTAATTTCAGCAAGTGCCATTCTTTTTTCAATCTCTCCGGCAACAGTCTTTAAAACTTTTCCCGAGGAAAGAAGCTTGGGTAATAATATCTCACCCCGGTAGAACAGATCTCCCATGTGCTCAATCCCGGCATTATAACCATGCGCGAAAAGCTCAACAAGATCAGCGCCTGTTTCCTCCGCATTTTTTAAAACCCTTATTGCTTTTACTTCATCACAGGAAACGATAGAATCAAACGCATCGTTCATGAATTTATCTTCCAGCATTTTCGTTATCCCCCAAAGCCTCTCTTATACTTGTACAGCAAAGATTGGTCTTATTGACCAATCTTTGCCGTACAATTCCCGACTACTGCCGCGGTTCCGCCTTCATGGCAGAAATTATGTACGTAATTAATCCTTTTTCAGAAGCCTAGTAAATACCCCTTTTGGATCTTTTACGAGCAGCACAATGATCCAGAGGAGAAGTCCAAGGAGCACAACATTGACGCCAAGTAACGTAGCGTCCGTAGATATCTCAAAGAATTCGCCGCCTTCCATCAGGTATGCCATTTCATGATCTACAAGCCACATGATTGTCGCACCCCAAAAGATGAAGCATAATGTGCTCAGCTTATATTTATCGTTCGGTGAATTAACATACCATATGATCGTTGAAACGATAGCGGCAACTGCCGTAATAATAAAATACATAACGATTCATCCTTTCAATTAAGCATTGTTTCTTGCTGCTATTAAAGCAGTTTTTGTCTTTTGATCTACAATAATTACCATAACAGCCCATACCAGTGTGACAAGCACTGACATGCCGGTTCCGATTGTTGCAATTTCATGGAGCATCGGACCGATATCGGCGGGATTGCTCATAGCCGTCAGGAAAGGAGGCCACGGCACTATTTCACCATGCCATAAGTGCTCTAAAGCCAGCAATGCGACTCCGCCCCAAAGCATCCTGTTTAACCAGCTCAGCTTCTGGCTCCAGCTGAAACCTGCCTGCAGGGTATCGCCTGTGCCGGCAGTATTCTGGTTCTCTGAATGCCAGATTGCTTCTGCTTTTTCCTCATTCTTTGCTAATCTCTTTTGTACGATCGTAGTTATGATCACCTGAGCTAAAGGTACAGTAAAACAAGCCATTTCTTTATCCTCCAATTCTTTTTCATGTTTGAAATTACCTTTGATCATTATATTGCATTGTCAAGAACGTACAAGCCGCCATGGGGGATATAAAATTAGGTTTTTTTTGAAGCGGCGGAATCCTTTGTTTTAGTGTGTTTTGGCTGACTTCGCAGCCTTCTGCCTTATTGGCTGTTCTGTGTCTGTATGCCCCGGATGGTGATACGGAGAGTGCTACAATTAGTTTTCATCTTTAAATTTGCGGCATATAAAAAAAGCCTGCCCGTGCTCAGCACCAACAAGCTAATTGATATGATTAATTTTATTTGATGAAACGATCAATCGCGATGTTCAAATTGTCGATTGCTTTATTGTCTCCCGACTCAACTGCATCAACAATGCAATTGGCAATATGATCAGCCAAGATTACCTTGCCAGTGCTCTTGAGTGCAGCAATCACTGCTGATAATTGGATCAGTACTTCGGTACAATCCTTTCCATCTTCGACCATACGTTTGACCGCTTCCAGATGGCCGCTTGCACGCGATAAGCGGTTTAGCACCATTTTCGTATTCTGGTGACTATAGCTATGTCCATGACCTTCAGAATGTCCATACTCATGTTTGTGAACATCATCATGGCTATGGGAATATGCAATACCAATATGTGATTTGTGCGTATGAATATACGAATTTTTTTTATCTGTCATGATAAGCTTTCTCCTAATAAAACAAAATACCATAACGTCATGACCATTTTCCTAATCAGTCACGCACCTTCATGGTACAATTAATAAACCAAATATTCTTTACTACGTAATTCGATTTCTATAGAAGAAAGCTGCCTTCATGGCAACATTTCGATGATCATTATATATTGCATCTCAATATTTGTCAATGTATGTTCTGCTTGAAAAGAAAACAGGAGTTGGCTATCCAGCCAACTCCTTGAGTTTGATGTATTGGTTATATTTCGTGTCTAAGGACTCTGATCCCCTGCGGCATCTCTCATTGTTGCTTGGGCACTTAATGATGTTTAGATGTGAACTAACGCCTGAATAATGGCTTGCTTAACCTGTTCAGATGATTCATTAACGACTCTGCTTTCAAGTATTCTCCTTGATTGTTTGCCACCTATCTTTCCTAATGCCCAGGCCGCATACTCCCGGATCATCTCATCTGGATTCATTAATGCAATTTCTAAATCCTTGACATAATCCATATTTTTTGAATTGCCCATGGCGATGGCGGCGTTTCTTATAAAATATCGTTTGTCTTTAATATAGTTATACATGATCGGCTTAATTCTATTCACATAATAGTCATCCGTCATGTTAAGGATAGCTGGCAGCGTAACATCTTTTGCGATTTGCGTTATATATTTGTCGGCTGACTTTGGTGTCTTCAATTTATTCTGATTGAGCGGGCAAACATCCTGACATATATCACACCCATGGATCTTACACCCTATTGCTTCTCTTAACTCATACGGAATGAAGGAAGAAATAGAGCCTCTACCATCCTGTGTCATCCAGTTGTTAAATGCGATACATTTTTTTGGATCTAGCTTAAACGGCTCATAGATCGCTTTGGTAGGGCATGCATTGATGCAAGCTCTGCAATTTGCGGGACATTTACTCTCCATGGTAGGTTTGTCGTAATCCAATTCCATGTCAACAACAATCGTGTTAATGACAATATAGGAACCGGCATCATCTGCATAAGCAAAGTTATTTCTACCAAATGTTGCTACGCCTGCTTGGGCAGCAGCCCATCTTGCCGGAATGCCAATGGTAGAGTTTACCATGCAGCCATTGTTAGATAAATAGTCTTTCATCAATTGCAGTCTTGAATGAGCTAGCATACCGGGGAGGGGATTATAACATCTGGCCAAATATATTTTCCCTATCATCTTTGTAAGTTCTTCCGGAAAATCATTCTGAAAATAATCCCATATTAAGACAATCACTGATTTTGCTTCCGGCATAATGTTTTTAGGTGTCGCTCCATGAACTGGATTGGTTGTAGTAAAGTTGAGAATGTCATACTGATCGCCTCGCGAAACAACTTCATCTAAGTATTCTGTGAAGCAGTCGGCAGAAGTAATCCCGACCTTGCTGTATCCTATATTTAATCCATACTCTTTTATGTCTGATGATCTCATAGACTACCTCACATCCTAAAATTAATTCCGTAATTTATGCGTCTTTTGATTTTTATAGATTACGCTATGAAACGGTTACTCGTTTTCAGGTACCCAGGAAACAATATATTTTGTGTTTTGGGGTAGTTCAATATTCTGTTGTGAACGCTTCTCAAACTTTCCGGACAACCCACGTTCTAATGCTGTCTGATGGAAATGACCTATCCCGATACCTAAATCAACCCTCTTGATTGACTTTTCGTCTTCTTTTGTATTAGAATTATGCGTCTCATAAAAATGAACGATATCGCCATCTTTTACAATTCTCCATGGTTGCGCATTGGTAGCAGAAGGGGCTAGACGCAGCATCTCTAAAGGCACTGCATATACCCCTGCTTCCTTTTCCGTCAGTGGTGTTGAGAAATTATTTTTAAAGAAAAGCATATTCCAAGGTTTTCGCTGATCAGATTTCATGAGCTTACGCATAACCGATTCCTTCAGTCTTTTCTCAACTGGATATCCTACTGGTGAAATGGCTGGAAACAATTCATCTTCTTTGATACCCATCGCATTTATAAATTTGTCTCGGCTAAAGGTTGCAGCCAGCCAAACTGTTCCAAGTCCCATGTGAGTTGCATATAAAATTAGGTTTTCAAATTCGTATCCTACTGCTTCAAGTCCGAACTCAGTATTCGCCACTGATACTCCAATATAATAACTGGCACCTTTAATAACACCATACGTTCCAAGCTTTTCACCATTCGATTCTGTGTTCTTTTCGATAAAATGAAAATTCACCTTTTCTCCAAATGGATTGGTTAAGTTGTTGGCAAATGCTCTTAGCTTTTCCTTATCTTCTACAGAAAGCATTCTTTCTTCATAAGTTCTTACACTTCTACGTTCCTTAATTGTTTGTTCTACAGGAATATTAATTTTCATTTTCTTTTTCTCCTTTTATTCAAAAAGTAACCATGACTTTACCCTGCGCATGACCTTGCGCAACTTTATTTAATGCTTGACCTATTTGTGAAAAATCATAAACCGAATCAATGGTTGACTTTATATTGTTACTTTCTAAAATATTAGCCACCACTTGCAATTGCTTTCCATTTTCTTTCACAAAGAAAAAATGATATTCCTTCTGCTGTTTCGCTGCCATGCGATCATATTTACTGCCTGCCAATTTGAATAACACTTTCTTCCATAATGGGTATCCATTTTCTACAGCAAAACGATAATTCGGGACACCTTTTAAAGACACAATCTTCCCATGTGGCTTTAGTATCTTTAATTCCTGCTCTATTTCATCTGGCCCTAAAGTGTCGATGACATAATTTAGATTTGATAAAATATCCACATAGTTTTGCTCTTTGTAATTAATAAATTTATCCGCACCCATCGCCAACAAGCGCTCACGGCCACTTTCACTGCCACTTGTTATCACCTGTAAGCCCATTTGCTTCGCAATTGGAATAACCATTGCGCCTAAACCACCGGTCCCTCCTGGCAAGAAGACACGTTCTCCCGCCTGAGCTTTTAATACATCATTCAAAGCTTGATAGCTCGTTAATCCTGTTAATGAGACTGCTGCAGCTTCAACATAGTTCAAATGAGTCGGCATGAAAGCAATCGCCTCGGCATCAACTGCAACATACTCTGCAAAAGCACCTATTTTCGCGATTGGTAACCGAGTCATTATCTTGTCACCGATTTTATAGTTCTCAACTTTGCTGCCTACTCGCTCAATGACACCTGATAATTCATTACCTAGCGTTAGGGGAAATTTATAATCTTGTACTAACCGGATACTGCCATTGGCAATTAAAATATCAACTGGATTAACACCTGCTGCTTTTACCTTTACCAACACTTCGTGATCCTTGATTTCTGGTATCACAACATCATTAATTTTTAAATTGATTTCCTTTGAATACTTTGTAATTTGTGCTGCTTTCATATCTTCTCTCTTTTCTAAGCATTTTTTAAGACGCTTAATGTCATATCAATGATGGGTTGCAATTTTTCTTTCTCGTCCGTAGTTTTTAGTTGAACGCGGATACCAATTAAAGAATTATGGATGAACTGAGTTGTTGTACTTAAATCTATCGTCGATGAAAACTCACCCGCAATTTGGCCTTGCTGCAATAATTGATAGATCACTCTTTCAGTTTCAAAAAAATTTAATCGTACTATTTGTGCTATCGCTTCATCGTGGGGCGACAATTCTACTCCAGTATTAACAATTAAACATCCCTTGGCTTGTTCTTTATTATTAATCCAGGCGTAATCAAATAGTGCTTTGATTTTACCTAGTGCAGTTTTTTCATTTTCAACTTGCTGTAACAATTGTTGTCCGATTGTAGTTTTATAGTATTCTAAAGCCTTTATGAATAGCTCGTGTTTATTACCAAAAGTGTCATAGATACTTTTACGATGTACACCCATGCAATTTACCAACTCTTCCATAGATGTCTTTTCATATCCCTGTACCCAAAACAGCTGCATTGCTTGCTTTAATGCTTCGTTCTCATCAAATTCTCGTTTTCTAGCCATGAAACCTCTTCTTTCATATTTTCTCACTAATTAAAGAACAATCATTCTTTAATTGTGCAACTACAGTATATCAATTAAAGAACGATTAGTCAATTAAAAAAATTGATCAAAAAAGCGAGGGCAGCCGGAAGGTTGTCCTCGCTTTTTTGATCAGTTGAATTACTTAAGCTTGATTACTCTCTCACTATTGCCTTCAGTACACAATAATGCCCTTACCCCCTGAGGGGTGTCCTCATTATTGTGCATACTCTTTAAATATGTTCCTTTCGGGAAATACACGCTATGTTTCTTACAAAGATATCAAACCTCTTATGAAAGACCTGAAACATGTTTATGAGGCATCTACAGAGGATCAGGCATTACAATCTCTTGAAGATTTTGGAATCAAATGGAATAGTAAATATCCTAAGATATATAAATCATGGAATGAACGCCGGGCTACCTTATCGACTTATTTTAAGTACACTGAAGAAGTCCGGAGGCTTATCTATACCACCAATACAGTAGAAGGCTATAATCGCCAGCTCCGTAATATTACGAAGTCTAAAAGCATCCTTCCTTCAGACGATAGTCTATTAAAAATGTTATACCTCGCCACTCTGGATATCACCAAGAAATGGACTGGTAAACGTCGAGAATGGCCACAAATCAGGGCTCAGCTTGAAGTCTATTTTGAAGAGCGTCTGGAGAAATTCGAATATTAAATAAACATGCCTTAGTCCTGGCATAAACGCCAGGGCTATTGGCATATCTATTGGTATGCTAAATTTTAATTTTTCTTCCAATTAGCATGCTCTAATCAAATTAATATTTTTATATTATACTCTTGATCCATTCCGCTATTTCAGCTTCAGATGCACGATTCAGTAGTTTTTCTGTAATAAACTCAGCTGATGCATCTACAGATGGTCTAAGTTTCTCAACTGTCTTTCCAAATCCACTTCCTCCTGAAGTTGCAAATAAAGCAATCTTCTTTCCTGAAAAATCATTGTTCTCAAGAAATGTATTAATGATCGTTGGTGCTACATACCACCAAATAGGAAAGCCAATGATAACTGTATCATACTGACTCATAGCTTCGACATTTCCTGTTATTGCAGGTCTTGAAGCTGTATCATTCATCTCAATCGTACTTCTTGACTGTTTATCCATCCAGTTAAGATCTGCCTTCGTATATGCCACTTCTGGCTTTATCTCAAATAGATCAGCTCCCGCAGTCTTTGCAACATTTTCAGCAACCCTTCCAGTTACTCCACTTGCGCTAAAATATGCTACTAATGCCTTTTTCATTTCAATATAGTCCTTTCCTTACTTTAGTTTTCCGTATTCCTCAACAGATACAGGCTCACACCATTTATTTGTTCCTTCTTCTCCAGGAACTTCTACAGCAAGATGTGAGAACCAGCTATCTGGTGCAGCTCCATGCCAGTGCTTTACTCCTTCTGGGATGTTAATGCAATCTCCCGGATGCATTTCGATTGCATCTTTGCCCCATTCCTGGTAATATCCTCGTCCAGCTACACATACCAAAATCTGACCACCACCGGATTTTGCATGATGAATATGCCAGTTATTTCTACAGCCTGGTTCAAAGGTTACATTAAATATTCCAACCTGACTTGTTGATACTAGAGCAAGATAACTCTGTCCGACAAAGTACTGTGCAAAAGCATCATTAGGAACTCCAATAGGAAAGACCATGGATGACTGGTGCTTATCTTTAGCACTATCTTCTCCTGACTCTACACTCCAAACTTCCTTTGCCATATTAAATACAGACCACCCTTTAGGCCAGCCTGCATAGAATGTGACATGGGTGATGATTGCAGCGATTTCCTTCTGTGTCACCCCATTCTTCTTTGCATTCTCCAAATGATACTTCAGAGAAGAATCTGTTATACCAGAAGACATAAGAGTCACAACGGTAATAATACATCTTGTTTTTATATCAATATCCTCGTTGTTCCAATTCTCACCAAATAATACATCGTCATTGTAATGCGCAAACTCCGGAGCGAATTCTCCAAGAGCGTTTCTTCCTGCTGTCTGAACTATCTTTTCCATTTTTCTTACCCCTTATTTTTCATTGATTAAGTACTGATTAAAGAAACTCTGAATCTTATCAAAAGGAATCACATCCAGATTGTCATACAGATCTGTATGGACTGCTTCAGGAATAATCATAAGTTCTTTATTGTCTGCATATGCACTGTCTTTCGTCATATTTTCAAAAGCATCTTTACTAAAATAACATGAGTGTGCCTTCTCACCATGAATTACAAGGCAAGCGCTTCTGATATCATCAGAGTACTGAAGAATCGGCTGATTCATAAATGACATACAACCTATGATATTCCAACCTTCATTAGAATTAAGGGATCTTTCATGATATCCACGATCTTTATAATATTCGCTATAATCCTTCACAAAGAAAGGAACATCTTCAGGCACTGGAAGAGGCAGACATCCACCACTATGACTATATTCACCTTTCTTATACTCTTCAGTTCTTGTAACATTGAGCATCTTTTTCTTCTCATATCTTGCATCGGCACTATTCTCTGCGTCAAAATATCCATTAGCACTTACACGAGTCATATCATACATGGTTGATGCAACCGTTGCCTTAATTCTTGTGTCAAGTGCAGCTGTGTTGAGAGCCATTCCTCCCCAACCACAAATACCAATAATTCCAATTCGCTCTGGATCTACATTATCCTGAGCAGAAAGAAAGTCAACTGCAGCCTGGAAATCTTCAGTGTTGATATCTGGAGATGCCATATATCTTGGCTGACCACCACTTTCCCCTGTGAAAGAAGGATCAAAAGCGATTGTTAAAAATCCTCTCTCTGCCATAGTCTGTGCATAGAGTCCTGAACACTGTTCCTTGACTGCACCAAATGGTCCACTAACTGCTATTGCAGCAAGCTTTCCTTCTGCACTCCTAGGTGTATACATATCGGCTGCAAGAGTAATTCCATAGCGATTATGAAATGTGACCTTCTTATGTTCTATCTTCTCACTCTTTGCAAATGTTTTGTCCCAATCAGAGACTAAATGTAATTTTTCCATCTTGAAACCTCCATATTTTATTTGATTTTACTGATTATTTTTGATAACATATTTATCGTAATACCTAAACCTAACTTTAGGTCAAGCACAATTTATTTATTTAAGGAGATTTGGATGTATACTATCGGACAAGTATCTGAAATGTTTGGATTACCTATATCTACATTACGCTATTATGACAAAGAAGGGCTCTTCCCAAATATTGAAAGAACATCGGGTATTCGTAAATTCAGCGATGTTGAAATCGAAGCAATCCGTATTATTGAATGTCTCAAAAACTCAGGTATGGAAATAAAAGATATTAAGAAATTCATGCAGTGGTGCGCTGAAGGCAGTTCCACATACCTTAAGCGAAAAGAGCTATTTGAAAAACGTCAAAAAGCTGTCGAAGAAGAAATCACCCAAATGCAGAAAACTCTTGATATGCTCCGGTTTAAATGTTGGTATTATGAGCAAGCAATCAAAGATGGAAACGAAGATCATTTGAATGAAATGCTTCCTAATCATCTTCCATCTGATATCCAAAAACTCTATAACCATGCACATGAATAATAAATGTATTACCTTGCTCCTGGGCGTGCGGTCATTTAGTTAAGAAAATTAAAATTTTATCTCACTATATCAATTCTATTTAAGAGCAAAGATTATCTGTATAATACAAACAAAGGAAAGAACCACTTAAATATGATCCTGTCCTTGTTACTTTTTAACATATCTTATATCAGTTTATTTGTGTTTACACAAAACTTGAAACACTGTCTTTCTTCGTTTCATATTCATTACTTTATGCTCATCCACGATACCAATCAGGCAAGAGTCTATTTACACTTAGAAGGTTGTAAAGGCCAACCAGAGATGCTTTCCCTTATGTAAGTAAGACATCACCGACCTTATTTCAATCAGCGCTGTTGTTATCTTTCTTTATGCTCATACCCTCCCATCATCAACTAGTTTGAATCATTTGTTCCGCCCTGGACCGGATTAACATTCCCATTCACAAATGTAGCTCGGGTGACGATTCTGGTCCCATACTTAGCGCGGATCTGATCAACTGTCTTATCAAGATCTTGAGTCTTCTTTATATTTTTCTTATCAAAAAGTGATATCTGTCTGCAATCACGCTCTGTGAAATCAGTCACTGAGACTCCCAAATGGCGCACAGGTTCCCCTCGCCAGCACTGATCAAAGAGCAAGCAGGCGTACTCATAAATCTCGTCTGTGGTATTGATTGTACTCGGAAGCTTCAGCTGATGACTATAATAAAAGAAGCTATCCGTTTTTACACCCACACTCACGAGTCCGGCCATGCATCTGAGCTTCCGGAGCCGCCTCCCAACACGTTCACTGAGAGCCAGGAGCACCATATTGGCTTTCTCCTTGGTCATCACATCATATGGGATCGTTGTGCTATTTCCAATTCCCTTTTGAATGATACTGTCATTCAAGCAGATTTCTGAATCATCGATCCCATTTGCGTATGCCCAAACAAGAACCACGTGTGATTTAAGAAGCGCTTTCATGTGGTGGGGATCGGCTTTGGCGAGGTCTCCAATAGTACTGATATTGATTTTTTTCAGTTTTGCTTCGGTTGCGTGGCCTACCATGAAGAGTTCCCTGATAGGCAGCGGCCACATCTTCTCTTCAATCTCATCCGGCCAGAGGGTATGGACCATATCTGGCTTCTTCAGTTCTGATGCCATCTTGGCAAGGAGCTTATTCGGCCCAACGCCGACATTAACAGTGAATCCTAACTCCTTCTTGATCCGCTCTTTCCGGAACACAGTTTTGCGAAGCCCTATCAACTCTTCGAAGGTCACAACAGATTGGCCTGGGCTCAATATTTTGCAAGGGGGGGGGGAAAGGACTTGAACTGGCGCCGGAGTACAAGGTATGGGTTCTACAGAAGAAGCCACATCGGTAAAGTGATGAATGTAGTTCCGGACCATTAAAATAAAAGTACCGCAGGTGCATATATATGCCCCGGATTGATTCCGGGGCTGCAGTTTTAATTGGTACAGTTGCAGAAAAATCAACTCATGAAACGGGATCCGGGTGAGAAAATGGGAAGCCAATCGGCCGTCCCACATTAATAGAATCGTTGATTAATATCCATTCATTCAATGATCGGTTGCAGCAATTAAAGATACTGTCTCGCGACAGCATCATGATCTTAATCTGAGTAATGAACTTCAACGTGAATTTGCTGCCTTAATTTTCATTAAGTCCTCTATTTAACTTTTTTCGCCTTTTTTCAGCAAAATATGATATAATTCGCACATAATAATTTATCGAGGTGAATCAATGCTAAATTCATTATTTGTAAATGCCTCTATACTAATAACTTTCTTATATTTAGGAAGCCAACTATTTAAAAATAAGATTATTGATTCAAAATCTAACCTCAAAGCAAAAATCTTAATCGGGTTATTATATGGTTTTTGCGGCTGCATATTAATGTTTAATGGTGTGAATTTGGTTGATAATATGATTTTGGATTTCAGATTGCTATCTTTGATCATAGCTACAATTTATTGTGGACCAGTATCGGCTTTTGTTGCAGCATTGTGTATTATATCTTTTAGATTGGGCTATTTCGGAATAAATAGTGCATCAATTATAGCATCCATTAATTTAGCAATCCTGGCGATTGTTTTCAGTTTTATTTCTATATCCCGAATATCATTTTTAAAGAGATATATAATCATGTGTATTGCAAACATACTTTCCTCAATATTCTGGACGCTTATAACGGTGAATGATGGGAATGTTATTCAAAGCATTCTTTTAAACTATAACCTTTCAACAATCCTAGTGTCTATTGTAATTTATTTTGTATTAGTTTATATATTTAAAACAAAAGAACTATATTTAAAACTGAAATATGAAAATACAAAAGATCATCTCACAGGTCTTAACAATGTAAGAGAATTTGACACTTTATTAAATAAATCAATTTCCGACACTGTTGAAAATAATAAGGAGCTATCCTTACTATTGATTGATTTAGATTTCTTTAAAAGAATAAATGATACTTTCGGCCATTCTTCGGGTGATATGATATTAAAACAATTTAGTGA
Organism: Anaerovoracaceae bacterium; assembly: GCA_963678385.1. Taxonomy (GTDB): domain Bacteria; phylum Bacillota; class Clostridia; order Peptostreptococcales; family Anaerovoracaceae; genus Anoxybacterium. The sequence continues at coordinate 996,386 of OY782829.1, read as the reverse complement.
TATCCTAGTCAATTCCTGCAGGCCCTCTGATATTGTTTCTAGAAATGGTGGAGAAGAATTTACCGTTATTTTATCAAATTGCAATTATAAACTCGCGGCCGAAATTGCAGAACGAATTAGAAAAAACGTAGAAGATCATTATTTCATCACTGATAAAAATGGGAAGATCAAAATTACGGTTTCAATCGGCATAAGCTCATATCCCAATATCACTAATGATACCAGTGAACTTATAGATGATGCCGACAAAGCTTTATACTATGCGAAACAAAATGGGAAAAATCAAGTCCATTAATTTGTTAACAATAATACGGGATAAAAAAATTTGAATTTCTCAAACTAGTGAAGATTTGGTTGTCAGAATTAGGTTATAAAATTTATTAGATAAAAAGAGTTGGCCTTTCAGCCAACTCTTTGAGCCTTTATAGAAATTATATTTTTATCGTTCTTTCAGCCTTCCCTTTATCTGTACACAATAGTGCACTTACTCCCTGTGGGGCGTGGTATACTCACGAAATATAAGCAGCGCAACATCAGCAAGGAACCGGCACCGATACTATGTTTTAGTATTTTTTTCAGTTCCAATAGGTCGGAGAGCAAACCTCCGCATTTTCGGATAAGCGGACATCCCTTAACGCCCACGCTTTATATTCATAACGGATTGAATCGGTATCTGAAAATGCCCCATACCAGGTCATACGCGTGGGGGCGTAAATCAGATACTTCTCTGACAATTCCTTATGACTGCGTCTGCCCCTTCTTTCGTTAAGCGATAACCCAATCATTTACACCTCTTTTTCTTTGAAATCAGGAAATAAATAGATAAATACCTCTAATATGGCTTTCCGTCATATTAGAGGTTTCATTTTAAAGCTTTTATACTTTTTTATGCTTCCATAAACAGCTTGATATCGTCATCAACAGTACCGACGCCTGCAATTCCGAAGGTTTCGACCAGAACCTTTGCAACATTCGGGGACAGGAAGCCCGGAAGAGTTGGTCCCAAATGAATATTCTTGACTCCAAGGTATAACAGGGCAAGCAATACGATAACCGCTTTCTGTTCATACCAAGCGATATTGAATGCGATCGGAAGCTTGTTTATATCGTCCAGCCCGAACACTTCCTTAAGCTTAAGCGCTATAACCGCAAGAGAGTAGGAATCGTTGCACTGTCCCGCATCAAGCACTCTCGGAATTCCTCCGATATCACCGAGATTGAGCTTGTTATATCTGTATTTTGCGCAACCTGCGGTGAGGATGATGGTATCCTTCGGTAGCTTTTCCGCAAATTCCGTATAGTAGGATCTCGACTTCATTCTGCCGTCGCAGCCTGCCATAACAAAGAACTTTTTGACTGCTCCGGATTTCACAGCGTCAACCACCTTGTCGGCCAAAGCAAACACCTGATTGTGCGCGAAACCTCCGACTATTTTCCCGGTTTCGATTTCTGTTGGAGGTTTGAGATTCTTCGCCATTTCAATGATCTGTAAAAAGTCTTTCTTTCCGTTCGCATCCGCTTCGATATGGCCGCATCCCGGGAATCCGGCAGCTCCTGTTGTGAATATCCTCGCTCTTATTTCCTCGCTTCTCGGCGGTACAATACAATTCGTCGTGAACAGAACCGGTCCGTTGAAGGATTCAAATTCTTCGATTTGCTTCCACCATGCATTTCCGTAGTTTCCGACAAAGTTGTCATACTTCTTGAAAGCAGGATAATAATGAGCAGGCAGCATCTCGCTGTGTGTATAAATGTCAACGCCCGAACCTTTGGTCTGTTCCAGGAGCTGTTCCAGATCGGTCAAATCGTGTCCGGAGATCAGGATCGCAGGATTGTTTCTGACTCCGATGTTGACCTCTGTGATTTCAGGATTCCCGTACTTTGAAGTATTTGCAGAATCCAGCAACGCCATGGCCTTCACGCCGTATTCGCCGGTTTTTAATGTAAGCGCGACTAAAGCGTCTGCCGAAAGAGAATCGTCCAGTGTTGCTGCCAGTGCCTCATAGATAAAAGTATAGATGGAATTATCCTCTTTGCCCAGATTCAATGCATGGTGTGTATAGGCGGCCATTCCTTTCAGTCCATATGTAATCATTTCTCTCAGGGAGCGGACATCTTCGTTTTCTGTTGCCAAAACTCCTACGGCAGCAGCTTTATCAACCATCTCTTCAACCGATCCGACATTAAAATTCAATGCATCATGCGCCAGGGCAGTAGCCGTCATTTCCTTCAGCTTGTCTCTTAATGTCAGCATCTTTTTAATTTCTGCCTCAAAGGCAGCTGCATCAAAGTTCGCATTGGTGATGGTCATGAACAAACTTTTCAGAAATTCATGGTTCAAATGCTTCATTTCTTTTAAATCCGGCTTTTCTTTTGTCAGAATCAGGGAAATGCCTTTTAAGGTGTACAGCAACAGATCCTGCAGTTTTGCGACCTGCTCATCCTTTCCGCAGACGCCTCTTACTTCACATCCTGTTCCTTTGGCGGTTTCCTGACATTGATAACAAAACATACTCATAATAAATTTCCTCCCTTTTTTCCGATAAATATAACGAATAATCCATTAAAGACTTTATGATTCTATTGGCTCGAAATCATCTTTTCCGACGTAACAGACCGGGCACACCCAGTCATCGGGCAGCGCTTCAAATGCTGTTCCAGGAGCGATTCCATTGTCAGGATCTCCTGCTTCCGGATCATAAATATAATCACAGGGAATACAGCGATATTTCTTCATTTCACTCCTCCTTTAAAACTCTACTTTGTATTTATTTTAGATGCCATGTTTCCTGGAAACGGTTTCCATGTGCATTTTATAAATCAAAACACGGTCGAGCTCGGTTTTATTCGTAGCGTTTAAAAAGAACGCTGTTTTCCTTCGCGATATGAAGGAAGATGTCATCGATCAATTCATGCAGCTTTATATATACAGCCTTAAAAGTTGGGCAGGCATAATCCGGAAGCTTGAAATCTTCTGTTTCTTTGATGATCAGTTTAATGATCTGCCCGGCGCCCTCATGCTCATTTTCCAATTCGGCTATAAGCATACGAATCGCGTTGACGTCCGCTTCCGTCTTATCAGCCGCCTTCATAGCGGGGAAGAGCTCCTCTTCCTCCTTGGCGAAATGTTCCTCAAGCTCCATTCTCAGCTCGCTGAAGCTTCGGTGCAGCTTCATAAGCAGATCCTTGCCGTGCTCATAGTGCACAAGTAAAATCTTATTGATCAATTGATCCAGTTCTTTCCAAAGAGTCCGTTCCGTCACATGATGGATCCCCAGTATCAGATCAATCAGCTGATCGTCAGACAATTCACTCACAGGCAGATCCTTGTCCGGCCTGTTTAAATATTCGTTATAGGCACTCTTTATCTCAGTGATGAAATCCGGTGTCAAACCGGCTTCTTCTGCGGCACTGGCGATCGAACGATCTCCTTTGCAGCAATAGTCTATGTGCAGTTCATTGAGTCGCGAAGTAATATCAGGAAAAAATGTCACAAGCTCTCCGAGCCGCGTTTGGCTGTTGATATCGATTGTCTTAATCATATTAATCCTCCTGTTCTGCATTTTTCCTTTTCATTTAAGTTGCGCTTTAATTATTCCCGTAATAATCCCACTCAATCAGTTGCTATTTGCAGCTTCATGTATTAATGTAATACGTTTCGTACAGTTCCATATATTACTATAAAGGTTAAAAATTAATATGTCAGTTGCAATTGCAACGCAAGTGCAGTTGTTTTCAATTTTTTACTAAAATATTATATCTTGAATGCCTTGTATGTATGAAATGCTCCAGAGAATGCCCTAAAAATGCGATAGCATATCAATTATCCCAAAATGAGTCCGCCGAACGCGGCGGACTCATTAATGTTTTACAATTTGACGACATAGCAGGAAGAATGATCCCCCAAATTTATAACACGCAGATTATGAAAGCTTTCATTCATCTCGGTTTTTACGTTTTTTATAAAATTAAAATAGTCGCCGCCCTCCAACCGTTCAGCAATGTTGGTAAGGAAGGACCTTTTCTCGTTGTAGTCATAGATGAGGATCATATGCTTCGTTACCCTTTGCATCTCAGCATAGAGGGCTTTCCTGTCCGCGGACGGTAATCCATGTGCGACAAAGGAAGTGATGGATACATCAAAACTTTTGTCTTCAAAAGGCACTCCCCGAACAATATCAGCACTGACAAGATTCACACTTACTCCGTTCAGTTTTTTCTTGGCAACCTGAAGCATTTCAATGCTTGAATCCACACCGGTCACTCGAAAGCCTCTTCTTAAGAGCTCGGAGCATAGTGCTCCTGTGCCGCAGCCGAAATCAATGGCATCGCGATATTGGAAAAAATCCAGTTCATTATAGATTCTGTCAAGCAATCTGCCGTATTTTCTTTTTTGATAATCAAAAAACAAACCGTAGATTCCCGCAATCCTGTCAAACAGATTAGGCTTTTCATGTTCCATTTCTTTTATTTCTCCTGACGACAGCTATATCGCATATTTCTTTTCAAGCCTCTCCAGCATCTGTAAATAGTATTTCTGTATATCCTTTTCCTCTTGTTCCTGTTCAAAGACGCCACACTCCCCGTTGATCGCGTTGAGGGTTGCTTCACAAAGTCCTCTCCGGGCAAAAGGATACGCCGCATTATCTTCTTTGTCGATGTGCCGAGTCAGCAGATGGGTATAGGATACCGCTTCGGCAATTACATCGAGCTTCGCTTCTTCGTCGCCCGCTTTCAGCTTGTCGAGGGCTTCTTCCAGATTCATGATGTGGAGTCTTCCCAGATCATGCTCGACCAGCATACCGTTTCTTACCAATTTTTCCGCGGCTCCGCCAATCTCATCAATCATTCGATTGAACAAGAGTTTTTCTTCCTTGCCGTGATGATGCCGGTCCGCATAATTTCTTACGAATTCAATCATGTTTTCAAAATCGACAAAATCGATCCCCCGGCCGTTTAAAACGGTCAGGCACGCTTTTCTCATAACCGCAAGCATTCTCTTAATATTGCGGTGTTCCTCCATCATTAAAACGATTCCATCCATATTTCTATATCCTTCTTATTGTATTGATACCATCCGGGGATCTTAAGTAGCGAAACCCGGTTCCAGATGCATTTATAAACCCTCTTATCCAGCTGTCTCTATAGTCATAGAAATTACTGACATCACCGCCGGCTTCATCCCAATGCTGTTTATGAAGACATCTTGTCGTCTTCCATGCCATGACCTCATCCGTGCTCTCCTGTATTTGATTTACATTATCGCAAGGCATACCCTCGAGCATATGATCAAATATAAGCGTGTACAAGTCCTGCGGCTTGCCTTCCTTGGTATCCAGGTTATTAACGGCAGCGGCTCCATTCTGGTTAAAAACCTGATTGATTTCTTCTCCTGAAACAATTTCTTTCTTCAGGAGCTCGGTTATGACATATGCAAGTCTCTTCTCGACACTGGATATTCGTTCCTGAAGCCAGCCATGAATATTGGATAGATTAATATGGTCTTCCAAGGCTCCTGTCTCCGGCGCCCCGTACTTCGCATAACTGCCTATCAAAAGACTTTCACAGGAATACCCTTTACCTTCGGCTAAAGCTGCCACGGATTCAATCAATTTTTCATGCAGCAAAATCTTGTCATACAGCCAGTAATGAATCTTGCCTAAAAACAAACTCATACAGTCAATCTCCCTATTTCACAGCGCTATTCAAAGCTTTCAGCAGCGATTCGATATCCATGCCATGAACTTCACAAGCATTCTCAATTGATTCTGCTTGGGCCGACGGGCATCCTACACAGCCCATACCATGATCCATAAGGACACCGATCGACTCAGGGTAATTTCTTACTAAATCTCCTATAAACATATCTTTTGTGATCTTCATTGTTTTTTCCTCCGATTAATTTATTCTACTTTTCATTTTTGAACTTTAACTGATATATCGAGAATATCAAAGTACCCGTTGCAGTTGCGTTGCATCTGCAACAAACCTGATATTTTTATTCTTATAAAAAAAGACACTGTCTCGCGGCAGCATCTTGATCTTAAGCTTAGTAATGAACTTCAACGTGAATTTTATGCCTTATTTTTAATTATTGGGCTACCTTATTCTAACCTGCTGATTAACAACGCTTCAATATTCCACCATGATAGCAAATGATCTCATCTACATTGAGATTTAGAATTTTATTAAGTGATTTTTCGGCTTTTTCCATATCAATTGTAAAATGAGGATTAGCAATTACCAAATTCCCATTTTCTAAAGCTGCAGCATCTCCTGAAATAAGTGTTTTTTTGTTTCTGACATAGATTGAGATGTGTCCAGGTGTATGTCCGGGAGTTCCTACAATTTCACAACCTCCGCACCAATTAAAAGTATCACCGTCTTGCACCTTCAAATCTACTTCAGCCGGTTCAACACTCCTTAGCAAATCGCAAAATTCTTCCCCGAATTGCTTTTGATCTTCCGATAATATCAGCTGAAGTGCTTCTGCTTGTTTCAAGCGCAGAGATTTTCTTTTTCCGGATATATATGGTGCTTCTTTTTCACTTGCAACAATTTGAAGTCTGGGGTATTTCTGTTTCAGTGCGCATAAGGCCCCCATATGATCGTGGTCTTGATGAGTGATCAGTATATGGGTTAAATCCGCACAATTCAAAAGATTTTCTTTCATGGCGTTTTCTATAGCCGCTAAAAATCCCACATATCCACAATCTATCAATACCATGATTTCATCGTCTTTGAGAATAACTGGATAAATGGTATCCTCTACATCTTTGAATTTAAACTTAATTTCTAAGACAATTATTTCTTCCATCTAATTAACCTCACATAATAATAATCTGTATAAGGATATCATATCTTCCACAATAATGTCATTAACTAATGAAGATTTGATTGTCAGAATTAGGTGATAGAATTGATAAAAGAAGTTGGCCTTTTAGCCAACTCTCCTTGAGCTTGTTACAGAAATTATATTTTTATTGTTCTTTCAGCCTTCCCTTTATCTGTACACAATAGTGCCCTTACTCCCTGCTAGATTCTTCATTGTTCCTGAATTCTTATTTTAATAAGGAATCTGTGTGACGTAAAAAAAGGACAGCTGCCCGGCTGTCCTTTCTTATATGATCGTTGCAATTAATCTATTTCGATCGCTCTGTCGGTGTTCGTCCTGTTTTTACAGAATACCGCCCTTACCCCCTGCGGGGATTGTATTAGGTTTCATCAGGGTTGGAATTTTAAGCTGTAAACAGTATATCTTTTTTTAATAAATAATTGTATATGCCACCGGTTTATTTTCAGCACCAATAAACAGCACTACCAGGGGGTATCCTTCAGGTGGTTTAGGATAGTCAATTATATCCTGCGGATAATATGCAACCTTTTCATCTGCACCATAAATGACATTCCAATACAAATGCTGGATATATGTCATTCCGGTGTTATCCATTATTGTAAGCTTGTCAACAAAACAATAGGTATAGCCTGCCGGGATTGCTTCCAGAACCTTTTCATTATTAATTTTAACGTTTCCGCTCTCGAAATTCGCTCCATCTTTTATCTCGGGGAGTTTTGCCACATCTTGAAAGTAATTTATCGGCAATGTCACTTCCTTTGTAATCCCAAGATTGTTGAGATTATTGTCTATGGAAGTGATTCCAATGAAGTTCTTATTATTGTCATAAAAGTAGATTTTTAACTCAAATGAGTCTTTCTTTTCGCAAGCAAGTGTAATCGATATGTCATTTTCCACCGGTCCAGGTACCGGTTCATTATATACAGCCCAGTTCCAATCCTGAAACTCATTATGAAAATCGGTGTATCTTGAATATCCAATATCAACATATTTTGCGTTTGATATTCCGGTATCCTTAATTTTGAATTCATATTCATATTCGTTTCGATCAGCCCTTTCACCAGACTGTCCATAACTGACCAGCTTGTATTGAATCGTTGTGGTTGTTCCTTGCCCGAGGGATTCAATGAGTTTGGTATCCTTATTCTTGAGGTTGAGTGTTAAAGCCTGATCAGACATTTTAGCCATATCCCCGCGGGTAAAGGTGTTATTTTCTAGATAGGCTTTGTATTCCGCATCGATTCCCTTCAACTCAAGGAGCTTATCCAAAGAAGTGCTGTAAGTAAAATCCCCGTTCGCGTCACTGTAACCTAAGCCTCTTAAAATGAAGGTTGCATAGCTTTTGGCGTTTAATTGATCGTTAGATCCAAATTTGTTATTTCCTACGCCCTTTGAAAGATTTGCCGTTTCGGCATAGGATACATATTTATCACCCCAGGTTGGGACGTCGGAAAATGATGCCTGATTAGTTCCGGCCAAAGCTTCATCCTCGACTCCCAGAAGGCGGATGAACATAATTAATCCTTGAAGTCGAGTTGGTTTTTGATCTAGTTCGAACCCCTTACTGGTTCCTTGCAGCAATCCGAAATTATTTAGGGTTCTTGCGTGAGAAAGTTTCTCATTATCATAATTAGTAGCAGCAAAAACATAACCAGACGAACCGACAAACAAAGCAGAAACAACAAATAATGTTAGAATCCTTCTCTTCATTTTATAACTCCTTTGTCATATTTATTAGTACATATGCAGCTATTATATACCATTTTCTGGAATATCTCAACTGGGCAGGCAGTCTTATCCTCGCATAAATAGAGCAGGAGTCAAATCAGAAAAGAAGTCAGCTAATTTAGCTAACTCCTTTATTTTTTACATCTATTAAATTTTTATCGTTCTTTCCGACTTCCCTCTATCTGTACACAATAGTGCCCTTACTCCCTGGGGGGTATCTTCCAGGGTGATCCCTTTAGCTTTCAGGATGTCTCTGATTTCGTCGGCCCGGGCAAAATTCTTTGCTTTTCTAGCCGCCTGACGCTCGTCGACCAGCTGCTGGATCTCGTCGTCAATGCCGCCTTCTTCAGCTTTGTCCCGTAGAAGTCCCAGAACCGCAGTCAGTTCGTCTAACAACGATAGACATTTTTCGGCAAATTCTTTGGTGGCGCCGTCCCTGGTCGCTGTATTGATGTCCTTGATCAGTTCAAAGATCGCGCTGATGGCGTCCGCTGTATTCAGGTCGTCGTCCATGGCGGCAATAAACTTATCTCTGTATTTTGTCAGTGCGTCGAAGATCTTTGCTTCCTCGCCGGAAATGCTGCCGCTGCCGTTTTCAGCAAGATGCTTCAGGTTGTTCTTCGCATTCTGCATTCTCGTCAAGGCGTTCTTCGACTGATCCATCAGTTCTCTGCTGAAATTGATCGGGCTTCTGTAATGTCCCGAAAGCAGGAAGAAACGGATGACTTCGCCGTCGTAATCCTTCAGGATATCACGGACGGTAAAGAAGTTGCCCTTGGACTTCGACATTTTTTCGTTGTCGATGGTGATATATCCGTTGTGCATCCAGTAGTTTGCAAACGGTTTTCCCGTTTGTGCTTCCGTTTGCGCGATTTCGTTTTCGTGATGCGGGAAGGTCAGATCCTGCCCTCCTGCGTGGATGTCGATGGTCTCGCCGAGATATTTTGTGGACATGACTGAACACTCGATATGCCAGCCCGGTCTTCCCATCCCCCACGGGGATTTCCAGGCCAGTTCATCGTCCGCCTTCTGCGCTTTCCATAGAGCAAAGTCCAGAGGATCCTGCTTCTTTTCTTCCACCTCGATGCGGGCGCCGGATTCCAGATCCTCGATGTTCTGTTTGGAAAGCTTGCCGTAATCATTGAATTTTCTGGTGCTGTAATAGACGTCGCCGTCTACCTCATAGGCGTAGCCCTTGTCGATGAGGCCCTTGACGAAGGCGATGATCTCGTTCATGTTTTCTGTTACTTTCGGGTGGACGCTCGCCTTTTCAACGTTAAGAGCCTTCGCGTCCTTATAGTATTCCTCGATGTACTTTTCGCTGACTTCTCCGGCTGATATGCCTTCTTCCCTTGCCTTATTGATGATCTTATCGTCAACATCGGTGAAGTTCTGGACGAATTTGACGTTCTTTCCGCGGTACGCGAGGTATTTTCGCAATGTATCAAATACAACGAAAGGTCTTGCGTTACCGATGTGGAAATAGTTATAGACTGTCGGCCCGCAAACGTAGATTTTCAGTTCCTTTTCATCGATCGGTACAAATTCTTCTTTTTTTCTTGTGAGTGTATTATATATTTTCATTCTGCTTCCTTTCTCCCGGTCTCCTTCAATGTGTTTTCAAGAATCAGGGTTTCCTTTGCATCGATTTCCCTCAGCTTGTTCTCAAGCATAACGATACGTCTGCGCAGGCATTCCAGTTCCACCGCGATAGGGTCGGGAAGATCCGTCTGATTCAGGTCTTCGATCTTGCTGCCTCCCCTGCGGACGATCCTTCCGGGAATACCGACTACCGTACAGTTCGGCGGTACTTCTTCCAGCACAACCGATCCTGCGCCGATTTTGGAATGATCCCCAACCTTGAACGGACCCAGGACTTTCGCCCCGGAACTGATGACAACGTTATTGCCGATGGTCGGATGCCTCTTGCCCTTGTCTTTACCGGTTCCGCCCAGGGTCACTGCCTGGTATATCGTTACATCCTCTCCGATTTCTGTGGTTTCGCCGATCACTACCGCCATACCGTGGTCGATAAAGCACCTGCGTCCGATGGTTGCTCCGGGATGGATCTCGATGCCCGTAAAAAATCTCGAGGTCTGCGAGATCAACCTGGCAATCAGCTTCAGATCATGCAGGTAGAGCCAGTGCGCGGGCTTATGTAAAATCAGAGCCCAGATCCCAGGGTAGCATAAAAGGACTTCAAATCCGTTTCTCGCTGCGGGGTCACGGCTAAGGACAGCTTTTATATCTTCATTTATGTCTCTGAAAAACGCCATAAAGCATCTCCTCTTGAATTATTTTACCCGTCTGGGATATAAAATAACAGGGCAGGTTATTATTACCTGCCCTAAAATTATACCCTATATTTCCTATGGAATCAAAAGGTTTTATAAATTATAAATAATTCATCGGATTCTGAGGAACTCCGTTCTTTCTTACTTCAAAGTGCAGGTGGTATCCAGTCGCATTCCCCGTCGCTCCTACCGTTCCAATCTGTTCTCCCTTTTTTACTACCTGGCCTACCGAGACATTCATTGTATCACAGTGTTCATACCAGGTTTCCAATCCGTTGCCATGGCTGAGCTTGATCGTTTTTCCGGGGCTGCCGTGGTTCGTGACGGAGATAACTACGCCGTCATCTGCTGCAAGGATCGGGGTTCCCTTGGGATTTCTGAAGTCGACGCCCGTATGTCTTCCGCCTCCTCTGGAACCATATGCCGAGGAGATTTCAATGTGTGCCAGCGGGCTGGAAAGAGAACCTGAGCCTGCAAATGTGGCAATGGACTTTGTCCCTTTTAAGGCCACCTGATCCTGCGGCTGCGCCGTAACTACGCTATCCATCTGGGCGGAAGCGACAACGGCACCGTTTTCTTTGGTGACTTCGGTTCTGACTTCCTTCGTTCCATAGACCCCAGCTGTCTTAACCTTCACTTCGCCTTTATACAAAGTATTGGTACTTTCGTAAACCGTCTTAAAATCGATCTTCTCTGTTGTCGCTACGACTTCCTTGGTTTGAACCGTTACATACGGCTTCACCTGGAATAAATTGAGCTGCTGCCCGATCTTTAATGTGTCCGGTTCGAATCCCGGATTGGCGGCTGCTAACTCAGAGGGGGACATGCCGTTGGCTACCGCGATATCCCATAGCGTATCTCCGTCTTGCACTGTATATACTTTCGGTTCTTTCGTTCCGGTAATGATCAGATTCACTGCGTCCGCAGGCTTCATGATATCCGCTGCGCTCATGGCTGATTGAGTCACGAGGACGCTCTCCTTGAAGGAGGCGTTGACTACTTCGGATCCTTCCGTCAGGTAATGCTTTTTCACTCCGTCCAGAATGCTGTTCGCGTCAGCTTCCGTCGCTGCAGCCACTACATTGGCTCCGTTGATATTGACAGCCCAGACATTGGCCTTGCAGAGATTCGCTTTCAGAATCAGCTCTTTAAGCTGATCGTCGGTCAGGAAAGCGACTTTCTTCGCTTTCAGATCCGTTGATTCAACTGCTATGGCTTTGTCGTCAACGATGATTTCAACGCCGTTCGTCTTCTTGGAAAGATCCGCTTTGATCTCATCAATGGCCTTGGTTACCATTTCCGAATCCTGAAGGTATCCGGCATCCTGGCCCGCGACCGTCAGTTTGTAAACATCGGTTCCTGTGTTCAGAAACAGCGCTGTGCAGATCACGGCTGCTCCCAGTACTCCGGCTCCGATTCCTATTTTTGCATTTCTGCTTAATTTGCTCAGTTTTTCTATTCTCAAATCAGTTATAAGGGTTTTAAATCTATTCAAGAAATCCTTACTCGAATCCCCTTTAAAACTATCTTTTAAACTCATATGATTTCCTCTCCTTGATAATAGCTTATTCTTACAATCAAACCTCCTTGTACATTTTTTAGCTATTTTTGGTATCTGGTTTACAGCATACCCTGATTTATTATATGTATGCGCCATATGTTTTATGACTTAGTGAAATATTACAATATTGTTACAGAAAAGTCAATGCAGACAATGGTAAAAACGCATGTTTTTCTCAGCAAAAAGCCGCCATTATGCTTTATTTTCAACATATTTGGCGGTTTTCCAATTTTTTCACCAAAAAATAGGTTTTTATGTTTTTGTGATTACTTTGCGGTATAATGACTGACGAAAAGGATTACTTTTGGGTGGAAAAAATTTACTCTTCCGCCTCTATCGTTACCTTTTTCATCATCTGTTTTTCTTTCGGTTTATCTCTGAAATCCCTGCTTGCGCCTACGATCTTATCGGCGGCTTCCATCCCCTCGATGACCTTTCCGAAGGCTGCGTACTGGCCGTCAAGGTGAGGCGACTTCTCTACCATGATAAAGAACTGTGAGCCTGCGGAATTGGGATCCATGGATCTTGCCATGGATAAAACGCCTCTGTCATGCTTTAGATTATTTTCAAAACCGTTTGCAGAGAATTCTCCCTTGATGCTATGCCCCGGCCCGCCTGTGCCGGTTCCGGTCGGATCGCCGCCCTGAATCATAAAGCCCGGGATGACTCGATGGAATATGGTTCCGTCATAGAAGCCCTTCTCAACCAACTCTATAAAATTCTTAACGGTCTCAGGCGCGGTTTCCGGATACAGTTCCGCACGCATCACGTCTCCGTTTTCCATTTCAATACGAACTATTTTCATGTTGACCTCCGTTTTTAATAATAGTATTGCTTATTAAATCATGCGAGCTACGTCGAAGCATGTTTCAATGATTCCTACCTCTCGGCGAAGCCGAATTGCAATGAATGGGATTATTATAACATGCGAGCTACGTCGCAGCATGATTCAATGATTCCTACCTCTCGGCGAAGCCGAATTACAATGAATGGAATCATTATAACATGGATATCCACACATAATATACCCTATATTTTAAAAATTCCGTCATCTATAAATTCTTATGCTTTGTATTGAAATTTTCTATAAGATGTATTAAACTGGTAAAGATATTTTTTATTTTTACTAAACAGGGAGGCCGTCATGTCACAAGTTACATTAAAAAAATCAATTACTTTCATCGAAGCTATCGCCATTGTAATCGGCTGCATCATAGGCTCCGGTATCTTTCTGAAACCCAGCATCGTCTTCGGAAACGCCGGCTCGCCGGTCATGGGTCTTTTGGCCTGGGTCGCCGGAGGGATCATTACCCTGGCGTCTGCGCTCACTATCGCTGAAATCGCGTCATCCATCCCGAAGACCGGCGGACTTTACGTCTATCTGGAAGAATTGTACGGGGACGTCTGGGGCTTCCTCCTGGGTTGGGTCCAGACCGTCATTTCCTATCCCGCTTCCGGCGCTGCGCTGGCCATCGCGTTTTCCACTTATGCTACCTTCTTCATTCCGATGAGCAATATGCAGCAAAAGCTGCTTTCCACCGCAGTGCTGGTGTTCGTCATTATCATGAACATCATCGCCACAAAATTCGGTGGAGTCATCCAGACCGTAGCAACCGTTGGCAAGCTGATCCCAATCGCCGCGATCATCCTATTTGGACTGATCAATGGCGGGGCTCACGATTTCCGCTCTGTCCAGGTTGTGACCGAAGGAGCCGGTTTTGGAGCTGCAATCCTCGGGACATTATGGGCCTATGACGGCTGGATCGGCGTCACCAATATCGCCGGAGAACTGAAAAATCCTGCCAAAGAAATGCCAAAGGCCATCATCTACGGCGTTACCATGGTTATGGCGGTCTACGTCCTGATCAATGTAGCGCTACTGAATATCATCCCCATAGAGACCATCGTCGGTTCCACAACTCCCGCTTCTGATGCCGCTGTCGTGCTCTTTGGAAATGCCGGAGCATCCTTTATTACTGCAGGCATCATCGTTTCCGTATTCGGCGCCATGAACGGATATCTGCTGACAGGCGCCCGTATTCCGCTTGCAATGGGAGAGAGAAATCAACTGCCATACTCCCGTAAGCTCTCCAGCCTGCACAAGCGCTACGGTACGCCGGCAAACGCGCTGATTCTGGAAACCTTCTTCGCGATCATTTATATCTTTACGGGAACGTTCAATACACTGACCGACCTTTTGGTATTCGTGCTCTGGATCTTCTTCGTCATGGGCGTTTTCGGCGTCTTCCTGCTGAGAAAGAAAGTGCCCGCGGAGAAGAGAGGCTACAAGGTTCCGCTCTATCCGATCACTCCGATCATTGGAATCGTCGGAGGAGTATATATCCTGATCAGCACCATCATGTCGGATCCGACTCGGTCGATCATCGGGATCGCCATCACCCTGGCCGGATTGCCGGTGTTCTATTATTTAAAAAAGAAAGCATAAAATATAAGAGGCTGTCATCGCGCTGACAGCCTCTTATGATTATTTCCTTACCTTAAACACGTCGTTCCTATAATATCTCGGTTCCAGCGCCTCCCAAAGCTCTGTTTTGAGATACTCGGGATAGACTTTTTCCAAGCTGAGGATTTCCTTTTTGCTCAGGAAGCGTGCTTCCCGCAGGACCTGATTATCCGCGTCGAACTCCGGGTCCGCTCCCAGACCGAGTGTGCCTCCGATCGTTTCCGCAAGAAAAAAGTTGACGAACCGCTGGCCTCTTGTTTCGGAAACCTCCTCAACGTGCCACAAAAGACGGCTAACCCGTACCTCCAGTCCTGTTTCCTCCAAAACCTCGCGTACGGCCGCTTCTGCGGCGTTCTCGCCGTCTTCAACGGCCCCTCCGGGCGCCATCCAGATATCCTTTCCTTCGTGGCTCTGTTTCACCATGAGGATCTTTCCTTCTTCATCGGGTATGATCACCCGCACTCCGCCTGTCCACATAATCTTCACCTTATGATCAGTGCTCCGACGACACCCGCGAGAACCGTGAGCTTGATCGGGCCGATATTGAATCTACCTGCTAAAATAATTGTACCCAGAAAAATAACGAAGGGCAACAGGTTTATATAATCTTTCGCATTTTCCAAAAGCTGTCCCGAAAGGATGGGTCCGTTCAGGATGGACGTTTCCGCCAGGAAGATCACCGCGGAAGCGATGAGTCCCACGGTTGCCGGGCGGATTCCGTCGAGAACTGCGTTCATAACCTTGCTTTCTTCAAATCTCTTTAGAAAATGAAGCACAAGGAGAACCAGGATCAGGGACGGAAGCGCAACGCCTAAGGTCGCTACGGCCGCTCCTCCCAGTCCGGCGTATTTATAGCCGACATAGGTCGCCGCATTGACCGCGATCGGTCCCGGCGTCACTTGTGACAGTGCGACAAGTCTTGAAAATTCTGCAGCCGTCATGATACCGAATTCCTGCACACCCTGAAAAATAAGGGGGAGCATGGCATATCCGCCGCCGAAGCTGAAAAGTCCGATCCGGAAGAACATGACGAACAGGCTATAGAAAGGCATCATTCGGCACCGCCTTTCCTTCGCCGGTACCAATATGCTGCAAGGCCGGCCAGCGCGCCGAAAATGATGGCCCAGACGGCGCTGATCCCGGCGAATACGATGATGATAAAGGATACCGCAGCGATAAAATATTCCAGCTTGCCCTTCAGGATCTGTTTCCCCATTTTATATGCCGCCACGGCGATCAACGCTACGGACGCAGCTTTGATTCCTTCAAAAGCGCCCAGGACATACGAGTTTTCCTCGATCCTGCCGAGAAACAGAAGGATGATCACGATGCTGACAAAGGCAGGGAGAATGACGCCCAAGGCAGCCGCAATGCTGCCCGCCAGCGCTTTCTGCCGATACCCGACATAGATCGCCGTGTTCACCGCCAGCATACCCGGCAGCGACTGGCTGATCGCAAGGCAGTCGACCATTTCGTCCTCCGTCATCCAGCCCTTTTCATCTACCGCCGTCTTTCGGATCAGAGGCAGCATGGCAAGGCCCCCTCCAAAAGTGAAGGTGCCGACTTTCAAAAATGCAACAAACAGTTCAAAGATCAGCTTCATGATGATATTCCTTTGATCAAACCGATTCTTTTTCTACTTTTTTAAGATGTACGTCCTTCTTCATGCAGGCCAGGCGAATGATCAGCGTTACGCCGAAGCAGGAATACAAAGCAACCGTATTGTTCCCCAGAAAATGATCGATTATTATAAAACAGACCGCGCCGATGATGGACGCCATCGCGTAGATTTCCTTCCTGAAAACAAAAGGGATCTCTTTGGCAAAAACATCCCTCAGGACGCCGCCTCCAGTTCCGGTTAGCAATGCCAGAGTTATGATGACGAAGGGCATGTCAAGACCGTGCTCGATTGCCACTTCCGCGCCTATGGCCGTAAACGCAGCCAAGCCGATGGCGTCAAAAATCAAAAGGAGATTGGTGTAAGGGACGATTTTACGGTAAAAGACGATGACTGCCGCTGCCGACACGATGCTGATGATCACATAGAGCGGGTTTTCCAGTGCAGCCGGCAGAGGCTCGTTGATCAATACGTCCCGGATAATGCCGCCTCCCACCGCCGTAATAATAGCAAAAAAGGTGATGCCGTAATAATCTAGTTCCTTCTCGATTGCCTCGAGAGCGCCGGATAACGCAAAGGCTACCGTCCCGATGAGCTCCACAACTGAAATGAATTCCATATGATTTTCCTCTAATTATGTATTGATAACGACACGTAAGTTTATAAAAGCCATAGACCGGGGATTCTTAGCTTACCTGCGGGCGGCAATGCTATTCCCCAATCTATGACCCTTATGTCATTTTATTTATTCAATTCAGAAGCAACAAACGCGATGGCTTGAGCCGCCGCTTCGTGGCCGCTGATTTCAGTAAAGTTCGCTTCTTTTCTGAGCTTGTATTCGACCATACCCTCGGCGGCTTTCTTGCCAACCGTGATCCGGATCGGGATCCCCAGAATGTCCGCATCCTTGAATTTTACGCCGGGACGTTCGTTTCTGTCGTCGATGAGGGCATCTACGCCGGCTTTCAGCAGCTCCTGGTATATGGCTTCCGCCAATGCCGCCTGCACTTCATCGCCGCTGTTGACGATGGTTACGATAGCATGGTAAGGTGCCACGGACATCGGCCAGATGATCCCATTGTCATCGTGGTGCTGTTCCACAATTGCGGCCAGCGTTCTCGTTACGCCGATCCCATAACAACCCATAATGATGAGCTGGTTTTCCATGTTTTCGTCTTTATAGTATGCTCCCATGGATTTGCTGTATTTTGTGCCGAGCTTGAAGACCTGTCCGACTTCGATGCCTCTCGCCAGTTTCACCGGCGCTCCGCATACAGGGCACTTGTCGCCGGCTTTCAGGAGCTTCAGATCGGTGACGATATCGCCTTTGTAGTCCCTGCCATAGTTGACGTTCAGGATGTGGTGGTCGGCCTCACAGGCTCCGGCAACCAGGTTTTTCTGACCGATCAGCTCGCTGTCAACAACGATCTTGCAGTCATGAAGTCCCGTGGGTCCGGTAAACCCCCCTACAGCCCCAGTCACAGCACCCATCGCATTTTCGTCTGCAAATTCAATGGCGTGCTCCGGAATGCCCAGCGCATTGATGAGCTTAGTCATATTCAGCTCTCTGTCTCCCCGGATGAATGCGGCAACATATTCGAACTGTTCCTCCGTCTCTCCGTAGACCTTGAAGAGCAGTGCTTTTATTGTCTTTTTCCGATCCACCTTCAGGAATCCTGCCACTTCATCAATGGTTTTCGTTCCCGGCGTCACAACTTTTTCCATTGGCAGTTCGGCTTCCGTATCCGGCGCGTCGTCGACGCAGACGGCTCTTTCCGTGGTCGCCGCCATATCGCAGTGATCGCAGTATGCGATTTCGCTTTCTCCTACATCGGAAATGGCGGTGAATTCGTGGGAAGCGCTTCCGCCGATGGCTCCGGTGTCCGCTTCAACGGCACGGAATACAAGTCCGCAGCGCGTAAACACCTTTTCATAAGCATCGTACATCTCCTGGTAACTCTTGTCCAGCCCCTCCCAGTTCCTGTCAAAAGAATACGCATCCTTCATAACGAACTCGCGGCTTCTCATAAGCCCGAAACGCGGTCTTTTTTCATCCCTGTACTTTGTCTGTATCTGGTATAAATTGAGAGGAAGCTGACGGTAAGAGTTTACTTCGTCTCTGACAATATCGGTAAAGATTTCTTCGTGGGTCGGGCCCAGGCAGAATTCTCTTTCATTCCTGTCTTTCAGGCGCCACATTTCCGGTCCGTAAGCGTACCATCTGCCTGATTCCTGCCAGAGTTCCGCCGGCTGCAACGCCGACATGTGGATCTCCTGGGCGCCCTTGGCGTCCATCTCCTGGCGTATGATATCCTCGATCTTGCGGAGGGAACGATATCCCAAAGGCATAAAGCCATATACCCCGGATACCAGCTTCCGGATCATCCCTGCTCTCAGTAGCCAGATATGGCTGGGGATCTCAGCTTCGTTAGGAACCTCTCTTAATGTTTGGATATACATCTTTGAAAGTCTCATAAATTGTTTCTCCTTTATATTTGTAGGCGTCATTATGCTGTCATTGACGCCGTCGTATCAAAACCGACGCCTGCGCTGCAATTCCTTCTTCTCTGCCGCAGAATCCAAGCTTTTCGGTAGTTGTCCCTTTTAAGTTAATCATGTTTTCCCGGATGCCCAGGGTCTTCGCGATACGGGCGGTCATTTCACCGATGTATGGCGCGATCTTGGGTCGCTGCGCGATAACAACAGCGTCTATATTTCCGATACGGCAGCCGTTTTCCGCGAGCAGCCCGCCGACTCTTTTCAGAAGAAGCAGGCTGGATATGCCCCTGTAGCTCTCATCGCTGTCCGGAAAGTGCCTTCCGATATCGCCCAGTGCAGCCGCGCCAAGCAGCGCGTCCATGATGGCATGAAGGAGAACGTCCGCATCGGAATGGCCGAGAAGCCCTCTCTCAAAAGGGATCTCAACTCCGCCCAGAATCAGCTTTCTGCCTTCCGTCAGGCGGTGAACATCATAGCCTGTTCCGATTCTTGTTTCCTCAGCTTCTCCTGCCGGCAGTCTCTCCGCGGGTACGGACTGTCCGGACCGTGCGTTCAAAATCGCTTCGCCCACTGTAATATCTTCCTTTGTTGTGATCTTGATATTATGATAGTCACCTTTTACAAGATACACTTTTTCGCCCATTTTTTCAACTAAAACCGCATCATCGGTCCCGTAAAAGTTTTCCAAATAGGCTTTCTCATATGCCTTCATCAGGAGCTTCCTGTCGAAGCCCTGCGGCGTCTGGATCGAATAAAGCCTGCTGCGGTCCAGAGTTTCGCTGAAAACCCCGCCTTCAGCCGATTTGATCGTATCCTTGACCGGAACCGCCGTAACGGCTGCGCCGTGTTCCACCGCACCCTCGATCAGCGCGTCGATGTTCTTTCCGGTCACAAAAGGCCGA
This sequence comes from Anaerovoracaceae bacterium, assembly GCA_963678385.1. Lineage (GTDB taxonomy): Bacteria > Bacillota > Clostridia > Peptostreptococcales > Anaerovoracaceae > Anoxybacterium. The sequence continues at coordinate 976,464 of OY782829.1, read as the reverse complement.
GCGCCGTCATGCACCAGTACAAAGTCCACATCTTCCGGAATGACTGAGAGCGCCGCATAGACGGAATCCTGCCTTTCCGCACCACCGGGAACGATCTGTTTCACCTTGTTCATGCCGCGTTTACCCGTTACTCCGCCGAGATATTCCTTCCGGCAGATATCTGTGAAATCCCGATTCACGACAAGATAAATCTCGTCTGTAAACGCATTCTCTTCAAATGCTTCTACAGCCCTGGTCAAGACGGGTTTCCCCATAATCTCCATGTATTGTTTAGGAATGCCGCTGCCCATTCTGTTTCCAGAACCTGCAGCGGCAATAATCACAGCAATCTTTTTGTTATTGTACATTTGTTTTTCCTTGCGCACCTAACGTGCTGGAATTCAATTCTTTAGTTCTTTTTCGGTTTCGCGAAAATCATTCTGCCTGCGGCTGTCTGCAATACGCTTGTAACCGTTACGTTAATGGTTTGTCCGATATATTTTCTGCCCTCTTCGACGACGATCATAGTTCCGTCATCCAGATATGCGACTGCCTGGTTAGACTCCTTCCCTTCCTTCACAAGGAAGAGCGTCATGTCCTCTCCAGGAAGCACCACCGGTTTGAGCGTGTTGGCCAGTTCATTGATGTTCAGAACCTCTACGCCCTTGATCGTTGCCACCTTGTTCAGATTGAAGTCGTTGGTCACGACCTTGCCGTTCATGATCTGTGCAAGCTTCAGCAACTTGACGTCCACTTCAGGGATCTCTTCAAGTGATTTTTCGGAGGCGGTATTATAGATCTCAATACCGTACTCGCTCTGGATCCTGTTAAGGATATCCAGCCCTCTCCTCCCGCGGTTTCTCTTCAGTCCATCCGAGGAATCGGCGATATGCCGAAGCTCTACCAGTACAAATTCCGGGATCACAACATTTCCTTCGATAAATCCCGTCTTCATGATGTCGGCGATCCTGCCGTCGATGATAACGCTGGTGTCAAGAATCTTCGGAGTGGCGTCGCCGGCCTTGCTCTTTGTTTTGGGATTTCCGGATTTTTTCGCGGAAAGCCAGACCGGAAGGATGTCCTTTCCTTTTCTTGTGGCAACCAAAATACCCAAGTATCCTAAAAAGATATACGTGAATATAGAGAGCACCGTACCGATGTAGAAAATATCGATCCCGCTGTAAATCTGGCTGATCAGGAATGCGATGACAAGTCCGATGATCAATCCGAAGGTACCAGTGACAATTTCGTTGGTCGGTACTTTTTGCAAATCTGTTTCAATGTTTTTTGCGAGCTTTTGTCCGTGTCGTCCGATAACGGGAGTAATTAAATAAAAAATAAGTCCGAATAAGAACGCGCAGCTGATTGCTGCAATAAATTGTTGTGTTTCTGTGGCAAGGAACTTTTCAGCAAGTCCTGTGTCCCTGATCAGAAACTGTAATAATAAGAAAAACCCGTATCCGAACAGCACGCCGACTAGGCTCAGAATAATCCGTAAAAGTTTCTTTATCATTAACTCTTCGAATCCCCCTTCTATTAAATTTTCGTTAGCCCGGCGTATCCTTAAACAGCAGAATTGATAATTTTCTCGGCGGCATCATGATCAATATCCTTTACCAAAATAATTTCACTGATTAAAATCTGCTTCGCATTGGACAGCATTTTTTTCTCGCCCGTTGAGAGCTTTTTTTCTTTGTCCGTACGCATGAGGTTTCTAACCACCTCGGCCACATTATAAATATCCCCTGTTTTAAGCTTTTCCATGTTTTCACGGTATCTTCTGTTCCAGTTGTTGGACATTTCGCTGGATTCTGCTCTTAAGACATCCAGAACCTCATCAATTTTGTCCGTAGAAATAATAGCCCTAACGCCAACCTCCTGGGAGCTTTCGATAGGGATCATGATTTTCATGTCACCGCATGGAACTTTTAAGATGTAGTAATTCCTGACTTCGCCGAGGATCTGTTTTTCTTCGATTTGCTCGATAACTCCGGCGCCGTGCATGGGATATACGATTCTGTCTCCGATGATAAACATGGCAATAGTCCTCCAGTTCTACCTATAAGTATAAGCCAAACCAAAAGGCACTGTCAAGCAAACAATTTTTTAGTTTATCACAGTGATTTTTGTGTGTCAATAAATTTTTAGCGTTCAACTGTAAAATCCATTGCGATAATTTTGTTGTAAATATACCGCAAACAGGAGTATTTATTCACAATTATATAAATTGATAATTATTTACAAATTTTATACTGTGATCTAATCAAAATTTTATCTTCAAATGACAATAAATTCATCAAAAAAACTTGCGATATTTTCAACATATGATAGAATAATATCATTATATCAAAAATGTTTGAGTGAAAACTTATGTAATATCAGTCTTAGGAGGAAAAAGAAATGTCACAATTAAAGGGAGCCGTCCTGATCGGCCAGTCCGGAGGACCAACTTCGGTAATCAATGCCAGTGCGCTGGGCTGCATCCAGGCCGCTTTAAAATCAGAAAATGTTACGCGCGTATACGGCGCCGCTCATGGGATCAAAGGTGTTTTGAACGATCGCCTGTATGATATGAATCTGGAAGATCCGAAGGAACTCGATCTGATGAGGTATACTCCTTCATCCGTTCTGGGAACCTGCAGATACAAGCTGAAGGATTTTCTTGTGGATGATGCGGATTACAAACGCATCCTGGAAGTGTTCCAAAAATATGACGTACGTTTCTTCTTCTACAACGGCGGCAACGATTCAATGGACACCTGCAGTAAAATCAGCAGCTACTTGTCACAGAACAATTACGAATGCAACGTAATCGGTATTCCGAAAACCATCGACAACGACCTGGCTTGCACAGACCACTGTCCGGGATACGGCAGTGCCGCAAAATACATTGCAACCACCTGCATGGAAATTTACCGCGACGCTACAGTATACGACTCAGGCTCCATCACAGTGCTTGAGATCATGGGCAGAAATGCCGGCTGGCTTACCGCGGCTTCCGCAATTGCTTCCTATAAAGGCATGGGACCGGATCTGATCTATCTCCCGGAAATTCCTTTTGATCTGGCTGACTTCATTTCAGACGTCACCAGGATCTACGAAAGAAAGGGCGACGTTCTGGTTGCTGTCTCCGAAGGTCTCGTTGACAAGAACGGAACCTATATTTCATCCTATTTCTCCGATACTTCGAAGGATAAGGACGCCTTCGGCCATGCTCAGATGGGCGGACTGGCCGCCAGCCTTGCAAACTTTGCAAACGCAAAGATCAACGCAAAGGTAAGAGGCATTGAATTCGGTCTCATCCAGCGCTGTGCGGCCCACGTAGCGTCTGAAACAGATGTGAATGAAGCTTATATGGCAGGCGAAGCAGCCTTTAAAGCGGCGGAAGCAGGCGAAACAGACAAGATGGTAGCCTTCGAGAGAGTGCCTGGTCCAAATTATGTATGCAAAACGGTTCTGGTCGACCTGGGCGACGTTGCCAACGTCGAGAAAAAGATCCCGAGGGAATGGATCAACGAAGCAGGAAACGGACTGCTCCAGCCATTCATCGACTATGCTCTTCCGCTTATCCAGGGAGAAAGCAAAGTGCCGACGGAAGACGGTGTTCCGAGATTTGCAACCCTGAAGAAGGTCTTCACACGCGAAAAATAGCCTCCAGTTTGCTTGGCCGCCATAGCAGCGGCCGGGCCGATACTAATATTAAAAAAGACTGTGAAAACAGTCTTTTTTGTTATAATATAGGAAATAAGAACTTTTTTGATATACTCATAGAAACATCACCAAATCTACATAAAAGAATAATAAACTAACCTTAGATGAAACTTTGGAGGTTGTATGATGTATAAAATATTGATTGTTGACGACGAGCAGAAGATCCGCGAAGTGATCCGCGAGTATGCGGAATTCAACAACTATGAAGTGGAAGAGGCGGCAAACGGGATGGAAGCCATCGGTCTTTGTAAACTGAACGATTATGATTTGATCGTTATGGATATCATGATGCCGAAGCTGGACGGTTTTTCGGCCTGCAAAGAGATCCGGAAAATCAAGGATATCCCCGTAATCATGCTCTCCGCCCGCGGGGAGGAATATGACAAGTTGTTCGGTTTTGAGCTGGGCATCGACGACTACATCGTGAAGCCCTTCAGCCCGAAAGAGCTAATGGCCCGCATCAATGTCGTCCTGTCACGCAAAAACAACACCGCCGCAAGCAATATGGAAATTCTGAAGTTCGGTGGTCTTGAAATCAATATTTCCGCCAGGTCGGTCACCGTAGACGGCGTCAAAGCGGAGCTGACTCCGAAGGAGTACGATCTTCTGTTTTATCTTGTCCACAATAAAAATATCGCGCTTTCCAGGGACAAGCTCCTTTCCGACGTCTGGGGCTATGATTTCTTCGGAGACGACAGGACGATCGATACGCACATCAAAAATCTCAGAAACAATCTCGGCAACTATCGGGATTATATCGTAACACTGCGAGGGGTAGGTTATAAGTTTGAGGCTTAGTTTGGACAGAAAAAGTTTAAAATTTAAAATATGGCTCTATTTTGTTTTGTTTGCGGCCCTTTTGATGGTAATGCTGTGGTTTTTGCAGATCTTTTTTCTCGATACCTATTATGAGGAAATGAAGGTCTCCCAGACAAGAAGGATCGCGAATGATATCATTTCACATTACGGCAAGGATGATCTGATCCAGTACATTTCCACACTTTCCTATAAAAACGATATGTACATTCATATTGAATCCAGCGACGGAACCATCATCTTCTCTCCGACGCAGAACCTGGACCGTCCAAGCATGTCGGGCGGAGACGTCTATCTGATGGAAATGTCCGTCATGAGAAAAAATCTGATTCGGAGCAATAAAGACAATATTTCGATCCTCATGACCGACCGGGGACGCAAAAATAATACGCTGGCATACGGCGTCTATCTTGATAAAACGCAAGGCCAGGAAGTGATCCTCTATATTTTTTCACCGCTGTTTCCGGTGGAATCGACGGTTGAGATCCTTTCAAACCAGCTGAAATACGTTACACTGATTTCTCTTGCGCTGGCGTTCGGATTGTCACTGCTGATTTCCAACAGGATTTCGAGGCCAATCGTGAATATCACAAAATCCGCCTCCCAGCTCGCCGAAGGAAATTATGACGTAAACTTTGAGGGCGGACGTTATTCCGAAATCGCGCAACTGGCGGATACGCTGAATTATACCTCCAGAGAGCTTGCCAAAGCCGACAACCTTCAAAAGGATCTCATAGCAAATGTCTCCCATGATCTTAGGACTCCGCTTACCATGGTCAAATCCTATGCGGAAATGATACGGGATCTGTCCGGCAATAATCCGGAAAAGAGGAACGCCCACCTTCAGGTGATCATCGACGAAGCCGACAGGCTGAACCTGCTGGTTGCAGATCTGCTGCTGCTTTCAAAGATGCAATCCGGCGTGGATGCCTTGAATATAACGCGGTTTAATCTCAAGGATTCCATCATCAGCATCCTGAATTCCTACCGCATCCTGTCCGAGCGGGAAGGATACGATTTCACCTACCACTGCGATCCTGATATCTTTGTCAACGGAGATGAAGCGAGGATCAAGCAGGTACTTTCCAATCTGGTAAACAATGCGGTAAGATACAGCGATGAGGATAAGCATATCTCCATCACTGTGACTGAAACCGGCAGCGTAGTCCGCTGCGAAGTGACCGACAAGGGTCAGGGCATACCGGAAGATGAACTGGAGCATATCTGGGAAAGATATTACAAATCCAGCTCCAATCACAGCAGGAACACAGCCGGAACTGGCCTGGGCCTTTCCATCGTCAAGGAAATCCTTCTGCTTCACAAGGCCAACTTTGGAGTAACAAGCAAGCCGAACGAAGGAAGCACGTTCTGGTTTGAATTACCTAAACCTTTGTAACGGTAAACAGTTCGCTCATGACCTCGATCCCCACCGGGAACGGGTTCATGATCGTCCATATGCCGACGCCTGCCAGATTAAATTCGTTCACCACCTCAAGTTTGGCTCTTGTACTTCTTTCGTCGTCAAACCAAACCTCACGCATGGCTCCGTTCCTGTCCGTATAGTTGAAATGCGGCGACTGAACCGTTTCATTGAATTGTATTTCAGCTCCCGCTCTGGTCGCTCTATCGGCAGCCTCAATATTTGAAATCGTTTCCGCCGCCGTCTGCCCTTGTATATGCGGCAGAACCCAATCGTAACCATAGTTTGGAAGGCCCAGCAAAATGAATCTGGGGTCGATCAAAGCCGCAACTTTAGAAACGGTTTCCCTTAGCCCACCAATCGGAGTGATCGCTGCCGGCGGACCCTGATTCTGCTCCCATCGGAAGGTTCTGAGTTCGACAAAATTGGCCGCTCTGCCGAGAGCCTCGTAATCGATCCCCTCATCGTTTATTCCGGTGATGATCGATACGATGATCAGCTTCCCTCTGCGGTTGAGCCTGGCTGCCGATTTTGAGACCGTGATGACGAATTGCTGGTTGTCTTCCGTGGCTATGTAGCCGAAATTGAACACAACGCCATAGTAATTTTTATCCGTTGCTGTCAGGACAACATTGTTGATCAGCCGATCCCTCATTGCTGGATTGGTAAACACTTCCCTGACCAGGTCGTAGCTGTATGCTCCGCTTTCGTCGAAAGGGGTCAGCACCATGATGGGTGCGACGCCGCTTTCAAAGGCGTCCCGGATCAGTCTTTCGTCGCTGATCGCTACCAGCTCTCCATTCATATTGAATCCGTAGCTGTAAAACGATACATACGTCAGATTGCCGGCCCACTGAGCCAACTGCTCCGCCGTTATCTGCGGTGTGGCGTATCCATTCACAATAATTGCTCTGCGCTGTAATGCGCCGATATCCTCCCGCACGATCCAATACCTCCTTAAAATAATCCTCTTTTATTGTATGTTGCGGCCAGGAAAGGGTTACCGTGCAGGGTCGGCCGGTCAAAACGATATTTCCTATGATATAAAAACCCTTTGGGCTTCTGCCCAAAGGGTTTGAATTATTTTTAGGATTTGATTTTCAATTCCACGGTTTTCCCAGGATCTTCTCTACGAACACCCGCGCAATATCCGGGTCGAATTGATAGCCCGCATTCTTTTTGATCTCGTAGAGGATGACTTCCTCATTTAACGCTTTTCGGTATGGTCGCTCACTGGACATGGCGTCGTAGCTGTCCGCCAAAGCGATGATCCTGGCTTCAATTGGGATTTCTTTCCCGGAAATTCCTCTCGGGTATCCCTTGCCGTCCCAACGTTCATGATGAGCAAGCACACAGTCCGCCAGATCCGTCATCTCGCTCGTGGCGCTCAAAATACGGTAGCCGACTTCCGGATGGCGTTGCACCTCTTCCTGTTCTCTCTCGGACAACTTTCCTGCTTTATTAAGGATACCGTCTTCGATTGCGATTTTACCAATATCGTGGAGATGGCCGATCAGCTTCAACTTGCCCACCTCGGTTTCGGAAAACCCGATGGCAGCGCCGATTTTTTGAGCCACTTCACCAACTCGCTCCGAGTGCTGTTCCTCTCGGGGATTCTTTTCATAGAGCGTTTTTATGATGGTATTGATAAGGTCGCCTCGCAAACCCTGATTCTGTATGATTTTATTTTTATATAGATCATCCTCCGCGTTTTTCAAGATCTCAGAGAAATCCACGTCGGTCGACACCTTCGTATCCCACCCCATGGACATGCTGACTTGTACCATATCGATGTTTTCCCGGCAGCAGAGATCATTGATCCGATCAACGATTTTCTCCGCTTCCTCATAGGTCGTGTTGGGAAGCAGAACGACGAATTCATCGCCGCCCCAGCGCGCCAGAATATCCTGCGGCCTGCACACGCACCGTATACTTCCGGCTACCTTCTGAAGCAGTTGATCGCCCAACTGGTGACCAAAGGCGTCGTTGATCATTTTCAATCCATTCAGATCCATCATGATAACGGAAATCGGAAGGTTCTTTTCCGTATCCAGCCGTTTGACTTCCATCTCATAGTACCGCCTGTTATAGAGCCCGGTAAGGACGTCATAATAACTTAAATAAAGAGTTTCCTTCTCCGAATGTTCCACTTTTACAAGGAGACTTCTGAGGAGAAGATATAGAATAACGGTAGTCACGACGACATAAATCGTTCCTTTGTATGTATTGAGCATGAGAAGGGCTGTTTTGCTTGGCGAAATGATATAGGCAAGCCGATCCGAAAAAAGGATCCATAGAAAACCGATCACCAAATAAAGCAGGCTGATCTTGATGCATTCCTGCCGGTATTTGTATCCGGTAGGTATTAACTTAGCCTTTTCTTTAAGATATTGCAGCATATGGCTCACCTCAACAAAACAAATTGTTTGATATGAATAAAATAAATAATCAGTACGAGCAAGATCAATGTTGCAAATTAGATTTTTAAACCAGATTTGTCAAACTGCTGAACATATTGTTTTGCTCCGAGCCCGAATCGGAATCGGAATCGGAGTCGGTCAAAACGCTCAGCTGCATTTTGTAGCGGTAAAGTTCCATCATCAGAGCATAATCCTTGATCTCTGAGTCACCTGAATTCGTGATGCCTGTAAGTGCGGCTTCTCCCGATGTGACCGATTGTCCCGGCGTAGTCGCTTGTCCCGCCGTAATCGGTTCCCCCGCATATGCCATTACTTTTGATATGTAATTCTGTGTTTCCTTAAAAGGCGGAACGCCATTGTATTTTGCAACATTCCCCGGACCTGCATTGTAAGCCGCCAGCGCCAGCACCGCGTTTCCGTCATAGCGCGCCAACTGCTGACTCAGATATTTCGCGCCTCCCATAATGCTCTGCTCCGGATCGAAGGGATCCGTTACTCCAAGCGCCTTCGCCGTTCCGGGCATAAGTTGCATGATACCTTTCGCTCCTGCGTGGGATTCGGACGTAGGATTGAAATTCGACTCCGCCTTGGCAACCGCCTTCAATAATTCTACCGGCACTTGATAGGTATCGGAAGCTTTTTGAAAGATCTCGTCGAGGTTGACCGTGCTTCCGGCGGTATTGGTAACCAAGTTTCCGCCCACAGACTGATTCTGTTGATTCATATTGGAAACAACAGTCTCCAGGACATCCGAAAAGCTCTGCACACTGTCAGCCGGGCTTCCGGTGCCATTGGACAAACTACTCCGGCCTGCGGTTCCGGCGGATTGCGTGGTATTTATCAGGTTGTAATTTGGATTGATCAAATTGATCGCCATTTTTAAGGCCTTTCTTCACGAATAGATTTCGGTGCGTAATGAAAAAGAACGCTTTGAAAGTGTTCTTCTCGGTTTATAATGAATTTATACATTATAATTACATATTTCGACAATAGTTGTCAATGCAATTTACCCCGATAAAAATTTTTTTGTTGAAATTTATCGGGTTTTTGTAATAAATTCACGGCATTTAGCCATGAAAATTTTTAGATTCTCTTTTTCTATTTGTCCATCCGCCCCAAGCCTACCCATCCGATCGCAGTAGCCAAGAATCGCAATCTCCTCCGGGTCCGTTTCCTTCATCATGTTTCCGATATCGGCAAACTGCATGGATTTCACAACAAAAAGGATCTGCATATGCCACCGGATCAAAGAAACGATGCGCCTGATCTGCTCATTGTCTTCAAGAAAGCTCTTCAGAAAATCCTCAGCCTGACGCGCACCCACTTTTTCATGATTGTAGGCAGTGATCCTTCCCTTGTCATTGTTTGTAGTATCCGCTTTTCCCACATCATGAAGCAGGGCGGCCAGCATAAATACCGACGGATCGCTGCTTCGGTCCTTTTCACGGGCAGCCATGTCCACAACGAGCATCGTATGATTCCATACATTTCCTTCGGGATGATGCTTCGGGGACTGGGGGATCTCCTTCAAACTATTCAGCATTGAAAAAGGATATTCGCTAAAGATTTCCGTTTCACTGATTCGATTCAGATAACCCGACGGCGCATCATCATTAAGAAGATGCGCCAGCATTTCTTCAAATAACTTCTTTTTTTCCGTCATTTCTCACTATTGCTGCTTTTTTTCAGGCCAAACACAGCTCTGGCACTCTCAGCTTGAGGATCGTGGCTCACATGCTTTGAATGGAATTTGCCATCCTCTTTTTTACTGCTTCTTTTTCTGCTGATCCAAAACATTATTCTTCTCCTTTCATTATCTCTAATTTCGCATTTCTATCCGCTGTTACTATTTTGCTCAGACCGCGATGGTTCATAGCAGACATTTATTGCATCAAACGGTAATGAAAAGAAATTTTTATCAATCGTAGGCGATACCTAGATAGGATTCCTGAACGGGATAACAGGGGTCAACTGTGGCGTTCACGCCGTCCATTCTGTTCGCCCTGAACATCCCGAAAGGCCTTGTCCTTCCCCCCAGCGCCTCACCGGTATGAGACGGTGTTCGGATCACATATTTCGTTGCGGGAAGCAGCTCAGCGATCCGTTTTACTGCAGGGATCAGGTACTGATCCGAAATCAGGAGTTCCTTTACGATCACTTCTTCTTCCGAAATTCTCTCGGCATAAAAGCAGCCTGCCGCATCTCCAACCACGATGGCATAAACATCCGTGTCAAACATTACGGCGAGCTTCTTCTGGAATGCGATCTCATCGTCCCTGTAGCTGAGGTACGGATGACCTTCCAGCAACTTTCTGCGCATCGCATTGTATTCCATCGGCTTGACCGGAACAACCCTACAGGGCCTGTTTTCACCCTGCAGCTGATCGATATCTCCCCGGCTCATGAATGCTTCCCTGACGTAAAATCCATCCCGGTAACCCTGTTTTGCATAGAAGCCGAAAAGTGATTCACTGGCAGGGACCAGCAGTGTAACGGCGACCTGCTTTGAAAGCAGATCCTGATTGCTGAATTCGATCAGCCGGTCCGCAAAACCCCGTTTCTGATAGTCAGGATGGGTGGCGATCGCGTAAAGCATAGCGGCGCTGCATATCCCGCCTTTCTCATCGACCATGTCTACAGGGATCATCGTCAGCATGGATACAGCCTTTCCATCTTCCAGCAATACCGCCGTCTCCGATAACCAATCCCTGGTCTGAAAATAAAAATCGATAAAGCTGTCAGGGTCTCCGAAGCTCATCCTCCAGATCTCCTTCAAATCATCAAGGTCTTCCGGTTTCACAAGTCTGATTTCCATCTTTACTCCTGCTCTTCAAATAAATAGGACAACATCCGCTCGGGATTATCGATAAAATCCCTTGTCAGTTTATAATGCTCCGTCTCCCGGTACTCTGTCAAGGCGATTTTTCGGTCGTAGTCCGCCAGATAGATATCGGCGTCGGGATAAGCCATGAGGATGGGCGAATGGGTCGCGATAATAAATTGGGATCCCTGCTTCACAAGCTCATGGATCCGGCAAAGCAGGGCCATCTGACGTGACGGCGAAAGCGCTGCCTCGGGCTCGTCCAGAATATAGAGACCGCCTCCGCGGAACCGGTTCAGGATCAGGGACATGAAGCTTTCCCCGTGGGACTGTTCATGGAGCGACCTTCCGCCATAGGAATCGAACAGGGATGCTCCCTCTTCACTGAGCCGGTCCACCTCCGATGCAACATTATAGAAGCTTTCAGCCCTCAGGAAGAATCCATCCTTCGGTCGTCGGATGCCCTTTACGACAGTGATGAACTGGTGCAGGTTGGAATGGGTTTCCCGAGATGAAAAATTGAAGTTTTTCGATCCACCCTCCGGATTGAAACCGCAGCCCACCGCAATGGCTTCCAGCAGCGTGGATTTCCCGGTGCCGTTCTCTCCCACAAAAAAAGTGACTGGCTTATCCATCTCAAGACTGTCCAGATCCTTCAGGACAGACAGCTTGGCTACATATGGCTCCAGGCCCTGCTTGTCTTTATGAAGTTTTACTGAACGGACATACTGTTCATTGATCATGGCAATTCCTTTTCAATTTGAGTTTAACCTTTTCACACCGGCCTACATATTATGAATATGTTGATATGGCGAATATCATATACATAATAAGGAACGGAGGATTTATCAGCGTGTATATTCAAGGCGAAGAAAACATGAATTATCAATGCATCTATCCGGATGTTTATTTCAAGGTCCAGCCCTTTGCAATGATGGCTTGCGATGAAATGGATGCATGCAACTGCGGAATGCCAACCGCTGAATCGGTCAGGCAGATTTCCGATCAAATCTATGAGGACGTCTGCAGAGTACATCCCGACCTGGCTGATCGGGGACAATACCAGGGGATGTCTTACGAAGCCGCTGCGGCTTACAGCGTTCCAGGAAGTCTCGTCGAAGCCCAACAGTGGGGCAGAGGCGGTTTTTTCAACGACCTGATCGACATCATACTACTGAATGAGATTTTCCGCAGAAGAAGAAGGTTTTAGCTCTTACATCCCAACCGGCTGTTGAACGATCTGTATAGCTTCTCTCAGACTGTTTACGCCGACCACCCGAATGCCGCCGGATATATCTGTTAGTCTGGCGGCATTTTTCTGCGGCAGGATCACCTTCGTAAAGCCCATGCGTGCCGCTTCCCTTACGATCTTATCCGCATTCTGGATAGACCTCAGATCTCCTGTCAGCCCGATTTCACCGACAGCAAGCACCTTGCTGGAACCCTTCAGTCCCTTGCAGGTCGAATAGATCGCCAGAGCAACGGCCAGATCGATGGAAGTCCCGTCGGGCTTCAGGCCGCCTACCACATTGACATAGACGTCCTGATTGATCAATGTCAGTCCCGCTTTTCTCTCCAGCACCGCGAGGATCATATTCAGCCTGGAAAGCTCCACGCCGATAGCAGTCCTTCTAGCAAAGCCGATATTAGTCGGCGAAGTCAGAGCCTGAACTTCCAGCAGCAGCGGACGGGTCCCTTCATAAACCGCTGTGGCCATGGATCCTTCAGCGCCGTCCTCCATCCCTTCCAGAAAGGATTTGGATAGATTCTGTATCTCCATAAGGCCTGTCTCGGACATTTCAAAAGCGCCGATTTCGCTGGTGGTGCCGAACCGATTTTTATATGCCCGTAGGATCCTAATCTCCTGATCCCGTTCACCGGTGAAATTCAGCACGCAGTCCACCAGATGTTCGATGATCTTCGGTCCGGCCAGATCGCCGCTTTTCGTCACATGAGCGACGATGAAGACAGGGATGTCTTTGCCTTTTCCGATCTTCATCAACTCATTCCCGCAGGCTCTGACCTGTGAAACGCTGCCCGGCGCCGATTCCAGCTCGTCGGTGTACATGGTCTGGATCGAGTCGATGATCAGGAAGTCCGGCTGAAGCTCCTCCTGGACCAGAACGATGTTTTCCATATTGGTTTCCGCAAGAAGAAAGAGATTGTCCAGACTTCCCATGCATACCCTGTCCGCTCTCATTTTGATCTGCTCTGCCGATTCTTCTCCGGTAACATATAGGACTTTTCCGCAGCCTTCGGCGATTTTCGCCGCGGCTTGTATGATAATAGTGGATTTGCCGATACCCGGCTCGCCTGAAATCAACGTCAGCGAGCCTTTCACCAGGCCTCCGCCCAAGACTCTGTTCAATTCTCCGATGCCCGTATCGATACGAGTTTCGTGTCCGGATTTGATCTCTGAAAGTCTGCTGGCTTTCACCTTCGCTCCAGCAACGGACCGGCTTCGCTTGTCGTCTTCCTTGCTGTCAATGACCTTTTCCTCGATCATGGTGTTCCATTGCCCGCAAATGCACTGCCCCATCCATTTCGGACTTTCATAGCCGCATTCCTGACAGACGAACACCGTTTTTGCTTTCTTACTCATACTGGCACCTCCTTGTCATATTGATTCTAGCATAAAAAGAACGGACGTTCAATGTAAATTTTTGTAATACGTTTCGCCTCTGGGCATTCTTAAAGCGACTGCCGGGCATATTTTCTCGAAAATCCGCTCACCTTCCAGTTATCAACGGTTCGGACGGTTTTCTACGAAAACATGCCGTCGCGTCGCCAACATGTTACCTCATGCCGCGCCGTGGGTATTCTCACAGGAAAGCGTCCGAGCTGTAAATTGCGGACACAATTCTGTAAACGAGCGATTTCCACGAGAATACCCAGGGCAGGCACGTAAGAACAACCTATTTGAAGCCGCAAAAAAAGGCAACGGCTACGCCTCCTCCGGTCACTACGTTCCCTACGCTGTCCTTTTTTTCAATGCGGCTAAAGCCGCGAAAAAAAGGCTGTCTCTGATGAGACAGCCTCTAGAAAACTTATCTGTAAAGCGCAGGATTTTATTCCTCGACTTCCTTTTTGTGCTCTGCGATGATCTTTTCCGCAAGATGCATCGGAACTTCTTCATAACGTTCAAACCTCATCGTGAAGCTTCCTCTTGCCTGAGTCATGGAACGGAGCGTGATAGCGTACTTGAACATTTCCGCCTGAGGAGCTTCCGCCATTACTTTCTGGCCGCCGCCTGTCTGCGGTTCCATACCGAGGATCTTTCCTCTTCTCTTGTTCATGTCGCCCATGATATCGCCCATGTACTCATCCGGTACGAGAACTTCAACATGCATAACAGGTTCAAGCAGGATCGGCTTCGCTTCAACGATACCCTTCTTGAACGCTAGGGAAGCGGCGATCTTGAACGCCATTTCGTTGGAGTCTACGTCATGGTAAGAACCGTCATAGAATATAGCTTTTACGTTTACTACCGGGAAGCCTGCAAGAGGTCCCTTTTCCATGGATTCCCGGAGGCCCTTTTCAACCGCGGGAACATAGTTCTTCGGAACGGATCCGCCGAAGAGTTCTTCGGAGAATTCGAATACTTCATGGGATGGGGAGAATTTAATATGAACGTCTCCGTACTGTCCGGATCCGCCGGATTGCTTTTTATGCTTTCCTTGTACATCAGAGCTTCCTTTGATCGTTTCTCTGTATGGGATCTTCTGTTCAACCAGATCTACGCCTACGCCGAACTTGTCCTTCAGCTTGGCTGTGATGATACCGATCTGAATTTCACCCTGGCCGCCAATAAGCGTCTGATGGGTTTCTGTATTTCTTGTCAGAACGAAGGAAGGATCTTCTTCCATGAGCTTATGAATACCGGAACTGATTTTTTCGTCGTCGCCCTTCGTTTTTGGCTCGACGGCCATATAAAGGGACGGTTCCGGGAAGGCTACTGGTGGGTATTTGATAAAGTTTGCTTTATCACAGAGGGTATCGCCCGTCTGGGTAAACTGCAGCTTCGCAGCAGCAACGATATCGCCGGCAACGATGGTATCGGCTTCTGCCTGAGTCTTTCCTCTCATGAAGAACAGCGCGCCCATTTTTTCCGGTTTTTCCAATCTTGTATTGAATAATTCCATACCGCCGTGCAGTTTTCCGGACGTCACTTTCAACAAGTTGATTTTTCCTACGAATGGGTCTGCGATTGTCTTGAAAACAAATGCTGACGCAGGAGCGGAAGGATCGCATTTTCTGGTGACTTCAGCATCCTTTGCATCCAGTCCCTTATATTCGTTGTTCTTTGCGTTTGGAACAAATTTGATCAGCGTGTCCATAAATTCCTTGATACCAGTGCCGTTAAGCGCACAGCAGGTCATGATGGGAACGATGCTTCCGGATCCGATACCGGCTACTAATCCGCGGTTGAATTCTTCCTCGGTAAACTCTTCACCGCCGAAGAATTTTTCCAGCAACTCTTCATCGCTTTCCGCAACCGCTTCCATGAGAGCGTCCTTTTCGGACAGCTGCACTACGGATGTTCCGAATTTTGCCTTTAAGTCGGCAATGACTTTGTCAACGTCTACGTTTTCTTTGTCGATCTTGTTAATCAGCATAAAGGTAGGCATATTATATTCTTTGCAAGATTTCCAGGCTTTTTCAGTACCAACCTGGATTCCGGAAGAGGCGTCAACCAGGATAACAGCCGCTTCGACTGCTCTCATTGCAGAATTCACTTCTCCGATAAAATCGAAATAACCCGGAGTATCAATAAAATTAATTTTAACCTTATTGTATTCAACCGGCACGATGGATGTACTGATCGAATAACCCTTTTCAATCTCCATCTTGTCGTAATCAGATACTGTGTTTCCGTCCTCCACTTTACCAAGTCTGTTGATTACTCCCGTAGCAAGCAGTGCGGCTTCCAGTATTGTAGTTTTTCCGGTTCCGCCGTGTCCTACAAGTGCAACATTTCTTATCGTGTCGCTAGTATAGCCTTTCATATTCAGACCTCCCATATTTTTTTCACATAGTGGTTTCAGTATATCATTTTCCTTTTTAAATAGCAAATGAAATAGAAAATTGAATTCTGTCCTGAGCTTCGTCATTTTTGGGGAATCTATTCATGCATTTTTTTGATCGCCGGCAGTCTCGCCGCAGCCGCCGTCACAGCAAACGCAATGGCCAGCCTGCCCAGGGTGATCGCCAGGATATCGGCCCCGGCAACACCGAAAATAAAGCCGGTCTCTATGATGCCGTGGCAGATGAAAATGAATATCCCGATCAATGCATAGTCTTTTTTGGGGATCGGCGTTTTACGGTTGATTTCAATCAGGGTGCCGGCTCCGTATGTAACTCCCATGACAACTCCGACAAGGAGAGGGAATACAGACTGTTTCTGCAGACCAAGAGCGCCTGCCAGAAACTGAAGCTTGTCTGCCACCTTTTCCATCACGTTGTAGACCATGAGGATCTCTACGATGATCATCAGCGGGATGAGTATTTTCAGCATATTAAACGCCGTAGCGACACAGCCGAAAAAGATTTCATGGAGTATTACTCCTGCAGATGCACTCATGACAGAAGCCCTCCTATCCATCCGACCAGCATTCCCACCGCGATGGCGGACAGGATGCGGAAAACCGCAAATTTAGCCGCCGACATTCCTATTTTCTGAGCAATGGCTGATTCGACAGGCATCGAGTGGGCCACAAGAACAAACATGGCGATGGTAGTGATCTCCGCCGTAGAAAAATCAAAGGTTCTCATCACTGCAATTGTGGAATATTCGTCGATAAAGAAGCCCGTGATGAGCGGTACGATCCCGTTCCCCGGCAGATGGAAAAACTTCATGGCCGGGGAAAAGAGATCCTGCAAAAATGGCATAACCGGCGAATACTTGAGTAAAACCACTGCCGCGTAAATCGGCAATACGATCTTCAGCAGCATTGCCGCAGTCTTTACTCCCTTTATTGCTCCGTCTCGTACTGTAGCTGCTAATAAATTCATTCGGCGCGCTCCTCTGGTTCTCCGTTTTTAGAACTCTGCTGTCTTTGGCGTTCTCGGGAATGGCAGCACGTCTCTGATATTGCTCATTCCGGTGATGTACATGATGATCCGCTCGAAGCCGAGTCCGTAACCGGCATGCTTTACTCCGCCGTACTTTCTCAAATCCAGATACCACCAGTAATCCTCTTCATGGAGGCCAAGTTCCTTGATTCTCGATACCAGCATATCGTACCGTTCTTCCCTCTGGCTACCTCCGATGATCTCGCCGACGCCGGGAACCAGAAGGTCCATGGCGGCAACGGTCTTGCCGTCTTCGTTGAGACGCATATAGAACGCCTTGATTTCCTTCGGATAATCCGTTACAAACACGGGCTTCTTGAAGATCTCTTCCGTGATGTATCTCTCATGCTCCGTCTGGAGGTCGATACCCCATTCCACCGGATACTGGAACTCTCTGCCCGACTTTTTCAGCAGCTCAACGGCTTCCGTATAAGTCACTCTTGCAAAATCACTGTTGACGATATTGTTCAGCCTGTCCAGCAGCCCCTTGTCGATAAATTCGTTGAAGAATTTCATCTCTTCCGGAGCATTCTCCAGAATATAATTGATGATGTATTTGATCATGTTTTCAGCAAGTTCCATGTTGTCGTTAATATCGGCGAATGCTACTTCGGGCTCGATCATCCAGAATTCCGATGCATGCCTTGCTGTATTGGAGTTTTCAGCCCGGAAGGTCGGACCGAAGGTATATACGTTTCGGAAAGCCAGGGCAAAGGTCTCCGCCTCAAGCTGTCCGCTTACGGTAAGGTTGGTTTCCTTGCCGAAGAAGTCCTGGCTGTAGTCGATTTTGCCGTCTTCGGTTCTCGGAATACTGTTTAAATCCAGGGTCGTGACCTGGAACATCTCTCCGGCCCCCTCCGCATCACTGCCTGTGATGATCGGCGTATGCACATAAACGAAATTGTTGTCCTGGAAAAAACGGTGGATGGCATAAGCCACGAGGGATCTCACACGAAAAACTGCGGAGAAGGTGTTGCTTCTCGGTCTGAGATGAGCGATCTCCCTGAGGAATTCCAGGCTGTGACGCTTTTTCTGAAGCGGATAATCCGCATCAGAATCAGCTTCGACGACGATTTCCTTCGCTTTGATTTCAAATGGCTGCTTTGCTTCCGGCGTCAGAACGAGCTCTCCGATCACGCAAAGGGCGGCGGCGATGGGCGCTTTAGCGATCTGCTCATAGTTTGAGATGATCTCTTCTTCATAGACAACCTGGACCGATTTGAAATAACTTCCGTCGTTTATCTCCGCAAAGCCGAATTTGTTGGAGCTGCGGTTCGTTCTTACCCAGCCTCTTACGACGATTTCCTTTCCGGCATACTGATCCGTGTTCACATAGAGCTGTCTCAGCTGTATATCCTTCATCATTTGTTCTCCTTTGATTAATTTGATTTCTTTTGAATGTATAAAGAAAGTTTGCCGAAGCAAACTTTCCCATTAAATTTCTATTTTTTTATTGCTGCGGGTTATTTGCTACACTTTATCATTCTGTGCAAGCCATAGGCGCAGATAAAATTGTTCACAGCTAGGCGCACAGCCTGAGTGAGGGCGGAACGTACATCCCCGTACGTGAGCACCGAACGAAGGGTGAGCAACAACGCTGTGGGCGATTTTAGCAAGCCTAGAGTGGCTTCATGGTTGGGAATAGGATAATATCACGTATCGACGGCGCATTCGTGATCAGCATGATCACGCGGTCGATACCTATGCCCAGTCCTCCTGTTGGAGGCAGTCCCACTTCAAGGGCGTTGACAAAATCCTCATCCATTGGATGCGCCTCTTCATCGGTTCCGTCATCCAGCTGTGCCTGCTGTTCCTTAAATCTCTCATATTGATCGATCGGGTCATTCAACTCGGAAAAAGCATTGGCAATTTCCCAGCCGTTTACATACGCTTCAAATCTTCTTGTGATTCTAGGATCGATTGGGTCTCTCTTGGCAAGAGGAGAAATCTCTACCGGATGGCCTGTAATAAACACAGGGCCGTCCAAGTAACCCGGCACATCCTCACAGTAGTATTCAAACATTTCCGCCAGGATCTTGCCTCTCGTCTGATTCTCAACATCCTCTTTATCCATGCCCTGGCTGATCGCCGCCGCTCTCGCTTCTTCATCAGTCACGATGGTGGCAAAATCCACTCCGGTTATCTCCTTGATGGCGTCTGCCATGTTCAGTCTTCTCCAAGGCGGTGTCAGGTCGAAGGTTTTACCTTGATATTCGATGACCATACTACCGGTAGCGGCTAAGGCGGCCTTTGAAACCACCTGCTCCGTAACCTCCATCATGTCGTCCATGTCTCCGTAGGCCATATAGCATTCCATTGAAGTAAATTCAGGATTGTGGTTTCTGTCCATTCCCTCGTTCCGGAACATTTTGCCCATTTCGTAGACTCGATCCAGACCTCCTACGATCAGCCTCTTTAAGAATAATTCGTTGGAGATCCGCAGCTTCATATCCAGGTCAAGGGTGTTGTGATGGGTGGCAAAAGGTCTTGCATTGGCGCCGCCTGCGATGGTGGTCAAGATCGGCGTATCCACTTCCAGGTAGCCATAATCGTTTTCCAATACAGCCTTGATGGCATGAATGATCTTGGAACGAAGGAAGAAGGTCTCCCTTACTTCCGGATTCACGATCAGATCCACGTATCTCTGCCTGTATCTGGTATCCTGATCCTTCAGGCCGTGAAATTTATTGGGCAGGATCTGGAGTGATTTTGATAAAAGCTTGATCTCATGCGTCTTGATAGAGATCTCACCGTGTTTCGTTTTGAAGACTTCGCCGACAATTCCTACGATGTCGCCGATGTCATAAGTGAGGAAAATTTCATATTCCTCCGGCGTGATCGCGTCCTGTCTGATGTAGCACTGAATTCTGCTCTGTTTATCCTGTATATCAATAAAGGAAGCTTTTCCCATCTGACGTTTGGCCATGATTCTTCCGGCACAGGTTACTTCCTTGCCTTCCATCTCATCAAAGTTATCCTTGATATCTTTGCTGTAGTTCTTCACGTCCCAAGTCTCTATCAGGAACGGGTTTCTGCCCATGTCCTGAAGTTTTTTGAGTTTTTCACGTCTGATCTGTCTGAGTTCGTTCAAACCCTCTTCCGAAATTTCAACTTCTGTTTCCGCTTCGTTCTGCGCCGGCATCCGGCTGTTGTCTTCTGTGCTCATAATAATTCCTCTTTCCTAGACTTTTCACTATATCTTTACTTCGTGATATCGATTACCTTGTAGCTTACGACTCCGTCGGGCACCTGTATTTCCGCTATCTCGTTCACCATTTTGCCCAGCAGGCCCGCTCCCACCAGCGATTCGTTTGAGATTTTGCCTTCAAACGGATCCGCCTCAGTTGAGCCGACGATGGCGAACTCCATGATTTCCTTTGTCGCAAGTTCCATTACCTTCACCTTGAGTCCGATTCCGACACGATCGTTGGTCATGGATGATTCATCTATTATTTTTGCTTTACGCATCATATTTTCTAATTTATTGATTCTCTCTTCGAGTTCTGCCTGTTCGTTTTTTGCCGAGTCATATTCGGAGTTTTCAGAGATATCACCGTAAGAGATTGCCTCCTTGATTCTTTCGGCAACTTCTTTTCTTCTAACCGTAACCAGTTCTTCATGCTCTGCTACTATTTTGTCATAACCTTCTTTTGTTAACAGCATTTCTTCTGCCATTTTAATGATCTCCTTTAAATTCTTAATAGGTTCTGTCTTGCCCGAAAGATGCGCTCGTATGCGCAATATTGTATACTATTTCCTGGCAAAAGTCAAGGAACAGTGTGTTTATTTAAGCCGTTTTACAGCTTTTCCATGGATGAAATCGTCTCTTTCAGGATTTCCGCTTTCACGATGGAATTCAGCTGCCGCCTGAGGCCAGCCGAGCCCGGAATGCCTTTTAAATACCAGCCCGCATGCTTTCTCATTTCTCTTACCGCGGCGTACTCCCCCTTTTCCTCCAGCAGTAAATCGAAATGTTTCAAAATCAGTTTGACCTTTTCTGATAAATCCGGCGGCGGCGGGACTGCTTTCCCCTGCCATAGGGCAAGGGCCTCCCGGAATATCCAGGGATTGCCGAGGGCTCCTCTTGCGATCATCACGAAATCGCATCCGGTTTCCTCCATGATCCTTATGGCATCATGACCGGAAAATATATCGCCATTACCGATCACCGGTATGGATACCGCCTTTTTCACCTGCCGGATCACATCCCAATCGGCTTTTCCGGAATAATACTGTTCCCGCGTCCGTCCATGGACTCCGATGGCGCTGGCGCCTGCGGCTTCGATTGCCTTTGCGATCTCAACGGCGTTGATGCTTTCCGCGTCCCAGCCGATCCTGATCTTGGCGGTCACCGGCTTTCCGGTGTTTTCCACGGCTGCTTTCACGATGGTTTCCACAAGGCCCGGCTCCTTCAGAAGTGCCGATCCTTCCCCGTTCCGGACGACCTTTGGAACCGGGCAGCCCATATTGATATCCAGGATGCAGTTTTCCCGTTCTTCCAGTTTCCTTGCGGCGAAGCCGATGATATCCGGCTCGGAGCCGAAAATCTGAATCGCGACTGGCTTTTCATCCTCATGGATCCCGAGAAGTCGCTCCGTAGCTTTATCGTTATAATAGAGCCCTTTGCCGCTCACCATTTCCGTATAAACCAGACCGGCGCCCTGTTCCTTGCATATTCTTCGGAAAGGAGCGTCGGTGATCCCGGCCAGCGGAGCCAGAAAAAAAGGATTCTCAAACGTTATATTACCGATCCTCATGCCTTGTGACTCTTATTCTTTTCGTATATGATTTCCAGTCCCTCCAGGGTAAGAAGCTTGTCTATGCAGTCGATACAGTCGATACCGCTTGCGATAAGCGTTGCCAGACCGCCCGTAGCAACGACCTTTGGAGTCTTGCCCGAACCGGAAGATTGCATCAATTCTTCCTTCATCTTATTGACGATAAATTCCACCATTCCCATGTGTCCGTAAACCAGACCGGACTGCATGCTCTCGATGGTGTTCTTGCAGATCACATGTCCGGGGCTTTCCAGCTCTACTTTCGGCAGCTTTGCAGTCTTTTCAAACAAAGCGTCCGAGGAGATTTTGATACCCGGCGCGATGGATCCTCCCAAATATTCCGCATTTTCCGTTACCGCGCAAAAGGTTGTCGCAGTTCCGAAATCCACGATGATCAGCGGGCCTCCGTATTTGGCGTATGCGGCGACAGCGTTGACGATACGGTCCGCTCCGACCTGCTTCGGATTGTCATACTTTATGATCAGTCCGGTTTTTATGCCGGGGCCTATTACGATCGCCCGCCTGTTGAAATACTTCATTGACAAATGCTGCAGCGTGTACAGAACCGATGGGACTACCGTTGAAATAATAACGTCTTTTATTTCTTTGGGGTCCAAACCCTCATAGCTGAAAAGCTGATTGATGATCATCCCGTACTCGTCGGCGCTTTTGTTGTTGTCCGTTTCCATTCTCCAGTTCTGAATCAGATTGCCGTCCTTGAAGACTCCTAAAACGATGTTCGTGTTCCCTACGTCGAATGCTAATAACATATCTGTTCTCCTTCGTACATTCAATTTGTCATTGCTCAAATTGATTAGTATAGTATAATTCAAACCTATTACTTTTACAACAAAAATGTCGAGTAAATAAATAGTAAAGATGTTAAAACCGGGCCTTTTTCCAGGCCCGGTCCATTGCGTATAATACTATATCTTTTTGCTTATTTAACAGCTGTCGGTAAATTATTCGCCTTTTTTCGCTGATTTTCTTGCGATCCCCAGCATGATTTTAGTTGCAATATAGAATAAAATCAGTACTGCGAAAACTCCGCCGAGCCCGAAGACCATTACCTCGAAGCCCTTACCCATTAGTTGCATATCCATATCAATTCCTCCTTCAACGAATTAAAGTGCGCCCAGCACAGCGGGGACCAAAGCAAGAACCATAGCTCCTGCGATTACGGAACCAAGCTGGCCGGCGACATTGGCGCTCATGGCCTGCATCAGGATGAAGTTGGTCGGATCTTCTTTTGTCGCCATTCTCTGAACGACACGTCCCGACATTGGGAACGCCGAGATGCCGGCCGCACCGATCATCGGATTAACCTTGTTATCGCTTGGCAGGAACAGGTTGATCAGTTTCGCAAAGAGCACGCCGCCGGCAGTATCAAAGATAAAGGCCACAAGACCCATACCCATGATCATGAGAGTCTGCACGTTCAGGAAATCGTGGGCTGTCATTGTGGAACCGATGGTGATGCCGAGAAGCAGCGTCACCAGATTTGCCAGCTCATTCTGTGCCGCGTTGGATAATCTTGTCAGTACGCCGCAAGCCCGGATCAGGTTTCCGAACATCAGGGATCCGATAAGCGCTACGCTGATAGGGGCTATGATGCCTGCGATCAGTGTGATCATGATCGGGAACAGGACCTCCAGGATATGAGGAACCTCAACCTGGGTGTATTTCATCTTGATCTTTCTTTCATGGCTGGTCGTGAGCGCCTTGATTACAGGGGGCTGAATGATCGGCACAAGCGACATGTACGAGTACGCGGCTACGGAAATCGGTCCCAGGTAGTTCTGGGCAAATTCCTTGGCAACGTAGATCGAGGTCGGTCCATCGGCAGCTCCAATAATTCCGATTGACGCGGCTTCAGGCAGTGTGAAGAATCCGGTTGCCAATGCAGCCATCATCGTGAAGAAGATACCGAACTGTGCGGCCGCTCCGAAGAACAGCATAAACGGATTCTGTATCAACGGTTTAAAATCGATCATTGCGCCTACCGCAATAAAGATCAGGACCGGGAACAATTCCGTCTTGATTCCCGCATTGTACAGGACCGTTAAAAATCCTTCATCGCCGATAGCCGATGAAAATGGAATATTGCATAAGATCGCACCGAAACCGATCGGCAGCAGGAGCATCGGTTCATAGTCCTTTGCGATTGCGAGATAGATCAGTAATCCGCCTACCAGGAACATGATTAATTGACCGATTCCCAGGCCCATGATCCCCATCAGGAGATCGTCCCAAAGACCACTATTCATATAAATTCCTTCTTTCATTAAAATTCAAGTACTTAAAAAAACCTAATTATTACTACATCATGCCCCGATTAGCCAGATAGCCCTGAAGGGCCCGAAAATGATGATAGGCATTGAGCAAAGAATGCCCAATGCCGTTTATGCCACATAGATGCCTTGTGTAATTTATTATTTCATTGTTTTTTATAGTTATTATTTAATTGAAAGCAGCACATCTCCCGCATTTACGGAAGCACCCTTGCTTACCTGGATCGTGTCGACCGTCCCTGTACTAGGAGCAATGATTTCATTTTCCATTTTCATGGCTTCCAGAATCAGCAGGATATCACCGGCTTTAACGGCATCGCCGGGTTTGACCTTGATATCAAGGATCGTACCTGGCATCGGGCATTCAACTGCCTTTGCGCCAGCGGATGGAGCTGCTGCCGGCGCAGGTGCGGGAGCTTCTGCTTTTGCCGCCGCCGGGGCTGCCGCCACAGGAGCGGGAGCAGCTGCAGGAGCAGGAGCTGCTGCCGGTGCAGATACTGTGGATGCGCCTACTTCTTCAACTTCTACTGCATAAGCAGTTCCGTTAACAACGATGTTATATTTTTTCATAGTAATCGTCTCCTTTTCAAATTTAATTTACATTCTTCGGCTATCAATAGTTTCCATTAAACCGGCATTGCTCCAGGATACTTTTTCTCCATGGATCCTGCTGATTTTCCGGACGATAAAACCGTTTGAGCTCGCAGATCCGCTGCCTGTCATCGCTGCAATGGCAGCGGTTATAACAGCAATGATCTCAGGGCTGACTTCCGAACTTGCGGGCGCAGCCGCTGCAGAAGTAACGACCTCTGCAATTGCCGGGTCTGCAGACACTTTTTTCTTTCCAAACATACTTTACACCCCCATTAGAGCGGAATATTTCCGTGCTTTTTAGCCGGAAGCGATTGTCTCTTCGACGCAAGCATGTCAAATCCGCTGATGATTCTCTGTCTTGCGGTCGCTGGTTCGATGATGTCGTCTACATAGCCCATTTCAGCCGCTCTATATGGATTATTGAATTTCTCTTCGTATTCGGCGACCTTTTCCTGTCTTTTGGCAGCCGGGTCAGCCGCTGCTTTGATATCGTTCTTAAATACGATGTTAGCAGCGCCTTCCGCTCCCATAACTGCGATCTGCGCGCTCGGCCATGCAAGAACGAGGTCTGATCCCAGCTCCTTGTTGCACATTCCGATGTAAGCGCCGCCGTATGCCTTTCTCAGGATCATTGTGATCTTCGGTACGGTAGCTTCGCAGTAAGCGTAAAGGATCTTCGCCCCATGACGGATGATTCCGCCGTATTCCTGATCGGTTCCAGGGAGGAAGCCGGGAACATCTTCGATAGTCAGCAGAGGAATGTTGAACGCGTCGCATCTTCTGATGAATCTCGCCGCCTTGTCGGATGCGTTGATGTCAAGGCATCCTGCCGCGAACTTTGGCTGGTTGGCTATAACGCCAACGGTCTGTCCGTCCATTCTGATAAAGCAGGTAACCATGTTTTTTGCGTAATGAGGCATAACATCATACAGCACACCGTTATCGGCCAGCTTCTTGATGATGTCGTAAATATCATAAGCCTTATTCGGATTTTCCGGAATAATGTCATTAAATTCAGGAATCAGTCTGTTCGCATCGTCTCCGGTCGCATAAACAGGGGCTGTTTCCAGATTGTTGGATGGAAGATAGCTGAGCAGGTCTCTAACCTGGGCAAGGGTATCTGCGTCGTCTTTACCCATGAAGTGCGCCACTCCGCTGACAGAGTTATGTGTCATGGCTCCGCCGAGGGTCTCAGCGGAAATATCTTCACCGGTTACGGTCTTGATTACCTGAGGTCCCGTGATGAACATCTGGCTTGTCTTGTCAACCATAAAGATAAAGTCGGTGATTGCAGGAGAATAAACGGCGCCGCCTGCGCAAGGTCCCATGATAACTGAGATCTGAGGAATCACTCCCGATGAGATCGTATTATTGTAGAAAATCTTTGCAAATCCGGAGAGCGCGTTGACGCCTTCCTGGATTCTGGCTCCGCCGGAATCGTTCAGTCCTACAATTGGTGCTCCCATCTTCAGAGCCATATTCTGGACCTTGACGATTTTTTCCGCATGGTATTCACCAAGGGAGCCGCCCAGAACGGTAAAGTCCTGTGCAAAAGCGAAAACCAGTCTGCCGTCGATGGTTCCGTATCCCGTAACGACTCCGTCTCCGGGAGCCTGGGTGTTTGCCATATCAAAATTGTTGCATCTGTGAGAAACGAATACGTCCATTTCTACGAAGCTGCCTTCGTCAAACAGAATGTTCAGTCTTTCTCTGGCGGTCAGCTTGCCCTGTGCATGCTGCGCATCGATTCTTTTCTGACCTCCGCCCATGGCGATGTCTGCTTTCCGTGCGCGAAGTTCTTCAAGCTTATTCATACATTCTTCCTCCTATAATAAGTTTTGCATCTATATAAATGATCACTAATGCCTTAAGTACTATTATTTCATCGTAAATGTAAAGCATACCAATGATAATATAAATGAATTTTCTAAAGTTTTCAACAAAATATCTCTTGTATACATTATATTTTACCAAAAGGATGGAACTACTTTCATCCGCATTCGCCCGCGCTTTTGCGGTTATTTGGTTAGAGCCCGTTCGCCCTGTTGCGGATCTCAATTTCCTCTTCGTCGGCAGGTTCGTCCAGAACGATCCCGTGAGGCAGTTTCCCGTTATTGTCGGGATCTACGCAAACAAAGGTCAGGAAACCGTCAACATGCTTTGTTTTGTGTATTTCAGACATAACCTTCACATAAACAGTCATGCTGGTCGTGCCCACCTTTGCCACCCTGGAAAAAAAAGTGATAATATCGCCTTTCGGCACCGGCTTCTTGAAGGTAAAGCCATGAATATTGACACAGACTACGTCCTGCGGCCGTCCATGCTGTGAAGCGGCGGCTACAAATGCGGCTTCCACGAGCCATTCTGCGGAGCGTCCCGCGAAGAGAGTACCGTGGTGGTTCAGGTCTTCCGATTTTACAAGGTGAGAGATCTGATAATATTTCATAATATTTCTCCTTTTTTGTTTTAATAAAGCTTCCCTGCAGTTTTGAGCAACTGCTCTTTCAAGTCTTTACCGGGGTTTACACCTTCCGGCAAGAGGATCAGGATTCCTTCCTTTTCGATCGATTCCCTTCCTGTGATCAGCCGAAAAAAATCCCCCGCTGCCATCGCTTTGTTGAGGTAAAGCACTACGGGATATTTCAGGCTGACGGACCGGGTATATGTCTTCCTTACCATATTGCTGTTTGCCATGATCATGTATTTTTCGTCATGGTAGACAATCGTGATGTCCCGTCGGCCGCTCATCGACACGGATGATGCTCCCAGCCGATTGAGGGTATCAGACAGGGGCAGCAGAAGCTCTCCTCCGCCTCCCTTCTGAACGGCCAGCAGTTCCTCGCCGTTTCTGTAGTTTTCCGTGATCCCGTTGAAGTAATAAAAGGCTTCCCCTTGCTTTGCGATCAGGGAATGCTCCAGAATATCCGCTGCTTCCTCCGAAGCGCTTTCACCGTTTATTGCGGAATGAAAATCCTTTTCCTGCTTTACCGCGTCCAACCGATATTCATATTTTTTATGTACGATGCGGTACTCGCTCCCTTCCTTTAGAAGGAAGTAATCCAACGTGCCTTTTACTGTTTTCCCTTTAAGGATGTTAACAGTCAGCCGATGTTTACCCGGCGGTAATTCTGCCAATGTCAAATCGTCCGCACGGCTCTCGGATCGGTCAAGACTGAAAAATACGGTATCGCCTGTCTTCTGTCCTTGAAGCTTCAGCTCCTTCAAGCTGCCGATCCGTTCATCGGTGAGCTTTACAGCTGCTCCTCCCGAATTTGAAACCTTCAGGTAATATTCCTTTTCAATGCCGGAAAATTCCTCCGGCAGGAGAGAGCCGGAATATACTCCGTAGGCGCCTAACTTGAAAAAACGCTGCGCGTCTTCATAGCTTGAAACAGGATGGATATAAACCGTAATACCTTTTCCCGACAGCTGCGTACAGTAACCCCGTTCCGCGAAATAATCCGGCATCGCTACCGCGTAAATATCGTGTTCCTTTACAAACGTAGCCAGCTTATTCAGGTCCGGCTCGGTCATGGCGTACATGGTGAAGATGATGTTGGTGAACCCGAGGTCTTTCACCTTGCTCCACTGGTCGTAATCATAAATCTGAGGAATGAACCTGTCTGCCATTTTCGGATATTGTTCCGAGATGGCGGTCAGCAATTGGATATTGTCGCCCTTCGTATCGGTGACGATCCGGACATCTTTATGCTTTTCAAGGATCCCTGCGAGTTTTTCAAAGGTCAGCACTTCGAACCTTCCGTAAACGGTCAGCCTTGAGAACTGGCTCTGGCTCAGCTTTTTCGGAAAGGTGTCGCCGAAATAATGCCGCGCGGTCCTGTCCCAATCATGGAGCATGATGATTTTATTGTCTGTAGACAGATCCATGTCAAGTTCTATGATTTTAAATCCGTTGGCTATAGCGTTGTTTACCGCCTCCACCGAATTGGTCGTTTCATAGCCTTTGTAGCCGCCGCCCCCGTGGGCGATTACTTTCTCGTAAATCGGCTCCTGTTTCGGAGCCGCCGGTTCGTCCGCCGCGTAAGCCACCTGGATCTGTGCAAATAAAAATATTGTTATAACTGTTAGTATAACCTTTCTTGCCATTCTTGCCGTCATTCTTTTCTCCAAATATTTCTATAACATCCTGGTTATTTTTTCGATCCGTTCCACCGCCAGCGCAACCGTGAGGCCCGGAATGATGGTCGTCCCCATCATATCCGCCTGAAGGATCTCCCGGATCCGTTTCAGTCTATACTGTACCGTATTGGTATGGATATTCATCATTTTGGCTGTTCTGGAAGTGTTCATCCCCGCGTCGAGCACGAAAATCTCCAGTGTTTCCAGAAGCTGTTTTCCCTTGCCTTCCTTTGCCGCCTTGAAGGGGGCGATGAGATCCATATAGTTTTTCTTTACCGAATCGCTCCTTATGGATATGTTAATACAGTTGCTGGCAAGGGCCAGTTCATATTTCGAAAAAATATGCTGGTGCGGGAAGATATATCGGATAAACGGCCACGCTTCGTTGATCAGCTGGTAGGCGTCCGAAGAACCTTCAAGCCCGTCTACGCCGGTCACATGGAAGATGATGACGGTGTCGCTGATCTGCAGTTCCTGGTAAAGTTCCGTACAGGATTCTTCCGTTTCCTCCGTCCTTTCACCGCTGCCTTCCAGGATCATTCCGTATATTTCGTCACCTTCATGGATTTTCAAGACTTCATATCCCGTCTTTTTTTCAAAGGCGGTGATCTTTTTCAGAGCGTCATCCCGTTCGATTCCGGAAATGCAAAATACGCTGAGGATCTCGTCTCCCTCCGCCATCGCTTCGTCTTTCAGGCAGTAGGCAAGGCTCTTGTTCCCCCTCCGGAGCGCCTTGATAAACTCGGCCTTCGCGTCCTTGACAGGGCTGTATTTCCACATGCCTATTGCGATTTCGAGAATTTCCGCCAGCTTGGTAATTTCTCCCGGCGAATAGGAATCCTCATTGTCAACGATGAACATATAATGCTTTTCTCCGTTTATGTCCACCGGTCCCCAGTAAGTAAGGGCGCCGTTGATGTCGATCCTCGTATAGACCGCCGACTTGTCCAGGTCTCTTTCAATGCCGGCGCGGATCGCTTCAGCAATGGTGGTCCGATGTCTTGTTTCAACGGAAAAAATCGGGTTGAAGTCCTCGCTCAGGATAACCATCTGAAAATTATTGTTGATGGCGGCCTCCCGGGCTGCGGACTGGAAATTGCTGTGCTTTTCAAAATTAAGCAAATGAAAGATCGTGTTGCTGATGAGCCTGTTGCCGAAATTGTCGCCGTAAAGGACTTTTTCCATCACCTCATCAATGACGTCGGCATATGTGATCTGCGCATCCTCCGGCAAAATCACAATGGGGAAATTCGCTTCATTGCAAAAATCCAGAATGTTTTGGGGCCACTTTTCAGCCGCTTTTTCGGACGCCAGCAAAACGAGCGCAGCCTCTTCGCTTTCCGACATGCTCCGGATCAATTGGAGTTGCGCTTCGTCGCTGAATGTTTCAGGGAATGACGCCGTGAGGATCATCTCGTCCTTCTTATGCATGCCGGGTTTCATGCTTCCAAAGCTTCCGGCTTCCAGGAAAGAAATGGCGCTCACGCGATTTTCCAGTCCCTTGCTTCCCGCGATCACCAACGCCCCATTTAAAACCGGCAGTTCCAGGCAGTCTTTTACCGTTACCTTCATAATCCACCTCTTCACCAACTAAATTACGTATACTACAATGTTAAAAGAGGCAGGTATTCAACCTGCCCCAAATATTTTTTATTTTTTATCTTCCGGGGTATCTTCCCGTTGGTCCGTCTCCAGATCTTCAGTTTGTTCCTCGACAAGGTACTCCCCATCTTCGCCGGATTCATCCAGTCCTTCTTCTTCATCTTCGAGATCCTGGGCCGCCTCGAGGGCGTTGGCCTCTTCAATGGCTTTCTCCATATGATGGACCTCTTCAATGAGCTGTTTGGACGTCTTTGCTCCGATAAACAGCGCTTCGAACTGCTCCCCGTCGAGGGTCTCAATTTCAAGCAGCGTCTTTGCAACCGTGTGAAGCTTGTCGATGTTCTCCGAAAGCAGCTTTTCCGCCGTCGCGTAAGCGTCCTCGATGATCGTCCTGATTTCTTCGTCGATTTCCGAAGCCATTTCCTCTGAATAGTTTTTCCTTGTGGAGAAATCCTTGCCCAGGAATACCTCATCTGAAGAGCTGTAGTTAACAGGGCCCAGCCTCTCGCTGAAACCGAATTTTGTAACCATGTTCTTGGCAATTTCCGTAGCTCTTTCGATGTCGTTGCTTGCGCCGGTGCTGATATCGTCCAACGTCAGCTTTTCCGCCACTCTGCCTCCAAGGAGATGAACGATCTGTTCCATCATCGTGGTCTTGGTCGAATAATACTTGTCTTCCTTCGGCAGAATCATGGTGAAGCCGCCTGCACGTCCTCTCGGAATTATGGTCACGATATGAACCGGATCCGTATTCGGCATCATCCTTGCAACCAGGGCGTGACCCGCTTCATGGTAAGCCGTGAGCCTTCTCTCGCTCTCGCTGATGACTCTGCTCTTCTTTTCGGGTCCGGCGATCACCTTGGTGATCGCTTCCTCGATCTCGTCCATGCGGATCTTTCTGCCGTTTCTTCTGGCGGTCAGAAGCGCAGCCTCGTTGAGCATATTTTCTATATCAGCCGGAGTAAAGCCCGGTGTTCTTCTTGCCAGCACTTTCGCATCCACTGCGTCGTCCAGCGGTTTGTTTCTGGAATGCACGCGGAAAATCGCTTCTCTTCCCTTGATGTCCGGGATGCCGATAACGACCTGACGGTCAAATCTGCCCGGTCTGAGCAGTGCGGGATCCAGGATATCCGGTCTGTTGGTGGCTGCGAGAATGATAATTCCGGTATTGTCCGCGAATCCATCCATTTCAACCAGCAGCTGGTTCAGCGTCTGTTCTCTTTCGTCGTGTCCGCCGCCCAGACCTGCGCCTCTTTTTCTACCGACTGCGTCGATTTCGTCGATGAAGATGATGCAAGGCGAATTCTTCTTGGCCTGTTCAAATAAATCCCTGACACGGGATGCTCCGACGCCGACGAACATTTCTACGAAGTCCGATCCGCTGATGCTGAAGAACGGTACGCCCGCTTCTCCCGCTGCGGCTTTGGAAATATATGTTTTACCTGTGCCCGGAGGGCCGACCAAAAGGATGCCCTTTGGTATTCTCGCGCCCAGGCTGTTGTACTTTTTCGGATTTTTAAGGAAGTCCACTACTTCCTCGAGCTCTTCCTTCTCTTCATCAAGGCCCGCCACATCGGCAAAAGTTATTTTCCTGAGTTCGTCTTCTTTGTGCAGCTTTGCCCGGCTCTTGCCGAAGGACATGACCTTGCCTCCGCCTCCCTGGCCCTGATTCATGAACACAAACCAGAAAACAATGAGGATGACCACCATGATGATGGTCGGAAGAAGCGTCACGATCCAAGGCGTCTCCTTGGGCTTGTCGCTCTTAAGCGTTATGGTACCCTCTTTCATCTGAGGGAAGATATACTCATTTTCCAGCCTATCGATTTCTAATATGGAAGGAGCATAGGAAACGATCTTTGTACCGTTCTTTAATGTTCCCGTCATCGTAGTACCGTTGATCAAAAGCTCTTTTATGTTTTCACTTTTTAATTGTGTTGTAAATTTTGTTAAATCAACTTCCTTGACCTCCTGCTGCGGTGTGCCCTGATAGAACCAGGCCATAGCCAGCACCAGGCCGAAGATTACGATATATATCCCTAAGTTCTTGAAAACCCTATTCAATGTCTACTGTTCCCCTTTCTCGGACTCTGTCTCAAATAGCAATAAATGATTTTATCATATTTTCGTTGAATATTCAAGCAAAATGATTCGTTCCGTCCGGTCCTCCACTTTATAATTCTCGCTGATTCTGCCGCCGACAATCCAGAGGACCTCAGGGCCCAGGCACAAAATCGGAACACGGTCCCTTTCCGTCCTGGAATATTTCTCGTCAACAAAAAAATCCTGAAGCTTTTTCCGGCCCTGCATGCCCAGGGGAACGATATAATCCCCTTGCCTTCTTGTTCTAAGTACAGGATTTCGTCCGCTTTCCAATATTTTATCGAAACTTAAACGGCATATGCAACTTCCGTCGCCTACTTTTTGCGACCGATTCATGAAGTCCGTCCAGTCTTGTCTCCTAAGAATTTTTACCCCTATTGCGGCATTTAATTCAGAAATTTCCGTGATGCCTTCCATATTTATTTCATATTCAAATTCAGGGTTGTCTTTTCCCTTTTTTTTATAAAATTCAACGGTGTTATAGGATATACCCAAGGCGTAACCGGCTGAAAAATCCGTCGCCGAGGAGGTTCTTCCCTCCTTCAACAACCGGTCGGCCTGTTCCAGGTGAACGGCAGAGATATCCTTTGATAGTCCGATGCTCTCGAAAAGTCTCAGGATGATCCGATGACGGATCGCCAGGTGTTCACTGCAAAGGATATCCAGCGGAAAAACGGCGTGCTCCTTACCCTTGAATGTCGCGTGCTTTTCAAGGATCGTTTCTGTCAATCGGCCGAAATAATCCTTGTCCTCCTTCGCGATCCTGGAAAGACGGTTCAGCGCGTTAACGATATTGCCATTATAATTTTCGCTTAGATGTGGGAGCAGTTCCAGGCGGATCTTGTTCCGCGTATAAATGGGTTCCAGGTTGGTCAGGTCGATACGCGGATTCAACCCGTTGTCCTTGCAGTATGCTTCGATTTCCGCTCTTGAAACATCAAGGAGCGGACGGATAATGCCCCGGTTCTTTTCGGTCCGCAGGTATTCGATCCCGACAAGGCCTTCCGTTCCGGTCCCTCTCAGTATCCTCATCAGGACAGTCTCCGCCTGATCGTTCATATTCTGGGCCACCGCTATTTTTACGGAACCTCCCGTTTCGTTTTCGATCTGCGCCGCAACCTCGAAGAAGGACTGGTAGCGCACCTGTCTTCCGGCGTCCTCGCTTGACATCCCCGATTCTCTGGCGATCCTGTTCACGTCAAAGGAAAATGTGCGGCACGGCACCTGATACCGGGTACAGAGGTCCTCCGTATACTTTTGGTCCTCGTCAGCAGCTCCCGGTCTTAGGCCATGATTGATATGGACCGCGTAAAGATGGATCGCAAGCTCTTCCTCGAGCCGGTGTAGGATATGAAAAAGGCACACCGAATCGGGGCCTCCGGAGAGGCCGATAACGATGTGCTCACCTTTTTCAATCAAGTGGTTATTGATAATGGTATTCTTTACTCTTTCTATAATCATGGAAACATTCCATCATGCAAGCCGCGTCGCAGCTTGATCAATGGTTCCTTCCTTGCGGCAACGCCGTCATAATCAATGGAACCATTATAGCATAATTTCCATCATTCAACCAGTTCTTTGACATACTTTGGGAGCACGAAACTGGCGGCATGGGTTTCCGGCGTATAGCAGCGGGTTTCAAAATCCGGAACTCTCACCGGAGTCATCGACGGATCGTACTTCTTGGAGCCGATGGTAAAGCAGTGCAGTCCGCTTGGATAGGTCGGGATATTCGCCGTATATAATCTGGTGATTGGATAGATCGACTTGACGTCTTTCTGGATCCTGCGGATCAGATCCCTGTGATAGAACGGGGATTCCGTCTGCTGCACAAAGAGTCCGTCCTCCTTGAGGGCGCCGTAGATATCCTTATAAAAATCATATTGGAACAGAAGCTCTCCGGGTCCCACCGGATCCGAACAGTCCACCACGATGACGTCATACTGGCCTAGGGATTCCTTCATGTGCTTCAGGCCGTCCTGAATCTTCACTTCCACAACGGGATTTCCCTGTATCATATGGTTCCACTCAGGCAGGTAAGTCTTACAGGCTTCGATGACCCTGCCGTCGATATCCACCCAGTGCACTTTCTCAACGCTTTTATGCTTTGTGATCTCCCGTACGCTTCCTCCGTCTCCGCCACCAATGACAAGCACCTTTTTGGGATTTGGATGAGTAAACATCGGTACCTGAACGATCATTTCATGATAAATGAATTCGTCAAAAGTGGTGGTCTGAATGACCCCGTCAAGCACCATCATCTTGCCGAAATACTCCGTTTCAACAATGTCGATCTCCTGAAAATCCGTTTTCTCCGAATAGATCGTCTTCTTTACCCTGCAGGAAAAGTTCACATTCTCATTTTGCTGTTCTGAAATCCATAGTTCCATTTTTTCTTCCTCCGTATCTGTTCTGTATATCACTTATCTTTGTGCTCTGGTTAGAGCACTTGTAATTTGCATCCATGTTTGCATTATTTCCTGTAATCCTGATTTTAAACAGGAACAAGACGATATATTATCACCTTGCGAATGAGAATGCAAGAAGATATTAGCAATTCTTCTGTCATGAAAATCCTTTGTTTTATACATACTATTACCATCTGTCGCCGCGCTTCTTCGCCAGCGCGGCAGTCAGTCATCATAAAGTTTTAATGAGAGGTAATATGGAATGTTTGATATCACCGAAAAAGTGGCTTGGGTCGGCAAGATCGACTGGGAGCTGCGAAGGTTCCATGGAGATGAATACTCCACCCACAGGGGCTCGTCCTATAATTCATATCTGATCAGAGGAGAAAAAAACATACTGGTCGATACGGTCTGGTCGCCCTTCGCACAGGAGTATATTGAAAATTTGAAAAAGGTCATTGATTTGAAAAAGATCGACTATATCATAGTAAACCATTCCGAGGTCGATCACAGCGGCGCTCTTCCCGCATTGATGAAGCTGATTCCCCAAACGCCTGTCTGCTGTACCGCAAACGGCGCAAAACTGCTCAAGGCACACTATCAGGAGGACTGGAAATTCATCGAGGTCAAAACCGGGGATACGCTGGATCTGGGAGATAATAAAATCTATTTCGTGGAAGCCCGCATGCTCCACTGGCCGGACAGCATGATGAGCTATCTCACGGGAGAGGAAATCTTATTCAGCAACGACGCGTTCGGGCAGCATTATGCGTCGGAGCATATGTACAACGACAAGGTGGATGCTGCGGAACTGAATCAGGAAGCGCTGAAGTACTATGCCAATATCCTCACTCCGTTCAGCGCTCTTGCAGCAAAGAAAATAGAGGAACTACTGAGCCTCAATCTGCCCATTTCCATAATTTGTCCCAGCCACGGCGTTATCTGGAAGGACGATCCGATGCAAATCATCAATAAGTATTCGGAATGGGCGAAGAGCTATCAGGAAAATCAGATCACTATCCTTTACGACACCATGTGGAATGCCACCAGGATCATGGCCGAAGCCATTGCCGCCGGCATCAGGGAGAAGGATGGGGAAGTCACCGTAAAAATATTCAATTGCGCTAACACGGACAAGAATGATCTGATCACTGAAATCTTCAAATCAAAGATGGTGGTTATGGGATCCTCTACAATCAATCGGGGCATCCTGTCCGCATTGGCAGCCATACTGGAAATAACAAAAGGACTCGGTTTTAAAGGAAAGAAAGCCGCCGCCTTCGGGAGCTACGGCTGGAGCGGCGAATCTGCGCAGATCATTTCCGAAACGCTTTCCGCAGCCGGATTTGAGATAGTGAACGACGGGTTGAAGCTGCTTTGGAAGCCTGATTCGGAAGGGATCGGAAAATGCAGGGCGTTCGGAAACGAACTTGCGTCCGACGACAGCGCTAACAGAGGAGCACAGCCTATTAAAGCTTTAAAATGATCCTGCATGGCAGAATATGCCTTGAATCCTATTGAACTAATTAAGATACAAGCGTACACTGAAGTCACAGAGTGTATTGGCGTTATGAAAGTGTTTATTTAGTTTAGAAGGAGGATTTTTCGATGAACAAAAAATTGATCCGACTAGTCGTGGTGACTCTGGTATTCACACTGGTATTCACAATGTCGGCAGGACTTGCTTTTGGCTGTACCACCATTATTGTCGGCAAAAACAATACTGCAGACGGTTCTGTAATGATCGCGCACAGCGAAGAACTGGGCGACTCGCCCCAGCACCTGGTCGTTGTTCCAAGAAAGACTCACGCGGCCGGAGAGATGTATGTCAGCTATTCCGGCGCAAAGATTCCGCAGCCTGAAGTAACATACGCTTATATTGCATCCACGATTTTTGACAAAGAATATTACCCCGGCGACTTTACGACGGGGATCAATGAGTATCAGGTATCCGTCGCCAATAATATGTCCTGGACCCGCGGCGTATCAGA
This sequence comes from Anaerovoracaceae bacterium, assembly GCA_963678385.1. Lineage (GTDB taxonomy): Bacteria > Bacillota > Clostridia > Peptostreptococcales > Anaerovoracaceae > Anoxybacterium. The sequence continues at coordinate 939,318 of OY782829.1, read as the reverse complement.
GGATGACGCCTGGGAAGTCATCGACGGCGGAGTTTTCTGGACTGAATTCACCCAGCTTGTTCTGGAACGCAGCAAGACGGCCCGCGAAGGCGTTGAACTCATGGGGCAGCTCTGCGAGACCTACCATTTGAGCTGCGACCCGGGGACGATGTTCGGTATCGCAGATCCAAACGAAGGCTGGTTCATTGAAATCGCGAGAGACGGTCAATGGATCGCCCAACGGACGCCGGACAGCGGGTTTGACATGAGATCGAACAACTACCGCATCGGCGCAGTTGATTTAAACAGCCCGGACATTCTGCATTCCCCGAATCTTGTCAAGTATGCCACAGACAAAGGCTGGTACGATCCCAAATCCGGACCTTTCAGCTTTGCGGACGTATACGGAGACCCGCCGAATCAGGATGACGAATACAACAATCTGAGGAACCGGCTGGTTTCCAAAATGCTGACCGACTATGGAAAGGTTTCGGCGGACGAGCTGAAGAGTATCTTAAGAAGCGCTTATGAAGGTACGGAATACTATCAGGCTGATCCGAACACCGGCTCGCCGTTCCATACCGATATCAGAACCATCAGCCGTACCAATACGGAAGTCACCAGCGTCGCCCAACTGAGAAGCTGGCTGCCTGCAGAAGTCGGCGGTGTCATCTGGTGGGCGCTTGCAACCTCGAAGACAAGCCCTTATGTGCCTTATTACTACGGTGCGACCGGCTTCCCGGACGCCTATACGAAGGGTACCGACACCGATACTACTGATTCCGCATACTGGGCCTTTGACGACCTAAGAAAATACGTAGACAAGAATTACTCAAGAACCATCGATACCGTAACCAAGACATGGACTCCGATCGAAACGGAGGAATTCGCCAAGCAGAAAGCCTTGGAGGCAGAAGCTCTGAAAATCTACAACAGTCAAGGTGCGGCAGCCGCAGCCAAGTATCTGAACGACTATTCCAATGCGCAGGGCGAAAAAGTCTATAAAATGGCCCAAACCCTGTACGGTGATCTCCAGGCAGACGCAGTAAAATACTTCAACGATATCGGCGATAAGAACTGGGCAATCACCTCGATCAACAAGCTTTATGAGGATAAAGTGATCAACGGCGTCGCGGCAAATAAATTCGCCCCGGACAATAAAGTAACGAGAGCCGATTTCATGGTGATGCTCGTAAAGGCGTTGGATTTGAACGCCGATTTCACAAGCAACTTCTCCGACGTAAAGGAAGGCGCCTATTACTATGACGCAGTCGGAACCGCGAAAGCCCTGGGCATTGCAACCGGAAAGGCGGCGGATACCTTCAGCCCGAAAGACTATATAACCAGACAAGATATGGTCGTCATGATGAATAAGGCGCTGGATAGCAAAAAACTGACTCTGAGCAAGCCTGCATCCGGCCTGTCCCAATTTACCGACAACGCTGCGGTTTCCGCTTACGCCAAGGATGCGGCAGCGTTCATGGCAGCGAACGGGATCATCAATGGCAGCAACGGTAAAATCGATCCCAAAGCTCTCTCAACAAGAGCTCAGGCAGCGGTAGTGCTTAACAGACTGCTGACAGATATCAATAAATAAACTTGTAATAGGAAAAGGGACGGCTTTTTCGAAAAGCCGTCCCTTTTTTTATTTTTTCTATGCTTTTTTACCAAACCGGATCCGCCTTTATTTTTGTCCACTTCTCGATGGACTTTGGCGTATTCGCGCGTTCATAATCATGAGTGTTTGTAGACTCAAGTACGATATCATAGTACCATTTATCCGGGGCATTATCCGTCCACTGTCTTGCTTCGGTAAGCAGTCCGGCGGCGTCGACCCTGCGATCCAGTTCCTCGTTGATCATCTTCATGGCTTCACATCGGAGGATGTTGTTATCAGGCCGGAATGTCCCGTCCTCATAACCGCCGATCCAACCCTTTACCGCAGAAGAATTGATATAATCCTTGGCCCAGTGGTTGCTGATATCTGAGAATTTGTTCTCCTGCGTTTTCTCTAGCTTGTCAAACTTCGCTGCGATAGCGGCAAATTCAGCTCTTGAAATCGGTTCAGCCGGTTTAAAGCTCCCGTCCGCATTACCTGTAATGATCTTGGCGTTATATAAAGTAGCAATCTCATCATTGGACCAGCGATCGCTGCTTACATCCGAGAACGGCTGCTTTGTTGCATCATACGCTTTACGGCTCTCTACAGTCATGAGGCGATAGAAAATCACCGCTACCTCTTCTCTGGTGATCGTTCCCAACGGTTTGACTGTACCGTCTGGATAACCCACCACGTAAGCAAAGTGGTCTATTTTATTCAGGGCAGCAGGAGTTGTCGTTACCACGGTATGAGAACCGCCGCCGCCACCGTGGTTACCTCCGTCTGGGGTTACTACAGGGGGCGTATATATTGGGCCGCGAAGAACCGGGAACCCATCAGAAGTAATATATCGCCACGGATTTTGCGCATCATAATAATCCTCCGGCTGCGCCCCGCTGCTATACCAGCGCCACTGATCACCAAAGAAGGACTTGGCCTGCAGATTTGCCGCTGAAGCTGATGTTACTCCTGCGGGATCATCCCATGGCTGAACGATTGCATAATCTGGATAATTCTCCTCTTGGATCTCGATGCCTTCCGGCGTTACTGCTACAACAGCACCTCCGATACCGCTATCCACCGATTCTTGCAACAGATAATAATTCTGCGTGAAGTCGGTATCCCAGATCAAGCCTGCAATTCCGCCTGCGTATGACTGCGTCGTTTTACTAGATCTTTCATTAGATCCCATATCAATAAGAAAATGTGCTGTTGAGTAAGACGTCAGGATGCTGATGCCCCCCGCCGCTCCAACAATACCGCCCGCTGCAAGGCCAATGCACATATCGGAGTAGTCTTTCTCTTCCAAGGTTTTATTTATCGGTACATTGTAGCTTTCTACATCACTTCGGTTATAGCAATTTTCTATAATCGAGATAGCACCAGGAGTAAACCGGCTTGCACCTAAGATTCCGCCGGATAGCGCGCTTTGCGCCATGGAGCGGACATCATTTACTCCGCCATCGTTGATATTGGCGCAGTTTTTAATAATGACTACCGGATTGCCTTCAAGAACGCTTCCTTCAAGGACTTTGCCTATCATGGGCTCATCGGCTCCCTGGTCTATATATCCAACGATACCGCCCGCACAGGCTCGTATTTCCTGATAATGACTTATATTTTGTGCCCATACATTCCCGTTGTTCTGACAGTTTTCAATTTCAACATCATCCGGTGCTATTGAGGCATCTGCATATCCGACGATTCCGCCTACGTAGATGTTTTGCGCGAAGGCTTCTTCAACGTCAGCCCTTGAGCGGGGGTTTTCATTCGTTGCATATAGAAGCCCCTGATGATCCGAATGTCTGATAACGCCAGTATCGTATCCGGCGATACCTCCAACATAAACGTCTCCCCCTACGGTTCCGATCTGCAGGTTGCCCATTTCTTCTTCGTCCGTCCAGGTATAAGTCTTACAATTCGTAATTGATCCTGCATTGTAGGCTGCAATACCTCCGAAGTAGATGTTGCCAGACGGATTATCCGCTATCATACCCAATTCAAAATTGACAGTACAATTATCTATTGTTGTTTTCGCTTCATTGATTCCAACAATTCCACCGATATAGATATCTGGAGAATCAATTGCAGCTTTATAAGGTACTTCTTCCGGTTCAATAGAATCGCTTAAATATCCGATATTCAAATTGACTCCTTTAATCAGTGCATCAGAACCGGCTCTTGAAAACAGCGCCGCGATAATATCGCCGTCACTGTTTTCCTCACGAAAATACAGATTATTAATCTTATATCCCTTGCCAAGATACGTTCCGGTAAAGGTCCCGTTCAAGCCTCCAAGTGCGGTCCAGCCAGTTTCCCCGAATTCGGGGCCGAGATCGATATTTGTAGTCTGAACGAACTCCAGATCACAGATCCCGTCTTCAAAATGGTCTTGAATATGGGCAAGTTGTTTCGCATTCGTAACTTCATAATACTTTACACCGTCGACCATTTGATAGCTGGCAAAACCACCCTCACTGATCGGTGTGTCACAGTCTGGAATGATACAGTCCGCGTCTTCTCCCTCACCCGAATCTCCAAGCCATGCAAGGGCCGGATATCCAGCCTCTGTACCGTGAATTAGCCAGATCTGATCAAAATTCCAATCTACATATGTTGCTGTCGTTATTGCTTCACCAGTCGTTTCTGGAGTCATATCTGCAGTTGATCTTGGGATTCCTTTTCCTGTATCAGCGGAATCCTGTTCTGTTGTTTCGAAATCATAATAACTATTTGTTATTTTTGTATCAGAGCTTTTCTCTCCAATCAAGCCCCCAGGGAGATCGGAATATTCATCTTCTTCGACGAGTCCGCAGGAATAGCTGTTGGTTATCAGACAATTGCCGGACGAACCAATCAGGCCTCCGACCCGTCGCGCAGCATCATCCGCGATGCCCGCAACCGCTGCCATGGAATAGCAGTCCGTGATCTTTGTAGTCATCGATTCGCCCGCCATTCCGATCAATCCGCCCATATTCGTTGCCCCGCCGGAAACCGTTCCAAGAGAATAACACTGATCGACCGTTGCACCATCTGCACTTCCAATCAATCCTCCCGCAAAGTTAGAACCTCCGGTTACCGCAGTATTTGTCATACATTGCAGCGCTTCTCCCGTGAAAGATCCTACCAAGCCGCCGACGTAAGATCCCCCGGAAATAGTTCCTCCGACGGTGCAATTACTAATACTTCCATTAGATTCTCCTGCCAGACCTCCAACATAATCCCGTCCTTTTACATCCACATTGCTTAGGGTAATGTTTGTTAATGAGCCACTGTCGGCAACACTGCCGAACAATCCCTGGCAGTCAGTTGAATCGTCATCAATTTTCAAATAATTTATTACCGAATCGCCGCCGTCAAAGTGCCCATCAAATGGTTTATCTGCATTACCGATTGGCACCCAATAATGGGCTTCCAGATCGATATCTGAGACTAGTTTATAGTACACATCGGAATAATCCTCCGTGCCATCGTTATACTGTTTAGCTAGATAGGCTAACTGTTCAGCAGATCCAATTTGGTATGGATTCAATTCTATCCCCGCTCCGGTTGTCCATATTGTTGGATTGCCACCCGTGACCCAATCTCCGTTTGTTATCAACTGGGCACTGGCCGTCATTGGCACAGCCGCAAACGAACTCAATACAAGGGTGAACGTGATCACCCACGATAATAATTTCCCCTTATTCATTATTAATCCCTTCCTCTTTCGATAGATTGTTTTTATCACACTTTCGTTTTTATTCAGGCAGTAATCATTCAGACAAAGGCAACCACCTCCACCTTCTATTTATTAAAAAACGGAACCAGGTATGACAGTTTGTCTATAAATAAAAACAACGCTACAGCTCATGTCGTGGAGTAGTTTGAACCACATCAAAAACTGAAACGTTGTTAGGAATGTCATGATTTCACTGGAACTGACCGATAGAAAGAAACCACCCTTAGCTTGCTGCATAGGATGGTTTCTTTCTTTGCCACTCAGAGGTATATTTCGTGTGCGGAGTTTGCTAGTTCACAATTGCCGTGATCACGGTCATATCGTCTTTTTCCTTCAGCCCGTACCGTTCCACGGCTTTATTGATGATCAGGTCGGACATGGTCTGCGGATCCCTGGAGCGTATGTGCTCTATGGTTTCGCGGATCCATTCCATCTGGCCGTCGGCCCTGTCGGCTTCTGTGATTCCGTCGGAAACGATGATGATTTCATCGCCCCGGTGGGCCTGAAGCTCGATGTGGCTGACCCGGATACTGTCCACGATTCCCATGGGCAGTGCGGACACCTTGATGGTCTCGACCTTGTCGCCTCTCTTGATAAAGGTAGCCGCCGCGCCTATCTTGAAAAATTTTATCTTGCCGTTGACCTTATTGAACAATCCCAGATCGACCGTTGAAAAAATCTCTTCCGTCGATTTGAACAGCAGCAGGGAGTTGATGGTTTTCAGCGCGAGTTCCACATCAAATCCCGCCTTCATCAGATTATAAAGCGATGTGATAGTCAGCGCACTTTCTCTTGAAGCGCTTTCTCCTTTTCCCATGCCGTCGCTCAAAGCGATCATATAATCTCCATCCTTGAGATCGGCGCAGATATAGCTGTCGCCGGAGACGGATCTTTCCTTTGCATAGCCGGATACGCCGACCCGGATGCTGAATTTTTCTCTGGAGGATACAACAGCGGTTTCCGGAACCTCCAACGCTTCGATCATCGTTTTGGTGACCTTGGCCATGCCCTTAAACTGCAGAGCGATGATATTGCTTCTGTTCTTCGTGCTGCCGTAAAGGGTTGCCAGCTTTTCGAAGGTTTCCAGATATCCGCCCAACATCACCTGCATCCGGTCCCTTGCCGTCAATTCCTCATAGATATGATCCTTTCTGATCCTTGCGAGAATCAGCTCGATCTTTCCCATCCACCGGTTTGGTATCACAGCGAAAACAGCTGCTGCCAGTAGAGGGTCATAAACGGAAATGTATAATTCCGGGTATCCCTTTACCAGCCCGAAGGATATGCAGACCGCCGCAAAGCATACGCCGGCAATGATACGGTTCAGCCCTTTAAAGAATCCCGCCGTCATGCCGGCACAGGCAAATATTCCGATTACCGCGGGAGAACCGGCTGTCACGAACATGGCGGTCATTCCCGCAGCGATACCGGAGACGCCGCCTTCCATGATACCGATCTTATAACCGATTATAAGCGTCATAAATAAGGCCCCGAGGTTCACCACAGAGAAGATTCCCATAGATTCGATACCGAGCCCGCCGAGCATCAGTACAAAAACTGCCGACGTTGCAATGATTCCTTCCGCAACGGTGCTGGAACTCTTTTTCCCTTTCTCCAGCAATCCGAAAAACCTGTGAAAAATGTAAACCAGCGCAAGGATCAGGATCGCCTCGACAAACATCATGAAGATGTCGAATACGAATACGAACGGCGCTGTCAGATAATAGATCGATTTCGTCAAAACCATGATCCCTGCAGCGGAAAAAGCTTTTACAAAGATCCAAAGATTCATTCTTGAGGTCACAAAAAAGGCGGCGCCGCAAACGAAAACCGTTATAGCGTCTCCCCAAATGTCATAGCCTGTCCCGTAGTTTGAAAGAATACCGGCAAGAATAAGGGGCAAGGCATAGATATTTGCTCTCCCTCTATTCATCAGTACCGTTATCAGTGCGATCCCGCAGGGAAAAACAGCATAGAACAGTGCCACCCTTCCCAGTAGGATCGAACCTGACACGATCATAGCGATCCTGACATAGTCGCTTACTGCGACCTTGGATGCTTCGCGTGGTAACTTTAAAAGCATACCGGAAATATGGCTCCGCACATTTCCCATTTGTAATTCCATCACAATCACCCCTTTTTTTCAGTATAATTCCTCTGATTGGGTAACTTTGTAATAACTTGTAATGAAATTCCTGAAATTTCAGCTAATAAGCTGCGTTTTTCCGCAAAAAAATCCCCGGTTCACAAGAAACCGGGGCATGTTTTGTCAAAAATATGTCGTTAAACGAAAATTTAAGCAGATTAATCGATGGAAAAGAACTTTTTTGCATTTTCGCAAGTTATCCTGGCCGTCTCTTCATAGCTGATCCCTTTGATTTCCGCAACTTTTCTCGCTGTATACTCCACATAATCGGGCCGGTTGGTTTTGCCGCGGAACGGTTCCGGCGTCAGATAAGGCGAATCCGTTTCGACGAGCAGGTGCTCCAGTGGAATCTCCTGAACGACCTCAACGGTCTTTCTGGCATTTTTGTAGGTGACCGGCCCCGCGATGGAAATCGTAGCTCCCAGCTTCACGTACTGATGCGCCAGTTCCTTGCTTCCGGAAAAGCAATGCATGAGAAGCTTTGCATCTCCAAGTTTATCGGTTCTCGACTTGCTGAAAACGCCTTCTTCTTTCAGGATCCTCATCACTTCATCGTTGGCGTCCCGGTCATGGATCACGATAGGCATTTCAAGATCAAGCGCCAACTGTACCTGCCGGCGGAACCAGTAACGCTGTACGTCCCGTTCCGAATGGTCATAGTAAAAGTCAAGGCCGATCTCCCCAATTGCTTTCACCTTGGGTTTTTTGGCAAGTCCTTTGAACAAGGTCAGCGTTGTCTCATCCATGGTTTTTGTATCATGGGGATGGCAGCCGACAGCCGCATAACACCAGGGATATTTCTTCGCATGCTCCACTGCCATGGCTGAGCTTTCAAGGTCAAAGCCGATGTCCATCACATATTCGAGATCCGAATTTTCTATCGCTTCGACGATCTTATCCCGTTCTCCCTCATATCGTTCACTATTCAAATGCGCATGCGAATCAAATAACATTTTTCTCCCTCTCTAAAACTGTCTTTTTCCATCACTTAAGCTGGCTTTCTCCCCCGGCGCCCTTACAGAAATTCCGGACACAGGGTTATTGAAAAGCGCCGCCGGTATTCTTGGATAAAGATACCGCTTGCCGGGCCGTGGCGAGGGCATTCTCAACGAAAACCGTGAAACCGACCACCGACTTTGATGCGAAGCATCTTAAAGGAGGCGGTTTTCACGAGAATGCCCCGTCAGGCACGAGATAGCAATTTCTTGCAGAATACCAAAGCAGGCGCTTAATAATTAATACACTAGTTTACGGAATTTCCGTCTTTGGCGTCCGTGGTTACGAAAGCCAGCTTTTCTCCATTATCCGCAAACAAAATCATCCCCTTGGACTCCTCGCCCCTCAGGTTGATCGGCTTCAGGTTGGCGACGACAATGATCTTCTTCCCCTTCATCTCTTCAGGAGTGAAATCCTTCGCCACGCCGGATACGATCTGTCTCGTATCGGTTCCGATCCTCACCTGGGAAACCAGCAGCTTGTCGGCTTTCGGATGCTTTTTGCAATCCAGGATCTCACCGACTTTCAGATCGATCTTCTCAAAATCGTCAATGGTGATTTCCGGCTTGAATTCTGTCGGCGGAACTTCCGGTTCGGCCGGTATGCCCTTCATGGCCTCCAGCTCGGCCAGCTCCTTTTCGATATCAAGTCTCGGGAAGATGGCGTCGCCCTTCTTCACTTTTTCTCCGGCCATCATGTCGAATACAAATGCGTCCTCCCAGACGACGTCCGCATACCAGATGCCAAGCTGTTTTCTGATCTTGGCAGAGGTCGTGTGCATGAACGGATAAATCAGCACAGACACGATCCGCAGAGCTTCCGCAAGGTTGTGAAGCACAGTATCCAGGCGATCCTTTGTGGATTCGTCCTTTGCCAGTACCCATGGCATCGTTTCATCGATATATTTATTGGTTCTTCTGATTACGACCCAGATCTCTTCCAGAGCCTGGCTGAAACTGAATTTGTCCATATAGGCTTCCACCTTGGCGGCGGCGCCCAGCGCAACGGCCTTAAGGTCGGCGTCGAATTCCCCTTCGCCCTTTGATTGGGGCAGATTTCCGCTATTGTATTTTTCGATCATGGCAACAGTCCTGCTGACCAAATTTCCGAGGTCGTTGGCCAGGTCGAAATTCATGCGGTTCAGCATCACTTCATTGGTATATAACCCGTCCTGTCCAAAGGTGTATTCCCGGAGCAGGAAGTATTTCAAAGCGTCGACGCCGTACCGTTCGATCAGTTTGACCGGATCAACGATGTTTCCTCTGGATTTGGACATCTTGCCGCCCTCCAGAAGGATCCAGCCGTGACCAAGAACCTTCTTCGGAAGCGGAATGTCAAGGGACATCAGCATTGCAGGCCAGATGATGGAGTGGAAACGGACGATTTCCTTTCCCACCAGATGGACGTCGGCAGGCCAGTATTTATTGTATTTTTCCGGATCGTCGGGATAGCCCAGCGCTGTGATATAGTTTGAGAGCGCGTCGAGCCATACGTAGATCACGTGTTTTTCATCAATGGGCACCGGAATCCCCCAACTGAACGAGGACCTGGAAATGCATAGATCCTCGAGGCCCTGCCTTGCAAAGCTCAGCATCTCGTTCCTTCTTGTCTCTGGCTGCAGGAATTCCGGATTGTTTTCAAACAGGTCGATGAGACGCTCCTGATATTTGGAAAGCTTGAAGAAATATGCCGACTCCTTGGCTTTTTCCACCGGTCTTCCGCAGTCCGGGCATTTTCCGTCCACGATCTGGGTCTCGGTCCAGAAGGCTTCGCAGGGAGTGCAGTACCAGCCTTCATATTCTCCCTTGTAGATGTCGCCCTTTTCGTACATCTTCATGAATATATCCTGAACCCGTTTTACATGACGAGGTTCTGTCGTTCTGATAAAATCATCGTAAGAGATTTCCATAGTTTTCCAGAGTTCTTTTATTCCGTCTACGATTTCGTCTACGTGCTGCTGCGGCGACATACCTTTTTCATCCGCCACCTTCTGGATTTTCTGCCCATGCTCGTCCGTTCCGGTCAAGAACATGACGTCATACCCGGTCAGTCTTTTGAAACGCGCCATGGCGTCCGCCATAACGGTGCAGTAGGTATGCCCGATATGCAGATTTGAGCTTGGATAGTAAATTGGTGTTGAAATGTAATAGGTTTTCTTTGTCATTCTTATCTCTTCCTTTCGTGCCCCGTTTCGAATGAGAAGCGGCGGCTTAATAATCATATAAGTTTATCATAATTTTCCTGTTAATGAAATAGCTTCTCCTTTTTTGCGGCCAGTATTCCGGTAATCACCATAACCGTAGTGGTGACAAGGAAAAGACTCATCACGAGGGACCAGGTCCCTGTCTTGTCGTAAATCGCGCCGCACAAGGTCGGGCCGATGGCCGCCAGCAGATATCCGACAGCTTGACTCATTCCGGAAAGCTTTACCGCCTCCTCCGCATCGCCTGCCTTCATGCTGATCATCGCCATGGACCATCCGAAGCTCGCCGTGCCTCCGTTAGACAAGAGCAGCAACGCGACTGCGACCGCCAAATAAGACTGAACGGTCATCAGCAGAATAAGCCCTGAAAAATACCCGATACAGCTTCCGATGACGATCGTCTTCTGATTTTTTGCTCTGGATGCCAAAATCGGAGTAAGAAATGAGAACGGAATTCCGATCAATTGGAACCAGAAGGCCATATATCCTGCCGCAGCCGGCGTCATGCCGCTGCTATCCAGGATCGAAGGGATCCATGCGGTAAGGGAATAGTAATTCAGGGACTGGAATCCCATAAAAAGTGTTATACACCAGGCCAGGGGTGATTTCCATATGTTCCTGCCGTCGTTTATATTCTTCCGGGACTTCACCTCGCCTGCGCCTGCCGTTGCAGCGGCTCCATTATCTATGTCCGAAGCATCTGTACCCAGATTACGCTGAGGCATCCAGGCCAAAATAGCCAGTACAGCGATCCCGATCCATACGAAAGAAGCCGTTTTCCAGCCGAGCCCCGACGAAGCCAGCGGATAGCTGGCGCCTGCCCCGATGGAAGCAAATATGGCGATCGAAGTAATATAAATGCTTGTGATGATGCCAATCCTATCGGGATATTTCAATTTTACGATACTGGGAACCAGAACGTTTGCCGCGGAGATGCCTACGCCGATGAGCGCGGTGCCCAACAGCAGGCCAACCGTTCCCGTATACGAGCGGATAACTCCGCCAATTACGATAAAGATCAGGCCGAACAGCATGGTCCTCCCCATTCCGAACCTGCCGCTGATGCGGGGGATAATCGGGGAACAGACGGAAAAAGCGATCAGCGGCAAGGTCGTGATGAAACCGATAAAACCGTTGGAGACGTTTAAATCGGAATGGATCAATCCTGCCAATGGCCCGATGGATGTAATGGGCGCTCTGAGGGAAAAGCTGATTCCTATGATGGAAAGCAGCAACAGTTTCCTGTTTGCCGCTTTGGATTTTATCGAATTTAGATCGTTCATTTATTTCTGACTCCTGAAAACAAAATAGGGAAGTATGGCGTGTCGCACCTTCCCGGATCAACGGTAAGCACTAACTAATATACCATACTTCCCTATATAATGGTAGCTTATATTCTTCAGTCGAAATTCACTTTGATCGAACCCATATCTGTTTTGACCTTCAGAGTGTTCTTTGCAGAAGCATTGTTCATGGCCACATTTCCGCTTAAATTATCGCCTCCGACGGAAACCGAGCCCATATCCGCATTCAGCTCATAGTTGAACTGATCCTTCGATGCTCCCGGGTTTACCGTAACAGAGCCCATGTCGCTGGTGATATCCGTCAGTCCGAAAAGTTTTCCATTGAGTACGACTTCTCCGCTGTTGCTGTTGACCTTCAGACCGTTTGTCGCCATATCCTTCCCGTCGATCCGACCCATATCAGCAATGAGTTCCCCTTGATCCGCGGTGACTCCGCTAAGATTGATCTCACCGGAATCCGCATCGACTTTAAACGTTTTCAGAACGGCGCCTTCCACGGTGGTTTTTCCCATGTTGTTTACGACATTCAAGTCATCGGCCTTTAGTCCTTTCAGCGTGCATCTGCCGCTGTCCATTGATATTGTGATATTTTTTGCCGATAAGCCCTTGATATCAAGGCTTCCGAAGTCCAGTTCAAGATCTGCTTTGCCCGTTACGGCCAGGTTTTCATACGCGAGATCCGAGGTGTCGCATTTCAGCGTCAGATCCTTTAATTCCGTATCCTTCGGATAATAGATCGTGACTCTTGGCTGATCATCAAAGGTAAACAGGTCCGGAATTTCGATGTTGATATTGATCCGTCCAGCCTTTTTGTCTCTGATCGTCAGCGTGCCGTTCTCCACCTTGACGTCGGGTTTCCCGTCCTTGCTGTAAAAAGTGCCGTCCACTGCGAACTTGTCGCTTGGAACCAGATCCACATCGTAAAAATCCAGATCCGCATCGATGCTGCTGAAGCTGCCCACGTTCTGGGAGAAGCTTTCCAGCGTGCCGTTATCCGAGCCATCCCGCTCCCCTACATGGATGCCCTTGTGATCCACATAGATCGGCTGGTTTCCGCCAGCCATCCAGCCGATTCCGGCAAGCAATATTCCGACCGTTACCATTGCCGCCGCTGCGATGGCGATTCCTTTTAACGAGTTATTCATTTATATCATCCCCTTTTGATGTTTTCTTGAGCTGTTTGTTCATGCCCTTCGCGATGCTGCCGAAGATTCCCCTTGCAGCGAGTACGACCAAAATACCGATCAATATGGAAACCCCTAAAACCAGCAACCCAACGCCTACAGAGAATATCGCGGTCGGAACGCTGGTCGCCATTACTGCGATCCCGGCTGCGATCACCACGATCCCCCCTATGAAAAAGGCTGCGACACAGGCGATCAGCGCTATTACGATTCCGATCAGCGCGGCCAGCAAACCGATTGCCAGCGCAGCGGCGCCGATAGCCAGCGGCAGAGCGATGGGCGCTGCCAGGATTGCAAGGATCACAAGCCATACAGCGGAAATCCCCTTTTTCATCGATGGCTTTTTATCCGACTGCAGCTGTTTAACCGCAGCGTCCGCTTTGATCCTTGCAGCGATCTGTGCGGGCGAGCCCAGCTCTTCGATCACCTTCTGCTCGTTCTCAGGACCAGCGTCGTCAAAATATTCGTTATAATAATCCAATGCTGCGTTTCTTTCTTCTGCGGGCACTCTTAAGAGTCCCTCCTCCAGCTTCTTAAAAAATTCAGACCTGTTCATTGTCATCCCCTCCACATAACAGTTTATCAACCTGCGTCTTATACCGGATCCAATCCCGTTTATACCCTTCAAATTTCTTTTTGCCATCTTCAGTAATGGCGTAATATCTTCTGTTCCTCCCCTGATAGGGCTGATCGTAGGTTGTCAGATAGCCATCCTTCTGCAGCCGCCTGAGAACCGGATATAAGGTCGATTCCGAAATATCCGTTACGTCTCTCATGTTCTGGGTCAGAACGTATCCGTAAGTGTCTCCTCTTGACAACACCGCCAGCACGCATGCGTCCAGCAATGTCGATCCCACCTGGAACCCCATTCTTCTACCTCCTTTTGTCTATGGCTTTTGCTCGTCTTAGATTATCCATCAAATGCCAATACTATAAAATCAAACAATATTGTTCTTATGACAATACTATACGACGTATAATATTGTTTGTCAACAAATTATTGAAAATTTTTGGTAAATAATATTAAAAAAAGCGACAGACTACAGTGAATCTGTAAATCAAAAGTAGACAGTTCAAAAAAACTATCCAAACCCCAATTCAGTCTTAAACTGGATTGGGGTTTTGTATTTTAAAGCAGCAGCCGGCCTCAGATTATTGAAATAGAATATGTAATCCTCCAAGAATCTGCTGACGCTATCGGCTTCATTAAACTTGAAGTCAGTTCTGATCTCATCCTTGATCCATCCATTGATAGCTTCTATCACAGGATTATCTGTAGGAGTTCCTGCTCGCGACATAGAACGGATTATGGTATAATCCTTATGAGCGTTGAGGAATGCTTTGGAAGAATAGACGCCGCCCTGGTCGGTGTGCAAAACAACTGGGGCGCTCTGTTCTTCTATTTTTTTGAGGAATTGTTCCAGACAGTTGTAATATGGCCTAGTATCCCCTGGCCTTGACGATACCGCTGAGGAGATAATTTCATTATTAAATGTATCAAGGAAGTAAGTCCACTCATAGAGCCTGTCCCTATGCTTTAAGCAGGTCATATCCGAAGCAATGAGCTTCATTGGCTCGGATGCATTCCACTTCCCGGCTACTATATTAGGGAATAGTACGTGTTCCTCTCCTGCATTACGATATCGATATTTTCTCGCTTGGGACTTGATGTCAGCATACTTGCAGCATTTGTGCGCCAGGTTGTCCGAGAAGATCCAACCAGTCTGATTTTTAATCAATGCAGCAAGTCTATGATATTCATAAGAGTTATGCTTTTTATGCTGTTCAAGGAGTAGTTCGGTTAACAGATTCCGGTCAGATTCATATCGATTTGGATGGCCTTTTCGCCGCACCCACTTGTAATACCCTGATCGGTTGATGGCCATTATTTCACAAAGAAATTTTACAGAATACTCAGCTCTTAGCTGCTCAATTATTTCGTATTCGGATCGAATGAAGTAATGAACTCCTTTTCTGCACCAGCTCCTTTCACCATGTACCCTTTTTTTAGTCGTTCAATTTCTATTTTTTGTTTAGCATTTTCAAGTCTAAGGCGATCTAGTTCTCTAAGATTTTTACTAGTATGTAATGCGGCAAAAGGATTGCCTCTTCGGGTCTTGGGCTCCAACCCTTCTTCACCCTGATCTAGATATGCCGAAATCCAATGACGAAGCATACCGCCTGAGATGCTTTCTTCTTTTACTAAAGTCCTTTGGCCTACATGGTCCACTAGGTGCCGTTTTACAATCCTAAGCTTTTCTTCTTTAGTCCATTTTCTATTTCTCCCGCCTTTTGGTCTCCCCATAAAATCACATCCTTTCAAATTGAGTTTATCAAAAATTAAAAATGTAGACATATACTTTTTGTACATGTCTACATTCAGTTTACAGATTCAACTACAGCTGCCGCTTTAAAATTCAATGTTTATCTATGCAATGTAATTTTTATATCGTTCCCGGATCAGCATCACCGTCTCCCGTATGGAAAGGCCCCCCGCATCGATGATCAGATCGGCATATTTCTCATACAGCGGAGTCCTTTCCGCATACAGATCATTTAGTGTCTGTCCCTCTCTCATGGAAATCCCGCGTTCCACCAGGTCGCCCAACCGGTTTTCCAGCTCGCCGAGGGGAATGCGGAGATAGATGATCACTCCGCTTCCGGAGAGATGCGCCATCGCCTCTTTGCCGTAAACCACGCTTCCCCCGGTGGCGATGACCGCCTTGTCCGCTTCTATAGTCGAGTTCACTTCATTTTCGATTTGGTTAAATCCCTCCGGTCCCGCTTCACCGATGATCTCGCTCAGCAGCCGGTTTTCCCGTTCCTGTATCAACAGGTCCGCATCGATAAAATGATACCCAAGGACTTTGGCAAGTACGACGCCGACGGTGCTCTTGCCGCAGCCCGGCATTCCGATCAATATGATGTTATTCATACCGTCCGACCGTCTCTTCCAGCTTATTCTTGTAGTCAGTTCCCCACACGACCATAGCGTCCAGCACTGGCTTCAGGCTCATACCCGTCTCCGTCAGAGTATATTCGACCCTCGGCGGAACCTCCGCATAGACTTTCCGGGTAAGCAGCCCGCCTTCTTCCATTGCCCGAAGATTTGAGGTCAATACTTTTTGCGTAATATCACAAAGAGATTTCTTTAATTCTCCGAAGCGCCTCGTCCCGTTCATGAGATCGCGGAGGATCAGGATCTTCCATTTATCTCCCATCAGGCGGAGCGTTACTTCAACAGGGCAGACAGGTACGTCTTTCATTATCATTTTCATCCTTTCAAGCATTGGAATCTTACTATAGTATCAAAATGCATACTACAGCACTTTTAAGTGCTTACTTTACTTTTCTTCCCTACAGCTATATTGTATTCATGAAGGTCGCTGAAAGCAACCGGAATAATAACATTTAGGGGGTTTATTTAAAATGAACGAAACGATAGTGAAGATCCTGAGCGAAAATCCAACACACTATTTTGCTACTGTGGGACTTGACGGCAGTCCGAAGGTACGTCCGTTCGGATTTATGATGGTCGAAGGGGGGAAACTTTATTACTGTACAAACAATACCAAGGAAGTTTACGCTCAGCTGCAGCGACTTCCCGATGTGGAGATATGCGTTTGCACGCCTCAGTACCAGTGGATCCGCCTTTCCGGAAAAGTAAAGTTTACCGATGATCCGGAAATAAAGACCAAGGTATTCAATTGCAGCGATATGGTCAAATCCATGTACAAAAGCGCAGAGAATCCGATTTTCGAAGTGTTTTATCTGGACGAAGCGAAGGCTGTTGTTTATGACTTCTCGGGAAATCCGCCCAAGGAATTTACACTGTAAAGAATCATAAAAGTAAAGAAGTATTAAATAAGGGCGACATAAATCTTAGAATTTATGCGCCCTTTTTCTTTAAGACGTTCTCAACAAAGATCCTTACGATCTCGCCGTCAAACTGTGTACCCGAATTATCCATCAGCTCTTTCACCGCGTTTGCCTCATGGAATGAGTCCCTGTACAGGCTTCCGTGCATCATGATGTCATATGCCTCTGCAATGGCGAGAATCCTTGCCGGCAGCGGGATTTCCTCCAGCTTCAGGCTTCTGGGATACCCCTTGCCGTCCGCTCTTTCATGGTGCGCAAGTACGGATTCCGCAATATGCACGTATTCGTCCGCCGAACGAAGGATTTGATACCCCACCTCGGGATGGCGCTTGATTTCCAGCCATTCCTTCGCGTTGAGGTTTTTCAGCTTATTCAGGATCTCGTCCTTGATCCCGATTTTTCCGATATCGTGCATCCTTCCTAGGAGCTCGAGTTCCCACAAGTCATTCTCCGAAAGGTTCATCGCTTTGCCGATCTCTCTACACAGCTTACCGACGCGTTCCGAATGGAGCTGCTCCATAGCGTTCTTCTGGTACAGTTTCCGCATAGCCAGCAGAATCGTTTCATTTTTCATATTGGAGCTTTCGACAAGTTTCGTATGGTACATATTGTCTTCCGCCTGAATGAAAAGGGCGGCGAAATCCTCTTCAACAGTTTCTTTGACAGCCCACCCGAAAGACACCGATAGAATGGCATGATCTGATTTTGATCGGCTGATGCGATCCTTGATCCCGGCCATTAGCTTCTCGGCGCCGGCTGAATCTGTTTTCGGAAGCAGAAGCACGAATTCGTCGCCTCCGATTCTCGCGGCCACGTCCTCCGCGCGCAGCTCTTTATTTAAAATCGAGGTGAACTTTTTCAGCAGATCATCCCCGGCAAAGTGCCCGAATGCGTCGTTTGTAAGCTTCAGGCCATTGACGTCAGCGATGACCATAGTAAGCGGCATGTTGCTGCGGAAGTTCATCCTCTGCAGTTCTTCTTCGTAAAATCTTCGGTTATATAACCCGGTAAGCTGGTCATGGTAACTGAGGAACAGCACCTCCCGTTCGGTCTTCTTTCTTTCCTCAATGTTGCGGCTGACGCCTACGATTTCAATATCTCCAGCCTCATTGAGACGATATTTTGAAGAAATCTCGACCCAGATCACATCTCCGTTCCTGCATTTCTGCCTGATCTCCAGTATATAGGATTTCTGATTTTCAGGATCAGCAAGGAAGTCCTGAAGATGCTGCCCGATGGCTTCCCGTACAATGATTGCGGACTCCGGCGTCAATGAATCGACCAGATTCATAGTCATGGCTTCTTCGGGTGTATATCCCGTAAGATGGCTGATCGACGGGCTGACATAGGAATACTTCTGCTTTTTCAGATTGAGTACCCAGATCACGTCGGAAGTGAACTCGGTCATAAGCCGGTACTTTTCCTCGCTGAGCTTCAGCGCGGATTCCATCTGTTTGCGCTCCGTGATATCGAGCTGTGTGGATAATATGCAGGAACGCTCCTGGTATTGAATGACGATGCCGCTTCCGATGGCCCAGAACTCCATCCCCTTCGCGGTCCTGAGATGCATCTCAAAATCATTTACGAGTCCATTCCGGCGAAGGGCTTCGATCCATAGCTCTCGTTTTCCTTCCTCGATCCAGAAATCAAGAGTCTTTTGGGTTCCGATAACGCTCTCGTCCAGCTCAAAAAGCTCCAGGTATTTGGTGTTCGCGTAGATCAGGATGCCGCCAAAGCTGCTAATGTTCAATGAAAAAGGCAGATTTTCTATGATACGCTGGAATTGTAGATCGTTTTCAAGCTTCAGCACATTGGCAATTTCATGAAGGCGACGTTCCCATATATCCTTCTCTTCCGTTATGCTCTTATATTTGAATTCCGTTTCTTCACCGCTTATCTTTTTACGTTTCATATCAACCTCACATGCTCATCAAACGTCCGGCATTACAAATTTCGACAAAATTCCGTATCTTTGACCTTATTATAGCACGTATTTCCTGAATTTCAATCCAAATGAAAAAGCTTCCACAAAAGGAAGCTTTTCAGGTTTCATATCGTGCCCGTATCCGGAATTATTGCACCTGTGGCGCCGGATGCGCTTTCAGATATTCCAGCGCGTTATAAATCTGTACCGCTGCATCTGCTCGGGTAACGGCTTCCGTCGGACGGAACCCCCCGTCTGCGTCAAGCTGGACCAGCTTGTAAACGAGCGCTCTCTGTATCGCGCCGCTGTAAAGAATATTCATCTTGGCGCTGTCTGAAATATCCGTCGGTATCAGATTGATCAGCGGCAGGTTTCCCTGCTTTTCCATGAGTGTCACCAGATAATTGGTGAATTCCTCCCTCGTCCATTTTGCGTTGGGATCCAGATCCGAAGGGAGATCCAGTCCGCTGAAGGATATGATGATAAACGCTTCGGAGTACCATGCATTGTCCTTGGCGTTTTTAAAGTAGTCCGACGCTTTCGGCGCTTTGATAAATCTTATGTTGTCGATGTTCAGATCAAAAGCGTTCACCAAAAGCTGAATACCCTGAGCCGCCGTCACCGGCGCGTCCGGGGCAAACAAGCCGCTGCCGTTGCCTTTGATGATGCCCTGTTCCTGAAGTGAAACGATCTTATCCTTTCCGGCAATACCGCTTATGTCCGTAAAAGGTACGGTACCCGCAAAGCATTGTCCCGCAAGGGCAAGCGTCAGTACTGAAGCAATTATTGTTTTCTTAAATATAGATCTTTTTTTCATATTTCCACCTCTCGTCTTTCTTCTTATGTTTTTTAGACTGGAGACGGATGAAAATTGTTCCAATAAAAAGAGCCTGATTAAAGAAACCGTAATAGTGCCGCGACGGTGTGTTCTCGCAGGAATGCCCTCGGGCGACGCGACGGCATATTTTCATAGAAAACCGTCCGAGCCATTGTTCTCTGTAAGGTGAGCGGATTTTCGAGAAAATATGCCTGGCAGTCGCTCACTTGATTGGATGCCTTAAGATCGTCTTCATTTTGGCCGGCTCCGTTTTCCGCGGGTCGCCGAGATAGATCTCATGGTGCCGTCTGACTCCCCCGTCTGGTCTTGTATCCCCAATGGCATTCCGATATCCGCTCTCTTCCAGAAAAGCCTCCATCAATGCGATCGTCTTCGGCTCCTCGTCGTAGGGTCCGATATGCATGACCTGGACACATAGCCCTTCTTCAAAGGTTACGAACCTGGCCTTGGACGTGTCGAGCCCGGGCTTTTTCTTCGAAGTCTCCCCGCAGGCCTTTTCAAAGATTTCCCTCGTTACGAATTCCGGCTGGCGGATCATGGAGGTCCAGAAATACTTCTCTTTTTGTGTAAAATCGGAGTCGGCGGATGTTCCGCCTTCCAGCCACCACAAACCCTCAAGCGGCAGAACGGTATAGTCGGTCCATCCTTCCGGCCCCCCGCCTTTCTTATTTCCCATCTTAATGGAATAGGACAGGGCATACAGCAATTCCACGGCCTGCTGGTATTCTCCCCCCTCTTCATTGGGATTCCCTTTCCCATCAACCATGATAAAATTCATTGCAGGAACCCTGACGACGGCCGGTTTGACGCCGGGCTGGTACAGCTCCTTATCCCGTTTCCTGTAATCCAGTTTCTCTTCCGCCATTACCTTTCCTCCTCGATTGGGATGATGATTTCCGTGACGTAATTCTCTTCATTCCCTTTGAATATCATCCCCGGGCCTTTTACGTAGATCTCCCGAGAAGGCGTGACGCAATTCAGACTGTGCTCGTTTGCATAGTCCACCAGCGCCTTGTATGCAAGGTTCAACTTTTCGTAGCTGCCCACGTGTGTCGTGCAGAGCGCTTTGATCGTGGGCAGTTTTTTCACTGTGACGTCCGGATGGCTTACGTTCTTCTTTGTCGGGACGCAGAGTTCCAGATCCGCGCCGTCTTCCATATATTCGGCGTCATGATACAGTTGGATCGGCGCCCCTGCCGCATCTCCCTTTACTGCTTTGTACAACGTACCGATGTATTTGCCCACATCGCTGTATTTTCCTTTATAGCGTATGGAAGCCACACTGATCGGCGCGATTTCTTTTACTTCGATCTGATAATTCATACTGATTTCCTCCCTATCCGTTGGTTTGATATAGAGGTTCAATTTTTTGATCAGTTCTTTTTCCTTGCGGATCCTACCCTCGATCATCAACCTCTTTTCTTCCAGATAGCAGGTCAGATCGTCCGGGCCGGTGCAATTCGCCATGACATCCTTGATCTCGGAGATGGAGAATTCCAAAGAACGCAGCAGAACGATCAGCTGGGCTTTTTTGAAATCCTCCTCGCTGTAATACCGGTATGAGGTTTCCTCGTCACGCCGGGAAGGCGTCAGGATCTGTTCTTCATCATAGTAGCGCAGCGCCTTGGCGGAAATATTTGTAATCTTCGAAAAATCACTGATTTTGTACATTTTCTCACCTCTTGGGATCAGTATAAACTATCCCCTGCGCGGGAAAGTCAAGTGCATTTTTAATTTTTCGCTATAGGTTTTCGGGCTAAATTTCTCGCTATAGGTTTCGGTTTTTTTAGTTTAGTAAGCCTTATCCTTGTCGAACTTTTCCGCCCAGGCCTCTTCCATTCTCTTCAGTCTGTCGCGGAAACCCATCGTGCTCTCGTCTTCTTTCTTTTCCACTTCCTCCAGGAATTCCAGCACGAACACTTCGGATCCGAACTCCTTATGATCCTTTGACATTTTTGGATGCAGGCATCCTTTCATCATCTGATTGAAGTTGAATCGGTTCTGGAAGGATTGAAGGTCCACCTCAGCCTTGATCATATATCTGCCGTTGGCGGTGTTGGTCACCTTATATACTCCTCCCGTCGTTTTTCTCTGTTTATACTCGCTTGCTATTTCTCTTTTTTTATCTTTATCCATAGCCATTTTATTTTATCATTCCTCTCTTATTGCGGCCCTTTTTAATATCCCAGTTCCTTGAGAAGGCGGGAAAGCATGGCGAAGCGCTCTCCCAGGAGTTCGCTGTCATTCGCAAGGGCCTGTCTTACCGTCTTGATGTCCTCGTCGATCATTTCGTTTTCTGTACAGACTTTTACCGTCATGGCGTCGCCCTGCAGGCCGACCCGGTCGATCACCGGATTTTCCGGATCATAAAGCTTTTCATAGCGATAAGCCTCCCGGAAATACTTCTCCGCCTCACACAGGAATATCGCCAGATCCAATACGCGGTGCATCGGCATTTCCTCTGACTGCCTTGACCATTTTTCTCCCGTATACCTCCAGACTTTTGCGGAGATATCCAGCTTGCCCCTGTCGTTCCACTGGGCAAGCCCGAGGGAAAGTCCCTGGACGTCCGTTTTGTATGCGTACCGGCCGTCGATATTCCCGTAGCCTTCCGCCACAATAACCGGTTTGTGTTTCAATGTTGTTGGTATTTTCATCATTCTGTTTCCCTCCAGTATTTCGAGCCGTTTGGCAGCCTCTTTAAAAGACCGCTGTCGATGAGCTCTCTTCGCAATATAAAATAATCTCCGAAGGTATGCCAGTCGTCAATGATCACATTAACCTGACCCTCCGTGTATTCTTTCCCGATTTCAAATTTGGAAGCCAGATACTCAAGCACCATAAGCTTGTGAGCCGCTTTTGTCGGAAGCTGTCTGATCTGTTCCCCTTCTAGAAATCTTAGCACAATTTTATTGCTTATGCCATTATTTGTGTCCTCTTTGTTGCACATCTATTGAAACCCCCCTTTTGCTAAGTTCATTGTGCGAACCTCTTTTGTATTTAGTAATTTAGTAATTTACTAAATATACTACGTTAATCATTATATTCACCGTATCTGCTATTGTCAATAAAAAAAACGTAAAAATAAACATGGTTCGGTTTCGAAGAACTTTATTGTTTTCTATATAATTTAGTCGAGTTATGTGCAAAATTTCAATTAAAGGACGGTTCTATATAAAAAAAGCCCAATATTGTGGGTTTTTTGCTTAAAAATCCTGATTTATGTGGCATTTTCGTCCTTTACTTGAAATATTGCACAGAATTCGGGTGCAATGTACAGCTATGAATCTCACAAAAAAACAGCATGGCGGACGCCATGCTGTTTTTTTGTATTTTAAAGTCTATTATATTATTGTCCTATCGGTCCGGTCTTCTATTTTCTAGAATACGGGAACTACAGCACCCTGATATTTGTCTTCGATGAATTTTTTAGTATCATCGGAAGTCAAAGCTTTTGCAAGCGCCTGGATCTCAGGCTTGTTCTGGTCTCCGTCATAAACGGCGACAATATTGGCAAAGGTCTTGGCTGCTTCAGAATCCTTGCTTTCTACAGCGAGAGCGTCAGTAACCTTAAGTCCTGCTTCGAGAGCATAGTTTCCGTTGACGATTGCAAAATCGACGTCCTGGATGGAACGGGCGACAGCCGCGGCTTCCGCTTCAAAGAACTTGATGTTCTTTGGATTATCAACGATGTCGTTGGGCGTTGCGTTCAGGCCTGCTCCGTCCTTGATCTTGATAAGTCCTTCCTGCTGAAGCAGCAGAAGAGCTCTTGCTTCGTTGGTAGGATCATTGGGAACGGCAATGGTCGCGCCGTCTTTCAGCGCATCAAGAGTTGCAGTCTTTCCGGCGAAGAGTCCCATCGGTTCATAGTGTACGGCTACTGCCGATACAAGGTGGGTTCCGTTCTCTTCGTTGAAGCTTTCCATGTAAGGAACGTGCTGGAAATAGTTGGCGTCCAGCTCATGGCTTTCAACTGCCGTATTCGGAATTACATAATCGGTATATTCAGTGATCTGAAGGTCGATTCCTTCTTTCGCAAGCATCGGCTTTACAAAATTGAGGATCTCAGCGTGAGGTACCGTTGACGCACCGATCTTAAGAACTTTCATATCTGTTTTGCCTTCGTCCTTTGTGTCGGTTCCGCCGCCGCAGGCAGCCAGTGCGAATACTGTCAGGGCCAGGACCAGAATAAGGGCTATTTTCTTCTTCATAATACTCCTCCTATGTGCATTTATATACAGCAAATTCCGCCGCGGGAATCTGACCATACCTCATGATTGTTATCCGGTCGGCTTTCGGCCGAAACACGGATCATTATCTTTTGATTCGCTTGTCAATTTTTCTGGATACACCGTTACCCAGGATCTGTATGATCTGGACCAGGATGATCAGAATGATTATAGTCGCGATCATTACGTCCGTCTGGTATTTATAATACCCATAACGGATTGCTACATCACCCAACCCTCCGCCGCCTATGGCGCCTGCCATAGCCGCATAACCAAACAGAGTGATAAACGTAATGGACGCTCCGAACACGATGGACGGCTTGCTCTCCGGAAGAATGACCTTCCATACGATCTGCCACACCGTGGAGCCCACCGACTGGGCGACTTCAATGACTCCCGCGTCGACCTCCAGCAGGGAGCTTTCCACCATTCTGGCTACAAACGGCGCTGCCGCGATAACCAGCGGCACGATAACCGCTTTCGGACCGATCGCGCTTCCCATAACAAACCGGGTAAACGGAATCAGCGCTACCAGCAATATAATAAACGGTATGGACCGTCCGATATTGACGATCCAGCCCAGACCTGCATTCAGCGATCTGTGGGGCCAAATCCCGTTCGGCTGCGTAATGTACAGGAGCACGCCGAGGGGCACCCCCAAAACATAGGCAAACAAAGTGGATAATGACGTCTGATAGATTGTGATCCAAGTATTTGCCCATAATAAGTCGCCGTATTGTGCAAAAAATTCATTCACTGAGCTCACCCCTTTCCAGCAGTCTCTTTGTGATCTCCTGCTGCGGGTTATTGATTACATCTTTGACGTAACCCTGCTCGATGATCCTGGATTCGTCGATGATAGCAACCTTGTTGCAGATCTTTTCAACCACAGCGATTTCGTGCGTGATGATGATGATCGTAACGCCAAGCTTATGGTTGATGTCCTTCAGCAGTTTCAGGATCGAGGTCGTGGTAAGGCTGTCCAACGCCGAAGTAGGCTCGTCGCATAACAGCAGGGAAGGGTGGTTCGCCAGAGCTCTCGCTATGGATACACGCTGCTGCTGTCCTCCGGAAAGCTGCACCGGATAGGATCCGGCCTTTGAGTCGAGTCCGACGATCTCCAAAAGCTCGTCCACTCTCTCGTATCTCTGTTTTTTTTCAACTCCGGCTACCTCAAGCGGGAATGCTACGTTATCCCGGATCGTCCTCTGCATGAGCAGGTTGAACTTCTGGAAAACCATGCCGATCTTGCGCCTCAGCGCCAGCAGATCTTTTCCTTCCAACGCGGTGATTTCCTGGCCGTCGATAATGATCTTCCCTTCGCTTGGCTTCTCCAGCAGGTTGATACACCGGATCAGCGTGCTCTTTCCGGCGCCGCTCATGCCGATGATGCCGAAGATGTCGCCGTCTTCGATGGTAAGATTGATATCATTTATCGCTACAAAGTCTCCGTTTTCCGTTCCGAAAAACTTCGACAGGTTCTTAATTTCAATCATAGTGCTGCTTTTCTTGCTCCTCTCTTGTCCCAGGTTTCTCTCCCGGACAACGTCACCGGGTGGGTTCTATTTTTGTCCATCCCGATAACAATATATTTTAGCCTCCGGGCGAAGAAAAGTCAAGAAATTCCCGCATCAGGCAGCACATTTCCAACTTCGGAAAATGTTAGAAAGCCTGAGCCAGGTCCTCGATCAAGTCATCCACGTGTTCCGTACCGATGGATAAACGAATTGTATTCGGTTTGATCCTCGCGTCTGTCAGTTCGTTTTCCGTCATCTGCGAATGGGTGGTGCTGGCAGGATGGATCACCAGGGATTTCACATCTGCCACGTTTGCAAGCAATGAGAATATCCGGAGCCTGTCGATAAACGCCTTCGCTTCCTCTGCGCCGCCCTTGATCTCAAAGGTAAAAATAGAGCCGCCTCCATTTGGATAATACTTATCATACACAGCCTTATTTTTGCCTGACGCCAGAGAAGGATGATCCACTCTTTCCACCTTCTCATGATTATTCAGGAATTCGACTACCTTCAATGTGTTTGAAATATGGCGTTCCACTCTGAGGGACAATGTCTCCAGCCCCTGAAGGAACAGGAAGGAATTAAACGGGCTGATGGCGGAACCGGTATCCCGGAGCAGCGTAACTCTCGCTTTGATAATGTATGCCGCAGCGCCTGCAGCCTCTGTAAACCGGACTCCGTGATAGCTTGGATCCGGCTCTGTCAGATAAGGAAATTTTCCTGACGCCGCCCAGTCGAATTTTCCGGAATCCACGATAACGCCGCCGATGGACGTTCCGTGACCGCCGATGAATTTCGTGGCGGAATGAACGACAATGTCCGCACCGTACTCGATCGGTCTCAGAAGATAAGGCGTTGCAAAGGTGTTGTCAACGATAAGCGGTATTCCTGCTTTATGGGCGACCGCCGCCGCTTCCTCGATATCGATGACGTTGGAAGCCGGATTTCCCATGCTTTCGATGAAGACCAGTTTTGTGTTTTCCTGAATCGCCTTTTCAAAACCGTTCTCTTCATCCGGGTCGACGAAGGTCGTTTTGATTCCGAAATCAGCCAGAGTATGCGCGAGC
This sequence comes from Anaerovoracaceae bacterium, assembly GCA_963678385.1. Classification (GTDB taxonomy): domain Bacteria; phylum Bacillota; class Clostridia; order Peptostreptococcales; family Anaerovoracaceae; genus Anoxybacterium. The sequence continues at coordinate 912,731 of OY782829.1, read as the reverse complement.
AGATTGTACGATCCGCCATAGATCGTCTTTGCCGCAACGATATGGTCTCCCGCGTGGGCAATGTTCTGCACCGCGTAGGTAAGAGCTGCGGAGCCGGAAGCCACCGCCAGGGCGCCGATCCCTCCTTCCAAAGCGGCAATGCGCTGTTCGAACACGTCAGAGGTCGGATTCATGATTCTTGTATAGATATTTCCGCCTTCGGTCAGGCCGAATCTACCGGCCGCCTGAGCAGAGTTTTCAAATACGTACGAAGTGGTCTGATAGATGGGCACCGCCCTGGCGCCAGTCGCCGGATCGGGATTTTCCTGGCCAGCATGAAGCTGCAGCGTTTCAAATCTCAGTTTTTTGTTCTGATTATCTGACATAGTTTTCATCTCCTTTTTATATTTATTACTATTCCTATCAAATTAATATGAATTAAATTATTATCATAATATACATAAAGGTTAATCTTGTCAATAGCTATTTAATTATTCCTCAAAAAACTTTTTCATGTGCAGCTCCGGCAGCGAACTGAGCCATACAAATAAAAGTAAAAGCGCTCCGAAATGCTGCGGAACGCTTCCTATTAGCGATATGCTCTTGAACACCGGCTGATCAGATGATATAGATCGGTTCCGTTTTTTCCTGATACCGGGTGACCAGGTCGGCAAGCGTGATATTGTCTACAACATTCTCCACCGCTTCCTGAACCTTCTGCCAGACTTCCAGTGTGACACAGCGGGAAGCCCTGTCACAGGAACCCTCGTCTTCCGCGCAGCTGACCGGGGCAAGACTGCCCTCCATCAGGCGCAGGATCATACCTACCGTAAATTCCGACGGAGCCTTGGCAAGCATATAGCCGCCTTGGGCGCCGCGTACGCTGCGGACATAACCGGCACGGTTGAGCTGGGTTATGATCTGCTCCAGATACTTTTCCGAGATATCCTGTCTTGCCGCAATACTTTTTATTGATATATATTCACCGGTATGATTGATCGCCAGATCAAGCATGAGACGCAAAGCATAGCGCCCTTTTGTTGAAATCTTCATATTTACCACCGCCATCTAACAATATAACTATATTATACCCATATGATACAATAGGAAAACTAGGAATACAATAAAAATTAATAAAAGAATATCCGATTTATGATATAATGAACGCATTGATCTTTACAGCGTTGCTGCAAGGTAGCGTTCATTGAATCATACTGCAACGCGGCTTGTATGATATAATCTTTTTATAACAGCAACGAAATTAACAGGGAGTGGATCCAATGTCGACAAGAGGAAATGTGCTGAAGGCACTGGAAGAAAATAAAGGCAGCGCGGTTTCAGGAGAAGAGCTGGCAACCCGTCTCAACATATCAAGGGCCGCCGTATGGAAGGCGATCCAGGAACTTCGCAGAGAAGGATACAGCATTGACGCCATCACCAATAAGGGTTACTGCCTCGCCCCGAGCAGCGATGTGCTTTCCGTGGAAGGCATCATGCCCCGTGTGAAGAAGCGCTCCATGGCGGACCGTATCCATGTGTTCAAGACTCTGGAATCCACGAATCTCACAGCGAAGAAGATGGCGCTGGACGGGGCGCCTTACGATACCGTCGTCATAGCCGAAGAGCAGACCAAGGGCAGAGGCCGGATGGGCCGGAGCTTTTTTTCACCTCCCGCCGGTGGAATTTATATGACCTTCATCCTTGAGCCCCGCTTTGATACTTCAAGATCCGTGCTCATAACCACCGCTGCATCCGTCGCAGTCTGCAAGGCAATCGAAAAAGTCACGGGGCTGTCCTGCCGGATCAAGTGGGTCAACGACATATATATGAAAGACAAAAAGATTTGCGGCATTCTGACGGAGGCCGTCACCGATTTCGAAAGCGGCCATATCGATCACATCGTCCTTGGGATCGGGATCAATTACAGTACCGCCATGTCTGCTTTCCCAGAGGAGTTGTCAGGCATTGCCGGTTCGCTTTTTGAGAACACACCGAAGACGATCGCGGGCAGCTACGGTCAACCGACGGAAGGGATTTCCCGAAACTGTCTGATCGCGGAAGTGATCAATCAGATGCTTGAAATCAATGAAAATCTCGAATCGAGAGATTTTATAGATGAATACAAGAGCCGGTCTTTTATCCTGGGGAAAGAGGTCCTGGTCATTCCGACGGCCGGCCTGGGAAAGGATCGCAATCTCACCGAAGGAATCCCTGCGTCCGCCATCGACATCGACGGGGACGGGGGCCTGGTGGTGCGGTATCAGGACGGCACCGAACAAACGCTGAATTCGGGAGAAATCAGCATCCGCGCGCTATAATACCGGACAAATCTTATATAATGAAATTTTTGGAGGAACCATGTATCGACTAATCGTTAGCGACCTGGACGGAACTTTATTAAGAGATGATCATACGATTTCGGAGTATACGAAATCGGTGATCCGTAAAGTATCAGAGCAAGGGATCGAATTTATGCTGGCTACCGGAAGAATCTTCGGAGGCACCAGAAAATATGCAAGGGAATTGAATTTAAGCACGCCCATTCTCGCCTGCAACGGCGCTCTCATAAAAGAAGCCGCAGGCGAACTGCTATACGGCAGACCACTGCCTGAGAATACGCTGGAGGAAATTTTCCGCCAGCTGACCGACAGGAATATCTATTTCCACTGCTATGCGGAGGAAAGCTTCTATACCAAGAAAATCGCCGGATCTCTGGCGTCCTTTTATGCCTTCAACAGCAATCAGCCGGAGGAGGATCGCTTCCCGATGGTGGAAATCGAACCGATGGAGCTCATCGGCAAGGATGCCGTATACAAGGTCTTGGCAAGGTACGATGACGAAGAGGACCGAAAAGCGCTTTACGACTGCCTGAGAGAAATCCCCGGGACCTCCGTCACGGTATCCTGGCTGAATTCCTTTGATATCTGTGCCGATCAGGTGAGTAAATCTAGCGCCATCGACCGGTATGCACGGGAAAAAGGAATCAAACCTTCTGAAATCATCTGTTTCGGAGACAATTACAACGACATCGACATGATCCGTTACGCAGGTCTTGGGATCGCTCCGGAAAACGCTGTAAGCGCGATAAAAGAAGCTGCTGATTACGTGACCTGCAGCAACAATGAAGACGGAGTGGCAAAGGCTATCGAAAAATTTGTTTTCGGGGAATAATAATATTGGTCAATACCTTAAGGAGCAGATCGTGATCTTATTAAATGCAGATAAAATATCAAAAAGTTTTACAGAGCGCCCTCTTTTGGATAATATCAGCCTCAGCATCAACGAAGGAGATAAAATCGGCCTGATCGGCGTCAATGGAACCGGAAAGTCGACTCTCCTAAAGATTCTCGCGGGAAAGGAAGAAGCGGAAGGCGGAATTATTGTCAGAACGAAAGGCGTCCGCGTCGGATACCTGCCGCAAAATCCTGTTTTCAGCAAGGAGCTCAGCGTACTGGATCAGGTGCTGCAGGACGTCGCCTCCAATGAACGTGAATCAAAGGAATACGAATGCAAAACCATCCTCACGAAGCTCGGGATCACTGATTTTGATCAGCCTGTCAGCAACTTGTCCGGCGGTCAGAAAAAGCGCGTCGCTTTAGCCGGCGTCCTTGCGAGTCCGGTGGAAATTCTCATCCTTGACGAGCCGACAAACCATCTTGACAATGAAATGGCCGACTGGCTGGAAAAGTTCCTGGCGAAATATGCAGGAGCAATTTTGCTCGTTACCCATGACCGATACTTTTTGGATCGGGTCACCAATAAAATAGCCGAACTGGCTGACGGAACCATCTACACCTACGACGGCAACTATTCCCTCTATCTCGAATTGAAGCTTGCCAGGGAAGAAATGGCTCTGGCCTCCGAGAGAAAACGCGCCGCCTTATTTCGCACAGAGCTTGAATGGATCAGGAGCGGAGTCCGGGCCCGGGGCACCAAATCCAAATCCCGGATCGATCGCTTTGAAGAATTGAGAAAATCCAAGTTGGACCTGAACTCCGACAAGCTGGAGCTTCAGACGCTCAGCTCCCGGCTCGGGAGAAAAATCATAGAGCTGCGCCATATCTCCAAGTGTTATGATGATAAGAATTTGATCTCTGATTTTGAGTATACGATATTAAGAAACGATCGAATCGGCATTATCGGACCCAATGGCAACGGCAAATCCACCTTGCTGAAAATGATCATGGGCACTGTGCTTCCGGATGAAGGAACCATCGAAATCGGCGATACCGTAAAAATCGGATATTTTTCTCAGGAGAACGAGGAAATGGATCTCTCTCTTCGAGTGATTGAATATGTCCAGTCCATTGCCTATCAGATCGCCACTGCGGAAGGCACGTTGTCTGCATCGCAAATGCTGGAACGTTTTTTATTTCCCCCTTACATGCATTCGACGGTTCTTGGCAGGTTGTCCGGCGGAGAACGGAAACGATTGTATTTACTGCGTGTTCTCATGGAGGCTCCCAATGTGCTTCTCCTCGACGAGCCTACCAATGATCTGGATATCCAGACCCTATCCGTTTTAGAGGATTATCTGGACGGTTTTCCCGGCGCTGTTATTGTGATCTCCCATGACAGATACTTTCTGGACCGCGTTGTCCAAAGGATTTTCTCTCTGGAAGGGAACGGAACCATCAAGCATTATCCCGGCGGCTATACCGATTATCTCGAAAACCATGTCCAGAGCGTCAAGAACCCCGCCTCCGACCAGGCGGAGCAGCCTGTAAAACAAACCAGAACACCGACTGCTAAGACAAAATTTTCCTATAATGAGCAGCGTGAATTTGATACCATCGACGACGTCATTGCAGCTCTGGAGCAGCAGCTGGCAGAGCTCGAAACGGAGATGTCAAAAGAAGCCTCCAATTATGACCGTCTGCAGGAATTGCTGCTGAAAAAGCAGACGCTGGAAGAAGAACTCTCTGCCAAAATGGATCGGTGGGTTTATCTCAACGATCTGGCCGACAAAATGAAGTAAAACTATTGTTATGTAAAAGCCCCTGCGAAACGATCGCAGGGGCTTTTGGTTTCATTGCTCTATCCTCACATTTAAATTAATATGTGTTTTGGGTATAATCTTTCAATGCATCGGCAGCGCTAGGAAACCCTGTTTTTCCTGCATGGTAGTATAATGTAAGACTTACAGTAGGGATTCCCCAAAATATATTACTACCCAAGGTAGCAGGTGCGTTACCACTAAAATATACAGAGCTAAGAAGGTTGTTACCTGTAAACGCAAATTGTTCAATGGTATTAACGTTATTTCCAATTGTTACACTTGTAAGAGCGTTTAGGCTGAATGCACGATCGCCAATAATGGTAACGCTGTCTGGTATGATCAAGCTTGTGAGCGCGTTATACTGAAAAGCGTAACCGCCTATCGTAGTAACGCTGTTTGGTATGGTCAAGCTTGTAATGTGGTTGCTTCCAGCTGTCCCATCCCCTCGAAACGCTTCCCCCCCAATAGTTATGACACTGGTTCCAATTGTTACACTGGTAAGCATATTTTTCTTAAACGCATAATTGCCTATAGAGGTGACGTTGTTTGGTATTACTATGCCTGTTAGAGCGTTATTATAGAACGCGCCATTGCCAATGGTTATGACTCCATTTCCAATTGTTGCACTGGTAAGATTATTACTACTGAACGCGCTATCGCCTATCGTGGTAACACTATCTGGGATTGTTACACTGTTTAGTGATTTATTTTGGAACGCACCAGCGCCTATGGCTGTTACAGTAACGCCATCTATTGTGGATGGAATAACAACATTGAATCCTCCTGCTGTAGTATAACCCGTGATTGTTTGTGTGCTGGTGTTAAACGTAAAATATTTTGTACTTGCTGTTGCTGCAACTGAGGTTGCCTGTGTTGCCTGTGCGGCTCCCTTAACAAGCACGGTGTTATCCGCTCCGGCTGCTAAAGTTAAATTTGAAATGGTTACAACCGTATCACTCGTCCTGGTGAAGGTTCCCGCTGCCAAAGCAACTGCATTTGTTCCGGCGAAAGTGAAATCGCTGGCGGCTATAGCACCTGCTTTAAAGGTTCCACCGGTTAAGGTTACTGTTACGGTGTTGTTTGTTGATGTCGTTGTATATGCTGGTGATATTACAGTTGCGAAAACTGTACTTGCCGCTGCTGAAACTGAGGTTGCCTGCGTTGCCTGAGTTGCTCCCTTAACAAGCACGGTGTTATCCGCTCCGGCTGCTAAAGTTAAATTTGAAATGGTTACAACCGTATTACTCGTCCTGGTGAAGGTTCCCGCTGCCAAAGCAACTGCGTTTGTTCCGGCAAAAGTAAAATCACTGGCGGCTATAGCACCTGCTTTAAAGGTTCCACCCGTTAAGGTTACAGTTACTGTGTTGTTCGTTGATGCGGTTGCATATCCTGGTGATGTTACGTCTGTGAACAATGTAGGACCACCATTTCCACGGCTACCCCCTGATGACCCACCGGTTGATGACACAATCAAATTATTGCCAGCCGCATTGTTGGTTCCTGTGCTTCCTTCGGATATTGCTTTCCCACCACCGCCGGTTACTCCGGTTACTCCCTTATCAACTGTAGTTTTTGTGTCAGGTGTGGTTATGCTTGAGCCATCCGCTCCGTCCATCAGGTCGACATTTGATACTTTACCCTTGCCGCTCACCTTAACACCAGCTTCCGCTGTGATTGTTCCGACTTGGGCGCCTTCCTGCGTTTGTATGCTGGCGTTCTTTCCGGTGTCGGATACCGCCACGGTACTTATTTTAGATTTCGTATCCACTATCACAGTAGAGTTTTCCCCTGTTATATTAGCCTTGGTGATCTCTGCAGCAGTAGCATATACCTTTGCATTTGATGCAGCGACATCAAGAGTACCAACAGTTCCTGCGACAATAATTTCTTCGCCTTCGGCAACCTCGACCTCTTTCACCGTATTTCCATCTGAGATTACGATTCTTATTTTACCTTCTGCTTTTTCAATTCTTATTCCCGTAATGCTCGAGGTTCCAACAATATGTATGGAATTTTCACCGCCGCCTCTGACAACGGTGTTTCCTTTCACTGTCACGCTGTCCAGTGTTGCATCACCTTGTCCGACACCCTCTGCAACGATCAGGTTTCCCGAAATCGTCGCACCCTTCAAGGTGACATCAGAAACCTTAATTATTGCCGTTCCATTCACGTTTTCAGTGTATGTTCCTGCTTTTGTATAATATGCTTTTACGATATTATCGATCATGGTAACAATTTCAGCTCTTGTGATATTTGTTTTTGGAAGGAAATTGCTATTGCTTCCTTTTACATAACCTTTAGATTCCATTGCTTTTACATAGCCGTTTGCCCAAGACGCGATTGATAAAGAATCCTTGAATGATGCTGATCCGCTGGCACTAGCATCCACTGCAAAAGCTCTGGCAAGGATTACGGCTGCTTCTTCCCTAGTAATTTTATCCGTCGGACGTACCGTATTGCCGTCGCCCTTGATAATACCAGCCGCATTTGCTTTTAGAACAGCATCCGTGTAGAATTTTCCGGATTTTAAATCTGTAAATGTGTTTTTTGCTACTTCCTGATAGTCCATCATATTATCCAATATGACTGCTATTTCACCTCTCGTAATAGAATCATTGGGTCTGAATAATCCATTATAGCCGCTTATGATACCGTAGCCTGACCATTTATTAATGGCACTTGCCCCCCAATGCTTTGCAACATCCTTGAATTGCGCAACATTTGTGCTTGTAACTTCTGGCTCTGCTGCTGCAAAGGCCATGTTAAAAGACCCAAATATCATTGCCACAGACAAGATTAATGCCAATGTTTTTCTTCGTTTCATCATTACCTCCTATTAACACTTTAAATTAATGCACTGTTTCTTCTTGAATCAATTCGCACGTTTGTTTTCAATCCTTGATCTCAACCACCCTCTTCAAAATATCCCCGGTTTGAAAACCCGAGAACACCTGAAATCATAGAGGTTGGGAACTTTGCAATGGTACGGTTCAGCGTCGCTGCGCTGTCGTTGTAGATCAGTTTACTGGTCTGCAGCATGTTTTCATATTGAGAAACCGCCTCAAGCGTTTTGACGTAGCCACGATCCACTTTCAACTCAGAGAAGTTTTCTGCAACTTCCGTCAGTTTCTTCTTCGTCTCTGCAATCATGCGTTCCTGTCTTGTTACGTCATCAGGCAGGGAGTCCTTCGTGACAGAACGTCTTCCCTTCATGGTTTCTATTATTGTTATGCATTCGTAATTGGCATACCATTCGGCTAAGTCCAAAAGGGAAGTTAAAATATCCCATTCCGAGGATAGTTGAACGCCAATTTGTAACATCGCGTTATTGGCGTTTTCATTCATCACAACGAGCGAACGCTGTACGGAAATGATCCAAAAAACAAGAGCCGCAAGGACAACTCCAAATGTCATGATATAGTGCATAAATTCCCTCCTTCCGAGCGCTTCCTTTCGCATTGTACCAATTTAAGCCGTAAAAAAATGCCGCTTGCATGAATCGGCACTTTTTCGGCATGAAATGACTATTTTCTATTTAAATTTTATGTGGTAGTATGAGAAGAATACAATTTCCAAAAGGGCGGTTTATTATGCTGAAAATAGCGATTTGCGACGATAACATTTCGGAGCTCTCGAACATAGCCTCCATTATCGGAGAATACCAGACTATGCAGCGCGATAAGAAGATTGAATTTACAGCATTTCATAGTGCTGTTGATTTAATTGCAGCGATGGAGAGCGGTCAGCAGTATAACCTGATCCTCTTGGATATTCTAATGCCTTTCATGACTGGAATGGATGCGGCAAAAGAAATTCGGCAATTTGACCAGGACATCAAAATCATCTTTATGACCTCTTCACCCGAGTTTGCGGTAGAGTCTTATTCCGTGAAGGCATATTATTACGCGTTGAAACCAGTATGGAAGGAAAAGCTGTTTATCCTTTTGGATAAGGTGATTTCCGAAACTGAGAACCAATTGGGGAAAAGCTTCCTGGTAAAAAGCAAAACTGGGTTGACCAGGATTTATTTCAATAGACTGGAGTTTGCAGAGGTTATTGGCAGAACCATCGTATATCATTTAACAGACGGCTCGTTTATTGAAGCCGGGGGGACTATGCAGGAATTTGAAAAGATGCTTCTCTCCGATCCCCGCTATATTAAAACTCATCGTTCTTATATCATTAATATGGATCATATCGACACGATCAGTCAAAGGGAAATCATCATGCAGTCGCATGCCGCGGTACCTTTGGCAAAGACCAGTTACCAAGCCGTAAAAACAGCTTACATCACATTTGCATTTAAGGAGTAATATATGGATTATTTAAGGTCGCTCTTTAGTCTGGTTTTTGCGGTCAGTGTAATGTATCTGCTCCTGGACTGCGAAATCAAAAGCAAAAAAGCCCGGTATTTTATTGCGGTTTATGCGGTCGCAGTGATTTGTCTCGATGTTTTTCTTCTGATCAAGTATGGATATATCTTTTTCATGAAGCTATACCCGCTTTTTGTTCACCTTCCGGTGTTTTTAGCCTTTCTGGTTATTTCCAAGTTCAAACCAATCAAGGTGTTTTTTGTTCATTGGACTCTTGTCGGCATAAGTGTGTCGTTCTCGATGGTAGGACTTATTGTTTCGTATTTCTTTGATTCCAGCAGGATCGTTGTCAACGTTGTCAGCTACATCCTGTATCTTCCCGCTTGGTTTATCATGATAAAGCATATTCGTCCGACTTTTCTTTATATGATGCGGAATACGGATAGTAAAGGATGGGCAGGATTTTCGCTGGTACCGCTATCTTACTCACTTATCATTTATTCCTATAGCAGGTTCGATTTAGATGAGATTGACATTCAACGTATTTTTTCGTCGGCTGTACTATTGTTCATCCTGGCTTTTTCAGCTTATTACGTGATTTTCCGATTCTTCAGGCAGACCAGAGATCAGCTCACCCTGCAAAGCGAGCAAGATTTATTAATCAATCAAGTAGCCGCGGCTCAACTGCATTTTGAAGCATTGGAAGAATCACAAGAGAAAACAGTGATATATCGCCACGATATGCGGCACCATCTGGCCCTGATCAACTCCTATCTTACAGACAACAACGGGAAAGCGGCGCAAAAATATATTGCAAAGGTCGTAAAAAACATTGATGGCGCTACGATTCAAAAATATTGCAGCAATTATACGGTCAATCTGATTCTTTATTCCCATATTGCGCATGCGAAGAAGGATGGAATCGAGGTAGAAACCCAGATCGATCTTCCGGAGGAAAATCATGTCTCAGATATGGATCTTTGTGTTGTTTTCGGAAATGCCATCGAAAATGCCGCCAATGCCTGCAGGAGCATTTTGGGCGAAAAAGACAGATTTATAAAAATCGTATGTAAAAACAAAAACGATAAACTCTTCATTCAAATAACGAACAGCATCGAGGGCGAGGTGGAGTTTGTGGATGATATGCCTGTAAGCTATGAAGAAAATCACGGATTAGGAACGAAAAGCATCGCCGCAGTCGCACAAAAATACGGCGGAGTTTATTCTTTCTCCGCCGAAGATGGGATCTTCACGACAAGCGTCATAATATAGAGTATAGTAAATTCGGACAGTTGAAACTGTGCCCGTTCATTTTAACTGTTGTGATTTGAGTCGTGGAACGTCTTCAGGTTCCCGATCTTCTGGCTGCGCTGGTCCAGGATCTCGTTGACCTCGTCGAGGCCGATCCCTTCGTTGACCATCAGCACCGTCAGGTGATACAGCAGATCGCAGATCTCATTCTTCAGATCAAGCAGGGCCGCCTCTTTCATATCGTCTCCGGTAGCCGCGGCGTTCTTTGCGGCGATGATGACCTCGCTGCATTCCTCCCCGCACTTCTTCAGGATCTTGTCCAGACCCTTCTGGAACAGATAACAGGTATAGGAATTTTCGACAAAGGTCTTCTGCCTTTCCAGGACTACCTGATACAGCTCCCTCAGCGCGTTGTCGCTGTCCGTTGATTCTTTTTCTTTCTCCAGTTTTTCTTTTTCTTCTTTCGTTATGAATTCCGCAATGCCCGATTCCTGGTAAAAACAGGTTTCGTGTCCCGTATGACAGGCCGGACCCGTCTGCTCCACTTCGATGAGCAGGGTATCGTCATCGCAATCTCCCGTGATACTGATCACCTTCTGGACATGGCCGGAGGTTTCCCCCTTGTTCCAGAGCTGATTCCGGGAACGGCTGAAGAACCAGGTATATCCGGTTTCGATGGTTTTTCGCAAGCTTTCTTCGTTCATATATGCCAGCATCAGCACCTTTCCGGTGGTCTTCTCCTGTATGATCGCGGGGATCAGTGGCGCCTTGGCGAAATATTTTTTTAGATCCATATCGGCCTCTCCTTTTTCAAATCCATTTCTGTCTTCATACCCGGTTTTTATTATAGCAACCGGACCGGCAATCCGTTGTTCCTGAGTTCCGTCTTGACCTGGTTCACAGTCAGCTCTCCGTAATGGAAGATGGACGCTGCCAAAGCCGCGTCGGCGGAGGTCTCCCGGAACAGCTCCGTGAAATGGGACAGCTGTCCGCAGCCTCCGGAAGCGATCACCGGAATGTTCACGACATTGCAGACGGCGTTGAGCATATCGATATCAAAACCCTCCTTGGTGCCGTCGGCGTCCATGGAGGTCAGCAGGATCTCTCCCGCTCCCAGCTTTTCAGCTTCTATCGCCCACTGCACCACGTCAAGGCCCGTATCGATCCTGCCCCCGTTCACATATACATTGTACTTGTCAGGCGCCGTTTTCTTTCCGTCAATGGCGACCACAACACACTGATTTCCGAAGCGGGAAGCCGCCTCGGAGATGATGGAAGGATTCCGGATAGCCGCGGAATTCACCGAAACCTTATCGGCCCCTGCAAGCAGCAGTTCGCGGAAATCTTCGGCGGAGCGGATGCCTCCGCCCACAGTCAACGGAACGAAGACGTTTTTCGCCGTTCTTCGGACGACGTCCAGCATGGTGCCTCTGCCTTCATGGGTGGCGGTGATATCGAGAAACACGATTTCATCTGCGCCCTGTTTGTCGTATTCGATGGCGCATTCCACCGGATCGCCAACTTCCTTGATCCCTATGAAATTGATCCCCTTCACGACCTTGCCGTCCCGGACGTCAAGGCAGGGAATGATTCGTTTCGCAAGCATAATTTTCTCCCATTGCACACCTAACCTCATTTGCATAACAAATGTCTGGCCGGTGTTATATTATCGATTGCAATATTCGATGGCTTCCTCCAGGGAAAGGGTCCCCTTGTAGATGGACTTTCCGCAGATCGCTCCGTACAGTCCCATTTCCTTTAAATCAATGATGTCCTTCATGGTGTGGATCCCGCCGCTGGCGATGATATCGCAGCTCACCGCGTCATTGATCCTGCCGAGCTGCTCAAGATTTGGTCCCGACAGGGTACCGTCCTTGGAGATATCGGTAAAGATGATACATTTGACCCCGAGGGCTTCCATCTTTTTTGCCAGGTCCAGATAAGTGATATCGCTGTCGGCTAGCCAGCCGTCGCCGGATACCATTTCATTCCGGGCGTCGATCCCCACGGCGATCCTGTCCCGGTACTTTTCAATGGCGGTTTTCACCAGATCCGGGTTGGAAATGGCGGCGGAGCCGATGATGACGCGGGATATGCCCCGTTCCATGTAGTAATCGATGCTTTCCAGGGTTCGAATCCCTCCCCCCAGTTCCACCTTCAGGCCAGTTTTCTGTACCACCTCAAGAAAAACCGGGCTGTTTTTCAGGCTTCCTTCCTTCGCTCCGTCCAGATCCACCATATGGGTCCATTCAGCACCCGCTTTCTGAAAGGCAAGGGCGGTTTTCAGCGGATCCTCGGCGACCTTTTCCACGGTGGCAAAGTCACCCTTGGTCAGCCGTACGCACTGTCCGTCTTTTATATCAATTGCCGGTAAGATAATCATTTTAGTCCTCCGAAATTCCGCAGGATCTTCAGACCGATCTCCCCGCTCTTTTCCGGGTGGAACTGGGTTCCGTAGACGTTGCCCTTGAAAACCAGACCCGGGATATATTCCCCATATTCGCTGTAGAGTGAAACGTATTGTCTTTCCGTGACCGCTTTATAGGAATGGACATAGTAGAACATGTCGTCTTCCCGGATCCCTTCCGACAGCCTGCATTGGCTTTCGATCTTTACGCCGCTCCAGCCCATATGGGGTATTTTCAAACCGGGAGCATCGATGCGGTTCACATCGCCCGGTATTAGTCCCAAGCCCCTGACCTTTTCGAATTCATATCCGTATTCAAAGAGCATCTGCATTCCCAGGCAGATGCCCAACAACGGCTTCCTTCCCGCTTCTTCTATGATGGTTTCCGTCAGTCCGGAGCGCTCCAGCATCCTCATGGCGTCGGGAAATGCTCCCACGCCGGGCAGGATGAGCTTATCAGCATCCCGGATTTCCTCCGCCGAGGAGGTTATGATGTTTGAAAGCCCCAGAAAATCCAGCGCGTTTTTCAGGCTGAACAGATTTCCGGCGCCGTAATCGATAATTCCGATCATTCATGCACCTCTTTAACATGTTTGAGAAAAGTGTTTTCTAAAAACTGCGAACTAGAGACTGCCCTTTGAGGACAGGATTTCTCCGCCTTCGAATCTCACCGCCGCCTTCAGTGCGTGGGAAAAGGCTTTGAATATCGCTTCCGCCTTGTGATGGTCGTTCTTTCCATAAAGCAGATTGATGTGCAGCGTGACCATGGCGTTCATGGCAAAAGCCCGGAAGAATTCCTCCACCATGGCGGAATCCATGTCGCCCAGGCGGTAGTCGCCGAATTCAGCGTTGAAGACCATGAAAGGCCGGCCGCTGATATCGATGCAGCAGGATGCCAGAGCTTCATCCATGGGGATCGTAAAATTTCCGTAGCGGGCGATGCCGGCTTTATCGGAAAGGGCGCTTCCAAAGGCCTGGCCAAGCGCGATCCCGACGTCCTCAACGGAATGGTGGCAGTCAACGCCCAGGTCTCCTTTGCAGCTGAGCGTCAGATCAAATCCGCTGTGCACGGAGAATGCCGTCAGCATATGGTCGAAGAAGCCTATCCCTGTGTTGATCTGATTTTTCCCTGTGCCGTCTACATTTAGGGTCAGTTCGATTTTTGTTTCCCTTGTCTCTCTTTTTATATATCCCTCTCTCATGGTGATACCTCCCGTACTCTTACAGAATTTCAGAAAAGGCCTGAAGCAGCGCGTCATTCTCTTCCTTTGTTCCGGCGGTGATCCTGAGATGATCTCCCAGCCTCCGGACGATGACGGACCGTTTTTTCAGTTCTTCATATACGGATAACACGTCCTCCAGTTCAACAAAGACAAAATTCGTATCCGGTTTCACGACGCGCCTGACTCCATTTGTCCCTTCCAGCATCATTAGCCCCTGGTAAAGGTAGTCTCGGGCTTCTTTGATCTGCTCTACAGCTTTTTTGATATAATCCAGATTTGAAAAAACCACGCATCCGACGGCCTGAGTCAGGGCGTTGACGTTATACGGCGACCGGACACAGTGCAGGGCTTGAACGATCTTTTTCGAAGAAACGGCGAAGCCCAGACGTATCGCAGCCATGCCCCATGCCTTGGAGCAGGTTTTCAACAAGATCAGATTATCATATTTTTGAACATCTTTCATTATGGATTGATCGCAAAAATCCATATACGCTTCATCAATGATGACAAGCGCGTCGGTGCTCTCCACGATCCGAAGCACTTCTTCCCGGCTCATGACCAGCGAAGTCGGGCTGCAGGGGTTGGAGATGATCACAGCCGCAGGTTTGTTTTCGAGCAGAGCTTCCAGTACATCATCCGCCGTCAGCGACAAATCTTCTCTTTTACCGGCAATAACATTGGTCTTTTCGTAGATCTCTCCGTAGAATTTATACATCGAGAATTCCGGCGAGAAAGTCAGCACCTTGTCCGCCGGCCTTAAAAATGCTCCCATGATCACCGTGATCAGCTCGTCGGACCCGTTTCCCGCAACGACACAGGACGGATCGACTCCGTAATATCCGGCGAATTTGTCGCATAGCTCAGTAGCCATGGGATCCGGATAGCGGTTGAACTTGATCTTTGCGATTGCGGACAGGAACTGCTCTCCGAAGAGTTCGCCCGGATCGATGAAGCTTTCGTTGGCGTCCAGCCTTACTTTATAATCCCCGGTCACTGCGTCGTAGGGCACCAGGTTCTTCACTTTATCATTCAGTTCGTACGTCATCTCATTCAAACCTCACTTTGATGGAATTTGCATGGGCTGAAAGCCCCTCTTTTTCCGCGATGGTCACGATATCGTCCTTGTCTTTCTCCAGAGCCTCTCTCGTATACCAGGTATAGCTCATCTTCTTGACGAAGCTGTCTACTCCCAGCGGTGAGGAAAACCTCGCTGTTCCCGAAGTCGGGAGCACGTGGTTGGTGCCGGACAGGTAATCGCCAAGTGGTTCGGGAGCATATGCCCCGCAGAATACGGAGCCTGCATTTTTGATCTGCGCCAGATATTGCATCGGCTCTTTGATCATCAGCTCCAGATGCTCCGGCGCTATGATATTCGCCAGGCTGATCATTTCCGCGATGGTCCTGCAGACAATGACTGCGCTGAAATCGGCCAGGGATTTTTCGATGATCTGCTTTCTCTCCAGCCTCTTAATCTGGCTTTCGATTTCTGAAAGAGTTTCCTTTGCGACTTTTTCACTGGTGGTAAGCAGGACCGCCGACGCCATGGGATCATGCTCCGCCTGGCTCATCAGGTCCGCTGCGATATATTTCGGGTTCGCGTCTTCGTCGGCAAGCACCAGGATCTCACTGGGACCTGCGATCATGTCGATATCGACCTGACCGAACAGTAGCTTCTTCGCTGTCGCGACAAAGATGTTTCCGGGTCCGACAATCTTATCGACGACCGGAAAGCTCTCCGTCCCGTAAGTGAGAGCGGTGACTGCTTGTGCTCCGCCCGCCAGGAATACCCTGTCGACACCAGCCAGCCACGCGGCGGCCAGAATATCCGGATTTGCCCGGCAGACCGGTTTCGCTCCGTCCTTCTTTTCTATGATCGGAGGCGTCACCATAACGATTTCTTCAACACCGGCAAGCTTCGCCGGGATCGCATTCATCAGTACGGTGGAGGGATAGGCTGCCGTTCCGCCGGGGACATAGATCCCTACTCTAGAAAGTCCGCGGACTGTCTGGCCGAGGATGATCCCGTCGGCTTTCTTCATTTCATAGCCCGGCTTCACCTGTTTTTCATGATAGGCCTCAATGTTTTCCTTTGCATGCTCCAGCGCCTTCTTCAAAGCATCGTCTGTTCCTTCCCAGGCCTGCTTCATTTCTTCCCTGGAGACTTCAAAGCATTCGGGGCTTGCTCCGTCGAATTCCTTTCCCAGCCGCCGGATCGCCTCGTCGCCTTTTTCCCTTACTTCGTTGATGATGTTCAGCACGATGGTGTTGGTGGAAAGGTTGATTTCACCCGCTCTTTTTTTCATCCCGCTGAAAAACTCGTATTCTATATTATTGTTTGCATAGATGATTTCCATGTTATCTCCTCACCTTCGCCTGAATATCAGAGATCAACCCGTCGATTTCCGCCTTTTTCAGCTTCATACTGGCCACGTTTACGATGAGTCTTGCCGAAACGTTCCTGATCTCCTCGATGACTTCTAGTCCGTTCTCCTTGAGCGTCGTTCCCGTTTCCACGATATCCACGATTCCTTCCGCAAGGGACAGCAGCGGCGCCAGCTCTACCGAGCCTTCTATCTTTATGACCTCTACGTCCATGCCCTTTGACTCAAAGTAGGAACTGGCGACCTTGGGATACTTTGTGGCGATGCGCTTCGTACGATAGCCGCTGTAGAAATCCGAGCCCTTCGGCACTGCCAGCGCGAATTTGCATTTTCCAAAACCAAGGTCCAGAACTTCATAAAAGGTTCCGCCGCTTTCCACGATGGTATCCTTACCGACAACGCCTACATCACAGACACCGTGCTCCACATAGGTGATGACGTCGGCCGCTTTGGCGAGGACGACTTCCATATTCCTGTCCGGTATGGAAAGGAGCAGCTTCCTTCCTTTATCCTTCAGGTTTATCGTATCATACCCCATTTCATCAAACAAATCCACGATACTCTTTTCCAGCCTTCCCTTTGTAAGTGCGATCCGGATGCTGTTCTGCTTCTTGCTGTCATCCGGCACATCCTGATCGGCCCCCGGTTCATTATCTTTCAACAGACGCGAGGCCAGCTGATCGACGTTGATACCGAAGCCGGTTGCCGGCAGGCTTTCGCCGAAATCCTTGAACAGCTCGTCGTATCTCCCTCCCGAAAGCACCGGTTCTCCGGCCGAAGAGATATATCCTCGGAAAATCAGGGAGCTGTAGTATTCCGCCTGATGAACCAAGCCGAAGTCGATCATCACCTTATCCATATTCAGATCGACCAGGCCCTGGAATATCCGCTCCAGATAAGAGAGCATTTCCAGCAGCTTTTCGTCATAACCGTTGAAAAGTTTCCTAGCCTTATCCAGCGCTTCCCTTCCGCCGAAAAGTTTCGGCAGCTCTTCGAGGATTTTCGTCGTCTTGCTCTCAGAGAAGGTCTCTAGGATATCCGAAAGTCCTGCGTAATTCTTGGATGCGATGAGGGAATGGATGCTTTCCTTCTGTTCTGCGGTCGCATTCAGATTATCCATGAGTAATTTATAAATGCCGATGTGGCCGAGTTCTATTCTAAAATCGTCGACGCAGCAGGAGCTCATGGCTTCCATACCGGCCGTCAGGATCTCAATATCCGATTCAAAAGAGGACAGTCCTACCAGTTCGATCCCCATCTGCATGATCTCGCTGCTTCTGCCCCTCAGCTCAGGCTGCTGACGGTATATCCGCTGGGCATAATACAGACGGATCGGCAGGTCGTGACCCTTCAGCTTGGTGGCGGTCATTCGGGCAATGGGGATGGTGGAATCGGGCCGCATTGCAAGCAGTCTTCCTTTATGATCGATGAGCTTATACATGCTTTCCTGAGGGAAATACAAGGAGTTGGAGGAAAACACATCATAGAACTCAAAGCCCGGGGTGATTACTTCGTGATACCCTTTACACTCAAAGGTGCCCCGCAGGGTCTCTATGATTTTTCTCTGTGCCGCACATTCCTGAAACAGCAGATCTTTTGTTCCTTCCGGCGTAATACGATCATATTTTTTCATCTCAAACTCCTCTTTCTGGTTTGGGCTTTTAATTTATTACGTTATTATGTTATCACTTTAAAGCGATAAAGTCAATAAAAATATCGCCCTCCCGCCGTAAACTTTATTCGGGCATATTGTAAACTAATAATATATTATTGGTTGACAATTATTTTATGTGACGATATAATCGTAATCAAACAATGATGACGATCCAAAGGAGTATTGCTACCATGAAAACAAAAACGATGATCCTCTGTGCACTGTTCGCCGCGCTGACGGCAGTGTGCTCCATGATATCGATTCCGCTGCCCTTTACACCGGTTCCGATCAACCTCGCGACACTGTCCGTCTTTCTTGCCGGCGGCTTGCTCGGTTCCAAATACGGCTCCATAAGCCAACTCGTATACGTGATTCTTGGCGCCTTCGGTCTGCCTGTTTTCCACGGCTTTACCGGAGGTCTCGGTATCATCACAGGCCCAACCGGCGGATATATCATCGGTTACGTGGCGGCCGCGTGGCTTATCGGTTTTCTTGGCGAAAAAATCGGCCGGGGATTTTATAAGAACATCCTCTCCATGGCAGCGGGATTGGCGGTCTGCTATACGCTGGGAACGCTTTGGTTTATGTATCTGACTTCCACCGGTTTCGCGGCGGCGCTGATGATGTGCGTCGTACCGTTCCTTGCCGGAGACGCCATTAAAATCGCAGCGGGTGCGATCCTTGTGAAAAAACTGTATCAGCTTGTATAACTTTGTGTCATATCCGTCCTTCATGAAATATATTGATTATTATCCCTGAAGGAGTATGGATATGATAACGATCTTGAATTTTAATCCTCAATGTATTACATACAGTCAAATGAATATGATTTTCAACGCGCGGCTTTACTACCGGAGACTGACGGCCTGGACCAGGGCCTATTTGATGAGCCGGTATTACGGGATCGGATCGACTGAAGAATTGTTCGGCCGCCTATATCTTGAGTCATTGGACATCGGAAATATGATGGAGCTTATTTTCGGACACGAATATGCAAATCGATACAGCTCATTGGTAAGTGAGTTTCCTATTGCGCTCCGCGATCTTATTTCAGCTCAGCTGACAGGAGATACTCAAGCGATCCAGCAGAACCTCGACCGTTTATACGTGAACACTGCTCAAAGAGCCGCTTTCCTGGAAGCGATGAATCCATACTGGAGCAAGACGGAATATCAGAACCTGTTTGGCTCTTATATTCAGCATACGATCGAAGAAGCCAATGCGATTTCGTCGCGGGATTCCGGCAAAGACATAGAAATATACGGCGAGCTTACGGAGCTTACCGACAAGATGGGCGATACATTTGCGCAAGGTATATATGAATATATTACTTCGGGCCAGCCTGCAGGCGATCTTGCACCCGAACAGTGCATCACGTATGAACAGATGAATGAAATCTACGATATCAGAATGTTCTGGTTTGAGTTGGTCACCTGGGTCAGAAACTATATGCTGAGCAGATACAAAGGGATCGGTAATGAACAGGAGGTACTTGCCAGGTTAAGAAAAGTACCGGAGGAGTATACGAACAGCCTGAGAAAATTCTTCGGAGAAAATCCCGCCATCGATGGCCTGCAGCGGGAATTAAACACATTCATCGATTTGCTCGAAGCTTTTATCACAGCCCAGATGCAGGGCAATACCGACGAAATCAACCGGATCACCCAACAGTTATATCAAAACGCCGATAAAAGAGCTGCTTATGTGACTTCGCTGAATCCATACTGGAATGAAGACGAATGGAAAGCAAGGTTGCACAACAATATTCGCACTACGATCGAGGAATCCACAACGCTTTTAACGGGGGATTATGCGAAAAACATCGATATTTTCAAAACTCTTCTCGATCAGGCCGAAAGCACCAGCAATTACTTTACGCAAGGATTGTTTAATTATTTAAAGTTCAAATAAGAGATTATATTTCGTCATAAGAGACTGGTTCGCCGTCATCGATATGTATTGAATACCCTCTGCCCGGTTCGGGCTGCCACTGGAAGATATTCTTTCCTTCGCCGGGGAAGCAGATACGCATAATATGAGAGATCACGCCGCCGTGGCAGACAAGGATGCTGTTCCGATCCCTGTTTTCCCGGCTTTTGTATTTCTCCAGGGTTTTTGCAAAACCGGCGCTGATCCTGGTTCGGAAATCGTCGGGACTTTCTCCGCCCGGACAGGGCGTCATCCCTTCCGCATCGTTGATCCACGCCTGGTAGGCATCGTTTCCCTCCAGCTGCTCATGGGTCTTCATTTCAAACTCACCAAACCGGTACTCCGCAAGTTCGGTTAGAGCCTGATGTTCCTTGCAGCCGTATATGAGAAAAAAAGTCTGCTCCGTCCGCAGCAGGCCAGTTGTGTAAAGGTATGATCCCTCCGCTTTCGGATATTTTCCAGCGGCGGCAAGGTCGGCGACCACGTCCACTCCCTCGTTGCTGAGGGGCAGGTCGGTGCTGCCGTAGTACATTTTCGCTTTGTTTGCTTCTGTTGTTCCGTGTCTGATCAGATAAATTTTTGCCATAACTATTTTATTTTTTGAGGGAGGCCGCAGAATAATCTGGTTACCTCCTCCGCTTCCTTTCCTAAATACACCAGCGTCCTTCCGACCATCTCCCGCCATGCCCTGGGTTCCTTTTCAAAGGGCACGACGCCGGACGAAATGTCTGTGCAGATAAAAATCATATCCTTCCATTCACTTCGATGCGCTTCTAAATAATCCTTCGCTTCCAGTCCGCTCCGAACGCAGTTCAGAACAAATTCTTCCAGCCCGCAGACCGCTTTTCCCGAAAAGCCGATGAACGGCCCTGCCGGATCACAATCTTCCTCCGCGCTGCAAAAGAAGATATCCCCATCCGTCAAATGATATTTTTCTCTGGCATAATCCAGCTTTCCCTGATATGCCCCACCAAAAATTAATCGCATTTCTTTCTCCAAAATAAAAGATTTTTGCTGCTATATCAATAGCGCCAGCATCACAAGGGCAAAAGCCTCCGCAATGGTCAGTGAGTATCCCGCGATATCGCCCGATACGCCTTTCAGCTGCCGGACCGCTCCGAAGACCGCCGCAAGATAGGCAAAAACAGCACCGCCGAGCACCAGCGGTACGGACCAGGTCGCTTCCACGCCGTAAAATCCGGCGCCGATCAACAGGGAAACAGATATCGCCGCCAGTCCGACGAGACAGATCGCCGTAACCGCTGCCGCCGGTTTCTTCGCGTCGGGTTCTTCCCTGTACTGACTGTGGGCAAGGGGTTTTCCCGCGAGCACAGCGACGGCGGAGCAGCACCTTGTAATAACCGGTATCAGGATCAGTGCCAGCATCGGATCACCCTCGGCAATATTCAGAGACTGCTTGAAATGGAGATGCTCCAGAGCGGCCGACGCGGAGGCGTAACATAAGATGAACAGGATCGCCACGGAAATCACCGCAAAGGCTCCGGTATGTGGATCTTTAAGAATCCTCAGCTTTTCCTCGAGGGACCGCCGCGACAAGATCGCATCCGACGTATCCATAAATCCGTCCAGATGGATAAAGCCTGTTATGAGATACGGGTAAAGCATCAATATGGCAGTCTGAAGCTGGAGCGGGATATTGACCCGAACCGTCAGAAGATAGAGACCATACCAGATGAACCCGATCACAAGGCCGACCATCGGCAGAAAGACCAGCATCAAATGACGGGCCTTTTCATTCCAGGGACGGTAAGGGCAGGGAATGGATGAGAACATTCCCAACGACATGAAAAACGCTTGTATATATTTCAAATTGCTATTTCTCCTTTTAACAACAGGATATTCCCATAGGAAACTTCTATGACCGCGTCGCACTTTTTCGCCAGCGTCCGGTCGATCCAGGCGAGGCCCTTCCGGTACAGTTCCGTCAGTTCTTCGTATTTCACGGCGTCCGAATAGATATAGTCCGATACGAATACGATGTTGCCGCTCTTTTCCGCAAGCTGCTCCAGTTCTTCAGCGACCCTCAGATGCGCCGTCCGGTCGACGGCTCCGTCCTCCCGGAACATTTCATTGGAAAGCAGCGCAGTGACGCTGTCCAGCAGAAAGCTGCCCGAAAAATCTGCCTGAAGGGCGCCGATATAGCGGCTCTGTTCCAGGGTGATAAAGCCCCAGCCATCCCGTTCCCCCCTGTGGCGCAGGATCCGGGCGTTATCCTCTTCATCTGCCGGTTCCATGGTCGCGATATAATAAAGCGGTGAATTACCAACCACCTGCCGCTTCGCAAGATGCTGGGCATAGTATGATTTTCCGTTTTTGCAGCCGCCGCTGATAAAGATATTCATAGTACCTCCGGGTGTCTTTTTCCCTATTGTAACATTTCACCCGGTCAGAAAGCAAGTTTTCCGACCGGGTGAAATGTTTACAGCGCCAGCTCCGTCGGCTGGATCAGCTGCAAGAGAAGTTCTTCGTCCTCCTCGTTGAGATCGACATGATACTTTTCCGCCAGAGCGGTCAGGTCTTCCAGCAAATAAATAGACTGGGCATTATGTATGAACTTGTTCAGTTTATCATCGTATTTTCCCATGATCAGATCGTCCAAATCGATACGGTTATCTCCCACGGAGGAAAATCCCTTTGTTTTCAGGCGGTTCAGGAGCCTCTTGACCACATAGGCATTGATAAACTTCGCCCAGCACTCTTCTGTCAGCGAACCGAAAGTGCAGGGATTGCCTTCTTTTCGGTCAAAGGCGCATTCTCCGATGCAGAGAGGCAGATACGGACATTTTTCACATTGATCGTTCTCCAGCGGATTGACAATGCCGTGGGCGTAGAAGTTTTTATTATATTCCAGGGAGCCGTCTACCTTGAGTTTCCCGCAGCTTTGGCCGTCGCCCGTGTCGGAAACACATTTGAATATAGTGCCGTGGCCGTCAATGATCACCCCGTTCAGCTGGTTTACAAGGCAGAAGCAGTCTTTCTTTGTAAACTCTTTAGGACCCACCCCTTGAAGCAGCGAATAATGAACGGCCTCACAGCTGTACTCTTCCTTGGTAAAGCGTTCCTCGCTGACTCGATCCGCGTATTCCCGCGGTTTTCCGAGGCGCGGTATCACTTTTCCGCTCAGACCTTTCTTTTCCAGTGTCCACATGAGCTCATAAGCGTCACGGAGGTCTTCCTTGTCAACACCTACTCTAAGATCGATGGAGTTGACATATCCGATGTTCTTTTCAATATTTCCAAGAATTGTGTCGTAAGTAGCGCTTCCGTCCTTATGGCGCTTTCTGTAGTCGTGATTTTCCTTGCATCCGTCCATTGACATCTTGTATTCCGTGATTCCAATTTCCGAGAGATCCTTTGCAACGTCTTCCGTAAAAAGATATCCGTTGGTTGACATCTTTGAAATAAATTCAATATTTCGTTCCGCAGCCAGCCTCTTCAGCATGCCGCCGAGCCGTTTTACAGCATCCAGCGCTACAAGAGGCTCACCGCCGTGCCAGAAAATCTCCAGCTTTTCCACGCCGTAGAGATTCTTTTCGATCCATTTATAGATCCTGTCCTGGATCTCTTCGTTCATGACAGTGTTGTCCACCGCGCTGTAGCTCAGCTTTTCATAGCACCATTCACAATCCAGATTGCAGTGATAGGTGGGAACGATGACCACGGACAACAATTTAGAATCGAACTTCGATTTCAGATATTCCACCTTTAATATGGAAAGCTCGTTGGTGTTTGCGTCGATCACAAAGCCCTTTTCTGTAAAATCGTCTATCTTTGTATAATGTATACCCAGACTGCGATCACAAGACCTGATAAACTCAGCTTCCCGTGCGGTCACGATCCCGACCGTATCCCGGAATGAATTGTACACGACGGAATAATCCCGGTTGAACTGGTACGGAAATATGAAGTTGTACCTCGATGGTTTCATTTTTTTCCCCCCTCTTTTTTAAGGCGACTTCAGCCGTTTACTGAAATGCGCCTTGCGGCATTCTGCTTCGGTTTCATTGGCAGGCTGCCCTGAAATCATTTGATCAAAATAACCATAAAACTCAATCTGATTTTATCACTGATAAAGATATTTTACCAGCTATAAACGGTCTTATATCACAAATAATAAAAAAAGAGCGAATTAAGAAATCAAAGATTTATCGCCTGAATGACCCCGCCAGCCAAATAAAAAAGCAGTAGAAAATAGGAGTCGACATGTACAAAAATACATCAACGGAACATTTGAAGAAATACATCTTTATCTTTTTTATCGGAGCATTGGGCTACGGGCTCCTGGAAACGCTTTTCCGGGGATTCACCCACTGGACCATGCTGATCACAGGAGGCGTTGTTTTTACAGTCCTATATTATATATATTCAAAAAATGAAAATGCCCCGCTCTGGCAAAAAGCCATAGTCGGAGCATTTACTATCACGATGATCGAATTTGCGGTGGGCTGTATCGTCAACCTCTGGCTCGGCTGGAATGTCTGGGACTATTCCGGTTTTGCCTATAACGTCCTCGGCCAGATCTGTCTGGCGTTTACGGCGTTATGGTTTTTCCTCTGTATTCCGCTGTCCTATTTTACCAGGTACCTGCATATCCGCAGGTTCAGGGTCCATTGACGCTCCGGACCATTCGCCCTCTGATCGCAGAATATTAACGGTCCCCGATGGAAACGTACGCCCTCCTGGGCGCTACGCTTTTGTAGGCAGGCCGGATGATTTTTCCTGCGTTTATCAATTCCTCGATGCGGTGCGCGCTCCAGCCGGTGATCCTGGCAATGGCAAAAATCGGTGTATATAGTTCAAGGGGAAGATCCAGCATGCTGTAAACGAAACCGCTATAAAAATCGATATTCGCGCTGACGCCTTTATATATCTTGCGTTCTTCTGCGATGATCTGGGCCGCTAGGCGTTCCACCAAGGAATACAACTGGAATTCTGCCATTCTCCCCTTTTCCTCGGACAGGCTCCGCACGAACTTTTTAAAGATATTAGCCCTCGGGTCGGAAAGGGAGTAGACGGCATGGCCCATGCCGTAGATCAGTCCGGCTTTGTCGAAAGCCTTCTTATTGAGCAGATCCCTCAGATAAGCAGAAATCTGCTCTTCGTCGGTCCAGTCGGTTACCGTTTTTTTCATATCCTCGAACATCTGAACGACCTTGATATTGGCACCGCCGTGTTTCGGCCCCTTCAGGGATCCCAGCGACGCCGCAACCACGGAATAGGTGTCTGTTCCGGAGGAAGAAACAACATGGGTGGTGAAGGTGGAATTGTTGCCGCCGCCATGCTCCGCATGCAGTACCAGGGCTACGTCAAGGATCCTGGCTTCCAGCTCGGTATACTTTGAGTTTGGTCGCAGCATATGAAGAATGTTTTCTGCCGTCGAAAGCTCGGGCCGGGGTGTGTGGATAAAGAGACTGTCTCCGCTGAAATAATGACGGTATGTCTGATACCCGTACACGGAAAGCAGCGGAAAGACTGCAATGAGCAACAGCGACTGCCTCAGCACATTGGGGATGCTGATATCGTTGGCTTTCGTATCATAGGCAGGAAGCGTCAGTACGCTCCTGGCAAGCGTATTCATCATGTCGGAGGTAGGCGCTTTCATGATGATATCTCTGGCAAAGCTGGTCGGAAGCGTCCGGTACTGGGCCAGAAGATCGGTAAAATCGGCTAGCTCCTGTACCGTCGGTAGTTTTCCGAAAATCAGGAGATAGGTCGCTTCCTCAAAGCCAAACCTTTTTTCGCCGACAAATCCGTCCACAAAGGTTTCAATATCGACGCCTCGATAAAACAGTCTTCCTTCACAGGGCACCTTTTCCCCATCCTCGGTGTCAAACGCCTGGATTTCTGAAATCTCCGTCAGACCTGTCAGCACCCCATTGCCGTTCAGATCACGAAGTCCTCTGTTTACTTTGTATTTCGTGTAAAGCTCCACGTCGATGGAGCTGTTTTTCAGACACAAATCGGTAAGCTCAAGTATCTCCGGCGTTATCTCCGAATACTTGCCGTCCAACGTGTTGAATTTTGTTTCTAACATCAGTATCCCCCTCTCTGTTCTTCAAAAAATCCCTTTTCTGTTTTACGATATCCCTGATCCGTATCCCTTTGACGTATGAATTACTTTGTAAGTTCCGATAAGTATAACATAAAAAATTATATCCAACAATAATAAAAAAGAACCGTCCGAAAACCCGGACAGTTCCTGTTTCTCTTCAATAGATCCACCGTTCAGACGAATTCCGAAAGCCTCTTTCTGTCAAGGATCCGGATCCCCCTCCTGGAGACGCTAAGGATCCCTTCATTGGAAAAATACTTCAGCATTCTGGAAATCACTTCTCTGGCGCTCCCCATATGTCCTGCGATCTGCTCATGGGTCAGGGTGATCATATCGCCGTCTTCCAGGCTGGCCTCTTCCAACAGGAACAGGGCAAGACGTTTGTCCAGCTTCATGAACAGGATCTGCTCCATCACCCACATGGCCTCGGAAAAACGCATCGAGATCATTTCCGTCATGAAATTCCCTACCGCGGGATTTTCCCGTGAAATCTTGTCATAAACCGATGAGTTGATCACGAAAAGCTCTGTCGGTCCTTCCGCGTCAACATAAATATCAAAGGATATATTCCGCATGATGCAGGAAGCGGAAAGCAGGCAGACATCATTATCCAGCAGCCGGAACAGAGTGACCTCCTTCCCCTCTTCGGACAGAAGATAAACCCTGAGTCTTCCCTTTTTCACCGCGATGACTCCGGTGCAGTCATCATGCCCTCCGTGAATGTTCTGCCCGTCTTTATAGGAGTTCAGGATGGTATGCTCGAGGATCTGCCTCTTTTCCGGTTCCTTCAATTTGTCCCAGAAGGGAAGCAGTCCGGGCAGCAGATCCCGATACGATTGTTCCATGCATTTCACCTCCGTGTTGATTGCCGATGTCATTATTGTACTGCCGCGGAGGGAACAAGTCAAACGATATACCGCTCCAGATCTTTTTTATATTTCAGCAACAGTTCTTTCATCGCGTCCAGTTTCTCAAGATAATTCTCCTCCTTGAAAAAGGAGATGGAAACGACGTTTTTCACGTCCCCCGTGCTTCCGGTGAGGGGGATCCCCACTCCGACAACCAGCGGAAAGGACTCTCCGATACTGACCACAAAGCCGTTTTCCCGGATCTTCCGATACTCCTCAAGAAGCTCGGCTTTTTCCGTTATGGTGTTCTTCGTCAGCTTTTCAAAAGGCGCATTCTGGTCGAACAGCTTCTCGACGATTTTCTGATCGTGATAAGCCATAAGGCATTTCCCGTAGGTTCCTGTGTTCATCGGATAGAATTCGCCCGGTTTGTCGTTCATCTTTACCGGCTGGTGTATCTCCACGGAATAGATTGAGACGACACGGTTTCCATCTCTTCTGGCCAGTCCTACCGACTCGCAGGACTCCTTTGCAATGCTTTCCAGGATATTCAGGATGTTCTCCTCGTAGTTTTCATTCTGCAGATAGACCGAACCAAGGTGATATGCCATCGGGCCAAGCTTGTAGCTCTTGCCCTTTTCGCTTTTGATCAAAAGTCCGTTTTCTTCCAATGTTACGACGTTCCGGTAGATCGTCGTACGGTTCATGCCCGTAATCGCCGCAAGCTCGGGGATGTTATATTCGAATGGCTCCTCCGAAAAAAGAAACAGTAAATATAATGCTTTTTCAAGACTTGTCATAGATTCTTCCGATTTCACCGCCATCATTCTGCTACCTTTCTATAATAGACTTTCCCTTTCGGAAACGACACGGTACATATAGTCCGTATAGATCCCCATTGCCCGAAAGAGGGAATCCAGAGGGATCCGCTCATTTTCCTGATGGGCGCAGGACTGATCTTCCGGAAAACAAGGGCCCCAGGTCACAATGTTTTTCATCGCTTTTGCGTAGCTGGTCCCGCCAGCCGCAATGAAGCGGTTCTGATAACCCCAGTCCTCATACGTTTCCGCCATGACGGCGAAAGGCTTCATTTTATGGCTGACCTTCAGCGCGTCAAGGTAAGTTGTGATCCGATATCTATAATGATACTCTTTGCTGTATTCGTCAAATGCTTTTTCAATATCCGCTCGGGAGAGACTGGCGTTCTGCCTGATATTCACCGTTAAAAAAACCTTGCCTTCCGTGTGTTTGAGCACGGTCGGCGCCACCGTCGTCCTGCCCAGGCACTGACCTTCCCAATATTCCTCTTCCGTTTTGAATTTCAGTTTCCCGCCATACATATCACAAGCCAGGATGTCGCTTATAAACCGGATAAAGTTGAAGTCGGCGCCGGTCTGGGAATTGCCGACCACAGAGGCGCACATTTTCTCGATGGCGTTGACGCCCATTTCCGGTGTGGAACTGTGGGCTGATACTCCTTCGAACACCTGCCTTTCGCCGTTTCTTGAAAATACAGCCTTCGACGGAACCGTATTGGCGCTTTTTCCGGAATGCACGTCAAATTCACCGAACAAGCCGGTGTTTTCGCTCTCATCGAATTCCAGTACAACGTCTGCATACCCGTTCTCGATATTGTAGATCGGGAAGTCACCGTCGGGACTGAAGCCGTAATCAGGACACGGGAATTCTTTTTTAAAGTGCTCCATGTCCGTCCAGTCTTCCTCTTCGGCGGTACCTACGATAAGCCATATCTTCTTGTGAAAGGCCGCGCCCAGATCCAAAAGGGCTTTCATACCGTACAGGCAGATGGCGGCCGCGCCCTTGTCGTCCATGGTCCCTCGTCCCCAGACCGACCCGCCGGCTACGGTTCCTTCAAACGGCGGGTAGGTCCATTTATCAGGGTCCCCAATATCTACAACGTCCAGATGGACAAGGATCCCGAGTGTCTCGTCTCCTTGCCCGGCCTCAATGATCCCGACGTCGTCAGTCGTTGTTTTATAAGTCTGAAAGCCCATCTCTTCCGCCCGCTGCAGAAACCAAAACAGGCTATCTCTGATCTCATCTTTTTCCTCCGAAACCGTACGGAAGGCGATGAGCTTTTGAAGGTCGGTCAGAATATGGGCTTCATGCTCTTTTATATAAGCTTCGATCTGTTTTCGAAAAGAAGCGCTCCTGTCATTTTGCATCATAATACCTCTTATTTTATTCTATAGGCGTTGCGAGTGTTCCCATGGCTCCCGCCGCCCATAAATGCTTCGCATTGGGGCGGTAATAGGTTTCACGTCCGCCTTAGGGAACGTCGCAACGCAGGATATAAGGTGGCGGGAGCCGTGGGAATATACATAGAACGGTTTGCGTTACTTGCACAGGTGGCATGCCACAAAATGCCCGTCGCCGACTTCCTCGAGAGGCGGCCGCTGTTCCGCGCAGATCGGCATTGCTTTCTCACAGCGTGCCCTGAACTTGCAGCCGATGATATCCTCTGACGCGGACGGGATCTCTCCGGGCAATGTGACGCGCTCCTTGTCAAGGTTGACGCCTGGCGTAGGCATGATCCTGGTCAGCGCCTGTGTATAGGGATGCAAGCCTCTTTTTATGATGTCGTCTGCCCTGCCAAGTTCCATGATGCTCCCGAGATACAGGATGGCGATCCGATCGGATATAAGCCAGGCCAGGGACAGGTCATGGGTAATGAACAGATAAGCAAGCTCCCTCTCTTCACGGAATTTCATCATCAGCTTCAGGATCCCGGTACGAATGGACGCGTCCAGCATGGACACTGGCTCGTCGGCCACGATAAAGTCGGGATTCATGATCATCGCTCCGGCGATGACGATCCTCTGCCTTTGTCCTCCGGAAAGTTCGTGGGGGTAGCGGTACAGGTAGTCCCTGCCCGGCGACATACCGGCCTGTTCCAACGCGAGAATGACACGTTTCTCCCTCTCCCTGGCAGAGCTGACCAGCCGGTTTACGTCAAGGGGTTCCGCGATGATGTCGAGGACCAGATTTCTCGGATTCATCGCTTGGTAAGGGTCCTGAAAAATCATCTGCGCTTTCTGGCGAAAGCCCTTCATATATTCCCTGTTATTCGGCACCACCTTTTCGCCCATGAAAGAGATCTCGCCGTCCGTTATTTTCGTAAGCTGCAGGATCGCCTTTCCCGTGGTGGTTTTACCGCTTCCGCTTTCGCCTACCAGGGAAAGTATCTCGCCCTTCCCTATTGTAAGGGAGACGTCGTCCACTGCTTTCACCTGTTTTTTCTTTGAGAACAGGCTCGATGTGAAGGAGTCCTTTAAATCATAGTAGACCTTCAGTCTGTCGACTTTTATGATTTCATTCATCCGCTTCCCCTCCTGACGAAAAATGGCAGGCGGCAAAATGCTTTTCACCGATCTGTTTGATCTCCGGCTTCTGTGATTCGCAGCATGCCTGTTTTCTCGCGCATCTCGGTGCAAAGCTGCATCCGGGATCCGGCGCCAGCATATTGGGCGGCGTTCCCGGAATCCCGTCCGGTATGATCTTATCCCCTGAAATGTTCGGGAAGCATGCGATGAGCCTCTGGGTATACGGGTGGGCGGTCTTCTCAAAGATGTCTTCCACGGTCCCCATTTCAACGATTTTGCCCGCATACATGACGGCGATCCTGTCGCAGGTCTCACCCAGGATCGACAGGTCATGGGTGATGAGGATAAATCCCATTTTATATTCTTTTCTGATCTTCTCCAGCAGGTTCAGGATCTGAGCCTGAACCATGACGTCAAGAGCGGTGGTGGGCTCGTCTCCGATGACGATCTTGGGCTTGCAGGCCAGAGCCATGGCGATCATCGCTCTCTGCTTCATCCCGCCGCTGAATTCGTGCGGATAATTGTTTGCCCTCGCCGCGGGGATCTCTACCATCTCCAGGATTTCCGCAGTTCTCCGCTTCGCTTCCTCCCGGCTCACCTTGTCGTGGAGGACGATCGCTTCCGAGATCTGGTCTCCCACCTTCATGACGGGGTTCAGTGCGTTCATGGCTCCCTGGAAGATGATGGATACCTCCTTCCAGCGCTTTTTCCTGATCTCCGCTTCTGTCATGGAAGCCAGATCGGCTCCCTCCAGAAGGATCCTTCCTCCGGCGACTCTGCCTTCTTTCGGCAGCAACTTGGCGATGGACAGGGCGCAGGTGGTTTTTCCGCAGCCCGACTCTCCGACCATCCCCAGTGCTTCGCCGTAATCAAGGTCGAAGCTCACGCCGTTGACCGCCTTCAGCACTCCTTTTGACGTATCGAACCAGGTATTTAAATTTTCAACTTCCAATAACTTCATATTCCTACCTGCCCTTCAGTTTTGGATTCAGTATCTCGTCGAAGGCATAGCCCATGAGCGTAAAGGACAGGACCACCGCCACGACGCAGATACCGGGAGGCAGGTAATACCAGTACGCTCCCGCGCTGGCCGCCCCGCATTCAAACGCATAGTGGAGCATCATCCCCCAGCTCGCCCGGCTCGTATCGCCCATACCCAGAAAGCTCAGCGTCGTTTCAGACGTTATGGCGATCGCTGCCACCAGTACCGTGTTGGCAAAGACAAGCGGGAAAACGTTGGGCAGAATATGGCGCACCATGATGTGCCTGCTGCTCGCTCCGATTGATACGGTTCTTTCGATAAACTGCCGTTCCTTGACGGATAGGGTCTGGGCCCGGACAACTCTCGCCGTGCCTGCCCAGCTGGTGATCCCGATGACGAAGATGATATTCCAGATGCTCGTTCCCAGCACGGCCGCAAGCACCATCATCAAAGGCAGCCAGGGAATGACCAGGAAGAAATCCGTAAACCGCATGAGCAGCTGATCGATCCGATTTCCGAAGTATCCGGACATGATGCCGATGGTACAGCCGATGGCCATGGAAATCAGCGTGGCTGTGGCCCCTACGAGCAGAGAGATCCTTGATCCCGAGATCAGGTTGGCCAGGATATCCCTTCCCATATCGTCAGTTCCCAGAAGATGCTGTGCGCTCGGAGGCAGCAGGATATCCTCCACATTGCCGATTTCCAGTGTGGAAAACGGAATGACAAACGGTCCGAAAACCGCGACCAGGAGGAAGAAGATCAGCGTAAGGGATCCGAGCAGCGCCATCTTGTTGTGTCTTACCGCGCGCAGGAATTCCTTCAGCTTTCTGAAACGAAATTCTTTATAATTCACAGTCCCCTCCTCCTTTCTAGTCTTTGACCCGTGGATCGATGTAGGAATAAGTAATGTCCGCGATCAGGTTCGCCACAACGACGGAAACCGTCACCAGCAGGAATACGCCCTGCAGCAGCGGGTAGTCCCGCGCTCGCAGCGCTTCATACATCAGGCTCCCCAGGCCCGGCCAGGAAAAGATCGTCTCCACCTGTACCGTACCGCCGACAACCAGTCCGAGATTGATGGCAATGATGGTCACCATGGGAAGCATGGCATTCGGCATCGCATGCTTCCGCAGGATATACCGGTTGCCAAAGCCCTTTGCCTTTGCCGTCGTAATGTAATCTTCAGAAAGGACGTCGATGAGAGTGTTTCTCATGGTAAGCGCGTATTCCCCGATCAATACAATGCTCAGGGACACCATCGGCAGGAACAGGTGCCTGATATAATCCGCAACCATGGCCGACGCCGTGGAATAGGTCATCCCGGGAGTCAGTATCCCGCTTGTGGGGAACATATGAAGGTTTACGCTGAATATGACCACCATGACCATTCCCAGCCAGAATGTCGGCATGGAATAGGTGATCAGAGAAAATCCCAGCGTTCCGACGTCGATCTTCGTTCCCCGTTTCCAGGCTGCAATGACGCCGATGATGATCCCAAAGATAATCGCGAGGATCTCAGCAAGCCCCACCATGATGACCGTCGGCATGATCCTGGAGCCGATGACACTTGCCACCGGCTGCTTAAAGAAGAACGACATGCCCAGATCCCCAACAAACAAGTTTTTGAAGTACAGGTAAAACTGTATGTACCACGGTTTATCCAGGCCAAAAAGCTGCTTCGTCGCCTCGATCATCTCCGGAGTTGCCTTGGGATTCCTCATCATCATCGCAAGGGGATCGCCGGGTAAAATCCGAAAAAGGATGTAATTGAATACCAGCACTGCAAAGATCGTGATTGCAGCATAGATTATTTTTTTAATAAATTTTCTTTTTTTCATGCGAAACCTCTGACTGTTACTCGGTGGCCGGCTTGATGTTGATATAATTGTCGTAAGTCATATTGAAGAAGTACATGCCGGTATCAGCCGGGATCTGCTTAAAGCCCGTCCAGCGGTCTGAACGGATGCCCTGAAGGTTGTTGTCATAAAGCAGGATGATGTACGGAGCTTCGTCATAAACCATCTTCTGCATTTCAAAGACGGTCGCCTGCCGTTCCGTTTCATCCATCTGAGTCTGCTGTTGTTTATACAATGCGTCATACTGGGCGCTGGCAAAATGCGGTTCATTATTGGCGCCGATCTGCCAGGTGGTCAGCAGCTCAAGCATTACGCTGGGGTCAATGTCTCCGCCCCAGCCCCAGATGAACATATCGAAATCCCCGGCGATGATTTTGTCATAGAGCGCGCCGTCGTCCATGGTTTCGTTCTTGATGCTCACTCCGATCTTCTTTAAGTCGGATACGATCATCTGGCCGGCCTTGACCTCTTCCGTATTGTCTGCGATGGTGATCAGTGAGAACTCCAGTTTATTGCCGCTCTTATCCTCCCGGATCCCGTCCCCGTCCGTATCCTTGTATCCGGCCTGATCGAGGAGCGCATTGCCCTTATCCGCGCTGTAGGAGCGGAGTTCCGCCGCGGTCGGTTCATAATGGTAGAACTGTCCCGGGTTGATCAGCGTTGTGCCTTCAGATCCCTCCCCGCCATAAGCCATCTGGATGATCTTTTTCTTATCGATGGCGAAATCGATCGCCTGTCTGATCGCCTTATCCTTCAACAGCGGATTTCCTTTGCTTGCCGGATCCACCCACATATTGACCCCGATCTGGGTGAAGCCAGGGATTTCACCTGAAATCATTGTGATGTTCTTGTCATTTTCAATCTGCTTCTTCTGTGCGGTGCCAATGCTTAACGCCGCGTCGATTTCCCCCAGGGAAAGGGCCTGGGCCATGGTGTCCATATTGGAATAGCTGACGAAGACGCACTCGTCGATGGAAGGAACAGTGCCGAAATAATCGTTGTTCTTTACCAGCTTGATCACGCCTTCGGTGGATGAATCAAACTTGAAGGGTCCGGTGCCGATGGGCTTGTCATTTACGTAGGTTTCCAGTTCTTCCGGCTTGATTGTGCTCCAGATATGCTTCGGAAGGATCGGCGACGTATTCATGAGCATGTTCGCCTTCGGTTCGTCGGTTTTGATCACGACGGTATTGGCGTCGGGACATTCGATACTGTTGATGCCTGTCAAATAGGCAGAATACATATAGCCGAGGCCGCTGGACATCATCGTATCATATGTAAATTTCACATCTTCCGAGGAAAACGGCTCTCCGTCGTGCCATTTGACTCCTTCCCTGAGATGGAAGGTCCATTTCAGCCCGTCGTCGCTCGTCTCCCAGCTTTCAGCAAGACAGCCCGTCGATTCGAAATTCTCGTTATACCTTACGAGCGGATCGTAAACAAGCAAAAACACCTCAGACCCGATCTGCATATACGAAGCAAGCGGATTCAAGGTGTCGATGGACACAGGGGTGCCGATTCGGAATGTATTCACGCCTTCAGCCGACTGGGAGGTCCCGCCGCAGCCCGCCATGCTGATACATAAAAACAAGACAAGTAAAAACGCCAAGAATTTGTTGGTTTTCATTTTTCTCTCCTCCTACGATAAGGTTCTTTAAAAAATGTCTGTCCAGTCGATTCAAATTACGCCGTTTTCAAGGATTTCCAGCTTTTTATTGTCCGCATCCAGCCTGGCAGCAACACCGAGGGGTATTGTAGCCATGTCGTCGGTATGCCCCATGGGCAGTCCGTAGATGGCGGGCACGTTCAGTGGTTTTATGTAATAGTCCAGTACGTCCTCCAGGCTGATATCCACGTTATAGCCCGGATTGTAGAGAAAAGGCACGCAATTGTGGCATTCCCCGATCACGATTCCGGCTGCCTGTTCCAGCTTGCCCGCATTCCTGAGATGGGAAAGCATATGATCGAAGATCCAAGGCTCCGTATCCAGATCCTCAAGAAAAAGGATATTTCCCCTTGTGTCGATCTCATAGGGGGTACCAAGAGTGGCGCAGATCAGGGTCAGGTTTCCTCCCGTTATGGTTCCCTCCGCAACGCCCGGATTGATCCGGTTGATCCATTTCTTCGGATTCGCGAGTTTGATCTCTCCGACGGGATCCGCCTCCGCAATGGCTTTAAAGAAAGCCTCCTTTGTATAGTCTGTCAGTTCTTCACTGTTGAAACGTGATATCCCCGGTCCGTGGAAGGTAACGACCTGGGAAAATTTCATGATCGCCAGATGCAGCGAGGTAATATCGCTGAATCCTGTAAAAATCTTCGGGTTGCTTGCGATCATATCAAAATCCATATGCCGCACGAGCTGCGCCGATCCGTATCCGCCCTGTGTCACAAAGACCGCGTCGACGTCGTCCCGTCGAAACATTTCATTGAGATCATCTGCACGTTCCGCTTCCGTACCTGCTACAAAGCCTTTTGATTTGTTGAGATTTTTCGACAGCACGACTTTATAGCCCATGCTTTCCAGAGTCTCAACACCGCGAACCACCTCGCTCTTCTTCTCCGAGGGACTTGCAGGCGAGATCACGCCGATGGTATCGCCCGCATTCAGCATCTTTGCCTTTTTCATTCCCGCTGTTTCCACCTCTTTTCTTATCCCTTCATTCTATGATTGTTAACAAGGGAAAATGTTCATATTGTGAAAAAGTTTTTTATATTATGAATTATTTTTATTATAGCACCATGATATTCCAAAAATCAATTGATTTTTCATGGTGATTCAGCCGTAGAAAAATGTGGTATAAAATTGAAAAGATAGCTGAAAATCTGCAATCAATGTGACATAGTCACTGAGATTGTTCCGCGAAGGTGCTAGTATGAGCTAAGATCGTTAGATAAATAACGATGCGAGAATGTGTTATAACAATTAAAATATTCCATTTAATAAATAAAGGAGAATATGTGATGAGTAAAAAGGTATTGATCATAGGAGGCGTCGCAGGCGGGGCTACCACTGCCGCCCGGCTCAGAAGGCTGGATGAGTCTCTGGAAATCATCATGTTTGAACGGGGAGAATACATTTCCTACGCGAACTGCGGTCTGCCGTACCACATCGGCAACGTCATCAAGGATAGAGAGGCATTGCTGCTTCAGACTCCGGAAGCTATGAAGGCGAAGTTCAACATCGACGTACGCGTAAATAATGAAGTATTATCCATTGACCGGGAAAGAAAGACCGTTCGCGTCAAGAAAGTAAAAACCGGCGAGGAATATGAGGAAAGCTACGACGTCCTTGTGATCTCCACCGGCTCCTCTCCATTGAAACCGCCGATCCCCGGAATCGACGGCCCCGGGATCTTCACTCTCTGGACCGTACCGGATACGGACCGTATCAAAAAATTCGCCGCGGAACAGAAACCAAAGAGAGCTGCTGTGATCGGCGGCGGATTCATCGGGCTGGAAATGGCGGAAAACCTCCACAAAATCGGCTGTGAGGTCACCGTTGTTGAGATGCTGAACCAGGTCATGGCGCCTATCGATTTTGAAATGGCACAGCTGGTTCATGAAAATATGAGAATGAACCACGTTCGCCTTGAACTGAACAACGGAGTAAAGCAGTTTGATCATAGGGACGGCGTGACCGCCATCACGCTGCAGGACGGAAAAATCGTGGAAGCAGATCTCGTCATCCTGTCCATCGGTATCCGTCCGAACAGCCAACTGGCTAAGGAATGCGGCCTGGAGCTAAACGCCAAGGGCGGAATCGTGGTCAACGAATATCTTAAAACCTCTGATCCGGACATTTACGCCGTAGGGGACGTCATTGAGGTTGAAGATTTTGTATTAAAAAATAAGACTATGATCCCTCTGGCGGGACCTGCAAACAAACAGGGCCGTATCTGCGCAAATAACATCGCGAGGGAAGCGGGGCATTTGGGAGGAGCTCTTGAGAAGTACAACGGGACCCAGGGAACTTCCATCGCACAGATATTCGACCTGTCCGCAGCCGCCGTCGGCCTCAACGAAAAGGTTTTGAAGGCTCAGGGCAAGGAACTGAACAAGGATTATTTCATCGCTCTTATCAACCAAAAATCCCACGCAGGTTATTATCCCGGAGCGACCCCTCTTACTCTGAAGCTGATTTTCGGCAGAGACGGAAAAATCTTCGGTGCTCAGATCGTCGGGCAGGAAGGCGCTGACAAGAGGATCGACACCATCGCAACGACCATGCGACTTGGCGGAACGGTTCATGATCTCGCCGAATTGGAGCTGGCATACGCGCCTCCGTACTCCTCCGCCAAGGATCCGGTCAATATGCTCGGTTTCGTCGCAGAGAATATTCTGGAAGGAATCGGCTCCTTCATCGACTGGAAAGAGCTGGAGGAACTGGAGAACTCGGATCGGGACGATTATATCATCCTGGATGTGACGGAGGATATGGAAAGAATGGTGTTCCAAATCCCGAACTCCTGCCACAT
Organism: Anaerovoracaceae bacterium; assembly: GCA_963678385.1. Lineage (GTDB taxonomy): Bacteria > Bacillota > Clostridia > Peptostreptococcales > Anaerovoracaceae > Anoxybacterium. Next base: position 875,014 of record OY782829.1, on the reverse strand, counting down.
CCCGCTTGGCCAGCTGAGACAGCGAATGGGCGAGCTGGATAAGAGCAAGCTGATCATCCCGTACTGCGCCATCGGCGTACGATCCTATAATGCGGCGAGGATGCTCATGAACAACGGTTTTGAAAATGTCAGGGTGCTCCCCGGCGGAACGAGCTTCTACAAGTCCTTATACCATGAAAGATATATGACGGGAGCATCCCAGGCTGCTTCCAATCCGGGAGGAGGAAATATTCCGATGAATCAAAGTGAAGACATCAGTCAGACCATCGACCTCGACAAGATCGTGGCGAAACAGACCCTTGACTGCACGGGGCTCCAGTGTCCCGGGCCGATCATGAGAGTGTTCCAGACGATCAAGGAAATGAACGACGGAGAGATCCTTCAGGTATCCGCAACCGATATGGGCTTCGCCCGTGATATCGAAGCATGGTGCAAGAGGATGGGAAATACCTTGCTGAAGACAGAACGTTCCGGAAAAGAAAATATTGTCTATATCCAAAAGGGTCTCGGCAGCGCCCATGTCGCGGAAGCCGACACCGCAGCTCCCGTGATTTCGGGCGGCCATGCAGCCGCACTGCCGCAGGGCAAGACGATCATCGTATTCAGCGGCGATCTGGATAAGGTCTTGGCCTCCTTCATCATCGCCAACGGAGCAGCCGCAATGGGCAGGCCGGTCACCATGTTCTTCACCTTCTGGGGCTTGAACGCACTGAGAAAAAGAGAAAAGCAGAATGTGAAAAAGCCTTTCATGGACGCTATGTTCGGAGCCATGATGCCGAGAGGCACTTCCAAGCTCGCCCTTTCCAAAATGAACATGGGCGGAATGGGCACTGCCATGATGAAAAAAGTCATGAATGATAAAAATGTCGATTCCCTCGAAGCCCTGATGAAGCAGGCCATGTTCAACGGAGTCAAGCTCGTAGCCTGCACCATGTCCATGGATATCATGGGCATCACCAAGGAAGAGCTCATCGACGGAATCGAATATGCCGGCGTTGCAGCCTACCTCGGCGACGCGGAAGAATCCAACGTAAACCTGTTCATCTAAATACAAATTCTGCAGTAAAAAGCAGGGGCTGTCTTACGACAGCCCCTTTTTCTGTGCCGCGCCGTGGGTATTCTCTTTCAATAGCGACGCGACGGCATGTTTTAAATTTTAGCCCCGCACTCCCCGCAGAATTTGACCCCCTGTGCAACGGACGCCCCGCAGGAAGGACACACATTCAATGCCATGGATGCCCCGCAGTTGTTGCAAAACTTTCCGGTGCCGCCCGGCTTGCCGCAGGACGGACAGACGATGGTTTTTGATTCGATTTCCCCTTTGAATACGGTTGTTTCGTCAGCCTTGGCCCTGATATCGTCGACCATTTTTCGGGAACGGGCCGCCGCAACCTCCACGTTCATTCTCGGAGCGCATTCCACGCAAAGATCCTCATCTTCGTTGTAGTCCGAATCACAGACCCAGAGGCGGCATTTATGGCAGCGGTGAAAGTGCCGCTGCGCCTCATTCTGGGCATATTCGAATGCCTTATCATGTTCCTTCTGCCATTCCGGGCTCATCCCCTCGAATCTCTCCGAAAGGATATCGCTTCCGTAGCCCGCGTGCCAGACCGCGTCTCCGACCCTCCCGCCCAGTAAACCGCCGAGCATACGGGCGCCTCCGGTGACGCTCCGGAGCAGCGAGCCTTTCTTATATGTTTCGGACTCCACAAAGGACGATTTGTAACCGTCGTGGCAGAGATCGCAATAGAATGTAAACTGGAATCCGGATTCCGTCGAATTATCCTCATAATTCCTTGTAAATGCTTTTAACATCTTCTCACCTCAAATTCTATTTCCTGATTTTCTTCCCGCATGCCCTGCAATGTGTATTCTGGAAGAAAACCATTTCTCCGCACCGGTTATTTGGACATGGAACCATCAGGCTTTTGCCGCAGGACTTGCATTTCTCCACCACAAAGGTCTTTTCTCCGCAAAAGGGGCAAGTGATCATCAGAGGTCTGCCGCAGCCGGGGCAAACCGTATTCTGTTCCGATACTTCCCTCATGCAGGAAGGGCATCGCAGCGCAAACGGGCTGCGGCTTCCGCAGCTGGGGCAGAAGCGGGAGTCAGATTCGATCAAGGCATCGCAAAAGATGCAGTTTTGTTTGTATGACGCCATCTAATTTCTCCTTACCATTCATACGCTATAGCTGGCTCCCGCATTCCCCGCAGAATCTTGTGCCCGTAGGGAATTCCGCCCCGCAGCCCTGACATTTTACCTTTGTTGACAGATTCAGTTTCGCTCCGCATTCCTGGCAGAATTTCACGCCTTCCGGATTCACTGTGTCACAATTCGGGCAGGTCCTGCTCCTGAGCAGATCCTGTTCCTTCTGTTCCTGTTCCGTTTTAACGTTCTGCGCCGCTTTCAGCTCATCCTGTGCAGTCTGAAGCTTCTTCTGCGTAAAGCTCAGTTCGGCTACAAGATCGCTGTATTCCGCCTGATCTTTTATGATTGGAAATGCCTTCTGGCCGATCTTCGCATAAAGTTCAAGCACCCGGTTCTGAAGCTCGCTGATCTCAGACTGAGACTGAAACAGCTTCACATTGGGATCGTCCTTTGGCATAAACGCGCCGATCCCTTTCATCAATCCGCCAAAAATATCATTGGCCATCCAGACTCACCTCCTGATATCCGGCCGGGATTTCAAACATGCTGTCCGGCACATCCTTGCTCATTTCAAGGATCTCCATGACCATGATCTGTCCGTTCACGTCAACGGCCATCTTCACCAGTTTCTTTCCGTCAAAGTAGTATTTCACCTTGCATTCCGAAGTGGAATACTCCTCGTAAACCAGGCCGTCCTCATTCCCCGTACCCAGATAGGTAACGCCTTCCATATTGATCGATCCGGTCCCTGCTGCAGCAGCGCTCTCTTCAGGCGTTTGCGCCATGGCCATTACTGTTTTGCTGTTATGGTCAACCATATATACTTTACCGCCTTTGATGATCGTGGTGGTTTCGGCTCCCATCATATCGCTGATCATTGCCATATCATCGCCTTTTTTCGCCATGGTTGCATTGATTTCCATGGACTGCCCGCCGTAATCCATCGTAAATTTATACTTCATGAGATATTCGTTGCCCTTCATCATGTCTACATAAGCCGACGACAGAAGATTGCCCATACCTTCCGTATTCACCTTATCCGCATCTGTCGCTTCTTCTTTCGCTGCATCTTTAGCCGGCTCGCTCTGTTCGCTTTGCGCCTGGTCGGCATCTGATGCGCTGTCCGATCCTCCGCAGCCGGTCAGCAGCACGACCGATACTAAAAGGACAATCAGCAGCAGTCCCAGAATTTTTTTCATGAAATGATCCCCCCTTATTTAATGATCCTGTATTTGCCGATGATCGGCAATTCTTTGGCTTTGCCATTTATTCCGTTTACCAGCCCATAAATTGCTATGGCCAGGATGAAAAGGCCATAAAGGCTGTACAGCAGTGAAATGAATCCGAACAATCTCCATGTTATGGTTGCCAGCACTGTCGTCAATACGGATAGTACGATGTACCCTGCAACGCTCAGAAGAAGCAGCAGCAGCCCCTGGTTTGAATGAAACCGCCCGAACCTGGAATCCTTGCAGACAATAAGCGGCAGAAAGAACAGAATATAAGCCAATCCCGCCATCGTTTTATTCTGTTTTATGTCCTCATCGTCAAAGAGTTCCTCGGCTTCTGCCGAATTCGCGCTTTTTTTGTCATTCATTTCTTCCATTTTTGTATCCTCCCTCTTGATATAATAATTTCATCATATTCATCCGGAAAATTTTGTAATCACCCCTGGGGTGAAGGATAAGCTTTTTTAGGGGTGATTTTCAGGGGTGATTTTTATGATAGGGTTCAGGTCAGGATACGATAGGAGGATTACCATGAAAAGAGCTGTCGTTGTAAGTCTCGTCATTACGCTTTTATTCAGTTTTCAGACAGGATGCAGAAATGACCACGGGCTTTCTCCCGAAAATCCGGTCACATTGACTCTCTGGCATAATTACGGAGGACAGATGAAGGAAACCATGGACGGCATGGTGGACGAGTTTAATGAGACCATCGGCTCGGAAAAAGGAATCATCATTAATGTTACTTCCATTTCCAGCTCCGACGCGCTGCATGAAAAGCTTGTTATGATCGCAAACGGAGATGCGGGCGCGCCGAAAATGCCGGATATCGCTACCGCGAATCCAAAAACTGCAATCATCCTAGCCGATAAAGGTTTACTTGCCGATTTAAACGGACAGTTCACACAAAAAGAACTTGATGCTTATCTTCCGAGATTTATCGAGGAAGGCACGCTTGGCTCCGATCATCTTTACATATTTCCGATAGCAAAATCCACCGAAGCAATGTTTTTGAATAAAACGGTATTCGATCGATTCATTGAGGATACCGGAGTTGATTATGAAGATCTGTTCACCTTTGAAGGGATCGCACAGACCGCAGCGCTTTACTATGATTGGACCGACGCCCTGACTCCGGATATTCCCGGTGACGGCAAAGCATTTTTCCATGCGGATTCGCTGTTCAACCTTGCGCAGATCGGCTGCAGACAGCTTGGAAATGATTTTATCAAGGAGAACCACCCCGATTATTCATCGGAGGCGTTTCACAGAGTATGGGATTTCTATTTTGACTCCGCTGCCCGCGGGCATTTTTCAATCTTCGACGGCTATGCCTCGGATCTGTTCAAGACCGGTGAAATCATATGTTCCATCGGCTCCACCGCAGGAGTCCTCTTCTTTGATCCGGTAGTCACATATCCCGATAATACAACCGAAAACGTCGAGCTTATGATCCTTCCTTATCCCACCTTTGCCGGAGGGGATAAGATCGCCATGCAGAGGGGCGGCGGCATGATCGTTTCGAAGACGGATGAGACCAGGACCTATGCGGCCGGTATTTTTCTGAAGTGGTTTACCAGTCCGGAGAATAATCTTCGATTTGTCTCTTCCACTGGGTACCTGCCGGTGACTAAGGAAGCATTCGGGGAGATCATGACAAAGAATATCGATTTGGCCAAGAACGGGAACATCCGGTCCTTATTGAAAACCTCTGTAAAAATGCAGGCGGATTACGACTTCTACATTCCACCTTTGTATGACGGGATCGACGTGTTGCAGGAAAACTATACGAGCAAGCTTTTGACCAGCGTCTCTGATTCCAGAACGGTTTATCGGAACGCCCTGATGTCATCCGATCCGGATACGGCGTTTCGAAATGCGACCGGAAATGCATTTGAAAAATTCATAGAATCGATCCAGTAACTCAACCATCGATTTCAAATCGCAGAAACAGGCAGGTGAACTTGTTGGAGGCTAAAGAAGTAATACATAATGTGAGAGGAATGGCATTTTCCCTTCGTCTCAAGCTTTTTCTTTTATTGACTCTGCTTATCATTTCGATCCTTTTCAGTGTTATCATTATTTTGATTGCCACGGGGACCTTAACGGCAGGCCTGCGGGAAACAGAAAAGGATATGAGGGCAGAACTATACCGCTTCAAGAACGACGTAGCTGAACAATACGGACAGGTTTCCGCCCATACTGTCCAATTCTCGAAGGACCTCTCCAAAGATATCGAAAGCGAGCTGGATGCCCAGAGACTTTCTCCCTCGGAGCTGCAGAGCCATCCGGAAGTCCTTGAATCCTTGACGGCCGAAGAATACGACCGGTGTTTGTTTGCGATGCAAAAAGCCAATGGGAGCGGCGTTTTCTTCATCCTAAATGCTACAGTGAATCCATCCCTGGAAAAGTCGACGGAATCCAGAGCCGGCTTATATCTTAAGAATATGGAGCCGAATATATTAAATTCGGCGTCAGATTATGTCCTGATCCTTCGCGGCGAGCCCGGCGTCGGGAAACAAAACGGCATAACGCTTCATTCCCAGTGGAGAATGGAATATGATATTGCCGGCGCGGCTTATTATTCGGCTCCGATCCAGGCAGCCAACGAAACGGATCTGCCTCTCTCCCGCTTATATTACTGGAGCAGCGCCATCGCATTGCCCGGAACGACAGAACAGATCATGCTCTGCTCCGCGCCTCTTATCGATTCGAAAGGAAATGTATTCGGAGTTTGCGGTTTTGAAGTAAGCTCCATGCTCTTTAAACTATCCCATATGCCCGGAAGTGATCTCTCCCAGCGCGCAATATGTATCCTTGCTCCGGCGTCGGGCCGGAAGCTGTACATCTCGCAGGCGATGGCCGCGGGCGGATACTCCGTCAGAAGCTTCAAGGAACAGAATCAGGTATTGACGATCCGGGAAGACGAACCTTTCAACTCGTATCGCGAAATGGGAGGGGCGTTGTTTAGCGGTTTTCACGAACCGGTTTCCCTCTATCCAAAAGGCTCCGCTTTTGAAAAAGAGAAATGGATCGCAGCGCTGATCATTCCCGACGAAGATATCTCGGCCTCCGTCGTGGCCAGGAATTTGAAGCTCCTCGGACTTTTTATCTGCCTGCTGTTTGTGGGGACCGTAATATCATACATCCTGAGCAGGAAATTTTTGAGTCCCCTCGCCAGAGGTGTTGAAATCATTAAGTCCAGCGATTATATCTCCAGAACCAACGTGCCTGAAATCGACGATTTGATTGAATTCATCTCGACGGTCCAGTCCGGCAGGGAACTGAAAAGAGCAAATGCTCAAAGCACCGATATGCTTCCGGGCTCCGTCTACGATGAGTTCGTACGCAATACAAAACGTCTCTCACCTGCGGAGCGCGCGGTGTTCAACCTGTATGTCGAGGGATATACCGCGAAAGAAATCACAAAGATACTTTGCCTGAGTATCAATACGATCAAAACGCACAATAAAAGGATCTACATGAAACTGAATGTGGCTTCCAGGGAAGAGCTGCTGGTGTACGTCAATATACTGAAGGACGCAGGCAAGGAAATAAAAATTTGAGGCAGGCTTTGTTATAAGCGCCTGCCGGGCATATTTTCTCGAAAATCCGCTCACCTTCCAGTTTGCAATGGCTCGGACGGTTTTCTATGAAAATATGCCGTCGCGGCGCTAAAAAACCACCCCAAATTTTTAATGGGGTGGTTTCTCAATTCTATCCCGTTTTCATCAATCGATAACCGTGGTCATGTAGTCGGACGGCACCTCAAACATGCTTTCCGGCACTTTTTTGCTTACTTCAACGATATCCATCGCAACATTCTGTTTATTGATCGCCGTGGCGATACTGATCAGTTTCCCACCCTGGAAATACAGTCTCAACCGAGTCGCCGCCGTCGCGTATTCTTCGCAGACGACGCCTCCCATTTCACTGCTTCCGATAAATTGAAGCCCCTCCGTGTCTATCTTTTCCAGGTCGTTGGACTTGGTCACATCCCAATTGAGGATTCTTTTATTCGTATGGTCAAGCATATAGACTTTATCGTCTTTGACGATGGTTCCACGGTCGCCGGATGACATTGCGATGCTTTTGCCGTTTACCGCATAGGTCGTTTCCACCTCAAAGGACTCCCCGTTGTACACTGTGGTCGTCCTGTATTTGATCATATACTTGTCGGATTTCAATATTCGCAGGAAATCTGTCGCAAGGTGGTCTTCCAGACCAGTCATATCGACAGCTTCCTTCGAGCCTTTCTTCTGATCCTCCTTGACGCTTTCTTCCGTTTTATGCGGGGCTAACTTCTCCGATATGATCCCTTTTACATATCCGAAACCAACGGCCGCCAGGGCTATTAAAAGCACAATAATCAAAAGCCTGACCGGAAGTTTTCTTTTCCGGGTTTTACCCTCGCCGGCTTCATATTCGGCTTTATTTCTTTTCGGTAATTTAATTTTAGGAGTAGCTATCTTAGGGACTGCAATTTTAGGGATCGAAATCTTCGGGACCCCGATCTTCGGTATTTTTGGTGTTTTCAATTTCATAATCCTACCTGGAACAACTAGACTATATCATTATTAATATATCGTCCGCAGGTCGGTAAACTTTATCATAAACGATGCAAAAGTTAAATTTCCTTCATCAAATTGGCCATTTCAATGGCGGATACCGCGGCGTCAAAGCCCTTATTTCCAGATTTCGTTCCGGCACGTTCGATAGCCTGCTCGACGGTATCCGTGGTCAGAACGCCGAAGATGACCGGGATCTGACCGGAAAGGCCGACGTTTGCGATCCCTTTGGAGACCTCCGCGCAAACCAGATCGTAATGTGAGGTGGAGCCCCTGATCACCGCTCCCAGGCAGATCACAGCGTCATAACGGCCGGAAGCAGCCATTTTTTTTGCGGCAAAGGGCAGCTCAAAAGCGCCGGGCACCCAGACCAGATCGATGTTTTCTTCCGCCGCGCCGTGGCGCAGCAATCCGTCCTCGGCCCCGCTGATGAGCTTTGAGACGATAAATTCGTTGAACCGCGAGGCTGTGATGCCGATTTTCAGCCCCTGTGCAATTAAATTCCCTTGTATCAGATTCATTGTTCTGTTTCCTTTCATTCAATCAATATGCCAGCATGTGATTCATTTTCTGCTGTTTTGTTTTCAGGTAATATACGTTCTCATCGTTGGCTTCCATCTGGATCGGAACGCGTTCCGTGATCTCCAGGCCGTAACCCTCCAGTCCCTTGACTTTTTTGGGATTGTTGGTCATAAGCCTGAGTTTTCCGGCTCCGATATCCTTCAGGATCTGTGCTCCGATTCCGTAATCGCGAAGATCCTCTTCAAAGCCCAGAGCCAGGTTGGCTTCCACTGTGTCCATGCCCTGATCCTGGAGCGCATAAGCCTTCAGCTTGTTGATCAGGCCGATTCCGCGGCCCTCCTGACGCATATAGAGCAGGATCCCGCGGCCTTCCCTCGCGATCTGCGACATGGCGGCAGCATACTGATCGCCGCAGTCGCAGCGGACGGACCCCAGCGCGTCGCCTGTCAGACACTCGGAATGGACCCTTGTGAGGACCGGCTCATTGCAGTTGATGTCCCCCATGATCAATGCAACATGATGCTCCCCGTTGATCTTGTTTTGATAGCCGCGGATTTTGAACAGCCCGTATTTTGTGGGCAGTCTGGTTTCAACGACGCACTCTACAAGACTCTCCTTTTTACTTCGGTAAGCAACCAGATCGGTGATGGTGATGATCCCGATCCCGTGATGCTCCGCGAATTCCATCAGTTCGGGGGTCCGCGCCATGGTTCCGTCTTCATTGAGGATCTCGCAGATCACTCCTGCGGGTCTCAGGCCTGCTAGCCGCGCCAGATCCACCGCCGCCTCCGTATGTCCGGTACGCTTCAAGACCCCTCCTTCTCTTGCTCTGAGCGGGAAAATATGCCCCGGTCTGCGGAAATCCTCCGGACCGGCTCCATCGCAGATCAGTCCATTTATGGTCTGGGCGCGCTCAAAGGCGGAGATTCCCGTCAAGGTATCCCTGTGATCGACAGACACCGTGAAGGCTGTTTCGTGATTGTCCGTGTTCTTTTCCACCATGACAGGGACGCCCAGCCGGTCAAGATCCTTTCCTTCCATCGGCATGCAGACCAGACCTCTTGCATGCTTCACCATAAAGTTGACCGCCTCCGGGGTGGCTTTCTCTGCGGCGATGATCAGATCCCCCTCGTTTTCTCTTCCCGGATCGTCCACTACGATGACCATTTTCCCGTTTTTGATATCTTCGATCGCCTTTTCAATGCTGCTGAATTGATAATTCATATAAATCCTTCCTTTCTTAATAAATCCTCTGTCAGTTCCCTTTTGGAAGCCTGAATAGGTCCGCCGGAGAACAGCTTCTCAACATATTTTCCTATGACGTCGCACTCCAGGTTTACCGCATCGCCGGCTTTCTGTCGCAGCAATGTGGTTTCCCTTCCCGTATGCGGGATCACCGAGACCATGAATCCGCTCTCGTCTACGGATGCAACGGTCAGGCTTACGCCGTCCACCGCTATGGAACCCTTTTCTACGATATAGCGGAGCAGTGAATGGTCGGCGGAGATCGCCAGCCATACCGCATTCTCTTCCGTTTTCACCGAGCGGATGACTCCGGTTCCGTCGATATGGCCGCTGACAATATGTCCGCCAAACCTCCCGTTCAGCTGCAAAGCCCTTTCCAGATTGACCTTGCTTCCGGCCGTCAGAGTGCCCAACTTGGTTCGGCGCATGGTCTCCGCCATAACGTCCGCCTCAAAATGATCCGGTCCCAGCTTTGTGACCGTAAGGCAGACTCCGCTGGTGCAGATGCTGTCACCGGTCCTGGCATCCTCCAGGACCGCTGCGGCTTTGATCCTAAGCCCGCAGGATTTTGCGCCTCTTGTCACCAGTTCCACCTGCCCGATTTCTTCAATGATGCCTGTAAACAATCCTTTACCCCCTTCCAGTCCGATATGCAATGATCCGGAGATCCTCTCCTACCCGCTCCATTGCCTCTATTTCCAGTGGGTATGCCTGATCCAGCCTCTCGATCCCATGTCCACCCACAACGGTTTTTGATTTCTCACCGCCGATGATCTTTGGTGCGATATAAAGGATGATCTTGTCTACGATCCCCTGAGAAAAGGCGGAATCGTTCACGGTCGCTCCTCCCTCCAGTAGAACGCTGTCGATGGAAAGTGCGCCCAGTTTGACCATAAGATCTTCCAGATCGATGCGCCCGTTCCTGCTTTTACACCGGAGCACCTCGGCGCCGCGGGCTTCCAGACCGGAAGCCTTTTCCGACGATGCTCCCTCTATGCAGGCGATCACGGTACGGTTCCGCTGCTGATCCGTGAGAACCTTGCTGCCAGATGGGATCCGCAGGCTGCTATCGAGAATGACTCTTGCCGGGTTCCTGCCACCCTCCAGCCGGCAGGTCAGCTCGGGATCGTCTTTGATCACGGTCTCCACTCCCGTCATAATGGCGGAATACCGATTTCGTAAAAGCTGAACGTCTCTTCTTGCCGCTTCCGCCGTGATCCATTTGGATTCTCCCGACGGCGCCGCGATTTTTCCGTCGAGACTCATGGCGGCCTTCAGCACGACGAATGGCCGCCGGTATTTCATGAAGTGACAGAAGACCTCATTGAGCTTTTGGCATTCCCGCTCCAGTACGCCGACCGTCACATCGATCCCCGCCTCTTCCAGGCGTTGCACCCCCTTGCCCCCTACCAGTGGGTTGGGATCGAGCATGCCGATCACGACGCGGCTCACCTGCTTCCGGATGAGGAGCTCCGTGCAGGGCGGCGTTTTGCCGTAATGGCAGCACGGTTCCAGATTCACATAGACCGTTGCTCCCGTTACGGTTTCCGCGCGGGACTCGGCATCATCAACCGCGTTGACCTCTGCGTGTGCCAGCCCATATGCCTGGTGCCAGCCCTCTCCGATGATCCGGCCGTCTCTGACGACGACGGCGCCGACCAGCGGATTTGGATTCACTCGCCCGATCCCGTTTTCCGCAAGCTGCAAAGCTCTTTTCATATATTCGCTGTCCATGAACTGCCCTCCTAAAACAAAAACCCTGAACGAAAGTTCAGGGTGTAAATCGATACGGCTGGCCGGTATTAATAAAAAAGCTCTGAAATATATAAAATATTTCAGAGCAAACAATCAAATACCGTTTTCCGTATTGTCATTTCTTCTTTCATCCAGACTGTACTGTCGGCCTCGGAATTTCACCGAATCATGCCTTGCGGCTCGTGGGCTTTACCACCGGTGGGGACTTTCACCCCGCCCTGAAGAGTCTATTAAATTGATTTCATGTTATCACCGGTCTTCCATTCTGTCAACCGGTATTTTATGATTCTTTCCGATTTGATATTTTATGATTCCGCCGGATCCGAAAGCGCCTCTTTCTGAACAGTGTATGCTTCCAGCTTCATTTTCAGCTGTTTGTTTTCCTGTTCCAGCGCGCTGATGGTTTTTGCCTGGCTTTTAATTTTTGACTGGCATTTGATCCATCGAACCAGGCTGAGCAACAGGACGGCAAGGGCTCCAAAAGCAGCTGAAATCAATATGACGAGCGCCTGCGACATCGAAAGCTCCATGGTCAGGAAGCTGATATCGACAGCTCCTGCGTTCTGTAAGGCGAAGATTGCTACGATCAATGCGAAAACTAAAGCTAATACAAATTTCCAATCCATTTTCCATACCTCCCAATCTTTCGTTTTTCAGTGATTACGAATTCAGCCTTTCATGATCCGATGCCATAAAGCGCAGCCCGCCTGCCATGGATGAGGGTCGTGTCATACAGTGGGGCGTCCGTATCGTTCTGATTGATCAACAGACCAATTTCCGTACAGCCAAGGATAACACCCTGGGCCCCATCCGCCGTCAGTTCATCTATGATCCGCAGATATTCCCGTTTCGAATCCTCGGAAATGACGCCCAGGCATAGCTCCTGAAAAATGATAGTATTGACAATCTCCCGGTCCTTTTCCCCGGGGATGACGACCGCAATACCGTTCTCCATCAGGCGATCCTTGTAGAAATCCTGTTCCATCGTATATTTTGTGCCAAGCAGCGCGACCTTTTGAATACCGTCCTGCACGAGCTCGGCTGCTGTAACCTCTGCGATATGCAGAATGGGCACCGCGATCGCGGCCTGCACGATATCGGCGACCTTATGCAGCGTATTGGTACATATTATGATGAAATCGGCGCCGCCACTCTCCAGCCTCTTGGCCGCGTCGGTCAGGATCTCCGCGCCTCTTTCCCAGTCCCCGGTAGACAAACATTCCTCGATTTCGTGAAAATCAACGCTGTAAAGCAGGCACTTTGCCGAATGAAATCCGCCAAGTTTTTCTTTTACGGTTTCATTGATCACCTGATAATATGTAACTGTACTTTCCCAGCTCATTCCTCCGATCATTCCGATTGTCTTCATTTCCCCACCCGTTTCATACCGCCGGACCGGCGGCATTCCTTTCGTTTTATTTCAATTGCTATTCGACGTTTTAAACAGGGACATTTCTCCTCTTAAATTTGTTCCCATGAGCTTTTTGACCATGTCCGCGTCGTGATTCAGGCTAAGCAAATAATACAGCTTCGTTACCGCCGCTTCCACCGTCATGTCGTAGCCGCTGACCGCTCCTGCCTTTGCGAAGCTAAGGCTGGTCTCGTATTCCCCGATCATGGCGGAACCCCTCAGGCACTGGGTGCAAACGACGATGACCGTGCCGTTTTCCTCTGCCTTTTCCAGGATCCGGTTCAGCGCGCCCTTGTTCTCCGGGATGTTGCCGGCCCCGAAGGCCTCAAAGACGATCCCCTTCAGATTTGTGGTCAGGATATTCTCAAAGATCTCAAACTGGATACCGGGAAAAATCTTTAAAACGGCGATTTGCTGCGGATCGAATTTTGACAGCCTCAATTCCACTCCCGCTTCCCGGACGGCGTTTTCATTGATATTGATCCTTACCCCGGCTTCGCCAAGAGGCGGATAATTGGGTGAATCAAATGCGATCAGTTCGTCGGAGCTGATCTTCGTAGCACGATTGCCCCGATATAGCTCGTTTCCGAAAAATAGGCAGACTTCCGGAACATGATAATTCCCCGCGATCATCAGCGAGGTGATCAGATTGTCCCGGGCGTCGTTACGGATCTCACAGAGGGGGATCTGGGAACCCGTCAGGATAACGGGCTTGGCAAGCCCTTCCAGCATGAAGGAAAGCGCGGATGCGGTATAAGCCATGGTGTCCGTCCCGTGCAGGATCACAAAACCGTCGTAGTCATCATATTTGTCCTTGATGTCCTGCGCGATTTTGACCCATTCCTTGACAGATATGTTTGAGGAGTCGAGCAGCGGATCGTACTCGACAAGATCAAATGCGGGGATCTCCTCCGAATTCAATTCATTGATCCCGGAAAGAATGGATCGTATAAATCCCTTTTTCGGCGCATAACCATGTTCCGTACGTGCCATACCGATGGTGCCGCCGGTATGGATCAGGCAAACCTTCTTCCTCATTCTGTCCTCCGTTGTTTTTTTCGTTTCGATTTGTTATTATGTATTTGTTATTATGATTATATCATGCAAGCTACGTCGCAGCATGATATATTGGACGTTTCCTTGCAGCAACGCTGCATTTCAATATTTACGTCCATTATATCATGTAGTATGGCTCTGTAAACATGATTCAATGATTCCTACCTTGCGGCAACGCCGAATTAGACGAATTAAATGGTGGAATCATTATAACATGTAGTATGGCTCTGTAAACATGATTCAATGATTCCTACCTTACGGCAACGCCGAATTAGACGAATTAAATGGTGGAATCATTTTAACATGCAGTATGGCTCTGTAAACATGATTCAATGATTCCTACCTTACGGCAACGCCGAATTAGCCGAATTAGCCGAATTAAATGGTGGAATCATTATAACATGCAGTATGGCTCTGTAAACATGATTCAATGATTGGAGAGATAATATGGAACAAAGCGAAGCAAAAAATTTGGTAGTAAAAGCAGGTCTTGAACTTGTCCGGGCGGGTCTGATCGCCCGCACCTGGGGCAACGTAAGCTGCCGGATCGATGGGGAGACCTTCGCGATCACGCCCAGCGGCAGGGAATACCAATCGCTGACGGCAGAGGATATTGTCGAAGTAAAAATAAAGGATCTGAGTTATAAGGGGAGCATAAAGCCCTCCTCGGAAAAAGGAATCCACGCGGCAGTCTATCAGCTTTATCCGGATATGAACTTTGTGATCCATACCCATCAGGAAAACGCCTCTGCCGTGTCGGCAACCGGTTTGGATTACTTCAGGCCTACGGCCGAGTTTTCCGAGCTGGACAAGACAGTCGTCTGTGCCAAATACGCGCTTCCTGGGACAAAATCCCTGATTCGGAACGTAACAGAGGCGCTGAAGATCTCGACAGGACATGCCGTGATTCTGAAGCATCACGGTACGCTCTGCTTTGGAAAGAGTTATGAGGATGCATTCAAAGCGGCTCACCAGCTTGAGATCGCCAGCGGTGCCTTTATCAACGAAAACGGCGGGCAGATCCAGACGGAGCAGCCCGAAGAGATCCAGCCGGTCCCGGAAGAGGCTAAAACCCTGCTGGCAGCCTGGAAAGCTGTAAACCGGAGTGGACACATCCTGGTCAACACCGATTTCGACGTTGTGCGGTATTCGAGACTCGGTTCGAATATGAAGCCGCTGCTCGACGATTTTGCCCAGATCGTCGGAACGAAAATAAAAACGGTCAAGAATAAGCCCGCTTTGATCTTTAAGGAGCTTGAGTCTGTATCTGCGGTGATGGTAAAAGACATCGGCGCAGTATGCTGGGGAGCGAATGAAGCTGACGCCGAAGCGGTGAGCATGATCCTTAGAAAGAACTGCAAGGCGTATTTTGCCTCATTAGCTTTCGGCCGTCCAAGGTGCATCAAGCCCTTGGAATGTGTTTTGATGCGCCGGGTATACCTGAAGAAGTATTCCAAGATGGCAGAGAAAAATAAAGGCTAAAGGGCGGAACGGAGAACAGGATGAATCAAGCGATACGACAACGGCTGGTCGATCTGGCCGAAGAGGATTACAAAAAATTTTCGAGCAGCCTGATTCCGGGAGAGGACAAGCTGCTGGGAGTACGCCTCCCCCATCTGAGAGAGCTGGCAAAGGAAATCGCCAGAGGAGACTGGCGGGAATATTTAAACAATGCGCAGGACGAGTATTACGAGGAAGTCATGCTTCATGGGCTGGTGATCGGATACGCGAAGGCCTCCCCGGAGGAGATCCTGAAATATACAGCACTTTTTGTTCCTAAAATCAGAAATTGGGGCGTGTGCGACAGCTTCTGCACCGGTCTGAAGCTGGCGAAGAAGCATCCGGAAATAGTCTGGGATTTTATCCAGCCCTACCTGAAATCCGACAAGGAGTTTGAGATCCGTTTTTCGGTTATCATGATGCTGGCCCACTTTATCAACGACGGTTACATCGGCCGGGTGATCGAAAGCCTCGACCAGATCCGCCACGAAGGCTATTATGTAAAGATGGGCGTTGCCTGGGCCGTATCCGTCTGCTATGTAAAGTATCCGGAGAAAACCATGGCCTATCTGAAAAGCAGTAAATTGGATGATTTCACATACAACAAATCCCTCCAGAAGATCCTGGAATCCTACCGTGTGGATCAGGAATCAAAGGCGGTCATCCGCAGCATGAAACGAAAATAAAAAATAAGGCGCCCGCCAAGGGTATTCTCTTGGCAGGCGCTATCTTTTATTCTTCGTACAAACCTCGGAGGAGCTTGATCTCCTGGGCGTAGCCCGGCAGCTCGTTGGGCGTCTCGAGAAAAAACGGCAGGCCGCGGAGCTTCGGATGATTGATGATCTCCGTAACGGCTTTCAGACCGATGGCGCCCGCACCAATCTTCTCATGACGATCCTTATGGCTGGAGAAGGGGTTCTTGCTATCGTTCAAATGGATAGCTTTCAGGTAGTTCAAACCTACGATCCGGTCAAACTCGTCCAGCACTCCGTCCAAATTATTTACAATATCGTATCCCGCGTCGTAAACGTGGCAGGTGTCAAGGCATACGCCTACTTTATCGTCATACTTTACTTTTTCTATAATCACCCGGATCTCCTGAAAAGTCCCGCCTACCTCGCTCCCCTTTCCCGACATTGTCTCCAGCAATACGAGCGTGGTTTGCTTCGGAGTCAGAATGAAATTGAGCGCCTCCGCAATCAGCTCGATTCCCTTATCCGTGCCTTGGCCCACATGGCTGCCCGGATGGAAATTGTACAGATTATTGGGGAGGTGCTCCATCCTCACCAGATCGTCCATTAAAGTCTCCATCGCGAATTCCTTCGTTCTGGCCTCGGCGGAGCAAGCGTTCAGCGTGTAGGGCGCATGTCCAAGCATGGGTGCGAACCCGTTGTCTTCCGCGATTTTCAGCAGTCCCTTCACGTCGTTCTCGTCGATGGCTTTCGCCTTGCTTCCCCGGGGATTCCTTGTGAAAAATTGAAACGTATTTGCGTCGATGCTCAAAGCTTCTTTCCCCATATGGGTAAAACCTTTGGAAGCGGACAGGTGGCAGCCGATATTCAGCATGATATTCCTCCCGTTATCAATAAAATTTATTTCTTCTACATATTGTTACCCGCTTCCAGGATAAATTCTCACCTAGCCGATATAATTCACGACGTCCATATTTCTTTTCGGCGCCGGAGCCGGATCATCGCCCGCCTTGTGCCCCAGGGCCACAGCGTAAAACGGTTTATACCCCTGGGGGATACCCGGTATTTCAAAATTCTTATCTTGCTCCAGCAGAAAATGCACCATCCCCAAGCATACCGACCCGATTCCCAAACTTTCGGCCGCCAGCATAATATTCTCCATTGCCATGGAGCAATCGACCTGCCAGGCCATTCCGTCTTCCCTGCCGGATACAAGAATCACCGTCGGCGCATTGTAAGTCACCATGAAATCCGGATTCTCCGCGGTTTTTTTCATCCAATCATTGCCGGACTGCGCCATTTTTTCTTTTATTGCGTCACTCATCTGACGCAAGAATCCCTGATCCTGGATCACAGTAAAATGCCAAGGCTGCTGGTTGCCCGCAGTCGGGGCGTATATCCCCGCTTCAATGATCATATCCAGTTCTTCCCGGCTGATCTGCTCCGGTTTATATTTTCTTACACTTCTTCTGTTTTTAATGGTTTTCAATACATCGTTCATTCCCTAATCTCCTTTTTTATATAATCACAGTCTTTGCATTTCCGGCTGGAATCATGCAGAAATCTTCCCTTTACAAGCGCTGCACAGACTGTTATATTAGATTATATATGCAGGAAACATTAATGCAAGTACGCACAAAAATGTGCCTTAAAACAAAGCCGCTTCCGATCGGTGAAGCTGTTCTGAAGCGCCGGACAGAATGTTAAAATGAGGGGATAATGATGGAAGAGATGAATGAGAGACCCGTACAGTGCCAAAAATGCGCCGTTACTTACGCGCTCAACATCATCGGCGGCAAATGGCGTCTGCCGATCATCTGGCAGCTTTCCGCCCAGGAAAGCATGCGTTACAACGAGCTGAAACGCCACCTGGAAGGGATCACAAACATCATGCTGACAAGGGCTCTGCAGGATCTTGAAAAACATAAGCTGGTAGAGCGGACGGAATACAGCCAGATTCCACCCCATGTGGAATATTCTCTGACGGAGAGCTGCAGGGAGCTTCTGCCCGCACTGGAGATCATCAATGAGTGGGGAATGGAAAAAATGAAGAAGTATAAAAACGAGCGGCAGCTGGAATCAATGCGGATAGATGAGCTCTGCAGTGATCATAAAGAAAATCAGTAATCCCGTCAGGACAGGCAATGCCACCAGCATCGACCTGTCTTTCTTTTTTATCATTGCATAAAGCCCAAGGAAAAATCCAACCAGTCCCGCTGCCGCAAGGATCATACTCGGCACCGGAACGAACAGGCCGCTCAGTCTCATTCCCGTATGAATGAGGAATCCGGCACTCAATCCCACCGACCACTTGCCCATTCCCGAAACCGGTAATAATCTCATGACCATTCCCTCCTTATTATAGAAAAATTGAGCATAACCTGTCCGGTTATGCTCGTATTTTTTCCGTTATTTGACCGGGGCGACAGGCAACGCTTCGATATATCCTCTATACCCCATCGGCGCCAGTTGAAACCTCGGCGCGGCCTCCGGGTCCCATTTGTATCCGTAAATAGTTGGGTCGAATTTCTCAATATGCTTCCAGATCTCGTCGATTGCGTCCATGAAATCCACATCCTCATAGGGTTCGCCCTGAAAGATCATCATTTGGCATGGCGGCAATTCGATCAGTTCATATCCCTCCGGTATTTTATTGCCATAATCGAGTGGCAGTTCGACGCCCTGCACATACCGGGAAGTGCCCTCCTTGATCAGATGCTCCGGCAGCCACATCCCGATCGGCTCGTACAGTGCCTCCTTCACGCTGGTCAACGTCGGCCATATGTCGCAGCCGACTTCTTCGCAATACTGAAAATAATCCTTCGCCCTCACTCCGCGTTTCAGCAGCACTTTTCTGGCCGGCCGTTCCACGACCTGGACAAATATTGCTTTCGCGGCGTTATTGTTTTCGCTCATTTTCCTTCCTCCTTACATTCTGTCCGGCTATTAAGAGACACTGACATTCTGTCCGGCTCTCCAGCACGGTTCAACACTTATCTTCTGATATCAGAATAACGGAAAAAAGAAATTATTTCTTGACTTGCATTGCTCAATCACGGCACTTCACGCCCACCAGCCGCTTCTGAACCTTTTCATTCAGCGCTGCTTTTACAAATTCCGCCGGATGCTGTGACCGCTCCACGATTTCTTCAACGGACATGCCCTGAGCATGAAAACGCCTTATCACGATTGCCATACTTTCGCCGACTTCGATGATATGTTTGTCCGGATCGTAAAAACGGATCACACGCTGGCCCCATGGATATTCCTTTACATCGTGTACCAGTTCGATGCCAAAACTTTTGTAGTCTTTGAGCTTCCGTACAAATTGATCGAAGTGTTTTTCTTCAAAATACAATTCAAAATTGTTGGGGCGGCATATGATCGTATCTTCCGAACCGATGAAGCCCCTCCAGACGTCTCTGGTCTGCAGGCTCAGGCCGCCGTCAAAGGTGATATTTGCACCGAAGTCAAGAACCACCTTGAGATCCAGCAACTCCTCATAGAATTTTCTCGATCGTTCCATGTCCTTTACTACGATTACTGGTAATTTGAATTTCATATCCACAGCCTCCCAGCGTCCTTACGAAATAGATCAATTAATATAACTACGAAGTTCTGTTTTGAATATTCTACCACTTAATGGCGACTTCTGTCCAGTTCGCAGATTTCAATCGATTTTCAATTGCATATACCGTTTAATTCTGTGTATTCGTTGACTTTTTCCATAATATTGTTTATTATTTGACTATAATTGTTTTTACAGTCAAATGTTTAGCAGGGGAGATCATATGCCTAAGCCCTTTTCAGAAAGTGAACGTATAATCATCAGGCAGCGTCTCATGGATGCGGCCGGAGAATGTCTCGCCCAGTTCGGCGCACGTAAAACCACCGTGGATGAACTTGTTAAAAGAGTAAATATTCCAAAGGGTACTTTTTATCTTTTGTATGAATCCAAGGAACTTCTTTTCTTTGATATCTTCCGCAGATTTCACGATGAGATCCGAAAAAAAATGCAATCTGAGATTGCCGGAATGAAAGAGAATATCAATCCTCTCGGAATGACCGAATTGATTTTTAATTTGTTCAAGGAGATCGAGGAATCCTTTATGCTGAGATTCCTGATCGAAGGAGATCTTGAAATGATGCTTCGGAAGCTCCCTCCCGAAACTGCGGAGAAATATTCAGACAAGGATTATCTCGGCATTGAACTTATGATTTCGTCGGTTCCCGGCTTAAACCCATATTATTCGAGGGTGTCCGGCGCTGCCTTGAAAGGTGTGTTCCTATCGATGCTTCATAAGCACGAGATCGGCGAAGAAGTGTTCGACGATGCGCTGAAGGTTATGATATACGGAGTCGTGATCCTGATGTTTTCGGGAGACTGATGAATATCAGCCCATCAATTTGACCGCGCCGAATATAAATTTGATCCCGAAGAAAATAAGCATTGCGCCCAAAACAATGATAATTACGCGGTAAGGTTTCTCCTTAATAAACTTTCTCGTCTTTCCAACAACGATGGAAATCAATCCATACCAGCCGAAATCCGCGGCGATATGGCCCAGATAGTAGATCCCGGCGCCCATGTAACCCAGCGATTGATAAGACTGCATGATGAATCCCAGTCCCACGATGGCCCACCACAAAAGAAAATATGGGTTGGTCGCTGATAAAACGACCCCGTAAACGATCATACTCCCAGAGCCTGTCCTGTCAGAATCCATCTGTACCGCAAGTCTGTTTTTTGCAGAACTGCGGATCATATCAAAGCCCATGTAAGCCAGCAGGGCGCCTCCCACAAGCCCGATCCCCACCTGTGCCTCTTTGGATTGAAGCACCATATCAAATCCAAGAAAGATGACGATCACGAGAGCCAGCTCCAACAATGCATGTCCAGCGACGATGATGAAGCCTGCGCGCGGGCCTTCAGAAAGCGCCTTCCGGATCGTATAAGTAAGGAGTGAGCCGGGCATCATGGCTCCCGACAAGCCTACCACAAAAGCGGAAATAAAAAGTACAAGCATAAGTCAGCCTACCTTAATACTAATTCAAGATTGTAAGATGGATATTTTGTTTATTGTGAAGTGTATGGAATGATATCGCATATGATCTGTGCCGCTTTGTCTTTAGTAACAGGCAAATTATTGACAAAATCAACATAGAGCTTTAAATCTATGGCTTTTTCCAGAATGTTGGACGGCCATGCCCCTTCCGACAGTTCTATTCCTGCCGCTCTTAATGTCATTGTGATTGCCTCTTTTGTCGTAATTATATTACCTGGCATGACATTCCCTTCACCATCGCCAAGGAGGATTCCCTGGGATCCAAGAAATGCAAGGTATGGGATCGCCCATCCATAACCTTTGATATCTTTGAAGCTGGTTTCGTTATATCCAGCTAACGCACTTCCAGGGATTCCCAAAGCCCTTGTGAGCATCGCCGCAAATTCAGCTCTGGTCATTAATCTCTCTGGATGGAAGCTTCCATCCGCGTTTCCTGTCACAATTCCCCTGTTAAAGGCTGTGTCGATCGCATCGCCGGCTGCCAGGAATTCCAGCGCGTTCATCACGGTTATTCCATCATAATCCGCGATCGGATCCCGGTCCAGCGTTAAAACATACTTCGGATAATGATCTGAAATTTTTTGCAGAGGTTTGAGTTCCCGCTTCAGAACATCCGGATCGCGAACCGTTGCGGCTACCTGAAAATACTTTTTTTCGTCTTGCTTCATCACTACAAAGTCAACCTCTACAGCATCAATTTTCCCAATGTAAACTTCGTAACCCCTGCGAACCAACTCGAGATAAACAACATTTTCCAAGATATGACCCACATCGGTGTTACGGCTTCCCAATAATGCGTACCGTAATCCTATATCAACAACATAATATTTTTCAAGTGTCTTCAGATGCTGTCTCCCTTTTATGTCATAACGTTTTGCTTCGTAGACGATATAGCTGTCCATAAAAGCGGAAATATATGACTCCACGGTCTTCACGTTTATGCTTCGTCCGTCCGTTTTCATGGTATCACTGATTTTTTTAACAGACAGCTGGTTGCCGATATTGTCAAACACAAATCGCAATACGTGCTCCAGCATCATTGAATCCGAGATTTTTTTCCTCGCCGTAATATCCTTTAGAATGACCGTGCTGATGATCCCCGAAAGGTATTCCTTGATCTGCTCTCTGTCGCCGTTGAATTCCAAAGCCCCGGGAAAAGAACTCTCCTGCAGGTATTTCACATACTTTCCTTCCAGATCCTCGTTGTTTTCAAAAGTGCTGACATACTCCCCGAATGAAAGCGGCATCATGCTGATCTGTACATAACGGCCCGAAAGATGCGTTGCAATTTCACCGGATAACATATATGCATTGGATCCGGTTATATATAAGTCAACGTTTTTCTTTTGAAAAAGGCTGTTGACAGCTAGTTGAAATTCCTTAACATTTTGAATTTCATCCAGGAAAATATAATTTATCTCATTATCAACCAATCTGTCTGTAATATATTGATGAAGTTTTTTGGCATCCTTTAGTTCATCAAAATCCAAG
This sequence comes from Anaerovoracaceae bacterium, assembly GCA_963678385.1. Taxonomy (GTDB): domain Bacteria; phylum Bacillota; class Clostridia; order Peptostreptococcales; family Anaerovoracaceae; genus Anoxybacterium. The sequence goes on along the minus strand of OY782829.1, from coordinate 852,333 downwards.
TTTTCAAGATTGATCGAAATAATTCTGCCTTCCGGCACTCCGCTTTTTAACAGATATTCTTTAAATAACTCAAGCAAAGTAGACTTTCCGCATCTCCGAATACCGGTAATCACTTTTATTACATGCTTATCTTTAAACCCGATTAATTTATTCAAATACTGTCTTCTTTCAATCATTCTAATCACCTCAGCTCTATATTAACCACTATATACAAAAACTAATCAAAATACAATAGTTTTTGTATTGAAATGCCAAAACTATTGTATTCTCAGTGGTTAATTTGCATCCAGGCAGGACTTCCTTACCTCAAAAAGAAGTTATTGCCAATACCCCGCAGCTTTGATTCATCTTTTATGACATAACCCTGGGCGGTCTTTTCGAGGATGCTTCTGACGCACAGACTGTCAAGGGTCCGTAAGAGATGGCGGTAGCTTGTTCCCAGGTATTCAGCCAGCTCGGTGAGCTTCTGACTGAAAATCCCGTTTTCAGAATTTGTTGAAATATAGGCGCACAGCCGGGTTTCAAAGGGGTAAAGGATATTGGAAGCGCCGTTGGTTGATGTTTCCATGATGATTTCCGCCATCGTAAGGCTGATCTTCTTCAGGAATGCTACGTTGGACAGAAGGTAATCCCGATATATCTCATGGGGAACGAGGATACATTGGGCGTCGGTTACCGCGCAGACGCTCGATGAGGCAAAGGCATTGGTCATAAACTCGACTTCGCCCAGGATCTTTCCCGGATCATGGAAGCAGAATAAAAGAGTTTTGCCGTTGGCGGCCATGGAACATACCTTTACCCTTCCGGCGGTAACGATGAGCAAATGCTCCAGCGGGGCTCCCTGCTCGCACAGAAACTCACCCTTGGCATAACTCCGCATCACAAGTCCGTCCGGATCGATATTCTCCAGACCGTATTCTGAAAGATATTTCTTATGTAATTGTGTAAGTTTGACGTTTGTCATTTTTCAGCACCCGATTTCTTTTAGCCTTTTCGCTGATTTTATTATGACTTAATTTTTTCAATTTGAGTATGACATATGTCATAACACGGTATCAAGGAAATTCTTTATGATGATGTTACAGAGGGGGAGATAGTCATGGAAAAAGAAAAAAAGAGAACGGCTTACAATAATTACGTTATGGTCGAGTCCCGGGAGCAGAAATTTATCACCTGTCCGCATTGCTGGACAGATCAGCGAACAGACAGGGATTTCTGCTATGGCTGCGGCGCTTTGTTTTTCTATCTCAACGAAACAAGGAACAGGAATCATGCATGATTTCTGCTCCTCAAAGTGCGCTCATATATTTCTGCTTGTCCTGATACATCAGGCGATCGATGTGCTTTAGAAAATCAGAGACGGTCGCCTCAGGATCCGAGGAATAATAATCATAACCGATACTAAGGCTGATCGAAAAAGGGAATAGGTTCTGTGCATTGAACTGTTCCACTTTTTCCTTCAGCCTTTCGATATCGTGGTCAAGATGGCATCCGTCAATCGCAGACAGCAGAACGACAAACTCATCGCCTCCGTATCTCGCGATAAAATCATCGCCTTTTCGAAATGTTTTTTCGAGGATCTCGGCCGTTTGCTGCAGCGCCTGGTCTCCGATGTGATGGCCGTATTCGTCATTGATTGCTTTAAAGGAGTTCAGATCGATCATGATTCCTGCCAGCGGCCTGTTTCCCATATTCTGTACTCTCTGCTGCAGGTAACTATCCAGTGATCTCCTGTTGTAGAGGCCGGTCAGAAAATCCGTATAGAGCTGGCTGTTCTGTATATTGATGAATATGATCAAAATGGAAAGCGTCACGCAGATCCAGATCAGTGAAATTCCAAAATACAGCGTCTGGAAGATGCCGCCGGCGACAGGGGGTATGATGAAAACCAGCAACGGAAGGAATTCACGTTTTTGTATGGATTTTTGATTCAATATAATGAACACCATCGGATAGAACAAATAAAAAAAGCTCAGTGCAGCCATGGCATAAAAAAGATTGCCACGATGATAAATATTATTATCGTCGAGGTAAAACAGCAGATTATGATTTGTAATGCTGAGGAACGACAAGACAAAATTTACAAAGACCGGAACGATCATCGGTATCATCATGTTCTTTAAGTGTTTTTCACTTTTGTAGATATGATAATCCGCATAAAAACACCATAACATGCAGATCAGGGGATTTAAGGCATAATAGCATGCGGTCACATAATAATATATTTCCCTGATTAATTCGCCGTGTTTTCCGTCCAGGATCCACATGAGCATATCCAGAACAAGAATCAGCGCATTGGAAGCCAGCAGCGCCATGAATATCCTCTGATCAGGCATGAATTGCGCCGTGCGGTGACGCAAATTCAAAAAGATCAACAGCAGAATCACCAACGCGATACAATTGATTTCAATATAGGCGACAAGCTGAATAAAAAACACCTTCTTTGCTCAGATGAAATATAATGAATAACTATGCACATTATACACTCCAAGCAAGTCCCTGACAAGTCTGCTCAGCCTGAAACGGTCAAAAGATTTTTCCGGGATTAAGGATGTTTTTTGGATCAAAGGCAAGTTTGATGTTCTTAAGCAGTTCCATGTACTCCGGCCCGTACTGCTCCCGAAGATAGCTTTTCTTCGCGAAGCCTATTCCGTGCTCTCCAGAAACCAGGCCCTTCAGTTCCACCGACTTTTTGTACATCGCCTCGAAAACCATATCGAGCTTTTTCTTCCATTCCGAATCGGGGAGTTCGTCCCTCAGCACATAAACATGAAGATTTCCGTCTCCGGCGTGGCCGAAGCTTCGGATCCTGACGTCGAACTCCTGCTGAAGGGCATCTGTAAATTCGATGAACTCCGCGACTTTGTTTCTCGGAACCACAACGTCGCACTCGTCCATTTCCGTCGTCGTCGCTTTTACTGCCTCCAGAAATGCGCCTCTGGCGGACCAGACCGCTTCTTTTCTTTCCTCTGTGTCAACGATGAACACATCAATAGCTCCCTCTGCAAGGCAGATATCCGCCACCGCTTCGTAAGCCTTTTCTATTTCCTGTATCCCGCTGCCGTCAAAGGTCAGCAGCAGATAGGCGTCGGATGAATTGGCGGGAAATTTCTTTCCAAGGAACTCCTCGGCGGCCAGTATGACCTCCCGCTGCATAAATTCGATGGCTGTCGGAGCCGCTTTTGATTTTATGATTTTGGGAACGGTTCCGACGGCGGCTGCCAGGTTCGGAAACGGGACCAGCAGCGATACCGATTTCTGGGGAAGCGGTATGAGCTTCAGAATCGCCTTTGTAACAATTCCAAGAGTGCCTTCCGAACCGCATATCAGATCCTTGATGCTGTAACCGGAGGAATTCTTGACGACCTTGCCGCCCGCCTCGAGAATCGTTCCGTTGGGCAGGACGATCTCCAGACCGCGGATATAATCCCGCGTCACTCCGTACTTTACAGCTCTCATCCCCCCCGCATTTGTACTGATATTGCCGCCGATGGTCGCGGATTTCTCTCCCGGATCCGGCGGATAGAATAATTCGTGCTCTTCAACAAATTTGCTGATTTCCATCAGCATCACGCCCGGTTCCAGCGTCAAAGTCATATTTTCTTCATCCAGCTCCAGGATCCGGTCCATTTTGGATAAATTGATCATGATTCCGCCGAAGACGGGAACAGACCCGCCCACCAGGCCGGTGCCGGAACCCCTGGCAACAACGGGAATCGTTTTTTCATATGCATATTTCATGATTTCGGATACCTCAGCGGTGGATGAAACCTCAGCCAGTACATCAGGCCTGCGGCTGATCCCACCCAACTCGTCATGGCTGAAGTCCTCGCTGATTTCGTCACCAACCAGCACTTTCTCCCTGCCCAGCAGAGATATCAGGTATTCGATATCGGAAGCATCAAGCTTTTTATATTCCATTTCCATTCCTCCGGGCTCTAGGCCAAAACACTGTGACCCTTAATACAGGAAATCAGCTGCGGCACGATCTCATAGATATCTCCCACGATCCCATAGTGCGCTATGTTGAAGATGGAAGCATTGGGATCCGTATTGACGGCGAAGATCTGCTCCGCTCCGTTCATTCCGGCAGCAAACTGGACGGAGCCCGAAATACCCAGCGTGATGATGAGCTTCGGCTTCACGGTCCTGCCGGACAGACCGATCTGATGTTTTGCGTTGATGACGCCTGCTTCGATCATTGGCCTTGTGCCTGCGATCTGCGCCCCCAGTAGCTCCGCCAGTTCCCGTACCATGGACATATCCTTCTCCGATTTTAGTGCTCTTCCCACCGCAACGATGACGTCGGCATCGGACAGATCCACTTCAGCGGCTTTTTTCATAACCTTTAGGACGCGGATACCGGAAACCAGCTTATCATTGTCTATATTGCAGCGTGTTATCCTGCCGCACGGTTCCGGGTTACGCTCGGGTGCGTTCATGACCTTATACCGGACCGTCGCCATCTGCGGCCTCGTCTTTGTACAAAGGATCCTGGCCATGATATTTCCGCCGAAGGCCGGTCGGATCTGAACAAGATCCGTATTCTCCTTCATTTCAAGCTTTGTGCAGTCCGCGGTCAGACCGGTTCGGAACCTTGCCGCAACTCTCGGTGCAAGAGATCTTCCCACGGTGGTCGCGCCGATCAGGATCGCAGACGGCTTCACCCTGGTGATAAAATCCTCAAAAACCGCAGTATACGGCTCGATACGGAACTCTTCCAACTCCGCCTCATCATAGACGAAGACCTCATCGGCGCCGTAATGCAGCAGTTCTTCTGCTTTTTTCATGATTTTATGTCCCGCGAATACGCAATAAACGGGAAAATTCACCGCAGCGGCAAGTTCCTTTGCTTTTCCTATCAGCTCCGTGGTCACCGGATGGATCTCCCCTTCGGTATGGTCAACATAGACGGCAATACCCCGCCACATGTTCTTATCGATCGCGCCGGTCTCTTCCTCCGACAGCTCCATGACCCCGGTAGGACCGTTCTTGACACAAAGCATACACATCCTGCAGCCTGAATTGATTTCAATGATTCCATTCTTTTCTTCTATCGCCTGAAAGGGACAAACCTTGATCAGCAGGTCCCTGTTTGAATCGTTCACTTTTTCCTGGTGGCAAATCAGCCTTTTCATCGGAAAACCAGCCTTTCCTAAATAAATTTCAGCTGCTTCAGCTTCGCAGCCATCCTGGCGCTGAGTTCCGCTCCCGTTCCGGTCCATAATTCTTTGCTATTATTTATTTCCGGTGGAAATATCTTTTCCACCTGGGTCGGCGATCCGCTGAGCCCGTAGTGGTTTTCATCTTTATCTTCAAAGTCGTCCAGAGTGATTTTCGTGATCTCCCATGCCGTTGTGTCCAACTTTCTCCGATAAGAAGGAAGCCGGGGCTGGAATATCCCCTTTTCAACCGTCAGCAGGCACGGAAACTTGATTTCGGCAGTCTGGATGCTGCTGCCCATATCCATTTCCACAACGAGAGCTTTTTCTCCGACTTCTCCGATGTGCAATACGTTGGCGATGTGAGGAATTCCCAGATACTCGGCCGCCTCGGATCCCACCTGCGCGGTATCGCCGTCGGTGGTCTGCTTGCCGCAAAGGATCAGGTCAAATCTGCCGAGCTGACCGATACCCTGCGAAATACTGTAAGAGGTCGCGAGCACGTCGGAGCCGGCAAATCGTCTGTCCGTGACCAAGGCTCCTCCATCGGCGCCCATCATGTAGGCTTCCCGAATCGTCTCTTCGGCCTGCGGCGGACCCATGCTCACCACTCTGACCGTTCCTCCGTGCTGTTCCTTTAGCCGGAAAGCCGTCTCCAATGCGTACAAATCATATGGATTCATCTTCGAATCCACACCGTCTCTTTTCAATACGCCGGTAACAGGATCGACTTCCACTTTTGTGGTCCCCGGAACCTGTTTGATGCAAACCAAAATATCCATTTTAAACCTCATAATCCATTATTATACATATCATTGGTCAAATATAAACGCGCCCGGCGACGCGACGGTATATTTTCATAGAAAACCGGACGCCTTTTTGCCCCAAGCTTGCTTGGTTGGCAAAACGGACAGCGTAGCAAGCTTTGCTTGCGGAGGAGCTCCGCAGGAGCGTTGATCCATTGTTAGCTGGAAGGTGAGCGGATTTTCGAGAAAATATACCCGGCAGTCGCCAAATTCAATACCCACGGCGCGGCGCTATTACGTTTTAGTTTCTCATGTGAATTATTAAAATCTCTATTTTTAAATTTTAATATTAATAGTTACCGAATACCAATCCTTGTTGAAATAGGTCTCGGCGTATTCGATGGCTTTGTCCATTTCGTCGAAAGCGATTCTCTTTACAAAAAAGGCGTCGGCATTCTTCTTTATATTCATGAGCTGCGCGATCCTGCTGTCGTTGACCTGCTTCACGGAATAATTCTCGTTTGCCCAGACCGGAAAGATCTTGGATTCCCGAAGTGTCTTATAGAAGGACGCGTTTTCATATATCCGCTTTGCCTGCTCCATACTCAGCAGACGGCTGTCAACGAAAGAGCTCTGGTGCGCGATGGGTTCATTGTTTGCAAGCCGGACTCTCCTGACGCAGATCATCGACTGCTCGTGAGGGATTTCCAGAATGTCGGCGATGGTCGGATTATATACTTCCTCGATTTTATCTACCAGCATGTCGATCTGATATCCCTGCTGCAGCAGTTCGTCGCTGAAGCTGATCGAGGTAAGTCCGCGGATCATCTGTTTTTTGGTCACAAAGGTGCCGACGCCCTGCACACCGATGAGATACCCCTCGTTGATCAGGTCGTTGAAGGCCTTTCGGACGGTAATGGTCGATACGCCATATTTCTTTTTCAGGGCGGACTCGCTGTCCACCTTGTCGCCCGGCTGAAGCGTCCCCGATTTGATGTCGCCGATGATATCCTCTTTGATCTGCATATATTTTGCAACTTTATGTTCCATGTATCTACTCCTAACATATTAACATACCTACTTGAATGTATTTTACCATAGAATGCGGTAAATGTTTATATCCTTTCGGAATGCCATGTTCGCAGCTATTCCTCTCCGAATTTCGAGCGAATCAGATCAGTCAAGGCTTTTACGGCCGCATTTTCGTCTTCGCCCTCCGCCGTGATCTTCACCGTACTGCCCATGGACGCTCCGATAGAAAGCAGCGAAAGCATGGACTTGGCGTTGGCCTGCTTTGAGTCCTTCTCAATTGTAATATTGGATTTGAATTTCATCGCGGCCTGCACAAAGGCAGCCGCGGGTCGCGCGTGCAGTCCTGTTTTATTTTCAACAACAATTGTTTCTGAATACATGTCAGTCCTCCTGTATTAATTTCAATTCTTTCAATGCCCCTTCGCAATAAGCCCGAATTTCTTCCGCGGACCCAAGGGTCATGACATGGTCGGCAATTCTCTCTGCGTCTTTTTGAGCAACTCCCCTGATGATCTTTTTTACTAAAAGCATGGAAGACGCGCTCATGCTCAGCTCATCGATACCCAACCCTGCAAGCAGCAGCGCCGCGCCGGGTTCTCCGGCCATCTCGCCGCACATTCCGGTGAATTTCCCGGCCTTGTGGGATACGTCGATGACATTTTTGATCAGCCTCAGTACGCCAGGATGGAACGGCTGATAGAGATAGCTCACCTTTTCATTCATCCGGTCTACCGCCAGCGTATACTGACAGAGATCGTTGGTTCCGATGCTGAAGAAATCGACCTCACTGACGATCAGGTCCGCCGTTAACGCGGCGGATGGGATCTCGATCATGACTCCGCGCTTGATGTTTTCGTCAAAGGGAGTCCCGGAAGCCCTCAGTTCGTTTTTCGCCTCCTCCAGGATCCCGTTGGCCTGGATCACTTCTTCCACGCCGGAGATCATCGGATACATTATAAGAATATTATTTCCGGCGCTTGCTCTCAGGATGGCCCTGAGCTGAGTCCTGAACAGATCGCGCATTTCAAAGCACAGCCTTATGGCCCGGAAGCCGAGGAACGGATTCATTTCATCCTGCAGCGGCAGATAGGGCAGTTTTTTATCACCGCCGATATCAAGGGTCCTGATGATCACAGGCTTTCCGCCCAGTTTTTCTGCGACGGTCCGATAGGCTTCGTACTGTTCCTCTTCACTGGGTACGCTGTCCCGATCCATATACAGGAACTCGGTTCTATATAATCCAACGCCGTCGCCTCCGTATTCCAGAACGGAATCCACCTCCGACGGTCCTCCGATGTTTGCCGCGATTTCGATATGACGGCCGTCGAGTGTTACAGATGGCAGCTTTGCGATTGATTTCAATTCATTTTTGTAATGATCATATTGATCGATTTTCTTTCGATATTGTTCAAGTACTGCGACCTCCGGCGATACGATCACCTTGCCGGCCATTGCGTCGATGATGACGGTTTCTCCATCACGGACCTTTTCCGTGATGTCATGCAGTCCTAAAATCGCAGGGATCTCGAGACTTCTGGCCATGATGGCGGTATGGGAAGTCCTTCCCCCGATGTTTGTCATAAAGCCCTTCACATGCTTTTTATCCATGAGAGCCGTATCGGAAGGCGTAAGATCGTGGGCCGCTATGATCACGTCCTCATCCAGTCTTCCGATATCCCGGTCCTTGATTCCCAGCAGATTTCGGATCAGCCGGTTTCCTACGTCCCTGACGTCGGCGGCGCGTTCTCGGAGATATTCGTCCTCCATTGAGGAAAAGATCTCAACATAGCTGTCGATCACCTGGCTGGCGGCATACGGGGCAGAGATCATATCGTCTGCGATCTTTGCCTTGATTCCGCCAATCAGCTCCGGATCCTCCAGGATCATCAGATGGGCGCTGAAAATGGAAGCTTCGTCCGCTCCGAATTCTTGCGAAGCTTTTTTCAGGATCCCTCGGATCTGATCCCCCGACGTCCGCAGAGCTTCGTCCACCTTTTCCAGTTCCGCTTTTAAAGCGTCTTCTCCGATGGCGCCGCGTTCGATGGTCATTTCTTCTTTTTTATAGATCAGCGCCTTGCCGATCACGATTCCGCCGGAACCGATAATTCCTTTATATTCCATTTTCTTTCTCCGGAAATCTGGCTACTGCCGCTTTTGTCGTTTCAACGGCAAAATCTGCAAGCTCTTCGATGGTCATTTCACTTTCCGCATTCATGCTGGTCTCCAAAAGCGCCATGGTGTTCAATCCGGCGACGGCGAAATACCTTCCGGGGTTCTCCGCACACCGCATGGCTGCCACCTGAAAGGGAGACGCACCCAGCAGATCGCAGGCAAACAATACTTCGTCCTCAGGAAATCTGTCCAGCAAACCTTTGACTTTTTGCTCCAGCGCGGCCAGGTCGATATCCTTCGTCAAATCCAGAAAGTACATGTTATCGCGCGGTCCCGCGATCATTTCCAGGTTCTGCCGGATGCCCTCGGCATATCCGCCGTGTCCGATCACGATAATTCTTTTCATTGTTCCCTCCATATCAGGCCAGTGTTTTTTTCAACAGAGACCTTAACACGATCCCGCATTAAGGTCTCTGCTTTATTAATAGCTGTCAGTTTATTGGTTTTTTATACATAGAAACCTGTTGCGTATCCGACGAATGTGAAGATACCTGCGATGACAAGGATCAGCCCCATCAGCTTGAGAGGGGACCACTTTTTCTTTGAATACAAGTAATATACACCCAAAGTCAGGAGCAATGGAAGCAGTTTCGGGAAAATCGCGTTCAGCATTTTGTCCGCTTCGAAAATCACCTGATCTTTCAGTACCTCGCCCGTTGTTGCATCGAATACGTCCCTTACGATTTTAAACGGTACGGAAACGGTAACGAAGGACGCCGTCAGCGCTCCGACTACAGTCAGGCCCAGAACAGTCATGGTCTCGGTCAGCGAGTCGAGCTTCCCTGTGGACATGAAGGTGTGCATCCCGTCCAGTCCGGACTTGTAGCCGAGTTTGAACAGATTCCAGCTTAAGATTGCGGTGCCGATTGGGTAAACGACCATATAGATCACAGGTCCCAGCCAGGATGTTGACGGAGAAGCCTGGGATATGGACAGACAGATGGTCAACAGGATCGGAATGATTGTTGCGACCCATAAGGAGTCACCGATTGCTGAGGTCGGTCCGATGAGGGCGACCTTGACGCTGCTGATCAGTTCAGGGGTACATTCCTTGTTGGAGTTGGCTTCTTCCAGACCGCAGACGATACCGTTACAAATGGAACCGACCTGCTGCTCCGTATTGAATAATGTCAAATGTCTTTTCAGGGCTTCCGCCTTTTCTTCCTTTGTGTCATATAATTCATCGATGACAGGAGCCATAGACTGGGCGAAGGACATACCGAGCATGCTTTCCGCCTGCTGCGAACAGCCGTGCCAGAAGAACCAATTGACCCATGCTTTTTTCAGTGTTTTGAAACTGATTTTTTTAGCCATTGTTACGCCACTCCTTTCTTGGATTCCAGGCTTGCGTTTGCTACGTAATACAAGATCGCCGTTATGATCGCGACGATTGCGACAGCCATGGTCGTAAGGTTAAAGTATGTTACAAGGATAAATCCGGCCAGGAAGATTACGATGTGATACTTTTTCTTAAGCAGGAACGATAGGATGATTCCCATACCGAGGGAAGCCATCATGCCGCCGAAAACGCCCAAAACAGTGGTTACCCAGCCCGGGATGATCGCTGCGAAATCCGCCTGTGCGGAGGCTGCGGTCATGGAAGTTAAAACAATGATTGCAGGTACGAACCGGCATAAAAATCCGATCGTTTGTCCGAGTACCACGTTAGGGATAAACATTTTCTTTGTCGCGCCTTCTGCAGCGTATCTTTGTGCCACGCGGTTCAAAGGAAGGTTCAGCGCATAGGACACGTTCCACATTATCTGGCCGACCAGTCCGCCGATTCCGGCAAACACGACTGCCAAACCGATCACTCCGGCCGTATCAAGGCCGTTTCCGAATACAATTGCTCCCGTTACGCCGATGTATGTAGCGTAAGATAAATCCCAGGCAACTGCTCCGCCAGGCGTAACGTTACCCATATACATGATTTGGAGCGGAATACCGACGATCATAGCGGTCTGGACGTCCCCCAGGATCACTCCGACTACGAGAGCGGCGACAAGAGGTCTTCCCAGCGTATACCAGCCGATTGTGTTTCCGACGACGGAACCGATGGCGCCCAGGTATACAAACAGGGCAATCAGAATAATTTGATAAATCTCCATGTTTTCCTCCTTTTATTACTTTCCCTTATAAAGATTTTTTAAATGCTTCCCAGGTCGTCTTAGATGTGTTCGGCAGCTGCTGAAAACAAACTTCCGTACCCTTGGACGCTATATTGTCCATGATGGCTACGTCACGGTCGCTCAGATAGAAAATGCCGGTGGCGCCGCTCACCTTGTGAACCGTATCTTCCCGTTTCGCGATGTTGCCCAGCGTAACGGATTCCGCCTTCGAGACGCCTTCCTCGATTTCCGGCAGTTTCTCAGGCAGCCTTACTATGACAAGACGGTTTACGCCGCTTTCCTGCGACAGAAGTTCTCTCGCTTCCTCCGTGGTTACGATATGTGTGGTATAAGTTGAAGGAACGCCCATTTTCATGATCGACTTCAGCGTTGGATTCTTTGCACTATCATCGTCGATGGCGATGATCTCCTTGATGGAAAGCGTCGGACACCAAGCCACGATCGTCTGTCCGTGGATCAATCTGTCGTCCACTCTCACATATGTCTTTCCCATTTGCTCCCTCCTTTCTCCTTTTTGATCACCGGATACATTCTCTTACGAAGCCGCGATGTTCCTCTAACCTTGCTTCGGCTTCTTCTTTCGTGATCCCGGCGAGTATCATTACGATGGCTGTTTTACTGTTGTAATCCGTCTGCTCCAGTATTTTTACCGCGGTTTCGGAATCGCAGCCGGTGCTTTCCGTCACGATTCCTTTCGCCCGCTCGAAAAGTTTGCCGTTGGTGGCTTTCATATCGACCATCAGATTTCCGTATACTTTACCGATTCCCACCATGGAGGCGGTGGAGATCATGTTCAGAATGATTTTCTGGCAGGTGCCCGCTTTTAGTCTCGTCGAACCGGTCAGCACTTCAGGCCCCGCGTCAACCTCTATGGCGACGTCGGCATACGCGGACAGAACAGCATCCTTATTGCATGAAATGCTTACGCATTTCGCCCCTTTGATTCTGGCATATTTCAGAGCGCCTATGGCGTAGGGGGTCCGTCCTGAGGCTGCTATCGCGACAACGACGTCGTTTTCGCCGATATAGACCTTATCCAGGTCTTCCGCCGCCAGTTCCTCGGAATCCTCGGCTCCTTCCACCGCTTTCACGAAGGCCTTTTCGCCTCCCGCCATGATACCGATCACTTGATCTTCGGCTGAAAAGGTCGGAGCACATTCCACGGCGTCCAGGATCCCCAGTCTTCCGCTGGTTCCGGCGCCCATATAGATGAGCCTGCCATTCCGGCTTAAAGCCTCTATGACCAGACGGATGCTCGATCCGATCTGCGGCAGGGCTTCCCTCACGGTTTCGACGACCTTTTGATCCTCCTCGTTCATGACATGGATCAGCTCCATGGGCGACATGGCGTCCATGTCAAGGGTTCTGGGATTACGCCTTTCCGTATTCAGATGATCGATTTTTATCTTATCCATTTCTTTCACCACAAAACATTTTCAATCAAACTTGCGTACATATACGCGACGGTGTAGCCGCTGCTGTTGGATTCGATCTGCCGCACCTTTCCCATGGTCGAATAATATGGAAGGTAAGGGAAGTCGTTGATTTCTCCCTGGAATACGGAGTACTCGCTGAGGGCTGAATACCACAGATCGACCTCCTGCTGTTCCAGCTTGAAATACGCCTGGGGAACGAAGCCCACAAGGTCCTCGAAATTTTCGCCGTAGACCAGTCTTATGGAGCTCCCTTTCTCCCGAAGTCTCTTCACTGCCGTGACCACAGCGTCGTGGGTGTTGACATGCCTGGGATGCATGGAGCCGCGCCAATGGGTTATGACAAGATCCACCTTCTCATCGGTGAAATACTTCTCCAGCCTGGCTGCAAAATCCTCCAGGGACGGCATATTGCTTGAAACATACCCGAGCCAGATCGTATCTCCGTTCAGCTTTTCCGCTGCCCGGCGGTTCTGGTTCAGCAGCTCCTTCAAATATACCTCTTTTTCTTCTTCCGTGGCATTGGGATCCTCCAGCCGGCCCTGTGTCACGTGGATATAGGTGCAATGTGCTCCCGCCTCCGCATATTTCAGCATGAGCGGCCCGCCCAGGATCTCGGCGTCCAGCGAATGCGCTCCAATGCTTACAACTCGTTTTATCTCACTCATATTTTCTCCTAAATTGCTTTCTGATAATCTGTAAACGTCCTGAAGACCGTTACGCCATGTCTCTCGTAAAATCTTCTGCCCGGCTCGTCCGTGGAGACAAAGTAGAGGTGATAAATTCCCCTTTTTTCCATCTCAAGCTGCATGATGTCGAACAGGATGCCTCCGATCCCATAATTTCTCGTATCCGCTTTGACGCCGATGGGCCCGAAGCGCATGGGATTGCCGTCGATCATCCTCATACAGAAACCTGCCATTTTCTCTTCGCGGTCCAATACCAGCAGGATGCAGTCTTCTGCTGTATTGTTCTGCATCGAAATCAGTGCATTTCGTTTCCAGCCTCCGCCGAATTCTTCCTTTAAAAACTCCAGCAGTTCCAAAGCGTATTTGTATTCAAAATTGATGAAGCGGTATCCGGCTTCCTCGGCCTTGGCTTTTTTATCCAGCGTATCCCTGCCGATTCGGTAACCATGCAGGTCTTTACACATTGAGTAGCTTTCCTTTCCCGCCTGATAGCCCATTTTTTCAAAGAACTCCTTAGCCGCCGAATAATTTTCCGCGTCGATTCCGGGGAAGAAATAATTCGGGCTGTAGGCTGCCAGCGTAATGGATTCGGCGCCCATGGACTTCAGCTTTTCCTCGGCCTTTTTTACCAAGGCCTCGCCGGTTCCTCGCTTTTGATGCGCCTCATCAACGAACATCACGTTGATCCAGCCCCGGGTCGGTTCCAAACCTCTTTCGAGATACGGGAACTTCCTTTTGGTCGCAAGCAGAAATCCGGTTACGTACTCTTTTTCCAATGCGACATAACATAGATCCGTGTCAAAATTGTCGTCAAACAGAGCCTGTTTTCGAAATTTATATACTGTAATCGGGTCTGCAGTCAGGGTTTTGTTCCATAAATCGACGACTTCCGCTTCATGACGCTGACTGTAATTAACGATTTCCAAATCTTCACCTCCTATTCGTCTCTCGCTTTTATTCTATGCGAAATATTATATTAACATGTTAATATGTTAAGTTATGCTCATTATAATTTACCTTCGGGAATTATGCAAGGGTCTTTTTATATTTTTTTCTGATATTGTCCCGCTAATATCTGGAACCAATGAAGGGAAATTTCCAATCCGGAACTGAGATTTATCATTGAATACAATAAAAAACGGAAAACGTTACAACGCATCTGTCGTTATAACGTTTTCCGGCTTATTCTGTCCGAAAACCGTGAAATCACTTCCCTCTGCTGAAAAATAGAATAAGAAACAGGCTGACCATAGCACACAGACCGGAAGCGAACAACACAGCCGATACGCTAAATTGATCTGTCAGATAACTCCCCGCGAGCATAGACAGTATGGCGGGCGGCGTAAGCAGCGTTGTGACCGTTCCGTAAACGCTGCCTCGTATACCTACTGCCGTTACTTGATCCCTGACCGAATGCATCGTGACCAGGGTTATGTAAAAGACCATATAGCTCGCGGCGATGATTGCCAGAGATAAATAGTAATTTTTACACATACCCAACGCAGCAAAGGATGCGTAATGAAGGCTGAGTCCGGCCGGGACCAACCGGGACTGCTTTATATGCCTGGCTGCGAACGGCCCCAGCACGCTTCCGGCAAAGCATCCGATCCCCATAAGTGTTATAAAAAAGCCGTATTGAGCATCGGTAGCATGCAGTTCGGATTTTATATAAATAACGAAAAGAGAGAGCTGCATCCCTAAAAAAAGGCGCCAGAAGAAGGCGATCAAGGTGAGTTTGCGCAGCTCGCTGCTCTTTGAAATAAACCGCATACCGCTTTTGGCGTTTTCCAGAAAGCTTGTCTGCGCGTTTCTGTCAGAATCCGCCTCCGCGCCGATAAAAAAAGAGCCGGCGGCCGTAACGACGTACACGAAAAACGTAAAGATAAGCAACGGCTTGATATCCAGGAGCATAACGATCAGTCCGCCAAAGAAGGGGCCCAGCAGCTTTGCCGTATTCAGCAGAGACAGCGCCAGAGCGTTTCCGGAAGTATAATTCTCCTTCGTGACGATCTCGGCCATCAGTGAGCCCCTCGTATTGATGATCACCGTAAAGAATATCGATACGACAAACCAGATGATATATATCCATCTTATGTCGGAAGCAGATGACATGAGCAGCAGCAGCAGAGCGGTCATCAATGCCGAAAAGGCGAAGCACCTGGCCTTGCCCACCTTGTCGGACAAACCGCCTATCCATGAAGAAAACAGCTTCGGGATATAGGTCAGCGATGTGAAAACGCCGATATTCAGCGCACTTTTGCTTAAATCATAGATATGCAGCGTCATGATAAAATAAACAAATTCATATCCGAACGCGGAGAGCAGCAATGCTGTAAAAAATAAGATTTGATTCCGACTCTTGCTGAGACTGTTCATATTTAATCACCCCTTCTGGTAATTCATCATACCAGAAGCGTAAGATTTTCAAAGAACCGGTTTCCATGAATCTATCAGGAACCGGTTACCCACGGGGTATCACCTTAAAGATCGAGCCTTCCCGGCTGTATCCAAGTTTTTCATAATACCCGTCTGCGCCGCTCATTACATAGGTATCCTCATCCGGATAATCGGAACTAACCTGCTCGATCAGCTTCTTGCCGATCCCGCGTCCGCGGCAGGATTTCGTGACCAGAAGGTCGTATACGAAGATGCCGAAACCATTGTCCTCCTTAAATCGCAAATAACCGCACAAGGAACCGCCCTCATATGCCACATAGGTCGAAGAACTTGCCAACGACGCTTTATACCTTTCCGCCCCGGCTTCTCCCCAATAGCACTCCCAATCCGCGCCCTCCTCCATCATCATATCAAACAGCTTCGCCGTGTCAAACTCAGTGTATTTCCTGATCTCCATCTGGTGCCGCCCCCTTCCTTTATTTTAGATACTCCATCATACGTCTGATATCATCCGAGATCATCGCACATTTTGATTTTTCGATCAAAATATTTCCGCCGGTCATAATGTAAGACGGAAAAACGCGAACCTTTCCGTAATAAAACTCGTCATTACGGATTTTGTAGGTGGAGCCGGACGGAATCGCATTTTTCCTAGTCCTGTTTTTCGCTATCATGTTAAATGCTTTCTTCGCAACGTCTCCCATCAGCATTATGACTTTGACATTCGGGAGCATCTCTATTTCATGCTCCAATACCGGCAGATGCTCCCTAAGCTTTTCCGGATCAACGTCATATCCGGACTTTGGGGTTTTTACTGCAGTTGTTATATAGATTCCTAATTGCAGGATATCGTCGATTCCTTTTACACTAACCCCGGCGTTCTGAAACAGCGGCAATGTCGTTTTCATACTGTCGGCGTTCTCGGCCCTGCTGTAAAAATAGTCGTTCGAGTCATGAGGCGGCGCCTCGCTGATCATAACTACCTGAATAAGGTCCGGATCGATAACCGCTTCCGGCAATTGAACCCCTTCCGCCGGAAGATTCTGCCCCTTCATGAAATTCAATAAATAATCTTTTGTATTTATGAACATCCAAAACTCCCCTTCCCCTATTGGAAATAGTATATCATGTAACATCGTCATTATATCACAGAAACATGACAGCTGCCTGTCATATTCCCTGCCGATTTGAACGGCATGAGTTCCGTTTTTTACTAGACTAAAAGATAGCGCAATTCTATATTTATAGTAGAGTAAAAGCGGCTCAATTCGTCGCTTTTCAACCCGCCCGACATTGATAATTCGTATATAAGGAGGAGTACATAATGCCACTCACCCAAAATGAAAAGAATATGCTGCTTGAAATGGCGCGCGAACTGCGGTTGACCATCGTAGACGTCATGGCATGGTCCGGCGGCGCCCACATCGGCGGTTCCCTGAGTATTGCCGACATCCTCACGATCCTTTATTTCAAGTATCTCAACGTGGATCCCGAAAACCCGAAATGGGACGACCGGGATCGTTTCATCCTTTCAAAAGGCCACTGCGCCGCAGGTTACATACCGGCCCTTGCCAAGAGAGGCTTTTTCCCGGAAGAGCAGCTGAAATCCTTTAACCATTTCGGCAGTCCCTTCGCCATGCATCCGGACTGCAACAAGGTGATCGGCTGTGACGCCTCGACCGGTTCGCTCGGCCACGGGCTTTCTATGGCTGTGGGACTTGGGCTCGGCTCCCGCTATCTCGGCAAGACCTACAAAACAGTCTGCCTAATGGGGGACGGCGAATGCTGCGAAGGCAGCGTTTGGGAAGCCGCCATGGCCCTTTCCAACTTTAAGCTCACCAACGTGATTACCGTCGTCGACCGCAACGGACTGATGATCGACGGATTTACCGAAGATATCATGAAGCTGGAACCTTTTGCTGAAAAATGGCGCGCCTTTGGCTTTGAAGTAATCGAGATCAACGGTCACGATTTCGACCAACTGGCCTTCGCCTTTGACAAGGCTTGGTCGGCGGAAGAGAAACCCGTTCTGATCCTCGCCAATACGGTAAAGGGCAAGGGCATCGATTTTATGGAAAACAACGTTGTATACCACTATGCCTCCGGCGACTCGGCTGTATGCGAGAAGGCCAAGGCTTCCATCATGAAAGGTTAAGGGGGTGTGAACTATGACAGTAGTAACCGGAACCAACTGGAACGCCTACGACGCCGCCACCATGTCCGCCAAGGAGATCTACGGCCGGACCCTTGCGGAGCTGGGCAAACAGAACGATAAGATCGTCGGAGTCACCGCAGACCTAGCGAAGACCACTGCCATCGTGCACTTTGCAAATGCGTTTCCCGACCGGTTTTTCAACGTAGGCATCGCTGAGCAGAACATGTTCGGAATTGCAGCCGGGCTTGCAAAGGCCGGGCTGATCCCCTTTGCTTCCACCATGGCAGTTTTCTCCTGCCTGAGAGGCGGCGAACAGGTCCGAACCGACATTGCATATCAGAACCTGCCGGTGAAGATCATTGCGACGCATGCCGGGATTTCCTTCGGCCACGCCGGAACGACGCACCACTGTACGGAAGACTTCGCCGTCATGCGTTCCATCGCCAACATGACAGTGATTTGTCCCGCCGACGGAATCGAGACCTCCAAGGCAGTTCAGGCCTGTGTTGAAACGCCGGGTCCGGTCTATATCCGTATCGGCCGGGGCTTCGAACCGCCATGCTACGAGAACGATCATTATGATTTTGAAATAGGCAAGGCCATCACCATGCGGGAAGGCACCGACTTTACCATCATCTGTTGCGGCATTGCGGTGCTGCAGGCCGTTCAGGCGGCGAAAACGCTGTCGGAACAGGACGGTCTTTCCGTCCGCGTCATCAATATGCATACCATCAAGCCCATCGACCGGGAAGCGATCCTGAAAGCAGTGACCGATACCCGCCGTATTCTCACCATTGAGGAGCATAACGTTATCGGCGGTCTTGGAGACGCCGTCGGCTGTGTCATCGCCGAAAGCGGTAAGGGCTGCGTCTTTAAAAAGCATGGGATCTATGACGAGTTTTCAACCATCGGCTACGCGGAAGACCTGTACGCCCACTACGGGCTTGACGCCAACGGCATCATCGACCAGGTCCGCGGCATGGTCGGGCTGGAATTTGAAGAAGATGAAAACTGGGATGACGAGTAAAGGAGGGGGATTATAATGTCTGCAACGCCTCAGGATATCATGACCGCAAAGCTGTTTTTCAACGCGGCCTTTCCCGTCATGCAGGTTCTTCTGGATGACGATCCGAAAATAAAAGAAAAGTTCAAAGACGTCGCCGGCGTCGTTCAGTTTGGCGCGAAGAACGACGGCGAACTCCTTGCCTGCCACCTCGTTTTCGATCACGGTACGGTTACCGTCTTTCAGGGGCCGGTGGCAAATCCGGATATCTCTTTGACCTTCCCTTCTGTCCAAAAAATGAACGCCCTGTTGAAGGGCGGTTTGGCCATGCCCTCTGTCAAGGGGCTGAAAAACTTCGGCCTCCTCACAAAAGTGCTCGCGCTGCTGATGGGATTGACGATCATGTCGCCCTCCAAGCGGCCAAAGGACTTTACAGGAAAGAGCCTCAAGGTTAAAATGAGTTTATACATGATCACCCGCGCCCTCTCCCAGTACAACAAGCTGGGAGACCCAAGCATGCAGGAGTTCTGCCAGCGGCAGCCGGACCGGATCTATCAGTTCACCGTCGAGAACGGCGATGATAGCGCGTTTATCGCCTGCTACCTCCGCATCAAGGCGGGAAAATCAAAATCAGGACACGGCGTATATACCCGCCGAAGCCCCTTCGTCCATTTCCGTTTCCTCAGCGTCGAGGGCGCCATGGCGGTGCTGCTCAAGGACGTAGAATTTGTGGAAGCCGTGGAAAAGGGCTACGTGGAAACGATCGGAAGCCCCGAATACGCCTGCTATCTCAACGACTATATGGCGGTTCTTCAGGGCATGCTGACTTAGAAATCAGCTGCCGACAGGAACAACCTTAACGGAGGAATATCATGAATTTTGACTCCTTGATCGCGCGTCAGCGCGAGTATTTTCAAAGCGGAGCGACGCGGCCGCTGGCTTTCCGGACGGAAGCTCTCCGTAAGCTCCAAAAATCCCTGCAGAGCAATGAAGATCTCATTGCAAAAGCGATGAAGTCCGATCTGAACAAATCCCCTTTCGAGTCATATATGACCGAGACCGGAATGGTATTGGACGAGATCCGCTTTCATCTGAAGCACCTGCCCCGCTGGATCCGAACAAAAAATGTTCGCACGCCCATTACACAGTTCCATGCAAAGAGCTTCGTCGTACCGGAGCCTTTCGGCGTGGCTCTGATCATGTCGCCCTGGAACTATCCGCTCCAGCTCTGTCTTGAGCCGGTCGTCGGCGCGATCTCCGGCGGAAACTGCGCCGTCATAAAGCCCTCGGCCTACGCCCCTGCCACAAGCGCCGCCATCGCCAAAATCATCGGCGATACCTTTCCGCCCGAATACCTTACTGTAATAGAGGGCGGCAGGGAGCAGAACAACGCGCTCCTGGAGGAGGCCTTCGACTATATCTTCTTCACCGGCAGCGTTGAGGTCGGAAAGGTTGTCATGGAAGCGGCGGCGAAGCACCTGACTCCTGTCACTCTGGAACTCGGCGGAAAAAGCCCCGTCATCGTTGACGAAACGGCAAACCTGAAGCTGGCCGCGAAGAGGATCGCCTTCGGTAAGGTGCTGAACGCAGGTCAGACCTGCGTGGAGCCCGATTATCTGCTGATCCATGAAACCGTCAAGGACCGGTTTTTGGAGGAATATAAAAAGGCACTCACGGAATTCTTCCCCCGCGGAGACATGTCCGAAATGCCGGTTATCATCAGTGATAAGCATTTCCAGCGCGTGTCGCGTTTGCTGAAGGGCGAGAAGGCCGTGATCGGCGGAGGGATCGATGAGTCGAGACGGTTTATCGAGCCCACCGTGCTGACGGGCATTACCCCGGACTCTCCGATTATGCAGGAAGAGATTTTCGGACCGATTCTGCCGCTGATTACTTATACCGATCTCTCCGAGTGCATCAAATTCATCCGATCCCGCCCGAGGCCACTGGCATTCTATCTCTTTACGGAAAGCCGGGCAGTCGAGAAGCGTATCCTGGATTCCTGCTCCTTCGGCGGCGGCTGCATCAACGATACCATCATTCACCTGGCCAACCCGCGCATGGGCTTCGGAGGCGTCGGCTATTCCGGTATGGGCAGCTATCACGGCAAGCTCAGCTTCGATACCTTCACCCATTACCGGAGCATCGTCCGGAAGTCGACCTGGATCGACCTGCCGATGCGATATCACCCGTATACGGAAAAGAATTTCAAGATGATCCGAAAATTAATGAAATAGAAGTAAAGCGCGCCTGCCAGGGATAATGAATACCCAGGCAGGCGCTTTCTGTATAGCCCTTAATTATCGCGATATTTTTCAGCCAGCATACAGTACAGGGTGATCCATTTGCTCGGCTCTCCCCGCATTCCGGCCTTCCAAGGGCTCTGTGCCGGCGTCCAGTCAAGGACATATCTGCCGTCGGCGTCTTTTCTGCTCTCCATCACCTTCCAGGCATCGGCAAGCCGTTCATCTTTTCCGTAACCCATTTTCGAAAGCCCGTAAAGGATCTCCCAGACATTCGTTCTCCAGATAATGGGGAAGGAATCCGAAATCATATCTTTGTTGACGAAGCTTTGGTGATCACCGTTTCGGAAAATCCCGTTCCGGTTCATAAAGTAATCGACCAACTGCAGGCACCTCTCATGGTTCCAATATTCCGGCAGCTCGGCAAAAGCGAGGAGAGCTTTAGCTGCCCCCCGGACGCAGCTTTTCTCCGGTTTCCCTTTTCTTTTTTCATGCAGGCCGCACAGATATCCGCCGTCCGGTCTGGTTGTCTGCAGCATCAAATCAATGGCTTTCCCGACCCGCTTATCATCCCGATAGCCAAGCAGAATGAAAGTTCTGAGGTTGTATCCGTACAGACAGGAGAGATGCTCCCACCAGTCCCCGTCCTCTTTCTGCAGTCCGAGATACCGCTTAGCCGCCTTGTCTACAAAGGAGTAGCTGCGATCCAAACCCAGCTCCGCACAGTAAGCCAGGCAAAAATGAGTTGTAGCAAAGCTGCCGTACTCAACATCCATGCCTAAGTTTCTGCCCTTATAATCCTTCTGCAGCCAGTAACCGTCGGGATGCATCGTCTCCATCAGTTTTTTTACCGGCTCAGAATCGGCGATTGTTTTTCTCGCTTCCTCTGCTTCCGACCTTCCGCCCTTGTCCAACAGCTCAACAAGAGTTCTGTAACGCACCGAAGGATCGTCCGGTTCCAGCAGCCATTCCAAAACATCCATGGCATTTTTCCTTTCACAGATGATGGTTCTATAATTTACTTCAACGGAAATACAATTTTCGTCAGCAGCTCACTTACCGGAACTTCCGCAGGGGAGTTGTAGTAAAACTCATAGCTGACGCCGGTAGGTTCCAGACCCTTTTCCGCAATCCATTCCATCATGGCGTTATAAACCGGCGCCATGTCGTCGTAAGCCCCTTTGTACATGCAGGACGCCTGTTTGCCTGCCGGAATGCTGCCCGCCTGAACATCGCCATTCCCCTGGATCGCCTTTGGCATGATAAAGCCGATTTCCACATCAAGGTCTTCCATATCCATATTGTAGTACGCCCCGAAGGCCGGTCCCTCCGTTGTTTCACCGATTTCCCCAAGATACTGCAGGATCGCTCCGTAGATCCTTCCGAACTCCTGCGGCAGATTCCCCACCGCAGTCCTTATCCGCACGGAAAGCACCGGCTGTTCCCTTTCATCGGTCAATTCAAACTGATATCCCATAATTTCCCTCCTTTTGTTTTTGATTGATTTATAACACCCCGAACCTGACAACTGTATGTCAGGTTCGAAAAAATATTTACTTTCCCCATTATCTGCCAGTATAATGGAAGCAGTGGACAATAATAGGTATTATAACATGCAAGCGGCGTCGAAGCATGTTTCAATGAATCCTACCTCTCAGCGAAGCTGCAGTAGATTGCATTTATGCAATCACCTAGAATAGTGGATTTATTATAACATGCAAGCGGCGTCGAAGCATGTTTCAATGAATCCTACCTCTCAGCGAAGCTGCAGTAGATTGCATTTATGCAATCACCTAGAATAGTGGATTTATTATAACATACAAGCTGCGTCGAAGCATGTTTCAAT
The DNA here is from genome assembly GCA_963678385.1 of Anaerovoracaceae bacterium. Taxonomy (GTDB): domain Bacteria; phylum Bacillota; class Clostridia; order Peptostreptococcales; family Anaerovoracaceae; genus Anoxybacterium. The sequence continues at coordinate 829,326 of OY782829.1, read as the reverse complement.
GAATCCTACCTCTCAGCGAAGCTGCAGTAGATTGCATTTATGCAATCACCTAGAATAGTGGATTTACTATAACATGCAAGCGGCGTCCCAGCATGACATTAAGCGATAAAAATCTAAGGAGGCATTATGGAGAACAGACCTTATGTATCATGGGAACTGATCGGAGATTTTATGACGGCGGCGTTTGAGAAAATCGGCGTACCGGCAGGCGAGGCCGCGATCTGCGCCGACGTTCTGATGGAAAGCGACAGACGCGGAATCGAAAGCCACGGCTGCAACCGCTTCAAGCCGATCTATATCGACCGTATCAACGCAGGTATCCAGAAACCTGTTACCGAATTTGAAATCCTGAAAGAAACGCCGACAACGGCTGTTGTGGACGGCCACGACGGCATGGGAATGATCGTCGGCCACAAGGCCATGACCATGGCCATCGAAAAGGCCAAGAAATACGGCATGGGCATGGTGGCCGCCAGAAATTCTACCCATTACGGCATTGCCGGCTATTATGCATCCATGGCGGTAAAGGAAAACATGATCGGGATCACGGGAACCAACGCGCGTCCTTCCATCGCGCCCACCTTTGGAGTGGAAAACATGATGGGCACCAATCCGCTGACCTTCGGAATCCCCACCGATGAGGAATTCCCCTTCATGCTGGATTGCGCAACAAGCATCACCCAGCGTGGCAAGATCGAATATTATGCGCGGGTAGGCAAGGATACGCCGGCAGGTATGGTCATCGGACATGACGGAAAGGCCATGACCGACAGCGTGCAGATTCTCGACGACCTCGTAAAGGAAAAAGCGGCGCTGGCGCCTTTGGGCGGCATCGGCGAAGAGCTTGGCGGATACAAGGGGTACGGTTATGCCGCTGTGGTTGAGATCCTGTCTGCGGCACTGCAGGCGGGCAGCTACATGAAAATGCTCACGGGCCTGGGTGAACACGGAGAAAAAGTGCCTTACCATCTAGGACACTTCTTTATTGCCATCGACACGGAGGCCTTTCTGGGAGCTGAGAGTTTCAAGAAAACCACCGGAGATATCCTCAGAGAGCTGCGGGCATCCACGTTGGCTCCGGGAGAAAACAGGATCTACACGGCTGGCGAGAAGGAATATCTCACCTGGCTGGAAAGAAAGGACAAGGGCGTTCCCGTTGGAGAAGCCGTCCAGAAGGAATTCATCGAGGTGCGCAACGCACTGGGGCTAAAGCATAGATTCCCCTTCGAATAAACATAAAGAACTGTCTCAACAATAAAGTGAGACAGTTCTTTTTTTACGACTGCCAGGCATATTTTCTCGAAATACCGTGGTCTCAATCATCCTTCAGGATGACTCCCCTGCCGCTTTGGCCGTCGATTTTGATAATGAGCGGTTTTTTGAAGCGGACAAGCTTCGCATGTTCGGTCTGCGCGACGATCCGCCCCTGTTTCAGTGTCTCCCAATTGATACGATCTTCGCCCCCAGGCCTGTTTCCCACATGGAAATAACCCATTTTCAGCGAGGTGAGATTATGATGGAAGTGGCTTCCAAGAGACGGTTCCACAACCAGAGTGCCCAAATCAGATTCAATGACCACCTTGGCCTGGGACATTTGCCACCAGAGCAGCGGAATCCCGAGCCACTGATCGGACGTCCCGATCCTGCCGAATCCCATCAAAATACATTTTCGTTTTTCATCTGCGAGGATCTTGTTCAGCGTGCCGATTTCAGTCGCGATGTCAATTGTCTTGTTCAGTTCAAAAAGATCGGGATCCACGAAAATAATATCGGAGATGCCCTTATAGGAGCCATTTCCGATGATGTGGCGACTGGTACAGATCAAGTCCTTTTCCTTGTATTCGTCGATCATGACCTCGCGGGCTTCCCGTCCGACGACCATCGGCCGGACCTGGAGGAAATAAAACTCCGGCACGGATTTCCTGTCAACTGGGATGTTGACTGCAAATTCCATTTCGACGTCCGTACCGAATGCATTTTTACCCAGTTCAAACAAGTCTTTAATGATTTCAACCATTGGGAAGGAGTTATATTTCAGAATCGAGGCAAAAGTAACGAGTCTTGGGCCGCTGACTGAAAGCGTATCCATGATCACATCATTTTCTGCAGAATAGGTGCTTCCCACCAGCTCCAAAGTGCCGTCCTGCTCAGCGCGTTCCAGATCGATTTTCCGATAGGTGCATACATCGTCGATGGTAAGCTGCTTCGCCGGATCGCTTAAATCAAGGGTAAAAAAGGTCGACTGCGTAAACTCCATAAACTCCCTGGGTGATGAGTACGGTGGGTTCATCTTCGGGTATGCCGGCGAAAAGCTGTAAACCCGTCCGCCGTCCACGATGGCTTTTCCAAATCCGAGGGCAAGGCTGACAATTCCCTGCTCCGGCTTCATATGCGAGTAGGGATAGTAATTGTATGTCTGCGCGACGCCTGATACCGCCGGATAGAAGATATCACCGTGCCTTTCTCCGATGAGCTGCTGGATCAGCACAGACATGGCGCCCTCTTCGATGCGGATATTTGCGTTTTTGGCATATCCCTTCGGAGACTGGAAAAAGGATGAAGCATAGATGAGCTTTACAGCGTCGACAAGCTGCTTCAGGCGCATCTCCGGATCCGGGTGACAATTGGGGATGATATACGTTTTATAGATCCCCGCAAAGGGCAGCACCTGTGAATCCTCCAGTATACTGGAAGAACGGACGGCCAGCGGATAATCGATCTCGTTGACCAGCATTCTGAGATCTGCGGTTATCGCTTCGGGCAGCTCCGCTTCCAGGAACTTCCGGGCGATTTCCTGCTCGTCGTCGGAACGGATCGCCATTTCCTGAAGGTCGTTGGTATGCATGAAATCTTCAAAAACTCCGCTGCAGATCGCAAAGGAGATCGGTATTTTAAACCGCACTCCTTCATATTTCGTCTGGAGTCCCGAATTGGCTATCAGAGACCGGAAAAATGCGACGCTTCTCGCTTTTCCGCCCAGTGAACCGCTGCCGAGTCTGGTAAAGGAGTTCTCAAAATTCAGCTTTGAGGAACCGAAATCGACGATGAGTCCCCGCTGGTATCTTCTGAAGTATCGATCCATGCAGTCGATCAGATACTCGCGGAATTCCGCGATATTTTCGGAAGCCCCCACCTCTCTGTTTCTCATCTCCTCCGCCACCTCAAATTCGGTTCTGGCTCGGAACCATCGGGAAAAGTCATATCTGGCGGCATGATAAGCGAGACTTTCATCGGGTAAAATCTTAATAGCTCTCTCAAAATCCGATATGTCGGAGGCCATGGAAATGGTCTCACCCTGGGGAGTTTTGAACACAAATTCACCGAAGCTGTAATTGTCCATGATATAGCAGCGGAGCTCCTTCAGGAGGATCGTCGAATTCTTGTCGAGATACCTCAACTGGAGTTTTTCCGCTTTTTTTTCATTTTCTGTTTCTTCCGACTGCAAGAGGATCGGAAGATCGGGAATCATCTCCCTGACCTTTACCGCAAGATCCAGACCGGCTTCGGCGCTGACGGCGCCTTCTTTCAGAAAGCGGATGTCGGATATGATCCCGAGCAGGTTGTTTTTATATTTTCCGGCGATTTCCAGCGCCTCTTCATAGGAAATGGCCAGCAGGATCTTCGGCCTAGCCCTCATTCTCAGCAACCGATGGAGATCGTTCACCGCATGGGAGATCAGGTACCTTGTCTGCTTCATGATTTCCGTATAGATCAGCGGAAGGAACTGCGAATAGTAATCGGGTGAATCGTCCACGACCAATATCACTTGTACGCCCTGCTTGCAGTCCTCTTCGACGTTTCCGCGGTCTTCGACGTATTTTATGATCGCAAGGAGTATCTGGCTGTTGCCCGACCAGACGAAGATCCTGTCGATAGATTTGGATTCTCTGATTTCCCCGAGCGTATCGTCATCCATCGCTTCGTAAGTCAGCATGACGATGGGCTTTTCGGGATAGAGCTCCTTCACCTTCCTGCTGAATTCCAGCGTATCCATGTCGCTGATACGCGGCATGGTGATGACCAGATCATAGGTCCGGGTTTTCATGGCCTCAAAAGCTTCTTCAGCAGACGACGCATGGGCGATCCTGGGAACGAACTGCAAGTTCAGATCCAGGTATTCGCTGAATATCTTGTCGGAAAGACTGCCGTCCTCCTCCAGAACGAAGGAGTCATATGGAGTCGATACCAGGAGTATCTCCCTTACGCGGAACTTCATCAGGTCATGAAAACTTGTAAATCTCGGTTCGAATTCTTTATAATTGTTCATGGCAGCCTCCTTGCGATACGAATTATTTACTTAGTATTATAGCCCCAATCCGCCGCATCAAACCAGATAATTCCGTAAATAATTGCCATAAAAAAATGGCTGCGCCACTTTTCCTGTTAAATTAAAAAATATGGAGGTCCGCAGGCCTCCATATTCAATATTTTCCCTTTATTCTGTTTCTGATTTCATAATAGGCGTATCCGATCACTCCTGCTATGAAAGCTATGTACAGTAATCCCATTAACCAGTCAGCTATGTTGATCATCGTTTGTCATAGCCCCCTACTTGTTTTACTTTATAACATAGTATGACGGACTTTAACTTCCTGTTCCTGGTTTCTATGATTCCTCAGGCATGCGGGGCCAACAATTCTTCCGGATCCAAGCCCTCAAAGCTGTCGATTACCCGGTCTGCCAGTGAAAGATCCTGCTCGCCCGAGTTCAGGTTCCTGTAAGCAATGCATTTCATCCCGGCCAGCTTGGCAGCCCGGATCCCGTTGGAGGAGTCTTCAATGACAACACACTCCGAAGTCTCCACTCCCAGCCTTTTCGCCGCCTCTATATAAATATCCGGAGACGGCTTCGACCGTTCGACCTCACAGCCGCTGACTATCGTTTCGAAGTAATCCCGCAGGTTGAAAAATTCCAGAACAGCCTCGATATTTCTCCTGGTAGCGGACGATCCCAGGGCAAGACGATATCCTCCCCGGTGAATATCCCGGATCAGGGTATCAACGCCGCGGATCGGCTTTTCATCTTTTAAGGTTTTCAAATGTTTGATATATCGTTGCTGATATGTTTCCACCAGCTCGTTGATCTCCTGCTTCAGGCCATATTTTTCTTTCAGCCTCGTAAAGATTTCTATGTCGCCCACACCGACAAAGGTGTAATACTCCTCGTCCGTGATTTGCAGTCCCAGTTCGCCGTAATACAGCATCGACAGCTCATAATGGATCGGCTCGCTGTCTATGATCACGCCGTCCATATCAAATACTACCGCTTTCAACATACTTTGATGACTCCTTAATTGCACTAAGCAAGTGAAAAAATATAATCCTCCAGAAATTTGCCGTAATTATTTTTTGTTACATGAGAGAGGTCGGCCGTCGGTTTATGGACGTCCTTCAGGGGAACCGTAGATATGATGAAATCATACTCGTTATCCGGCTTGTAGGCATATTGGAAAACGGAGCATACATCGACGATTTCCAGATCCAGAGACAGTTCGGAAAGATACCTGCAGAGCGATAATCCCGCCGATATCCCGTTATTACAAACCAGCAGAGCTTTTTTCTTCCGGATGTTTCTCTTTTGCGATAGAGTAAAATGCATCGTCAGTATGATCAGTTCTTCTTCGCTGGGCTTGACGCCGCAAATGCCCTCATACAAATTGCTGGACTTGGAGACTGCGTTGAAAATTTCCATATTTTTTTTCGAGAACTCATTTCTCTGTATTGTATTGATGGGGATGCTCTCCTCGAGTCTTTGCAGGGAATTGTTCAGATGAAAAAGAATTCCGAAGAAAAGCAGCTTATCTGACGCAAAGGATGTTCCGAGCTGCGCATCAACATAGTCGATCAGGCAGATCGCCAACAGTTCTATTTTTTTCGGTATGTTTTTCAGTACATCGTCGGGGCTTCCCTTCTCGACATAGCTGAAGGTGTTGTAGCTCATCAGGTGCATGCAGATATAGATGCGTTCTGATTCAGGAAAAGCCAGGTTGTATTCGCCCTCTATCCTTGAGGCTATGTATTCGGCGGTGCTTCTTTCCAGTCCGCCGTATTCCGCTTCAGGAGGAAGAAAACATTCGTCGACATTTTTCCCCGAGCTGAGTCTTGCGATGCAGATGATCAGATGGGTGACCAGAGCCAAAAAAAACTCATCCGTCAGGAAGAAATCAAATTTCTTTTCCGCGTCTTCAATGATCGCACAGACCGGTTTGCTGTCAATCTTGGGATAGATGTTCTTTACCCGTAATAGTTTTTCATCCGTTATCCTGCTTGACGAATCAAAATCCTTCATCAGGAGCTGTTCTTTTGTTTTGTATATGTCAAAAAACCCTGCGATTGCATTTCTCCGGGATACTTCGTTGCCACTGATGCCGATACCGCGGCGCTGTGTTTTAAAAAGCTGAAGATCGAATTTGGAAAGCCATTGGCTGACCCACTCAAGATCCTTCAGGATCACGGTCCGGCTGATATAGAACTGATCCGCGAAAAACTGGATCGTGAGCTCGTCATTGGAAAAAATCAGAGCCTTCAACATCTCCAGTCTTCTCAGGACGCCTTCGTCAAAAAGACTGAACTTTTCGGCGTTCAGGATGTCTTCAAGTTTTTTTCGGCTTCCGTCCGAAATCAGCAGTTTGATCCCGTGGCCCTGTTTTTTGTGAAGCTCGATATCGGAAAAGCCCATATCAGAGAGCCAATCCTCCAGTTTATGCATGTAATTCTGTATAGAACGCTTCGATATACCGACATGATGAGATAAAAAATCCAGCGTCAGATAACTGTCGCCCTGTAACAGCAATTCCAGTATTTTTTTTAATCTGGTTTCAAAATGATTCATATCCGCTTTCCGTTGATCCCAATACACAGTACCTTCAATAAATTAATATAGCATAAAATATCCGGTTTAGACAGCCTCTACTGAGAAATAGAGAACCTTTCCTGCATCGGTGCTTTTTATGAGCTCCCTTGCCAGGCTGCATGCAGAGGCCGCGTCTATGTTGCTTGCCTCAAATTCCATTTTGATGCCTGTCTTTTGGATAAATTTGAATTCCACATTATTTTCTTTGTAGCCGGTAAGCAGATCGATGATCATATCGCTTGCCATCGGTGAATTGATAAATAACCGCATTGTTGCCTCCTGTTAAAAGCCGGCGCCCTTTTCGCGCGAGCTATTTCTCCAAGTTAACACTTGTTCTTGCAATCAGATCAAATCCGGATCTGGATTCTTTATTGGCAAATATCGAGAGCGACGCTATGATAAAGGGAAACCCCTGGAACAGATACAAGGAGAGAAATTTTACCGCGCTCCTTACGGCCATCATGAAATGATGCTTAACACTTCTTCGGTTGGGATCCCAGGAAACGATCTTCAGTTTCATGATCCGTTTGCCAATGGTTGCGCCGGAAAAAAACGTCTGCGTCACGACTTCATAAAGGAACCAGATCAGCAGAGACTGCAGATACGCCGCATTGAACAATTTGAGCATCACATCTCCCATAGTCTGGCTGTCCTGGCCTGCCACCCCGGTCTGGGAGGCGTCCATGGCAGCTTTTACGGCGGGAAAATCCGGCCTGCCTGTTATGGTATAAATCACCATCAGGAGACAAAGTACAATCACCGCATCGATAATAAAAGCCGAAAAGCGTTTCAGCCTGTAGCCCGGAGCTGCGGCTTCCCCAATTTCCATGCCAAGAAAACTCATTTTAATCACCCTGTTTTATTCTTCTCAATTAAACTATTTTTCTCCTCCCTGCCCGTCAGGCAGGGAGGCGCATTCAGTAAAACCATTTTTTAGGATTCCGTTAAATCTAACCTTTTTAGGCCGTTGTCTCTCCGATTTCAGCAGCCTTTTCCATTTCAAAGTTCTTCTTATCCCATACTCTGATGAATGGGAGCCAGATCAGGAATGCCGCGGCAAAAGAAATCATTTGTGCGACGACGCCCATCAAGCTCTTTGTCATTAAGAATCCGCTGATAAAGAACGGCGTTGTCCATGGCACCATAAGGTTGCACGGAGGGAATATTCCCATGGCGGTTCCGACATACTGGATCGTCATAACAACGACAGGAGCCGCGATAAACGGGATCATCAGGAATGGATTCAGCACGATCGGCAGTCCGAATGTGATCGGCTCATTGATGTTGAACAGGCCGGGGCCGATGCCGATACGGCCGATTTGCTTCAATAATTTGGACTTTGCGAAAACCAGCATGTAAACAACGACCGGAAGTGTCGCTCCGGAGCCGCCCATCCAAACGCCGTTCTCATAGAATGGCTGCGTTACGATATTGTGGGCGCCATTGCTGAGATTTTCCTGAAGATTTACGATCCACATCGGCTCGAACAACGGGAAAATGATTACCGCAGAGCCGTGGATCCCGAGGGACCACAGGAAATGTTCCGCAAAGACTGCCATCAGAGTTCCAACGTAAGATGTCCCGAACCCCCGGAGCGGTGTGGATATTGCGACTGTTATAAATTCCGGGAAGCTGCCCCATGGCGTCATTGAGAAAATCCCGCGTATGATCACGAAGAACAGGATGATCACCGCACCCGGCAGCAGAGCCACGAACTGCCTGGAAACAGTCGGAGGCACGGATTTCGGGAGCTTGATGGTGAAATTCTTTTGGACAAGCATCCTGTAAATTTCACCGGATATCAGCGCAACGATCAGAGCGGTGAACAGCAGGTGAGCGTCAAAAGTAGAAGCTGCCCATGCGGAAACCGTTGCATCGCCGCTCTCATAGGAACCGATGATATTAATGCTGAAAAATGCGGCAAGCGAAATAATTCCGGCCGGCGTACCGTCGATTTTGTAGCTCCCAACCAATGAGCTCGATACGCCGAAGCATGCGACGATGGCGACAATGCCGTATGTAGCGTTCATGATGATACCTTCGAACGAGTTCCAGTTTTCACCGAAAGTGTTTGCCATGAAATTCAGATATCCCTTAACCGGAAATTCTGCGACGATCATGGAGAACGCGCCGAGGATCAGCAGCGGCATAACCATTACGATACCGTCACGCAGTGCGATAAGATGTCTTTGCGCTCCCATTTTGGAAGCTACGGGTAGAAACTTTTCTTCCATAAAGTTCTTTTTACTAGTCATCTTTATATAACCTCCTTTTTTTTATTACTTTCCTAATAAAACTTATGGATAATTACTTTGGTAACTTGGCAAGGGCTTCATTCAGGATCTTCTGTCCGTTTACCAGCGCGTAGTCGGTAAAATCGATCGTGTCGATCACAGGAATTTTCCCGCCGTAATCTTTTTGGAATCTCGGCATATGATACCTTACCTGGGGACCCAGCAGCAGGATATCCGTCCGATCGAGCCTGTCGACTGCTTTATCAAAAGGCGCCGCATCCACGTCGACCTCAATGCCCTTGGCCTCCGCTGCTTCTTTTATTTTGTCTATCAACATTCCCGTGGACATCCCCAGGTTGCATAACAACGTGATTGTAAGCATCTCATTTATCTCCTTTTTTCATTTTTTCATATAACATGATAAATTCTTCCGCCATATCCCGCATGAGCATCGCGGCGGTCAGATGATCCTGCGCGTGAACCATCAGCAGTGTGATCTCTGTTTTTGCGCCCTGCATTTCGCTCCGGATCAGTTCCGTCTGCACATCATGCGTTTTGACCATCGCTTCTTTCGCCTTTTCGATGCATGCCCGCGCTTCCGTGAAATCGCCGGTCCTGGCGTGCGCGATCGCTTCCATTGAATAACTCCTTGAGTCTCCTGCTCCGGCTATCAACCCCATAGCCATCTCAAAAATATCCACTTCTGTCTCCTCTCTCAGTTTTCTCCGAATTTGATTGCAAACAGCTCTTCGAGTGTTTTGGCCGCTTCCGTCTCATCAGGACCTTCGATGTCGATCGATAAAGATTCTCCGCATTTGGCGTTCAGTGTCATAACGCCCAGAACCGTCTTAAGATCGAATGATCCGCCGTCCTTTTTTACCTGAACCGAACTCTCAAAACCGCTCGCACAGCGCACGATCCTGCTTGCGACACGCGCGTGGATTCCCAGCTCGTTCAATACCTTAAGTTCTTTTGTTATCATAGTCATACCCCTTCATTGTTAAATTGCTGTTCCAAAAACCGTTCAACATCCTGTGCCGTATCCAGAAGCAGGGCCTTTTCCATGACTTCCTTTGCATCCGATTTCCTGGTTTCGCAGATTACTTTCCTGACCTTTGGAATCGATGGGATGCTTACGCTCAGGTTGTCAACGCCCATTGCCACCCAGATGGGGATCAAGGCGGGTATTTCACCGGCCTGCCCACAGATATCCACTTCAATGCCGCTCTTTTTAGCGCATTCGCAGACATGTTTGATTGTGCTTAAAAGCGCCGGATGGAAATAGGAATTCAGGTTCGCGACCTTTTGGTTCATTCGGTCGGCTGCAAACAGATACTGAGTCAGATCGTTTGTGCCGATGCTGAAAAAATCTACTTCCTTCGCAAACCGCTCGGCCATGAATGCGGCGGCGGGCGTTTCCACCATCATCCCCATGCGGATGCTTTCGGCAGGGAGGATCCCTTTTCCTGTAAGTTCTTCCCTTACCTCCTCCACCATGGTCTTTGTCCTTCGAACCTCGCCAATGTCAGCGATCATCGGCAGCATGAATGAGACATTCCCCAATGACCCCGCCCGTAATATGGCAGAAATCTGGGTTTTAAATATGTCCGGATGATCAAGGCAATACCGGATCGCCCGATATCCGAGGAAGGGATTCTCTTCTTTTTGGATTCCCAGGCTGGATATATTTTTATCTCCTCCGGCATCCAGCGTCCGGATGATAAGCGGGCGTCCCTCAAGCCTGTCGGCGATATTGGAATACACTTTGTATTGCAGTTCCTCCGACGGCAGATCGTCGCCGGTCATATACAGGAATTCCGTCCGGAAAAGCCCTACTCCCTCTCCGCCGTTATCTTTCAAAGACTCCACTTCATTCTCGGAAGTGATGTTGGCGTATATCTTCATTTCGATTCCGTCCAGCGTAATGCTTCTGCATTTTTTATAGCGGTCCAGCTGCTGCTTTTCGAGCATGGCCTTGGCTTGATAGGCTTCGTACTGTGCAATCTGCTCCCCGGTGGGCTTCGTCGTGACCTCCCCCGTATCGCCGTTGATGATCACGGTTTCGCCGTGGACGATCTGTTGGAGTAGCCCTGTGATCCCTACGATGCAGGGGATACCCATGGATCTCGCTATGATCACGCTGTGGGATGAGCTTCCTCCCCGTTCAAGGAGGATCCCCTTCACTCGGTCCCTGTTGATCCCCACAGTCTGAGACGGAGTCAGGTCCACCGCCGCCACTATGGAATTCTCATGGATGTTCGAAAGCGTTTTTTGCTCTTTTCCCATCAGGATGAAGGTGAGCCTTCTGGCAATATCCACCAAATCGATGGTCCGCTGTTTTAAATAATCGTTATCCATATTTTCAAAAAGCTCTATGTATTTTTGGGCAGCGGTATTTACCGCATATTCACTGTTGACGTGTTCATTTTCGATGGCGTCCTTTATTAATCCCAGGAAACTGGCATCTTCCAGCATTAAAATCTGGTAGTCAAAGATATCCCGATTGTCTTTTCCCAGCCTTGCGGGCATTGCCTTCATGATTTCCTCAAGCTGACCGGCACAGACTTCTTTGGCGGATAGAAACCTCTGGTACTCTTTCTCCGGGTCGTCGACGATTCTTTTCTCTGTCTCGATAGCGTCCTCATCGACAAGATACGCTCCGGCCATTGCCATTCCGGGCACTACACCGATTCCAATCATTTTATGTCACCTTATAACTAAATTCTTTCGCATTAGGTTGTGGTTTGGTTTGATTATACATAATCTTAACATGGAGGATTTGAAAAAAAAACGATGCAATAGTACATTTAATTACCAAAGCGATGTGGAAAAAGAAATGCATATTCAGGAAAATAATGAGATTATTGCTATATCGGAACGAAAATAAAAAATGAGAGGCAAAGCCTCTCATTTTTCAGGGTTATAAAGTTATAAGTTTTTCAGATATCTCAGCGATTTTCCGGCGGCTTCATCCAGCTCGGCTTCCGTTGCATTGCCGGAGAGATCGCGCCAGACTTTAATGTCCTCACCAACGCGGCCGCCCATTCTTACAAAGGGCTCCATGGTTACGCAGCCCTGATAATTTACTTCCCGGAGCGCTCCCATGATTTCTTTCCATGGAATGCGTCCGTTTCCGGGCAGCTTCCTATTGCATTCGCCCACATGGAAATGTCCCAGATACGGGCCGGCGGTCAGGATGGCGTCCCTCATGCTGTCTTCTTCGATATTCATATGGAACGTATCCAGCATGACTTTCACATTATCCTGCCCGGCTTCCTTCACAAAACGGACGCCTTCTTCCGCCGTGTTGAGAATGTGGTTTTCAAAGCGATTCAGGATCTCCATTCCCAAAGTAATGCCGTGCTCTTTTGCCACGGGACCCAGGATCCGCATTCCTTCCACGCTTCTTTTCCAGTCTTCCTCTTTATTGACGCCTTTGCTGTAATCGATGGGCCAGTGGGAATAAATGGCTCCTCCGAGCAAACGGCTGTCCAGCTGTTCCATTACGTCAAACAGCCTCTTATACCACTCGAGGGCCGATTTGCGGGTCCCGGGGTCTTTTGATCCCATATCGTGTTCATAAATCGGACCGTATCCGGTTGTGATCTCGATGCCCGCCGAGTCGGCACAGGCTTTCAGTTCCCTGATATCGCTTTTTGTATACTCCGGAAGCGGCGTTCCGTTGATTTCCAGCACGTCAAATCCAAGGTTTGCAACCTTGTTCACATATTTTGTAAATCCTTCGGAATCCCACTCCTGCTCCCAATATGCATAATATATCCCGTATTTCATATCCGACCCCAGCCTCTAAAAGTCAAAGGTATCAGGATCTGCTCCGGATCTTATGTTCCGGTTCAGGCCGCTGATGCGATCCATATCGGCTTTGCTGAGTTCAAAATCAAATACATCGAAATTTGATATGATCCGATTCTGATGCAGGGATTTTGGAATCACAACGACGTCACGCTGCAAATGCCACCGGATCACGATCTGCGCCGCAGATTTCTTATATTTTGCGGAAAGTTCCGACAGGACCGCGTCCTCAAGAATGTTTCCGCCTGTTCCTCCCAGGGGGCTCCATACGGTAACGGAAATCCCTCTTTCCCTGCTGTAATCGATCACAGCCTGATTGTTGAAATAAGGGTTGGATTCAATTTGATTCACAGCCGGGCGAAGGGAAGAGATTTTCTCCAGCGCTTCCAGATGGCGGGGCTGGAAATTTGATACGCCAATGGCTTTTGCCCTTCCGGAAGCGTAGATCTTTTCCATTTCGGTCCACGCCTTTTCAAATCCGTCCGCCGGCCAGTGAATGAGATACAGGTCCAGATAATCCGTCCGCAGTTTATTCAGACTGTCTTCAAAGGCTTGCATCGTGTTGCCTCTGCGGATATCTTCATTCCATAACTTGGTGGTTAAAAAGACGTCTTTTCTCGGCACTCCGCTTTCTTCCATGGCTTTTCCGACGCTGCTTTCATTTCCGTAGATCATTGCAGTATCAATATGTCTGTACCCTGCTTCCAACGCCCATTTAACGGCGTCTTCCGTCTGCTTTCCGTCGGGGGTCTGGAATACGCCGAATCCCAGCTTCGGCATTTTCAAGTCATTATTAAGTGTTATGTAATCCATATTCTCTCCTCCCATAATATGATACGGGGGATTATTCCCCCGTATGCAACTCATCTATAATATCTGACAAAACTCGAGATCTTCTCCCGTCGGACTGGCGATTTTAAAGTACCTGACGCCATGCTCCCACAGTGTGGGGATCCCCTCGATGCCTTTGGTCGTGATCTGATATCCCTGCTTCACACAATAATCATAATCCGTTTCAATATCCTGTGATTCAAAGGAGTAATGATCGATTTTTCCGGAAGCCGCCGGAGAAATGGAGCTGTCCTGATACATCTCATAAACAACATCCCTGTTCTTCAGAAATTTGATCGGATTGCCGTCGGGCGCCTTAAAATCGCCGATCAGCTCGAATCCCAGAACATCCATATACCATTTTGCCGCGGCTTCTACGTCTTTCGTTCCAAGACCAATATGAGAATGCTTCCGATTCTTTATCATGGTTTTCTCCTCTACTTAACGACAAAGCTTCTTGACGAACGGTCCGTATTGATCGCGATGGCGATCAGAATGATAGCGCCGAAAACGATCTTCTGCCAGAATACATCGACGCCCACGATATTCATACCATTTTTGATGATAGCAACCGTGAATACGCCCAATATAGTGCCTAAAATACTGCCCTTGCCGCCAACCAACGAGGTTCCGCCGAGTACGACTGCGGAAATAACCATCAGGGTAAACGATTCTCCGACTGTTGGAGCCGAGCTTTTCGCTTTCGCCATCAGTAAAATAGCGCCTGACGCCGCACAGAATCCATTGATTGCAAATACTGCGATCTTGATTCTGTCGACTGAAATACCCGCGACACGGGCTGCTCTTTCATTTCCTCCGATTGCATAGACCCCCTTGCCGAATGAAGTTCTGGTCAGCATAATGTAATAAGCAAATATGAGAGCAAGGGCTATGATCAACGGTAATCCAAGGGGTCCCAGGGACAGCTTATACCAGTCGATCGTCGGCCATAATACTTTCGGTATGGAAACCGGAGCATTGGATATCAGTAAAGCCACTGAGCTCCAAATGGACAGAAACGCCAGTGAAGCTATGAAGGAAGGTATTTTTAATTTGACATGAATAATACCCAGCATCATGCCTGCAGCCACTGAAAATAGGATCGTTGTGCCAAACGCCACAATCATAATAACGCCAAAGGGTACCGCCGTACCTTTGAATAGCATCACAATGCTTAAAGCCATTACGTTTGCAACAGAACACATGGAACCGACGGATAAATCAATGGATCCGAGGAGCAGGATCGGCGTCATGCCGGCTGCCATGATCATCAGCGGCGCCGTATCGCTCAACAGGTTGCTTAGATTGGCATAACCGATAAAACTGCTTTCCATCGTTGAAAAGACAATGGTAAGTATTACAATTATCGAGATACTGAAATATATAGCAAAATTATCTTTGTTAATTTTTATCATTTTTTCACCCGCCTATACCATCATACTAACGATTTGAACCTGACTCGGTTTCGAATCAGCAGCCGCATTAAATTCTCCGGTTATCAGACCGTCCTTCATAACCAAGACACGGTTACTCATGCTGATGCATTCGTCCAACGTATCTCCAAGCAGGATGACCGACTTACCTTCCGCAACCATATCGCGGATCAGGCTGTAGATTTCTTCTTTTGCGCCTACGTCAACTCCGCGGGTCGGGTGATTCAATATCAGGATATCCGCCTGAGAAGCAAGAGCTCTTGCGAATACGACTTTCTGCTGATTGCCTCCGGACAATTGAATCAACAATTCGTCTTTTCCTCTGGTCTTGATATTCAAAAGCTTGATATATTTCTGCGCTTGATCCGATATGGCTCTTTTAGAGACAAGCCCTCTTTTGTTTTTCAATTGTCTCGTATTGGACATTGCCATATTGTCTTCAACGGGTAAGCACCTTACGATGCCCTCATACATTCTTTCTTTTGGGATCAAAAGGGTTCCGTCTTTTAATGCCTTTGACGGTTCTGAATAATGAACGGGTTTTCCTTTAACGATCACTTCTCCATATGTAGGTTTTTCATCTCCGCAAAGCACAGAGCATATCTCTTCTTTTCCTGAGCCGACAACGCCGCAAAATCCAAGGATCTCGCCTTTATGAAGCTTGAAATCGCAGTGCTTGAACCGTCCCCACAGACCCAAATCCTTTGCTTCCAGTACTACTTCTTCACCGGGAGTGATCTGCTTGTCGAGCTTATAATACTCCGAAGTGGTTTCATGGCCGACCATCATTTCATACATCTTTGTTTCCGATGCTTCTTCGATCGGCATATTTCCGGCATTGGAACCGTCTTTGTATACATACACTCGGTCTGAGATTTCCAGGACTTCATCCAGTCTATGGGAAACAAATACGACGGAATGCCCCTGGGCTTTCAATTTTCTTATTTCTGTAAACAATCCTTTTACTTCTGCTTCACTCAATACGGAAGTAGGCTCATCTAAAAGGATCAGGCATTTTCCGCTTGGATTCGCCGATTTTGTAACATTTACAACCTTGGCGATTTCGATCATCTGCCTTGTGGCAAAATTCAGATCGATGACCTTTTTTCGCGGATTGATATGCCCGCTGTTTACGGCTTCAAGCACCTTTTGCGCTTCCGCGTACATTTTGCTCCAATTGACAAAGCCGAGCTTTACGAAATCCTTTTCATGACCGAAGAAAATATTTTGTCCCACCGACAGGTTTGTAATCAGAGATTGTTCCTGATAAACCATTCCGACTCCCGCCGCATTGGCTTCCAGTGGCGTCTTCGGTTCAAACTTTTTTCCGTACATGAACATCTCGCCGGATGTAGGCGGCTGAACGCCGATAATGATTTTCAGCAAGGTGGATTTTCCGGCTCCGTTCTCGCCGATCAGTCCGATTACCTCTCCCTCGTAGACATCTAAATCGACACCTTTAAGTGCCTGGGTGCCATGAAAGGACTTAGTAATGTTTTTCGCGCTAAAAAGTAATTTTTTCTCTTCCATTTCTATCCCTCCGGCACTATTTGCTGATAACCGTGGCTTCGTGTTTTACCGTCAACGCCACCGCTATTAAAATGATCAGGCCCTGGACTCCGGTTTTGATGTAAGGATTTACCCCCATCATCGTCAATCCGTTAAACAGCACTGTCATGATCAAAGTACCAACTACGGTATTCACTACTCCGCCTTTGCCGCCCGTCAAAGCAGTTCCTCCGATAACAACCGCCGCGTTGGCGGGGAACATCAAACCGTCTCCGATGGAAACCTGCCCCTGGCCTAACCGGATCGCTCCTAAAACGCCGGCTACTCCGAAGCAGAAGCCCGCCAAAGTAAATACCTTGATCTTTACGCTGTTTACGTTGATGCCGACAGCCTTTGGAATCATTTCATCCGTACCCACCGCATAGATGTGACGGCCAAAAGGTGTGTACTCCTGTATGTAAAGGCATATTAAAAAAACCAAAAGTGCAACCCATGTTATAATTGGAATTCCAAGAAAACTTGACTTTGCAATTGAGGCAATGAATTCGTCTTTGATTGTCGGCGGCTTACCACCGTAAGAAAGTAATCCTATCCCTGCACAAATATTCATGAAAGCAAAGCTGACCATGAATGAAGGTATTTTTAATTTAACGTGAATCGTTCCAATAATAAATCCAATCACAACACTGCATAACACAGCGAGAATAAGTCCCCATACTCCCATATCGTTTCCGTTGCGGCTGTTCAGTACAAAAACCGCAGCCAGTGATCCGGCCATCCCCACTGTACCGTCAATCGACAAATCGATACTGCCCAGCATGATTACAAATGTCAGCCCAAGCGCAACCAGCAGCGGAATCGCCCATTGATTCAGTATCGATACAAGATTGCTTCCGCTCGCAAAGGATCCTCCGAGTATGACAGTAAATACAAGAAACAATGCAACCAAAACAAAGACAGGGGCCCATTTCATAAGCCGCTCTTTTTGATTATCCGATTTAATCTTGGAAGCAAACTCTTCTGTAATGGACAACGTTGCAAGCTTTTCTTTTCCCATTCTATCTTCTCCAATCAATTAATAAGTCCGTTTCCTGCTATTTTAACATGTTTTCGATGTAAGGAGGAGACTGACTTTGTCAATCTCCTCCTTTGAATCATCAGATTATTAATCTTACTTTATTTTGCAGTCAAAAATCTTTGAGAAATCCATTTCCGGAGTTGCGTCAACATATTTTGCGATATAATCATCAACATTATCAGATGTAACCATTACAGCAGGTGTTAAGAACACTCTGTAATCATCCGGCAGCTGTTCTGGATCGATCAATCCGGCCCATGCTGCATAGCAGATCGCCAATGTATATCCTGACTGTAAGTAACCGTTTGAAGAAACCGTTGCAACTACGTTGCCAGCTTTGACTTCCTGAACGATGTCGGTGTTCGCGTCAATGCCGGTTACGCCGACTTTACCTTTCAGTCCCTGTTTATCAAGAGCCTGAAGTGCGCCGGTTGCCATATTGTCGTTTGCACACCAGATACCGCCAACGTCAGGAGTATCATTCAGCCAAGTTTCAACTAAAGTAAGCGCCTGATCCGTAGCCCAGTTGCCTGTATCCTGATGTGCTACTACGATATCCGGATATTCTTTTAAAGCCTGTTCTAAGCCTTTTACTCTATCGATGGAAGCTGTATTTCCGAGCATACCTTCAATAACAAATATCTTGCCTTTTCCGCCCATCTTATCGAAAAGCGCTTTTGCGGTAGCTTTGCCGTTTGTTACGTTGTCAGCCGAAGTGTGGATAACCCAGTTTGGATTATAGTCCTGCGGCATAGCGTCGTCTGGCTTGTTCCAGGCAGTTCCGATATATCCGCCCGAGGATGCCATTGCTTCAGCAAGGGAAGGAGCGATTGCCGCTTCATTCGGGTCAGCGTAAGCGATCGCATTACCGTTTGCTTTTGCGGCGAACTGTTTCATGTTGTCGATTTCGACGTCATTGGATCCGCCGGAATCCAATACTTGCTTTTCATATTTCTGCCCAATGCTGTCCAAATACTTACAGAATTCATCCATTCCTTCTGTAATTGTTACTATGTAAGGATTTTCAAGCCCACGAACTGATGTAGCTACGTATAAAGTTGTGTCGAGCTTTTCCTGTGGAATCTTACTTGGATCGATTACGAAGTTCGCGTAATCAATATTTGATGCAACAGCTGTGTCGGAACCGGTATCGGTTGATTCCGTTTGCTGCGAGCCGCAAGCAGTCAAAGTGCTGATTACTAACATTCCCGCGAGCAATAATGATGTAAGTCTCCTCAATTTCATAAAAATTCCTCCTTTTTTGATGGGCCGATTTATAATCCGTAATATGCTTTGCCGATCCGCTTGGTCCTTATGTACCTACATTACGAGATTATTATCTTGCATGTGTCATATTATAATGCGTGCCCTATCCCATGTCAATAATAAATTCTATTTTTTTTACGCTAAGGTGACAATACGTATAACAGCCAATTTAGACGCTGCTCTGGTGTGTTGAACCGTGTCGGACAATGCTCAGAGTTACGGAGTAACGATCAGCTTTAAAAGGCCCTTGCCGTTCACCATGGTATCCATGGCTTCTCCGAATTCCTCCAAAGTAAAATGCTTTGCTACCAGATCGTCAACTTTTATGACTCCGTTTTCGAGGTATTTCACAGCTCGGTCAAAACAATGAGTCTGTGCGAAGGATCCCAGTACCTTTAATTCATTGCTGAAAATTTGATACGGATTAACGGAAATCTTCGCGTCACTGGCACATACGCCGTAGATAATGATCTTTCCGGTTTTCTTAGGAAAATCGAAGCATTGTTCCAATACCTTCGGTGCTCCTGTGGCATCGATCACGATATCAAAGCCGTGAGGATATTTTTCTTTTAATGTTTTAGCATGTTTCGAATAATCGTTGCGGTCCATCAACACGGTTTCCGCGTATCCGTTTTTCTGGATCAGATCCAATTTCTCCTGGGAGGACGCACAGACTACAACATTCGCCGCTCCGCCGTGCTTTAACAGCTGAGTCAGCAAAATGCCCGTCGGCCCCGCTCCGAAAATCAGTACATCATCGCCGCATTTCGGTGCGATCACGTCCATACCATGGATCGCGCACGCTAATGGTTCTGCGAAGATCGCCTGATCATAGGATAAGTTGTCGCTGATATGAAAGACTTTATCGAAGTTTACCTTTACATATTCCGCAAATCCTCCAGGCCCGTTGCATCCCAAAGAATAAAAGTTTTCACAAAATAACGGTTGATTTCTTCTGCAAAAGTAGCATTCACCACAAAGAACCGTATTGTCGCCAACTACGCGGTCTCCCAGTGAAAACCCATATACCTCCGAACCGATTTCGACGATTTCGCCTGTAAATTCATGTCCCGGCGTCAACGGAAATTCAGAGATAAAGTCGCCCTCGTGGATGTGCATATCTGTCCTGCACACTCCGCAGGCCGCGACCTTGATCAGCACCTGATTTGGTGCGATCGCTGGTTTTGGAATGTCTTTTAATTCATAGTCTCTTGGCGCATTGTAAACAATCGCTTTCATGATTTATGGTCTCCCCTTTCATTTTGTGAACTTGATTACGGCTTTTACGATATTCGATTTATCTTTGACACAGTTATCCATGGCTTCCTGAACATGCTCAAAATCAAACTGGTGGGTCACGATCCCCTTCAAATTTACCTTTCCCGAAGCGACTGCTTCAATCGCCATCGGATAAATATGACGATACCGGAACACGGTCTTGAACGTTACTTCTTTGTCAAGTGCCAGGCTCATAGGCAAATTCATCATTCCCGATTTTCCATAGCCTACCAATACGATCGTGGAGCCCTTTCTCACCACCTGGATACATTGAGCCGCCGTTATTTCAGTTCCTGCCGTTTCAATTGCCAGATCGAAGCCTTCACCCGCCGTCAATTCCTTTGAACGCGCAAGCACGTCTTCCTCCGCTGAGTTGATCACCGCTGTGGCGCCCAGTTCCAGCGCTTTATCCAGTCTCTTCTGCATGATATCTACAACGACTACATTTGTAACTCCTCTGGCTTTGAGCGCCATCATTGTCACTAGTCCGATGCATCCGGCTCCGAATACGACCGCTTTCTGCCCGGCATGGGCATCCCCCTGGCCTGCAGCGTGAAAGCCTACCGCCAAAGGTTCGATCAGCGCGCCTTCCAGCGTACTCACGTTGTCCGGCAGTTTAAAGCACAAAGCCGCTTCATGGGCCACATATTCCTGAAAAACTCCGTCTACGGGCGGCGTCGCAAAGAATATGACGTCCGGGCATAAATTATACTTTCCTTCTCTGCAAAAGCGGCACTTTCCGCAGGTCTTTCCCGGTTCCAGGGCAACTTTATCCCCGACCTTTAAATGGGTAACATTTTTGCCGACTTCCGTAACGATTCCTCCCGGCTCATGTCCCAGGACAAAAGGCGGTTCTACTATGTAATCGCCGATCCGGCCGTTTTCATAATAATGCAGATCGCTGCCGCATATCCCCACATACTCCAGCTTGACAAGAACTTCATCATCCTTGGGGACCGGTATTGGTGCTTCAATATAGTCAATTTTCCCTATTCCAGTCATAACAGCTACTTTCATGATTCGCATTTCCTCCTTTCTTCGTTAATGACTTTATTAATATCTTTAACAAAGTCATTATTATGCTAATCCTTCTTTTTCTGTTTGTCAATACTTTTTAATTGTAAAATTTGTCAGAACTGGATCGAAAAAAGAGAAGCCTCCCGCCGATTCCCGGCAGGAGGCAAAAAAGCGATTTTCAGTTTTTTGATAATGGCAGCTGTACTAAATTTCCTTCATGAATTTCTCAATAAAGAAAAGCGCGGCTCCCAATGCTGCCGCCTCAAATTGGTATCTGCACGACTTTACATACGTTCCTGTGTTTCCAAAGATATTGTCTTTGGCGATCCTGGCCTGGAATTCCCTTATGTATGGTCCCATAAAGCTCCCGACATAACCCCCTAAAATGATATCGCAGTCGAATGCCATGTGGAGGTTTTCCACCATGGTCGCAAGATATGACAAATATTTGTCCCATGCTTTCTTGTATTCCGGGTTCTGCTGTTCCAGGCCCTCAAAAAATGTTTCAAGCTTTCCGTCAGCCAGGTCGGCTAGGCGAAGCGCGGAACAGCATACGTCAAAGCACCCCTTTTTCCCGCAGTAGCAGGTCCCTTCGGCTCCGGCTACGACCATATGTCCAAATTCGCCGGACCGCCAGTTGTTTCCGCTGAATATATCCCCCATGATCACGGTGCCGCCAACACTATTGCTCAGCGACAGATAGACAATATTATTTTTGATTCTTTCGCTGTCTATTTCTGTCCTTCCCGCGGCATTTGCGTCGTTGATCAGAATGGTCGGATAAGGAAGATATTTTCCAAACCGTTCGCAGGGAACGTCGTATAGATTTAAGACGTGGGATCTCTCAATGCGATTGTTGGCGCCGTCGACGATTCCCGGTATCGATATCCCTACGCCCACTATTTTATCTTCCGGAATATGATAATCCCGGATAAAGTCTTTCAGAGTATCGGTGACCTCTTTATAATAATCCTCCGTGTCTTCAAAGGCTTTGTTGATTCGAACGTGCTCCAGCGCCTGCTTTGATAAGTCGGTATAGATCAGACTGATATGGTTTTTGGTGATATCCAGTCCGATGGCGTAAGCGGCATCCCAGTTTGGTCCGACTGCTTTCGCCTTTCTTCCGCCCTTTGAATCGCACTCTCCCACTTCAAATACAAGATTGTCCTCCTCCAGCTTGTTTACCAGCTGAAGTACGGTGGGTACACTAATGCCAAGCGCCGCTGCGATTTCAGGCTTCGATACTCTTTCTTTCTGGCAGATGTAACGAAATGCCCTGTTCTTATTGGCCTTCCTGACCTCCATATTATTGCTGCCTGCGTTCATATACCCCTCCAAAATACTACATATTTCCTACATGATAACCCTGTTTTATTTTAAAAGTAAATAATTTTTTAAAATTTATGCTTTTCAAGTATAAAATAATATGTTATTCTTTTTATCGTAGTATTGTAATATAGTAATGTCATAACATAATAAAAAGGATGGTTCGTATGCAAACACCAAAACTATTGGCACTGCTGCCCAAGGAATTCATTTGCACCCCGGATGGGATGGAAGTCGACCGGGAAGGAAATTTAATACTTGCATGTCCTAACTTTGCAGATATGTCCATGCCAAGCTGCATCGCCAAAATCGATACCAACGGCAACGTCAGAAAATGGTTCGATGTACCATTACATGAGAAAACAAAGGAAGCCAGAGCCATGGGCCTTGCCTTCGGCCCTGACTGGGATCTTTACATAGTCGATAATCAAGGCTGGTCCGGAGACGAACGTCTTAAGTTCCAGGGCCGTATCCTCCGTGTCAGAATGAACGGGGACACGATCGAAAAGGTTACCGTTATCGCCGAAGGAATGGAGCATCCCAACGGCATCCGCATAAAAGGCGACTACATATACGTCACACAAAGCACGATGGAGAAAGTGAAAACAGAATCCGGCAAATTACTCAGCTGTGTCTACCGTTTTCATCTGGACGACGAAAACATACATATCACGAACACACTGGACGATAAGAACATATTTGAAACATGGCTCACCCACAATCCGGATGACCAATACGGAATGGACGGCATCGTATTTGACCACGAGGGAAATCTGTATGTCGGAAACTTCGGCGACGGCGAGATCTTTAAGATCACCTTCAACGAAGACGGCAGCATCAGGGAGAATAAGTCATTTGCAAGGGATCCTCAAAACTTGCGTTCTACGGACGGCATGACCATCGACGAATTCGGTAACATCTATGTGGCTGATTTTGTAGTAAACGCAGTTGCCAGAGTAGACCGGGACGGGCATGTGAAACGTATTGCGCAAAGCCCCGATACCGACGGTTTTAACGGAGAATTGGATCAGCCCGGCGAGCCGTGCGTCTGGAACGGCAAAATCGCGGTTTCGTGTTTTGACTGTGTAGTCGGCAGCGATAAGGTCAACACTGCCCATGAGCTTCCGGCTACCATGAGCCTGCTGAATATCGAAGCATAGTTTTTACTGCTCCCTTCCAAGGAGCAGTAATTATTCATTATATACGTTGTAACATTACAACCTAGCATTGTTAACAATAACTTAAGAAAGGAAATCAACAATGGCCAACTATGAAAAAGCAACTGCTCCAACAATTTATTTCATTGGGGTTACAACGGACCAGTCTTCCATTATGAAAGTCTTCCCGAAATGGGCTGATTTTCTTGGGCTGAAAGATTCCGTGATAAAAGGGATCGATTTTAAGCCCCATTCCCCGGCCGAAGAATACCGTGAAGCTGTGGAATTTATAAAAAACGATCCCCTTTCTTTGGGAGCACTTGTCACCACACATAAAATCGATTTATTTCAAACCTGCCGTGATCTCTTTGATTACGTTGATCCATATGCCGAAAGACTGGGAGAAGTTTCTTCCATCTCCAAAGAAGACGGAAAATTGTGCGCGCATGCGAAGGACCCCATCTCCAGCGGCTTAGCCCTGGCGAATTTTGTGCCGGCAAATTACTGGAAGGATCACGGCGGCGACGTTCTGCTGCTGGGCGCCGGCGGAAGCACTCTTGCGATGTCGGTTTACTTCGCGCAGGAAAAGATCGGTGCAAACGTTCCGAAACGCATTATCATCGCCAATCGGAGCCTGCCCCGCCTGGAATCTGCAAAAGCGATCCTGGACGGGATCCATCCTCAGATAAAATTTGAATTTGTACATAATCCAACTCCTGAAGATAATGACCGGACGCTGGCGTCATTAAAGCCTCACTCTCTGATCGTCAATGCTACGGGCCTCGGCAAAGACGCCCCGGGTTCCCCTCTTACCGACGGCTGCGAATTTCCGCGGGAAAGTCTGGTTTGGGAGATCAATTACCGCGGCGACTTATTGTTCAAGCGGCAGGCCGAATCACAGGCTGCAGCGAAAAACCTCCATGTGGAAGACGGATGGATCTACTTCATCCATGGCTGGACACAGGTTATCGCAGAAGTATTCCATATTGAAATCAAAGGTGACCGATTGGAGAATTTGAGCCGGATCGCCAAATTATAAGGAAAGAGGGATGATTATGAATAACTTTAATTGGGATAAAAGCTTTCTTGTGGATTTTGACCTCGAAAACGGATTATCGAAAGCTGCCGTCACGACAAAGCGGTATTTATCGAATATGAAAAACGTATTTGCGGATCGGTCGGAAGCCAAGAGAATATTAGTCGACAAAGATCCTGTCATATATGAATTTCACGAGTTGGGCTGTCCGGAAAGAGCCGGAGACCTTTTATTCGGCACCACCATTATATATCCCGGGAAGGTCGGATCCGAGTACTATATGACAAAGGGCCATTTCCATACCGTTTTAGAAACCGCCGAGGTGTATTATACCCTCTCCGGCGAAGGATATATGGTTATGGAAAACCCGGAAGGCGAATCGCTTGTGGAGCCATTATCTAAGGGTGCCGCATTATATGTTCCAAGGCGCTATGCCCACAGGACCGTCAACACAGGAACCGAACCCCTTGTTCTGTTTTTCACCTTTGCTGCCGATGCCGGCCATGATTACGGCACCATCGAGTTGAAGGGTTTCCATAAAATTGTTTTAGAAAAGGATGGGAAGCCGATCATTACCGATAACCCGAACTGGTAAGGAGGCGATCATGTCCAATATCAAGACAATATCCGGAGTTATCCCTTCCCAAAAGCTGGGCTTCTGTCAATGTCACGAACATTTGATGATCAGCAAGGGAGTCTCTTATGACGTCAATCCGGCGCTTTGTATTGACGACATTTCGAAAAGCAAAGTGGAGCTGCTCCATTACCGGGCCGCAGGCGGCCAGTCGGTGATCGACGCTCAGCCTGTGGGCTGCAACCGCATGGAATCCGCTCTGGGGGTGCTGTCGGAAGAAACCGGCGTCAACATTATCTGCTCCACCGGCTTCCATAAGCTGTACTTTTATCCGGAGCAACATTGGATACATACTTATTCCAAAAATAGACTTGCTGAGATTTATATCCACGAGATCACAAAGGGAATATTTGTCGGCAGCGATACATCCGAGCCCCACGCGTTTTGTTCTTTGAAAGCCGGTATCATAAAGACCGCCCTTGATAAAGAGGGTCTGACCGACCGGTATCAGCGTTTATTTCTTGCAGCGATCGATGCGGCGATCAGCACCGGCGCTCCCATGATGGTTCATATCGAACAGGGCAGCGATCCGTTGGCGCTGCTTAAATTTCTCACTTTAAGAGGAGTCCCCGCGGGCAAATTGATCTTTTGCCATCTGGACAGAGCCTGCGACGACGTCGACACGATAAAAAGAATCGTCGACAAAGGCGTGTTTGCGGAACTGGATACCATCGGACGCTTCAAGTATCACACCGACGAACGCGAAATTGAGATCATAAAAGAACTGCTGGCGGTTGGATACGGGGGCCAGATCCTATGCTCCCTCGACACGACCAGGGAACGTCTTCGTGCTTATACCAACCACGCCGTCGGTCTGGACTATATATTAAAAACGTTTATTCCGCTGATGCGAAATTCCGGCATTGAGGGAGAACAGATCCATAATTTCTTTTATGAAAACTGTGTCCGCGCTTTAGCGTTTTAATACGAAGTTGAACGCACGGATCCGATAGGAGGTTAATTTATGTTTGATGATATTTTAAAAGAGGTTGAATTAAAAAAAATCGTACCGGTAGTAAAACTGGATAAAGCTGCAGACGCCAAACCGCTGGCCGAAGCGCTCTGCACAGGCGGCCTGCCCGTGGCGGAAATAACGTTTCGGACCGAGGCTGCCGAGGAATCCATCCGCATCATAGCGAAGGAATTTCCCGATATGCTGGTGGGCGCCGGTACTGTAGTAAATGAAGAGCAGGCAAAGAGAGCAGTTGATGCAGGCGCCAAATTTATCGTATCTCCCGGTTTCAGCAGTAAAGTTACCGAGTACGCTTTAAAAAATAAGCTGATGATTTTTCCGGGGATCTGTACGCCCACGGAGCTTATGATGGCGCTTGAGTATGATCTGCCTGTCATGAAATTTTTCCCGGCGAAGCAATACGGGGGCCTGGACACGATCAACGCCCTGGCCGCGCCGTTCCCCTCCGTCCGGTTTATGCCCACAGGTGGAATCAATCAATCCAATATTTTAGATTTTCTCGCTTCCAAAAAAATCATTGCCTGCGGCGGCAGCTGGATGGCTTCAGACAAGCTCATCAACTCCGGCGATTTCAAGGAAATCGCACGCTTGACAGCCGAGGCTGTTGAATTGGTACGCTAAAGCGCCGGATAGAATGTTAAAAAGGAGCATACATATATGAAGATACTGGTGACGCCCACTTCCATGCAGCCCGGAAAAAGCTCAAGGGCTCTGGAGGAATTAAAGGCTTTTTCAAATGATTTAGTATTCAATACGACGGGAAAACCGCTGACCGAGGAGGAATTGCTTCCTCTGCTGAAGGACTGCGACGGCTATATCGCCGGCCTGGACTTTGTAACCGAAAAAGTCCTCAGGTCCTGCGAGCATTTAAAGGTGATCTCCCGCTACGGCGCCGGCTACGACCGCGTAGACGTCGCCGCTGCCAGTGCATTATCCATTCCGGTCACCAATACGCCGGGGGTAAACGCGGAAGCCGTAGGCGAGCTGGCATTCGGGCTTATCCTGTCGTTGGCGAGAAGGATACCTTATCTTCATGCCAGTGTCTGCAAAGGCGGATGGATCCGCTCCACCGGCATGGAATTAAAGGGAAAGACCATCGGCATCATGGGTCTCGGCGCCATCGGCAAGGTCGTCGCCCGCTGCGCCAAGGGATTTGATATGACCGTTATGGCCTACGATCCCTATATTAATGAAGAGTATTGCAGGAACAACGCGATAAAGGCAAGCACTTTCGACGAAGTATTGGAGCAGGCAGACGTGATAAGCCTACACCTCCCGCTCATAGAATCCACACAACACTTGATCGGCGCCTCCGCACTCGCAAAGATGAAACCCTCAGCACTCCTTGTAAATACATCAAGAGGCGGCATTATTGACGAAGACGCCGCATATGACGCGTTAAAAAACGGCAGGCTCGGCGGCCTGGCGCTGGACGCCTTTGAAATCGAGCCTCCAACGGATTCCCCGCTATTCACTTTGAATAACGTAGTGGCTACCCCGCATACCGGAGCCCATACCGGGGAAGCGGTGGAAAATATGGCCGATCTGTCCGTTAAAAATTTAATCGACGTGTTATCCGGAAAAGATTGTCCGTTTGTTGTCAACAAATAGCTCCTCCACAAATAGTTTAGGATAAAAAAGAACTGCCATATTCATGATTGAAATATGGCAGTTCTTTTTTAAAACATTTAATGGAGTGAGAAAAATGAAAAAGCTGATTTAACCTTGCTTGTAATAGTAATGGCCCAGCGCATTTGCGGTAAATATGATGTCCATCACGGATTCAACCGTGACAGGAGCCGGCTGTGCCGCCCAGTAGGAATTCTTTACGGAAGATTCCGCGATAATTCTTACATTTTCTTTCGTAGGATTGACCTTTACATCTTCCAGCGTAATGGGAAGTCCAACGCTCATGCAGAAGCCGACCACTTCGTCAATAACTTCCTTCGGCGCATTTTCCGCAACCAGCTGACAGACAGTACCAAAGGCAACCTGCTCGCCGTGCTGCATTTTACCTGCATCCGGTACGGCGGTAATGCCTTCGCAGACCGAGTGTGCAGCCGCGCAGCCGGTATTTTCAAATCCCAATCCGCTCATAAGCGTATTCACTTCGATTATGGTTTCCAAGGCTTCAGTTACGCAGTGATTTTCCGCCGCAAGCTTAGCCTTCAGACCGTTTGCGATGAGGTTATCATAGCAGGCCTGAGCAATGACCATTGCGGTTTTTGTTCTTCTGAATTCTCCGGATTCGCCCGCTATGTAATTCGCGCTGTCCGACGCCGCGTTTGCTTTTGCTTCAAACACCGTCGCCAATGCGTCTCCCATACCGGAGACGAGGAATCTGACGGGAGCGTCCGCTATGATTTTGCTGTCGATCAGTACGATGTCAGGGCTCTTGATATAATGACGTGCATGAGAGTGTTCCCCATTCGGTTTATAAATGACCGACAACGCGCTGGTTGGCGCGTCGGTGGAAGCCGACGTCGGAATAATGATAACAGGGACCTTCAAGTCATCGGCTACTGCTTTTGCCGTGTCCAGGGTTTTTCCGCCGCCGATCCCGACGATGACATTCGGCGAGATTTTACTTGCCACCGCTGTTTTCGCCGCGATCTGTTCCTCAGATACTTCTGTATCAAAAATGGCAGTCAGGAATTTGCCGGAACGTTCTCCATATAATTTCGATAATTTTTCAGTGAGATCTTTAAAAAAGAACTGGTCAATGACCACAAACACGTTTTCACCGTATTTGGAAGTATACTTGGGAAGATTCATAAGCTCTCCCGGTCCCTGAATGTACCGTCCCGGAGAACCCCATGCCATTGTCGTACTCTTTAAATTATTTGCCATAAAATATGCCTCCTTACATATATAATTAACTTCTTTGTTCGTATCGTTACTTTGTTACTACATTATACATTCCCTATTCCCCCCTGTCAAGATTCCTTGCCCCTTTTAAATAAGCAAAGAATCAAAAAATTCGCTGGTAATTTCAACTTTGTTCTGTTATAATTTGTTATGTCACTACATAACATCATATCGACATCGAATGATTATAAAAAATACATTTATTTAGGGAGGAATTAGGAAATGAGAACATTAGCGGTAAATCGAGACGGCAGCCTGGAAATCAAAGAAATCGCCATTCCAAAGATCAACGCAAAACAAGCGCTTGTAAAGACCATCGCCTGCGGTATGTGCGGAACGGATGTAAAGCTCATACATAGAACCTTCAAGGGTATTCCGGAATCCGTATATCCCATCATGCTCGGACATGAGGGAGTCGGCGAAGTAGTTGAAGTCGGCGCTGATGTTAAGGGCTTGAAGATCGGCGACAAAGTATTGCTGCCTTTCGTAGATCCTGATAAAGAATTATACGGAGATCTTGGCTCCGGCTGGGGCGCATTGAGCGAATATGCCGTTGTACACGACCCGCTTGCATATGCAGAAGGAGAAGCGCCTTCCTGCGCTTTTGCCCAGACCGTTCTATCAGACGACCTGGATCCGGTCGACGCGGTCATGTTTGTAACTTTTAGAGAAGTGTTGAGCAATATCCGTTATTTCGGAATCAAGCCGGAGCATTCAATCGTCGTATTCGGCGCGGGACCGGTAGGTCTCACCTTCATCAAGTTTTTAAGCTTGCTTGGCGTGAAAGACATCATTGCAATCGATATTTTCGATGAAAAACTGAAGCTCGCCAAAGAATCCGGAGCAACTAAAACGATCAACAGTAAAACGCAAGACTTTGAAAAGGAAGTACGTTCTCTGTATCCCGACGGCGTTGACTTCGTTTTGGACGCGGTCGGCTTGCCCCTGGTTGTGAACCAGGCTATGGGTCTTATCGCAGACAGAGGCACCGTACTTTGTTACGGAGTTCCGGAAAAAGAGGAAGTCACCATTGATTTCAGCAAGGCTTCTTATAACTGGAGAGTGATTTACCAGCAGATGCCCCGCAAAGAGGAAGAAGGCGCAGCCCATGCGCAGGTGCTTGATTGGGTGCGTTCCGGGAAACTTGTTATTAAGGATTTCATTTCCGATTATTTCAAGTTTGACGACTCGGTAAAGGCATACGAAAAGCTGCTGAATCGCGAAGTACTGAAAAAAGGGATCATCACCTTTTAAGTAGAGTACACCTTAAGTAGAATACGCATAGAGCACTATGTCGTATTCTTCTATAACTAGCTATGTACCTATAATAATACTTATTAACAATACATTATTGTAAGTATAAATCTGATATGTTACAATATCGTAAATAAATTTTTAAAGATTTAGGAGGAATATTTATGCTTACAAAGCTTACATCGATAGACAAAACTGTACCGATCCCCTTGTATTTTCAGCTAAAGCAGCTTATCCTTTCTGAAATAAAGAATGGGCATTATAAAAGCGGAGACGTCATCCCTACTGAGAATGAAATCAGCGACGCCTTTCAGATAAGCCGCACCACTGTCCGCCAGGCTGTTACCGAGCTGGTACAGGAGGGCTGGTTGTACAGAGTAAAAAGCAAGGGAACCTTTGTATCCCTGCCGAAAATAAACCAGGATTTTATTAAAAAGCTGGAGAGTTTTAACGACCAGATCATTCGCTCCGGAATGGAGCCGAGCACGGAAGTATTGGAACTCAAAGTTATGCCCGCATCCGATGTTGTCGCGAGGCATTTGGAAATCAAAGAAAATGAATCCGTAATTTACATGCATAGAAAACGCCTGGCCGATGGTGAACCAATTGTAACGATCAAGACCTATCTTCCGCATGACGTATGCGCATTTGTCATGAATCATGATTTAGAGCAGGAACGCTTGTATGCGATCTTAGGCGAATCACCCGCGACGACTGTTTTTCGGGTGGAGCGTATCGTAGAAGCGGTGGAAGCGAAAGCGGAAGACGTAAATCTGCTGGATATCAAAAAAGGGAAACCAATTCAGCATTTCACGTCAATAGGGTATAACACCTTCGGCAAACCTATTGAGTATTCTCTGGCCAGATACCGTGGCGACAGAAGCAGTTTCGAAATCACAGTATTCCCCGAGAATAAATAACATTTGGAGGAATAACATGCCGACCTATATATTAGCGCATGATCTGGGAACCTCCGGCAATAAAGCAACGCTTTTTTCCGCCGAAGGTCAGCTTATAGGAAGCGAAGTATATTCGTATGACGCCCACTATTTCAATGATACCTGGGTGGAACAGAATGCCGAAGACTGGTGGAATGCGGTATGCCATACCAGCAGACAGCTGATCCAGTCCACCGGGATCGACGCAAAAGACATCAAGGCGATCAGCTTCAGCGGACAAATGATGGGATGCCTGTGTGTTGACAAACAGGGAAATCCCCTTCGTCCATCCATGATCTGGGCTGACCAGCGCGCCCAGAGACAGGCGGCCCAAATCGAAGAACATATCAGTCAATGGGATTTTTATCATATCGTAGGGCATCGGAACACCGCCTCCTATGGTATCCAGAAGCTGATGTGGGTCAAGGACAACGAGCCGGAAATCTACGAAAATACATATAAAACATTGAACGCGAAAGATTTCATCGTATTCCGGCTTACGGGAAACTTTTACACTGAGCCTTCCGACGGCAACAGCAATGGGTGTTTTGACCTCAATACATTGCAGTGGTCGGAAGAAATTTTAAAATACGCAGGCATTGATCCCGATAAACTTCCGGAATTAAAGCCTTCCACCTTTGTCGCAGGCGGCGTCACCGAAGCAGCAGCAAAAGCAACTGGGCTTGCGGTCGGCACACCCGTCGTTCTCGGTGGAGGCGACGGTGTTGCAGCCAATATCGGCTGCGGTTCCATCGCTCCCGGAAAAACATACAATTGCATGGGTACTTCCGCGTGGATCACAACCACAACGGAAAAGCCGATTTTTGACGAGAAAATGAGGATCGTGACCTGGGCTCATATCGTACCCGGCTTATACGCGCCGAACGGCACGATGCAGTATGCCGGAGGCTCCTACAACTGGCTCAAAAACACGATATGCACCATGGAGAGCTATGACGCCAAGCTGAACGGAACTTCACCCTATACCTATATGAATGAGCAGATCGCCCAAAGCCCCATCGGGTCAAACGGCGTCATCTTTCTTCCCTATCTGCTCGGAGAGCGCGCGCCACGTTGGAATCCGGACGCAAAGGGCGCCTGGATCGGTATGAAACCCGAAAATACGCGCGGCGATCTATTAAGAAGCGTGTTGGAAGGCGTCACGATGAACCTGTCCATCTGCCTGGACGTCCTCAGGACACAGGTCGATATCGAGGAAATCCTCGTTATCGGAGGAGGCGCAAAGGGCGCTGTCTGGAGACAGATCATGGCGGACGTCTACAACGCGAAGATCTCGGTTCCATCCCTGCTGGAAGAAGCAGGCTCCATGGGCGCAGCGGTAACAGGCGGCGTCGGCGCCGGGATATTTAAAGACTTTACTGCCATCGACAAGTTCATCAACATTGATTCCGTACATACACCGGATCCGGAAGCAGTAAAGAAATACGCTCCGGTAAAAGAGCTGTTTGACGAATGCTATTTTGCACTGGAAGATGTGTTTAAGAAAATGTCAAAACGAATTTAATACATTTTGATACACATAAAAAAGAGGTTATACTTCTTGCAATAAGAATGTATAGCCTCTTTTAATTTGCCCGATAAGCGCTTCGGAGAAGTTCTCTAAACGCTCTTGAAAAATTCGCCCTTGACCAGCCTGGAGCCGGCGTCCTCGATCATCGATAGCGCGGCGTCGCGGTTGAAGCGCGTTACGCCGATTCGCTCCTGGGGTACCGCGAGTATATGCCTGCACCAGTTTTCTAGCTCCGCCAAAGCAGTTACAGTGCCGTTGCCGGTACCACCGGCTGCAGCGATGAGGTTGACCTGCTTGCCCTTAGCCCAGCTGCCTCCTTCGCGGAACGCTTCGCAGCGGCGAAAGCGATCGCAGAAATACTTCATACGCTCTGAGGGCTGCCAGAAGTAAACAGGCGTTACAAGGAACAGGCCCTCGCAGTCCCTGATTTTTACTTGAATATCCGCAAGGCTGTCGTCAATGACGCATGCTCCTGTGCTGCGGCACGTTCCCCATCCGCCGCCGCAGATTTTGCATGACTGGACGTTCAATTCACTGATATCGATCAGTTCCGCCGAACCACCCGCGGCGGAGATTCCGTTATAAGCAGCCTTTCCGCAGGCGGCTGTGAGGCCTGCCTTGTTTGGGCTGGCTGTGAAGATGAGATACATGGCTTACTCCTTCTTATTGTCGGTCCTCAAATAGTAATATGATGAATGAAATGCTATGACTGAATTATACCAAAACATTGGAAGGAAGTCGAACGTGGATTTATCGATTACTTGACTCATGTAGATACATAGTATATACTTGCGACCTCACAATATTATAACCAGGAGCACCGAACCCGGTGCTCTTTCTGTTTTAAAAGCTGAACACCCCCGCTGAAAGTCAAGCTTTAAGATTTTCTGAATATCCCGATCCTGATGAAAATGTATAAAAACATATGAGAGGCCATTATGACCTCTCATATGTTTTGGTATTCCAACACCAATCGCCTATTTTTATTATTTTATCGTGCCCTGCATGAGAACTGCAATCATTTTTGCAGTCTGGCCCCGCGTGGCATTCGCATTTGGAGTAAAGGTACCGTTGCTGTTGCCGGAAACGATGCCGCTGCTGACAGCCCATTGAACCGGACTTGCGGCCCATTTTGAAATGCTTGCGGCGTCAGAGAATTTCTGTTGGGACATTCCCACACCGGAAACGTCAATCCCCATGTATTTGGCGTAGTTATACAGCATAGCCGCCATCTGCTCGCGGGTAATCTTCGCATTGGGACCGAAATTACCATTGTTGCCGGACGCGATACCGTTTTCATATGCCCACTGTACTGCAGCGGAATACCAGGCGTTCGCCGCTACATCGCCGAAAGCGGAAGTTGTATAACTGCTTAGATCGTTGCCGGAAAGCTTTGCAAGTATCGTTACAAATTCAGCTCTTGTTATGTTGTTGCCCGGGCTGAATTTCTCGTCGCCTGCGCCGTTTATGATGCCCCGCGCAGCGAGATAGCTCACATAATCCGCATACCAGCCGGATACATCTGTGAAGCTGACGTTGTTATAAGCTACAGCGTAGGAGGAAAAATGTGTCGTCTTAAAAGTCACCGTTCCGCTGGAAGCGTCATAGGAGCAGTCCGGAACCACAACAAGCTTACCGCTGCCTGAAATATAGTAAACGACTATTTTGTTGACGTCTTCGCCTGCGGCGTGCTTATATGGAACGCTTACTGTTGCAGTACCGCCACCGAATGTCGAAATTGCCGTGCCGCCATTGGATACCTTAAGATCATATACCGGTCTGTTACCTATGATTGCTTTATCCTCGTCGGATAGTACGGTGTCAGCCGGCTTACGCGCCGTAACAGTGATGTCTCCGGCGGTATTTTTGTTGATTGCATCCAAAGCTTTATCATCAAATGTTACCTTAACAATGGGCGATGAGATCGTCAAGGCGGATACACCATTGGTCAACGTAGATGCCGCACCCTGGTTGATGGTCACAGATACGCCGGTCGCGGCATTGCCGGAATCAACCGTTATTTCCAGTGATGTTTGAGTATTCAGACCCTGCGCTTTTTCGCCGGCTGCTTTTACCATCCCTGCAATCTGATCCTTGGTTACACTGGCTGCCACCATACCGTCTGACCCCGTGGTCGCTGAAAATGTCTGAGCCGCTGTGACTGTGCCTCCGTCAACCATGACTTTGGTAGCGCTGCTGCCGCTCGTTGTCGGAGTGCCGCCTCCGCCTCCACCGCCACCATTGGAACCGCCGCCACCATTGGAACCGCCGCCTCCGCCGCTACCGCCGGAAGCCATGTTGACTGTCACACTAATACTGGTGTTTAGGGAAATGCTGTTTGTGTTTACCACACCTGCCGGCAGAGTGGCCGTACCGCTGACAGTGAATGTCTGTGCGCTGGTCGAGGCTGCATTGTAAGCACAGGAGGCTACATCCCAAGTCACACTGGCGCTGACATATCCGTTGTCAGTGTTCAGTGTCACCGAAGAGGGCAGGCCCAACGCAGAGGTGGTTTTCGCCGTACCGTTGTTCAGGCCGGTTATGGCGGTCGGGGTGTTAATACTTATCAGGATTTTATCCGCAGGAGGTGTCGTACTTACCGCTATAGTAAAGTCCTCGGTATAGTTTGTGCCGACTGCCGTTCCGTTTGTAATGGTCGCAGTGACGGTAACGGTGCCCGCACTGACAGCGGAAAGCGTGCTTCCGCTGATCGTTGCGCCGGTTCCTCCGGCGTTCTTTACAGTCCAGGTTATGGTTTTATTCGTAGCACCAGAAGGACCCACAGTACCGGAGAGCGTCAGCGGGGTGCCGGCCGTCATCGCGGTCGATACTCCCGTGATACCCGTCACCGGCACGAACGGCATGCTTACTGTAATGTTAAAGTCCTCGGTATAGTTTGTGCCGACTGCCGTTCCGTTCGTAATGGTCGCTGTGACTGTAACAGTCCCCGCGGCGCTGGCGGAAAGTGTATCACCGCTGATCGTTGCGCCGGTTCCTCCGGCGTTCTTTACAGTCCAGGTTATGGTTTTATTCGTAGCACCAGAAGGACCCACAGTACCGGAGAGCGTCAGCGGGGTGCCGGCCGTCATCGCGGTCGATACTCCCGTGATACCCGTCACCGGCACGAACGGCATGCTTACTGTAATGTCAAAATCCTGCGTATAGTTTGTGCCGACTGCTGTTCCGTTCGTGATGGTCGCAGTGACTGTAACAGTCCCCGCGGCGCTGGCGGAAAGTGTATCACCGCTGATCGTTGCGCCGGTTCCTCCGGCGTTCTTTACAGTCCAGGTTATGGTTTTATTCGTAGCACCAGAAGGACCCACAGTACCGGAGAGCGTCAGCGGGGTGCCGGCCGTCATCGCGGTCGATACTCCCGTGATACCCGTCACCGGCACGAACGGCATGCTTACTGTAATGTCAAAATCCTGCGTATAGTTTGTGCCGACTGCTGTTCCGTTCGTGATGGTCGCAGTGACTGTAACAGTCCCCGCGGCGCTGGCGGAAAGTGTATCACCGCTGATCGTTGCGCCGGTTCCTCCGGCGTTCTTTACAGTCCAGGTTATGGTTTTATTCGTAGCACCAGAAGGACCCACAGTACCGGAGAGCGTCAGCGGGGTGCCGGCCGTCATCGCGGTCGATACTCCCGTGATACCCGTCACCGGCACGAACGGCATGCTTACTGTAATGTCAAAATCCTGCGTATAGTTTGTGCCGACTGCTGTTCCGTTCGTGATGGTCGCAGTGACTGTAACAGTCCCCGCGGCGCTGGCGGAAAGTGTATCACCGCTGATCGTTGCGCCGGTTCCTCCGGCGTTCTTTACAGTCCAGGTTATGGTTTTATTCGTAGCAGTTCCGGGATTTACGGTTCCGGAAAGTGTCAGGTCCGTGCCCGCCGTTGCACTTGTTGGTACTCCGGTGATGCCAGTTACCGGTACAGTCGATATCGTCAGTGTTGCCGCTGAGGATTCAGCACTGCTATAAATACTGTCCGCTGCAACCGTCGCTTTTACATAATACGTCCCGGCATTGCTCGGGGCAGCAATTTCTGTACTGCAGCCAGCGTCAGAATAGTATTTATAGCTCAAAGTTCCGCTGGATCCGCTTAGCGATGCGATGTCGGCCGAGGTGTATGCCACGGCCGAGCCGTTATAATCAACAGTCTTATTTTTCAGTGAAATCGATGAGGTCGATCCGGTATAAAACAACGGATATCCGTTGTTTGCCGACGAGCTGTCGGCCTGCCACGAATATAAGACGTCTCCCGCAGGTCGGCCGAGATTAAGCGCATCGATGACAGAGGAG
Source organism: Anaerovoracaceae bacterium (assembly GCA_963678385.1). GTDB lineage: Bacteria > Bacillota > Clostridia > Peptostreptococcales > Anaerovoracaceae > Anoxybacterium. Next base: position 791,996 of record OY782829.1, on the reverse strand, counting down.
GCGGTACCGCCTATCGTGTTTGTTGTGCTGTTTGTATAGGAAGTATAGTACTCTATCGACTTCGCTTCGCCCTTCATTTGAGCATCGGTAAGCTGAACTGCCGCCGAATAAGCTCCGGTGTTCGTTCCGAAGGGAGAAGTATAAATACTGCTATTGTAATATGAATTGTAAATCGTTGACAGGTATGTGATTTCTCCTGCAAAACCGCCGATTTTAGCGTCTGTATTTGAATTTTGTATATTCATCGTCTCTGCTGCAGCAAAACAATTCATGATTGTGCCATAGGAATTGTACCCGACAAAGCCGCCGATACGAATCGCGAAACTCGGAGTAGCTCCACTTCCGATCAAATAAATGTTACGGGTGGTATAACAGTTCTCAATCTTACCGAATGTGCCGCAATTACCTACCAGACCTCCGACATACGGTTGTATTGCGTTATCGGTTTTCATGTTGTAATTGATAGAGACTGCCCGACTGGCGGCAGACCCCGCCGAAGAAACAGAGTAGCTGTTTTTAACGGTAGATTCCGCGATACGTCCAACCAAACCTCCCGCATCCGAAAAATAAGCTATAACGACCTTAACGTCCGAATGGCACCGGTCAATTTTGGTGCCGCCTGATGCAACACCCACCAGACCTCCGACGGCGGGTTTTTGGCTTGAAACATCAGTTGAATAGCTTGATGAACTGTTATGCCCGATGATAATTGCATTATCGCCTGTGGAATAGCAGTTTGTGATCGTTGTGTTGTTTGCACATCCGACAAGAGCGCCCAGGAAGGCGTCATGCATTCCTTCCAGACTCATTCCGTTCCCTGAGGTACCGGTGTCGATTCCCAGATTTTTGATCACAGCTCCGTCTGTCTGTCCAAACAATCCCCCATAGGAGTAATTCTCATTGGGCGAAGCGGCTCCTCCGCCGAAATGTACCCTTTTTATACAGTAGCCGTTGCCTTCAAAATTCCCTTTAAATGAATAATCCCCGCCTTGCCACTTTGAACGATACCCGATCGGTTCCCATACATAATCATTGACGTCTATGTCAGCCATCAGCTTATAATACTTTCCCGATGTGTCGGTACCGCTGTTTACCAATGTTGCCAGATGAGCCAACTCTGCCGCCGAAGAGATCTGGTACGGGTTCCCTGAGGTCCCGTCGCCAACGGCAAAACCGCTTGCAGCGTGATCCGCCCATGTTCCGGTAAAGGCATGGGCCTCTATCATTCCTGCCGGCAACATGCCTGCAATCATTGCAAGCGCCAGGAGTACCGATAGGATTTTTCTTTTCACTTTACTCATAAATAATTCCGCTCCTTTAATTAAATTCAAATAAAATCTATTTTACAAAATTGTATGGTGGTTAATAAGCCGTTACAATTACCCACTGGGTAAAAATTCGACACGTTTCGCGATTACATATTCATTTGGGCCATTTCAAATATTTCTGTTACCGATATTTCAACGAATTCATTCCACCGTATACTGTAGCCATCCGTGATCGCACTGCAAAAAATCCCCTTGTCCCGCAGCTGCTGAAACCGGATCGTTTTCAATTTATACTTCATATCAAGCGTCAGTACCGTTCCGTTGTTGAACTTTACTTTGATCTTGAAATTACTCATGGGCTGGACGCTTGTGATGATAGGCATGTGAAAACTCCTTCCGACAATAAAAAATCCGCCTTACTTTAAGTGTAAGGCGGATCATAATGACCGGCTATTACCCAGTGGGTCATAATTTTATCAGTTAAAGGAACATATCCTTTTTAAGAAGTACCCGGGAGTTGATGCCAAGCTTGATAAAAATGCTTTTCAATTCGCGTTTTACGGTGTTCGGCGATATGTATAAAGCGCTGCCGATCTCTTTATTGTTCAAACCGTCTATGACAAGCAATGCGACTTCCTTTTCCCGTGCCGTAAGTCTGGGGAGCTTTCGCATAAAATGCTCGCGGTTGATCTGATCGATAGCCGCACGGTATTGGCTGGCGGTTTTCTTGACGTCTTTGATAAACCCCGCGTACATTTCTTCCCGGTCCACAAGATCAAACAGACGCTCAAGTCCGTCCGCATTCTCCACAAACGGCATGATGAGACCATCGGGCGCAGCCATATCAATCGATCGTTTCAGAGCCTTAACGCCTGCGTTCGTCCGGGACAGCTGGCAGTTTGCAGCCGCTGCATAGATTTCCGTATAGATCGACGCCAGCAGGTTGGGAAAAACAGAAGCCTGCTGAAGGAATTCTCCAGACAGCCCCAGAAGCTTGGCTGCCTTTCTCTGTGCCAGCAGCGTTTTTCCCAAAACAATATTGGCAAAGGCGATACTCGGGGGAAACATATTCTTCAAATATTCTTCCTCAATAAGCCATTCCGAGATGTTGTCAGCCTGGCCAAGGCAGGCATGGAGATACGAGTCACACAGTTCGATGGTATAGATCAGCGTATAGACCTGGTTTTCTTTTATTTCCTTGCGCATCTGCAGCAGCAATGACCGGGCCTGAGGAAAATCGCCTTTCAGCAGAGCCAGCCTCATCAGCAGGAAATTTGCGCAAAGAACGATATCCAAATTCTGATCACTTGCTCTCGCCTCAGTGATCGCTTTATAGGTCAGGATCTCGGAGTTTTCAAATGCGCCGATATGATATTGCCATTCCGCCGCCATGAGATTGCTTCCGCCGTTTCCATGTCCGCCGGTACTGGCACTATAGTTTGGAGTGCTTTGATAATATTGTATCGTATTTTTTAAAGCGCCTGCTTCCCTGTGATACAAACATAAGACGGAAGGCGAACCAAAGGTCCAGCTGTTGTTGCTGCTGAGGGATTTCGGCGGGGAATTCAGAAGTGATTCCGCTTTCGCAAAATGCTCACCCATTGCAAACATATCATTGAAGGCTGCAACACCAAGCATTAGTTCGTACTCACCCATCAACTGGTCCTTTTCCTCCGCATCAAGCTCCGGATTGCTTTCAAGGCACCACAGGAACTCTCCACAAGCTGCTTCAAACAACGCCAACTCACTGAAATTGACCAGCATGATTATTCCATAGACTAAAATCGCAACGGGATGCTCTCTTTTCACTTCGGGCGGACACTTATCGTAGTATTTGATAAAAAGCTCTTTTTGTTCGAAAAAAATGCTGTCTCCCTTGTCTTGTTCCAAGGCGGTCAGGAAACCGTCATAGTCCTCTGCTTTGCCGAAGCTCCTCATGGAAAGCAGGTATTCCTTGTTTTTCAGATATAATTCGCCCATTCTATGCCAAATTTCTCTTTTTCTATTTTCTGCGAGCAAACGAAACTGCTCCCTGAGACAGGAAGAGAAGATGTTGTGGAAGGTATAGCCTCCGCATTCCGGATCAAAGGTGATAAATGCATTTCGCTCCATCAGCCTTTCCAGCAATTGCCCGGCATTCTGGCGCCACATGTACTCACCCTGCTTCAGATCGAACTGATCAAAATGACATACGGCCATTAAGAAGGCTTTTACATCCTCATCCAGCGGTTCGTATACCGCATGATAAATCAACTCCGATATACTTTTCGTCAGAACAAAAGCTCCGTGTTGTTCATATTCCCGCGCGAGCAAATACAGGGCGGAGATCCACCCCTCGGTGCGGCTGTATATTTCTGACAGTTCTTCTTCGTTGACTTTGATTCCGCAAAGGGAATAGTACTCTTTAATATCAGAAGGTGAGAATTGCAGCGCCTGGACGCCGATCTGATTGACGATCCCCTTCAACTGCAATTCGCTGTTGCTCTTGAAAACGGACGTCCTCGAGAGAATGATCAAATGCAGCTCATCCGGGATATTGCGGACAAATAATTCCAGAAAGTCATCGACCTCTGGAGTTTTTACAAAATGATAATCATCAATTACGAGAAATGTCCTTTTCCGCAGATGCAGTTGTTCAAGCAATGACATGGCTTCGCGTTTCATCAGGCTCTCTTTTGGTATGCCGATTTTCTTCAAACGATTACCGCAGCCTTCGTCGATCCTGGATATGGCCTGGCAGAACCCGGCCCAGAATTCAGCGTCGCCCTGGTCATAGACGCTTTGCCATATCACATCCGCTTCAAGGGAGGACATGAGATTTTTAACTGCTGTAGTTTTGCCGTATCCCATCGGTGCCTGGATAAGCGTACAGGGGTAATCGGGCAGCATGCTGAGACTATTCTGTATTTTGGTATTAAAATATAATGCTTTCGTATTGAGAATCATATTTGGCAAGATGAAATACTCCAATCATTAGTGCGTCTGTAGGCTATTTTCATTAGATTATACCATATCGAGGTCTTAACGCGCATCCGCTTTCTTTTTCATGCTTTCCATTGGATTCAAATTTAAATTTAAACGCTCGATAATCTTATTTAGTCTTTTTTGTTTTCCTTCCTCAGTCTTTGCGCCGAAAAAATATGAAGTGGCGTATGCCCCGCGGGCCGAACGCGGCATTTTTATAAAGTTCGCATAAGCTGTTTCATGGGATTTCAGCATATCCTCAAATTGTTGCAATTGTTCAACTGTAAGCGGTTCACGCTTTGGAACGTTCCAGCATCCTTTTGATTTAGCAATTTCAATCTTTGCCTTTCCGAATTCGGTCATAAGCCCCTGTGCTTCAAGTTTTTCAACAAGGTTTTTGTTCTTTTCCGACCAATTGCTTGTTTTGCTGCGCTGTTTGAAGTATTTGAGATATGAATTTTCATCAATGCTCTGTATTTGGCCGTCGATCCATCCAAAGCATAACGCTTCTTCAAGCGCATCATTTGCTGTTAGTGTTTCCGGGTTGCCTTTTTTGTTAAATATGAGCCAGATTCCCTCATCGGAAAGCGTATTTTCCGTGAGCCATTCTCTGAACTCCAAACGATTTTTAAATAATACCCTGTTCATAATTTTTACCCCTTTAATTCCAATCCGGAGATTTCGTCTCCCTATTCCCAGCTTTTCCATACATCCGCGCAATAACCAACCGTTGCTTTATTCCCGTTACGAACGACCGGCGTCTTGATCAGCTTGGGGTTTTCGAGAATTTTCTCATCTTTATCTTCCTCTCTCAGATACCTGACCAGCCCCAGCAATTGTTTATCCTTACAGTTCTGATCGATCAGGTCGTCAACTCCGCCGATTGCCTGCTTCACACTGTTAAATTCACCTCTGCTCATTCCTTTTTGCGTAACATCAATGAGCTGATATTTGATCCCGCGTTCTTTAAAGTACCGCTCCGCTTTCTTTGTATCAAAGCATTTTGACTTTCCGAATATCTGTATGTTCAAAGCTGTCCCTCCATATCTTTAAAATGATAAAAACCGTAAGAAAATTACGCCCAGTAAAGCCAGTAAAATACCCGCTATTTTTCTCTTCAAATTCCAATATTCATGCAAGATCACTATTCCTGCAGTAATAGTAACCAAAGTGGTTGTTTGTGCGATCGGCCCGACAATTGATAATTGTCCGCCCATTTGATAGGCCCGATAAAGGGCCAATACCGAAACCGCCTGGAATAAAAAACATGTCAGCAGAAAAATGGTATTTCGTTTTGTTTTAAACATGGGAATAATATTTTTCACCGCAGCCGGGAAAAAGATCGCTGTAATACAAGCGGGCACTGTAAAAATCAGCACTTGAAAGAATACGAGTGAAAAATAGCCCAAGGCATATTTATCCAAGGCATAACAATTGCTTATGATAATAGCATACAGCAACACAGCAAAATGGGTTTTCCCCAAACCGATCAGGGACTCTTTCCGGGCATATACCGTAACGATCGCGGCCATAATAAGACAAATTCCTATCATTTTGCTCAAGGTTATTGCTTCATTAAAAAAGAGGATCCCCGAGACCATCATCCATATTGCTCTTGTGGTTCCAATTGTCTCAACCTGGCTGATTTCAATCCGCTTCATACTATAAAAATATAGCAGCATGCAGCATGCATAGCCAATGCAGGAGACAAACAATGCGATCCACGCTGCGGGCTGCGTTGGCAGCCTGATCGGTTGAATTACAATTAACGGCAATGTTAAAAATCCCGGAGCGAACAGGAATATGATGCTAAAGGCTATCTCGTCGACTTTTTCATTGCTGACGATAATTTTCTGCAGTATTTTTGAAGTAGCATTCGTTACAATATAAATAAGTACCAAAGGGAACCAATTGATTTCCATAACCCACCAACCTCAATTAATACTACTGCTTTTCATTTTTATTTATATCCAATTGATGCTTTTCAATAACAGATGCAAGTCTTTCTTGATCATCTGTTATATTCCTTGCAGGAAAGCTTTCCAAATACAGATTGTTACCGCTGCCCGGTTTACTCTCATCCGGCATAGGTTCCTCCAGCCGAATTGTGTATTGGTCTATATTAATATCCTTGTTCAACATAAGCTGATGGAGTTCCAGGAGCAAGGCCGCCATCTGATCATCATTCTGGGCATCACTTAAGACGCTCACGGTCAAAGACAACTGCAGCGGCATATTCTTCAGGTTTAATGGCACATCCGGAGTAAGCTGCTGAGTATCGCCAATCAAATCACCGATGATCAATGTGGTTTCATGGGGATATCCTTTTTCAACGACGCCTGTTACCATGTCATTAAAATCTTTACTAAGACGCCGGTAGGTTGTAAAGTGGTTTGCCACTTCGTATTGATAGTCATCGCTGACCCTGCCATGGCTATATGAGATATAAAATTTTGTATCTTCGCTTATCCTTGATTGGGCATGGCAGCCATATGCACTGTTTTTAAAATTGTATTTGACTTCGGATAATTCTATATCACTCGATAGGTAAGTAATGGCAACATAGTCTCTTATTTTATGGGATGCGATAAAAGCGGAAACAGGGTTCCCGGTAAAAGAATTAAAGAAATATAAAATGAATCCAATAAAAATCACTATCACTATCGCAACAATTAGTTGACCAATGCTTCTCTTAATATTACCACCTCCTGTATCTGCTCAGAAAACCTGAATTTAGTATATCATATGGAAACAAAGGCAAAAAGAATTTGCGCCCAGATTTTCCATTTTTTTCTTGACGATGCCCGCCAACTCACGAAGCGGTAATCCGTATATCGCCTTGTTTCAACGCTAATCGCCAATTTGCGATATACTCTGATCAGTTGATTCCTTCGTCCTCATTCAGGCGCGGACCACTCCCTGCTTGTTTTGCCTTACGGTCGCGCCCTTGCAAGTTTGCTTTTATGAATTGCATTTGATATTATATGATTTGCAATATTACTGCAAAATGATATTAAAAATGCCGGAGGACGTAATGGACAATCAAGAGCAAAAACATCAGCGACGAATTCGATATAAAGGCACTCATCCTAAAACTTATAAAGAAAAGTATAAGGAACTGCAGCCAGAAAAATATGCTGAGACTGTGGTAAAAGTTATTCAAAAGGGAAGTACCCCAGCCGGTATGCATCGTTCCATTTGCGTTGATGAAATATTAGAATTCTTACAAATTACTCCCGGACAAACTGGATTAGATGCAACGCTAGGCTATGGTGGGCACACGTTAGAGATACTGAAGTGTTTAGATTCGAAAGGACACTTGTATGCAATTGATGTGGATTCCATTGAATTGCCACGCACACGGGCACGGTTAGAAAGCTTAGGTTATGGCCCGGAAATTCTAACAATTCGGCAAATGAACTTTTCCAGTATCAATCAAATTATTGCCGAATCAGGGCCATTGGATTTCATTCTGGCTGATTTGGGTGTCTCGTCCATGCAAATAGACAATCCGGAAAGAGGATTCTCATTTAAGACGGAAGGGCCATTGGATCTGAGGCTCAATCCCAAGAAAGGAAAATCCGCCGCAGTTCGTTTGAAAACCATTTCACAGGATGAATTGGAAGGTATATTGAGAGAAAATGCAGACGAACCAAATGCCAAAGCAATCGCCCACGCGATTGTTTCCGCCATCAGAAAAGGAACCGACATCGCTACCACAACGCAGCTCCAGCAAATTATCAAGAACACACTGAAATCGATTCCCTGCAGTAACAGCAGCGAAGAAATCAAAAAATCCTGTCAGCGTTGCTTTCAAGCACTGCGAATTGACGTCAACAATGAATTTGAGGTGCTCTCTGTATTTTTAGAAAAACTCCCCACAGCACTTGCTTCGGGTGGGCGTGTTGCAATTCTTTCCTTTCATTCAGGAGAAGATCGTCTCGTCAAAAAATCTTTTCAGCGCTTGTTTCGTGATGGGGTTTACCGTGAAGTTGCAGACGAACCGATTCGGGCATCAGCAGAGGAACGCAATACCAATGGGCGCGCGCGTTCTGCTAAATTGCGTTGGGCTATAAAAGCATAATCTGTATTTGCTGCGCTTTATGCTCAAACAAAGAAGTTACTCTAAAATAAATAATTCCTCTATGGTCGTATCCAATAATCTCGCCATTTTCATAGCTAGTTCCAACGTTGGATTGTATTTGTTGTTTTCTATTGCAATTATTGTTTGCCTTGAGACATTTAATAAGACAGCGATATCTTCTTGTCGTAAACCCCTGTTTTTTCTTAATTGCTTGATATTATTCTTCATTTTTTATATCCCGGAGAAGATTAGCCAAGCGCCAATCGAAATAATAATCGCAACGACAATTGCACCTACAACGATAATTTTTAAAAGTGGAGTTGTATCTTTATATTCATCATCACCTTTTACAGCTCTTTTTTGTAAAACGAGTTGTGATAAAATCAGTACCAAACTGGTGGTTACTAATAAAAAGCTGGGTACTGAGTTGAGAGATGTGTGTTGTGTATACACTTTAAAAGATTCGTAGAGAGACCATATTGCTAAAGCCAATAGAGCATAAATCAAAGCATTTCTTTGTGCTTTAAGAGCAATGTCCTTCTCCATTTCATCCATTTTACGAAAGCCCAATTTTGAAAAAAACGATTTCATGATATACCTCCAAATGTAAATAAGTCTTTACATTTATTATATATGTGAACTCAAAAATGTCAAGAACGTTTTACATTGATTGTTGAGTATTGCACAAACAAAAAGACTCAACCACGAGAGTTCAAGTCCTTTTGTTTTACTTTCGTTTGGTGGAGAATAGGGGGATTCGCATCTGCTCCAGCCATCCATGATCTCGCAGCTTCCGTCCTACGCCTCCTCATTCAGTCGGCTTGGACCGTTCCCTACTCGAAAGTCCACCGGGCTTTCTCCCGACGGTCGCGCCCTTGCGGGTTCGATCCCCCCAACAGTGCATAAAAAAGATTAGAGCCCTAAAGGACTCTAATCTTTTTTGGTGGAGAATAGGGGGATCGAACCCCTGACCTCGTGATTGCGAACCACGCGCTCTCCCAGCTGAGCTAATTCCCCGAATCATGGTGCATTAATTGAATTGGTGGGCGATATTGGACTTGAACCAACGGCTTCTTCCTTGTGACGGAAGCACTCTACCACTGAGTTAATCACCCACGCATGCTGAAATTATACCACCGAAAAATAAAAACATCAATCCACAAAATCCTAATTAATAAAAAAAGAGCGAATTACGAAATCAAAGATTTCTATTCGCCCATGCTGCACTACTTGCAGCAAATCAAGGTACTTTCTTTGAAACACACGGAAATATCATCTATATCTTAAAATGATATTTCCTATGTTATAAAAAATTGGAGAGACAGACTCTGTCTCCCTTCTGCGTTATTCTTCAGCGTTCCTTTTCTTCGGTATCAGGATGCATAAATTGATCAGGACCAGCACCGTGGCAATGCAAGCGACAAACCCAAAGGAATAGTTCAAGCCCCAAACATCACCGATCTTGCCGAAAATAGGAAATACGAGAACCATGAAAAAACTGAAGACCATGCTGGTGAAGGACAGCAGCGTCGCCCTTTCCGCGCTTGGGATCATCCGGTTGACATAGTCAAAGTAGACGACATACGTCAGACTGTCGATCATACCGATCAAAGTAAAAGTGATCAGCGCTGTCTTGAACCAGACCAGCCCCCAGAGCAGGATCATAAAGATCACCGGCGACAAAAGCAGCAGCTTCCGCTCCTTTACGATCCCCTCGATCCGGTGGGCGGAAAGTCCGCCGACGGCCCCGAGGACACAGGATGCCGCAAATACGATCCCGATGGCGCTTTCCTTCATTCCGTTGTCCTTGCAGTAGATCTGCATATAGAAGAACGTCGTCGTTGTGAACACGCCGAGGGCGTTCAAAAATACGATCATATAGATCAGGCGGTTGTTTCCTTTTATGATCCTGAAGCTGTCGACATATTGTTTTTTCAGGCAGTCGATCAAGCCTTGCTTAACGTCTTCATGCCCTTTCTCCCTGCCCACCTTCGTTTCGGTAAAAAGCAGCGCGACAGCGACGGAAGCGGCAATGATAACGATCTGTCCGTAATACAGATAATGATAGCTTATCCCGGCAATCAGTCCGCCGATAGCCAGACCGGCTGCCTGTGCGATCTGGTAGGTCGTTTCGATCCTGCCGTTGACCTTCATATAGTTGCTTTCTTCCTTGATTTCCACCAGTGAGTCGTAGACCAGAGCATCACCTGCCCCGGATTCCAGATTCCAGCCGATGGCGCAAAGCATGAAGGCAAGCAAGAAATGGGTAAACGAGGTTCCGAACAGGATAAGCAGCGCATCCCCCACAAGAAAGAAGCGGCTCAATATCCTGCTGATTTTTCTGCCGAACAGATCCGCGATGGCTCCGGTGGGCGTTTCCATCACAAATGACGTTACGTGAAACATCCCTTCCAGGATTCCCAACTGGACCAGGCTCATCCCCTTCGATGCCAGATAGATCATCCAGAAGCCGCGGGTTATGCTCAGGCTCATCAGAAAGAAGTAGAGATAATTTACCTTTATATTTCTTCTGTATAAATATTGTTCATTCAATGTTTCCAATCTTATCCCCCCTTTTGTCGTCACATGGAAGCCCCTACCATTTTATAAGAAAACCTGCATCCAGGCAACAAAAAAACTTTTCCGATCCTATTGACAGTCGGCCTTTCTGGGTATAATATGACAATGATATCAATTTGATATCACATAGTCAGCCAAAAAAAGAAAGGGGTTTTTTATATGACTGATACACTTATCTCAACGGAGAAACAATTGCACTATGAGGAAATCACACCAAAATACGCAAACGGAATGATTATGCTGATCCTGAACATCGTTCTCATGCTCGCATCGGCGGCAGGAGGAGTTCTAGGACTTATCAGCTTTAATATCCCGCTGGCTGTCGTAAGCGCAATCTACTTTTTAATCGTCGGCCCGATCCTTTTCGCAGGACTGAAAATACTGAAGCCGAATGAAGCACTTGTTCTTACCTTATTTGGGAAATATCACGGGACATTAAAGGGAGAAGGCTTTTTCTTCGTAAATCCTTTTGTTGTCGCGTTCCATCCGGCCGTTGAGCCGTCTCAGCCGACCGCGACCGCTGTTGTCGAGCAGGCTGCCGCAACCGGCAAAGCGTCCGCTCAGACCATAAAGAAAACGAGCAAGATCATGTCTCTGAAAACCATGACTCTGCACAACGAAAAGCAGAAGATCAACGACGAGCTGGGCAACCCGATCATCATCGGAATCGTCGTCATCTGGAGAGTCGTCAACACGGCGAAGGCCGCCTTCAATGTCGACAACTATACGGAATACCTCTCCATCCAGTGCGATTCCGCGCTCCGTAACATCGTCCGACTTTATCCATATGATTCCTCCAACGAGGATCAGGAAAAATCCCTGCGGGGCAGCAGCCTGGAGGTGGCTGAAAAGCTGAAAGTTGAAATCCAGAGCGCTGTCGAAATCGCCGGCCTTGAAATCATCGCAGCAAGGATCACCCATCTCGCATACGCTCCGGAAATCGCGGCGGCAATGCTCCAGAGACAGCAGGCGTCTGCAATCATCGCAGCAAGACAGATGATCGTCGAAGGCGCGGTGGGCATGGTGGAAATGGCTTTAGACAAGTTGAGCCAACGGGAAATCGTTGAGCTGGACGAGGAACGAAAGGCGGCGATGGTGAGCAATCTGCTTGTCGTGCTCTGTGCCAATAAAGACGCGCAGCCGATCGTTAACAGCGGTTCGATCTATTAATCGATAACTCCCGGTGAATTCAAGACGGGCAGAAAGGTGGGATGTTGATAGAAATGGACAATAAAGAGAAAGACAAGAAGCAGCTGCTGCTGCGTTTATCACCGTCCCTTTGGAAGGAGCTCGCTGCCTGGGCGGAGGACGACTTCCGGTCTATCAACGGCCAGATCGAGTACCTCCTGACGGAATGTGTAAAGCAAAGAAAGAATACAAAGCGAAATTCCACTGAAGATAGTGAGTGAGAAAATATAGGCGCTGTGCAGTGGGTATTCGAGAGAATACCCACGACAGCGTTTTTTATTTGAGCACTTCTTCGATCCCGATGGAAACGCATACGATACGGCCGCAGAATTCCGCGCATTTATCGTCAACATGGGCCGACTTCATGCGATGAAAGACGATGGTGCAATCTGCCCTTACCGTGTCCGGATCGGCTTCTCCCGTATCCCCGTTCAAACCGCTGGGGATATCCAGCGCATAGACTGCCGCCTGTGACCGATTGATCTGATCGGTGAGCCTCCTGACCGGCGCCTTCAGCTCGCCGTGGAATCCGGTTCCGTAAATTGCATCAATGATAAGATCAGCCTCACCTGCTGAAAAAGTTGTTTCATCTTCCTCGGACATTCCAAGTATGGGCAGGCCCATGGCTTCACAGATTTGTTTGTTCTTAACGGCGTCCACCGTTTTCGGTTCTCCCTCGGCCAGGACCAGCTTCACCGCTGCCCCGAATTCATGCAGTTTTCTTGCAGCGACAAAGCCGTCGCCTCCGTTGTTTCCCTTGCCGCAGAAGATAATGACTCTTTTCCCCGTTACGGGAAATTCTGCCGCAATATATTCCACGGCCCCGGTCCCCGCATTTTCCATCATCTGATAATAGGAAAGCCCCGCTTCATCGGCGTTTCTCTCGATCTCTTTCATCTGCGCCGAGGTCACCGTTCCGGCTTCCCGTCCGAAAACCGCTTTTCCACTCATATCGATCCCCCCCATTTGCCTTATCCTATCATTTTTCATTGGAATATCATACAAAATTGTAGTGTCGCTTTTTATCTGATTATAGCATAATTAGTGGTTTTTTTCTGAAATCAATGTATAATTGAATTATGCTGTTATCTTCCAGGAGGCGCTTATGAAACAACTCAACTCTTCCGTCATACGACACGTTTTGATGTTTGCCGCTCTGCTTGTTGCTTTTCTCGTTGGGATCAATGTTTTCAATCAGGATTATCCTCTGTCGAAAGACGGCGTTCTTGACTTGACAAAGTGGGATCTGAACAAGGAGGGCCGAGTCACGCTTTCGGGGGAATGGGAGTTTGACTGGGGCGAGTTTTTGACCTGGGAAGACTATATGGAAGGCCCGCGTACCGAATCGATTATTGTCCCGGTTCCTCAGGTCTGGAACCAATATCAGGTCGACGGCCGAAATCTTCCCGGTTTCGGTTACGCCACCTATCACTTGAAGGTCAAGGTTCCCGATACAAAGACGACCCTAGGTATCCGCATCAATACGATGTCGACGTCCTATAAATTTTACATCAACGACCGGCTCGTGGGACAAAACGGTGAAACAGGCACTTCTGCGGAAACCGCAAAACCTGAGTATCGCCCGGTTACAGTGACCTTTACTCCTCCGGCGGAGGAATTTGATATTATTATACACGTATCCAACTTTACCTATGGCCGTGGCGGTCTTTGGTTCGACGTCGACTTGGGTACAGAGGAACAGATCTTCGAATATGGTTCCGCATTAAAATACCGCGACGGTATCGTCATTGGCATCCTTGCCATCATAGCGGTCTATTTCTTCATCTATTTCTATATGCTCCGGGAGGACCGGAAAAATTTCAGCTTTATGCTGATGTGCCTCATTTTTATCGTACGAACGTCCCTTTTTGGAGATTTTCTGTTCGTACAGCTTTTCCCGGATATTCCCTTTCGGCTGATGATCTGGATCTCTTATAATACCCTGATTTGGTTTCCTGTTGCCCTGTATCAGATGATCGATGATTATATCGGCGAAAAGAAAAAGCGGCTGCAGAGCAAGCTTATCTATTTCTATGCTGCCGCGGCTTCCGTATTTATCGGTTTTGCTCCGGTTTCCTTCTATACACAATATACCCAAATCATCGACGGAATGGCTGTATTGATTGCGATAGCTGCTCTGGCCAAAGTATTCCTTGCGCATTTAAAAAACGTGCCCGGTACCAATATCATCCTTCTGGGCAGCTTTATCATCATGATTGCCGGCATCCATGACATGCTCTACCAGGCGAATCTGATCCTGTCCCGGTTCGGAGAACTGACCCCCATCAGTCTTATCATCTTCATGCTGCTCCTTTTCATCCTGATGGCGGACCGGTTTTCAAGAACCTATCGGGAGGTCCAATCCTTATCGCAGGAGCTGACGGAAAAGCTCAAGCTGGAGCGGGATTTGACGGACAGACTGTATGCCCTGGACAAAATGAAAGATGAATTTCTGGCCAATACGTCCCATGAACTGCGCACCCCGCTGAACGGCATCATCAATATTACCCAGTCGGTGCTCCAGGGGATCGGCGGCCAGATCAATAAGGTCCATAGGCAGAATCTTGAGGTCGTTCTCAGTTCCGCCAGAAAACTGCACATAATAATCAACGACCTTCTGGACGTGTCGCTTTTGCGAAGCGGCGGGATTCGCATCGTTCCGGCGCCCCTTGACATTCAGACGTTGATCAGTAATATGTTCGTCGTCTTCCAGCACCTGAAAAAGAACGAAGCCATCAAGCTGTGCAATGAAATACCAGCATGCTTTCCTATGATCTATGCAGACGAAGCAAGGCTACGTCAGATCCTGAACAACCTTGTCAGCAATGCTCTGAAGTTTACCGTATCGGGAACGGTCACCATCAGCGCCGTACAGGACGGAGAATGGGCAAGAATCTGTGTCGAAGACACCGGGATCGGCATCGCTCCGGAACAACTGGAAAATATATTCGACGCATTTCAGCTGGCCGACGACACGCTTCAGCGAAAATATGAAGGCGCCGGGCTCGGCCTGTATATCACCCGCCAGCTGGTTGAACTGCACGGAGGCAGGATCTGGATCAACTCCGAACCGGGCAAAGGCAGTCAAGCCTATTTCACGATACCTCTGTCAAAGGAACCGGTGATCGAATTGCCATCCTTTGTCGTCACTAGGCAGGAAGACGGAAATATTCTCGACTTCCTGGAACTGGAGCTGGAGGAAAACGAAGTGCCTTACAGCATCCTGGCCGTTGACGACGATCTTCCAAGCCTGCAGGCGCTGACAAATATCCTTCATCTGGCCAATTTCCATGTGCGAGGCGTCAGCAGCGGAAGAGAAGCCCTTCGGCTACTGGAAAACGGCGCGCCTTTCGAGCTTGTGATCCTGGACGTCATGATGCCGGAACTGTCAGGCTATGAAGTCCTGGAGACCCTGCGCGAAAAATACAGCCGGCTGGAGCTGCCGGTCCTGATGCTGACCTCAAAATCGCAAAGCGAAGAAATGTCACTGTGCTTCAAGCTTGGAGCCAACGACTACCTGACAAAACCCTTTGAAGTGGATGAGCTCATGGCAAGGGTACACAGCCTGGTACGGCTGAAAAAAGCGGTAAATAAGCTGATCAACACGGAGATGTCGTTCCTGCAGGCTCAGATCAAGCCGCATTTCATACAAAATGCCCTGAGCGTTATCTCCTCCCTCAGCATCAAGGATCCGCACAAGGCAAAATCCTTGATTCTCGATCTTTCAGACTATCTGAGGGGCAGCTTTGAACTGAACACCGACGAAGGTCTCACCACCTTGTCCAAGGAGCTTGATCTGGTACAGGCATACTTATCCATTGAACAGGCCCGGTTCAAGGATAGACTTCAGATACATTACCATCTCCTGGAGGATGTGGATTGCACCTTGCCTTTGCTGACGATCCAGCCTCTCGTGGAAAATGCCATCCGCCACGGTATCATGTGCAGGATGGAGGGCGGTGAGATCCATATTACGACGGCCCTTGAACCTGACCGCGTCCGCATCGAGGTTCGGGATAACGGGATCGGTATGGAACCGGACTTCGTTGAAAAATTCTTTGAGATGAGACCGGATCGCAAGGGAGTAGGAATGGCAAATATCCACAGAAGACTGGTGACACACTACGGCGAAGGCCTGCATATTGAAAGCACCCCGGGCGTCGGCACTACCGTATACTTTTGCATTCCGTATAAATCCGGCAAGGAGGATCTGAAATGAGAATTTTAGTCGTTGAAGATGAATTGGATACCTTAAATGAGATCGAAGATTATATTCGGGCTTATGATGAGACGTCGGAAATCGTAGCATGCAGCAATCCCCTGCTCGCGATCAAGTCCTGTCAGTCTCTGCCCTTCGACGCGGCGCTGCTGGACATCCAGATGCCGGAAATGTCGGGACTGGAGCTGGCAGACTGCCTCTCCGCCATGCATCCCAGGATCTGCTTTGTTTTCATTACAGCCTTCAATAATTACGCCGCAGAAGCATTCGAGCTGAACGCCATCGACTATATTCTGAAGCCGATCCGACAGGAAAGGTTCAATAAGGCACTGGATAAAATCAAGAAAGAGTTTTCGGAGAGAGAAAAAACCTTTACCGGCTCCTCAAGCGAAGTATCCATCCAGGCATTTGGAAAGATGGTGGTTTCCGCCGGCGCTTCCATTTTAAAATGGAAGCGGCACAAATCCGCGGAGATTTTTGCTTATCTGCTGCATCAGCAAGGTTCTCCGGTCCATAAAGAAAAGCTGTGTGAAATGATGTGGCCGGAATACGATCCGCAGAAAGCCCTGACATACCTCCAGACGATCATGTACCAGCTGCGGAAAAACATTGCCGAAATCGGCGAAGACAGCATCTCCATTGAATATGCAGATCATTGCTATCGCCTGAATCTGAACGGGGTCCGGTTTGATGTGGATCTGTTTACGGAAGCTTATGAAAAGGCTTTTCAAAGTTCGCCCCCATCCCAGGATGCGCTGGTCAAAGCGGAACAGGCCTATACCGGAGCTTATTTTGAGGAGGAAGGCTGGATCTGGGCCTTGGGCCGGCAGCAGACGCTTGCGCAGAGGTATCAGAAGACGCTGGAAACGATCATCCGGCTGGAAATGGGAAACGAAAACAAGGAAAGCGCCCTGTATTACATCCAGAGATGGGCTTCCCTCGACGTATACAAAAATCAGGAGCATTATATATCCTGGGTCGAGAACAATATCGGCAAAGAAGCGGCAAGAAAGCTGGAGTCAATCTTCGCAGAGGATGAATAGGTTAGACGATTCGTCGAATTGTCTGTTTCGGTAATGTTGCCAACGTTCCGTTGCTTTTTGTCCGCCCCTGAGAAATACTGTTAAACCCTGTGTTTCTCTTTTTTTATGAAAAAATGTCGAAGTCTGTCAGTATTTTGTCAGAGGTATGATTTAGAATGAGATTATGATTTCACTTGTAGGGGAGGCTTTCAATTTGTTCGGTATCATGCTAGTTGACGATGAGCGCCATTTTATCGATGAACTGGAAGAAATCATAACGGAAGATCTGCCCTTTAAAGTGCTAGGAAATTGTTTCAACGGCATTTCCGCATTAAAGGCAATGGAGGATCTGAAGCCGGATGTACTGATTACAGATGTTCTGATGCCCGGAATGAGCGGACTGGAGCTGGCCAGAAAGGTCAGAACCATCAGGCCGGACCTGCCGATCATATTGATGTCAGACAATCCTTCGTATGCCGTTAACGGCTATGAATTAGGCATTTCCGGATTTTTACTGAAGCCACTGGTTAAAAACAAGGTTCATGAAACCTTGAACCGGCTTCTCAGCGAATGATCCAAACTATATATTATTTTGAGTTCTAACCTATCTAACCTATAAAAGGGAGGCATATGACTATCTCGTCCATAAGGCCTCCCTTTTATTTTTTGAGATATTTATTTATTCTTTCTGAACAAAGCCAGGCACACAACAGTGGTAATGACCTCGGCCGCGAGGAACGCCCACCAGATGCCGCTCATACCCATCAGCGAAGACAGCAGCCACATGAGCGGAACAAGCAGGACGAGCTGTCTCAGCAGATTGATCAGCAGGCTGTAACGAACCCTTCCCGTGGCCTGGAAGAAAGATGCAAACAGGAAACCGCACGCCGCCAGGATATAGCTGGCGCTCATGATCCGCAGTGCCGGGACTCCGAACGCCATCATATCTTCTGACGCCTGGAACAGCCCCAGAGCCTGTGTCGGGAAAATCCAGAGGATGACAGCGCCGAAGCCCATCATGATGACGGCGATAACGAGACCGGTCCGGAATGTTTCCATCAATCTTTCCCTGTTCTTTGCCCCGTAGTTATACCCCATCACCGGCATGCATCCCTGGATCAGGCCGTTAACCGTCATGGTCACGAGCTGTTGGATCTTGAAATAGATCCCGAAAAACGCCACCGCGGTCAGGGAATATGCTACAAGGAAGATATTCGCGAAAACGACCATCAACGCTCCCAATGCGTTCATAACAAGGGAAGGAAGCCCTACGACGAAGATCTCCCGGAACAGTTCCCATTCGATACGAAAACCCTTTATTTTAATCTTAACCTTTTGCTTTCTGAAAATCAGTACCCAGAAGCCGAGGATCGCGGAAAACGAATAGCCAGCCACGTTTGCGATGGCGGCTCCTTTAACGCCCAGCGCCGGAGCTCCCAGCAGACCGAAGATCAGGATCGGGTCCAGTATGAAATTCAATACGACTCCGGCGATCTGAAACATCATCGGCGCGACCATGTTGCCCGTTGCCTGAATGATCTTCTGGACGCATATATGAAGCATATTCCCGAAAGCCATGAATACGACGATATTTGTGAAGTCAAGCCCAAGCTGATAGATCGTCGGATCGTCGGTGTAGGCGTGAAAAAACGGCTTGACCGCCATCAGCGCGATGATGGTCACCAGCGTTCCGACAACGGCAGAAAGAATAATGCTGTGGGTGACGATATTGTTCGCTCCATCCTGGTCCTTCTCGCCGAGCCGCCTTGCAATCAGCGCGTTGGTGCCGACTCCCAGTCCTATGGATATGGAGAGGATCAATGTCATGATCGGAAATGCGAGAGATACCGCAGTCAATGCCTCCTGACTGAGCCAGGCTACAAACATGCAGTCTACGAAATTATAGGTGTACTGCAGAAACATGGATGTCATCGGGGGAATGGACATCGAAACGAGCAGCGGTACGATTGGCTGCGTACCCATTTTATTCATCGTTATGACGTTCCCTGTCTGTTCTTCTTTTCTGGTCATTGCTTAAAAGTCTCCTACTCTTTCAGCTGAAATAATATGCCCTTAGAGTATACCATAAATTTTTTATTATAAAACTAGTTTCATAAAGATTTGTTCTCAGGAAATGTATTGCAGAAACCAGCAGCTTGCGATATAATGAAAATATAAATGTTAATAATTTAACAGCATAATCAATTGTTCTGACGCCCGAAGGTTCGTCCTGAGGGGAAAGGCACAAAATAGAAGTGACATCGCATCACTATTCTTGCGCCTTTTTGAGGCGCATTTTTTTATTATCCGTTAAATCAGCATCAACATCTCGAAAGGAATTTATATGGAATCAAGAGTTGCATTGATCGGAGTCATCGTGGAAAACCCGGACTCTGTGGAAAAGTTAAATGGCCTGCTGCATCAGTACTCCCAGTACATCATCGGACGTATGGGGATCCCCTATCCGAAACGGGGGATCTCCATCATCAGCATCTCCATGGACGCGCCGTCCGATGTGATCAGTTCTCTGTCCGGAAAGCTTGGAATGCTGCCGGGAATCAATATTAAAACGATCTATTCGAAAGCCGCCGGTCAGACCGGTCAAAAGGAAGAGGAATAATGGAGCATCCAATCGAAGAAATGAAAAATCTCATCGATAAGTTGGAGCGGGAGCATGTTCTCTTAAAGGAAGAATTCATCGCTCTCATCGACCACCGTACCCCGGAACTTGACGATTATCTCTTTGAGAAAGCCAGAAGGATACGGGAGGAGCACTATGGCCGCGACGTCTATCTGAGGGGCCTCATCGAGTTCACCAACTACTGCAAAAACGACTGCTTTTACTGCGGGATCCGGAGAAGCAACAAAAACGCCGCCCGCTACCGTCTGACGAAAGAGCAGATCCTTTCCTGCTGCGACGAAGGCTACCGGCTCGGCTTCCGTACCTATGTGCTGCAGGGCGGCGAGGACGGCCGCTACACTGATGAAATGCTCACGGATATCATCCGGTCGATCAAAAGCCTTCACCCGGATTGTGCCCTCACCCTTTCCATCGGAGAACGCTCTTATGAAAGCTTCAAAGCCTTTCATGACGCCGGCGCCGACCGTTACCTGCTCCGTCACGAAACGGCCGATCCGGAACATTATGGCAGGCTCCATCCGGTTGGGCTCACGCTCGAAAACCGGAAAAGGTGCCTGATGGATCTGAAAGCCATCGGCTATGAAGTCGGCAGCGGCTTTATGGTGGGTTCGCCCGGTCAGACGGCGGAACAGCTTGCGGAAGATATGCTGTTTCTGCATGAGCTTCAGCCCCAGATGGTCGGGATCGGCCCCTTCATACCGCACCATGATACGCCCTTTGCCTCGGAACAGGGCGGTACTGCCGAACTGACACTATTCATGCTCGCCATGATCCGGCTGATGCTGCCGGCAGTGTTGCTGCCGGCCACCACTGCGCTGGGAACCATCGATCCGACCGGCCGGGAGAAAGGCATCCTGGCAGGCGCCAACGTGGTCATGCCAAACCTCTCCCCCCTGGAGGTCAGGGATAAATATTTGCTCTATGATAATAAAATATGCACCGGAGACGAAGCCGCCGAATGCAGAAACTGCCTCGAAGGCAGGATCAGCGGCATCGGATATCAGATCGTCGTGGACCGCGGCGATTCCAAACAGCCCAAGACGGCAGTAAAGGAGGAAACGAGTAATGTATGATGTGAAATCGCCCAAAGCGGAGGAATTCATAAGCCATGATGAGATCCTGGATACTCTGGCCTATGCCGAAGCGAATAAGAACAACCGGGAACTGATCGATCAGATCCTGGAAAAAGCAAGGCAGCGGAAAGGCTTGTCCCACCGGGAAGCAACCGTTTTGCTCGACTGCGGGCTGGAGGATAAAAATAACGAAATATACGCTCTCGCCGAGCAGATGAAAAAAGATATCTACGGGAACCGCATCGTAATGTTTGCCCCCCTCTATCTGTCCAATTACTGTGTGAACGGTTGTGTTTACTGCCCTTATCATATGAAAAACAAGCATATCGCGAGGAAAAAGCTCTCCCAGGAGGATATCCGCAGGGAAGTGATCGCGCTGCAGGATATGGGGCACAAGCGCCTCGCCATCGAGGCGGGCGAAGATCCGGTCAACAATCCCATCGAATATGTCCTGGAAAGCATAAAAACGATCTACAGTATCCAGCATAAAAACGGCGCGATCCGCAGAGTCAACGTGAACATTGCCGCCACCACCGTCGAGAACTACAGCAAGCTGAGAGACGCCGGGATCGGGACCTATATCCTTTTCCAGGAAACTTACAATAAGGAAAGTTATGAAAAGCTGCACCCGACCGGCCCCAAGCACGATTACTCCTGGCATACGGAAGCCATGGACCGCGCCATGGACGGTGGCATCGACGACGTCGGTATCGGAGTCCTCTTCGGCCTTGAGCTTTACCGTTACGATTTTACCGCGCTGCTGATGCATGCCGAACACCTGGAGGCAGCAAAAGGCGTCGGACCTCATACGATCAGCGTTCCGAGGATCCGCCACGCCGACGATATCGACGCCGACTCTTTTGATAACGGGATCACAGACGAGACCTTTGGCAAAATCGTAGCCTGCATCCGCCTTGCCGTGCCTTACACGGGGATGATCGTATCCACCAGAGAAAGCAAGGCTTGCAGGGAACGGGTGCTGCACCTGGGCGTATCCCAGATCAGCGGCGCGTCAAGGACCAGTGTCGGCGGCTATGTAGAGCCGGAGGCGGAGGATGAAAAATCGGAACAGTTCGACGTGGAGGATCGCCGTACCCTCGATGAGGTGGTCCGGTGGCTGATGAAGCTGGGATACATCCCGAGCTTCTGCACCGCCTGCTACCGCGAAGGACGCACCGGCGACCGCTTCATGGCTTTATCAAAAAACGGAGAGATCCAGAACTGCTGTCACCCCAACGCGCTGATGACTCTGAACGAATACCTGGAAGACTATGCATCACCGGAAACGAAAGCGTTGGGCGAAGCGTTGATCGCAAAGGAGATTCACAACATACCAAGAGAAAAGGTCCGGAATATCGTGATCGGTAATCTCGATAAAATCAAAAATGGCAGCCGCGATTTCAGGCTGTAGAAAGTGAGGCAGCGAAATATGGGACTGAACAGTACGCCCTCCGCAGACCGAGTCCATATCGGTTTCTTCGGGAAGCGCAATGCCGGGAAATCCAGCGTGATCAACGCGGTAACAGGTCAGAGCCTGTCCATCGTTTCGGAAGTCAAGGGAACGACGACGGATCCGGTCTATAAAGCGATGGAGCTGCTTCCGCTGGGGCCCGTCATGATGATCGACACGCCCGGACTCGACGACGAAGGCGCTTTGGGAACTCTAAGGATACAAAAAGGCTACCAGGTCCTGAACAAAACGGACATCGCCGTTCTGGTGGTGGACGCCACCGCCGGCATGACGGAAGAGGATCACGAGATCGTGAAGCGTTTCCGGCAAAAGAGCATTCCCTTTCTGGTGGTTTACAATAAACTTGATCTTGCAAACCAGTGCGTCGGGCAGGAGGCGGGCTCCCGCGGCCTGCCTTCCGGTCATGAAGAGGACGGCGTTCCCGACGAAAACGTACTTTGGATCAGTAGCGAAACAGGCGAAAACATCCACGAACTGAAGGAACTCATCGCGAAACAGGTTCCTGACGGACAGTCAAAGTACCCCATTGTCGCCGACCTTCTGAGGCCCGACGACTTTGTTATCCTTGTGGTGCCTATCGATTCCGCGGCTCCCAAAGGCCGTCTGATCCTGCCACAGCAGCAGACGATCCGGGACGTTCTGGAGGCCGGGGCCGCAGCCATGGTCGTCCGGGAGACCGAGCTGTCGGAAGCCTTGAAAAATATAGGGAAGAAGCCCAGGATCGTCATTACCGACAGCCAGGCTTTTGCCAAGGTTTCCGCAGAGACGCCGAAAGAGATCGCTCTGACCTCATTTTCCATCCTGTTTGCGCGACACAAGGGCGATCTGGAGCTGGCCGTAAAAGGAGTCGCGGCCATCGAAAAGCTGAAGGACGGCGATATAGTTCTGATTTCCGAAGGATGTACCCATCATCGCCAGTGCGACGATATTGGGACCAGAAAGCTTCCCCGCTGGATGGAACAGTACACCGGAAAAAAACTGAACTTCCGGTTCACCAGCGGAACAGAATTTCCGGAGGATTTTGCAGGGATCAGCATGGCAGTCCACTGCGGGGGCTGCATGCTCAATGAGCGGGAAATGAAGTATCGCCTGCAATGCGCCGCGGACCAGGGTATTCCGGTCACCAATTACGGGATCCTCATCTCCTACATGAACGGGATCCTGAAACGGTGTATCGCACCCTTCCCCGATTTTGCGTCTTATTTGACAAAATAATACACAAGTATCCGGCAAAGACCCTGCGTGCAGCTTAAAAGCAAAAGGCCGATTCGACTCCCAGTCGAATCGGCCTTTTATTCGTCATTTTTCGATGTCGTGTGGTGTCGATATAAGCATGACTTTGTTGAGCGAAACGTTTACCGAACTTTCATATCTTTGATATAATTATGTAGAAATTTTGTACATTCAAGTGTATTTTGTGTGAGGATGGATATCATGGGGGTCTACTTTCAGAATAGCGACGATCAATACTATAACAGTTTTTTTAAGAATAACGTTTCAATTATGCTGATTATCGATTTGGAAACATTACACATCGTAGATGCAAATTACGCGGCATGCACCTTTTATAAATACAGCTACCAGGAAATATTGGAATTAAAATTAACCGATTTATGCACCACAAAGGTCGACCAGATCAACACGCAGATCAACCTGGCGGCTTCGCATGTCAAAAACAGCTTTGCCTTCAGGCATAGAAATTCGGCGGGAGAAATCAAGTTTGTCCGCGCCAACTCCGGCATGGTGACGATCGGCAGTAAAAAGTACATACATATGATCCTGTTTGACGTAACGGATAATGACGAGATGCTGAAGCCCATCTCCCAGATGCAGGTGATCCTGGACAATCTGCCTTTTGTTGCATGGTTCAAGGACCTACAGGGAAGATATGTCGCCGTCAACAAATCCTTTGAAGATCAATACGGATGTCTGAAAGATGATGTGATCGGAAAGTACGATTTCGAAATTTTCTCAAGATCCCAGGCGGATGCTTTTCTTTTCGGAGATATCGACATCATCACCAAGCGGAAAAAGGTCCACTTTGAGGAAAAGAACGAAAACGGAAGATGGAATGAAGTCTTCAAGAGCCCTGTCTTCAATGACTACGGAAATATTATCGGCACCACGGGCATCTCAAGGGACATCACCGAGAAAAAAATGCAGGAAAAGGCTCTGCATGACGCTGAACGCCGGGAAGTCCAGCTGCTTCAGGAGACCATCGAACTGAAGGACAACTTCATTACCATGATCACCCATGAGTTCAAAACGCCCATTGCGATCATCAATGCGGCGATCCAAACCATGGAAATCGTCTGCAGTGGCGAGATCACAGAAAAGATGAAAACGTACCTCGGCAAAATCAGGCAGAACTCACTTCGTCAGCAGCGTCTGGTGGACAATCTGCTGGACATCACAAGGCTGAAAGCGGGGCGGATGAGAACAAATTATAAAAACGTGGAAATCGTATCCCTTACCAAAGAGATCGTTGACTCCGTAAAGCTGTACTCCGACCAGAAATCGCTGAGGCTTACGTTCCAGTCCTCCTGCGACCGTGTCATAGTCTCAACGGATATCGATAAATACGAGCGGATCATGCTGAACCTGCTTTCCAACGCCATTAAATTCACTCCGGCGAAGAGAAGCGTGAACGTTGTACTGTTCCGACAGGGAAACAACTTAAAAATCGATATAAAAGACAAAGGTATCGGCATACCGGAAGATAAAAAGGTCATTATATTCGAGCGGTTCGGTCAGGCCGATACTTCCCTGACCAGGCAGGCCGAAGGGACGGGAATCGGGCTGTACCTGGTCAAGCTGTTGGTGGAAAGCCTGGACGGCAAGATCTATGTCACCAGCGAAGAAGGCTACGGCTCCACCTTCTCCCTCTCGTTGCCCATTCTGCAGAATGAATCACAGAATTCCCACAAGATCAACGGCAGCAAGATCCTTCAGGCCGCATCTCTGGAGTTTTCGGATATAATCCTGTAATTTGCGTATACTACGCTTACGCAAAATACATCAAAACAACCGGAGGAAATTATGAAGGACTTTTACAAGAAGAATGCAGATCCCGGCGAGGATAGCGAATCAGGGATCCGGCAGGATTTTTTGGACATGCCTTTTACTGGCATAGAGGGCGACGGCGTCGACCAGATGGACAACGGTTTCCAATTTTCCCAATCTGAAATCATCGACTTCTCACAGGGAGTCGACTCCCGTATGGATGAAAACGAATAATTAAAAAAATGGTCCTCAATGGAGGGCCATTTCCGAATCTACGATATCGATGCGGATCTGATCCAGCGGCGCCGCATCGGACGGATACCAGTCCTTTTTCATGGCCAGATCCGTCAGCGCGTGATGATCTGCCACGCAGCGGTTGAACTGGTCAAGCAGGATCGACCTGAGCCGCGGATTGGTGCATTCCGACAGCGCGAAGGTCAACCCGATCAACCCGAACTTTGAATCCTTCAGCATATCATAGACGATGTCCTTGTCGCTGAGGATCAATTGTTTATCCTTCAGCATATCGCGTATACCCATTTTGAACCCCCCTACTGCAGCTTCCCCTGCGCCAAAATGAAATTGCGCAGCTGCTCGATGTTTTCCCTTTTGTAGTTCATGGACTCCTTCATGAAGTCCTTTAGTTCGTTGTCCTCCACCATGATCATCGTCGCCTGGAGCTTCCGGTAGCCGGTGATCTCGCTTCTGAGCATTTCGTGCAGCTCCAGCGCCTCATGGGGAGCCAGCGCTTTTTCTTTTTGTGCGGCCATACCAATCCTTCTCCTCATCTCGAATTCATGGTATTATTATCTGCGCTTTTCGGCGGACTATTCCTTCGGATCGTCATCCTCAAGCTTGCGCTCCAGCTTTTCCAGTCTCTTTTTCGACAGCTTCATAAAAGTGAAATGAGCGATTGCGAACAGGGCCAGCATACCGATGAAAACCGGCGCAATGATCAACACGATCATCCACAGTTCAAAACCGAAAAGAATATAATTCCTGATCCCGAGCACAACTGCGAAAATCAGGGCTGACGACACGTATAGCGCCACAGTCAGTTTTGTTTTTGCATTCATGCTGGTATATACGATCCCCTGTCTGACGTCCAAAACGATCTTCAGGATGCACCCGGTCATCAGAGCCGTGAATTCCGGCCATGTATAGTCGAACCCCCGCTGCAGGAACCATACCTGATATACATAAAATACACACAGCATCATCAGCATTACGATATAGGTGATGTTTCCGTTCCGCTGACTCTGTCGCTCCTGCCTTTCATCAACGATTTTATTCTTATTCTGTTTCATTTCCAATCTCCTCCCAAAACAAATCATCCAATGTTTTATTCAAGGCCCTGCATATCGCAAGGCATAAATTTAATGTGGGGTTATAATTGCCCGCTTCGATCATTCCGATCGTCTGCCGTGTGACACCGACCTTTGCCGCAAGCTGCTCCTGGGACAGGTCCCGCTCGATCCTGGCGATTTTCAGCTTCATATTTTTCATTTCGCGCATCCCCTCCTTACAATTTCGAATTATATGATATGTTTAACCAAATGTCAACTATATTTTGCATTTAGCAATGTATTTTTAACTTACTATAAGAAAGACCGCCCTAGGGCGGTGAATTGAAAGGCGGGATTCCCGGTTGAAATTCTTCATTAGAGGCTGAGCGGAAGACGGATGGTAAAGACTGCGCCGCAGCTGTCGTTATATGCATCGATTTTGCCATTCATAAACTCAACTGCCGATTTTGCAATGGATAAGCCTAGGCCAAAATCACCTTTTTCCCCTTTATAAAAACGTTCAAAGATATGCGGCAGATCCTTCTCCGAGATACCTGCTCCATCATCTTCTATTTTTATTACTGCGGACTGATTTTCTGTAGACAGACTCACGGTTATCTCTTTATTTGCATATTTGATACAGTTGGAGATGATGTTGATCACGGCTTGTGAAAGCAGTGCATCATCGATTTCCACCGGCATCGTTTCATTCAAGATGTTAAGATTCAAATTCTTACCCTCTTTTATGGCATATCCTCTGATTCTCTGGACACAATCCATGACGACGCCAGTCGCATTGAGGAGAACTAACTCTCCCTTATAATTTTTGTTTTCTATTCGTGAGAGCGTGAGCAATTCCTCTACAAGAGAATTCAGTCGACGGCTTTCCTCGCAAATGATCCCGGCGGTTTTCACCATATCCGGAAACACTCCTTGTGCGATTCCTTCCGCATAGCCCTGTATACTCATAAGCGGAGTTCTCAGCTCATGAGATGCGTTCTGCAAAAAGGATTTTTGCGCGGCGTCGTAACTCTTCAGACGATCGCTCATCTCGTTCATGCTTTTCGTCAGTTCATGGATCTCGTCACTGCTGACGTCATCATCAAGATTCAAGTATTCGTTATTCCCGATTCTTTTTGCATACCCGGACAGCCGCGAGATCGGCCTGGAAATACTGTCGGATACGATAAGCGCGATAACGGAGCCGATTCCTACTGCAAAGACGGTGACGCAGAGCAAAATAAGGTTCATGACTCTTACCATACGGTCTGCCGGACTTCCGGAAGAGATAAAGATCAGCTGTGTCGCATCAGGCCGGTCCGTAAGTGGCTGCCAGGAGGCAAAAAATTTCTCCCGCCCCGAGCGAAATTCAACAACGGCATCCTCTTTGACCTTATCCAGTTCTGTTCTTGCCTGGTTAATTAGCCTTTCGGTCAAAAAGCTGTTGTTGAAGGATTTTGGAAAAAGGACTTTCCCATCGGGAGACAGGAGCAGAAATTCAATATTCATATTTTTTACGCTGTACAACAGGGATAGCTTGGCCTGCCTGAGATCTTCCTGCAGGCTGCTTTGGCCGCCGTTAATAGGACCGAAAGCCTCGTCTGCTATTTTATCCGATGCACCGTCCATTATCTGCTGACGGATCAGGATTTCTATGCTTGCCGCATTGTTTATCAGTTCCTCACTGGACATGCGATCCATATAGACGCCCACTGCAGCATTGAAGAGGATCATGGTCATGAAAGGAATCATGATGATAATCAGCAGAAATGGTACTGCAATTTTTTTCTTAATGGTCTTCATGCTTATCCCCTAATCTCAACTTAAATCCAAATCCCCAGACGGATTCGATCACGACGCAGCTGCCGGTAAGTTTTTTCCGCAGCCGTTTTAAAACGTCGTCCGTCGCTCTAGTGTCCGCTTCAAAATCAAATTTCCAAACATTTTTTAGCAGCTCGCTTCTGGATATGGCTTTATCGCTATGTTCAAACAAATAAGTCAGAAGGGCGAATTCCGTCGGCGTCAAGTCAAGGGGCTGATCATTCAGCTTGCATTCGCGAGCCGGAAGATTCAGTATGATGTCCCCGTATTGAAGCATCTTTTTTTCGGCGACAGGCTGATCAAGACTGATGCGTCGGAAAATCGCCTTCACCCTCGCTACGAGTTCAATGGGAGAGAAGGGTTTAACCAGATAGTCGTCGCCGCCGAGGGTAAAGCCGGTAATGCGGTCCAGTTCGCTGTCTCTGGCAGAGACGATAATAATAGGAACATTATTTTTCGAGCGGATTTGTGAACAGATCGTCAATCCGTCCGTGCCTTCCATCATGATATCCAGAATCACCATATCGGAGGGGCATTTTAAAAACTCAGCCAGAAGATCATCCCCATTTTCGAATGCCTTCACATCATATCCATCATTAACAAGAAAGCCGCTGATGAGCTCCCTGATATTCTTTTCGTCGTCCGCGATATAAATTTTCGGCATCTTTAGCCCACCTCCTTGCCTTTATTATACACGAAAAGATGAGCGGTGAAATACTTGCCACAGTTTTGCCATAGTTTATCCTTTGCTTTTCCAATCTAAAACGTCTAAACTATGATTAAAAGACGGGCCGACCCAAGTCACAGACAAATTCGCATGGAAGGAAGGTAATGCAGCAGGTGAGGAAGAAAATAATCATCGCTTTGATTGTTACAACGGTGATTGCCGCAATCGCAGTCTATTTTGCAGGGGCCGCGCAAAATCAGAATGTACCGGCAGATCGTAATGAAACACCATCCGGCTCCATCGAATACTCTGAAGAGCCAAATCAAGAAAAGGTACAAAATCAAGCGAATCCGGACACTGAGGCTGAGGCCGATCAGAAGCTTTCCGAACAGGAAAGCGCCGAACTGATGGACGAGATGCTGAACTCACTATCCGATCTGGAAGAGACAGTAGACTCTCTTGATGACGTAACGGACTCAGATTTACAGATACCGGAAGAATAAATCGATAATAAGAAAAGGAGAAATCACATGAAAAAAATAATCGTAACGATATGCACCTTGGCAGTTGCTCTTTCTATGAGCGTGAATGCCTTCGCCGCTGTGGAAGACGCTTCAGCCGGAACAAAAAAGGCCGCTCTGGAGCAGAAAAAGACCGAAATCACTGCGTTTAAAGAATCTGTAAAAGAACACAGAGATATCGTGAAAGAGAACCGCGAAGTAAATAAATCTCTCGCTCAGGGCAATGCGAACCTTCGCAAGGCTTTGAAGGAGAAGCTGAAGGCATTGAAGGAAAGCGGTGTGGAACTGGATGCCGACACAGCTGCGAAATTGGAAGCCTTAAATGCAGAGCTGAAATCATTGACAACCGAATTGAAAAACACGAAGGGCGACATCAAGGATATTGCCGTCGAGAAGAAGGAAAGCATCAAAGCCCGTGACTATGAAGCGATGGATGCCGCCTTCGTCGAAATCGGAGATATTCAGGCCGCAAGGAACGCCGACATGACGCGCATCAATGAAATTCTGAAGGAAATGAACACATTATTGGAATGATCCCATTTTTATTAAAAGGTAAGGGCGGAAAGCCCTTACCTTTTTTAGCTATTTGAACAGCTTCTTTTTATAAAATCCGTCCGCCAGATAAACGGCGCCCAATGGATTATGGGCCAGTACCCTGTCCTTCACGGCGAATACGGTGACCGGCGCCTCGGAATATTTGATGAACAGGGAGTCATGGCCCACGCAGAGCCCGACCACAATATTGAACTCCGTACCGATCCGGTTGAGGAGCGTCGCCTGTCCCACAGGATTGCACATAGGTTCATAGGTTCCGGGTCTTATCTTCTGGCATTCCTCGATTCCCATGAATTCCTTCGGCGTGCTTCCGTTTTTACAGATCACGGAGTGCACCTCAAATCCGTTATGTTCGAGGATCTTGCTCAATACGCCCGCTTCTTTTGCCAGTCCCAGGCAGAATGCAAGGCCCAGTTTTTTGAATCCGCACCGCTGCGCGAAGTCCATGGTCTCTTCCAGCCTTGTCTTTTCGCAGTACCCCTCCGCTTCCACCAGAGCCGACTGATAAGCCAGCTTTCCGGTCAATTCATCCTTGTATAATTCCCTGATATCGCTCTGATCTTCTCCGCAGGGACAGTTTTGGGGCATGGTCTCCAGTTTTCCCGACCTGCAGCTGTGGATTCCGCATTTCGCGCATGTGTACATAAATTTGTCCTCCGGTCCTTTTCGACATTTTTAGGCATTCGCCTCTTTCCTTCTATTATATTTAATCCGCAGCACCTGCGTCAATGTCTCTTTCCGCGAATGTACTTAAATGTATTTTTTCCCATGTCTTTTCGAAGTTTGTTGACAGAATCCGACAGAAAGAATATTATATATGTAGTGTTCATTTGGGCGAATAGCCTCAATATATTGTATTTATCTACTTTTTTTCGATTCTAATAATGTTGGAGGTAATGTAACCGTGCTGAAACAAATCATTAAACGTGACCGTTCTATTGTTCTGTTCAAGAAGGAAAAAATCGTACTGGCAATATTCAAAGCAGCGAAAGCAGTCGGGGGAAATGATTTCTCCACCTCTGAAAAACTAGCAGAAGAAGCGATAAGAATGGCTGAAGAGCGCTATCCGGACGGCATCGCCGATGTGGAAGGCATTCAGGATATCGTTGAAAAGGTTTTGATCGAAAACGGACATGCTAAGACCGCGAAAGCTTATATTCTCTATCGTGAAAAGAGAAGATCCGCACGTGAATCCAACGCTCTTATCGGAGCGACCATCAATATGTTTACCGAATATCTCAACGATTCGGATTGGCAGGTAAACGAAAATGCAAATACGCAGAAATCCATCAATGGCCTGAACAACTATGTGCGTGAGGCCT
The DNA here is from genome assembly GCA_963678385.1 of Anaerovoracaceae bacterium. GTDB lineage: Bacteria > Bacillota > Clostridia > Peptostreptococcales > Anaerovoracaceae > Anoxybacterium. Next base: position 760,311 of record OY782829.1, on the reverse strand, counting down.
TTACTCAAAATTACTGGCTCCACGAAATCTATTCCGACGAGATCCGGGAAGCTCATCTCTCCGGAGACATACATATCCATGACCTGGGATTTTTCGGGCCATATTGCGCAGGCTGGGATCTGAAGCAGATCCTGACCAACGGCTTCGGAGGGGTTCCGGGCAAAGTGGAATCCAAGGCGCCGAAACATCTGCGCACCTTCCTCGGCCAGATCGTAAACTCCACGTTCACAACGCAAGGCGAAACCGCCGGTGCACAGGCCTGGTCGTCCTTCGACACCTATTGCGCGCCGTTTATTTATTACGACAAGCTCGATTACAGAACCGTGAAGCAGGCGCTTCAGGAATTCATATTCAATCTTAATGTTCCGACCCGTGTCGGATTCCAATGTCCTTTTTCCAATTTGACCTTTGACCTGGTGCCTCCGAGCACACTGAGAAGCGAATACGCCATCATAGGCGGGCAGATCATGGATAAGACCTACGGAGAATTCCAGGAGCAGATGGATCTGTTCAATACAGCATTCTGCGACGTCATGATGGAGGGCGATTCCAAGGGCAGAGTCTTCACCTTCCCGATCCCGACCATCAATGTCACCAAGGATTTTGACTGGGACGCTCCCGTCATCAACAAGATCATGGAAATCACCTGTAAATACGGCATTCCGTATTTTTCAAACTATATCAATTCGGACCTTTCGCCGGAAGACGCTCTTTCCATGTGCTGCCGGCTCAGGCTGGACACCTCGGAGCTTCGTAAACGCGGAGGAGGACTGTTTGGATCCAACCCGCTGACCGGCTCCATCGGCGTCGTCACCGTCAATCTGCCGAGGCTGGCTTATATTTCGTCCAGCGAATCGGAATTCCAGACAAGGCTGTGGCAACAGATGAACATCGCAAGGAACAGCCTGGAAATTAAACGCAAGGTCATAGAAGAACAGACCTCCAAAGGCCTGTATCCTTATTCGGCGAATTATCTTAGGGGAGTCAAGGCCCAGACCGACTGTTACTGGTACAACCATTTCAATACCATCGGTCTCATCGGCATGAACGAGGCCTGCCAGAACCTCTTCGGCCCGGAAGTCGACCTGACGACCCAGGAAGGTCAGGGCTTCGCGATCAGGACTCTTGCCTATATGAGAGACGTCATCAAGGATATCCAGGAGGAGACCGGCAACTACTACAACCTGGAAGCTACGCCTGCGGAAGGTACGAGCTACCGTCTGGCCCAGAAGGATAAGAAGAAATATCCGAATATCATTGCCGCCGGAGATAAATATCCATACTATACAAATTCCTCACAGCTTCCTGTGGGATATACCGACGATATTTTCGAAACGCTGGACCTGCAGGACGAACTCCAATCCAGCTATACTGGCGGGACTGTACTCCATCTGTACCTCGGCGAGGAGATCAAGGATATCGACGCGGCAAAGCGGCTGATCCAAAAAGCCTTTACCAACTACAAGCTGCCGTATATTTCTCTGACTCCAACCTTCTCCATCTGCAACAACCACGGCTATCTTTCCGGCGAACACTTCTCCTGTCCGGAATGCGGAGCCACTACCGAAGTATGGAGCCGTGTCGTGGGGTACCTGAGACCGGTTCAGAATTTCAACAAGGGTAAACGCGAAGAATACGACCAGCGCGTGAAGTATGTCATGAAGGACGACGACGGTCAGCCTTCGAAGAAGCAGAACGTGAATCAGGCAAAATAGCGGTCGAAATCTGCAAATGAAGGAGTAAACTCCCAATGAACATATCCGGCATCATAAAGAGTTCCCTGATTGACTATCCCGGTTTGATATCCTGCGTTCTGTTTGTTCCGGGCTGCAATTACGACTGTTTTTACTGCCACAACCGGTCGCTCATCGACGGAAGCCATATCCTGCTGACGCCTCAGTCTGTAACGGACTTTCTTCACAGGCGCGCGGGACTGCTTGACGGCGTGGTGATATCCGGCGGGGAACCAACTCTTCAAGGCGATCTGATCCCGTTTATAAAATCGGTCAAAGGATTTGGCTATAAAGTCAAGCTTGACACCAACGGCTCCCACCCGGAGGTCGTGGAAGAGATCCTCAGCCTGCAGCTTTGCGATTATTTTGCCGTCGATTACAAGGCTCCCGCAGATCATTATCCGAAAATCTGCGGACAGGGAACCGACGCGGGCAAGGTGATCCGGACCATACAGTTGCTTTCCGAAAGCGAGGTCCCATTCGAGGTCAGGACTACCGTGATCCCGCAGTTAGGCAGTAAAGAACTCATCATGATGGCAAAGGAGCTTCCGGCGGTTCCGCGTTATGTCCTGAACCGCTACAAGGTACCTGAAAAATATCTGCCCCATGATGAAGAACGAATTTTGAAAAAGCCCTATTCATCGGAAGAGCTCGAATCTCTGGCTGACTGCGTAACGGCATGGCAGCCGAATATCATATTCTGATTGATCCAGTCCGGGGACCGTGAAAACGGTCCTCTTTGTTATTTTTCTGCAAAAATTAGATTATTAGTATAAATTTCGACAAAATATTGCAAATTTCTATCGCCGCTTTTATTTTTTTTGTATGTCATTTTACAGTTATAAATATTAGAATATGTTTATTCACTCATATTCTTAAAAATGAGCAAATCGCGTTTCAAGTATAATTGTCAGTTTATTGTCAGCTTTTGTTGATATTATTATAACATAGGCTTTTTAGCACTTTAATTCAGGAAAGGGTGTGTATCGATGACAAAAAAGAAAGGGTGGTTTGCTGCCTTGAAAATCTCAGCAAAGGTAATTATTGTTTTTGTTGCGAGTCTGGTTTTATCGGTATCCATAGCCGTCGGCGTAGCAATCATGTCTTACCAGGAGTATAACCGAAGCGTGGCGCAGGACCAGTCTGCTTTCAGTTTGGAAGCACTCAACAGTCAGCTGGACTCGCAGAAGGCGTCGGCGCTGAGCGACGCGTTCCAGATGTCTCAGGTTTTTGACGTGATAAGGGCGGTGGAGGCTCAGGACGAAAATCTGTTGAATGCGGCGATTACAGAGTTGGGTAAGCATACCGACGTTGACATGATCGCAGTTACAGACAGCACAGGAAAAGTGATCCTGAATTCCGCCGATCCAAAGGCCAAAGGAATGGATCTGTCGAAGGCAGGAGTTGTTCAATCCGCTCTGAAGGGCAACAGCGCGGAAGGCTTTATCACTACGGAGGACAAGTTGTTTCAGATATGGGCGGCAGCTCCTGTCAAAGGGCAGCAGGGGCAAATCATAGGCACCGTATCAACCGGCTATAATCTTAGCACCCATGAGCTTGTCGATTCCATAAAGGCATTGTACGGAACCGACGCCACGATATTTTCCGGAGACGTCCGCGCCTCCACAACGATCAAAAAGGATGGTGAACGGCTGCTTGGAACGACGCTTGATCCTGCCATCGCAGAAGTCGTTTTAAAACAGAAGCAGGATTATTACGGTGAGGCAGACATATTGGAAATGCCTTATGTCACGGCTTACAGGCCGATACTGGATGAAAACGGAGAGGCCATCGGGCTGATCTTTTCCGGTAAATCCATGGCGGAAACGAATGCCCAGGTGCGCGATACAGTCGTGAAGATCATCGTACTGGCTCTGGTCATCCTCGGTATATGTACATCATTGATAATTTTATTCTTAAGGAGAAATCTGTCTGCACCGCTGAAAAAGCTTACCCAGGTAGCGGATTCCATCGCGGTTGGAGACACGGATTTCCATCTGGAAATCACTTCGAGGGACGAGATCGGGAAACTGATGGAGGCCTTCCACGAAATGACGAACAGTATCCGTGAGCAGGCGGAGCAGGCGGATAAAATCGCCTCTGGAGATTTGGAACTGGAGATCACTCCGCGTTCCGACAAGGATAAGCTGGCCTACAGCATGAGGGCCGTCGTTGATACATTAAAGGACCTCGTAGCGGAGGCCAAGGGATTGACCGCAGCGGCAATCGAAGGCGATTTGGAAACCCGCGGAGATACTACTAAATTCAAGGGGAGCTACCATGATATCATCCGGGGCTTCAACGAGACCCTCGACGCCATCGTCGAACCGCTGAACATCGCGCTGCCGTTTATTGAAAAACTGGCAGCCGGGGAAGATCTCGAGGAACTGGACAACCACTTCAAGGGTACATACGGAACCCTGATCGACAATCTGAGTTCCATGAGGAACGCCATCATCACCTTGTTCGAAGAATCCGTCAAGCTGACGGAAGCCTACGCAGGCGGAAATCTTTCCTATCGCGCGGATACGAGCAGACTCAAGGGCGCTCATGCGGTTATCATCGAGCATATCAACGAGGCGCTGGGCTCCCTCATCGCTCCTCTGAAGACGACTGCCGGCTATATTGAACAGATCGGCATGGGAGAAATCCCGGAAAAGATCACAGAAGAATACAAGGGCGACTTCAACGATATCAAAAACAGCGTCAACGCCTGCGTTGACGGTCTTGACGCTCTTATACAGGGTAATAATATCCTGAGACAGATGAGTAAAAATAACTACTCCGAAACAATGGACGGTTCCTATGTCGGCATTTACGAAAAGATGCGCCATAGCATCAACAATGTGATAACCAGCGTGAGGGATACCATTGAAATCGTCACAGACGTATCAAACGGCAATCTTTCCAGGCTGGATGATCTGAAGGCCGTCGGCAAGCGCGGGGACAGCGATACGCTGGTTCCGTCTCTGATCCGGATGCTCGAAAATGTGAAAAGCCTTGTGGACGAGACAAAGGCCGTTTCCGATGCCGCTGAAGAAGGCGACGCAAGAACACGAATCGATGCGGAAAAGTTCAACGGAGAATTTAAAAACGTCGTAAGCGGTATCAATAAAACACTGGATGTGACCTGGGCGCCGATGATCGAGGCGATTTCGGTACTTAACCAGATCGCCGAAGGAAATCTGAACGCGGCAATGGAGGGCAACTACCGCGGCGACTTCACCGCGATCCGCGATGCATTGAACGTGACCACCGCCAACCTCAGAAACTATATCTCGGATATTTCCAATATTCTGTCCGAGATTGCCGAAGGAAACCTTGACCTCGCGATAACCGCCGACTATAATGGCGATTTTGTGGCGATCAAGGATTCTCTGAATCTTATTATCGTAACCTTGAACCAAGTTATGGGCAACATCAGAGAGGCGGCAGATCAGGTATCCTCCGGTTCCAGACAGGTATCCGACGGCAGCCAGACTCTGTCCCAGGGTTCCACAGAGCAGGCAAGCTCCATCGAGCAGCTGACTTCTTCCATTTCTTCCATCGCAGCTCAAACCAAGCAGAACGCCGTCAACGCGAACCAGGCCAGCGAGTTGGCCACTGACTCAAGGGATCATGCCGTCAAGGGCAACGACCAGATGCAGGAAATGCTCCATTCCATGACGGAAATCAATGAATCCTCGGCGAATATCTCGCGAATCATCAAAGTCATCGACGATATTGCCTTCCAGACGAATATCCTGGCGCTCAACGCCGCAGTCGAAGCCGCCAGAGCAGGCCAGCACGGAAAGGGCTTTGCGGTTGTCGCAGAGGAGGTCAGGAACCTTGCCGCACGGAGCGCCAATGCTGCCAGAGAAACCACAGAGCTCATTGAAGGCTCCATCAATAAGGTGCAGGAAGGCACAAAGATCGCCAATAATACAGCGTCTGCCCTGGCAGAAATCGTGTCCGCCATCGAAAAGGCAGCAAACCTGATCAAGGAAATCGCAGAAGCTTCCAACGAACAGGCCACCGGTATCGCTCAGGTCAACAAGGGCGTCGAGCAGGTATCCCAGGTCGTGCAGAACAACTCGGCTACCGCGGAAGAAAGCGCCGCGGCCAGCGAAGAATTATCCAGCCAGGCTGAGCTTCTGAAAGAAATGATCGCCAGATTCAAGCTGCAGAATGTCGTACGTTCCCTGCCGGGCAAAGAAGCCCTTTATCTGGAAAGCGGGAATAACGGCGACAGTGTTTTCCGTGTGAATGATTCGCATAAAATTTCTGTCGGCACTGAATATGACAAATACTAAAATATAAATTGACCAATTTCATCATATTGTCGAATACTGTCATAAATTATCATAAAAATCGTGTCAGAATTCTGTCAGAATTGATTGGTAATATTAATCCATAGTATGAGATGTGTAGATTACCAATACTAAAAAACCAGAAAGAAAACCCCGGATGAACATTTCGGGGTTTTTCTTCTTTTATTGAAGATATTCAATCTCTCGACAGCAGCCTGCCTACTTCCTCGTTCTCGATAATTTCCTCAATGGACCGGATCCCGAAGTGACTCAGGATCTTTACGACATTGAGGTTGTCAAAGGGGGTTAGGATCAGCGAGTCTTCCCCGAATTCATTGACAAGTTCGGTGGCTTTCCCTGTATCGATGTTGGTTCTCGGGCCGCCTACGCAGCCGCCCTTGCAGCCCATCCCCTCCATGAAATTGGCGATATCCTTTCCGCCTGCCCGCAAGGCGTCCAAACGCGCCTTGCAATCCTGCACGCCGTCTGCCTTCCGGGCTTTCAGCCTGATCACCCTGGCGGGATCCAACCGGTTTACCACCGTTTTGACCGAGAAGCTGACTCCGCCTGTCCTGGCGTAGATCCTGCCACCCAGCGACGCCTGGTCCTTTTCCACCGGCTGCAGCGCCGCCGGATCGATATCCACAGCATGGAAGATTTCCTGAAGCTCCCTGAAATTGACGACATAGTCGACAGCGCCTTTCAACCCTTCTTCGACGGCTTCTGTTTTCTTGGCGATACAAGGGGCGAAAAAGACGACCTTTGCGTCCGGATACAACTTTTTTAAGATCCTTCCGGAGGCGATCATTGGCGAAACGGACGGAGACAGATGCTCGTAGATTTCAGGATAGCTTTTTCGGATCATATTGAACCAGACGGGACAGCAGCAGCTGGTGAGGAAGAAATCTCCCTGCCCTTTGACCAGGCGATCGAATTCGACGGCTTCCTTTATCGTCAGGATATCCGCAAACAGAGCCACTTCGATCATGTCGGCAAATCCCATTTCCAAAAGTGCCGCCCGTAGCATGCCCATGGTGACGTTCTCGCCGAACTGACCGGTTATGGCGGGCGCAACCACGGCATAAACCGGGGTACCCTTTTGACGCAGGAGCTCGATGACCGGCAGAAATTCGATCTTCTCCGCAAGGGCCCCAAAGTCGCAGCTGTCGGCGCAGAAGCCGCACTCGATGCAGTTCTCCCGGCTGTCGCCGCCGTCCTCCGTTGTGCCGTCCCGCAGGTACATAGGGCTTTCATATTTCCCCATAGTATCGCAGCTGCACTGCCGCTCGCCGCAGAATTTACAGGGTCCTTCCACTTTGGAAACGATCGGTTTTCTGATCTCTCTGCCGCCTCGCATCATGTCAAGTTCCTCTCTGAAAAATTCGCTTCCGTTGGGAGACAGTCCCATGGCGAGACGGATATGATCCTTGATAAACGGTACTTCGCTGTCGCCGAATCCATACTTCTCCTTTATGTCCCGGGCCAGCTCCTCAAGGTCAGGGGCCTGATTCAGGTTTCCGTTCCAGTACCGCCTGACCAACTCGCTGAAAATAAACATTCTTTTTTCATTAAAGCCAGTAAAAACATCTTTCATTTCGTCCGCACTCCTAATATCCGAAGATTCCGGCCACCGGCCGGCGTTTGTTCTCTTCTTATTTTGTTTCCAAAGACAAGTATGATTCATATATTAAATAGATATTTATTTGGAGGCGAAGAATCTTATGTTTGAATCGATTATGAGCGGACAGGTCCTGTTCCGCACTATGACTCTGTCAGGTCAGGGCCGGATCACACTGGTTCCGGACGTCGCGGTTATCCGGCTCGGAGTCCAGCTGACCGGAGCCGATTTGGAGGAGGTACAGTCTCAGAACGCAATACAAAGCCAGGCTGTCCTGAACGCCCTTCACAGAATGGGGATCACGGATATCAGAACCTTTCAATATGCCATCGACAAGTATTACGAAAATGTAAACGGTACCTCCGTGGACCGGGGATATACGGTTCGCAACATCATGGAGATCCGGACCGATGATACGGGTCAGGTCGGCGCCGTGATCGACGCGGCGGTCAACGCCGGATCAAATGTGGTTGATCTGATTTCCTTCGAAGTGGCAAATTCGGAGCGCTATTACCAGCAGTCTCTGAATCTGGCTGTGGCCGACGCCATCGAAAAAGCAAAGTCCATATCGACGGAGCTGGGCATCCCGATCGACCCAACTCCCATCAGCATTACTGAAAACAGCTCCATGCCGAGACCGATTCAGCCGTTTCAGCGGGAGCTTGCCGCAACGCCCATCGTTCCGGGAACGGTGACCGTCGAGGCGGACATATCGGCGGAATTCGCCTATTGACCACAATGGAAGACCCCTGCCGTATGACAGGGGTCTTCTGTTGCGAAAGATCAGCCGCAGCATTAAAGATAGATTTGTTTTGTTGCAATATTGCTGTTGAAGGCCCGGTCATGCTCCACAAAGATCATGGTCGGTTCATGGCTCAGCAGCAGCGCTTCGATCTGGATCCTGGAAATCACGTCGATAAAATTGAGCGGTTCATCCCAGATATACAGGTGGGCTCGCTGGCAGAGGCTTTTGGCGATGAGCACCTTTTTCTTCTGGCCTTCGCTGAACTCCGTCATGTCCTTTTCAAATTGGATCCTTTCAAAATCAAGCTTCCGTAAGATCGCCTTGAAGAGACTTTCCTCGATGCTCTCGGATCTTGCGAAATCCTTCAGATTGCCTTTCAGAAACGAAGTATCCTGCGAAATATAGGATATGGCGAGGTTGCTTCCGATCCGTAGGCTGCCTTCATAGGCGATATCCTCGCCGTTCAGCAGCTTCAGGATACTCGACTTGCCGGAACCGTTTTTGCCGGTGAGCGCGACCCGATCGCCTGCGTTGATGGAAAAGCTGACGCCCTCCACGACCTTTTTGTCGCCATAAAGGATCGCCAGGTCCTCCGCTTCGATCAGCCTGCTCGTAAAATAGGGCTTCGGTTTGATCGACAGGCAGTCGGCGGTCTCGATGTTTTTCAGGAGTTTTGATTTCTCCTCGATGGCGTTTTCTTGCCGGTCTTCCAGCGATTTGGAACGCTTCATCATCTTAGCCGCCTGGTGTCCGATGTGGCCTTTGTCCGCCTTGACGCCCGAAATCCGGGTGCCGTTCTTCGTCCTCTCGATCTTGTCCGACCAGTCCGCCGTCCTTCTGGCGGCCTCCGTTAAGGTCTTTATCTCCTTTTTCAGTTTCTCGTTTTCAGCCAGTTCAAACCGGTCCTGCAGTTCCTTGTTCTGCTGCCATGCTGAGAAATTCCCCTTTTGGATCACAATATCGCTCCGGTTTATGGACAGGATATGATCGACACACTGATCCAGCAGCACCCGGTCATGGGAGACCAGGATAAACCCCTTTTTTGAGCTCAGATACCGGCCCACTTTTTCCCGCGCATCCATATCGAGATGGTTGGTCGGCTCGTCGATGAGCAGAAAATTGTTTTCCTTCAGAAACAGGACCGCCAGAAGCACCTTTGTCTGCTCTCCGTTGCTGAGGGTGGAAAACGGCCGGTACAGCACTTCTTCGTCCACATCGAGGAGGGACAATTCCTTCTGCAGCTTCCAGTATTCATATTCCGGAACGATCTGCTCCGCGACGTCGATGGCATTGCAGGTTTTATCCTCAATCTCATATGGAAAGTAATCGAATTCAACGGATGCCCGGATGGTCCCGCTGTATTCATATTTTCCCAAAAGCAGGTTCAGAAAGGTAGTCTTTCCCCTTCCGTTCCGACCCGTCAGGCCAAGCTTCCAGTCCGTGTCGATCTGAAAGGACACGTTTTCAAAGATATTGTCATAGCTGGTATCATAGCTGAAAGTCAAATTGTTTATATTGATCAGCGACATATAATCATCACTTCCTTAATAAAAAAAATAAGCTGCAAGAAAATCATTTCATGCAACTCAAAATCCGTGAACAGACGCAGCCGATCCCCGTAAGGATCAGAGCGGTTTTGTTTCTATATTTTATGAGTTTAAAGACGACGTAATTTTCTTGCCTGGGCACGAGAAAACTGCTACGGCCCCGCGGATCCCGCGTACCGATTTGCGTTTGCCGGTGCATGATTCAATTTCAGCAAGTTATTTACGCATCTTTTCAACTCCAATCTCTTTCTGTTTTATTCTTTTTTATTATATTTTGCCGGCATCCTTCTGTCAAGTTACAGGAAGATTAAAAATTGGTTGGCCTCAAATGTAGATATTGCGATATATAATGCTTTTATTTGCTTTATTTCGCGGTATAATGATTCCATTGACCAGTAAAATTGGTTGGCGTAATTTTTTTTAATGGTTGGATACAAACACATCCGACACTGATATATTGAAACTGTAAAACGAAGCTCCACGGAATCCCGTAAAAAAGAGAGGTTAAAAAGATGAAAATAAACGATTTCAAATTGGAAGTATTTTTTGGCAAATATGAATTCTCCGCTCCCTATCTGCTTACCCAGTCGGACTGCGAGTCCATGGAAATAGGAGAACTGCTCCGGCTCGAGCCCGGTTCCGAAGAAAAACTGATGCACAGTTGGCTCGGTTACACGGAGGTTCCCGGGGATCCCGAGTTGAGAGGCCTGGTATCCAAACTCTACAAAAACATCAAGGACGACGAGATCCTGATGCATACCGGCGCCCAGGAAGCGATCTTCGCCTATATGAACGTTCTGCTGGAAAAGGGCGACCATGTGATATCCATGTTCCCGGCCTACCAGTCCCTTTACGAAGTGGCTAACTCGGAAGGCTGCCAGGTATCTCCGTGGAACCTGAAGCAGGGCGATCAGGGCTGGACCATGGATTTCGACGAACTGGAAGCCCTGATCCGCCCTAACACAAAGCTGATCGCCATCAATTCGCCGAACAACCCGACGGGCTTTACGTTCAATGAAGAAGAACTGAGACGGCTTTGCGCCATTGCTGACAAACACGGGGTCTATCTATTTTCCGACGAGGTGTACCGCGGTCTGAATCTGGACGGCGTCGAGAAGCCATGGGTGTGCGATCTGTACGATAAAGCCGTATCCCTGGGCGTGCTGTCAAAATCCTACGGCCTGCCGGGACTGAGAATCGGCTGGCTGGCGACCCGTGACAAGGAAACCCTTGAAAAGGTGACGAAATTCAAGCACTATCTCAGCATCTGCAACAGCGGGCCTTCCGAAGTGCTTTCCATCATTGCTCTGAAACATGGCGACGAACTGCTCCAAAGGAGCCTTACGACGATCCGGAGCAATCTGGCCATCGCCGACGCTTTCTTTGCGAAATATCCGGATCTTTTCCGCAACAATCGTCCGATGTGCGGCCCTATCGCGTTTCATGAGATCAGGATCGGGCAGCCGGTGGAAGACTTCTGCGAAGATCTGGTGCAGAAATCAGGCGTGCTGCTGCTTCCGGCCAATCAGTACGGTTTTAAAGGCCAGTATTTCCGTATGGGTTACGGCCGTAAATCCTTTGAAAAATGCCTGAATATTTTCGAGCAGTACCTCATTGATAATAAATACGTATAAAGCGGGTGATCTCTTGAAAACATTATTGCTGAAGAAAAGCGAAGTTAAATCGCTGCTGAATATGAAGGATGTGATCGCCTCCGTAGAGGAGGGCTATAAAGCCTTCTGCAGCGGTCAGGTGATCCAGCCGGACATCGTTTCCATCGAAATCCCGGAGTGCAGCGGGGAAATGGACATCAAGGCGGGCTACTCCAAAAGCTCACGGATGATTTCGGTCAAGTGCGCCTCGGGCTTTTATGAAAATCAAAGAACCACTGACCTGCCCAACAGCCTTAGCACGGTACTGCTGTTTGACGGCGGGACCGGCTTTCCGCTCTGCATCATGGACGGGAGCCTGATCACCGGATACCGGACCGGAGCGGCGGGCGCCGTGTCCGCAAAGCTGCTGGCCAGGAAGGATTCCAAAACCGTCGCCGTCATCGGAACGGGCGAACAGGCCCGGATGCAGGTCCTCGCGCTGAAGGAGGTCCTGGATTTCGACCGGATCGCAGTTTGGGGAAGATCAGCTGAACAGACCGCCCTTTACAAGCAGGAGATCGAGGCTGAATTAATATGTCCCGTCGAGGTTTGCGGGACGCCGGAAGAAGCGGTAAAAATGGCAGACATCGTCATTACGACGACCCCCGGCAAGTCCCCCATCATAAAGAAGGAATGGATCCGTCCGGGCACGCATATCGTCGCCGTCGGCGCCGACATGGAAGGAAAGCAGGAACTGGACCCAGAATTGTTTCGCGGCGCAAGGATCGTCGTCGACAACCTCCGCCAATGCATTTCCCGCGGCGAAACCCAGAATCCTTTACGGCAGGGAGTGATCACTCCAGAGGATATCCATTGCGAAATCGGTCAGATCCTGCTCGAGCAGAAGCCGGGACGAGAAAGCGACACGTGTGTCACAATCTTTGATACCACGGGAATGGCCGTTCAGGACAACGTGACTGCGGCAAAAATATATACGCGGGCTCTTGAACTTGACCTTGGCCGGTATTATGATTTTATGGAATAGTATATTGCGAACGGAAAAATTCCTTTCCGGCTAAAGCCGGGGAATTTACGTATGGCGCCTAACAGACATTTGTCTTGCAAATGTGGTTAGGTGCGTAAGGGAGTATTCTTATGAAATTTTACATTGTGGATGCATTTACCGACGTCTTGTTCGGCGGAAATCCGGCAGGCGTTGTACTTCTCGGGGACACGGATTTCCCCGTAGACGAAGTAATGCGCAAGACCGCGGCGGAGCTCCGCTATTCGGAGACCGCGTTTATAAAGCAGACCGGAGATAAGGAATTCAACATCCGGTATTTCACACCGGCAGCGGAAGTGGATCTCTGCGGCCACGCCACGATCGGAGCATTTTTCGCCCTGGCCGACGCCGGCCTTGTAAGCTTCGGTTCTTCTTATATCAACAATACACTGGCAGGCCGTTTGAATATCGTGCTTACCGGCGACTCCGTTCTCATGGATATGGCAGTCCCCCAGGCGATCGGCAAAATCACCGAAAAAGAAGCGATCCGGGAGCTGTACGACGTCATGGGGATCACCGACGAAAAACAGGGAGAAATCCTGACCGGCGAAAAAGCCGGCTCGGCGCTGATTCCTGAAATGATATCCACCGGTCTGCCCGATATCATGATGCCCGTTCGAAGCGAAAAGGATCTGGCCGCCATCGCTCCTGATTTTCCTGCGCTGTCCAAGCTCTCGGAAAAATATGAAGTGGTCGGAGTCCATGCATTTACAATTAATACAGGAGACGGAGCCGTCCATTGCAGAAACTTTGCTCCGCTCTACGACATCAATGAAGAAGCGGCTACCGGAACTTCCAACGGCGCGCTGACCTATTACTTATATAAAAACGGCCTTCTCAAGGAAGGCGCGGATAATCTGTTTATTCAAGGCGAAGCCATGGATCGGCCTTCCAAGATCAGGAGCAGGCTGACTGCGGAAGCGGTTGGCGTAACGATCCAGGTCGGAGGAACGGCGGTTATTCTTGCCGCGGGAGAAATCAATCTATGATCACAATCGATTGGGCCCCCGACAAAAATAGCAAGGAGCCCGTATATCAGCAGATCGTAAATTATATCAGCGGAAAGATCTCCTGCGGGGATTGGACCATCGGCAGCAAGCTGCCTTCCCAGCGTATCCTGTCGGAGCGTTTTGGCGTGAACAGAAGCACCGTAGTCAGGGCGCTGGAGGAGCTGTGCTCCTACGGGATCCTGGAAGGCGCCACAGGAATCGGAACGACGGTAACCAGCAACACCTGGTCCCTACTTATGTCAACCGCTCCCCCGGACTGGGGGAATTACCTCAAAGCCGGCACGTTTCAGGAAAACGTACCTACGATCCAGGTGATCAACAAGCTGGAATTCGAAGAAGGGATCATCCGTCTGGGAACCGGCGAACTGTCTCCCGATCTGTTTCCCGGCGAAATGATGCGAAAGATCTACCAGAAGCTGCCTGACCGCATCCCGTCCCTGAATTATTTGGGACCGCTGGGCCTTCCGGAGCTGCGGAAGGTCTTGTCGGAACGTTTGAAGAAACAGGGGATCGACGCGGATCCTTCCTGCATCCTGATCACATCAGGCTCACTCCAGGCGCTGCAGCTGATTTCCGTTTGCATGCTCAAGCCCGGATCCGTCGTTTACACCGAGGCGCCATCGTACCTGAAATCCCTTCAGGTATTTCCGTCTGCCGGAATGAAGCTTTCGGGCGTCCCCATGGATCGGGAAGGCATCCTCTACTGGACGGTCGGAAATCATGCCGGAGGAAAAGGCGCGCAAAATGCCGCCGACACTGAAAATGCCCTCCTCTATACGATTCCGACCTTCCACAATCCGACGGGAACCTTGATGTCGGAACGAAGACGGCAGGAGCTATTCCGTTTCTGCGCCAATAACCGACTTCCCATTATTGAGGATAATGCCTACGGCGAACTCTGGTTCGATGAAAAGCCGCCCAAACCGCTTAAGACGATGGACCGTAATGGAATGATCCTCTATCTCGGCACCATTTCCAAAACTCTGGCGCCCGGACTGCGAATCGGATGGCTGGTGGGTCCGGAGTCCGTCGTGGAGCGGCTGGGCGACGTCAAAATGCAGGTCGACTACGGCGCCAGCTCCATATCCCAATGGGCGCTTGCCGAGCTGCTTTCCAGCGGCCTGTATGATATTTATTTGAAAGAACTCCGCGAGAAGCTGAAACAGCGAAGAGACTATGCGCTGTCCCTGCTGAACACTCACTTTAAAGATCTTGCCCAATGGGAAATCCCGAAGGGCAGCTTTTACATCTGGCTCCGGCTTAACGCAAAAATACCCGTTGACCAGTTGTTCCAGCTGATGCTTAAGGAACGCATCCTGATCAATCCGGGTAATGTTTACGATTTCGGCAGGAACCAGGCCATCCGGCTTTCCTACTCCTATGCGAGCGAAATCCAGTTGAAGTACGGAATCGAGACCCTGGCGGAAACGGTACGGAGCTTACTGTGACGCAAGCGCGTCAAGCATGGAAAGCATTTCTTTTTCCGTACCCTGAGCCCTTTTCATATGATATTCATCCAGTATCCTGTAGTGGTCGAAATAATAGTTTTTCTGAAGCCGCATGCCATTGCGGATACATATCGTGTCCCAATATGCCCGGAGGCCTCCTGGAGCCGATGGATAATCCGCTGGGTTTCCGGCATAGGTTTCGTTTAAATTCTTCATAACGGTCCCTCCTTTTACTATAAAGCAGATTTCTATTATCTATCATAGTAGAAGAATAAGGCGTTTATGAATATACGTTAAACTACCTATTTTTCTCCGGAATAAACCTTATTTCTTATACGTCTTCCAGCTTGGACCCACAATTGGGGCAGTAATTGACATCCAGTTTTATGCTTCTTAATGTGACCTTCTGTTTCGGCCGATAGGCACACAGGATAGAGCTTACCGATTTCTCATCAAAGCCGACGAAAACCTGATCCGGCCGGGTAAACTGCTCCTCGATGCAGCTGCAGTTGAATTTTTTCATTTCATCGCCTCCCTTTCATTTCCTGTTATTATGCCG
Organism: Anaerovoracaceae bacterium; assembly: GCA_963678385.1. Taxonomy (GTDB): domain Bacteria; phylum Bacillota; class Clostridia; order Peptostreptococcales; family Anaerovoracaceae; genus Anoxybacterium. The sequence goes on along the minus strand of OY782829.1, from coordinate 744,707 downwards.
ATTTCACGCCCAGTTTATTCCGTAAAAGAGATACCGACAGATGTGTCGCTTTTATTATTTCCCCTTTTCGACTTGTTTCGACTAATTTATAGGTTATCATTATCACATGACTAACGTATCTTATTTTTCTGTTAAGAACTCAAGAAGCCCTGCCCGGGAACATGTCCCGGGCAGGGCTCCTTAATATAAGATTTTCAATATGGTTTTTCTTCGTTTTCGCAATGCGACATCCGTGTCGTTTTCGGCGTATCCGTTGCGGTTAAACGCGTGCAGCGATCTCCAGCGCCACTTTTAAATACATCTCGCTGGCGCTCTTCGGGACCTTTCCCAATGTTCTGGGGTCCCATTCCGACTCGTCCAAATGGTCCTCTGCATAGAGATACTGGTAAACCTCTACGCCCCTGAATTTCGCCACAGCCATGAATGCCGAGCATTCCATATCCACAACTTCGCAGCCCTCCGAGAGCCTGGCGAGCCGGTTACGCTTTGTTTCCCGGTACAGCCCGTCTGTCGTCCAGGTTTTCGTTTCTGTAAAATGCAGTCCCAGTTCCTTCAGGATCTCTGCAGTCTTTCCGGCAGTCCCGACTTCTATGTAGTCCCCCGGCTCCAAATAATGATAGCTTGTGCCCTCATCCCGGTACGCAGCCGTCGGGATGATCAGGTGTCCGGCGTCTATGCTGCTGTCAAGAGTCCCGCAGGACCCGAAAAAGACAAACTTCCTTCCCCCAAGCGCAATAGCCTCTTCCATCATGGCCGTGGCTCCGGCCGCGCCCATGACCGTTTTGTAAAACGCCAACGGCTTTTCCTTGTGGCGGATCCGGTAAACCGGTATATCAGCGCCCAGATCCAACTCGGAGATCTTTTCATGCTCATAGTTCTCCAGCATGATATCCATGATCTGCTGCTTGAAGGTCACGACCACGGTTTCCGGAAAATCGGGTATCCGTGTCATGATATCTTCCGGGTTGAGCACCGCTTTCTTATCTTCGTCAAATGAATGAAATAATGTCATCGTTTTCTCCGTATTTATTTTTTTCTTACGATAAAGAATATCCCTAGTCCGATGAGTATTGCCGCAAGAAAGGCGTCTCTCGGTATAAACGGAATGAAATCCTTTATCAGCACGAACCCTCCGAACAGGAGCAGGATCGCGCCCAGCACGATGGAAGTATTTCGGCTGCTGTCCTTCCGTTCCGTTCCATATCCGGATTCCTCCGTTCTTGTATGGTTATTTTCAATATGTCCGCTAAACGGGTTCTCAGGCACGATGATCGCCGCAATAATATATGCGATCAGCCCCGCTCCGCCCATAAGGGTGAATACGACCCATAAAAGCCGGATGATGACCGAGTCGACCGCGAAATATTCTCCGATCCCGCCGCAGACTCCCGCCAAAACTTTGTCGTTTGATGATCTGTACAATTTCTTATCCATTTCTCTAATCCCCTTTTCATAGTAAATTCGTTGCTGCATCGAACTCCAAATACTATTATACAATATTTCCCGGAGGTAGCAACAATGTTTTAACGTTCAAATCTACTCTGATGGATGTCGGAAATCTGGCCCGGCGCCAGCGGTCTGCTGTAATAAAAGCCCTGGATGAAATCGCACTCTGCGTCCTTAAGCCGTTCCACCTGGTCCCGTGTCTCGATCCCCTCGGCGATGACGGTCAGACCAAGGCTGTGCGCAAGGGAAATCAGGCTGTTCATTACCTTCGTGTTTTCCATCGCCAGGAATTTAATATTCAGTGAGCGATCCAGCTTGATCTTGTCCACAGGCAGGAAAGTCAGGTAATTCAACGAAGAATAACCGGTACCGAAGTCGTCGATGGATATCGCGATTCCCATTTCCTTCAGCCGCCTTAAAAATACCAGAGTCGCCTGCTTATTCTCTAGGAAGATGCCTTCTGTCACTTCTATTTCAATGTACTGCGGATCGATATCGCATTCCGTAAGGATCGCTCCGATGAAATTCAGGTAGCCGCTGTCGTGGAGCTGGTTCGCTGAAAAGTTGATGGAAACAGGTTTAAGCTCCATACCTGAAGTTTTCCAGGCTTGAAGCTGTCTGACCACCTTTTCCGTAACGATCCTTCCGATTCGGATGATAGAGCCGTTGATTTCCGCGATGGGAACGAATTCCGCCGGAGAAACGTCGGACTCCTTCAGCCTCAGCAGCGCTTCATAACCGTAGACTTCGCCCGTCCTGAGGTTGACCTGCGGCTGATAAACGATCGCAAATCCGTCGTTCTCGATGGCGTCTCTCAGCATGGTCTCGATGGTTGATTTTTTCATCTGACTGTTCATCATACTGCTGATGAAATACTGATAGCTGTTTTTCCCTGAGGCTTTCACGGAATACATGGCAAGATCGGCATTCATGACCAGCTGGTCCACGTCGGTCCCGTCCTCCGGGAAAAGCGAGATGCCCATGCTGAACCGGATTTCGATATCGTTGTTATCAATATGTATGTTGCTGTCGAATGCGCTTATTATGTTATGGATCAGGCGATCCATCTCATCCGGGATATCCTGCCGCTCCACCATCACCAAGAATTCATCGCCGCCGAACCTTGATATTACCGTATGCTCGTCGGCAAACGCCGAAAGCCGAAGCGCGATTGCTTCGATGACCCGGTCTCCGAACACATGGCCCAAAGTATCGTTTATACCTTTGAAATCATCAAGATCCAGCAAAATCACCGCACCCTTTTTTCCCGCCGCCAATTTGGCGGTCAGGAGGTCGTTGAACTGTCTGCGGTTGGGCAATCCCGTCAGGGAATCGTGAAGCGCGAGGAAATTCAGCCGGTCGAAATAATGATGGAGCTTTTCCAGAAGGTTGTTCATGGAATCGATGACTCCGTGGAACGGATTATTCTTTGAGACTTCGACCTGCAGCAGCTCGTTCTTTTCCACGTCGATATTCTGAAGTTCGTGGTCGATATAATTGACCTGATCCATGAATTCGGTGTAGTTGTCGTGCATTTCCACCAAAGCGGTGGCCACTGTGCCGATCTCGTCCTTATGCTCCGCATATGATCTCAGATCGCTGGAGAATTTGAAATTGAAGTCGGTCATTCGGTTGATGACATATGAGATCTCAAGGATCGGTCGCGTAAATCGTTTTGAGATCTGGAAAACGATGAGGAAAATGAGCACAAACGTCATCATATAGATCCCCAGCAGGATGTTTGTGACCGCCCGCGCTTTCTGCAGGATCTCACGCTTTTCAACCACAGAGATGATATGCCAGCCGGTGTCTTTTGAAGTAACAACGTTCAGTACGCTGTTGACTCCGTCCAGCTTTGCTTCAAATACAATTTCCTTTGCCTTTCCCAACTTGCCGAAACTGCCCTGACCCAATTCGTCCGGCGTCTTCATGATCCATTCCGGATGATTCGGGCTGACAAGAAATCTATGCTGAGGACTCAGGAGCAGCATGTATCCCGAATCGCCGACATTGATATTGTTGATGCTGCTTGTCAGATCATAAAGGTTCACGGTGATTCCGAGTACTCCCGCGGGAGCCCCACTTTCGTTCGTGATCTGCTTCGTAAATCCGACGACCATTTCGTTGGATACTTTCGTGAGATACGGTTCGGATATCTGGATCGTTCTTTTGTGGATCGTCGCCTGGTACCATGGTCTCAGTCTGGGCTCATAGGGCTGAGCGGCCTGAAACCGCGGATATTCCATATATCCGCCGTCTTCGGTCCCGAGGAACACAAAGTTTACGGCCTGATGGCTTATCTTCAGGAGGCGGAACTGCTCCTCAATGGCCTTCTCCGTTTCGCTGGGATCGTATCGGAAGGTGTTTCGTTCATAATGGGTGTAATTCTGAAGATTATATTTTGCGTTATTGACGGAATCCGAAGAGGAAAGCATTTCGACTTCCTGCTTCACATCATAGACCAGTGAATCGTCAATGAGATCGGCAACACGGTTAAGGAGCCGGTGCGTGTTCTCGACGTTCTCTTTGTACAGCCAGTCCTCGGTATAGGATTTAAGGTATACTCCGCCGATGATGTAAGGGATGAGACATCCGAGAAATATGGCAAATATCAGCTTGTTCCGTATTGAACTGTTGATTTTCACAGCACTCTCCCTCCCCTGGATATACTTCTAGTTTATATATCGGCAGCTTGTTTCGAAAAATAACGACCATATTCTGGCATTTAATATAAAATAACATTTTATTCTACCGGCTTCAATAAGCGCCGAAACATACCGGATGAAATTCCAATGAAATCCTATGAAATAACGGGGCATATATCACTGGAAGAGGTGGAGCGGAGCCCGCTCGCGAAGGTCGCGGAGGAATGCCTTTAACGGAGACTAAGATAAATCGTTAAAAAAGTAAAAAATTGCTAAAGTTTTATAAAGACATGCCGATATAGTAAACGACAAGCTATAGGTCCGGCCGATATTAAATCAAAAGATGTGTGTGACGTGTGTGTATAATAGCTGAAGTATCAGAATCTCTGAGCAATTTTATGTGATTGCCCTGTTTCTGCACCCGTTTCACAAGTCGGCAGCGATGAATGGACGCATTGCTGCATTGATAAAAATATCAGAAAGGAGAAATAGCTATGAATGCGGCAATATCGAGCGTTATAAGAAGTCAGTCCGCGAACCCCGCATCTGCGGTAGAGAAGGCTGAAAACGAGACCTCCAAGTCCACCGAGCGCGTGACCGGAGGTTTGAATACAGCGGTCGAATCGAGCGTATCCTCAAAATTTGACACCCTTGACCTGAGCAAGGACTATGTGCAGTACAAAACCCAGAGCCAGAACAGCGCCTTGCAGGATCAGACCAGCCAGTTGAATTCAACCGTCGTCAAGTACCTCTCCGGTACCAAGGAAAAAGATGCGATCTATAATTACCAGCTTTATTCCTACACCGAATCAGAGTTATTGGAAATGATGAATGATGGAGAAATCTCCGTGCAGGAGTATGAAGACGAGATTGCGGGCAGGGAGCCTGTCTTTCTGAAAAAAGCAAAATAATAATCTTAAAAGCATATAAAAAGACCGGCTACGCCGGTCTTTTACTTACTTGATTTTAGCGATGTGTTTTGCCAATTCTTTTTTATGTTCGAAATTGCCCAGTCTCTGGATCATGATCCTCTGAGCCTGCGGCGATCCGGCCCCGTGCATCGACTCGGTCCTGTAGCCCACCGCTCCGGTGCCCAGCGTCAGGTTTTCGATGAGGCGCATGATGCGCATCCTGTGTTCCGTCGGAACGGTATCGACGCCCCTGAGGTACTTTTCAATGTAATGGCCCACCGCTTCACTTCGGAAATCCTTCTCCGAAGGCTGGGTGACCATAAGGCCCCCGGCGATGTCCTCCGCAAGGCGGCACATCTCGTAAGGGAACCTCGTCACGTTCTGCTTGCAGACATTGGCCAGCAGCAGGTCGATAAGGTACGCTCCGGACGAAGTCGCCGTTCCTTCGTAAGAGCAGGCCAGCGCGGCCGAATATATGGTCTCGTTCAAATGAGTCATCTCGATGAGCTTATCCTTGATATGGGAGGCGCCTGCCACACCGTTGTACTCCGCTGCCAGCGCGGCCGCCCCGATGAGGACGTCGCCCACGCCGGATTTGCAGGCGTAGCTCGGTCTGTGATGGCCGGCGAACCGTTCCACCAGCATCCCGACGAATTCCGTTTCTCCGTTGAGGAATATCCTCTCATTGGGAACGAAGACATGATCGAAAATGATCAGCGCCTCGTGTCCTCCGAATTCGCTGTTGCCGACGTCGATCTCCGTGCCTTCCAGCTTTCTGGTGTCGCAGGACTGACGGCCGTAGATGATGGTGATTCCCTCCGAATCGGTGGGAACCGCGAAGGAAAGCGCGTAATCCTTATCCTCCGGTCTCATGGCGATGGTCGGCATGCACAACACCTCGTGGGAGTTTACGATCCCCGTCTGGTGGGCTTTGCACCCGTTGACCACGATACCCTCCGGCCTTCTTTCCACGACTCGCAGGTAAAGATCCGGATCCTTCTGCCCGCTGGGTGAAAGTCCCCTGTCGCCCTTGACGTCCGTCATGGCACCGTCGACCACGAGATCGTTTTGTTGCACATAGGTCAGGAACATGTTGAAGCGCTCCTGATAGTCGGTGCCGTACTGTTTATCGATTTCGTAAGCTGTGCTGTACACCGCATTGAAGGAGTCCTGGCCCACGCAGCGCTGGAAGCAGCAGGCCATTTTCTGACCCAGCATCCTTTGCCGTTTCACCTTTTTCACCAGATCGTCGGTACTCTGGAACACATGGTTGAACAAATTTATTTTCTGCCCTGTGATATGCGATTTTACCGTCATCAGATCCTCATAAAGCGGATCCAGCGCCAAATCGTAGGTCATGGCCACCGCGTTCATGGAAGGTATGATGATGGGGTGATCCACAGGGGATTCCACCTTTTCCCCGAACATGTAAACATTCAGATTCAGCTTTCTTAAGCTTTCTATATACTCTTTTCCCGTTTTCAGCATTGTATAAATCTCCTTTCAGTTAATCCCAAGCAGTAGAAATCTACAAGTCGCAGATTTGTGATTTCTTTGCATAAGTTCGCCGACAATTTGTTTCACAAATTGGGCGAGCTAATATCGGCTGCTACTTGATGAATACCCTGAAAATTTCAGTTTACACTTTTTGGAATACGGGCCGAACGGAAAAATTCCACTCCGGCTTAAGCCGGGGAATTTCCGTATAGCGCCTGCCGTCATTTGCTACGCAAATGGGGCTAGGTGCGTAAAAAAATAGCGCCTGGATGGGCGCTATTTGGCTGCTAATATGTCTTCAATTTCTTTCAACTTGATCAATATTTCCCGCGTTTTGTGCTGCGACAGCGATTTGTTAAGCTCCACTTTGTCTCTGACTTCCTGCAATAGAACCGATATGTCTATATCCGGTACGCTGTCTGTTTTGGGGTCCCTCTTCTCGCCGAGGTAGGCGGATAATCTGTCTTTTAATACCGCTACATCGCCCAAGAAATCCATCTGATGATTGCCAAGATATGAGGTATTCGAATCGAGTCCCTGGCAAAGGCCTTTAATTTGACTTTCAAACGCTCCTTCAATTTTATTAATCAGTTCTTCCGCCTTGTGCAAATCCTTTGATTCCAAAACTTCTTCACACTGAAAAATATAATCTTTGATCACATCATCCATTTTACAAAACCCTCCTTTTCCTTCATCGTACTCTTAAATATAATCATTCTCAATACTTTTTTTGATAAAACGGAAGAAATAGGGCCAGGTGCGCAAAATAGCGCACGAGGCGCTATTCCTTTCGCATAATGAAGCTCTGATGCCTGCCGCAGCTCTTGTCCCTTCGATGGGAAAAACACTCCGAGCTGGTGTATGTGCAGGTTGCGTTTATTGATATGTTAGCAACCGGAATCCCCTGCAGCTCACACTGCCGCTTCACGACACACTGGTTGTCGATGTGGTATTTTCCGGTCTTATCGTTAAAGTACATAAATTCGTCCGCATAACCGAGAGCCTTGAACCGATCGTAAACGTCCCGGTCGACTTCGAATTTCTCCTGGCTGATAGCCGGGCCGATGATGATTTTCATGTCTGCCGGTTTGCATTGTTCGGCGTGGATCAGATGCTCCATGACTTTCGGCGTGATCTCCTTCACCGTGCCTTCCCAACCCGAATGGATCGCCCCGACAAGGCCGTTTGTCTCGCTGTATAGAATCAGCGGGACGCAGTCGGCTGTAAAACAGCAAAGCAAAAGATTTGGCTCGAAGGTATATAAGGCGTCTGTATCGAGGATCGCGTTGTCCATGGTCTGGGATCCCCGGCCCCGATCCTCCCTGGTAACCCTATGGAAGTTGGCGCTGTGGCACTGATAAGCGCAGACGAAGTCCTTCAGGCCGCAGTTCAACGAAGCCGCAAGTTTCCCACGGTTTTCTATAATATTTTCCGTATTCTCGCAGGCATGCAGCGCCATGTTGTTTGATTCGGGTGCGGAAGGGTCCTTCATGGTGACGCCAGCGACGAGGTTGTGAGGGGTGGGATAGAGGGTAGCGATCATAAACAGATAGCCTCCTGGTACAAAACCATTAAATATAATAAACGATCTGCATTTTTAGCCCGTTCGAATCTTCCATCGGTTCTTCGGGAATGCTTTTTAAGCCATTTTCCACAGATAATTTCCCTACCACGGCAAGACAAAGTGCGTCGATGACGTCATCCAACTTCTTTCGGTACGGAACGTCGTTCAAATATTTCTCAATTACCTTGTCAGCGAGCGGATAGAGCCGTCTTAGAATCTCCAAACGTATTTCCTGCCCGGACTTTTCCTTCTTATTTTCCGTTACAGGTTTGCCGTTACTAAGCATCATAAAACAGTATTCCGGATGGCTTTCCAAAAGCCGGTTTTTCCACTCCGAGTTATTATTCAGGAATTCGTCAACCTGCCGGATTGCCTTTGATATGGCAATGCTCTGTTCAGACAGGCTCTTTCCGAGTACCTCAATATTATTTGCCCTGGCGACAGCCTTGTCTTCAGCGTAGACAGCCTGTCTGCAAGGAGTATCAAAGATGGAAGAACCTTTCGGGCCAAGCCGTCTCCGAACGATTTTATCCGGCCGGATATCTGCAATACTCTGAGGAAGTCCTATCGGAATATCGATAATCATCGTATTCGCCTTATTATACTTCTCGCAGATGTCTGATATTGTCGCAAACTTGTCGACCTCGAAGGACTCTTCCGAAATCGCAACTGCGATCCACTTTCCTTTGCAGCCGTCGATTCCAACATGAAGATCCCCATACGCTTAATAAGTCTTCCCTTCTTTTTCATTTTGAAATAAAGCTATACGCCTTATTCAGTGCGGCCTTCAGATTCTCTAGGTTGACCGGCTTTGCCAGGTGATTTCGGAAGCCGGCTTTCCGGGAACGCTCCACATCTTCCGGTTGGGCATAGCCGGACAAGGCAATCAGGTAAATATCTTTCAGCTGACTGTCATTTTGGAACGCCTCGGCGATCTCATATCCGCTCATCTCAGGCAATCCGATATCGCTGATCAGAACATCCGGATGATAGATTTTCGCTTTTCTGACCCCATCCGGTCCGTTGAGCGCGACGATTACTTCGTGCCCCAGATGGAACAGCAGTTCCGATATGATTTCAGCCAGATCAGGGATATCTTCAATAATCAGGATCCTCAGCGAATAAGTCTGCTGATCTGCCGCTTCCGCCTGTCGATTCTCCTTTGACGCGCTGTCGTTATCATCCGACAGCGGCAGACGAATGACAAACCGGGTCCCTTTTCCGGTGCCCTCGCTCAATACATCAATGCTGCCATTGTGCAGGTCTACAACGCCTTTCACGATGGGCAGACCAAGCCCCAAGCCGCCAAGACTATGGGCCAGAGAGGAATCAGCCTGTGCAAAAGGCTCAAAAATCCGCGGCTGGAACAACGGATCGATGCCGGCGCCGGTATCCTGTACCGTGATCAGGACCTGTTCCTCGTTATTCTTGTCCGGACAAACTGAAACCTTCGCTTTATCGCCTTTTCTGGTGAACTTGGCGGCATTGTGAAGCAGATTGCCGATCGCCTGGGTCAGCCGCACCGGATCAGCATCGATATAAACGGGATCGGGGTTCAGCGCAAAATCGAGCTTGACGCCTTTCTCTGAAAATTGAGGCTGGAAGTCGGTCACTATATGATAAACAACATCGTTCAAATCCATTCGCTGCTTTTTCAGTTCGATCTTGTTTTGGGTGATCCTGGTCATATCCAGAAGATCGTCGACGAGACGGGACAGCTGTTCGGCCTGACGTTCCATGATGCTGATCGTCTTTTCCGCCTGTTCACTGCCCTTCGGCTCTCCTTTCAGTACCATAAATCCCATTGTAATAGCCGCAAGCGGATTTCTCAATTCATGGGACAGTGTGTTGATGAAATAATTCCTGTTTTCATCCGCCCGCTTGAGCTTTTCCACCAGTGTTTCAAGGTTTGTCTGACTTTCCTTCAGCTTTTTTTCGATTTCTTTCCGCTCCGTTATATTGTTTACGGCGCCGAACCACTCACCGATATCGCCCTTGTCGTCGAGGATGGGCACCGAGCGGGTGTACACCCAGCCAACGCTTCCATCCGACAGGTATGCCTTATGTTCCATTTCAAATATGCTTTTGTCGTTTATCGCTTTCCTATTCGCAGCTGTAATACGGTCATGTTCTTCCGGCGGTATATAGTCCTGCAGCCAGTTCTTATATGAACCGGAAGCATATTTGAAAATTCCGCTTCCGGAGAGTACCGTCAGTTCGCTGCAGTCGCTGTTCATACGGTAGGTCAATTCCGACGTCGCCATCGTTAGCGCCCGGAAACGCTGTTCATTGCTGGCCAGCGCCTCATTCTTCCGCTTCTCGGCTGTGATGTCCCTCCAATAAACAGCGACCCCTCCCTGTGCCGGAAAAACGACAATGTGATACCACGTGCCTGATTTCGGGCCTTGCATCTCGATCCGCTGAGCCGAACGTTTTTCCAGAACACTTTTGCATATGCGCTCAAACGTGGTCCCAATCAGTTTCGGATACTCTTCCCATATGATTTTCCCCGTGAGCTCTTCCGGTTTTCGCTTTAAAAATTCCAGGGTGATGCGATTGACAAAGGTAAACCGCCAATTGCTGTCGAGACAGTAAAATCCATCTTCGGTAGGTATTCCGATTTTATCCGGCATTTGATTCACCACCTCATCCTAGTTCATTATTTTAAAAATGTGATCAACGATCACCTCGTCAAACTGTGTTCCGGCGTTCCGCCTGATTTCCTTCAACGCTTCGCCGGCGGTCATCTTCTTCCCATACAGCCGGTCATTTGTCATGGAATCGAAGGCGTCGGCGACGGCGACGATCCTGGACTCCACCGGGATGTCGTAAGCGGAGGCTCTGCTCGGGTAGCCTTTCCCGTCAAACCGTTCGTGATGACAGAGGATGAAGTCGGCGATGGAGGAGTATTTGCCCGCGGACCGCAGAAGCTGGTAGCCGATCTCCGGATGGCGTTCCATTTCGGCCCTCTCTGTATCCGTATAGCTGCCGATTCTATTCACAAGCTCTTCCCGGAGGCCGATATAGCCGATGTTGTGCATATACCCGGCCAGTCTTAGCTCGCTTACACTGTCAGGGTTCATCCCCATCGCTTCCGCGATTTCCGCGCAGAGCTTGCTGACCCGCTTCGAATGCTGTTCTTCCCGCGGATATTTCTGCGCCAGGATCCGGAGGATGAGCTTGATGGTGTCGTTCCTCATGGCGGCGCTTTCCGTCAGTTTGCGGCGGTACATCCTGTCCTCCGCAACGGTGTATACCTTGCTGATATCCTCGGTCGGTTCGTTCTTCGTATCCCATCCAAAGGAAACGGAGCAAGCGACGGGATAGTAGTCGTCTTCATTGGCGATGGCCGCCTTGATTCGCTCCACCAGTTTTCCCGCCTGATCCGAATCGGTCTGGGGGAGCAGGAGGATGAATTCGTCCCCGCCGATCCTGGCAAGGATATCGTCTGCACGGCACTGCTTTTTGATCATATCGGCGATATGCTTTAGCAGCTTGTCCCCCGCATGGTGGCCGAAGGCGTCGTTAGTGAGCTTCAGGCCGTTGACGTCGGCCATGACCAACGTGATCGGGAGATTTCGTTCGGTGTCGATCCTCCGCAGCTCTTCGGCGTAGAACCTTCTGTTATACAGGCCCGTCAGCTGATCGTAGTAGCTAAGGTAAAGGATCTCCTCCTCAGCTTTTCTGCGGTCGGTAACGTCTTCCAGCATGCAAAGGAGGCGTGGGTTCGAGACTTCTCCTTCGAAGTTCAGCGGCGCGATGGTTATATTAGCCCAGACGATGGAACCGTCCGGTTTTATGATCTGTTTATACTGGGAAAATACCCGGGTCTGCCGGGCAAGGATCAAATTGATCTTCAGCCGGAATTCATCGATTTCGGAAGGATGTGAATAATCCTTGATATTGGAGGAGACCAGTTCCCGTTTCGTCCGGCCTGTGATTTCGGCATATCTGGCATTGGCCTCGTAGGTTTCTCCGGTCACGCCGTCAAAGATGGCCATACCCAGCGGCGCCTCCTCAAACATAGTACGGAACCGTTCTTCGCTGCGCTTCAGTGCCTTTTCCGCCAGCTTTCTTTTGGTCACATCGGTGATAAAGCCGTCGGCACCGATGACGTTGTGATCTGCGTCGTAGATCCTGTGGGACTGCTCCATGACCCATTTGGTCTCTCCCGACTTCGTTGTGATCGGGTACTCGTCTGTTGAGATGGTGTTTTCATCTTCTTCTGAGTCCCATTTTGTTTTCAAGGCTCTGCGATATTCGGGATGGATCAGGTCGTTATAGGAAGGATTCAGAGAAAGCAGTTCCTTTGCGGTATACCCTGTAAGACCATAGCAGCTGTCGGACAGATAGGTCACCGTATAGTCGGCGTCGTTGTCGCAGCGGAAAGCGACTCCCGGCATATTGGCCAGAAGTATGGAGTTATTTGGCTCTTTATCTTTAAGCATGTCGTTGGCTTTTTTTACATGGGTAATGTTTCTGGAAACTCCGGTGGTGCCGATCAGCTGTCCGGAATCGTCAAAGATCGGGCGCTTGTAATCCTCATAAAGATCGTCGCCGACATTCAGGATATAGAAGTCAAGATCCTCGCCTTCTATGGCCGCCCGGTCGGTACCGGCAAAGGTTTCCGCAGTATCCTTCGGGTATAGGTCATAGTCGTTTTTTCCGATGATCTCTTCTTTCGGTTTTCTAAAATATTCTTCGACTTTTTTGTTTACGATAAGGTAGTTCCCGTCAGGATCCTTATACCACGTTTCGAAAGGCAGGTTATCAATAATGGACTCCAAACGGGATATGCGAAGCAACAGTTCTTCCTCGGTATTTTTCATAGATGGATTTCCCTCACAAGTCACGTATTTTGATAAACAGGTACGTCTTCATTTTACTCCGGTTTTTCCTGTTTTTCAACAGTCTTCCCTATAAATAAAATCTATACAAAGACTTAAGCGAATACTGAAAGAGTGGGGTTCCCAGCGGATGTCCGGCGGGGCGCCCCGATTCATTTTGCTTCCTCGGGCTGCTCTTTTTTTGCCTTCAGATACTCCGACGGAGACAGTGTCGTGAAGCGTTTGAATACGGAAGAAAAGTAGTTCGACGTTGAAAATCCAAGCTCGATGGCAGTGTCAGTAACATTTTTTCCTTTTTCCAACAATATCTTTGAGGTTTCGACTTTCTGGAAATTGATGTATTCCCGGGGGGTAAAGCCCAGCTGCTGGCAGAATTTCTGCTTGAAACGGGATAGGGACAGGCCCGAGATCTCCGCCAGAGAATCAAGAGAGATGGTTTCGTAGATATTCTCCATGATATAATCGACGGCGGACTGAATGTCCTTTGAGACGACCTTTTCCTGCTTCTGGGAATAGGAAATCAGCTGGTTCAGGAAATAGATCAGCACCGACGCCGCATGGTATCGCTCGTCGATCTCGCTTTCGTTGTATGTCAGCTTGAAGAAATCTTTCACCAGTTTCTGCATTTCGCCGGTATTGGTGTTGACCAGCCGGGAATTCACCTTTTTCAGGTCGCTGATCAGCTTTTTCTTCCACGACTTACCCAGGAACAGAAAGTTTTTTGCGCTGACGTCGAGCTGGAACCAGTACATTTCATTCAGGGAAATCGGCACTGCTCCGGTGTGGTGAGGCTCGTCCGGAAATGAGATAAAAACGTCTCCGCCGGACAAATGATGTGTCTTGTTATCGGCGAAGAAAGTCATGGTACCTTTGCATAGGTAAGTTACCTCAAAAGCGTTCTCATGATAATGAGGATAAAGCGCGGGGATCGCCTTCGTAACGCTGTGTTTTCCGAACATTCGAAGCCCCGGAATTTTGAGTTTTTCCTCTGTTTGAATAATGCGGAAACCGTCGTCAAATGGCGGGTCTCGCCAATTTATGGGATCCATGTGCCGAATCCTCCAATCTATAATTTTGTACTATGGTTAAAAATGGATGCAACTAATTTATAGCTATTATATAATTCAGAATCATAATAATCAATAGGATGTGATCAAAAATTGAAACGCTCACAGATAAACAAACTAATCAAAGTAACCATTAAATGGCTCGAGGAGAGAAAGGTCTCACTCCCGCCCTTCGCCTACTGGACGCCAGCGGAATGGGCGGAAAAAGGGCACGAATATGATGAGATTCGTGAAAATATGCTCGGCTGGGACGTAACGGATTACGGCCGCGGCGACTTCGACAAGGTCGGCCTGCTGCTTTTTACGATCCGGAACGGAAACCTGAAGAAAAAGGAGTATGCAAAGCCCTACGCGGAAAAGATGCTGATTTCCCAGGTAGACCAGATTTCTCCGAACCATTTTCACTGGCATAAGATGGAGGACATCATCAACCGCGGAGGCGGCACACTGATGCTCCAGCTCTGGAATTCCACGTCAGAAGAGGAACTTGATCATACAGACGTCACCGTCCGTATCGACGGCAGAAAGTGCACCTTGCCCGCGGGAGGAAAAGTATTTCTGAAGCCGGGCGAAAGCATCACCCTCAGCCCCGGCCAGTATCACTTATTTACCGCAAAGGACGAGAAGGTCCTGGCCTGGGAAGTATCCATGGTGAATGACGACAACACAGACAACCGTTTCTATGAAGAGCAGGCAAGGTTTACCGACATCGAAGAAGACGAACCGGCGGAATACCTTCTCTGCAACGAATATCCGGAGGCAAAATAAATGTTTGATATCACTGCATTCGGCGAATTGCTGATCGACTACACCCCTGCCGGGAAATCACCCGCGGGCATGGATCTCTTTGAACAGAACCCCGGGGGAGCGCCGGCCAATGTGCTTGCGTGCGCGTCAAAGCTCGGGAAGAAGACGGCTTTCATCGGAAAGATCGGCGCAGATATGCAGGGAGAATTCTTGCGAAAGACGCTGCAGAATGCGGCCATACATACAGGCGGGCTCATCAGTGACGAAAACTTTTTCACCACGATGGCATTTGTCAGCCTTTCAGAGAACGGAGAGCGGAGTTTTGCCTTCGCACGGAAACCAGGCGCGGATACACAGATCCGCAAAGACGATGTAGATTTAAATATAATACGGAACAGCAGGATCTTCCACTTTGGTTCCCTGTCCCTTACCGACAGCCCGGCGCGGGAGACGACGCTGTTCGCACTGGAAGAAGCGAAAAAGGAAAACTGCCTGATTTCGTACGATCCAAACTACCGGCCTCTTCTCTGGAAAACCAAAGATCATGCAATCGAGCAGATGCGCTCCGTACTGCCCTATGCGGACGTGATCAAGCTGTCCGACGAGGAAACGGAACTGCTGACCGGCTATGCGGACCCGAAAGCGGCTGCGGAATATCTGATCGGCAGAGGGATAAAAATCGCCGCTGTCACACTTGGAAAAGACGGCGTATTGGTCGCGACAAAGGATGGAATCGATACGATACCGGGGCACAAGGTCGACGCCGTCGACACCACCGGCGCCGGCGACGCCTTCTGGGGCGCATTCCTCTATTCTATAAGCGGCCTCGGCAAGATCGGGGGCTACGGCGACATCGCGTGCCTCGGCGAGCAGATCGATGGGATCGGTTTTTCGAGAGTCCGCGAGATCACGAGATTCGCAAATGCCGCCGCAGCCTGCTGTGTCATGAAACGGGGCGCGATCCCGGCCATGCCGACGCTCAGTGAAATCGAGCTAATACTAAGAAAGTAACGGTGGATGCCATGATACAGATAAGGAATATAACAAAGGAAAGCTTCGGAAAGTACGGTACTATCATCGATTTTACCGGAAGACCGGACGATCCGGAATTCGAGATCGTCATTTCTCACGGGGATGATCCCTGGCGTATCGCGATGCTGCGGGTAAAGAACAAAGACTTCACAGCTATGGAAAGTCATCCGTCTTCGCTGGAAACCTTTGAGCCGGTGGAAGGAATGTGCCTGCTGATGCTGTCGCTGGGGACGGAGAAAAGCGATTACGAGGTGTTTTTACTGGATCGGCCCGTCTGCCTGAACAAAGGCGTCTGGCACGGGATCGCCACCTTGACGAATGTTTCAAAGGTGAAAATCACCGAGAACCTCGAAGTAGATACAGAATATTACGATTTAGACAAGCCTATGCAGGTATTCGTCGGTTGACAAGCCGGGGAAATCTTTGGCATCAAGCCGCAGCCTGAAGCACGCGCCAGAAATTGAAGAGGTGGAATCATGTCTGAATGTATTGTAAAAATGGAACATATCTCAAAAACCTTTCCGGGAGTAAAGGCACTCGACGACGTGTCGTTTTCCCTGAACTCCGGTCAGGTAATGGCTTTGCTGGGTGAAAACGGCGCAGGAAAGTCCACTTTGATGAAAATACTGAGCGGCGTATATACCCGGGATGAGGGCACAATGGAAGTTTTGGGTCACAGCATCCAGGAGCAGCTGACGCCGAAAAAGGCCCAGGAGCTGGGCGTGGCCATCATCCATCAGGAGCTGAACATGTGCGGTCATCTGACCGTTGCGGAAAACATCTTCCTGGGCAGAGAGAAGACTCACATGGGCGTCCTTTCCCAGGACCAGATGAACAAGGAAGCAAAGCGGATTCTGGATGATCTGAAAATCGACATCAATCCCAATACCATCATCAGCGACCTGCCCGTTTCCAAGCAGCAGATGGTCGAAATTGCAAAAGCTCTTTCGACCAACGCGAAAGTGCTGATCATGGATGAACCCACCAGCGCTCTCACAAGCAAGGAGATCGAGGAGCTTTTCCGGATCATCCGCCAGCTGAAGGAGCAGGGCAAAGGGATCGCTTACATATCCCACAGACTGGAAGAACTGTCCCACATCGTCGACACCGTGACGATCATGCGGGACGGCAAGCTGATCCTGATATCGGAATTCAAAGACATCACGATGCCGGAAATCATACAGAACATGGTCGGCCGTGAAATCAAAGAAAAATTCCCGAGAGTAGAATGCGACCGCGGCGAAAAGCTGCTGGAAATAAAGAATCTCAATGCCGGTAGGGCCGTAAGGAATATTTCCTTTGAAGTATACGCCGGAGAGATCGTCGGTATGGCCGGACTCATGGGAGCAGGGCGGACAGAAACGACAAGGGCGATCTTCGGAGCGGATCCGAAGCAGTCGGGAGAAATCATCCTGAAAGGCAAAGCCCTGAAAATAAACAACCCGTACGATGCGATCCGCCAGGGCCTGGTGCTCGCGCCGGAAGACAGAAAGAAAGACGGGCTTTGCACCAAGCTGAGCATCCGTGAAAATATCGCCCTGCCGAATCTCGATATCATCTGCGACAAGCTGGGGGTAGTCAACAAGAAGACCGAAAACCGGATCGTGAATGAAGCCGTACAAAACTTCAGCATCAAGCTTTCAACCGCTGAAGCGGACGCGGGCAGCCTTTCCGGGGGAAACCAGCAGAAGGTCGTCGTCAGCAAATGGCTTGCCAGAAACTCCAAGGTCGTGATCTTCGATGAACCGACAAGGGGAATCGACGTAGCGGCAAAGGTCGAGATCTATAACCTGATGAATCAACTCAAGCTGGCGGGGATCGGCGTACTGTTCGTCTCTTCGGAAATGCCGGAGATCCTTGGAATCAGCGACCGGATCATCGTTATGTGCGACGGCAGGATAACCGGAGAGCTCGACACAAAGGAAGCGAACCAGAACAAGATCCTGGAGCTTGCGACCCGGTTTGAAAACAAGGTGGAAAAGGAGGCTGTATTCCATGGTTAGACTAAAAGATCAAGTTTCAATTAAAAACATATTTGCCGTAAGGGGAATAGCTCAGGTCCTGACCGTAACCTTCGGGCTGGTAGTATTGTGCATCATCTTCGGAGCATTGAATCCCAATTTTTTCTCCGGTGAAAATACCCTGAATCTGCTCAGGCAGATCGCGCCGATCCTGCTGATTGGCATCAGCCAGGCCTATGTCCTGATCACCGGGAACATTGACCTTTCCATCGGTTCCGTGGTCGGTATGAGCACCATGATCGCTTCCACACTGATGTCAAAGGGCGGGATCAATCCCTGGATCGCAGCGTTGATTACCATGGCAGCCTGTCTGGCTATCGGCGCCGCAAACGGACTTCTCGTAGCAAAATGCAAGCTGCCTCCGTTTATCGCCACTCTGGGGACCATGACCATCGCCCGCGGCATCGCGCAGCTGGCAAACAACAATTACAATACCGATTCTATCGCAAAGATCCTGGGCGAAGACGCGGTACAGGGCTTCCGTGATTTCTTCTACTACGGTTCCACCCTCGGTATCTATAACACTATATGGATCGCTCTAGCACTGTGGGTCGTCTTTGACTTCCTGATCGGCCGGACGAGAACCGGCAGACACATATACGCCATCGGTTCCAACGTAGAGGCCGCACGTTTATCAGGAGTCAGCGTGACCGGCACAACCATCAAGGCATACGTGGTCAGCGCCTTCTGCGCCGGAGTCACCGGTTTCATCCTGTGTGCCCAGGCCGGAATGGGAGCCATGGACGCAGGAAATACATATGAATTGTACGCCGTAGCCGCAGCCGTTATCGGCGGAGTCAGCACCCTTGGAGGCCAGGGTCTGCTGGTGGGAGTTATCATCGGCGCATCCATCTGGAGCGTGTTGCAGAACGGACTTCAGTTCGCAAATGTGGCCGTTGCATGGAGAAACATCATTATCGGAGCTATCGTAATCGTTTCTGTTCTTTTGGACGTCATCGTAAGAACGGGAACAAAGGGGAAAAAGGTCAAGCAATGATTTCAATGCGTAATGCTTGAAATATATTTAAAGGAGGTTAAGAAATGAAAAAGCTGTTATCATTATCTGTTTGCCTGTTATTAGTCCTTGGAATGTTCGCCGGATGCGGATCCAAGGCAGCCAGCGAGGATGCCTCGGCGGATCAGGCTGAAGTCGCTAAAGTTTACCTGATCACCATGGACCAGATGGACCAGCATTGGCAGAATGTCAACAAGGGTGCTGAAGAAGTTGCAGCTGCCAACAGCGATCTCGTTGAATACAAGTGGAGCGCACCTGACAAGAAAGACGACGCTCAGCAGATCGACAAGGTGAACAATGCCGTATCCGACGGCGCTAAGGTCATCATGATCGCCGCCAACGGCCCGGACGCGATCTCATCTGCTCTGAAAGAAGCAGCTGCAAAGGGAGTAAAGATCCTTTACGTTGACTCTCCTGCAAACTTCCCTGGAGAAGCTACTTTCGCGACAGACAATAAGGCTGCCGGAAAGACTGCCGGAGAAAAGATGCTGGAAGAGCTCACCGCTCAGGGAATCACCAGCGGTGACATCGGAATCATCAACGTTAAGCCGGATACCACATCCTGCGTACTGCGTGAAGAAGGCTTCCGTTCCGCTTTTGAAGGCACCGGATTCAACATCCTCACCACTCAGTTCTGTGAAGGCGACGCCGCCAAGTCACAGGATGCCGCTGCCAACTACATTTCCCAGGGCTGCGTAGGTATCTTCGGAACCAATGAAGGCGGAACCGTCGGAGTTGGAAACGCAATCAAAGCTTCCGGCAAAAAGGTTGTCGGCGTTGGCTTCGACAAATCCGATACGATCCTCGGTTTGGTAAAAGACGGTTCCCTCCTCTGCACAATGGCTCAGAATCCTGACCAGATGGGCAAGATGGGTATGGAAGCCGCTATCAAGCTCCTCAAGGGCGAATCCATCGACAACAAGAATGTTGACACCGGCGTAAGTGTAATTACAAAGGCCGAAGCTCAATAAACTCTCCTCCATATTGATTAAACCGCAACCAGGAATACCCCGGGCCGTACCCGGGGTATTCCTTTATACTCGATCTGACGCGGCGAAGCCGCTCTTTTACCTTGATTTAACAATGAATAGCTTGAAATAAGCCTCTCGAGACTGTATGATAATTATGGAAATAAATAATTCAGTTATAAAGGTGGAACTATGAGTATCAATACATTGGGAAAACAAAAGAATATCGCGCTGATCGCGCACGATTACAGGAAAAAAGACATGATCGCGTGGGCGCTGAAAAACAAAGAACTGCTGAGCGGCCACTTCCTGTGCGGGACAGGAACGACTGCGGCGAGGATTTCGGAAGAGACCGGCCTTCCCGTAAGACCGTACAAGAGCGGCCCTCTCGGCGGCGACCAGCAAATCGGCGCTATGATATCAGAAGGTAAGGTCGATTTTATGATCTTTTTCTGGGACCCGCTTACTTCGCAGCCCCACGATCCCGACGTCAAAGCGCTGCTGCGCATCGCTGTTTTATACGACATCCCGGTGGCCATGAACCAGTCTACGGCCGACTATCTGCTCACCTCTCCTTTTATGAACGAAGAGCATGAGCGTCATATCATGACCTACCAGGATATCGTAAAACCGGATCAGAACTGAAAATTACCTTCTACAGGCATGCCATGGGCGGGACAGATCCGGCTGACCGGTATGCCCTTTATTTTTTTTGCGGATTCCAACAGCATGTCATTATTCCAGTTCCACCCCGAGGGATACGGCCTAAGGGTTCCTTTTTTGTTTTCTAGCAAATCACCGACAAAGAGCATTCCGTCGTAAAGCAGACAGACATGCCCCGGAGTGTGTCCGGGAGTCGGAATGATTTCAATACCGTTGATGCTTACACCGGGGACGTAGGGATGAATCGTTTCCGGTATTTTTGTTCTGAATATATACTTTAAATACTTTTTGAAGCTGCTGCGATCCAGCTCGCCGGTGATGTACGGGATGTCCTCCCGGGACGCCCATACCTTGGCTCCCGTCAGCTGCTGAAGCGCGAATAAATTCCCGATGTGATCGATATCGTGATGGGTGATCAGGATATGTTTGATCTCCCCCCATGGGACGCCCATGGATTCGATCTCCCGTATGATCCCCTTCCGTCTGAATGACAGCCCCGTGTCGATGAGCATTGTTTCCTCGCCCCTGATCAGATATACAAAGCTCCCTCTGGATGATTCAAGCAGGGTAACGTTATCCGATAATCTCATTGTGATCTCTCCAATCCTTCTTATTTCGCTTTAATTAATTCCTCAAGGCACTCGTTTGCCCATTTTACGGATGCTTCCAGATTCAGAAACGCCCTCCGCAGAATGAGCTTCCAGTAAATCTCTTCCCCATTGAACAATTTCATATCCCTGACATATTGATCCGACATGTTTCTCAGATATTCTATTTCTTTCAGTTGCTGTTGTTTCTCATCCAAAAACCTCTGGAACTGAACAATCAGGTCCTGCTTTGACAGATTTGAGCCGAAGAAAAGCCTCAGTGTGAATTCATCGCGCTTTTCCTTTGACAGCTTTTCAGGAAAATTTGTGATCCATTCACGAAAAGCGGCTTTGCCTTCCCCGGTGATGTCGTAGATCCGCTTGTCGGGCCGGTCATTCTGCTTCTCGATTTCAGAGACCAGATAACCTTTGCTTTCGAGAGCGCCCAGCTCCCGATAGATTTGGCTGAGGCTGGCTGCCCAGAAATTATTGATGGAATCGTCAAACATCTTTTTCAGGTCGTATCCGGTCATGGGCCGGTAACTGAGAAGTCCTAAAATCGCATATTGCAATGACATGCCTAATCTCCTTTATATTATACATGTTATATATAACAGGTTATATAATATTCTACTTATTATATATTGTCAACGGGAATTCTCAAAAATGGAAAATGAAAAACAGAGGCTGGAAAAACGCCATTGCCTCTGCTTTATAAACAAAAGAGTAAACCCGATTATGAATTTCTAGAAGTCTCCCTTCAGGCGTCTCGCCCCGAGAACCATCTGATTCCTCCATTTTAAATATTGTTCATGATCCATGCCCTTCATGACCGGCTCAAAGCCTTTGACAGCCTTGTCCACAAACTCTTCAGGATAGTCTTCGACCCTGCCAAGCTCGCTGAAACCTTCGATAAAATACGCTTTGTACTTGCTGAGCCCCTCTCTGAGGGCAGCCGAGTTCAATTCCTCTACGCCGTAGGGTCCCGTGAATGCCCATCTCAGACCAAGGCCGTCGGTGATGGCCCGTTCGACCGCCTCCACAGAGCAGACGTCTTCTTTCACCAGGTATAAAGCTTCCTGGATCAACGCTAGTTGCACCCGGTTGAGTACATATCCGTATATCTCCCGGCATTGGATGGGTTTTTGCCCAAGATGTTCCATGAACGCGTACGCTGCGTCCTTTGCTTCCTGACTTGCTCCGTCTCCGGATATCTCCATGAACGGGATCAAATGAGGTGGATTGGTCGGATGTGCGACCATGCACCGCTCCGGATGATGCTGCACTTTTTTGACGATATCCGCCCTTCTCAGGCCGGAACAGCTGGAGCCGATGATGACGTCGGCGCCGGTCAATCTTGCCGCTTCTGCGAACATATCCTGCTTCAGTTCAAGATCTTCAGGCAGCGCCTCCTGGATATAATCGACGTCCTTCAAAGCTTCCGCCAGATCGTCGAAAGTATGGATCCTCGCCATGGACGATTCGATCCTTTCAGAATCCAGTATGCCCTCGTCTTTTAAGAACTCAAATTGCTTTCTGATGGTATCCTTTACGGTATCCAGACTTCGGGATTTGCGGTTATACATGTTGACTTCAAGTCCTTTTCTGCTGAAAACGATGGCAAAGCTGAAGCCAATCAGCCCGCATCCCAGAACAGCGACTTTCTTTATTTCCTCCGGTCTTTTCATTGGTTCCACTCCTCTTCATAAACTAAATCCGATTATATCCTATCATAACACTAAAAATGCTCCCCGTTAAGGGAGCATTTCGAAGGAATTTTTAATACTTTTTAATATTTGCCGAAGTCGTCGTCATCCAGCGAGATCTCAAGCTCTTTTTCTTCCTGTTCCACGGAACCGGTCAGCTTGAAAGTGCCCTTGCCCAGCGATGTTTTGAGTTGGAATTCCTGGATCATGTTCTTCAGCATCTGAGCCTGTCCGGCCATCTCTTCGCTTGCCGCAGCGCTTTCTTCCGCTGTCGCGGTATTGGACTGGGTGACCTTCGCGATCTGGTTGATTCCCGAATCGATCTGCGCAATGGAGGTCGCCTGCTGAACGGATGCTTCCGAAATCTTTTCGACGATCTCGACCGCGTCGGTCACGCCGCCCACG
This sequence comes from Anaerovoracaceae bacterium, assembly GCA_963678385.1. Taxonomy (GTDB): domain Bacteria; phylum Bacillota; class Clostridia; order Peptostreptococcales; family Anaerovoracaceae; genus Anoxybacterium. Next base: position 721,586 of record OY782829.1, on the reverse strand, counting down.
ATCTTGTTCAGCGCCTCCGCCGTCTTATTGGCGATGGCATATCCCTCTTCCACCTTATGGATGGAGTTTTCGATCATGTCGGTGGTTTCTCTTGCGGCTTCCGCACTTCTTGCGGCGAGGTTTCTCACTTCTTCCGCTACGACGGCGAAGCCCTTGCCGTGCTGGCCCGCTCTTGCTGCCTCAACGGCGGCGTTCAGCGCCAGGATATTGGTCTGGAATGCGATATCGTCGATGACTTTGACGATCCTCGAAATGTTCTTGGAGGAATCGTTGATTTCTTCCATGGCTTTCAGCATATCTCCCATTTCCGCATTTCCGTTCTGGGCGTCCGTCTTGGCCTTCAGAGATATCTCATTTGCCTTGTTGGCGTTGGATGCATTCTGCTTGGTCTGTTCCGCTACGTCTGTGATCGTAGCACTGATCTGCTCTACGCTGCTGGCCTGCTCCGATGCGCCCTGGGACAGACCCTGGCTCGTCGACGCGACCTGATTTGCTCCCGATTCGACCTGATCAGCCGACGAATTGATTTCTGCGAGAACCTCGTTGAGCTGTACTTCGATGAAATTGATGGAATCCTTGAGCTTCGCGAACTCTCCCACGTATTCTCTGTCGATTCCGCCGGTGAAGTCTTTTTCCGCCATCTGGCCAAGCACTTCGGAAAGCTCGTCGATATATCCCTTCAGCGTCTCCCCTAAAGAGTTCATGCCGAGCTTGAGTTCCGCAAAAGTGCCCTGGTAGTCTCCCGCCACTCTTGCCGTGAGATTACCCTTTGCTATTTCCTGTAATACGCTTAAGGCTTCCTGAGTCGGATCGACCATGGCGTCAAGAGTATCGTTGATTCCCGTTACGATCTTCGCAAAGTCGCCTTTATGTTTGCTGACGTCTGCTCTGACGTCCAGTTGGCCTTTGACCGCCGCATCCGACAGCATGCTCGTTTCGTCCACCAGAGCTTTAATGTTCTCGATCATGGCGATGAGGGCCGGAACCAGCGTATCGCCTTCGCTTCTCTTGCCGCCTTCAATAATATTTTGCAGGTCGGACAGATCGCCGTCGGAAACATGGGTCAGGATCTCGACGACACGGTTCATTCTATAGTTGATCACATTGATGGATTTCTTTATTTCCTCGAAAATTCCGAGATAAGTTCCTTCCACCTTGATGGAATAGTCATTCAGGCTCATCCGGTACATGACGTCGTAGCCTTCCTGCAGGCCTCCAAGACCGTCGATGCAGGAGTTGATGCTGTTTTTGATGCCGTTGAAATCTCCGTAGTATGTATCGGTGATCTTTTCCGGAATATCCCCCTTGCCGATCCGGTCAATATAGCCGGCCGTCATCTTCAAAGGCTCGATCACAGCGTCCATCGTTTCATTCACACCCTGTACCAGCGTCATATAGCCGCCGTTCAGTTTGGATACGTCTGCCCGGTGAGACAGATTTCCTTTCGTCGCCGCCTCGGTCAATTGCATTACTTCGGTAAGCATGCCCAGCAGGGATTCCAGAACGCCGTTCAGATTCTTCATCAATTCTCCGTAATATCCCTTGTACTGTTCTGTATCCTGGATCAGCTCCATCTGTGTGCCGTTCGCCATACCGATGATAAAGTCCTTCGCGACGTCCAAAGGCGTTGCGATGGCGTCCAGGGTATCGTTCATACCCGAGATGATCTGCTTGTATCCGCCGTGGAATTTGTCCGCATTGCCTCTTGTCGACAGTTCTCCGTCGACGGCAGCCTGCGTCAGCATCTGCGCTTCATCAACCAGGCTCTGGAGGCTGTATACGACTTTATCCATACTGATCGCCAGGATATCGCTTTCGGATTTCGGCTCGATCCGGACAGTCAGGTCGCCGTCCGCCACACGTTCCGCGAAGGTCGCCTTTTCCTTGATACTTTGCCCCAATTCCAGGAACACCCTGGAAAGCAACCCTACTTCATTGTTGGCGCCGGTGTATTTTTCAAGCTCAGGATTGTCGGACACATCTCCGATGGAAAGCTTTTCGGAAGATTTCTTCCATGCCTTCAGCGGTCCGATGATCTTGTTGTTGAACAATAAGGTGATCGCGACGATGAACAATGCGATGGAGAAGATGAACACTCCGAAATAAATAGCAAAGACTTTCTTGACTGCCGCGGTGGCTTCGCTTTCCGGCATGACCGTGACGAGCTTGAGCCCTGTTGTCCCGACCGGGGTGTAGACCATATAATCTTTTGCCTTGCCGTTATCAACGACAGAAATGCCCGTCGCATCATCCTTCATTAGATTTGTTCCGAAATCCTTGATCGCGGAATTTTTATCCTCGGTTATCTTTACGCTTAAGTTCTTCTTCTCGTCTTTTACCGCCCAGTAATATCCCTGCTGCGTGATGACATACGCATAGCCTTTCTTTCCGACCTTGATATTCTGGATATATTCCTGCATCTCTTTCAGCCCGATATCGAAAGTTGTCACGCCGACGATTGTTCCGAATTTGTTGATCTGTGCTGACGCCGTGATCATTGCGACATTTGTGACCGCATCGAGGTACGGTTCGCTGAATACCACTCCGTCGCCGGCATTGAGGCCGTTTTTATACCAGTCATACTTGAAATAGTCGTACTCATCCGTGTTGTAATCCCAGGTGACCGTCGGAGTGCCGTTGTCGCTGTATACATAAGGCCCATAATACTTCTTGGCCGGATCGCCCATATACGGTTCCATCCAAAAACCGCCGCCGTACACCATCGGATTCTTTCTCATCTCACTGCCGATAATATTAAAGAGCGTTTGATCCTCGATCTGATTCATGGATGAAATCATGGAGGCAAGGCCGCTTGACGCTTTCCCAACTCCCGTCAGCTTTGAATCCAGAATCGCCGCTTCTTTTTCGGCTTGGATTTTCAGATTGCTTTCCACTGAGTCAAAGGAAATTTTACTGAATGAAAAGTAGCTGATTGCCGCCTGAGCCGTAAAAATAGCGATCGTGATTAAAACAGTAATTGTGATAAACAGTGTTCGTATGCTCTTCATTTTTCCCCCTCATTTCATGCTTTTAGAATTTTATGTCTGCAACTTGTAGACTCTAGCCCGATTCACATACATAATATATCGTCAGGTAATTCAATTTCTTTATGTAATTTTTTTGAAAATTGAAACATTTCTGCCTTGTCTTTGCCCTTTCGGTTTTTTAATAAAAAAGCCCCGGATATGCCGTACATACCCGAGGCGTTGATATTTCCGAGCTATTTGTAAAGCCCTGTGAGTTCCACCGTGCGTCTCTCTTCATTGCTCCTGATCGCTTGCTCGATTATTTTTATATTGTTTGCGGCCTGCCGGGGAGTGACGATCAGTCCGCCTCCCGCTGTCAGCACCTGATGGATATTTTGGTAAAATCCTCGGTAGTCTCCCGGCTCACTGACCACCGTGCCGCTCAGATCGACTCCGTTCACGACGGCCGATATCGTGCCATATTGTCCTTCCGGCTCCTGCCCCCAATCCTTTTTGCTCAGCGGCGTTAAGCCGGCTGCCAGATCATCCTCCTGTACATCCAGACCATATTTTACAAAGGATCCGTTCTCTCCCAGCAGAGCAAATCTCGGCGTCGGGATTTTAACCAGCATGCCGACCTTCAAGGTCACCTTCAGCTTTCCGTAATGAAGAACAACTTCAAAATTATCAATGGTCTTGGCGCATTCTCTCTGGATCCGCAGATCAGCCGTTACCGCGGATGGGAGGCCGAACAAAGCCACTGCCTGGTCGACCATGTGGGGGCCAAGGTCATACCATTGGCCGGAGCCCGGGGCATTTTCCTCTCTCCAGTTATCCTTGTTATAGTTGCGGAATCTGTCCCAATGGCATTCCAGTTCAACCAGGGATCCAAGGATCCCGCTCTCGACGACCTTCTTCACCGTCTTGAAATCGCCGTCCCATCTCCTGTTTTGGAAGACCGACAGCACGACGTTTTTCTTTTCCGCCAGCTCGATCAGCTTGTCGGCGTCCTCCGACCGGATCGTAAACGGCTTGTCAACGACCACGTTCTTGCCTGCCAGGATGGCTTTCTCCGCCAGTTCAAAATGGCAGTCATTGAGGGTCGCAACAGTGACCAGTTCGATGGCGTCGTCGCGGAATATCTCATCCACATCGGACACAACGGCCGTGTCGGGATACAGGCTGTTGATCTGCTTCTTTCTCTCGCTGTTTGTCGTGTATATGGTCTTTAAACGGAATCCCTCCGTACTGTTTATGATCGGCGCATGAAAAACGCTACCGGCCAGACCGTATCCGATTACTGCTGCATTGATGATGCTCATATGAAAATTCCTCCTCAAAATAATGTTGCTGTCTTGTATTCTTTAATCATACACTTCCGTTAATATATTTCCAACAAAATGAATTCCCAATCAGAAATGTTTTTGGGCGGGCCCATCGGGAACAAAGGCTTACCCTCTCTCGTCTAACCAAAAAAAGGCAAATAAGGAAGCGGGAAGAAAAATCCCGATTGATAAAGGAGGTTCCGATATATGAATACGAAAAGAATTGCTCTTGTCTGGCTTATCACAACAGCGCTTTTGATCACTAGCCTCACCGGCTGCCGTCCGGCCTCACAGACGTCAAAGGACAAGCAGGATCAGCCTCTCGACGCCCTCAGGACTGAGGCGGCTTTTGCGGCCTATCACGAGGTGCCGGTTGATCTTAAGCCTTCGATTGCGGCCTATCAGGTGTCCGCCGATCTCTCCAATGTCATCAACAAGGATCGTTTTGCATTTTCCGAAGAGGCGCAGAAACTGCTCAGCAAAAATGGCTTTCTGGTGACTCCGTCTCCGATGCAGGAATTTTTCAATATCTATGAGATCAACCGCTACGACATGACGCCCAGTTTTATTACGACTGACGCGATGATGCATAATTATCATCTGTACTTCGATCATCTGCTGCGCACTCTGGAGAAAGACAGTCTGCGGCCCAAGCTCTGCACCCTTACAAAAACACTGCTCCAGAAGAGTCAGAAAGATTATGAATCCTTGAAGGGAACGGACTGGGAAAATGCCGCGAAGCGCAATGTGGCATATTTCGCCGTTGCTGACAGGATCCTTGATCCCAAGTCCGAGACTCCTTCCATCGTCCGCAACGAGGTGGACAGTGAGCTGCAGCTGATTACCGCTCATAAGAATATCTCGCCATCCTCTGTTATGAACATGGGAAATCCCGACGCCGGCCCTGCTGAAATCCTGAAGGAGGATTACTCCCAATATATTCCCCGGGGGCATTATACCAAATCAAATGATCTGAAAACATATTTCCAGGCGATGATGTGGTATGGACGTCTGACCTTCCGGGCATCCCAGGAGGACGAGACAAAATCAGCGGCCCTGATTACCCGGCTTCTCAGTTCTCAACAGAGCTACGACCGCTGGAACAGCATCTATGAGCCCACCAGCTTTTTCGTAGGGAAAAGCGACGATCTTGGTTTTATCCAATACTATCAGTTGTTTACAAATATATACGGCTCGGTTCCGGCCCTTGACAAGCTCACCGGAAGTGATAAGCAGTGGGATGCTTTTAAAGCCGGCGTTGATAAATTGGACCTTCCGGCTATCAATTCCATGCCGATATACAACGATGTCATACAGCCCGACCGGGAAGAATCCGTTAAAGGCTTTCGTTTTATGGGCCAGCGGTTTACTCCGGACGCCTCTATTTTCCAGCGACTGGTATACCGGGAAGTAAAGGAGAACAGCGAGGGAAATTATCGGATGCTTCCCAAAGGCCTTGATATCCCGGCCGCCATGGGTTCCGAGACCGCCTACGCAATCCTGAAGGAGATGGGAGAAACTGATTATATCAATTACCCGGAGAATATGGCAAAGCTCCGGAAGGACATCGCGTCACTGGATACAGGGATTTGGACACAAAACCTGTACTGGACCTGGATGTATACTTTGAATCCTCTGACAGAACCGAAGGGGAAAGGATATCCGTCTTTTATGCAAAACCCGGCGTGGACGCTCAAGCAGCTGGAGACCTGGCTGGGAAGCTGGACGGAACTGAAGCATGACACCATACTTTATGCAAAACAGATCTATGCCGAAATGGGCGGTGGAGAGGAACCGTTGGACGATAGGGGTTATGTGGAGCCCAATCCGCTGGTTTACAGCCGTCTGGCCGCCCTTACAAGGATGACCGCCGACGGGCTGGAGAGCAGAGGGCTCCTTACGAAGGATGCCAGCGCGTCCCTGGATGAACTGGAGTCCCTGGCATTGCAGTTAAAAACCATTTCCGAGAAGGAACTGGCCCAGGAACCTCTGACCGATGAAGAATACGAGCTGATCCGAAGCTTTGGCGGTCAGCTGGAGCACTTCTGGCTGGAAGCACTCAAGGATGAGGGTGTGGACGATAAGTCCGCCGCCATTGAGAATCCCGCCGCTTTGATCGCCGATGTGGCTACGGATCCCAACGGTCAGGTTTTGGAGGAGGGAACCGGCTATGTTAACAATATCTATGCAGTTGTTCCGGTCGACGGAACGCTTCGTATCGCCAAAGGGGCCGTATACTCCTATTACGAATTCTCCTGGCCGCTGAGCGATCGCCTGACAGACGAAAAGTGGAAAGCGATGCTGGAAAATGGAAAGACTCCGGAGCCTCCGTTCTGGACCAAGGTCTATACGGCGCCGGAAGGTGCCTCCCAATGGTAAGCAGGATAGTAAGCAGGATGACCGGCCGGATCGGAATGACACTGGCATTTCTCCTGATTGCGGTTGTAATGTTTTCCGGTCCGGTGGATTCCGCAACCTCTGTTCTCGCCTCTGGCGATCTCGACGGAGACGGCATAGCGGAGGAGTATTCCCTTACGGATAACGTACTTTCCGTCGAAGAAGAAGGGCAGATGCTTTGGAGATCGCCGGAGGACTGGCATGTCGACGGTTTCTCTCTGGGCGACGCCGATAACGATGGGAAGCCAAACCTTGTATTCAGCCTTTGGAAGCAGGGCAGTTTCGGGGACGTAAAGCCCTTCTGGCATGAGGGCGAGGATATCAGCTATAAGAACCATCTGTTTGTATATAAGCTGGAAGAGGAGACTTTCAGGCCCGTTTGGTGCTCGTCCGACCTCTATCGCCCCATCCTTTCCTTTGATGTAACGGACCATGACGGAGACGGCCTCAACGAGCTGGTCGTCCGAGAGGGACAATACAAGAAGGTGGCCGGCGAACGTTACACAACCGATCCGGACGCAAAGCCGCGAACCACCGTCTGGAAGTGGGAGGAATGGGGATTCATAAAACAATGATTTTACGAATAGAATGATCCTGTATCAATCATTTAAGGAGGTTGTATATGGGATACTACGTTACAGTTGAACCAAACGTTAAAATCTTTGTGGAAGATATCAATCCCCAGGGAGACAAGACGATCCTGTTCATCCACGGATGGCCGGGAAATCATAATCTGTTCGAATATCAATTCAATCAGCTGCCGAAACTGGGTTTTCGATGTATCGGCATTGATACAAGAGGCTTCGGCGATTCCGACAAGCCTTTTACGGGATATGATTTCGACACGTTATCCGACGACGTCAGATGTGTGGTCGACGCATTGAATTTACATGACTTTATTCTGGCAGGGCATTCAAACGGGGGCGCTATGGCGATAAGATATATGGGGCGCCATCAAGGTTACGGCGTATCGAAGCTTGCTCTTTTCGCGGCGGCTGCGCCCAGCCTGATCAAGCGTCCGAATTTCCCTTATGGCGTGGACCGCAGTGTTGTTGATCAAATTATTCAGGGCACCTATACCGACCGTCCGAAAATGCTGCGGAATTTCGGGGATATGTTCTTTTATCAGCATATCTCGGAAGCTTTTTCCGATTGGTTCTTCGGATTGGGGTTGCAGGCGGCAGGCTGGTCGACGGCGGCAATCGCGAACACCTGGCTGCATGACGTTTTATTTACCGATCTGGAGATGATACATATCCCGACTTTGATCATTCACGGCATTCACGATAAAATCGTACCGTTTGAATTAGGCGAGATCCAGCATCAATACATTCGCAATTCCACCCTGGTACCGTTCCAGTTCAGCGGTCATGGAGCGTTTTACGATCAGATGGATGAATTTAATAATGTACTTGTTGATTTTATCAATTCATAAACGAAAACCCCCAATGGCAATAGACCATTGGGGGTTTTCGTTGATCACTTTCTATTTTTCTCTGAGGAGAAGAGACGCTTTCCCATAATTGTTGAATTTGCCGATGATCAATTCCATTTCCGCATCAGAAAGAATGACAGGTTCGCCCACGCATTTCGCCCTGTAGTACATTTCCGCGCAGAATTCTATTTCTTCCGCAACGTTGAAAGCATTGGGCAGGTCGGCCGCGACGGCCAGCAGTCCGTGATTCCCCATCAGCACGGCGTTTCTGCCTTTCATGGCTTCAAAGGCATTTTCCGCCAGCTGCTGGGTCCCGAAGGTCGCGTATTCCGCGCAACGGACGTCCTTGCCTGCCAGGGCGATCATGTAATGGCTGGCGGGTATCGGCCAATGGAGGCAGGCCAACACCCCGGAAAACATGGAGTGGCAGTGAACGACAGAATTACAGTCGTCGCGCTTCACATAAAAGATCCTGTGCAGGTTGTATTCGGTGGATGGCTTTCTGTTACCTTCGATCACATTACCGTCCATATCCATCACCACGACGTCTTCCGGCTTTGTTTTATAGTAATCCAGACCACTCGGACTGATCGCCATGATTTTATCTTTTCTGTTGAATATGCTGATGTTGCCGCCGGTCCCCTTCGTCAGCCGGTGTTCGATCAATTTGACACAATATTCAACGATGGCTTCCCTTTCATCTTTCATGAACATAATAGACATTCTCCTTTATCTTTTTTAACTTTTTCATCACGGTATTTTCTCCCCTGCCGAAATAGTCGTGCAGTTTTTTGTATTCTTCATAAAGGCTTTCATAAATGGAGGCACTGGACCTATCCGGCGTATAATACTTGTCTTTCACTTTTCCCATATTCTTTGCAGCCGCGCAGATATCGTCATATCCGCCCTTCTCTTTTCCCGCCGCCACCGCCGCGTAGATGGCTGAGCCCAATGCGGCCGCCTGAGGAGACGCGGCGATCCTGATATCCATGTTGGTAACATCAGAGTATATCTGCATCATAAGAGGATTTTTTTCGGCGATCCCGCCGGCGGCATACAGTTCAACCACCGGAACGCCATGCTCTTTGAAGGTTTCAACGATCATCTTTGTGCCAAAGGCTGTCGCCTCGATCAGTGCTCTGTAGATTTCTTCCGGTTTGGTCAATAATGTCATGCCGAGGATCAGGCCCGTAAGGTCCACGTCCACCAGCACAGACCGGTTTCCGTTCCACCAGTCCAGGGCCAGGAGCCCCGATTCACCGGGACTCAGCTTCTCGGCTTTTTCATCCAGCAGAGAGAAAATATTGACGCCTTTCTCCCTGGCTTCTTTTTCATAGGATTCGGGCACGCAATGGTCCTTGAACCACTGAAAGTGATCGCCGACGCAGGACTGCCCGGCCTCGTAGCCGTAATACCCGGGGATGATCCCGTCCTCAACGACGCCGCACATGCCGGGTACCATGACCTCTTTGTCTCCCAGCATCATATGGCAGGTGGAGGTCCCCATTATCATCAGCATTTTCCCCGGCTCTGTGATGCCTACCGCCGGCACCGCCGCATGGGCGTCTCCGATTCCTACTGCCACAACCGTGCCCTCTTTCAATCCGGTCAGCCGTGCGGCTTCCTTTGTGACGTGTCCGGCCGCGCTTCCGATGGGGTATACGGCGTTGCTAAACTTTTCTTCTATTACGTTCTCCAGTTCCGGATGCAATTCTTTAAAAAATGCTTTCGTAGGAAAGCCTTCTCTTTTATGCCATATGGATTTATACCCCGCAGTACAGCTATTTTTGCGTTCCTCCCCTGTCAGCTGCATGGTGGCCCAGTCGGCAAGCTCCATGAATTTTGCCGTATCATGATAAAGGTCGGGATCTTCGTTCAGGATCTGCCAGATCTTTGGAAACATCCATTCCGAGGAGATCTTGCCTCCATATCTTGGTAGAAATGCTTCCCGCCGCTCCGCCGCGATCCGGTTCAATCGGTTGGCTTCGTCCTGGGCCGCGTGATGCTTCCAAAGCTTTACATAGCTGTGGGGATTGGATCTATATTTTTCCTGAAAGCAAAGCGGGATCCCGTTCCGATCGACGGGCAGCATGGAGCATTCCGTGAAATCGCTACAAACGCCAATGATATCTTCGCTGCTTACGCCGGTTTTTGCTAATATCTCGGCGATCGTGTGCTGCAGGGCGTCGATGTAATCCTGCGGATGTTGAAGGGCAAAGTCCGGCATCAATTTCGTTTTCTGATCCGGCAGCCAGGAAGCCATGACGCCGTGAGGATATTCATAAAGCGCCGACGCGATTTCTTCGCCGCTATTGACGTCAACCAATAACGCTCTTGCCGACAGTGTTCCGTAATCGATTCCCAGCGTATATTTCGCACCCATCCTGTTTACCTCCCCTTTGCTTTATAATCTTTATTGATCAGATTCTTTACCTCTCTGCCCTCAAGAAACGATTTCAGATCCTCCGCCATGATTTCAGCGGATATTTTCGCCGAATTTCTTGAAGAGCCCGCGATATGATTGGTCAAGGTCACATTTTCCAGCTTCAGTATCGGATTATCCGGCTCGATCGGTTCCACCTCAAAGGTGTCGAGAGCCGCCCTCGATATGACTCCCTGCTTCAGGGCCTCGTACAGATCGCCGTAATTCACCAGGGGGCCTCTGGCCGTATTGACCAGTATGGCTGTTTTCTTCATCTTCCGCAGAAGATCCATATTGATCATTCCTTTGGTCTCGGGCGTCACCCGCATATGGAGGGAGATGATATCCGCCTCGGCCAGCAGCGTATCCAGATCCACCAGTTTCGTATTGGCACCTTCCACACTTTCTATGTAAGGATCGTAAACAAGCACACGGCACCCGAAACTGCTCAGGTATTCGCATACTTTCGCGCCGATATTCCCATAGCCCATAAGCCCGATCACTTTGCTGGAAAGCTCGAACTCGCTTTTTTCATAGATATAATAATCCTCGACCCATTTCCCCTGCCTCGTGGCCTCGTGGCTCCGGGCAATGTTTCTGGTTTCGGCAATAATCAGTCCGATTGTAAATTCGGCCACCGCGGCGGAATTCCTTCCGGGCGTATTGAAAACAGGGATATGCAGCTCGCTGGCCGCCTCCATATTTACGTTGAGGGCTCCGCCTCTTGTTACAGATATGGATCTCAGCCTTTTGCCATGCTCCATGACCCGTTTGGTTATCGGCGAGGTATGGACCACCAAATGATCCACATCGGCGATCCGCGTTATAATGTCCTCTTCATTGCCCACATATTCCGTCACCTCGCCGTCTCCGTAGATCAGCGGCGTTACGGGGAAGTCCACGGCAAAATTATCGATGACCAGGTCCTCGATATGCCTTAATTTCTCTCTTAAAGCCTCTTCCACAACTTCCTTTTTTATAAACAGATCTGTTACGGTCAAGATTTTCATCCTTTCAGCTCCTTGCCCGCTTTCTGTCCATAATAAGCGTTTTTCCCGTGCTTTCTGAGATAATGCTTATCCATCAGCACCGCTTGTATCTCTGTGATGTCTTTATTGATGGAGAGGGTCAGCTGCGCCATTCTTGCCAATTCTTCCAAAATAACGCTGTTATATACCGCGTTCTTCGCGTCTTTTCCCCAGGTGAACGGGCCGTGATTGGCCACCAGGATCCCGGGCATGGATCTATAATCCTTTTCCTGCATGGTTCTGATGATCGCCTTTCCGGTGTTCAGCTCATAGTCTCCGTTGATTTCCTCCGAAGTGAGTTCCGGAGTGCAGGGGATCTCGTGATAAAAATAATCGCAGTGAGTCGTGCCGAAGCAGTCGATATTTTTTTTGGCCTGTGCCCATGCGGTGGCATAAGTCGAATGAGTATGGGCAACCCCGCCGATCTCCGCAAAACCTCTGTAGAGTTCCAGATGGGTCGGCGTATCGGAAGAAGGATTGTATTCGCCTTCCACGATGTTTCCGTCAAGGTCCAGAACGACCATCATATCCGGCGTCAGCTCGTCATAAGGAACACCGCTGGGCTTTATCGCGACCAGATTTTCTTCCCTGAGTATCCCGCTTACATTTCCCCAGGTATAGATGACCAATTTTTGCGACACCAGTTCCAGATTTGCCTCACACACTTCTTCCTTCAGTTTTTTAACCTTTTTTTCGTCAAAAGCCCTTGCCATGATTCATCATCCTTTCTTTCACTGTGCGGTCTGCATCCTTTCCGAGACACATTCGGCGACTTCCTCCAGACAGCCCAAATATTCGGCCGCTTCTAAAATCGTATATTTGCTCCTGACCTCTTTTGCATAGATGATCGCTTCTCTCATTTCCGCCATAGAAAGGCCCATATCCGCGGGAGACGACGGCGCCCCCATGCTCTTGAGCACCTGGACGATCATGTCCGGGTCGGGAAGTTTCGGCAGCAGCTCAGCTCTGATCTGAGTCATGCTGTTTTTAACTTTCCCTGCATGGGCGATCCATTCATCCTTATCAAATATTTTGTTTTCATTTTCTTTGAAAATCTGAGGCGCGCTTTCTTTAAAAATTTCTCTGATTTTCACTTCATACTCCTCTTTTTTCAGGGATTTCTCATAGGCGGCCTCCAAGTCTGAGCTTTCAAAATCCCGGGATAAAATTTCCCGGTAAACTTCGATCATGACCAGCGTCATAACAGCGACCTCAATGCCATGGAGATGCACAGGCCTGTTGTTCATCATGGCTTTCATGCCGGTAAAATGAGCAAGATGATGCTCCGCGCCTGCCGCGGGCCTGGATTTTCCGACCCAATGCATGGCGAGCCCCGATATCATCAGGCCTTCCGCTAAAGTTTTTATGGCCTCTTCATCCCTCTCGGATATTTTCAACGCATTAGCCGCGGTTTTCCCGATAATTTCATCGATCACATCCACCGTATTCTGGCAGTAGCTTTCGCCGTTGATGATATTGGAAACTCTCCAGTCAAAGGCAGCGGTTTTCTTGCAGATCAGATCCCCGAAGCCGGCGGCGACCAGCTTGGCCGGCGCGTTTTTCAAGATGTCCACGTCGGCGTAAACGGCGATGGGATGTGTCGCCGGAATGGTTTTTTTAATGCCGTTCAGCACAAGCAGCGATACTTCTGCGGTATAACCGTCCATCGAAGCGGCGGTTGGAATGGATATGTAAGGGATATGACATCTGGAGCTTATGATTCTGGTCAAGTCGTTGACCGCTCCCGATCCCACCGCGATCAAAAAGTCGATGCTTTTATCCATATCCACCATGATCTTGACAATGGACTCTTCATTTGGCAGGACCAGAGGCGTATCGAACAGGCATACCGCATAGTCGATACCGCCTTTTTCCAGTGCGGCTTTTATCTTATCTCCGATCAGATCGTTGAGCAGGCTGTCTGTGATGATCAATCCTTTGTCGCAGCCGCTTTCCAGATCTTCCTTTACCCGGGCGAGTTTATTGATCGCGCCTTTCCGTATTGCAATATCCCTGATCGGCTGGCTGTGGATCATGCCGCATGGGCATTGAAAGCTATGTGCCTGCCAGATGTTTTGTGGAACAATCATATCGATACTCCTTCTTGAATGGTAGCAAGGTTATACAAATCTTTTTTTGTGTTTTTGTAAAGGCTCAGGTATATCTGATATATCTCGTTGTAGACTTTATGCCATTCTTCATCGGGCTCTACGATTTTTTTCACTTTAGCGGTCTCTTTCGCAAATTTTCCGGGGTCCTTATAGACGCCCAGGCCCGCGCCGCATATGATGGCGCCGCCGAAAGGTGCACCCGTTGAGATATCCGGCACGATGATCGGCATATTTAAGACAGACGCTTTGATTTTCAGCCAGATATCGCTGTTGCTGCCGCCACCTACGGACCGGAGTTCTTTAATCGTGACACCGATCTTTTCCGCTTCGTCTATATTGTGTCTGAGCCCGTAAGCAGAGCCTTCCATGATGGCTCTTATCATATCTTCCCGCTTTGTATTAAGATGCAGACCGAAGAAAACGCCCCTTGCGTAGCTATCCCAAATCGGTGATCTTTCCCCTGCCATATGAGGCAGAAAGATCAGCCGGTTTGAACCGGCGCTTGCCTTGCAGGCTTTTCGGTTCATCCGTTCATAGCAGCCCACCGCTGCCGCTTCTTCGGCGTCGTCTTCGATATACAGATTTTCCTTGTACCATTTGAGGCTTGCTCCGGTGGTGCTCATGGCGCCGCAGATCATCAGCATATCCTTCAGGCCATGGTACATTTCAAAGAGCAGTCCGGGATCCTGCCACTTGTCGGTGCAGATATTCAGGACCGTCGATGTGCCGGTCATCTCAACGGCGTCTCCCGCGTCTACCGCGCCCGCTTCCAGTGTTGCGGCGGCGCCGTCCACTGTTCCGCAAACCACCGCCGTGGTCGTGCTGAGGCCGGTCAGTCCTGCTGCCTTCTCGCTCACGGTTCCTATGACATGGGCGTTTTCATAGACCGGAGGAAACAGGTCCGGATCATAGCCTATAAGCTGGGCAAGCTCACCGGACCATTGATTCTGCCTGACGTCAAATACGCCCATCAGGCTGGCATGGGAAATGTCCGTGGTAATGGCTCCCGTCAGCATATAATTGATATAGCCGTTTATCTGAAGTATTTTATAGGTCTTTTTATAGAGTTCCGGCTCGTTGTTCTTGTACCACAGCAGCTTCGACGACAAATAGTAAGGGTCGATCCGGTTCCCCGTAATGCTCTTAACCTTCTTGCTGGTGACCTCCTTTTCCAGGAAATCCGATTCGGGCTGGGACCTCCGATCCATCCATATCAAGCCGTTCCGTAATACATTCCCGTCCCGGTCGATGGGTATCAAAGTAGGCGCCTGGGAACTGACGCCGATTCCAGCGATGTCCTTCTTATCCACCTTGCCGTCGAGGATGACTTTTTGAATGGTTTTTACGGCAGCTTCCCACCAATCCCGGGGATCCTGCTCCACCCAGCCTGATCTAATGAGGCATAACGGATATTCCATGCTGTGTTCCGCGATTTTCGTCCCGTCTTCATTGAATAAAACAGACTTTACGTTTGTCGTGCCGATATCGATACCCATCAGAAATTTTGACATGATTTCACTCCCCGGGCAGAAGCTCTTTTATGGTTTTTCCCATAGCCTCCAGCAACAGAAAACAGGACGTCGCGCCTGCGTCCAGAACGCCTCTGGAGCGTTCTCCCAATCTGCTTGCCCTTCCGATCTTCGCCACAAGATCCACGGTGGAATCCTTTCCTTTTTCCGCTGCTTCCGTCATCCTGTCCAGGGCGGCGGAAAATCCGGCGTCTTCTGCGCCGCGAAATGCCTCAACGGCGGGAATCAGGGTGTCCATCAGCGTTTTGTCTCCGACCTTGGCGTCGCCCAGGCCTTGTATGCCCTTTACCGCACGGCCCAGCATATCCGCGAAGACCTGGCTGTCAATGTCCTCTTTTCCAGCCGCCGCTTTTGACATTTCAAGGAACATCGTTCCGTAAAGAGGACCCATGGATCCGCCGATTTCCATCATCAGGATCATGGCAAGGGTCTTCAGGCTTTCCGCCAAATCGAGAGGTTTCCCTTCGATCCGGTCCCTGCACATGGTAAAGCCCTTGTTCATATTGATTCCATGGTCGCCGTCGCCGATTTCGCCGTCGATCCTGCTGAGATAATCTTTATTCTGCTGTATGGTTTTGATCAGATTTTCGACAATTACTTTTCCGTCTCTGTTTTTAAAACTGCTCATTATTTTTCTCCTTAAAAAGATTATTTCTCTCAAGCCAATGCTTCTCATAGTCATATCTCAAATTCTTAAACAGTCCGAATATGCTCTCGTATTGCAGGTGCCGTTCCGGATCCGCGATAAATTCCTTGTCCACGGTGATCTTTGCTGAGCCGTAATCCTTATCAAGACCCAATCCCACCTTGACCACCGATACGATCCCTTTGATTCCGGCTTCCTTTTCCATGACCCTGACGATGCCTTTTCCCAGGCAGTCGGCTGCCATCTGGCAAAGAGTATCATTTTTTGCCGCTCCCCCGGAGATGAACACCTTATCATTCGTGGCGGGCAAAGACTCAAAACAGTCATAGAGAGTCATAGCGAGGCCTTCAAAAGCGGCCCGCATCAAATCTTCCTTGTTATGAGTTGATTTCAGTCCAAAGAAACTGCCTGCGGCAAAAGGATTTCGGAAGGGTGCCCTCTCGCCTTGCAGATAAGGATGGTAGATGATGCCTCTGCTTCCGATGGGAACCCGATTGATGATCTTTTCTATGACTTCATAGGAAAGTTCGGGGTACAGCAGCTTTTTTGCCCAGTCAATGGCAGACGCGCCGCTGAGTGTCGGCATGATACAAATATAGCTGTCCCGGGGGATATGGGATAATATAAGGCCTTTCTTAAAATCGATATCCGATTCTTTTATAATCGTCTGATTTGCAAGAGTGGTTCCGACAATGATGCAGGTGTCTCCTGCGCGGACAGCGCCCAATCCGACCGCCACAGCCGCCACGTCGATGGCCCCCGCAATCACAGGGACCCCCGGATTCAACCCGGTCTCACGGCTTGCGTTTTTCGTTACGCTTCCTATGATCTCGGAAGAATCCACCGGCAAAGCAAATAGTTCCATATACTGTGCAAGGTCCAGCGCGTCCAGTACTTCCCGCGAGTATTCCTTCTTTTTCAGGTCCATCAGGGCAGTGGTCATGTCTGTATAATCGCTGGAGACTATGCCCGTGAGCTTATAATTGAGCCAGTCCTTGCAGTGAAAAATTTTATGTATTTTTCCCGGCGTCTCAGGCTCTTTTTCCTGCAGCCATCGAAGGATATGGATGTTTGAGCCCGCATATAGGGGATTTGCATGACAACTGGCGCAGATTCCTTCGATTTCGTCCCGGTTTTCAAGCTTCAAATATTTCGTTCTCGTATCATTCCACAGTATGGCATTGCGGACCGGACCCCCCTGTTTGTCTATGGCCCAGAGACCGTCTCCCTGGCCGGTTATGCCGATCCCTTTTATATCGCCCCAGACGCCGCCGTTTTTTTCTTTCAGCCTCATGAGGATAAGGCAAAGACTCTTCCACAGCTTCATCATGTCGAGTTCGCAGAAATCCTCCGACGGCATGTACAGGCTGACGTTTTCGGAGGCGGAATCGATAAAGCTCCCGTCCTCTGATACGATCGCCGCTTTGATACAAGTTGTTCCGGCATCAATTCCTATAAAAAACAAGGCGCGCCTCCTGCGGAACTATCTTTGGAACTGCTTCAACCCCATGGTGTCGGTTTCCGCGTCGATAAGCTCTTTCAGCTCGTCGTCTAGCTTCATGAGCGTTAATGTGATCCCCATCATATCCAAAGATGTGAAATAGTTCCCTACATAGGACCGGTATATTTTAATTCCCTTTTCTGACAAGATTTCTTCCACTTTGTTGTAGACGATGTACTCCTCCATCACAGGCGTCGCTCCCAGACCCGACAGCAGAACCACAACTTCATCTCCGCCGTTAAAAGGCTGGTCCGGGAGAATGATATCCAGCATGATCTGCGCCATCTCATCAGCAGTGGCAAGACTGGAAACCTTGATGCCCGGCTCGCCGTGATGACCGATCCCGACCTCCATCGTCCCGTCTTTGATCTCAAAGTTAGCCTTGCCAACAGACGGTATCGTACAGGGAGTGATCCCGATCCCGACACTCTTTGTATTGTCTATGGCTTTTTGCGCGGCCGCGATGACCTCGTCGAGGGTTGCGCCTTTCGCAGCCTTTGCGCCGCCGATTTTCCACATGAGTATCTCTCCGGCAACGCCTCTCCTTTTTCCCGACTCCTCTTTCGGCGCGGAAGCCACGTCGTCGTTGGCTACGACGGTTTTGACTTCAATGCCTTCCATTTCCGCCATCTGTTTCGCCATCTTGACGTTCATGTTGTCTCCGGCATAATTGCCGTAAAGACAGGCTACCCCTTTTCCGCCGTCGGCTTCCCTGAAAGCGTCGAAAAAGGCCTTGGCAGTCGGAGAAGAAAAAATCTCGCCGACAGCGACCGCGTCCACCATATTTCTGCCTATGTATCCGATAAAGGCCGGCTTGTGTCCCGAACCGCCGCCCGTAACGACGCCCACCTTTCCCTCCTCCGGGGCTTTGATATATTTGAGTACCCTCGGATTCTCCGTTGCCGCAACGATATCCCGATGGTTCTTCACAAAACCTTTCAGCATATCCTCCACAACGAGATCGGGATCATTGATTATTCTTTGCATTTGACGTACCTCCTGCGATAAAACTTCTTTCATATTCCATGATCCGGTCGACCTTTGAAGCGGATCCCCCGCCCTGGAATTCCGAATTCATCCATATTTCCACCAGTTGTTTGGCCAGCTCCGTTCCGATCACCCGGGAACCCATGGTCATGATCTGGGCGTTGTTGCTCTTTCTGGCCCTTTCCGCCGAATAGCAGTCATGGCATACCGCCGCCCGGATACCGGGAACCTTATTCGCCGAAATAGCCATGCCGATGCCGGTCCCGCACAGCAAGATCCCTCTGTCATGCTTCCCTTCCGAAACGGCGATCGCGACCTTCACGGCGGTATCGGGATACAACGAAGCATCCATGTTGTACACGCCGTAGTCTTCTGTTTCATAGCCCAGCTTGCCCAAATGTTCCACGATGATTTGTTTCAAGTCGAAAGCCGCCTCGTCGCAGCCGATCGCTATTTTATTCATGACGTCACCTCGCCTCCTTTTGCGGCCCGGCCTGAATCAGGGAACCAGGACTACCTTCAGCGTGCCCTCCGCACCCTTCTCAGCGAGTTTGAACGCTTCCTCCCATTGATCCAGGGAGAATTTATGAGTAACCACGCCCTTTGTCGGAAGCTTTCCTTCCTTGATCCACTGTGCCACAGGCTCGTAGCAGTAGGGGCTCAGGTGCGCTCCGTATAAATCCAGCTCTTTTCTGTCGCTGATAATGCTCCAGTCCACGGTGGTCAGATCGCCGAACACGCTGAATTCAACAAAGGTGCCCATTTTCCGGATGGCCTCCAGACCCTGCTTGACACTGGATGGATGCCCCGTTGCTTCGATATAGACGTCGCAGCCGTACCCGTCCGTCATATTCCGAATCTCTTCCACAACGTTGACCTCAGCCGGATTCATTACCATATGGGCGCCGAATTTCTTTGCCAGCTCCAGACGGTCCGACCGCATGTCGAGGACGATGAAATTCTTCGGATTCTTCATGGCGATATAGCCGACCATTCCAAGTCCCAGCGTACCGGCCCCCGAAAGAACGACAAAATCTTCGTTGGTGATATTCGCTCTGTCCACACAGTGTTTTGAGCAGGCGTAAGGCTCGATCAGCACGGCCTCCTCGATGGATAGCTCCTCGGGGACGTGGTAATTCAACGCTTCCTTCGGGAATTTCATATATTCTGCCATACCGCCGTTTACATTGTTCTGGAAGCCGTAAACGTCATGCTTCTGGCACATCCAATGTCTTCCGGTATTACAGAATTTGCAGTCCCAGCATGGGATGATCTGTTCAGAAATGACTCTGTCGCCCAGTTTGAAGTCTCCCTTGACTTTCTCGCCCATCTCAACGATCCTGCCGATGAATTCATGACCGGGTATCATAGGCGCTTTGATATATGGAGGATTTCCCTCTCCGCCCCAAAAGCTGGGAGCGCCGTGATAGGCTTTCAGATCGCCGGCGCAGATTCCGCAGGCTTCCACTTTTATAACGATTTCCCCTTCTCCCGCTCTGGGAACAGGCACCTCTTCCAATTTATAGTTTCCCGGCGCATGCGCTACTAAAGCTTTCATTTTCTCTGGAATGCTTGACATTGCTTTTTCCCCCTTCACTTTACTGAGCGATGATCTTATCGCCCGTATTTACATCGAATAAATGTGTCTTTTCTGATTTGACCTCCAGCTTGACAATGTCGCCCTGTTTGTATCGTTTATCATCGTTTGTAATGAGGGTCAGGTAGCCCTCTCCTACCCGGAAGCTTATTTTTTTCTCTTCTCCGAGGTTTTCAAATACGGATATCCTGACATCGGAACCTTTGCTGTCCTCGCCGACGATGAGTACGTCCGAGGGCCTTACTCCAAGGCGGACCAGCATCCCGTCCTGAACCGCGTTATGATATCGGGAGGGTACGGGGATCAGGATATCGGCATCCTGAAGCTTAAAAAAGAGATCGTCTTCTTTTTTTTGAACCTCCACCGTTATGAGATTCATCGGAGGTTCGCCGATAAAGCCTGCCACAAACTCATTGACAGGGTTGTCGTAGACCTCGAAAGGAGTTCCGAATTGCTGAAGCTCTCCATCCTTCATGATGGCAATCTTATCGACGAGGGACATCGCCTCCATCTGATCGTGGGTGACGATGATCGTTGTGCACTTGATTTCTTTATGTAACCGCTTGATCTCGGTTCTAAGGATCTGCCTCATCTTGCCGTCCAGGTGCGACATGGGCTCATCCAGCAGCAGCAGCTGGGGTTTCCGGACGATGGCGCGGGCGATATTGACCCTCTGCTTTTGGCCTCCGCTGAGCTTCCCCGGTTTCATGTCTAGTAAATCGTCGACTTTTAACAGCGGCGCGATCCTGTCTATTTCCGCTTTAATGGTTTCTTCCTTGACTTTCCGGGCTCTTAAATTGAACGCAATGTTCTCATATACCGTAAGGGGCGGATAGAGCGCATAATCCTCAAAGGCCAGCCCGATTCCCCGGTTTTGCGGCAATTCCTTATTGATCACCGCGTCCCCGATAATGATATCGCCGGCCGTGATATCCTCCAGTCCGGCGATCATGCGGAGCGTTGTGGTTTTCCCGCATCCCGACGGGCCTAATATCCCGACAAACTCACCGTCGGCACATTCAAGGGTCAAATTGTTAACGGCGAAGGGATTTGGCGCTTCGCCCTTCTTGACTTTTTTGTTTTCATATCTCTTATACAGGTTTTTTAACAGAAGCTTAGCCATTATTTCACCCCTAACAATTCATTCTGATTGTGCCGGTAAATGTAATTCCGGTCCTCTGCATTAAAAAACATTGCTTTTTCATTTTCACATGGACAAATATCTCGTCATCGATACTTGCCTGGAGATCATTGGGCGCGATCAGTCTAAGCAAATGGCCGTTTACATCGACAACCAGTATGGTTTTATTGCCGATCGGCTCTACGCTGTATATTTTACCGTTCATATAGTCCTGATTTTCTTTTCGGAAGCTGAATCCGATGTCGTTTCCCCGCAGTCCGATCCGAATATTCCGGTAACCGCCGTCCTGCAGCACCTTCGCCACATCGTCCGCGATCTTGCACTTGACCTCCTGGCCAAGCATTTGGGCTGCCAGCTGATTGTCACTTTCAAGCAGCTCGATATCGATCAGGTTGATTTCCGGCTCGCCGATAAATTTTGCAACAAACTCGTTGGCCGGAGTCAGATAGACTTCGTCTCCCGTACCGATCTGGAGTATTTTTCCTTCGTTGATAATGGCGATGCGGTCCCCCAGGCTGAGGGCTTCCATATAATCATGGGTCACGTAGATCGTCGTCGTATCGAATTCGCTTTGCATCTCTTTCAGTTCTGCTCGCATGAAATGTCTCAGCTTTGCGTCCAAATGGGCGATGGGCTCATCCATCAGAAATACGTTCGGGTTTCGGACCAGGCATCTTCCCAAAGCGACTCTCTGTCTTTGCCCGTTGCTGACCTGACTGGGCAGCCGATCCAGTAAATGATCGATTTTCAGCATGGAGGCGATCCGATTTACTTCTTTCCTTATCGTTGCCTCATCCTTCTTGTAACGCGGGCTTCTCATCGGCGAAGCGATATTGTCATAGATGTTCAAATGAGGATACAGCGCATAGTTTTCAAATACCATGGATATATTTCTCTTCGCCGGCTCGACATTGTTGAAATTCTTGTCGTTTACTTTCACCGCGCCCCTGTCGGGGAACTCGATCCCCGCGATGATCTTAAGGATCGTGGTCTTTCCGGCCCCCGCCGGGCCGAACAATACGAAAAACTCCTTGTCGTTGACTTCAAAACTGATATTCTCCAGAGCGGTGATCGATCCGAATTTCTTAGAAATATTACAAAGTTCAATTTTAGCCATTTCCGTACACCCCTATCCTTTCACTGCTCCAAAGCTGAGTCCTCTTACGAGATGTTTCTGTATGATAAGAGCCAACACGACTTCAGGAAGCGCTGCAACGCCTGCAGCCACGGCCATCTGTCCGTAATGGACCGTATCGGATCCGATATACCGCAGGGCCGCTACCGTCACCGTCTCGATATTAAAACCGCTGAGCAGCAGCGGGAACGTAAAGCTGTTCCATGCGAAGATAAATGCCAGCAGCGAAGAAGCAACCAGACCCGGCTTGATCAGCGGGACAAGTATTTTCCAGAAGACATGATACCAGGGGTATCCGTCCAGATTCGCAGCCTGCTCGATCTCCACGGAGATCTCCTCAAAATATCCTCTGAGGACCCAGATCAGCAGGGGCAGTGTGATCAGCTGATAAACCCAGATCAATCCAAAGTAGGTATCATAAAGACCGATCCTTTGGTAGATCATGAATAAGGGCAGGATCACCAGAATTTCAGGCGCAAATCGAAAGGACAGTATCGTGAAGGCCAGATCCTCTTTTCTTGCGAAATTATACCTCGCGAAGGCGTAAGCCGCCGGCACCCCGACTATCAGAGACAGCAGCACGGCGCCGCCGCTGACGATGATATTATTGACAAAAGCTTGTATGTAATCGGTTCCCTCCAATAATACGATCCTGTAATTTTCCAACGTCGGCGTAAAGCGAAAGGTCGTATTGAACATCTGCAAATCGCTTTTAAAAGATATGATGATCAGCCAAATCAGCGGGAAAATCGCAAAGATCGAATAGAGGCCGAGTACGGTATAGGCCGAAGTACTTTTCAGCAGAGATTTCATTCTATTATTCATCATTACCCTCCCCTTAATTTCCCTGAGCGTCACGCTGTCCTCGCAGCCATGCGCCGACGAGCTTTTGACTGATGATGTATATGACAAGCCATAACACCAGTAAGTACGGTACTGCTTTCCCCAGGCTCAGGAATGCAAAGCCTGTATTATACCCGGTAAGGGACAGATTCATAAGGGTGTTTCCCGGGCCTCCCTTTGTCAGGGCGAATATAATGCCGTATTCCTGCATCGCAGCCATCATACGGAATATTAGGGCGATGAAAATAAAAGGTTTCAAGAGCGGTAATGTCAATGTCTTGAATGTGAACCACGGACTTCCGCCGTCGATTTTAGCGGATTCATACGGCGATTTGGGAAGCGATTGCAGACCTGCCAGCATCAGCAGCATCACAAAGGGAGTATAAACCCAGAAGTCGATCATGGCTGCCGTCATCAGAGCGGTCGACGCCGAAGACGCCCATGGAAAGTTGAATACGCCGAACAGATTTAGAAATTTTTCGACGATCCCGACGGAATTGTTGATCATAAGCTGCCAAATCAGCGTAGCGATTACCGGCGCGATCATAAGCGGAAAGATCAAAACAATTCGGAGTATTTTCGTGAATCTGCTTTCTCTGACCAATAAAAGGGCCAGACCCAACCCGGCCAGCATCTCCGTGCCCGTGGTAGCTACGGTATACTGGGCCGTGACCAGGCATGCATGCCAGAAATCCGGTGTTTGAAACATTTCGATCCAATTTTTTAATCCGATAAATTTATAGTCTAACGATCTAAAAGAGAAGTTTGTAAATGAATAATAGATTGCTGTCGCAAATGGATATAAAATACCTATTGTCAGAAGCAAGGCCGGTAATATGATAAGATACGGTCTTGCTTTGATTGACAGCGGGATTTTATTTTCATTTAGATTTACATTCTCTTGATTTTCCAAAGTTGCTTCTGTTCTGATTACTGATGTCTCCAATTTTGACCCATCCTCCTCTTTTATGTTACAGGGGGAGGTTATCCTCCTACATGTCGCTGGAAATGGTCATAAGAATAGGGAGGGAGAACTCCCTCCCTATTCCGGTCTGACCGAAAAAACTGTGTCCTAACTGATTTACTCAGCTTCTACGTCTTCTGTGATCTTATCCATCTTCGTCTTCAGCTGATCCATAGCTTCCTGGACCGAGCTGTATTTCCCGGCTACGATATCCTGAAGTGTAGCCGCCCATTCTGTTGTCGTCTCAAAGAAATGAGGCTGAGGAGTAAACTGTATGGTTGTTCCAGGTACTGTTGCATTGAAGGTTTCCAGGTATCCGGTGTTTTTCGCCAGCACGTCCTGCACTTCCTGGCTTTCGAATACGGATTTTCTCGGCGGATCTACGCAGTTTCCTTCTGTGATGGACCATTTCTGATAATCAGCGCTGGTGAAGTACTGCAGGAACAGCCATGCGGCGGTCTTGTTCTTGGAGGCCTCATTGATCGCCATGGACCAGGTCCAGAGATTTGCATTGATTTCTGTTTTTCCTTCCGGAAGCGGAGGTGCAACCCAGGCAAGGTTTCCGGCTTCTTCCGAAGCGCCTTCCGGATTCTGGAAGTAACCGTTGCAGGTGGCGTCGAACAGCATCGCTGCTTTACCTGCGCCAAAGTCAGCGCCGGCCTGATACCAGGTGTAGCTGGACCAGGAAGGAGCTCCGCCTTCCTTGATCAGGTCAACCCACATTTCAGTCATTTTAACGGCTTCCGGTGAATTTACCTGGGATACGAGTTTTCCGTTCTCAACGGTAAAATCTACTGCGCCGTAGTTTGAGTATGTAGTCATATATCCCGGATGGATGGTTCCCCAGTTTCTCGCTCCGCGGATCGCCAGCGGATAAGTTCCGGGGCCGCCGAACTCTTTCAGTTCCTTGCAGACTGCCAGGAGTCCTTCCATCGTTGTAGGAGGCGTCAGGCCAAGCTCGTCGAATACTCTCTTATTGTAGGCCAGAACGTTGGATTCAAAGCCTAAAGGAAGTGCCCACAGAGGACCTGACCCGGTTTTATGTCCGGCTTTGAGGTCCCATCTCAGTCCGCCGATGATGCCCGGATAAAAGTCGTCAACATTATAGTCGGGGGCTACCATGTTGGGATCCTTGAGGAACTGATCCAGATCAGCCGTATAACCGGCCGGAGCATACTCCCATATCTGATACGCGCCCGTCATAAACAGATCAGGGTCTCCGGAGCGGGAGTTCAAAGCGATCGTCAGCTTGTCAAAATAATTTTCTTCCGGAGTCAGCGAATACTCAACTTCAATTCCTGTTTTCTCAGTAAATTCAGGAAGTTTTTCAATAATCGCCTCTGCATAAGTATGCTGATTAAACATAACTTTGAGCGTAGAACCGCTCGCCATATCCCAGCTAAAACCATCTGCCGCTGCTGCATCTCCTTCTGTTTCATTCGCCGGCGCCGAGCATGCCATCATGCCGGTTGAAAGAAGCATAAGGATCAATACAACTGAAATAATTTTTAGACCTTTGGACTTTTTCATGTTTCTCCTCCTTATTAATTTGTTCGTTCTGAGAATAAATGTCAGCTTAGTAAATATTCCCTTGCCTTCATTATAGCTATCGGTTGAGTAAATTGAATAAAATATATTACTAAATTTAACACTTTTCATCGTTAAAAAATTGTCCATCTTTTTGCCTCTATAGTAATATTTTTCTAATTTTTGGATTTATTTTGCTGTTAATGCGAAGGACCGTTATGCTATAATGTTCCCATACATTGCTATTTCAACATGACAAAACAATCGACTGCGAGGTCTTGATGGATCATGAAATTTTTTAGCATCCGTAATAAAATATTTCTGTTTAATGCATGTTCTATGCTGATCTTCCTGTCTATCGTCGGTTATATCCTTTATTCCATGTTCTTCAACACGCTGAAGGAGCATCAGGTAAACTATTCCATCGAGCTGGCCAACAAAACCCAGTACAATCTGGAATTCTTTTTGAGCACCGTCAACAATACCGCTGCGCTTCTTTCCAACAATCCCAACATCATCGAGGAATTATCCACGGGAAACGGCTCAAACAAAAAGGAAGTCAACACGATACTTGAGAATACTTCAAGCGCGCATCCGTACCTAAAGGGGATCTATATCATCGGCCAGAACGGCAAGGTTTACATCAGCGATCCGGGAATAAAAGAACAGGACCTGGTGCTCTCCTTTGAAGATCTGATCGCTTCCAACGCCGGCGAGGAGGTTTACAAGGACTTATATACCTACAAATCCAACAATTCCTACAACGCCCGGACTCTTACCTATACGAAGCATATCTACGATTATAAAAACCAGATCGACTACGGTCTGCTCATAATCTCGATCAATTATGACTTTCTGAGAGAGCTCATTTCAACCTCTTCCGTATCCTATGTAAACAAAATGCTCGTCGTGGATCCGAAAGGAGGGGAAACGCTGTTCACATTTCCGTTCAATTCCTATCTGGATGAGGTGATCTTCAAGCATCCGGAGGTCTTGTCCGAAAATTCGCTCCGGTTCACGGATACAGTATTCGGAGAAGAGAGCATCATCGTGTCTGATACGGTCAAGTACAGCAACTGGAAAATCGTAAGCATTCACCCTTTGAACAACATCCTTAAAGATATTCAGGAACTGTTTATTGAGATGGTAAAAATGATGGCGCTGTTTTTTATAATCATAGCGATCTTGGCCTATATTTTCTCCTATGGCATCACAAAGCCTGTAATTACGCTATCACAAAGTATGAAGCAGGTTGAGAAGGGAAACCTGTCAATAAATGTAGCAGTTAAAAATAAAGACGAAATTGGGGAATTGACGGCGGCATTCAATAAAATGGTCACAAGGATCGATCAATTGATCAAAAGAACCGTGGAAAATGAGAAGCAGAAAGCTGAGATGGATTTTAAAATACTGCAGGCTCAAATCAACCCGCATTTTCTTTATAATACCCTGGATTCGATCCGGTGGATGGCGACCTTGCAGAATGCGCCTATCGTAAGCACCATGGTTTCGTCCATGATCAACCTGCTGAAATACAACTTTTCAAAGAAAGATACTCTGGTCACCCTCAACGAGGAAATCGAGAGCGTGAAAAACTACGTATCCATACAAAAGTACAAATACGGTGATATGTTTGATATCGTATACAACATTCCCGATCCTATTTTGGAGTATAAGACGATAAAATTCATTCTCCAGCCGATTGTAGAGAATGCGATCTTTCATGGATTTGAAGGAATAGAACATATCGGTCTGATTGAAATAACCGCATATGTGGAAGAGGATTTTCTGTACATAACAATTTCGGATAACGGCGTCGGCATGACGGAAGAAGAGTTGAAGAATGTGATCAATCGGAAACCGAGCAAAAAACAGTACCTTGAAATCGGGATCAAAAACGTAGACGACCGGATCAAATTTTACTGCGGTGAAGACTCCGGCCTTTCGATGCAAAGCGTAAAAGACGTCGGGACCGCGGCGATTTTCAAGCTTCCGTCCGATATCAGCCTATAGCGAAGCAGGGTCAGCGAAGTACGCTATTTCCTGTTTTCCTTATAATATTTCTTCTGATATTCCTTGCAGGAGATCCCCACTTTTTCTTTAAAGACCTTACTGAAGTAATAAGGATTGTCAAAGCCTACCCTCTCCGCGATTTCATAGATCTTATAATGGGATTCCCGCAGGTATTCCTTGCATTTTTCGACCCTGTAGCTGGTCAGAAACGCGGAAAAGTTTATTCCCGTTTCCTGCTTGAAAAGCAGGCTCAAATAGCTCTTACTTATCTGTGAGTATTCGGCAACTTCTTCCAGCGTAATATTTCTTTCATAGTTTTCCTTTATGTACTCAATACTTTTATTTATATAATAGGAATAGGATTTATCATCGTTTTTCTCGGAAATGAAATGATACACGTCTTTCACATACTCTTTGATCGCTTTAAAATCCGCAAGCTTGTCAAAATAGATATACCTGAATTTTGCGTCGCTGACGACTTCATCTTCGGCATACTTCTCCTGGTGTATGATCTGTGCCAGGCTGATAAAGTCGATAAAGAGCTTCCTGACTACCATTTTGTTATAGGAGCCGTAGATTTTGTCAAACCGTTCGTCTATGTATGCATACAAGCTTGCCATGTCGGACTGGTTTAAATATTTCCTTATGATATCCGGCTTAATTTTAACGTTCTCGTCCGAGATCTTTTCTATGCGGCTGTCGTAATGGATGACTTTGTCTTCGCTGAAGAAACACCTTTCACATGCCTTTTGGGCCTCTGTCACGAGCCTTGGAATATCCAGCGGCCTGTTTCCGACGGAGCTCACCCCGAAAAACATGTCCAAATCAAAAAATTGTTTTATATTTCTTTTTAAGATGTTGATGATCTCTGTCTGCTCTTTTTGATGATTTTCTGTTTTGAAATCGATGTTGTATAAATAGACCAGGTGATCCTCGACCATCATCATCGCCTGTTTCACATTATCCGTACTGACAAAAATATTGGAAAGGTTCTTGAAAAATTCGTTATTATTTTTGATGTCCGATTCCAGGTCGTCGTTGTAGCAGATTTTCCCGTATGCCACGAAATAATTGGAATAGAACTGGCTGCCGGCATTGATGCCGATCAGCCCTTCATAATCTATTTTGGATATATTCGTCAAGATGGCCTTTTCCAGTGCATAGTACAGGTAATCAGTCTCCGTCATGCTTCGGATGCTATTTGTTTTTCCAGGCACCAGTTCGTCCGATAATTTTTTTAAAACCATCAGCAGGTTATCCGATGACAGGTTGTTTTTCAAAATAAATTCCGACGCGCCCAGGTTTATCGCCTTCTGCGCATAGGAGAAGTCGTCATAGTGGGTCAGTATAATGGATTTCAAATCCTTCTTTTTTTCTTTTATTTTTTTTATGACCTCCAGACCGTCCAATACGGGCATTCTGATGTCGGTTATCAGGATATCTGCATCGAATTTATCAAAAAGCTCAATGGCTTCCTTCCCGTTTTTCGCTTCTCCCACGATCGTAAAGCCGTTCTTTTCCCATTCAATTGTTGTTCTTAGTCCAATTCTCACCAGAAGTTCGTCGTCCGCTACCAATACTTTTATCAAATTGATCATCTCCAGTTTTTTGAGTTTATTTTACCATCAAACCCGGGTCGAACGGTGTCAGATTTGACAGGCGACGCCCTGCACTGTGCAATACTCCAATTTTGTGTCCATTATAGCCACATATTATATAAAAAACAACAAAAAATGCAGATTATTCTCCAAAAATGGAATTTAATCTGCATTTTCCCTTGCGATTTGCTTTACAGTTCCAGCTCCGTTTTGCATTTGGGGCACTTTGCATGGATCCTGCCGGCGTTGGTCGGCACACGTACGGCCGTGTTGCAATTGGGGCAGTTTACAAGCCGGTGGTCGACCAGCTGCAGTACTTTGGCCTTATCCAAGCCGACTACAACATCGTTTCCTATTATGAAAGCGGGCACGCCGGCGATTTTTCTGCTTGCCATTTCATGCCTTGCCTGCAGATCCGAATTTGCGTCTTTTTCGACGAAATGGATTTTGTTTTGCCTCAGAAAATCTTTTGCCATTTTACAATACGGGCAAGTGCTCGTTGTAATAACTGTTACGTCCTTCATATGTTGCTCCTCCGTTAATCATTTTATTTTAGCGTGTCAGCCAGTTTTTCAAACAGATCCTTTTGTTCTCCTGTAAGATTCGTCGGGATCTTTACCAGGATCCTGACGTACAGGTCCCCGGTTTTCTTGTTTCTGGAATCTCTTATCCCCTTTCCCCTGAGCCGGAATACGGTATTCGGCTGAGAGCCTGCAGGAACTTTGTACGAGACCTTGTCCGTCAGGGTCGGAACAACGATCCCCGCGCCAAGGGCTGCCTGGGCCACCGTGATCGGTACGTCTGTGTAAAGATCGGGGCCTTTCCTTGTAAACCGGTTGTGCGGCTGCACATTCACCGTAACAATCAAATCTCCGTTGGGCCCGCCATTGGATCCGGGCTGCCCCTGCCCTTTCAGAGAGATCCTGGCGCCATTGTCGATCCCCTCCGGTATCGTTATGTCTATGGTTTTATCATTCAGCCTGACTCGCTTTTTCGTGCCGAAGGCCGCTTCCTCAAATGTGATGGTGATGCTGGTCTGGAGGTTGGCTCCTTTTCTAGTCATCGCCCTTTTTTGCGTTCCTCCGAACCCGCCGCCTCCGAACAAATCACCGAATAGGTCCTCAAATCCTCTTCCTGAGAAATCATGGAGATCAAAATCAGCGCCATTAAAATTTCCATAAGTCTGGTACGTGTTTCCAAAGCCCTGTCCTTGGCTTTGACCGCCGCTGAAAGCCGCATTCGGATCGACGCCTGCAAAACCGAACCGGTCATATTTATCTTTTTTATCCGCATCCGATAGAATCTCATATGCTTCATTTACTTCTTTAAACTTTTCTTCCGCTGTCTTGTCGCCGGGATTTTTGTCAGGATGAAATTGCATGGCTTTCTTCCGAAATGCCTTTTTTATTTCATCCGCCGAAGCCCCTTTTTTAATGCCGAGCACCTCATAATAATCTCGTTTTTCAGCCATTAAAATCCCTCCCTTCTGAAAGCGTGATCCGTCTCGCGCATTAGCACTCTTATATCTAGAGTGCTAATATTATATATTTACCACAAATGATCCGCTGTAAACATGTTCCGGCGTTTTCTGCCATTTTGTCGCGGATATTAAAAAGAGCGCTTTATTGAGCGCTCCTTCTTGATCTGTGTCTTCTTCTGGTTGGTTTCTTCGGTTCCTCCGCCGTGGGTTTCGATACTGCCGCGGCAGGTTCGGGTATTACCAGGGGATAGGGGTGATCTTCCACGACAGGTATTTTTTTCTTTATCAGCTTTTCAATATCCTTGAGATACGGTATTTCCTCCGCGTCGCAAAAGGAAAGCGCCACTCCTCCCAGGCCTGCTCTTCCGGTACGTCCGATCCGATGGACATAGGTTTCCGATATATTCGGCAAATCGTAATTGATCACGTGAGACAGTTCGATGATATCGATCCCCCGTGCTGCAATATCCGTCGCGACGAGGACCCTTGTCCTTCTTTCCTTGAAATTGTCCAGGGCCTGCTGACGGGCTCCCTGGGATTTGTTGCCGTGGATCGCCTGTCCCTGAATCCCTGCCTTGGCCAGATCTTTTATGATCTTATCCGCACCATGTTTTGTACGAGAAAACACAAGGGCCGAAGCGATCGATTTATCTTTTAAAAGATGGATCAGGAGCAGCTTCTTGTCCTTTTTTTCAACAAAGTACACCGCCTGATCGATAATATCCACCGTGGATGAGACAGGCGTCACTGCGACTTTTACCGGATCTGTCAAAAGAGAGTCCACTAGTTTTGTGATTTCCATAGGCATTGTCGCAGAAAACAACATGTTCTGCCTTCTTTGGGGCAGGTGTGATATGATCTTTTTTACGTCGTTGACCATTCCCATATCCAGCATCCGGTCCGCTTCATCAAGAACGAAAAAGCTTACATGGTGGAGGTTTACAAATTTCTGGTTCATAAGATCGATCAATCTGCCTGGAGTCGCGATCAGTATATCGATGCCGGATTTTAGAGCGTCCGTCTGCGGTTTCTGACCGACGCCGCCGAAAATGACCGTGGTTTTTAAGTTTAGGTTCTTTCCGTAGGTTTTAAAGCTCTCACCGACTTGGATCGCCAATTCACGGGTCGGCGTCAATACCAGCGCTCTGATCACTCTTGGCGCCTTCGTCTCTCTTTTTTCCAAAGCGAGCATTTGCAGGATCGGAATGGCAAATGCCGCAGTTTTGCCGGTCCCGGTCTGAGCGCACCCGACCAGGTCCCGACCTTCCAGTAATGGCGGAATGGCTTGCTTCTGTATATCGGTCGGTTCCGTATATCCCTCCGCTTTCAATGCCTCACGAATGGGCATGATAAGATTCAATTTTTCAAAAAACATATTTCTCCTTCTAAATAAAAACCGGATGACTTTAACTGTCTCCGGTTATGAATTCTATTTTAGTCATTTATATTATACCACAAATAATCGGTTATGTCTTCAAATCGCTCATAACTTCCCCAATCGGTAAAAAAACAATATCCTTACCAAACGATAAGGATATTGCTATGATAGACTATTCCGGTCTTCTATTTTACAAGTATCTTCATGATTTTGGAAATGTACATCGTATGGTAATCCTTCTCCGGATACCACTTTCCAATATTTTCAGCGGCGTCGAACAGGTCTGGTTTTATTGTGTCCTGGTACATTTTTTTGCACACCAGGATCATGCTTGCTTCTTGGAAGGCAACCGTATCGTCGACAAAATGAGGTGTCAGGCCCGCCTTTTCAACCTTGTTCACATCACGTCCGGAAACGGATCCGCAGATATTCAATGCCTTCCGGTATTCCGGATCAAAGAATGAAATTGTAAACGTATCCTTGGCATCTATAAATTCTTTCGTGTATCGGCCCGGACGAATGTAGGTCGTGACCACGTTTTCTGACCAAAGTACCCCTACGCCTCCCCAGCTGGCCGTCATCGTGTTGAACTTCTCTCTATCGCCTGCGGTGATCAGCATCCATTCGTTCCCTATTTTGTTGAATGGATTGAACTGCAGGTCAGTTGTCTTGATTTCTTTAAATCCCATTATGCTTCCATCCTTTCTCTGTCTCTTTTTTTCATTACATAATATACCCATGTCCGGATAAAGTAAAATATCAATTAAAAAGCGGCTTTCGTAAAAGCCGCTTTTACGGGTCCTGCTATTTATTTTTCATATTCGATGGGAGCGGGATATTTCTTCATGATCCACGCCTTCATCAGAACATAGTAGAGAACTCCGGTCAATATAACGGTTGGCACGCCGGCGGTTATGTACGGGAACCATCCGGTCAAACTAGTCCAGGTAAGCGGATTCAGTATGATCAGATAAAAGCAGAGTCCGAATGCCATCGAAATCGCAGCGGCCGGATTGACGCCGTGGAAATATTGATACCCTTCTTTTGTATTGAAAATGTGTCTGAGCTTATAAACGCCTTTTGAAATAAAGAAATAATCCGAGACGATGATCGCGCCATAAATCCCGTTGATCAAGCCGATGATCGCATAAATCGAAGCGATCCTTCCATAAAATCCCGGAGTACAAAGGATAAGAGCAGGTAACGTGGAAACGGCCAGAGCAACGCCCCACTTCATTTTCGGATAATTTGACACCAGGGTGATCGTCGCAGGATAGATGATCGTAGAAATCGATGAAATATTTGCGATAGCCATTAAGAGAAGTCCCAGCAGCGCAATGATCGGGAATCCGACATTGGTGCTCATAACAACCAGCCATGTGGTTGGATCATATTGTCCGATCGCCAGGGCGGCAAAGGCAGCGAATACTCCTGCAACAGCAGCCAAAGCGCCCCAGCCCCACATACAGCCGTGAAAGCCGCCGCTCTCGGATTTTGCAAGTCGGGTGTATTGCCCATAAAAATACGCCCAGGACAACCCAAGCCCTATGTTGACTTCAAAGGCGGATGCGATATTCCAGCGGTCCGATAATGCCTGATCCCCTTCTACAACGATGGGCGCAGCCGGTTTCGCGCTGAAGATCTTGTCAATACCAACGTGGAAAAGCAAATAAATCACCAGTCCGACCAGTACGACGGCCATGAATACGGCCGCGATGCGAGTGAACCATTTCAAGGTATCCGGGCCTCGGGCCGCGAAAATAAATCCTACAGCCAAGGCCAGCACGGCCCAGATCGTAGCGCCCGGAAATTCACTTGCCAATAAAGCATTTTCATTGATTATGGTAGCCCAAAGCTTAATGGCGCTCTGCCCAAACATCAATGCCGCTAATGCCAACGCACAGAGCCACGTTACCGCAAAGAAAATAATATTGATGATCGTAAATTTAGGGCCGAAGACCGGAACCGATCCCAGCAGCTGCTCCACGCCATAGCGAGCAGACATGATGGCTACCGCTCCCATCAGCAGCAAACCGAAGCAATTCCCGAAAACGACCGCCGGGATTGCCTGTTTCGCCGGAAGCCACATACCCGTCTGGCTTCCGATCAGGAAAAACCATGCGCCGATACCAAAGCAGATCTGTATCGCCAACAGATCCCAGAACCCATAGATCCTCTCGCCTTTTCGGCACGGAAGTATGGTAAAATAGACGTCTTTTTTTACAAAACCGATATCTTCCATTTTGCACCTCCAAATTCTTTTTTAATAACGATTGATCATCAGCTCAAAATCGACCAAAGCCAGTAGATACCAAGGATTCCGTTGATTACAAGTGCAATGGTATAGTCTTTTGCTTTGATTCGATCCACATAGCCCTTTCCGCCGTGGACCACATCCTGCTCATGATCTCGCTCGAATTCGGAGACCCGCTCTTCGACTTCAGCCAGAAGCTTTTCATCAAGACCGGGCATATACAACGGCATTTTTACATTGTTTTCCATTTTTATGACTCCTTTCTTATAAAATAGATCGCAAATCCTCTCTATTTTTATCTTAAGACCTATTCCAAGAATAGAGTCAATTATGAATTTTCAGACTATTTAAATCGTATCGGTATTTGAATTTTGAAGAACATATCCCGGACATTTTCCTTGAATGCCGGAAATTCAGTGATCACTTCACAAATATAGTCACCCGCGATCTCAAGATCTCTTTTTTCGATTTCGGCGATCAGCCTCTCCGCAAGCTCCATCTCCTCGTAAAGATCGCCGCTGCACATCGAGATATACATTCCCGGCGGGATCCGTTCCACGTCCTCATTGTCCCTGAAATTGTCATCCACCAGCACAAACGCTTCGTTGGACAACAAATTCCCCGGTTTTATATTTTCTTTTCTCATGATCGTTCCGACATTCCTGTAATATGTCAGCGGCAGCTTCATGGAAATCAGCGCCTTCTTCAGTTCATGCAGCAGCAGTTCATATCCGTAGCCGTCCTGATCGAAGTAATTCTTTTCCGACTGATGTTTAAAGATATATCTTTCACCGACATATTCGATAAAAATCTGATGGTTTTTGGGCAAATTCTCATATCTCTGATAATTTTCCAGCGCTCTGCCGATCTCTTTTTGATTGTATTTCAAGTCTTGAATTTCCTGATCGATCTCCACATAACGCTTCTTCAGAAACTCGACTGTGTCTTCAACATTTTTGAACTTTATATGATCCTTTATCTTTCGAAGTGTCAATCCATAGTCCTTCATATACTGTATCATGTCGAGTCTCGCAGATTGATTGATGTGATAATAGCGATATCCGGTGTTCTCATCCACGATCAGCGGCTTCAGCAATCCTTCCCTGTCATATAATCTCAGAGTCTGTATCGTAACTGCATTGATTTTTGCCATTTGGCCTATCGTCAGCTTACCAAGTTCCATCTTGATCCACCTCCAAAAACAATATACATAGGATAGGGTTTTATGTGATTTTCACCACATGAATAGTTTGGATAATTATACCATCCTCGTTTGCGAATTCAATACAAATATTACAGGTTCCGACTGACTCCCAGGGGAATCCATGATCTTTTGGCTCATATTGTTTATTATTACAATCATCCTGACAATATGCTTCAATGTTCTGTTCGGGTCGATTCAGAAAAAGAAGCTTGTGCCCGATGATTCCCTGATGTGGATTTCGAAATATCCCTTTTCTTTGATAAGAAAACCGCTCTAGATTCTTTGCGTCTTATTTATACCGCATGGTGAGGAACCAGTATAATATAACGAAAGCAAGCATCAGTAGACCAAAACATAAAGTCAGAACGCGATAAATTATCACCGATAATTAAGTCGCCCGGGAGCATTGAAAAGAAATCCCGGTTTTTGTATGACCGGAACGAATGGTAGAAAGCACATATTTCTTCATTAAGGGACCTGCTTGATATGGTATAATAAACGTAGTAAGCGGAAATCATCCTGAAAAATCAGGGGAATTTTCTTGCATAAGTTCGCCGACAATTCGTTTCAAGAATTGCGCGAGCTAGGATAGGAGCGAAAATGGGAAAGATATTAGTACTGGCGGAAAAGCCCTCGGTAGGCCGTGAGCTTGCCCGGGTGCTCGGCTGCGCAAACGCGAAGGACGGCCACATCGCAGGCCCTAAATATATAGTAACCTGGTCCCTTGGGCATCTGGTGACCCTGGCGGATCCGGAGCATTACGGAGATCAGTATAAGAAATGGTCCCTGGAAACCCTGCCGATGCTGCCCGCCAGAATGGATCTGGTAATAATCAAAGAAACAGGGAAGCAGTTCAACGTAGTTAAAAATCTAATGAAGAATCCGGAAATCACGGAACTTGTCATAGCTACCGATGCTGGGCGCGAAGGCGAGCTGGTGGCGCGCTGGATCATCCAGAAGGTCGGCTTTCACAAGCCGGTCAAGCGTCTTTGGATTTCGTCGCAGACCGACAAGAGCATCAAGGAAGGCTTTGCTCATCTAAAGCAGGCCTCGGAATATGACAATCTTTACTATTCCGCTCAGAGCAGAGCTGAGGCCGACTGGCTGGTGGGCCTTAACGTCACGAGAGCTTTGACCTGCAAGTATAACGCCCAATTGTCCGCCGGGCGCGTCCAGACTCCGACCCTGGCCATGATCGTAAAAAGAGAAGAGGAAATCAAAAGGTTTGTTCCCAAGGATTATTACACCATCCAGGCCGAGTTTGATGGTTTCAGCGCAGTATGGGGAGATAAAAAGACCGGACAAACCAGAATTTCCGAGAAGGAAAGGGCGGACGGCATTGTCAGTAAACTGAAGGGCAAGGACGGGAAAATCATAGAATTGAAAAGGGACGCCAAACGGGAGGCGCCTCCGCTATTGTACGATCTGACTGAACTGCAGCGGGACGCCAATATCCGTTACGGCTTTTCCGCAAAACAGACCCTAAATCTGATGCAGCGGCTCTATGAGGAGCACAAGGTGCTCACCTATCCGAGAACGGACTCCCGTTACATCAGCAGCGATATCGTTCCGTCTCTGAAGGACCGGCTGCGTGCGGTTTCCTCAGGGGAACACGGCGCCGTCATTGGCGAGATCATGAAAAACGGCGTCAAAACGTCCAAACGGATCGTAGACGACAGCAAGGTAACCGATCACCATGCGATCATCCCAACCGAAGAGTATGTGAGGCTTTCTGACCTGACCTCGGAGGAAAGAAGGATCTATGATCTGGTGGTCAAACGGTTCCTGGCTGTATTCTGCGCGGATTTTGAATATATGCAGACCACCGTCAAGATCGAGATCGAGAACGAGGTTTTTACGGCAAAGGGCAAAATCATAAAACAGAAGGGCTGGAAGAACGTTTACGGCGCGAGCGGTGCGGAAGATCAGGAGGATTCATCGGAAGAGAGCGAGATGAAAAGTCAGAGTCTGCCAGACCTGAAGCAGGACCAGGTCCTTCGCGTGAGGAATATAAAGCAGGGGAACGGCAAGACGAAGCCGACAGGCAGATATACCGAAGCGTCGCTGCTTTCCGCTATGGAGCATCATAATCTGGGTACTCCGGCTACCAGAGCGGACATCATCGAAAAGATGTTTTCCGCGAACTCCGCAGAGAGAAGGGGAAAAGAAATTTTCCCGATGAGCAAGGGGATCCAACTAATCGGTTTGGTGCCGGAGGAATTGAAATCTCCGGAGCTGACGGAAAAATGGGAGAAGCGGTTGACGGCAATCAGCAAAGGTCAGGAAAAGAGTGCGCCGTTTCTCTTGGAAATGAAAGATTTCGCATCCGTTCTTGTCGGCCGCGTAGTGGCCAGTGACGGAAACTACAGGCATGACAATATGACGCGGACCCGCTGTCCGATGTGCGATAAATTCCTCCTTGAGGTAAACGGCAAAAAAGGAAAGATGCTGATTTGCTCCGATCGGGAATGCGGTTACAAACAGAGCTTGTCCTACGTGAGCAATGCCCGCTGTCCCAATTGTCATAAAAAACTCAACGTGATCGGCGAAGGGGAAAAACGGATCTACTCCTGCCCATGCGGCTTCCGCGAAAAATTCGACCGGTTCAACAAACAGCTGGCTGAGAACCGGAATAATATGGGTAAACGAGAGCTGCAGGAATACATGCGGCAGCAGGAAAATGAGAAACCTCAGGAGTCTGCCTTCGCTCTTGCCTGGGCAAAGCTGCAGGAGGAGAAGAAAAAATAAACGAAAAAAAGAACGGGTTACCGAAAACCCGTTCTTTTCACTTTTTCAATCGTCCTGGTGATGTATTTTGTCAATTTCTCCTCGAAGACTTCCTCTGAGATCTCACGATTCTCGATCATAAAAAGACCCTTTTCCCAACTGGCGGTCAGGATCGGATTCAGCAGTTCCTTCGCGGTACTGCGTACAAGATCCACGACTGCCTCGCCCTTGGGTTCGGGCGTCACGATCTGGGTCTTCCCGTTGATCTTGATATGCCCGATATCCACCAATTTCTTGATGATCCCCGCCCGTGTCGCTGAGGTGCCGATGCCGCAGGTTTTGATCTGCTCCCGCAATTCTTCATTTTCGATATACTTCCCCGCCTTTTCCATTGTAAGGATCAGGGAACCGTCGGTAAAACGCGATGGGGGTTTGGTCTCCTTTTCTTCGAGAGAAAAGCCGGTGACATCGCATTTTTCTTTCTTGATCAGCTGCTGGATAGGGGACTCGGACAGTTCCTCTTCTTTTTTTGAGGCGGTCACGTCATAAATTTCCTTCCAGCCCAGCTCATTCAATGTCTTGGAATTCGTGACGAACAATTCTGCGCCCACGCCCGTTTCCACCCTCACGGTGTTGTATTCCGCGGCAGGGTAAAAAATTGCAAGAAAGCGTTTCACAATCAAGTTATATATATTTCGCGTCTCTTCATCCATTCTTGAAAGATCCGCAGTCACATAAGTCGGGATGATGGCGTAATGGTCCGTGACCTTACTGTCGTCCACAAACCGTTTCGTCTTCTTGTCGACGGCAAGCTTTCCGAATTCTTTGATCTTTAATAAATACTGCTTAAAGTCCTCGTTTTTATATAATCCGTTGAGGATCTTCGGCAGCTCCGGGACCACTTCCGTGGAAAGCACCCTGCTGTCGGTCCTGGGGTAGGAGATCAATTTCTTTTCGTAGAGATTCTGGGCGATTTCCAGCGTCCTGTTTACCGAGATCTTGTATTTCTTGTTTGCTTCGGACTGAAGTTCCGCAAGGTTGAACAGCAGCGGAGGCTGTTCCTTTTTCAGCTTCACCTCTACCTTTTTGACCACGGCTTCCTGGCCTTCCAGACTTTTTATGATCTCCTCGGCTTCTTCTTTCGTTATGTATTTCTCTTCATTTTCCGTGTCGTCGGCTGTCTTCTTGTCTTCCTTCTTTTGCTGCCACTTTCCGTTATAGGCTATCCCGCTGTCCTTTGAAAGGAAGTCGGCATTGATCACATAATAGATCTTCGGCACAAAGTTTCGGATCTCCAGCTCCCGATCAACGATCAGGCCCAATACACAGGTCATTACTCTGCCGATGGGGATCACAGCAGGTTTGCTTTCGTTCAGAGCAACCGCCAGTTTTCTGCCGTACCGGCAGGTATAGATCCTGCTGAAATTCATACCGAAGAGCCAGTCCTCTTTGGCCCGGCAGTATGCCGCCCTCGAAAGCGGTTCATACTCGCTGATATCCTTGGCTTCCTCGATTCCTCTCTTGATTGCGTCTTCCGTCTGGGCCGAGATCCAGACCCTTTTTGCCGCCTTATCCGATCCACTCAGCTGATAAACCAGCCGGAAAATATATTCCCCTTCCCGGCCGCTGTCGGTGCAGGCGTATATCATATCGACGTCTTCCCTGCAAAGCAGCGTTTTCAGCGTCTCAAACTGCTTCAGGGTGCCTTTGCTGTCTATGACGGTATATTTGTATTCCTTCGGGATGATCGGAAGATGCTCCTCACGCCACAGTTTATAATCCGGATCATAGGCATCCGGATATGCCAAGGTCACCAGATGCCCGAAGCACCAGGTGATGATGGCATGATCCGTTTCCGCGTATCCCCTGGCTCTGTCAGCCGGATTTATGCTGACATTCAGCACATTTGCGAAACTCGCCGCTACGGAAGGCTTTTCAGTTATATATAATTGCTTGCTCAAATTCTATCCTCTGTAAATCATAAGCGCTGCGATTGGGTTATTGTCCAACACGGCAATTAATATGGTACCATATTCCGGCACGGCTGTGGGAAATTTTTGATGGAGAACATAAAACAAAGCAGCCTTTAAGGCTGCTTTGTATCTATTGATCACGGATTAATACTTGTCATCATTACCTAATGTTATTTTAGGGAAAGAGGGCGAGTTATGATATGAACCCGCATTTTTAGTATCACTCTCAAGCAATTTGGTTTCACCAAGATACAATCTTTTGGAACCAGTATTTAGCTGGAATCTTCCGACCATATTCTTTAACAACTCCGCTTGTCCGGACAGTTCTTCACTTGCGGCAGCACTTTCTTCTGCTGTTGCCGAGTTGTTTTGAACTACCTGTGCTACCTGTTCTATTCCTTTATTGATCTGAGAGATTCCCGATGCTTGTTCATTCGATGCAGTTGCTATGTCGCTCACGATGTTTGTTGCCTTTTCGATTCCGGTTACAATCTCA
Organism: Anaerovoracaceae bacterium; assembly: GCA_963678385.1. Taxonomy (GTDB): domain Bacteria; phylum Bacillota; class Clostridia; order Peptostreptococcales; family Anaerovoracaceae; genus Anoxybacterium. The sequence continues at coordinate 680,909 of OY782829.1, read as the reverse complement.
TTCAGAGCAGAGGCGGTTTCGTCAGCGATCATAGTCCCTTCCTGAACCTTCTTTATTGAGCCTTCGATCAGGTCCGTCGTCTCTTTCGCTGCGCTTGCACTTCTGGCGGCTAAATTACGCACCTCTTCCGCTACGACTGCAAAACCCTTCCCATGTTGCCCTGCTCTTGCTGCTTCAACCGCTGCGTTCAGAGCCAGAATATTGGTTTGGAATGCGATATCGTCGATTACCTTAATAATCTTAGAAATATTTGCAGACGAATCGTTGATCTCAACCATTGAATTAAGCATTTCCTTCATCTGGTCATTTCCTTTGACTGCATTATCCCTTGCGTCAGAAGCCAGCTCACTCGCTTTATTTGCATTGATAGCATTTTGTTTTGTCTGAGAAGCTATTTCAGCGATGGAGGCAGTCAGTTCTTCGATCGAACTTGCCTGTTCTGTTGATCCCTGCGATAAGGCCTGGCTGCCGTCGGATACCTGTTTAGAACCCGAAGAAACCTGATCTGCAGCTTCATTTATATCTCCTAAAACTTGGTTTAAGGAGATAATGATATTATTCAAGGAATTTTTGATTTCTACAAAGTCTCCTTTATAATCTGCCGTAATGGACTGATTCAGATTGCCTTCGCCGATCTCTGAAAGTACGCTGGATATTTCGTTAACATAGCTTAATAAATTGTCAATTGTCTCATTTAAAGCATTCTTTATAACCGCATGCTCTCCTTTGTAGTCGCCATTCATACGGGTATGTAAGTTCCCTCTTGCCATTTCTTCAAGCGCTAAGGTTGCTTCCTCGATCGGTTCAATGACAGCATCGAGAGTTTGATTGAAGCCTTCCATAATTTTTGCATAACCTCCGCCATGTTTCGCTGCGTCTGCTCTGTTCTTCAGGTTGCCTTCAACTGCGGCTTCCGTCATCATAGCGGCGTCGTCGATGAGCATTTGAATTGCTTCGACGCTCTTAATCAGATTAGCGTTGATATTTTCAAAATTCTTCCCGATCGTCTTTGTGTCGTCATCTACCTCATGAATGGAAGCTTCAATATTCAGATCGCCTTTGGCAAGCTTTTCCAGGTTGATGATCAGGTTGTTTACTTCGAGCTCTTGGTATTCTGCCTGTTTCTCAATTTTATTCATTGTATTTTTGATCTCAGTCTGGTCTACGATTAATTCCAAAGCACCGATGATCTCCTGATTTTCGTTTTTCATTGGAATTCCTGTATAGGATATTTCCAGATTTAACCCGTTCGGATGAGCACCTGTTTCGCTTACCGTCTTTTGTCCCAGGTTCATAGCTTTAAAGCAGGCACAATTCTGTGTTTTGCAGTCACCCGTTTTAAAATTATCATAACATTTGCTTCCGATAACCTGCTCCTGGCTGAGCCCTGTAAGATCTGCGGCGATTTTATTCATATACTGGACGGTAAAATCTTTATCAATAATCAATACGGGAGAAGGCAGTTCATCGATATGACCAACCAAAGTATCAAGTGTCTTATTAACGCCTCCGACGATTTGCGCATAACCGCCTTTCAATTTGCTGATATCTGCACGGTAAGAAAGCTCGCCTCTCTCCGCCGCTCCGGTAAGCGCTCCTGTTTCGCCAAGCAGCGTATAGAGCGATTCTCTGACCATAGTGAGATTTTGAATCAACACACCATATGTGCCGTTATAGTTATTTTCGAGCACTTCCAAGTCTTCGCCGTTGGCTACCTTTTCAATGTAGTCAAGCGCTACGTTCAAAGGATTAACGATTCCGTCAAGAGTTGTGTTAAAGCCTTCAATTATTTGTTTAAATCCGCCTTCGAATTTGTTGGAGTCACCACGCTGTTCCAATCTTCCCGCTACTGCAGCCACGGTCAGCGCATCTGCTTCCTTTATTAAATCCCTCAGCGTGTTGATCACCGAAACCATACTGTTGGCCAGGACATCTTTTTCAGAGCGGGGTACTACTTCAAAGGACAAATCTCCTGCAGCAATTTTTTCAGCTCCCGCGGCTTGTCCCTTGATATTTTCTATCATCTTACCAAATGCCTGCAGTAAATCACCAACCTCGTCTTTTGAATTCCTGATACCGTTGACTTCCACATCGACATCGCCGAGTGCAAGTCTATCTGCCGCTATGCTTAGCTTTCTGATCGGTTTGCTGATGACATTTCCGACGAAGACTGCAAGGACGATAGCCAGCAGAGCTACAGCGACAGATATCCCGATGATGATATTCCTCAGCTCATTGACACTTTTCAAAATATCGCTCTCATGATTGCCGATTCCCAAAGTCCAGTTCGTGTTTGGTATTGGCACCAAAGCAGTTAAGCGAGAATCCCCGCCCATTTTGTAATTCACAATTCCTTGCTTTTCCAGCCCTAATTTTTTCAGTGAAATTCCAAAGTCTTTTAAATCACCCTTTTCGTCGATGTCGGAAAATGCATTTTTCTGTTTCAGAACATAATCCTTGTTCGGATGCGCGTACATAGTGCTGTCAGCGCCCATTACAAACGCATAGCCGCGCTCGCCGATTCCCAGGTTATCCGTGATACTGTTTAAAAATGTTCCGTCTCTCCGGCCCATTAATACACCAACAACGACTCCGTTGGATTGAATGGGCGCAAATTCAAGGACGACCGCTTTTCCGGTTACCGGACTGATCAGAACATCCGAGATAATCGCTTTTCCTTCCATCGCCTTCGTTATGTAATGCATATCAGCATCGGCAAATTGTGTAGAACCGCCGCTTTTCACATATGTCGCCAGCCCGTTCGGAAGCACGACGGCCATATCCAGATAACCAAGCCGTTCCACATCTGGAGTGAGGGATTCCCTTTGAGTAGCCCAGTCCATGGTTGCGGTTCTGCTTCTGAGCGCCACCTCGCTCAATATATCTAAGTTTCCTTTTATCTCTGAATCAATATAATTAGCACTTTCTTCTGCATATTGCAGCATGGCGTTTTCCTGATTCTTTAATAGCGCATCAGTGGTCAAGTTTAATGTTACAAATCCTAATATAGATGTTACTAACATTATTAAAATACCGATAAATAACGCAATTTTTTTAGATAGATTTAATCTCATTTCTTTTCTCCTTCTATATTTAATACTAAATCCAGCAACTCTTTATCATTCAACAGTTTTCTGCAATCTATGAACAGCCAGTTATCGTTTTCCACCTTGCCAATTCCTTCAATGAATCTGCAGCCGGAGTCCTCATTATTAATGATCGTTGGCAACGATGCTATATCGGCTTCGTCAATACTGGCAACTTCCTTAACACCGTCAACAATAAGACCAAAGGTAACGTCTTCAATATTGATTATGACTATGCAGGTTTTATCATCATACTCCTTTTCTTCCTTATTGAATCTCAGCCTTGCATCCATAACGGATATGACCTTTTCTCTTAAATTGATGCTCCCTTTCACATAGTCGGGAAGGTCAGGCACTTTCGTTATCTGCTCAAATTCAATGATTTCGTTTACATACAGGATTTTAATTCCGTAATTTACTTCACCGATGAAAAGATCAGATACTTGTTTTTCTGTGTGTCTTCTGATTCTAAAATCTCTCTGTCTAGATCCAACTGTTTCCCTCCATTCTTAATATATAACACTTTATTAATTGATCACTTGTCACTCAATTTCTTCACTATTAGAATTAAGCCATTTGAGCGCGTTCCGATACATGACCGAATATTTATCCCAAGGTATTCGCTTTGTAATCATCTCACTTTCAATATCATTTTGCTCGGTTCTTTCAAGCAGAAGTATCTCATTCAGGCATCGTCTTATCTCCGTATCCGCTCCCAGCAAACTGTTTTTTACTTCGGCTGTCAATGGCAGCTTATCGATAACATCCGTCATATCTTTCTTTAAAATCACATCGATCGAAGAAAATATCCCTGTGATAAAATAATCAAACTCAAGCAGCTCCTGATTCATTTCTACAGCCATGCTTGAAAGCAGCTTGCCTCTGATCAACGATGTTTTAATAAGTTCTTCGTTTACAATGTTCCGTTCATCACGGAACATCATCAGGGAGATTAGTCGTATCATTCCTTTGGTCCCGATGCGAATAACAGACTGCCGAATTGATTTAATCGGAAGTTTCGATCCATAATGGATCGCATTTGCAGTTTTTAATATGATGTAGGAAAGATCCAGATCCTTTTTAATAATCTCAGAAATTCTATGATAATTCGGTTCTGGTTTGTGAAATTCCTGAAGAATCTGAATGGAATTATAATTGAGGAAGCCGATTTGATCTGATTTTACCATCAGCGGCTTACTGAAGAAATATCCTTGAAAGAGGCTAAATCCCAACTTGGTCGCAAGTGAATACTGCTCCCAGGTTTCAACCTTTTCAGCCAGAAAAGTTATTTTATCTTTATATTGATGTATGATTTTTATCTGTTCCGCAACCTCCGTATTGGTGGACTCAATTTTAATAATATCAATGATTTCCAAGAATCTCTTGTAGTCCGCCTGATCACGTTTGAAATTAAAATCATCAAGTGCCAGCGTGTATCCCATTGATTTGAGCTTCCTGCAGACTTCGATGACTTGATCGGTTGCTTCTATGCCCTCGAGAATCTCAACAACCACCTGTTCCTTTGGCAACATAAGCGGAATTTCGCGCAGCAGAAGATCTTGAGAAAAATTGATAAATCCTTTTTTCCCTTTGATCAGATCATTAAAGCCAATACTTAAAGAATTCGCGAGTAATGTCAGAGTCGACTGGTTTTCATTCGAGCCTTCATAAAAATTGTTTTGGCTTTGCCTGTAAAGGAGCTCATATCCGTATAGATTCATACCCTTATCAAAAATTGGCTGCCGGGCAACATATATTTCCATATAAACTCTCCTAGAAATTGTTTGGGTCTTATGGAGGATCAGATGATCTTATTTAAGAAATAAAATCACCCTACGATTAGGATGACTTTTCATTTCTTTTATAACCATAAAACGTTTTTTATTCTATCGAGAGTCGTGACTTATTAGTAATATTTAATTAATACCTATTAAATTTCCCTATTTAATCTCAATAAAAACTGCTTTGGAATATCAAAAAATTGAAAAGTCTTTAATTAATAATTTGTAATGTTACATTTATGTCTATAGCTTTATTAATTTCACCTTAATCCTTATATCCTTGATAATAATTTATCATAATATGTTATTAATGCTTGGTCAAACTATTTTTCTATAATTCGACGTTTTTTTACATAATTTGAGTTTTCTGCACCTAATAATTGATTAATTTGCTATCGCTAGAATATTCTCTGGCAAAATGCTTACAGCCTCATTATTTTATTCGCAATCGGAAAAAGCCAAACACATTACACAATAATGTGTTTGGCCCATCTGGTTGTTGTATGACTTAACTTTAAGAATTGGCAATAATGATATTTCTATTCGTTGGCAGCCTTGTATTTCTTTAATGCTTCTGTGAGCTTCGGAATGATCACTTTCACGTCTCCAACGATTCCCACGTCGGCTACGTCGAAGATCGCAGCGGTATCGTTCTTGTTGATAGCGATAACGCATTCGGATCCTTCCATACCTGCAACGTGCTGGATCGCGCCGGAGATACCGCATGCGAGATAGAGGTCAGGTCTTACGGTCTTTCCGGTCTGTCCTACCTGTCTGTCCTTTGCGGCCCAGCCGGCGTCGACGTTTGCTCTGGAGGAGGAAATATCTCCGCCCAGGACTTCTGCCAGTTCTTTCAGCGTTCCGAAGAAATCAGGGGATCCGATTCCGCGTCCGCCGGATACGAGAACCTTGGCTTCGGTGATATCGGACTTCTTGTGGGTTTCTTTTACGACTTCTCTGATTTTAACATTCATGTCGGCTGGTACGAAATCAACCTTGATTTCTTTGATTTCGCCTTTTCTTGAAGCGTCTTTATCCAGTCTTTTCATGACTCCGGGTCTTACGGTCGCCATCTGTGGTCTGTATTTCTTGCACAGGATGGTTGCCATGATGTTTCCGCCGAATGCGGGACGGGTCATGAACAGCAGTTTCTGTCCGGGATCTTCTTCGTTTTCTTTGTATACGTCGATGTCAAGTTTTGTGCAGTCTGCAGTCAGTCCGGTATGGATCCTGGACGCTACTCTCGGTGCAAGATCTCTTCCGATGGATGTTGCGCCAAACAGTACGATTTCCGGATCGCATTCTTTGATGACGGCGGTCAGAGCCTTTGCATATGGTTCGGTGACATACTCCGCAAGGATCGGATCCTCAACATAAACGACTGCGTCTGCTCCGTATTCGATCAAACTCTGTGCCTTGTTCTTGATATTATCTCCGAGAAGGACGCCAATGACCTTCTGGCCTAAATCAGCAGCAAGCTTTGTGGCTTCGCCGATCAGTTCCAGTCCGACCTTGGCGATATTGCCGTCTCTCTGCTCTACTACTACGTATATATCTTTACTCATTCTGATTCCCTCCTTATGGTTCTATTCTTAATTAATAAGCGCCGAAAAATTTGTTCACAGCTAGGCGCGCGGCTAAGTGAGAGCGGAGCGTACTTCACGTACGTGAGCACCGATCGTAGGAAGCGCAACAACGCTGTGGGCAAATTTAGCAAGCTTAGATGATATGTCTTTCTTCCATCTTATCTATGATAACTTTAACCGCTTCGTCAACGGAGAGGTCTGCGTGCATCGTTCCCTGTCCCTTGGCCTGCTTTGTGAAGGATTTGAATACGTTGGTCGGGGATCCTTTCAGTCCGATGGTTTCCGGATTGAGTGAATCTTTCAAATCGTCAAAGCTTAATACTTTGATTTCCTTTTCGTAGGCTTCCACAATGCCTCTTGCGTGCATATATCTTGGCGCTGCAAGTTCCTGAAGTGCGGTCAGAAGGCAAGGGGTCTTTACTTCGATGATGTGGTATCTGTCTTCAAACTGTCTCTTTACGATGATTTGATCGCCTTCTACGTTGATTTCTTCGGCATAGGAGATCTGTGGTACATGCAGGTTTTCTGCGATCTGCGGTCCTACCTGTGCGGTGTCGCCGTCGATGGCCTGACGTCCAGTGATCACCAGGTCGTATCCGATCTTGTTCAGAGCGGCTGCGATGATCGCGGCGGTTGCCCATGTGTCGGAGCCTCCAAATTCTCTTGCGGAGATCAGGAACGCTTCGTCACAGCCCATGGCAAGGGCTTCTCTTAATGCGACGTCTGCCTGCGGCGGTCCCATACATACTACGGTAACAGTTCCGCCCGTCTTTTCCTTCAGCTCGAGGGCTGCTTCGATCCCGGATTTGTCGTCGTGGTTGATGATGCTCGGCACACCTTCTCTGATCAGAGTATTAGTTACCGGATCAAGCTTTACTTCATTGGTGTCTGGTACTTGTTTTATACATACAACGATTTTCATCTTTTTCCTCCTTTTAACATTCTGCCCGGCGCTTTCGCACCGCGTGGCAGAATTTATGCTAAAAAATCATGAATCGAAGATTCATAGATTTTTGTCGTACAAATTCGCAGTTCCTGATTAGCTGATTTTCATCGAGCCGGCAATAACCATCTTCATCGCTTCGGAAGTACCTTCATAGATTTCGGTGATCTTCGCGTCTCTCATCATGCGTTCTACCGGATACTCTCTGCAATAGCCGTATCCACCCATGAGCTGCACGCAGGCTCTGGTGACGTCATTGCACATTTCGGATGCAAACAGCTTGGCCATGGCAGCTTCAGGACCGTAGTTTCCACCTTCGTCCTTCGTAATAGCCGCCCTCCAGGTCATAAGTCTGGCTGCGTCGATCTTTGTCTGCAGCTCTGCAACTTTGAACTGTGTGTTCTGGAAGGATGAGATCCTCTTTCCGAACTGTTTTCTTTCTTTTACATATTTGATTGCTTCGTTTAATGCTCCCTGTGCGATACCAACTGACTGCGCAGCGATACCGATTCTTCCGCCGTCAAGGGCTTTCATTGCAATTTTAAATCCGGCGCCTTCTTTTCCAAGACGGTTTTCTACCGGAACTTTAACGTTTTCATAACTTACTTCGCAATTGGAAGCAGCTCTGATACCCATTCTTTTGATTTGTTGTCCAACCTTGACACCAGGCATATCTCTGTCGATTACGAATGCGGAGATGCCTTTTGTTCCCTGTGATTTATCTGTCATTGCAAAGACTACGAATGTATCTGCAAATCCGGAATTCGTTGTGAATATTTTTGTTCCATTGATGATATAGTGGTCTCCGTTAAGTACCGCTTTTGTCTGCTGTCCGGCCGCATCGGTTCCCGCATTCGGCTCGGTCAGTCCGAAACAGCCTACTTTTGTTCCGTCTACCAATGGTCTTAGGAATTTCTGTTTCTGTTCTTCTGTGCCAAAGCCGTCGATACAAGAGCATGCAAGGGAAGTGTGTACGGAAATGGTGATTCCTGTGCTGGCGTCAACCTTTGAAACTTCTTCCATGCAAAGAGCATAGCCCAGATAGTCCCCGCCTACTCCGCCGTAATTTCTTGAGTAAGGAATTCCCATCAGTCCATATCTTTGGAGCTTCTTTACAAGATCCAAGTTGAATACTTCCGTTTCGTCCATCTCTTCCGCAATTGGCTTTACTTCATTTTCCGCGAATCTGCGGAATAATTCCTGCTGAAGTAAATGTGTCTTTGATAGTTTAAAATCCATTGTTCATTTTCCTCCTACATTAATTAATTGTTTCATTTTCTTCCCAGAGTTCTTCATATAATCTGACGATATCTTCTCTGGAGGGAGTTCTTCTTGTGTTGGCCGGGCTACCGCTCGCCAGGGCGTCGGTGGCCATCTTCGGGATCAATCTGAAATATTCTTCTTTCCTGATATTGAAGTCTTGCAGCGTTTTTACATTTAACACACGGAGCAAAATTATGATCGCATTTACAAATGCATCCGCGCCCTCCTCAGGCGTCATTTCTGCACGAGCAACACCGATTGCATGGGCAAGCTGGTTCAATTGCTCAATTGCTCCACTTCTCAGAAATCTAAGACATACGTTGAGCAGCATAGCGTTCGATTGTCCATGCGGTACATGAAATAATGCCCCAATCGGTCTACTCATGCCATGGACTATCGTAACGGAAGCATTACTGAAAGCGATTCCGGCTTCCAATGCCGCCGTAGCCATTTCGCTGCGGGCCTGGACATTATTCCCGCTTATAGCAACATCGTAAATATGATCGTATATTTTTTTTACCGCAGAAACCGCATAGATGTTGCTCATTGAAAATGCTTTTACCGATGTATATGCCTCAATTGCATGGGTCAACGCATCGATCCCTGTCGCCACGGTGATTTCCGGGGGAACGGTCAGAGTAAAAACAGGATCCACGACAGCCAAATTTGCCATGAGCTTAGGATCACTTAACAGCATTTTCACTCCGGTGTCTGTATTGGTGATAATAGATACCTTCGTGGCCTCTGAGCCTGTGCCTGCGGTGGTTGGTATTGCGCAGGTCGGCGGAAGCTCCTTTTCAATGCGTTTACCAATATAGTCACTGATTTTTCCGCCGTTTGCATAGACCGCGCCAATGGCTTTCATTGAGTCAAGCGGGCTGCCTCCTCCGATACCGATCAAGAAATCGCACTGCTCTTCTTTATAGATTTCAACGCCTCTGTCGATCATGGTATGGGTCGGCTCACTGTTTATCTCAGCGTAGATGAAATATTGTATGCCATCCTTGTCCAGTTCATCCGTTAACTTCTGAACATTCCCGAACTTTACCATGGCACTGTCCGTTACAATGAAAGCTTTCTTTCCAAAGGTCTTAATATGATCCATGCTTTTTTGCACGGCATTCTCACCGGTAATTATGTATTGCGGTATCGAAAATAAATTGGCCATGAAGTCCCTCCAAATCGTTATATCACTATTTTTTCAGGCCCATCCGGTCACTCCTGAAAATTCTTTCATCCATCAGCTTTGGCGTTTTTTCCATTTTAGGAACGAAATCCATGAGATCGAATATATCTTTCTGTAAATCGATTCCCGGAGCGATTTCTGTGAGATATACGCCATCTTTTCTCAATTCAAAAACTGCGCGCTCCGTAATGTACATTACCGGTTGATTGTTTTTTGCGGCATATTCCCCGCTAAAGGTAATCTGTTCCACTTCCTTGACAAATTTTTTCTCTTTGCCCTCTTCAAGGATCCTGATTTTCCCGTCTTCCACGGTCGCATTCAAGCCACTTGCCGTAAAAGTTCCGCAAAAGTACACTCTTTTTGCATTTTGCGTTATGTTTATGAATCCCCCGCAGCCCGCAAGTCTCGGCCCGAACTTGCTGACGTTTATATTTCCATCCTTATCCGTCTGCGCTAATCCCAGGAACGCGAAATCGATTCCGCCTCCATCATAGAAATCAAATTGTTCATTCTGTGACAGGATACACTCCGGATTAATCGCTGCGCCAAACCGACTGCCGCCAACCGGAATTCCTCCGATCGGTCCCGCTTCAACAGTCAAGGTCATATAATCGCCAATGCCCTCTTCATTTGCAACTGCTGAAATATACTCAGGAACTCCGATTCCGAGGTTCACCACGGTATTCTTCTTCAGTTCCATAGCGGCGCGTCTGCCTATGATCTTCTTTACCGTTAAAGGTATTTCGGCTATTTTGTTTGCAGGAATTTTAAGTTCTCCCGTTAACGCAGGATCATATTCAAACCCAAAACACTGTTGATGCTCTTCCGGTTTTGAAAGGATGACCGCGTCGACATAGATTCGAGGTACTTTTACCAGCTTGGGATCCAGCGTGCCCGCTTTTACGATTTTTTCTACTTGCACAAAGACCTTGCCGCCGCTGTTCTTGGCCGCTTGCGCCAGGGCAGTGACTTCATGGGTCCCCACCTCTCTTTCCATTGACACATTACCGGCTTCATCTGCATAGGATCCTCTGATCAATGCGATATCAATGGGGAACGACTTGTACAGCAGTTTCTCCTGTCCGCTTATCGTTATAAGCTCCACAAGATCATCCTTTGTAATGCTGTTTAGTTTGCCGCCGCTTTTTCTCGGATCCACAAAGGTATTCAAACCGACATGGGTAATCGTTCCCGGTTTGCCGGCTGCAATATCCCTGCAAAGTTGCGACAGCGTCCCTTGCGGAAGGTTGTACCCTTCCATTTCATTTTTCAGAATGCATTTTCCAAGCGCAGGCGCCGTATTATAATGTCCGGCAATAACCCGCTTCGTCATCCCCTTGTGAGCGATATGATCCGCCCCCCGGCCATCTCGATTTCCTTGTGAACTGACATAAAAATAGGTCAGCGCCTTGGGTGATCCCGTCTTTAAAAAACGGTCCTCCAAGGCGGAAATCAGGGATTCCGGTATGGCGCTCCCCACAAAGCCGCCGGAGGCAACGGTTGCACCGTCAGGAATCTGTCTGGCAGCTTCCTCAGCCGTTAAAATCGTAACTTGCTGCATAAATTCCTTCCTTACGTGATTCGATTTTCGCCCCATGATCATGGAAGCTCGATTGATTATTTATTTTTAAAAGAAGGCTTGCGCTTTTCCAGGAACGCCTTCATTCCTTCCACGCGGTCCTCGGAAGTAAATGCGCCCGCGTAGGCTTCTGCTTCAATAGCAATGCCCGTTCTCAGATCCACGTTCATACCGTTGCGAATCGCAACTTTAGCCATTTTTATTCCAATAGGCGCCTTCGTCATTATTTTGTTCGCGAATTTCTCCGCCTCCTCCAACAGCGTTTCTGCGGGAAAGACCTTTTGAACAAGTCCCATTCTAAAAGCTTCATCCGCATCGATTATCTCTCCGCTGTAAATCAGATACTTGGCATTCTTTTCACCGACGATCCGCGGAAGTCTTTGTGTGCCTCCGTACCCAGGAATGATTCCAAGGTTGACCTCCGGCTGTCCAAATTTTGCTTTATCCGATGCGAAAATGATGTCGCATGCCATTGCAAGTTCACATCCGCCACCCAGAGCGTATCCGTTGACAGCTGCGATAACAGGCTTTTCTATTGCTTCAAGCTCACAGAAAACATTTTGCCCCCGCATTGTCCAGGTACGCCCTTCCATTGGGCTTAAGTCGCTCATCAGGCTGATGTCCGCGCCTGCTACGAACGCTTTGCCTGCGCCTGTGATAATAACGGCTTGTATGGAGCTATTGGTGCGTACTTCCTGCAATACAATCTCCAGCTCATCAAATACTTCACTGTTTAACGCGTTTAATGAGTCCGGACGGTTTATTGTTATATATCCGATACCTGACTTGACTTCAAAAATTATATTTTCATATGTCATCATATTTTGCCTCCCCTTTCAAAGAGAATGATGGTTATTTATTTTGCAATATGTATGCCAAACCAAAACCAGCCGGAAAAATAGGATAATTCAGAGAAAGGTCGTACTCCTATTTGCAAATCAAAACCGCATTGATCCAAATATGAATCGGCCGATCCAGGATTAAATTGACGCCTGCATGATCGCCGAACCGATCGTTCCGACCTCTCTTGCGTCTCCTATGACAGAGTATGGGATCCGACTTTCCTTCAGTATTTCTTCCAGTGTGTTTTCGGGACGATAACCTGTTGCAACCACCACAGTATTTGCCGGATAAGCGCTGCCATACTGCAGTAAAACGGAAGATGAGGATATGGCCGAAATCTTCGAATTCGTCAATACTTTTATGCCATAGTAGCTTAATTCCTTCAGCGTTGCCCATCTGCTTGATCCCAGATCGCTTCCGATCTTGTCACCCATCTCGATGACCGTAATCTTGAGAGACGGATGCTGAATAAGACTTTCTGTATCGAAAAAGCATTTTGCAAAATGTTCTGATTCAGTATCATGAATGCTCTGATTTGCAAGGAACAAAGCGGTTTCCAGGCCAACCGCGCCTCCACCGAGGATCACTATTTTGCCTTGTAACAACTGCACGATTTTTAGTGCAGGTAAATTCATTACGTCCTCCGCAAAGATCACATGCGGGGAGTTAATGCCCTCTATCCTGGGTTGGAAAGGTACGCTGCCGCTTGCTAAAATTACATATTCGGGTTGAAAGGAAAGAATATAGTTTTTATCTACGGTTGTGTCAAGCTGTATATCAACGCCCGCTCTTTCCAATTCATAAGCCATAGACGCTATATTTTTTCGGATCGCACTTTTATGCGGCGCTTTGGCTGCATGGCGCAGAAGACCACCCAAAGAAGAGTCTTTCTCACAAAGCCTTACTTCATGTCCCCTCCTTGCGTTGGTAATGGCAGCCTGCATACCCGCAGGGCCGCCGCCGATCACAAGGATCTTTTTTTTATCTTCTGCGCTGATTTCCGCCTGATCAGACAGCTCACCCTCACGGCCGGCGTACGGATTCAAAACGCAAGAGGCCTGCCTCATTTTTAATACCGGTTCAATACAGCCTTTGTTGCAGGCGATGCATACCCGGTGCGACTGACGGTATTTGATCTTTTTAACATAATCCGGATCGCATAAAAACGCCCGCGCACATCCCGCGAAATCACCATAACCTTTTTCAACGATCCTTCTGGCCTCTTCTCCTGTATTGATTCGGTTGCACGCTATTATCGGCAGATGTATTTGTCTTTTTATTTGCCGCGCATAGTCTGCGAAGCCTCCCGGCGGCAGATGCATAGAGATTTGGGGTATTCTGGACTCATGCCACCCTCCCGTCACATTAACGGCGTCTAGAAACTTTTCAATCCTCTTAAGGAAATTTACCGTGTCTTCCACAGCATATCCGCCAAGCATATCGGACGAAGAGACACGCAAAATGATAGGATAGCCGGAACCCACTTTTTTACGAACATTTGCGATCACCATCGATGGAAAGCGAATGCGATTTTCAAAAGAGCCGCCATAAGTGTCGTGCCGGAGATTCGTGATAGGCGATAGAAATTGTGAAAGCAGGTAACCCGCGCTGCAGCTTATTTCGATTGCGTCAACACCTGCTTCTCTGCAAATAACAGCCGCCTGCCCAAAGGCTATGATCACCTGAGAAATCATCTTCTCATCCATGACAAACGGTCTGGTTTTATAGATCGGAGAAGGCACCGAGGACGGTGCGACCGGGGTTCCGGATTCAGCCTGGATCGTTTTTTCCGAGGCGTTTCTGCCGCAATGAAACAACTGAACGATCAATTTCCCCCCATTGCTGTGCACCGTGGAAGCAAGCTTTTCAATATCATGCTTTGTTTCTTGTGAAATGCATAGCATATTGTTGTAGGTGCCTTCCGGAGAAACACCCATTACAGCAGTACATGCCGCAGCGCCGCCTTTTGCCCGTGCAGCAAGAAATGCCGCTTCTCTTTCGGGCTCATATCCGGTGTGGATCGCGGTCATGATGATGCGATTCTTTAACTTTAGATTTCCAATCGATCCGTGATCGAATAGTTTCGTCATATTTACCTCCAAAATCAGGATTCTTTTAAGCCTGACTTTTGATGCTTTAATTAAAGAACCTTGCGCCAAATGATCAATAATCATACTGGCGGCAAGGTTCTTTGGCCAAGTTTGGGGTACGGACAGAATTTGGTTTTTAAGTCAGCTGTGTTACCATCATCACCTGCTTAGACAATCTTCTGTCATTTACCTGATTCACCTGACAAAGTTAATACTCGTAGATTCCTTTTCCGGTTTTTCTTCCCAAATGCCCGGCGCGTACCATTTTACGCATTAATGGAGCCGGACGATACTTTGGATCACCATACTCAAAATACAGCACTTCCATTACGGCCAGCATGACATCCCATCCAATGAGATCTCCCAGTTCGAGCGGTCCCATGGGATGATTCAGACCATACTTGCACCCATTGTCAATATCCGCGGCAGAGCCTACATTCTCTTCCAGCAAATATACAGCTTCATTAATGAACGGATCGATCAGTCTATTTACGATAAAACCGCCTTTGTCGATGGACTTGATCGTGACCTTACCAAGGCTTTCTCCCAGCTTCATCGCAGTTTCATAGGTTTCATCCGACGTTACGTGACCCACAACGATTTCCAGCAGCTTCATGACCGGAACCGGGTTGAAAAAATGCGTCCCGATCACCTTATCCGGTCTTTTTGTAGCTGCGCCTATTTCCGTAATTGGAACGGAAGATGTATTCGATGCAAGGATGGCGCTTGGTTTACAGATTTCATCCAGCGATCTAAAGATGCCAAATTTAATTTCTTTATTTTCCGTAGCTGCTTCGATCACAAAATCCGCATCCTTCGCATTATTCAAATCCGTTGTAGCAGTAAGGCGTCCAAGCGCAGATTCCATCTCCGCCTTAGTTAATTTGTTCTTTAATACCAGCTTCTCAAGATTTATTTTAATTTTATCGTAGGCGGCCTTTGTGCGTCCTTCGTCGATATCCTGCATAGCTACCGAAAAACCCTGGACGGCAGCTGTCTGCGCGATCCCGGAGCCCATGGCGCCTGTTCCCACAACAAAGATCTTTTTAACTTCCATTTCTTTCTCCTTTTGGCCTAGATCATTTTACCAGTTCGAACAGCATGGCCATTGCCTGTCCGCCGCCGATGCAAAGGGAACTTACGCCAAATTGCACATTTCTGCGCTGCATTTCCCTCATCAGAGTGATGCTGATTCTTGCTCCGGTGCAACCTACGGCATGCCCTAGAGCAACGGCTCCGCCGTTTACATTTACCTTTTCAGGATCCAGTTTCAGATCCTGGACACAAGCGGCTGCCTGAGCTGCAAATGCTTCGTTCAGCTCGAAAAGACCAATTTTGTCTCTTGAAATGCCGGTTTTCTTTTCCAGTTTTTCAATTGCCGATACCGGTGCATATCCCATGATCGATGGGTGAAGCGCTGTCGAAACAGAAGCTACATAGCGTGCGATCGGCTTTAAGCCAAGTTCCTTCGCTTTGTTTGCAGACATCATAAGAACCACTGCAGAACCATCGTTTACAGGCGAGGCATTACCAACGGTTACCGTGCCCCCTTCTTTGAAAATCGGCTTTAATTTTGTGAAATTTTCAAGTTTGGCGTCTTCAAGGAAGGTTTCATCCGTCTTAAAGATTACATCGCCCTTCTTGCCTTTTATCGTAATGGGCACGATATCCTGATCATATTTTCCTTCGGCCCATGCTTTCGCTGCTTTTTGATGACTGCGAACAGCAAACTCATCCTGCATTTCACGCGTAATGCCGCACTTCTCGGCAACATTTTCGGCTGTGATCCCCATGTGGTAATTCATGAAAGGATCAACCAGTCCATCGTAAAGCATGCTGTCCAATAACTCTCCCGGTCCCATTCGATATCCGAAACGGGCTTTCTTCAAAAGATAAGGGATATCGCTCATTGTTTCACAGCCGCCGGCAATAACGACCTCATTGTCGCCCACCTGGATCGACTGGGCGGCCAGCTGCATCGCCTTCAACGCAGTAGCACAGTTTTTATTCGGAGTGAATGCGGGTATTGTATCGGGCAGACCGGCGTAGATAGCGCATTGTCTTGCCGAGTTCGCTTTGATGCCTGCCTGAAAGTGAGTCCCGATGATCACCTCGTCAATCACATTTTTATCGAGGCCATTCCGTTCTACAATAGCCTTGACGCATTCCGCGCCATGAACGGGCGCGGAGATTGCACTTAATGCTCCATTGAACTTGCCTGTTGCAGTTCTCACTCCGTCAATAATTACGACCTCATTCATTTATTTGAACCTTCCTTTTCTGCGATGCTCAGTTTTGCAAGCTTTGCAGCAAGCTGTTTTTTCTGATCGATATTTGATTCTCTGTAAATCATGATCTTCATAGCCTGCGGTGAACCTGCGCCGTGCATGGATTCTGCAAGTGCAGTTCCGCCAGACATATTTTCGATCAGTCTTGCCAGTCTGATTCTGTCCTCGCCGCTGTAGTTCGCATTTGCAGTAAAGAACTTTCTGATCAGATCGCCTGTTTCAGGATTTGCAAGATCTTTCTCGTGAGGCAATGTTGCGATAAAACCGCCGGCGATATCATGAGCGAGCCTTGCGATTTCATACACATTTCGAGTGCAGTTTAATTTAACTTCATTGGCCAGAAGCGTGTTGACATAGTAGCTGCCCGCCTCTGTTTTGGTTCCTTCATAGGAACAAGCCAAGGAGCAGCAATACATCGTTTCAGCCAAATGAGTCATTTCAATCAGCTTATCTTTTACATGGCTGACCTTAGAGGTACCGTTCATATCTGCGATCAAAGCAGTGGCGCCAATCAGTACATCGGAATTTCCAACCTTGCATCCGCCGTAGTTCTGTCTGTGGTATGCTGCAAACCGAGTTACATAGTCCTGCGCGAATTCCACTTCTCCGCACATGAATACTCTGTCCCAAGGCACGAATACATTGTCTAAAACGGTAAGAGTCTCGCCGCCTACGATTGCATAATCGGAGTTTCCCGTGTCGATATCTCCCTGCAGTCTTCTCTGATCATTTGTCTGGCGGCCAAAGATATGCTTGATTCCTGGGGCGTCAACCGGTATCGCACAAGCTACCGCGTAGTCTTCGTCGCCTTCAAGGAGATTTGTCGTTGGCAATATCAGCATTTCGTGGGAATTTGCCATGCCGGTCATATGCGCCTTCGCACCTCTGATGACGATTCCATCTTCGCGTTTTTCAACAACACGGGTAAATAAATCAGGATCCTTCTGATGGGAAGGCTTTAAGCTTCTGTCTCCCTTAACGTCGGTCATGGCGCCAGCCACCATAAAATCATTTTCTTGTATGTACTCGAGCCACTTTAAAAATCTCTTGTGGTACTCGGTTCCTTTTTCCTTGTCGATATTGAAAGTGGTAATGAATGTTGCTCCCATCGCATCAAACCCAACGCACCTCTGGAAACATGTGCCGGTTTTCTGTGCGATCATACGCATCATCTTTACTTTATTAACAAGATCGTCCTTGCTTTGGTGTATATGAGTGAATCTATTGATTGTTTTGCCGGTCAGGTGAGATTTCGCTGTCATCAGATCCTTATAAAGCGGATCAAAGGCTAAATCATAGGTCAATGCAGCGGAATTCACATGCGGTCTTATCATAGGGTGATTGACAACGTCTTCAATTTTTTCACCTTGATAATACAATTGAATCTTCACATTCTTTAAACTTTCTTTGTATTGCTTTCCATTCATCATTTTTGAAGCACCTCTTTCTACGAATGTCACAAAAAAACTAATAAGTATGAGCGGTCTGATTGCTCATACTTATTAATTTAGCAAGTTCTGTGCCAAAAGGCTTAAGAGGCGAGCCATCCGCCATCTACATAGATGACCTGACCTGTAATATAGTCTGATGCCGACGAGGCGAGGAAGACCGCGGCACCCATTAAATCATCCGCAACTCCAAACCGATCCTTTGGAATTCTGCTGAGAAGACTCTGCCGGTATTCAGGGTTTTCAAAAAGGGGCTTTGTCATTTCCGTTTCATAATATCCCGGCCCGATCGCGTTCACATTGATACCGTCCTTTGCCAGTTCATTGGCCATTGCCTTTGTCATTTGCACAATGGCACCCTTGGCGCAGCAATAGGAAATCATGTTTTTCAGTCCAAGCTGGCTCGTAAGGGAAGCGATATTAATGATTTTTCCCTTGATCCCTTTTTCTTTCATATGACGCGCAACCGCCTGGCTCAGGAAAAAGACGTATTTTAGCTGCGTATTCTGCACCCGGTCCCAGTCTTCTTCCGTAAATTCAAGCGCCGGTTTTCTGATATTGATTCCCGCAGCGTTGATCAAAACATCGATTTGTCCATAAATTTCAACCGTCCTGGCCACCAGCGAATTAATGCCGTCTATCGAGGTGATATCCTCCGCGATCCCTGTCACGTTTGGGTTACCTGTTTTTTCAGTTATTTCCTTCGCAGCGGCGTCCAGATCGGCTTGCGTTCTGCTGCAAAGAACGACCTTCGCACCGGCCATAGCAAGACCAGTCGCCATTCCTTTGCCTAAGCCTTTACTTCCGCCCACAACGATCGCTGTTTTTTCCTGCAATAAAAATATATCCATAATAGTCCTCCAAATCTTATCAAGGCGATAATCGATCCAAATTTAAATTGACCGATTTAAAAATGAATTGTTCAATACGGTTTTATATATCCGTATCGCTTAAACCGAGAATGTCTTTCAAAATCTCTTCATTATGCTCTCCGAGGGCAGGAGCTTTATGAAATATGTCAGCCGGAGTTTTTGAAAACTTTAAAGGATTCCCGGGATATTCCACTTTTCCAACAACCGGATGCTCTATCTCGACCAGCATATCACGGAAACGGATATGCGGATCTTCAACCAGTTGATCGATTCCTAAAATCGGCCCGACAGGCACGCTTTTCTCATCCAATATATCACAAATTTCCGTAGTCGTATATTTTTGAGTCCATGATTCAACTGTTTTATTCAGTGTCTTTTCGTTTATCTTGCGTTCAAAGTTTGTCTTATAGCGGTGATCCTCCAGAAGTTCCGGCATTCCCATCAAGCTCGCCAGCTTCTCAAACAACGAGTTATTTGCTACCGCAATGCATACATAGCCATCCTTTGTCTTATACGAATTGAACGGGGCAGAACCAAGATTCGCGTTGCCGTTTCTGGTTGGCGCTTTCCCTGTCAACGTCTTGGTCACGACAAAGTTTTCCAGCGTGGAGAAAGCGGTATCCATCATGCCAACGTCAATAAATTGTCCTTCCCCTGTTTTCTCTCTGTAGTATATCGCCGCCAGAATTGCGTAAGCCATATGGATGCCGGCGGAAGCGTCTACAATAGACGGTCCAAGTTTGAATGGTTTCGAACCCGGTTCTCCTGTCAGATCCATAAATCCTCCCATCGCCTGGCAAATTACATCGTAGGCGGGTTTTTTTGAATATGGCCCCGTTTGACCGAAACCTGAAATCGATCCGTAAATTATTTTGGGGTTCTCCTGTACCAGGTCCTTATAACCAATTCCCAGACGATCAACAACTCCGGGCGAAAAATTCTCAACCACTACATCCGCCCATTTGGCAAGCTTCCTGATAATATTCACATGCTTTGGATCTTTTAGGTTTAGCGCCAGGCTTTTTTTATTACGGTTCAAATATAAATAATATCCGCTCTCACCATCTTTCATCGGCATAAAGGCCCTGGTGTCATCACCGCTGCCTTCTCTCTCAACTTTGATCACCTCAGCGCCGAGATCCGCCAGCATCATGGTGCAATACGGTCCTGCATACACTCTTGAGAAGTCCAATACCTTTATTCCAGCTAATGGCCTGTTGTCTTTTTGCATTTCTTAATCTTTCCTTTCTATCCCTTTCGGGGTGTCTGTTCAATCCTATCAAGTAATCTTTAAAATGTGCAAATATTATGCCATGTAATGTCATCCGCATTTTTAACATCCGTTTTTAGTTGCCAGAAGAGGTGGCAACGTGTATAATAACCCCATTAATAGAGTCAAAACCCGCCACGAAATTGCGCTCAAAGGAGGCAAATCAATTGATTAGTACCAATTTTTTAAAAAGCCAAATCAAGCCTTTGATTTTAAATATTCACGAAATTTCTTATCAGGATGACTTAGTTAAGAGTGTTCAGACAGCAGTGCAAAAAGACGCTAAATTTTTACTGGTAATAGAAAACGATACTCCGCAGGGTATTATCGTGATCGAATCTCTCTTTGAGAAATTGCCAGAGCTATTCCATGCAAAGCCGATTGATTTTCTTAACAAAGATTTCTGTATCGTGAATCGAAATGGCTTGAACCTACAGACTTCACAGGATATCAGCACACGATACATGCTTATATACGATAATGGGCAGTATGTCGGCATTGTCGATTTACGCCTCAGCACGGACTATTACGATACGGTAATTTCAGACGTTGCCGCAGTGATCAACCTATTGTTGGATTCCACCCATAACGGAGTAATCGCGTTAGACCAGGAGCGTCATCTCATTCTGATGAACCAAAAGGCATTGGAGGTATACGACGTAAAAAGCGAAAACGTTATTGGAATGTCCGTGGCCGATGCGTTCCCGACTTCTCCGTTAAACCATTTTCTGTTCGGCGAGCCCAGATTGGGCTTTAAATGCCAGGTGAACGGCAGATATATTTTGGCCAACCGTACGCCACTGGAAATGGGCGGAAAAAT
Organism: Anaerovoracaceae bacterium; assembly: GCA_963678385.1. GTDB lineage: Bacteria > Bacillota > Clostridia > Peptostreptococcales > Anaerovoracaceae > Anoxybacterium. The sequence goes on along the minus strand of OY782829.1, from coordinate 659,854 downwards.
TCTTGGTGGTATCAGTGTTTTCCAGGACATCACGAACGATGAATTAGCCAATCAGGAATTGGCAAGCGTAAAAGAGAACGAGCTGTATCTGGAAAGCATCATAGAGAATTCCTACGACGGAATTTATATCACGGATCGGGACGGTCTGACTCTTATGGTCAATCGATCCTACGAAAGGATCACAGGGATCGACCGGAACCAATTGCTTGGCCGGTACGTTAAGGACCTGACGAACGAAGGATTGCTGTCGATTTCTTTAACAGAGAAAGTAGTGAATGAGAAAAAATCCATCACCTTAAATCAGATCGTCAACCAAAAGATGTTGATCATAACCGGTAATCCGATATTGGATGAAAATGGACAAGTTATGAAAGTCATTACGAATGTGCGTGATATTACCGAGTTGATCGATTTGGAAAAGCAACTGCACATCACAAAAGAGATGGCGGATTTCTATAAAAAAACAGTATTTGAAGACGCCGGAGATAATATTGTCTGCAAGAGCAAAGGAATGAAGCAGGTTTTGCATCTTGCAAAAAAAGTGGCTCCAAAAAACACGACTGTATTGGTTCTCGGAGAAACAGGCACAGGAAAAGAAGTCGTGTCAAAGTATATCCATACAAACAGCAACCGGGCCAGCGAGAACTACGTAAAAATCAACTGCGGTGCAATTCCTGCCAATCTTCTAGAGTCAGAGCTGTTCGGATATGTCGGCGGAGCGTTTACCGGAGCAAATCCCAAAGGGAAAATGGGATTGTTCGAACTGGCTGACGAGGGCACTCTGTTTTTAGATGAAATTGGTGAAATGCCTATGGATCTGCAGGCGTCGCTGCTTCGTGTGCTGCAGGACGGCGAGGTAACAAGAGTAGGCGACACGAAGAGCCGAAAAGTCGATGTAAGAATTATTGCCGCTACGAATAAAAACCTGGAGACCATGATCGACCAGGGAACGTTCCGGAGCGATCTGTTTTATCGGCTGAATGTCATATCGATCTACGTTCCTCCTCTTCGGGAGCGCATGGAAGATATCTCCGCATTTGCCGAATACTTTATCAATGAATTAAATAAAAAGTATGGCGAAAAGAAAATCATCACCCAGTCCTTCATTGAAAATCTCAAGAAAAATGATTGGCCGGGAAATGTTAGAGAATTGGCCAACTTTATCGAGAAGCAATTTGTGATGTCCGACTCGGAAATCCTAGATTCGTTTACAACGGTCGCCCAGCAAAATGTCAGCAGCGGCAGTGGAGACGGCAATATCATTATTAAAGGGATCCTGCCGATGCAGGACGCGATCCAGATCGTCGAGGAAACACTGGTGCGCCGGGCAATGAGCAAAGCCCACAATACGCACAAGGCAGCGAAGATGCTGAGCATGAGTCAGCCTACTTTTTTCAGAAAGTATAAAGAATATTGCAAGGATGATGACAACGAAGGAAATGAATAATCAAAGTTATGTCTCTAAGAAGATCGGCGTCCTGTTTTGCGGCGGCTGCAACCCGGTTTACAATCGGGAGTTATTATACCGGCAGCTGAAACAGTACTACGAAACATCCATCCATTTTGAGTTTTATAACGAATCGGACGAATATGATCTTCTGCTCATTATCAACGGTTGTTCATCCGAATGTCTCATAAATCAACAGCATCCCGCTTCTACCGTTTGTTTGGACTCCGGCGACGTTAAAAAAGCAATTCGAAAAATTGACAATATGCTAACCTTACTATGAAAAGATGCCTGGCGGAAATGAACCGCCAGGCATCTTTTGGCTGGAATTATATTAAACAGAGGCTTAACTTGTTTAATACTCAGAGAAAATCTTGTCAAACACTTCCAGTGTTTTGTCTATGTCTTCTTCCGTGTGTGCCGTTGAAAGATATAAACGGCCGCGGGCGGAAGTAACTCTTACACCATATTGTGTGCATTTCAGGAAAAATTGATTGTATTTTGCTTTATCAACATGCGCCAGGAGATCTCTGAAATCCTCAGCGGGACGATCCATGCCGATTTGGATCTGGCATATGGATCCATTTGCTGCAGCGAAGGTTGGGATCTTATATTTTTCTCCTATTTTCTTAACGCCATCTGCCAATTTCGTGCCCAGCTTATTAAAGTTTTCATATACACCTGGTTTGGAAAGCTCTTCGATCGTGGCAAGAGAGGCGGCAACTGCGACCGGAGTAGCGTTGAAGGTTCCGGAAGGATGAACGCCGCAAGCCATGATTTCACGTCTTCCGCAAATCATGGACAAGGAGTACCCCGCGGCGATCGCCTTGCCAAATACCGCCATATCCGGCGTCACCTGATAGAACTCCTGGGCGCCGCCCAATGCCATACGGAAACCGGTAATTACTTCATCGAAAATCAGCAGGATACCATACTTTTCGGTTAATTCCTTCAAGCCCTTTAAATATCCGTCCTTTGACATAATGGGGCCTTCATCGCACATGTACGGTTCCGTGATGACGGCTGCGATCTCATGGGCGCGCATTTTGAAGAGCTTTTCAAGGATATCCAGATCGTTCCATGGCATTATGATCAGGTCGTCCCCTGCGTTCTCTCTCTGACCGGCCGACCCGAGCAATTTCCAAGGTCGTGATTTAGGTCCCAGATCGCCCACAGAAGACGCACCAATGGTAATTTTTTGTTCATCGGACCATCCATGATATTGTCCTTCAAACTTTACGATTTTATCTTTCCCCGTAAAGGCTCTGGCCACGCGAAAAGCATGCATATTGGCTTCCGTTCCCGAGCTTTGAAAACTGACCATCTCGGCACAGGGGATAATTTCGGTGAGCTTTTTTGATAAACGGCAAAGGTCTTCCGTCGGAGTGGAAAAGTGACTCCCTTTCTCGATTTGCTTTTGAACCGCCTCGTTGATCGGCTCCGGAGAATATCCCAAGATCATTGGGCCAAAGCCGCCGACGTAATCGATATATTCGTTCCCGTCAACGTCATATAGTTTTGATCCCTTTCCGTACTCCATGCAGATCGGATACTCTTCAACGGCGGCCTTATGAAATGAGCTGCTTGCTCCATCTACCAAATATTTTTTTGTTTCATTAAATAGTTCTTTCGATTTACGAGTGTCATATTTCTCCATTTCTTCCTCCTTCAAATCTATGCTATCGCTTTCGCTTCAGTCGGTCCTTCCGGTGAGCAGATGCTCGGGGAGCAACCGCTTGGAAAGCAGCGCCATGATGATAACGGCACATCCAATGATTGAATAAGATATTTTCAGGTTTGTATTTTCTAAAATAAACCCTGAAATCATCGGCCCAATCATAAGGCCGACAGAATAAATACTTTGATATAGCCCCATTCTTGAGGTTTGAACTTCTGCAGGTACACCAATCAGAATCAGTGAAAGCAGAACAGTGATATTCATACTAAAGAAAAATCCGCCAAAGGATTGCAATACATAAAGCATCATCAAGCTCGATGAATAAGGCATCGCAATTGCCACGAGACCTTGTCCCAGCGCGCCAATTGCAACCGTCCTGATCAAACCAAGCTTCTTCGGGAAAAATGTTCCCGACAGTACAGCAGCGATGCTGTTAAAAATCATAAATAAATTTGGCAGTATGGTGATTGCAATCGCGTCGCCGCCAAGTTTGCCGGCTACGATCGGCGTGAGAAGATCTCTGCCTGCATAGGTCGTCATCATGGCAACGGAAGCAAACAAGCCCAAAATCCATACATCCTTGTCGAGTAATTGTTCTTTACCAAGTGAAAATGCTTCTTTCGCTGTGGTTGCCGGCGTTGTATGCGGCTCAACGATAAAGAAGGAAATGATCAGGCCCAGTCCCGAAGCAATTACCGCAACAATAAACGAGTATTCATATCCCCAGACTTTCGATACGAATCCTCCGATATTCATCCCGATAAAGGGCCCTAATGTTGACGCGAGCTGAATCGTACCGATTGCCTTTGGAATTTCTTCATTTTTAAAGTACGTAGAAAATAATACCGTGTACATGACCCAGGTGGCTCCGGTCAATCCATCCACCGTTTTTCCTACCAAAAGACTTTGGCTTGACGGAAAGAAGAAGGCTATAAGCCAGGCTGCGAAGGTGATCAATAATCCCGCTTGGATCAGTACCTTTTTCTTGTTAAACATTTTGGCTACGATTCCAATTGGAAATCTTACAATCAGCGAAGAAAACCCGGCTACCGATAGTATCATCCCTATTTGCGCAACCGGAATATTCAACTGCGTGGCATAAGGGGTTATGAACGGATCGAATGCCGCAATACTTATAAAAAATAAGACACCTAAGATAAAAAACAGAACTATTTGTACTGAGCGATTATAATTCAATTGATTTCTTTCACCCATAACCAACCTGCCTTTCTAATCGGATTTCTCTTGTCCAGCGAATCTCGTCAGATGCGGGGCTTCACTGGACAAAGTTATCCATTATTTGACCGCTTATATTGTTTGTACTTCGCGAATACAGTCTTCGCTGTCAGAATCCACAGCCATGGTAATTTTCCATTTCCCGTTGATCTTTTTCAGATACATCAAAGTCAGATTCAGGCATTTGTCACCTAAGCTTTTGCCTGTAGCAGGACCGTATTTGCTGAGCCCTGTGTTGGTACCACGGTAGCGCAGGCGACGGAATACCTTGTAGAAATCGTCGCTGGCTTTGTTAACGATGACATTTTCAATATCGGCTATCAGATCCGGGAATGCAGCTTCAAAAGTGATGACGTCTTTGAAAAACTCATCCGGCGAGCTGAATTTTCTGCAGTCCTGCTTGAAGATCTCCACGTCGTCAGCATAAAAATCATAGATCATTCCGGTCATTTTATAATCGTAAATGAGGGCAGTCATGTCCTTGATATATTGACGAACCTCCTCAATGTCTTTCATCTGTGCGTTATATACACGTTCGCTCAGCTCGTCCACTTTATCCATAAAAATATCGCTCTTCATCAGCATCTAATTTTCCTCCTTTATGTTGTCTTCCGCAGTTTCTTCCCCTGGTAAAATGCCAATATTTCTTTCCAGCTCTTCAAAAACATCGGGCTGCTCGGGTGTGAGCACTTGCCGTTTGATCTCCGTTCCTTCAACGACCCATTCCTCGGAGACTCTCCAGCGGCCTTCGATTTTACGCAGTGTGAGCTCGCAGATCGAGTACAGCGGAACATCGTCGACGCCAAGCCATTTTCCCGTGGGCGGACCATATTTGCTTTGCCCCGTATTGTAGTTGCCTAAGCGGGAGGATTGACCAAAGCTGTAGCCGTCTTCCTCATTGCCCTCCACGATGATATCGACGAAATCGTTGATCTTATCGGGAAATGCGCTAAGAGATATCAGGCTTCCTGCGACGATCGGATCTGCTCCTACTAAAGTAACACCGTTTTCCCCGTGAAAAATCGTATGGTCGCAATAATACTTATGAACTGCGCCCACGCATTTATACTCCCAGATCCAGCGGGTGTAATTGATGAATAATTCGGCAACCTCTTCCGGCAGCTTCAGTTCACAGTTCCGCACAAAATCTTCATAATATCTGCGCTTTTCTGTTCTGTCCGCTGCACTGGTGGGCACAATGGACGATTTTGATAAATCTAGCATGATAATCCTCCTTCATCCTTGGTGGGATCCAGGGTGAGAGTCTGTTTCCATACCTGTGACCCCTCAACCACCCATTCTTCATAAACGCGCCAACGTCCTTCCAGCTTTTTCAGGCTGAGCTCGCAAATCGAGTGGAATACACGATCGCCCTCAGACAATGACTTACCGGTGGGCGGGCCGTATTCGCTCCAACCGTTATTCTTAAGACGCATGATGGTGGATTGGCCAAATCGATAGCCGTCCTCCTCATTGCCTTCTACAAAAATGTCTACAAATTCAACAACTTGATCAGGAAATGCGCTGATGGCTCTGATTGTGCCGCTGAGCGTGGCTTCAGCTCCTACGCTGAGGAACCCGTTGGAGCCGTGAAAAACCGTTTGATCACAATAGTATTTGTGCACCGCTCCAAGGCATTTGTAATCCCAGATCCAGCGCGTATAGTTGATAAACAGTTGGGCGACCTCGTCAGGCAGCTTCAGTCCGTTGTTGCTAACGGCTTCTTCCAATTTTCTGCGCGCTTCTGTTTGGTTTGATTGTTCAACCAGCGGAGATTTTGGCGTTTCAAAATTGTCATACATGTCACGTACCTTCTATTTCTTTATTTTGGCAGTAGAAATCTACAAATTGTAAATTTGTGATTTCATTGCATAAGTCCGTCTGCAAATCGCTTCTCGATTTGGCCGGGCTAGTATGCGTGTTCAAGACGCTTTTTTCAATGGGCTCGCCTCCCAAACGCTTTCAATGAAGCGTTTGGGAGGCGATTTTGAGGCAGTTACCTGCCTTACGATTTATTTAGCCTAGGAAAGGGATGATTCCTCTTTCGATTGGGCAATTAGTTTTTTGGGCAGAAGCGGTTTCGCAAGCAGCCCTGCAATGATGATGGCAGCACCCATTACTAAATAGTTGACTTGCAACGGTTGAGTCTCAGCCAAACGGCCTGAAGTCATGGGTCCGATCAGGAAACCGATGGAGTAAATGCTCTGATACAGTCCCATACGGGCAGGCTTTTCTTTATCCGAAACGCCCATAATGACGAGAGCCATCAAAGCGGTAATATTAACGTTGAAGAAGAAACCAATCATAGCCTGAAGGAAGTAAAGCACCATAAAGTTCGGGGAATACGGGCAGGCGATGGCAGCGATACCTGTAAGAACTCCCGATATAGCAATAGTTTTTACCAATCCCAGTTTTTTATAGAAAACATAACCGCAAACCGGGGCAGCAATCATACCGAAGATACGGAAGGCATTGGTGACCATGGTCAGTTCAAAGGCCGCGCCTCCCATGTTTCCAACCAGTACAGGAACCAGATAATCAACGCCCGCATAGGTGGTCATCATGGCTACCATAGCGAACAGGCCGATGATCCAGGCATTTTTATTCGTTAATTGGTTTTTAGCGATATGAAGTACTTCTCCTGCATCAGCTCGCTGAGCTACCTGCGGCTCTTTGAGAAACAGGGAAAGGACAAGACCGAGTCCTGCTGCCGCCATTGCAACAACAAATGCGTATTCAAACCCGTAAAGTGCTGCAAAATAACCTCCGACATTTGCGGCAATCAGTGGACCGATTGAGGATGCAAGCTGGATGATACCGATTGACTTAGGCAGGTCTTCTTCATCGAAATAAGAAGGAAACATTGCCGTGTACATTACCCAGGTAGCGCCGGTAAGACCACCCATCGCCTTCGCTAAGTACAATGTACCAAAACTAGGGAATAAGATGACAAGAATCCAGCTGAATACAATAAGAAGACCGATTTGCATCATGACCTTCTTTCTTTTGAGAAGCTGCGACATTACGCCAACAGGAAAACGCGTCAGCAAAGAAGCCATTCCAGTGGCACCCAGAGCTGTTCCGATAGCGGAAGGAGAAAGTCCCAATCCCTGAGCATATGGTGTTACAAAAGGTGTATAGGATGCAATTGAAATAAAAAATAAGGTCGCGATGGTAAAAAACAAAGTGATTTGAAGTTTTCTGTTATACGTATTAGTAGTAGTAGTCAAATCCTTAAACCTCCTAGTACGATGCAATCACAGCAACAGCGCTAAGTGACTCATCAAATTCTTCATAAAGCAATAACAAATTTGTATGATAATCCATTCTTGAACATTGTCAGGAACCTGCAGTATTTACTGAAATGTCCGGTCAGCCTTTAGCCTGCCTCACCTCCTTGAATCAAAAGTTTTTTCTATGGCTATTTTTAAGAGCAAGTTTTGTACCAGTTCGTTCTTTCCCATCTTGTTTTTTAACTTCCTTGTTTGCAAACTCGCTAATAATGCCTATCTGCTTATTCACAAAATAGTTTTTTATAAATTTCAGGTCTGTAATCAGTTTGTCCTGTATATGGATTAACGATGTGCTGGTGTCTGATTGCAAGAGATAAATCCAGTGTCCCGATAAACATACCGACTTGATAATCCTCTGCGCTGCCCGCGTAACACGTCACTTCCACTTCTTCAAAGGCATTTGTCTTTGGACCGATGATCATGCTTCCGCCGCCAAAATAGCAGCCGCCGTCACGTCCCGTAAGATTTGAACTTGCAATATAAATAGAATTGGCCAAAACTCCGTATTCCAAGTGCGGCGCATAACATCTGACAAATGCTTCTCTGCTGCCTTCCTTTGGGACTTCTTCTGCCGCACCGGTTGGATTAAGATATAATCTTGATCCTTTCCAGCAGTAATACCTCATTAATTCAGGGAATTGAAAGCTGTCATAGCAGACACCCACTGAAATCGGACCCCATTTTGTGTCGAACATAAATGGTTCCTCACCCTTTGTTGTCCATTTGTTTTCGTCACCATACGGATGTATTTTCCGATAGGAACCGATCAATCCTTCCGGGCCGAGAACAACCGCAGAGTTATAGATTTCCTCCGCATGTTCTTCCTTCTTTTCGGTCATCCCAAATACGATGTAAATGCCGTGTTCCTTTGAGACCTCTTCCAGCACTCTCACGGAAGGCCCGCCTATGGTCTCTGTGGCATTCAGTTTTTCATCTCTTGTAATATCGTCCCGAAGAAAATAGTCATATCCCATAAGAGATAGCTCAGGAAATAGGATCAAATCGACTCCGCGTCTTGCGGCCGCAATCGACATATCTTTGATTCGTGAGAGATTGAATTCCTTATTTCCTGATATAACCTTAAAGTTTACAACGGCAACTGTTATGATGTCACTTTTATATTCCATTCGTTCCTCCCTGAAACGTTTTCCTATTGGCATAGCTGCTTTGACTTATACTATAGCAACCTTTATGCCAACACTTCAAAAATCCTAAAGTTATGCTGATCCGGGCGTGCTTAAATAAAAGATTGACTAAAAATTAACCTTTTGAGGGGCATATGTTCCATATTCACTTTCATCTCATTGAACCATTCGTGGGAAGCAATTCACAGGCGAATCAATTGATTCTTTTTTGAATTATTTAACGTTGCGGCTAATACATAACCGCTTAGCAACATTGGCCGTCAGTTGAAAGGCATGAAGTTTTTAACAATCTATAATGAATTGTAGCATAGAAGGTTGTAAACTAATAGAAGAGATTATTTAAGCAAAAATGGGCAAATATGCCAATAAAAAAGTAACTTTCACCATGGAGAGTTACTTTTTATGAAGATCAAACTCTTGATCTCAGTCTGTAAGCGAGGGCTCTGCTTACTTAAAATAATTTGTAATAATCGATACAACTTCGCCGCCCACTCTTTTTTGCGCTTCCATGGTAGAAGCCCCCAAATGCGGAGTGATCGATACCTTGTCATGGGTGTAAAGCCGCTCATTCTTTGTCGGTTCCTCAGCAAATACATCCAGCGCAGCTCCCGCCACCTTCCCGGAATCCAATGCGTCCAGAAGCTCCTCCTCGTGAATCAGCTCTCCCCTTGAAGTATTTACAAGATATACTCCATCCTTCATCTTCGCGATTTGTTCTTTTCCGATCAGCGGTGACCGGTCTTCCAGACAAGGCATATGAAGTGAAATAAAATCCGATTCTGCAAGAAGCTCATCAAGGGTCACATATTTAAAATCTTCAAAGCCTTCCTCCGCACAGCTTCTTTTGGTATATATGACTTTCATTCCAAGCGCTGCGGCTCTTTTCGCCGTTTCCTTGGCGATCCTGCCGAAGCCGATCAATCCCAGAGTCTTGCCTGTAAGTTCGATCCCCTCATAGCTCTTTTTGTTCCATTTTCCGGACCGCATCGTATGATTCGCGATGTACAGATATCTTGCCAGGCAGAACAAGTGCCCTATGACAAGCTCCGCCACGGAAGCGCTGCTGGCGTTCGGAGTATTTCTAACGGCGATCCCCTTGGATTCCGCATACTCGAAATCGATATTGTCGATTCCGACTCCGCCACGGATGATCAGCTTTAGACGGCCGGTTTCCAGCGCCGCATCGATGACAGGCCGTCTTATTTTTGTTGCCGATCGGACGACCACCACATCAAAGTTTTTGATCTGCTCTTTCAACGCTTCCTCTTCATAATGCTGCTCCACAACTTCAAAGCCGGAGCGGATCAGGCATTCGACCGCATCCTTTTCCATACCATCGGTAATCAATACTCTGTTCATCTTCTTCTCTCCTTTACCCTTCAAAAACCTCCGCCGCATGGTAGGAACTCCTTGCGAACGGGGACGAGACAACATGTTCAAAGCCCATCTTCAGCGCTTCATTTTTATATTCCTCAAATAGGTCGGGATGGATATATTCCACCACCGGATGATGATTTTTGGACGGAGCAAGATACTGCCCGATCGTCAGCAGATTGCATCCGGATTTTCTCAGATCTTCAAAAACCCGAAGGACTTCTTCCTTTTTTTCTCCAAGCCCCACCATGACGCCTGATTTTGTCAGGATACTGCCGTCGATGTCCTTTGACTCTTCCAGCAGCGTCAGCGACCTGCTGTAAGACGCCATCGGCCTTACTTCCGGATACAGCCTTTCAACCGTTTCAATATTGTGATTAAGGATATCGGGTTTTGCTTCCAGGACCTTTCGCAATGCTTCCCGATCACCTTGAAAATCAGGGATCAGTACTTCTACCGTCACGCCCGGATTCATTTGATTGATTTCGCGCACGACCTCCGCAAAGTGGCCGGCGCCTCCGTCGGCCAGGTCATCCCTTGTCACAGAGGTAACCACCGCGTGTTTCAGACCGAGCTCCTTTACTGCCCTTGCAACATGCACAGGTTCTGCAGCATCAACATCTTCCGTAATGCCTTTTGTCACATTGCAAAAGGTGCAGTTTCGCGTGCAGGTCTTTCCGAGTATCATGAAAGTGGCCGTCTTTGAGCAGAAGCATTCCATCAGATTCGGGCAATTTGCTTCTTTACATACCGTATTAAGGGAAAGCCTCTTTAAGATCTCTTTTACCTGCTCTTTGTTCCGGTCGCTGCGGATCTTTATTTTCAGCCATTCAGGTTTTGGTTCGTATATCATGACGCCCCCTTAATGATTTCCGGTTCATAATCAAATACTTTGCAAAAATAATCAATTACCATACCGTTCAATTCGTCAATATTCAAGGGATGACCCATAAGCTTCTGCAGGGAGGTCACACCCTTGTCGGTGATCCCGCAGGGATTGATCCATTTGAAATGATCCAGATTTGTGTTTACATTGAAAGCAAATCCGTGCATCGTGATCCAATGCTTCACCTCGATCCCGATCGCGGTTATTTTCTCATCCCCGACCCAAACTCCGGTATATTTTTTCTCTTCCGTTCGGGCCGAAATGTCATACCTCTCTTTTAACAGCCTGATAAACACCTCCTCAAGCTTTCCTACAAAATCCTTAACGCTTAATTTGTTTTCTGACAGATGGATGATGGGATATCCTACGATCTGGCCGACGCCGTGGTAGGTGACGTCGCCTCCCCTGGCAACCTCGTATATGCCGACTCCCTCTTTCTGCAAGTCATCCTCAGGAACAACGATATTGGAATACAGGCCTCTCCTACCGAGGGTTATTACAGGAGGATGTTCAAGGATCAGGAGAGTGTCGCCTATTTCTCCCTCCATCCTTGACGCAAACAGTTTTCTCTGGATATCCAGCGCTTCGTCATAGTCGATTCTGCCTAGCCGCATTACTTCTAATTTCCTGGTCATTCCGCGCCTCAAAATCCAAGGGCATTGCCCAATTTCTGTAAGCCGGCCAATACTTCTTCATCGGTAAAGCAATATTTCATATTTCTAAAATTGCTTCTTAATTTTTTCACATCTTCTTTCACATTCTTATTTCTTAAAATTGCATCCGCCATGATTCCAGCCAGCTGTTCAAACTCCTGCCCGCCAAATCCGAATCTCGTCATTTCGGAGACGCCGATCCGCAGCCCTCCGGAAGCGGTAAAGCCTTCTTCTTCCGGCGTCGCCTGATAGTTTACGATGATATTATTTTCTTCCAACCTATTGGCTACTTCGGTGCCTGTTCCGTAGCCGACCTTTACGATGACCTGATGGGTCTCTGTGTAATCGATCGCCGGATCGCCTGCAACATCCAGGCCTTCTGCTTTCATTGCCTTCGCGAAATGTTTTGCGTTTTCGATCACATTCTTTTGATATTCGTCTTTGAAATTGTTCATTTCATAGGCTGCCATCAGAAGAGCCAGCAAGGTACCCAGATGATGGTTGCTGACGCTGCCCGGAAACGCTCTTGTTTCAATGGTATTCCAGAGCTCATATTTAAGGTCTTCTTCTTTATAATTGCCTGCTATGACGCCTCTCTGGGGACCAAAGAACGTCTTATGGGTCGATCCGGTGACAAGTTCAGCCCCTTCCGCAAATGGATCCTGAAAATAGTCTCCGACCAATCCGAGTACATGGGCCATATCGTACATCAAGACCGTATCGATCTTCTGATCGTCGACAAATGCCCGGATTTCTTTGACCGGCTCTTTATGCAGAACCATGCTTTTTCCAAAGACGATCAGCTCCGGTCTATATTTTGAAATGATTTTTTTCGTTTCTTCCACGTCGATTTTATAGCAGTTGTCCTTTAATACAGGGAAATTTACGACTGCCGGTTTTTCCGTAACCGGATCGATTGCGATGTAATCGTGCAAAGCGCCCATGGGCTGCGCGCTCAAATGGCCGCCTTTTATGATATGATTCGTCATGACATAGCCTAGCCGTTCCGCTTCTTTCCTCCGGTTTGCCCTGTTTTTAAAATCCATAAACGCGCTGAAAACAGTCATATTGGACATCTGCCCGCTGATCGGTCTCGGCTCCACCAGGGAACAATTGAAGTATCTTTTCAATTCCTCAATCAGCAGATGCTCCACTTCATCGATAAATTTTGTGCCTTGATAATAGAAAACGTCATAATCATAAAACGACTTGATCTTTTTATGTTCCGCATACCGGAAGGACGGATCCAGGATGGACAGCAGCCGGACCGCGCTGGAAGGAGACTGTTCCGAAGGGATCAGGTTGATGCACTCCTCCTGCCTCCACATATGATTGCTGCAGCTTTTCTCAATCAGATTGACTGCTTTGGCTTTATAGTCTGCCGAGATATCGGCTGGATTTGATTCTGTATAACCATAGAGGATCGGTCTCGCAAAAGGAGGAGCATCCCCCCGCATGTGAAAAGCCGGGATCACTGCTTTTGCCTTGTTGCCGCGGATCTCGATCTCCACTTCATCATCGACCAGTACATCACTGCTTAATAAAGCCAATCCGATGGATCGCATGCCTTTTGCTTCTGTAATAACGGTTTCCAGTCCGCTTCCTTCGGTTTTGAAGTGGGGTACCATTGTGCCGCTCGTGACATATCCTATTTCCAATCCGTTTTTGAATACCTTAAATCCGTTCCTGGCGATTCCTTTATCCAGCAGTGTGATGGGCCTCATCATTCTTGGCAGGTCCGAAAGATCCGAAAAATCTCTCTTGAGTATTCTCTGGAACGCTTCGAACTGCTTCAGCAAAGCGCTTCTGCCGATATAATCCCCTTTCGCCTCCGCAAAGCTCACCGCAAATTTGGCCAGCGGGACCGAGAAAATCGGAATTTCCTCGCCGTTGTCGTCCAGACCCAGCTCATGACCGTACAGCGGCAGCCCAGCTTCCAGCCGCAGCGTATCTCTTGCGCCGAGACCGATGGGCATCGCGCCGTTCTCGATGAAAAGATTCCAGAGTTCAACGGCGTCGGGAGTTTTAACAAACACTTCATATCCGATGGGTTCTCCCGTATAGCCTGTTTTCGCAATCAAAACATCTTTCCCGTTTAATTTGATATTATTTAGTGCATTCTTTACGGGCTCTGTCAGATCAGGTGCGTCCGCAAGCTTCATCAAAATATTTTTCGAATCCGGTCCCTGGATCGAGATCAAAGCAAGTTCATCCGTCTGATTTTCAATTTGCGCGTCAAAGCTTTTGATCACTTCTATGAGATGCGCCCAATCCTTATCCGCATTGGCGGCATTCACAACGAGGATATATTCATCATCATAAAATCGATAAAGATAGGCGTCGTCGATTGCTCCTCCGTTTTGATTCGGAATCATCGTGTACTGAGCCTGCTTCACATCCAAGGCCAAAACGTTGTTGGTCAAAGCATACTGCAAAAAAGCTACCGCTTCTTTCCCGGCTATACGAAATCTCCCCATATGGGAAACATCAAAGATCCCTGCTTTTTTTCTGGTATACAGATGTTCTTCAACGATGCCCTGGGGATAGTTGACAGGCATCTCCCATCCTCCGAAATCCACCATATTGGCCTTTAATTTAATATGTTCATTGAAAAGAATTGTTCTTTTTAAGGTATCCATAAGCTTCACCTTTCTATTTTTTTCTGGGCGGCGCGCAGTGCAGCGCTATACCCTGCAGATCCATAACGGCCTCGGCAAAGGCCTCGCTCAGCGTGGGATGCGCATGGATCGTCCCACGGATATCTTCGGCCGCGATTTTCATGCCGATAGCCAGTACGCCTTCCTGAATCAGATCCGATGCGTGAGGGCCGAGGATGTGAACGCCAATCAGCTTGTCGTTTTCATCGGAAATCACCTTAATAAAGCCTTCGCCTTCACCCAATGTCAGCGCCTTGCCGTTTGCGCCGAACATAAACTTACCGGTTTGATACGGGATCCCTTTCGCCTTTGCTTCGTCCTCGGTCACTCCGGCAAATGCGATTTCCGGAAACGCAAAGACGCAGCCGGGAATCGTTTCCATACCATGGCCTGCATCAAGCCCCATCATGTGCTCCGCCGCAATGATCCCCTGATGAGATGCTGTATGCGCCAGCATGACGCCGCCTGTCACATCACCGATGGCATAGATATTGGGTATATTCGTTTGTCCAAACCGATTTATTTTGATCCCCTTCCGATCATGTTCCACGCCGGCGGTCTCCAGGCCAAGGCCGTCGATCAACGGTTGTCTTCCCACGGCCAGAAGGATCTGATCCGCTTCGATCTGCAGGTCTCCTTTTGCGGTCGACACCTCAAGCGCCAGACTGTTATCCCGCTTCTCAATTTTCATGACCTTCGCCGAAGTCAGAATCTCGATTCCTTTTTTCTTTATCATTGGCACAAACCGCTTGCTGATATCCGAATCCACCTGGGCTAATATACTCGGCAGGAACTCGATAACCGTTACTTCACTTCCAAACGCGCTAAAAACAGCGGCGAATTCCATCCCGATAACGCCTCCACCGATCACGGCCAATTTCCGAGGAATATGATCGATGCCCAGTAGTGCCGTACTGTCAAGCACTCCCGGCAAATCCGCCCCATCGATCGGCGGCACTGCTGACTTGGACCCCGTTGCAAGCATGATGTGATCCGCAGAGACGGTTACTGTTTCCGCGTCTGATTTTAAAACAGAGACCTCATTTGCTCCTGTTAGTTTTGCGTCTCCATTGATCACTGTAACGCCGTTTGTTTTCATGAGCTGATCGATGCCGCTTACCAGCTGATTGACGATCTTGGTCTTCCTGTCCTGTACCCGCTCCCAGTTGATCGCCGCATCACTGTTTTCAATGCCAAATTCCTCGCTGTTTTTTACCAGTTGATAGACTTCAGCGCTGCGATAGAGAGCTTTTGTGGGAATACATCCAGTGTTCAGACATGTGCCTCCCATCCGCTGTCTCTCCACAAGACACACCTTCGCGTTCAGCTGGGCCGCTCTGATGGCCGCAACGTAGCCTCCCGGACCTCCGCCGATTATCACCAGATCATAATCATATTTCTCCATATCGTTCCTCCAGATCTATCATCGATTGGTCCTGATCTACCACTTGAGTTTTGGTTTTCTCGCGGCGCCCACCTCATCCAGCCTTCCGACAGTTGCCGTCACAGGCGCTTCTTTCAACAGTTCAGGCTTGGTTTTTGCTTCTTCCGCGATTTGGATCATGGCTTCCGCAAAGTCATCCAGGGTTTCCCTGCTCTCTGTTTCCGTTGGCTCGATCATCAGCGCCTGATCGACAATGAGCGGGAAATAAATCGTCGGCGGATGATACCCTAAATCGATCAGTCTCTTGGCAATGTCAAGGGTGGCGATATCAGCTGCTTTTTCCTTGAGCCCTGCCAATACGAATTCATGCATGCAAATCCGGTCAAAGGGCAATTCATAAGGACCCTTCAATTTCTCTTTCAAATAATTGGCATTGAGGACCGCAGTCTGAGAGGCTTCCTTTAATCCTTCCGCCCCCATGCTTTTTATATAGCAATATGCTCTGACAAGAATGCCAAAGCTGCCGTAAAAGCTTCTCACCTTGCCGACGGACATCGGTTCGTCTGTTTTCAGGAAATAAGCTCCATTTTCTTTCTTTTCAACCGTAGGCTGTGGTAAATAAGAAACAAGTCTTTTGGATACGCCGATGGGTCCCGCGCCGGGGCCTCCCCCTCCGTGCGGGGTGGAAAATGTTTTATGTAGATTCAGATGAATAACATCAAAGCCCATATCTCCCGGTCTCGTGACGCCCATGATCGCATTCATATTGGCGCCGTCATAATACAGCAAGCCGCCGGCCTGGTGCACCAGCTCTGCAATTTCCTTGATATTGCTTTCAAACAATCCCAGCGTATTTGGGTTGGTGAGCATAAGTCCTGCCACCTCATCGCTGAGTACCGACTTTAACGCATCCAGATCCACCGTTCCATCCGGAGCCGATTTGATCTCAATGATCTCAAAGCCAGCTTCCGCTGCGCTTGCAGGGTTCGTACCGTGAGAGGAATCAGGAACGATAATCTTCTTGCGCTTTCCGTCTCCGCGACTTTCGTGATAAGCCTTAAAAATCATCAGTCCGGTCAGTTCGCCATGGGCGCCGGCCGCCGGCTGAAGGCTGAACTTTTCCATTCCTGCGATCTCGGAAAGCATGCCGCCCAGCTCATACATCAGCTGCAGCGCTCCCTGAACGGTGGACTCGGGCTGATAGGGATGCAGATCCCTGAGTCCCGCCATAGCGGCAGCATCTTCGTTGATCTTCGGATTATATTTCATGGTACAGGATCCCAGCGGATAAAAGCCTCCGTCCAGACCATAGTTTTTCATTGAGAGTTGCGTATAATGCCTGACTGCTTCCGGCTCGGACACCCGGGGTAAAACCAGCTCGCTTTTCCGAAGCAAATGCTCCGGCAGCGCGGTATGTTCCTCCACATCGCAGACCGGCAGGCGATATGCCTTCTTCCCCGGGGAGGAAAGCTCAAAAATCAGCTTGTCGTAATTGTTCATTTACTTCCCCTCCTTTGCCAGAACGGATACCAGATGATCGATCTCTTCCCTGGTCCTCTTTTCCGTTACGCAGATCAGCATGGCCTGCTCCTGCTTTAACCCCAGACTGTTTAAAAATTCCCTGTCCAAGGCATAGCCGCCTAAAACCCCCTGCTCCAGCAGCTTTTCATTGACGGCAGCTGCATCGTTATCAAGAGCAATTGCAAATTCATTGAAAAACGGCCGGTCAAACAAGGGCTTAAAGCCTGCCTTCTTTAGTTCCGCCAATGCGTAGTGCGCCTTGCTCATGCTTTGCTGCGCCGCTTCCGTCAGGCCGTCCCTGCCCATGACGGACAGATAAATCGTAGCGGTCAGAGCATTCAGTCCTTGATTGGAGCAGATATTCGATGTGGCTTTTTCTCTGCGGATATGCTGTTCTCTAGCCTGCAACGTCAGGACAAATGCCCTTTTTCCGTTGATGTCCGTCGTCTCGCCGACGATTCTTCCGGGCAGTTTTCGCATCAGCTTATCCGTTGCCGCCATAAACCCCAGATAAGGTCCTCCAAAATTCAGGTTGATTCCGAGGGATTGGCCTTCACCAACGACAATATCCGCTTTTTGTTCGCCCGGACTCTTGATCAGGGCCAAAGACATGGGATCGGAAACATTGACGATCATCATCGCATTCTTATCATGGATCAATTGTTCCATCGGGGACAGATCCTCAACGATCCCGAAAAAGTTGGGATTTTGCAGCACGACTCCGGCCGTATCGCCGGTCAACAAAGTGCTTAAGTGCTCAAGGTCCGTGATCCCGTCATTGATATCGATTTCCAGCAGTTCGATCTGATTAAAACGAACATATGTCGACAATACTTTTCTTACCTCCGGGTGCACTGCCCTGGAAACCAGGATCTGTCTGCGCTTTGTAGCGGCTGCCGCCATTAGGGCCGCTTCTCCGCAGGCCGAAGCGCCGTCATACATGGATGCATTGGCGACGTCCATTCCGGTCAAATTGGCGATCATGGTCTGGAATTCAAAGATTGCCTGCAACGTCCCCTGGCTGATTTCCGGCTGATATGGAGTATATGCGGTATAAAACTCCGATCTTGAGATCAAATGCCTGATCACGGACGGAATATAGCGGTCATATGCTCCAGCCCCGATAAAGCAGGGCAATGCTTCCGTACCCTTGTTCTTTTCAGCCAGAGCTCTCATATGACTCATCAATTCCAGCTCCGAAAGACCCGGTTCCAGCTTTAATTCCGTTTTGAGCCGAAGTTCCCCGGGTATCGCCTTGAAAAGATCCTCCATGGAATCCATGCCGATGGTTTCCAACATCTGCTGCCGGCAATCCTGGTTATTTGGAATATAGACGCTCATCTTACTCCTCCTCGCCGCAGAATTCCTGATAGCCGTCGGCATCCATCAATGTATTCAGTTCCTCCGGGTTGCTCATCTCAATGCAAATCATCCAATTCTCAAAGGCGTCCTGATTGATCAAAGCAGGATCCTCGGCAACGCCATCATTGACCTTCGTAACCGTGCCGGACACAGGAAGATAAAGATCCGACGCAGCCTTTACCGATTCGATCACGCCGAAAGCGCCTCCCTGCTCAATAACGGCTCCTGCTTCCGGGAGCTCGATATATACAATATCCCCCATGGAATGCTGCGCATAATCGGTGATCCCTACATATACTTCGCCGCCCTGGACTTTTGCCCATTCATGATCATTTGAATAATACAGACCTTCTACAATTTTCATTTTCATTTCCTCCATTCATTTGCTTAAAATTATTTCCTACAAAATAAAAAGAATGCAAAGCAAAATAGCTGCCTTGCATTCTCTGTTTTTTTACCTGAGAGTATCGCCACAATGAAATATGGCTTTCTCCTTCGGTGCCTTCCGGTCTTTCCAGAGTTTTGTCGGATTGCGGTACTCTTACCTGAGATCATCGCTGACATAAGGGCATTTTACATCAGCTTATTCCTTCGGTGCCGCCGGTACTCCGCATCAGAATACCCGTCAGACTCTCCTGCAATCGTCATCCAATCATATTAAACTTAAATTCCGTCAATATTCCAACATAATAAAAAAAGCAGAAAGCAAATGCCTTCTGCTCTGTTATTGACCTGAGAGATTCTTTCGCTTTCGCGAAATTGCTCCTTCGGTGCGCTTGCGCTTTCCAGAGTTATGTCCAATCACGGTCCTTTTACCTGAGATCATCATTAAATGTTATGGCATAACCTTTTAATTTAATCCTTCGGTGTTGCACTCGGCTCTTAGCTTGCAATCTCTCCCGCAATCTTCATCCAAACTTATTCTTTTTTCTTTCATTATAGTTTATGCCGCAGCTGAATTCAAATAGAAATAATTTATGGGGTTTCAGGCGGCGGACATTTCCTTCGCCTCGTTATATCAGCTTTAATTCTTCTCCGACCTTTTCAAATGCTGCGAGGGCGTCGTCCAGATCCTTTATGGAATGGGCTGCCGTCACGATGGTTCTGACTCTGGCTCCTCCTTTTGGAACCGTCGGAAAAACGATGCTTTGCGCGAATACGCCCTCTTCAAAAAGTCTTCTGCTCAGTTCAACGGCCGTTCTGTCGTCTCCCGTAATAACCGGTGTGATCGGCGTTTCGCTCTTCCCGATATTGAAGCCCAATTTACTTAAACCGTTTTTGAAATATTTAGCTCTGTCCCACATGGTATCGGTCAGATCTCTGCTTTCCGAGAGAATATTGACTGCCTCAATGCATGCCGCCGCCGTTGAAGGGGGCAGTGCGGTGCTGAAAAGAAACGGTCTTCCCCTGTGGTTCAGCCAGTCGATCAGATTTTTTCGTCCCGCAACATAGCCGCCGACGACTCCGATCGCCTTGGACAGCGTGCCGATCTGTATATCTACCCTGCCGGTCAAACCGAAATGATGCGCCGAGCCTTGCCCGTTGCTGCCCAAAACACCGCTGGAATGGGCGTCGTCGACATAGGTCAGGCAGCCGTATTTTTCCGCCAGATCAACGATTCCGGGCAGATTTGCGATATCGCCGTCCATGCTGAAAACCCCGTCGGTAATGATCAGCTGGGTATTGTACTTATCCTTTACCTGGTTGATCACATTTTCAAGATCAGCCATATCGCTGTGTTTATATCTTACGACATCCGCTCTGCTGAGCTTGCAGCCGTCGATGATGCTCGCATGGTTCAATTCATCGCTGATAATTACGTCACCCTTGTCGACAACAGCGGGAATCACGCCCGCATTCGCCGTAAAGCCGGAGGAAAACACAAGCACAGCCTCTACATGCTTAAAGTCCGCAAGTTTCTTTTCCAACTCCTCGTGGATCGTCATGTTGCCTATGATGGTCCTCACCGCTCCGGCGCCGACGCCCCATTTGTCAATGGCGTCTTTTGCCGCCCGGATCAGCCTTGGATGGTTTGCCAGACCGAGATAGTTGTTGGAAGAAAGATTGATAACATCTTTTCCGTTGATTTTACATCTTGCGCCCGAGGGGCTTTCAAGAACGGTAAGCCGTCTGTATATGCCCTGGTCTTTTAACTCATCCAATCGTTCCGTTATAAAATCAAGATCGTGGATACCCATAGCCGAATCTCCTTTTCATGCTCTGTTTAATTGATTTATACTCAAATTATCGGGTTTATACCCAACTCAATACGACTTTTCCGGAATTGCCGGAGGCCATTACTTCGAAGGCTTCCTGGAATTCAGTATAATGGAACCGGTGTGTGATCACCTTTGAAATATCCAGACCCGACTGGAGCATTACTGTCATTTTGTACCATGTTTCATACATCTCACGTCCGTATATGCCTTTAATGGTCAGTCCGTTGAAGACGACCGTATCCCAGTCGATCACCGTACCCGGCTTCTGAATTCCCAGCAAAGAGATTTTACCGCCATGGCACATTACCTCAACCATGCTTTGAAAAGCCTTGCTGTTCCCTGACATTTCAAGGCCGACGTCAAAGCCCTCCTTCATTTTGAGTTCCTTCATGACGTCCGTCAGCGACTCGTTACTGATATCGACGGCCCTTGTCACTCCGATTTGTCTGGCAAGATCCAGCCGGTATGGATTCAGATCAGTGATCACCACATATCTTGCTCCCGCATGCTTTGCCACTGCGGCGGCCATAATTCCGATAGGGCCGGCCCCTGTAATGAGCACGTCTTCTCCCAGGAGGTCGAAAGCGAGGGCGGAATGCGTCGCGTTCCCCAGTGGATCAAAGCAACTATACAATTCCATCGGTAGCGAGGGATCGCAATGCCATACGTTGGTCACCGGAATCGATAAATATTCCGCGAAGGCTCCCGGTCGGTTGACGCCTACGCCGCTCGTATTGGGGCAGAGATGTCGCCTGCCCGCAAGACAGTTCCTGCAGTGTCCGCACACAAGATGCCCCTCGCCGGAAACGAGATCTCCTATCTTGAAATCATGTACGTTGTTCCCCATTGCTTCAATGGTTCCAACAAATTCGTGGCCGATGGTCATTGGTACGGGTATCGTTTTCTGGGACCATTCATCCCAATTATAAATATGGATATCTGTTCCGCAAATTGATGTTTTGTGGATCTTTATCAGTACATCGTTTATGCCTATTTCCGGAACAGGTACTTCTTCAAGCCATATCCCGGGTTTTCTTTCCTTTTTTACCAGCGCTTTCATCGTTTTCATACTTTCCATCTCCTATGCCACACAAAATATTAGTTAGGTCATCCAGAATTTCGATAACAATGTCTCATTCCTCTATTGTAGTCGATTGTATACATATGTCAACTGAAAGTATCCAATGGTAAAGGCTGCAAAAAAAATTGCTCCCGGCCGGCGAGTGCAAGAAAAAAAGGCATCCCTGGCGGGGGTGCCTACGACGTACAGGGAGAAGTCATCTTCGTTCCTCTTTGTTATCTAAACCTAAATTCTGCCATTCCAAAAAAGGCTGCAACGGACTGATTTCCTCCTCGGCTGAGACGCGTATCCGCTGCTTTCCGCAGTAGGGGCACTCTTTTATTTCGCCTGTCCGGCAGAATACAAAGCCGCAATCTTCGCAGATGTATATCATCTTATCCCCCTCCTTGATCTCCCAATCACCCTCCGCCTTGCGAAATCCCATCAATAAGCCTGGGATCCTCCAGGCCTGTTTTTGGAGCGTTTCGTTGTAACACTTTTCAATCTGCGTATAAATCTGAATGCTTGTCTCAAGCATCTTCCTCGCTGACGCCTCTTCCGGACTGTTCCTCATCTTATCGAGGCAATCCCGGAGAAGTCCGACTTGCTCTTCCGCGTGAAGCACATCCTGCTTTTTACGTGAAAGAGCCTGATAGGCGTTTAGAAACCACAGCGCTAAAAGAGCGAATGTACTGACGCCTGCAATAAAATAAGATATGGCTGCTGTCATCGGACCTCCCCCTTTCTTTCCGGCATAATCCCGGAGGCCGTATGCCGTTTACGCTGTTTTGATGTCATCATTAATATTCACGGACAAATTACTCAGCAATTCGGCAACGGTTTCCCCATCTGCCGGATAGGATGCGAAAGTATAGGTGATGGAATAATCCCTCATATTCGGCTCCATTGATTTGAAATGCTCAAACCTTGATTCTATTTTATCGATAATGAGCTTCCTGTTCGTTTGATTGCAAAATGGAAAAAATCCCAGATGGCATAGATATCCATACCGGATATATAAATCGGATTCCCAGAACAGAGATTTCATTTCGTTAAAGATCGATTCCGCACATTGATAAACACCTGAATTCGGAGTGGCAACATCCCCCTTGGCGCCTGAATCAAATTGCAGTTTCATCAGAGAAAAACAGTAACTGCCTTTTTTAGCTTTATGGATCTCCCCTTCCAGGAAATTTTTCAGATTGAATTGCAAAACCGTTGTTTCTGTAAATTTTTCAATATTGATATATTTTAAAAGCTTTTCTTTCAGGTACTCATCTTTGAACGGCTTTAAAATATAATCGTTAGCCCCCTCATACAGGCATCTGGTAATCACTTCTTTTTTGCCGATCGATGTCAGAACCACCACGGGTATGCTGCTTCTTTGCGCTTTCACCTGTTGGATAAGATTTATCCCATTAAAACTGTTTCTGGTATCGATATCAATTTCAGTAAGGATCAGATTTACATTATTATTCTGAAATAATATTCGGAACAGTTCTCTGCGATTGTGCGCCTCATAAATCTTAATATTCTGGCCGGCGAAAATGTTTTTAAATCTGCTGTTAACAAGCGTATTCTGGCCAACCAAGACAACAACCGGTAAATTATCCATATGTAAACCTCCATTCACTTTGCTTTTTCATTGTTCTGTTTCATCATAGCAGGGAGAGGTGCTTAAAACTGTTTCCGGCCTGAAATGTCGATTTTTCGGCCCGAAATGAAAATCGCCGCAAAACGCCGCGAGTTTCGTTGAAATCGGTCGGGTTGTATGGTAGAATATGGTTCAAATGACGCGCGGAGGAGAGAGATATGTTCAAAATTGCAATTTGTGACGACGATCTTCAGGAGCTAACAAGAATATCCAGTCTGCTGAATCAGTACCGGACGGAGAAGGATCCGGCTCTCCAATATGATGTCTTTTCCAATGCCATCGACCTGTTGGAAGCAATGAAAAGGAATGTTTATCACATTCTGCTGCTGGACGTGCTAATGCCGGGACTCACAGGAATAGAAGCCGCCCGTGAAATTCGCGGTTTTGACAAGGAGGTAAAGATAATATTTCTTACTTCTTCAAGAGAGTTTGCCGTAGAAAGTTATGCTGTTGATGCTCATTACTACATGCTTAAGCCCGGAACGGCGCAAAAGCTTTTTCCGCTTCTGGACAGGATCTTTTTGGAGGCACAGCGAGAGGCGGACGCATTGCATGTTAAAACGTCTTCTGGCTTTACCCGGATCCCTTTTGGCCGGCTGGAGTTTTTGGAGGTATTCAGCAAAAAACTGCGGTTTCATCTTGCTGACGGCACGGTTAAAGAAATCAGCGGCTCCTTATCCGATTTTGAGGATGCGCTGATTTGTCGGGAAGAATTCATCAAGGTCCACCGTTCCTATATTGTCAATATGGATTCCGTTCTCTCCCTGAATCCAAAGGAGCTAACCACCTGCACCGGGCAGGAGGTCCCGATCTCCCGGCTTCTCTACAGCCAGGTAAGAGAATCCTATATGCAATACCTGTTTGTGGAAAAAGGAGTAAAGTGATGCCGCATCTTCTAGAACTCATGAGCTATACACTGCTTTTGATATTTGGGTCTATTGCCTCGGTCAGCTTTGCCGGATATGAAAAAACCGCCAGGAATCGAAAGGCCATCGCTCTTTTGGTGCTTATGATCCTGTGCCTTCAGCTGACCTCCTATTATCTTGTGGGATTGGCGGTCACAGCAAGACTGTATCCTCTGATTACCCATTTACCGAGCGTCGTATTCATTGCACGCTATCTTAAAAGACCCCCGTCTATTGCCATCGTCAGCGTCCTGACCGCTTATCTATGCTGTCAGCCGCCCAACTGGCTCGGCTTGGCAATGCATTTTTTTTGGGGCAGTACGACCGCTTTTTTCGTTGGCGACAGCCTCGGGCTCCTGATCATGCTTTACCTCATTAAAAAATATGTTGCTTCTCCCGTCAATCAGGTAATGTCGTATTCCGTTCGGTCGCTGTACCTTTTTGGCTCGTTTCCGTTAATATATTATCTATTTGATTATTCGACGACAATATATACGGAATTCCTCTACTCCGGCTCCCAGATCGTCGTTGAATTTTTTCCCTCTGTCCTCTCCATGTTCTATATCGTTTTTATCATAGTCTACAGTAACGATATGCAAAGAAGGAACAAGCTGGAGCTGGATAATGCGATCCTTGCCACCCAGTCGGAACGCGCAAAGAACGAAATTCTCGCTTTGCAGCAGGTGCAAAATCAAACCGCGGTTTACCGGCACGATATGCGGCACCATTTAGCTCTGCTGTACGGTTTTCTGGAAGCAAGGGATTCCGGTAAGGCGATGGAATATATCCGGCAGACCCAAAGCGATATCGACGGGATCGTTCCCACGCGGTATTGTGAAAACACCACCCTCAACCTGGTTTTATCGGCTTATGCCTCTAAGGCGGAGCAAAAAGGCATAACGCTGGATATTGAGGCTGTTGTGCCGGTAAGCCTCCCGTTTCCCGATACCGAACTATGCACACTTCTTGCAAACGGGCTGGAAAATGCGGTTACGGCTGCGGCTTCTGGATCGGATTCCTATCGGAGATCCCGTCCGCCGGTCGTGCGGGTGAGCTGTCGGGTTCACAAGTACAATCTGCTGATCCTCATTGAAAATACATTCTATGGGCAGGTTGATATAAAAAACGGCCTTCCTCATACGCACAAGGAAGGCCACGGTTTCGGCGTCAAGAGCATCGCGATGCTTGTCGACAAGCATAAGGGCTATTATTCCTTCTCTGCAAACAAAGGACTTTTTACATTGAAGATCGTACTGCCGATGGTAGAATCTGAGTCAAAAACATAGCCCATAAAAAAATAAGCCTGCCGCATATGGCAGGCTTATCATTTATACTTTTTTTCAATCAGGCCCATTAATGGAACAGGATCGCCTTCAAAGGATTTTATATGGCAATCTGCTTTTACTCTTCAGTCTTTTTAACAATTGAAGAAATACTTGATTGCGCTGCAGTAGCTTTCTTTGGTTTTTTCTTATTTTTATCTTTTTTTATGCTTTTGTCCCCCATCGGAAACACCTCTACTTTCTATTATAAACGCTTCGGCTGAAATAACTGTCTTAAGCTTAAAATTCTTTAGTACATAATTATACCATGAATACGCTTGCATGTCTTTATATTAATCTTTCCTAAACTCACGGAAAATAGGCAATGAGGATCGACCTCTTGACTGCCAGTCAGGCGCGCTCCCAGGTGAAACACAGCCCATAATGAAAGCCCCTGCATCGTTCTGTGCAGGGGCTTTTGTCAAAGCTATAGAGTTTATCTTACCTGAGGCTTTTTATATTAGTTTTGATTTTTTGAGCAGTCTTTCAACGATTACTGCCACTTCTGCCCTGGTGATATTATTCTTAGGAGCTATTGTGCTGCCGCTTCTGCCGGAAACCACTTCAGTGTCCAGACAAGCTGCAATGCCAGCTTTTGCATAGCTTGACGCTTTCGTAGCATCTGTATAATCTGCCAGCAAAGTATTTACTTCACTGTCTTTCAAATCTGGCGCAAGTCCGGTTAACTTCATCGCTCTCGCTATCATCGTCATTGCCTGTTCACGGGTTATTTTATCATTTGGCCTGAAAGTAGTCGCATTATATCCGCTGATGATTCCATATGATACTGCTGTTTCTGTGTATCCGCAATACCAATCGGTGCTATGTACATCGACAAACGTATTATTTCCTATTCCTGATTTTAAACCCAAAGCTCTTACGATGATCGCGGCAAATTCTGCACGGCTAATATCTTTATTCGGATTATAGCTGCCGGTACCATTTCCGGTTACAATCAATCTTGACCCCATATTGTTGATGCTTTCCTTGGCCCAGTGATTTGTAACATCAGCAAATTTAACCGAGTTATAAATTACGGAATAAGTACTGTTGGTTAAGCTGTTGATCTTTGCATAATATTTTCCGTCAATTTTAACGATTGTTGTTGGAACATGTGAAAAGGTTCCGTCGGAATTCAACACGATTCCCGTTGTGATCCTGCTTGGATCTACTCCGTCAGGGATAGCAACAGTACGCTCAACATATCCGTTGAATCGTGAAACATCTACTGTCTTGCTTCCGCTGGAACATGCAATCTCAAATTCGACCGGCTTTACAACGATTTGGTAGCTGTTTTTATTGGCTGTATCCTCAACAATTTTAACAGTATTTGCCGGAGGTTCTGCTATGCTTATGCTTATTTTGATATCCTTCAGTTCAACTGCCTGCCCAATCTGGTCTGAGACGTCATCAATATTGATATCTGACGCCGGCAGTGCATATGTTACGGATCCTGTCTTTATCTCAAGAACTGCCGATTTCTCTTCCATGCTCTTAACGGTTTGTCCGTTCAGAACTCCTACCGTAACGTCCGAACCGGCGGTTGAAGGAATGGTAACCGTGGTATTGCTGCCGTTTTCCTTAAGGATCGTGTCAAGCTTGGTATTATCAATGGTTATTGTAGTCACAGTTTTCCCGTCCGACATAGTGGTTTCTGCACTGCCTGCTGTTTGAGACCGGCCATTCACGATTATGGTTGCGCTTGGTTGTGCAGGAGTCGGGCTTGAATTACTTGAACTTCCCGATCCTCCCGAACCATTGCCGGAACCGCTAGTTGTCGTTCCCGTAACCGTACACGCTACATTCAATGCACTGCTCAATGAAGCGATGGAGAGATTTGCTGTCGTCTGTCCACTCGTTCCTGTTCCTAACCAGAGGTAGGTATAAGTACTTGCACCTGCTCCTGCTGCTGTTATGACCACCGCCTTGCCTGCAAGCACCGCTGCTCCGCTTGTGATCGCAGTGCTGCTTGCTGTTGCCGATATGGTACTGCCTGCTGCCGTTCCCGCATTGGATACAGCAAAGCTGACTGTGTAGTAATTCACCGTCGCGTTGTTTGCCGCTCCGCTGATCGCGATATTTTGATTGGTATCCTCACCATTGATGAAGATATCATAGGTTCCGTCGACTGCCGAAGCCGTATAGGTCCCTGTTCCGGAGCTTGTCGCTGTGTAGATTGTCGCACCGCCCTGTTTCAATTCCACTGCCCCAGGCGCTGCTGCCGCGGCCCCATCTTTATTGGTGTTGATCGTCACAGCATATAGTATTGCCGAAGTAGTAAATGTACCGTCAACCCCGTTGGTTGTACCAGCCGTATTGACTCCCACCACGCGATAATGATAGATGGTATTTGGACTTAAACCTGTCAGCACAGCGCTTACCGCTGTCGGCGCAGTTCCGCTTACCGGACTTTGGCTTGCAGTTGCACTCGAGCCATAGGCAGTAGTTGTTCCATATTCAAAGGTAACTACTGTGCTTGCGTTGTTGGCATTGACGCTTCCGTTCAGGATCGCTCCATTGCTGGTGATGCTGGTTACCGCCGAGGTAGTGGCGGTTGAAGGTACGGCTGATGTGTTAAAAGAACCGTCGGAGCTGTTGGTCGTTCCAGCGGCATTGACCGCAACAATGCGATAATGGTAGGTGGTATTCGGCGTCAAGCCGGTCAGTGTACAGCTTACCGCAGTCGCTGTTGTTCCGGTTGCCGGGCTTTGGCTTGCAGTCGCGCTGGCGCCATAGCTCGTTGTAGTACCATACTGAAAACTAACGGTTGTATTTGAATTATTTGCATTGACACTTCCGTTTAGAGTGGCTCCAGTGCCGCTTACGCTGGTTACCGCCGAGGTTGTGACCGTCGCCGGCAATGCCAAAGTAGTAAATGTTCCATCAGTCCCTTGGGTTGTACCTGCCGTATTGACTCCCACCGCTCTGTAATGGTAGGTGGTATTCGGACTTAGGCCTGTCAGCGCTGCGCTTACCGCTGTCGGCGCCATTCCGCTTGCCGGACTTTGGCTTGCAGTTGCGCTCGAGCCGTAAGCAGTCGTTGTTCCGTATTCAAAGGTTACCGTTGTACTTGCATTGTTGGCATTGGCGCTTCCGTTCAATGTGGCTCCTGTGCTCGTGATACCTGTGGTCCCGGAGGTTGTTACCGTTGGCGTCACGGCTGACGTAGTGAAGGTCATATCAGATCCATTGGTCGTACCACCGCTGTTCGTTCCCACCACTCTATAATGATAAGTAGTATTTGGTGTTAATCCCGTCAGGGTGCAGCTTACCGCAGTTTCTGTTGTCCCGCTTACAGGACTTTGTGCGGCGACTGCGCTGGCACCATAACTCACTGTTGTTCCGTATTCAAACGTTACGACTGTGCTAGCGTCGTTTGCATTCACGATACCATTTAGAACTGCGCTTGTTGAAGTCTTATCGGATATTGCCCCGGTCGTGACCGTCGGAGCAGCATCATTGCTTATGTCCACGATTTTTATATACTCAAGTTGAAGATACGTAATGTCGTTGCTGCTTAGGGTATAGGTGATTTCGATCTGGCTTACTCCGGCTACATTCCACTCGCCGTGGGAAGGGAAAAGCGCGCTCAGGTTCGTTATGGCCGATGCTGTGATCGGGGATGAAGCCCCTAGCGTTTCATTGGAAAGCACGGTTCCAGCGCGATCCTTCAGAACCAGGTTGCAGGAGGTAAAGCTTCTCTCGCTCTGATATGAGCTCACACCTAGGTCCTTGAAGGTAAACGCTCCGCAGCTGCCTGTCCCCTCGGCCAGGATTTTTGCGGTTGCCGTGCTCGCGGAACTTAAGTATATGGCTGTTTTGTCACCCGATGGAGCGCCCAGGCTTGCACTTGCACTGTACATGCTGTTTGGCACTTTAAACAAGTCTCCCAGCTTCTGGTACCCGCTGCCGCAACTGTCCGCCAACGCATTTAGGCCGCTGAAAGCAAATGTGCCTGCTCCGTATGTAACGCTGACGGACGCTGTATCGCTTGCTGTCGCCGACGTCTTGTTTCCCGTGACGGAGTTGTCGGTATTCGTAACCACGCAGTAATAAAAGGTCGTCCCGATCGAGGCCGGGGTGAGCGAATAGGCCGAACCTGTTGCGCCGGATATTTCGTTGCCTCCGAGATTCGAATCGGTCGTGTTGCTGTACCACTGGTATGTCAGTGAACCGCTCCCGACGGACGCCGTAACGGATATCGTTGTCATTTGTCCGGTAGTCAGGGCTTTGTCCTGAGGCTGCGCGGTGATCGCCGGAGCAGAAGCATTGACAAGACTGTTTACGACGACTGCAGCGGCATTTGATGCTTTCGCCGCCGTTTCATTGATCGCGCCGGTATCTGTGTTGGTGACCTTGCAGTAATAGTATATCGTCCCCAAAGCTGTGGTCGGTGCGGAATAGGCCGCATTCGTCGCGCCATCGATCAGGTTTCCGCCGCTGTTTGAATTCGTCCCGTTGCTGTACCATTGATAACTCAACGATACGCCGCCGCTTGCCGCCACTGTGAGATTTGCGGCGCCTCCGGAATTGACCGTTGCACCGGAAGGCTGGCTGGTAATTGTTGGTGCCTGCGCGTTTAGGTATTTTGCCGAAATATCTGCCATCTTTATATTCTCAAATTGAAGATACGTAATGTCGTTGCTGCTGAGGGTATAGGTGATTTCAATCTGACTTACTCCGGCTACATTCCACTCGCCGTGAGAAGGGTAGAGCGCACTCAGGTTCGTTATGGCCGCTGTTGTGATCAGCGGCGATGCCCCTAGCGTTTCATTGGAAAGCACGGTCCCAAAGCGATCCTTCAGAACCAGGTTGCAGGAGGTAAAGCTTCTCTCGCTCTGATATGAGCTCACACCTAGGTCCTTGAAGGTAAACGATCCGCAGCTGCCTGTCCCCTCAGCCAGGATTTTTGCGGTTGTCGTACTTGCGTTTGATAGATATATAGCCGTTTTGTCACCCGATGAAGCGCCCAGGCTTGCACTTGCACTGTACATGCCGTTCGGCACTTTAAACAAGTCTCCCAGCTTCTGGTACCCGCTGCCGCAGCTGTCCGCCAACGCATTTAGGCCGCTGAAAGCAAATGTGCCTGCTCCGTATGTAACGCTGACGGACGCTGTATCGCTTGCTGTCGCCGCCGTCTTGTTTCCCGTGGAGGAGTTGTCGGTATTCGTAACCACGCAGTAATAATAACTCGTCCCGATCGAGGCCGGGGTGAGCGAATAGGTCGAACCTGTTGCGCCGGATATTGCGTTGCCTCCGAGATTTGAATCCGTGGTGTTGCTGTACCACTGGTATGTCAGCGAACCGCTTCCGACGGACGCCGTAACAGATATCGTTGTCATTTGTCCGGTAGTCAGGGCTTTGTCCTGGGGCTGTGCAGTGATCGTCGGGACCGAAGCATTGACAAGATTGTTCACAACTACTGCAGCGGTATTTGATGCCGTTGCCGCCGTTTCATTGATCGCGCCGGTATCTGTGTTGGTGACCTTGCAGTAATAGTATGTCGTCCCCAAAGCTGTGGTCGGCGCTGAATAGGTCGCATTTGTCGCGCCGCCGATTAGGTTTCCGCCGCTGTTTGAATTCGTCGTGTTGCTGTACCATTGATAACTCAGCGATGCGTTGCCGGTTGCCGCCACCGTGAGATTTGCGGTGCCTCCGGAATTGACCGTTGCACCGGAAGGCTGGCCGGTAATTGTCGGCGACTGTGCGTTCAGATATTTTGCCGAAACACCTGCTATATTTATATTCTCAAACGTAAGATAAATAGTAGTACCAGCACTGAGGGTATAGGTGATTTCGATCTGACTTACTCCGGCTACATTCCACTCGCCGTGAGAAGGGTAGAGCGCGCTCAGGTTCGTTATGGCCGATGTTGTGATCGGAGACGAAGCCCCCAGCGTTTCATCGGAAAGCACAGTTCCAAAGCGATCTTTCAAGACCAGGTTGCATGTAGCCAGGCTCCTCTCGCTCTCAAACGAACTCACGCCAAGATCCTTGAAGGTAAAGGATCCGCAGCTTCCTGTTCCCTCAGCCAGGATTTTTGCGGTCGCCGTGCTCGCATTACTGAAATATATGGCTGTATTGTCACCCGTTGTGGCGCCGAGACTTGGGGTCGCAGAGTACATGCCGACCGGCACCCTGAATTTATCTCCTAATGCAACATATCCGTCTCCGTCCGAATCGGTGTTTCCAAGGCCTCCGAAATCATAAACACCGTCGCTCTTTCCGGTTGTTGTCGCGAAGGCCGGAGCGGGCATAAGGCCGATTAGTAATATCAGCGCCAGAAAGGCCGCCGTTAGTTTCCTGCAATTTTTTCTATACATAACGATCTCCTATTTTCTTCTCTCAAGATGCAAAATGCTGCGGCTTAAATTCCGGAACGCTTTACTCTTTCCTGTTCATCTCTTGCATAGGTTGTTATTTAACCATGCCCTGCTGCAGCAACGCGATCATTTTTGCCGCCTGCGCCCTGCTGGCGTTTGCCGCCGGAGTGAAGCTGCCGTCGCTGTTGCCGGAAATGATGCCCGCCTGCTGCATTGCCGTGACTGCATCCGATGCGTAAGCTCCGATGTCTTTGCTGTCAGTAAATTTAGTGACCTTATTTGCTGCGAGCAGAGTATAATCTGCTGCTTTTTCTGCGTAGCGCGTAATCATTACAGCCATATCCTGACGGGTAATGTTGGCATTTGGTTCGAATTTGCCGCCGGCCCCTGTCACGATGCCCTTTTCATACGCCCACTGCACCGCTGCAGAATACCACGCCGTCTTTGATACGTCGCTGAACGACGAAGTCGTATAACCGCTCAGATCCGCTCCGGAGAGATTTGCCAGAATCGTTACGAACTGAGCCCTTGTGATGTTGGTATTCGGATTGAATGTGCCGTTGCCCGTGCCGTTGATGATTTCCCTGGCCGCAAGGTAATTGACATAATCCTTGTACCATCCCGAAACGTCAGAGAAGTTTACGTTGTTATATCCGATGACATAATTTGAGAAATGGTTTGTCCTGAAGGTCACCCTGCCCGTCGCCGCATCATAGCTGCAGTTTTGTACCATAGCAAGCTCGCCGCTGTCGGAGAGATAATAGATTATGATTTTGCTTGCGTCTTCTCCCGCAGACAATTTATATGGGATGCTGACGGCTGCACTGCCGTCTCCGAAGCTGGAAATGGTTGTATTTCCTGAAGTAATTGTCAAGTCATACACCGGGCGACCGTTCACAGCTTCTTTTTCCGCGCTGCTAAGCCCGGATGTATCTGCCAGTGCCGCTGTGACTTTTATGTCTCCGGCTGCTTTTCCTTTGATCGCATCCAGTGCCGCGACGTCAAAGGTGACAGACGCGACTGGCGTTGAGATCTTCAGACCATCCGCGCTGCTGCCTGATAACTCCGTAAATGACGCCTGCGGGATCGTTGTTGAAATGGAGGTCGCAGAGCCTGCGCCTTCCACCTTTATTTCAACCAATGCTTCGGTGCCCGAGCCCTTCGCAGTTGCTCCCGCTACTGCCTTGTTGATAGCGTCGGTCACTTGAGCTCCTGTTACGGAAGCTGCCGCATTGCCGTTCGTGTCGGTGGTTGCTGGCGTAGCCACAGTGGCAATGGTCGCAGTACTATTTGAAGTCGTGGTGGTCGCACCAGTCTCAGCCACCGCGCCGCCGCCTCCGCCGCCGCCACCGCCGCCGGATGACCCGGTATATGGATTCGCCCTTGTTATCTTTATGGTATAAGTCTTAGGGCTCTTACCTGCCTCCGTTGCAATTACAACGATCGTCCTTTCCGTTCCTGCCGTCAGATTAATAGTTCCCGAGGCAGCACCGCTTGCAACAGTATCCCCATCAACCGTTATGGTTCCTATCCCGGTAGGAGTGACCGTTACACTAGTAACAGCGTTTGACACCGTAACTGCGGTATAATTGTATGTGCTGCCCGAAAAAGTATAGTTAGAGGGACTGCCGCTCAATGCAAGTCCAGTAAGATCTGCTGAAGCTGCCTGGGTATATGATGCACTGCCGATCGTGCTATTGTCGCAGCCTGCTTTTACAGCGATCGCTTCCACTGTCGTTCCGCTATTTATGACTGGTCTTGATGACTCATTGTATTCCATGGTTGTTCCGGTTACTGATGACGCAGGGTTTGATCCATCCAGTGTATAGTAAATATGATCTGCTCCGGCGGATATGATCTGTACTGAAGTACCGTCAGCGATTGCCCCTGAGGAAGGTGCAAAAGCAGGAGCCGCCAATGCAGGAAGATTTCTTGTCACAGTAATGGTGTAAAGTTTGGCACTCTTGCCGGTCTCAGTTGTGGATACCGTGATCGTCTTTGCAATTCCAGCAGTCAGATCAATTGTTCCCGAAGTAGCGCCGCTTGCAACGGTAATCCCGTCAACCGTTATGGTTCCGGTTCCTGTTGGAGTGACCGTTACACTTGGAACAGCATTGGGCACCGTAACTGCGATATAATTGTAGGTGCTGCCCGAAAAAGTGTAGTTCGAATGACTGCCGCTCAATACAAGTCCCGTAAGGTCTCCGGAGACTACCTGTGTGTATGATGTGCTTCCGATGCCACTGTCGACTTTTCCTAATTTGACTGCAATTGCCTTCACTGTCGTTCCGCTGTTTATGACTGGCCTTGACGAATCATTGTATTCCATGGTTGTTCCGGTTACAGATGTCGCAGGGTTCGTTCCGTCCAGCGTATAGTAAATATGATCTGCTCCGGAGGATATGATCTGAATTGAGGTCCCGTCTACAATGGCTCCAGCAGCAGGGCTGAAGGCCGGTGTAGCCTGAGGAGCCTCTCTCGTGACATTGATTGTATACTCAATTGACTTACTTCCTACAGAGCATGTGTTATTCACAGTAATCGACTGTTCAACACCAGGTGTTAAAAGAATCGGCGCGGATGCGGCTCCGGAGGCGACGGTCGTTCCATTCACCTTGATTACCCCCAGCCCCGTTGGAGTCACAATAATGCTTTCCACATTGCCGGCTACAGTCACATTATCATAAGTCGTCGTTTCCGGGTCAAAGGTGTAATTGGACGGAGATCCGCTTAAACTTATATTCGTCAGTCTTAGATCTATATAATTTGCTACGTACTCGTCACTAAAGGCGGCCAATACTCCACCATCAGCAGATGTCACGGTTCCCGGCGTATAGGATACTGAAATTCCCTGATCCGCCCGGATCGGCGTTGCCACTTGTAAAACGTACCCTGTTCCTGGATGGCTAATTGCAACGACAGGATCACTGACTCCTGCCACCTTGACGGTAAATCCTCCCGGAGCAACCGGCGGCGAGGCCATATTCTTATGAAACGAAATGCTTACATCCGTACCCGGTGTAGACACCGTTGCGAAAAAAAAGGACGGTGGGGCTCCTGTCGTAGTGTTCGTCACCGTATAGTCGCCGAAAGTGCCGAGGGCCATGCCGCTGCTTTCCGCTTGTGCACTGCCCGGAGTATAAGATAAAGTCACCGTGTCCCCCGGCTGTATTATTTGCTGTAATGAAATGCGGTACTTCGTGTGATCATCCGAGTATGAAATTGAATTGATCACGTCTTCGATAAAGTTCACTTTAACCGAGAAGCCGGTAGGACTCATCGATATATCGTTCATGTTCTGATCGAAGCTGACAATGATCGCACCGCCGCTGGATTCTGTTACCGCTCCGGTCACCGACGGCGCAACCGCAGCCTGCGCCGTTACCGGAAACAGGCACAATACTACGAGAAGTGACAAAACTACGCATAGTAACTTTCTAACCTTTTTCATTTACTTTGTTCCTCCTTTTTGTTTTCCCATATTAGACGCTTTGCCAGAACAAGATACCCGCCCTTATCTGTGTGGTGGATAAATAACCGGCTTCCGCGTTTGATCATATCCTTTAAAAAGGCATCGTCCGCTCCGCACTCGTCATAGAGTCGGGCTGTTGCTGGTCTGTACTCCGGCGCTACGAGCTGCGCCGGCGTGATTTCGGCGGCAAGGGTAATCACAAGTCCTACGTTGCTTTCATCAAGCTGACTGTAATACATGCCCTCGTAGACAAGCTCCCGTTCCTCCCGTTCATCGAAAACCGCCCGTATCCGAAGGTGTCCGCTCACCTCGTCGGATACCACCTGCATCAAGCGGGCATTCGCATAATAAATGCCGGGGGCAGACCCCCGAATCGGCCAAATCATACAAATAACCCCTTTCCGTTTCACATGTGTTCAAGATACCATTTTTTGGAACCCACAGGTACACCCTAAAAGTTACCTCTTATGCAAAAAAATTAAAAAGCCGGGGATTTTGAACTCTCCCGGTTTTTTTCTTACATCTGTGCGTTTCAACGAGGCGAGGAACATTTCCGCCTCGTTATAATAATAGTTTTTTCAATTCACTTCTCTTGCTGACGTACGTTTTCTCATAGATCGTACCGACGACTTTTTTTACATAGTTATAGGAATAGTGGAGCGCTTCGCCTATTTCCTGATTTGTGTAGCCCAGCGCGATCAGCCTCAATATTTTCTTCTCGGTGTCGCTTAGACCGGCTGATGTCTGTTCAAATTTATCCTCGTCGATCCGAATTTCCTGTCCGTTTTTCTCCATCATACTAAGCTGACGGAGCCGCCTGCCGTTTTCCAGATGTACCTTCAGCCGCGCCAGCAGGATCTCTTTGACAAACGGCTTGGTAATGTAGTCCACCGCGCCGCAGGACAGCCCCTTCAGTTCCGCTTCTGTTTTGGTCACCCCTGTAAGAAACAAAATGGGAATATCCTGCGCATCCTCTATTTCACGCAGCGCGTTCAGTGTGTCAAAGCCGTTCATCTCCGGCATATCGATGTCCAGAAGGATGAGGTCGGGCATATAGTCCGTCTGCAGCAGGGCAACCGCTTCACACCCGGATTTCACACAGCTTACCGCATAACTGCCTCTCAGGATCTCTCCCGCCATTTTAAGAAGCGCCGGATCGTCGTCTACAATCAAAACCGCGTTTTTATTTTCCAACTGCGTCACCTCCCATGGCAAGCAGGAGGCGCTCCGCTTCCCGAAATTCGATCTCGTCGACCTTTTTCCGGACTTCCCGTAGGCGTTCTATGAAATCCGTACTGTGAGACAAAGCAATCATGCGATCAAGAGCCGCAAGAGCGTCCGGCTGCCTGTTGTGTTTCAGCAGAATCAGTAGCTCGTCCATACTGATGGCAGTATTTTCTGCTTCGATCGTCCCGGCGGTCAGCTCATCAAGTGCTGCAACAAGCTGCTTTAAGCCTTCCTGTGCCCGGCTCCATTCATAGTACAAGATGGGCATCGTAATTTCTTTATACGTATCGTTTTCCTCTATACACTGCTTTTCCACCTTGGCTGCAGTATCGGAAAGATTGACAGCTCCCACGGCCCTTGCTTTGCTTTTGAGGGAATGAACCGTGAATTTCAGGCTCTGCCAGTCATTTTGCGCTTCCGCTTTCGCCGCTTCCTGTCTGCTCTTCTCGTAATTTTCCACAAAAAACACCGCCAGATTTTTGTACTGGAGCAGATCGCCGCTCAAATAGCTCAAACCCTCCGCCAGAATTATACCGAAAACAGCCGCATCCCGCGCAAGCTCATTTTTGATCTTAGCAGGGATCTGATTCTGTGCGCACCGGTTATTGACCGTTATAAGGTCCGCGGGAAGAAGCCCTATGAGCATTTCCTCCAAGTCCTTCCATATGATGGGTTTGGATAAGTATTCGATAAATCCGGCATTCAGTAAGGTTTGCCTTACCTCTGCCATAACATTGGCGGTCAGAGCCACCACAGGTGTATCAAAGCCGAGGATTTCCTTTAAAGCGCGCAGAGTGTCGATACCGTCCATATCAGGCATCATATAATCCATTAGAATAACATGATATTGTTTTTTCGCAACCGCCTTGATGCATTCCTTTCCGCTTGTGACCGTATCCACCCGCAGCAGTGTCCGGGAAAGCAAAGATTTTACAACCAGCAGGTTTTCCGCGCTGTCATCCACCACAAGGACATTGCCTCCGGGTGCAATAAAGCTGCCCTCCCCTTCCGCTTCCTCTTTTGCCGTTATCGTCCGCTTGTGGAGCGGCGTTTTATTATGAACCTTTTGCGGAATCTCCACGGAAAAGACGCTGCCATGGCCCAAGCGACTTTTTACATCAATATATCCCTGCATCAGATCGGTGAAATTTTGTGCTATCGCAAGACCCAAGCCGGTGCCTTCAATATTCCGGTGGGCTTTGAGATCCCCCCGGGTGAACGCATCAAAAAGCAGGGCGATGTTTTCCTCTTTGATACCGATCCCCGTATCGGAAACCGATATGCAGAGCTGAATTTCATCGGGAGCATTTCCCGGTTTTTGCGCAAAGGAAAGTGTAACGCCGCCCTGCTTCGTATACTTTGCCGCATTGCTTAAAAAGTTAGCCGCCACTTGCTTGATATGTATGAAATCACCGGTCAGTCCGCAAGGCAGGTTTTCGTCAGCTTGAACCTCAAACTCGAGGCCGTACCGGCTTACCCGTTCCATTCCGATCATGACAAGATCATCAATCAAATCCGCCGTCTGGTAGTTTTCCGATACGATCTCCAGCTTGCCCGATTCAATTTTTGACATGTCCAGGATATTGTCGATGAGAGTCAGAAGGGTTTTACCGGCGTTTTGGATGTTCCGGCTGTAGTCCCTGACCTGCTCCAGGCTCCTTTCCCGGATAACCATTTCGTTCATGCCCAACATGACATTGATGGGAGTTCGGATTTCGTGGCTCATATTGGCGAGAAAATTACTTTTTGCTTCGCTGAGCCGGAGCGCTTCTTCTCGGGCAGTTTCAAGCTCCTGCTGTTGTTTGTTGTACATTTTGAAATGAATGAACAGGGTAATACCCAGCGCAATGCTGACGCAGGGAAATCCGATGATGATATCTGTTAAAAGTTCCTGTTCCGTTTTAAAAAAGTGGACGCTTTGGGGATATGCATACGCAACCAGGCAGATTCCTATGTAGACTAACATTTCAATGGCCGTCATCACTATTATTTTCTTGCCTTCAAGCATAAAGACCGTAAACAAAATGGCAAACACAAAGAATGAAGGCATTCCACTGTGATAGCCTCCGGCACTAAAAAACATGACAGGGAAAAAGATCAGAAAGATGATAATCGTGGTGAACATGTAGCATTGTCGATATTTACCGCTCTTGTAGGAGTAGTACAGCAGGCAGAACGCAAACACCGCGGCGATCAGGTTGACCAGTATATTCCAGAATCCTGCGTTTGTAAAAACACCCAAGACCGCCATTATCATACCAATCGTCATGCCCGCCATTGCCAGTACGTTGAACAGCCGCACACGGAA
Source organism: Anaerovoracaceae bacterium (assembly GCA_963678385.1). Lineage (GTDB taxonomy): Bacteria > Bacillota > Clostridia > Peptostreptococcales > Anaerovoracaceae > Anoxybacterium. The sequence continues at coordinate 620,728 of OY782829.1, read as the reverse complement.
ATCCAACCGTTTGTCTAAAAATTTGTTACGAATAAAGAGAAGAAAACGGATCACACATGCACCTCTCAAAATAGAAGTTTTCCTAATTATACCATACCTGTGCAATCGGGGATAGTTACTATGAGTTACCTCCTCCCAGCCGAGTCAGAAACACGGCCCATAGAATAAGTCTTAACCATATTTCAAAACCGCTGTTGGGCGACGCAGGTTCCCTTTTATAGATTTCTTTTCAAGTAAATCATATCAATTAGCTGTTGTCCATCTTCATACATAGGATGGTCGTAATTATCTATGAAAAAGTTTTTAACAACGTGAGATTTTACAAATCCACATCTATCGTAGAAACGAAGTATCATAGGGCTATTACCCGTTCCAACATATAACTCACTGCCGGACTTCTTGTAGTGATCAACAATAAATGCGATCAGATTTTGACCATATCCTTTCCGTTGATATTTAGGAACGGTAACAATATTCTTGAGTTCATATATACCTGCTTCCTCCTGTGTAATAATGCAAATTGCCCTAACATCATCATCATACAAAGCGAACATATCACCACGATACAAATATTTTTCTATCATACTTATCTGCTCATCTGCAATAAGCAGCAATTCCATATACTTTGCTTTATCGCTATCATTGACTTTCACAATTTTCATTTGCCGTTTTCCTTTCCTTTTCTCTGTCATTTCTGCAAATCCATTATACCATTTTCAATGTGTGGAACCTAACGCTCCTGAATTCCTGAATGCTAGTCAGTTCCAAGCCAAAACAGTAATCCGACTATTGCTTCTTTTCAACATTAATCGCTTAATTGCGATAAGCATATTGGTGGTGGACCTAACGCGTTATTTCACAGAGCTTTCTATAAATCTTTGCAGAATAGCCGCGACTTCTGCTCTTGTCGCCGTACCCTGCGGGACGGAGTTTAGTCACATTTTCTATGTTTGATGCTGCAAGTGGAGCAGCACGCGGGTCCTGAACGCACCGTTTTCAGCAGTAAACTCCACCATACCATTGTACATTTCTGCGGTATAGCTGATGCTCTTTGTCCCGGTCCCGCCGCCTGGCTTCTGGGATTTTGGGAAACCGCTTTCAAAGACAATATTATCAGCGCATGAGTTTTCAAAGACAATGTGAAGCTTTCCGGCTCCATTATAAACGGAATATGCAATCTTTACAGCAATAAATCTCTCCGTTCCTTCAGGACAGCGCAGGCAGCCTTCCACTGCATTTTCAAAGGAATTGGCGAGAATACCGATCAGGGCGACATCGTCCATCGGAAGATTATCGGGAATCCTTGCGTCGATTTCGGTTTTGATGCCGTTCTCACTTGCCCGCGCCGCCCATCTTGAAAGGATGGCATTCGCCGCAAGGTGTTGGCAAATACTGACGAAACCGGCGCTTTCCATTCTCTGTGTCTGGGCATTTAAATAGGAAACCGCTTCCTGTGTTTTCCCGCCCCCAAGCATAGTTAAAAGCGTATCGTAATGATGACGAAGATCGTGGCGGTCACGGCGGGCAGCGTTGACGGCATGTTTCTGCTCCTCTAACTGCTCCTCCCACATCTTGTTTTGCTGAGCAAGGATGCGTTCCCGCTCCTGCCCTTCATACTTTTCCACAATAGCGCTGATCGATCGAAAAATCAGCCAATAGACGCCGAAAAATACCAGATAGGAACTTGCAACCAGATACCAGCGATTATCCTCCTCATACCAATAGAAACGAGGGAAATATAAAATAACGGCTTCCAGAACATAAAACGTGAAGGCTAATAGCGCAATTAAATTCCACTCTTTTTCCAGGATCTCAACCAATCTGCGGAATCGTGGCCGGACAATTTTGAACAAACAAAATAAAAGCGTCCCAAATAGCACTGAACGGTATATCAAATATTCGACATTATACACCAATGCAGAATCTCCGGAGGCGCACAGATCGGAAATGTAGCTGATTCCGAGGTATAAATTAAACTGAGTGAACATGACAAAAAGCGATACCGCCCATTTGTCCGCAGAACAGATGACAAGCAGAATCAGGCACAACCCGATTTCGACGGGTATAATCAGACGTTCTGCTACCTCCTGCCCGTGCATAAGCAGAAAAGCAAAATATGCCCCGGCAACCGCAATATAAATCACAACGGTAATTGCAATCCGTTTCCTTATCGGCTCTTTCAGCTTGATTAAAAAAAAGAAAAACAGGCCGATATAAGCAGCCGTCTGCAAAAACCGCAGAAGTATCACTGTATATGTAATCATATCAATATAGAACCTCTCCTTCATCGATTACAAACGTAATCCATGTACCGCTTTTTGAAATCTGTATATTTTCGGCTGAGTATAGGGATTTTAGCGCCTGTAGAAAAACCAACGTTCTTGGATGAAAGCTCGACGATATAATCCATGTTTACGATATAAGTGCTGCCGCATTTGTAAAAGCGCGGATCTGCATCGAGCAGTTCGTAAAACTCTGCGGATGATTTGCGCACAGAGATCGTCCTGCCGTCGGACAGATATAAGCGCTGCAGATGATTATTGGCTTCAGAATATATAAGCTTGTCCAGATCGACGCGGCTGATGCCATCGGTTGATTTGACAGTAATATATGCCCCGCCTCTCTTTTCAAGGTTATCGATCACCTTATCAAATGCCGCAAAGAACTCCTTTTCAGAATAAGGTTTCACCAAATAATGCGCCGCATTTAACGAAAAAGCATCGATCGCATGATCCCGGGAGGTGGTCAGAAAGATGATCTGGCAGTTATCGCCCATATTCCGCAGCTCCTGCGCTGCATCCGTGCCGAGAATACCCGGCAGATAGACATCAAGCAGCAGCACATCAAATCCGCCATTCTCCGAAATATAAGTAAGCATTTCTAACGGCGCGGAGAAAAAGTCCGTTTTCATTTCAGATTGCGGATGCTCATAAGCATATTTTTTGAGAAAGCTGCCAGCCTGCTCGAGTTCCTGCGGCTCGTCATCGCAGATTGCAATGCGAATCATCGGCTCATCTCCCCTTTCAACTCCATAGAATACGTTGAATATTTTAACATACCATAGCTTCAATTGACAAGGCTCTACATACTTGCCCACCACAGATGATACTTGGCGGACAACCCTATTTGAATATTAGATCGTTACTGAATGAATTAAAAAAGATACTCCAATCTGGAGTATCTTTTTTAATAAAACCGGCGACGTCCTACTTTCCCAGGCAGTTGCCCACCAAGTATCATCAGCGCAAAAGAGCTTAACTACTGTGTTCGAGATGGGAACAGGTGTATCCTCTTCGCTATAGCCACCGGATCTTCTGCATCAGTTACCTGTGCAGTTCGGCCTAATTTTGAAAGTACATTTTCAAGATAGTTGTTGTACCCTCAAAACCGAACAATGTCAAAATATATCTTACTTGAAACCATTGGTCAAGCGTTCGACCTATTAGTATCGGTCAGCTGAATGCATTACTGCACTTACACCTCCGACCTATCAACGTGATAGTCTCTCACGGGTCTTACCATTTCTGGAGGAAATCTCTTCTTGTGGGGGGCTTCGCACTTAGATGCTTTCAGCGCTTATCCCGTCCATACATAGCTACCCAGCCGTGCCCTTGGCAGAACAACTGGTACACCAGAGGTATGTCCATCCCGGTCCTCTCGTACTAAGGACAGCTCCACTCAAATTTCCAACGCCCACAGCGGATAGGGACCGAACTGTCTCACGACGTTCTGAACCCAGCTCGCGTACCTCTTTAATGGGCGAACAGCCCAACCCTTGGGACCTACTTCAGCCCCAGGATGAGACGAGCCGACATCGAGGTGCCAAACACCCCCGTCGATGTGGACTCTTGGGGGGTATAAGCCTGTTATCCCCGGGGTAGCTTTTATCCGTTGAGCGATGGCCCTTCCACTCGGAACCACCGGATCACTAAGCCCGACTTTCGTCCCTGCTCGACCTGTATGTCTCGCAGTCAAGCTCCCTTCTGCCTTTACACTCTTCGCGCGATTTCCGACCGCACTGAGGGAACCTTTGGGCGCCTCCGTTACTCTTTAGGAGGCGACCGCCCCAGTCAAACTGCCCGTCTGACACTGTCCTGACGCTGGATAACAGCGCACAGTTAGAATTTCAACGTTACAAGAGTGGTATCCCAACGGTGACTCCACCAAAACTGGCGTCCTGGCTTCGTAGTCTCCCACCTATCCTGTACATGCAACGCCGAAATCCAATATCAAACTGCAGTAAAGCTCCACGGGGTCTTTCCGTCCTGCTGCGGGTAACCGGCATCTTTACCGGTACTACAATTTCACCGAGTCTATTGTTGAGACAGTGCCCAGATCGTTACGCCTTTCGTGCGGGTCGGAACTTACCCGACAAGGAATTTCGCTACCTTAGGACCGTTATAGTTACGGCCGCCGTTTACTGGGGCTTAAGTTCATGCCTTCGCTTGCGCTAAGCAGTCCCCTTAACCTTCCAGCACCGGGCAGGCGTCAGCCCCTATACATCAGCTTTCGCTTTAGCAGAGACCTGTGTTTTTGGTAAACAGTCGCCTGGGCCTTTTCACTGCGGCCAGCTTGCGCTGGCACCCCTTCTCCCGAAGTTACGGGGTTATTTTGCCGAGTTCCTTAACAATAGTTCTCTCGCTCACCTTAGGATTCTCTCCTCATCTACCTGTGTCGGTTTGCGGTACGGGCACCTACGATCTCGCTAGCGGCTTTTCTTGACAGTGTGAAATCAGCTGCTTCGGTACTCTAATTTCCCTCCCCATCACGCCTCAGAATTGAACCGGCGGATTTGCCTACCAGTTCTCCCTTGACGCTTAGACGCGCTCAACCAACGGCGCGCTCAGCTTATCCTTCTGTGTCCCCACATCGCTCAAACGATTTTCGGTGGTACGGGAATCTCAACCCGTTGTCCATCGCCTACGACCTTCGTCCTCGGCTTAGGTCCCGACTAACCCTGAGTGGACGAACCTTCCTCAGGAAACCTTAGATTTTCGGTGGGCAGGATTCTCACCTGCCTTACGCTACTCATGCCAACATTCTCTCTCGTATGCAGTCCACCAATCCTTACGAATCAGCTTCGACCCGCATACGATGCTCCTCTACCAATGATCCGTTAGGATCATTCCAAAGCTTCGGTAGTAAGTTTTAGCCCCGTTTATCTTCGGCGCAGAGCCACTCGACTAGTGAGCTATTACGCACTCTTTAAATGAGTGGCTGCTTCTAAGCCAACATCCTAGTTGTCTATGCAGCTCCACATCCTTTTCCACTTAACTTACATTTTGGGACCTTAGCTGTTGGTCTGGGCTGTTTCCCTTTCGACTATGAAACTTATCTCACACAGTCTGACTCCCAGTAAACAATACATCGGCATTCGGAGTTTGATAGTTTTCGGTAACCGGTGAAGGCCCCTAGAACATTCAGTGCTCTACCTCCGAGTATCTTTGACTGAGGCTAGCCCTAAAGCTATTTCGAGGAGAACCAGCTATATCCGGGTTCGATTGGAATTTCACCGCTATCCACACGTCATCCCAGCCTTTTTCAACAGACATGAGTTCGGTCCTCCACGAGATTTTACTCTCGCTTCAACCTGCACATGGATAGGTCACCCGGTTTCGGGTCTACAGCATGCAACTTGACGCCCTATTCAGACTCGCTTTCGCTACGGCTCCGGTGCTGAACACCTTAACCTTGCTACATACCATAACTCGTTGGCCCGTTCTACAAAAAGTACAAGGTCACTTGCGCTCCCTTTGCTTGTAAGCATAAGGTTTCAGGTTCTATTTCACTCCCCTCCCGGGGTTCTTTTCACCTTTCCCTCACGGTACTATTCTCTATCGGTCACTAGGTAGTATTTAGCCTTGGGGGGTGGGCCCCCCTGCTTCCCACCAGGTTTCACGTGCCTGGTGGTACTCTGGTGCCATTCTACGATTTGTGCATTTCGTCTACAGGGCCTTTACCTTCTACGGCAGATCTTTCCAGATCTCTTCGACTATACACGCTTCGCGTTATGAATGGTCCACAACCCCGGATAAATCCGGTTTGGGCTCTTCCCCGTTCGCTCGCCGCTACTTAGGGAATCGATGTTTCTTTCTCTTCCTCCGGGTACTTAGATGTTTCAGTTCCCCGGGTTACCTCCTCTGTACCTATGGATTCAGTACAGGGTACTTACGCATTACCGTAAGTGAGTTTCCTCATTCGGAAATCTGCGGATCAACGGCTGTTTGCGCCTTCCCGCAGCTTATCGCAGCTTGCCACGTCCTTCGTCGGCTCCTAGTGCCAAGGCATTCACCTTATGCTCTTCTTCACTTGACCTAAGTGAATTGTTACCTGCGTTAGGTAACTAATTTGAATACATTGTTAATTAACTCTGTAATTCTTTCTGGTTTCTCGGTTTAACTTGAAATTGTAGTTAAAACCCTTTGCATCGTCTAAAAAAGACTCTACTTAGTTTTTTAACTTCTTTGCTGTGTATCTCTACACAACCTCGATTTCGTTGTTAATTTGTTATATTTTGCATTGTTCAGTTTTCAAGGTACAATTTTTAATAAACCTTAGAGAAATTAATAGTGCAGAAATTTAAGTCTCCTTAGAAAGGAGGTGATCCAGCCGCACCTTCCGATACGGCTACCTTGTTACGACTTCACCCCAGTCATTGATTTCGCCTTAGGCAGCCTATTAATTAGCCGACTTCGGGCGCCCCCAACTTCCATGGTGTGACGGGCGGTGTGTACAAGACCCGGGAACGCATTCACCGCGACATTCTGATTCGCGATTACTAGCAACTCCAACTTCATGTAGGCGAGTTGCAGCCTACAATCCGAACTGGGACTGGTTTTTGAGATTTGCTCCACCTCGCGGTCTTGCGTCTCTTTGTACCAGCCATTGTAGCACGTGTGTAGCCCAGAACATAAGGGGCATGATGATTTGACGTCATCCCCACCTTCCTCCGAGTTATCCCCGGCAGTCTCACTAGAGTGCCCAGCCGAACTGCTGGCAACTAATGACAAGGGTTGCGCTCGTTGCGGGACTTAACCCAACATCTCACGACACGAGCTGACGACAACCATGCACCACCTGTCTCCTCTGCCCCGAAGGGAGATCCCGGTTAAGGGACTGTCAGAGGGATGTCAAGTCCTGGTAAGGTTCTTCGCGTTGCTTCGAATTAAACCACATGCTCCGCTGCTTGTGCGGGTCCCCGTCAATTCCTTTGAGTTTCACACTTGCGTGCGTACTCCCCAGGCGGAGCACTTAATGCGTTAACTGCGGCACCGAAGCCTTGCGGCCCCGACACCTAGTGCTCATCGTTTACGGCGTGGACTACCAGGGTATCTAATCCTGTTTGCTCCCCACGCTTTCGTGCCTCAGTGTCAGTTACAGTCCAGAAAGCCGCCTTCGCCACTGGTGTTCCTCCTAATATCTACGCATTTCACCGCTACACTAGGAATTCCGCTTTCCTCTCCTGCACTCAAGTCTCACAGTTCGCAGGGCTTACAATAGTTGAGCTATTGCCTTTCACCCCGCGCTTACAAAACCACCTACGCACTCTTTACGCCCAATAATTCCGGATAACGCTTGCCCCCTACGTATTACCGCGGCTGCTGGCACGTAGTTAGCCGGGGCTTCCTCCAAGGGTACCGTCATTTTTTTCTTCCCCAAGGACAGAGCTTTACGACCCAAAGGCCTTCATCGCTCACGCGGCGTTGCTGCATCAGGCTTTCGCCCATTGTGCAATATTCCCCACTGCTGCCTCCCGTAGGAGTTTGGACCGTGTCTCAGTTCCAATGTGGCCGATTACCCTCTCAGGTCGGCTACTGATCGTCGCCTTGGTAGGCCGTTACCCCACCAACTAGCTAATCAGACGCAGGCCCATCCCATACCGATAAATCTTTGGCGAAAAGTCCATGTGAACTCTTCGCGTTATGAGGTTTTAATCCCGGTTTCCCGAGGCTATCCCTCTGTATGGGGCAGGTTGCCTACGCGTTACTCACCCGTCCGCCGCTCTCTATACCCTCACTAGACCGAAGTTTTGTTTAGATATATACCGCTCGACTTGCATGTGTTAGGCACGCCGCCAGCGTTCATCCTGAGCCAGGATCAAACTCTTAATAAAATGGTATCTAATCTTCTTTCGAAGAATTAAATCAAGTTTGAATCTTTTTAAGACTCGGACGAAACGCATTGCGTTTCGCTAGTTCTAATTTTCATATATTAGCTCACCCAATTTGCAGAGCAAATTGTTGGTGAACTTATGCAACGAAATCACAAATCTATGATTTGTAGATTTCGACTGCGCTTGCATACGAATCTCAGAATTATTGTTTTTGTTTTTCAGAATTGTACGTTGACTCTTTCAAACAAGTTTGAATTTGTCTTACCAATCATTGCTGATTGCATGTTGTACATTTAGTTTTCTGAGATCAACTAAGATCTCTTTGACTAAATTTCTGCACTATTTAATTTTCAAGGTTCTTGGAGTAATTTGCTTACCCCTTTCGTTCTCCTGTTTAAGGGGAACTTTTATAATTTATCATTTTCGAGTCAGAATGTCAATACCTAATATTCATCCAGTTTTTACCTTTTTGGGTATTATGAAAATACTGTCTAAATTTGCGTGGCTTCAGCCACAGTGTAAAACAGGCGCACTTGCAAGTTACGCACCTAAGCACATATGCCCAAGCAGATGTCTGGTAGGTGTCATGCGGGAATTCCCCAGCTTTAGCTGGAAGGGAATTCTTCCGTTCGACCCTCCTTCTTGACAAGAAAAAAATATCCTTACCGGATGGTAGGGATATTTTTATGGTTTACCTAATTATGCAGATCATAAATATTTATTATCCTTTATATTATTTGATTGAGCTAACATACCTATGTAATATTGCTGCAACTTCTGCTCGTGTAGCGTTTATTTTTGGATCAAAAATGTTACCTGTCTTGCCGCTAATAATTCCGGCATCTTTAAGCCTATATACAGATTCTTTTGCATAAAGTGCGATTTGGTCATGATCTGCAAACTGACCGGATGAAATTACTTTAATGTCTTTACCTGCAAATTTAGCATATCGAACAAGGATTGTCGCTAAATCTTGCCTTGAGATTTTTGCTTCTGGCAAAAATCTATTATCTCCTGTACCAGAAATTAATCCGTTTACGCGTGCCCACTCTATAGAAGCAGTATACCATACACCGGCTTCCACATCGTCGAAGCTGCAATCAGTGTAAGCAGAAAGATCCGCTTTATGTAATCTTGCGAGTACCGTAACAAGCATTGATCGAGTCATGGGCATATCAGCGCTGAATAGAGTATTGCCGGTCCCAACAAATAGACCATTTTCATTAACCCACGTTACATCAGAATAATACCATGCAGTCTCATTAACATCAGAAAAATTGTTGATCGCTATTACAGTAACTGTTAAGGTTGGGGCAGTCCCGCCACTCATATCAAATACAAGTGTGGTCTTGCCCATACTTAATGTTTTCAGATATGACTCATTTATTGTAATAGCATCTTCATTTACAGTATAATCTTCACCTTTTATAAGAATATAGTTGTTATTCTTTATAGCTTTTAAAGTATATCCGTTAGATGTGAGAATGGTGGTAATATCTTTGGGCACCGTTTTATCAATTTGAACCGCTTTTACGCTGATGTATGCAGACTTCACTATAGATGAACTACCTCCTGAGCCTCCATGACCACCACCATCTTCGTCATTAGTGGTAACCCGGAAATTGGCCGTGATTGTAACATCGTTCTCAGGCATCGTAAAGGTCGTGGTTAGTGAATTTGCGGATCCAAAGGTGCCGCCGGCCGATGAAGTCCAGCCGATAAATTCGTAGCCTGTGTTCGCTGCGGCAGTGATATCAATGACATCGCCGGCATTGTAATCGCCATCGATTGTCACTGCAATTGATCCGCCTGTGGTAGCTTCAGCATTTAATACATAGTAGGTTGGTTCTACAGAAATAATCCGGAAATTGGCTGTAATTGTAACATCGTCCTCAGGCATCGTAAAGGTCGTGGTTAGTGAATTTGCTGATCCGAAGGTGCCGCCTGCCGATGAAGTCCAGCCGATAAACTCGTAGCCTGTGTCCGCTGCGGCTGTGATATCAATGACATCGCCGGCATTGTAATCGCCATCGACTGTTCCAGCTATTGACCCGCCTGTGGTAGCTTCAGCAGTTAATGTATAAAATACCCCTGGACTAGCACTTTTTACTGTTGAATAAACGATTAGTGCTGTATTATCCTCTGAACGTTCAACACTCTCATCAATTGAACTAACAACCGCATATAACTTTAATATTGACATACCTGCAACTAATTCATCAAGGTTGCTCAAGATTGAACGATTTTCGCCCATTGTCATTTCAGATAAATCTTGCTCTAGGAGTATAGCTCCATCAGGACTATCTGCACGTATGTACAGGATAGCATCCGACTTTTTACCCAAATTTGTAACTGTAATATTTTCAAACGAAATACCGTTATCAATATAACTATTATTTGAGATAGTAAAATCGACATTGCCAAGTTCAAAAGATTTAACATTACTGTTTCCTTCGTTGCCATCTATGGGACTCACTGTTATCGTGTAGGTTTCTACCTCTTCTAATGGCACCACTGCAATTGATGCGTTTAAAGCTGTGTTGCCTCCAACAGGTAAATCGCAGTCCATGGTGCTATTAAATACAGTGCCGCTCTTATTACCAATAATACTGACGTCAACAGAATCAACATCTGTTGATCCAATATTTTTTAACCTGATATCTATATCCAATTCGCCAGATGCTGCTTGACGTTCGTTATAAAATAATTCAGTTAATTCAATGTCTGTTGTATCTATGAAAGTCCCTGTTTTCAGAGAAACGCCTGAATCTGTTTTAATACCATAGGATAAAGTTGTATTATTCTCATTTACATTCCCACTGGGGTTTATAATGTAACCGTCTTCTTCTGTAAGCATATATGGTAGACTCCATACATCATTCGCTTCATCTATTAAATTAACAGCGAAAATACCGTTTTTTGTTTGACCTGTTAATTCGTCTGTTTTGCTGGCTGTAGTCCAAATTATTTTAGTATCTGGTCCATTTGATATAAATTTGAATGAATCATTTATTAATTCACTCTCGGAATCAAATACTGTATGTAGCTCTTGCGCATCATATGTATAATGTACATCACCGTCCGCATACCATGATAATATTTCAGCACCATTGATCTTTCCAAGTTTAACAGCTGACAAAAGTCCAAAGTCAAACTGAACGCCATCAATAAATAGCACTCGATCATTCATTGTTAAAAGATCACCATCTTCATCTGTAATATATGCTACTTTATATGAATTGTTTAGGTATGCTACAGCGAGCGAAATAACAGGAGTGTCAATCTTGCTTTCTAAAACTAAATTTTCCAGGTCAGAATCTATAGAGTAAATTGATTTGCTTCCACTTAATGTCCCTATTAAATCACCTGCAGGATTTTCATACCAAACTATTTTAAATGTTTCTCCGTTTGTATCAATCATCGGAGAAAGGTCTGGAACATTGTTATTTGTTGCATTGCCAATAAAACTAATCTCTGCGCTTGTTATATCCAACTCGGCAACTGAAATTTCAATTGAATTCAAAATGTCTGCCATGGATTCGCCGCCTAATTGTTCCGTTTTACTGTTTTGCCATGTAATGATCAACTTATTTCCTGCAACGGTTACATCATAATTTGAATCGGCTGTACCATCATCCGCTATAGGAATTATATCTCCACCATTTTTGCTGTAGACAAGAATTGGCCTATTTTCATTAACCGTTCTGTCTGGCGCACTTGCAATGAAAAATGTATATTGGTCTTCACCAACATACAATGCCTTTGGCATTGCATTTTCATATGGCTCATAATCAGATGACTGTGAATTGCTTTGGATCAAAGAATAATTACTGGCATCAAATATTTGGGAGTAGAAATTATTCTCGTCTGAGGCTGTCATTCTTAAGATACCATTACTAGTTTTGATTAAAGGATTTATTGGTGGTAAATTAATATCTTCGCCAGGGAATGTGATACTATCCTTCCAAATGATCGTACTTGCCCACAATTCGATTAATGCATTATATTTATGCGTCATTTTATTGCCCGAAAAATCAACCGTAGCGGTATATCTTCCTCCAATTCCTCCCCCTGCCTCAGCAATACCAAGTGCACCTACCCCAGCCCTTCCCGACAGTTGTACGCTCGGTTTTAACTTTATTTCCCCGGGTTTGCTAAACTTGAAGGTATCTTTCATATTCCCGGCATTATACTCAAAACCCGCCAATCTTGCGGATAATTCAAGTTTTCCTTCTCCGTGAACTTTTAAGACAATTGGAACCCAAGCTATAGCTGTTTGCATCTTAAAAAGATCTGCTTCTTCTTTTACATAACCAAAAACACATAAATCGAAGGTTGCTGTTCCATCATTATTAAATTTCCCTTCTCCATATCCGCCAACTTTAAATTGCGGTGGTTCAAATTTTAAAGCTTTAAATCCGCGTTCAATGCCACTAAATTTTTCAAAATTATTACTTGATATTCTTCCTGCTTTTAAATCATCGACCGCATCTTTAAATTTTTTAAATTTTTCAATCTTTGTGTCACTTGGTTCTTTATAAGTTCCTACTGCAATTTTTACTTTTTTATCTCCTTCATCAATCAAAACTTCAACCGGAAGGCTGCTATATTTAAATTCAGCATTCTTTAAAAAGCTCAATGGTCCACTTATTTCGACAAAGTTTGATCCACCAAGATCAATATAATCTGTGCCGGTTTGAATGCTGCATTGTTTAGTTGCAATAATGCCTGTTTTAATGGTTTTTAGAATATCACCATTGTTTGCGACTAATCTTATATATACATCTTCACCTTTATCAAAGGTTTCTGCAATATTAATTGAAAAGATGCCTGTTAAGCTTTCGGCTTTTACAGTATTATTTTGTACAAGCTGATATTTGCCGGCTTCATTCATTCCCCAAAGTGCATTTGCTATTATCGAATTTGTTGAACCTGGTTCGGGGAAAAACTGAGTCATGGATAAAGCGTCAACTCCGTTGACTGCAAGAGACTGCACATTTACGGCGTTTTTCGGTGTGAGAAAGACTCCCGTTGACGAGCCATTATTTATTACTCGAGTTACAGTTTTACTGCTATACCCTTCCGCTGTTATAGAAATGGTTCCATATGATGTATTATTTAATACATTATCAAATTTTGCAACACCATTGGAGTTTGTTGTTCGGTTTATGCCGCCTATTAAAACATTAGCTGCATTAACAGGATTAAAAGTTTCCTCTTCCAGAACTTGTACCCAAAATTCATTACTTGGAACCGAAACAGGTTCACCAATCAACGAATTATTTCCACTTGAAGCGTAGCCAACACCATAATAAGTATTAACAGAAGTTTCATCGCCAGCGGCAATACTTTTGGGATTCCAATAAACTGCAACAGCACTGTCCCCAATAATTGACCGAGATTTGTCAATTGAATAGTCCCATAATTCAGGATCAATATCTGCCCAACTTGCGAATTGTACTTTATCCGGTTTTAAATCATTAGGTTTATTAAGTGTGCCTACCGCGAAAACAGTTGGATTTGTAAGATTGTCAAATACTTGCCAATAGTCAGGAATATCATTACCATAAAGTTCACGCTCATATGTAACATTGCCTAGTGATGGGACTTTAAACGGCGCTCCATCATTATCACCAAGCATCGTATCCAGCATGATCCTTATACCGACGTCTTTGGTAGTCGGTGATTGATTTTCGGCTGTGTAATTAATTTTAACCGTATCTTTAATTCCGGTTGTTTCGTTATAAACAATTTGGAGAGTTTGTGTGATAAGTACATCGTCAACAAGCATAGTAGATACAGCACTTAGAGTTTCATTATCGTATGATGAATTATTTGAAATAAATTCATAGTCTTCACCGTCGATACGAATAGTTGTATATGAAGACCATGGATCCGGATGACCATATAATAGAATTTGATCGTCATCTGATGTGTATTTAGGATTTCCTCCTGTATTTCCTATAGTAAATTTACCATTGTGTACCTCTTCTTCTAAATTATTTCCTACATAGAATTGCAAAAATTCGTTTCCAATTATGTTTTCCTTTGCTAATGCGCTTATTTGCATTCGCGATGATGATTGATTTTTTTGTTTTGTGTAATGTACCTTGGCATCAGGTTTATCGTCTGTAGATGTATCACCTATAAAGTCGGCATATGACACCCCATATGGAGTTAAGGTTACTATCATCATAAACATTAAGAAAAACGCCAATATCCTTTTGAATTTCATTGTTATCCCCCCTAAAATTAGAATTTCGTTGGCATAAAATAGCTAACGCAATTCACACTTTCAATTATAAAAACTGATATATATGGGAATCAACACAATAAAACTGACAAAGTATCATTAAAACATTGGAAATCCGAGGTTTTACGAGGCTTGTTTCATCTTCATGTTAAAAACATACTTGCTATGAGATCGAATACCGTAACTATTTGTTACATTGACCAAAAATTTAATTTGTAAAGAAAAAGTATGAAAAACTGAAACAACATGGTTTATTATAACTTTAAGAAGGGCAAATCAATACGATAGGGAACGAAAACACTTATCGAGGCGGATCCTGACCGGATAACCTCTTGGTCAGGAGTTCGGACTTCACAGAGAACCTTAAAAAATACCTCTCGCTTGGTGGGGTATTTTTTGGTGGACCTAAGGAGGATTCGCATCTGCTCCTTCGTCGCATCTGCCGCCCTTCGCCCAAGCACAGGGCTCGGGCCATCTCGCGGAAAACCATCCGCGATGGTTTTCTCATCGCTCGCTGCTCTTGCGAGTTCGATCCTCCCCTTGATTCTGAACAAAACAAAAACTCTCCGGAATGGAGAGTTTTATTTTGTGGTGGACCTAAGGAGGATCGAACTCCTGACCTCCTGACTGCCAGTCAGGCGCGCTCCCAGCTGCGCTATAAGCCCATATGCTATTCGGTACTTAATATTATCTGAGATTTTGGCGCTTTTGTCAATGCCTTTTTCCAGGAAAATCTTCGCTGAAATATTTGCCGATATGTTAAATATTGGTTGTTACAATTGCACTTAATTGTGGTACGATATGGTAAAGATGCTCAATAATAAATTTCATGAAAGGGAACGGGCATGGAAATACGGAAGATTACGAGAGAGGGTTTACCGCCGGCGTTGGATCTGGTCTGGAAAGTATTTCTGGAGTTCGAGGCGCCGGAGTATTCCCAGGAAGGGATCGACGAGTTCAAAAGAACAATCGACCGGCAGACTGAAGATTTTACCTTTGATATGTACGGCGCCTCTGAAGAGGACGAACTGCTTGGTGTGATCGCCACCAGAAACGAGGGCAGTCATATTGCCCTGTTTTTCGTCAGAACGGAATACCACGGCCAGCGAATCGGCAGAAAGCTTTTCGAGCATATCGTCCCACTTAGCAGCAGCGATTTCATCACAGTCAACTCCTCGCCATACGCGGCAGAGATCTACCGGAAACTCGGCTTTACCGACACAGCGGCCGAACAGGTGACCAACGGGATCCGCTATGTTCCCATGAAATGTATTATTGGGAGGAACGATGGATGAAGCGTATAAGATTATGCGACCTTTCAATCCGGACAATTTTTCTGTTTTCATTTTTATCAATTACGATTCTATCGATCACCCTGTTTTATTTTATAACGATCAATTCCATCAGCAACAATTTGGACAAGACCGAACGGGTCGAACTCCAAACCAATTCCAACGTTATTCAAGAAGACTTTGACCTATTGAACTCATCTTTGTTTACTGTCGCGACCGATTACGGCGTCTGGGATGAAGCGTATCAGAAAGCGAAAGAAGGGGATAAAGGATTTTTTAAGGAAAACTATAGCGACTGGCTTCCGGAAAATCAGAATATCGATTTGATCCTTGTACTGGATTCGAAGGAAAGGGTTCTGGTCTCCTATGGCCTTGGGCCTGAAATGGCTAAAGGGAACCATTATGTCGAACTTGCGATAGAAAACAATCTTCGCAACCGGTATTATAACATCGAAAAGTCCTACAACGGCGGATTGATCCGGATCGGCGACTCCCTTTTTTCCATCGGCGTTAGTCCTATCGTCAACCAGGATCTGGTGTCACCTCCAGCAGGTGTGGTAATTGTAGGAAGACAGATCGACGGGGAATTAATGAAAGACCTCAGCGATAAATATAATTATAAAATAAGTATCAGTCTTGGTCACGGAGTCATCTTCGGAGAGCTTCCAAAGGAGAATATCGACGAATATGTAATGAATGGCAGCCAACCTACAAAACGAATCAGCGGCTACAGCCTGATCACCTCTCCACTGCAAAGCCCCCAAAACGAAAAACTGGCGTATCTGATCATCGGCAGCCCACACAGTGAGTATTCGCAGCTTTACAAAAGCGTCAGTAAATATATCGGTATCGGTTCCTTCATCGTGCTTGTGACGATCATCGTCTTCTCTCTGCTTCTTAGTAAAGTAATCACATCTCCGCTGAGCAACATAGAGAAAAAGATCCATAGGATGATGGAAAGCGGCCGGCTGGAGCCTCTCGACGAAATGCAGTCGACCATTGAAATCCAGACCGTGACCAGTGCTTTCAACAGCCTCATCGAAACCATCCACTCCCGAGAGGAGGACATCGAGACGAAGGACCGGTTCATCGCGCTGATCTCCCACGAATTCAAAACACCGATTACAATAATTAACGCCGCGATCCAGGCAATGAATCTCATCTGTAAGGACGATATCACTCCAAAAATCGCAAGCTATCTAAATAAGATAAACAGGAATTCGCTGCGTCAGCTCAGACTTGTGGACAATCTGCTGGATATAACAAGAATAAAAGCCGGACAGATCAAAGTCAGTGAGAAAAATGTCGATATCGTTTCCCTTACAAAGGAAATCGTCGATTCTGTCAGGATATTTGCGCTGCAAAAGGATATCGCCCTAAGCTTCCGCGCGGATATAGAAAAAATGACCCTTCTTATTGATGAGCAAAAGTACGAGCGGATCCTCTTAAACCTGATGTCCAACGCAATCAAGTTCACCCCCTCCGGGAAGAGCATTGATATAATGCTTTCCGCCGAGGATGAGTGGCTGAAGTTGGAAGTGACCGACACCGGGATCGGTATCCCGTTGGAAAAACAGGATCTGATCTTCGAGCGGTTCGGTCAGGTCGACAGTTCCCTGTCACGACAGGCCGAGGGAACGGGAATCGGACTCTATCTCGTAAAATCCTTCGTGGAGATGTTGGGTGGAAACATTACCCTCGTCAGCGAAGAAGGGCACGGATCCAGTTTTACGATCCACCTTCCCCTGAAAACGGATGTGCTTCAAATCGGCGCTGAAGATCCAACCAGCGATCGGGTAGAACATGCCGCTTCCCTCGAGTTTTCAGATATCATTCTCTAATAATGAATCCACACCTTCGATGTGTGGATTTTTTATTGCTCCGATGTAACGGGTTACGCCCGCAAACGTTTAATTTGCAGGAATTGTATGACTTCTACTTTTCACTTGACTTGCCCGAAAAACCATAGTAAAATCACCGGTAATATGCATAATTTTAAATTGTATACTGTATCCACGATTGAAATAGAAAGGAACTTTACTATGGAAAGAAGGTTTAAAAGGGTCTTGATCGCCAACCGAGGCGAGATCGCGATACGGATCATCCGGGCCTGTCACGAGCTCGGGATCAGAACAGTCGCCATTTATTCCGAAGAGGACAAGCTTTCACTGTTTCGCACGAAAGCAAGCGAGTCCTACCTGATCGGTGAAAACAAGAGCCCGGTTGAGGCATACCTAAATATCGACGAAATCGTCAAGCTCGCCTTAAAGAAAGGAGTTGACGCCATCCATCCCGGATACGGCTTCCTTTCGGAGAACCCGGAATTCGCCCGGAAATGCGAAGAGGTCGGCATCGAATTCATTGGACCGACCGCTGAAATGATGGAGCGCCTTGGGGACAAGATCCAATCTAAGCTGGTTGCCAGGAAAGCGGGCGTGCCCGTGGTTCCGGGAATCAACAAGCCCGTCCATTCCGTGGCGGAAGCGCAGCAGGTCGCAAAAGAATGCGGCTATCCGGTCATGCTGAAGGCGGCGGCGGGCGGCGGCGGCAGAGGAATGCGGATCGTAACCAAAGAGCAGGATCTTTCCGCTGCCTTCGCCAGCACGAAGAATGAAGCAAAAAAGGCCTTCGGCATTGACGACGTTTTTATTGAAAAGTACATAGAAAGCCCGAAACATATCGAGGTCCAGATCCTCGGAGACAAACTCGGCAATCTGGTTCATCTTCACGAAAGGGATTGCTCCATCCAAAGGAGGCATCAGAAAATCATCGAATTTACTCCGGCATTTTCCCTGACGGAAGAAAAACGGAAGGAAATCTGCGCCGACGCTGTTAAGATCGCTAAGTCCATGAATTACCGAAGCGCCGGAACCGTGGAATTTCTGGTGGACAAAAACGGCAGCCATTATTTCATCGAGATGAATCCACGTATCCAGGTGGAGCATACGGTCACGGAAATGACCACAGGCTATGACATCGTGGAGAGCCAGATCCTCATCGCAGAAGGCTTCCCGCTGGATTCCAAGGAAGTCGGCATCCCCTCCCAGGAGGCGATCCAGCCCAGGGGCTATGCGATCCAGTGCCGGATCACCACAGAAGATCCCGCAAACCAGTTCGCTCCCGACACGGGCAGGATCGATTACTACCGTTCGGGTTCCGGATTCGGGATCCGTCTCGACGCCGGCAACGCTTACACCGGTGCGGTCATCAGCCCGTATTACGACAGCCTCCTGGTAAAGACGACCTCTCACTCCCGGACCTTCGAGGATGCGGCGAGAAAGGCCATCCGGGCCATCAAGGAAATCACCATTCAGGGAGTCAAAACAAACATCGATTTCCTGATCAACGTGCTCAACGATAAGACCTTCCTGCAGGGCAAATGCGACACGGGTTTTATTGCTGAAAATCCTCAGCTTTTCGATATCGTAGCGAGGACCGACGAGGAACACCGCGTTTTGAACTACCTTGGAGAGATCATTGTTAACCAAACCAAAGGCCATAAGGTGGAATTTGACGTTCCGTCGGTTCCTCAGGCAACCGTTCCGGAAAACCTCCGGGGAACGAAGCAGATCCTTGAGGAAGGCGGTCCCGACGCCGTGGTCAAATGGATCCGTGAGCAAAAGAAGCTTCTGCTCACGGACACCACCATGCGCGACGCCCAACAGTCGCTGATGGCGACGAGGCTCCGGAGCCGGGACATCTTCAAGGTCGCAAATGCGACGTCAGTCTATGAAAAAGATCTCTTCTCGCTGGAAATGTGGGGCGGCGCCACTTTCGACACCGCCTACCGTTTCCTCCATGAGTCCCCATGGGACCGCCTGGAGGAGCTGCGGAAGAGAGTTCCAAATATTCTGTTCCAGATGCTGTTTCGTGGCGCCAATGCTGTCGGTTATAAGAATTATCCCGACAATGTGATCCGTGAATTCATCCGGGAGTCATCTGCGGCGGGCATCGACGTCTTCCGTATTTTCGATTCCCTGAACTGGCTGAAGGGCATTGAGGTGGCGCTGGACGAAGTGCTGAAGCGTGGCAAGCTGGCGGAGATCACCCTCTGCTACACCGGTGACATCCTGGACGATACGAAAGACAAGTACACATTGCGGTACTATGTAGATAAGGCGAAGGAGATCGAAAGGATGGGCGCGCATATCCTTGCCGTTAAGGACATGTCGGCGCTGCTTAAGCCCTATGCAGCTGTGAAGCTGATCAAGGCGCTGAAGGATGAGATTTCCATTCCGATCCATTTGCATACCCACGATACCACAGGCAACGGCGGGGCCACCGCTCTGATGGCAGCCAATGCCGGAGCGGACATCGTCGACGCGGCTTTGAACAGCATGTCCGGGTTGACAAGCCAGCCTGCGCTGAATTCTCTGGTCGCCGCCCTTAACAATACAGAGCGAGATACGGGCATCGACCTCTCGGGAATCCAGAAGCTGTCGGATTACTGGGCTGTTGTCAGACCGGTCTATTCCCAGTTTGAGTCGGATCTGAAATCCGGAAGCGCGGAGATCTACCGCTATGAAATCCCCGGCGGCCAGTATTCCAACCTGAAGCCCCAGGTGGAAAGCTTCGGCCTCGGCCACCGCTTCAACGATATCAAAGAGATGTACAAGACGGTCAACGACATGGTTGGCGATATCGTAAAGGTCACTCCTTCTTCTAAAATGGTCGGCGATATGGCGATCTTCATGGTCAAAAATGATCTGACGCCGGAAAACATTTACGAGCGCGCAAAGCATATGGCGTTCCCGGATTCGGTCGTGTCCTATTTCCAGGGCATGATGGGACAACCGGAACACGGCTTTCCGAAAGAACTGCAGAAGCTGGTTTTAAAGGATGTTGTTCCCATCACCGCAAGGCCGGGAGAATTGCTTCCGCCTGAGGATCTGGAAGCCCACGGGGAATACCTTAAGGAAAAGTACAATTTTGAGCCGACCAACAGGGACAAGGTAAGCTATGCGCTCTATCCGGACGTCTTTGAAAACTATATCAAATACTATCTGGAAAACGGCGACGTAAGCAGAATGGGCAGCGACGTCTTCTTCCACGGTCTGGCCGAAGGCGAAACCAGTGAGATCGAGGTGGCGGAAGGGCGCGTGCTGGTGGTTGAATATATCCGGATGGGCAAATTGGATCCAGAGGGCTTCCGTACCGTCGAATTTGAAGTAAACGGAAACCGACGTGAGATCCGTATCAAGGATAAAACGGTGCAGATCAAAACGGAAGGCGCCGGGGAAACCGGCGTCAGGATGGCGGATCCCGAGGTAGAATCCGAAATCGGCGCCAGCATTCCGGGGCATATCGTGAAGATCCTGGTAAAGGAAGGCGACGTTATCAAGGCAGGACAAAGCCTGGCGGTCATTGAGGCAATGAAGATGGAAACAAACGTGATTTCGCCGGCGGACGGAAAAGTAGACGCCCTCTTCGTGAAAGAAGGCCAGCAGGTCAGGGCAGGCCAGCTGCTGCTGACTGTGAACAAATAATAAAGTAGTAATGACGAAATACGAAAAAACGGTTTCGGGTCGCTCCCGAAACCGTTCTTCGTTTATTTTAACCTTATCTGCGTTTATCTTAATCTTATCTGATTTTATTTCGCTTTTTCAACTTTATAGACGTCTTTTTCAAGTATGATATTGTACCGGGTCTGACTTTTCTCTGCAGTTCCGGTGGTCGAACCGTACTCTTCGCTGACATTAGCCGTAAACGATCCGTCTTCATTCTTGTTGATGTTCTGGATTTCATATTTCTTCAGGATCGAACCGTTTTTAGCTCCGGCGGCGAATTCGTCAAAGTCCTCCTGCCTTCCGTTGATAGGCGTCAGGAGATAAAGAACGCTGAAACGCTGATTCTTTGCGGCATCGAGATATTTTTTCAATGTCAGCTCCGGCGTTCTGGCTACGAGATCTTCTCCGCTTTTTCTGATGTTCGTGTTGATCTGGCCTTTATAGAAGAAGGTCATCGGATCGTAGTTGTTTGTCGCATTCCAGATGATATACTCGTCGATCCCCAATTCGCTGCTTGCCGCCAGTTGGGATGAAATCGTTCTGGCATCGTAGTTGATATGGCCTTTGACCCAGTTTGCATTGAAACCCTGGATCCACGGCCGGATGACAGCAGGATCTTTCTGGGCCGCATTCCGTTCGATTGCTTCCATCAATGCGATCCGAACAACTTCGTAAGGATGCTGGTCCGGAACATTAAAGCCGTACAAGCCGGTGCCGTAGTGGCTCGGATAGACCATCGGGCAGATATAATCGGCCTGGTTGGCTATTTTACGCCATGTCTGGCCGATGTCCTCCGGCTTGTCGTCCCAGGAATGGGTGATGATGCCGAACACATCCGCGGCCATATGTACATGATAGGGTTCCAGCTCCGACTTTGCATATTTCAGAAAGTCCTCGATCCCTTCGTCCTTATCCCTGCTGTTCCGTCCCGGGAATTCCGTGATCGGATTATAGGTCTTTGCGTCGTCGGGGAAACGCACATAGTCGTACTGGATTTCCTGGAAGCCTCTGAGCGCCGCCTCCTTTGAGACCGCCAGAAGGTATTTCCAGACGTATTCGTCAAAAGGATTTACCCACATCTTGCCGGAATAATCCTTATAAACGCCACCGGTTTTCAGCTGAATCGCATGGCTGGTCTCCAGCCCCGCAAAATAGGGGTCTTTAAAGGCCACGATCCTAGCGATGCGGTAAATGTTCTTTTTATCAAGATAATCCATCAGCTTATCAAAATCCTTGATCGGAGCCGACACATTGGATTTGATGCGGTTCACGATAGGAATATCGCTGTTCCAGGCAACGACTCCGTCGTCGTTTTTGATGTCGATCACCAGGGCGTTGATCTCCGTTGCTTCGCAGATCCCCAGCGCTTTTTCCAGCTTGTTTACTTCAGGCAGCCGGCTCGCGTCGGCAGGTTTGTCCGACTGACCGGATATGGAACGGATATAATCCGCATAATATGCGACGTCCTCTTCATTGAAATCGAAACCGGCGACATTGGCAGTAAGATACAGGGCTTTCGCCTTGACCGTCGTCAGCTCCGGTTCCTGATCCAGCGGAGGAAGCGGAACGTAGAATTCACCCATTTCGGCTCTTCTCTTCGCTTCCAGGTCTGCTCTCGCCTTGATTTGATCAGCCTGCTTTTCCTCCGAGGTTTTGCCTTGGTCCTTTACAGCAGTCCCGGGTTTATCCGAGTCCTTCGCCGTGCTTGCTGTCTGACTCTTTGGAACCGAACATCCCGCCAGGATCAAACTCAGAATCAGTATGTAAATTGCCAGCCGTCCATGTTTCGTCATAACCTTTCTCCCCGCGTCAATACGCATAGATCTCTTTGCCTCCGACCGATTGAACGATATCTTTTTTCTCCTTCGGGACCGTGATGATCTCCGGCACTCCGTCGCTTATAAACCGCTCTTCCGGATGCCTGTCGAAATAATCAAGATAATTATACAATCCCACGTTGTCTACGTTTGTTTCACTTGCCCTGACCCGGGGTATGCCCGTATGATCGAATTTTAAATCATACGGGGAAGGCGCCGGGTTCCATCCCACATTTAGTATCGCGATATTTTTATAAGCAACGCCGTTCCAGCTTCCCGACGCCAAATATTGCTTCAGGGCTTCGTCCTTCGGCCGTTCCCCGAAAGGAAGCGCCAGCGTATCGATCTCATAACCGCCCTTGCTCAAAACGCCCTGCAAATACTGGGCTTCTGCGCCGATCTGCTCCTGGATCTCATCTTTCCCGGCCTTTTTGAAACCGTTATGGTCCTTCGTATGGTTGCCGACGTCCATACCCTTTTCGATAATATAATTCAGCTTTTCAGATATTAGACCGTTTTGCCGGAAAGGATGTTCCCCATACACGAAAAAAGTCGCTTCCAGCGGAAAATCCTTATGCTTCTCATGGAAATCCACGAGTATTCCCACCGCGGAATTCGGATCGATCTGTCCGTCGTCCAGATATGCGAAATTGTTTAAGTTTCCGTCATCAAACGTTAAGACGAACGGAGTCCGGCCCGGCACGGCAGTAACGTTTCCGTTCACATAATCCTTCAGGCTGATGGGCCGATAGCCTTTTTCGTACAAGGTTTCCAGGTCTTTCAGAAAGTTTGCCGGAGTCCTGACCCAATCCGCCTCTTCCGGTCCGATATTATGGTACATCAGCACCATGATCTTTCCGGCCTCGTTGGGCTTCAGGCTCAAGTCGATTCCCGCCATGAGGTCTGCCGGTTCCGGCGCCTTTTCGCTGTCTTTGGTTTCTTCGCCTCCTTTTACGGCTTTTCCGCCGTTTTCCGCACCGTTTCCGTTAGCCGCTGCACCGCCGCCGCAGCCCGTGAGCAATAAAATACAGACCATAACTACCGGAATAATTTTCCTCATAATCAGCCTCCCAGTTGCACGAAATATCGATTGTTGATTTATTATACTTTATATATCGACCATTATCTTCTGACAATTTATGGTTTTTTTCTGCCAAAAAAAATAAAAGCAGCCGATCCCGGCTGCTTTCGCTTCAAATGTTGTGGGCGAAGTGTATCAGGTTTATTGATGGGAATAAAACGGGCAGTTTGAACTGAACGTTTTTGAGGAATTTTCATGCTTTCAATTTTCATGAGCGACATTTTCAGCGAGGGCATCCGCCCGAAGAAAAGCACGTTTGAGCCGAAGGCGAGTTTGCTTTTCTATCTGGAAATGGCGATGAAAAATTATTAAAGCATTAATTCCGAAAACAGTTCAGAAAAACTGCCCGTTTTTACTTTACTCTATCGATACCGACTTGCTGAGCCCGTTCCAGGCCAGGCTGTATTCAAACCCTTCCAGCACATCCCGGAGCGGAACCATTTCCTGGTCGCCGGACTTTACGACAGTCAGGGTCAGCGTCTTGGTATCCTTGGTCATTGTCAACTCGAAGCTGCCGTCCTTGTAGTTTATCGTCGCTCCCAGCTTATCCGCCAGTGCCGCGGCTTCTACATAAAGCCTCCCGTCCTTGATCACAGGCGCGGCCGTGAAACTGATGGGAACTCCCTGCCAGATCACAGAAGTCTTCGAAAGATCCTTCTGATAGATCACTTCGCCGCCGAGAACCGTCATCAGCGCCTGGATATCCTTGATCTCATTGGCGGGACATTTCATGTAATCTCTGTCGATGACCACGAAGTCCGCCAGCTTTCCGGCCTTCAGGGAGCCTTTTAGATTTTCCTCAAACTGGCCGTATGCGGTCCAGATGGTGAAGGCCTTCAGTGCTTCTTCCCGCGTCAT
The DNA here is from genome assembly GCA_963678385.1 of Anaerovoracaceae bacterium. Taxonomy (GTDB): domain Bacteria; phylum Bacillota; class Clostridia; order Peptostreptococcales; family Anaerovoracaceae; genus Anoxybacterium. The sequence continues at coordinate 595,807 of OY782829.1, read as the reverse complement.
TGCCTCGCCGGGATACCAGCCGCCTTCCGGCTGCCCGGATCTGTCCATTCTGGTTACAGCGGCATAGAGTCCATGGTACGGATTCACCAATTCAACGGGAGCGTCGGAGCCTCCGATGATGATGTTCCCGCTCTCGATGACCTTTCTCCAGGCGTAGGCGCCTTTCATCCGTTCAGCGCCGATCCGGTCTTCCGCCATGGTTTTATCCGAGGTGGCGTGAGTCGGCTGCATAGCCGGCAGGATATGATCCTTCGCGATCCTTGTGATATCCGAAACCTGGGCGACCTGGAAATGCTCGATCCTCAGCCTGGCGTCCTCTCTCGGATTGTCTTTTTGAAGCTTCTCGTATGTATTGATCACCTGATTGATGGCACCGTCGCCGATGGCGTGAGTAGCGAGCTGATAACCTTGGTTGTAAGCATCCTTCATTTCATCATAGATCTTTTGCTCCGTCTCGAATTTATAATTCCCCTTGTGCCCCGCACGGTCGCTGTAATCAGCGAGGAGCGCAGCGCTCCTGGAGCCCAGGCTGCCGTCCGCGAAGAATTTGACCGCGTTGATGCTGAGCCGGTAATCATATAATTCCTTCTGCGGCGGATTCTTTGTGATATAATCCTTTTCCGCCTGTCCGATGGTTCCGCCCCATTCGCCTCCGATCAGCGAATAAAGCCTGATCTTCATCTTTCCGGCCTTGTACAGTTCATGGTATTGATTGATCTTGTTCATGTTGGAACCGGCGTCCATGATGCTGGTAAATCCGTAGGAAAGCAGCTGATCCTGCGCCTTCAGGATCGCTTCCTTTTCCCTGTCCGCACTTAAAGCTGGAATGATCTTCTGCACCGGCTCTCCCGCCGTATCCGTCAGGCACCCCGTCGGATTCCCGGCGGCATCCTTCAGGATCTCGCCGCCCTGCGGGTTCTTGGAATCCTTCGTGATTCCCGCAAGCTCAAGGGCCTTCGAGTTGACCCAGATCATATGTCCGTCGGTCCTTTCAAGAACCACCGGATTATTCGGTGCAACAGCGTCCAGATCAGCCTTGGTCGGATAGGACTTATCCTCCCAGATCGTATTGTTCCATCCGAATCCTGTGATCCATTCGCCCGGTTTCACCTTGGCCGTTTCAGCCTTTACCGCTGCGATGATCTCCGCCTTCGGTTTCCAGAACGCATCGATCTTCATCAGGTTCTCGCCCAGCATCGGCAGATGCATATGGCCTTCCATCAGGCCCGGAATCACGGTCTTCCCCTTAAGATCGATGATCTTCGTGTTGGTTCCGATATAATCCTTTACATTATTACCAACATGGAGCAGCATCTGGCCTTTTACGGCTATGGCTGACACAGTGGGTCTGTCTTCGTCCATTGTATAAATATTTCCGTTTATGTAGACACTGTCAGCGATATCGTTCGCCGCGGACGCAGGCGCCGGAAACGTGCTCAGAATGAAGGTAAACACGACGACCCATGTAAATATCTTCTTCCATTTTTGTTTGTTCATGGTTACACCCCCTTGTCTCAATTATACGTTGAAACGCCGTGCGGTTTTAGCGCTTTCCCTAGACAAGTTCTGTCAGCAATCGCAGTTTTCAGGCAGAAATGGTTTTGAATCCGTAAAAAAGTTGGTATACTATAGGAAGATCCGGGGACTCTCAGGAACGCCGGGCATAATAAAAATCAAAAGAAATGGTGGGATGTAAGATGGAATTCAAGCTGATACACAACAACCTGAACGTGTTTGACCTGGATAAATCGTTGAAGTTTTATGAGGAAGCTCTTGGTTTGAAAGAAGTAAAAAGAGTGGCTCCGCCGGACGGTTCTTTCGTCATCGTATATATTGCCAATAAGAATTCGGAGCATCAGATCGAGCTGACCTGGCTTCGGGATAAAAAAGAGCCCTATGATCTCGGTGACAACGAGATCCACATCGCATTCAGGGTGGACGATTTTAAGGGAGCATATGCGAAGCATAAGGAAATGGGCTGCATCTGCTATGAAAATAAGGATATGGGAATCTATTTCATCAACGATCCCGACGGTTACTGGCTCGAGATCATTCCGTACAGATAAAAACCTGCTCCTCTTTTAAATGGTGGCATTCGGCCGCCAACAATGTCACCAATAAAAAAGGCAGCTTCTGCAAATAAATGCAGGCTGCCTTGCTTTTTGATTCGTTATTTATTTCAACGAAATGAAGCCGCCTCTAGTTGGCCATATAACGAAATACCAATTTACCGATTTTAATGTCGTCGACCGGGAGCGGAAGAAAATAATCCGCGCCCTTGTTAAAAGCATCCATCGCATAGTCGCTCTTGTCGGAATAAAACACAACACTTACTTCCGGCGTTATCTCCTTGATCCGCTTCAGAGCAGAGAACGCATTAAGCCCGCCGTCCCCTACATATAAAAGCACTACCTCCGGCTGCTCCAGCCAGGTCCTTTCCAGAAGATCTCTTTCATTGACAAAGCTTCCTTTGCAGTTCACGCACCTGTAAATATCGATTTTTTTCCGTATTGCACTGCAGCGTTTTTTATCGCTGTCCGCTATCATATAATCTATTTGAAACACCTCCACCGATATATTCTATAAGCAGAGTATAGCGGCGCAACCCTTACCAAAACCTTACCGGAAGCGAAGGTGTCATCATAATTATATCGGGTCGATCCGGATCGCCAGTTCCGCCTGAAGGGGATAAGCCCACTGGTAGCCTTCCTCCTCCAGGAATTCACCTTTGTAGAGCAGCTCGATTCTTCGACGGTCACCAGTCTTCAGTGCGTCTTCCAGGTCATACAGATCACAGTTGAATTCAGATACCGCGACGCGATAGCTGTTTCTTTTGGCCTCAAAGATCTGGGCGATATTATTTTCCGAAAGCCACTTTCGCAGCCGGAAAGTAGTGATATGCAGGTTGTTATGCGCTTTTTCATAATCCGCATCGGGCCATAACGCTTCGGTGATCTGATCCCAGGATGTTTCCGTCCCCTTCCTGCTCACCAGAAAGGCCAGTAATTCCTTCGCTTTCATCAGATGGTTCAACGGCAGCACTTTGTCTTCGATCCTGCATTCGAATCTCTGAAAACAGTGGATCGTGACCTGCTTTGCGGCCCGACCAAGCAGCTCTCTGCTGCTGTTTATGCGATCCAGCGTTTTCCGCAGCCGTTCTTTGGTGACCGGCTTCATCAGGTAATCGGATACGCTGAGTTCGAATGCTTCCACCGCGTATTGGCTGAATGCCGTAACAAAAACAACCGACAGATCCGGTTTGATCTCGTGGAGTTCTTCCGCGAGCTGCATTCCTGATTTCCCGGGCATCTCGATATCCAGGAACACAGCGTCCAGCGGGTTCTCAGAAATCCAGGCAAGTAGGTCGTCATCATCATCAAATAGTTTGCATGACTCGATATCATCGAATTCCCCGACGACCGTTTCGAATCGCTCCAACGCATGATTCTCATCGTCCAATGCCGCAATACGAAGCATAATCAATTTTCCCCCTTTAAAACAAAGCTCACTTTTGTGTGCTCCATCTGAACGCTTTCTACCGTAATTCCTTCTCCGTTTAACCGAAGCAGGCGGTCCTGGATGTTTTTCAACCCGACGCTTTTGCTGTCTTCGTTAAAAGCCTCCGCCAGCTTTTCCCGGGACATTCCAATGCCGTCGTCGGTTACCTCAATGCAGAGCCCGTTCGGCGCTTCATGAACATGCAGCCTGACTTCGCCGCCGCCTTTTTTCTTTAAAATTCCGTGCCGTATGGCGTTTTCCACCAGCGGTTCGATAATAAGCCTGGGTAACTGCGTGGTCAGCGGTACCTCGATCTGTTCCGTGTATTTCACCTTGTCTCCGAACCGTGCCTTTTCGATATTTACATATTTGCGGATATATTCCAGTTCGTTCTCCAGCGTGGTCAGCTTTTCACTGGAATTGAAATCAAAACTGGTTTGCATATAGTACGCGAGATCCAAGATCAGTTCCTCCGCCTTTTGCCCGTCTTTTCGGCATACATTGGCGATGGCGGAAAGGGCGTTGTATAGAAAATGCGGCCTGATCTGCGATTGGAGGAGCTTCAGCTCTGTCTGCAGTTTCCTTTTGCTTTCGGCTTCCAGTTCGCCGAGGGCTTGTTCACAATCCGCAAGGGCGTCTGTATAGGTGATTGCGAGAATAAAAGCAAACGCCAGCAGCGCGGCAAAAAATCCGACTGGATTCATTTCGAAGAAGGCGGTGGATGCAAAAAACATATCATATAATCCTGATACGAAAATCGCCGCTATCCCGTAAATGAAGAAAAGCTTATCTTTGTTCTTCGGGAAAAACCGCTCGCCCGGCCATAGCATCATCACAAGCATCGCCAGCCCTATGAGAAAATCGTACGCCATGACGGCTTTCGCAAAGTGCGTATAGATATGGATCGGAAGGATAGCTACCATAGCTGTTGCAGCCGAAACGAACAAGGTCAGCCCGGCTGATAGCTTTTTCGGAAGCTTTCCGGTCAGCGCAGAATTGAGAAGCAGAAGCAGCAAGACCGGATACCAGAGCCTGGTGCTGTATTCCAGAAAGGTGATAAACCGGTAATTCTCCGTCCAGAGCGTGAGCAGGTGGCTGCCGTAGATAAGGATCCTGGATGTCGTTACAACGCACAGTAAAGCGAAATAAAGCCAGGAGCGGTTGCTCGGCCGGTTGATGAAGATCGCCAGGAACATAAAAAAGGTAATGAAATAGCATCCGCACATAAACAGATCCCTTATAAGCAGAGATCGGTCCAGTTTTTCTATTTGAGCCTGCGTTCCCAGGGTGGGGGCGTCCCACATTCCTCCCCGCGCGAAGACATAGTTCGATACATGGATCGTGATCACAAATTCGCTGCTTCGAGGTGTGAAAACAGCGGTGTTGGGATGGTAACCCGGCGCGGAATGCTCCTGCGTTTTCCCGACTGCTCCGTTATCCGCCAGTTTTTCGCCGTCGATATACAGGTCATAGGCAGTGGATTCCGGGAGAATCTTGATTGCCATGGGGATGCCGGGTTCTACGCCGGTGACGATGGTCCGATACGTTCCGTAACCAAATCCGGGAATCGGTTTGCCGTTGATCTCATAATAATTCCAGAGCGTCGGAGGAGTTATGTATACGTCCGGCTTATCCGCGGCAAGCGCAGGCGAATATTTTACCGGCTCGATAAAGCGATCGTGGTAGAACTGCCACTCTCCGTCCAGAGTAAGCATTCCCTGCTTCCCAAAATCATACCGGGACAGGTCCAGCTGTCCGTTCACGGCCGACACGCCTCGCTCCGCGTTTCCCATGATATAAAAATTTGTAATCATTATGGCTGTTGTAAGCAGCAGGAAAATCAATTTCAGTAAAATGGACTTCGTTCGTTGCATGGATCATTCCTCCGGCGCAATCGTTACATTTTATTACATAATATCACAGATTGCACCAGATAAAAGCATCAATTTTACGCGAGCAATTTCTCCATAACGGCCACGTCCACATACTTTCCGTCCATGACGCCCTGCTTTTCATAAGTGCCGACATGACGAAAACCAAGGGCCAGATACAGCCGCTTTGCCGCCTCATTGAAGTCAAACACATTCAGGATCAGTTTATGAAAACCCTGCTTGCGGGCGGAATCCATCAGGCTTCCGAGCAGCAGTCTGCCGAGTCCTTTCCTCCGCATATCCCTGTGTATGTAGATCGACAAATCTCCGACGCCGCTGTAGCAGCATCTGGAATTGTATACGTTGACGGAAGCCCAGCCCTGGACCGTCCCACATTCATCCTCAATAACGATGACAGTATACCGATTCTCCCGGCCAAGCAGCCATTCCTCCATTTCCGCTGTGTCCCGGAGCCTTGTTTCGAAGGTCGCGACGCGGTCCTCTATCCCCTGATTGTAAATTTCCGTGATCCGCGGGATATCCGCCGATCCGGCTGTTCTTGTATTCCAATCCATTGAATCACCTACTTTACCGCTTTGATATGGGAGCCTGCATAAGCCCCGTCCAGATAAGGATTTACCGCTTCGATCTCGATGTCGCCGAATCCTGCTTTCTCAAGGACGGCACGGTAGGTATCGGCGTCCAGGGCTCCGGCAATGCAGCCAAGCCACATTTCCGTACTCTTTTTAATTTCTTCAGGCACCTCACGCTGCTGCACGATGTCCGCAATGGCAAGCCTCCCGCCCTTTTTCAGGACACGGTACGCTTCCTTCATGGCGATTTCCTTGTCTTCGCAAAGATTGATCACGCAGTTGGAAGTAATGACGTCGATGCTTTCATCCTCAAGGGGGATCTCCTCGATATAACCCTTCAGGAATGCTGCGTTTGCAACACCCATTTTTTCCTTGTTCCAATTGGCAAGTTCCAGCATTTCGTCTGTCATATCCAAACCGTACACCATCCCCTCGGGTCCAACCAGCCTTGTTGAGATCAGAACATCGATCCCGCCTCCGCTTCCAAGGTCAAGGACGGTTTCACCCTTTTGCAGGTCCGCCAGGAAAATGGGATTGGCACAGCCCAGGGAAGCCCTGACTGCATCCTCGGGCAAGCTGTCCAGATACTCCTTCGTATAGAGATGCTCATTGTCCTCCGGCCCGCTGCAGCATCCCGAGCCGCTGCCGCATCCGCAGGAAGTCTTCACTGCGCTGCTGACTTTTTTCGCCGCTGCTCCGTAATGTGCTTTCACTTTATTTTTTAAAACATGATCCATACAATAATCCCCTTTCATTCAAACCGGGCAGCATTTATTTTCCTTTGCCGCCCTTACGACCAGCTCCAGGCTCTCGATAACCTGACCCCGTTTCTTCTCCGGGATGGACCGGAAAATATTCTCATAGTACTGTTTCATGCTGGTTTCGACGTCCTCGAAGGCTTTTCTTCCGTCTTCTGTCAGCCGGATGGATACATACCGCCGGTCTTCCGCATGTATCTCCCTGATCACCAGTCCTGAGTCCACCAGATTGTTGATGGTCCTGCTCATTGTGCTTTTATCCAGAACCAGCAGATCGGCCAGGGTGTTGAGGGAAATCTCCCCTACTCTGCCGATTTCCACAATAGCGTGGCACTGCGCCACCGTGATCCCGCAGCATGAGGACTCGCCCTTCTCCAGGACGTCCAGATTGCGGATCAGAATTCTCAGCAGTTCTCTTAAATTTTTCGCTCCAACTTCTTCCATCTTATCACCTCGGGATAATTGTAACACAAAACAGTTGCATAATGCAACTGTTTTGTGTTTGCTTAATCAAGTATAAGGAGGTACTACATCCGCAAGAGCAGACTCCTGTGCATAGTACATTTTTATCGAAACCGCCGGGATCGCGGGGCGGATGATGAATGCCATCCGCCCCGCAGTCCGTATAATAAACTTCATCCGCCTCGTTTGAAAAGGGAGCGCGCATGAAGAATCAGTACTTGCTGTAATGAGCCGGCATAATACAATGCCGGCACATCAGCTGAAAAGCAAAAGGGGTTACAATTCCGTGTCAAAGCAATCAAATTCGACACATGAGATTGTATGGAAATGATACCCTGATTTTTTTTCTTCAAACTTTGATATAATCAAAGCAAATGACCTATGAAAAGAGTGAAAAATATGTATCAGACAAGCTTTGTAAACAGGACGCCCTCGGCGGAAATATCGGTTCATGTAAAGGTGGCGGTCATCGACTCGAAGGTGCTGAAAGAATATGAAAACAAACAGGAAATAGGAAGACTGTGCGAATCATGCCCCGCCTACGGCGGAAAGTGGTCGTGCCCACCCCACAGTCCGGCGTTCTCACGGTATAACCTTGACGAGTATCCGTACACGGCTTTGGTTTTGTTTTGGTGCGACCTTGACCAATTTAGTTATACAAAAACGGAATACATCCGGATCAAAGCCGCAAACACTATCATGAAAGCCAGAATGGACCGTTTCATGCGCGGCTTGGAAGAAAACCCGGGCGGCATCATGATCTCCAATGGGAACTGCAGGCTCTGCAATCCCTGCAGCATGAAGAAGGGGGAAGCATGTAAAAAGCCGGAAAGGATGAGATTCAGCATGGAAGCGCTGGGGCTCAACGTGGGCAGGATCACTGCCGACGTCTTCAGTCACGAGCTTCTGTGGTACAGGGATAAAAAAATCCCCCGCTACCTGTCCGCTGTCGCCTGTCTGCTGATGAAGGAACGGATCGGCGAAGAGGAACTTGGGGAGATGACCGCGGCGATGTTGTAGCCCGGTGCCGGGGTATTCAAAGTCCTGCTGCCTGATCCGTGCAAATCATAAAGTCATGATATATTCTTTTGATAGAAATGTTCTGCTGCCGTCAAAGCTTGAATAGGTTCCTTCCTTTTGATAGGTAAAGCCTATTTTTTTGATTATCTTGCCTGAGGCAGCATTGTCGATGGCATGAGTTGCAAACAAGCTTTTTGCCTTCAGCTCATCCTTTGCATATTCTACGATTCTCTGGGCTGCTTCTGTTGCCAGCCCTATCCCCCAGTAATCCCGGGCTAGAACATAGCCGATCTCATACATCTGATGCTGTTGAGAGTAAAATAATCCACCGGAACCAATCAATCTCTGATTTTCCTTAAGTATATATCCCCAATTGTAAACATCCTCGCCCATTTCCACAGCTTCCTCACTGACCAGCCATTCTTTTGATTCTTCTACGTTTTGGTGTAAATTCCATCTCATAAAACGCGCTGCTTCCTGATCGCTTGCCCAGCCTTCATATACGGCCTTTGCATCCCCTGCGTTCAATGGTCTTAATATTAGTCGTTCAGTTTCAATTACAGGCGTCTTCATATGGTTCCTCCAAATTTTATAAAAACCCTCCAAATTGCTTTGGAGGGTTTGTTGTTTTTGTATCGGCTCGAGGTTCCCGCTGCGATTAACGTTTTGAGAACTGGGAAGCTCTTCTTGCTTTTTTGAGTCCGTATTTCTTTCTTTCCTTCATTCTCGAGTCTCTGGTTAAGAAACCAGCCGCCTTCAAAGGAGCTCTGAATGCTTCTCTGTCTGAATGAGCAAGCGCTCTGGAAATACCATGTCTTAGCGCTCCGGCCTGACCCGTGAAACCGCCGCCTTTTACGGTAGCAATTACGTCGAATTTGCCTTCAACTCCTGCAACCTCGAAAGGTCTTCTGACCTCTCTCTTCAGGATCTCCATTCCGAAATAATCCTCGAGGGACTTTTTATTTACTGTGACATTGCCTTTACCAGGGATTAATCTGACTCTAGCAACGGAAGATTTTCTTCTCCCAGTACCTGTATATTGCATCTTTGCCATTTATGATTCCTCCCTTTCTTAATAATTCCAAACTTCAGGCTGCTGTGCTGCGTGCTTGTGTTCAGGACCAGCATATACCTTTAGTTTTTTGTACATCAGTCTGCCTAATTTTCCGTCAGGCATCATGCCTTTTACCGCATGTCTGATAATTTCTTCCGGCTTCTTCGCCTGCAGCTTATCAAAAGTGATCTCACGAAGTCCGCCCGGATAACCGGTATGTCTCTTGTAGACTTTCTCTTTTCTCTTATTGCCGGTTACTTCTACCTTTTCTGCGTTTATGATTATTACATAGTCGCCTGTGTCAACGTGCGGTGTGTAAATTGGCTTTCTCTTACCTCTTAAGATGGAAGCAACTTCGGTAGCCAATCTACCGAGAGTCTTGCCCTCAGCGTCGATTATATACCACTTATGTTCCACTTCATGAGGCTTTGCGATAAATGATTTCATCTTAAAACTCTCCTCATAATCTTCAATTCGATCGCCCGTGCGTTTCACCCCACACAGGCAGGCAACCCGCGGCAAATCATATTAACTGCGCGAGTAAGATATCGTAAAATCCGGGGCTAATGGATTTTTACACATAATGCACAAACATTATAATATTTTAACGCCCTGTTTGTCAACCAAAATCGTGATCTGAAAAAGTTGGTCTTGAAACGGAGCCTCGGCCATAGACTCTAAATAGGGGTATATTTTATTCTGTCCCGGCATGAATAAAAAATATGCTGCCTGTCTACAATCAGAGCATAAAATAATTCACCGATCAGCAGCAAGAATCTCTTCTTTCATTATACCAGAATCCTCGGACAAACGGTGAAGGTTTGGGGGTAAATAAAATGACGAAGGATAAACGATCGATCTACAGAACCCGATGGGCGGTTTCGATCCTTGCCGCACTGATGTTCGGAGCGTTTTTAGGCTCCCCTGTCCCGAAGGATTGGACGGGCCAGATCTTACATATCATATCTTTTGATAAACCGTCATATAAAACGGAAGCTTTAAAACCTGCAATTCAATCAGCTGCATCCGGACTGGCTGTCGATGTGACAGCATCCGTGCCAGCTATCAATGTAACTTCGTCCGAACCAGCGATCGAACTGCTTGCGTCTCAACCCGCAGTCGATGTCGTAGTCTCGGAAACGCCTGCGGAAGTGCAGCCGGAATATGTCAGCCTTAACGCAAACCGTGGTGGAGCCGCGGATAGAAAAGAAAAGGATGTGCTGATCCGCCTGATCAACGCGGAAGCATACGGTCTTTCCTATAAAGCCAAAATGGCCGTGGGGCAGGTCGTGATGAATCGTTGGACAGGTCCGTACTACGGAGACGATCTGATGGCGATCATGACAGCGCCACATCAGTTCACTCCGATCTGCGACGGTTCAGCTTATGAAAAAGAGATCGAACCCGATTCCGTCAAAGCAGCCAATGCGGTTCTGAACGGAAACGGCGTCAATGAACTAACAGATGATACCTATTATTTCGTAAATCCGGATTTTACGGAAGACAAGACCATTGAAAATAAGATGGAATTTGTTTGCGAGATCGAAGGGATCCACTTCTACAGACCGCCTGACAGATAGTTTTCTGAATCTCCTCCTTATCAGTAAAGCTTTCTATCGGTTCCCTACTCGAAAAGCACCTCGACCCGCCTGCAAATGTCTCTTAAGGTCGGGACGCCAACAGGGTTTTCCGGATCGGGATTCACCGGATCGACCAGACTCTCGAATTCAGTTTCGTATGCCCGGATTTCCGTTTTCAGGAATTCCGTGATAAACCGGTCTGCGATTTCAGGCTCAGCCGTTTTTACATCATTGTAGAAACGGCTGTATTTGTTTATCAGCCCCTTCTCGAAAAAGCCATGTTAGATCTGATACAGCTCTGTTGATCGAAAGAAAATAATGATAAAAAGATGACAAGACTTGAACGGTAATGGTGTCGCTGGTGATCCTGAAAACAAGGGCGGATTTCTCCGCCCTTGTTGTTATTATTTTTAAAGAGTTGGATCGAAGATCACAGTAAATGACAGTTGGTTGCCGGACTCATCGTCACCGATCACAGCTATGCTGTCGACGTCAACTGTTCCAGCGTCTATTGTCAGTGTAAGCCCACCTGAGACGAATTTATATCCGTATTCCGACGTTAAAACGATGGTCGCCGTATATGTTTTCGTTCCCGCGAATGTTACATGTTCAGGATTCCAGGTCAGACTTGTTATTTTGTAAGTCGTGTCGGTCGTTGTCAAAGCCCCGGAGGTTATAGGCGCCGCATCTGTAACCGGCGCAATCAGACCTTTTATATCGACCACGGTAATTTCCGTCGGAGGAGTTATGTTCGTCCAATAATAGCCTCCTGTTGGGGCGATCTTCTGCGTATACCCTGCTGCGGTTGCGTCAACGGTTACCGTTGCGTCCACCGTCACATGGGCGCCGTCGGACCAGATTTGAATTGCCTCAGCCAGAGTCCCATTTCCGGTAAGGGTAAATACCGACTGTTCGGTAACGCCTGAGCCCGGATCAACATTGACTCCGCCCCAAGAATTACCGCTGGTATTCAAATCGTTGGCGGTCACTGTGGAGCCATTTACCGTTAAACCCGCTCCTTTGCTGTCATTGATCGTAACGTCGTCAAGGCTTACACCGGCCGCTGCATATGCCTGCACGCCGTAGGCTTTTGCATCATTGTCGATGGTCACGTTGCGGATGGAAACATTGTCGGCATAAATGTCCATGGCATGCTTGGAAGCATTATCCGTTCCAAGATCGCTGGCAACCGTTATAACATGCCCTTTTCCATCGATCGTTATCGCACGATCCACTTTTATCATTGCGGTGACCGAAATGTCGGCGGCCAGATTGATCGTTGTGAACGAGGCGTCTGCAAGCGATGATTTCAGTTGTGCTTCTGTCGATACATTGACCGTTCCCTCATCACCGTCGGTATAGGAGGCAAATGTGATACCGGCACCGGTTACCCCTGCCAGCGGCTGTTTGTAGATACGGACCATCGGAGGAGTCCAGGATGCAGGCGCTGTCGCCGTGCCCGCAGGAGTGCCTTCCGTTATATGGGTAGGTTTATGGATATCATTCGCCGGTTCCGCATGGCTGGCGCTGTATTTGGTAGCAAGGGTAACAGTCTGGTTGCCACCCGACGATGCTCCGCCAAAGTCATTAGATTCGATTTTCAGAAGCCCCGTTGTCAGATTGCTCGGAGCATCCAGCACGCCAGGGGTTTTCAAGAGCAGCTGTCCGTACCAGTTTCCTGTAATCTTGTTATTCAGCAGTGTGATCGTACTCAGATCCGTACCGGATGTTCCGCCGTTGTAATAAACAACACCTATTGTCCAGTTGTCTGTGATTTCGTTTCCGATGATCACCGTACCGTTACAGTTGCCGGTGAAATTGATCCCCGTCCGGTTGTCGTCTATGATATTGTTTCTTATGATGGCTTTATACCCGCTGCCGGCGGCGTTGTTAAGATATACGCCGTTTCGTCCTTTTGTCAGGATGCAGCTTTCCAGAGTAGTGTCCCCAGTCAATCCCTGACCGAATGCTACAAGGCTTACGTTCTTATTAGCCGCATCCAGCCAGACGCTGTTGTCACGGGTGACCGTCAGGTTCCTTAAGGTTCCCCCTCCGCTCAGTGAAACGGTCGCACCGATTCCAGCAGCGCCTTTCAATATGGTTTCATCCATATCGATGCCCGCCACGGTGATATTTCTATTGATTGTCAGCGTGTTCGCCAGGTCATAGGTGCCTTTTGACAGGACAACGGTGGATACTCCCGTCACCGCCGCGGTCATCGCCGCATCAATAGTTTCATAGTACTTCGTCGTCGTTCCGTCGGTTACGCTGGCTATATTTTTAATATCTCCCTTGTGCCACCTTGTCTTTGTCGTGCCTTCCATCTTGTAATCCTTATAGCCGGCTGCGGTTACGGATGCTCCGTCGGTTTTATCCGAAATCATCTGAATCGGCTCCGCAAGCACGCCGTTGCCGCTTAATGCGAAGCTAGCGTTTCCGCTGTCCGCCTTATCGACATTGACGCCGTACCAGCCGTTGCCACTGGTGTTCAGATTGATGGCCGACACGGAAGAGCTGTTGACGATCAGTCCTGCGGCTTCATTGGCGGCAGACGTCACATTCTTCAGGATGACGTCGGAGGAACTGACTACGTTAATTCCGCTGCCATAATCCGTTTTTCCCGCTCCGGCCCCTGTCATGGAAATGTTCTTCGCTCCGGTCACCTTGATGTTTTCCAGCCTGACGGCATTATTCCCGCTATTGATCGTAATCAACGGCGCGTAGCCCTTTGCGCCCGTTGCGTTGACCCAGGCGCTGTCCCCCTTCGTGATGATCGTTGAGTCGCCTGCTCCTATGATGGTCACTGGCCTGGTAATTCTGATCTGGCTGCCGAATTCATAGGTACCCGGGGCCATACGTATTGTCTGGGCGGTTCCGCTGAGTGCCGCATTGAACTCGGAATCGTTTCTGACAATCACAGTATTTGCACCCAGGATTTCGATCACGGCTCCGTTCGTATCCTTGTCCAGCGTAACGCCGGCTGGAACAACGGGATTTGCCGGCATATAGTATGTACCTGCAGCAAGCACGACGGTCGTTCCTGCCGGTACTCTATCAAGGATCTGTGTCTGCAGATTCGGTGCGCTGTCCGCCAGCACTTTAAAATAGCTGCCTGCAGCTACCTGGGTGGCGACAGCGTCATTCTTGCTGAACACTCCGTAATCCGGATAATTGGCGTAGGCACTGCCTCTGAAGTCGATCGTGACGTTCTTCAGGTTTAACGCCCCCATGGATACATATTTAGGGCTACAGGAAATCCAAGCGTCGTTGATCAACACATTCTCGACCGAAGCGCTTCCGATATCTTTTGCATTGTTTTGTGGATTGAAGTACAGGGATCCCGCGAACTGATACGTCGCATCATCCCGCTGCACAAAATCGACATTGCGGATTGTGAAATCCTTACCCATTACTTCAACGGTTTTATTCGTTGTGATTTTTGGCTTGATTGTCAAGTTTTGAATCGTCACACAGTCTCCCCAGACGGATACATGATCCTGGGAAGCCCAAGCCCCGTTCGGCGACTGGGTGTCGCTTGTCAGGATCACTCCGCCTTTCGATTCTCCGGTTATACTGATATCGCTGGCTGTGATGGGGAAATACCATCCCGTCTGCGTGCCAGCGGTGATACTGTCAAATCTCTCCATGTTATATGTGCCGTTTTTGATCAGCCAGCTCTGTCCGTTCGCCTGGCCCGATACGGCTGTTGTAAGCTCTCCGACGGTGTCGATCAGGACAAGGTTGCCGGCACTTATCGCAACGTTGGCAGATGCAGTAGCTGAAGTATATCCCACCGCACTTACGGCCAGCGTGTTAGTTATGGAAGTGATCTTGGGAACCGTGACCGTCGCGATTTTATCCGCAGCGTTATACGCAATGCTGCCGTTGGAAATCGCATTTCCATTCCAGCTCACAGCGGACGGAGCCGCGATACTGCTGAAGGTCACGCTTGTGGCGCTGTTGATCGTAACGTTGCTCACTGTCAGCGTTGGCGGTGTGGGATCACCACCTCCGCCTCCTCCACCGCCGCCGCTGCTTGGTGGTGGCGCAGTCGGTCCGGTCGTTCCGGTTCCGCTCGCATTATTGTTCGTTGTCGTCCCAGGCTCGACTTTTGTGCCGCCTCCGCCTGTGACACCACTTACACCTGCTCCCACGGAGATTTGAGTATTCGGAGTTTCGATTTTGGATCCCGTCGAGCCGGACTGGGCCTCGACTTTTGTCACAGTTCCCGTTCCGGAAATCTGGACATTCGGGGCCTGGAGTGTGGCAGAGGCTACTTTTGAGGTGCTATCTACTACGACCTTTGCTCCTTCTCCCACAACCGCAATATTATTGATGGTAGCGCCGACCGCTTTGACTACGATCTCGGAGGCCGCAACTTCGATTTTCCCGAAGGTCCCCTGGAAGCTGACGTCGTCGGAGCCGTCGTCTACATAGACAACCTCGACTTTGGCGTCGCCCTGGACCTTTACGCTGACTGCGCCGTCGACCCTGGCAACAACTACGTTGGATACGCTGGAGGACCCCTTAATAATGATCGAGTTCTCACCGCCGCCCCTGACGACCATCCTTCCGGTTACGGCAACGCTGTCCAGAGTGACTTCACCATCGCCGACACCGTCGCCGATGATCAGATCGCCGGTCACCTTGAGATTTTTCAATGTGACTCCCGGTACGTTGACCATTACATTTCCGTCAGCCACCTGGGTGTACTCGCCAGCCTTGTTTATGTACTGTTTTAAAATATTATCAAAAATCTGGGCAAATTCCGCTCTAGTGATGAAGCTCGTCGGATTCAGTTTTCCGCCCGCGCCCTGTATGTATCCCGCATTGACAAACGCGGCCACCTCGCCTTTTGCCCATCCGGCGATTTTGTCTGTATCGCCGAAAGCCTTATTCATTGTATCCGCAGGCGACAGCTTGAATGCTCTCGCCAGGATCACAAAGACCTCCTGCCTTGTGATGGCGCTGTTCGGATTCATCTTGCTGCCCGAACCCTTGATCACACCCATCTGATAAGCCTTAGACATGCTGTCCGAAAACCAGTCCGTCGGTTTGACGTCGGCAAACGCGCTGATGTCGCCCTTTACCGTCGAACCGAATGCCCTGGCAATGACCGCTGCCATCTGAGCCCTCGTCAAATTCTGATCCGGCATGATCTTACCGTCGGTACCGCCAAGCAGGCCGTTCGTCACCGCGTTCTGCAGTGCTTTTGTCGACCAGTTGTCAGGCATGTCCGAAAATTGAGCCATACTGTCAGTTACTGTATCGCCGTCAGCTCCAAAAACAGCTGTCGGCATCATGCTGAAAGCCATGATAACAGCCAACAGCACAGGAAATAACCTGTTTCTAACCTTTTTTCCAACCTTCATATCAATCTCTCCTTATTACACTATTTCCCGTTCACAAAACTCCAGCATAATATTGAAGACATCATACTCCTAAAAACTGGCGAAATTTGTCATAATTCGCCCGGTTGTCGAATAAAAAGAGGTTTTTTCGTCTACATAAATGACTTTTATGTAGAATATTGCGGTTGAACTTATATTTTTTGTTGAATATAAAAATCAAGCCCCGAAATTTGTCAGGGCTTGATCATATCCGAAATCAAAATCAATGCGATTCTTAAGCCTATACCTCTTGCTTTTCAAAGGTCAGCGGGGTCGGCGCGTCCTTTTTTTGCGTTGCCAGCGACACGATCACCATGACGACCAGCGAAATGATCGGCGCAAAGACGGTGTAATAATACCAGGTCACCGGATAGGTGATCGACTCAAAGGTGAATCCTTCCACAATACCCGGCGCGATGATGCGGTATGCCGCACCCACGACCATGGCCGCAAGGGCCCCCGTCGCGTTGGCTTTTTTCCACCAGAGCCCCAGCGTTAGCGGAATGAACAGGCAGGCCAGGATCAGGTCGAAGGAAAACGCCGTCAGCAGATATACTTCCGGATATACGATCCCCACAACCAAGGCTACGATGGTAACCGCCAGGATCATCCACCTCGTCACTTTCAGCACGCTCTTATCAGATGCTTCGGGTTTCAGGTAGTCCTTATAGATATTCTTTGACACAATGCTGGCTACGGAAAGCAGGGCCGCGTCCGCAGCCGACATGATCCCGGCGATCATGCCCAAGGTAAAGATGACGCCCATCGTGGTCGGCATATACTGTTTGACCATCACCGGAATGACCAGTTCTGCGTCCCCGTCCAGAACAGCGCCGTCCATGATCCCCTGGTTGACAAGGGAAAGGCCGATGATACCGAGGAATACCGGAACCAAACCAACGATCCAGTAGAGCAAGCCCGCCGTGACCGCTGAGTATTTCGCGGTTTTCTCATCCTTGGACGCCATGGCTCTTTGCGCCAGGTCAGGCGTACAGATGGAGCCAAGCCCGATGATCATCCAGGCGCCGACCCACGGCAGATACGCCGCAAAGGACGCATCCTGTGGGAAGAAATTAAAGGAATTCTCGGGAACCGACGCGACCACCGAATCCCAACCGCCAGCAGCGCTCAAAGCAAACGGCACCAGCAGGATGATTCCGGCAACGATGATGAAGGTCTGCCAGAAATCGGTGAGCGAAACAGCCCACAAGCCTCCCAGCATGGTGAAGGCCACCATAACGACCAATGAAATGATAATTCCGACAAGGTAGTCGATTCCGATCATGGATTCAAAAATTTTCCCGAAAGATATGACCTGAACTGCAGTCCAGAAAATGAAGGTAATGGCGATTGCGACGCTGACGATCATCGCTGTGGTTTTGTTGTAACGGACCAAAAAGAAATCTGCCAGGGTCAGTCCGCCCATTTTTCTTAAAATCGGCATATAGAACAGTCCTGCCAAGAGGAGGCACAGACCTGCACCGAAGGGATCGGGGATAACGCCCCATGCGTTGGTGTCGCTCCAGACACCGTTCTGATAGGCGGCTCCGCTGGCTCCCAGCACCAGGCCTCCGCCCAGCCATGTGGCAAACAGCACCGGCGTAGCCAGCCAGAATGGCAGGCCTCTTCCGGCTACCATAAAGTCTTCTGAATTCTTTACTTTTTTGGATGCGTAAACGCCGATTCCGAGCATTGCCACGCAGAAAACGGCCATCCAGATTCCGTAGGTTACCTCTACGCTCATATCGAATCTCTCCTTTCTATATAGGAACTTTATTGATCCAGGCAGCCGAAAACTTCGTAGATAATTTTTAACGCAAGCCATGACGTGATGTCATTTTCCTGATCAAGGGGCGGCGACACCTCCACGATGTCCATCGCTTTGACCGGCAGATTTGTCATTAGCAGCTTCACAAGCTCAAGGATCTCAAGACTGGTCAACCCGCCTGCTTCGGGAGTTCCCGTGCCGGGAGCAAATGCCGGATCTACCACGTCGATGTCCAGCGTGAAGTAGATAGCGTCGTAACCCTTGAATTTTTCCTCAAGCCTCTTGTAGCATGCCAGATAGCCGTCTTTGAATACGTCGTACGCCTTCATGACCAAGATCTCCGGATGAGCGTCGAAAAACTCGAGCTCTTCGATCTCAAAGCCCCGCAGACCAAGGTACGCCAGATCCCCCGGTGTAATAACGTCTTCCACCGCCCTTCTTTCCGTGCAGGCGTGGGACCATTTGTGACTGTCGTAGGTCTCGCAGATATCCGGGTGAGAATCAAAATGGATCACGCCAATTTTCCGATATCCCCTGTCCTTCGCATACTTCCCGAAGGCCTTATGTAACGGGATCGTCACGGAATGATCGCCTCCGAGGAACAGCGGAAATTTGTCGAGCTTCATCAGGCCGTAAGCTTCCTCCTCCACAGCTTTGTAATATCTGACCCAGTCGAGATCGGCAGCCACGTCGCCGAGGTCGTATGCCTTCAGATTTTTAAGGATCTTCCCGGTATGCGTTGTTGAGGGCAGATAACGGGACAGCGACCGGATCTTTTCCGGCGCCAGGGCCGCGCCTTTCCCACAGCTCACCGCTCCGTCAAAGGGTATCCCCATAATGCAGACCTTGGCGTCCTTTGCTTCCGATGTGTTTAAATCTCCCCAAGGTTTTAAATCGATCATAATTGCAACCTCCTCCAATCAATTACAGATTCTTATGTCATTTTCAGTATCAGTTTATTGTAATTGTCAGAATATTAAAACATTCCTTGGTAGTATTTTTGATCGAAAAAATACTACCAAAGTATTATTGATACTTGCGAAGAGATGAATCAGCAGATAAAAAAAGGGACGCGATCGATCACGATCTGCATCCCGGTGAAGTCTGATGGATTTAAGATATTTTGATTTAAGGCAGTTTAATTTTCAAAAGAATTGAGATACGACTCAATCATTCTGCGGGCGTATTCCATATGATCCCCTTGAAAGCGAATGGTCCGGTTCACGAGAAGAAGCGTCAGACCGTGGATCTGGCTCCAAAGCGATATGAAATCCAGAATCCAGGCGGTTTCGTTTTCATGGAATCTGCAAAAGTATTCCTTGGCATAATTTTTGCCGATATTGAACGGATGATCGTCACCCGGAAGCCGGATATCCTCATTTGATATTTCGATTTGGCTGTCATGAGACGTCAAAAATATATATCGGAAGTAATCGGGATTATCGACCATAAACGAGATATAGTGAGTGCACAGTTCCAGAAGCTGCGTCCTGGGATCATCCCGATGCCGGTCGATATCCTCAAGTAAGGCGTCTCTGAATTTGGTGGAGATTTCAAGATTAATGGCCCTGTATAACTCCTGTTTGTTTTCGAAGTGCCTGTAAGGTGCGGCGTGGCTCACATTGCACATTGCTGCGAGCTTACGGAGGGAAAAACCTTCATAGCCTTCCTTATTCAATAGCTGAATGCCTTTTTGAATCATTTCTTTTTTCAAGTCGCCATGATGGTATAATTTCTCTGCCATATCGAAACTCCGCCTTTTCAAAATAATATAATTAATTTATAACATATTATGTTGACGTTGTAAACATGTTGTGTTATGATGCTCTCATGTTTACAGTGTAAACATCTATATTATGAGGGGGTCTTTTCATATGACAAATCAAATTTATTATTTCACAGGAAGGGGAAATTCATTGGTAACCGCACTTGAATTGTCCAAAAGGCTGGACAGCTCGACACTGATACCGATCAGGCACGGCGTACGGCATGAAATAGCGGAGGAGGCTGATTCCATCGGAATCTTCACTCCGGTCATCGACATAGGCATACCCGCTTATGTGCTGAAGTTTATCGATCAGCTGCAGGTAAAGGACAAAAACATCTATGTCTTCGCTGTTGTTACCAGTGGAGGCATGCCCGGCGCGGCCATGGAGCAGTTAAGAAAACAACTGAAAAAGAAAGGCCTCCGTTTACAGGCGGAATTTCTTATGACCTTTGGGCTCGGCTGGAGTGCCTCGGAAGAATGGCTGTCTCAGATCGATCGGATGGCGGAGATCATTAAGCGGAAACCGTCGCAGAAATTAAAACTGGCCGTAAAGGATCGCCTGTTGACAATGGCTAATCCGCTGGCTAAGCTGATCATTCCTACCGAAGATAAAAAGTTCGCACTGAATGACAGCTGCACCGGCTGCGGCATTTGCGAAAAGATATGTCCGGTAAAGAATATACGGCTCGAAGACGGCAGCCCTATATGGCTTCATTCCTGCGAACAGTGTGCGGCGTGCTTCAGCTGGTGCCCGAACGAGGCGATCACCGGAACAAACCTGGCGTCCCGGACCCATTACAGGAATTCCAACATCACGCTGGGCCAGATGCTGAACCCTTAAGAAGAAAAAGGCCCGTGGAGAAACTCCACGGGTAGTATTTTATATCAGTCATTGATTATATAAAACAATATAAAGAAATAATGAAATATGCTTCCGCCCATTACAAACAGGTGCCAGACGGCGTGCATAAAACGCGGCTTCTTTGCTTTGTAGAATATAACGCCGATGGAATAGGACAATCCGCCCGCCAGTAAAAGAAGAAATCCGTTCAAGGTGATCAGTTCCAGCAATGGTTTGACCGCAAAGATGACCGACCAGCCCATAAGCAGGTAAAGAACAAGAGAGAGCTTGCTCCATCTTTTAACGCTGATGGCATTTGCAACGATCCCCAGCACCGCAAACAGCATATTGACGGCAAGAAGAGTCCATCCAAGCGCTCCGCCGAGCAAGGAAAGGCAGATCGGTGCATAGCTTCCGACAATCAAAATGAAGATCGAACAATGGTCAAATTTTTGAAAAATCCTTTTTACACGGTGCTGCTGAAATGAATGATAAAGAGTAGACATTACATATAGAAAGATCAAGCTGAAACCATAAATTGAAGCGCTGACGATATCGACAGCATCGCCGCCGCGGGCAGCGTAAACGAGCATGACAGAAGTTCCTGCAATCGCCAAAGCCGCGCCTGCCCCATGGGAGGCAGTGTTAAAAATTTCTTCAGTCTTTCCCTGATCATTAAAATTTGATACGTTCGTCATAAAACCTTTTTGGGAGCGATCATGATCGCCAGAGTTCTTCCTTCCAAGACGGGAGCCTTCTCGACAGTGCCGACTTCCTTGATCGCTTCTGAAAATCTCGACAGTACGTCATTTCCATCCTGTGCATATTTTTGTTGTCTGCCCTTAAAACGAATGCTAGCCTTCACTTTGTTACCTTCCGTTAAAAACTTATGGGCATTTTTGATTTTGACCTCTAAATCATGTTCTTCAATCACGACCGATAATCTTATTTCCTTTAGTTCCACGATTTTCTGACTCTTCTTCAGTTCCTTGTCTTTTTTTGCCTTTTCGTATATGGTTTTATTATAGTCGGCTATTTTGCATACAGGCGGTTCTGCATTCGGTGAAATCTTCACCAGATCCAGATCTTTCCGGAAGGCTATTTCCAATGCCTCGGAAGTGGGTACGATCCCCAGCATAGTACCGTCTGAATCGATCAGCCGGATTTCTTTCTCAGTTATTTCTTCGTTGATATCCAGTCCGTTTTTTTTGTTGTTAATAAGAACACCTCCAATTTGGTTCTACAAATAAAAGATAAAAGTGGATCATATAATCCACTTTTATTGCTTGAAATATACATTATGATTAATATCTGTTTCCGTTGCTTCTGTTATTTCTCATCTGTTGTTTTTTAGCGGCTCTGCAGGAAGGGCATCTCT
Source organism: Anaerovoracaceae bacterium (assembly GCA_963678385.1). Lineage (GTDB taxonomy): Bacteria > Bacillota > Clostridia > Peptostreptococcales > Anaerovoracaceae > Anoxybacterium. Next base: position 573,826 of record OY782829.1, on the reverse strand, counting down.
GCGGTTCGTTTTCGAAACCCTTTTCCTTGTAGAATGCCTGCTCACTTTCATTGAAAATGAATTCAGCTCCGCAATCTTTGCATACAATTGTTTTGTCAGCCATTTTGAAACCTCCTTTTCTTTATTTGGGATTTCACTGATCAGAGACATCGCTCTCGAAATAATTCAAGGAGGTGCTGTCAAAAATAAATTTACCCATATTGCTGACTTATTTCATTCAGCTTTATCAGTATATTATAAAAATTTAGATTATGCAAGCATAGTTTCGAAAATATTTTTGTCTTCCAATAATTTAATCATAAAAATTAAGGATATCTTTGTCGTTTTTGATGATGAAGTGGATCAGCTGTGTCCGGCTGTCCACGTTCATTTTAACGAAGATGTTGCTGATATGCTTCTTGACCGTGTTGACGCTGATGGATAGCAGCCTGCTGATCTCACTGTTATTCTGCCCGTCGCAGAGCAGCCTGAGGATCTGGATCTCCCTTTTGGAAAGATCGAATTCGTGGGTCAGATAATAGGAACTGCGCTTGTTCTGTTCCACGCTGTTCTCCACCGCTTCCGTCTCCAGCGTCAGTTTGTTCTGCAGATGCGGCAGCAGCTGCTTCAATATGTAAATATCCTTTTCTGAGAAATCACCGTATCGCTCTGTCCGGTACAAAGTAAAAGCTCCGACGCAAACGCCCCGGTCCGCGATACTTGCGCCGGCCACATTGACAAAGCCCGCGGGCTTCAGGTAATCGAGATAAAACGCGCTCTTGGCCCTCATTTCCAAATTGATCAGGTCGGATTCCCTGTAAACCACCGATTCATGACTGGAGAACACCCACTTCACGTAATCGACCTGCCCGTAATTGCGGTCGTATTCCAGCATGAATTTTTCGTTGAACTTCTGGGAGAACCGGCTCACTACGACCGGATCCACCAGCTTGACCCTGCCCTGGGATTTCGCGTCGTTCAGATAAAAGTCGGCAAGGTCGAAGGCCACAAGACGGCCAAGCAGTATCAGAAATTCTCTCCGAAATTTGCTGATGTCCCTGATCCGGTTCATCTCGCTGATCATCCGGTTGATCTGTTCCCATTCATGCTGCGAAAGCATAGAAACACCTCCGTGGACTTATTCGTTCCTCAGACTTTCCAGTGCGGAAAGACGCATCGCCCTTCTTGCGGGGGAGTAGCCTGCCAGGATCCCGATGGTGGTGGAAAATACAAGGGCGCCCGCCGCTACCCACCATGGAATGATGGATACGGTGGAGCCGTCTCCGCCTCCGCCTACCGTACCAAGCATTACAGTCATGATACCACTCAAAACGGTATTCATCAATAAGGAAAGAATCAAACTGAAAATCAGGCCGACCGCTCCGCCCAGAAAGCCGATCATACCGGCCTCCAGTAGGAACAGCTTTTTGATATCCCCGAGGTTTGCCCCGATGACCTTCATAATACCGATCTCTTTCGTTCGCTCATAAATGGACATGATCATCGTATTGGTGATCCCCAGCGCCGCTACCAGAAGGGAAATCGCACCGATGCCTCCCAGTATCCCCTGGATCATCCGGGCGGTATCCTGCATGGACTTCAGCCAATCGTTGAGGCTGTTCGTCTGAAATCCCATTTCCCGGATCTTATTGCTCACAGCTTCCACATCGTTGATATCTCCGACATAGACCATCGCCGCGTCGTATTCGTTTTTATTGGATACGCTCTCCTTTCGCGCTTTTGCCGCTTCCTTTTTAATGGCTTCCAGGGTTTCCAGACTCATATAAACATTGTATGCCGAATCGTCGTTTGGGTTTGCCAGGATCCCAACGCCCTTGGCCTTGTATTCCTTGTAAACGATCTTTTCTTCATCGGGGTTCCGCCGCTGTTGCTGTTTCTGGCCGTAGGTCTCATCGGCGGTCACGATGATCTTGTTGCTGATCACGTCCACCTGGGCCTCGCCGCCCCAAGAGCTGCCAAAGGTTTTTTTCGGGTTATAGAACCAGCTTGGCACCTGGTTTCCGAATACCATCGCATACTTGTCGCCCGCCTCCAGCAGCCTTCCCTCCTGAAGCTCATAACCGAACTTCTGCATGACCTCCGGCTTCATGCCGATGACGTTGGCCTGGGCGATATATTTCCCCAAACCGAAGGACAGGTACATTTCGACTTTCGGAGATACGGCGTCGACTCCTTCCATCTTCTCTATTGTGGCGAGGCTCTTTTCGTTCAGCACGCCGTTCTGATCGCTGTACCCCCCGCTTTCAAACATCATTCCGCCGCCGCGGGAATACATCATTCCGCCTCCCCCGGCACTGTAAACATCCACCAGATGCAGGTTCCCATAGCTTTCGATCTGCTGCTGAAAGCTGGCGGACAGGCCGAAACCGATGGATAGCATGACGATGATGGCGCTGGTTCCGACCACGACGCCGACGATGGCCAAAATGGTCCTGGTTTTCCTCCGCAGCAGGTTCCGGAAAGCAAGACTGATCAAATCACGGCTATTCATCGATTTCCATCTCCCTGTGAAGCTTTCTCTTACGGAGTTTCCTCCACACGAAGATTCCTACGCCTGCAAGGAGTACCAATACGCCCAAAGCGATCCAAAGCGCTTTCTTCCCGCCCCCTTGAGCCGCGGCGGCGTCCGGAGGCATTTCTTCCATAGCGGGCATTTCAGCCTGTACGTTAAAGGAGAACGGCCGCTCCAGGACCTGCTCGTCGCCGGCTGCGTCCTCATAGGTAAAGATGATTTTCCCTTCCATCATCCCGCCTTTTCTGGGAATGAAGCTGAAATCATAGGTATCGCTTTTGCCGCTCTCCATATTGCCGACAAAATAGCTTGTGGATTCCGGTGTGTCGAAATCGCCCTCCGCCGATACGCGCAGGTTGTTGAGGGTAGTCTTACCCATATTGTAAAACTGGACCGATACTCCGCTCTGCATTCCGGCATAAAGCTCCGGCGGAGCGATCGCATCTTCCACTTCGAGCCGGGTTTCCTGCATCACCGGGATCGATATGATATCCTTGGAGGTAAATGCATTGCCCGCGCCGTCCTCGTAGGCCATATCCACGGTCAACGGCGTCGTCTTCTGCTCTGCGTTTGGTTTGACTGTGAACATCAGAGTCTGGTCGGTGCGCTCTTTTTTCCCGAGCTTTTCGACATAGAAGGAGTTGCTGGAGTTCACGGGAATGATCGCTCCATCCTCCGAGCTGACGGTCACCTTGATATTGGAAATGGTCCGGGACCCGCTGGCGTTGAAAAGCCCGAGATCCAGGAGAAATTCATCGCCCGCCTGGACGAAGGTTCCGCCGTAGCTGTAGTTGTCCACCATGAGCTGCGGTGTTTTCTCGTTACCCGCTCCGCTCACATAAACGCTGGCATACTGAGTGACTTCGCTCTTGCTATCCGAAGACGCGTTGGATGTAAGCGATATTTTGATGGAGTACGCTTTCTCTTTTGCGCCGTCTGCCGCGAACATGGTGACGGAGTAGTTCTTGTTGCTCGACGCCGGGATCGAAGATTCGACGAAAGATGTTCGCGTCTTGTTCAGCAGTCCTTCCGGAACTTCCACAGTGACCCTGACGTTCTTTAAAGGAGCGCTGTTCTTGTTTTGCACGTCAAAGGCGAGGGTGAAATCATCCCCTCCGCTGACCTGACTCGGAGTGCTGATATTTGTGATCTCGGCGTTTTTTATGGATGTTCCCGATCCGTTAACCGGAACATAAAAGGTTTTTTTGACGCTTACCGCCGTATTGGAGTAACTCAGGCCGGTCAGCTCGGCAGCGATGGCGTAGTTTTTGGATACCGCATCATCGTTCACCGAAATAGGGAAACTAACCTCTTTTCGGTCTCCCATTGATATGTAGCCCAGCGAATACGAATTGCTTGCGTTGTTCAGTGATAAGCCGTCGGGCATGGTCAGATTCAATTCCGCATTTCGGATAATTGTGCTTCCGGTATTAAAGAGTTTAATCGTAAGGGTATTGTCCTGTGCAGTTTCAAATCCTCCTGCAGGGCTAATGGAATGAGTAATTTCAATTGCGGCCACATTCCCGGAAGATTTATTCGGATCAGCGAGCTTTTCATAAATAGTTAAAGTACCAAGGGACCCGTTATCATGTACCTTGGTACCTCCACTGCTTAGCGTCAGGCTCAACGTCCTGGATCCGGTAGCCGCTCCCCGGCTGATATCAAGATAAAAGCTGATCTTAGCGGTCTCATTTTTTGCGAGAGAAATCGTACCGATGGTTCCACCAGAGATGTCGATATCACTTGATTTGTTTATTCCGAGCGTGGCGCTGTCAAAGGTAAAACTTGAATTTTCCAGATTTTCCACTTCGACAGTAAACACGACATTCTCTTCCCCCTGTACCGCCGAGTCCCCGCTAATGACATCAGATCGAACAAGCGGCAAAGCGCCGTAAACGCCGCCGTCACCGGAACCCGACCAGAAAGGCATTGCCTGATATCCGATTGTCATGACCGCTGCGAGAATAATTAAAAATACTTTCCTTCTTTTGCTGTTCATAAAATCCCTTTTATACTCCTTTTGCTGTTAATATTTACACACTTTCTTTATTTTCTTCTATGCTCAGGATATTGCCGTCCTGAATTGTCACGATGCGGTCCGCGAAGTCGGCGATCTTCTTGTCGTGCGTCACAATGATAAGTGTTCGCCCATTCTCTCTGGTCTTGGACATCATGATTTCCATGACTTCCTTGGAAGTATGGGTATCAAGGTTTCCGGTGGGTTCGTCTGCAAAGATGATCTTTGGATTTCCGACCAGCGCCCTCGCGATCCCCACGCGCTGCTGCTGGCCTCCGCTCATCTGGGTCGGCTTGCGGTTTTCATAGCCTGCCAGCCCCACCGCCGCGAGGGTCTCCTTTGCCATCTTCTCCCGTTTCTTTTTGTCGACTCCACGGAAGATCAAGGGGAGACTCACATTTTCCACGGCGGTGAACATGGGCATCAGGTGATAAGCCTGAAAGATAAAGCCGATGTTTTTCTGCCGGAAAAGTGTGACGTTCTCCTCATTGAGCTTGTGGATCGGGATCCCCCCTATGTAAATTTCCCCTTTTGTCGGTTTTTCAAGCCCGGCCACCATGTTCAGGAACGTGGATTTCCCCGAACCCGAGGCGCCGAGAAAACAAATGATTTCCCCTTTATAAATTTCAAGGCTTACATCATCCAGGGCTACGACTTTTTCCTCGCCCATCCTGTAAACCTTGCGTACGTTTTTGACCGTGATCAATGGTTCCATAAATTACCCCTTTTGTTGTTCCCGTTGATTTCTATACTGCTTGTATTTTATCAGATTAGACGGAAAAAATATCCAAAAGTTTCACAGAAAATCCCATGTTAAGAAATATTTAAGATTTTTCTTCCTTTTGTTTGGTATTTACATTCATGGGGTAATAAAATGAAAACGGGAATAAAATACGATATCGAAAGGAGAATAAATATCATGCCTGACTTTGGGAATGCGTTTTCTGGATTGAGAAATGACCGAAAGTTGACCGACCAGGAGCTGATCCGGTCCATACGCTTTATGATCGCTGCGGAATACGAGGCGATCCAGCTCTACATGCAGCTGGCGGAATCCATCGACAACAAGCTGGCCATCGAGGTCCTGAAGGACATCGCCAATGAAGAGAGAGTCCATGCCGGAGAATTTCTGAGACTGCTTAAGGAGCTTGCACCCGACGAGGAAAAATTCTACGCCGAGGGAGCGGAAGAGGTGGAAGAGGAAATAGAAAGGCTGAAAGGGAAATCAAAACACCGCTAGATAGATGAAAGGACGTACAACATGGTGAAGATAGGAATCATTATAGGAAGTACACGGCCGGGCCGGGTAGGAGAAGGCGTTGCGAAGTGGGTTTATGAAATGTCAAAGGCGCGCAGCGACGCTGAATTTGAGTTGGTAGATATTAAGGATTACGAGCTGCCGCTGCTGGATGAGCCGGAGCTCGCCGCCACAAAGAAGTACAGCAAGGAGCATACTAAGAAATGGTCTGCGAAGATCGCGGAATTTGACGGATATATTTTCGTCACACCGGAATACAATCATTCCACTTCCGCTGCCCTGAAAAACGCGCTGGATTTTCTGTATGTCGAATGGACCAATAAAGCCGCCGGATTTGTAAGTTACGGCGCCATCGGTGGTGCCCGGGCCGTTGAGGCGCTGCGTACGATCATGGCCCAGTTTAAAATCGCCGACGTGCGCGAACAGGTCATGTTTTTCAATGCGGACGATTTTGAGAATGGCGTGCTGAAACCGAAGCCGCGCCAGGAAAAATCGGTCAATATATTATTTGATCAGGTGATTTCCTGGAGCACCGCTCTGAAGACATTACGATAACCGTTTAAACGGCAAGATACACGAACACATAAAAAAGGCATGGCCCGCATTACTGGGCCATGCCGTTTATTTTATTACTTCTATTATATCAATTCGACCAGATGGTAGGTCTTCTTTCCTTTTTTGATTAGGATCTTTCCGTCGTTGAACATGTCTTTTGTCACCATGAGCTTGGCGTCTGTGACTTTTTCGTCATTAATGGTCAAACCGCCTTGTTCAATGGTTCGGAACCCGTCGCCTTTGCTTGATACAAGCCTGAGCTCGGCAATGAGGCTTACGACTCCCATTCCCTCTCCCTCAAAAGCAGTGGCAGGCATCTGGGTTTTCGGTACGTCGTCCATGTTGCCGCCTCCGGAGAACAGCGCTCTTGCAGCGTCCTGCGCCTTACGGGCTTCTTCTTCTCCATGCACCAGTTTGGTCACTTCATACGCGAGGACTTCCTTCGCCTTGTTGATTTCAGCATCCTTGAGGGATGACAGTTCGTTGACCTCAGCCATCGGCAGGAAGGTCAGCATGGACAGACAGGTTTTGACGTCGGCGTCTTCGACATTTCTCCAGTACTGGTAGAACTCGTAGGGGGAGGTCTTCTCCGGATCGAGCCAGAGGGCGCCCTTCTGGGTTTTGCCCATCTTTTTGCCTTCGCTGGTGAGCAGGAGGGCAAAGGTCATTCCGTAGACCTGGTCTCCCATTTCTCTTCTGACCAGATCAACACCCTGAATGATGTTGGACCACTGGTCGTCGCCGCCGAACTGCATCTTGCAGCCGTATCTGCGGTGGAGCTCCAGGAAGTCGTAGGACTGCATCAGCATGTAGTTGAATTCCAGGAAGGAAAGCCCGGTTTCCAGTCTCTGCTTAAAGCACTCCGCCGTCAGCATACGGTTGACGGAGAAATGTCTTCCAATGGTCCGGATAAAGTCCACATAGTTCAATTCCAGGAGCCAATCCGCATTGTTGTCGATGATGGCTTTGTCATCCTCGAAATCAATAAATTTACCGAAGGTCTTTTTGAATTTATCGCTGTTCTGCATGATGATTTCTTTCGTCATCATCTGGCGCATATCGGATCTTCCGGACGGATCCCCGACCATTGCGGTACCACCGCCCACCAGAACGATAGGCTTGTGTCCATACCGCTGCATATGCATCATGATGATGATCTGCATGAAATGTCCGACATGAAGGCTGTCGGCGGTCGGGTCAAATCCTATGTAGAAAGTGACCTTCTCCTTTCCCAGCAGCTCACGGATCTCCGCTTCATGGGTCGTCTGCTTGATCAAACCTCTTTCTTGTAGAACGTCAAATACGTTTCTGTCTTGTGCTGTTTCCATACTATCAAATCCTTTTTTTATAATGCGTTATTTTGTTCCGTACAGTCTGTCTCCTGCGTCTCCCAAACCAGGCACTATGTACGCATGGTCGTTGAGGTGGCTGTCTTTCGCCGCGATATAGATGTCAACGTCAGGATGCTTTCCCTGAAGTACATCGATTCCGGCAGGCGCTGCGATAAGGCACATGAATGCAACCTTTTTCGCGCCCTTTGCTTTGATGAAATCAATAGCGGCCGCGGCAGATCCGCCTGTTGCCAGCATTGGATCAACAACGATGACCTGTCTGTTTTCAATATCTGCAGGTAATTTACAATAATATTCCACAGGGAGATGCGTGTCCGGGTCGCGATAAAGTCCGATATGTCCGACCTTCGCGTTCGGAACCAATTCCAGCATTCCGTCTACCATGCCGAGACCGGCTCTCAGGATCGGAACGATGGCAATATCTTCGCCCTGCAGCATTTTCATGGTAGCCTTGCAAAGCGGAGTTTCAACTTCAACATCTTTTAAGGGGAGGTTTCTGGTTACTTCATAAGCCATGAGCATTGAAATTTCTCTTACAAGTTCCCTAAAATCTTTGACGCTGGTGTTCTTGTCACGAATCATTGCGGTCTTGTGCTGAATAAGCGGATGATCAAAAACATAAACTTTTCCCATTTTGTACCTCCATAATGCTTGAATGGTCTCAAGCCCTTTGATATTTATATATATTTATTATTGAAAACTCTTACATGCAGTCCAAAAGATCGGTCCTTTTCTTATGCCGTCCGCCTTCAAATTCGGTTTCGAGCCAGACGTCCACGATGCCGAACGCAAGCTCCGGTTCAAGGATCCTTCCACCCAAGGCGAGCATGTTGGCGTTGTTATGCTTGGACGCCATCTCCGCCATAAACAGACTTGTGCATAATGCACAGCGGATTCCCTTCACTTTATTGGCCGCAATCGAGATGCCGATGCCTGTCCCGCAAAAGGCGATGCCTCTTTCCGCGTCACCCCTCATGACCGCTTCGCCGCAGGCTCTTCCATAGTTCGGATAGTCGACGGACTGTTCATCGGTATGGCAGCCAAGGTCGAGCACCTCGATCCCCTTCTCCTGCAAATGTACTTTAACTTTTTCTTTCAGTTCAAAGCCGCCGTGATCCGCAGCCAAAGCTATTTTCATACCAAACCTCCATATTTTTTATTTTTCAGTTGAACTGGTATGCATTTACTGCTGGATAATATTGTCTTTTAGAGTCGGCTGGCATATGCTTTTTACAAAACCGTCCGAGCTCGAAAATTTACCGATAAACAGAATCCGAAAATTTAAAGAGCGAGCGGTTTTAGAAAAGCATATAAAGCCGTACTATACCCTAACTATATTATATCCGGCGGATTTCAGCATCCGGTTCATCACCGCAAAGCCTACCCCGTCCTTTTCACTCAGAGCCCCTGCCAGAATCAGGTCAACGCCTTCATCGTCCAGGTCTCTCAGCTTGGCGAAGAACTCATGGGCCGCCTCGATAAAGGCCTTTTCTTCAAACAGGATCACTCCGACTTTCAGTCCCAGCCTTTCATTCAGCCCTTTCAGTCGTTCGATTTCACTTTTCACTTTGTCTCGCTGCCCCTCAACGATAGTCATATCCGCTTTGGGGGCATAATGTGTGTATTTCATTCCAGGCGCTTTCGGCACCAGATTTTCTTCGTCGTCTCCGCTTGCGTCCTTGCGCTGATTGAGAGTAGGGTCCAGAATGACCTTTTCACCGAGGGCCGCTTCAATGTTTTCCGCGGTTATGATACCCGGCCTCAGAATCATCGGAACATCGCCCGACATGTCCAGAACCGTCGATTCGATTCCCACTCTGCAGTCGTTGCCGATGAGAATCGCGTCCACTTTTCCGTCCAGATCCGTTACCACATGTTCGCCTTTTGTCGGGCTTGGTCTGCCGGAAATATTGGCGCTTGGCGCGGCAACCGGGCAGCCGGCCTTTTTGATCAGCTCCAATGCAACCGGATCGTCCGGCATTCGGATCGCAACCGTATCCAGGCCGCCGGTCGTGATATCCGGAACGTTCGGCTTCTTTTTCAGCACTACGGTCAGCGGACCCGGCCAGAAGTTGTCGATAAGCCGGATGATTTTCGGCGTCAGGACCGGCGTCAGTTCCCCGATATTGCTCGCCCTCGCGATATGCACGATGAGCGGGTTGTCGCTGGGCCGGCCTTTGGCCGCGTAGATCTTCGCGACCGCTTCCGGGTCCATTGCATTTGCTCCCAGACCATAGACTGTTTCCGTCGGGAAGGCCACAAGCCCTCCGTTGGCCAAAATCTCCGCGGCCTCGTCGATCATTTTCATCGTTTCATTGATCGCCGCGTTTGCCTTCGAATCGTCAAAGAAGATATTCTCTTCCAAATTGTGCTTATTCAGTTCCCTAACATCAAAAATCTTCGTTTTCATCTATTATTACCTTCGTATTTTGCTTTTTCTTTTGCCCGTGAATTTTTAATGGCAGCGCGGCCAGTAGTTATTTGCGCACCGCACAGTTACTCTTAGCGATACGGTGTGATGTGCCGTGACGATGTGTTCTCGCAGGAAAACGTCCGAGCCGCTGTCAATTGAAGGCGAGCGATTTCTCAAGAGAATACATCCGGCAGGCACGCCGAAGCGGTTTTCGAGAGAACACCCATGGTTGGTGCCCTCAAAAGAGCACTGCCAGCCGCTCCCAAACATATTAAAAATTCTTCATTTTCTCCGCCTGGTCCGACGTGATCAACCCGTCGATGATCTCATCCAGATCGCCGTCCAGGAAATAATCGAGCTTATATAGTGTTAACCCGATTCTGTGATCTGATACGCGGCCCTGCGGGAAGTTGTAGGTTCTGATACGCTCGCTTCGATCGCCGGAACCAACCTGACTCTTGCGCTGTTCAGATATTTCCTTGTTCTGTTCCTGAAGCTTTGCGTCGTATAATCTGGCACGCAGTACCTTAAATGCTTTTTCTTTATTCTTGATCTGTGATTTTTCATCCTGACAGGTAACTACCACTCCTGTCGGCATGTGGGTCAGTCTGACTGCAGAATCCGTAGTGTTTACGCACTGACCGCCGTTTCCGGAGGAACGGTACACGTCTACACGAACATCATTTGGATTGAGATCCACTTCCACGTCATCAATTTCAGGAAGTACCGCAACTGTTGCAGCTGATGTGTGGATTCTTCCGCTGGATTCGGTTTCCGGCACTCTCTGAACTCTGTGAACGCCGCTTTCGTATTTCAGTCTGGAATAAGCGCCTCTTCCCTTGATCAAGATGACGGCTTCCTTGATTCCGCCGACTCCGGTATCATTGACGTCCATCATTTCCGTCTTCCAGCCTCTGCGTTCCGCATATCTCATATACATTCTCAAAAGATCGCTGCCGAAAAGTCCTGCTTCTTCTCCGCCGGTACCGGCTCTGATTTCAAGGATAACGTTCTTGTCGTCATTGGGGTCTTTCGGGAGCAGCAAAATCTGAAGTTCCTTGCTTAAGGACTCCTGTTTTTCTTCCAGCTCGGAAAGTTCCATCTTTGCCAGCTCTCTGAACTCTTCGTCCATGCTGCTGTCGTTGAGCATTTCTTTTGTGCTCTTCAAATCATCCGTGGCTTTTTTATATTCTCTATATTTGTTTACGATGGGCTCCATATCCGACATATCCTTCATGGATTTCTGCCACACGGCCTGATCGGCGATCACGTCCGGATCTGAAACCTTGAGGGAAAGCTCCTCGTATTTCGCCTGGATAAAATCTAATTTATCGTACATTTATTTTCAACTCCTAATCTCATGATTAAATAATCCCAAGTATTATATCATGCAAGCTGCGTCAACGGCTTCGCCTCCGAGTCGCTCCGCTCCCTGCTGTCCGTTTTGCCTTGCCAAGCGAGCTTGGGGCAAAAAGGCGCAGCATGATATATTGAACGCTTCCTTGCGGCAACGCCGCGTTAGATTCAAAAATACCGCGTTCATTATACCATGAATTTTGCCTAAAAAAAACTGGAAATAAGAATTTCCAGTTAATTTTGCTGTTATTCGATATTGAACTTTTTCTTGAACTTTTCGACACGTCCGCCGCGATTGATGAACTTTTGCTGACCCGTAAAGAACGGATGACAAGCTGAGCAAACATCCAATCTAAGTTCTTCCTTAGTCGATTTCGTAACAAATGTGTTTCCACATGCACAAGTAACTGTACATTCCTTATAGTCAGGGTGGATACCTTCCTTCATGCTTTTCACCTCTTTCCGATTAGATATCTATCTAAATTATTCAATTCTAAACGATAGCTATTACATAATAGCATAAGGTCCCATTTTAGGCAAGTACTTTTTTGCCCTATTTTGAGTAAATCGAATTGAAGATTATGGTTAATCGTTGTAATTCTATTTTTTCCTTTTGGCGCGGGATTTTTTCTCCGGCGCCTTCAATCTGCATTTCACGACCCTATCGTGGCCCACAAGGTCTCTGACGACGGTAATATCTTCAAACCTTCCGAATTCCTCCGCAAGAGCGCATACATCGCTGCCCTGATCATGGCCGATCTCCAGATACAACAATCCGTCCGGTTTGAGATAGTCGGGAGCCGCCGCGATGATACGGCGATAGAAATCCAGACCGTCTTCTCCGCCGTCAAGGGCCAGGAGCGGTTCATGCTCATAGATTTCCCGCTGAAGGGTGGGAATGATCTCGCGCCTGACATAGGGCGGATTGGATGCGATAATGTTGAATTTGACGCTGCCGATCCCTTTCCGCAGAGAGGCGAACAGATCGCTTTCCACGAATTTCATCAGCTTTCCGACGCCGGCGTTCTTTGCGTTTTCCATAGCGACAGCGATCGCCTTTCCGCTGACGTCGGTCCCTGTGACTCTTGCGTCCTTGACAAGCTTGCAGAGACTCACGCCGATTGCGCCGCTTCCGCAGCACAGGTCTAGTATCTGAAAACCGCCTCTCGGCGATTTTTTCTTAATCAGCAGATCCTTTATGTCGTTGATGACCTCTTCCACCAGGGTCTCGGTATCCTGCCGCGGGATCAGGACGTTCTCATTCACCTTGAAAGTGATCCCCATGAATTCCTGCTCGCCGGTTATGTATTGGACCGGGGTCCCTCCCGCCCTGACGTCGATCAATTTGAAATAGGCATCACAAGTCTTCTCATCGAGCAATGTCGGTGATTTGATAAATAACTGCTGCTTATCCAGCTTCAGCATAAACATCATGATGATCTCCGCGTCGATTCGCGGATCCATACAGCCAGCCTTGGCAAGGGCAGTCTCTCCGATTTGTATCAATTCTTTAATGATCAGGCTCATAAATGATTACTCCTATTATTGTTCCGTCTTTTCTCCTGGCTCTTCTTCGGTGCCTTCTTTGGGCTCTTCTTCGGTGCCTTCTTTGGGAGCTTCTTCGGACTGTTCCTCTTCAGGTATCAGCATTCCGTTCAGATCGCAGGTTCCCACATATTCCGGCGTTTCCGGCCGCACCATGACAGCTTTTGCCGCCGCTATGGCGACTTCCAGCTGCTTTTCGTCCGGTTCCATTGTGGTCAGCTTCTGAAGCAGCAGGCCCGGGACACTCAATATTTTTACAGTCAGCGAATCGCTTCGTCCGGCCCATCTCAAAAGCTCATAGGACAATCCTGCGATGAGCGGGATCAGCAGCAGCCTGGAACCGATCCTCCAGATAAGGTTCGGCCAGCCGAGCAGGGAAAACAGCAGCAGGCTGATGACCATGACGAACATCAGGAAGCTGGTTCCGCATCTCGGGTGCAGCGTTTCAAAAGGCTTGCAGTTTTCAGGAGTCAGCTCCAGTCCGTTTTCATAGCAGTGGATGCATTTGTGCTCCGCTCCGTGATACCGGAATACGGTCTGAATATCCTTCATCTTGGAAATTGCAAGGATATACAATACAAAAAGTACGATACGGAACACGCCCTCTATGAGGTTCAGCGCCACCTCATTGGTGGTGACATATTTAAATACGCTGACCACTGCAGTCGGGGCGATGATAAAGATCCCTACCGTAAAAAGGATCGCCAGAAAAACCGAGAAATACAAAATGGCATTCAGCGCGCCCTTTTCTCCGAAACGCTTTTCCAGCCAGATCGTCAGCTTATCCTTTTCGACGGGCTCTCCGCCCTCACAGCTTTCCAAGACCTCTGCAGAATAGAGCAGCGTCCTGGTCCCGACGACCAGAGAATCGACAAATATGAAAACTCCCCTCAGGATCGGTATTTTTTTCACTTTCCCCGGTTTCTTCAACAATTCCGTTTTAATATGGAGATTGCCGTCCGGCTTGCGGACCACGACGGCGGTGCGATCCTCGCCCTTCATCATGATCCCTTCCAGCACCGCTTGGCCTCCGACCTTTGTCGGGCAGGCGTTCTTTATGAATATCTTCTTAAAATCCATTCAATATCCCTTGTATATCCCTTTCTGAATGATTCCTGTTCTGAATACATCAGCATTAATTATACTCTATCCCCCGGAAGTTTTACAGATATTTTATACTTCCAGTTTTGTCTTTTTAATGATTTTGATAAAGTCTGCATTGTTCTTCGTATGGGCCAGCTGATCAATAATGTTTTCCGTGACCTCCTGGGTGCCGATATTCGCCATGGCGCGCCGCATGGTCCAGACGGCTTCCAGCTCGTCCTGGCTCATGAGCAGGTCTTCTCTTCTGGTGCCGGATTTGTTCAGGTTGATCGCCGGGAAGATCCTCTTTTCCGAAAGCTTGCGGTCCAGATGAAGCTCCATGTTTCCGGTTCCCTTAAACTCTTCGAAGATAACGTCGTCCATTCTGCTTCCGGTTTCGATCAGAGCGGTGGCCAGGATCGTGATGCTTCCGCCTTCTTCCATTTTACGGGCTGCTCCGAAGAATTTCTTCGGTTTGTGCAACGCGCCGGGGTCAAGTCCTCCGGACAGGGTTCTGCCGGTGGGAGGGATGACCAGATTGTACGCTCTTGCCAGCCTTGTGATACTGTCAAGCAGGATCACGACGTCCTTTCCGTGCTCGACGAGGCGCTGGGCTCTGGCCAGTACCATTTCGGCGACTTTCACGTGGTTCTGCGGGAGCTCGTCGAAGGTCGAGTAAATGACCTCTCCGCCGATGGAACGCTGCATGTCGGTGACTTCTTCGGGCCGTTCGTCGACGAGCAATACGATCATTTCGATTTCTGGATACATTTTTTCAATGCTGTTGGCGACTTTTTTCAAAAGTACTGTTTTACCGGCTTTCGGAGGAGCGACGATGAGTCCTCTCTGACCCTTTCCGATGGGCGCCACAAGATCGATCAGCCGCATGGAAAGCTCCGTTGCTCCGTTTTCCAGGCTGATCCTCTGATTCGGGAAGATCGGAGTCAGATCGTCGAAATCCGGCCTCCGGATGGCGACGCCCGGTTCATCTCCGTTCACCGTGTTTACATAGAGCAGGGCGCCGAATTTTTCCCCTTCGTTCGGCCTCCTGGTGATGCCTTTTAATTTATCTCCGGTTTTTAAATTGAATCTTCTGATTTGAGACGGCGACACATAGATGTCCTTGTCGCTGGTAAGAAAATTGTGGAAACGAAGAAAACCGAAACCTCCCTCGGCGATCTCAAGGATCCCCTCCACTTCCGGGCGGTCTTCCCTCGGGCCTTCCGGCGCTTTCTTTGCCGGTTCCTCTGACGCTTGCGGGGTCTTTGCCGGTTCCTCCGTGACGGGCGCCGCTTCTGCCTGTGCGGCCGTGGCGGGCGCTGTGTCCACAGTTACCGGTGCCGTTTCCACCGGAATAGCCGCTGCGGCAGGGATCGCAGGTTCCGCTTTTTTTCTGCCCCCAGTTTTTACAGGTTTTTCAGCTGCTTTCTTTTCTGTTGCTTGCTCTGCCGGCTCCGCTTTCGCTGCTTTCGCTGCCGGTTCCGAAATTGCCTTGATCAGATCCGCTTTCTTCATTTTTTCATAATTCGCGACCTGAAAAGACTTCGCGATTTCCCGAAGCTCAGCAAGCTTTTTACTGTTTAATATTTCGATATCCATGTTACCTCCTGATTTGGAATATCCAGAATCAATTTCGTTTGGATTTAAAGTGTCTGTGTCTGGGAAAAAAGAAGGCGGTTGTCACACCGCCTCTAGAAACATTTTAGAAGGGCTTTGCAGTAAAAATCTGCAAATTAAAAATTTGTGATTTCTTTGCATAAGTCCGCCAACAATTTGCTATGCAAATTGGGCGAGCTAGTATGAGATAATTATTTCATTTCTAAAATTTTGATGCCGTCTGTAATAAAGGAAACTTCTGTCCCTTTTTTCGGAGTTCCGTCTGTCCGGCTGTTTTTATCCAGAACATAACAGATGGTATCTCCGTCTTCGTTTTCGATTTCAAGGACGGACGTATCCGCGTCCTTTTTTTCAATTCCGGTCAGCAATCCGGTCCTGGCCTGGGTCTTCGTGATCACGTGAAGCTGGAAGGCATCGTCGTTCGGATCGTAAAATGCTCCCCACGCGACAACGGCGGCAGTGCCCGTGCCGATGCCTGTAAGACCATTATAATTCACCTTTCCGTTAATTACAATCTGAGTTTTCGGATTGACCTGGATCACTCTTCCGGCGCCGTCGGACTGTGTCATCATGATCTTATTGTTGTAGGAATCCACCGAAACAATGGTGCCCCGGTATGATTGGACTTCTTTGTCTTCGGCATAGGCGGCGGTTTTGGCCGACTCGAAAACACGGTTGCTGATGGCTGCGAATTCAGCCCGTTTGATCCCGTTCGCGGGATGGAACATCTTCGTGTCGTCCCCCTGCATGATGCCCTGACGGTACAGCAGGTCGACATATGGAAGCTTATCCGCGGAAATACTGTCTTTATCCACATAGATGAGGGAATACGCCGGGGAAAGATTCCGTCCCATGGATTTTGCCGTCCAGAGCGCTACCTGCTCTCTCGGCGCCGGAATCCCCATGCCGCTGTCTTCGGTGAAATCCGCGATTTCGCTTTCAGAAATCAATTTGTATTCGAGGCCGTAGGCTACATATTTCTTCGCCCAGTCGGCAATCTTGTTGTTCGTCAATAAATCGGTATACTTGGCCGAAAAGTCTTCTGCGCTTTTGAGCTTATCCGCGGCGGATAAAGCCCGGTAAAGCATGGCCATGGCTTCCTCCCGCGTAACGGGATTCTCAGGGCGGAACCGGTATGTGCCGTCAGGCGACGGATACCCGTTGATTATCCCGTTGCCGGCTGAAAAATCTATGTATGGATATCCCCAGTAATTCGAGGGGACATCGGTAAAATCGCCGGCCGACATCGCATAGACAGAGAGCCCTCCGTGAAATGGGGTCAGTCCGAAGCAGATGATGAATGTCAATATGACTGTTCCCAGCCGTTTTACCGTTTTAGCCATAATACGTACCTCCGGTTACTCGTTGACTGCGCCTTCCGATGTCTTGTCCGGTTCGATGGAATAGATCTGATTAATCATCTCTGCGATTCCCTGTGAGTCCGGGATCACATAGTAAGGCGGATCCGGCAGCGGTGTGGAAGGAAGCAGATAGGTTTCGATATCATCGCCGGAAATGCCTGCCGCGGCCGTTGCCAGCGAGAGGGTTTCTCCGATGGTGATGTCGGATTTCACGTTATTGAACACGGTCTTCGCAATTTTCGGAAGCTTATAGCTCAGGCACTGCTTGAACGCGGACTTCATAAATTCCTGATGTGCCTTTACCCTGCCGATATCTCCTTCCAGGTACCCTTTCCGGTACCGGAGGAATTGTACCGCATGTTTTCCGTCCAGAACCTGCTGGCCCTTGGGAATATTGATCACAAGCGGTGGATCGTCGTATGGGTCTGTATATTTCATGTTAAATTCGATGTTCATTGGAACTCCGCCCATGGCGTCTACGATGTTTTCCACGCCATTATAATCGATGATGGCATAATAATTGATCGGCATTCCCAAAAGGACCTCGCTGACGGCTTTGGCCGTATTCACGGGATCTTTCCTGTATGCCGCGTTGATTTTATTTTCACCTTCGCTGTTATAGCCTTCACGGTGGTAATAGGTATCTCTCGGTATGGAGATCAAATCCACATGCTTGGCATCCGTATCAAAACTGGCCAGCATGATGGTGTCGGTCAGATTGTCGTTGACGCCGAGAAGCAGAAGGTTTACCCTATTTTTGTCTTTAAACGCTTCAAAAAACGGGCTCTCCTCATCCACGATCGCAGGCAGCTGCTCTCTCAGCACCGGATTGTCAGCGCCCCCTCCCAGGAGGTTTTGGTCGGCTACTTTCCCGAATATCGCCAACCCGGGCGTACATAAAAGGACAAAAACAATAAAAGCGATCAGAAAAGTCCTTAAAAAGCTCTGTAGCGGGCTTTTCTTCTCATTCGCCTTTCCGTTTCCATTTTTGGTTTCTGTACCCATGGCTACCTCTGTATCCTCTCTTTTCCCCTAATGTATTAATCTCTATTCCCGGGCGCGTTCTCAACAATTAATTATTGCCCCGGAGTTGTTATATTATGCAAGCTGCGGTGCCGCATAATATATGATTCCTCCCTTTCGGCTCCGTTCCGTAAACGCCGTCTTACAGGAAATGGAATCAATATATTTTATACCTTTTCACAAAAAAAATAAATAGGGAAGGCGAACTTCCCTATATTACTTTTGTGTTACGCACCTAACCTCATTTGCTAAAGCAAATGTCTGGCAGGTCAATTTAATCAGCGTTTTTCGTATCCGTGCTTCCATCCTTCGTGTCCGGCTGCACATCATAGATCTGCGTAAGCATATCCTTGACTTTATCCTCATCTGCAAACCAGTAGGACAGACCATCCTTTGTGCCGGATTCGCCAGGGATCATGATCGTCTGGATATTATCTCCCTTGAGGCCGACCGCCTTCGCGGCAAGCTTTGTGGCCATACCAAGCGGAAGGTCGGAATCTACGTTGTCCAGCGTTGTCTTTACGACCTTCGGAAGGCTGAAACCGATCGCCTGTCTGAACGCAGATTTTACAAATTCCTGTTGCGCCTTGATTCTTCCGATATCGCCTTCGGGATAACTTGGATAACCGGAGCCCGGATTACTATGTCTAAATCTTAAAAACTCCACTGAGGTATCACCGTCAAGCACCTGATAACCTTCGGGGATATCGATTTTCAACGGCGGATCGTCGTACGGATCGTTATAGTGCATATGGAAGGTGATGTTCATCGGAACTCCTCCCATGGAGTCAACGACCTTTTTGACCGTTTTGTAATCCACAACGACATAGTAATTGATCGGCATCCCCTGAAGGATGTCACTGACCGCTTCCGCGGTTCCCACCGCTTTATGGACGCTGTAGATGGAATTGATCTTCCTTTCGGCAGCGCTGTCGGCGCCCTCCCTCGGATAATATGTATCTCTCGGGATCGATATCACATCTACATGCTGGGCGTCAAGGTCGTAGCTGCCGAGCATGAGCGTGTCCGTCATTCCGTCGTTGACGCCGATGAGAAGAACGTTTACGCGTTTTGTGTCTTTAAAGGCCTCAAAGAACGGGCTGTTCTTATCCACAAGCTTCGGCATATCCTTCATCAGGTTTTCTTTACCGCTGAAAACCCGCACATTGCCTACAAGACTTAGTCCCCATTGAATGGGGACTAATACTATTGTGAATATTAATAATCCGACTATAAATGTTTTTAAAAATGTTTTCATAAATTAGTTTTGTGTTTGGAATCTTAGCTGTATTTATAGAATCCTTCTCCTGTTTTTCTACCCAATTTGCCAGCTCTGACCATCTTCTTGAGAAGGGGATGCGGTCTGTACTTGTCTTCACCGAATTCTGCATGCAGTACTTCCATGATGGCGAGACATACGTCAAGTCCTACCAGATCTCCAAGGGCTAAAGGTCCCATCGGGTGATTTGCGCCAAGCATCATAGCCTGGTCGATGTCCTCGGCTTTGGCAACGCCGTCAGCGAGGATGCCGATTCCTTCATTGATCATAGGAATCAAAATTCTGTTTACTACGAATCCGGGAGCTTCGTTGACTTCTACCGGAGTCTTTCCAAGTTTCTGCGTAAGGTCGAGAATGGTATCTCTTGTTTCATCGGATGTAGCCAGGCCCTTGATGATCTCAACAAGCTTCATCATTGGCACCGGGTTGAAGAAATGCATTCCGATGATTTTGTCGGCTCTATTTGTGGATGCCGCGATTTCTGTAATGGAAAGGGAGGATGTGTTGGTAGCAATGATTGTTTCCGGTTTGCACAGCTGATCCAGCTCGGCAAACAGTGCCTTCTTTGATTCCATATCTTCCGTAGCGGCTTCAATGATCAGGTCTGCATCAGCTACGATGCTGATATCCGTTGATCCTTTGATCCTTGCCATAACAGCGTTCTTATCGTCAGCTGTTATTTTTTCCTTGGCAACTAATTTTTCGAGGTTTTTGTTTACCGTAGCAATTCCTTTTTCTACGGAGCTCTCTCTTCTGGCGCGAAGAACTACTTCATAGCCGCTCTGTGCAAGTACCTGGATAATTCCGGCGCCCATGGTGCCAGTACCTAAAACTCCAATCTTTTTCATTTCAGTTCCTCCAAATTCTACTCTTAACAACCAAATTATAATATCTCCTAAAGCGGATATTATACTAGTATAGAGTACCTCTTTTCCTTGGGTTTTTCAACCATTATTTTAAGGTCGTGCGCCGTTTTCAGCACTTATTTCGATTTCAGGACCTTTCTCATTTCCGTCTTGTAGCTCTCGACTCCCGGCTGGTCGAAAGGATTCACGTCATTGAGATAACCGCTGAGGGCACAGGTCATTTCAAAGAAGTAGACCAGCTGTCCGAAGTAATGGGGCGTCAGCGCCGGGATATCCAACTTGATGATCGGAACGCCTGTGGCCTGGTGCGCCGTTATAACGCCTTCCACGGCAGCCTGATTGATGGCGTTCATGCTCCTTCCGGCAAGCAGTTCGCCTGCGCTTTCCGGCACGATGAGATCGTCCGGGGGATCCAATACATTCAGGACCGTCTCAAAGAAGATCTGGTTTCCGTCCTGCAGGAACTGTCCCATGGAGTGGAGGTCCGTGCTGAACTGCAGCGCAGCCGGGAAAATACCTTTCCCGTCCTTGCCTTCGCTTTCGCCGAAAAGCTGTTTCAGCCATTCGGCAAAGAACTGAAGCTTCGGCTCGTAATATTCAAATACTTCGATCGCTTTTCCCCGGTTGTAAAGGGCGATTCTGGCAGCGGCCAGGCTTGCGGCGTCCGCGCCTGCTTCCTTTGCCGTTTCTGCCTCGGCTTCCGCGCCCTGCAGCATGGCGTTTACGTCGACGCCCGCAACCGCGATGGGCAGCAGGCCTACCGCCGTCAGAACGGAATACCTTCCGCCGATATCGTCGGGAACGACGAAGGAAACGTAACCTTCACGGGTCGTTTCTTCCCGGAGGATCCCCTTTTCCGCGTCGGTTATGGCATAAATTCTTTTTGCGGCCTCTTCCCGGCCGTATTTCCGGTATAATTCATCCTTCAGGATGGAGAATGCGACGCTGGATTCCGTCGTCGTTCCTGATTTGGAAATGACGCAGAGGCACAGCTCTTTTCCTTTGATCTTGTCAAGCAGTTCCTTATGGTAGGTCCCGCTGAGGTTCTGCCCGGCGAAATAGATCTCCGGCGCGGTTTCTTTCCTCAGGGCGCTGATGGCGGCCTGCGCTCCCAGATAGGATCCGCCGATCCCGATCACGATCAGGACCTCGCACTGTTTCCTGATTTGTTCGGCTGCGGACAAAATGTCCGAGAGTTCCTTTCTATCATAAGCAAAGGGCAGGTTGACCCAGCCGGTAAACGGCTCTTTTCCTGACCACAGTCTGTTTTTGGCGTCTTCAAGTTCAGCTTTGCAGGCACTTATGGTCTGCGGCTCGACCAGCGAACGCGACAGATCCAGTTTTAAAGTCTCACTCATGGGACTCACCTCCTGTATATTAATCATTATTTGGTCTGCAATAATTCGGAACCAGCTTCTTCAGCCAGTCCTTGACCTCCTCATCCTTCATGGACAGGATGCCGTTGATGCTTTCTTCGGTATGGGTCATCTCCTTGTCGAGCATTTCGATGAGCTCGGAGGAAGGCGGCAGCGGATGTCCTACGTAGATCTTGTTATGCGCCGTCTTTTCGATCCCCTCTTCGTCAAGCAGCAGTTCCTCGTATAGTTTTTCTCCCGGACGAAGGCCGGTTACTTTGATATCGATGTCAACATTGGGGATGTAACCCGAAAGCCGGATCACGTTTTCCGCTAGATCCATGATCCGAACCGGATCACCCATATCGAGGATAAAAATCTCTCCGCCCGTAGCCATTGCTCCGGCCTGGATCACCAGCTGGACCGCTTCCGGTATGGTCATGAAATAGCGGGTAATGTCCTCATGAGTTACGGTTACCGGGCCGCCCCGTTCGATCTGCTTCCGGAACAGCGGGATCACGCTGCCGTTGCTGCCCAGGACGTTTCCGAACCGGACCGCGGAGTAGCTTGTGCGGGAACGCGCGCTTTTCTCCTGCAGGATCATCTCCGCAACTCGTTTTGTGGCGCCCATGACGTTGGTCGGATTGACCGCCTTGTCCGTTGAAATCATGACAAAGTTCTCTACGGCGTATTCGTCGGCCAGGTCGATCATATTCTTCGTCCCGACGATATTGTTGATCACCGCGTCCTTCGGATTGCTTTCCATCAGCGGAACGTGCTTGTGCGCCGCCGCATGGAAGACGACGTGGGGCTTGTACTTGTTGAAAACTTCCCGCATCCTTTGTTTGCTGCGGACCGATGCGATAACCACTTCAAATTCCAGATTCGGAAAGGTGCTCTTGATTTCGTTGGAAAGCTCGAATACCGAGTTTTCGTAAATATCAAGGGCAACAAGCTTTCTCGGCTTGAACCGTGCGATCTGCCGGCACAGCTCCGACCCGATGGATCCGCCGCCGCCGGTGACAAGGACGATCCTGCCCTCCAGATAACCGCTGATCTCTCTCAGGTTTACCTGAACCGGGTCTCTGCCCAGAAGGTCTTCGATGTCAACGTCCCTCAGCTTGCTGATGCTGACCTTCTCGTTGATCAGGTCGCTGATCCCGGGGAGGATCTTCATCTTGCACCGGGTTTTATTGCATTCGTTGACAATTTCCTGAATCACCTTTTTATTTGCGGACGGTATGGCGATGATGATCTCATCCACCCCGTATTTTCTTGCCATTTGTTTGATCGCCGAATGGTTCCCGGCAATTCTGACGCCTACGATGGTCTGGTTCAGCTTATTCGGATTGTCATCAATGGCTATGACGACTTTCTTCCCCAGATCCGGATGCTGTTTGATGTCCTTGATGATCGCCGCTCCGGCGTCTCCGGCACCGACTACCATAACTTTGCTGATTTCCGCGGCTTCCTCCCGGTTCGTCATAAGCGTCATCAGGCTACGCATTCCGCCCGGTTTCCTGAGATCCCTTATAACACGGTAGCCGAAACGTACGCCGCCGATCAGAACCAGATCCAGAATGCCGCTGTAGACATAAATACTTCTCGGGAAATACTGCTGCGAAAATTCAAGATAAACGATGCTTGCCGCCGTCGCGGCAAAGGCTGCCAGGGCTATTTTTAAAAGCTCTTCCGTTCCGGCATAGCGCCAGAGGCTCCGGTAAAGCCCGAAGAACCAGAAAATGATCAGCTTGATTGCGGTTATGATGACGATGTTGTTTGCGTAAACTGCGAAGAATCCAAGAAATCCCTCGGAGATCGTGAATTCAAAACGAAGCAGGAACGATAAAATATATGCAAAATTGATGCAGATGATATCAATAAATAACAAGAGCGCGATTCTTGAGTACTTTACCATAAAAAGCAACGATCCTTTCAAAAATATATAATTGCCGAAGCAATTTACGGATCCCGGTAAGAATCCGATACTTCAGCAATAGTTTACTCTATTTACTTGATATTATCAAGTTAAGATTGATTTAGACGCGAGTGTGCGGCGCACCGGATCCCTTCGTTTCAACCTTGATGTTCTGCAGCACATCGTCGGCCTTGTATTTGATCCTGACCGTTGCGGTATCAAAATACTCGTTCATTTCATCCATACGAATTAAGTCGTCGTGGACCGCACGGTAAATCACCCCGAAATGCCGCCGGTCGTTTTTCGCTGGATCGATTTCAGGCTGTTGCGGCCTTAATCCAAAAGAGAATTTACTTAGTTCAGGAAGCCTCGCATGGGTTTCCGGATAGCCGATCATCTGAAAGGACGCCGAGGCCACGCCTTTCTCAGGACTGACCCGAAATTTTTTAACGAGCTGCTCAAATTGACCGTTCAATCCAGCCTCCATGCCGGGTTTACCGTCATAGGCAGAAGAGTCTGCCTTATTGCTCTGGTCGTTCAAGAATCGCCTGATCGACTTGAACTCACTTTCCTCGCGCAGTTCGTAAGCCGCCTTGATAAATCCGGAGTCGGCTTTCATATGCTCTGCGATCCAGAACGTAAACATCGGAATTTCACGGATTGTAACCTCAGGACGGATGCTGCCTCCGGAGTCCAGGTTTCCCAAACAAAAATGATTGTAACAGCATCTCTGGAATGATGTTCTGATCGGAGAAAGCACCAGGTCTGCTTTGAGTTCTCTTGCGGCCAAAAGGTGCAGGTTGCACCGGTATGCCATATAGTTTGCGGCTTTGAACAGCGCTTCCGCCTGAGGGGAAAGCTCAGAGGGCAGGTATTTCCCGCTCTTGTCCATCACCTGATAACAGTTGTTTATGATCTGTCCTTCCGAATCGTAAAGCAGGGGAGGTCGCGGATCCACTTGAGTAAGAAAGCTTTTATCCGTCAGCTCATTGAGGATCATGCTAAGCAGTTTCCGGTATAAAAGTCCGTTGACATAACTGCTGCTCCGGATGATTCTCGGCGTCAGGTAAAAGATATCGCCTTTCTTTTCCCAAACGAAACGGATCTCCATATCCAATGACCTGAAGAATGATTTGAAGCAATCATCCGTAAATAATCCGCCTTCGATGCACGGAAGGTAATTGTCGGTCATTTTATTGGCGGCGTCCAGAAGCTCACTGTAAGCGTCGTCATTCAGGCAAACCTGTCGAAACCCTTCGAAGGCCTTGCCATTGCTTTTTTTCTTGTTTCCTTTCAGTTCCAGATAAAAGATTTCATCGCAGAACAAAATCGCCTGGATCAGATTTTCCAGCGCAAGAATATCCCCGGCAACCTCAACGGTATTGTTGCCAGGTATGATTCCTTCCATCCTTTTGGCCGATTCCAGAGTCGCATCATCGATCAATGCATATCTCATTTTTCCCTCTTTGACTCCGGCCTACTGCGATTCCAGCGCTTACTGTAATGCTTCTTCGTAGTCGCCGGCTGTTTCACTAACAGTGGCTACAAAAATTTTCAGAAGCTGCTCGACACGCCCCAGCTGTATCCGATTGCAGCTGTTGAGCGTTGCCACGACACTTTCGATGATATCCCGATTTTGTGATTCTCCCAGGCTCTTACTATTGTTCCCTTTCAGGATATAATCGGTAGACAGGTTTAAAATTTCACTGAGATTGTTCAGGGTCGTCATGGACATCCCCTTCATTCCATACTCAATATCCGCACAGAATTTTGCCGATACTTCGAGTTTCTCCGCCAGTTCTTCGCGGGTAAGGTGAAGCTGCTCTCTCTGAAAACGTATCCGTCTTCCGATGGCTTTTAAATCCATATCCGACATGTGCCGCATCTCCTATCTTGTTGCAATTTGGAAAATTTTGTTGCTTCTTATTATTTATTGTATATGGACTCAGGGTTGTAGTCAATACAACTTTCAGGAGCAAAGAAATATGCAAAACTCCTAGAATCGGTTCTCAAAATTAATGCTTTCAGAAATCTTGTTCGCGGTTTTCAGACAAAGAAGTGAACTCGCTTCGCTCAAACAGCACTTCTTTGACAGTATCAGTCCTGAAAACCTTGCTCACAAAATTTGAAAGCATCATAATTTCTCGAAATATTCTACTCGTTTTGCATATCCTTTACACTAATAACAAACTCGAAAGCATAGCAATTTCTGCATCCTTATATTCTGAATAGCAGGAGCATAAAATCCTGGCGTTCATTTGCAATGCGAACAATATAAATCAAATCATCTTTAAAATTTCTTCAGACGAGAGCCAGCCTTCTTCCTTTCCTGATTTCTCTCCTTCTCCCAGGAAGGCCAATAATTTCAGTGTGGCCTTCAACCGGTCCAGATCGTCCATTTTCATTATTGCATATTCGCCTCTACCGTTTCTGGTCAGATAAACAGGATTATTTTCTGCCACTTCGTTCAAAACTTCTGTGTAATTCCTTAAATCTGAAATCGGTTTAATATTCGGCATGAGTCTCACCTCCAGATATATTATACATCAATATGCTGTAAAATATCAATGCGAATTTACACGTTAATATGCAGCATTTAATGTGGCCGGCATTTACCGATGATCGGCTGCCTTGACTGATTTTGTTGCGATGAGGTTGATGTCGGGTTCTATGAAATTCTCCCGGATGACCTGGCCCAGCTCTACGGGCGCTTCGACTTCCATTTCGGAGATCAGCTTCATGGCATCCATGAGGCTCTCTTTTGGAATGCTGCCGGTTGTTCTTACGCTGACCAGCGACATCGCTCCTCCCGTTACCTTGACGGAAGTTGTCAGAGTCCTCTTGGGGTTCAGGATTTCATTCTTTACATATTCAGGACCCTTGCCGCACATGCCGCCTTCGAGATCGTAGTTAATCTCACAGCCGTTGGGGCACATGATGCAGGTGATGGTTTTCGCGCCGGTTTCCGCTTTCTTCCGGGCGACGTCCTTTTTCCGCTTCAGGATATCCTGCCTCTTTTTCCGCATGGTATCGATCCCCGGATAAGAGAACCTAGTCTCATCGGGTTTCTGTCCCGACGCCAGCTTCATCAAGTATGTTTCGACTTGTCCGGCCACCATTTCCCCTTCCATTGAGACGTCGTCCACCAGATCGTGGACATAAAGGGAATTTCCACAGAGAAAAATCCCACTATGCCTATCCTCGACCATATCATCCTCGGGGATGAGTCCCACCGACAGGATCAGCGTATCGCAGTCGTAATGCCTTGTGCTGTCCGGGATGGCATTACCGTCAGTATCGATTTGAGCAACGTCGATTCCGGTCACCCGTTCTTTCCCATAAACATTCGATACGACCGTATTGTTATATAAAGGGATCCCGTAATCCTCAAGACACTGCATGATATTTCGTCTCAAACCGCCGGGAACGTCCTCCTTCTCCACAACGCAAAGCACCGTCCCGCCTTCCAGCGTGATGCGCCTTGCCATGATCAGGCCGATATCTCCCGAACCGACTACGACGACTCGGCGACCCGGCATGAAATTCTGCAGATTGATCAGCGCCTGGGCTGTGCCGGCGGTGTAGATCCCTGCCGGTCTGGTTCCGGGGATTCCGGCAAGGCCTCTTCCCCGCTCCCTGCAGCCTGTAGCCACGATCACCGCACCCGCTTCGTATTCCATAGTCCCCTCCGACGTCTGGACAGTAACAAGAGAACGGGGGGCGCCTTTGATGGAAAGCACCGTTGCCTCGGTCAGATACGGGATTTCATCTTCCGTCATTTTCTGCTCATAGAGAGCCGAATATTCAGGCCCGGAATAATTCTTTTTATAATAGATCAAGCCGAAGCCGTCATGGATGCACTGGGAAAGCACACCGCCCAGCCGATTTTCCTTTTCCAATAATATAATGTCTTCGATCCCTCTTCTTTTCAGGGAGACTGCCGCTGCCATTCCGGCAGGGCCACCGCCGATGACGACGACGTCCTTCTTTATTCTCATTCCTTCACTCTCCCTTCAAACATCTCGCTGCCGAAACCGTTCCAGCGAAGGGTAAGAGGATCCAAGTTTCGTTTTTTCTGTAAAAGTTCTATGATATTGACGGTGCAGAAGCTGCCCTGGCAGTTTCCCATCGTCACTCTGGATCTGTTTTTCAAACCCTTGATCGTCGGGATCGCGCCGATTCTAAGGATACGGTCATAGGCTTCCAAAACCGCTTTTTCCGTGATCCTTTCGCACCGGCAGAGCATTTTCTGATCGCCGGGTTCTCCGAAGGATTCTCCCGGACCATCGCTTGATCTAAAGGGTTCTTGTACTGCGTCCTTATTCGCTTCAACTTTCCCGCCGACGGCGCCGTTTCTCGCCATGATTTCAACTGCCATCTGTGCGACCATTTTAGCAATGGGGATCGACGAGGTCAGCCCCGGCGACTCGATTCCGACCAACTGGATGAAGCCCGGCACCTGTTTGCTTTCCTCAATGACGAAATCGGCATAGCCGCCCTGGGATTCGGAAGCCAGTTTCGGTCTGACGCCGGAGAAGCTGCGGATACAGTCTTTGACGTCCAGTTCGGGGAAAAGGCCGACGCCTTCCTCGCTCAGTTTCGTCATGACGTCCTGAGTCGTGCTGTAATCCTCCCGTTCCTGTTCCTCGGCCAGATACTCGGCGCTGGGCCCGATCATGATGTTACCGTGAAGGGTGGGCGTCAGATGGACTCCCAGTCCGCCTTCCTTTTCGTTGGGGATCGGGTAGATCGGAAACTCCAGCAGTTTGGACTGTTTTTTGTCCAGAATATGATATTCTCCCCTGCACGGGTAGATCTTAAAGTCGTTGATTCCGACCATCCTGCAGATCTCGTCGGCATACAGGCCGGCGCTGTTGATCAGAACGGCAGCCTTATATTGTTCCTTCTGACCGCCGGCCAGGTTTTCCGCCGTAACCAGAAATCCTCCCGGTTCGGTCTCCGTCGTCAGAGACTCGATCCCGACAGCCTTCCTTCCGAAGAAATATTCCGCACCCTGTGAAGTGGCGGCTTCCGCAAGAGCGATGGTGTATTGGAACGGATCAAAGATCCCTGTCATGCCCGACCAGAGCGCGCCGGCCCCGGCCTCATATCCAGCCATTTGTTCCAGTTCTTTCCTGCCGATGATCCGAAGTTCCCTTACGCTGTTGGCTTCGCCCTGCAACTTCAGCTTTTCGAGTCGCTCCTGGTCCTCTTCAAACCGGGCAATGATCAGCTTTCCCGTCTTTTTAAATTCAACGTTCAGCACCACAGCTTCCTTTTCGAAACCCTCCGAGCCTTGCACGCAGAGTTTCGCCATCAAAGAACCGGGTTTATTGTTAAACCCGGCATGAAGAACTCCGCTGTTCCTGCCGCTGACGCCAAAGGCCGTATCCGGTTCCTTTTCCAGCATGCCGACAGTAACCCTATTCTGTTTTGATATTTCTCTGGCAATGGCGTTTCCCACTGCGCCTGCTCCGATGATCAGCACGTCAAATTGTTTCATGTCAAATGCCCTTCGTTTATCATCCGCTGTTATTTTTCATCGACAAGGTACTTCTTGTCTCTCAATTTCTTTTCAATGGAGTCCAGGATTGCTTCCGAATCAGCTTCCACCGTATGGAGATGCACATCGCCGGTCAACCCCTTCAGAGGGATTGTCCCGTGCCCCCTAAGCTTTTCGATAAAATCGTAAACATCCTGTCTGTTTTTGATGATGAGGCCTGTGGAGATCTCACCGTAAATATCATGCATGACGATGACGTCCAGCACCTTGCCGCCGTTGTCCACGATGGTACAGAGTTCGTCCTCGATCTCTTCGTCGGTATGCTTTACCAGGAAGCAGCGGTTCACCTTCTGGATTTCCTGATAGTAGAGGACATAGCCCTTCGTCGTCGAGATGATGTTCCGGTTCACCGCCCTGAGCAGTGCGACATCCTGAACAATGACCTGCCTGCTCACGTTGAGGCGCTTGGACAGCTCCGCGCCGGAGACCGGTTCCTCGCTCTTCTGCAGGATTTCTATGATTTTTTTTCTTCTCTCTTCCCCTGTCATACTGATCCCATCCTTTCCGGACCGATATGTTATATTATACTTTGTCAGATAAAAATAATCAAAAATTATTACTTATACTCCACCGACCGGTGGGTTCCCGACAGGAACTCCACGGTGCTGTCGAAAAACAGACGGGACACGCCGTCACCCTTTGTAAAATTGCCGGCCTCATATTTATTGCTGGAATCCCATGTGGAATCAATGATGATCCAACGGCCGCCGACATAAGCCTCGTTCCATGCGTGGTTTAACTTATCCTTCTTTAAATCGACGTCGCTCCAGTCGTCTTCCCCTGATACTCCAAGGGCGTAGCCGTAGACCACCTTGCTCGGGATCCCCGCCGCCGAGAGCAGATCCTTGGTCAGGTTGGAATACCCGCTGCAGACTGCATACTTGTTGTCAAGGACCGATTTTGACGTGATGTTGGTGGAATCCGTCTTGTCGTGCAGAAAATCCTGGTCGTAATATACATACTCCGCTACCCAGTCGTGGATCGCCAGAGCCTTTTCATAATCGCTGCCGCAGTCCTTTGTGATCTCGGCCGCCAGAGAGTTTATTTCAGACACCGTCGCTTTATCGGCCTGGGTCTCAGGGTTCATCTCTTTATCCTGCGGTTCGATTTCATTCCCGTTGAATATCCTGAGGTTGGCTCCGTAAACAGGGGGCGGGAAAAAATAGGCGTCATCGTCCGCAACCTTGAGGATCAGCGCTTTGTTGACGATCCCGCGATATGTATTGTATCTCTCATCGTTCCCGTAGACGTCGACATAGTACTCCCCTTCCCGGAGATTAGCTACGGAAATTGGAAGGTCGTACCGCCCGTCGCTGCCTCTGGAGTCCACTTTTTCGATCTGGTTGGCGCCGCTCTCTTTTTTATTGATCAGGACAAGAAGCCATCTCTTTTCCTTATCGTCGCTCTGCCCCGAAATCGTCATTGTCTCTCCATTGACGTCAAAGTTAAAATACTCGCCGTCGCCCGGATTTGTCGCCAGGCTTCCCCACTTTTCCACCGACAGCCCGTATTCCTCGGCAAGCTCATTTGAAACGGCGCCGGCTTCGATAAGCTGATCGATCAGGGTCTGTTCCTGATCTTTCAGGTTTGCCTGGAGGTAGCAGAAGGAGGTTTCCATCAAGGCGCCTTTTGTAAAAACCGGATTGATCTGCGTATAAAGGAGTGTGAAATCTCTCGGCAGGATGGACAGGTTCTCCGCCTTATCCACCGAGGAATCCCACTTAAAATCGCCTTTGCTGTCGTCATAGCCCAAAACCCTCAGCATCAGCGTGTTGTACTGGTAAACCGTCATCTTGTCGGCCACGCCGAAACGGGTCGCGCTTACCCCTTTGGAAATATTCTCAGCGTAAGCATAGTTGACATATCCCTTCGCCCAGTCCGGCACATCGGTAAACTGGCAGGGCTGGTCCGTCATGGCCTGCGCATCCGCTTCTTTTCCCATGAGACGGATCAGTATGATGATTCCTTCCATGCGGGTGGCCGGTTTGTCCAGCCCGAAGCTTCCGCCGTCTCCCTTGAGCAACTGCGAGTCGATAAAAAATTGATCCATACTGCGGGTTTCGTTGTCGGTGAATGCAAACGCCGGCATACTGGAAACCAGCAGGGTTGTAATAATGATCGTTAAGGTAACGAATCCTTTGAGTTTTTTCATGAATTGGAACTCCCTTTTCCTAATCCTGGATTTCTATACTTATGCAAAAAGAAGCTGGATATCTCCAACTTCCCTGTTGCTTGCTTGTGGTGGGGAGTATTGGGCTCGAACCAACGACCTCTTGCTTGTCGAGCAAGCGCTCTAGCCAACTGAGCTAACCCCCCATAATCCATATATTCTGTCTCGGTTTTTGTCCCGTGAAATGGATTATACCATATTGTTTCAAGAACTTCAATCGGAAAATTCTTCTCCTTTAATCTTCCTGCAAAGATTCCGCCCCTTTGATCTTCCGATTCAGGAATTCGTTGACCGGTGCTGCGATCCCATACTTTTTCCCCAGCGCCAACACTGTTCCGGAGAACAGCCCGACCTCCGTGGGCTTTCCGGCCTCCACATCCTGCTGCATGGACGGTTTCCCCTCCGGTCTCAGTATGCTCAGGACCTTCAGCCAGTAGGAAAGATCTTCCTCGCCCAAAGGATAGCCCTCTTGTCCGGAAAGCGGAATGACCTCGCGCATGGCCGCAATCATGGTATTTCTTGCCTCTCCTTCGACCTGGAGCCCGCCGTAATTGCACAGGAATACCGAAGCAGTCTGGTTCACGCCTACGTTCATCATGAATTTGCCCCAAAGCCGTTTCATCATATCAGTCTCCACCTCGTGAGGCATCTCCGTCCGTTTAAAAAACTCCTCCACCGCTTTTGTGTTCTCCGAAATCGAGCTTGCCTCCCCGTCGCCGAAGCAAAGCATGCCCATGTGGTCGAAATCCAGCCGGTTGCCCATTTTGATCCCGTCCATACCCTGGGCGACACAATACAGCACCTTATCCATACCGAAGGCTTCACCGATCATCTCTTCGCTGGTGATCCCGTTAAGTGCTGAGAGAATGATCGTGCTTTCGCCGACATGATTTTTCACGGCGTCGATGGCCTCGGGAAGGTTCGGAAATTTCACCGTAAACAGCACCAGATCCGCCGGCCCGATTTCTTCGTCCGGAGTCACGTACTGAAAATCACAGCGTTCGCCGTTGCAGTATATCCCGTCTCTTTCATATCGATCGATTCTATCACGGTCGGCGACAATCCGAAGATCCCCCTTCGGCATTTTCTTTGACAGGTGATGCCCGTATGCGATGCCGAGGTTGCCCAGGCCGATGATGGATACCGTTTTGATTTGTTTCATTTTTTGACTTCTCCTGTACTGTCTGCTGATTTACGTTACATTATTTATACCTTGTACACCGCATAAAAGTAAAGTATTATATTTTCGAGACGTTTAAGAAGGGAGATTTTTTGATTATGAGCATACTGGTCACCGGCGGAGCCGGATATATTGGGTCCCATACCTGCGTCGCGCTGTTGGAGGCGGGCTATGAAATCGTAGTCGCCGACAACCTTAGCAACAGTAAGGCGGAAATACTGGACAAGGTGAGGCAGTTAACCGACAAGGATTTTCCCTTCCATCAAATAGACGTAACGGATGAAAATCAAGTCGATCAGGTCTTTTCCGGACATAGGATCAACGGCGTGATCCATTTCGCGGGCTTCAAAGCCGTAGGCGAATCGGTGGAAAAGCCTTTGAAATACTATTACAACAATACCGTCAGTACCATGGTTCTCGCCGCAGCCTGCCTGAAATACGGAGCAGGCAAATTTGTTTTCAGTTCCTCGGCGACCGTTTATGGGGAAAACGAGATCCCCTTTGTTGAAACCATGGCGCTGAAGCCGACCACAAATCCTTACGGCGAATCAAAGGTGATCAGCGAAAGGATACTGACGGACACGGCGAAATCAAACCCTGGATTTTCTGTTTCTCTGCTGCGGTATTTCAATCCCGTCGGCGCTCATCCCAGCGGTATCATCGGCGAGGATCCCAATGGCATCCCGAATAATCTAATGCCCTATATCACGAAGGTAGCAAAGGGAGAGCTTGAAATACTCCGGATTTTCGGAAACGACTACCCTACCAGCGACGGCACCGGCGTCCGGGATTACATCCACGTCATGGATCTGGCGGAAGGCCATGTGGCAGCTTACCGGCAGCTGGACAAGGGAGTGCAGCTTTACAATCTCGGCACAGGAAAAGGCACCTCCGTGCTTCAGCTTTTAAAAGCTTTCGAGGAAGTGACGGGCGTTGCGATCCCTTACATGGTGGCCCCAAGAAGACCGGGGGATATGGCGGAGTATTATGCCGCTGTTTCAAAAGCCAAGCAGGAGCTGGGTTGGACGGCAAAAAGGGATATCATGGACATGTGCAGAGACGCCTGGCGATTCGAAAGAGACAACTAGGGCGCCAGGATAACGATAATATAAAAAGAGGCGGGAAATAATTCCCGCCTTTAAATTTTCAATTCAAAGCTTGTATCGCGCTCCGTGCATCCTCCATCTTGGTTTGCGAATCCATCGCAAAGTAAAGGAAGGTTTCCGCAAGTCCTGAATAATCAGCGCCCTGCGCTGCCATATACGCTATGTTTTCCAAAACCAAAACGTAGTATTCCGTGCTGTCCGCATATGCGATCAGCTTATCGAAAGCCGCTTTTTCATCATCACTTAGCTCCGAGGAATCGAAGTCCTTGATCTCAAGCGTTAACGCCTGGGCTTTCAGGTAATTGTCCGTAATGGAAGCGGCTATGAGTGATTTATCATCGGCTGTGGCTGCATCTTTGATTGCCGTTGCTTTTCCTGTCGCTTCGTAATACAGAACCTCTTCCCGATCAAACAGGCTCTTGAGTTCTATGGCCGAAGTGCTGATCTCGACAGCTGCGGTGGTTGTTTTATCCTCTTCCTCATCAACGATGGCATAGGTACTGTCCGTATCCTCGATCGCAATCGTCTTTGTTGCTCCGTCCCAATCGATAGGTGCATTCATAAGCTTGGATATCGAGCGTATCGGCAGATATGTCGAACCGTTATAGATGATCGGATAGACGGTGTCGCCGTTCACATCCTTAAAGTTCTGGATCTCAAAGTCGTACATCACCAGGATATCCGACCTTAAATATGCGCTGCTCATGGAAGGTTTCGGTGCAGATGTTAACGCCGAGTCACTTACTCCTACTGCAGCGGCCGTTGAAATCACGGCATTTGCTTTATTAGGATTGGTAAGCGTTTTACCGATGAATACGGTTTTGCTAGATTTATCCCATTCGATAGGCTCTTTCATCAATGCGGAAGAAGCTCTTACTGGAAGGTATGTGCAACCATTATAAATGATCGGGTAAACGGTCTGTCCGTTAGCGTCCCGGAAACATTGCATGATGTCATTGAGTTTTACAGTAACATCTGGCTTTATGTAAACGATAATTTTTTTCTGAGACATGACAGAGTTCTGAGTATTATCCGCGTAAGCAACAGCCCCGTTTCCTGCAAGCAAAGATACTGCAACCAAAAAAACAATTAATCTCTTCATTTTATCCCCCTGTAGATACCTAACCCTAGCTATCTTTTCCAATACTCTTATACTATAATCGACTTTTTATTTTAGGTCAAGATATGTAAAAAAAATACACATTTGTTTCACAGCTTTGAGGTCTTTTGTGCTTGAAGAACTATAGGGCATAAGATATAATAATATAATTGAGACAATTTGGAAATAATAGAAATGTTGTATATGATATACGGAGGATAAAAAAATGTCAAAAGGTCCAAAAGATAAAAAGGTTAGAGATGTCAGCCAGAAAGCCCATGAAAAGATAAAGAATCCGGATTACCTCGTCAATATGAGCGCAGCGCCCAGTTTAAACGAAAGCACCCACTGGTTCCAAATGCTGCCGGCGGCTTTCTTTACCGCGGTAGTAATAATTATTACTAGAATGTACACTTATACACGTCCGATGGGCCAATTCTATTGGAGCACTAAAAGCAACGATCTAACAGATTTTTTCAGTTATTTCAAGATGACGGCAATCGTGACTTGCGCGATTATAGCCTTCGTCATACTGCTATATAGAGTTTTCATTCAGTCTTTCTTCATCAAGAGGAATTTCGCATATCTTCCTATGATCATCTATACAGCATTTGTATTGTTATCCTATGCATTTTCAGAGTATAAGATATTCTCACTCTGGGGTTATCCAGACCGGTTTGAAGGTACTATTACCATAGTAGCATATATGATTATGCTTTTTTATATCATAAACTCCGTAAATACTGAAAAGAATGTAAAATGGATCGTTTATCCGATTGGCATTTTCAGCACATTATTAGGATTTTTAGGACTATCTCAGGCATTAGATCATGACTTTTTCCGAACAGCGATAGGCAAAAAGCTGATAACACCAAGCTGGTTCTGGGATCAGCTTGATAAACTGAACTTCACGTTTCAGAATAAGCAGATCTATCAGACTGTTTATAACATCAACTATGTTTCATTCTATTTGACGTTATTGGTACCCCTATTCGGTATGATATTCATCCACTCCGTCATGAGGGGAAAAGAAGAAGTATTGTGGAAGAAGATCCTTTGGGGAGCACTTTTTACGCTATTGGTATTCAACCTGATTGGATCCGTATCAAGCGGCGGCTATCTGGGTATGCTTATCATACTGATTCTTGGATTTATTGTTTTAAATAAAAGAATTCTTGTCTGGCGAAAGCCTGTAATTATTCTATTTGCACTGGCAATTTTAATGTGCTTTGCAAATGCAGAACAACTACAATCAGAATTCAATTCAGCCAAAACTTTCCTTGGCAATAATACAGCAGTCGCTGTGCCTGGTAATCCTCAGGCTTCCGCATCCAATGCAGCTGTAGCACAAAACTCTGCCGCCTCTGAAAAATCACATATCGATTTTATTGACACTGCAGGCAAAGATATTAAGATTAGCGTCAACGGAAACGAAATGATTATAACAACAAATCCTGACGATCCCTCAATAATAAAGGTTAAAGACTCCGCTGGAAAAACTATTCCAATTCAGTTAGTTTCTGCGGAAGCTGGCTATCTTCATGGGTTCTTAGACCCAAGATTTAAAATGTGCTCATTAAGACCTGCAGAAGATGATAATGGTAATAAGTTTTATATTATATATATTGATAAAAGTGAGTGGCCTTTTGTAATAACGCCTGATGGTCCACTTTACATGAATCAACTTGGGTCACCGGTAGATTTAGACCCCATTGAACAAATCGGATTTGAAAACAATCCAAACTTTGGTTCTGGTCGTGGTTTTATCTGGGGGACAGCGATCCCAATGCTAAAAGATACAGTGCTGATTGGGCACGGCGCGGATTCTTTTGCTATATATTATCCTCACAAAAACTATGTCGGGAAATATAATGCTGGCTGGAATCTAAACCTAATTGTCGATAAGCCTCACTGCATGTATTTAGGGACCGCCATTAACACAGGTATTATTTCATTACTAGCTTTGCTTGCGCTTTGGGGCATTTATATCGTGCAAAGCATTCGCCTGTATTTTAGGAAAGATTACGGCACCGATTTCAACACATATGTAGGCGCAGGGATTTTTCTCGGTGTATGCGGCTTTCTTGTCGCAGCAGTTGTCAATGACAGTTCCGTATCGGTAATGCCGTTGTTCTATGGCCTGCTTGGAACCGGAATTGCAATCAATATGATCCTCAAGCGGAATACGAAATCCGAAGAAAACGTATAGTCAATCAAAACCAGACGAATGGCGGGATTAAAATCCCGCCATTTTTTTAATTTTATTGCAAACGTAAGTGATATCTTCTGCTTTCAGGTTAGTTGAACATGGAACATTTAGAATATGTGATTCATAGTATGGAGCTTTCTCAATCCGAAATGCCTCAAAGTCCTTATATGGTTCTAGTGTATGGATCAATTTCCAAATCGGCCGGCATTGTATCCCTTCATCAATTAGTATATGCATCAGCTCATTTCTGTCGATCCCCAGGACTTTTTCATCGATTAGCAGGGAGTAAAACCAGTGGTTTGATCTCGTATCTTGTCTGAACGGAAGGATCGTTATACCATCCACGCCAGCCAGTTCCTCATTATAATGGTCATAGTTCCTTACTTTTTTCTCAATGAATTCTTCCAGATCATCCATCTGAGATACTCCCAGCGCTGCCTGAATATTGAGCATCCGGTAATTATATCCGACTTCGTCATGCACAAAGTATAGTGAGTCTGTTTTAGCCGTAATACTTAGATGCCTCATTCGTTCAAGAAGCTCTTTGTCCCGGGAGACAATCATGCCGCCGC
This sequence comes from Anaerovoracaceae bacterium, assembly GCA_963678385.1. Lineage (GTDB taxonomy): Bacteria > Bacillota > Clostridia > Peptostreptococcales > Anaerovoracaceae > Anoxybacterium. The sequence continues at coordinate 536,417 of OY782829.1, read as the reverse complement.
CACCTGTGGTTACGATTTTATTGGCATTGAAGGAAAAAACGCCAATATCCCCAATGGTACCCGCATGTCTCCCTTTGTACCTTCCGTCTGTTGAAATGGTTCCCAGCGCTTCCGTGGCATCCTCAATAACCTTAATATTATACTGTGCGGCTAATTTCATTATTTTTTCCATTTTGGCCATATTGCCGAAAATATGTACCACGATGATCGCTTTCACTTTTCCCTGATTCTTCTCCAGGTATTCTCCCAGTTTGTCCGTATCCATACAGAGAGAGTCGTCGCAGTCCATGAATACCGGTACCGCATTCTGATAGCAAACCGGTGCAACCGCTGCCACAAAGGTAAGCGTAGGCACAATGACCTTGTCTCCGGGACCTACCCCCAGAACTCTCAATGCAAGGTGCAGCCCTGCTGTCCCGCTTTGTGTTGAGACTGCGCTTTCTACTCCCGTATAATCTGCAAATTTCTTTTCAAATTCCGTGATGAATCTGCCGCCGGTGGAGACCCACCCGGTTTCGATACATTCGGCTAAATTCTCTACAATACCAATATTCAGATTTGGCACGCTTAAAGGTATTTGCTTTTCCATATCTTCACACTTCCATTTCGATTTCAGTCAACGAATGAATTATTCTATCTGCAGTCGTTTCAGGACAAAGACCTTTTATTCGATCGTCACGTAGGATATAAACACATTCCATGCCTGTTTCTTTCGGTATAATAAAGTCATTATCCATGTCACCAACAGCCATTGTTTCTTCCGGTCCTATATCAAACTTATGTAAAATTTGATCATACCCCCACTGATTCGGCTTCCAATATTCTCGTCCCTGTTCATCTGGAATAATAATCAAATCAAAGAACTGTTCTAAATCCGCTTTTTCTATTTTCCGATTTTGAACACCAAAATATCCATTGGTAAATAGGGCTAATTTTATTCCTTTGTTTTTCAGCAAATTGAGGGCATGAATGACATCAGGATATAGTTTTACTACAGGGTCTGTTTCCCGGTATACTTTAATGAGATTCCTGATATCGATTTCTGTATAAGGTATTTTCTCCAGCTCAAAGTATCGATTGAATATATTTTCCCATTTAATTTCAAAGAGGTACTTCAATTTTGAATAAGCATCTCTAGTCCCAAATGCGCGCTCAATAAATGCTCCCGAATTTTCAAGGCAGCCTAAAATATATTCCCGTTCACTGATCAATGTTCCGTCCAAATCAAAAATAATACCTTTAATCATGAAGTAGTTCTCCGTTAGCATCAACATAAATCGCCTGATCGAATCGGATACCGGTCAGGCCTTCCATGTAGTCATCCTGATAGCTCAGTTTATTTCCCTTCAGCAACTTGTATAGATTCTTCGGACTGTCTGCCCCGGCTTTGATACTCATTGGTGCACCGCCTCCAAATCTTGGATTGATTTCAATAAAATAAACTCCCGATTCATTTACGATACACTGCAATGTGATGGGGCCCACCGGTTTCAGGATTTCGAGAACACGTCTGGTTTCGCTAATAATAGATTGATTTTTCTCAACTACACCCTTTTGTATTTCTCCAGCACGAACGACTAATCTTTTTCGGGGTACAATTGAAATACAATTGCCTTCTAGATCACATAAAACATCCACTGTATACTCATCACCCTTTATGAAATCTGTAACAAGCGCGTTCGGAACATATTTTGAGAAAAATTTAAGCTCCTCAGCATTATTTATTTTAAAAGCGTTAACACTTGAACTTCCGTCAAGTGGTTTAATGAACAATGGATAAGCCATATTATTATACTCGATATCATCCAGGTTATAATAACAGGGAGCCTTAAATCCATTATTGAGAAAAAAATCCGCTGTATTATATTTGTTTCTGAATATTTTAATGATTTCCAGATCTGATATGATTACCTTTGCGCCGCTTTCCTTTTCAATTTTCACCTTATTCTCAGCGAGTTTCAAAAGCTCAGTATCCAGGGTGGGTATGATACCGTGAATCCGATTGTCCTTGCAGATTTGTATGATCTCATCGATATAGTTCTTATTGTCGATCCTGCATACCTGATACTTTTTATCAGCAAAAAATAATGCCGGTGCGATCAGGCTTGCATCCGCTGCGACAATCATTCCTTCAATATGCAATTCTTTTTTTGCCGACTGAAAGCATTGAACAAGCTCAACACGCCTGCCTGCACTAGTTATTAAAATGTTTATTTCATTCATCGTCTTGATTTCCCTCGGTTCCAAAAAACTCCTCCATAGTAGCATGGCTGTTCGAGCTGATTCCTTCCCTTTTAAAAACCTTGATAAAAGTAAGGCATAGTATCTTAATGTCCAGCCAAAGGTTCCAATGATCGACGTACCAGACGTCCAGTTTGAATTTTTCTTCCCAGCCGATAGCGTTTCTGCCGTTCACCTGCGCCCATCCGGTCAGACCCGGCTTGACCTCGTGTCTGCGTGCCTGTTCAGCGGAATAGCGGCCAAGATAACGTATCAGCAACGGTCTGGGTCCGACAAAGCTCATGTCGCCCTTGAGAATGTTAAATAGCTCGGGAAGTTCATCCAGACTCGTTTTACGAAGCAATTTCCCATAGCCGGTCAGCCGGATCTCATCCGGCAGCAGCTCGCCTGTTTCATCTCTCTCGTCGGTCATGCTCCTGAATTTGTACATCGTAAATATCTTACCATTTTTTCCGGGGCGATCTTGTCGAAAGACAGCCGGTGAGCCGAGTTTACCGTTCACCATTATATAAGTGATCAGGAGTATAGGCGATAAAACGGCAAGCAATATAATTGAGAGAACGATATCAAAAAGTCTTTTTATTACATTTTTAATCATTAAGCTCTCCTTTGTATGTCAGATTGACCTGTGGAATTATTATACTATACAAAATGCCTCATGATAATACTATATGTTTTTTCTACGATCAAATTGTCTGCCAGATATTGCTTTCCGTTTTGGCCCATTTGTTTAGTGACCTCTGGGTTCTCATAGAAAAACAACAGATTCTTTTTATAGCTTTCCAAATCACCAGTTACAGACCACAATCCGGCATTCGCATCATCGAGGATTGATCCATAATCGGTATTCCTGTCTACGGAAGCCAAAACCGGCAATCCGGCTTTAAAATAACCCGTTGTTTTGGATGGAATATTCGGGATCGTAAAACGGCGGTCCAAATTGATCAATCCGACGTCGCACTGGGATACCAGTCCGTCATAATCCTCCATCGGAAGATAGTCTTTTAAGATAATGTTCTTCAGATTTTCATCCCGGATGATTTTCTCTATTTTCGGTTTTAAGATGCCCTTGCCGATAATTAAAAACACAATGTCCTGATAATCCTTGACTTCTTTTGCAAGCTCGAGCAGAAATTCCAGTTCCTGAGGCCAGCCGATATTGCCTCCAAACACACAGATGAATTTTCCTTCAAGCCCGTATTTCTTTTTATAGTCTATCGCTTTTTCGCCGGCACTTTCACCGATCCTGCACCAGTTTGGAAGCAGTTCCAGCTTTTCAGTGTCCACTTCAGGGTTGTGCTTCAGCACATAATCAATGTTTCCCGGGGACATGCATCCGATAATATCAGAAACCTTGTACATGAATTTTTCTTTCTTCCTGAAAAAATTAAAAAGAAAGCCGCTTCTCATCAAGTTGAGATCTCTGGCGTTCTGGGGGAAAATATCGCGTAGGATCAAATAGGATTTCGCGCCGTCCCGCTGCTTAATGTAGCTCAGGACCGGTGCAAAGGTGATCGGTGGAGTCGGCATCAAAACCAGGTCGAATCGGATATCTCCATAATAACGTCCGATTTCCTTTCTGAAAAGACGACCCAGCGAAACAGTCGTAAGCCCCTTGACGATCGGATTTACATTAAACAGATTGCCGGTCCGGATATGTAGGATTTTGATCCCGCAGTCTTCGGTGATCCGCGTTTTTCTTCTGTTCTTTTTTTCATCGATAGCCGCCACGTAGACCTGATGGCCGTTGTCGCGGAATTCTTCCATAAGCTCTGAATAGAGGCTTGGATTCTTTTTTAAGTCGGGTGGAATAATCATCAAGAACAATACATTCATTTATCCCATACCACCTTGTTGACAATCTTGGTATAGCTCTGGATGAGCTTCACGACCTTCATTGAAACATTTATACCGCTATAATCCGACGGCAGAAGATCTTCTGACAACGGTTCCGAATTAACCGCCAGCTCAATTGCCTGCGCAATGTCTTCGGAATTGATGCCGCCGATGACAACCGTTCCTTTATCCAATACCTCCGGCCGCTCTGTAGACGTCCTGATTAAAACGCCTTTAAATCCTAGCATTGCGCTTTCTTCGGAAAGAGTGCCGCTGTCGGAAAGGACGCAGAAAGAATTCATCTGCAGCTTGTTATAGTCCAGAAAACCTAGCGGCTTGAGGTTTTGAACAAGCGGATGAAATTTAAAGCCCCGCTCTTCAATAAATTTCATACTTCTCGGATGGGTCGAATAAATGATTGGCAGATCATATCTTTCCGCTACATGATTAATTGCCGTCATAAGAGACATGAAGTTTTTCTCGTTATCTATGTTTTCTTCTCTGTGGGCAGAGACCAGGATATACTTCCCGGCCTGCAGTCTGAGACGTTTCAGCACATCACTGCCGTCGATCCGACTCCGGTTTTTCACCAGAACCTCTCTCATCGGAGATCCGGTCACGAAGATGTGCTCCTTCCGAAAACCCTCCGACAACAGGTATCTGCGGCTATGTTCCGTGTATGGAAGGTTGATGTCGGAAATATGGTCGACGATTTTTCGGTTGATCTCTTCCGGAACGTTCTGATCAAAGCAGCGGTTTCCCGCTTCCATATGGAAGATCGGTGTTTTTAACCGTTTCGCGGAAATTGCGGAAAGGGCGGAATTGGTATCGCCTAAAATCAGCAGGGCGTCCGGCTGCTTTTCCAGAATAAGTGAATAGGATCTCGAAATGATGTTCCCCATGGTTTCGCCCAGGTTGGCGCCGACGCAATCCAGATAGTGATCTGGCTCCCTGAGCTCCAGGTCTTCAAAGAATATTTGGTTCAGAGTGTAATCCCAATTCTGACCGGTGTGTACCAGGGTATGGTCAAAAAACTTATCACAAGCCTTGATCACTTCCGATAGTCTTATAATTTCAGGCCGTGTCCCCACTATAGTCATTACCTTCAGTTTTTCCATCTTATCTTCCTCCGCTGTTTGCATGAAACTAATCATACCTGCAATGCAAAAGTATCCGGCTTTTCCGGATCAAATAGTTCGTTTGCCCACATGATCGTTACCATATCAGCAGTCCCTGTGTTCGTTATATTATGTGTGTAGCCGGGGGGGATATCGACCACTTCGAGTCTGCTGCCATCCACCTCATACTCAATCACAGCATCGGAGTCGATTCTTCGGAAGCGGATAACACCCTGACCGCTGACGACAAGAAATTTCTCATTTTTAGTATGATGCCAGTGATTTCCTTTTGTGATTCCGGGTTTGGAAATGTTGACCGATACCTGGCCTCTTTCCTGCGATTTCAAGAATTCTGTAAAGGAGCCGCGATTGTCTTCATTCATTTTTAAAGGATAAGAGAATTCATTTTCCGAAAGATAGCTCAGATACGTACTGTAGAGCTTTTTCACGAATGGGTCGTTCATAGCCGGGATCTGCAGATCTTTTCTGGATGTCCGGAATGATTGGATCAGATCCGCGATTTCTCCAAGTTTGACAGGATAAACCGTCATTACATAATACAGGCCGTCCTTCGCGCACGCTTCCTTTCCTTCCATGGCGGATATAAACGTATCGACGACATCGTCAATATAAACGAGACTGATCAGATTGTCCCTGTTGCTGATGCTGATAGGAATATCGTTTGCAATGTTGTGGCAGAAAGTGGCCACCACGCTGTTGTAATTCGGCCGGCACCATTTGCCGAAGACGTTCTGAAGACGGTAAACAAATACTTTCGTATCCGTTTCCGCCTGATAATCCAGTAAAAGATCCTCACCGGCTTTTTTGCTTTTACCGTATGGATTGTCAAGAAGCGCCTGGCTTGAGGAAGTGATCAACACCGGCGCCTTATTCCCTTTTTCTTTTAAGCCCTTCAATAAAACGGAAGTGAAGCCGAAATTTCCTTCCATAAAATCATCTTCTTTTTGTGGGCGATTGACGCCGGCTAAATGAAATACAAAGTCACAGTCTCTCAGATACTCGTCCAACTGTTCGGGAGTTGAATCTGTGTCATACTGAAAAACTGTTTCATAACCTCGGTTATTCAGTTCGGCAATCAGGTTCCTGCCGACGAAACCCTTAGCACCGGTAACTAATATCTTCACGACCGATTCCCCCAGGCGTCAAGCTCCTGTTTGATCTCATCCAGCTTAAGCAGCTTTTTCTTAATTTCTCCTACGTTTAGTACTTTTGTATTATTTGAGTTGAATTCCGACAGAACGCTTCGCTCTTTTTCTCCGTCAGTAAAGTATTTTTCGTAGTTCAGGTCCCTCTTGTCCGCGGGAACCCGGTAGTACTGTCCAAGATCGACGGCATGGGCGCATTCTTCATTGGTTAATAAAGTCTCATACATCTTCTCGCCGTGGCGGATCCCGATGATCTTGATCTCATTATCAACATGAAATAATTCTTTAACGGCCTGAGCCAGATCGCCGATGGTCGAAGCAGGCGCTTTCTGGACCAGTATATCTCCGCTTTCCGCATGTTTAAACGCAAACAAGACCAACTCAACCGCCTCATCCAAGCTCATGATAAAACGGGTCATGTCCGGGTCGGTGACTGTCAGCGGTTTCCCTGCCTTGATCTGTTCTATGAACAATGGGATCACAGATCCCCTGGAATACATTACATTACCGTAACGGGTCCCGCAAATCAATGTTTTTTCAGGGTCCACCGTCCTACCTTTGGCGATCAGAACTTTTTCCATCATGGCTTTCGATGTGCCCATCGCATTGATCGGATATGCGGCTTTATCAGTGGAGAGGCAAATTACTTTTTTAACTCCAGCCTCTATGGCCGCGTTTAACACATTGTCCGTTCCGATCACATTCGTTTTCACGGCTTCCATCGGAAAAAATTCACAGGACGGGACCTGTTTCAATGCCGCAGCATGAAAAATATAATCGACTCCATGGATCGCATCTCTGATGCTGTTGATATCACGCACGTTGCCAAGATAGAACTTCAGCTTGTCGTTGTTGTATTCTCTGCGCATATCGTCCTGTTTCTTCTCATCTCTTGAAAAGATGCGGATCTCAGCGATATCCGTTTTTAAAAACCGGTTCAGTACGGCATGTCCGAAGGAACCCGTGCCGCCGGTGATCAATAATGTTTTTCCACGAAACATAATAATATACTCCCTACTTAACTTGCTCTCTAATCAATTCAAAAAAATCTGACCATGTATCTTTTTTGTTTGAAGTAAAACTAGAATACTTTTTTCTGTTCTCGTATGCTCGGATTATTTCATTGGCCCAAGCTGAAGGATCGTTGAATTTTACAAATCTGGCACCCTCATAACCGAAAACTGCTTCTCGTGCATAAGGAAGGTCTGAAGCAACTATTGGTAGTCCAAAAAATGCGGCTTCCAAAAGAGGCAACCCAACTGTTTCAAGATAACTTGGAAACACCATGATGTCCGCTTTCCTATATAATTGTAAAAGCTCTGAAAACTCAATATTCCCCCAAAATACGATATTCTCTTTTAGACTATCGGGTTGGTATTTTTCTGAAATATTAGTATCCAGTGTTGTGTAGAATCTCAGGTTATTTATTATATCTTGCCTTGTTCTGGAAATTTGCTTTAAAGCCTCAATAATAACCATATGATTCTTATACTCCATCCCAGATGCAGGATAGATCAATGAAAAAAAACCATCCAAATTTTGAAATTCTGCGTCTGATTCAACGGATAATGAATCAACTTGTAACGATGGTCTGATGACTTTTATGTGGTTCAATTGAATGTTTAAAACTTTACTACATGCTTCTTTCATCCAATCGCTCTGCACTACTAGAACATCGTCCCTGTAGAAGCACCTTTTCACGAACCAGGGATATAGGTTTTTATAAAACCAAAGAATTCGCTCCTTCTTATTCCATAGCGACCACTTATATTCATACATTGGCAGAGATTGATGATAATATATAATCTGCTTAACTTTCTTTCCGAGATTGACGCCAGTGTTTTGTAGAGAAATAATCAGATCGGGTTTAAGGTTGTTTGTCTTTGCCCAATTCTTGATGCCAAAATTATCCCATAAAAACCTTCCGATCCATTTCCTCTTATAAATTTTATTGATAATTTTAATATTATTTTTATTATATTGATCCACTCCTGGTGTATTACAAAAAATGTAATACATATTCACACTATCGTATGTTTCTATACTATCTAGAAATTGCACAAATACAGTTAACGCACCGCCAACAGATGCCGCGGTACAGTTCACAAAAATGATTCTTTTTTTATTGCGTATCATACTATTTGACATATTCATAACCTTTAGTTATCATCCACTCGTATCCAATTATCAGGGCAATATGGGTCTTTAATTTGGCTCTTCCGTTTGAAACTTTCTTTATAATGAGCGTTTGGTGCGACTACGACCTTATTCTCGTTATTATTAAGTATGGCAGCCCATGAGCTGAAACCACTATTAGCAAGAATATAATGCTTACAATCGATCATTAATTGCATATCTCTGAAATCTTTTTCGCCATAATTCCAGTCTACAAAAACTACTGTATCTTCTTCTAAATTAAACTTACTAAGGTTTTCTCTACACCATTCTATATCGTTGGAGAATATAAAAAACATTGCATTTTCAACGTTTTCTTTTATGCAGTTCACTGCGTTCTTATAGTAATTCTCACTTAAAACCACAAATGTATCAGAAAACTTTAAAAAATCCCCCCTTCTAATATGCATGCATACCGAAGAGGTTCTGTTTATTATATCAGCAGTCTCAATATTCTTTTCTTCACAATATTCAGGAAATGTAAAACGGTCTCTTAAAGCTTCTAAGTTTTTTTCAATATAAGGAGCCCAAAATTGCCAATATCCCCAAAAATATGTCTCTCGATCCTTTCTGAGCAGCTCTTTATCAATATTATACAAATCAAACATTTTCCCTGCATATGGCGGCTTAAGTGTATAATACTGCTTCGGAACTATCCCAATATCGACTAATAGCTTTAACAGACCTATTTTTCTTATCACTCGAAAAACATTATTCTTTGATCGATATATTCTATATTTCAACGGTGCATCGTACTCTCGAATTCTAATTCCGAAAATGCTTTCTAATTTGTACAAACCCATTCCCGCATCGCTGCGGTACCACCAACGATCCATCTTGGGTTCCAAGCCTAAAGTATCCAAATAAAAATAAAATGCATATGCTCCCATTTGTGAGGCTAATGCCCCATCAATGTAAACAATTTTATCCATTCCGCTGACTCCCTTTGCAACTCTTTATCTTCAGATATTTTCTCACTAACTTTTCGTATAGAGAAGTGTCTAAAAATCTCAGTATATAGATTGATCGCTTTAGTTTATTCATCCTGGCAACCTTAGGGTTCTCGATATAATAGAAAATTTTCTTACATTGCTTTCGTATATAGTAGTTCCGTATCTTATTATGTAATTTTCTATTATCCATATCGATAAAATCTAAAATTTCCTCTTTTATTACTCTTTTAATCTCTTCATTAAAAAAAGATGTTATAGGGCTGTCTCCATTCGAGAATCCACCAAGCCTATATTTTACTGTTATCTCATTAAAGAAGTCCATTTTAACGCCCATTTTGGATATCTTCAGCCACATGGGATAGTCTTCGACATATTTATAGGATTCATTGAATAATCCAATTTCTTCTATAAATTGACGGTTATACAGGATTCCTGGGGCTGATATACAGCATTTAAAGAATAGAAGTCCTTGAAGCTCATGAGGAGATAATCTGTCCATCAAAATCATATCATCTTCCGCAGGATACTCCCTCAAAATCTCGTCATTGAATTGAACTGTACGAGATGCAGTAATTCTTGAAGAATGTGCTTCCGCATAATTCACAATATTTATTAACGAGTCTGATTTAAAAAATAAATCGTCAGAAATACCAATTACGTATTTTCCGGCAGATAACCTAAAGGCGTTATTTAAATTCTTAACAGTACCTTGGTTTGTCTCGGAATGGGATATTTTAACATCAATTAAATTATCTCGCTTAAATTGGTCTATACAGGACTCAATTTTATCTATTGCCTCATAAAAATTGGGCGAGCCATCGTCGGAAATAATCAATTCAATTTTCGGATAGTTCTGATCCAGAATTGACTTTATAGCATCACATATATAATCAAATTTTTTATAGGTCAAAGACAAAACCGAAACTAAAGGGTATTCATATGTGCCAACTAATTGCATTCTATCAACCATACATTCTCCTGTAGTATTTTTGGTATTCAAGGCTGGTTACATTACTTAGCCATTCTTTATTATTTAAATACCATTCGATTGTTTTTACAATTCCATCCTCAAACATTATAGTTGGAGTCCAGCCCAATTCCCTTTGAATCTTATTAGGGTCAATGGCATACCTTTTATCGTGGCCTTTCCGATCACTTACGTAAGTTATTAAGGCTTCATCAATAGTATTATCAACATTTTCATTGAGGAATTTAATAATATGCTTAACTATCTCAATATTAGATTTTTCATTATGACCTCCAATGTTATATGTTTCACCAATGCTCCCATTATTGATGACATGGTCAATAGCAATGCAATGATCCCGCACATACAGCCAATCTCTAACATTTAGTCCGTTGCCGTAAACGGGAATAGGCATATGATTAAGCGCATTATGAATAATAAGCGGGATTAATTTTTCGGGAAATTGATAGGGCCCATAGTTATTTGAACATCTAGTTATATTAATTGGTAATTTGTAAGTATCATAGTAAGCCTTTATAAAATGATCTGCAGAGGCTTTTGATGCAGAATACGGGCTATGCGGATCAATTGGGGATTTTTCTGTGAAAAAGTCGGTTTCACCAAGTGAGCCGTAGACCTCATCAGTTGAAACCTGAAGGAACTTAACGCCTTCTTTATATTGATCTTCAGCAACACGCCAAGCTTCTTTTGCATTATTCAAAAGATTAATTGTCCCAAAGACATTAGTTTTGACGAAAACATCAGGTTCATAAATGCTCCTATCTACATGACTTTCAGCGGAGAAATTAACAAGATAATCAATAGTGTTTTCCTGAAATATTTTCTTTACAGATTCATAATCACATATGTCTCCTTGAATGAATGAATACCTTTCGTCTTTTTCAACGGCTTTCAGATTTTCAAGATTTCCCGCGTAGGTAAGCTTATCAAAGTTAATAATCCTGATTGAATCAGCATACTTTCCCAACATGTGAATTATAAAATTCGATCCGATAAATCCGGCGCCGCCAGTTACCAAATATGTTTTCATATTGCTCATCCCCTAAATCGTATTTGTAATCATTTCAGTAATGATAGAATATATTTCCCATAATCCGTTGCTTTCAATTCCTCACCCAATGTCTGCAACCTCGCATTATCAATAAACCCCTGCCTCCATGCAATTTCTTCGATACATGCGATATAAAGCCCTTGCCGAGTCTGAACTGTTTCTACAAATTGACTAGCCTGAAGCATTCCATGTGGAGTTCCGGTATCTAGCCAGGCAATGCCTCGCCCTACTACCTCACAATTCAACTTGTTCCTACTCAGGTATTCATTATTCACTGAGGTAATTTCCAGCTCCCCGCGCTTTGAAGGGGTGACCGATTTTGCAATTTGGACTACATTATTATCATAAAAATATAGCCCAGGAACTGCAAATTGAGATTTTGGGATTTCGGGCTTCTCTTCAAGTGATATCACCGTCCCATCGTCCGAAAATTCAACAACACCAAAATCCTTTGGATTATTTACTGGGTACCCCAAAATAATAGCTCCGTCAGTTATCTTTTTACCGGATTCCAACATTTTACCTATGCCCCCGTAAAAAATATTATCTCCTAGAATTAAACAAACTGAGTCATTACCGATAAAATCCTCCCCAAGGATAAAAGCTTCCGCTAGGCCTCTGGGTTGATCTTGTATCGCATAAGTAAAATGGACCCCGATTTTACTACCATCCTCCAGTAAATTCTGATATACTTTGATATCAGCCGGTGTTGAAATGATTAGTATTTCATCAATGCCCGACAGCAGTAGCACTGATAGAGGATAATATATCAAAGGCTTGTCATATATCGGCAATAATTGCTTCGATACTACTTTTGTCATCGGATAAAGCCGGGTTCCTTTACCTCCAGCTAGAATTATACCTTTCATTTAGATCCTTTCCGCTATGATTTCATATAGAACATACTATAGCATTCGAACATTGTTCCCTATCATGGCAATTCAGGCCTCGTCCAATATCTGTTCCGCATATCCAACGCCGGTATATCCCATTCCATTTCCATTATAAAACATATATTTTTTATTCTTCGTTTTCAGAATAACCGGATAACATGCCATTTCAGAATCCCAGAGGTCCCCGTCAATCTCCTTTGTGAGCCATGCCTCATCATCATACCTTGTCCAGTTTTTTCCGTCCGTTGATTTTGCGTAGCCTACAACATAGTCCTTTGGTATGAAATCTCTAGTATAATACATTTCAAATCCGCTTTTGGAGGCATACACTTTTGGTCTTCCGATTCTGTATTCATTTCCTTCCGTTTTGATGCACTGGCAATCGTCTTTATCAGAAAAATGTATTCCGTCATCTGATTCCGTATACCAGATATCATAAGAAGGATAGGGATTTCCATTGATGTACTTCCATTCATCACCTATAGCATACCAAACACGGAATTTCTGAATTGCCTTGTCATATATGACTGTATGAATTGCCCTTATATATCTTGCATGATCACTTCTGTCCAATACTGGGGCATTTGAATAGCGTTGAAATGTTTCGCCATGGTCCTTGCTGATCGCAAGTCCTGAAAAAGCTAAGAACTTAACCTTTTGAACATGCTGGAAGCCAACATAGTACATATATAAATAGTCTCCAACAGGAATAACATCTCCTAAAATAACGCCATTGTCGTCAAAACATCCCTCAGAACCGACGTCAAGGATGGGCTCTTTTGAAATACGGATTACTTTCTTTGGGTTATCTGCCAAAACATCGATATATCGGATCCTGCTAACTCCCTCTTTATCTCTACACCCCCCAAAGATTCTGATAACTTCATCATTTAACAGGATCGCTGAAGGAGTCATAAAAGAATTATCATCCCACCCATATTTGTTATCTGGGCAATATATCGGCCCTCTTTTTACCCATTCCACTATTCCGCAACCTCTATCCCAAAATGCTCATACACTGTTTTTTCTTGAGCCTTGGCTGGTGAACCCATATAGATTTTCCCGCTGTCTGGAAGGCTCTTGATCACAGTTGAACCTGCAGCAATAACACAATCTTTCGGTATATTTACGTTATCACCTATGGTAGTATTAACCCCAATGAACGTATAGTCACCTACGTTGCAGTAGCCCGATACAACAACATGTGATGTAAGGAAACAGTTGTCCCCGATTTTTGTCCTGTGACCGATATGATTTCCACTCCATAGAACGACATTGTTCCCAATATTAACGTGATATTGTATGGTGTTATCTTCAAATATAAATGAATTCTCACCGATGACAGCATTTCTCCAGACAAAAGCTTTGGAACTAACATAGGATACCAGTGTATATCCTTTGTCCTTCATAGAATTATACAGTCTAGTTCTTACCCTGTTCATTTTTGTAAAAGTAATTGCTACATAAGCCTTATACTTATCCGGCGGATATAACGAATTAACCTGGTTTAATTCAACAACAGGCAGGCCAAATAAGCTGTCTTTTGTCAGATACTCTTTCTCTACAGCAAACGCGGCAACCTCATATGTTGAATCATACGTGAAGTATTCATATGCAATCTCAGCGAATTCACCGTCTCCAATAATAATTATTTTTTCGTTCAAAGTTTTTCCCACCCTTCTATAATAAATAAAGAATTACTTCTTTCGGATCATATGTTTTTAATAAAGGTTCTGTTGATACAATATTTGCTTCCATATGATTCTTTCGCTTTTATAAGCCCGATATTTATTTCCTTCCCCATATTCTCTGTAGCAATTCCCCAAGACAACTTTTTATATCCCAGGTCCTTCATTTTTTCTATCATGCTATAATACATAAAAGTCATAGGACTAAGCTTATTGTACTTTTGATCAGAGCATAAATACTGCGCATGAGCACATAATGTGCTATTAAAATGAAACATCATTGAAGCTGCCAATAATTCATTTTTTAGATAGCAACCCCAAAAACTGATTTCTGTTTCCAATCTGCTTCTTAGGTCCAGAATTTCTTTGAAAGAATGAACTGGCTTCGTGCTGTATTTTCTCAGGTTATCACATAACAAATTATAAAATCCTTCTATATCTTTGTCACAGATGATTTTTTTGCAAATCATATTCTGTTTAACACAGTTATTATAATTTGTCCTTTTTCCTTGAGCAAAATTAGAAACGATATTTTCGTTATAACTACTAAAGTCTATATACGCACTTAGTTCTTTGCACTCATTAAAGCTTTTATTATGTAAGCAATATTCCAACAAAGAGCCGTTTTCCTTTGAAAACAAATCAGAAGTGATTTTTAATATAATTTTATTATAGTCTTCTTTAATAAGATATTCTTCAAACTGGCCAATAATATTCAGCAATGTCTCCGTATCATAGGCACTTTTACTTACGACAATACCACCAAAAGTACTGCCTTTGTGAGAGTAAAAGATTTTTTCATTTTGATCATAAATAGTGCAAGCCGGAATGATTGCAATGATCTTATTCTTATCTTGTATTATGAGGGAGCAGTCCTCAAATCGGCCTTCTGGATGATAATTCAAAAAATTACGCGATTGCAAAAATGTGCCGTTGATCGAATTTGAAAGAATAAAATCATCCCATATTTCCTCATCTGAGTGTAAGTATCTTTTTATTTCCATTTAAGCTCCTATTGTAATTTAAAATCTGTTTAATACATCTATTACCCTATCCATCTCTTCTTGAGTCATCCCATTATATAATGGGATGCTAAGTACTTGATTACTATACTTTTCAGTTATAGGGAAATCTCCTTTTTTATGATTTAATTCCAAGTAACATTCTGAAAGATGTGGAGGTATTGGGTAGTGTATTTGAGTTTTAATTCCGTTATCAAGCATGTATTTTTGCAATTTATTCCTGCCCTTTGTTCTTACGACAAACAGATGGAAAACATGACTGTCCCTATCATATTTTATTCTCGGCAATTCAATTTTATCATTTTGTATATTATTTAGATATAATTCTGCGATCCGTTGCCTTTCCGTTATTAATTCGTAAACATGGTGCAATTTTGCCCTTAATAACGCCGCTTGTATTTCATCCATTCTTGAATTCATACCGATAATTTCATTGTGGTACTTAACTCTACTTCCATAATTCCGTATTGTTCTCGCCTTTGTATCCAATGATTTTTTGTTAGTTATAATAGCCCCTGCATCCCCAAAGGCTCCGATATTTTTTGTGGGGAAAAAGCTAAAGCATGAAACATCGCCAAAAGTTCCAACATTTTTTTTGTTTAGTTTTGCCCCATGCGCCTGTGCACAATCTTCAATTACATAAATATTGTGCTTCTTAGCCAATGACATTATCTTATGCATGTCTGCGACTTGTCCGTATAAATGCACCACAAGAATTGCCTTAGTTTTTTTTGTTATTGCAGCCTCGATTTTAGAAGTGTCAATGTTATAATATTCATCAGGCTCAATAAATACAGGGGTTGCTCCATTTAGTGTAATTCCCATTATGGAAGCGATATAGGTATTGGCGGGGACAATAACCTCATCGCCTTCCTTGACGCCCAGAGTTTTAAGTGCAATTATGATTGCATCAAGCCCGGAATTCACTCCAACACAGTATTTCGATCCTAGCCAGCTAGAGTATTCCTCCTCAAAGGCTTTTAATTCGTTGCCCAAAATGTACCAGCCGGATTCTAAAACCCTTATTGCAGCTTCCTTATATTCATTTTCATATTGTCTATATTGCCTGTCTAATAAATTAAATTCTATCATCTTTTCCAGTAACCCGATTCCACATAATTTATAAATTCATTATAATCTCTGATATAATCATTTTCATCATAATAATCGGATGCAGCGACACATAGCACTGCATTATCCGTAAGAAACTCCATAGTACGCCAGATCCCATCTCCAATGACCAAGCCTCTTGTTGGCGTATCCAGTAGAACAGAATGCTTCATTTTACCATCATCAAGCACAATTCTTATTTTTCCGAACGGGCAAAAAAGCATTTGCTTTAAATTTTTATGTGCATGATG
Source organism: Anaerovoracaceae bacterium (assembly GCA_963678385.1). Classification (GTDB taxonomy): domain Bacteria; phylum Bacillota; class Clostridia; order Peptostreptococcales; family Anaerovoracaceae; genus Anoxybacterium. Next base: position 519,925 of record OY782829.1, on the reverse strand, counting down.
TCCTCTTATAGCACCTTGTGGTACGCTATTAATATAATAGATTCGCTTGATCTCAAAAGGAATATCCCGTCTGCTTTCAAAGAAAGTTAGTCGTCCCTTCTCCTGATCATAATGATTAGTTAATTCAACCGTATAGTACATTTTTTTCACCAACAACAGCTCTTTAGATTAAAACAACTCATAGATTTGCAGCCAGTTCCTCTGCAATTCTTTCATAGACCTTTTCCGGTCTCCAGATGTTATGAAATTCGGCACTTTGAACATAGTTCTTTCCAGCTTCCAGGATTACGCGCTCATCACATTCAGACAAAGTGTCAATGTATTCCACCAACTGATTGAAATCACAAAACTGTCTCATATCAATAAAGGTTTCTTTCGGAATATATGCTTCAATATTTGAAGCTCCCAGATAAATCGGTATTGTGCCACAGAAGAAACAATCAAATATTTTTTCACTTATATCTCCTGGCGTGATATCATTCTCAAAACAGATACAATATTTATACTTCGAGAGTGTCTCATACTTATCCTTTGCTACACCTTTATAACATTTTCTTTCAAGATTCAACGACTTAAAATGTGAAATTAAGTTTAGGATTTTATGAGGCTGTTTTTTTCCTATTGCATCGAGAAACCCTTTTCTAAAAAACCCAATCAATTTCTTGGGTCTGAAGTAGTAATTTTTCTGCCAATAGGGTCCATATAAATCCAATTCCAAATTATTAGAATCGAGGAAATCAATACACTCCCTGCGATATGAGTATCGTTCCGTATCGTAAAAGCTATATTTATTTGCATTCATTACAATGTATTTTTTTCTTGCGCTGAAATCATTGGTACTTCCAATCATATTGCCGACAACCGGAATATTAAACTTCACTATCTTATTATTAACAACTATACTATCATTCCAGGTAAATACCAAATCAAATTGACTACTTATCTTACTTTCATATTGTTCTGAATTAACTGCAGTTGATTCACTTAAATATAATACCTTATATTTAAATGGGATATCTTCTATACGTTTGTACGCCCACTTAAAGTAATCGAAAAAAATAATAGCATCTGGATCTTTTATCTTGGGATTAAAATTGAAAATATCGATATTTCTTTTTTTGAGTTCGTTTTTCAGGACAATCATAGGATAACTATTAAAATCTATTTCATTATATTTACCTTTTATTGAACAAGGTGATATTGACATTAATCTTTTTTCCATAATCCCTCACGTTTTGTTACAAAAGCATCGAGAAATTTTAATTATTTTTTCTATATGCCCCATTAGGCTTTCTTATCAATAACTATAATTAAGATTGTTATGATTGACTTATGAGCTTTTCGAGTTTATATTTCACATTTTCCGTTGTAAACCCAAAATTGATATCATGTTCTTGCTTTTTGCCATAGTTAACGATAAATTCATTTGGGACTCCGAGAAAGTCCATTTGTATTTGACGATCAGCGAAAGTTCTCAAAATATCAGTTGCAATTCCTCCGCTATAATAGGGTTCACATAATAGAATTTTTCCTGATGGGCAATTTTCTACCAATGAATTTTTGTCAAATGGAGAAATTGTTGTATAATACAGTATTGTGACATCCTCATTCTCGCAAGCATCTAAAACAATATCCAACATTGTGGATACAGCAATTATTGTAGCTTTCCTCCCACTTTTAATAACTTTTGCCCTACCATACTCTACTTCACAATCATATTTATTAGCGTAATCGCTTAATCTAAAATAGTTTGCTTTTCCATTATTATACGTTTTAGAAAATAAAGCATCAAATTGGCTCGCTGTTCCCGGGCAAATAATATCCAGGTTTGGAATCATTTTTAGTATCCCTACATCGCCGGGGCAATGATGAGATGCGCCTAATTTAGAAAAGTCATAGGAAGATCCAACTGTAATAAAATTTCCTCCCACCTTTTGATAGCAAAAATCTAACTTTATCTGCTCTAGTCCCCTTTCGACAATAAATGGACTTATCCCATAAATTATCGGTGTAATGCCACGTAAAGACATACCCGCAGCAACACTTATCATTCCTGATTCAAAAATTCCAACATTTAGAGCCCGTTGTGGGTATTGATTCAGAACATCTTTAAATCCCCAAACACCTATATCTACAAGCAGCAATGCTGTTTTATCGTCTGACCTTATGATATTAGAAACAGTTCTAATCATTTGTTGTCTCATATAGCTCTACCTCCCTTATAAGGTTATCTAATTCGTCTGCTGTGGGGGATCGATGAAACCACGATGGGTCGTCCATTAGCGTATTACATCCATATCCTCTAAAAGTATCAGCTATTATTGCTAAAGGTTTATTATGAGGTTCTACAGATAACGCATACTCTAAAGCCTTATGGTTATGGCCATCAGTATTAATAACCTCCATTCCAAATGCTTCAAGCTTTTTTGCTAAGCTACCAATGTCTAACATCTTACTGATTGACTTATTATCATCAATGATAATACGCAGATTGTCTAATTGATTATGTGCAGCTAAAAGTAGCGACTCCCACATAGTACCCTCATTAAACTCTCCATCACCAGTAAGAACATATATCCTTGAATTAATTCCTCTAATTTTATGTGCTATGGCCATTCCCACTGCTATAGGTAACCCGTGTCCAAGAGAACCCGCTGAGATTTCAACTCCCGGAATTTTATTTCTATCACCCTGCATTCCAAATTTAGAATTGAACTGACAAAATGTTTCAAGCTCTTTTGAGTCAAAGAATCCCAAATCAGCTAGCACTACAAATAAACCAAGTGAAGACTGCCCTTTACTTAAGATAAAGATATCTCGGTCTTCATCATTATAATTACAATTATTACAGTTTAATATTTTGCTATATAGAATCCAAAGTATATCTAAAGATGAGAAGACGCTTTGAAGATTTCCATCTTGTCCAAGATATGAAATTCTTAGTATCTCTTTTTTTAATTCTTTTATTTTATTCGAATGCATAGTTTCCCTCTCGATTATTTAATCTCTTCTAAAATTTTATCAATTGTTCCCTTATCGAGAAAATATCTTGATTCTGTGGGAATCTTATCTAAAACAAAGTTGATAAGTTTCAAATCTTTTATACCTTTTGTTGACAGATACCAAATATATGCTGAATTTATGTCTTTTAAAGAAGTTAAAAAATAAACATTAGAATATCCCCAATAATTTTCATCGTATATTTGCTTTAACGAATCTTCAAAGACAAATATCAACTCTTCTATGTCATAATTTTTATTATGCTTAGAATTCAGATATTTTGCAACAAGCTCTGTACAGGCGTTACCCGCACCTCTACCCATACCATGTACAGTGGAATCAACTACTATATTTCTTCCCACGTTAGCATTTATAAAAGCTATTGCATTTGAAAAAGCCATCTGGATATTATTATGAGAATGAAAACCAAATAGGATTTCCCTGTTAAGTAAAGTGCCTATTTGTTCGGAAAGAGAAATAACGTCCTCATTATACAATGTCCCAAAACTGTCAACTAAACTGAATCCGTATGGCTTACAACGATTGACTTCTTTTATCATATTTTTGATTTCACTTTTAGAATATAAAGAAGTGGCCATTGCTTGTAAAAAGACCATGTACCCATAATCCATTAACATTCTGGCATATTCAATGGCCTTTTCATTTTCCGGCTTAAAAAAAGCTATTCTTATGCAATCAACAGAATTAGGGTTTTTCCTATTAATTCTTAACTCATCCTTTTCAGCATAATTCATCATGCAGGTATAAATTGTCTTATTTCTCTCTTGGGGTATAAATCGTTCTATATCTTCCAAGCCATTGAACTTAGTGCTATTTTTTGATGATACGGTTTTACCTAATAAGCCACACTCAATAATATCAACCCTCGATTGACTCAGTTTGTTTATTATACTCTTTATATTCTCTTCACCAAATTCCCAATTGTTTACATATCCCCCGTCCCTTAGTGTACAATCGAGAATCTTAATACTGCTATCCATAATCAGTTCTCCTTAGCTTTTTAGGACTGTTAATATCGACTCTTTGATTTTATTAATACATAAGCCATAGCAATTCATTAAATATTCTCTGTCTCCATAGACTCTTGGGTAGCCTTCATCGAGGTTTATACCTATACGTTTAACTTTTTTTGTTATCAAGTGATCGTTTAATAATTCGATAATTGAAGAGCCCAGTCCCCCATTAAGTATATGTTCTTCCAGGGTTATAATCTTGTCGTACCCTTCCAATTCCTCTAGCATAAGTGTTTCGTTAAAAGGAAGAGAAAAAACATCTATAACAGCAATTTCGTCCATTGTTTCTGGGTTCTGGGACAATAATTCTTTCACAATGCTTCCTATAAACCCCTCAGTGAGTGCGACTATTTTATTACCAGGTTTTATTACCTCAAAGCCTTTCATAAAATCTATATTTTTATGATTATCATATAAACCATTTTTAACCAATCTATCAAACCGCAAATATCTCGGTTTGCTGATCGAAACGGTATTCAATGCTGCTTCCTTTGCAATTATATCATCAGAAACGCTTATAATACTAATATTGGGAAGTGTTCGCATTATTGAAATATCTTCAATGGCGAAATGTGTCGCGCCACATTCGCTCACACTGAATCCAGTCCCTAGCCCGACAATTGTAATGGGAAGATTCATTAAAATGACTGCATTTCTTATCTGATCATAGCTTCTGAATATTGGAAATGGATTTGCAGCATATGCTATTACCTTTTTTCCCGCTAAGGCTAGCCCACAAGAAACAGATATTAAATTTTGTTCGGCAATTCCAACGTTAATGAAACGGTTTGGAAATTCTTCTCTAAACGAATCGAGACTTGGAGCTCCTAAATCTGCCGATACTATAACTATATCCTCTTCAGACTTTACAAGTTCATATATTGTTTGAAAAAAGATATCTCTTGTCGTATTAACACTCATTTAATAACCTCCCTTTCCAGTTCCTCAAAGGCTATCTTTGCCTGATCCCCCTTAGGAGCAGCCCCGTGCCAAAACAACTTGTTACTTATAGAAGTTAGTCCATTTCCTTTAATGGTATCAGCAATAATGCATAATGGCTTAGGGTTTTTTCTTTCTCTGACGCCTGAAAGAGCAGCTAATATTTGATCCGTGTCATGTCCGTTAATAGTTATAGTTTCCCAATTAAAGGCCTCCCATTTATCTGCTAATGGTTCCAACCTTAATAATTTCTCGGTAAAATTCGTTATACACATTTGATTTCTATCAATAATTACAATTAGATTGTTCAGGTTATAATGCCCAGCAAACATTGCGGCTTCCCAAATGGATCCCTCGTAGCATTCACCGTCTCCTATTAATGTAAATGTAATCCAGTTTTCTTTATTGAGTTTTGCAGCATATGCAAGCCCACACGCAACGCCTAAACCAATACCTAAAGAACCGCCTGCAAAATCTACCCCTGGCACATTAACTTTTGAATGAATTCCCAATTTGCTTCCATTTTTTAAAAAAAAATCTAGCTCACTTTGAGAAAAGAAGCCCAGGTCTGCAAGTATCGGATAAGTTATAACGCTCCCATGATTTTTGCTCATAATAAAACGATCCCGATCTTTCCAACCCGGTATTTGGGGATTGATATTCATTATCTCGTAATATAATGAGGCTACAATTTCAACACAAGAGAAAGCAGATGTTACATGACCTACTTCGGCATTGACACACATTTCTAGGCACTTGTGCTTTGCTTCTTTAATCTTTTCTCTTAGCTTTATCTTATCCATTGATTTCCCTCTTGTTTAGATACCAATTGATAGTATCGCCGACGCCCTTTTCAAAATCAGTCTGAGGTCTCCAGTTTAACAATTTCGCACCTAATGTTCCGTCTACTGTTTTATATGGGGCTCCGTCTTGCTTTGTATTATCAAATACCAGCTGACCCTCGTAACCCACTATATTTTTAATCATGATGGCCATATCCAATATGGATATTCCTTTTCCTACTCCTATGTTTATCGGTTCCCGATAGCTTTCTATTTTCAACGCACGTATCATAGCTTCAGCTCCGTCATCTACATGCAGCCATTCTCTAACGGGCTTTCCGGACCCCCAGACCACGACCTGAGGCTTATTATTCGTTTTTGCGTCGGCAAATTTCATAATTAGTGCGCCGAGCGCATGGGAACGTTCTTCTTCAAAATGATCTTCGGGACCGTACATATTTGACAAGATAAGATTGATTGTATCTAGATTGTACTGTTTTGAATAAGCATATGATCCTACCCACGACATTTTTCTGGCCATACCGTATACCAAGACTGAATCGTGTAAGGGGCCATCCCAAAATTCTGTTTCTTTAAAAAAAGTAGCGTCTCCTGGATATGCACAGTTGGATATTGGATTGACTAATCTTTTAACATGGAACTCCTTGCAGGCTTCAAACAGGTTAATTGTCATAAGCATATTGTTCCGATACATATCGGCAGGATATTTCAGACCAAACTGTAACCCACCAACAAATGCTGCACAGTGTAGTACATATTCGGGCCTTATTCTATCGAACAGATTTCTGACTTCGTCTAAATTCCTTAAATCAACTCCTAAAGACAAAGACGTCCTTTCGAATTTCACTTCATTTTTCTCTAATTTCTTACATACTCTTTTCCCGAGAAATCCGGTTGCCCCTGTTACTAGAATCATTTTCCCCTCCATACTTATGAATCAAACTCACTTCTGATCCGATCTTCTTTGCTTACTCTCTCGATATCTTTTTCCATCATTAATTTAATTAACTCTTCAAAACCTGTTTTCGTAGGATTCCACCCAAGTTCTTTCTTGGCCTTGGCCGGATCTCCCAAAAGCAATTCGACTTCCGTTGGACGGAAATACTGAGGATTGACTTCAATCACAATCTTACCAGTCGCTTTATTTATGCCTTTTTCGTTGATTCCTTCACCAGTCCACTCCAGATCAATCCCCGCTGCCTTAAAAGCAAGAAAACAAAATTCACGCACGGTGTGAGTTTCTCCGGTGGCAATGATATAGTCGTCAGGACGTTCTGCCTGTAACATGAGCCACATACATTCTACGTAGTCCTTTGCATAGCCCCAGTCTCTTTTGGCATCCAGATTGCCCAAAAAGAGTTTTTCTTGTTTGCCTTGGGCAATTCTAGAAGCTGCGAGAGTTATCTTTCTTGTTACAAAGGTTTCGCCCCGTCTTTCACCTTCATGATTGAATAATATCCCATTAACGGCGAACATCTTATAGGCTTCCCTGTAGTTTTTAACGATCCAATATGCATAAAGCTTCGCACATGCATATGGGCTCATAGGGTAGAAGGGTGTTGTTTCTTTTTGCGGAGTTTCTTGAACTTTACCAAAAAGCTCAGATGTGGATGCATGATAAATCTTGACCTTATCTTCCATTCCAAGAATTCTTACTGCTTCCAACAATCTAAGTGTGCCGACCCCGTCCGCATCCGCAGTATATTCGGGAACATCGAAGGATACTTTAACATGCGACTGAGCCGCAAGATTGTATATCTCATCGGGGCTTATTTCTTTTATCAAGCGGATAAGGTTTGACGAATCCGTCATATCACCATAATGCAGTTCTAATTTATGCTTATATTTATCTATGATTTCGTCTACATAAAGATGTTCTATGCGCTCAGCATTAAACGAGGAACTTCTTCGTATTACACCATGTACCCGATATCCTTTTTCCAGTAGGAACTCGGCAAGATAGGAACCATCCTGGCCTGTAATGCCGGTGATTAAAGCTGTTTTCTGCATTTTATCTCTCCTATTCCCATTCCAATTCAACTCTGACGATGTCCTCTTCAACTAAATTGTTTCCTAATTGAACTTCAATAATTTCAAGTTCAGTTATAGCCTTTATCGCGTGCTTTATATTCTCATCAATTTTAATCACATCTCCAACTTTGACATCCGTTTTAATGCCATCAAGATACAATAATCCCTCGCCGGATATGATTGTCCACACTTCTTTTCTGGATTTATGGAACTGATAGCTTATTTGTTTTCCTTTTTCTATAACTAGCTTTTTAGTTAGGGAGTTCGAGTTTCCCTCGATTACTTTATACTTTCCCCATCTCTTACGCTCATACATGGGGCGGTTATTGATGCAACCAATAGCATCTTTAAGCCGATAGGTATCTTCCTTTTTAGCAACTAATATACCGTCGCTGCTTGCAACCACCACTGAATTCTCCATACCCATGACCACTATCGGAATATTTATGTCATTTATTACATGTGTATTATTGCAAGTTTCTTCAAGAACGACATTCCCCTCAGCCATATTTTTCATTTCCTGAGTAATTGTCTGCCATGTGCCAAGGTCCATCCATTTGTTTTCATATCCTATGACTTTTATATTTGACGCTTTTTCAACTACCTCATAATCAAAACTCGTCTTTTTCAAATCTTTAAATGATTCCTTCATCGATTCATATTCAAATCGGTCGATACCATACTTATCTTTCAGGATATCCAGAACATACCCGAGTTTTAGCCCAAAGACACCGCAATTCCAAAGGGCTCCCTGCTCAATAAGTCTTTTAGCCTCTTCGGTTGTTGGTTTTTCTTTAAAATAATTTACGTCATACGCGATGTTGCTTTTTTCGCCGGGCACAATATATCCGTATTTTTCAGTCGGGAATGTGGGTACTGCACCAAGTAAAACCAAATCTGCCTTCTGTTTTTCAAATACGGTCTCAATCTCTGCAATTTTTTTAAAATAATCAAGATCGACATATGGATCAACCGGTAATACGGCAATTGCTTCATTTCTTCCGATTTTTCTCTCGCTATATAAATATGCACATGCCAAGGCGATTGCGGGAAAGGTATCTCTTCGCTCTGGTTCTATCACCACGTTCACTTCATCGCCAAGCTGAAGAGAGATCATATCTCTCTGTGATGCACCTGCCGCAATCGTTATTGACTGCCATCCACCGTTTTCTTTAATTTGTCTATATACTCTTTGAACCATAGACTCAGCTTGTCCGCTTTCATCCTTCAGTAGCTTTAAAAACTGCTTTGACCTGACATCGTTGGACAAAGGCCAAAGGCGTTTGCCGGATCCTCCGGATAATAAGATTAAATGCATTTTTCTACCTCTTTAAAATTTGCCAAATCAATTTTACTTCTTCAACCTTCATTAATCTTAAAATTCTATAATATACAAGCGCAGCAGTTAAAACCGCTAAGCACAATTGGATCAATCTAATATTAATAAGTGGTATTATAATCCATTGATATGCTAGCCAGGAACATCCAACTGAGATAAAGGCGGCCGTTATTATTTTAATAATTTTAGTCTTAGATCTAATAATTGTAATTTTTTTATACTTTATTCTCAATCCTATATATAAAGCTGTCGTGCTGCAAGCGGCCGCTATACTAGTAGCTAAGGCCAGACCATTGTGGGCCATATATCTAACAAAGATTAAATTCAGTATAACATTTATTATAACACTTATGCTGGCGCAAAGTATAGGTGTTTTCATATCATGTAAAGCATAATATGCCCGAATAAAGATATCAGCCAATGCCATAAATAATAAACCAATTGAATAATAGAGGAATGCTGATGAAGTCATGCTGGTGGCAGTTTGATCAAATGCCCCTCTCTCATATACAATTTGAATAATTTGCCTACTGTAAAGTATCGCGCCCAAAGAACACGGGATAGAGGCAATTGTAATTAATTCTACACCAGTACTCACTATCTCACCAAATCTCTTATAATCACCTTGTGCACTTGACTGAGATAATCTTGGATATATTATTGTGGTTAATATTCCAATAGTAAGTGCAAAAATCATGTTAACAAGCAGCATTCCATAGTTCAATGCAGCGACGCTTCCCTCTTTCAGCCCTGAAGCCAAGGTCTTGTCGACGAATGTATTGATTTGCGAAAAACTACTGCCGATGAAAACAGGTAATGATAGTGCGATGATCCTTTTGGCGGTATTGCCAAGCTCCATAGATTTTGAGTACTTAAAACCTTTATGTTTAGATATAATTAAAATAATAAAAAAACGTGCCATATGCCCTAATAATAATCCGAACGCCAAATAGTAGTGGTTCGTGTAGGCGCTGAAAATGATAACGATGATGGTCGCACCACTTAGCAAGTAACCAGTAATAACTTGAGGTAAAAAAACTCCTTTGTACTGCAAATTCGCTTCAAGTATTGTTGTAATCGAAGAAAATATAACATATGATAAAGTTATCTTTACGTAGAAACTTGTTAATTCAGCAGTATCTCCATGAAACCCACTTGCTAGTAGGCGAACAATTTGATCAGAAAAGATTATCCCCAGAATGGATGATATTATGGATATAATGAGTAGTATATTTATTATCTGACTAGTGAAATGGTTGGCGTCAGCCTCTCCTTTTTCTTCCGCTATCTCTGAATATATAGGCATATATGCGGTAGCCACAGCACCTAAAACTCCTCCAAATAAAATAGTTGGAATTGCTGTTGCCATGACATAAGAGTCCGTTACATAGCTAGTTCCAAAAAAACCTGCAAATACCATTTCTCGGACGAAACCTATGCATTTTGAGATCAACATGAGTATAGCCATTAAAAAGGCTGTCCTTGCCAAATTTTGCATGAATAATACCCTTACCGTAAAATATTAATAAATTTTATGCCACTAATTTCCGAAACTCCTTTTATTGTCTCTTCATCCCAGTACAATAATATGGCCTTTTCTTCAGTGGTATATTCGGTTATACTTTTTACTTCTCCAATAGCCAACCTTACTAGATCCATAATTTCATCCTGAGCTTCAGGGAAATATATCTTGTAGCCATCACTTTGATATTTGAAAACAATAGCTTTAATATTATCTGTCAGGGTAATAACCGCATTACACGAGATTTTAATATACTCCATGGTCAATGCCGCTTTTTCTGCAAATCCTCTTGGAGTTAAATTATATTTAATAGATTTTGTCGTTTGACCTTCTATCTTAATTAAGCCCTTCTTAACGAATTTTTTGATAAGAAAATTAACTTGGCCTAAAGATATCCCAGTCTTATCAGAAATTTTCCTTTGTGAAACACTAGGGTTTTCTGCAACTATTTTTAAAATGTCCAGTTCTTCTGACATCATACTTCTCCAGTGTTAATTATCATTAAGATGATTTGTCGGGCTAGAGTATCGTTCATTTATCAAACGTTCATTTTCGGAACGATTATATGATATTATAATTCCCTTATACTGTCAATCATATAGTAATAAATTCCGACATTGATTGAATTAAAATAAGTCTTCTTTAATTAAGTACTGAAATCTTTGATGCGATTTCATTTCATTCCGCATTTGATTCTTCTGTGCTGCAATTTTCGAGATGTTTCATAGCCAATGAGGCTCATGTTGCAATACTGGCAGTATAAGAAAACCGCCATCCCTACGTTATGAGATGGCGGTCACCATATATTTGATTATTTTTACTATCTACTTGACGGAGAGCACACCATGTTATTTTAGCGCAACAGCCTCTTCTCTGAAATATATTATATCTATTGTATAGTTGCCGCAGCAGTACCAACGCCGCTTGCATAATTAAAGGCTTCAACAGCTAAGTTATAATCCAGCATATTATTCGCCAGAGCAACTTCGCTTTGATTGTAGGAGATCTGAGCTTCATTCACATTGGTAAGCGTCGCCATACCGGCATCATATTGCAGCTGAGTAAGTCTCAGGCCTTCTTTTGCATTTTCAACTGTCTTTTTTCCAGTATTGATTGCAGCGTATTTTTGCTGCATATCCATATACTTGCTTCTTACGTCCATCTCAATCTGTGCAAAACTATCTTTATAGGTTTTTTCACCTAACTTTACTGCCACTTCTTTTTTTAAATAATTTGCCGAATTTTCAGGGTAGTCTTCATATACCTTAAAGAAGAGCTTGGCATTCTCAAGATTAAATTTGGCGCCCTTTATTTCATTTCGATTCGCCAAGGCGTCTTTAATCGAATTTGTAAGGGTTTTCGTCGACAAATCGACTTGTTTTAAGCTGTCCGTCAGTGTTACATTCTGCATAAGATCATAGCCCATGAAGATATTAAAAGCCATTTTTTTATTTCGCAGGTTGTTCTGTGCTGTAAATAATTCATCTTTCGCTTTATTTTCAGCGCTTTGTGCTTGAAGAACATCACTGTTGGACACTGTGCCCAATTTATACTTCAGTTGAGTGTTTGATAATAATTTTTCTTTTAAAGTCAAGGTCTCCTGAGCTATCTTTTCAAGGTCCTCAAGCTGTTTCAACTGATAGTAGTTTGTGAGGGTGTCCATTTTTAATTTGTTGATTTCAGCCTGATAATTTGGCTCTGCCTGCTGTGCAGCATAATCTCTTAATGAACGTTGGATCTCCTTATACGCTTTGGAGTTATCCATGGCAGTGCCTTCATTTATTGATTTGACCTCTTCAAAGTATCCCCGGGATATCGCAAGTGCCTGCTTTTTATTATAATCTGCTTCCGTCTTGCCGGGACTATCGCTTAATATCTTTTTATAAGCATCCTGAAGTGATAATTTTATTGGTGTTCCTGTAAACGTCATATCAGGAACAATTGTCACAGAACTTACCGTTGTTGTAGTGATAGCCGCAGAAGTCGCATTTTCCGTGCTAGAAGCGACTAACGCCGTTGACGGAGTCTCTGCCGCAAAGGCTACGGATATCCCCCCTAAAACCAGCAATAATGCCAGGCTTGTACAAAGTAACTTTTTCATTTAATCTCAAATCCTTTCTTTCGCTAAAACATTTCTGACTCGCGGGTCAGTATCTTAATTTTACTACTATCTAACGAATTATGTCAATATACAGATGAATAATTAGTGTTCGTTTATTTGACCGTTTGAATTTCATTTTAAAAAAAAACGAAGGACAGATTTCTCTGTCCTTCGAAAAGCTATACTTTAAAAGCTAAACTTTATTTAGTCTTTGTTGATTAGTTGAAATCTGCGAAGATTACAACTTCATATCCTGCGTTATCATCTTCCTTAGTTGTGTCATACATATAGATGTTATAACCCTTGTTGATAGCGCCAAGATCGGAAACCTTGTAGGAATCAACTACGCCGTCTTTAATAACAGCCTTGTAAACTACAACGTCCTTAGCTGCATAGACCCATACTGCGCCTGTTGATGTCTTAATGGAATTTCCATCAATATCAGCTACTACGTCGTTTACGTCAGTCTTCAATCCGGTTCTGTCGTATGCGGCATCAACCTTCTTAACTGCTCCGTCTGCATCGTATTCGATCTTGAAGAGAGCAGGAGCTGTTGTTGAAGCTGCGGTATTAGCCGTAGTGCTTCCAGTTGTCATTTTGTCAAGAGCAACGCCATCAGCGAAACCGATGATCTGCTGTACTTTGTCTCCATCAGCGTTCTTAACACCGTTGACTTCGTGAATTACAGCGTAAGTGTCATCATCCGTCTTAGTAGCGTTAGCATAAGGTACTACCATAGCAACGATTACGCCATCATCCAGGATGAACCTAACGTTGGTCATCGCTTTGTTAGTATCAACATTGCCGATTGAAGTAGCTACTTCGATGCTTGTTCCGGAGATACCGAATACTGTAGCGTCAGCATCTACTCTGTAGGAAGTGTTGAGGCCTGCTCCAGTTGTAGTAAGAACTAATCCGGATAATGTAGCAGTTGCAGGACCCTTAACATCCGATACGATGTTGTCGATAACTCCCTTGCTGTCTACGGAGTATGCAGCCAGAGCGCCATTGGAGATAGCACTTACTGTTGAAGCATAATCGCTGTCAAACTCGAACCACTTGGATTCATCTGACTTGATATAGAGCTTAACTTTGTCATAAGTCTTGTCGTATCCTACTACATAACCGTAGTTGTCAGTAGCGCCGGAAGTAACGTCTGCATAATAGATGTCTCCGTTTACGTCAAGATATAATTTAACGGTATCGCCAGCTGCCATAGTTTCAGACTTCGCATCTGTAGTGCTAGCTAATTCATAAGTTTTTCCGTTTACAGTGTACTTAGTTTTTGTGTTGTTAACCTTTGTTACATCACCTGTAACAACTTCAGTTCCAACTTCAACTTTGCTGATCTGGCTAGCAGATCCAGTCTTCCAGTAAACATATACTACGTTGTCAACAGCGATCTTATCCAGAGAAGTAACACCAACTAAAGCGAAGCTTGTAGTGTCGATGTCTCCACCCTTAAGAGTTTCGAATTCGCCGCCGAGTAATTCGTCATCTGCGATCTGAGCTAAGTCGCTCTTGGAAACCTTTGCAGCACGACCCTGGGCAAGATCCCATTTTGTAATGGAATCGATACCATCGATGTACTTGCCATTGATCTCACCGTTGATTGTAACGGAAGCAGCAGATGTGATAGCGGTTCCGGTAGGTGAGCCAACAGGAACGATCTTCTCACCGTTTACAAAGTATGATCCAACAGCTGTTGTATCTACAGTGTATTCAGTTTCATCATCATTATCTTCAACAAACTTAGCTGCGTTTGATAAAATGATGGAAGAACCGGAAGTGGTTACTTTAACGTCTGTGTCGAAAGATCCTGTTACAGCATCAGACTGAACAGAAGCAATTGCGATGATTTCTTTGTCGCTGTTTCTGTAAACAGTAACCTTCTGTCCAACATATGCCTTTAAGCTGATCAGAGTGTCTTCATTACCTTTGATAATGTAGTCTTCTTCAGATGTGCAGCTTAAACCAGTTGTAAGCAGATTAACGATCTTCCATTTTGAAGAATCGCTGTTTGATCTGTCAGAAAGAACCTTTGTAGTTCCGTCAGCAGCAACTTCTACTTTATCTACTGTTAATACGTTGTAGATGATCTGTGCAGCATTACCTCTTGTAACTCCTACTGCAGTTGCAACGTCATCATACAGATCGTTGTTCTGTGCAAGGGATACATAGTTTGCAGGCCATACGCCTACTAATGCAGCGGAATTGTTGGTGTAGCCGATAGCTCTGAGAACCATAGCCATAGCTTCGTTTACGGAAACTGTCTTGCCAGGCATTACGTTTCCAGCGCCGTCACCAACGAGGATGCCTTTGGACTGGCAGAATGCGAGGTAAGGAACAGCCCAGCCGTATCCAGTAGTGTCTTTGAAGCTAGTTGCAGTGTAACCAGCAAGCGCACTCTGAGGAACAGCCATAGCTCTTGTGATCATTGCGGCAAACTGTGCTCTAGTTACAGCCTGATCAGGAGCGAAAGTTCCGTCTCCCATGCCGTCAATAATGTTAAGATTGAAATTGACTGTGATTGCTTCTTCGTTAGCATTTCCAGCGATATCGCTTAAGCTAGTCTGTGCTTCAGTACCAGCGAATGCCATTGAGAAGCTACTCAGTACCAGTGTTAACACCAGTACAAATGAAAGTACTTTTCTCATTAAAAAATTCCTCCTTTAAGGTATTTCTCTTCGAAGGGGAGTTTCTTTTTGTTTTTTAGCTCAAATTATCCTCCCCTTCCGAAGATAATTTGACGTTTCTGTAGAAACGCGGGGAGCTTATCCTCCGCATATTCTATCACAATGAATTATACCTTTTGCCCATGAGGCAGTCAACAACTAGTTAGAAATGTAACCAAATTGTAATACACCCATGGGCCTTACCCAAAAGCCTGTTTTGGCTTGTTTTCAGGTACATGTTCATTATACCAAATCATTTTAATAAGTCCATTACAGACCTGTTACAGGTCTGTTAACATTCCGCTTAAAAACGGGATAAAACTGCCAGAATCATAGCTTCTTTTTACATTTAAAGTAAAAAAATGAGCGCCCGATCGCTCGAACGCCTAAATTGATGTAATAATCTTATTTATTTTTCTCTACAACTATAATATCAGCTTCGGTTTTGTCGTCATCAAGGACATCATAGGCTCTGATCTTAACGCCGCCATAGATACTGCCCAGGCTGGCCTTCTTGTAGGCGGGATCTGCGTTTTCATCTAGCATATATACCGCCGCGTTATCTTTTACGTTGAACATATCGCCATTCGTCAGTTCTACGATATTACTTTTAAAATCCTTAACTTCGACAAATCCGCTCCCGGATATTTCCGAAAAATTATCGTTGTTTTTATCTCCGTCGGTGGAAATGGTTACACTCTTGACAATACCGTTCGACATGTTAAGTTCGTAAACAGTGCCCTTGAGGTATCCGTTCGCCGTCGAGGCGGCAGGAATATCCGTCAGTCCCTTTTTGCCAAGCCATGTGATCGGCCTTGTTGCAGTAAGGGTATCAAATGCAGGCACCATATCCCCGTCCCCGTTCAATGTAGTAATTGCGCCGTTGATCACTCCATAAACATTTCCGCTGAAGCCGACATCCATCGGAAGTACCACCGCTGTGATCACATTGTTTTCCACTTTATAATAAGCGGGCGTCTTAACGTTTTTGAATTTATATACAGTGTCCAGACGATAATCAGAGGCTTTCTTGGAGAAGGTCATGGTACCGCTGTAATCCTTGGACTTTCCGTAGGTATAAACAACTACATCCTTAGCGATATCTTTTCCGGAATAGCTTGTCATGGTCTCATTGAAGGTCCCGCTTGTGAATGTCATACTTGCAGTATCCGGAACATCTTTTGCCTTATCCTGATCGGTTCCCTGAGAAGGCGCCGCCGGTTCCGGATTCGCCGCCGCGATCTTGTCAAGGGCGTTGAAGTCTACCTGGGCTGCCATCCATTTCGTTGCCAGATTTGGCATCGGCGTCGGAATATTCGTTAAAAGATTCAGTTCCGTTGCTTTGTTGATGAAGTTGGAAGGCCATGATCCCCCTAAAGTCTCATCGGAATAATCCGCAGCTCTGAGAACCATGGTGATTAATTCATTCATGGTTACTTTGTTTCCAGGTTTGAAGGTCCTATCGGGATAGCCTTTAATAACTTTGTTATCAACTGCATACTTGATATAGCCTTCTGCCCATCCATATCCACTCATATCACTGAAGCCGCTCTTCTCAACAGGCTGTGTCGCAGATCCGATCACTTCAACAGATGGGGCGTTCATCGATTTTACGATGATGACACAGGCTTGCGCTCTTGTCAGTTCGGCGTCCGGATGGAAGCTGCCGTCGGTATCTCCTGTAATGATCCCCTTGTCAACGAGCGCTGAGACCGCTTGTTCATAGCTCTGCCCCTTGACGTCGGACGGAACGGCTGCAAAAACGCCGGTTGCCGCAGTCATCGTCAGAATCAGAGCGATTGCGATTGTTTGAATCAAATGCTTTTTCATTGAGTTTTCCCCCTAATTTCATTAATTTAATTATTTCTTCCGTTAGTTTTTCGGCATAAACCGATATATCAGCTTGGCAGTATCCCCTCTCGTCGCAGGAGCATTCCAGTCGGTGATGGTTACGTCGCCAAGCATGTTATATAATTGTACATACTGAATGTAATTGTTCGGCCAATTACCTGCAGCATCAAGTTCGGAAGCAGCGCCGGCGTTCGTTCTTACAAGAATGGTAACCAACTCCGCATAAGTAATGTTGCTGCCTGGAGCATATGTGGTAGTTGTTTTCCCCTTAACGATTCCGGCATCCACTAATGTGTTGATGTAGCCCTTTGCCCAGTCATATCCGCTGAGATCTCCGAATACATTTTTCTGTGCCATGGCATCCAGATTTCCGGTCCGGTTCGTCATCTTGGTAACCGCTACAGCGATCTCGGCTCTTGTGATCGGATTATTCGGCTTGAATGTCCCATCCGGGTAACCGCTCAAGACCTTCTTGTCGATTAAAAATTTAACCGAAGTTATTAACGGTGTGTTTATCACGTCTGACGGATATATTGTGGCATCGGCATAGACAGTCAATATGGATCCCAACAGCAACGCCAAGGACATAACAAACATAGTAATTTTTCTCGTAATCCTCATTTATTTCTACCTCCCAAAAATAATAATTGCTTTTTTTGTCTTATTAATTATATCAAAGCTTCCGATGAAGTCTATTACAGCCGTATTACATTTTACTGAAATATCCATCAATCCCTGATGATGCTCGGATACAGATACTTGGTCGTTAAATCCGACAGATCGATCGTGTTTCCGGTACTGTCCTGGCTCTGGATGATCAGTGGCGGGACGATATTTCCGCCGTCGGAGACCTCAGTCGTGCTGCCCGGCGCAGGAACTGATATTTTGTAGAGATATTTCCAGACAGCATCGGGCTTGCTGTTTGAGACGGTCGCGTTGTTGGCGTTCATTTGTTCGATCAGCATAATATATCCGTCGGTGGCGCTTATTTTCTTCTGACCGGAAAGTTCCTCTTGCGTCACTTTTCTGACTGCTTTTTCATGGGAAGCGTTGTCTTCGAGTCCGACGCCCAAGGCGCTTGAAAGGTTGAGCCAATATGCATTGGTGATATATCCGCTGTTTCTGCCGATGAGGCTCCCGATCCCATTGTCTCCTTCCACGGTACCAGCGGCGTATACATTTGCGATAGGACCTTCGTTTTTGCCCACTATACCACCGATAAAGCTGGTCCCTCTGACCTTTCCGGAATTGTAACAGTTATCAATGTTCGAGTCGTTTTCCCCGACAATTCCGCCTGCGCAGTTGTCAGACGACACATTCCCTTCATTATAACATTTTGAGATGCTGCCTTCGCCGTCCTGCTGGTAGGCCGCAATTCCGCCGCCGTCCAGCTTGCCTTTTACTGTGCCGGAGTTATAGCAAAGTACGATCTTACCTTGATTGTTTCCGACGATCCCGCCTGCCCCGTTTCCTTCAACGGAGCCCGTATTCTTACTATTAATTATTGTGACTTTCTTCGAATCACTCAAGCCGACAATTCCACCGTTGACTCCTGTGCCGTTGACTTCACCGGAATTTCCACAGTCTTCGAAAGTAACAGTGTTGTTGCCTCCGCTGGCAAGCCCTGCGATTCCCCCTGCGTTGTAGGAATCTCCTTTTACCTCACCCTTGTTATAGCATTCTTCCACGGTGGCTGGTGTATCGGGGGAGGATAGCAGCGTGCCCGCGATGCCTCCGGTTTTCTCTCTTCCGCTCACTTCTCCTTCATTCTGGCAGTAGACGAGGGCTTTTCCTCCGGTGCTGATGTAGCCCACAATACCCCCGGTATTGGACTGTGTTCCGGTCACTTTTCCCATATTCCTGAGCGACGACAGCGGCTGGGTACTGGATCCGATTAAGCCGCCGGTATAGGTGGCGCCTTCCACGATTCCCTTTTTTCCAAGCTGGCAGTCTTTGACCGTTCCCTCGTTATATCCCGCGATAGCCCCGGTATACTGATTGCCTTCTATGGCGGACGCGTCGACGATCACGTCCGTTACACTGGAACCATTCGCCAGATATCCGAACAGGCCCGTATAGTTTGCCGCCGGCCGGTCGGAACCTTTGCTCGTCCCGTTTTTACCGATCAAGTTTAGTCCGCTGATCGTGAAGCCATCTCCGTCAAGATGGCCTTTGAATGGCTCTGCCTTGCTGCCTATAGGTTGGAAATTTCCAGCACTCCAGTCATCATCCGTGGAGGTCGAAGGCGGAGGCGATGGCGTATAATCCTTCGTGATGGCTATATTCTTAGTCAATACGTAAAATGCTCCTTCTGAGGTATGCAGTCTCATATGGTTCAGCTGCTCTTCCGTGGAAATCTGATAAGGATCGTTCCGGGTGCCTTCGCCTTTTGTGAATGCCCCTTGAATATCCTTGTGGATGTCCATGCAGCCTGCCAGTGCCAATTCATCAGCATTGGCCGCGATGATCGGTTCGTTTTTCTTGATGTTCAGCAGGATCGTAGCCGCTTCGGCTCTGGTAAGCGCCATGGTAGGACGGAAATTTCCCTCTGTGTCGCCCTTCATATATCCTTTTTTAAACATCAGGTCAACATAGTCATATGCCCAGTCTGCGATCTGGCCCTTGTCCAGCGCGGTTTCGGCGCCTTTTTCTCCCGATGTGTCGTCTTTCGGTATCACCGAACCGGCGACCTTCGCCGCCTCCTGCCTGCTAATCATCATGCCGATACCGAATCTTCCGTCTCCGTATCCGGAAGTGATCCCGGCGGCTACGGCAAGCTTGATGGTGGGAACATACCATTCATTAGCAACGACGTCGGTAAACTGGACCTGTGTGTTGGCAGTATCCGGTTTTTCCGTCATGATATTGGAAAGCAGCTTGAAAAACTCTTCCCTTTTTATAAGGTTATCCGGCAAGAATGTCCCATCAGGGTAACCCCCGACGATTTTGAGACTTGCTGCTTCCTTTATATTGGCCTCCGCCCAGTGTCCGGCGATATCGGTAAAAGCGCCGCCGGTCGGTTCTGTTTCTGCATAGCTGGCCGGCATGCCTATGGCCAGCGCCAGTGCGACCGATAAAACAATGGCCAATCCTCTCTTGTATTTCATATCTTTATTCCCCCGTTTTCCCAAACATACGGCCGAAGCCGCCCCGTATCAATCTATCCCAATTATATTCTTTCGCGGAAGGAGTGTCCAGTGAAAAACTGCTCCTGCCAGCCAGTGCCGAAAGTCAAAAAAACCGGTCGAAACCGCTCGGGCGACTTAATACAATCGTAACAAGCCGTAAATGGTATTGTAATATTCCAAATAGTAAAATTTACTAAAGTGTGAAAATAAAGATCGGCTTGTCTTTTGGGCCATTTGAAGCGAACAATTTGCAGGGCAAAGTGAGCGATCTTAAAAGGGGGAAGGGGTTTATGAAATTAAAAAGAATAGGCTGCGCGCTACTGGCGATGATTCTGCCGCTGGCGCTCGCGATGCCTGTAAATTGCTATGCGGCAAAGAGTTTTTCCGACACGCGGGGGCACTGGGCGGAAGACTATATCAACGAGGCCGTTCACGACGGCTTCGCAGGCGGCTATCCCGACGGGAGGTTCCTGCCGGATAAAGCGGTCACCCGTGCCGAGTTTGCAACCATGGTCAACAAGGCTCTCGGGAATTCGGGCACCGCAGATGTGACGTTCAACGACATCCATGAGGGCAATTGGTATTATAACGATGTTTCCAAAGCCGTTGCGGCTGCTTTTGTCGCGGGCTACAGCGACGGGAGTTTCCGGCCGGACAGCCCGATCACCAGGCAGGAAGCAGCGGTCATGCTGGCGAGGATCGTCCCGGCGGGAGGCGGGAACGGTAATTTGAGGTCGTATCCCGACTACCGTTCCATCGGCGACTGGGCTTATGACGCTATGGAAAAAATCAACGGAAAGCACTATATCGGCGCGTATAACGACGGGCGGATGCATCCTCTCGATCAGCTCACAAGGGCTCAGACCGCAAAAATTCTCTGCGATATCATCGACGATGAAACCATCGTCACCGGGAACACAACGGTGAAGGACGACGGGACGCGGCTTTCGGGGAAAATTTACGCCAACAACGTAACCATTCACAAGGATCTGGGAGAAGACGACGCATCCATCGATAACTGCGTGATCCTCGGCAACCTCTATGTTCAGGGCGGCGGAGACGATACCGTTACCCTCAACAGCACGAGGGTCGCCAACGCCATTGTCGACAAAGGTTCGGATCCGGTCCGGATCCTTGCCAAAGGCCAGACCGCAGTTGCGCAGCTTTCAGCGGAGGAGTCGTCGATTCTCCAGACTTCCAGCCTTTCCGGCGGCTTTCTCGGACCCGGCTACAATAATATAAATGTAAAGAGTGAGGCGGAAGTCGTCCTAATCGGCAGCTTCCCGAAAGTGAGCGTGACCGGATCCAGGGCCAATCTTACGCTGGATTCCGGTACGATAAGCGACCTAACCATCTTATCCGCCGGAAGATATTCTGATATCACCGTCGACAGCGGCACGACCATTGATAATGTCAACGTCAACGCCGAATCCTATTTCCACGGCTCCGGAACAATTTCCCACATGGGGGTCAATGCGGACAATGTAACGTACGAAACCAAACCGAAAAACTGGACCATCGCTTCCAGTGCCGAAACGCCGAGAGAATCCGGCGCCTATTACGACGTGGCTTTCAGCCCGAAAAACAATGAGAAAAATGTCTCACTTGATACCAGGATCACACTGACCTTTGACTCAGCTATGGAAATGCGCGACGGAGACTCTATTTCGAGCTCTGATATCGAAGACTTTATTACAATCCGCAAAGGATCCTCCGGCGGGCCCCAAATAAGTTTTTCCGCATCCATCAACAGCTCCAGAAAGGTCATTACCATAATGCCGGATTCCCATCTGTCGGCAAATACTAAATACTACGTGACCCTTGAAGGAAATTCCATCCAGGACGACGACGGCGACGTCAACGACGAGGAAACGGTCTACTTCACCACGGGAGATGAAACGGATACGGTGACCACCTCCTACAGCCCGTCCAACGGCGCGACGGGAGTCTCTGTGAACCCGTCCATTACCATCAGCTTCTCCGACGATGTGGTGCGGTACAGCAACGGCGCCAGCATCAGCAGCAGCGACTCCTACTTGAAGGACTGCCTTGTGTTCCGGAGGAACAATTCCGACGGAAACACCGTTTCCTATTCCGCTACTATCAGTTCTTCGAAAAAAGTGATCACGATCACGCCTGCCTATAGTCTGGACCTGAACCAGAAGTACTATGTCGCCGTGCTGTCCGGCAGGCTGAAAACTGCGGACCATGGGGTGTCCGTGCCTTCCTCTTCCGTCACCTGGACCACCGGCGTAATTGCGCCCAATGTGGACGGTCTGACCCTGACGCCGACTACAAATACCATCACAGCCAACATCACTTCAAACATCAGTGGAACAGCCTATCTTGTGGCGTTACCCGCAACGGCCCCAACGATCAATACCACTCAGGTCATGAACGGTCAGAATGCCAACAATGTCCCCGTTGCGTCCAATTTCCGGGCCTACGGGGCGGTGACCGGAGGCGTCACGAAAGCCTTTACCCTGACCGGTCTCAATAGCGGCACCCAATACACGGTCTACGCGGTGATCAACGGCAACGGTTTGAACTCCGCGGTGAAAAGCGCGCTGACCACGACAACAAGCGATACGGTAAGGCTCTCTTCTCTTGAAGTGCTGCCGACTGTCAGCGGTGTTCCCAACCCGGGGAATCAGATCACGTTCAATGAATCAACGCTGACCTATAACGTGACGCTGAACACTGGCGTCACGATGCTCCGGATCAATGCGGCAGGAACCGGGAACATATCCATCGACGGGGATACTCCGAACCAGAACGGAGCATCAAAAGATATTGCTCTGACCGGCGCCAGCCGGACGATCTATGTCGTGATCGATAAGCAGAACGCCCAGGGCACTCTCTACCGGATCGACGTAAGCAGAACGAATAACACGAACATTTCCTCCCTGACCGTCTCAGCTGACGGAGCTGCTCTCAGCGATGCCGGCGGAAGAAGCTATATGCTCTCCACTAATGGCTCGGTTAGGATCATCGTCAGCGTCACCGCAGCCGATAAATTTGCGACAGTCCTGATGAATGGGGCTGAAACCGTTAATTCAGGAAGCATGACCTTCGATTTGGAGCCGAGCATGATGGATCAGACCTATCGTTTCTATATTCATTCCGGTTCCGATGAAGGCGCTTACGAAATCACATTCAAACGACCGACGCCTGTTCCAAGGTGGTAAATATAAACTCTAAGAGACCCCGGCGGCCCCTCAAGCGAGGGGCTGCCTTTTTCCCTCTCGAATATTTTCCGCTTTATTTTATCCGAAATCTGCCGACATATATTGTAGATATCAGTTGAGAATTGTAATCCGTATGAAACAATGGTAGAATTTATGAGAAACGAGCATCTATTAAAATATTCAGGGGGATAAGGATATGAAACAGAAGAGAAGTAAAAGTAACGGGAAATCAGTGTTGGCGTTGTTGTTAACGCTTGTTCTGGCGCTGCCTGCTTTAGTACCTGTAAATTCCTATGCTTCCGGCAATTTTTACGACACGACAGGCCATTGGGCGGAACGATATATCAGCCGTGCATTCAACCTGAATATCGTCAACGGCTACACCAACGGAAAGTTCATGCCGGACAAGGCCGTGACCAGAGCGGAGTTTATTTCCATGGTCAATCACGCCCTTGATCTTGATATTGATATTTCCACGAGTTCCTATAAAGACGTTACCGGCGGTTCCTGGTATTATAACGATATTTCCGAAGCGGTGGCCGCAGGCTATGCGGGCGGTTACAGCGACAATACATTCCGGCCCAATACGCCCATCACCAGACAGGAAGGGGCTGTGATGCTCGCCAAGATCCTGCCGAACTACAAGGAAAAAGGCAACATGAAATCCTTCAAGGACTACAGGCAGATCGCAAGCTACGCCACCGCCGCAATTGAAAAGCTGGCCGGACAGTCCTACATGGGCGCATACAGCGACGGCAGGTTCTACCCCGACGCCCCGATCACCAGGGCGCAAATGGCCAAAATCCTGTGCGATATCCTGGACAATGAAACCATCGTCAATGACAATACGATCATTGATGAGAACAATACAACGCTTACCGGAAAAATTTATGTCGGCGACGTGACCATCGATGAAGACCTTGGAGAAGGCAACGCGACCATCGACAACTGTGTCATCCTGGGCGCCCTCAACGTCGAGGGCGGCGGTTCCAAGAGCGTCACCGTCAACAACTCCCGCGTTGCGAATATGATCGTGCGCAAAGACGACGCCCCCGTGCGGGTCGTCACCAAGGGGACCACGGTCATTCCAACCGTATCCGCTTCGAAATCCTGTATCCTGCAGACTTCCGGCAAGGACGGCACCGGAATACTGGAAGTGACGGTGAATAAATCAGCCGAAGTTAACTTGAAAGGCAACTTCCCGGTGGTAAACGTCGATGGAAATTCCTCAGCGTTAACCTTGGAGTCCGGGAAAATAACGACGTTGAACGTTTTGAAGGGCGGCAGATATTCTGACATCACCCTGACGGGCAAGGCGCAGGTCGCAGAGGCAGCGGTCAATACGGAATCCTATTTCCACGGTACCGGGACCATCCAGCATATGAGCGTCAATGCGGACGATGTGACCTATGAAACGAAACCGAAAAAGATGACAGTCGGAGTGGATTACGACAGAGCTCTGGGCGAGGCCGACACCGATTCCGACCTCGATGTGGAATTCGATCCCGACAACAAGGACGATGACGTCGATCTGGACGCGAAAATAACGTTGACTTTCAATACATCTGTAAAACTGGCGACGGGCGTACAGATCTCAGCCTCGAATATAAAGAATTTCGTTACGCTGCATACCGCTTCCAAGGGCGGGATCACTTTTGATTGCAACGGTACGATCAATGCTGCAAAAAAAGTTGTGACGCTGACTCCGAAAGCGGAGCTGAGTCCCAATACAAGATATTACGTGGTCCTTGCGGACGAAACCATCATGAATGCCAACGGATCAAAAAATGATGATGATTACATCTATTTCACAACCGGTACGGAAAGCTCCAATTCAATGGCTTCCTTCGATCCGGATGATAGGGATACAGGAGTAGCGATTTCCGGCGCTTCCATCACGGTCCGGTTCGATGAGGATGTTGTCGTCTACGGCAGCGGCGCGGAAGTAACCGACGCCTACCTGCAGTCGTGTATCACATTCAGATCTGGAGACGGAACCAGCGGGGCCGCGGTGGCATTTACCGGAACAATCAGCTCCAGGGACAAGATCACGATCAAGCCGACCGGAGCCCTTGCTCCCGGACAGAAATATACGGTAGCCGTTGTCGCGAATAAACTGCAGACTAAGTCCGGCGGAAAAGTGATCACCGGTTCTTCTTCAACCTGGACCACCGCAACCCCAGCGCCGGTGGTAACATACGCCACAATAACGAATTTGACCCTCGCTCCTGCCGGAGGCAGCAACATGCTGACCGGCTTCAGCGCCAACACGAGTAACTACAGCGTCAAAGTTCCTTATGGGACGACGGGGGTAGACGTTACGGCAACGGCTGCCAGCGGCACCTCGATCACAGTCAACGGAACAATAACACCGCCTGCTTTGAATATTCCGGTGACGGGAAGCGCCATAACACCGATCACCGTCGTAGCAGCAGCCAGCGGGCTGACGAGTTCGACCTATCGGGTGGATGTTGAAGTAGCCGGGAATACGACCCTCAGCGCACTCCGAATTGACGCAAGGAATTTGCGTCCGATATATGAGCCTCTTGCTTCAACAGTATTAGATACAGCAACGTCGGCATCCATATCGGTCACCACGCAGGATCCGAATGCAACGATCGTCATCGGAACCGGCACCGGCGCCACCGGTACGGGGACCTGTACCGCTACTGTCCCGCTGAATCCGGGCAATCAAATTATACAGGTCAAGGTAACGTCAAACCGGACAGAAAAGATCTATATGATTACAATCTCGCGGGAGGAGTAGCAGGAAGATCTCGCATTAAAGAGACATCAAATCAACAAATCATTGTACGCCTTTACGGACGCACAATGTCGAAGGACAGAGAAATCTGTCCTTTTTTGTATTAAAATTCTGGAACCTTTTGAGAATTCAATCGTCTAATCTACCGTTGATTGTGGTAATATTTGTAATAAAGTGTGTATTAACAATACCTATTAAACGGAGGAGAAATTAATGAATCACAAAAGTATTTTACGCAGGGCTATGGCATGCGTGATTGCCTTGGCGTTGCTGACGCCGACAACATTTGCGCCGGTTCAGTCCTATGCCGCAGGGTTTTCCGACATCTCAGGGCACTGGGCGAAGGACTATATCAATTCTGCCATAAGCAAAGGAGTTGTAAAAGGCTATACCGACGGTACCTTCAAACCGGACAAGCCGGTGACGCGGGCCGAATTCGCGTCCATGGTGAACAAAGCCCTCAGCAACGCCGGATCCGCTTCCATTTCCTTCAATGACGTACCGTCTTCCGAATGGTACTATTCAGACATATCCAAAGCGGTAGCCGCGGCCTATGTTTCCGGCTACAGCGATAATTCCTTCAAGCCCAACAGTCCCATCACCAGAGAAGAAGCCGCTGTCATGATCTCCCGTATCGTTCCCAGTTACGGAGCCGGCGGCAACCTTGCGGCATTCGGAGACTACAGTTCCATTTCGAGTTGGGCGCAGGCCGGCATGCAGAAATCTAACGGCAAGGGATATATCGGAGCCTATACCGACGGCAGACTGCACCCGAAGGACAAGCTGACCAGAGCGCAAACCGCGAAAATCATCTGCGACATCATGGACAAGGAAACCATCGTAACTGACGCTCCATCGGTAAAGTCAAACGGAACAACGCTTTCCGGGAAGATCTACTCCAACGGCGTGATCATACATAAAGACCTGGGAGACAACAGCGCTGAAATAAGCAACTGCGTCGTGATGGGCGATCTGTCAATTCAGGGCGGCGGCAGCAACAGCATCGTGATAAGCAATTCCAGGGTTGCCGACTGCGGCGTAGCTAAAAGCGGATCATCGGTCCGGGTCGTTGCAAAAGGCGAAACCAATATTCTGAATACCAATGTTTCCAATACAGCCCGGCTTGAGACTTCAGGTCTGTCCGGAGGAGATTCGGGATCCGGTTTTTCCAGAGTCAATGCCGGCGGTTCTTCGGATCTTACCCTGGCCGGCAGTTTCCCCTGGATCAACCTGACCGGATCAAGTTCTGATTTAAAGCTGGAATCCGGAACGATCACGACACTTGACGTGGGTTCCTCCGCCAGAAATTCCGATATTACGATCGACAGCTCTGGAACCGTCACAACGGCAAATGTCAACAGCGCAGTGGCATTCCACGGAACTGGAACGATCCGTACCATGAACGCCAATGCAAACGATATTACCTATGAAGAGAAGCCCGATGATATAAACATCGGATCCGGCGTTTCAACAAAGCCGGTTGAGACGGATCCCGCGCTGAGCGTGACCTTTGATCCTGCCAACGGAGATAAAAACGTGGCCGTGAACAAGAAAATCACGATCACCTTCTCCCAGGCCATGACAAAATATAACGGAAAAGAGATCACAAGCGCTGATCTCGAAAGCCTGATCGATCTGAGAAAAGACACCAAGTCCGGAACAGAAGTCACCTTTTCAGCATCCATTAATTCATCAAAAAAAGTGATCACCATCACACCGGATAAAAGCCTCACCGTCGACGTGAAATACTATGTGAACATCGATAGCAACGCTTTCAAGGACGAGAACGGGGATGGCAATGATGCGCAGTCGATCTACTTTACCGCGGGATCGGGTTCTGTTGACGGCGTCACGTTCAGCCCGTCAAACGGCGCAACGGGAGTGAGCAAAACCGTAACTCCCACCATAACCTTCGACAACGCCATTGAAACGTATACCGGGGACAGCATCACGTCAACATATCTGAAGAACAACATCGATTTCAAGCTGACCAACTCGAGTGGAGACCCTGTCGGATTTACTGCTTCTATCAACTCTTCGAAAAAGGTGATCACGATCACTCCAAACAACAATCTGACACTCGATCAGAAGTATTATCTTAGTTTTGGCAGCAAAGTGTTCCGGGTCGATTCCGGCGACAAAGCTATATCCGGCCAGTCCGTCACCTGGACGGTCGGGGGTGAAACGGTACCAACCATCAGCTTTAGTCCTGCCAACGGAACATCGAATATTGCCACCAATTCCGGCATAACGGTAACGTTTTCTCAAAGAGTATTCGGCACATCGGGCGCCGTACCGGTCAGTTCCATTGTGACATCCAAGGTGACACTCAAAGACAATACCGCCGGAAGCAATTCATCATACAGCTCATCCGTTTCCGACGGCTCAAGCAGTACGGTCTTTACTCTTACCCCCACGGGAGGTCTGATCGCCGGGCATAGCTATACGGTAACCGTCACCGGCGATTACTTCAAAAACCTCTCGGGCAAATATGCCGCTTTAGCAAGCTCCACCTTTACCGCCGCGGGCAGCGTGGACGTGTCGGCCATCGATGCGGCGATCAGTCGGGCAAACGCAGCGAAATCCGGGGTTGTGGCAAGCGACTTAAACGGCACTGACGTATACACAACCGGTTATTGGGTAACTACGGCGCAAATGAATGCTCTGAATACCGCGATCAATACGGCTACAACAGCCAAATCGACGGTTGCGTCAGCAGCAGCCGCCGTTACTGCCGCCACAACACTTGATAATGCGACAGATGCCTTCAAATTAGTAAAAAAAGCGGGCCTGAAGATCAAGCCTGACACTACAGCCATCGATAACGCCATAAGCAGTGCGAATTCCGCCAAAAGCGGGATCCTGACCAGCGCCGATGGTACTGACATAGAGACAAATAAAGAATGGGTGACTTCGGATCAGATGACGGTTCTGAACAATGCGATTACGACAGCTACAAATGCCAAGAGTACGGTGTCGACTGCCGCAGATGTAACCGCTGCTGCTTCAACTCTGGACACAGCGGTATCAACGTTCAACACCCAAAAATCCAAAGGGAAGATGGTACCCGTTGATAAAAGCAGTTTGGATTCTGAAATAAGCAGTGCCGAAAGCCTGCAGTCCACTGCAGAAGAAAGGGCAAGCGGCGATGGACTTACTCCCGGTCAATACTGGGTGACCACTGAGGTTATGAATGCATTTAAAGGCGCCATATCCGCTGCAAAGGGTATCCAGGGTAAAGCCAGCGCAACCCAGACCGAGGTCAACGATGCGGTGACTGCACTGAAAAATGCAGCCAAAACTTTTAGTGATTCAAGAAACTTAGTTAACTAATACCTGTAGTGATACAAAAAGGGCAGATGATCACTCATCTGCCCCATTTTTCATTTGATCTCATTTTCTATGCGATCCGTCGCAGAACGGCGGGTTTTTCGTTTTTCCGCAGCGGCAGAGTACCATGCTGTCGCATTCCTGAATGGATTTTCCATCGGTATCCATGATGTGGACCGGACCTTTCACAACCAGCGGACCATCCTTTACCATGCGGATCTGCACCGCCGCGGGCTCAGCCTTGTAGCCGATCCAGCCGGGGCCTTGCGCCTGTTTGGGATCGATTTTCGAGCACTCTGTTAGCTGATACCTCAGCGCGCCGGTGGGGCACTTGTCGATGGTTTTTATGATCTTCAGTGGTTCGGAGCCGTTTGGGCAGACCCATGGACGCTTGTCCGGGCTGAAGACCTCCGGAAGCAAAGCCCAGCATTTCCCCGAGTGGGAACATTGGGCGGCATTCCAATATATGATCAGGTCGTCCGTCTTGTACTCCCGATATTGATTTTTCTCTGGCATAGTATATTTCCTCCGTTCAAACCAATCTTACCTTGAGGTCTATTCTACCATACCTTCGGCAAACAGGAAAGGGCGGATGTAAATTACTGCCATTATCCTGCACGGATATCACATACTACCACAGCCCGCACGGATATCACTTACTACCATAGTCGGTGCAGCTGCCAGTAATCGCGGTCGCTGTCGAGGATGACCCGGACCTGGCTGGCCCTTACGGTCCCGCCTTCGTAATATGCCGTGAACTCAAAGAGCAGCTCTTCCGGTTCTTTTCTGCCCCATTTGTTGATCATCGTCTTATCCCACAGGCTGCCCTGCCAATGCTCTGCTCCCCCGCTGCCGATCCCCGCCCGGGAAAGCTGGGCCAGATACCCCGTATCCCGAAAGCCGCCCGACGGATCCTTATCCTTGATCCGGACGCTGACGCGGGTCGGATTT
Organism: Anaerovoracaceae bacterium; assembly: GCA_963678385.1. Taxonomy (GTDB): domain Bacteria; phylum Bacillota; class Clostridia; order Peptostreptococcales; family Anaerovoracaceae; genus Anoxybacterium. The sequence continues at coordinate 489,269 of OY782829.1, read as the reverse complement.
CCTTCTGTTTCCGCATTGAGCATGAATTTTTCACCGGACCAGAAAACATTGGCGCCTCTTTGTCTCGGCATTGGAATCGCTTTGTAATCGCCAAATACCGATTCACGATTTATTTCATCGGAGAACCTCTTCAGGTTGTACTTCTTCCTGTTTTCATCCCATTGCGGCGTATGGTCGACTGCTCCTGTGATCCTCCCTTCTGACACCACTGTAAACTTATACGTTCCGATGCCGGCGCCCGACTGATCTCTTACCGTGCATACCGCCTCATACTTCCCGGCAGCGGCAAGCGGCGGATTCCCGGTCGTTGTCAGCGGGTAGTTTTCTTTCGAATCAGCGATGATTCCCGTCTGTCGGTGGGTGTAGATCAGCTTTTTATCCTTATACAGTTCGGTGGTCAGCCTTAGTTCATCCTTTTCCGCATCGTCCACACCGATCTGCAGCCGGTAGCTTCCGCCTTCCTTCACCGTACCGGGGATCGTTTTGATCGATGTGATCCAGGGGGCGGTCGCACCGCCTTCGATATAGAAGGTTATTGTTTCAATATTGGAAAGCTTGTCGTACTTGCTGTAATCTACTTCCCCCGATGTGTCGCCGGTTCGGTTGGTGTTGTCCAGCTGCCAGTGTTCCACCGTATATTTTCCGTCAACGTAAAAGCGCGGGATCGATTGGGCCAGGATGATCCCCGGGCCGCTCGTGACATTTCCGTCTTCATCCAGTATAAATGCGGCCTGTGGGTGCGGTCCGTCGTTGTACGGTGTATGGGTGTATCTCCAGAATTGCTTTTGACTCAGGTCATTTTCATAGTCGTCATAAAAGATGTTGTATGCCACCAATTGTCCTTTTTTGTAAACCAACGGCGCGTCCTCTTCCTTGACCGGCGGTTTTACCGATACGATTTCTGCTTTTCCGTCGCCTGACGCCGATAAATGCCATCCCGTCAGATCAAGAGCGTTCTGACTGTTGAAATCCTGGGAAAAAATAAGCTGCTTTATCCCTCCGATCTTCTGATACAAACTGAAATTTGAGACTAGCGCGGAGATCCGCCCGCTGCTTTCCGAGGTCGATAAGCGGATCCCGTTGTTGAGTGTTGCTACAGAATCAGGAAGGTCTTTCAATTGCCTTACCCTAACACTTCCCGATGTTTCATCCAGCGTAAACAACAGAGGACTTTCTCCGAAAGCTCCCGGAGCATTGATGGATTTGCCGTCAATATGTTTTCCTATCGTTTGCATGACTGTGGCGCCTCCGAAATCAGCCGCGTCAAATTCAGCGATCTTTATATTATAGACATACATTTTAGCCGCTCTGTTTTCATAAGCGCCTTTATTGTAGTAATATAAATTTGCTGACAGCGTCTGCGATTGCCCCGGTCTAAGGATCCTGACTTCTGTGCCCGGATAAAGCCTTTCGCCTTGCCCACTGGTATCCTGGTTGTTTCTACCACCGGAAAAGGACATATTATAGCTGTAGATCAGAAACTTATCCGGCGGCGCGGTGATGCTAAAAGATGGATAGGCTCTTTCATATCCTCCCTCAATGGAATAAACGCCGGTTGATTCGTTAAAGCTGAACGGGCCGCTATTGTAACTTTCCCAGTAATATGTTCTTCTTACCGAGTCCCAGAGTTCCCGTTCATACCACGAGCTGCTTGAAATGTATTTGCTGTACTCGATTCCTGATTTCGTAGTCATGGTTTTGCTGATATCTCTCACAATTTCCATCCCTTCCTGTCCTCCCACACGGAAAGAATTTGAAACAGTCCGCATTTCACCATTTTTTGAACCGGAAATTGTTGCAGGAGTAAAGCCATCAGCTGTATCCTCATAATAAACCGCTTTTAAATTGTTTATTGAAGCAGAATTGCCGAAAACAGCTTCGGACTTGTGGTAAAAGTAAATGGTATGAGTCCCGCTTGTCAGATAAATAATTCTCGGAACGCCTGAATATACGTTATATCTTCCAACGGCATCCAATCCAACTGATTTACCATCTACCGTATAATACAGCCAGTTTGTGCATGTTTTATCTCCGGAATAAGTCAGATATAGATCAAAAGAAACATATCCGTCCTTTTCCATGTTGAAAGTCGTTTGAAAAGCGGCGTCGCCGTATACATCATTGTAAACGCCATACCCGACAAATTTCGTATTGCTTGTCGTGTCGGTCCATCCGCCGGACATTGTGAAGAACGGCTCGGCCAGTCCCGAATTAAAATCAATAAGCGCCGCTGTTTTTTCAAAATATTTTCCGTCGTTATTGAGCCCTTGACTGTTTGGATTTTCCACCCCAAACAGGTCGATGGCCTTTCCGGTCGTAGCCACGTCGTATTGATATTCGTATTCCGTATTCGGCAGCAGTTGTATTTCATGTGCTACGGATACTGCGTTTTGAATTCCGTCACCTTCCAGCAGCAGGAAGCTTTTCAGACTGTCGCCCAGATCCTCGATCTGTTCTGCGATTGTTCCGATCGTATCCTTGACGTCATAAAACAAGCTTCGTGCGCCGCGTAAAATGATCTCATTACTAAAATCCTGGATATTTAATATTTGTGCCGCTGCAGCATCCCCGGCAACTATGACGTATTTTTCTGAATCGTTATTTCCCGATTTCGCGTTCTGCCGCAGGGCTAATGTCTTCGCGTCCTGCTCGGTGATCGCGTTTCGGAAAAGATTGATCCTGTCCTCCATATTGATCCAGCGATCAAGGGCATAGAAGGTGCCCATCAGCGAGCCGCTGTATGATCCTCTTTCATCGGCAATATCCCATCCCCAGTTATTTCGGTAGGGATTGATGCCCATTGAAGGAACATCGATGGTAAACATAAAGCCCGCATCTTTATTGTATCCGGTCAAGCCTTCGAAATCACTTCCTTGCATGATATAGATCTTGTTTTCCTTGCTGTGAAGCTTTGCATAGGATAGTCCATTCCAGTTCGCACCGTAAAAATCATCGGAAAGCCCGCTGACGCCGGACAATGACGCTCCGCTGAAATCATACAGAGTGAAGTAAAAATAAGATCTTTGCTTATAATCCGTATTGTTGTATGCGTGAGCGACATAACAGCCTTCTCCCTTCTCGTTCTTAACGAATACTGTTGAATTCATATGATCGCCGCTTCCCGCTCCGTTGGTCGTTTTAACTGTTTGCTTCAGAGTATCCGCGACCCATAAATTGGCTCCTTGTTTTAACAGCACTTTTCCTTTGCTGTCAATATCCATCGGGGCAACCAAGCCGCTTGTATTCGGCAGCTCAGGAATCGCGAATTCTTTTACCGTCTCTGTATTCATATCAAATTTCCCGATGTAAAAGCCAATGCCGTTCTTGTTTTGTTTCACGGGCGGTTCTTTTTTACCAACGAAGATTATTTCCCCGTCCAGCATTTGTGCGAGAGAGCCGCCGCGATTCATCACAGTAGAATATGTTCCCGAAGATGTATCATACTTTGTTATTGACGAAACGCCCACAAAATACAGGTTCTGAGCATCGTCATTGATGAACGGAGCTCCGGGGATCGCCATATTGAGCGTTGTCAAATATGCGCCGTTATCTCTGTTCAGGATTGTTGTTTTATTGATATCAGAACAGGAGATATATACATACTTTTCTTTGTTATCCAGGTAGAAAGAGAAGCTTCCGGATTCATTGACCGGGTAACTCCAAGCGATACGGCCCGAATCGGCCGTGGTCCCCGCCGTCAGCGCTTCCAGAACGTGGGGCCGGTTTGTAACACATCGTTCCTGATATCCGTCAACATACTTTCCCGGCGAAGTGATGCGGTAGACGTGATCCGAATCCATCATGCCGGAATTTTGCTGGCAGATCCAACAGTTTACCGTCGTGCCCCATGTCCATGTCGCCACCCTTCGATAGGGGCCGGGATCCGCATCCGGCGCAACCGCAAGGCTGATATGAGGATCAAAGCCTTTTTCGATCAATGCGGCTTTCAAGGTATTGATGCTTGCTCCGATCTGGGTCTTATTCTTTTTGTCGGTAACGATTACGATGTCCGTTTCCTTTGTGTTTTTCGGTTCCAATCTGACCGTCGGGGCGATATTGATGACGTCGGTTGTTTTTGTTTCTGCCGCGGTCTTATGATCCGCGTCGGTCACGTATTCCTCCAAAGTCGGTTCGATCCAGACATCTTTCAGGTCCAGCCGGACGTCTGCTTTGCCTACTCCGGTTTTGTTAAACTGCACTTTCTGCCCGGTACCGAAGGAAAGGTCTTTATATCCGGCCATGGTTCTGATATTTATAGCTTCGACGCTCCAGGTCCGCTGGAGCTGATCCCCGTCGGTGGTGCTTGCATCCTCCGTAATGATTTCCGCGAAGTTCGTTCCCTTGTTTCGAATAAATGAGTCCTGCATGACGATCGCCGGGTCGGGCGGGAGGTCAGGCTTTACCGTGAATGTCTTCTGGACCGTGTCCGTGTCCCCCTTGCTGTCCTTCATGTAGACGGTGTATTGATACAGCAGTTCGGTCGTATTTTTTGTTAGAAATTGCAGCTCGTAGTTTGTCCAATAGGCGTCGCCGGCGGCTGTGACCGTTCTTGTCTTAATAGTCACATTGTTCTGCTGCGGCTTATTTTTTGTAAGGGTGACTTCCTGTCCCGTTTCCAGATCCTTCAGGTTGATTGAATAATCAACGATAGGTTTGCCGGGGTATGTGGCAACGGAGACGTCCAGGACCTGCTTCCGGTTTTCTTTCTGAAAGCCGCCCAGACTGTCCAGGATATACGGCGTCTTGCGGACGGTGATTGGCTTGATATCCGTCAGCGTATTGCCGCCGGCAGTATCGACCTGAAGTTTGACATTATAATTCCCTCTTTTGGGGAACGTGACATTTGCCGTTGTCAGGGATTCCCTTGCCGCGCTGCCCGCCGAGGAAGGCAGCGGGTAAAAATCGTTCTCCGCGACTCCTTCTTCATATGCTCTGCGGGCGGAATAATTAACGCCGTCCACCGAGAAAGTAGAATGGTCTTCAGCAAGTGCAGGATGGCCCTCGTAGGTGTATTCGGGAAGCTCGAGGATCGCTTTGCCGTCGATCTCCCTTCCGTCCGTTATCTGGATCGTTTTTGTATCTGCATCCGTCTGCCCGTTCGTCGCCTCCGCGGTCAGCCGGTAGGTGACAGAGCCGATCTTTTCGCAGGATTCATCGGCACTGCCGCCAGTGTTTTTCCCGGGGATGCCCGGGCCGGTCCACATGGCTATTTCTTCCCAGTCTCCGGCGTCGCTCCGCCTTTCCAAAATGGCTTCTTTCACCGTCAGGCTGCTGTCGACGACAGACTTGTCGGAAGCGGTATAGATCTCACCTTGCTTCGCGGATGCCGGGAGATCCAGTTTTGCCTCCAGATCGCCGACGGTAACATATTTCTTGTATGCGATGACATTGGGGCAGAAAATCAGATATAGCTTGTTTGTACCTGCCGTGCCGTTGCGCCCAGCATCAAGGGCAGTTGCGATAGCCTCCGCAATTTCCGGCTGGTCTCGCTCAAGAGCGCCCTTGCCGCCGAAGAGTTGGTAGATTTCTTGGTCGTTGCCGAGAATGCCATATTCTACTACCTCTAACGTTTTTGTTGTTTTAAGATTAGCTTTATAATCGAAATTTATAATCTTATCAATGCTGCTACAATTGCCTTCTGTCATTGATGTTGACACTTTGTTTGAATAGAACTCATTATAAGCCCAGGAAGGTTCACCCAACATATCAGGTATATTATGACTGCTCGTATCACCATTAAAATCATAACTGTTTCCCTTCACACTATTTAACGGATAAGTATCGAGGACTTGCACTTCATCATTAAATTTTATGGAGGTATTGACCTGAATCGGCGTTGGGCTGTTGTAAATATGCTCGTGGCCCCAGGCGCATCCTTCGTTATATGCTATTTGCACTCCCATGTCGAGATGATAATAGATCTCATCCGACAAAATCACATCACCGGCATAGGCCAGATTCTGGCATGAAAAAAACCCTGTTGTTAACAGGGCTGAGATTAGAAGAAATACGATTCCTTTTCTTTTTATTTGGTTGCTGGAGATTAGCATCTGTCTTCTCCTTTCAATCTATTAATTAAATGCTCTACTGTTTAAATGGATTTACTACCGCTTTAATAATCCGATTATCAGTTTCTGCCGCCGTCGGTACTGCTAAAATATAATCTGCTTTACTAATATCGAAATGAAATGCTGTTCTTTGAAAGCCAAGATAATTACCATTACTGTCATACTTCGGAGTTGTATCACAGTATTCAAATATTTCTCCATCCTTAATTAGATATATATGACCACGTAAAGTATGGTCAAACGCACCTAATGAACCATCCCAGGCTTTATACAGCTTCATATCCCACACACTCGCATCGGTATATAACTCATATGTATCCGTAAAATGCACACTTACTGCGATAGTTTTATCCGGCGTCAGCTCTGACATATCCAGTAGTCCGCTGGTCGGGTAGGTGATGGCGCTATTCGTAGTTTTTTCCTCATTCACTCCCGGTATCTCCCTCTTACTCTCATCCACCAAACGGTAAATCACTGTTGCGGACTCCGCTCGGGACAGGGTTTTGTCGGGTCGGAAGGTGCTGTCGGTATAGCCGGTCAGGATTCCGGCGGCATAGGATTTTGTGATATCGTATTCGTGCCTGGTTTCGTACGTTACATCCGTGATCCCCTTCTGGATCTCGTCGTAGTTCTCAATTTTCAAATCGCCCAGGATGGAACTGATGATCAGCGCCATATCACCTCTGGCGATCCGATCGCCTAATTGCGATTTACTGATGTCAGCCTCGGTAAAGTATTTCAGTTCCAACGCTTTATTATAATAATTCGTTGACCAATGGCCGGAAGCCGCGTTTCCGGCGTCCTGGCCGGTGCCGGCTACCAATGCCATTTTGATAAATTCTCCGTATGTGACGGTGTTGCCCGGTTTGAAACTGCCGTCCGGGTACCCTTTGACGATGGCCTTTTCCGACATGGCGTTCACGGCGTTGAAAGCCCAGTTGCCTTGTTTCACATCCGTGTAATCCGCGCCGGATGCCGTTGAAGTCGAAGTCAAGATCATCATGAACGTAATTGCGAAAGCAAATATTTTTTTCATATCCCCTGCTCCTTTTTTTACAAACATAAACTATACTTAAATCGTATGATTCAGCCCTCTTTATTTCATTTACAGCCCTTTGGGGACCGTCATCTATTCGTTTGTCAAAGTGCACGCTCCTGCACCTTATATAATCTACTGTTATTATTTTCCATTTTATACAACCGCTTGATATTTGTCAAGTCCTGACTTTGGATTTTAAAATTACCGAGTCATTTCATCGAACCAATTCGTTGCAATTACTTGTATATGTTGAAAATATAACGTTTTGCCGTTGAATTTTACTTAAAAAAAGTATTGCAGTAATTCATTTCCAGGAATATACTGGATACCAGAAAGCCTAATTTAATAATAGTGAATCGCTGCAAGGGAGGGTATTTGTATTGAATACGAATTTAGCAAGAAAAACAGCATTGATCGTAAAAGTGGTAACGGCTCTGATATTCCTGATTCTTGGAATTGCCGCAGTTAAGTTGAATTCCGATGATCTTGCCGGGCCAAGAAATATGATGGTGATTCTCGCCGTCGCAGTTGGATTGATTGGCGCCGCATCGGCGATGCTGGTCAAAAAGACAGTCAACGACAATATGGCCAAATTCGTTCAAATGGCCGATCAGCTTGCCCAGGGCGAAGTTGAAATCGATATCGATACGGCGGGAAATGAATCTTCGGATTGCATGGAATGTTTCGGAAAAATAATCCGATATATGAAGTCCCGCTCCGAAATCGCGGAACGGATCGCATCCGGGGATTTTTCTTTCAGTGTGGTCCCGGTGTGCGACAGGGACAAGCTCGGCAAGGCTTTCACTTCCATCCTGTCCCGCCTGAACGCTCTGGCCGAAGAATCAGCTCAGATCCGAGAGGAATCGGAGGAACCGCTGAGACTTGCCCTGGAATATACGGCAAAGATGGCAAACGGCGAGGAGCTTGAAGATTTAAGGTATGAGTTCGACGGACGGTACGGCGAGCTGATCGAAAACCTGAAGAGTATCAACAGATCTCTATACATAATGCTTGATGAGGCGGCAAAATTGTCGGAAGCAGCCGAAGACGGCGACTTCTTTTATCGCCCGGATCTTAGCAGGCTCAAGGGCGGATACGCGAAGGTCATCGGCGGCATGAGCAGCGCGCTGGATCATATCATCGCCCCGATCAACATGACTGCCGGTTATTTAAGCGCCATCGGCAAGGGGGAAATCCCGGAAAAGATCACGGATACATACAAAGGGGATTTCAACGATATCAAAGATAGCATCAATAACTGCATCGACGGGCTCGGCGGGCTGGTCGAGTGCCGGAACATACTCGCATTGACCAGCGTCAACGATTACACGCATAAGGTGGAAGGCACATATCAGGGGATCTACGCCGATATGGCAAATGATATCAATATTTTGATCGTGAGAATCAATCAGATCATCGGTACGACCCATCGCGTCGCGATCGGTGATTATGACGAGGATCTTAATTATTTGCTTAACCTCGGGGCTCAATGCGAGAACGACACCTTGATCCCTGTAACGATCCAGCTGATGGAAAATGTCAACTCGCTGCTGGCCGTAACCGGACGGCTTACTACGGCCGCAATTGAAGGGGATCTGGACGTCAGAGAGGATTCCTCTCAGTTCAGCGGCACATGGAAAGACCTTGTAGGAGGAATGAACAACATCCTCGAGGAAATGGCAAAGCCTCTGAAAGACGTCAATAACGTAATGGATCAAATTTCTGCGGGCAATCTGAACGTTTCCACCGAAGGAACGTACAAAGGCGCCTTTGCGGAACTGGCGCGGTCAACAAATGAGATCGCCCACCGTTTAAACGAGATCGTCACCGAAATTTCTGAAATGCTCAGTAGCATCGCTGGCGGAAATCTGGCATTGGAGCACGTGAGAGAGTACCAGGGCGATTTCATCGGGATATCCGATTCGCTGAACATCATCCTTGATTCCCTGGGCAAAGTGATGGGCGATATCAATGAGTCTGCCGACCAGGTAGCCGCAGGTTCCAGGCAGGTGTCCGACGGAAGTCAGGCGCTGTCCCAGGGCTCCACCGAGCAAGCCGGTTCCATCGAAGAACTGACGTCCTCCATTACTGAAATAGCATCCCAGACGAAACAGAACGCGATAGACGCGAACCAAGCGAGTGATCTGGCCTCATCCGCCAGAGATCATGCCGTCAGAGGAAACGGTCATATGAAGGAAATGCTGAACTCGATGGCGGATATCAGCGTTTCATCGGAAAATATCTCAAAAATCATTAAAGTGATCGACGACATCGCGTTCCAGACCAATATCCTGGCATTGAACGCAGCCGTGGAAGCGGCCAGAGCGGGACAGCACGGAAAGGGCTTTGCCGTCGTGGCGGAAGAAGTAAGAAACCTGGCCGCTCGAAGCGCGGACGCCGCTAAAAATACCACCGACCTTATTGAAGGCTCCATCAGCAAGGTTCAACGCGGTACGCAAATCGCAAATGAAACGGCGTCTGCTCTGAATGAGATCGTGGACAGTATCGAAAAAGCAGCAAGCCTTGTCGGCAATATCGCGGCGGCTTCCAATGAGCAGGCCTCTGGAATTACCATGATCAACAAGGGCATCGAGCAGGTCTCAAAGGTCGTCCAGAACAACTCCGCCACCGCGGAAGAAAGCGCTGCCGCAAGCGAAGAATTATCCGGCCAGGCTGAGCTGCTGAAAGAAATGGTAGGAAAATTCAAGCTGAAAAACACTTCGTTCCAGGCGCCTTCCACATTGGCCCTGAACTTCGGAGAATCCGACAAATATTAGGTGTCATCAAGCCTCGTAAAATGGAAATAAGTTACATTTTAAAGTCCCCTGAAAAGATATTGATTTCGGGGGATTTTTCTGTTTTCCGGTTGTGCGTTTCTTATATTTCTGGTATAATTCACAATGTTGTTTTTTAAACTAACAGTTGTAAAAATACAAAGCAAAATTTCAAGATTATAGGAGAAAGAGGTGGTAGAAAAATGGAAATAGGCTTTGATGCAAACAAGTATATCGAGGAACAGTCCAAGTACATCCTGGAGCGTATCAATGACAAAAACAGTGAAAGACTTTATCTCGAATTTGGCGGCAAGCTGGTTCACGACAAGCATGCCATGAGAGTTCTTCCGGGCTTTGATGAAAACGCGAAAATCAAGCTTCTGCAAAAAATGAAGGATCAGGCGGAAATCATCATATGCATCTTCGCCGGAGACATCACCACAAACAAGACCCGTCAGGATTTTGGAATCACCTACGACCTCGAAGTATTGAGACTGATCGATACATTTAGAAATTATGACTTATCCATCAACAGCGTGGTCATCACCAGATATGAGGACCAGCCCGCTGTCAACATGTTTATCAATAAATTGAACCGTCGCGGAATCAAGACGTACAAGCATCATTTCACAAAGGGGTATCCGACCGACGTCGATACCATCGTCAGTGACGAAGGCTACGGCGCAAATCCGTACATCGAAGTGACCAAGCCTCTGGTCGTTGTTACCGGGCCGGGCGGCGGCAGCGGAAAGCTCGCGACTTGCCTGAGCCAGCTGTATCATGACTATCGACGCGGCAGAAAAGTTCGTTACGCCAAGTTTGAAACTTTCCCGATCTGGAATCTCCCGTTGAAACACCCGGTCAACGTTGCTTATGAAGCGGCTACCGCGGACCTGAAAGACGTTAATATGATCGACAGCTTTCATCTTGAAGCCTACGGCCAGACGACGGTCAACTACAACAGAGACCTGGAAGTTTTCCCTGTCATTAAAAGAATCATCGAAAAGATCACCGGCGAAGAAGCCGATTACAAATCCCCGACGGACATGGGCGTAAACCGTGCAGGCTTCTCCATTTTCAATGATGAAATCGTGAGAAAGGCAGCTGAACAGGAAATCATCCGGAGATACTTCATCGCTCAGTGTGATTATAAAAAAGGAAAGATCAGCGAGGATTCCGTGCTGCGCTCCAAGCTCTTAATGGACGACCTAAAGCTGAAGGCCGAAGATCGCGCTGTTGTGGGACCGGCAAGGGATTATGCTGAATACAAGAGAAGTCTGGACAAGAAATATGAGAACGTAGTCGTCATGGCCATCCAAATGCCGGACGGTTCCTTCGTAACAGGAAGGAGCTCAAGGAGAATGGTAGCTGCGGCTGCGGCGATCCTGAACGCGATCAAGAAGCTCAGTGGTCTGTCGGACGACATCTTCCTGCTGTCGCCTGCAGTATTGGAGACGATCCAGCATCTGAAAACCGACATCCTGCATAATGAAAAATCCAGCCTGAACGTCGAAGAAATTCTAAGCGCTCTGACGATCTCCGCAACGACGAATCCATCCGCGCAGGTCGCAGTGGAAAAGCTGCTGTTGCTGTGCGGCTGCAAAGCGCACTGCACGGCGATCCTTTCGGACCGCGACGAGCAGACCTTGAGAGAACTTGGTCTCGACGTCACCAGCGATCCGGAATATCTCACCACAAATCTCTACTTTAACTAATAGAAAACCACGCGATTCATCGGACAGCTTGTGCACCCGCAGGCTGTCTGTTTTTTTATTTGCAACAGGTAAAGTATTCATCGCCTAATTACTTTATACATTGATGGGAATCTGCATCTGTCTTCCCATAATGTGAGGATTGAACGCATGTGAGATTTTCATTATCATAGAGTATGTGGTTCCGATCCAAAAGAAACTGGTTCTGATCCATAAAGAAACTCGTTTACATGTTACGTATTTAGGGAGGTAACTAGATGAATTCAACTATAAAAAAGAACAAGTTTATATCTATACTGGGTATTCTCGCGATATTATTCACTCTGAACCTTGGCTCTGCCTTCGCAGCCGAACCGCTGACGGACATTTCCGGTCACTGGGCGAAAGAACAGATCCAGAGCTTTGTGGACAGCGGATATGTTCAGGGGTATCCCAATGGAACATTCAAACCCGACAATGACATCACCAGAGCTGAGTTTATGACCATTGCGAACAAAGCCTTCGGTTTTACGGAAAAGGCTGAAATCAACTACACGGATGTAAATGCCGGAAGCTGGTACGCGGACACAGTGGCGATCGCGAAGGCCGCGGGTTACATTAACGGCTATCCGAACGGTACGATGAAACCGGATGCCCCGATCACCCGTGAAGAAGCGGCAGTTATCGTAGCGAAAATCGACGCGCTTACGTCAAACGAGACGGCGGCCAATACGTTTACCGACGGTGCGGATCTCGCTGCCTGGAGCAAGGGTTCCATCGGAGCATGCGCTGACGCTAAGATCTTCACCGGTTATCCGAACGGCTCATTCCAAGCCGCAAACCTGATCGAGAGAGGCGAATCCGTTGTTGCTCTGAGCAAAGCGCTGGCGTATAAAAACGCGCCTGTCGCAGTCACAGCAACCGTTACGAATATCACCACAGGCGGCTTCCAGCTGAATTTAACACCGGCTGTCGACGGACTGACACAGAGCGCAGTAACTTTGACGCACGTAGATAATAACGTAACCGTGAGCGCCATCACAACAACGACCACCGGCGCGGCATACACTGTGACCGCGGATCTTGAAGAAGGACAGACCTACAAGCTGAATCTTGCGAAGGACGGTTATAATTTTGGCACAGACGTCACATTCACAGTCCTGACAGCCCAGCAGATCGCAGATCAGGCGGCGGCGGATGCTGTCACAGCTAAAATAAGCGCTTTACCGAATACAGCCGACCTTACTTTAGAGAATAAGGATGCCGTCAACGAAGCAAAGACTGCCTTCGACGCCCTGACCGATCCTCAAAAAGCTCTGATAAGCGCCGAAACCCAAACAAAATTAAACGACGCGATCGCGAAGATCGGCACACTTCAGACGCCCGCAACAACTGAAACTACAGAAACGGGCAGCCAACAATAATGTAAGAATCTGCTCCTCATAGAAACGAGAAAACAGGAATCCTTCGGGATTCCTGTTTTATTTGACTTATTATAATTATTAAAACCTATTTTTTCAGCAGGCTGGTTGCTTTGGAAAGCTGCGGATCCTCGCCGGCCTTGGTTCCGGTGATATAATTTGCAGTCGCTTTTTCCAGCGTGTTCATGGTCGTGTAGTCCAGAACGCCGCCCGCGTAAAGTTTGTTTTCCTTCTGGAACTTCTTGACGGCCGTTACCGTTGCATCATCCATGGTTCCCGTCGCTTTCACAGCGTACCCGATCATCGCCAGGCGCTGCTGCGCCCCAAAGACGTTCAGGCCGGTATCTCCGGCTTTCGGTTTTGCCTTTTCGCTCATCGGCGCAAATCCCGCGTACTTGTCCACCAGTTCCTTTTCATCAGCGTTTCCGCCGTTCTGGACCGTATAATCCGGCGTGATCCCCACATGATCGATCTTGTTCTTGTTCGGCGTCAGGAAATAATACATGGAAAGTTTCATGCTCGCCCCGTCGGTAAATTCGGTGACCTGCTGGGCCACGCCCTTCCCGAAGGTGGTTGTCCCGACAAGAGTCGCGGTTTTACTGTCCTGAAGCGCGCCTGCCAGGATCTCCGAAGCGCTTGCGCTTCCTTCATTGACAAGGAGCACCATCGGCAGTCCCAGAGGCGACTTTCCGTCGGCAGAATAGGATTCCACGATTTCGCCCTTTTGTTCAAAATGGGTGATCGGGCCCTTTGGCATCAGCTGGTTGGCGATATCCATCGCCGTGCTGACAAGGCCGCCGGGATTGTTTCTGATATCCAGGATCAGCGACTTGATGCCCTGCTTTTTCAATTCGCCCAAAGCATTCCTGAACTCCGTGTTGGAGTCGTTGTCAAAGCTGGTGATCTGAATGTAGCCGATCTTGTCGTCCAACACCTTGGAATACACCGAGACGTTTTTTATAACTTCCCTTGTCAGGGTAAAGCTCAGAACTTGTCCATTGCGGCTGACCGTAATGGACACCTTGGTGCCCGCATCGCCCCTCATCATGGCGACAGACTCGTCCAAAGTTTTGGAAGAAATGTCCTTGCCGTCAATTTTCGTGATGATATCTCCGCTTTTGATCCCCGACTTCTCGGCCGGAGTTCCCGGGATCGGCGCGACGACACGGCACTGGCCGTTATAGTTTTCCACGCTGAGTCCTATGCCGGAATACTCGCCGGTCACGGATACGACAAAGTTTTCACCTTCGCCGGAAGCGCCGTAGTATATGCTGTAAGGATCGCCGAGGGACTCGGCTATGCCTTTAAAGGCGCCGTCTATCAACTGGCCGGAGGAGACATTGTCCTTATAATTCTCCTGGATGTACTCAATATATTGTTTCAGATTCTCCATTTGCTGATCCAGGTCGTCCTCTTTGGCTGCCGCGTAAACCACGGAACCCTCCATGCCGAACAGGCCCGGAAGCATCAATACAAAAGAAAATGAAGTGACGATCATTGCGATGGCGATGATCAATGCGATTACTTTAGCAATCTTTCTCGTTTTAAACGGATCCAAATTTTCTCCCCCTTTGAGTGACTTCATTAAATGATTTCTATGTCAAGTATACTTCTGCCTTCGGAAAGACCCCTGAGGCTGATATGATAATCTATGTTCAGCGAGCCTTTTCCTTCCGCCTTTTCAATCTTATTCACTACGTCGTTGGTTAGAACTTCCATTTCTACTGAACCAAAAGGTGTGTCATAGTATCCCTTAAACCGTTTCCCTTTTTCAAATTCGATTTCCGTATCGAGGCCGATACTTTCGCCGAACCGTTTCATCTTTATATTGTCGCCGGTGATTTTCAGACTGGTGGTACAGCCCTCCATTCCGGAGAATTCACTTTCGTCGTACAGCAAATAAACCGAGTCATCCTTAACATAATATTTGCCCTCGGTCACAAATTCCAGCTGCTCCTCCTCGGAGTCAGATGTTACCTGTTTTCCAATGATTTTCAACATGATGTCCTTCATGTTCCACCTCCTTTTGGTTAGTATAACATACCACAAGAAATTCTTCAATGCAACGGAATAATTCCCGGCGCGCAAACAAAAAAGCGCATAGATCCATGCGCTTTTCAGCTGATAAATTTAATATATAATAGGAGAAACCGACTGATATCGGGTCAAACTTCAACTTGTCTTCCCAGTTTCTTTAAATCCTCTGCGTCTTCCTTCTCGTAGTCTCGATTTGTTTCGTCCGGGATATCCTTCATGCCCTTGCGGGTGGCACTCGTAATATTTTTCTCATCCATTGCATTCACCTCCTGGCTTTAATGTAACCACAGGGAATGATTTTATGCACTGAAGTTTATCCGCGTCTGTTCTCGTACCGTTCAAAACCGAGCCGTATGATCCGCTCGATCAGCTCGGGATAAGGAACGCCAACTTCGGCCCAAAGGAGCGGGAACATGCTGAATTTTGTAAATCCCGGAATGGTATTGATTTCATTCAGATATACCTTGTTCGTTCCCTTTTCCAGGAAGAAATCGACTCTCGCGTAGCCGGCGCAGTCCAGCAGCTTATATGCCTCCACCGCGATGGAACGGATCTCCTCCGCAACCTCTGCCGGAATGTTGGCGGGGATGCAGATCTTTGACTGTCCGCCGTCGAAATATTTCGCCCGGTAGCTGTAAAATTCCTCGGACGGCAGGATCTCTCCCACTGCGGCGGCTTTCGGGTCGTAATTTCCCACGACGCCGGTTTCGATTTCCCTGCAGTCAAGACCTTCTTCCAGAACCAGCCGGCGATCGTATTTGATTGCTTCTTCTAGAGCGGCTTTCAGCTCTTCCGTATTCTTCGCTTTGCTGATGCCCACGCTGGAGCCCATGTTGGCCGGCTTTACAAAGATCGGATAAGGCAGATACTTCTCCACCTTGTCGATGACGCTGTCGAGATGCTCCTGGACTTCTTCCTTGAACAGGTTCAGATGCCTGCAGATGGGCAGGTTTTCCTTGGCAAAGACCTCCTTTGCCAACGCCTTATCCATAGCAGCCGCCGATCCGAGCACGCCGCAGCCCCCATAAGGGATATCCGCCATTTCAAACAGGCCCTGGATGGTCCCGTCCTCGCCATATGGTCCGTGAAGGATCGGCAAGGCAAAATCGACGACGTCTTTCAGGGATTTGCCGCCGGAACCGAGGACCGTAATGGAGTATTTTGCAGGATCGGCCACGAGAGCCGCTTCCGCGATTTCCTGCCAGCTTCCGTCCTCTATCTTATCAACAGGCCCTTCATACAGAAGCCATTTGCCTTCCTTTGTGATCCCGATAAACACCGGAACGAATTTTTCCCTATCGATGGCCTTTATCACTGAAGTAGCCGACATCAGCGAGATCTCATGCTCGCCCGAACGTCCGCCGAATAGTATACCTAATCTTATCATTCATTTTCCTCCGGCCCGCGGGATTCGCCGGACAGTAACGTGCCGACATACGGGCTTTCCAATAAAAGTATATCACAAAATAGCCGGCGATATATCATAAACCGGAGCAGGTCTCGTACTTTTTTCGACGGCCTTCAGGCTGCTTATTTCGTTTGCTGCGCCTTGAGCAGATCCCGGATTTCCGTCAGCAGCTGCTGTTCCGACGGCTGCGGCGGTGCGGCGGGAGCCGCTGTTTGCTCTTTCTTTTTCGCCTTGTTGATCAGTTTAACGGCGAGGAAAATCGAGAATGCGATGAGCAGAAAATCGACGATGCTTTGGATGAAATTCCCATAAGCGAGAACAACTTTACCGCCGGCTGTAACGTACGCCATTGCAGTAAAATTGACCCCCGACGTTAGCAGGGAGATGACCGGCATGAGCAGGTCGTTTACAAGAGAAGTAACTATTTTTCCGAACGCACCGCCGATGACAACAGCGACAGCCAGATCGATCACATTGCCTTTCATGGCAAAATCTTTAAATTCTTTCCACATTAGTTTTCCCCTCCCTTTGCATACTTTCCTTCAGGAGCTTTTCCAGATGCTCCTTGTTAAAATGATATTTCGTTTCACAAAACTGACAGGTCAGCTCCGCCATTTCGTCTTCTTCAATGATTTCCTTCAGATCTCCGGATCCGATGCTGATGACGACCTGCTCCAGCCGTTCCAGTGAGCAGTCGCAGTACCAGCCGATGTCCCGGTATTCCAGGCGCTCCACAGCGAATTCCTCGGGCAGCGGCTCGAAAATCCGCTCCATCAGGCTGTCGATCACAGCTTCTTCCGTTTTTCCGGCGGACTTTTTCGTCACTTCGCAGGCCAGAGTGCTGATGGGAGTCATTTCTTCGAGCAGTTTTTCCAGTGCATCGACCGCCTCCGGCCTTGCATCCGGCAGCATCTGGATGATCATGCCTCCCGCTCCTGCAGTGGTGTAGTCCGTATTGATCCGGACGCCCAGCGCCACGGAAGACGACTGCTGCTCCGAGATAAAGAAATACGCCGTCAGGTCTTCGCCGATCTCACCGTTCACCAAATCGATCTTGCCGACATAGGGTTCCTTTAAGCCCAGATCCTTGATCACGGTGAGCATCCCAATTCCGATGGAGCCGCCCACGTCCAGCTTGCCATTGGCTTTCAGCGGCAGATCAACGTCAGGATTCGAGATGTATCCCTTTACATTTCCGTTTCCGTAGGCAGTAACGAGGATCTCCCCCGCCGGGCCGTCGCCCTTGAACTGTACGGTCAGCTTGTCCCTGTCGTTTTTAAGCTGCAGGCCCATAAGACCCGCGCCGGTCAGCACTCTTCCGAGGGCTGCAGTCGCCAGGGGACTTGTCTGGTGGATCTTTCTCGCGTCCTCTACCATGGTCGTGGTGATCGCGAGATATATTCTGAATGAATGGGTCTTGTCGATCGCTATTAATGCTTTGTTCATTTATATTTTACTCCTTTTATAAGCTCTTTTCGTGCCTGCCAGGTGTATTCTCTTGAGAAACCGCTCGCCTTTCAATTTGGATTTGCTCGGACGGTTTCCTGCGAGGACACACCGGCACGGCACGGCAAACTGTATCTCAATGAGCGAAAAACGCATCTGGCGGCGCGACGGCATATTTTCATAGAAAACCGTCCGAGCTCGAAAATTTACCTTTCACTAGAATGAGTAATTTGAAGAGCGAGCGGATTTTCGAGAAAATATGCCCGGCAGACGCCCTAAAATAACTAAAGCGCGCCTATTTAATAATCTGATTTAATTCGGCCTTCAGGCGGTCGATGATCTCTTCCGATTCCTTCCGGCTTGCGCCTTTGGCCGAGAGATAGATCTTCAGCTTCGGCTCTGTGCCCGACGGACGTACGATGATGCTGCTGCCGTCTTCGAGAACATACTCCAGCACGTCAGACTTGGGCAGCTTGATGGGCTTCGTGCCGACGGCGAGATCGCAGGTCTTTGAATTCCCGAGGATCCTCCTCTGGGACAGCTTGTAGTCCGCGATTTCCACGACCTTTCTGTCGATAAGCTGAGTCGGGTGATCCGCCCGCAGACCGCTCATGATGCCGTTCATCTTTTCCATTCCCGCCGCGCCTTCAAAGGCGAATTCCATCAGGTCGTTTTGGTAATACCCGTATTTTTCATAAAGCTCATTCAGCCGGTCGACCAAAGTCTTCCCGGCCTTTTTATAGTAGGCCGTCATTTCGCATATGAGCATGGAAGCGTTCACTGCGTCCTTGTCACGCACATAAGCGCCGGAAAGATATCCATAGCTTTCCTCGAATCCAAAAATATATCGGCCCTCTTCACCCTTTGTTTCCAGAAAACCGATCTGCTCGCCGATAAATTTGAAACCGGTGAGAACGTCGATCATGGTCACGCCGTAGTTCTTCGCTACCTTTTCCGCCATCTTTGTCGTAACGATCGTCTTGATGGCGATGGGATCCTTCGGCATCGGCCTTGCGGAACCCTCTGCCCCCCGTACGGTGCAGATATAATCCAAAAGCAGTACGCCTGCTTCATTTCCTGAAATCAGCTGATATTCTTCCTGCCCCGCGGCATCCCTATGCCTTGCGGCAATGCCTACCCTGTCGCAATCGGGGTCCGTCGCCAAAAGGATGTCCGGCGCATTGCCCTCGTCAGAAAGCTTTTTGCAGAGCGCAAGGCCAAGAGCGAGTGCTTCCTTCTTTTCCGGATTCGGATAGGAGCATGTCGGGAAATTGCCGTCAGGCAGCATCTGTTCTTTCACACCGGTGACCTTCCTCACTCCGATCATATCCATGATTTCTCTGACCGGGAGGTTTCCCGTTCCGTTGAGCGGCGTATAAACAACGGAAAGGTCGGAACAGTTCACGCCGGTGCTTTCTTTTTTCACTGCTTCCAGATATTCCATTTCCACTTCGATGGGGATCTTTTCGATCATCGGCCTTCCGTTTTCATCGACATACTGCATGGCCATTGCTTCCTTTGCCTCCAGCGGAAGATCGATATTGAGCGCGATGGTCTTCACATCGCGGAAGACGTCAAGCTTTTCGATCAGCGAGAGCACTTCGTCCGCGGCCTCCAGCGTCAGCTGGCAGCCTTCGCTGTTGTATACCTTGTATCCGTTGTATTTGGAAGGGTTGTGGCTCGCAGTTACCATGATCCCGGCGCAGCAGCCGTAGTGACGCACCGCAAAGGATAGGGCGGGAGTCGGCATCAGTCTGGGATATATATAGGATTTGATCCCATTGGCCGCCAGAACACAGGCAGCGCCCATGGCAAAGATTTCGGAATTGATCCGGCTGTCATAGGCGATCGCAACCGACGGGTTCTTGCCTGAATAGCATTTACAGCCTTCCCCGTAATGGCGGTTGATGTAATCCGCAAAACCCTGAGTCGCTTTTCTGACGGTATAGATGTTCATCCGGTTCGTACCCGCGCCCAGGATACCCCTCAGCCCTCCGGTTCCGAATTCGAGATCTCTGTAAAACCGGTCATGGATCTCCTCCTGGTCTTTGATTTCCAGAAGTTCCTTTCTCAGTGTTTTGTCCAGATCCTCCTGGTCCAGCCAGCGCTTCATTACCTCTTCCGCTTGATACATAACAGCAACCTCCCCTTAGATTATCATTTTTTATTAATACCCAAAAATGGTGGTCTTTGAATCACCTTGAAACAACTTTATCTTACCACAATTATCCTGTCAATAAAAGCGAAAAGCCGCGCCCCAAATAACGGAGCGGCGGCATTCCACCGATTGAACTAAGAAGTGATTCGCAATTATTTAATTGTGGACGATGACTCGGATGCAGCCTCCGGTATCGGGATCCTTATCAAAGTAGAAGGAGACCGATTTTTTCGACTGATAGGCTGCCAGCGCCGCGCTCAGCGTGGAGGGTTTATAGGTGCCGTTGGTATAGCTGTAAACATCCACATCTGCGGAAATCGGATAAGTTCCGATGTCATCGTCGATCACGACCTGAGAGCCGTTGAAGCTCTTGATGGTGCTCCCTGCTGCGCTCAGGCTCTTGATATTATCCAGTTTGCCGCTTTCCCCGTAGAATTGGGCGGGGCCGCCGTGGGCGTTGGTCGACTTGGCTCCGGTCAGGGTTCCGGAAACGCCGTCCATCAGGTATTCATAAGAGCCGGAGGCGGCTGATTTCGCTGAAGTAACGATTCCGTACTTCGCCGTATCACCTGTCACGTCATCCAAAACAAGGGTGGTGACTTTTCCGCCGCTGGCCTCGTAATACAGAACCTTGCTGCTGTCGATGGTCACTCCGTCCAGCCGCTCCATGGAAGTCACACAGTAATTGCCCATGCTAGTATCCAGGATATTTGCGTTGGCTGCGATGCTGGCCGTTCCAATGGTATAGAGCGCCGAGTCGGCTTTGCCGTAGATCCTGCCGCCGGAGGTCGACGTGTTGAGGCTCATATTTCCGCTGTTGTCAAAGCTTATTTTCACCATGTCACCGACTTCGACCCAATCTTGGCTGACAGCATATTCGATTTCGGTGCCGTTGGGCCGGATCCCTTTAATATAATTTGAGGAATACTGACTGCCGTTCGCGTTGGTATAGGTCTTGGTTCCCGTTTCAGTCACGTAGATCACAGAGGAATCTCCGGTGATCGTGCCTGCGATGGCGTCGGCAACGCCGCTGTTCTTTCCAAGCAGCAGGGTGACCGTGCTCCCGATCTTCAGCGAGCCGGTGGAAGCGAGGGCGGAGAACGCGGCGGAGGATTCCAGCTGATACTCTCCTCCGGATACGGTGACCGAGGTGACGGCGTTCTGGCTCGGCGACGCCTTCTGGTAGATCCCGGTCACTTTGTCGTCATAGACCCAGACGGTACCTTTGGACTGGGAATAGTAAAGGATGTCGTATTTTTCGACGCCGGAAGCTGTCACGACACTACCATTCTTGTATATGGTCAGGCTGTTCGTATCCATTCCCAGTTCGCTGGCCCAGCTTCCGGATTTTACAGTATACGGACCGATCATATTTGAACTGATGACGTCGGCATAGTCCACCTGCCCGCTGTCGTTTAGGGAGTACCCCAGCGTTTCCGCATAGGTTTTGCTGCCGTCCTTTACGGTGGTTCCCATCATGTTATAGATCAGATTGGCTGCGTCGCCCTTTGTCAGCAGTGTTCCGACTCCGCCCACGATGTTCTCGGAAAGTCCGTTGCTGCTGTAAACGTTCATCTGGGCATAGGGGAAAGCGCCGGTAAAGTCGCTTTTACTGTAGCCCAGAAGCAAGAGGGCGCTGTTGACGGCCTGTTCCAGGGTGATGGCGCTGCCGGGGCGGAAGGTTCCGTTGCTGTAGCCGGTCATAAGGCCTTTGGAGACCGCAATCCGGATATACGGCGCCGCCCAGTTCTTCGCCGGAACGTCCTTGTAAGGCGACGAATAGGAAGTTGATTTGACCAGATCCTTGTAGCCGGACGCCATGACGATCATCTTGGCGAATTCCGCCCGGGTCACGGTCTTTGCTAAATTATAGCTCCCGCTGCTGTCGGCGCTCAGCACTCCCATGGAGGCGAGCAGCATGGTTGCGGTATCTGTGCCGGAAGCGCCGTCGCTGGATGCATAGGATGCCGCCGTACCGTTGGCCAGGAGAAGCGAGGCGATCAGAAGAACGGTTATCCCCGTTCTCAGTTTTCCGGTCATTCCAGCCCATATGCCGCGGCTTTTTACGTATGTAGTCTTTGTCATTTGGAAATTCCTCCTTCATTTATAGACAAATTATTCATATCTCAATGCATCGATGGGGTTCATCTTTGCCGCTTTATTTGCCGGAAAATAGCCGAAGATCATACCGATAGCCACCGAAACCGAAAATGCGATCAGCACAGCGTTCCAGGAAGGCGCCACGGACATATCGACCAGGGCTCCCGCAATGTATGCCGCCGCGATCCCGACGATGATACCGACGATCCCACCGATAGAGCTCGTAGTCGCCGCTTCGATAATAAACTGCCGCATGATGTCTTTCCGCTTCGCTCCCAGGGACTTCCGGATCCCGATCTCCCGGGTCCGTTCCGTTACCGAAACCAGCATGATGTTCATGATGCCTATGCCCCCGACCACCAGTGAAATGCCTGCGATCCCCACGAGAACCAGCGCGATGGAGTTATTCATCTCATTGATCGTATCGATCATTTCCGAAGCGCTGAAGACACGGTAGGCATCTTCGTCTTCAAAGACCGAATAAAGCATATTTTTAACGATCGTCATGGTGGCGTCGATTTTCTCCGTATCCACAGCGTTCAGGGTGTAAGTCCCGATGGTCGAGCTTCCCGCCAGCCTTGTCGCCGTCGTATAAGGAATATAAACGATATCGTCGTCGGAGCTTTCCGTTGAATCGGCTTTTTCATCCAACACGCCAACCACGGTATAAGCGGATCCGTTGAGTTTTACGGTTTCTCCCAAAGGATCGACGCCCGGAAACAATTCTTGTGCCTCATAGCTTCCAATGACACAGACCTTCAGCCGCCGGTCGCAGTCGATATACTGGATAAACCTCCCCTTGGAAACAGCAACGCTCTGCATTTCATCATAATATTCGTTGACGCCCACCGCCGTCGTGTCTGCTGAATTGGCTTCGTATTTTGCCGTTACGGACGCCTGCACCTTAGGGCTGTATTTATCCAAGTATTCAGGATTATCCGCCACCAGTTTTTCCACCTGGCTGATGTCAAGGGTACGGTTGGTTCCCCGGCCCATAACATTGACGGTAATGGTATTGGTCCCCATACTTTCGAGCCGGGAGGTCATATCGTTCGATAAACCGTTCATCAGGCTGACCAGTATGATCACCGACGCAACGCCGATGATGATGCCGAGCATGGTCAGAAACGCCCTCATTTTGCTGGATTTCAGGCTCTTTACGGCAAGCCGGAAGGATTGTTTAAAGTTCATGCGGTCTCCTCCCTTCCAACCGGCCCAGGACCTTTGGGAATGCACGGCGCGTCTGGGACGCTATGACCAGAGTCTTCCACGATTTTACCGTCGGAGAGTCGTATGATCCTTTTCGCTTTTTCCGCAACTCCCATGTCGTGTGTGATCAGAATTATGGTATTGCCCTCTTCGTTCAGCTGCTGCAGGAAATCAAGGACCTCGCGCCCGGTCTTTGTATCCAGCGCGCCTGTTGGTTCGTCAGCCAGGATAATGGAAGGATTTCCGGCCAGCGCCCTCGCGATGGAGACTCTTTGCTGCTGACCTCCCGACAGCTGGGAAGGCATATTGTTCTTTTTGTCTTCGATCCCTACTTTGCGCAGGGCTTCTACTGCGATCTCGACCCGGTCCTTTTCGTGGACCCCTTTATAGATCAGGGGGAGTTCCACGTTTTCCAGCACGCTCAGCTTTGCGATCAGATTGTACTGCTGAAATATAAAACCCAGGGTCTTATTGCGGATCTCGGCAAGCTCGTCGTCCTTCAGTTGGCCGACGTCCTTGCCCTTCAGAAAATACTTCCCGGTCGTGGGAACGTCCAGGCAGCCAATGATGTTCATGCAGGTGGACTTTCCGGAACCGGACTGGCCGATGATGGCGGCCATTTCTTTATCCCGGATCTCCAGACTGATCCCGTCGATAGCCCTTACCTCGTTTTCGCCCATGTTATATATTTTATATACGTCCTCAAATCGTATCATAAGGCTCACCTTAATTCCCGGAGGTCTTGCCGCCGCTGCTGTTTCCACCGCTGCTGCCGCTTCCGCTGCCGCTTCTGCCGGAGCCGTTGCCGCCCATGGTTGCTCCGGGAGGCGGGCCGCTCATTGTTCCTCCACCTGCGGGACCCATCACAACCATATTTTTCTGGGCAGATTCCTCTTCGCCGCTGCTCTGGATCACAGGCACCAGAACGGTATCGCCTTCGGAAAGTCCCTTGGTGATTTCAATGAGGGAATCGTTGTTGAGTCCCAGCTCGACCTGAACATATTTTGCTCCGGCAGGGGCACCGGTCTGACCGACGCCATCCGTTCCTTTTGCGCCCTTTACCAGAACGGTATTTCCGCGGTTGACCGCAGAAACGGGCACGGTCAATACGTTCTGAGCGGACTCCACGACGATTTCCGCCGTAACGTTCATACCGGGCCATAGATCGCCCCCGTCATTGATCACGATCTCCACCGGATAGGAAGTAACTCCGTCTGTAGTAGTCCCGAGAACCCCGATGTTGCTGACATAGCCGGTAAACCGTTTGCCGCTCAGGGCGTCCGCGCTGATCTTGACCTCCTGGCCTTCCTTCAGGCTGGCGATGTCCAGCTCATCGACGTCGATAGTGAATTTCATAGCCGACATATCGGCAATGACGCACATGGTCGTCGAAGCGGAATCGGTTTTCTCAAGGGTGTCTCCGGCCTTTATGGATTTCTCGATGACTTTGCCGGAAATCGGCGCTGTAATGCTGTATTCATCGAGCTGCTCCTGGGTGCTTTCGTACGAAAGCTGCGATTCTCTCAGGGAGAGCTCGCTGCTTTTCAGTTCGTCGCCAGCATTGTCGCTGGTCAGCCTGACGATGGTATCGCCGCTGTCAAGATACTGACCTTCCGAAGCCACGATCTTGGAAACCAGTCCGGAGGTTTTCGCCGTGACAATTTTTTCGGTGTCGCCTTCCAGCTCGGCTCCCTCGTAGCAGTCGGTGCCCCCTGCATTGACCGTTACGAAGGTCCCGCTTTCCAGCGCGCCCGGATTTTTGACCTTTACTTCCACGTTATACACTTCGATATATCCGTCCAGAACCCGTTTCTGGCTGTAGATCTTCGAGATGGTCCCGTCGAGGACCTCGAAGGTATTTTCGATCGTTACGTCCACATGCTGGCCTACATAAAGGCTTCCGATATCGCTGGCTCCAAAGGAGACCTTAGCCGTCAGATAATCATCGTCCACGATGGTGGCGATTTTGGTGCCGGTTTGAACGCTGTCGCCTTTCTCTACAAGGATATCTGTGATCCTCCCTGAGATCGGAGCCGACACATTGAGCCCGTTGTAGGCGTCCAGGCTGTCCTCATAGTTCATGTTGGATTTCTCATAGCTGATGTTTGCTTTTTCAAGCGTCTTTTCCATATCGGAGGAATCGATCTTGTAGAGCAGCGCCCCCTTTGTTACCGTGTCGCCCTCCTGGAAGGTATCTTCGAGAACGTCTCCCTCCACAAGAGAAACGACGCTGTACTGTTCGTTGGGCTCAACGGTCCCTGATCCGCTGATGGTAACCGAGACGTCGCCTTTGCCTACTTTATATTCCGTATAGGTAAGCGCTCCCTCGTCGCCCTTTATGTATCCGCTCACTGCTGTCGTCAGGCCGAGAAGTGCTGCGAGAAATACGGAGGCGAAGACGACCCTGCGCTTTCCCAGACTCAGATTTTTCACTCTTTTGATAACGGGGATTTTCCCGACCACCCCGTAAACTTTGACTGACATTCTGGAATTTTCCAATTTCAAAGCAAGCCGTTTCAGATTTTCTATCGAGACCCCTTTTGAGACTTTCTCTTTCAAGCTCAATTTCTTCTCCTCACTTTCTAACATGATTTGTATCGAACACAATAACGGTATTTTATTTTGGTTTTATTTTACTTTTCAAATGTGTTCGTTTCGTGACCGCTGTGTGGGTACTGACTAAAAACAGGAAAATCCTGCCTTAGATGTAATTTGCCAATACTACACAGTATCTTCACACGGCCATCATAAAGCGTGAATATAATGACCTCGTTACCAAAATCATACAAAAAGGTATTTGTAATATTCGTAGAATCGGTTCTCGGAATGAATGCTTTAGTAAATTTCATTCATGGTTTTTGGCCAAAAATGCGAAAAAGCGCATTTTTGCTTTAGTCAACATACCAAAAACCTCATTCATAAAATTTGAAAGCATAGTAATTCTTCGAAAAATCCTACTCATATTACAAATCCCTTACCCCAGGTTAATTGACTTAGATATAAATATTATTGAGAGGAGACAGAATAAAATGAAAAAGATTCGAATCATAACAGGGGTTCTGACAGCTGCCCTGATTGCGGCATCCTTCGCAGGTTGCGGGGAAAAAGGCGAAACTCAGGACGTTTCTGCGTCAAAACAGAAACAGGAGCAGGGACAAGGGCAGTCTCAGAATGCTCCACAGGGTCAGAGGGGCACAATGGCAAAGGTCGTCTCGCTGGACGGGGATCAGCTGACCGTAATATTGTCCGACAGGCCGGACCGCGGCGGAGACGGGCAAGCTCCAACTGACGGCAGCACACCTCCGGCTATGAGTACGCCTCCGAGCGGGAGCGGCTCATCATCCGGCCCTGCAATCGACGGATCGGGAGCGCCTGCAGGCGGGCCGGGACAGCCAGCTCGGGGTGGCGGTAAAATGGAGTTTACCGGAGATCCGGTTACATACACCCTGTCGGGAGACGTTTCAGTCATGAAAGGCACAGGCGATAACGCAGCGGAAATCGATCTTTCCGAGCTGAAAGCCGATGATGTGATCCGGTTTACGACGGTGACCGACGACGGCGGAGATAAGACGATCGATGCGATCAATGTATTAGAATAAGTTTTTGTAATACTCATAGAATTGGTTTTCGGAATTAATGCTTTATTAAATTTTACTCTTAGTCTTTGGCCAAAAATGCAAACTCGCTTCGCTCAAACAGTGCATTTTTGATAATGCATAAAACCAAAGACTTTAATCGTAAAATTTGAAAGTATTGTAATTCCTCAAAAGTTTCTATTCGCATTACAAGATCCTATCCATCGAAAGACTTAAATGGGTAATTAACTGGTTTGCACTAGTTGGTTATATATGCGAAACCCCTTTCGCTAGGCAAAGCGGCCCGCTGACGCGGGCCGCTTTGCTGTCTACTGTGCAAATTTTCAAGTTTAGGACGCAAATCAATGATAAATTACCCCAATTCGGAATTTTTATGTGTCAATAATGCCGTTTTCGGCCGAATTTCTGTCCTTTACTTGGAAATTTGCACAAGATACTTGAATACTTCTCTGTATATCAGAAAAACCCGCGGCTGCAGGCTTTTCTACATTTCGCATAGCGTAAATTCATCTACAGAAAAACCCGCGTTAACGCGGGTCTTCCTGTTTTTGTTTTTGGTTATGCTTGTCTAATTCATCTATCAGCTCAAGGGTCTTGAACTTGAGCTTAAGGGTGGTTGGCTCGTCTGTTTCTGCTGTCAGTGGTTCATATTTTGCATCCAGCAGAATGTCTTTATATATTTCCTGTGCATCCTGGGCCGCCTCGTCATCCTCGGGAGCCTCCGCTCCGATCAGGCAAAGAGGGGGGAACAGTACGCACCACCAGTTTTGGCCTTTTCCATCTCCTATGGTTATATTCAGCGCTTCATAGTTTCCGGACGGGAAAATCACGTTGCCATAGCTTTTCTGAGGAATCCACCTCACACCCAGCTCGGCTTTTGCCGGGTAATCATATCCGTTTTCCTGGATGACTCCCTCGGCCGTCTTTTCGATCTCCGCCAGATTTTCCTGAATGTACTTCCTGGATTGTTCGAGATCCAAGCTCACCCGGGTCTGGCTGTTTTCTTCCGACCTTTGGCTCATCACAGCCGCACCCGAAGTTTGAAACTCGACCAGTTCCTGTGCCATGGCCTCTTGGACCAACTCACTGTTGATCTTAGCCAGGACCGCATCTCTGACCTTCAGCTTGAGTTGCTGATCTTCCACCGAATCACTGTTCGCTATGACGTGAAAGCGGATGAAATCCTCATTGCTCAGCTTGCTCTGACTGCTGACGATCGTCCATGTCGTATAAAGCAGAATACAGACCAATAATAAAAATAGAATCCTTAGCTGCCTTTTTCCTAATCCCAATCAAAAATCCCTCCCTTGAAAAAGATCTTCGTTTTTAATCTTTCCCAAAGAGAGGGAGTTTTATACTTTAATGGTTATTTGCTACGATTAAAAGCTTTGTTCCTGGTTTTATCTCCTTTCCAACTTCCAAATCATTTACCTTTCTGAGTTCGTCGATTGTGGTTCGGTATTGTTTGGCTACTTTCCAGATCGTATCTCCCGCTCTCGCGATGTAGAGAATGATACCCGGAAGCGTGGTGTTATCCTGTGGGCTTTCCAGGAGACTGATATTCTTCACCAGTTGGTGCTTTTTCTCGCTTGATACTGCAGTGTTGACCAGAATACCCGCATTCACTTCGATCTGCCTGTTGTTGATTTTATCAAACCACAGCTCCTTCAGCACGATATCATTACTTGCAGTCATTTCCGGAGTGATTCCCGGGATTTCCATGGCACTTCGGAAAGGAATCTCCTGCGAAACGTTGAAGGCTGTCTTTTTTGTATCTGCAGAGGTACAGATCAAATTTACCGCTACGACGCCCTCCACAACGCTCTTGGTCTGGTCGATGAAGGCTCTCTTTTCGCTTATATTTCCGGAGATATAAACGACTTTGTCGACGTTTCCATACCGTTCGGGAATATTGACGATCTCACGTGCGGAGATTTCCGCAACACCGCTTCCGCCGAGCGCCATTACCCCGACCTCATCCGTTTCAAATTGAATATCCTTCTTATGATGGTATACGTCGGTTACTACTTCCTTTTCGACATTTTTGTAGAGTTCCAGTCCTGTATCCACATTCATATCCAACCCTAAAAGACTTCTTTTTCCGTTTCCATCCTCCTTTGCGGTAAGGTTTAACGATGTGATATCGAAGTTTACCTTGCTTCCTGCAGGATTCTGTTCGTTTGGATTGTAATCCCCGTCCAGACGTATGAACTGGGTGAATTCTGTTTTTCCCTGGAAGAGGACCGGAACCGCTTCTTCTTCAAGAACCGTCTCCGCGTCTTCCGCATTCACGGCATCAGTATTCCCTTCCGCCCCAAGATACATGACATTGCAGTAAACAGAAGCGTTTATTACTGCTTTCTCCTTTGTGATCTGCTTGTGGTTTTCAACGACGTTTACGTCATATGCCAGTATTTTCAGTATTTCAGGTGAATTTTCCTTCAATATTAAATCTTCTTTAATTTCAATGGGTTCCGTTTTTCGCATCGCGACGTCCGTAAGGTTGATCTTTTCCTTCAGCATCTGTACTTCTTCGTCTCTCACACCTTCGAAAACTTCCACGTCGACATTGCTGTACTCTTTGATCCCGAATGAGACTGCCGCCTTGACCCTGAATTTTCTTTCATTGATAATGGTAAAATCGACAGACTCTATATTCGGCGCGACAGCAAGGTCTGAATATGGTCCGGCCGTCATTTCCGTTTCATTCTTGAACGGGATCCTCGATTCGATGGAAACGACCGGTTCTCCGTCC
This sequence comes from Anaerovoracaceae bacterium, assembly GCA_963678385.1. Lineage (GTDB taxonomy): Bacteria > Bacillota > Clostridia > Peptostreptococcales > Anaerovoracaceae > Anoxybacterium. The sequence goes on along the minus strand of OY782829.1, from coordinate 459,567 downwards.
ACCATATGCTCCGGAACATAAAGGGTCTGCAGGATCAAATCCCCCATGATCCTTATTCTTTCCGTTCCTGCCTGGCCTACATGGATCTCCCGCTCGGAAAGCTTGATTTTCCCGGCCATCGCTAGGATGCGGGCTAGATCCGGCTTAATGTCGGGCACGAGAATATCTTCTTCAATAGCGATTTTGAGGGGCTCTTTCTTCTTCATGTCGGTCAGCTTCAGTTTGCTGCTTATTGTGCCTCCAACCATGGGAACGATCTTGGCCGGAACTGTTTTGGGAACGAAAACAGGCTGAAATACGGGCCGGCCTACTGATGGCTTTGCAAACACAGGAGCTGCATCCTCTTCCGCATCTGCTTCTTCCGAAGCGACCTCTTCCGCTGCCGGCTCGTCAACTTCCAGGGCTTCAGCCGGAGCCTCTTCAAAGGTCTCAACGACATCCGTTTCTGTTTCCGCTTCCGCAGCAGCCGGTTCTTCCATAGCCTCTTCTTCCATAACCAGTTCTTCCATAACCGCTTCTCCCATTACAATTTCATCTGCTGCCGCATCCGATACCGCCTCCGCCGCTGCTTCCTCAAACAAGACCGGCTGGATCTCATCCATGGCCTGTGGGAAAAACTCCGTTGAAGGCACTTCGAAGGCGTCGGCCGCCTCATCTTCCCGTATATCCAAAAGCTCTGACTGTTCTTCCTTTGCCGCCTGCTTTACGCTGTCATGCAAAACTTTTTCGTAAGCTGCGGGATCGAAACGACTCGTCGCGCCCCTGGGCACGTAGTGGAAATTATATTCGTCTGCTTCTTTTGCAGGCTGCAAAGCATAATCAGGAATTCCTTCCAATTCAAATGGGTCCTTTTCGATTGTCATCACCTTTTCCCCCTCTATCTACAGTTCGTTCCACTGTTCGTTGCTATAATGTATTCCACAGGAGGGCTTGTTATGACAAAAAAGTAGGCAGGCGCCGCATTCACGGCGCCGCCTGAAAAAAGAACCCGCCGGCATGGCGGGTTTTGTTCGCTCTATTTATTTAAAGGTCTCTTCATGCATGATCATATCCTTCAGTTTGTCAATATGATTGAAGGCTTCGAACCTTGCGTTGGCTCCGTTTCCGGAGGAGATCTCCTCAAAGATCCGTTTATGCTCCGGGATCATGTCTTCCGCCCGCTTGAAATCCTTGTAATAGATGTAACGGAATCGGAGAACCAGCTCCTGAAGCTGTTCGACCATATGGATCAGGTGGTTGTTTCTGCTTGCCTCCACGATCATATGATGGAACTTCGTATCGTAAGAGATCATTTCCGGCATCTTGCCTTCGCTTACTGCCTCCCTGAACTTTATTTTGACTTCCTCCAGAGCTTTTTTCTCGGCTTCCGTCATTCTCTCGGCGGCAAGATAGGCTGCAAGCCCTTCCAGATTTGCCCTGACCTCGAGGATGTCCTCCATGTCCTTGACGGAGACTTCGGAAGCATAGGCTCCTTTTCTGGGTTCGATGACAACCAGGCCCTCTTTTTCAAGCTTTCTGATTGCTTCCCTGATCGGTGTACGGCTTACGCCCATATCTTCAGCAAGCTCGATTTCCATCATTCTGGTTCCCGGCTTGATTTTTCCTGTCAGAATAAGGTTTCTCAGTTCTTCATACACGATTTCTCTTAATGGTCGGTGGCTTTGAATATCAAAATTCAGCATATCAACGTCCTTTCTATTATCTATAATGTTTTTACAAGAAAGGTTTCCTTATTCAGTGCTCTCAGTTTCATAAAAGCCGCTGTCCCTTTTCTTTTACTGGTGAACAAGCCGAATACGGTCGGACCGCTGCCGCTCATCAATGCCTTGTAAGCTTTCCCTTCCTGAACTATCTTGTTCTTTGTATACACAATAGTAGGATACTCTTTTAAGCTATAATTTTCAAGTACATTCGTCATATTTTTTGAAATTTTGTATAGGTTCCCTTCCTTTAATCCCTCCGCCAATTCAACGGTATTCGGGCGTTCCGTGATCTCCTGGAGCTTGAGTCCTCCGTATACCTGGGCAGTGGAAAGGCTGACGGAAGGCTTGGATAAAAGCACCCATGAGTTCAAAGGAGTGACCTTCTCCAGTTTCTCGCCGATACCGGATGCGATGGCACAGGTTCCCGCCATGGGGTCTCCGGTCAGTCCCAGCGCCTCGTTGAGGGCCGCCTGTCCCGCGAGGCAGAAAGAAACGTCAGCTCCCAGTTCCGCACCCGGCTTCATCAGGGCGGAAAGATCAAGATTCAGCTCCCAAAGCTTGTTTATGGCAAGAAGGACCGCCGCGCAGTCCGCGCTGCCGCCTGCCAGTCCCGCCGCCACCGGGATCCGTTTTTCGATATGGATCACGATCCTGCCGGATCTGCCTCCGCCGTACTGCCTGACCATCGATTCCGCCGCCTTATACGCGATATTTTTGCCATCCACGGGCAGAAACTGCAAGTTGGAAGTGAGATAGATCCGGATCGGCTGATCTTCTGCTCCTCCGCCTTCCGGCTGCCAGGAAACCTTGACCATATCAGAAAGGTCGACCTGCTGCATGACCATCAGGACCTCGTGATAGCCGTCGGGGCGTTTTCCGAGAACATCAATGGAAAGGTTTATTTTCGCATAAGCCTGGATCGTGATTTCGCTTAGTTTATCGCTCATGGTACCGCTCCCTGTAAAATAAGCGGGCGAATTTTTTTCCGCCCGCTATCTCTAGCAATTTATTATATTCTTTCAGCGCATACGTTATTTGTGCGCTTTTTTATTCTTGGCTTTGCCGGTGGCGTTTTTCGGTCTTGTGGTTCCGGCAGCCGCTCTCGCCGCAGCCTTTTCTCTTTCCTTTTCAGCCTTGGCTTTTCTGCCGGTCTTGTAGGTGCTTCCCGCTGCAATGATCGGTCTCGGCCCCGTTACCCGCTTGGTGTCCTTTCCTGCGTCTTCGTCTTCCGAATTTTCCGCGGCGCCCGGACGCTGAACGTTGTAGCTTCCCTTTTTCTGGGCCTTCGCTTTTGCCTTTTCTCTTTCCTTGTTGGTCTTGGCGACGACGTCTTCAACAGATTTGCCGGTTTCCTTGGCCAACTTATAAGGATTAACCTTTGCATCCGTCTTTAACGCTTCCTCTTCCTCCTGCTTCTTCACCTGGCGCTTGGCGGAAAGGGAAGTATAGAAGACCATGCCGACCATCATAACGCCCATCATCGCCATATTTACATTGTTGTCCGTGGCCGTGTTTCTGATCTTGAGGTCGATCGTCTTGTCTTTTCCCAGGGTATCGCCGTCGGCGTCCGTCAAATCTCCAGATACATAAAGCTTATAGCTGGCGTTGGATACCAGGGTCTGTTCCACCATTACCCAAATTTCCTTCGGTCTTTTTTCGTCATATAAAACCCGGGTCTTCAGTTCCTTTCCTTTGGAATCGGTGAACCGGAACGCGTTCTCGTTTTCCTGCTGCACCTTGTCCGCAGACATGACTTCGTTGAAATAGAGTTTTACCAGGAAGTTTTCCGGACGCGCGTCATTGCTGCCGTCCTTCGGATAGCTATTTAATAATTCCAATCCCGATGCGAAGCAAAAGGAAAAGGACGTTAAAATCATAATAATGGTTAGGCATAATATTGCGCCTGCTCTTTTCATATTGTATTTTCCTCCGATTTCTTTTTTCTTAGTTTCTGAAAAAATGATTTCATTATTTTTTCGCATTGCTGCTGCATGATTCCAGTTTCTATCTCGACATAATGATTTAATCTTTCATCCTGCAAAATGTTCATCAGGGAACCACATGCCCCCGTTTTCGGATCCCGGGTGCCGATATAGACCTTTTCGATCCTCGATAGCACCATCGCTCCCGCGCACATGGAGCAAGGCTCCGTCGTCACATACATGCGGCTGCCAAGTAGTCTCCACCCGCCCAGATTCTTTGCGGCTTCCCGAATCGCGATGATCTCCGCGTGGGCTGTGGGGTCTTTTGACGTTTCAGTCATATTATGTCCCCGGCCGATAATTTTACCATCTTTTTCAATCACGGCGCCTACAGGGACTTCATTTAAGGAAAGGGCTTCTTCTGCTTCCTTTAATGCTTCCAGCATAAAGTCTTCAGGATTCATCTTACGCTTTTGTGCTCCTTTCCCTTATACTAGCTCGCCCAATTTGCGAAGCAAATTGCATGCGAACTTATGCAACGAAATCACAAATCCTATCGATTTGTAGATTTCGACTGCGCTTCTTCATATGCCTAACAATATTATCACACTTCCACAGCTTTTTCAATGAAAAAAGTGGCTCCGCTACTTCCGCCATAAACGAAAACACAAAAGGACCGTCACGATGGTCGCGGTCCTTTTGATTGTATGTATTCAGAATTGAGAATCACACTTCTTCGATGTTCCCCGTCCTGCCGTCCACCGCAACGATCCAATAGCCGTAAGCGTTCCTGTTGCTGCGTTCTCCCTTGCGGTAGCTCTCAAAGACCGGATCCGCTCCACGGATCGGCTGCCAGTATGTGAACCCCGATTTCCCGGCGTCAGGCTGCTCCTCATCCAGAAATCTTCCCGGTATTCCGAAGAAGAATTTTGTCGCGAAACCTTTCTCGTCGGGTTTTGCGCCGAAAAGATAGTGCCGGTACTGGGTGGCGAAATAATGCGCCCCGGGCGATACCAGCGGCAGATTGGTGATGTTGACGATTTTCTTCCATTTTGCCCCGGTCCTGTCCCGGTCGAATGGCGCGACGTCTTCATAAAATTCCGCGACCCGGCAGGTGTGGGCGCAGGCATTGAGGATATATTCATTGTAAAAGTTGTTGTAGGTCCGTTTCGTTACTACTCGGTCCGGCGCCATCCCGGCTGCAGGAGCGGCGGGTTCTGCGGCGGCGGCCGGCGTTTCCCGAAAGGGTTCTTCCTCATAGATTTCGGAGACCGTCTCCTCTGCGCCTAAAAACTCGTCGGGAGCCTCCTCTTCCTGCAATACCTCCTCGAGTTCCTCGGTTATCTTGTCGATCTTGCTGATGATATCCTCAATCTCGGAGTTCTCTCCGTCTTCTGTTTCATCTTCTACTTGAAAGAGTTCGGATTGAAAGGGCTCCACCTCGCTTATGGTTGCTCCTTTCAACACAGGGTGCAGCGGCTCCCTGTCGTCCTTCGTTGATGCGGCGGCAATGATCGCCGTTGTGAAACTGTGGTAGGAGTTCCCTTTTCCGTCCATATCCAGAGGAAGGAACCGAAAATAGGTCTCACCGTTTCCCTGTCTGTTGATCGTCAGATTTCCGACGATGGTGTGTATCGTTCTTTCTCCCTTTTTTCCGAATAAAATAAGTTTGTATATGTAATCGCTTTTTTCAAAATATCTGAGGTTCTGGACAACGCAGCGGAGGGCCCCCTTGTTGTTTCCCGTCTCCACCTTCAGGTACCCCTTGATCGGGGCAGATTCTTTGGCCGCAAACTGGGCGCCCTGTTCTTCCATCATCACAAACGCGCGATTATACTTGACGTAATTCATTCGCTTTTTCTCCTCCCTTTTGTTTTCATTTGCTTCCCCGAATTTCCTGTATTTTTCGCAATCTTGAAATTGCTATCAGAAATTGGTAATATACATATATGCAATTGGGATTTGTATTATGCAGGGAGAATAGAGAGAGGGGGTCCGGTATGTGGATTGACGTAATCATTGTAATTTTGCTGATATTCGCTGTTGTTCAGGGGTTCCGCCGGGGATTTGTCCATACCTTTATCCATACGGTGGGTTGGATCCTTGCGGTGGTACTGGGGTTTGTCTGGTATCCGCACGTTATTGAGTTTTTAAAGGAAAAAACAGGCTTCTATGATTCGGTTCACGGAAAGATTGCGGAAAGGATCGCGGAGAACGTCGGAAATACAACCGACTCGGCTATGACCGGGATCCCCGAGGTGATCCGGGACCTGCTTGACAAGGCGATCAATTCGGCCACCGACGCCATTGCCAATACCCTGTCCGTCAGCCTGACCAATCTGATTTTTAACATCATCGGCTTTCTGGCCGTGGCTCTTGCCATCAAACTATTTCTGATGCTGCTCACCATGATGTTTTCCAAAGAGAAAAACGGCGGCATCATCGGCGGGATGGACGGATTTTTCGGATTGCTCGCCGGGGCGCTGAAAGGAATCATCCTCGTTTACATACTGCTGGCCCTTATGGTGCCCATCACCAGCCTGTCGGGAAGCACCTTCCTGATCAGCCAACTGGATGGCTCCGTTCTCGGCAGCTACTTGTATGATAACAATCTGATCCTTAAGCTGGTGAAGGGATTCCTTTAAAGTATACCTTCGGTATACAAAATGTCGAGTCATAACGTAAACGGTACGCCATCCCGGCGCAGCGTCACGTTTTTATAGAATGAAATAAATGCCTCGGGGCAAAATGTATGGATCGGGACGATCTCCTTCGGAGAGAGTCCCTTTATTACTTTTTTGATATCTTCTTCGAAGGCATGGCCGCTGGTATGGAGATATCGATCCGAGAATCCCCGGGATGCGAGATACTTTTCCATGCGGACCTGAGCCGGCTTCTCCCGGTACGCCTGCCACTGGGAATAAATAAAAGTCCCGTTGACCAGGTTCATTAGCTTCAGCTCCAGCAGCATCGACGGTCTGACAAGCATGACGATCTGATTTTGTCTCAGCCGGATCATTTCACTTGTCACGCTGCAGATCCCAAAGCGTTTCAAAGGCCGGAACACCCGGACGTCCGGCCGAAACAGCGATGGGACCGGAAGCCCTTCATGTCCGAGCTTTTTCAATTCGCTCATGAGTTCGGCCGTATAACCGTCCAGGATAAGGGTTTTTCCGCAGGCCTTTGCCGCTTTATGGATGCTGATGATCCGGTCGATATTCTGGCTCGCAGGCTGACACAAAACGATGCCCTTGCTGGCTTGCATCACTTCTTTTAATTTTTCCGTCAAAGCTTCTTCTGTGCATTCAGTTTCACCGGTCCGTCCCAGCGTCGTGCCTTCGATCAGCAACAGATCCGGTTCCTTTTCCGCTTCCTTCAGAAATCGCTCCAAATATTCTTTCCGTCTGCCGTGACCCCGGAAATCCCCGGTATAAATGAGCGTCTTCCCTCCGCATTTGATCTCAAAGGCCGCCGCCTGAAAAGCAGAATGATCCATGAGAAAGGGTTTAACGGTAAAATCCCCGACGGTAAACGGCTCATACATTTTTATGAACCTGCGGTCCCGGCGAGAATAGTCGCGGATCGGAAAAGCCAGGTTCTTTTCGATGAGCTTATCCGTCGTTTCCGAAAGATAGACTGGAATGTCGGGATGGATATATTTTAGAAGTCCGAAGTGGTCGCTGTGGGCATGGGAGAGCAGGACGGCGTCAAATTCCGGCGCGTCCCAGCGGTATAAGCCCTTGACCTTTGGGATCACGCCCAGCTCCAGAAGCTCCTGATACGGCTTCTTTACCCACTCGCCCGCGATGAGCTCTCCGCGATAAAATAGCGGGTAGCCCGCATCCAGCAGGATCCGCGTGTTTCCGGTATTCAATTCGATCATGGTTCCGCCGACCTCAGCCGTTCCCCGATGTATGGTGATCTGCATAGGCGTTGCTCCGTTCTTTTTGTTACATTTTCCATTACAATAATTGCATTCGATTTTTTTTGATCAAGAGAAAATACTACTCTATTATATTGATTATTTTATCACATTAGCATTAACCTTTGGCATAAGTTGCCTGTCATGCTAGTTTTCCATAGGGAGGTTTTCGACGCTTGCGTATCGCTAGAATTATTTTGGTTTTTTTGCTCCTGATTTCTTTGAACATTTCAAATGCTTTTGCCACTCCCCGCGACGTCCAGTATCATTGGGCGGGTACCGAGATCAACACGCTGCTTGAGAATGGGATCCTGCACGGCTACGGCGACGGCCGGTTCAAGCCGGACAGGTATATCACCGCTGAAGAGGCCCGTGCTCTTTTTGTTTCCGCTGCAAGATACCAAGGGCTGGTTTCAGAAAAGAACGCGGACCGTATCTTCCATACAGAGGGACCCAGGCTGACGAGGGAAACTCTAGCTTCCTTGATATATGATTACTATGAACGCTCTCCTAGGGTGCTCGGCTCCAACGAAAATATAAAATGTCCTTTCACCGACATCAGCGGCAGCGCCGCAAAGGATCGGATCATCGCATTATACAAAATCGGCCTTATCAATGGATATAAAGACAACACGTTTCGGCCCGATGCCTATGTGACCCGCGGCGAGGCAGCCGCGCTTCTGTGCAAGGCAATGGGACTTGAACTGGTTGCGCCGGAAATCACCCTGCCGAAATACAACGTCATCCCGGTTTCTTATATCAGTCAGGTTTATCCCGTCTCCGCGCCCGTCGGCTGTGAAGGCACCTCTTTGCTGATAGGTCTTCACGCGAAAGGATGCGCGCTGAGCATCGATCTGAGAGAGTTTCTGGATGATATGCCGAAGCATGCTTCAAACCCGGCAAAAGGCTTTGTTGGCTCCCCTTACAGGGCGGACAAAACAAAGAGGACTCGAACGACCATCCTTCCGAATCCGTTGGCGGCGTGGGCGTCTAAATACGGTAATGTTGTTGATTTTTCAGGAAGCTCCCCGGTCGAGATCCAGGCCGAACTTCTGGCCGGAAATCCCGTTGTCATTTACGCGACCCTGTGGTGGGAAAGACCTTTTTATCGCGTTTACAACATCGAAGGGCAGAAACAGCGGATGCTTTCCAATAATCATGTCGTATTGGCCTGCGGCTATGATATGAAGAAAAACATTTACTACATCGCCGATCCATATAATTTAAAAGATCCGCGCAAAGAATTAAAATATTGGATCAACGGCGATACTTTTGACAGGATATATAATGAAAGAAGGCACGCGGTGGTCGTGCAATAAACTGTAACACAAGAAAATAAACCCCCGCGTCCGGCATAAGAAATATAAAGAACTTCTTGAAAGAAAAGTGACCGTGTGTTAGAATTACTACTGTTAAACATTATGCTCCTGTAGCTCAGGGGATAGAGCGTCGGTTTCCTAAACCGTGCGTCGGATGTTCGAATCATCTCAGGAGTGCCAAAAAAATGATGACGTCTTTTGACGTCATTATTTTTTTTCGTGTTCGTGTAGAGATGATTCGAACATGCAAATGCGTGAGCGTCGGCAGACAGTCCTGCGAACTGTCTGGCAGCGAGCGGTCCGAGCCTTCTGAGCGGGAAGGCGAAGGACGGCAGATGCGACCGGCGAGAGCAGATGCAAAATCATCTCAGCAAATGCGTGAGCGTCGGCAGACAGTCCTGCGAACTGTCTGGCAGCGAGCGGTCCGAGCCTTCTGAGCGGGAAGGCGAAGGACGGCAGATGCGGAGTGCCTAAGCGAAAAGTACCACCTCGTGTGGTACTTTGTTGCAGGAACCATAACTTTTCCGTTTGGAAAGGTTATGGTTCTTTTTTGGTAGGAAAATTTATGGTTCCACAAAACGAATCCATTTATTTCTTTGTTCTCTGTCTAGGAATAGTTATCCAGTTCATTTGTATTTTTACACTAAGTACCGTTAAGACCCCGATTCACCAGATTACAATTCAATAACAGTGGTTAATATAAAAAGAACCGGTGGACTTAAATTCTTCCACCGGCTGTAGTTATTAATTACATTCTTCTTGGGAATAATGCTTTAAATTCATTTTTACTCGCCCATAAGATTGGCAATGAATCATTAGGACAATTATTAGGAAACACTACTAAGGCTTGGCAATCGCCAAATCCAAAAGGATCTTTCTTTACAAGTTGCACACCAAATTCATAACAAATATCCTTTGCAGTTAATTTCTCACTTGGGCTCGGGAAAATATTCGATTTATCATTAAAGCACTTATTTTCATCATGTAATGGATTGCAAATAAAAATATCAATATTAATGTTAAATTCTGTGCTCCAATCATCGATAAGATATTTGCCATCCATGAATCCGGCGATCACGCCTATATATATTTTTATATTTAAATCTCTTATTTCGGGGAATTCTTCAATGAATGCTGCTAAATTATCACGCATGGTTCTTCCGGTCCCTATAAAATCATCTATGAATACTATGGCTTTTATGTTTGAATTTTCTTGGCTAATAAGGCCTAGTATTTTCGATTTCTCAACGGCGTTATTTGCCAAAATATTATTTTGATCTGTAAACAATCTTGCATACTCAGCACCACTCTTTGTTAAATTACTCTCTAAGTAACTTACCAAGATATCATCTCTCTTTTTTTTACGACCCTCAATCGTCCAGATTAAATTGTCTTTTTCTACATCTAGCAAATGTTTATATATTTCTTTCATCTTTTGTTTGACATTGTAATCCGAATAGACAGTAATATTCTGGAGTATTTTAAAAATTAATCTTTGTCGCTTATTATTCCCAAATTGATTTAGCCAATTTCTAATGATATCACTACTTATTTCTTTACCATTGTAAATAAAACCCGACCAAGAATCTAACAAGATAGAAATTTCTTCCGACGTAATCTGGGCTTTCTCTTCCGCAAGCTTTTCTTGGTTGTATCTTTCTTTATCAGAGAATGATGTTATTATACAGTTTATCCCTTTTTCGATTAACCATTTTTTAAAGATGTTAATTTTAAAATCTAATTTATTGTCAAACGTAGTTAATATTTGCCTTTCAATGAATTCCTTTAAATAATCTTTTGCCTTATCCTCCGATATACTATTTCTAATTATTTCATCAATTACATTGTTGATATTTGCCTCTCCATATTTCAAAATAACATTTGCTATTGCTATAAGAATTTTTCTTCTTACAATTGATATTTCTTCTTCTTCATTCGCTTTCCCTTTAATGCCATCTTCCCAAAAGTGTGAAAAAATCTGAATATCACTATCTTCAATAACTAAATCTATAGCAGCTTTCATCTCGATTTCAGTAACATGTGAATCTCTCTTATCAACCATTAATGAAAATAGTCTGGCACATACTATAATTGTAAAAAAAGGATTCCCTGCCGTTTGATTATATAAATAATCTAATGCCTTATCCGAAAATTCCAGTATGTTTTCAACGGGTTTTTTCGCTAAATCTTGAAAGTCATTAAAATATTTCCCTTTATCAAAATAATCAACCCGTATGGATTGGAATTTGTTTAGTTGTTCACCCTGGCTGCTTATAATAAAATCCATTTTTTCTCCACCAACTAATAGAAATCCATAATTGCTTTTATTACTGATTGCTCTAATAGTGAGGAAGAAAGAATCTGATATTTCACCTCTGACAAATATATCTGAGGAGATTTCATCAAACTCGTCAAGGATTATAAGTATTTTAAGTTCCGGAAAATTTTTTTCGACTTTATCTAAAAATTGTGTAAGCGGACTTAATGCTCCTTCAAAATTTGGTATTACTATTCCATTAAATCTATTATTAACTTCTATTACTTTATTACAAATTGCATATCCAAGATTTGTTATTGTTTTAGATAAGTCAAGATCCTTATATTCGCCACCTTCTATATATAATACTGCACAATTGTCTTTATTATCTTTTTCTATTTTTGATTTTAATGTTTTAACAATAGAAGTTTTTCCTACTCTTTTTTGTCCATGAATATAAAACGAACTTACTTTTTCCTTTTTTATAATTGATGTCCACAAACGGTTTACTATTTCTTTTCTGCCAACAAGCTTGTCCTCACTTTCGACGGGTTCCCAAGAGTATGGCTCTTCATATTTTAAATCCTCCCAATCGATATGCAATTTTTGACTTTCAAACTCGAAAATTATTTCTTCACTATGTGTTGTTTTATCAAAGTTTTCCCAGCTAATATTAAATATTATTAATTGATTAGTTGGAGAACGCAAAATTCCACAATCGAATTCAATTAATATATCCTCTGTAGTAATCACACCAATATGGTGTTTCTTTTTTTTGAATTCAATATTACTGTCATGTTCTATTATACTCACTTCTGTGTTGAAGGCATGCCCTTTGCCTTGATTTCGAACAAAAATACTTAATCTGAATTTACTTCCTTGCACATTAAAAGGGTATTTTTTTTCTGTCTGCTTTAATGTAAGTTCCGCAGGTTTACTTAATGGGCTGGCCTCAAAATCATGCTTAATCATTTTATGGATTCTTTCAAAAGGCATAATAAGATATTCGTTGCAATAAATAGTATTGCATAATTTAGCCTCTTCAATAAATTGGCTAATTATATCTTCAACCTTATTATATTTAGTTATTTTATCTCTTTCATCGCTAGTCAAATATTCATTTATGTAATTAAATATTACTGCATATTTTTCCTTATATAAGAGGTTTTCAGGTAAGAAACAACTAAAAATAATTCTATGTAACGGCGAAAATAAATTTGAAAAGAAATTATTCTTAAATGTGTTTAGACTATTAAGACTACTAATACTGCAGCTGTCTTTCATACTTTTTTCATTTGCCGCTAAAAATGAGGTTAGCTTCGATTCTTTATTATAATTTTGCGTTTGAGGCGTTAAATTTACATCTTTATATTTATATATATCATTTTCAAATACTTTATCGAATAATATAAAAGTCTTGTTTCTAAAACTGTCCTTTGGGGAAAAGAATTCATCATTTGCATTTAATAGTCTAAGTAAGCAGACTGCAATAAATCTTTGCTGAGATTCTTCCAAATCATTATTAAATATTTCATCTTTTATTCTTAACGAATCATATTTAATATTCAAATATTCAAGTATGATTCTCAAAAAATAATTAAGTATATCCTTGTATATTTTTTCTTTGTCTTTATTAATGATTGACGGATCATTAGCATAGTCGGTAATGATTTTATCGATTGCGAGTAATTTATTAGTTTGCTTTAATTCATCCAATTCTACCATGTCCAACATTATTATCTCCTATCTTAGTAGATTAATTTAAGTTGTAAACTATTAATCTCTAAATTTAATGAATATTGGCCTAAAAAAACTACAGTCGTTTTTGTATATTACAATTAATTACAGTTTATCCTTTGTTTCCTCACATTTCAATCCTTTTTTAACTAATGTAATCCCGTCCTGCGAGGATACCGGACGACTATTCTTAATTGATCTTTCCAAAACTTTAAAATGTGCCGGATATTTAGTGGAATATCCATAACTAAGGTGACCAAAACCTGTGGATATTCTATTATAATTGTATCTCTATTTCGTTATATCAACGATATTTCTATATTTCTCATTTCGGCTCTTGAGGGCTAATTCTCCTCCCTCAAGAATTTCTAATACTGCTGCGCTTATTTTGGGGTTGTCTAGAGAGCCGTTACTGTCTAAGTATCCGAATTCGCCATTGTATTTCAATACCAATATATTTTCTGCGTCTGCGGAAACAGGAATATTAGCGTTGTGTGTTGAAATAATCAATTGACGCTTATTTTTAGACCTTCTAAATTCTTCTACAAGAGTATTAAAAATATAAGAGTTGTCTAAATCATCTTCAGGTTGATCCATAAGTAATGGTCGATTATCATTTAATCCTTGTGAAGCTGTTAATATAATTAATAACAAGGCAACAGCATTTTGGCCTAATGATAGTTTGGTATTCTCTCTAAATATTGGTTTCATGTTATTAATTCCAGAATTCACATTATACTCTAGACTTATACCATTGTCTAAAAATAGTAATAATTCCGTGGGGCTAATGGCCTGTCTAATATCATGGAGATACTCCATATTCTCGTTATTCTTAGCTATGTAGTACTCTTCGAAAATCTTATCAATTTTATTAGTAATTAAAAGGGCGAAGAAATCCAACTTACCTCTGATCTTAGATTTTTGGATAATGCTGTTCATAAAGTCGCTTATGTTAGCTTTATAATCATAGTATCTACCGGCCTCTCTAGCCACAATTTCAGGAAATCTTTCAAGTAAGAAATGTTGTATACTATCGTCGAGTACAAAAGTGATTCTTAACTTTAATTTGCCGGACAATATATTATTTATCTGGTCAACAAACTCATCTCTTAATTTTAAAATGCCGTTATGTGCATCTAATATTGTATAGAATTTTTTTAAATAACGGCTATCTAGACCTTCATCTTTCATAAAAGGAATGAGGGGCATTCTGTGTTTCATACACTTTTCAAAGAGAGCTCCAACATCCTCCGTTGTTTGATTAATGGTATGTATATAATCGCCATATTCGTCATAATGCTTCCACATTATAAAATTATCTATTATTTCTAAGGTTTTATTGGGAGAAATATGATAACTATACAAATCGCCTTGATTATATGTTTTAGTCAAAAACAAGTTTAGAAAATTATAACTCCTTTTCATTCTTGAGAAAGAATTATTATTTGCTTTTACATAAACGCTCCGGTATTCGTTACCATAGACATCATTAGATATTGCATATATTTTCCCCTCGGCTTCTATATAAATTATAGCTGTTTCGTACCTATCATTGTATTGAGATTCATATTCGAAATCGAATTTTTCGTACTCTATAACATCATTTATGATACCAAGTAACGTGGACTTACCAGTTCCGCGTGAACCAATAATACAATTAAGCTGATCGCTAAACCGAAAGCATGCATAATCTTCATTATTCTTTTTTAAAATATCGCTTTTTATAGCACATCCAATAATTTTTGAATACGTATTAGGGTTGATTGATTTTATTATTCTAGTATCAACATCTGTCAATGCCATCTTAAGCGCATTAAATGATTTATGTGATAATTTTACCCGAGATATTGACGAGCCAATGCTTTTCCCACTTTTACCAGTATATTGGTTGTCTATTACCAAACCATGCGCATCTGAAAAATTAAGAAAGGGCAATTTTCTATCGTGTCTAATATAATCTTTGTTTGCTATTACATCTTTTATTCGTCTTTCCCCTGTGTCAGAGCATACTTGAATTCCATATAAGTGTGGGGATTTAATTATTTTAGCTAATGATTTTCCCTTAAACGCTATTTCGCTGCCATTTTTATTAATAAGTGGATATAGGAACCCCTTTTCTGCATCTGCATGAGCTAAAATAGCTATACCTCCATAACTATTGATTTTTTGCAATAACGCGGAAGGTCCTAATTCGTCGGCCATAGCCTCCTCAGTTCCTTGAGACTCTTTTTCAATGCCAATGTCGTAAAGAAATTGATTCTGTCGATCTTCTGAGAAGTCTGAATTGAATATAGCAAGTAAATGGTTTGAGTAACAAGTGATTTCAATACCGCATAAGATCAGCATATCTTGATATTTTCTCTTAATAGCTCGAGTCTCAGTCATATATTTCAATAATTTGTTGTAGCCCTTAAATGTATTATGATCCGTTATAGCAATAATCCCTATATTATGTTCAACTGCTTCATCAAGGAGAGCAAGATATTTCTCCTTTTCGATCATATTATCCGAACCCCTGAAATCTTTAGAGGCTGGTGTATGTACATGTAAATCTAGGTTTACTATATCGGCTCCAGAATTTAATTCTAAGACTTTTTGATATAATTCGGCTACCGTCTTTGCGTTCATAAATTAACCTCATTCGTTTTCAGATCTACAACAGTTTATTCTATCAGGATGTTAAACCAATTTAATCCTCAAACACTCCTGGGCATACTTCATTAAGATCAATAATTTCAACTTCAAGTTTTTTATAGTCGTAATATTGAGACACTGTTGAAAATTGCTTCCCATACAAATCGTAGAAATGTTTTCTCGTTGATTCATTTTTGCTTAAAACGCTGTCTAATGCCCTATTGTTATTAAAGAATTTCAATACATTCCGTTTGTCTAATATATATAGGCACTTCCTCTTGCTCGTTGTATACTCTGCAAGTTCGAAAAAATCTTTGAATGTAGAATTTTGCCTTATTGTGTCAGATTTGCCTGACCAGCTTATAAACTTGAACTCAGCAATGCGTTTATCAGTCTCAACATCAAATCTTTTTCCTGTATTTCCTGCGCCCAAAGATAAATATTCTACCTTTTCATCTTCATCTAATATGTATCGCAACGCATTAACAATTCCCACAGCATGAATGACAACATCAATCTGCGAAATGTTCTTTTTAACTATGATTGCTGCTTTTAGCATATCTTTATCAATGTTTTCCTGTTCAATTAATCCATTTATTTGCGAAGTGCCCGCTCCCCTAAGACAGTATTCCAATTTTGAAATTGTATCTGTAAGATTCTGCTGATTCGTAAAGTTCAATAATGTTTCAATTGATTGAAATAGTACTGAATTGTTGGTTTCGTTCATAAAGCACCCATCCCTATTTTATTTACATGAGAATAAAGATCTTTCCATTATTGCATAATGTAAAGCTTACCAACAGATTAAAAAGAATACCTATGAATTTGGAGGCATAGATTGCTGCTAATTAGGGTAAAGCTTTTTAATATATATCAAACGTGCCTTTAAAACCGTACTTGCGCAGTTTGACTTTTTTGATTCGCAATGCCTCAGAGTTTTTGGCCTCAAATGCAGTAAAATACCATACAGCATCAGGAGATATTCGGCTAATTATTTTCTTAATGTAAACGCTATCTACCTTTCCATAACTAAACCGTAAGAATAAACCTTGTCAACATTGCTATCGAGTTTTTCGAAAAAGTCGTTGAATTTAGTTAATGGTGAAACTGTATCTTTCTTAAACGCCATCACCATATCATCTAGAAAAGAAGAGCTAATAAAAGGCTCTGTTATGACATCATTGTCAAATTGATCGTACATTACGGCGTCTTTTTCGTGCCCAAAAATAAGTTTTTGTCCAACATGATTGTGTATATGAATAACTTTTTTGATCCCGTATAGTTTCTGCAATGTTTTGGTGTAATTAAACGTAAGGAACTGCATATCAGATTGAGAAAAAAGAGCCTTTAATGTGTCTTTGCCAGTGAATTTCTCGCCGTTTATTTGCACTTGAATTTCTTCTAGCCATAACTGAAAAAACTCTTGCCATATTGTGGCGCAAATAATAAATTTCCTTGTAAGCATATAAATATACGGCAGGTAATGCATCATTAATTCTATGTCTTCTTCATCTGTTTCATTATCTTTATGATTCGCCATAGGCAGCTTACTATTGAAGTTAATATACGCTAACGCTTCTTCAAAATTACACCAATTTTCCCCAGCAGCCTTATCCATTGTACTCAATAATATTTCAGCAGCGAATTCGACCGGATCTATATTTTCAAAGTCTTCTAAGTATACAACTTCATCACGAAGGTTCAGCGCTTCCGGGAACAAATCAACCACAAATGTTCTGAAATCATTGTATTTTGTTGGAATTCCGTGCGCTATATCGAAACCGTTTCCTGCTATAAATAAAGAACCCACCTGTTTCACCTCGTATTGTGGAATTTATCTGAGGGTAACCTTTAACCTTCAAGTTTTATTTCACACCCTGTAATTCTGTACACTTCCTTTGTATCCTCCAATGGATACAAAAATTCAAAGTATTGGTCATTCAAAACATTTGGAGCCACAAAACGATATACTGTTTCTAATAAATTAGATATGAAATAGCCGTAACCAAGTCCAGAATTGACTGCTTGTGGTTCATTAAAAATTTTACTATAAGATAAATCATAAAAACTATAACATCGTCTATTATCTGCCGGTCTATCAATTGGGTTTCCATCAGCCCAGTAGCGCATAAAAATGCTATCATCAAAACAAATATGATTTAGGTATCCATTTTTCTCTGTTAACTGTTCAACAAATTTACTCGAATAAATTTTGGGCTCAAAACGCATTTCTCTGTCATAAGAAAATATACCGTTAAAAATATCATTTCTACCGATGATTTCACCATTATAATGGCATTTATCAATGGTCGAAATTGTGTCCCTATTATATCTTCTTCTCTCACACAATACTTGTGGAGTGATTTTTGATTTAACCTCGATAATGCCTAAAACACTTTCAGGCATAACTATTACAAAATCACCTTCCGAAAAAAGTCTTGGGTCATTTTTTTTATAAATAATAATGTCAATCTGATCAGTTATCTGATTTCTTTGATTTTTAACGAAACCTGTGCCAACTGCTACATTGTCAGGCAAAACCCTGCGGAGAAAATTCATAAGTATTATTTCTTTATACCTTCCATCTTCACCCCAGTTGTTATTCTCTATAAAAAACCTAACTCTACTCTTGATTGCAGTAAATTCTGCGGCTATGGATTGTTGATACCTCGCATTATTGTTTGGCATAATATCCTCCCAAATGTATTATAAATTAACAATAAGATGTTTCGGTCGTCGCCTCATCTGTACGCTAACAATATATAAAACCTTCACACTCTCTAAACCTCAACTTGCGATTATATAATTTGTAGTTTAAAGGGGAATGAACTACTAAGGTATACCCAATCGCACGCAAAATGCTTATATAATTTATAAAGGGGCAACACTTTACGTATCACCCCGCTGCCTTTACAGTTATTTACTTCCATTTACATTTTAAGACTAATTCGCCCATAATTCAACAGAAAAAATTTCAATTTATTTCTATATTAATTCTTATATGTTAAACCTGTTATTCTCCATAGCCACCTCTTTCTCTACATTTAACTGGATAGAAAATTTAGTTTCAACCAGGAAATTTTATAGTTCACTTTTTATGCCTAAGGAAAAGTTATGATTCCAAGATCACAAAAATAGTAAAACAGAGCCTGTTGAGAGGCTCTGTTTTTCGTTGCCAATAGGAAAAGTTATGGTTCCCATTACGGAAATTTAATGAGTTCTGTTACAGTCATTATTTTTTTTCGTGTAGAGATGATTCGAACATGTAAATGCGTTGAGCGTAAAAAAAGTATCGTGGATACTTTTTAGCGAAACGGTCCGAGCCCTGTGATTGGGCGAAGGACGGCAGATGCGACCGAACGGAAAAATTCCTACCGGCTAAGGCCGGTGGAATTAACGTATGGCACCTACCGAACATTTGCTTAGCAAATGTGGTTGGGTGCGCAGGGAGCAGATGCAAAATCATCTCAGGAGTGCCAACAAAAAAGTGATAGGTTTATCCTATCACTTTTTCAGCAACCATAACTTTTCCGTTTAGAAAGGCTATGGTGTCGCCTAATGTATAAAAAAGCGTGTTCTACTTCACAAGGTTGTTTAGAATCGCTTGCCAGCCTTGTCGCTGCAGATTGAGATTATTCTCCTGCTCAGGCTCAAAGCGCTCCACCACAAGGCAACCCCAGGGCTTGTCTAAGAGATCGATGGTCACCTTTCTACCATCGCCCAGCGTAAAGGCGAGAAGCTTGTCTTTTTCAATGGTGTCGTAGATCCCCCAGAAGTCAAATGCCATACTTCCGTCCCTCGCAGCCATCTCGTAGTGGAATTCTCCGCCAATCCTCAAATCATTGGTGGCCGACGGGCAATACCAATCGTCGCTGGCATAATTCCAGGTTTTCACTTGCTCTGGCTGAGTAAGTCTATCCCACAGCACAGATGCACTTGCCTTCGAGAATGCTTCGAGGGTAATGCGGTAATTTAAATCTGGCAAAAGCAGCAGTCGTTGTGCCATTAAATCGAAGGCCGCCTTCCAATTGGCGATAAACTCTTCTTCGTAAGGCTCTGGGATATCCTGAGCCAGTTTAAAGGTACAAAGGCCTCCCTCATGAGGTTCAAGGGTATAGTTTTCGTAGGCTGGAGTCCAAAGCTTTGTTTCTGGGCTGTCGTAATCCTCAATACCATTCATCACAAAGCCAATATGGCGTATAGAAATATGCCTAGGCCATTCACTGGCCGCGACCTCAGAAAGCATCCCGCTTTCTAACCCTGACTCATCCTCCATCACAAAGCGAATGCGACTGCCCTGAGACCAGTCTCCTATAAACTTGGATCCCTCAGAAAAGGCTCTAGCCCAATAGCGGTAATGATCCGGATCTACAATCAGCTCCCATAACAGCTCCGGTTTTGCCTCAAAGCGTCTTTCCAACTCGATGCGTTTCATATGCGTCCTCCAATCCAATCTAATCCAAACTTCTGCGCGCCACTAGCCACGATAGGCTGCTGCCAGCGCTTCGATATCAAGTTGTTTCAATAATCACCAGCTTTGGTGGAGGTATTTTTCAAGAATCAGATCGGTGACCTCCCTGAAACAGCCGTTTCCCCCTGCAGCCGTAGTGACATACGCGCCGCTGCCCCGCACGACAGAATGAGCGTTGGGCGGCGCGAAACTAAGGCCGCAAGCCCGCATAGCCGGCAAATCGTTTACATCATCACCGATATAAGCACACTCCGTAAGTTCGATCCCATGTTCTTTGCAAATTCCCCGAAGCACCTCCAGTTTGTCGTATTCTCCCATGACCAGGTGATCTGCTCCCAGTTTTTCTGCACGCGCCGCAATCAGCGGGTTGTCCTCACCTGATATGATGGCCGTTATGATCCCATACCTTTTCAGCATTTCAAATCCCTTGTCGTCCAACACGTGAAAGCGTTTCATCTGCTGTCCGTTTTCGAGATAATACACGCTGCCGTCCGTCAGGATTCCGTTGCAGTCCATCGCGATAAGTTTTATTGTAGTCATAATAATTTCACACCCTCTCAAATTTCATCGTTAGTATGTATAATTATATATCCATTTCACAGCATTCTAATCTTGTTAAAGTAACAGGAAAAATATTGCAGTCGATGCCAAGCAGAAAAAAAGAGCAGCAAAGCTGCTCTTCTTGGTTGAAAGATTTATTTACCTGAATTCCACGCGGTCGATCAGGATCGCCGTCTTCATCGGATTTCGCGGGGCAAGCTCCAGCACGTACCTTGCTTTCAGATTGACTACAGCAAATTTCCAAGGACGTATATTCTTGACAAATTCTATGCAATGATAATCTTTATCTAAAAAAAGCACATCGATAGGGTACCTCATAAATAAGGTATGGATACATTTGCATGGGGATAACAGCAGTGCTTCGCTGTCCGGCAGCGAAGCACTTCCCATCAGTCCCTTTAGTCTTGAAAAAAACCTGTCGGCGATCAGGATATTTATAGCGAGACTTTCTTCGAAACCTCTACTATCTATGTAATATATTTCTGCGCATTTCTGTTTCATATTATCAGCACGCTATGAGCATTTCGTTCGGCACTATCACCGAAACGCCCCCCTCCTTTTTTTCATCGCATTTTCTTCTATAATAATCCCTTTAATGTGCTATAACGTTAACATGTAAGAAATCATTTGCATTTTGTAGAAAATCAACGAATTATTTTGTTTTTTGCACTTTAAAAGCCCTGCGGACCGCAGGGTTTTTACTTTTGAAAAATGATTTGTTTTAGAGAAGTTCGTCCATATTGCTTCTTTCTTCTTTTGTGCTCTTCTTCGCGTTATTCTTGTCGCTTTTTAATTTTGCGGCATCGTTGAGCTCACCTTTTATCCCATGTCCCAGGTTTTCTTTACTGTCAAAATCATTTTTATTGCTCATGTTTATCACCTCTTGGTATAAAGTATTTGCAATAATTTTTTTAACTATGCATGGTTCTTGGCATGATAAAAAGCTGCCCCGGATTTCTCCGGGGCAGCTTTTGTTGAAACGAGGAGTGTTTTTAATATTTGTCGTATTCATTCTCATCAAGATTGATCTGTGTGATCGGCTCAGGCTTCTTATTCTCATGAACTGGACCCTCTACATACTTGAGGGTCGAGCCCAACGCTGCACTTTTCCTGATTTTGAACTGCCCGACCATCTCTCTCAGAAGCTCAGCCTGGCTGGAAAGTTCTTCGCTGGCAGCGGCGCTTTGCTCAGCCGTAGCGGAATTGTTCTGTACGACCTGTGATACCTGCTCGATGCCTTTGTTGATCTGGGCGATTCCGGAAGCCTGCTCGTTTGACGCTTCCGCGATTCCGCCAACCAGGCTTGCCGCCTTCTCGACTCCGGATACGATCTCAACTAACGCATCTGCCGTTTCGTTTGCGATTTTAGTTCCCGCCTGGACCTTGCCGATGGATCCTTCGATCAGTTCCGTAGTCTCTCTGGCTGCCGATGCGCTTCTTGCCGCCAGGTTTCTTACTTCCTCAGCAACAACAGCGAAGCCTTTGCCGTGCTGGCCCGCTCTCGCAGCTTCAACGGCTGCGTTCAAGGCCAGAATGTTGGTCTGGAATGCAATATCGTCAATGACCTTGATTATTCTGGAGATATTTGCCGAAGACGCATTGATCTCGGTCATCGAGTTTAGCATCTCCTGCATCTGGTTATTGCCCTTTTCCGCATTGTTCCGGGCAGTTCCCGCAAGTTCGCTGGCCTGGTTTGCATTGACGGCATTCTGCTTCGTCTGGGAAGCGATTTCTGTGATCGATGCGGTGAGTTCTTCTATGGAGCTTGCCTGTTCCGTAGAGCCCTGTGACAGCGCCTGGCTTCCGTCAGATACCTGGCGAGCGCCCGCATTGACCTGCTCTGCTGCTTCACCGATGTTTCCGAGCACTTCAGACAGGGAAGTGATGATACTATTCAGGGAGTTTTTGATTTCCACGAAATCACCTTTGTACTCGGAGTCGATGGATAGTTCGAGATTCCCTTCACCGATCTGTGTCAGTACATAGGAGATTTCGCTTATGTAGGATTGGAGGTTGTCGATGGTAGCGTTCAACGCACCTTTGATCATGGCGTGATCGCCTCTGTAATCACCTCTTACTTTTACCTGCAGATTTCCTCTCGCTATTTGCTCCAATACTTCCGCCGATTCGCTGATCGGTTCAATGACAGCGTCAAGAGTACTGTTGATGCCTTCAATGATCTGGGCAAATTCACCCTTGAATTTTCCGGTTTCACCCCTGGTGGATAGCTTGCCTTCTACTGCGGCGTTCGAAAGCATTGCCGTTTCGTCTGCCAGGTTCTTGATATTTTCGATGAGCGCGATCATGGCAGGGATGAGGGTATCCTTATCGCTCATTTTGCCCATATTGCTGAGCTTCTGGAGATCTTCCAGATTCCCCTGTGATACCTTGCCAATGCCATCTATCGTCAAATTGATGCTTTCCGATACCTTATTGACCGAATCACCGATCTCTTTAAATATACCGAGGTAGTTGCCCTGAACCATGGTGCTGTAATCATTGACCGCCATATTGCCGAGGACCGTATTCCCTTCGACCAAACCGCCAAGACCGTCGATACAGGAGTTGATATTGTTCTTTATATCATTGAAATCCCCTTTGTATTCTTCTGTGATTTTGGCAGGTATCTGACCGCTTCCGATCTGCTCGATATAGCCGGCGGCCATCATAAGCGGATCGATCACGGAATCAAGCGCATCGTTGACTCCTCCGACGATCTCCGAATAGGAGCCTTTCAGCCTGCTGACGTCTGCCCTGTAGGACAGTTCTCCTTTTGCAGCGGCGCCCGTCAGTTTTGACGTCTCGGACAGCAGCGTATTAAGAGACTCGCTTACCATATTGAGGTGGCTGATCAGAACGCCGTAGTCTCCCTTGTAGGTGTTGTCGATTTCTTCCAGCCTCTCGCCGTTGGCCATCTTTTCTATGTAATCAAGCGCAACATTTAGCGGATCGACGATCGCGTCGAGGGTATTATTGAAGCCTTCGATGATTTCTTTGTAACCGCCTTTGAAACGGTCGGACTGTCCCCTTAAGGAGAGGTTGCCCTCCGTTGCCCCTCGGGTGAGAAGCTGAGCCTCGCCAACCAGGTTGCGGAGTTCATTGACGACGTTGTTCATACTCATGGACAGGATGTCCGCGTCCGACTTCGGAATCACTTCAATGGAGAGGTCTCCCTCCGCGATCCTTTTTGCATTATCAGACTGATGCTTGATGTTTTCGATGATCCTGCCGAAAGCGTCTGACAGCACGCCCACTTCATCATTGGTATCCGCCGTAAAGCTTATGTTGGTATCACCGACTGCAAGCCGTTCGGAAACTGCCGTAAGGGCTACTATAGGCCTTGAAATGCGTCTGCCGACGATATAGGCCGCGAGGACCGCCAGCGCAATGACCGCAAGGGCAATGATGATAACCGTAATTAGAACATTTCTCATATTCTTCTGGTTATCTTCTTCAAACTGCTTTGATATGGCGGCGAGGTTATCCACGTAATTTCCGGTTCCAACTTCCCACTGAAATGGCTGGAATAGGGCTGCGTAGCCTCTTTTGGGGTAAGCCTTATCTTCGCCGGGTTTCGGGAAGTAGTAGTCCTGATATCCTCCGCCGTCTTTTGCCGCTTTGATGAATTCTTTGATGATATATTTGCCGTTTACGTCCTGAAACTCATACCGATTCGTCCCTTCCGTATCCTTGCCGAGAAGCACCACGTTGAGACCGTCGGTCGTATCGGCCCAAAAATATCCATCCTTGCCATATTTCATTTCCCGGAGCTGATCCGCTCCCTGTTTTTTTGCCTCTTCCAACGTAATCTCACCTTTTTCATACCGGGCGTACACGGTATCGAGCATAGAGATCGCGCTTTCAACTTCTGATTTGATCAGGGCGTCATAATCGTCATTCAATACCTTATTGATCGCCTTTAAATTTTCATTTGACTGTTTCATAAAATTGAAGGTGAAGATTCCACCCACGATAATTACAGACAGTACAGTTATCAGTACCGTGCTGATAATTATCTTCGTACTGATCTTGTTAACTTTGTTCATACTCTGTTCCTTTCAGTTCTTCTTTTAATTTAATCAAATTCATTTGTAATTAAATTGTCCTAATCTTTATCGCCTAAGAAAAAGAAAACTTTAGATGGAATTTGTTACTTTTTGTCGAATGATGGCGAAGTAAATTATGGGAATAGAATACCCTGAAAAATCGTATTTAATCAACTGGCAATCCAACGGCTGCAAATAAATAGAAAACCCTGCAGCTTTTCAGGCTGCAGGGCTCTATTTTGTCTATTTTCTAATACGCGTAAGTCATATGCCCGATCTGCGTCGATACCGGCTTCGCCAGGATCCACTCATTTGTCACCGAGCCGTCATAATAGAACTGCGCTCCGTTGGTTGGATCGGCTCCGTTCAAGGCTGCCTTCGCCGCCCGGATGCATTCCGCATCGGCTGGTTTATTGATCCATCCGTTTTGCACCGGAGTAAACTGATAATACCCTCCGCTCTTCTGGTAGATGACGCCCTTGATGGACCCCGCCCACTGGCCGCTTTGTACTCGGTTTATGACTACAGCGCCGACGGCGACCTTTGCTTCATATGGCTCAGATTGTGCTTCGGCCATGATCAGTCTGGCGAGAACATCTACGTCGCTGTCAGATTGTGACGCAGGCTTGGCCGCGGCCTTGACCGGCGCAGCTTTCGTTTTGGCAGGCGCGGCAGGTTTTGCCGCAGGCGCGGCCGACTCAACGGCTGCCGGTTCTTCCGCCGCCTGAGCCGCAGGCTTTGGTTCGGCCAGTCGGTCGTATTCTCCCCTCGACGCGATATATTGATCCTCTGAAGCAACCATAAATTTTTCTCTCTGTTCTTCGGCTTCAGCGTCTGTAATGGATTTTGAGACTTGTCCCACGCTTAATACTTTCTTATCAGGCAGCCCCGAAGATTTGCTGATTTCTTTATCTGGTCTGTCGTCCATGATTATTGCCGACGACATTGAATAAATCATAACCAATGCAATACCGATCACAAGACACGTCATGAAAATTGCCGGCCTTATTCCTTTTAATCTGTTCATTTTTTACCTCCTTCAGCCTCCCAGGTTAGTTGACGGATTAGGGAAGAGGTTCCCCGCTTTGCATTCGCGAAAGCTTCACCCCGGATCGCAGGCGAGATATGCTGCGTAAGATTTGGTTCCCCGGTACTCATTCAAGAGATTCGGCATACATATATTTTAATATGGCCCGGCCGCCTAATTCAATGGTAAGTCTATGAAATGCAGGCAATATTGCTCAATTGTCTTGCCTGACAGGAAATGCGTGGTAAAATAGATACAGACAATAATGAGAACGACAGGAGTAGTTTATGTTTAAAAAATCGACAGCTTATGTGATCATCCTGGCATTTCTATTCTCCATTTTTTCGGCAGAGAATGTTTACGCTTCGGGAATCAATATCAGCATTGACAATCGCCCCGTTTATTTCACCCCGGATTCCGGGGAACCGTTTGTAGATCAAACCAACCGGACACAGGTTCCATTTCGTTCCACGATGGAATCTTTTGGTTGTGTCGTGAGCTGGGACGGCGATCATCAGACCGCTGTCGCGGAAAAAGACGGCACTGTGGTCGAAGTGCCCATCGGAGAGCCATATATCATAAAGGACGGACAGCAGATCGCAAACGATACGTCGGCGCTAATCAAAGAGAACCGTACGTATCTTCCGATTCGCTCAGTATTGGAAGCCTTCGGTGCTTCGGTGAACTGGGATTCGGACTCACAGTCGGTCCTGGTGGCGACGGGTTCCCCCGATGATGCCGGGAATGCTCTGATGACGGTATCCTTCCTTGACGTTGGTCAGGCGGACAGCATATTCATCGATTTCGGTTCCTATGAAATCCTCATAGACGGCGGAAACTACAGCGACGGCACGTTTGTATCAAATTACATCAAGCCTTACGTAGACGGCGATCTTGATCTGATGGTCGGCACGCATGCCCACGAAGATCATATAGGCGGACTAACCAGCGTGATCAATGCCTACCCGGTGGATCGTATTATATACAGCGACGAGACTTCCACGACCGCCAGTTTTCAGAATTTCTACAACGCGGCAATGTATAAGCAGAATTGTACGTTTACCGGAGACAATGACATGACCTTTGATATGGGAGGCGGCGCGGAATTTAAAATCCTTGAAATGGGAGACGGGTATACAGATCCGAATGAAAACAGCGTTGTTTCCATGATCGATTACAAAGACATTGAGGTTCTATTGACAGGCGATCTCGAAACGACAGTAGAAAAAAACAATTTAAGTAAATTCATCGATATCGACGTCCTGAAGGTAGGACATCACGGTTCCAGGACGTCGACGTCCCAGGCTTTTCTGGATGTTGTAAAACCGGAGGTTTCGGTCATATCCGCCGGCCTGGACAATAAATACCTGCTGCCCAACGCAGACGTCATCACTCGGCTTCTTTCCATGAATTCTGCGGTATACGGGACCTTCCGCAGCGGAACCATCGTCATGACGACGGACGGAAGCCGTTACAGCTTCAACACCGACGTCCGGCTGACATCAGGCGACGCCGGTGCGACAAGCACAGGCTCGCCAACCGGCATCCAGACTCAGCAGAGTGCGGCCGTCAGCGAAAGTGAAGCCGTTTATGTCGGAAACTCCGGCACGCTGAAATTCCATACCCTTGAATGCAGCGCCGGATCAAAGATCGCAGATCGGAACGTCGTTTATTTCAAGAACAGGGAAGATGCGATCAATCAGGGCTATGTTCCCTGCAAGCTTTGTAATCCTTAAAAGGGCTCTTTCTAATCGCCAACACAAAGAGATAAGGATATTCCCTTTCCAAATAGTCCATATAGCCGATCCACTCCAGGTTCAGCGCGGAATAAGCTCTCAGGATATCGTTGGAAAGGTGGTCGATATCGGCCTCCGACAGTTTGGTCAGGTTTCGGGTGTCAAGCTCGTCGGCGACATGAAAAACCGACCATAGCATATCCGTAAAGGAGTCATGCTCCATAAGGTTTGTATTTTCCAGCATTCGAAGCATATACGGCTTATGGGCTGATATTTTGGTTTTCATCTCCGCGAGTTCGGCCGGATCCGCATAGATATCATAATGAAAAGCCTTGAGCTGTTTTTTCAGCTTGAGGCTTATATTTTTATCAAAATCCTCCGTACTGAGCATTCTGCATAGGTCTTCCTGGTTCCGGCTGAACCGCGCCATCTCTGCCATCAATTCTGTGCCCGCCTCTGTAAAAAACGAGCTGATGATGACATTGATCCGTTTGGCATTGTTCTTCTTTTCCACGTAATTGACAAGCTTGTCGATAACCAAAGTCACAACGATGACCTGGACCGGAATAAACGCCAGATCCCCCAGCAGATAATATTCCGTATCGCGCGGGTTATGGAAAACCACATACTGTATCAGATAAATAAAGATCGACAGCAAAGTCAACCCGATTATCAATATGATTTCGTTCTTTTTTGATTTCATCACATCGTCCCTCTGAATTTCATTTTCATTCTTTCCGAAAAGGTCGGACGGTATTCCTCCCACGGAATGAGCTCTCCAGTCTGCACAATATACGCTTTTTCCGCAATACCGGCCAGCGGAGCGTCGGAAATGGAATCGGAATAAAACTCCCCAACCGTTATGTCCGGCATTTCTTCCCTCAGCCTTCTCAGTTTCTCGGCACCCCAGCAATTTTCTCCGGCAAAGAGGCCGGTGTTTTTGTCCACCCGGGACGCGATGAGGTTTTCGATCTTGAGGCTCCCGCAGACCGGCCGAAGCAGAAATTCCGGGGACGCGCTGATCACTACGTCGTCTTTCCTGCTGCCTTTCTTGTAAAAATCGGCGATATTCTCCAAGTTGGCCTTCCAGAATTCCTCTACCAGTTCGTCCACCGAATCAAGATGCCTGAGAAATCGGAAGAACTTCTCCTTGAAGACTGTCATTGAGCAGAGCTGAAACGTAAACAAGATCGCATACAAAAAAACAACAGGGATCTCAGCCAGGATCACCGGGTGTCTGCTCACGCAGAACCGGTAGAACTCAAAGGTGGAATCCCTTTTATATATCGTTTTATCAAAATCATATACATTGTGTTTCATAGTATGTACACCTAAAACGGATACCAGTAAACGGCTCCTATTCCGGCCTTGATGGCAACAGCCAGCACCAGAACAACGGCGGAGATGCACGCAAAAGTGATATCCAGCTTCGAATACTTTCTCCTGTGATACCAGGTCCGCTTTTTATTTTTACCGAAGCCCCGCAGATCCATAGCGTTGGATACGGTTTCGATCCGGTTGAAGGAACTCAGCAGCAGCGGCATCATGACCGTGGCGTAGTTTTTCAGCCGCGTCCCGATTCCTGCATCGCCTTTCTTGAAGGCTACTCCTCTTGCTTCCTGGGCGTTGATGATGTTTTCCACTTCCGCCTTCACATCCGGGATGTATCGCAGCGCGATGCTGACGGAATATGCGACTCTGTACGGAACGCCGATGCGGTTCAAACTGCTGGCGAAATTGCTCGGATGCGTGGTGAAGATGAACAATATGGTGATTGGCATGATGGCGATATACTTCAGAGACAGGGTGATACAATAGAAGATCGTCTCAAAGGTAATGGTATAAAAGCCGAAACGGATCGCATCCGTATAGGTCCCCGTCAGCTTTGATCCGAACTCCGGAGTGATCAGCAGCAAAAACGCCGAGTTGAATACGGTAAAGATGAAAATGAACAGCAGCAAAGGCCAGACCGCCTTGCTCGGCAGCTTTGATATCTTGAGCATGGCAAGACCCAGGACGATCATGGCGATGAATACTCTGGCGTCCATAAAGGCAAAGGCAAAGAATGTCCACGCGATAAGCATGAGCAGCTTGATGCTGCCGTCCAGGCTGTGGAACACGGATTGCCGTTCTATGTACAGGGAACCGCTCTTGCTCATACCGCACCTCCCTCGAAGGCCGGGCAGCCGCAGCCCCGCCGGCTGTCGTCTCCGCCGGTGATCCTTCTGGTGAAATACGCGATGAAGGAGCTCAGGTCCTCCACGCCGTAAAGCCTTCCCATCCGCTCGATGGAAGTATGCTTCAGGTTCGCTCTGCTGATGATGGACGCGTCCGCAAGGATCTTGTCTATGTAATCCCGGGCAATGACCCTGCCTCCTGACAGCACTACGCTGCTGTCGGCATATTCCAGAGCCAGGTGCATATCGTGGGTGATCAGAATGATCCCCACTCCGGTTTTCTTGATCTTATCCAGATAGGTCATAAATTCCCGATAGCTCGTATAATCCTGTCCCGCCGTCGGCTCGTCCAGGATGATAACCTTCGGACCCATGGACAGGATAGACGCAATGGTCACTCTCTTTTTCTGGCCGTAGCTCAGGGAAGAAACCGGCCAGCTGCGATATTCATGAAGTCCGCAGATCTTCAGTGCTTCCTTGACTTTATAATCGACTTCTTCCTCGGCCGCGCCGAAGTTCCGGAGCCCAAAGGCAACCTCGTCGTAGATCATATTCTTGGTGATCATATGGTTCGGATTCTGCATCACAAAGCCTATTGCCAATGCACGCTGCTTTGCCGTCCACTTGTCGATGCAGGCCATGGATTCTGTTTCCGAAGCGGCAGGAGTTCCGGGCTTCCCGTCTTTGTCTGATGCGGCAAAGTACATGGAACCGGCCTGATATTTTGCGATACCGGAGATCGCCTTGAGCAGGGTGGATTTTCCGGCGCCGTTGTTTCCGACGATGGCAAGCATCTCGCCTTCTTTTACATCAAAGCTGATATCCTCAATGGTATAGGGATCGTCCTTGTAGTACCGGTAGCAGACGCCGTCCAGCCTCAGAATTGTCCTGTTGTCAGGACGCTTGTCTGTAAAATGGTCCTCCAGATACCTGGTTACTACCTGATCCTTATATTTTATCGTATTTTCCAAAATGGAAATATTATCTTCCTCGTTAATATCCGCCCCGCAGAGTTTCAGCATCTCCACGTAAAGCGGCTGTCTCAGGCCGCACTTCGGAAGTACGTCCTCTGCCAGGAGCTTGTCGGGAGTATCGTCGAAAACGATCTTTCCCTCTTCAATGACGATGACCCGGTCAAAGCCGTGCTCCAGGACGTCTTCGATCCTATGCTCGATCACGATGATGGTTTTGCCCGTCTTGGCGTGGATGTCGGTCATGGTTTCCATAGCCTTTTTCCCGCTGGCCGGGTCGAGGTTAGCAAGGGGCTCGTCAAACAACAGGATCGGAACGTCCATTGCCAGGATTCCGGCGATGGCGACCTTCTGTTTCTGCCCTCCCGAAAGATTCTGGGGAGGCTGGCCCTTATGGTCCAGCATGTCCACCTGTCCGAGGGCACGGTCGACGACCGGCGCCATCTCTTCCGGAGTCACGCAGTCATTTTCCAGCGCGAAAGCCACATCTTCCCCGGAGGAGAGTCCGACAAACTGGCAGTCCTGGTCCTGGAGGATGCTTCCCACCTGGGTCCCCATGGCAAAAAGAGAAAGGCTTTTGGGTTCCTTTCCATTCACAGTGATCCGGCCTTCGATATCCCCTTTATAGGTAAAGGGAATTAGCCCATTGATACAATGGGCTAATGTCGATTTACCGCTACCGCTTTTACCGGTTATTAATACTTTTTCCCCCTCCTCGATGGCAAGATCGATATTGCGGAGGGTCGGTTCGTCGAGATTGTTATACTTGAATGTAACATTCTCAAAGACTATTGCTTTCATTTATATGTCCTTCTTGAGTCCTTTATTCTTTGCCTTTGATCTGGCGATCAGGATCACTGCGGGAATACCGATCACCGCGATCACGATCAGATTGGAGATGTTTGCAAGAGTGATCTGGACAAACAGCTTTTCAGCCGGTTCCCCGTAGAGGTAAACGTCGCCTGCGTATGCGATCACACTTCCGACGAACATGCCGACCAGGGACCAGATGTACATCATTGCGATGTGCGCCTTGGTGCAAACGCCGCCCATGGGATCAAACTTCTTGTCAAAGCAGACAAAGCCGCCGAAAAGACCCATCATAGCGGAAAGGAATACCCAGCTCCACCAAACGCTGCCATACATGAACGCGTCGTTGAGGGCATGGCCGATAAATCCGATCAGGAAACCGGCCGCCGGTCCGAAGAAAGCTCCGAAGATAGGCAGCAGCGCGATTGCGATACGGAACGAGGTGTTCGGTCCGACCGGAATAGAGATCGCGGAAAGCGCCGCGTAAAGTGCAGCACCGATACCGATCGCCACGACGGTCTTCGTGCTCATATGCCTGCCCTTCTGCTTATTGACAAGAGCTACAACAATGCAGAGTACGACTGCGATAATGATTGCGATAATGCCTTCTCTGGTGACAACAGATTGAAAAAATCCTGTAAATCCACTCATAGTTTTTTCTCCTTTTTCCCATAAATTAAAGATTGATAAATGCATTTTCAGTATACACCCTGTTGGCTCTAATTTCCAGTGTTTGGACAGAAAATAATCTCTGATCCCCAAGCTATATCCTTCATAAAACAGGGTATAAGGAAATAAATATTACTAATCCGTCACCTGTCGGTTTGAAAGGAGGGCAGCCTTATGGATCGTTGTTCTTATTGCGGTATTGAAGCAAATGATAATGAACTGTATGAAGTAATCAATCACGATGCTGATGAAATTCAGTATGTTTGCGGCCATTGCCTTGAATATTATTACACAAAATGCGATCAGTGCGGCATGTTCCGGCCGAACGAATCCGTCGCGTTCGCGCCGGAAACCGGGTTATATGTCTGCAACCTGTGCAGTGGAAAACCGGAGGGATCTCAGATACCGGTTTTGGATATGGACCTGGAAGAAGAATCCTGGAGAGACTAGAGTAGTTATAAAAACCTGCAGCTTCACGGCTGCAGGTTTTTTCTGTTTTTGGTCCTTTTCCGACCCTACGGAAATAAATTTTATTTTTCTTGCTATTTTTATAATACTCTCACCAAAAATGTGAAAAATAAAGTTGCGTTCCTCATAAAATCATTAGAATCCAGTGAAAGGAGGTATTGAAACCATGATGCTCTTTCTCAGCCGTTGCAGACAAGCTCTTGTCTTTTTGCTTTTGTTGATTGTATCCGCCGTTCCGCAGACGATCTCTGTCTCGGCAGCGGACCAGCCGAAGGAGAACTATACGGCCGCGCTGTATGGGAGCCCCGAGGCGAACATAAACTCCGTTTATGCAAATCCGCTTGTTTATCAAATGTCCGAAAACAAGCAGGACTCCGCCGCGAAGAGATCCTCTGCCGACGACGCCTATAACAATCTGGGATTCAGCAAGATCGACGTCGCCGCATTGTCCAAATACATCGGCGTGGAAAAAATCTCTGAAAAGGAATTTTATGAGTTGAATTTCAACATGAAAATCGCATCGGTAGCGTTGACGACTGACAATGACCTTCTGCTGAGGACGACCGACAATACCTACTGCACGATCAAACCCTCGGACGAATACATCCAAGCCATGGAACTGACCGGTTTGGTGGAGCGCGGAATCAGCCTCCGGATGGCGGAAGATGAAAAAACAGCAAAACCTAGCGTATTTGGCACCTTTATCCTGATCATGCTGATCGTGACCTTTGTGATCTTCATCGTATGGTTCATCTCCATGAACAAAAGGACCTGCGAGCCCGACAAGATCGTTGTCGGAACAAAGGATAAGGGGAAAAACGGCTCCGTGAACCCGGAGAAAAAAATAACCTTTAATGAAGTTCAGGGGATCGATGAACTGAAGCCGGACCTGTTCCGGCTTGTGGATTCGCTCAAGTATCCCGCAAAATATAAAAAGCTGGGAGCAAGGCCGACAAAGGGACTGATTCTTTACGGCCCTCCCGGAACCGGCAAAACCCT
Source organism: Anaerovoracaceae bacterium (assembly GCA_963678385.1). Taxonomy (GTDB): domain Bacteria; phylum Bacillota; class Clostridia; order Peptostreptococcales; family Anaerovoracaceae; genus Anoxybacterium. The sequence continues at coordinate 426,138 of OY782829.1, read as the reverse complement.
GATCGCCAAAGCGATATCAGGCGAGGCGGAGGTTCCGTTCTTTTCCGCTTCCGGCAGTGATTTTGTTGAGAAATACGTCGGCGTAGGCGCCGCCAGGATCCGCGACCTGTTTTCAAAGGCCAGGAAGGCGTCTCCGTGCATCGTTTTCATCGATGAACTGGACGCCATCGGCGGCATCAGGGGCGAAAGCAACAATAGCGAACGGGATCAGACCATCAACGCCCTGCTCACGGAACTCGACGGCTTTACAGCTTCTGAGGGGATCCTCACGATCTGCGCCACCAACCGGCTTGATATCCTCGACGCCGCATTGACAAGGCCCGGCCGTTTCGATCTGAAAATCGCGGTAAACCTTCCGGATAAGCAGGCACGATTCCAGATCCTGAAACTTCACAGCGCAGGAAAAATCCTGGCGGAAGAAGTGAAAATAGACGCTCTGGCAAAGAAGACCAACGGTTTTTCCGGCGCTGAGCTGGAAAATCTGCTGAACGAAGCGGCGCTGATCGCCGCCACAAAAGATAAGGACCTGATCACCAACGAAGATATCGACGACGCCTTCTTCAAGATCATTATGAACGGTCACAAGAAAGAACGGGTAGAAAACGATGAGTACGCGAAGCTGGTGGCCTATCATGAGTCGGGCCATACCCTTGCGACGAAGCTCCTCACCAACGACGGCGTTCCTACCGTAACGATCGTCCAAAGCACTTCCGGCGCAGGCGGTGTGACCTTCCGGGCTCCGGAGGACGTTCCGCTGAAGAGCAAAAAATATCTAAAAAATCTTGTAAAAGTAATGTACGCAGGCCGGGCCGCAGAAGAAATCCTTCTGGAAAGCGACGAAGATATCACGACGGGAGCTTCCGAGGACATCAAACAGGCAACGGAAATCATCAAGCAATACATCGCGATCTACGGAATGGGAAACCGGGGCATGATCGATCTAACCCAGCTTACAAACCAGTTCAACATGATCGAAGAAGCTTCAGGTATTGCCAGCGAATTATACAGAGAGACCCTGGAATTTCTGAAAACAAACAGAGATAAGCTGGATCGGCTGGCATATGCTCTGTTGGATAAAGAGACGCTGGAAGAAGCGGAGATCGACAGTCTGATCAGTGAAAAAGAAAAGCTCACCGGCTAAAAACCGGCGAGCTTTCTGTTGCTTTACCCTCTATTTGACCCTGGCAATGATTTCAACCGTATCGATGTACCGTCCGTTGTCCGCCGCGATAAAACCGATATCCGATTTCGCATAAGGATTGTCGCATTTCAGCCAGTCTTCCCATGCCTGTTTATGGCAGTCCATGGATCTGCTGTGGGTGACCTCTATGGAGCTCTCCTTCGACCACAGTTCTTTCCACCAGTCGGCGGAATGGAAGTTCATATCCTCCTGCCAGTATGGCGCCAGCGCAGGAGGGACAATCTCGCCTTCGAACTCCCGCCGCAGTCCGGGTACCGCGACCGCAACGAAGCCGTCCTTTTTCACGAGAGGCGCGAGGCGCTCGCCGACAAAGTCTTCCCCTGTCCCGAAATAGTGATAAGAGTCTACGCTGACGATCCCGTCAAAAAATTCTTCCGCGTAAGGCAGATCCATCGCGTTCGCATGGATCGGAACGATCCTGTCTTCCAGGCCGCATTCCCGGAACCTCATATAATTTTCCGTTGCGGTGATCCAAAGATCCGTCGCGAACACCTGAACCCCGAATTCTTCCGCCAGGAAGATCGACGTCAGCCCTTTGCCGCAGCCCAGATCCATTACCCTCGAACCGGGCTTCAGGGAAAAATCCCTGCTGAGTTCTTCCAGAATCCTGATGCTGTTCGGGCCCATCATGTTTTCTTTAATAAATTCAAAACTTAATTCTTTTTTCACTGTTCTTCTCCTTTCCTTCGATTCCCCTACTTGAATTGCGTATCAGTAACATGCTTTTCTCGATGCGGGAATCCCTTGTCAAAGGTCTCCAGCTCTGCCGGATCGGTTTTGAAAACATCGTCCAAGTAAAGCCTTCCCTCTATCCCCCGGAGGGCTCCTTCATAAAGCTCCAGCGCCATAAAGGGCTCAAAGTTGACTCCGTCGGAGGTCGTAATGCGAAATCTTTCCGCATTGGCAAACCCAAACCGGTGGTAGTATTCTGGATGTCCGAAGATGATGATCGCCTTAAACCCCATCTCTTCCGCCAGTTTAATTGTATGATTTACCAGCCCCGACCCAACGCCGAGCTTCTGATGCGACGGCAAAACACTTAAAGGGCCAAAGGTAAGGACTTCTTGCTCCGAGCCCTTCCCGTCAATGACCTTTGCCCTGGAATACATGATATTCCCGACGATCCGGCGGCCTTCCTCCGCTACAAAGTCCAGTTCGGGAATGAACGCCTCCGCCTTCCTGAGCTTATGGGCAAGAATATGCTCGTCGCAACCCGGCTGGAACAGATCCCAAAAAGCGTCTCTCGTCAGGTTTTCGACTGTTTTATGATCCTTTTCGTTTTCTAAACGGATTTTGATATTCATTTATTATTCTCTCCTATTCAATCGTTTTCGGCTGCCGTATCGATCCGTAGCCTCCTCGTGAAACGCGCCTTACAAAATCGGCCGCTCTGTTCCAGGAAAACAAAAAAGCACGGTACTGTACCATGCTTGTTGATTTTATTTAAGCTGATCCAGTATCTTTTTGGTTGTATTCTGTAAGGCTTCGCGGTACATCAAAGCCGGACCGCTCTCCGCAGCCCCTGCTGTACCCGTTTAATTATGCACTTTACAGAACTATAGCCAAAAAGACACCTCCCTGTTTTAAAAGATAGCTTTATTATATTCCAATGCGGAAATCATGCAACAATTTTATTGAAAATAATGTCATAATATTAATAAGGTATCGCGATCCAAATATAAGGAAAGCTATCAGTATTCGGTCTACACATCAGACTCACCAAAAGACCAATTTGAAATAGAGGTAATGTCATGAAAAAATTTCTACTGCCGGCTGCGGTCGTGCTTCTATGTATCTTAACCGTTCTGATATTTATTACGCCGGGCGGCGGCAAAGACGATAATGGCAATAACCCGGCGGATAACACGCCGGCCAAGGATTCATTCCAGGTGATGTACGCATCGCGGGACGTCAATCTCCGCGACGGCGCCGGGGCTGACAAGGCTGTCCTGGCGGTTGTTCTGAGGGGCGAAACGGTCAAGGTCTATTCGGCGGAAGGCGACTGGAGCAGGGTAAAATACAACGGTCAGGACGGCTTTGTGAAATCCTCCTTCCTGTTGAAAGAAAAGCCGCCCACCTATGAGCAGCTCGCTCAGAACATCCTCAAAACCATGACGACGAAAGAAAAGGTGGGGCAGATGTTCTTTGTCCGTTGCCGGAAAGATACCGCCATCGCCGACCTGAAAAAATATGAACTCGGCGGATACATCCTGTTTGCCGAAGACGTCAAAGGGCAGACAAAATCTTCGCTGAAATCCAAGCTCCAAAGCTACCAGGAGGCGTCGAAGCTCGGTCTGCTCATCGGGGTTGACGAAGAGGGCGGCGATATCGTCCGGATCAGTAAATATCCGGAATTCAGAGCGGTCCCCTTCCATTCTCCTCAGTCCTTGTACGCGGAAGGCGGTTTTGATTTGGTCGCCAGCGATACGAAGGAAAAGGCGGAGCTGCTGAAAAGCCTTGGGTTCAATGTAAATCTGGCTCCTGTCTGCGACGTTTCGACAGATCCGGCCGATTACATCTATGCCAGGACCTTCGGTAAAAACGCGGAGCAAACCGCCGAATATGTGAAAACCGTCGTCGATACGATGAACGCCAACGGGATCGGCTGCACGCTAAAGCATTTTCCTGGCTATGGAAACAACGTCGATACCCACAAAGGAATCGCCATCGACAACAGAAGCTACGCCTCTTTTGTCAGCTCCGACTTTCTTCCCTTCCGGGCAGGTATCGAAGCGGGCGCGGGAAGCATTCTGGTTTCGCACAATATCGTAAAATCCATGGATGCGGACTTGCCGTCGTCCCTTTCCCCCAAGGTCCATGAAATCCTCCGGAATGAGCTCGGATTCGGCGGAGTCATCATGACGGACGATCTGAAAATGGATGCGATCAAAGAATATATCGGAGACGAAGTCTCTGCGGTGCTCGCCATCAAGGCAGGCAACGATCTGGTCGTAGCGTCCGATTTCGACGTACAGATCCCCTCTGTCCTGGCGGAGGTCGAAAACGGCGGCATTTCCGAAGCCCGCCTCGACGAATCCGTATTAAGGCTCCTCCAATGGAAACTTCGCCTTGGGATCCTGCCTTCCTGACTTATCAGGTATTATCTCATGATATTTGCCCATAATAGTATCAGGCAGCGGAACCGTTCGGCGGGAGTGCGGCCCAATAATTGAAATAAAAGGAGCGCTTTTATCATGTGGAAAGAAGATCTGAACCGAAAAAAAGCCTGGTTTGATAATTATAACGAAATAATCAATCAAAAATTGGATGAATTTTACTCAACCGTTCCCGACACCGGTCTGTCCGAGCGGGAACAGTACCTTTACGATACGGCCCAGAACCAGTTTAAAATGCTTTACGAACTGTTGGATCATTCAAGGGATTTTATTGAGGCGGAGATGATGCTCGTAGGAGACGCCATCGAAACGAAGCAGAGCGCAAACACACAGATGTAATCAAAACGGCCAAGGGAGGGCTGCCATTTGGCGGCTCTTTTTTCATTGGATCCATATCTGAGGCCTGTAATTTTTCACTTGCCTTGAGATTTCAATCTGGACATTCCGCGCTTATTGTGTTAATCTGACAGCGTAAATATAAGCCGATCAAAGGAAAAAAGATGTATAGTAAAAACACGGTTTTTGTTATCAGGAATAAAATCCATTAAAATCACCGATACCGGTATTTTTATTGGATTTTTTTATTCATCAGAACGCAAGATGAAAATATATCAATACCAGGAAAAGGAGATGTATCAATGAATGCGGAAAAGAGTCCGGAAAGCAGACAGCTTACAACTGCAGAGATGATGGTAAAATGCCTGGAATCGGAAGGTGTCGAGTTTATCTTCGGTATTCCCGGCGAAGAAAATCTTTCCCTGATCGATGCGTTGAAAAGCTCTTCCATCCGGTTTATCACGACAAGGCATGAACAGGGTGCGGCTTTTATGGCGGACATGTACGGCAGGCTGACCGGAAGGGCGGGCGTCTGCCTGTCCACGCTGGGGCCCGGCGCGACCAATCTGGTCACGGGCGTCGCCGACGCTCAGTGCGACGGAGTGCCTCTTGTGGCGATCACCGGCCAGGTGGGCACGGATAAGATGCATATCACTTCACATCAGTTTCTTGATCTGAATAAAATGTTCGAGCCGATCACAAAGAGGACCAAGCTGGTGGTCAGGCCGGACACGATCGGGGAGATCGTACGCATTGCCTTTAAATATGCGGAAAGCGAACGGCCCGGAGCAACGCACATTGACCTCCCGGTGGATGTTTCCAGAATGGCGGTTCCTCTCGAGGAGGCACCTTTGGCCAAAGCAAACTGCCACTTCATCGAATATGCCAATATGCACAGCGTGGAGCTGGCAGCCGCCGAGATCTTCAAGGCTCAAAATCCGATCATTCTTGCCGGCAGCGGCGTTTACCGGGCCGGCGCGTCGGAAGCCCTGACCCGTTTTGCGGAAAGTTTGCAGATCCCCGTGATCAATACCATGATGGCAAAAGGTTCCATTCCCTTGGACAGCCCGTGCTCCATGATGACTGTGGGGATCCCGCAGAAGGACTATGCCAATAAGATCCTGGAAAGCGCGGATCTTGTCATTGCCGTCGGCTACGATCTGGTGGAATTTGCCCCGGGCTCATGGAACCCGAACGGCACGATCAAAATCGTGCATATCGGAAAACAACCCGCCCATACCAACAAGTGTTACCAATGCACCGTTGAAGTGGTGGGCGACGTCATAGAAGCCCTCAACAGCATAGCCAGACGTACAACCAGATCCGCAGTACCCGAATATGCCCTGAAAATCAAGAAGATGTTTGAAAATGAACAGAAATCATATGAAACCGACGGTTCATTCCCGATGAGGCCTCAAAGGATCCTCAGCGACATCAGAAAGGTCTTGGGCAGGAAAGATATCCTGATCTCCGACGTCGGCGCCCATAAAATGTGGATCGCGCGGCTGTATAACTGTTATGAGCCGAATACCTGCATCATCTCCAACGGGTTTGCCTCCATGGGGATCGGCCTTCCAGGCGCCGTCGCAGCCAAGCTGCTGAATCCGGAAAAGAAGATCCTCACCGTGACCGGTGACGGCGGCTTTATGATGAATTCTCAGGAGCTTGAAACGGCGGTAAGGCTTGGTCTCAACTTCGTTGTCCTGATCTTTAATGACTCCGGTTACGGCCTGATTCGTTGGAGACAGATGGATCAGTTCGGAGAAGCCCGCAATGTTGATTTCACCAATCCTGATTTTGTAAATCTGGCCGAGTCCATGAACTGCAAGGGTTATCGGATCACCCGGGCGGATGAACTGGTCCCCGTTCTGGAAGAGGCATTCCGCCAACAGGTCCCGGCCATCATCGACTGCGCTGTCGATTACAGCGAAAACGTCAAGCTTTCGAAACATCTGAAAAAAATATATGAAAACCCGGAGATTTGATCTCCGGGTTTTTGTCTTTTATCTGTAAAGCGCGTTTACCAGTCGGTGATACTCCGCCAGAAAGGCTTCCTTCACGGCAAAGAAATCTCTTTGCATGAGGTCGGGTTCGCTTGTGATCTCCGGCTGCTCTTCGAAAATCTCTTCATTCATCAGTTCCAGAAGCTCATAATACAGCAGGCAGTCGTCGATTTCCTTCACCTGCAGGAAATCCTCCTCCGCCATATGTGCCAGACGGAACTTGTCGAAGATCTGATTTTGAAGCACCTCTTCAAATTCCAGGTATTGCGGCAGGCTCCGTTTTACAGGCCTTGTAATGTCGGAAATATACGCTTCGCTGGCGTCGTGGAGCAGGCAGGCCAACTGGATCTCTGTGGACAGACCTCTTGCCTCCGCCTCACGGGAGCAGTTCAGACAATGCTGCGCGACACTGTAGAAGTGCTTGATATGCCCGTTTGCCCTGCACATCAGGGATAGAGCATGAGCAATATCGATGATGTCGATTTCTTCCGCTTTTGCCGCCAGGGGCGAAAATTTCTGTTTTGAAAATGTGATGATAAAATCCTTGTTCATGCGAAATCTGTCCTCCGCCGGATCATTATTTTCTCATCTACATTTTATTGCATTTTTCAGGGCATTACAATCGCTTTTCTCCCGATATACATATGCAAAAGGATCTCTCCGATCCCGATGACCACCGCAGCCGAGAGCGCGCTGAGCAGCGGGACGGTCCGGTCCGGCCAGAAGTAGCCGCTCAGATAGATGATCAGCCAGCACATTCCCGCGTCCGCTATGGCCGCAACCGTGTTGTTGAATACGGAAAGGATCAGCAGGTCTCCGATCAGATAGGTGATTACCGTAATCGCAAGTGCGACAAGAAGGATCTGAACGATTCGAAGATTTGTAAAAATACCGAGAACGATTTGTGTTACCACCGCTGTCATCGCGTACTTCATGACAAGCGTCGTCAAATGTCTCATGGTAAAATTCTCCTTTCTTCCTTTTGAGATTAGGTTTTCCTTGGCAAAGCAAAATATACGCAAACCAAACCAAAGATTTATTACGAATGTGTATAAATTGCCTCTGTATGCAAATAATACCGCAAGGAGGTGATTTAGTGGATAAGAACCGGAACAACGAGCAAAATGTGAGGAACGCGCAGGACAATCGTGACCAGAATATCAGAAACAACAGCAATGATCAGAACGTCAGAAACGCGCAAAACAGTTCCAACGATAAGAACGTAAAGAACGTACGAAATGCCCAAAATGACCAGAACTTTAAGAACGGAAGATAACTTCATCAAAAACTGAAAAGAACAGGAGCAGTTATTCCCAAACTGCTCCCTGTTTTTGTCTTCCCTTTTCATTTACTTTCAAATTAAGAAATGGTAGAATGAATGATGATTTTTTATCAAACCGTAATACTATATTTTAGACGAAGAAGGATTTATCAATGCCTATTACACACCCGAAAAAAAATCTGCTGAAAACAGTATCACCCACCAGAATCATCGTATCAAGCTTTGCTTTGATCATATTTACCGGCGCGTGCCTGCTCGCTCTCCCGGTCGCATCCAACGACGGGAAAAGCATCGGTTTTCTTGACGCGCTTTTTACCGCGACTTCAGCGACCTGCGTTACCGGTCTGGTTATCGCGGATACTCTGACTCAGTGGACGTTGTTCGGACAGATCGTCATATTGCTGCTGATCCAGATCGGAGGCCTCGGCATCGTGACCCTGGCCACCTTCTTTTCCGTGCTGCTGGGAAGAAAAATCAGCATGAAGGGCAAGATCCTCGCCCAGGAATCCATCAGCGATTATAGCTTTGCGGACGTTATCCGGATGATCAAAAGCGTGATCCGGATCACCGTCGGCGTGGAACTGGTGGGCGCCATTTTGCTCGCCATCAGCTTTGTGCCGAAATTTGGGCTGCGAGGTATCTATTTGTCGGTCTTCCATGCGGTTTCGGCGTTCTGCAACGCCGGATTCGACCTTATCGGCGGATACAGGAGCTTGACTCAGTTCAACGATGATCCCATCGTGATCTACACGGTCGCGCTGCTGATCATCACCGGAGGTCTTGGCTTTATCGTCTGGAAGGATCTGGCGGGCTTCCGGCATACAAGAACGCTCTATCTGCATACGAAGCTGGTTTTGATCATCAGCGCCTTTCTCATTGTATTCGGCGCGGTTTTCTTCTTTATTTCCGAAAATTCAAATCCGGCAACCATGGGACCTCTAAACTTTTTCGAAAAGATCAACGCGGCGATTTTCCATTCGGTGACCTGCAGGACTGCCGGCTACAACTCGCTGCCGTTGAATGAAATGAGCGAGATGTCCAAAGTCATGACGATCCTGCTGATGTTTATCGGCGCGGCGCCTGGCTCCACCGGCGGCGGTATCAAGGTGACAACCTTCGGGATCCTGCTTATGGCGATCTTCTCCAATATCAGGGGAGATGAGGAAACCGTCGTCCTGAAAAGAAGAGTGCCTCAGGTAGTCGTGAACAAAGCCCTGTCGATCGCAGGGCTCAGTATGCTTCTAATATTTATCATGACGGCCATCGTCGTCAGTGTGGAACATCTTCCGTTTATCAATGTGCTGTACGAGGTGACGTCCGCATTCGGAACCGTCGGCCTTTCGACGGGCATTACGCCGCATCTCCAGAGCTTCAGCAAACTCATACTGATCTTTACCATGTTCCTCGGCAGAGTCGGCCCGCTGAGCTTTGCGGTAGCCATCGCCATGCGGGAAAACAGAAAGCTGCAGAATGCCGTCTATCCGGAAGGGAAGATCATGGTTGGTTAATCTTAAAAAAAATCCGGCTCATTTGGCCGGATTTTTCTATTCTCCTGATTCTCCCACGAACAAGTCTCTGAGGTACTTCTTGTTTTCCGAGTCAGAAATAACGATGACCGAATCCCCCTCCAGCAGAACCTGATGTTCTCCGGGCCTCGTCAGCTCGTCGTCTTTGATGATGGAAACAAGCTGGCAGTCCTTCGGCATCTTAATATCCCTTACTCTCTTGTTGTATACGGGAGAGTTTTTCTTTATCTCGATCTCGCTCACGACGATCTTGTTATTTTTAACGCTGGTCAGAGTCTTCATTCCGGCATAGTCCACTTCCTGCTCGATCAGGTCGGTGATGACTGTCGTGCTGCTTACCGGAATATCGACGCCGAGCTTTAAAAATACGTTTGTATTTTTCGGATTATTGACTCTGGCAATGGTTTTCCCCACTCTGAAATTATTCTTCGCGAGCTGGCAGGCGATAAGATTTTCTTCGTCCTGCCCCGTAACGGCAATTACGATATCCGCCTTCGAAGTTTCCGCATTCTTTAAAATGTCGATCTTGGTCGCGTCACCGTGGAACACCGGGATATTCAGTTCGTCCGCCAGTTTCTGGCAGGTCTCACGCTTCATTTCGATCACGCTGACTTTATGGTGAAAGGACAGCAGGGTTTTTGCCAGATAGTAACCGACTTTGCCTCCGCCAATGATTACAATGTTCATTCTGTATCTCTCCTTTCAGGGATGCTATATTTTGGCTACGAAAACTAGTTCGTCGTCGAATTCCAGTTTGGTCGCCGGATTAAAGAAATTGAGCTGGCCATTCTTCATGACGCCCAGCAGATGTGCATTCCTAGGTACGGCGAGGTCCCTCATCAGCTTGCCCGCGTCCTTATCCCTGACCCGTTCATAGATGAACTCAATTCCGGTGCTGTCGATAAAAAAGGTTTTCGTGCCGCATTCCCCCATCATCAGCGCGCGGAATTCCTGGACCGCCATATCGGTCGGACAGACGGTGTGCACGCCGAACTGGTAGAATACCTGCTCCTTCACCGGATCCTGGATCCTGGCGAAGATCCGGGGCACACGGAAGATTTCCTTCGCGATCTGACAGGCCATCATATTGATATTGTCATCGGGCGTCACCGCGGCAAATCCGTCGGCGCTTTCGATCCCGGCCTCCTTGAGAACGTCTTCATCGATAGGCACTCCCAGAACGGTCACTCCGTGGAAGCTCGGTCCGAGCAGCTTGAAATTTTCGCTGTTGCTGTCGATCACCGCGATTTCATGGCCTTCCTCGGACATGATCCTGGCGAACTGCGATCCGACTTTACCGCATCCTGCTATGACAATTTGCATATTTATTCCCTCCTGACGGGTATTCTCATTTTGTTTTGACTAAGCACCATTATTATAAACACTTGTCCGTAATATTACAAACAGTAAATTTGTTTTTCCCTTTTAAAGCAACAGGGCTCCGAATGTTCTCGGAGCCCCGCTTCTATTTCATATGTTTACTTCGTTATCGCCGGGCCTGTTGTGGCAGGCGGCGCCTGTTCCTCCAGGAAACGGGTGATGATCACAGCGGTTTCCGCCCTTGTCGCCTTCCGCTGCGGGCCGAAGCTGCCGTCCGGATAACCGGTGATGTAGGATTTCAGATTTGAGAACATCACGCCTTCGTTTGCCCAATCGCTGATTTTGTCAGCGTCCGTGTATTTCAGCTGGATCGCCCAGGCGCCCACAGGACCTTTGTTGATATATTTGCAGTAATTGGTCAGTATTGCTGCCATCTGCTCCCTGGTGATCGGCGTGTTCGGTCCGAAACGGTCGCCTGCTACTCCCGACGCGATGCTGTTTTTGCTTGCCCACTCTACATAGCCGCCGTACCAGCTGTCGATCTTCACGTCATTGAACTTCGTTTCCTTATAGCCGGAAACGTCCGCTCCGTTGATCCTGCCAAGCACGGTAACGAACATCGCTCTTGTCATCGGAGCGTTGGGCTGGAAGCTCTTGTCGGTGACTCCCTTGAAGAGGTTCTTGTCATAAACGGTTTTGATGGAGTTCTTTGCCCAATGGCTGACCGTATCGGTATAAGGGGTAAGCATGATCTTGATCCTGCCCTGCGCATCCGCGTAGCTGTCTCCCACCGTTCCGCCGAGCGCCTGATCGATATATTTCACCAACGCTTCGTCCAGTGCGCCGAATTCGCCGGTCTTGTCATATTTGGCCAGCATGGTGTAACCGTCGCCGCCGACCTGGGTGAAGTCATTGGTAGCCAATGTGTATGTCTTCTTAAGATCGAGAGGCTCGCCGTTCACCGTTACGTTCTGAATGCGGTTCTCCGTCAGGTAGGTGTGGATCTCGTAACTCATTCCTGCCACCTGCGGGAAGCCTCCGCTCGCCGCGGGAGCGGTTTTCGTGCCGTGCTCCAACGCCGCCAGCAGATCTGCGCCTGTGATCTTTATGGTAACGACTACGTTGCCGAATGGGAATACGGAATTGATCTCACCGTAAGTGATGTCGCCCGGTTCAACCGTGGTCCGGATCCCTCCGCCGTTGGTAAGCGCCACGTCGGCTCCGGAGATCCATTTCAGGGCGTCGCCGGCCAGATCACCAAGGTTGGTTTCCTGGGTCCGGACTCCGGGATCCCTGTTTCCGTCGAGTTTGATGGCAGTCTTTGCAACGACCTTGTCAAGGGCCGGCTGGATTTCAGCCTTCTTGGCGTCGATAAGGGTCTTGATCACCGCGTCTTGTTTCGGCTCCGTGATCAAAGAAGCGTTGAATTTATCGCCGCTGATCCCGATTTTGCCGATTGCTTTCATCTGGGTACCGGTCTGAGCTAAAAGTACTTCTTTTCCGTCCTTATCCTTCACGACCTCACCCTTTTCGAGCGTCGTATGGCTATGACCGTCGATGAAGACGTTAAGCCCAGTCAGCTGCGGGATCAGATCGGTGGACCGGTAAGGCTTGCTTTCCTCGTCCGTCCCAAGATGTCCCAAAGCCACCACATAATCAGCCCCGCCTGCTTTCAGGTTGTCGATCTGAGCCTGGACCAATTTTGCCAGTTCTTTTTCGTTGAACTGATAGCCCTTTACGTTCAGCGGGTTTGTTTTAGTTGCTGTTTCGGGAGTTGAGATCCCAACGATCCCTATTTTTTTATCGCCTGCCGTGTAGATCTTGGAGGCCGTAAAAACGGCTACGCCTTTGCTGTCTGTAAAGTTGGCGGAGAGCAGGTCGAATTTCATCTGTTTGGACAATTCGATCAGTCTTGCCGTCCCGTAATTGAAGTCATGATTTCCGGGCGTCATCGCCGTATAGCCCGCCGCGTTCATGATCTCGACGATATTGCTGCCCTGAGACAGATTCGCGATGGGGAAACCGTGGAGCGCGTCCCCGGCGTCAAGAACGAGCACGGCAGAGCCTTTGCCTTCAAAGTAATCCTTCCATCCCTTCACGGACGAGTAACCCAAATCGCTGTCAACTTTGCTGTGTACGTCATTTGTATGAAGGATCACGATTGGTTCCGCTGTCGGGGTTGCGGCTGTTTCGGCAAAAACAAACGTAAACTGCATGGTAAACAGCATTACGGCCGTCATGACGATGCTGAAGATTTTTCGACGCTTATTCATTTGACATCCTCCTTTATTTAATTTTCATAAGACTGGCCGTCTTATATCAAGAAATAAAAAAGCCGATGGACCCATCCGGGACAAAGATTGTTTGTCCTGAGGATGACCCTTCAGCTTCAATATACCTTATTGATTTTTGTTTCTCAAGCCATTTTACAATATTTTTCCAATGTAATCCGGCAATACCTTATCCAAAAATTGCTTTACGATTTTCGGATCGAACTGCGTCCCGGCATTTTTACGGAGTTCTTCCGCCGCATCCTTATCGGACATGGCTTTTCGGTATGCGCGGTCCTCCGTCATGGCGTCATACGCGTCAACCACCGAAACGATACGGGAAAGCAGCGGGATCTCTTCCCCTCTGATCCCTTGCGGGTAGCCTTTTCCGTCCCAGCGCTCGTGGAGGGACAGGATGTATTCGGCGATCGGAACCAAGTCCGGCGACGACATGGCGATGCGATATCCGATTTCAGAATGCTTCTTCATTTCGATCCATTCTTCCTCGTCCAGTTTCCCCGGTTTATTCAGAATGCGATCGTCAATGCCGACTTTCCCGATATCATGAAGCGTCGCGACCAGCTCCAGCTCGTCCAGCTCCTGCTGCGTAAGCTTCATTTTCTTTCCGAGTTCCTTGGACAAGCTGGTCAGCCGTTCGGCATGCTCCTGGGTTTCGTGGCTTCTTTCATGCATCGTCGCCTTGATCGATGACAGAATGACGCTGTGGGAGCTCTTATGTTCAAGCAGCTTCCTCTTGTACATGAAATCCTCCGCGACCTTGATCACCGAATCAAGATGCTCGTTTACCGATTCTTTTGTCGAAAAGCCCAGGGAGATGTTGATGGAATACGCCTCGTTGGAAAGATCCTTATTGTACTCCTCACATTTACGTCTGATTTTTTCCATGATGCTGTTGGCGGTTTCCATATCCGTCATAGGCATCAGGATCACGAATTCGTCTCCCCCCGTCCTGGCGGCGATATCAGCCGGACGGCAGCAGCTCTGTATGATCTTCGCGGTCTCCGCAATGAGAATATCGCCCTCCGCATGGCCGAAGGCGTCGTTTACAAGCTTGACTCCGTTGATATCACCGATCATGACCGACAGCGGCAGGTATTCCTCCCTGTCCACCCGGTCCTTCTCCAATTCCAGATACCTCCGATTGTAAATTCCGGTGAGAAAGTCATGATAATTGAGATAGACGACCTCGTCCTCTTTCCGTTTTCTTTCGGAAATATCGACAATGAGTCCTTCCAAGGCTACTACGTTGCCATCTTCCCCGTAAATCGCCTGCCCTTGCTCAATCACCCACTTCGTTTCACCGGATGCGGTGACGATCTCATATTCCTCCTTGAGCTTTGTCCTGTTCTCAACGGCTTGGACCCACTTCCGCCACAGGGGATCCTGGTATTTGAGACTGATCAGATCGCTGAAGGAGCGTTTCCTATTATTGATCAGCTCGGCAGGATAATACCCGGTCAGCCCGTAGCAACCGTCGGAAACAAACAGCATCGTCCATTCGTGGTCATATTTGCAGCGGTAAGCCATTCCCGGTAGATTGGAAAGCAGCACCGCGTAGCTCCGTTCGCTTTCCCGCAGATCCTTCTCCGCCTTCACCCTTTCGGTGATATCTTCCACGATACACAGGAAATCCGGTTCCTCTTTACTGCCGACCTTCATCGGCGTCAGGGTGATATTGGCCCAGACCGTATCACCGTCGGGCTTGATATATCTTTTATTAAGCGTGTAACTGCTCAGTGTGCCTGCTTTGAATTTTTCGTACTTTTCAAGATCCAACGTAAGATCGTCGGGATGGGTGTAATTTTCCCAGCCCAGGGCGTTGATCTCTTCGGCGGTGCGGCCGACGATTTTTTTATACATGGAGTTATACTCCATTATTCCCCCGCTGTTGATGGAGATGCCAACCGGGGACTGCTCGAATACGGTGCGGAAAAGCTCCTCCTCCTTCAGCAGTTTCTCATTGGTTTCAGAAAGCTTATTTTTTTCTTTTCGGAGATTAAGGTTCATCCGCAGGATCACGATCATGGCAAAATACAGCAAAACGACGCTGAATGCTACGGATGCAGCCTGTGCCGTGGTCTCGGCCGCATGCCGGTACCACTGCTCCGGATAATAATCGACGCCAAACAAGGCGACGGTTTCGCCCGTTCCAGGGTTTACCATTGGAATTAGGATCGACACCCACGTGCCCCAGCGGTCCGAACTGCTCTCGATAGCAGGTTTTCTGCTTTTAAAGGCTTGATAGATCATTGGGTCCGCTTCCGTAAACTCCTGTCCGGGAGGGGAATAGTCCTTTGAATTGGAAGGTTCCGAATCGGCGACAAAGTAAATTTTATCATTCTTTAATGCAAGGATGTACGCGAACCGGATTTCCCGATGCGCTTCGGCGACCTCGCCAAGGCCATACTTGATGTCCTGATAGGCTTTTTTACCCAGGTCGTTGGAATTTAGCTCCAAGCCTATAAAGGTATCCTCCTGGAATCCGGCCTCCGCAACCCGGGCGAGCTGCAGGGCTTCCTCTTCGGAGTTCTTCAGAGAATAGGTCCATACGCCGTGAACGAGTACTGCCGCAAGGGCCAGCAAAAAAATAAGCGAGATAAAAAAGAATACCTTTGCCCTGGTTGATTCGCCAATCATATTCAAAACAAAGCTTCTTATCCTCGCCATCGATATCTCCCATAATTCTGCATTTATTGCTGCTTTTCTTTCAGTTTACTCTATGTATTTACACGATTCAACAGGTTTGTAGTTTATTTCTTCCCATTTTTTCCCGCCCAAATTGTGGCATTTTATTTTAGTAAAACTCTTGGCCTGATTTGAATAGATTGTATTGTTATGGTATGATATATCAGTAAAACGTTTCACGGGAGGTCACATGCCAATTCATAAAAAAATTCTCACGGTTGTTTTCGCATTCCTTTGCAACGGTATGGCGATCAGCCTGTTTATTCTGACCGGTTTCGGACTTGACTCCATCAGCGTGTTTTCCGCGGGGCTGGCCAACGTCTTCCACACTACGGTAGGGATGGCGAGTCTCGGATTCTATTTCGTTGTCATTCTGGCAACGTTTTTTGTGGATCGGCGCTACATCAGCGGGGCAACGGTGCTTTCCCTCATTATCGTCGGACCGTCCATCGACCTGTTTACAAAGGTATTCAGCCTTGTTGTCACGCCGGATTCGGATATGCAGCTGCGCATCATATTCTTCATCATAGCCTATCTGAGCCTGGCATTTGCGGTGGCTTTGTACCTTTCCGTCCATTTCGGGATCTCTGCCGCGGATATGATCCCGGTCATTGCGTCCGATAAAATGCACCGCCAGTTTCGCTGGTACAAAGTGGCTTTTGACGTCACGGTGATTGTGATCGGCAGTATTCTGGGGGGTTCCTTCGGCGTCGGTACCGTTATCGTCGGCTTCATCACCGGACCGACGATCCAATTCTTCCGAAAGAATCTGGAAAAGAGATTCGGAGGCGAATACGAATGATCAGACCTACAAAACAAAAGGGAATCCTGCTTATGCTCCTTTCCGCGCTCCTGTTTTCGGCGATGCAGGTTTTTATCAATCTTACCGGAAAGCAGATTCCTCTTATGGAGCAGGTCTTTTTTCGCAATATCATCAGCATGGCGATCTGTTTTCTCATCATCCGCAGGAACAGGCTTCCTCTGTTCGGAGGGTGGAAAGATCAGCCTCTGCTTTTTATGCGCTCGATTTTTGGATTTCTTGGTCTGGTATCGCTTTTTTACGCGGCGGCCAGAGCTTCCCAGGCCGATGTGACGATCCTCAGCAAACTCTCCCCGTTTCTGATCACGATTTTCGCATTTTTTTTCTTGAAAGAACGGATCGCGGCAGTCCAGTTCCCCGCGCTTCTCATCGCGTTCGCAGGGGCTTTTTTTGTGGCGAATCCTTCTTTCCATTCCAATACATTTCCGCTGTTTATGGCCTTTTTATGCTCTCTTTTCTCAAGCGTCGCGTATACGCTGCTGGCATATTCCAGGGATAAAGTCAATGCCATAACCATTATAATGCACTTTTCGACCTTCTGTACGCTTGCGTCAACTCCATTTATTATCATGGGCTTCACCGTGCCTGGACCGAGGGATTTTCTTCTCTTGCTATTCATGGGCGTCTTCGGCAGCTTCGGCCAGATCGCGCTCACCTACGCCTATCGCATGGTGCCAGCGTCGGAGGTCAGCATTTATAACTATTCCGGGATCCTCTTTTCCATGGCTCTGGGTTATGTTTTTCTCGGCGAATCCGTTCCCCCGACCTCGCTCCTGGGCGGCGCTCTGGTCGTGCTGGCTTCCCTGCTCACCTACCGTTATACCAGGCGTCCGGTGGAATAGATCCAGGCCTTGATGCGACCGGCATTTCCGCAAATTTATTTGCAGTTGTGGGTCCGGTTGACTGTAATTGTGGACAAGGTATATAATAATTTTGCATTTGAAATCGTAAGCTGCCACTATTATATTGGCAGTAGAAATCTGTAGATCATAGAAAGGAAAGTAATTATGTATCAGGAAGCTTTAAGACCGGTTTGGGCGGAAATCAATCTGAGCAATCTCGATTATAATATAAAACAGATCAGGCAGAAGGCAGGTGGCAAAGAGATCATCGGCGTGGTAAAGGCCGACGGTTACGGCCACGGATCCGTAGCGGTTTCCAAAGTCCTGCTGGAAAACGGAGTTGGTACCCTCGCCATCGCAACTCTGCAGGAGGCCATCACTTTGCGGGAGGGCGGAATCACATGCCCCATCATCATGCTGGGCATCACGCCGGAAATGTACGCCGGTACCCTGCTGAAATACGACATTACCCCGGTTACTTCCTCCTATGAAAACGCTTTTGCGATATCCGAAGCCGCCAAGGCGGAGGGGAAAGTCATCGAAGCCTTCGTTGCCGTCGACACGGGTATGGGTCGGATCGGCTTCCTGCCGGACGACGAAGCGGTGGAGGAATTCAAGAAGATCGGCAAGCTCTCAAACCTGAAGATCAAAGGACTGTTCTCCCACTTCGCGACGGCGGACGAGAAGGACAAGACCTATGCGCAGCAGCAACTCGCTCATTATAACAATCTCTACGAAAAGCTAAAGCAGGCCGGCCTGGATATCCCGGTCAGGACCTTTGCCAACAGCGCCGCCATCATGGAAATACCCGATGCCCACTTCGATATGGTGCGTCCCGGCATCGTGCTATACGGCTGCTATCCGTCCTGCGAAGTCGACAGGAATCAGCTCTCCATCAAGCCGGTTATGTCCGTGAAAGCCAATATCGTACATCTGAAGAAGGTTCAGCCCGGTTTCTCTGTCAGCTACGGCAGGAAGTTCACCACCGAGCGGGAAAGCCTGATCGCAACCCTGACCTTGGGCTATGCCGACGGCTACCCCAGATACCTTTCCGGGAAAGGCCGTGTCATCGTAAACGGAGTTTATGCCCCGGTAGTGGGAAACATCTGCATGGACCAGTGCATGATCGACGTAACCGATGTGCCGAATGTAAAGCTGGGCGACGAGGTTGTCCTGATGGGCAAACAGGGAGACCTGGAGATCCTGGCGGACGAGATCGGCGAAAAGACCGGAACAATCAATTACGAGATCGTATGCGCCTTCGGCCAGAGACTCCCAAAGGTATATGTCAGATAGAAACCATTAATAACGAAAGAAGTCGCTCGCGCGGCTTCTTTTTTAATACCTCAGTTTGCTTGCTATTACTAACTCTAATATTTTCCTTTCACAATGACTTCCGTGTCGTCCATGTTTGTCTTGGACCTCATTTCGATCCGATCCTCATCGAACTGTATCGTATATACGGTTCGAAACCCTTCCTCCAACACCCGGAAATCCACCTGCAGCGTTTTTTCATCCAGCCAGCGGCCTTTGAACGCCCCATGATAATGATCATAGCCGCCGGTGATCATATCCCCAACGTCATTGACGCGGAAATTGTTATCCAGCCCCATTTTAACGATACGCTTGGAGTTTAAATCAACCTTGCATTCATCGGCGCCGCTGAACCAAATGGTCAGGGTCTCCGAATTATCCAATTTGTAAGTCTTTCCTGATATCCTTCCGGCAATCTCAGGCAAAGCCCCGGCGGACTGAGAAGGCGGTGCATTTTGAACCTTATCGACCGCCTGCCGCAGCTGCTCCGATGCGGCCTTATTCTCCTTCAGCGGCTTGTCGGATATCACCGAAGGGATAATATATTTCTCCAGCCACTCGATTGGATAAAAGAAATCATTTCCCTGAAAAAGACTGCTCGTAAACACGACAACCATATCAAGCTCGGGTAGGACGAAGATATACTGTCCACCATATCCCAATGCCGCATAACCGCCGAACCGGCCGTTCCACCACATATATCCGTACTCCGGGATCAACGGGCCCCAGTTCGCTTTGATCTGCGGTTTGGTCGACTCTTCTACCCATTTTGCTGGGATCAGTTGCTCCCCATTCCAGTTTCCGTTTCTCAGATACAGGTATCCGAATCTGGCCATATCGTCAGGGTGCATGTAAAGACCCGAATAACCCGAACTGACTTTTTCGGGGCTCTTAGCCCAGAACGTATCCTTGATCCCGATCGGAAGTTTTTGCCCGAAGAGTTTTGCGGGATCCGTTCCGGTGGATTTTTGGAGAAGCGAAGCCATTGTCTGAGATGCACCGTTGCAATATAAAAATGTAGAACCGGGCTCCTCCGCCATTGGCCGGTCAAGATAAAACCTGGTCCAGTCCATGCTTTGCTGCATTTCAACGGTCGATTTATTGTCGGTGAAGTCCCATTGGATCCCGCTGGACATGGTCATCAGATCTTTTATCGTAATAGACTGTTTCTGCTCGTCGTTATTCGCGATCGCCATATCGGGGAAATAATCCACTACTCTATCGTTGACGCTTTTGATGCTGCCGTCGTTGATCGCGATACCCGTCAGCGCGGAAATGACGCTTTTCGTACAGGAATTCAGAGAATGCAAAAGCCCCTTTTGATAGGGGTAAAAAAAGGTTTCGTTTACAAGATATCCGTTGCGGATAATTGTGATGCTGTCGACTCCTTTGCCGCTTTCCCGGATCGCATCAGTCAAATCGGCGAGCATTTCCGAATCCATGCCCTGTTCTTCCGGGGAGGAATTCCTCCAGCTTTCTGCAGGCCAATAATTCTCCCTTGGCGTGTCGATCTGTGAATTCTGCCCGGTTTGAATCGCTGAAAAGTTAATGGCATAAATGATCGTGCCGGATAACAACATGATAAATAAGAGAAAAAGGAAAAGCCTTTTCATGGTTCACCTCCATTTTATCTTACATTATATGTTCTCTTTTCATTCAGCAATCGCTCTTTGTTGGGACGGTTGTCATCCGCCAGAAAGTCGGCCCACTCGCTTCTCTGTTCATCGGTATGATCCTGCCAATAAAGAAGTCGGCTGCGGTAATAATCGATCTTCTCGCCAACGGGTTCCCGGTATTCGTCTTTGCCGTATTTCAAAACAATAGCGGTCAATTCATAAATCACAAGGCCTAATGCATGTGTTTCGACATGAACGGTAGCGCCGGCATGACCGATCGCATGGGTCAATGCGCCGTATTCATCGTCGTGTATTTCCTTTGCCACCGCATGGGCGTCCAGTATGGCTCTCTTGGCCGCCGGCATCTTGATCTGACCCCTGGACCACGATTCACAAAGTTCCAGCGCTGTCCCGGGCCGCTTTTCGTCCGGATATTTTGCCTGGAACTGTTCCAGGGTGATCTTCGCACAGTCCAGCGCCCACATGACTAGAGTCCTATGGTTTTGAATTTCAATCAATTTTATCAGATCCTGCAGGCATTGGCTGTCACGGGAAAACAGAATCTTATTTTTTTTCTTTATCTTATTGTCTACATCTGTAAACACAACTACTATATTTCCTTTCTATTTTCTGGAGATGGTCCTTATATCGGCCTCCCTGCAGAAGGCATAGGTCCCTTTTTGATCGTTCTTGACGTTATACAGTGCCCGGTCAGCCGCTTCGTAAAGCTCTTCATAGGTCCCGCCGTCCATGTCGTAGAATGCTATCCCGATACTGGCGGAAAAATCGATCCACTTGTTATCATCGAGCTTATGATCCTTAAACATCTTGCAGATCGCATTGGCCTTATCGGCGATAAAGTCCTTGCCTTCTCCCTCGATATCTTTCATCAGGACCATGAATTCGTCCCCGCCGACCCTTCCTTTGATGTCGGTCGACCGGAATATTCGGTTCAGTTCTGAGCCCAGTGACGAGATGACCTCGTCTCCGACCCTGTGTCCGTAATAATCATTGATCCCTTTAAAATCATCGATGTCGATCATCAGCATCGCATGCTTTCCGAACTTCCCCTCTCCGTTCAGGAAGGTCTTGATCAGTACTTCCGTGGTATGCTTGTTGAGTACTCCCGTGGCGGAGTCCGTGACCGCCTTTTCTTTCAGGTATTGTAGTTCCCTTTTCTTTTCATCGATATTTACGATCTTTCCGATCACCTTGGCCAGTTTACCTTCCTGATCAAAAACGCCAAGCATGTAGATCCTCGTCCACAGGTATTCCCCTTCGGAATTTATGATGCGTACCTCCGCCTCCGTCAGCTTTCTTTCCTGTTTCATTTTTTCATATAGCTCGGCGAACCGTATCACGTCATCCGGATGCACATAATCCGATTCCAGAGATCCCAAAAACCCGGTCCTGTTGGGCTCGTATCCGAAGTTCTTCCTGAAGTTCGTCGTATGGAAATAGGTTTTGTCGATCGTATCGTATTCAAAGATGATATCATCGGTCTGTTCCATGATGATGCGGTAGCTTTCGTCCTGGATGGATTCGACATGCATCCTTCTCTCAAACCGTTTGAATTTCTGGCTTTTGACATAGGTCAGATAAATTGACGCCATCAGAATAATGACCAGAACATAGATAAAAGGCCAGAGAACGTCTCCATAAAGACTCTTTGACCGTGCCTCTGCGGTGCTTGTTTCCGACAGGGATATCAGATACCAGTCCTTGAAGCCGATCGGCGCGTAGCTTATATAGCTTCCCCTGTTATTCTGATCATATTCGATGGTATCGCTTCTGCCGTCCCTGATATCCGTTCTCAGCTTAATACCGGTTTGCCCTTTCAGGGACCATCCGTCTGAAAGGCTCGGAATCATTATTTCAAACAGTTGGTTTCTGTTGGAATTTCCCGAAGTAAATATGATATTTCCGTTCCGGTCAGCCACATAGGAGCAGCCGTTTTCGTCAAGAGTCTCGGGCAGGATCATGTTTTGAAAGAAGTCTTCATTGAAAAAAACGACGAGAGCGCCGACGACACGGTCCCGGTGAAGCTGAAGCGCATAAATGTTGACCGTTTCGCCGTTTATGATTCTGGACGAGCCGCCGGAAAGGCCGGAAAAGCCCGACATGGTTTTATTGATGTATTCCCAGTCGGCCGGCGTAAGCAGTTTTCTTCCGTCAGGGATCTGCGCTTCGGCAGAGTCCGCTTCGATTCCCGCGGCGCTGACATACTCGGAGGGGATCGGCGTGAACGCGATCGTCCCGTCGACCAGTACGACTCCCATACTGATAAAATTGCTGTTTTTTGATTCCGTCAGGAGAAGATCGTTCACTTCCTCAAGAGAAAATTGTCCGCCGCCGCCGATCACCCTGGCAATGACGTCGAGGGACTGCAGGTTGGTGCGTATCTGGCTTGAAACGATATCCGCGTTTTGATGGGTTATTTTAGAAAGGTACACCTTGCTTACATTCGTGATCTTCTTGTCCATATAATTAGAATGCGCTATGGAAACCGCAAAAATTAATACCAGGCAAACCGCTGCGATGATATATTTCACGTAAAATCCTTTTTCCAGTTCCTTGCTGCGAAACTTCAAATACCATACCTCCTTCAAAAGAGCTACGACATCGATTATATTCCCAATTTTATTCCATTTTTCTCCAAATGTAAACAGTCAATAGCACTTCTCTCAGCTTTTGTGATAAAGTTACGGAAGAATCCTGCCCAGTGGGTATAATAAAGACATAAACAGACGAATCATAGATTCCTTCGAATCTGATATAGTTTCTGCCAATGGAAAAGGAGATAGAAAAATGAGTGCAATTACAATCACAAAAGAAAATTTTGAATCAGAAGTATTGAAGTCCGACAAGCCTGTACTGCTCGATTTCTGGGCTGCTTGGTGCGGCCCTTGCAGAATGGTTTCCCCGGTCGTCGACGAGATCGCCGGAGAGGTCGAAGGCGCCAAGGTCGGCAAGATCAATGTAGACGAACAGCCCGAGCTTGCGTCCAGTTTCAGGGTAATGAGCATCCCCACCCTGGCGGTCATGAAAGACGGCAAGATAGTGAACACTTCGGTGGGAGCGAGAAGCAAGAACGATATCCTTTCCATGCTGAACGTATAGAGAAGGACAAAGAAATAGGACATGAGCTCATGTCCTATTTTTTATTGATTTCTTTGTAGCGCTTCTTGTCATCTCAGATCGTCATACTTATCCGGATCGTATTTCAGCAACAGTCTCGTCAGGTGTTCGGCATGGCCTTTCTCTTCAACGATAATGGCGTGAAGAATGGTCCGGATATCCTTATGCGGGAAGTCCGGAAAATCATCTTCATACAGGACCACCGCCTCCAGCTCTCCCTTGATATCCTCCCGGATATTGTTCAGGATGGCATAAAAATAGTCCGGCTGGGTTTCAAGGCATAATGGCTCTTTGGGGCCGGCTCCGTCGTTCTTGTGTTCTAAAAACTGCCTGTATTGATCCGTGTCATATTTCCTGAGCAGGCTTAAAATCCATCCATAGTGCTTTTTTTCATCAAGCATGATGTTATGCCAGGCCTGATTGATCTCCTCTATATCCGAATGTGCGATATGGCTCTGATAGCCGTTGATGGCGACAACCTCCGCAATCAGGATCTCCCTCAGCTTATTGATATAATGTCTGGCAGCCCCCTGCGGCTGTCCCTGCGGATGCGTATAGCTCATATGTTCCCCCCCTGTTTGATCTGCTCCTTTAAAATATATTCCTTGCTGCCGAATACTATTCCAGAGCCAGAGCGCGCATCGGGCAAAACCTTACGCATTTCCCGCATTTGATGCATTTGTCCATGTCGACCGTCGGCGCCGCGCTGCCTTTTTGTGAAAGCGCACCTACGGGGCATACTCTGACGGAAGGACAGGAATGGTTTTGCGGGCATCTATTTTTTTTCACCGCCAGGATCATATCCTTGTTGTCCTTATTTTCCGTCTCATTATTTTCTTCTTTGAACCGATTGAAAAAACTCATAATCTTTATACCTCTTTCTATTCACTGGGATCTGTTTTTTAGATTATAAAGGTTTTTCATTTCTGAATCTGTGACCAAATCACAATAATAAAAAACCGGCTGCAGTGTACGGCAACCGGTATGATTCAATATATTTTCGGCGAAATTTCTTAGTTTGTGGTCCGCTGCCATGCAAGGGCTTCGATGTACAGTTCCGTGAACCGGCCAAGGTCGACGCCCAGCGCGGCCAGTTTCACCATTGTTTCATCAAATTCCATTTTTTCATATAGGAGCACGGCGGAAAGGCAATCCCGCAGCAGGCCTTTATCGCCCAACAGCGCGTCCTTGACGTCATCGGAAAGCGCGAGTTCTCTGATAATGAGGCCCATCTCCTGATCCATGATGATATCGATGGAGGAGAATACCCCCGTAAAGAAGAAATCCGTTTCCACTGCGTCGCGGCCAAGTTCATGCGCCATCAAGGAAAGCAGTTTGCCTCTCAGGAGACAGACTTTGATCAGTTCGCTGTTTTCATCATTTTCAAAATCTTTGATGAGCAGGATCGATATCCAGCGCTTCATTTCCTGAACACCCAGACGGACGACGGCCTGCTGCAGGCTTGTGATCTCGCATCTTGCCCCGTAATATATGGAGTTTGCCATTCTAAGGAGCTTATAGGTCAGACCCAGATCTCTTTCAATGGTTTCTGATATTTTGTAGAAATCCGGTTCCCTCTTTTGAAGTTCCTTCAGGATCTCAATCAGATGAATATTAAGCGAGGCGATCTCCTTTGACTTCATAAGGATCGGCCTGCAGAAAAAGTAGCCCTGGAACAAAGAATATCCCAATGCTGCAGCTTCCCTGAATTCTTCGCGGGTTTCCACCTTCTCCGCGACGAATGTGATCTTGCCCTTGTATTTATTCAGAATCTCACGTTGTTTCCGCTTGTCCACCGTAGAGAATTCGA
Source organism: Anaerovoracaceae bacterium (assembly GCA_963678385.1). Taxonomy (GTDB): domain Bacteria; phylum Bacillota; class Clostridia; order Peptostreptococcales; family Anaerovoracaceae; genus Anoxybacterium. The sequence continues at coordinate 400,838 of OY782829.1, read as the reverse complement.
TTTTAACGATGTCCGCCAACTCGATGAGAGGAGTGTAATCATGATCCGTTTTGTCAAAGATCAGATCATCCAGAGCCAGGATGTAACCCTCCTCTTTAAGTTTTCTGCAGACCTCAATGACGGTATCCGTCGCCTCGACCGTTTCAAGAATTTCAACAACAACCTTTTCTTTCGGCAGGATATGGGGGATCTCCGCTTCGAGCAGGTCCTGAGTAAAATTGATAAAGCCCCTGGTTCCGTCCGTCAGGTCGTCAAAGTCAAGCACCAGAAAGGAATTGCGGACCAGCTCGGCAGTCGCACCGCTGTGGTCTTCATCCTCATAACGATTATTGGAGTTCCTGCGGTGTAATAGTTCATAGCCAAAAATGCTCATGTCCTTGTTAAATATCGGCTGCCTAGCAATATATATATCCAATGCCTGCGTCCTCCTTATAACGCACCCGTAGAAAGTTTTCGACTGTAGAAAATTTTCTTACATCTGTGCGTTTCAATGAGGCGGAGGATGTATCCGCCTCGTTACAAAATCCGATGAAAACCGACGGTAATATAAGCCCATTATATATCCAATTTTTGGGACTTGTCAAACCAATAACATTACTTTTAAAATTAATTTTTTCAAATCATAATTCTGCCATATTTTATCGTTATTCTATCGGTATACAAAATAAAAAGGAGGTCATTACGATGACAAAATTAAAGAAAGCGCTCATGATCGGCGTTATGGTGATAACCATGGGAGCCGCCACGATTTCATCCTTCGCGGCTACTTCTACGACAGGCACAGGTACGCCGACTCTCGACGAACTCAAGGCTCAAAGGTTGGAATTGATGAAAGATCGGCTGGAAGACAGGGTGGAAGCCGGCGTCATCACACAGGCTCAGGCAGATGCGATGATCGCGCGCATGAAAGAAAATCAGGCGCTCTGCGACGGCGCCAGCGGTTATGGCGCAGGCCGGATGATGGGTAACGGCTACGGCATGATGGGTAACGGAAATAGAACCGGCGGTCAGGGTTACGGCGGAGGTCTCGGCCAGGCTGGCTGCCCGTATTATCAGGCTCAGTAAAGGAAAGCTCCGGATTTTATTGAATCTGTCAATCAAAAGTAGACAGTTCAAAAAAACTATCCAAACCCCAATTCAGTCTTAAACTGGATTGGGGTTTTGTATTTTAAAGCAGCAGCCGGCCTCAGATTATTGAAATAGAATATGTAATCCTCCAAGAATCTGCTGACGCTATCGGCTTCATTAAACTTGAAGTCAGTTCTGATCTCATCCTTGATCCATCCATTGATAGCTTCTATCACAGGATTATCTGTAGGAGTTCCTGCTCGCGACATAGAACGGATTATGGTATAATCCTTATGAGCGTTGAGGAATGCTTTGGAAGAATAGACGCCGCCCTGGTCGGTGTGCAAAACAACTGGGGCGCTCTGTTCTTCTATTTTTTTGAGGAATTGTTCCAGACAGTTGTAATATGGCCTAGTATCCCCTGGCCTTGACGATACCGCTGAGGAGATAATTTCATTATTAAATGTATCAAGGAAGTAAGTCCACTCATAGAGCCTGTCCCTATGCTTTAAGCAGGTCATATCCGAAGCAATGAGCTTCATTGGCTCGGATGCATTCCACTTCCCGGCTACTATATTAGGGAATAGTACGTGTTCCTCTCCTGCATTACGATATCGATATTTTCTCGCTTGGGACTTGATGTCAGCATACTTGCAGCATTTGTGCGCCAGGTTGTCCGAGAAGATCCAACCAGTCTGATTTTTAATCAATGCAGCAAGTCTATGATATCCATAAGAGTTATGCTTTTTATGCTGTTCAAGGAGTAGTTCGGTTAACAGATTCCGGTCAGATTCATATCGATTTGGATGGCCTTTTCGCCGCACCCACTTGTAATACCCTGATCGGTTGATGGCCATTATTTCACAAAGAAATTTTACAGAATACTCAGCTCTTAGCTGCTCAATTATTTCGTATTCGGATCGAATGAAGTAATGAACTCCTTTTCTGCACCAGCTCCTTTCACCATGTACCCTTTTTTTAGTCGTTCAATTTCTATTTTTTGTTTAGCATTTTCAAGTCTAAGGCGATCTAGTTCTCTAAGATTTTTACTAGTATGTAATGCGGCAAAAGGATTGCCTCTTCGGGTCTTGGGCTCCAACCCTTCTTCACCCTGATCTAGATATGCCGAAATCCAATGACGAAGCATACCGCCTGAGATGCTTTCTTCTTTTACTAAAGTCCTTTGGCCTACATGGTCCACTAGGTGCCGTTTTACAATCCTAAGCTTTTCTTCTTTAGTCCATTTTCTATTTCTCCCGCCTTTTGGTCTCCCCATAAAATCACATCCTTTCAAATTGAGTTTATCAAAAATTAAAAAATGTAGACATATACTTTTTGTACATGTCTACATTCAGTTTACAGATTCAATTTTATCCGGAGCTTTTTTAACTTTAATCATGAATACTACATTCACATGATGCCCGAATACCTTCGGGCATCTCTGACGGAAGCGTATTTTTAGGAGCCTCCTCGCTTCCTTCTCTTACGGCGGTTTCATAATACCAGCATTTATAGTTTATGGTATCCAATGTTTTCTGCAATTCAGCCATTTGCTCCAAAACGACAGCTCTTCTTTCATAAAAAAGATTCCTTCGTTGTTCAAGCGTTTCATCTCCGGCCTGACACCAATCCAGGAACTGTTTGATGTCTTTCAATGGCATTCCTGTTCTTTTTAAACATTCTACCATTTTCAATCCTTCCATATCCGCATCATCAAACTTGCGAATACCGCTCGCAGTTCTTTTAACGAAAGGAAGCAGGCCTTCCTTTTCATAATAGCGTAAGGTGTGGATCGAGAGATTCGACCGTTCCGCAACTTCTCCAATTGTATATTCCATCTTGCTTTCCTCCTGTTTTGGGTTGTTATTGACAAACATGAAAATCGTAAATATTTCAAAATACCGCTTGACCTGGAGTTACCTCTAGGTATTAAGATATTTATAGCATGACGAAAAGGCAGTCGTCAAGGAAGAATCTGCTACTGAAAAGAAAGGCAATGATAATGGAGGATATTATGGATAAAGCGAAAGTTTATTTTACGGATTTCCGAACAAAACTGGGGGAAGGGCTCCCTACAAAACTGAAAAGATTGATCAAAGAAGCAGGGATCGATCAAATCGATATGGACAATAAATTCGTCGCAATTAAAATGCACTTTGGAGAGCTGGGCAATTTAGGTTTCCTGCGGCCGAATTACGCGAAAGCGGTCGCCGATGTGGTCAAGGAAGCAGGCGGCAAGCCTTTCCTGACAGACTGCAATACGCTTTATCCGGGCAGCCGGAAAAACGCGCTGGAGCACCTGGAATGCGCATGGGAAAACGGATTTACACCATTGACTGTGGGCTGTCCGGTCATCATCGGCGACGGATTAAAGGGAACGGATGACATTACGGTACCGGTAGTCGGCGGAGAATATATCAAAGAGGCGAAGATCGGACACGCGATAATGGATGCAGATGTGTTTATCAGTCTCACTCATTTCAAGGGACATGAAATGGCCGGTTTTGGAGGCACCATCAAGAATATCGGCATGGGCTGCGGTTCGCGCGCCGGGAAGAAAGATCAGCACAGCAACGGCAAACCCTCTATCTCACAGAAGCGGTGCCGGGGCTGCGGTCGCTGCCTGCGGGAGTGCGCAAACAACGGTTTGATCTTCAACGAATCCACTAAAAAAATGTCCGTAAGCCTGGAAAATTGTGTCGGCTGTGGCCGCTGTCTGGGATCCTGTAATTTCGGAGCTATTGCGTTTGCTTTTTCCGCAGCGCCGACAGAACTTAATTACCGTATGGCGGAATATACGAAAGCGGTCGTGCATGAACGCCCTAATTTTCATGTCTCTTTGGTCATAGACGTCACGCCCAACTGTGATTGCCACAGCGAGAACGATGCACCTATCCTGCCAAACATCGGCATGTTTGCCTCTTTCGATTTATTGGCCTTGGACCAGGCCTGTGTTGACGCCTGTATGGCGGCGAAACCCCTTCCAAACAGCCAGCTGGCGGACAACATGTCCAGATCGGACTTTGAGGACCATCATGACCATTTTAAGAATTCGACGCCGGATTCAGAATGGAGAACATGCCTGGAGCATGCAGAAAAGATCGGTCTCGGCAGCAGGAGCTACGAACTGATCGTGATCGATTAAATTGATTCGCGACGCAATAGATCTCACCGCTCGGCCCGAGGGATGAGCCCGATGAGGCAGCATATCCCGAAGGCCAGCAGATTGATGATGACGATGCTCGCTCCGGCCGGCGTATCGAAGGCGTAGGACGCAGCGATGCCCCAGAAGAAGCAGAACATGGATATGAAGGCGGATGTGATGATAACGCCGCGGAAACTGCGGAAAACCCGCATGGACGACAGCGCCGGGAAGATGATCAGGCTGGAAATCAGCAGCGATCCCATGATGCGCATGCCCACCACAATGGTCACCGCCGTTAGGAGTGCGATCATCATGTTATAGATCCCCACCTTTGTTCCCGTCGCTTTCGCGAAATTTTCATCAAAGGTGACTGCAAATATTTTATTATAAAAGAAAATAAACATCAGAAGCACGATAATGGATAAGGCAACGCTGAGCATAACGTCTCCGCGGCTCATGGCAAGAATGCTCCCGAACAGGAAGTTGTAAACGTCGGCGTTCATCCCGGAGGTCAGCGAAGTCACGATTACGCCCACGGCGATGGAGCTGCTGGAGATCAGCGCGATGGCCGCGTCTCCCTTTATCCTGCTGTTTTCACTGATCCGGAGGAGCAGAAACGCCGCGGCAACAACGACCGGGATCGACACCTGCAGTGGGGCCAGGTTCATGACCATCGCCACGGACAACGCTCCGAAGCCCACATGGGAAAGCCCGTCCCCGATCATGGAATACCGCTTCAGCACGAGACTCACGCCGAGCAGAGCGGAGCACAGCGCCACGAGCATTCCAACGGTAAGGGCGCGCAGGATAAAGGTATAGGAAAACAATTCTCCGAGCAGATCATGCATAGTCCGTCCCCCCTTTCCCGTTCAGGAACCTTTTCCCTGCCTCGCTCATCAGGTACTCCTCTGTCGGTCCGAAAAACTCCGTGGAGTTCCCGATATGCAGGATCTTGTTGGCATATTCCACGGCGGCCTTGACGTCGTGGGATATCATGATGATGGTAACTCCCGTTTGGTTGAGCTCCCGGACGATCTGATAAAGTTCTCCAGTCACGATGGGATCTAGCCCTGTGGCCGGTTCGTCAAGCAGGACGATTTTTTCCGTGGCGCAAAGCGCTCTGGCTAGGAGCACACGCTGCTGCTGGCCTGCCGAGAGGGCTTTGTAGGATTTATATCTGAGGCTTTCGATCCCCAATATCTTTAAATTCTCCAGAGCTCTTCTTTTTTCCTGGGCGGAATAGAACGGCCTCAGTCCGATCCGGTTCAGGCAGCCGGAAAGTACCACTTCGAAAACCGAAGCGGGAAAATCCCTCTGTACTATAGTCTGCTGCGGCAGATAACCGATATGATTCACCTTGATCCCTTCTCCGAATTGGATCGATCCGCTTTTGATCGGCATCAGTCCCAAAATCCCTTTCATAAGGGTGGTTTTCCCGGAACCGTTCTCACCAACGATGCAAAGGTAATCTCCCTGTTCCACTTCAAAGCTGACCTCTTCAAGGACCAGCTTCTTTTCATAACTCATGGATACTTTCTGCGCACTGATCTGCGACATTTACTCCAGGCCCTCCTTCAAATTTTCGGCGTTCTGTTTCATCAGCGACAGATAGGTGGCGCCGCTTTCCAGTTCTTCTTTCGTTACGTTATGGCAGGAATGGAAGAGCAGCAGTTTTGTTCCCGTTTCGGCGCTGATGGATTTTGCCACCTTGGGGTCTTCTATTTCGGCGTAATATATGACAGGGATTTTCTTGTCCTTTATTTCTTTGATCAATCCGGCAACCGTTCTGGCGCTGGGTTCGGTTTCCGAAGAGCAGGAATCAAAGGCGGCTTTATAGCTAAGTCCATATTCTTTTGCAAAATAATATAGGGCGAACCGACTGCCGAAGATGATCTCGCTCCGCTTGCCGCCGCTCATGACGGCTCTGAACTCGGAGTCCAGCGCGTCCAGTTCATCATTGTACTTTGCGGCGTTCGCCTTATAATAATCTGCATTGGCCGGATCGATCCGGCATAAGGCGTCCCGGATATTGGCGGCCATTTCTTTCGCGATCAGGGGATCCGTCCAGATATGCGGGTCATAGAGATGATCATGCTCTTGAGATGCGTCCTCTTCATGATGTTGCTCCGATTCGGTTTCTTCCGTCTTCACCAGATCGATCCCCCGGGAAACGTCCAGAACATAGCTATCGGAACCGGAATCCTTCATCCCGTCAATGATTTTTCCGGACCAGGCTTCCATATACTTGCCGGTATAAATGAACAGATCCGACTTGCTGATTTTAATGATATCCGACGGCGTCGGCTCATAAGAATGGCTTTCCACGCCGGGCGGCAGCAGAAGCGTTACCTCTGCCTTATCGCCGGCGATCTGTCTCGTGAAATCGTATTGCGGGAACAGTGTTGCCACCACTTGGATCTTATCACTTTTCGTTTTCTCCGATGCCGGTACGTCCTTTTCCGGGTCCGGGGAACAACCGGTCAGAAGAATAATAAACAATAAAGCCGCAATCAGGAATGTCAGGGTCTTTTTCATTTAGCGTTCCCTCCGGATTTCCCGGCGCAATTGCCGCACTGCCCGTAGAGAACAGTCTTTGAATGATCTACCTTGAAATCATGATGATCTTTGATGTGAGAATCCATTTCGCCCATATAGTCGCATTCCAGATGGAACAACTGCCCGCACTCGACGCATTTCAAATGAAAATGCTTATCGCAGACGCCGGTTTCTTCCATATATTGATAGCATGCGCTTTTTCCCCCTTCGATGAAATATCTCCGCACGCAGCCCTGGGATACCAGCTTGTCCAGATAGCGATACACCGTGGTTTTGCCCACCGGTGTTTTTTCTTTGTTTAAATCGGATATGATCTCATCGGCTGTGATGTGATGATCTTTATTCTTGATAAGGCAGTCGAGGATCTGATCTCTCTGCTTTGTTTTGTATGAGTTTGCCGTATTCATCCCTTTGCTCTCCCTTCGGACTTGAAATTGAAACCGGGTTTCAATTTCATATTATATTCCTCTTGCAAATTATGTCAAGGCTGGATCATATATAAAGTTTTGCTCAGTTATAACTAATTTTACCCGATTTCCACATCATCTACACAAAACCAACACATTGCAGGGCTACAATGTGTACATACAGCAAGGAGTACTCAATCATAGCGAGCACACTATCCTTCTTTTAATAGATACACACTTTATAAAGGGGCTGCGGCAAAAATGCCGCAGCCCCTTTATTTTTTGATTTATTTCGTTAAAATCTTCTACTATTTATGCTCTTCCACCCAGCCCTTGATCTTATGGAAGGATTCTTCACTGATGACGTGCTCGATGCGGCACGCGTCAGTGGCCGCTGTTTCTTCTCCGATCTGAAGCGCCTTTTCAAGATACTCTGCGATGAGCCGGTGCCGTTCATAGATCTGGGTCGCGCGCTGACTACCCGATTCCGTCAGATGAATGTTCCCGCTGTCGTCCATGGTGATGTATCCGGCTTTTCTCAGGATGCTCATTGCCCTGCTGATGCTCGCCTTTGTGAAGTCAAGCTCATTTGCAACGTCGATGGATCGCACGGAGCCTTTTTTACTCTGTAGGATCAATATGGTTTCTAAATAGTTTTCGCCGGACTCTTGAATTCTCATGGCATCCTCCCAAATGGAATCGTACTGAACTTTCGTTTATTTTAGCATAGAATGAAAATGATTTCAAATTACTATTGACAAAATACAGCAGGACATTGTAAACTTTATTCAGGAGGTTAGCTACGGCTAACCGAATAATATGCCGAGGGGTTAGCTCCGGCTAACCACCCGGCCTGCCCAAGAAAGGAGCTCAGGATTATGATCAATTATATAATCGGAGGTTTGATTCTGCTTGCCGTTATCCTATCGATCGCAAAGATCCGCAGGGATCGAAAAAACGGAAACTGCTGCGGGGGCTGCTCAGGCTGTGCCTCAGCGGGACATTGCAGCGCATACAAGGATTTAGAAACCGAACTGAAAGCAAAATCACTGTAGGGTTTTCGGTTTGTTTTTCAGGTAGAAATCCGCATCGATCTTTGCGCCAACTACATTAAAGTTTTTCGACATCATTATTTTCATATCCTCGCCTCCCGTTAATATTTTAGCCGGAAGCGAACAAATCTATGAAAAAGAAACGTAAGGATAAACTTCTGTCATAAATTAAAACCTCCTGGCTTGATTAATTTACATACATCAGCCAAGAGGTTTTTATAAGCTAAGAAATAGTCTCCAAAAATGATCTATATATAATTCTCATCGGTATCAATATTAAAAACCGGCGACAAATTTAAATTTTTCTTTATCGGCATTGCATTGAGGACATTTAAAATCAATCGGAATATCCTCCCACTTGGTTCCGGGGAAAAAGCCCAATGCCTTACATTTCTCGCTATGGTCGATAATTCCTTCGGTTAAAACTCCATTGATTTCCTCATTAAACACATCCGCACTTTCTGCCATGTCAATAACGCCTTCCTCCAAATGCCCGTCAATTTCCTCAAAGAAAACCTCTTCGCTGGCGGCATCTTCATCGTAGGTGAACCCACATTTTTTGCATGTATATTTTGCCATGTTAATTCTCCTTCCTATGTTAAACCGAACCAACTACTTCTTAGTTTATTTATACTTAAATTATACATCGCTGCCTTTTAAATACAATGAATCGTGGGAAAGTTAAAAAATAGTCATTAAGAAAAGAGGATTTTCTAATCAACACCGTTATTTCTGTCTAAATTAATATAAATCAGCCCCATAGCAGGAAAAATTCTAATCATATGCAAACCAGCGCCAGAATCTGTTAAAAAATAGTCAGCTAGACATGGCGCGGCGACGTGTATCAACGACGCCTCTATTCTATAACCAAATCTGTGATTGTTGCAGATGCGGCCTCCAGCAGACTTTCAAGAGGCAGATCCATTTGAAGGCCGACCTTCCCGGCACTCACGACGATCCGCTCGAATCTCCGGGCGTTTTCATCGACAGCCGTTTTAAATTGTTTTTTCATCCCGACCGGAGAGCAGCCGCCTTTGATGTAGCCCGTCACTTTGGTGATGTCTCTGGCGGGAATCATCTCAAGCTTCTTTTCTCCGAAGTGTTTTGCCGCTTTCTTCAGATCCAGCTCATGCGCCACCGGGATGACGCAGACGTAAAATTCCTTGCTGGCTCCCTGGGTGACCAATGTCTTGAACACCCGCTCCGGATCGATTCCCGTCGCTTTGGCTACCGCCACTCCGTCCAGAAAGCCGTCGGGAGCATCATATTCATGCAGGATATAATCCACTTTCTTCAAATCAAGGAGCCTTACCGCGTTGGTTTTTACGTTTGCCATGTCAATCCTCCGTCTGTTTCAGAATCTTTTCTTTATTGTTTTTGCTCTTTCACCCGTACGCCGTCCGAGATATCGTCGTTGGGTGAGACGATCACCGTATCTCCCTTGGACAGGCCGGAAACAACCTCGGTGTAATCCTCGCCCTCGAGCCCGGTTTTTACCTCGCGCAATACGGCTTTACCACCGTCTATAACATAGACATAGTTTTTCTTGCTTTTTTCAAAGACCGCCAGTTCAGGAACGCGCAGGACATTCGCCTTTTGGTCCACTGTGATTTCCACGTCCACATCGCTGCCAAGGCGGACCGGTTCCTTCGCCCCGAAGGCGACTTCTACGGTCACGCGTTTCTGATTCACCCCGAGGTCGGACATCTTGTCTGCTGCCTTTAAGTATACCTTTTTTACGATGCCGTTGTCATCGGAAAAGTTTGCGTCTTCATTATAGATCCTTGCTTTGTCCCCTTCTTTGATCAGATCCGCGTCTCCCGCGATGAAATCGGTCTTCACATAGACGTCGTTCAGATTTGAAATTTCGAAGAGCGGAGCACCGGCGGCCACCGACTCGCCTTCCTTCACGTAAACGCCCGTGAGGACTCCGGCAACCGGCGCTGTTACCCCTCCGGCTCCGGTGGACTCCGAGTAGCCCTGAATGGAATACTGCAGGGAGGCGACCTGCGAAGCCAGCTGCTTTGCCGCTGTTGCGGAAGCGTTGTAAGCTTCGTAACTAAGCGCGCCCTGGTCATAAAGAGCCCTATTTTTGTTTGCCAGTTCCCGTGCCTGGCTGTACTGGGCCTGCAACCCGGCCAGTTCAGCCTGCTGGCTTTTGATATCGAGCGTTGCGCCCGTTCCGCTGCTGGTCATCAGGATATCACCAGCCTTGACGCTATCCCCCTCCGAAACCTTCAATCCCTTTATTTCGCCCGAACTTTTCGCGGTGATCGTAACGGCGCTTTTCGATTCCACCGATCCGGTCTCCTTCAGTATTTTCGTCACATCGCCCTGGCCAACCGCAGCGGATTCCACCGCGATCCCGGATTTCATAGCCGATGAAGCCGCCGCGGCGATTACCAGAATCGCAGCCGCTCCTATAATGATCCACTTTTTACCTTTCAACAGCTTCATAACCTTATATCCCTTTCTTTATTTCTTATTTAGTGTGCTATTTATCTGAAGTTCATTTGAACGTGATTTCTTGCTATGATTCCCTGTTCTTAAGCGCCTGCAGGAAATCCAGCTTTTTGATCTTCCGATAGGTGGCGAGCTGCGCCAGCAGCACAAATCCCACCGTATAAACTCCCGCCATGATCAGAGCATTCAGCGTAGGGCTCATGTCGATCGTATAGATATCGTTGCTGAAAGCCGCGGAGCTGGACTGTGCCAGTGCGTTTCCCACCGGAATCCCGAGAAGGATGCCCAGGATCGTGATGATGTTATTTTCCCGCACGATCATGTAGAAAATCTCCAGCTTGCTGAATCCCAGCACCCTCAGGGAGGAAAATTCCATCTCTCGCTCTCCAAGACTTACGATGGTTGCGTTGTATACGATGCAAAAGCCAAGGATACCGGAAAACAGCACCATGAAACCTACGGAAAGATTCGTCATCGTCATATACTGATCATAAACGGCTCTCATATCCTTGATGGACATGACCGTGGCCACATTGGCCGCCCGGAGCAGTTCTTTCCGGATGTCCGGATCTTTGGAGTCCGCGTAGACCCCGTTGATCACATTCTTTTCCAGCAGCTTTTCTCCCATGGCGTTTATGTCCATATATGCGTTGATCCCTAGAGTTTGCTTGATTACTCCCCTGACTGGGATATATACGTCGGCTCGGCCCGGGATATAGCTCTTCACCTGAATCAGGTCGCCCTTTTCCACATCCAGCGCTTTCGCCAGGTTTTCCGTGACCAACAGCCCTGTTTTTGGAATTTCCGTCTCCGCGCCGTTTACTTCCTTGAAGGAATAAAACTTTGTATTGCGGTCAAGTCCGATGATATTGACGGATTGTTTCTTGTTTCCGTTTCTCAATTCAAAGGGATATTCCAGCTTGCCTTCGATATAATCTACTTTGATCAAATGCTCCATGTCGTTGATCGCGCTCTGCCTGACCGGCTCGCGAAAGCTGATGTTGTAATCCATCTTCTGGAACTCCCGGAAGTGCTCGTTTACCATCTGGTCGATCACTTCGGGCATAGTTGACGTATACAGCATCATCGCATAAGTCACGGTAATTCCGGCAACCACGAACAGAGTACGCTTCTTGCTCCGGAAGATATTCTTGCTCACCATCTTATTGCTGAAGGACAGACGCTTCCAGAAAAACGGAAGCTTCTCCAGAAAAATCTTCTTTCCCGCTTTCGGCGACTCCGCCCGCATCGCATCGGCAGGAGAGATCTTTAATACACCTCTGGCGCCGATCAGTCCCGACAGCGTGCAGAACGCCGCAGACAGCAGCACGGCGTACGCCAGGAAGGAGTAATAAAAATTGATTTTCAAAAGCGGTATATTAAAATAGTCAAGGTACAGTCTGGTCATGCCGCCGGCAAGGGCCATTCCCAGGGCGGCGCCGACCGCCCCCCCGAGGATCCCCGACACCAGCGCGTATTTCACGTAATGCATAAGTACCTGACTGTTACGGTACCCCATGGCTTTCAAAACGCCGATCTTGATCCGGTCTTTTTTCACAAGTCGGGAAAGCATCATCATCAGGATCAGTCCCGCAACCAGTAGGAATACGATCGGTATGGAATTGGCCATCCGGTCGAGCTGATCCAGCTCCTCCTGGATGACCGCATTGCTCATTTGATCTTTCAGTTTTATTGTCTGCCGGATGCCGTATACGTCCAACGTATTTTCCACATGCTCAATGAGAGCATCCTCATCCGCGTTGTCGGTATAGCTGATCAAAATCTCGTTATAGCTCCCGACAAGTCCCGCCGCCTGCTGCCCGAACTGCTCCGACACATAGCAAACACCGAAGTTCTTATCGTCGGGCATGATGGATTGAGCATTTTCCATCATATAGATGTATTCCGGATTGGAGACGATCCCTGTGACCTTCAGCACTCGCTGCCGGCCTCCGACCTGGATCCGGATCTCATCCCCAGCGCGGATCCCTCTTGCTTTGGCAAACTGCTCCACGAGCATTGCCTCATTTCCTTTGCCGGACATCATTTTTCCCTTCAGCAGGGTGGACCGACTGAGTTCGCCTTTTTCTCCCGTTGAGGTGATAAGCCGGAGATTGACTCTCTCGTTTTCGTTATCAGTGACCATGGGAACATCCATGGTGACTCTGCCCATCGCTTCCTTAACTCCGTCGACCTGTCGGAGCCGCTCGACTTCCTGACTTGGAACTGCGGCAGTCTTCAGGAAGAGGTTCGGGAAGTTATTTTCTTTGTAATAGGTCTCCACCGTATTGTTCATGTTTATGGAGGTCATATTCAAGGCGGTAAATGTGGCGACGCCAATGATGATGATGGTCAGCACCGCGATAAATTGCCCCTTGGAATGCCCTATCATGCGCAGGAGCATGGTGTCTATCTTTTTTACCATTTGATATCCTCGACAGCCATCGGGCTTTCGTTTATATGATCGTCGATGATCCTGCCGCTTCTCATCTTGATCACGCGGTCCGCCATGTAGGCGATATCCGAATTGTGTGTGATAACGATCACGGTTTTTCCCATATCCCGGTTCACTTTGCGAAGCAGGCTCAGGATCGTGATGCCGGTGTTAAAATCCAGAGCTCCGGTGGGCTCGTCGCAGAGCAGGATCTCGGGATTTTTGGCCACCGCCCTCGCGATAGAGACCCGTTGCTGCTCTCCGCCGCTCATCTGGGCCGGAAAATGGTCCTTTCGGTCTGCAAGGCCGACCGCCTCAAGGATCTCGTCGATCGGCAGTGGATCCTGTGATATCTCCGTCGCCAGCTCCACATTTTCCTCCGCGGTCAGGTTGGCCATGATGTTATAAAATTGAAAAATAAAACCGACCTTGTTACGGCGGTATTCCGTCAGCTGCCTCTCGTTGTAGGCAGTGATTTCCTCGTCATGAAGAAATACTCTGCCCGATGTCGGCTGGTCCATACCGCCGATGATATTCAAAAGCGTGCTCTTGCCGGACCCGCTGGGTCCGAGGATGACCACGAATTCTCCTTCTTTTATCTCAAATGAGGTTTCCTGAAGCGCCTTTACTTCGATTTCACCCATCTGATAGCTTTTTGATAAATGCTCGGCTCGTAAAATTGCCATGTTCGTTCCCCCTATTTGTTCCCTAATCCAGATTGCATGAAATCGATGAGCTCGTCAAATTCACGCAATGTAAGATCGAAGTCGGCCGTGCTTCCGCTGATGTCAATAAATTCGTTGGCCCGGTATAATAAAAAGGCAATCATTTTTTTAGCGAAAGAAGCGGAAATCCCTTCTCGAAAATCGCCTCTTGTTATCGCTTTTTCCACCATGCCGTCAAAATAAGTTTCTGAAGTATCGTCGAACAGGTTCATGGCCTTTTCATAGATTGCACTGCCCTTTTCTCTTCGGAACATCAGCCCGAGCAGATAATATTTCGGCTGCTCCTTTGCCAGTTCTACCCCGAATCTCGCCTGAAGCTTTAAATTTTCAAAGATGCTCAAATCCTCGTTGTGAACATAGCCTTTCAGCCTTCTCTCCAGAAACTCCATTTTTACATCGACCAGAGACTGTAAAAGTGTAAGATAAAGGTCTTGTTTATCACGGAAATGATAATAAAAAGTCCCCTTGCTGATCCCGGCGTTCTTGATAATATTGTTCAGGGAAGCCTCCTCATAGCTTTTTGACGCGAACTCTTCCAGCGCCGCTTCCAGCAGTTCTTCTCTTCGGTCAAAGGATTTTATTTTCACCTTTTCATCTCCCGTCTGTGTTGTTCCATTTTATGGACCAGCCGGTCTATACCGCCCGGTCTACTACAATATAGTCCTTTCGTTTTGTCATGTCAATCATTCTTCACGTAAAGATTCTATAAAGAAAAGAAAAAGACCGTGCAGCAGCACAGTCAATAAAAGCTATCGCGTTATCCGGCTTCTTCCCGGCACGGTATTCAGCTTAACACGTCATAGCCGTTTTTCTTCAAGGTATCGATGGCGTCGTTGAGCTTTTCGGCCTTCACCAGGATGTAATCCGTATTAAAAGTCGATATCGCGAAAATACTGATCCCGTTTTCCGCCAGTACGGAGGAAAGCCTCGACAGGATCCCGATCAGCGAAAAGTCCAGCTCACCCTGTACGCGAAAACCCCTCCAACCATTTTCCACAGCGATCGTATCCTTTGGTACTTTTTCGTTCCGGCACACCAGAGAGAGTTCTTCGTCCGTCTTGCCGAAAAACACAAACTCGTCCGTAAAGTCGACGTCTTTCACATCTCTGATTTTACAAACCGAAAAATTGCAGTCCAATATTTTTAATTCCATGTCCGCGCCTCCTTTTCTTTTTCACCTATTATACCACCAAAATATAAAGAGGCGGTCTCAAACATAAATAAGGTAAATTTTCTCTCCTTCACGTGCCGCGCCGTGGGTATTCTCACAGAAAACCGTGAAACCCTTTACCGACTTTAGGCGAAGCATCATAAAGGAGGCGGTTTTCAGGAGAATACCCCTGGCAGGCACAATTAAAAAGACTGTCTCAAACTATTTATCCTATGAGACAGCCTCTTTCTATTCATTTTCAATTCCAGTTGCAGACTTGATTGATCCGTTCCGTAGTCCTTTTAATGGAAAGCTCCCTCAGCATGTCCAGGTTTTTCTTCTTCAGCGTAAATTTTATCTTGTTGCCATGCTTTTCTCTGTATACGGCCTTGCCTTCCCGGAATCTTCTCAGCAGTTCTTCCGGCTCCAGATCGATCAGTTCCACACGCTCCGCGCAATCAAAAACGAAGTCTGGTATTCTCTCTCCATACGGGACTTTCAATGTTTCCGTCACTGTCTGGTTAAGACTTTCGATCTGCTGCGCGTTCACGGTCGTATAGACGTCGATCCCCGCCGCAAGAAGTTCTTCGATGTCCTGGTATCTTTTTTCATGTTTTGAACCGGACACGTTCGCATGGGCCATTTCGTCCACTAAAATGATTTGAGGTCTTCGGAACAGCGCTCCCTCAAGATTAAACTCCGTTAGCATGCCCTTGCTGCTGGCGATCAATTTAAAGGGAAGCACTTCCAAACCTTCCATCAGTTCCATGGTCTCAGGGCCGGAGTGCGGATCTATGTAACCTACAACAATATCGACGCCTCTGCGCAGCTCCTGATGAGCGTCTTTCAGCATCGTATACGTTTTGCCTACTCCGGAGGAATATCCGAAGTAGATTTTCAGCTTTCCTCTCTTTGTCATGTCGATCCCCCCATAAATTTATGCGCGGTCACATTTCCTCCCGAATAACCGAGCATACCCCTTCAGTATTTATTAAGCGATTCCTCTAATATCTACAGCATACATCAAAACAAAAGTGTGTTGCGCCATATTTTTACATCATTTTTCGACAGAAAATCTTATAATAAAACCCCCGCAATCGTTTCCGCGATTTTCGGGGGTTTAAATTTGGGCAAATTATGCAGTTCTGACGATGAATGGTTAACGCAGCGCTATGCTCAGGAAGAAACCTGCCGCGGTCCAGGACAGGCTGGAATACTGCATCAGGTAATTCCCGATTCCGAAAGGCCACGCCGCTGCATGCAGCCAGGGAGACAGGAACGAAAGAGCTCCGATCACTACAAAAATCAAAATCGGAAGAATGTAGATCCACTTGTTTTTCGCTTTCGTAAATCTTGGATTGGCCGTGCTTCCCAGAACGATCCCGATCAGAAGATACACCGCGTAAACCGCAACACTAGCGGCAGTTCCGGAAAGAGCCGGCTGACTGGTGAGCCAGGATCCGACCACCATCAGCAGGAGTATGATCAATGCACGAGTCAGAAGTTTCATCGAATTTGACATGCTTGTACCACCTTTTAATTGCTTTCTTTGCTTACGATTATAGCATAGAAAGTCTAATTTCCGCCATCTATTTTTGGCTGAATATCGACCACCACAAGTTCAGGCGGGTTAAACAGTCTTGGAATACCGCTTGATTCCTTTGCCAGTCCACGGCTTACAATCAATGATGATTTTCCGAACCGGTACAGTCCGCCGCTATATTTGGGGAAAAGCCCCTGGCCGGGCGCATAGATCCCATTGGAGAGCATCGGAATACGGAATAGTCCCCCATGCGTGTGCCCGGATAAAATCAGATCATAATCATAATCCAGATATTGATCGATATGCTCCGGATGGTGGGCGAGTAGAATCGTGAATAATCTCTGGTCACGCAGATGCTTTGTGTTTTCCAGCTGGTATTCCAGCGCTTTTGCGCCGATTTTGCAGTCGTCGACGCCGCAGACATTGATATATTGGTCATTGCCCTTTACCGGAAAGCAGTCCCCTTCCAGGCCGACGATGCCGCAGCAGCTCAAAAAACTCTTAATGATGGGAACCTTCCCCGTTGAAAACTCATTATTGCCGGTAACAAAAAAACATGGATATGCATCAGAGACGGCTTTGATAAAATCTCTGCTCGTTTTCAGGGGAGCGTTCTTATCGAAGATATCGCCGCCGAGCATGACGATATCAGGGCGTTGTCCTTCGATCAGATCCAAAAGCTCCTTTTGATGATTCCCGAAGCTTCTGCTGTGCAGATCCGCGATCAGGACGATTCGCACCGTATTATCGACCTTGTCCGACATTACGGCGTAGGCCTTGACAACAGGGGCATTGTTTAAGGCATACGGAGCTGCGATCAAAAGAGCCGCCAGGATGGAGAGCAGTACTGTTAATTTTGATCTGTTCATATGCCGGCCAGATCCGTTTTATAATTTTCACGCTTTGGTATCATATAGTCCTCCCCATAATAAAATCTCAAAACCCCGTCCCATTCCTTCGGGACCGTCAGCTCCGTATCCTCAAACGGTATCCGGATCGCTTCTTCCAATAGCCTTCTGTCCAACTTAAAAATCATTTTCGCGGGATATTCATTGCTGAAATGAACAAAACTGCTTTTTTTCTCGTTCGCGAGCCGGCTCACCTTTTGATACAAACTGCGATTTGCGCTCTGACCAAACAGCCGACCGAAGCACCAGATCAGGAAAGTTCTTATATTATGCACTAAGTTATGGTTTTCATAAGAATTATGTGTTCTCAACATGGCATTGATCAAACGCAGAGCAAGAATCTTCAAGTCACGTTTCCATTTGGTCCCCGAAAGGAAATCGATCAGGGTGATTTCAACAAATATTTCGGGATTGGTTTTCAGTATCAGTCTGGGTATCAATCCGTTCTCGTCGTAACCGGTAAAGTATTTCAGATCATCGGCATGCTCTCTGCAATACGTCAGAAATGAGTCGAAATCTTTCCGGTACATCATGATATCGCCGTCTTCGACATCCCATTCGATAAACCCTTTCTCTCTGACCGCGCCCAACAATGTCCCCTGGGTCAGCATATAAGATAAGTTTTCTTTTCGGCATATCTCATCGATTGATTTCAATATTTCGAGCAGTCTCATATGGATATCTCTGTTTTCCATCGTGATTTTCCCTTTCGTTATTTCAATAACTATACGCGATTAATAACATATAAATTTACTACCATCATATGAATTATTGAATGGCTCCATTCGACGAAAATAAAAATGCATTCGGAAAGGGAAATTCATGGGACAGGTTATACTGAACGCGATGCTGGATGCGGTATCGGATAAGTACCCTTATGTCAGGGGAGTCCTGATCCGTCCTGAAGACATGGTCTTTGAAGAGCGGGTAAAGATGAACTGCTTTTATTGCGGCAGATATAACAGCAACTGGAAATGCCCGCCCAGGCTGCCGGATGTGGACTATAAAAAAATGATTTCCGAGTTTGACTACGCCGCTTTTATCTATCTGAATGTTCCGCTGACGAAAAACAATTATGACGAGGTACGGATCGAATCGTCGGTTATCTTGCACCATGTGCTGTTGGAATTCGAAAAATATTTATGGGATCGCAATAATTCCACATCGGTTTCGTTTCTGGGCGGATCCTGCAAGTTGTGTAAGAACGGATGCGGCAGTGAGAAATGCAACAACCCTTACCAGTCGAGAGCTCCTGTCGAGGCAACCGGCCTGAATGTCCTAAAGACGGCAAAAAAATACGGGATCGATATCCCGTTCCCGCCGAAAGAAACCTTGACAAGAATCGGTCTGATCTTGTGGTAACCCCAGGAGGATACAAATGACTTATATTATTTTAGTGGCCGGCAAAGGCTCGCGCCTGCACCCCTTAACACTTCAAACACCTAAAACCTTATACAAGCTGGATAAAAACACGACGGTTCTTCAGAGAATGGTTTCCATGATCCGAAAACATGATCCTGCGGCGTCGATCGTTGCGGTAACAGGCTTTATGCATGAAACCATCGAACACGAGATCCGGGACGTGACCTTCGTCCATAATCCGTTTTACGAGGCGACCAATTCCATCGCGTCCCTTTGGTTTGCCCGCAGCTATCTGGATGATGAAAATGTAACAATCATCAACGGAGACATCGTAATGGAGGAGGAACTGATCCGGAACGAGCTATGCAGTGTCGTGGAAAAACCGATGATCCTGCTTGACAGTTCCATAAAAATATCCGGTGACTACAATGCTCAGGTCAATGACGGGAAGGTCCTTGTCATGAGCAAACAGCTGGAGGAATACTTCGGCGAATACGCCGGTGTGACAAAGTTGGACCGGAAGTCTGCAGCGGAATTGAGCGCCGAAGTCTGTAAAATGGTTGAGAACGGCTTGTACGGCCAATGGTACGAGGATGCGCTGGTACAGATGATATTTAACGAGGGTTTCGAGTTGGGCTACGTGGATATCTGGAACTATTCCTGGACGGAGGTCGACTGCGTCAGCGACATGCTGCGGGCTAAAAAAATACACCTCGGGTAAAAGCCGGAAGGCATAATAGCAACACAGATTGGAGTGATTCGAATGCTGGTCATCAAAGATACACGCAAATCATACGACTCGGAAAAGGTATTGTTCCCCCCGCTGGACTATACTCATCGATCAAAGAGCGACATTACGAAATATCTGCGCATGAAACAGCCGCCGAAGGAAGACAAAGGGATCTGCTATCCCTGCGGCACCCTGTTTACCGACTTGAGTGAGAATGAGGAAGAAATCCTGAACCGCTTTTCCAGGACGACGAAACAGCAGATAAGAAAATGCATCCGGGAGGATGCTTCCCAAATCGATATCGTATTTTACGCCTGCGAGGAATTGCATGACGATGACAGCATCCTTGCGGATTTCAAGAAAACCTACATGTCCTATTGCGAACGCGGAAACAACCCGAAGCTGAAAAGATACTTCAGCGACCTCAGCATAAGGCAGTATCTCGACCACCATTGCATCCTGCTTTCAAAAGCTCAATTTCCCAATGGCAAGGTCTATCATTTATACGTTTGGTGTGACGGAGACAGCCTTTTCGAATACTCCGCCTCCGACCATTTAAACGATGAAGTCGTCGGGATTTTAGCCGGAATGGCGAACAAGCTGCTGGTCTATCGCGATATGCTGTGGCTGAAGGAGCATGGAGTAACCCGCTATGACTGGGGCGGCATATTTAACTTTGATCACCCGAACGGTATCGACCGATTCAAGATGTTGTTCGGCGGCAAACAGGCGATGGTTTATAACCATTTCGTGGGGAATACAATGAAAGGAAAGCTCCTGGTGTGCCTGAAAAAATATCAGGATTCTCTCCGCAGCCTCTTCAAGGGATAAACAAGAAGAGCCTTTTCGTACCCATTCATACCGAAAAACCACATCACCGGAATATAGACGGCCGTATAGATCAACGCATTTGTCAATATGAAAACGACGCCGTTTCCGCCGATCCACCTGCTTATCGCATAACAGCAGCAGAAGACGGCTGCCATCGGGATCGTCAGTCGGATGATCTCTTTCCAGAAACCCGGTATATCCAGGTGTATTTTTTTGTAGTAATAAATATTCATAATGACGATGCCCCCAATGATCAGTTCCACCGCAGTGCCGGCAGCGCATCCGAGTCCGCCGTACAGTTTGCCCAGAGGAATGCTGATCGCGACATTGACGACGGCGATGCCAAGGTACATTACAGAACGAAATTTCTGGCGGTTCTGCGCCTGCAGTATGCTTATTCCAGTATTTTGGATCACGGGAAAGGTAAAAGGTATGATCAAAACGCAGGTGATCAGAAATGCGCTCTCATATTCCCGCCCGGCCCAAGCATTGATAAACTCTTGTCCGATCAGTAAAAATCCGCCTAAGATATATGCAATGATGATGTATTGGATCCTCCCGATCTTAATGAACAGGTCCGAGAACTCCTTATCCGTCGCTCCGTTTGTGAACATTGCGGTAAGCTTGGGCAAAAAAAGGCCGGAAATGGCCGTTGAGAACGACAAATATAAATTATGGATCTGGATCGCTACCGCATAGATCGCTACCGCAGCGGTTCCCGATACAATGCCAAGAATAAACTGACCGGCGCCCCACGTGATCCGGTCAACGATGATGTTTAAGAATCCGTAAAAGGAAAAGGCCGCTATTTCCGTCAGCATGCCGAATTCCAGATCGTGAAACCAGACTTTTATTTTTATTTTGGCAAAACAGAACCACATATTTATCAGTAATATCGCTAAATTCAGCACCGTCGTAGCCGCCGCCATCCCTACAGCGCGATAACCGGCCAGCAGCAGCGGGATCAGGATGCACGGGCCGATCAAAATCCTGAGAATATTCAAAAGCTTGGAAAAGATGAATTCTTCATAGGCGGTGATGATCGAACTGAAAATGCTGAGCGGAAACGATGCCGCCAGGTTGAATACAAGCAGCAGGATGAGAATTTTAGCCCTTGAGATTTCCTCCGTTGTCATAGTCGCAGAAAACATGTTGTCTGCGTTGACATATAACAGAGCTCCGGCGGCAGCCGTTGCAATCCCGATCGCGGTATAAATGATCAACAACATGCCGTTGAGATTGAATTCCTTTTCCTTATCGGACAAAGACCTGTACTTGGCGGTATATCGAACGATCGCGCCGCCGAATCCAAAATCAAGAATTGTCAGATAGCCAACGACCGTAACCGTCAGGGAATACAGCCCGTATTCCGACTGCCCCATCTTATAGAGCATGAACGGAGTATAGAGCAAATAGATAAAGGTATTCAAAAAAAGAGACAGATAAGATAAGACTGCACCCGCTTTAATTTGATCCCTATGCAAAAATCTCTACCTTCTTTCAATGCATGTTTCTTTTCTTCCAAGGCGTTTTATTGCCTCACGGTATAACCGGGGCATCAGGCAGAGGATCCGCAGGGCGCTGAACCTCCGGATTTCCACATCGATCGCTTCCCAGTTTTCCGAGCTGTTATAGGTGTGCGTTCCCGTGATCCTCAAAAGACGGTCAAGGGTGATCTCCGCGGTGGTGATCCTCCGGTATTCCTTTTCTTCGTAAGCGTCACCATCTAAGCACTGTATTTTATTGAATATGATCGCCTCTCCGTAAGTTTTGGCACAGAATTGAGACGGCCTGTAGCAAAAACTGCCGATCCTGCAGCATTTTCCAGCCGGCCGCTTTTTTCCGTCCAGGTCAGCCTGCCGGTACCGGATACTTTGATTTTCTTCCTTGATCTGAAGAAGCTGCAGTTCTCCTTTGTTAAAGCTTTCGTAAAGATATGTAAACAGCTGCATACAACCGTCATTGCAGGACAAAACCGTCGAGTCCACTGCCGGGATATTCTCCGCCAGTACTTTGTCCCTCTCCCACCGGCCCGGAAATTCAATTGCCCGATATCTCACGATACGGTTGATATCCTTCGTTTCCGGTATCATGAACCAGCTCCCGCATTCTTTGTAAATAAAAGGATATGACAGGTGGAACGGTTCCGCGATCACAATATTCAGCTTGCCCGTCTGTCCGCCGTCTATTTTCCGGTATCCGATGACGCCTTTTCTTTTTAATCGGTCAAACGCCTCGAAAAAAATATAGGCCTCTCCCGCTTCTTCCGCAAGGAAAGGATCGGCGCACCAATAGCGTAGACTGTTTTTTATGAGGGAAAAGCATTGCCTTTCCGCATACAAGATTTCACCGTTTCTTTTGCTCCGGTAAGCAAGCGCCCATTCGTGGCCCAATGCTTTCGACAATATTTTTTTTAGATTTACTTCCGACATATCAACCTCGCTCTTTCGATTTCTGATTTTGCATCGTTCTTCTTTTGACTGTAAACAAACACATGAGAAAAATCACCCATATCGGCTTGAAATAGGCATATGCGGTCAATGTCATCAAGGCGGCAAAAGCGCCGGCGATCCCGCCCAAAAATACGGCTCCGTTGCGAAATGCCTTTCTTGCCAATTCGAAACATAAATTCAAATAAAGAAGCAAACCGATCAGCCCGCCGTCCAGCAGTACCTGGACAAACTGATTATGCATGGTGTGTCTCATAAATGTTATGCCGTAAGGCCCGTAGCCATAAATCAGCCTGGCGGTACCTGAGAAAATATTACTGAACGCCGCTTCCCATATATAAGCTCTGTTGCTGCCTTTATCCTCAAGAATAGCCGAGGGAGACAAGCGTTCCAGCAAAGGCTGCGGCAGGTTGGGAATGAAATAATGTATAAATACGATGTACGATGCACCTAGCAGGATGCACATCAGAACGACTTTTTTAATGGAGATCGATGTAGAAAACACCCAGGAGACGATTACGGCGGCCATCGCGGCCATTAACCCTCCCCGGGAACCCGTCGAGAAAATGCAGTAGAACATAGTCATGATATAGATTATGTACACCAGATTGACCAATTTTAACCGATTTCGGAACAGTCGGCTGACCGCGATCGCCAACGGAATATAGAAATAAGCACAAAATTCGTTAGGGTCTGCGCCGCCGTAGCTTAGAACAATCGAGATTCTGCCGTCTTCGATCTGCTGACCGGCCCCTCCGAAAAACAACAGCAAGCAGATAACGGAGACGAGTATCCAAGCGAATTCAATCGTCCGGACATCCTCTTCATCGAGATCAAATTTGGTCAGGACCAGCGAAATGGCCAGTACCTGGATCAGTCCGACTGCAATCGGAAGGCTTTCTTCAAAATTCGCCGACCAGAAGACGCTCAGGGCCGTATATAAAACATACAAGGTCCATGCCGCCGCTAAACGGTTATTCAGTTTAACGGTGACATTCTCACTGAGCAGAAGAACAATGCCGATAAAAAGCAGCAGGATACTTAAGGCCTTCATGCCGGATCCGATGCCCGGAATGCTGACCATGCTAAGCGGCATGATCAGGATGTATATAAAAACGAGGATCACATGCAATTTGTACTTTGTATTGCTAACCACACTCATCATCCAGCTTTCCGTCCAGATACAGTTTTTGATATTTTTCAACACAATGGCGGATATCGTATTCCAGCGCCCGCTTTCTGGAGGTCTCGCCAAATGCTCTTCTCATCGCGTCATTTTCGATCAGTTTTATCATCGCGTCGGATAAGGCGTCCGCATCTCCCGTCGGGGTTACGATGCCGTTCTCGCCGTTTTTAACAATATCGACGACGCCGCCGGCAGCCGTGGCAATAACCGGCAGACCGCAGGCCATCGCTTCCAGCACCGAGAGCGGCAATCCCTCTAAATTGGAAGACATCACATAAATATCCGCCTGATTCAGGAAGTCCGCCACGTGATCGGTAATGCCCGGAATGTTGACCTTATCCGCCAAACCATACGCAGCGATCTGGCGTTCAAGCTCCTCCCGAAGCTCCCCGTCGCCCAAAATAGTAAGATGAATAGCGGGATGTATCATTTCCGCCTTTGCGAATGCATCGATCAGAAGCTTGTGATTTTTTAAGTGATAAAGGATTCCCGTACTGACAAATTCAACCGGCCTGTCAGCAGGTTTATGCACACGGGCTTCGTCCCGCGGGGAAAAGGCTTCTGTGTCCACGCCGTTATAAATGCAGGGAATTTGAGCGGGAGGAAGATGGTATTCCTCCGCTATAGTTTTTTTAACGAAATCACAGATCGCAACCGGTGTGAAGTTCAGGATCTTAAAAGCAAATTCGTACAATCTCTTTTTAAAACCGCTCGCAGTCAAGCTTGCGACGTTATGAAAGGTAAAAACCCTTACTTTCGTATCATAAACGGCGGCGAAAATCATTACATACAGTACGGTGCTCAGATTCGTGTGTACAACATCCGGTCGCTTTTCGCGAAACAATTTGCGGATATTCAATGCCGTTTCGAATTTATTCTTTCCTTTCAAATCATAGACCGGAATATGATTTTTTTTTATGACTGAACAGAACTCGTTTGGGGCAGCGCCCTCCGGAGCAATCCCCGAAACAGCCGCGACACTTACGTCAAAGTCCGCCTTCTCCATATTGACAGCCAGATCGACAACCAGCTTTTCCGCGCCTCCGGTGATCAGCGTCGGAATAAATAGGATAACGCTTCGCAAAACTTACACCTCCCAGTCATCCCGTCAGCCGTTATAAACCACGAACAGTCGGTCCATAACCTTGTCGGCGGCATAGCAGCTTCTGGCTTTCTGCCGGTTCCAGCAGGCCATTTTTTCTCTCAGATCTTTATTCTGCAGAGCAGAAATCGCCTCGGCCACGGCACTGACGTCGCCCACCGGAACCAGTATCCCCCCGTTGTTTTCCAGCATATCAGGAATCGCCCCTACCGGCGTTGAAATGATCGGCATTCCACATGCCATGGCTTCAATGACCACATAGGGAAACCCTTCGGTGTGGGTCGGAAACAATAATACATCTGCTTTCAGCATTTCGTTCTTCACCCGCTCGCCCGTAACCTCGCCGAGCAGCAACAAATTGTCCGGCTTGCTCATCTTCCTGAATTCATCGCTAATATGGCCAAGTAAATTAAACCGGATTTCGGGAAACAGCTCTGCCGTTTTATAGATGACGTCGCAGCCCTTGGCTGTTTTTACGTGCCCTGCAAATAAAACCGACCCGACCGTGTCCGGCAGCTTCTTTTCGAAGGTCTCCGAATCGAAGTATTCATCGGAAATGAAATTCGGCATATCGATACTGACCTTCCCGCAGACGCTGTAAGTAAATTTTCTGGAGTTTCCATTCATCGTCAGAACGGCGTCCGAAATGTCAACCAATCTCCGGAAGAAAAACCGATCCGTTTTGCTGTCCACCATATCGGAAACGTCGCAATGAAAATGCGTGATCAACCGCACCTTATACTTCTTTACGGTCAGTGCGAATAAATAGTCCTTCACGATCGATCCGAACCTTCCGACCGCGCAATTGAGATGAACAACGTCGATCCTGTTGCGGCTCAGCATCTTGTTCAGTCGGGATAAAATGACCCGGGCCCTTTTTACCTCATGGAAATAGTATCGCTTTTTTATTCTATTTGCCCTTTTTCCGGTCAGCGCAGTATTCACAAGAAAAATACGGATATCCGCCGACTTGTTGCTTTCTAAATATTTCTGGGTCCAGGTTGCCATCCCTCCGGCCGGCGGAGGCAGCGGCGAAATCAACAGAACGTTCACGTTTCAATATCCTTCCCGTCATGCTTTCCACACGACACGATTGACATAGTCGGTGTAAGACAAAATGATCCGGAGCACTTTATCCGAAACGTTCGGCACGCTGTAATCCTCAACGCTTCGGATAGTATCCTTCTTTTGGGTTTCCAGGATCTTTAGGCACTGCAATATTCTTTCCTTGTTCAGACCTGCCATCATGACGGCCGCTTCCACCATGGCTTCCGGACGTTCATGAGCCTGTCTGATATTCAGTGCGGGGAATCCGAGAATGGAAGATTCTTCACTGATCGTCCCGCTATCACTCAGCACAGCCCTGGCCTTCGTCTGCAGCTTCACATAATCGCTGAAGCCCAGCGGTTTTAGCAGCGACACCAGCGGATGGAATACAATATTGGTTTCTTTGATCCTGTTTCTGGTTCTCGGATGCGTGCTTACGATCAACGGTAATTTGAATTCTTCCGCAATCGCATTCAGGCTTTCAACAAGATCACGGAAGTTTTCTTCCGAGTTTATGTTTTCCTCCCGGTGAGCGGAAACAACAAAGTATCCGCCCGGGGACAGCTCGAGTTTATCTAATATATCCGAGCCCTCTATGTCTTCCATTTTGGATCGTATTACTTCAAACATCGGGCTTCCTGTTTTAATGATCCGGTCCGGAGGAAACCCCTCCCGGATCAGGTACTCCCTGGCAATGTCGCTGTAGGTCAAATTGATATCGGAAATGTGATCGATGATCTTCCGGTTGATCTCTTCCGGGACCCTCTGGTCAAAGCAACGGTTTCCGGCTTCCATATGAAACACCGGTATATGCTTTCGTTTCGCGGCGATTGCGCAAAGACAGCTGTTTGTGTCTCCGAGGATCAGAAATGCATCCGGCTTTGCTGCCTCCAGGACGGGTTCGATCCGTATCAGGGTGTTTCCGATCGCCTGGATTGCCGTGTCATTCTCAATGCCAAGAAAGTAATCCGGTTTCCGGAGATCAAGATCCTTAAAGAAAATTTCGTTTAATTCATAATCATAATTTTGACCGGTATGAACCAGTTTATGGGAGATCGCTTCCGAGGCCTCCAGCTTTTTCATAACTGCCGATAATCGGATTATTTCCGGTCTGGTTCCAACTACGGTCATTACATTCAGTTTCTTCATAATCCTAGACCTCAAGATAGTAAGTATCCGGGTTTTCCGGTTGGAAGAGTTCATTTGCCCATATGATTGTAATCAGATCCGTTTCGCCCAGGTTTTCAATGTGATGCGTGTATCCGGGCGGAATATCAACCGCCTCAAGTTTTTCGCCACATACGTGATACTCAATAACGCTGTCTTCATCCAGTTTACGGAATCGTATCACGCCTTTCCCGCTGACTACGAGGAACTTTTCGTTCTTGGTTTGATGCCAATGGTTTCCCTTTATAACGCCCGGCTTGGATATGTTGACCGAAAGCTGACCCCTATCCGGCGTTTTCATAAATTCGGTAAAGGAACCCCTGTGGTCTTCATGCGTTGCAAGAGGGCAGTTGAATTGATCCGTGGGCAGGTAGCTTAAATATGTACTGTATAGCTTCTTAGTAAAGCCGTCCGACATATCAGGAATATGAAGGTCTTTCCTGTCTTCGCGGAAAGACCGGATCAGCTCCGCGATTCTTCCCAGCTTCTCATGGTAAACAACCGGCACTCCGCAATACTCTCCCTCCCTGTGACAGTCCCCGCTTAGAGCCTTGATCAGTTCATCCGCCACATCATCAATATAGGAGAGACTCAGGATAATGTCAGGATCATTGACTTGGATAGGGATATCGTTGGCGATATTGTAGCAGAAGGTGGCTACAACGCTGTTGTAATTCGGCCGGCACCATTTCCCGAAAATATTCGGAAACCGGTAAATAAGCACCTCGGTTCCGGTTTCTGCCGCATAGGAAAAAAGTAGTTCTTCGCCGGCCTTTTTGCTCCATCCGTATGGATTTTCCAGCACAGCCTGAATGGATGACGAATATAGAACCGGGCAGGTGTTTTGCTGCCTTTTCAGTGCTTCCAGCAACTTCGAAGTAAATCCGAAGTTGCTTTCCATGAACTCGGCCTGCTCTTTTGGGCGGGTTACTCCTGCAAGGTGAAAAAAGAAATCGGCGTCTCTGCAGTACTCGTCCAGCAGCGACGGATCCATACCGAGATCATATTCATAAATATCGTTATACTGCCTGTTTCTCAATTCTGCTATAAGATTTTTCGCAAGAAAGCCCTTTGCGCCGGTAACGAGTATTTTCATCATTGAACCCAGCCTTCCAATTCTCTTTGCACATAATCAAGTGCCAGCAGCTTTTTTTTGATTTGTTCGACATTCAGCCTTTCCGTGTTGTCCGAGGTATATTCTCCTGCTGTTGTCAGTCTTTCGTTCCCCTCCGTAAAGTATTTTTCATAATTCAGGTCTCTTGTGTCGGCGGGAACCCGGTAATACCCCCCCAGATCGTATGCCACACTGTGTTCCTCCCGGGTCAGCAGCGTTTCAAACTTCTTCTCTCCGTGACGCGTTCCGATGATTCTTATTTCATTATCAGCATGAAACAGTTCTTTTACCGCCTGCGCCAGATCGCCGATGGTGGATGACGGCGACTTCTGCACCATGATATCCCCGGCTTTTGCATGAAGGAAGACAAAGACTACCAGCTCGACGGCTTCATCCAGGCTCATTAGGAACCGTGTCATGTCGGGATTTGTCACCGTTATTGGCTGGCCGTTCTTTATCTGGTCTATAAATAATGGGATCACCGATCCCCGCGACGCCATCACGTTGCCGTAACGTGTTCCGCAGATCAGCGTTTTATCCGGATCCACTGTTTTTGATCTCGCAACGAAAACCTTCTCCATCATGGCCTTGGAGACCCCCATCGCATTGATCGGATATGCCGCCTTGTCCGTAGAGAGACATATGACCTTTTTTACGCCGTACTCAATGGCCGCGGTCAGTACGTTATCCGTTCCGATAACATTGGTTTTCAGAGCTTCCATCGGGAAAAATTCGCAGGACGGCACTTGTTTGAGCGCTGCCGCCTGAAATATGTAATCCACCCCATGCATGGCATTCTTGATCGATTGCAGATCCCTTATATCTCCGATGTAAAACTTGATTTTGTCATTCTTATATAATTTGCGCATGTCATCCTGTTTTTTCTCGTCACGAGAAAAAATACGGATCTCACCGATGCCGGTATTCAGAAAACGCTTCAGAACAGCATTGCCGAAGGATCCCGTTCCTCCTGTTATCAATAATGTTTTATCTTTAAACATAGACAATATCTCCTGACATGGTATTTCATTTATCAGCACTCGCCATTTCCTTGATCAGCCTGATGTATTCCGCGGAATTCGCTTCTTTGGAAAATACGTTTTTAAACAATTCCCGTTCTTCCAATGAGCGGCATTTCCGCCCTTCATTAAAATTTTGGAGAATGCAGGCCGCCAGCCCTTCCGCATCATCGCTGCCGACCACATGACAATTCTCACAAGCTCCCAGCATCTGCGAAAATTTTGAATCAGTATCCACACACGCGATGATCGGTTTGCCGCAGGAGAGGCAAAAAGCCGTTTTGCTTGGGAGTGCGGTTTTAATGATCCCTTTTGCCAGCGGTATGATATTGAGATCCGCCATGGAATATATATGCGGAGCATATTCCGACGGCTGCATCGGATAAAAGGTCACATTAACCAGCTCATTCTCCTCTGCGAATTTCATGAGTTTATTTTTTCGGACGCCGCCGCCGATCACATAAAAGCGGATGCCATTGATCGTCTTCAGTATTTCTGCTGCTTTTAGAGCGATATCGACATTCTGGACCGCGCCGAGATTTCCGGCATATACGACCTTGAACCCGGCGTCGGTAATGCCTTTATCGATGAGAAACCGGTTGCTTTCATCGGCGATTTCGATCACCTGGTCGGAATAGCTCCAATTATAGATCACGTGGATCTTATTGTCCGGAACGCCTTCCCCCACGAGGGAGGATCTCATGTCCTCCGAAATGGTAATAATCATGTCTGCCTTCTGATACGCTTGTCTTTGCAAAAAACTCAGTGCCCTGTAAAGCAGGCCTTCTTTTCGCATCATTCCGACCATCGAGGCATTCAGCGGAAAAATATCCTGTACATTATAGAGGACCGGTTTTTTCATTAGTCTTTCTATGAAAAAAATATGAAAGTATGCCATATTACAGGATTGAAGGAATACAACATCCGCATTCCTGTTTTGTCTGTAATGCCTGATGCACAGAAGCACATAGGTCAAATCCGCCAAATAGCGTCTTGCAAGCCGCCCCTTATCTACATTCCGCAAACGGCAGACGTGGCGGGAGAGTTTTTCAAATCCCGGAACCTGCCCGACGGATTCCGACGTCTGCTCCTTTCCATGCTTTTCAATGGTATGGACTTCCCACCCTGCGGACAGCATGCCGGAGATCAGAGTCTCAAAAAGGTGATTGGACGGTCTGGCGGCATGGAATTCATGGTTCAGTACAAAAAGTATTTTCATAGATCAGTTCCTCATCACCTTTGCAGCAAGCGCGGCAATGCACATTTCCGTTGCATTGTCTCCGCGGGAAAGCAATTTCGTTCGGAATTCGCCTGTTTTCCGGCACTCTTCGGTGTAGTCCATATGTTTGATCCGGTCAACGACCTCGTCTTCACTCAGCAAAATCCCGCCCGGAAAACCTTCGTAATATTCGTGGTTGACGCCTCTGGTCCGGACGTACTCGTCATAATCATAAGCAAAGCAGACCATGGGTTTTTCCAGGATCGCATAATCGGAAAATACGCTGGAATAATCGGAGATCAGAACGTCAGACACTGCATATAAATGATTGACCTCCGGATAGTCCGAGACATTGCGGATGAAGTGGTCAAATTCGATCCCGTTGATTCTTTCCGTTAAAAAATGGGCTCTGAAAAGAATAATGAATTCATCCCCGAGTTCATTTTTCCATTTCTCGATATTGATTGGGACTTCAATAGAATAGCTTTTTCCGGAATCCCTGCTCTCCCTCCAGGTAGGGGCATAAAGAATGACCCTCCTGTCTTTCGGAAGCTCCAGCATCCTGCGGTAATTTTCAATCGTTTCCGCAGATACGCGGTACAGGGCGTCTTCTCTGGGCCTACCGGAATAAATTATGTTTTTCTCAAAAGCGTTATGCTCCTTTATGTAAAGGTTCTTTGAGTACTCTCCGTCGCAGCAAAGAATGTCCACATAGGAAAAATCATAATCGTTCCGGCCGTTGACTGCGTTCCCACCGGTTTTGGGCAATGTGCCGTGCCAAGTGTTCAGGTAGATCGTCTGTTTTTTCTTAAATCGCAAACCCCGCTCGACGTTTACATTGGTTATCCAAATTCTGGCCCTGAGGGCAGTGAGGAAATAGCGCAGGGAATCCATTTTAACTTTTTCGGCATTTACAATGCCGAATCTCTCCGGCTTCTGAAACGCCCAGACAAACCGGTATTTCTTAAACAGCGGGTGCCCGGCCATCGCTTCAAAAAGGACTCTGGGGCTGTCGTTATAAGCTCTCCCCCCGTAAGACGTCAAAAGGACCAGAGATTCGTCTGTTTTGACAAAGAGGCCGATCAGTCGGAAGAAAGAGCTGAACAGGATCCCGTATGCTTTTTGGATCCATGGATTATGCTTTAGTTTATATTCTATAGTCTTTTTGTTTAACATATCCGACGCTCCTATTCTTCCCTGCTAATTTCCCGCCGAGCCGGTATTTATCTCTACCGTATCCGGCTCCGGAATATAAAGGCAGTTTACGACCTCTTTTTCATCAAATCCCTTTGACTGCTCCCTTCGGAATACTACTCTTACCGTTTGGAACAGTATTTTGAGGTCAAGCAGGAATGAGTAGTTGATAATATACATCAGATCAAATTTCATTTTTTTCTCAGCAGAGGTCGTATAGCGGCCTTTCACCTGTGCAAGCCCCGTGATGCCCGGCTTGACCGCCAGACGGCAGTAATATTCCGGATATCGCCTGCTGTACTCTTCGACAAATACCGGTCTTTCCGGCCTTGGTCCCACTAAGGACATACTCCCTGTGAGAACATTGAAAAACTGTGGGATTTCATCGATTCTTGACGATCGCATAAAGGCGCCGGCCCTTGTTATCCTTTGATCATTGTCCAGCGCTAATACGGCTCCGGTGTGCTCCTCGGCGTCGACCACCATGCTCCGGAACTTGATCACATGAAATGGCTCTCCATTTAGGCCTGACCTCTCCTGCGTATAAAAGACCGGGCCTCCATCCTCATGCTTGATGATGATGCACGCCAGCAGAAAGATCGGCGCAGTGATAACGATTCCAAGGAGAGAGAGCGTGACGTCCTCCAGTCTCTTTACAAATTTCTGGACTTCTGTCAACCGGAAACTCTGTATCGTGAAAACCGGGGTGTCTCCTACATAATCGCTGGCGGAATTCCTGACTGCGATCTCGAAGATTTCGGGCACAATATAGATTTTTTTATCCTCCAGAGTGCAATAGGAAACCACTTTGCTCTTTAATTTTTTTGTTACGGAACCGGCCAGGAAGATATTATCCGCATTCTCCACATGGATTCTCAGGTTTTCGTCGTCATTGGATACGACGGCAATTTTACCCCTGCACTGCTTTCGCAGGGCTTTCAGGATATCGCTTGTCGAATAGAAATCTTCTATTATGACCAAATTGATGCTTTTATCTATCGTTTTTCGCCCGATAAGATCTACTAACGCCTTGATGATCACAAAAAAGATGATTTGCATGGCATAGGCTCCAATAAAGAATGCTGCGGGCAATTGAGCGTTACTTGTAAAATACAGCAGAATAATAAAGGCTGCATTCAGCAGGAAATTGGACGAAATAATTTTCTTAAAAACTTCGGAATACGACCGCTCTAAAAAATTGAAGGATTTATAAAAGCTCAATATGAAGATCATCAGCAAGGCTACTCCGATATGGCGGAGGTGGTCATCCATAATAAAAAATGGGGAAAAATTATTATAAATAAACCCCCACGCGAAATCATAAGATAAGACATACAGTATCATCAGCAGAATACATTCAAGCAGCTGTACTTCAATCAGCTTACTGTGCAGTTTTCTGGCTTTCAGCCTCTCCTTCAGCATACACAACCTCATACAATTTCATCTCAAACCGGGGATGAAACGGATTAAAAAATGAAATAGATTAATAAGGTGCCGTCATGAGAAAAAAAAAGAGCGTCGTTTTGATCATCCTGCTATCCCTGTTTCTGTTGGCTTTCGGTAGTATCGCCTATGTCAATTCTCTCCTGGATCATATCGATCGCACATCGAAACCTGTGATAACGTCTGATCTCGGCATTTCGGAAGATGTTAAGAAAAAACGGGTCAGGAACTCATATAAAGCAGTCAATATCGCTCTTTTTGGTATAGATTATGAAAAAGGGGACATGGGTAGAACCGATACCATAATAATTTTCACGATCGACCGGCCCCACAATGCGGTCAAAATGTCGTCCATCATGAGAGATTCCTATGTTGACATCAGCGGTTACGGAAAGGATAAAATCAACCACGCCTATGTGTTCGGCGGCCCTCAGCTTGCGATAAAAACCCTGAATGAAAATTTTGACCTTGCGATTACGAAATACATTTCCGTGAACTTTTCCGATTTCTGTTCCATCATCGACAAGCTTGGAGGCATTGAGATGACGGTCAGCGACGACGAGGCGACGGAGATCCCCGGGCTGAAAAATGGCGGAACCTACACGCTGACTGGAGATCAGGCGCTTGCCTATACGCGGATCCGCTGTCTTTCCGGCGGCGATTATGAGAGAACGCTCCGTCAAAGAACTCTTTTGGAAAAGCTCTATTCAATGATGATCAACCGGCCGGTCTCACAATACTCCGACATCGCCGAAGAGCTTTTTCCGATGATCCATACAAATTTGACCAACCGGGAAATCATGATCTATTGCACCTATATTGCAACCTCCAAGCCGGAACTAAAGCAAAGCCGATTTCCAAAAGACGATATGTCGTCGGGCGAGCGAATCAACGGCACATATTATTTGGTTTTTAATGAGCAGGAAACGGTAGACGCAATTCACAAATTTATGTTTGGGCCGGTATCATAGTTGCACTCTTGTTGGTACTCGCATTTCATTTTCTTTTTCATTATCATTTGAAACTCGTCAAACCGTGGGCGGCGGTCAGTCAGGTTGTGGCAATCCGAACCCACAAAGTCCACCCACCCTCTGCGGAAATATTTCATCGCAGCAGAACGTGTCCTTCGATCGATGAATGAATCGATATTGAATTGCAGACGGCATCCCAGATCCACCAGCACCTTCAGTTCCTTTTCCTTATTGATCTGGACCGGCTCGTACCGTTCTGCATGGGCAATTATGGGCTTGATGTTATATTTTGTGATGATACGTCCGATCTGCCTGAAGACACTGGATCCCCATTTTTCTTGAAAAGGCAGCTCCAATAACAGATGTCCCGTATTTGATATGGCTAGTTCATCGATTGAATCATTGGAAAACAAAGACTCCGACAGATAGGTTTCACTGGCAAGAATCATATCGAAGCCGCAGTCTTTAATGCTCTCGTAGGATAATCTTCTTCTTTCCGAAAAATCCGAAACACTCTCGAGATAGGGATGATAGTGGGGGGTAAGCACCGCCGTTTCGACTCCCTGCATTTTTAACAGTTCGATCAGCGCGGACGCCTCCGCGACGTCCTTTGCCCCGTCATCCATGCCGGGGAGAATATGTGTATGAAGATCAAACATGGCCATGCCCCCTGTAAATCAAACCGGCTTATGCGTTCTATAATAGTTCCGGTATCTTTTGTATCCGAACCGTTTCCCGTAAGAACCCATTCCAACCCCGTTGAGGAAGATGCCCAAAACCTTTGCATTGGCGAATTTGAAGCTTGCCAACGCATGCATCAGCTCCGGATGCGTCGTCTTTCCCTGTCTAATTACATAGATCACTCCATCGGATAACGCAGACAGTGCGATCGCATCGGCAACCAGATTGACGGGAGGGGTATCCAGTAATATATAGTCGTATTCCTGACACAGCGAATCCAGAAGTACGCTCATTTTAGAGCTGCTCAACAGTTCTGCCGGGTTTGGCGGAATAGTGCCCCCGCATAAGATGTTTAACTCTGGGTATGCAGTATTCTGAACGACTTCCGTAAAGTCGTCCTTGAGCCCGGCAAGATATTCAGAAAGTCCGGGTACGCATTGCTTATCAAAAAATTTATGGATCACCGGTTTCCGGAGATCGCAATCCATAATCAGCACTCTTGAATGCATCTCGGCCAACGTGATTCCCAGATTGCAACAGTTTGTAGACTTTCCTTCATTGGGTGCTGCGCTTGTCACAATCAAACGATTACCTTTATGATTTTGAACTGTGAATATCAGGTTCGTCCTTGCCGCTTTAAACGCCTCCGTAACAGAAAAATCTGTTTTCTCTGTCAGAACCGGAAACTCTTTCTGCTTCCCGTCGATCAACGGAATCACGCCAAGAACCGGGACCTTGTAACGGGCTAATAATTCATCCTCGTCCTTCACCCGTTTATCAAGAGCTTCCAGTGTGAAGGCCAATCCGGCCCCCAGCAGCAGCCCGAGCAGAAATCCGAAGACTGTGTTCAGCAATACATTGGGCGAACTAGGCTTTGTAGGCAGCGCAGCCGGGTCAACCACGCTTAAACTGTCCGAACTCTTTATTTCTTCAATTTTCCTGGGTGCCAACTTGGCGATGGTATTCGCCAGAGTCAGGGAATCTTCCGGATTCTTTGATGTGACCCGTATCTCAAAGATTTCCGTATCGTTGACAGGTTTCATCACGACCATTTCCTTTAGTGTGTCTGTTGTATAGCCCAGGCCGCTTTGGACGGAGACTTTATGTAAAAAATCGTTTGTTTTCAAAATGGCAATATATGTATTCACAACCTCCTGGGCATAGTCAAGATCCTCCATTAGCGCATAGATATCCGCGTCATCATAATTCCGGGCGGAGTACATCGAAACCACTGCCGTGTATTGTTTATCCATCAGATAAGTGCTGACCGCGTAAGCGCCTCCGATACCCAGGATACTACATAGCAGAATAACGGGAATGCGTTTCAGTAAGATTTTAAATATTTCTGTCAGCGTATATTCCATTGTGTCCCTACTCCCTTTTCTTGTGTTTACAGGCAGTCTGTGTGTCTTTGGTTAATCTATATGAGAGGATGCCGATGATTATTACCTCACGGCGATGGTAATAAAAAAACAGACTGTACGGGGTTACACAGTCTGAATTGTTTTTAAATATTGAATTTTGGTCGGGATACTCATCCGCGAGATTTCAGGTCTGCCTCCATATCGTACCAGACCGCTCCCCCGTGTACGGAATTTGAAACACCGAGATTAACATAACCGAACTTTTCATAATAATGGATCAGGTGTTCCTTGCATGTCAGGATCATCTTTTCGCGGCCCGCCTGTCTTGCCGCGTCCATGAAATAATTCATCAGGCTGGCGGCAATCCCCTGTTTCTGATATCTCGGATCCACCAACAGTCCGAATATCGCCTGGTTTTTACCTTTTGGATTGTGCCCGCCCTCCGGTTCGAAGAGGTCGTCGCTGATCACCGGACTATCCGTAACGCATCCGTTTACGATCCCGATGATCTCGTTGTTTTCCAACGCCACATAAAAGCTGTCGGGGAATGCTGCAATACGGTACGCAAATGCCTCCCTTGTGGCCGCCTCCGCCTCCGGGAAGCAGATGTTTTCCAGCCTGACGAGTCCTTCCAGGTCTTCCGGTTCAACTCTTCTGATCGTCATATGTATACCACCTTTCAAATTTTACTTTTTTCTGCTCTTGCCGGTCAGACTTCCTATGCTGATCCTGACGATCATTGCTTTTGGGCCGGCATTTTCTATATATTTTTCTCCTTCGACTAAATACCCCGCGCAGTATTTCTGAAGAAACTCTCTAAAAACGCTTAATTTCTCTTCGTCATTATCAACAATTGCGGCTTCCCCAATGACGATGGCGCTTTCATAGAGCGTTCCGAATTTATCCGGCAAAACCTGAGTGTCGCCGACAATAGTAAAGCTGACTTTACTATTGTTCAGGATATTGTCATACTTGCAGCCGCCTGCATTCGTGGCATGGTAATATATGCAATTATCTTTAACAATATAGCTTAACGGCACGCCGTAGGGCTGTCCGTCGCTGCCTACGGTTGCAAGAATTCCATATTCACCTTTCTTCAATATTTCCAGTGCCTCTTCCTGGCTGATCAGCCTGTCCGTTCTGCGCATTTCCTTCATTTTATTACCTCCTTGCTGTTTTTCTTCAAGTCGCTTAAATCGTTCATAGGGAATAGTCGAGAAACCGTCTTACAGGACGGTTTCTCATAAGATCATATATACTATTTTTCTAAAGTTTTGCAACCGACCGGGTTTCCGTCAGAATCCATAAACAGCAAAACATGATAATACTTTGTAGGATCAACGTTCATGCTTGAAACATCGCCGCTGTACGTTTTGATCCCGTTTCTGCCGTTCATTGCGCCTATTACTGTGTCCGGTAAAAATCCTTCAGCGCCATCAAGTTCCCATTTCGCCCATGAACTATATATCTTCGTATAGTTCCCGATCTGACTTTTTATTTTTTGCTGATCCAATGTTACAATTCCCGATGATTTATCATAGCTGATTCCTTCTTTAACCGTGATCGGATTAGAATACTTCCCCGGAAATGCTGTTGCGATAAACTTTTCTTTATGCTTTTGCTGATTTTCCTGAGAAGCGTACATCCTTAATAAAGCAAGCTCATTTTTGGAACTGTCACATAAAACAAATCCATGCGTATATTGGCCTTCCGTTCCATCATCAGAAAATACACCGAATGACATGTAATCAAGGGAATCTATTGTATTATATATTTTCGTCCCGTGATCCTTGCTCAGTTGACGATATACGAAGCAATTATCTATCGGAATCTTATATCCCAATGGCCCGCTAATTATTTGACTGGCGCCTTTTATTTTTGACAGGTTATCAAATTGTACCTGAAAACCGCATTCGCCGGCTTCGTTTTTTGTCCCGGTATAATCAGCGTCAAGCACATATCCGAGGCCAAGTTTTTCAGCAAGCGGGGTGTTGGTTCCCTTTAATTCGCTACAAAGAGCCCTATATGACATCAGTGCCATTTCTCCTCTTTTAAAGTCGCAGGTTTTTAAATAATCGAGTTCTTCATCAGTAATGGTTCCAATTGTATTAAGATAATCGATCGAACCATCATATGTAAAGTCTCCGTTTTTATCGCTGTAGCCTAATCCTCTTAACAGAAATGTTGCATAATCTTTCGCGGTCATAAGATTGTTGGAACCAAACATTCCGTTTCCAAGGCCATTTGATAATCCTTGCTGCTCTGCGTAGGCGGTATACGCCTTGCCCCAGGCAGGTACGTCGGTGAAAGTTGTGTTCGATCCTCCGGTGGTTGCGGCGTTTTCCTGCCCCAGGATCCGGATGAACATAACAATTCCTTGCAGGCGGGTGGCTTTATTATTTAATTCAAATCCATTGTCTGTTCCTTGGAAGATTCCCATATCATGAAGCGTATATGCGCACATCATGTTGATATTCTCTTGAGTAGTTGGATTTCCTCCATCGTAATAAGAGGCAAATGATAATGAGGATGCTCCTATTATTAGTGTGATTACTAATGCCGTGACAATTGCTATCTTTTTACAATACATTTTATGTTTGTCCTCCTGTATGTTTTTATGGATATATATTCCACTAAATATTATACCGTTTTAATAAAATGTCAGCAATATTCTATTTAGTAAACAAAAAAGGCATCTTACCGACAAATGCCAAATAGATAACTACTACATAGCACAAAAGCCATGCAAGATTTAGAATCAAGCCAATAAGCGGCGTCTTATACTTTTGCTCTCCGGTTACTCTGATTTTGATTTGAATAGCGGCTGTTATGATTGAAAAAATAGCGATCACGGGTATGCAGAACCATAGGAAAACAAAGGCTTCCACTACCGCTTCCTTAATCGGAAGATATGTGATAAAAAAGTATATGATCGCAAAAGCTGTAACCTGGGCAATCAGCCCATACAGAAATAGAAAAATGGTCGCTGTATTTGAGTCGATCAGTTTATTAAATCTCGTTCTCATTCTTCACCTGTCCCCCCCTGAATCCCGCGCTAAGCCGGGGTTTAATCTCTTTTATTTATTTCATCCGTTATCAGTGATTTTGCGAGGTACATTGCTTTTATCATTTTACGGAAACGGGTGTGATGTGAAGTGCCTTCCGGAAATTTCATCTGTGCTTTTTCACATTTGCTGATAATGGAAGCTACGGGTCTAAGCGCATCTGTCAATTCTTCATTTGTGTACTTAACATCTTCATCCAATATCAAAGATTTTGAAATATACAGCGCTTTTATCCTGTTCTTAAGGAGCGTATGCT
Source organism: Anaerovoracaceae bacterium (assembly GCA_963678385.1). Classification (GTDB taxonomy): domain Bacteria; phylum Bacillota; class Clostridia; order Peptostreptococcales; family Anaerovoracaceae; genus Anoxybacterium. Next base: position 361,186 of record OY782829.1, on the reverse strand, counting down.
GGGAGGTACCCTCCGCGAATTTAGGATGCGCTCTTTCACACCGACTGATACTTGAAGAAACGATTTGCAGAGCGGCTTCCAGTTCCTCTCTCGTATATTGATCCTTCATGTTTCACCTCGCAATCAGCGACGCCAGGGCCAGGGACAGGAATTTTTCCGTTGACGTTGACCCTCGGGAAGTGACTACGACAGGGACTTTGGCTCCCATAACGACACCTGCCATCAGCGCCCCTCCCGTAACGGTAAGACTCTTATTCAACAGATTACCCGCCACCATGGACGGCGCCAGGAGGATATCGAACTGCCCGCAGTAAGAGCATTTATATTTCTTCTCTTGTGCTATAACTGCGCTCATGGCGATGTCATAAGAAATCGGCCCCACCACATCGCAATCCGGTAGGACGCCCTGACGGTTCATAGCGACCAACGCTTCCGCGTCGACTGTCTCGATCATCTTCGGATTGACCTTTTCCACGGCGCAGAGGACGGCTACCGACGGTCTCTCGTATCCGAGGGACCGAAGCATCTCTACCGCGTTGATGATGATATCCTTTTTTTCCTCGAGTGTCGGATAAGGGATCATGCCTCCATCGGTCATTGCAGTCAGGCGGCTCATGCCCGGGATCTCATCCAGTGCCACATGAGTCATGGTTCTTCCGAGATTAAGTCCGTTTTCCCTGTTCACGAGTGGCTTCAGGACATCCCTGGTTTCGATCATGCCTTTCATGATGAAGTCCGCCTTCTGTTCCTTGATCAATTCTACAGCTGCCATCCCGCATTCCTCCGGGCTGTACGCCTCCACGATCTCATACTCCGCAGCGCAGCTCCCCAACTCATCCAGCAGGCTTTCTATCTCCGAGGACCTACCGATCAGTACGGGATTTATAATACCCATTCGCCGGGCTTCCAGGACTGCTTCCAGGACATGCCGATCGGCGGCTCCCGCAACGGCGACCTTCCGCTTCACGGGATTCTCCCGGACTCTGTCAAGGATCTGGTCGAAATTATGATACACCATACGGGAAATCCTTTCTCAAAACAGGAAAAGAGTTTCCGGTAAAAAGAAACTCTTTCTGTCATGTAATTATAGCGATAGTACCTCTTCCAGCTTATCCAGGAAGAATTGAGTCTGTTCCATGGTTCCGGCGCTGACGCGGATCCAGTTATCCCAGCCCCAGAAATAACCGGGCCTTACGATGACGCCCCTCTTCATCAGTTCTTCAAAGGCGGTTTTTGAATGAAGTCCGATGTCTACGAAGACAAAATTTGACCAGGATCTGATATATTCCAGGCCCTTCTTCTCAAACCAGGCTTCCATCATTTCAATGGATTCCCTCGTCAGGGCGACGGTCTTCTTTGTATATTCCTTGTCACGAAGCGCGCCGCGGGCCGCTTCCTGCGCAAGACGGTTCACGTCGAAGGTCAGCTTGATCTTGTTCATTTCGGCGGCGATGCGTTCCGAAGTGATCACATAGCCGATCCGCACGCCGGCGATGCCGGACACCTTGGAGAAGGTCCTCAGGATCACAAGGTTCGGTCGTTTTGCCAGCAGCCCGATACTGTCGGGATATTCCGGGTTGGCGGCGGCAAATTCATAATAAGCCTCGTCCATGACCAGGGTCACGTCCTCCGGCAGTTTGGAGAGCAATCCGTCCAGCTCACTCTTTGTTACAATGTTTCCGGTAGGATTGTTGGGGCTGCAGATATAGATCAGCTTTGTCCTGTCGTTGACCTTTGACAGCATGCCCGCAAAATCGTATTGGTTGTTTTTAAAAGGGACGGAATGAATGACACCGCCCAGCAGTCCGACGGTTGTATTGTAAATTCCGAAGGAAGGAGATGCAACGACTACTTCGTCGCCCTCATTGATAAAGGTCTGGGCGATGACCTGAAGCAGCTCCTCGCCGCCGTTTCCGATGACGAGATTTTCATCTTTCACGCCCAATTCCGCCGACAGCTCCCGTTTCAATTCGTAGGCGGTCGCTTCCGGGTAAAAGTTGATATCGTTGACTGCTTTGATAATGGCGTCCACGGCCATAGGCGACGGCCCCAGCTGATTTTCATTGGAGGCCAGCTTTTCAATGCGGTCCAGGCCGTATTCCCGCTTCACCTCTTCGATGGGTTTTCCGGGGACGTAAGGCTGGAATTTCGCCAGCTCTTTTCTAAATAAATCCTTGCTCATTCATTCACTTCCTTGTCTGTTTCTGCGTCGGTTAGAGATATGCGATGGTTTCGATTTCCACCAAAACGTCTTTTGGCAGACGGGCCACTTCCACAGCGGATCTGGAAGGAAATGCGCCTTCCGTAAAGTATTTGGCGTAAACGGCGTTCATGGCCGCGAAGTCGTTCATGTCCTTGATGAATACCGTAGTCTTCAGCACATTTTGCATTGAGCTTCCGGCTTCCTCCAGGATCGCCTTGACGTTCTTCAGCACCTGTTCCGTCTGTTCCTCGATGGTGGTCCCTACGATGGCGCCGGTTTCCGGATCAAGGGGAACCTGTCCGGATGTGAAAATAAGATTTCCGAATAAATTGCCCTGTGAATACGGGCCGATAGCGGCGGGAGCCGCTTTTGTCGCAACGATTTTTCTCATTTGTTAATCCCTCCTGAATTCTGATTTTTATTATTATACCATACAATATGGAATTGTACGTATGATTCAATGATTCCCTACACTATCTTTTTTTGAATTTGCTCCCCATATTGTCCCTGATCAGATTCTCAAGAACAGGGATATCCTCGGCTCTGAAATCTCTTTTCGACAGGATGAGGGCCATCGCCGTGTTAATGTACAGGAAGTAATATTTTTTCGTTCCATAAGCTGTGTATAGTTTATCCCATTTGTACACAGCAAAACCTTCTTCTTGTTTCGCATCCACGGTGATCCCAGTTTCATCGATGGTCATGGTTCGTTCGCTGTTGATCACAAGTTTGTCCGACGCAAGGAACCGTCTCACAGCAGACCGAAAAACAAAATAATTCAGCACGAGGAGCCCCCAATACGCGATGCAGACGATAAAATACCAGTCCGCCATCGGAATCATTCCGGTAATCCGGCCAATGATCGCTCCAAGTGAAAGGACTGCCACTGCGATCATCAGGTATAGCGCCGCTTTCTTTTTCAGGAACATATTGAAGAAGATGAGCGCCTTGTAGTCATCCGCTGTCGTCTTCGTCTGAATAACTATTCGATTCTCCACCAAATCTCCTCCTTTCCTTCAATGCTCCTATATGTGTGGTTGATCAAAAGAAGGAACAGGATCATTGCGACAAAGGCGAATATGACGAATGCCATTGCTGCAGTTATTATCAAAGGAAATGAAACAAAGGCCAGCAGAATGGAAGCAGAGAGCCCGATCTGGGAGATCAGAAGCAGAGTCCACCTATTATCGCAGACTCCCGCCAGGGTTTCATCCCCGGTCCGGATCAGGAGATTTTTCATGCCCATGCACATTGCATAGAGAAAGACGAGATTCGCCGCCATCCCCAAGAACATGAGAAGGGTCGCCAGCCATGGGATGTTTCCGAAGATCCCGGCGCTGAAGGTGACACTGTTCGCCTGCAAAGGGCCGGCGACAACGGATGGATCCTGGGTCTGCGGCTTATAAATGTTGATCGCTGCAAGGACGGTCAGAATATAAGCGATCCGCTTCGCCTGGCCGAACTTTTCCTCATACTGCTCGATTCTCCCGAGGCCGATGATCACCATGATGTATCCGATCACGTCCGGGAAGATATCGAATCCCTGGATATTGATATTGATTACAGTGATGATGAGCCCGTACAAACACAACCTCAGTCCGCTCATGTCATAGGTTCGTGCTTTGATTTCCCCTGTTTTGTTTTCTTCCATGATATCTCCTCTCCTTTAATACCCGCCAGCTTCAGTTTCCGGTCTCTGCTGAGTTTCTTGATCTGGATTTCTCTCTTCAGGGCTTCCCCTTTTGTCTCAAATGCCTCGCTGTAAAGCAGCCGGACCGGTCCCCGTCCCCTGGTATATTTTGCTCCCGCTCCGCTGTTATGGGCGGCCATCCTGTTTTCAAGATCGTTGGTATAACCCGTGTAGAGCGTCCCGTCGGCGCACTGGACCATATAAATGAAATTGCGTTTTCCCTTCGTCATCGCTTTGCCTTCGTGTATTCTTCCTTTGTCATGGAGTAGCAGGCTACGTCGCGGACGGCGCCGTTATAGATCTTCTGCGCCTGCCGGAGCGTGCCTTCATAGGTAAATCCGCATTTGTCGATCACTCTTCCCGATCGCGCGTTCACAGGATTCCTGCAGATCGTTATCAGGTCCAGTCCCAATTCTTCAAATCCGTAGCGGAGCACCGCCATAGCGGCTTCCGTCATGATACCCTTTCCCCAATAGTCCTCGCTCATAGCGTAACCCATCTCCCTGCAGTTCACGCCGGGCCGTTTTTTATCGTCCTCGAATCCGATGGAACCGATGACCTTTTCGTCTTCCTTGTAAACGATGGCCCAGCATTCATATTTATTGATAAACAGGGTTTGCATGATTTCAAGCGATTCAGTCTTGTTCTCATGGGGCTTCCAGCCGGCATGAGGTCCTACGTTGGGATTGTTTGCATAGTCAAATAAATCGTCTACGTCTTCAACATCCCACGTCCTCAGGATCAGTCTTTCTGTCTCGATCGTCTTCATATTCCATCCCTCATTTCTTCGATTTGCTTTCGGTTCAGGCGAAAAACCTTAAACCAGTCGATTTCCTCCGCCCCCATTTTATGATAATATTCCTTTCCGGACACATTGGTTTCCATGCAGTACCAGTCCATTCTGCCACAGTCTTTCTCGTATGCGATTTCCGCAATGCGCGAAAAGATCCTGCTTCCGACTCCCTTCCCCCTGTGCTTCTCCTGGACGTAGAGGTCGTCGATATAGAGCGTGGGTTTACCGGTGAAGGTGGAAAAGCTGTATGCCCAAATCGCAAAACCAATGGGCGCTCCGGAAAGCTCCGCGATCAGTGCGTCAGTGATGTGCTTCACAAAAAGGACTTCTCTCAGTCCGTCTGCTGTACTTTGGATCTGGTCTTTGGCTCCTTCAAACTCGGCCAGCTCAAGGATAAAGTTCAGAATGACCGTAATGTCTTCCTCAGTCGCCGGTCTAAGCAGCAGATCGTTTTCCGTGTATGCTTTCATGAAAGATCCCCTCCTATCACGATTCAAAACTCTTATAGGGTAATTGTACCATAAATGGCATTCCGTTTGTATCCGGAATGCCATTTTTTGAATGTCTGCGATCGATTGTGATGTCTTATTCTGTCGTGCTCAGGATTTCGTTGTTCTTTTCAACCTGGCTGACCTTCATTTTGGATACGTCCTCCGGTTTCACTTCCTCAAGCAGTCCCAGCACCGACGGACCGAGGAATATGGTATCCAGGACCTTGCCCTCGATGGAGATCTTGCTGAACGGAGTGAAGTTCTGCCCTTTTATATAGTATTTCTTGCCGATTTCAACAACCTTTTCCACTTTGATTTCCCTTACGCCCATTTTCATGTCGGTCGGCTCATACGGATTTTCTTCTCCAAAGATATAATCCTTACCGTAAAGCATGTCGTACTGAAGCGCCTTCAAATTGGTCAGGTAAGTGGAGTCTTTCTGGTGATCCTGGTGATATTTCATAATGACGCCGTCATGGATCCCGATCCGGTCAAGAACTTCGGCCCCCAGCTGGTATGCGTAAAGATCCTTATCCTGTTTTTTCAGACCGAAATTGTTCCACATGACATATTGTGTCTGGAATATATTGCCGTTCACAAGATTGGAGGGGGCGATATTCTGCAATCCTGGCAGATGGTCGCCGTACATGACCAATATGGTCGGTTCGTCAAATTTTTTCAGAGCCTTTGTAAGATCCCCGATAAACTTGTCCATCTCATGGACCTGCTGGAGATAATATTCAAATTCGTTTACCTGGCTTTCAACCGTTATTCCCGACATTGTAACAGCCGGATCCTGAATGACCTTTGACGTCGGATACTGGCCGTGCCCCTGGACCGAGATCGTATAGACCAGATCCTCGCTGTCCGTAGACTTGAGTGCGGCCAGGATCTCATCGGTCAGCACACTGTCCTTCGCCCAGTTCTTCGGCGTCTTTGAAACGCTGTTCATATATTCCAAAGAGGTGAAGGTATCAAAGCCCATGTTGGGGAATACCTTGTTTCGTCCGTAGAATGCGCCTCTGTGGTTGTGGATGGCATGGGTGCCGTAGCCTTCCCGCTTCAGATCGTATGCGATGGTTTCAACGGTCTTCTTTGTCAGTACGGATTTATACGGATATTCTCCGGGTCCGAAGAACCGGACGCTCATGCCCGACAGCACTTCAAATTCGGTGTTGGCGGTTCCCGCGCCTACAGCAGGGACCGTAAGAAATCCGGTAGAATAATGCTCCTCCAGGTTCCTGAAGTTCGGAACCGGATCTTCAGAGAATTGCACGCCTTTCATCAGGGTCGGATCAAAGAAGGATTCAAGCTGCAGGAAAAGAACATTCGGCCTTCTCTTTCCGTTGACGCTTCCGGCGTCTGCGCCGGTAAGATCCTTCTTTTCTTCTTTTGTAAAAATATTGAGGACCTCATCGCCGGAATAGCCTTTTGGTTTGGAGATCCCGGTATTCAGCCATGTATTGGTAAAGCAGTATGGAAAGCCGTAATCACGGTACGCATAGTTGAGGTTTCCGAAATAGGTGGATACCCAATTCTGATTGATCGCCAGGCCTGTGATTCCGTACATCGCCAGGCATAAAGCCAATACGCCGGCAATGCTTTTTTTATAGTTGATTTTCTGCTTGTGCTTTGGCGTGAAGATGAAAACAAGAATCAGTGCCACCACCAGCGCCACTATGCCCGCTATCGCGAGCACGATCTGGACCGTACTGAGATAGATCGGAATGATCGACATTACCGAGCCCAGAATCGACAGATCCGCCACAGTAAACGGCGTGATCCGGTTGCTCAGTATGATTCCGTTGGCGATTCCCGTCGCCAGCCAGAAGAACGATACCATGACATAGACGAAAATTCGCCGTTTCACAAGATAAGCGATGGAAAAAGTAAAAAATATCAAAAATGAATTGTATAGAAACGTCATCGGTGAGCCGGTAAGGTAATCCAGACACGCGAAAACAGATCTTCTGCTGACCGCTTCAATGACAAAATTTATAGCAAGCGCCAGCACTACACATAACACGATGGAATTATGCAGATATTTGTTATAGAAAGTTTTTATGGATCTCATGTAAGTTTGTTTTTTCCTCCAATAATTATAACGTCAACGTCCCTTTCAGAGACGTTATTCTCCGGGCCTTATCGTATTTGCGAGCGCCGCAAACTCTTCAAGGCTGAGGGTCTCGGCTCTTCGCACAGGATCGATGCCTGCAGTCGTCATAACCGCGGCGATCTCTTCCTTTGTCAGTCCGTAGACTCCGGTCAGTGAGTTCAGCAGGGTTTTTCTTCGCTGGCCGAAGCCTGCCTTTACCACTGCAAAAAATGCTTCTTCACTGTTGAGCACAACAGGTTTTTCTTTGCGGATATCCAGGCGGATCACCGTAGAGTCCACCTTCGGCTGCGGAACAAAGATTTCCTTCGGAGCGTTTGCAACATGGCTTACGGTGCAGTAATACTGCACTGCCACGGAAAGAGCTCCGTATGTCTTTGTTCCGGGAGAAGCCTTGATCCGGTCGGCCACTTCCTTCTGCAGCATGATGGTAATGCTGTCGGCCGGGACCCTGTCCTCCAGTATTTTCATAATGATCGGTGTCGTTATATAATAGGGAAGATTCCCCAGAATTTTCACGCCGCTTCTTTTTTGACCGCCGATTTCTCCGTTTTGTTCCAGAATTTTTGTGAAATCGGTTTTCAGTACGTCGCTGTTTATGATTTCGATATTGTCGTATGCACACAGCGTTTCTTTCAGGATCGGGATCAGGTTGCGGTCGATTTCAATCGCGATGACCTTGCCTGCTTCCTCGGCCGCGGCTGCGGTCAGTACGCCGATACCAGGCCCGATTTCGATCACAAGATCGTTTTTCCCGATGTTGGATTTCTCAATGATTTTATCGATGATATTCTTGTCTGTCAAAAAATTTTGCCCCAGGCTTTTGGAAAGCTTGAAGCCGTGCTTGTTTTTTATTTCGTTTATGGTTGCCGGTGAATATAGCTTCATATTTTTATCCCCTCAATATCCCCTTATATGCTTCAATAAATTCCTGCCGCTCGATTCCGTATTGGTTGAGACGGTTAAGAAACACCTTGCTGTTTCCGTAACCGATGCCCAGCAGCTTTCCCAGCTTGTCCCTTTTTTCGGCGGCTCCCGAAATCCCGGCAAGTCCGTATTCAAACATATCTTCCTGCGTAAATTCAAGCCGTTTGTCAAGTGCTGCCGCTCTTGCCATGCTCAGTGCTTCCCGGATGCTTTCGGGTCCGGCATTTTCGATCCCGATATCTCCGTCCTTCGTCGCTTCTTCTCTCGGTAAAAAAGCATGCTTTCCCTCAGGAAAGCGTTCGGAAAGCCTTTTTCTTATTGTTTCTCCGGCGTGGTCCGGATCCGTAAAGATAATGATTCCTCTTTCTTTATATGCTTTTTCAATGCGTGCAAAGGTTTCTTCCCGGATGCCGAAGCCGTGGGTCGCGATGGTTTCAGCATCCACCGCTCTTTTTACCGCCGCTTCATCATCTCTGCCCTCCACAACGATGATTTCCTTAATCATATTCTCTCCCAATGTCCTTCTAATTCGGCACGATCCCACCGCCGGTCGTTTTCTTTTTTTGATCCTGTTCCGGAAGGACGTATAAGATTTCGCCGGGTTTGATCATTTTCAGCTGCTGTCTGGCCTGCTGCTCTATATATTCCGGGCTGTTGACCTGGGAATAGATCTTTTCCAGCCTTGTCCTCTGATCCAGCAAGGCTTGTCTCTCTTTCATAGTCTTCGCTTCGGTCAGCTTGAGGCTGATGATATTAATAACAGACGCCGCGATGATCCCCACGATCACCAGGAAAATAACAAAATACACCATTCTGCGTCGGGCTTTTTTCCCTGCCTGGCGTTGTGTTACAACGGACTTTGTTTTCCGCACCTTGTATTTTTTTTCAGCGGCATCTTCCCGTTTTTGCTTCCTGAGCTGCCGTGCTTCGTCGATATCTATAATTTGGCTGTTGTTTTTAAATTCCCTGCTGCGCCGCTTTTTCTTTTTTAACATGAAATTCACCCTTGGTAAAGCGCTCGGAGGCGATCAGGATTTTCTCCGGACGGTATCGTGCTGCTCATTGACAGCCAATACTAAACTATTGTACCACAAAAGAACTTTTTCCACAAGACAGCCCCGGCTCCGAAGGCTAGTAATGCATGGAAGCTCAGCCTTCCGAAGTTGCAGTAGTACAGAAAGGATGAAGTCAGCAGCGCGGCAAACAACCAGAAAAGGATATCCTGAAAAAAGGATACCGCTTTTCCCGGCTTCAATTTTCGGTTCACCCAGAGGTAGACGTCATAGAACAGCATGACGGTCATACCCGCGAAGAGCATGATGACAAATTCGAAGGATTGGTCGATGATCAGCGGGTTGACGATATATTTTTCGAGTTCCGCTTCGCTCATTTCAGGATCTTCTTCAGGAATCCCTTTTCCTGTTTGTCCTTCCGCTCAGTATATACCGCGGAACCGATCGCCCCGGAGATCAGGACCTTGCCTTCTTCCAGATCCAGTTTCTGAATATGAAGGTCCTCCCCTCTTATGATCAGGCCGCCGTTTTTCAAAGTCAGGAATACGATCTCTTCGTTGAAGCTTTCAACGTCTGCGACGTCCGTAACGGTTATCCTTTCGCGATTATCGATATTCACAATATGTGTATCCATGAAAAAACACCCCTTCTTAATATATTATCAGAGGTGTTTGTTTATTACCTTATTGCGCAGTAGAAATCTGCAAATCAAAGCATCTGCCTATTCGATATTCCGTTTTCCTCTTGCGTGGGAAAGGGGCAGGGTGATCGTTACCTTGGTACCCTTGCCTTCCTTGCTTTCGATTTCGATGCTGCCGTTGTGTTCCTCAATGATCTGCTTGGAAATGGCCAGACCAAGGCCGGTGCCGCCCATAGCCCTCGAGCGGGCCTTGTCCACGCGGAAAAACCGCTCAAAGACTCTTGAAAGCTCCTTTTCCGGAATACCGATCCCGTTGTCCGCAATGACCAACTGGGCGTCTCTGCCTGCCTGTACCGCGTCGATATCGATCCTGCCGCCCTCCTGTGTATATTTTATGGCATTACTGAGCACGTTCATGAGCACCTGCTCGATCCCGTCCTTGTCGATGACGGTCAGGATCTTCAAGCTGTCGTCAAAGATGCAGTTGAGATGCTGGTTCTTGTTTCTCGCAGTCAGTTCCACCTTGGTGACGACGGATTTCAGAAGCGCGATCAGATTACTTTCTTTTTTATTCCATTTTTCCTGCTTGTAATCCAGCCTGGACAGCTGCAGCAGGTCCTTGACCAGCCTATTCATCCGGTCTGTTTCCGTATCGATGATCCCCAGAAACTGTGTCGTGGTTTCCTGATCGTCCACTTGTCCGGTAAGCAAAGTCTCGGTATAGCTTTTAATTGTAGTCAGCGGAGTCTTCAGCTCGTGAGATACGTTGGCCACGAAATCCATCTGCATGTTCTCCAGCTTCTGACGTTCCGTGATATCCTGAAGGATCATAATGATGCCTACGTCCTGGGCGTTTTCGTCCTTGAACCGGTCGTACCGGACTGCAAAGGTGGAGCCTCCGTAGGAAAAAATGTCCGCGACTCCTCCGTCCTTGCAGTTTTCTCTTAAGTTATCAAAGATCAGATTTTCATTGTAGCCTCGGATGATGTCATTATAGTGTTTATTTTCCATATCGTCGGCTGTGATGTTCAGCATACTCATCGCAGCCGAATTGGCATGGATGATATGGCCGGACAGATCAATGGCAATCAGGCCGTCAGCCATGTATTTTAAAATGGTTTCCAGTTTGCTTTTTTCGTTTGAAACCTCAGACAAAGTCAGATTGAGCTGCTTCCTGAGAAGGTTGAACATTTCTGCAAGCCGGCCTATTTCATCGTCGGATTTGACGCTGACCTCCTGGCTGAAATCGCCCTGGGCCATCTTTTCCGCCTTTTCTGTTACATCGTTGATAGGTACCGTAATGCTGCGTGCGATGAAAAATCCGAGAACTACTGTTATAAAGAGGGCGATGACCATTGCTTCGACAAAGATGATCTTAGAATTGCCGATGGTATCATATACGCTGGACATATCTTCTCTGACGTAAAGAACCCCTTTGACATGATCCTTCTCTCCGATAGGAAACACCATGTTCTTCACCGGGATCTCCTTGTTCAGTTTATTGACGGTACCTTCGGATTCGGCGCCGTTTTCGCCGTTGAGTCCTGCCATAATAATGTCCGGATCAAGAACGTCAACCGCGCTTCTCATAACAAAGATCTCATTATTGGAAGCAATGATCGTAAAATCGTCGTCAACCACAAAGAAGTCCTGCTGAACGCCTTTGGACCAGCTTTCCAGATTAGCCTGGATCTCTTCCTGATGGTTTTTCAATTCATCAAAATTTTGGAAAGAGGATAGCATTCCATCCTGCACCATGTTTGATATATTGTCACGAACAGAGTCTTTATAATACGCTTCGAGCTGACTCATGATAAAAACTCCGATGATCGTGGTCGCAATGAAGACAAGAAGAAAGTAAATAAAAACAATCTTCCATCTTATGCTGGACCATCTGGTTTTTCCGATTATCATTCTTTTACGGCCTCCTGAAGTAGTAACCTATGCCTCTTTTTGTCATGATATACTTGGGATCGCTCGAATCGTCCTCCAGCTTTTCCCTAAGCCTTCGCACCGTCACGTCTACCGTACGGATATCTCCGTAATATTCGTATCCCCACACTTCCTCAAGAAGCTGTTCTCTGGAGAAAACCTTGTTTTCCCTTTCGGCCAAATATTTAAGGAGCTCGAATTCACGAAGCGTAAGCTCCAGCGCCTTGTCATTTTTTCTGACTTCATATCTGTTTAAATCGATGGTAAGGCTTCCAAAGTCCTGAATATCGGATGGTACGTCCTGTAAGTTGACCATCAGATCGGTTCTTCTTATGTTGGCTTTGATCCTCGCGATAAGTTCTCTCATACCGAAGGGCTTTGTGATATAATCGTCGGCGCCGAGCTCCAAACCAAGCACCTTATCGACTTCTTCTTCCTTGGCAGTCAGCATAAGGATCGGTACAGAACTGTTTTCTCTGACTTTTTTACAGACCTGGAACCCGTCCATGAGCGGAAGCATAACATCCAAAAGGATCAGATCCGGTTTACCGGAAAGTGCCTTTTCCAAACCGTCCTGCCCGTCATATGCCGTCTCTACTTCAAAGCCTTCTTTCTTTAAATTGAACTTAATTATATCTGATATTGATTTTTCATCTTCAATGATCAACACTTTTTTTGAGTCCATAAGAAATCCTCCCACCTAATAACAAAACAGTACGGTTTATTCTTTCATGCGAGCTGTGTCGGGGCATGATATGCTGAACGTCTCCCTGCAGACCGCTGAATCTCAAAGATAAGTTCATTATATCAAAAAAAACTGCTTTCGTCAAAAATCCATTTTTTGCTGAGCTATGACATTGTTTTGCACAGGAAAGAGAATAAATTAGAATGGATTCATGCTTTCTCGCAGGGCCGGGTTTCCGAAATGCAAACAACGATCTGCCCCGGCCCGTAAATTGTATATAAATCCCCTTTCATAATATGGGGCTTTTTTTAATAAAAAATGTTGCATAAAAATAAACAATTTTTTTGTTTTCTCATCTCGGCGCTTGCCGGTTCACTTCTCACCTTGCCCAAGCCCTTCCTCATATTATGTTGCAAGGGAAGTGATATGTATGAATTCAAACGACGGGGAATTGACCCCGGTTATTATATATTCAAAGCATACGATCAACGAGATAAGAGACTGCATCATTGAAAATTACGGGCAAATAAAATACGAACTACCTTTCATCAATGCGGTTTCAGTAGAAATTCCAAAAGAAAAATTAGAAAAGCTTTCGGCACATCGAATGATCGGTGCGATCAGCGAGGACGCGATCGTTTCAAAAACGCCGATTTATCCGAAGGCGAAGATGGTTCAGGCGAAATGCGGAAATTACGAAGATGATATGGAGCGGATTTTTGGGAGTACGGAACGGGGCAAAGGTGTGGGCGTTGCTGTCATCGATACGGGAGTATCCCCACACTACGACCTGGTCAAACCGTTCAACAGGATCGTTGCATTTAAAGATCTGCTGGCGAACAGAGAAATGCCCTACGATGACGACGGTCATGGTACACATGTAGCAGGCATCATCGCCGGTAACGGTTATGCCTCCTGCAAATACACGGGTACGGCTCCCTGTGCCGACATTATCTCCGTCAAAGCGCTGGATGAATCGGGGAATGGAACAGAATCCGACATCCTTGCCGCCTTGCAGTGGATCGTCAACAACGGTCAGTTTTATAACGTCAGGGTGATCAACCTGTCTCTGGGAATAAAGGTGGAGCCGCCATATGATGACGACCCGCTCATAAAAGGAGCCAACGCCGCGGTCCGTTACGGATATACTGTCGTAACAGCTGCAGGCAACAACGGTCCCGGGAAATGTACCATTAACTCGCCCGGAACCAGTCCTTTGGTCATTACCGTGGGAGCAGCCGATCTGACGGAAGACGGAGGCGTTAAGGTCGCCAGTTTTTCCAGCCGCGGTCCGACGCTTACCGGCGATACCAAGCCCGATCTGATTGCGCCGGGGGTCGATATCTGTTCGCTGGACGGCAAAAACCCAAAAGGATATGCCGTTCAATCCGGCACTTCCATGGCGGCTCCCGTTGTCAGCGGTGTGGCCGCATGCCTGTATGCAATGCGGCCGGATCTGACTCCGGCTCAGGTAAAGCAGATCCTGGTTCAGGATGCTCTTCCGCTGAAAAAAGAAGACCGCTATGCCCAAGGCCGCGGTCTCCTTAATTACAAGACGTTTTTAAATCTTTGATTTACAGATATTTCAACGGGTTTTTCGCTACGCCGTTGATGTGTACTTCAAAATGACAATGGGGGCCGGTACTTCGTCCGGTGTTGCCGACATTGGCGATATGCTGGCCCTGAAATACCTTATCACCCTTCTTCACGAACAGCTTGCTGCAGTGTCCGTACCAGGTAACTCTGCCGCCGCCGTGGTCGATGGCCACCATGTAGCCGAGAGAGCCGTTGTACCCGGCAAAGGTCACCTTGCCGCCGTCGGCTGCTTTGATATGGGTCCCGATCGGCGCCGCCAGATCGATTCCGGAATGGAGTCTTCCCCATCGGTATCCAAATCTGGAGGTCAGTGTCCCTCTGATCGGGTAAATGAAGGATCCCGTCCCGATCAGCGGCGGCGGTTCTTTCGTCCCGACCAGTACGACCTGCGCCACAGGCTGGGTCAATATGGTTGCGCTGAGTTCGTTTCTGCTGACCTCGATCCCGTTGTTTCTGACGACCTCAGCCACGACGTCTTTTTCTCCGTTGACGCCCTTTGATTTTACGGTCTGTTCTTTTTTATACAGGTTCGCTGTGTTTTCATATTTGACTTCAAACGGGATCGTTTCTTTATACTTTGCAACTTCTGTCGTCTGCACCGTTACCAGCGGAACGATCTGATTCAGGCTGATCGCCTGGCCGATGGAGAGCTTTTCCGGCACCACGTCGGGATTGGAGGCTTTCAGCTCGCTTTGCTTCATGCCGTACATTTTTGCGATTTCCGAGAAAGTTTCCCCCGATTGTACCACGTGGATCTGCTTCTCAACCGCACCGGTCATCATGTATTCCAGCGCTTTCTCCTTGGCCTGTATATTTCCCAGCTTTGTCGCAACGTCCTTGATTTCAACCTTTTCCGCAAAGCCGATCTTTTTGTATTGTATATTGGAGTCCTTTTTTACATATTTGTTTTCAATCTCACTCAGGATCGATCTGGCAGTTGCTTCACTTTCCAGGATCGCCACCAGGCTTCCGTCGATGTAGATTCCCTGGCCTTTCGCCTTCATGTCCCGCATATACGTCAGCCGGTTCAGGATGTCGTCTTTATTGTCGAGATCCTGGTTGAACGCGACTATTTTTTTGAAGCGGATGTCCTTATTCTTGTCGATGGTGATATCCGCATCGTATTGGGCGCTGAGCTTGTCGCCGATGATGTCGATGGTTTTGTAAACATCCTCCTGGTTTTTGACGACGCCGAGGACCTTGCCGTTATAAATGTATTCATAGGCAGTCATGTTTCCTATGATGACCGTTATCATTGCGGCTGCCGCAACTGCGATGCCGAATTCGATCAGGAGCTTTTTCTTGTGATGTTCCGCGTAATCGCGGATCCGATCAAAGCGGCGGCGCGTCTTATCTCTTAGTGCGGCTAGGGTATGGAGGAACGTCTCGTTCTTTCTGTCAAGGAAATCGACAAACCGGACCATTTTTTCAGAAGCCTGGTTTTCACGCTTTCCGAGGGCCGCCATAACAACTGCGGTTTTTTGTCTCAACTGCAGCTTGTTTTCCGCTTTTTCGATCAACGGAACGAGTCTGCCGCTCACCTTCACTTTACATGCGGATACAACCGGCGTTACCTTTTCGCTTAGGATCTCACCCGTCTTGTCCTTTATTTTACGGCAAAACCGCAGTACTCTCTCTTTGTTTTTCCCATAAATCACAAACACCTTGTCCACTGCTTCGTCAATGGCGGTGCTGATTTTGATGCCGGACATCTTGTCGGCCTGCTCTTCTGTGATTCCTTCTCGATCTGGATCATATTGCAGCAATCCGAAAAAGTCGAAGCCCAAGGGTTTATCCTCCGGCATCTGTTCCGCTTCCGGTTCCGCTTCTATGTATTCTGCCGGCTGGCCGATCTCCGGCAGCTTGTTCTTTTTTGCATATTTCTTGGTCTTCAACGTCTTCTCGTTCCCGGAGGTTCCGCCGCCGAGGGAGGAATCATCGGTAAATTGATCCACATCAAAGGAATCTGCAAACTCTGTGTCTGCCGGCGCGTCTGCTTTCTTTTCAGCAGTAATGGCGTCCAGCATGGATAATTGACCTTCGATGGGCGCGGTTTGCGATTCCTCAAAGGGGAAGGTTTCCGGCTGAATGACGTCAAAAACGGAAGCCTGTTTGTAATTCGAATACACGCCCTGCTCGGTAATGATGGTTTCAGGGGCATGCTCATGCTGGTGTTTTCTGCGGTTTCTTCTCTCGTTGATGCGTTCCGCCGCTTTCGCTCTTTGCCGTTCTCTTTCTCTTTGGTCGATCTTCAGTTCGGTCAACTCTATATGGGATATTTCCTCAAGCCGTTCATCGATGATCCTGTTTATGGCTTCCTTCGCCTGTTCCCGGTTCAGGCCGGTAAGATCCAGACGTGAAAGAGGGGTATGAGTATCTCCCATATCCCTTGCTTTATTCTCATCTATAGAGTTTTCTTTCTTGTTTACTTTATCTATAATGCCCGAAGTTAGGTTTTTCCATAAGCTGTGTAACTTTTCTGTGCCTTGTCTTCTGGTTTCCTTCATATGTTTCCTCCCGGCCATCTTGCGATGGGGTACTTTATCATATGCGGCCAAGCCCTATTTTTGTATTGAGTTCTGCGTTTTGTCTTGCTGCAAATTTTGAAACGTAATGTACTTGTAACATTTCAGTAATATTATACCTTGTATTTTATTTTTTTTCAATCCATTTTTTGAATGCTGCTGAGCTTCTCTGCGAAGCAAACGCAACGATCCCCAGTATCTTGTATTCCGGTGTCCCTGCAGAGGGGGCAATCATACACGATATCCATATAATCGATCTTAAAGTTGTTTTCCGTCATGAGAAAAGCCTTCTCTTCATTGAGGCTTTCGACTCTGTCTTTCATGGCTTTGATCTTTGATTTCACATCGCTGGCTCCGGAAAGCATTACCCTGGAAATCTGCATCCCGATATTTCGGATCTCTTCTTCGATTTCTTTTACGCGCGGAATCCTTCGATAGACCTCAGCCCTTCGTTCCTCCGCATTGGATTCGTTTTTCGCCCTGAGTTCCTCATAATATTTCATAACTCCGGCAATGGAGCCGCTCTTTGCGGCTTCGGTGGACGCCGCCGCCTTGTCGCCGCTGCCATTGTTCCAAGCTTTTAGTACGCTGTTTATGTAATTGATGTTGGGGTTGGATATCCCTGTCGTCTTCTTGCAGGCATCCAGCACCTTGTCGATGGAAAAGTTCATTTGGTCGAACCATGTATCCATGATCCGCTTCTCTTCCTCCGTCGCGTTGCGCAAAAATCCCAGCGCACGCAGGACCCTTTTATACAAGTAATGGCGGTTGTCCGTCTCCTCAAGATAATCTTCGATCTGGTCGACGGTTTTCAGACCCTGTGCTGCCCATTCCTTTACGATGGCCGCCACATATTTATGATTGCTGTGATTCTTTTTCTTGACGCAATAGGAATAAGCGTAGACGATCATTTCAGGATTTGCGTTGTAATCGGTGATCCAGGACATGATCTCTGCCGGTTCCTTGCCTTCGAACAGTCTTCCCGTGACGCGTTCGATCTCGCTGTACATATCCTTGATGGTATCATCGTCCATGAGCTCCTTCAGCCGGTCGGGAACCCCTGCGGCTGTTTTCTGGCTCTTCTGCTTCTTGCCATATGCAAGCTCCTTCAGGTTCAGGAATTCCACCTGATACCGGAACTTATCACCGGGTTTTTCATAATGCTTCCTGACGACGCCGATCTTCTCCCAGTAGGTCCATGCCTTAAGGACATCTTCATCTTCCATACCCAGGTGCTTTGCAATGGTCTCGTTGGTCAAGCTCATGTCAAAATCAGCGTACATCAAAGCAAACAGGTACACCTTGACGTAGTCGCCGGGAGCCTGAGTCAGGTATTCGTTGATGAAGATGTTTTCTACGCAGGTATCCCGCAGATAGAAATCCTTGATGAGCTCTCTCTTAAAATTCATACCTATCATCCTTCAAATAATGGAAGTGTGGCGTCGCCAACACAGTCTCTCGATTTATTTACCAACGGCAGTCGCCTATATAAGCTCCCGCCTGGCACAACAATTAAAATATTTGTTCACGGATGATAGTCTGGTCTCTTCTCGGTCCGACGGAAATGACCTTGACCGGAATGCCGGTGGTTTCCTCAATGGCTTTTACGTAAGCCTTGGCGGCTTCCGGAAGCTCATCCCAGGTTTTGCAGCCGGAGATATCGCACATCCAGCCCTTCAGTTCGCGGTATACCGGTTTGCACTCCTCGACGATTTCCAGTCTTGCAGGGAAGTTATCGATCTTTTCGCCATTGTGGTCATACTGATCACAGAGCTTGATGGTCTCAAAATCTCCCAACACGTCCAGCAGCATCAGGGAAAGTCCCGTCATGCCGTTGATCCTGGCGGAGTATTTGACGACGACCGCGTCGAACCAGCCGCAGCGTCTCGGTCTGCCTGTGGTAACGCCGTACTCGTGTCCCAGCTCGCGGATCTTGTTCCCCGTTTCATTGTCTTCTTCCGTAACGAAAGGCCCTTTGCCGACTCTCGTGGTGTATGCCTTTGTGATACCGAGCACTTCGGAGAACGCTCCGGCGCCGATGCCCGAACCGGTGGTGAATCCGCCGGAGGTCGGATGGGAGCTTGTTACGTATGGATAAGTCCCCAGGTCCACGTCGAGCAGGGAGCCCTGAGCGCCCTCAAACAGAACCTTCTCGCCTTTCTTCAGCGCGTCGTAAACCATGACGCCCGTATCCCTGATGTAAGGTTTTAAGCGTTTTGCATATTCCACATAGGTTTCTATGAGTTCTTCTTTCTTTATCGGCTCAGCTCCGAAAAGCTTAACGATGATATCGTTTTTCCGGTCGATCTGGGCGGACAGCTTTTCGCGGAACACCTTCTCGTCCAGCATATCGCAGGTACGGATCCCGCTGCGCTCGATCTTATCCATGTAGCAGGGACCGATTCCTTTTTTTGTGGTCCCGATATCGTCCTTGCCTCTGGCGGCTTCATACAGCCCGTCCAATACTTTATGATAAGAGAAAACGATATGGGCGCGGTCGCTGACAAAAATCTTCGACGTATCCACGCCGTCCTTGTTCAGATCTTCGATTTCCTTGAAAAAGCCTTCCGGATCGAAAACGACGCCGTTTCCGACGATGTTTAAGGCGCCTTTATTCAAAACGCCGGACGGAATGAGATGGAGCGCGTATTTTTTGTCGCCGATGACCACGGTATGACCTGCATTGTTGCCTCCCTGACCTCTGACGACCATATCTGCCTTTTCTGCTAAATAATCAATTACTTTACCTTTTCCTTCGTCTCCCCACTGGGAACCGACAATTGCTAAACCTGGCATACTACCTCTCCTTTTTAACATTCTGTCCGACGCTTCAGCGGCGCTGACAGAATTTATGCTGGAAAATCACAACGTTCCTTTCAGGAACTCCGACTCGCGTTGCTCGCTGCTGTCCGTTTTGCCTAGCCAAGCAAGCTTGGGGCAAAAAGGCAAATTTTCACGTTGTAGATTTTCGTCGTACTATTATTTGCTTTCCAAAAAATCATTCAAATCATTGATCAGTTTTTTAAAATCGATCCCGTGCCCCTCGGCTGCCTCTTTCAGATTTTCGCTGCGTGCACCGGGACAGCCCAGACAATTCAGCCCATGTCGGAGGAACACCTCTGTGGGATCCGGATCCATTTCAAGAATCTCGCTCAGGAGCATGTTTTCGGTAACCTTCATAATAATACCTCCTATCGTTCACTCAAGCGGCTTTTGTCGACAAACCTTGTATATTTTCCAAGCCAGGTAAGCTCAACTGTTCCTGTGGGTCCGCTTCTCTGCTTTGCGATATTGACTTCGCATATATTCGGTTTATCGGTCGTCTCAGGGTTATAATATTCATCACGATACAAAAACATTACGATATCCGCGTCCTGTTCGATGGAGCCGGATTCACGCAGGTCGGAAAGGATCGGTCTGTGATCCGTTCTCTGTTCCGGCGCACGGGACAGCTGGGACAGTACGATGACGGGGCAGTCCATTTCCCGGGCAAGCAGTTTCAGGAAACGCGACAGCGCGGTGATCTCCTGCTGCCTGCTTTCCGCCCGGCCTTCGAAGGACATGAGCTGGAGATAGTCGATAACGATGAGATCCAGCCCCTTTTCCGCCTTCAGTCTGCGGCACTTGTTCTTGATTTCCATGGCGGTGATGCCAGGGGTATCGTCTATGTAAATGCTGGTCCTTGAAAGGGTGTCCAGCGCCAGATGGATCTGGTCCCAGTCCTTTCGTTCCAGATTTCCGGTTTTCAGTTTCTGCATTTCGATCCGGGATTCCATGGAGAGCATACGCTGTCCCAACTGGTCCCGGGACATTTCCAGGCTGAAGATCAAAACCTTCGCCTTACTTTTAATGGCCGCCTGCTGGGCGATGTTCAGGGCAAACGCGGTCTTTCCCATGGCCGGCCTCGCAGCCAGCATGATCAGATCCGATTTCTGCAGTCCCGAGGTCTTCCCATCAAGATCCAGGAATCCTGTGGTCAGTCCGGTGAGATTTCCTTCCAGTTTGGACGCTGCGTCGATCTTAGCAATGTTTTCCCAGAGCACATCCTTGATGAGCGCGAAGTCCTTTGTCTGTCTGGATTGTGCGATCTCGAAGATCCCCCGCTCGGCAAAGTCCAGCACCTCGGAGGATTCCATTTTCTCCAGATATCCCTTTTCGATGATATCGGAGGCTGTGCCGATGAGTCTTCTGAGGATCGCTTTTTCCCCGATGATCTTCGCGTATTCCCCCGCATTGGAGGTGGAAGGTACCACCGTGGAAAGCAATGCTATGTACGCTCTGCCGCCAACCATTTCGAGAGACTTGCGCTTTTTCAGCTCCTCCGAAACGGTGAGGATGTCGACGGGCTGGCTTTTTCTGTATAATTCAATTACCGCGGTATAAATCTCCTTGTGCATTTCGCTGTAGAAGTCTTCCGGTTTCAGTATTTCCAGCACTTCATAAAGGGCGTCCTTGTCCAGAAGGACGGAGCCCAGCACCGACTTTTCCGCGTCGTCGTTATGAGGCGGAATCCTTTCATATTGGCTCATACGCGATACCTCTCCGTGATTATACGGCAACTGTGACCTTTAATTTTGCAACTACTTCGGGATAGATCTTGATATCGATTTCAAAGTCTCCCGTATGTTTGATCGGATTTTCCAGTATGAATTTCCGCTTGTCGATGCTGATCTTGTGTTGTTCGTTCAGGGCGTCTGCGACGTCCTTCGACGTGATGGAGCCGAACAGCCTACCGCCTTCGCCGGATTTGGTAGCGATCGTAACCTTGAGCTGTCCGATCTTTGCTGCAAGTTCCCTTGCTTCCGCCAGTTCCTTCTGTCGGGTGGCTTCCTGAATGGCTTTCTGTTTTTCCAGATTTCTTACGTTACCTTCCGTCGCCTCCGTGGCAAGTCCCTTCGGCAGAAGCATGTTCCTTGCGTAACCGTCGCTGACCTTAACTACTTCTCCGGATTTGCCGACGCCTTTAACGTCTTTTATCAATATTACAATCATCTGTTTTCCCTCCTGCACCTACTTGTATTCGAGCTCTCTGACCAGTTCCACGATGAGATCCATCGTTTCGTCCACGGGGATCTCGATCTGCGCTCCCGCCTTGGTAAGGTTGCCGCCGCCGCCCAGCTTCTCCATGATGGCCTGGACGTTGACGTCGCCAAGGGAACGGGCACTGATGACGGTGAGACCTTCATCGCTCTCGCCGACGACAAAGCTTGCTTTGACGCCCTTGATATTGAGCATCTCATCCGCCGCGCGAGAGTTTATCACCTGCACGTCCGTATGTTTCCCCTCGCATTTTGCAATCGCGATACCCGGAAGAGGCATAGCCGTGCTTGAAACGATCTTTGACCTTTGTTTCAGCGAGTTCATGTCCGTCTGGAAGAACTGCCTTACACTGGCAGTGTCGGCGCCCATCCTGCGCAGCCACGAAGCGGCTTCGAAGGTCCTGACGCCGGTCTTGATGGAGAAACGGTTGGTGTCCACCGTGATCCCCGCCAGCAAGGCTTCCGCTTCAAATTTGTCGATGTCTTTCTTTTCCCCGCTGTACTGGAGTATCTCCGTGATCAGCTCGGAAGTGGAGGACGCATAGGCCTCCATATAGGTCAATGTCGCGTTGTCGATGAATTCTTCTGTTTTTCTGTGATGGTCGATCACCACCAGCTTGTCGCTTTTCGTCAGCAGTTCGGGACATTCCACCATACTGGGGCGGTGGGTGTCCACGACGACCACGAGGGTGTCCTTGTCGGCAAGATCGAGAGCCTGGTCGTTGCTGATAAATTTATAATTACCGGATTCCTCCGCAGTATTATACATTTCCGTAAGGGACTCGTTAAAGGAATTGATGATCACATAAACCGGCTTGCTGCGGTTCTTCGCGATCCGGCTGATGCCCAGGGCCGCGCCGAATGAATCCATGTCGGGCTTTTTATGGCCCATGATGATGACCTGGTTCGACTGGTCGATGAGCTGTCTCAGCGCGTGAGCCATGATCCTCGACTTGCCCTTGTTTCTCTTTTCCACGGTCTGCAGTCTGCCGCCGTAGTATTCGATCTTGCTCACTTTCTTCACAACGGCCTGATCGCCGCCGCGGCCCAGAGCAAGATCCAGTGCGGCTGCCGCATACTCGTCGCCCTGCTGGGGCGTTTTTCCGCCGACGCCGATCCCGATACTCAGGGAAACAGGAAAATCCGCATCTGTTTCGATTTCCCGCACTTCGTCAAGGATCGAAAACTTGCCGGCTTCCAGCTTTTCGAAATGCTTATGTTCAAATACCACAAAGTACTGATTGTTTCGGAATCTGGTGATGGACGCCTGAAGTTTCACCGCCCATTGACGGACGGCTTTTTCGATTTCTGCCGCTACGATGGATTTTCTGTCGTCCGGAGAGCAGGACATGAGCTCGTCGTAATTGTCCACGATAACATACGCAAAGCAGCTTTTCTCGTCCTTGTACAGATTTTTAACCACTTCGTAGTTCGTCATGTCGATCCAGTAAAGAACTGCGCTGTTGTTTTTATCCTCGTCAAGATAGGAGGAAACAACCCTGTAAGTCCTTCCGTTATAATTGACCATGACCGCCTTATCGACAGGGTCTTCGGTAAAGAATTCGGATGCCTTCAGCCCGGTAACACGGGAAATCCCTGCGTTTGAAATGTCGGCATCCTTGTATATTTCTGAGAATTTTTTGTTGTACCAGAGGAACTTCCCTTCCGAATCGATCATGCACAACGGCAGGGGATGATTCGAAATGGAATAACTCATGGTTTTGTCGACAATTTGAAAGATGTGCTCCGTATAAGCCTTCATCGAATCGCTTTTTCTGCCGGCGCCAATATTAAAATAAGTTGAAATGCGGTCTCTAAATGTTCTCTCGCCCATTTCTACTCCTCAATTTCAAAAAATAGTTTACATATAATTCTATCATGCAAGCTTGTCGCCGCATGATCAATGGTTCCTACATTGCGGCAACGCCGTAATAATCAACGGAACCATTATAATATGCGAGCTGCGTTGAAGCATATTTCAATGGTTCCCACATTGCGGCAAAGTCGTAATAACCAACGGAACCATTATAATATGCGAGCTGCGTTGAAGCATATTTCAATGGTTCCCACATTGCGGCAAAGTCGTAATAACCAACGGAACCATTATAGCATAAATATCCTATACTTTTAAGTTGGTTTGGGAAAATCTTTTTCTGATATCCAGTATAATGTCGGTCAGCCCCAAAAGGAACAGGAACGTCTGCCCAAGCCAGGTAAGGACAAATACCGCTGAAATAACGACAAGCACGATCCTCGGGATTTTTTTCGAATATCCAAAGAAAAAAATCACCGCCAGGCCCTGTATGGAGAATACGAATGTGAATAGAAGCTCCAGACTGAACATCATAAGGTTCTTGTCTATTATTCCCATATTTACTGAAATATAAGACAATATATAGATGATCAGTGCGCCGATAATGATGTTTTTCGGCAGTGAAAACGCCCTGAACGGGGGTAATGCCGAGATTTTTCTTCCTGTTTTGCCGACGAGCCATGAA
Organism: Anaerovoracaceae bacterium; assembly: GCA_963678385.1. GTDB lineage: Bacteria > Bacillota > Clostridia > Peptostreptococcales > Anaerovoracaceae > Anoxybacterium. The sequence goes on along the minus strand of OY782829.1, from coordinate 337,041 downwards.
AGAAAGCCATAATTAAGATATGTGACGACCAGACAGAACACGATCAGCGTGCCCGGAAAGGCCAGCTTCGTCATCTCCTTCATATTCTCAAGAGCAAGCCGCATGTCATCCGGCTGCAGCTGTTTCATGCCCATGGCGTAATACCCGCTCATATTCAGATCCTCGACTTTGATCTGGCTCAACGAGGAATTCAGTACGTCAAAAAATGTGGCTCCGGTCATGGACCAGAATACCAGAAAAACGAGAGCTACTCCAGTTATGGCGCTCAAAGATCCTTCCAGGATCCCTCGGTACGCGTTCCGTCCGGTCAGCATATATTTCATCATGATCGGAATCGGGATGAAGATCATGATCAGTAGTATCAGAATTGAGTACATTTGGGCTCCTTTCATTTAGAATATTTTATTGTTTTTTCAGTCTACACGCCGGACAGAATGTCAGACGATAGTCAATAAGTTAAAAAGAAGCGATTGCTCGCTTCTTCCTTTTCATATGTGCATTTGCACTTAGTCAGCTGTGTAAGGCAGTAAAGCAACGATTCTTGCTCTCTTGATCGCCTTTGTAACTTCTCTCTGATGAATCGCACATGTGCCGGTTATTCTCTTAGGAAGAATCTTCCCTCTGTCTGTTACATATTTTCTGAGCTTATCTACATCTTTATAATCTATGGTTTCTGTCTTATCCGCACAGAACTGGCATACTTTTTTTCTTCTGATGCCACCACGTCTTTTGTCCATCATGATATTTTACCTCCTATTAAAATGGTATATCATCATCGTCCTCGAGGGCTTGGAACCCTTCCGGAATCTCAGGAGCGCCCTTGGCATCCTGTCTCTCGAATCCAAATCCGGATCCGGAATCTGCGCCTGCTTTGTCGCCCCTATCTAAAAATTCTACACGATCAGCAACGACTTCTGTGGTATATACTGTAGCGCCCTCTTTGTTCTTATAGGAACCGGTTTGTATACGGCCCTGTATTCCGACCAAACGGCCTTTGCTGATGAAGCGTTCTACAAGTTCGGCTGTCTTTCCAAAACAGGTAATCCTGGGAAAGTCTGCGCCTTTATCTTTGCCCGCCCTGTCTATCGCAATGGTAAAAGTGGCCACTGCCATCTGACTTTCCGGGACGTATCTCACTTCAGGGTCTCTTGTCAATCTACCGATTAATACTACATTATTCAATCTTTAATACCACCCTTCCTGTTTCTGGCCGCTGCTCTATTTCTCGTCTTTATTGATAATGATGTGTCTGATGATCGAATCGGAAATCTTCAGTCTTCTGTCGAGTTCTTTTGGAAGCTCTGCGTTTCCGGCAAACTCGATCACTACATAATACCCCTCGTTTTTCTTGTTGATTGGGTATGCGAGTTTTCTGTTTCCCCAAACGTTGACTTTTCCAACTTCACCGCCGGCCGAAATGACTTCCTTCACCATTTCGATGGCAGCTTCTTTCTTGTCTTCTTCCAAAGCTGATTCAATGATGAACATAACCTCATAATTATTCATTTCTTTTCACCTCCCTGTGGACTAAATGGCTCTTACAAAATAAGAGCAGAGAGCATAATTTTGTCTGATGCAAAATCCAATGCTTTTCTAGTATACCATAAAAATCGTATTATGCAAGCGGATTTTTCCGCATCCGCCTCAAAACGCGCACCATTTCGTCGATCTCGTCTCTCGTATTATAAAACGCAATGGACGGCCGAACCGTGCCTTCCAGGCCAAACCTTCTTATGATAGGCTGGGCACAATGGTGACCGGCACGCACCGCGATCCCCTCTTTGTTGAGGGCCCCGCCGACCTCTTCGTTTGTAAATCCTTTCATGACAAAGGACAGGATGGAGGTTTTCTCCTCTGCGGTGCCGATCAGCGTCAGCCCCGGTACGGGCTGTAGTTTCTCAATTGCGTATTCCGTCAAGGCGTGTTCATAAGTATAGATCCGTTCTGATCCGATCTCAGACAGATACTCAAGGGCGGCCGCAAGACCGGCAGCGTCCGCGATATTTGCCGTTCCCGCCTCAAAACGGGCGGGCGGATCCTGATATCTCGTCTTTTCAAAGGTCACGTCGGAAATCATATTGCCTCCGCCCTGATACGGCGGAAGTTCTTTGAGTATTTCCCATTTTGCATAAAGGGCGCCTATCCCCGTCGGTCCATAGACCTTATGGCCGGAGAACGCATAAAAATCACAGTCCAGTTCTGTGACGTCCACAACCAGATGGGATACCGCCTGGGCCCCGTCGACCAGTACCCTGGCGCCGGCGCAGTGGGCAAGCGCCGTCATTTCCCGGATCGGAACGACCGTCCCCAGCGCGTTGGAAACATGGGCAAGGGAAACAAGCTTCGTTTTTTCATTCAGCAGCTTTCCGTATTCACATAAGTCGATCTGGCCCGTATCGTCTGTCGGGATCACCCGCAGGACCGCTCCTGTTTCCCTGCATAGAAGCTGCCAGGGAACGATATTAGCGTGGTGCTCCAGACAGGAGACAAGGATCTCGTCCCCTTCACGGATATTCTGACTGCCGTAGGTCCGGGCAACAAGATTGATCGCTTCCGTAGTCCCCCTGACAAAAACGATCTCCTTCGAGGAGGCTGCATGAAGAAAACGCGCGACGGTCTCCCTGGCAGACTCAAAAGCGTCTGTCGCCCTTGCCGCCAGTGTGTGGGCACCGCGATGAACGTTGGAATTCTCATGCCGGTAGAAAGACTCGAGCCGCCCGATGACACAAGCCGGCTTCTGTGTAGTTGCAGCGTTATCCAGCCAGATCAAAGGCTTCCCATTGATCCTTTCGGACAGGATCGGAAAATCCCTTCGAATCTCCCTGACGGGAAACGAATGGGTTCCTTCCTTTATATAAGGCGCTTTTAATGCCCAGTTATCGATAATCATAGTAATGACCGATCTCCACGTTTTCAAGGACTCCGACCGCATCTTTGGACAGAATGCAGGCGGAACTGTACAGCAGAAGAATATAGGAGCCCACGCCCTGATTGTCGATCCCCATGAAACGTACCGACAGTCCTTCCGATTGTTCGCCCGGTAGGTCGTCCTGGTACAGCCCGATGACGCCCTGTTTTTCTTCTCCCGTCCTTACCAGCAGGATATTTGTCGTGCCGGTTTTACTATTTGGATCCAGTTTCCCGTCGATGAGCAGCTTGTTTGTCGGAATGATCGGGATCCCCCGCCATGAGAGAAACTGCGAACCGTGCAGCGTCACCGTGGCCGGCGGAACACCCCGCCTGGTGCACTCCCTGCCGAACGCTGCGATCGCCCTGGGGTGGGCAAGGAAAAAGGAAGGATCCTTCCAAACCCTGGTTATCAGTTCGTCCAGGTCGTCGGGAGTCGGGTAACCGTCGCGGGTTTTGATTTTCTGCGACTCCGCCGCGTTTTTCAGAAGGCCGTAATCGCCGCTGTTGATCAGCTCGTGTTCCTGCCGCTCCCTCAGGCATTCCATGCTGAGCCGGAGCTGTTCTTCGCTCTGGTCGTAAGGTTTACTGTAGATATCGGACACCTGAGTGCTTATTTTTACGATCGTGGAAATCGGATTCAAAACGTACTCTCTCGGGTTGGTATCATAGTTGACATAGCCTTCGGGGATAAACTGATATCCCATCTCCTTGTTCAGGATATCAAGAGGAGAATCCTCTTCATTCACTTTATTCAAACGGAAAATACCGTTGTCCAACGGCTTCCATTCCAGAAACCTTGACAGCCACCTCGGCGTAATGGATTCAAATTGGGGCACGGTCTTTGTAAACTCGGCCAGCTGGTAAGCCGCCCGCGAAGTCAGAAAATCGGTTTTTTGCTCCGGCATAAAAAATTGCCTCCTTAAACAATACTGCTATTAGTATGGTTTGTGGGGGCATTTTCTAAACATATTTATCCAAATGACCTGCTGCGAGGAATATATTGGTGGATTCGCGGTAAAGTCTGCGTTAAAATGATATTATTTACCGGACAGGTAATATTAATGAATGGTTTTAGTTTCACAGACAGGAGTATATTAAAATGAAAATATTACGGTTTTTACTGATTTTTGTCCCCGTCAGTCTGGCAGGTGAGTTTATGGGATTTTCGCCGACGGTTATGTTTGCGTTGTCCGCTCTTGCTATCATTCCCCTGGCAGGTCTGATGGGAGAAGCTACAGAGGAAATCTCCTTTTATTCGGGGCCTCGGGTCGGCGGATTTCTCAACGCCACCTTCGGAAACGCAACGGAGCTGATCATTGCTTTCTTTGCGATGAGAGCGGGCCTTTTCGACGTTGTCAAGGCCTCGATCGCCGGCTCCGTCATCGGCAACATATTACTGGTCATGGGTGCAAGCATGCTGGCCGGCGGGCTGAAATTCAAAACCCAGCGGTTTAATCAGCAGGCAGTCGAGGTTTCTTCCAGTATGCTGTTGTTTGCGGTGATCGGGTTGATCGTTCCGGCGATTTTTACCCATACCTTCCCGGAAAATCTGCTGGCCACGCGCTATGAAGGCCTGAGCGTGATAGTGGCAGTCATCATGTTTTCCATCTATCTCCTGAGCCTGGTCTTTTCTTTTTATACTCATAAGGATCTTTATTCCGTAGATCACAGCCAGGAAAGTCAACCAAAATGGTCCCTTATAAAAGCCATTGCGATACTTGTTGGAGCAACTGTTTTTATTGGGCTGGAAAGCGAACTGTTTGTCGGCGCGGTGGAGCCGATGACGGAAGCGATCGGACTCAGTGAATTCTTTGTCGGGATCATTCTTGTCCCAATTATCGGCAACGCGGCAGAGCACAGCACCGCGATCGTTATGGCTTATAAAAACAAAATGGATGTCGCCGTTGAAATCGCACTGGGTTCAAGTCTGCAGGTTATCCTTTTCGTCACCCCTGTATTGATTTTCCTCAGTCTGTTGTTTTCCCCAATGAGCATCGTATTCAATGAGTTTGAATTGATCGCGCTGATTTTTTCTGTTTTGATTGCCAACCGTGTGGCGAGCGACGGGGAATCAAACTGGCTGGAAGGGGTGCAGCTGATCGCAGTCTACCTCGTAATAGCGGCCTCATTCTTTATCCTATAAGTAAAAAAAGTGGAAATGACGGAATGAAAGATTCCTATTTCCTACATAATAACAAAAGCGTTCCGTTGGAATTTCAACAGAACGCTTTTTCCTTAATATCATTGTATTCTATTCCGGCAGTTTTTTCCCGCATTTTGTGCAGTATGTAAAGTCGGCTTCCACTTCGGCGCCGCAGTACGGGCAGAAGGCCGCCGCAGTCGCTTCCTTCTCTATTCCGGCGTCTTCCGATGCCGCTTCGGTCTGTGCGCCTGCAAAATGAGCGTTCAATGGATCGGGCTCTTCTGCACCGTCTGTGATGTCAAAAGCCGAGTAACGGTTTTTCGACGTGGCGTTTTTAAAGTTATAGACTGTTTGCGCGATCCCCATGATGATAAAGATCAACCCGAACATGGCAAAAAAGGACGGCGCTCCCATGGACATGGCGAAAATGGTCCAAATAACTCCAAAAACTGTAACGGCGGCTGAGCCGAAGGCTCCCATCATGGACGGTCCTCTACCCGGTTTTATGCTTTTCATAAATTCGATCCCCCTAAGTTTGTGTTCGTTAGGAATATAATACCATATCGCTTGATATTTTCGCATAGAAAATATCATATGATTGCAATTCTTATTCCAAAGTCTTTTGTATCGGCGGCAATGCCCTGGCAATCCGAAATGACTGCCTCCAAAACTCCGAAAAAAAATATTATATGACTTATAAAACAGTATCACACATCTATGCAGACTCACATAATATATCATATATGTTGCTGATCCTTTAGCCACATTAAATCTTTTCAAAACAACTTAATATAAACACCTCGAGTTTCTGCGCCCGCAGCAATGCGGGCGCTTTTAAATTTGTATATCCGTCGTTTCGCTTTGTTCCGGCAGTCCGTTTTGAGAAATCCCGCCGGGCAACTGGTCGACTTTCTTTATTTCATTCAGATCCAGGTACATAAGCACGGCGGCAATAATACCGATGGGCGTTGTAAGGATCGGTATCACACATTGAATCAACGCTCCGATGATTGCGGGCCAGAATTCTGTTCTTACAGGTTCTGTCCCCATGCTTAATATTTGTCCGATCAGCATGAATAATCCATAGGTCAGGATAATTATGACCAATACACGCCAGAAATCTCCTTTTACAAGCTTTTTGCTGCTCTGAAACTCACCGTTCATCCTTGCGGACAGCAACGCGGAGGCAATCGCCAGATAATATCTGGTATACAGAAAGGTTAACGGGATCCCGAACACGGCGATCAGCACGCATTTCAAGACAAGCTCTTCCACAAGCACATATGAAACGGCGACTCCTATCAGCGGCAGCACCAGGATAAAAAAGTACATCAGAGAAACCGCGAAATAGGTGCCGGCCAGTCCTTTCGAGCTTCGATACGCTTCTTTTACCGTCATTCCGATTCCTTCGGTCAGGCTCCGGGCCAGGTTATAGATGCTGACGTTCATGCGAAGATTAATATAAATCGCAGCCACTGTCAACGCAAGGACCGGAAGCGCAAGGAGATAGGATGAAGTGACCACTAACACAAGCGCCGTAGAACAGGCAACCAGAATCACTAATAATGCCGACAAGCCTATAAATTGTCTGAATCCCGCCTTATACAACGCAAATGTCTTCCCAAGGATCTTTCCAATCTCCAATCTTTTCATTTCTTCCAAAACAAATCTCCTTTCGGTTAAAAAAATAGCTTTCTATAAGTATGGGACGATTTTCCCGGTATATTGTTGCATATTTTCCAATTGTATTTTATTTTTCTGTTGAAATTGATATTTTTTCGTGCAACATTTTAAAGAAAAACCCTCCCCTAATAGGTAGAAAGTTCCTGAAAGGAGGGATGGGTTGTGAACAGAATTCTTAGGATCTCGCTGTCAATGCTTGTCGTGGCTTCGTTATTTCTTACAATGAACGGTTTCGCTTACGATGTGTCGACACAGGAGGACGTCAAAGAGTACAGCGTTACAGGGATCAGCATAACCGCGGATCGTACAAGCCCGACGCATGTTGACATCGACGCCGTGGGATCGCTTACATCGAAAGCGGACAAAATCACGACTACCGCTACGCTTTATGAGTATCAGTCCGGCACGCTGGTTCCCGCGGGCCAATCCGCCACGATAACGAAAACGAACTGTACATCGTATTCATTCAGCACAAGCTTTACGCTCGAGTCTTCCAAGACCTATAAAGTTAGGCTGGCCATCAAGGAATACCGCGGCGGCGCGGTTACCAGCACTACCGTAACCAGCGCTGCTTTCTAGACCGAAAAGGCAAGCCACGATCCCGGCTTGTCTTTTCTTTTGCCTCTGTCTCTTTAAATTCCATACATTTTTTTGATCTCTTCAACGGACGCCAGTCCGCTGATGCTGATAATATCCGTCTCCGTGACGTAACTGGCGGCGTTCGTGCCGTCTCCCGCGGGATCCTCGGAAAGATAAACCGTACCGTCATCCGTTTTGACTTCCTGTGTTACATTTACCATGCTGAAGCTGAAAGAGCCCCTTTCCGGAACCGTTTGATGCATAATGCTCAACTGCGCCCCGTTGTTGTCCACATAAACATATTCCGCCACATATACCCCCCTTGAAGATTTGTTCACCGTTAATGAAACAAACTGGAACCTTTCCGGAATATTCTTGGCAGGGAACAGTCCCGGGAAAAACTCCGCCGCCGATTTTATTTCGGTCGGATCCATTATTTTCAGGGTAATGGTATCGTCCTCTACAGAGTAGTCCTGTGTATGGTACAAATTGTTTTTGATCATCGCGACTTGTTGTTCGACTTTGAATTTGGCGGCGCTGACCGTACCGTTTGAGATCCAGATCCCAAAGGTAACAGAAAGCACCAGTATCAGTACGGATGCAACAAGGGTCATTCTGCTGATACGAAATGTTCTTCCAGTTTCGCGGCGGTCCTTTTCAATATAGCTGTCAATATCGGGTTCCACGTATTTGATATCCTTATAAAAATCCAGCGAATCAAAATCCTGTTCAAACAACTCTTTGGATGCCCTGCTTAATGCTTCGTCATATTTATCAGCATTCATTGTAACACATCCTTTCTTCAAACATTTTTTTGCACTTGACCAGTCCTCTCGCATGCAGAGACCGGACGGTACTGTAGTTGATATGTAATATGTCCGAGATCTCTTTCAGAGAGATATCGTAAATATATCGCAGTGCAAAGACCTGGTGTTCATCCTCGTTGAGGCGGTTGAAAAGCGAAAGCAAAAAATCCTTATCATCGATGGTTCGGGTGAAATCTTCAAAGGATATTTCCTCAAATTCATATAGGTCCCTCTCGGACAGATCGTTACATTCTTTTTGTATGTACCGCTGGTTTTTCGCGTAATGCCTCGCCGCTTCCGCCTTCGCAATGGAAAAAAGCCAGCTTTTCATTTTATCCTGGTCCTTCAGATTTTTAAGCCCGCGCAGTGCCTGGACCATGGTGTTCTGATAGATTTCTTCCATTGCGTATTGGTCTTTCCTGGTCAGGCTGTAGATGAATATCTGCAGGTCCCGGCTGTAATTCAGGCAAAGCTCCTGAAATAGCTTCAGCGTTAACTGTTCTTTCGTCATATCCTTCCCCTTACCCCCGAAAGTCATTTTCTTATCGCTTTATCATTAATACGCTTATTTGTTTAATTTTACTATTTTTTTCACCTCTGATAAACGCTTATTTTCATCATCTTTTTTTCAGCAACTTCTGCACCCTATTCGTCCGACTTCATAAAATAGTAGAAGAAACACCTATGAAAGGAGATAATTCACCTTGAATAATATAGAATCCCAAATTGAAAACCTCACCAGCGAGGAGGAGCCCTATGTGGGCATGCCCCTTTCAAGCCTCGCCCGCAATCCGAAGCAAATGCCTCGCGATCCTCTGGCCGGACTTCCTTTAGCTATGGCCTATGTTCCGTGGCAATGCTGGTGCGAAACTTATGAACCGGCGGAAGCCCTGCACCGGGGAACCATCTTCCCGGAGCTTGATTTACCGTTCTTAGGAGGAGGCGACTGTTAAGATGGATGACCGTGAAGAATTATTATTGAAAATCCAAATAATCGAATTTAATATGTATGACGCCGCGTTGTACCTAGACACCCATCCTTGTGATGAAGCCGCATTAGATTTTTTCCATCACTTTAGGGAATTGAAAGAGAGAGCCGTTGCTGAATACGCGGCCTGCTACGGTCCATTGACCATGGACACGGTAGAATCAAAGACTAATTGGACCTGGATCGATCATCCATGGCCATGGGAAATGGAGGCATAGCTATGTGGACCTATGAAAAAAAATTGCAGCATCCCGTAAAAATCAAATATCCAAATCCTGCAATCGCCAAAGTGGTAATCACTCAAGTAGGAGGACCTGACGGAGAGCTGGCTGCTTCCATGAGATATCTGTCTCAAAGATATTCCATGCCTTATAAAGCGGTCGTCGGAGTGTTGAACGACATCGGTACCGAGGAACTGGCCCATCTCGAAATGGTCAGCTCCATCGTACATCAGCTGACCAGGGATATGACCATTGAGCAGATCAAGGAAGCGGGTTTTGATACTTATTTCGTTGATCATACTTCCGGAATTTATCCTCAGGCTGCGTCAGGAGTTCCATTTACCGCTAAATTCTTCCAATCAAAGGGAGATGCTATCACCGATCTTGTTGAGGATATGGCAGCAGAACAAAAAGCCAGAACGACCTACGATAATATCCTTCGTCTCGTAGACGACCCCGACGTAAGAGAGCCGATCAAATTCCTGCGCGAACGTGAGATCGTTCACTTCCAGAGATTCGGAGAAGCGCTCAGAATTGTGCAGGATAATTTGAATTCGAAAAATTTCTACGCTTTCAATCCTGAATTTGACAGGCCTCGGGAACGATAACCGATTGGGCCATCATGAAATTGCTTGCTTAGATTTAATAAAGCAGCGAGGGCAGATACATACCCTTGCTGCTTTTCTATTTCACTTTCTATAATTACACGGTTTTCTCCTTCGCCCTGACTTTTCTGTAGTGCCGGTTCAACTGCAGCGCCATGACGATCATCATCAGTCCGCCGACTGCCGTAAAATACCAGATGTTGGCGTATCCGTCATTTCCAAGGTTATCGAGCCATCTGCCGCACAAATTGTAAAGCCAGATGTCCGAAGAATACCCGATGGCCGATGCGACTCCCATTACCGTTCCGGTCATCGCGATGGGGATCCGGCCTTCCGCTACCGGCGTATAGAGACACGTAGAGGTAAAACAGGTGAACATCATGACCAGCGCCGCAACTCCCATTACCACATAGCTTAGTCCTGCGGCCTTCGGAATGAAGTTCAGCACCACTGCGAAAATCATGGCGCCCGTCGCGCCAATCAGTGCGACCGGAGTCGCCCTTCCTCCCAGGACCTTGTCCCGGATATATCCTCCCACCGGAGACATGATCATCAGCATCCCCAATCTTACCGTTGCCGCAAAAGCTGTTGCAAAGGCGATGGAAACGCCGTAGACGTCCGTCAAATACGGATTGATGTAGGTGATGGTGGAACGGAAGATAAAATATCCCAGGGTGAACAACCCAAGATACCAGGTGAACGGCGTGACCAGGACCTTTCCCAAAAGCTTGAAGTTGATGCGGTCTTCAGAGCTGTCGATTTTGCCGAGTTCTTCCTTTGTCTTGGAGGGGATCAATATGTTGATCCCGATTCCGATGATCACAGTCAGCGCCGCGTAAATAAACAGCGCCCCTTTGAATCCCATGGAGGTTTTATCCAATAACGTCATCGTCGCCGCCAGGACACAATAGGTCAGAAATAAAGTGAACAGAGAATACGCGATATCGCTGGACGCGAAGAGGCGGCCCTGCTCGTCGTCATCCCCCATCATTCTCACCAATTTCAGATACGCTCCCCAGTTCATCGTGATTCCGGTTATCCCGTAGCAGAAGTACAGAAAGATCAGAACGTTGAAATTTGAGGTAAATGCCACGGCCACGCTTACCAGCGCGGTTGAAAAGCACGACAACACGACCATCTTTTTCGGATTGAACTTATCTGCCAGCCATCCGCCGAACAGGTATCCCGGCATGGCAGTCATTCCGAAGAACGTCATCAACGTTCCCATTTGGCCATCCGTCAGGTGATAGGCTTCTAAAAACTGATTATAAAAATCATAGCACATATAAGGTGTTAAATAAGTGATACAGGAGAAAGTCAATACCAAAACCATCAGATATTTTCTGCCAAGCCCGAGTTTTTTTGCCTCGTCCATAAAGCTTCCCTCCTTTTCCTTCTTCCCTTAACTATTTTATTTTTTTACCGTCCCGGAAGACATGGACGGTTGGTTTCGTCATCACATAGATATCTTCATCCGGCTTTCCGTCGACGACCACCAGATCGGCCAGTTTTCCGGCCTTGACCGTGCCGACGGAGTCCCCGATCCCCGCAATTTCGGCGCTGTATTTTGTGGCCTGCATCAAAATATCCAGGTCGTCGAAGGTATAGTATTCTTTTCTTGCGACAAATTCATATCCGGGGACCGAAAGAAATGCCTGCAAGTCGATGTCGGAGCCGAATCCCAGCTTTAGTCCGGCCCGGTACGCCTTGTTGATGTTGGCGATCTCTATTTCCGCGCAGGCCTTGCTCTGTTCAAGCAGCTCCGGCGGAACATCCGAATTGCTTTCATCCAGGCAGTAAAGTCCGACGGCTCCGGTCGGGATCAGGAAACAGTCTTCCCGTCCCTTCAGCATCTCTATGACTTCATCATCCAGGAATGTCCCATGCTCGACCGTCCGGACTCCGGCCCGGATGGCAGTTTTGATGGACTCTGTTCCGTGACAGTGGGCGGCCACGTAGGTCCCCTTTCTTTTTGCGGCGTCCACCGCAGCTTTTACCTCTTCAAACTCGGCGATCTGAATTCCTGGGTCGCCTCCCACGTTCATAAAAGCTCCGCTAACCATCAGCTTGATAAAATCATTCCCCTTTTGCAGCTCCTGCCTGCAGGCCTTGCGGATCTCATCCGGTCCGTCGGCCTCGGAATACAGATCCTTGAATGTGTCGTTTCCCTGTTCCGTCGGCGTAATGATCAGGCCGCTGGAAATCAGTCTCGGACCGTCAACGATCCCTTCGCGGACAGCATCCCGTATTGCCGCGACACAATTGTAAGAACTGCCGCAGTCCCTGACCGTGGTGTACCCCGCTTCCAGATACGCCTTGGCGAACGAGTAGGCGCCAAAGGTAATTTTCCCGGCATTCATGGCCTGCAGTTCATATGGATTGTAAATATAGCCGTACAGGTGGGCGTGCATTTCAAAAAGGCCGGGAATCAAGGTTTTCCCGTGCAAATCGATTTCTTCGGGCCCGCCTTCGAATATATGCCCCGTCGGGCGGATATCCGCGATGCAGCGTCCGTCGATCAGCACATCCCCGGATTCCCCATCATATCCTTCCGTCAAAGCCTTTACCAGTCTGCAGTTTCTCAGTACAAACATTTTACTCCGCCTCCAATTCTACTTACTTCGGCCGCTTGAGCCAAAAGCTCGATCCCTTTTATTATTTCTTCATCAGATGCATTGCCGTAGCAAAGCCTGATCTGATTCCCCCCTTGATTTCCGAAAGGAAAAAAGATATGTCCCGGCGCAAAAATAACGCCAAGCTTATATGCGTGCTTCAGCAGCTCATGCTGGTTAATTTCAGAATCCAACTCGCACCACAGGGAAGTTCCGCCCTTAGGGATCTCAAAATCAAGTCTCAGTCTGTCTCTGCATCGCTCTAACGCATTGCACATCAGATCCCGCTTGCCGGCAAAGTAACTGCACAAAAAGCTTACGTGGGACTCAAAGTACCCGCGGTCCATAAATTCGCTCACCAGGTATTGGCCGATGCTGTTCACAAACATCTCGTTCAGTTCTACAAGTCTGCTGATTCTTTCCACTACTTTCTCCGGCGCGACCATATAGGAGACCCTTACACCGGGACAAACCGTGGCGATAAAAGAATTGACATAAATGACGTTTTCGCCTTGGTCCAAGGCTTTCAGACAGGGGATCACCGTTCCGCCATAGCGCAGGATCGAATCACAGTCCTCTTCGATGATCGGAACATTGTATTTATAAGCGATGTCCAGCAGCTCATAGCGCCGCTCCAGGCTCATCGTGATCCCCGACGGGAAATGGAAAGTCGGCACTGTATAAATAAACTTGGGATTATATTTTGCGACCAGGCCTTCCAGATAGTCGGTGCGCATCCCGTCTCTGTCCATCGGTACGGTCACCAATTTTACGCCCATGAGCCGGAAGAAATGAAAGGTGTCTACGGGGATCGGTTCTTCTGCAATGATTGTGTCCCCGGGAGAAACAAACAATTTGATCAGATTGTCCATCGCGGCATAGCTTTCCGATACCACCTGGATCTCGTTTTTCCCTGCCCTGATATTCCGTCTTGCCAGGAGTTTAACGATGCTCGTTCTCAGGGCTTCCGTACCCTGGGGATCACAGAATCCGTACAGGTCGTATTTTTCAGACGCCACCAGATCGGTCAGGATCTCGTCCAGCTGTTTTTTGGGATAGACGCCGGAAGACACGATATCCGCGGCAAAAGAGATCACATTTCCGTTGAGACTATCCCGGTACAGGTTGCTGAACAAATTGTCCATCCGCAGAAATTCTTCCCGCACCATATAGTTGAACGGAGTGAAATACCTGGCCTTTCTGCTTTTCGCTTTTGCCGAGATCCCCGGGATTTCGTAAGTGACCACATAGCCTCTCGGAGCGGCCGAGACGGTGATCAGATTTTCCCGGATCAGTTCCACGTACACCCGGATAACCGTGTTTCTGTGCACATGAAGCTGCTCTGCCAGCTTCCTCTCCGGAGGAAGCTTGAATCCGTTTACAAGCTCTCCCTGCAGGATCTTCTCCTTGATACAGTTCTTTATCTGTAAATAAATCGGAGTATTTCCCTCTCTTGAAATATGTATTTCCATCTGCTGATCTCCTAAAAAATATGTTTTTCATTTTTAAGGCTATAGCTGGCAGGAGTATAATATCATTTTAAGTATATTTCCAAAATTTAGAAAGGTCCATAAAAGTTTTTCATGTATAGTCCATATATAGTCCAACACCTGCCGGAGCTTTGTTCGGCGCGTAAAGATAGCGGCCCTCGGACTGAGCCCGAGGGTCGCTATTACGAGTTAGAAGAATAAATGAAAAAGTTTCGAAATCAAACTGTTATATGATCCCCTTGATGGCAGGGTACAGTCTGCGGAATGTCTCGTATTTCTTTTGGTATATTTCCACCAGCTCTTTTTGGGGCTTGATGGTCTTCTTTACTTTTACGATGGCCCTGGCGGCGTCTTCCACCGAGGCATATTCGCCGCACGCAACGGCGGCAAGGATCGCTCCGCCCAGCGATGGGCCTTCTTCCGTTTCCAGGATCTCAATATCAAGGTCCAGGATATTGGCCAGGATCTGTTGCCAGATCGGGCTTTTAGCTCCGCCTCCGCTGAGTTTCGTCTTTTTGATTTCGATCCCAAGTGATCTTGCGATTTCCAGGGAATCCTTCAGCCCGAAGGAAACCCCTTCAAAGACGGCTTCCGCCATCTGTGCCCTTGTGGTATCCATGCCGAGTCCCAGGAAGGCGCCCCTTACATTTGGGTCGTTGTGCGGAGAGCGCTCGCCCATCATATATGGAAGGAAATAGATCGGGTTGTCTCCGGCTCCTTTGATATCTTTCTGCTCGCCCTGATAATCATCGGTTTTCAGGATGTCCTCCAGCCACCATTTCAAGCAGGACGCCGCGCTGAGCATGCAGCCCATCAAATGGTATTTGCCGTTGGCATGGCCGAAGGCGTGGATCGCGTTGTTCTCACCGATGGCAAAGACGTCGCTTGCGATAAATACGGTCCCTGAGGTTCCGATGGAGATGTTGCAACTGCCGTTTTCAACCGTTCCGGTTCCGATGGCCGCCGCCGCGTTGTCGCCGGCTCCCGCCACAACGGCAATTTTTCCGGATAAACCGAGGGATTCCAAGATATCGGTTTTCATATAGCCGGAAATATCATAGCTTTCCCGGACCTCAGGAAGCATCTCTTCTCTGATGTCGCAGATCTCCAGCATTTCCTTCGACCATTTCCGGTTCTTCACGTCGAGGAGAAGCATGCCGGAAGCATCCGAAACATCGGTGGTAAAGGCCCCCGTCAGCATGTATACCAGATAATCCTTTGGCAGCATGATCTTGCTGATCGCCGCGAATTTTTCCGGCTCATTTTTTTTCATCCAGAGGATCTTCGGCGCGGTAAAGCCGGCGAAGGCAATGTTCCCCGTATATTCGGAAAGCTTTTTCTTCCCGATTTCTCTATTCAGATACTCCGTCTCCTTCTCCGTTCTGCCGTCATTCCATAAAATAGCGGGGCGGATGACCCGGTCGTCTTTGTCCAGCGCGACCAGCCCATGCATTTGACCGCCAACGCCGATCCCGCGGATCTTGTCTTTATCCGCCTGCTCTGTAGCGAGCAGTTCTGCGAGACCCGCAAGAGTCTGGCGGAGCCAATCCTCGGGATTCTGCTCCGACCAGCCTGATTTCGGGTAGCTGACGGGATATTCTTTCGAAACGGAGGATAGTAATGTCCCGTCTTTCTGCATGAGGAGTAATTTAACGGAGGATGTTCCAAGATCGATTCCAATATATTGCATCGTACTTATCCCTTACTTGAACATGAGCTGGTTGAGTATGGATTCCAGCTTTTCCTGACGAGCGCTTCCCGGAAGCTCCGGCTCGCCGAGCTGATCGGCATAAGCAGCCAGGTCTTCCAGTTTGGTTTTCTTTCCGATGATGTCGGCTCCGATACCGCTCTGATAGCTGCTGTATCTTTCCTTGATGAAACCGTCGATCCTGCCGTCTTCAATGATCTTTACGGCATTAAGGAGACCCAGGGCGAAAGCGTCCATTCCGAGAATAAATCCATGGAACATATCCTCGTCGGTGTAGCTCGGGCGTCTTTCCTTTGCGTCGAAATTAAGCCCTCCGGTGATGCCGCCGGCTTTCAGCACTTCGTACATGCACATGGTGGTTTCATATACGTTGGACGGGAACTGGTCCGTATCCCAGCCGAGAAGGGTATCGCCCTGATTAGCGTCGATGGAACCAAGCATTCCGTTCATGGCGGAAACCCGAAGGTCATGCTGGAAAGTATGGCCCGCAAGGGTCGCATGATTTGCTTCAATATTGAGCTTGAAGTCTTTGTCCAGTCCGTACTGCTTCAAGAAGCCGATGGCTGTTGCGGCGTCGTAATCGTACTGGTGCTTCATCGGTTCTTTGGGCTTCGGTTCTATGTAAAAGTCCCCTTTGAATCCGATTTTTCTGCCGTATTCCACGGCCATGCCCATGAGGTTCGCAATATTGTCAAGTTCGAACTTCATATCGGTGTTGAGCAGTGTTTCATAGCCTTCTCGACCGCCCCAGAACACGTAGCCTTTTCCGCCCAGTTTGACGGTTATGTCTAACGCCTTTTTCACCTGGGCTGCGGCAAAGCAGAATACATCTGCGGAGTTGGAGCTGCCGGCGCCGTTCATATACCTTGGATTGTTGAAATTGTTCGCGGTTCCCCACAGGCACTTGATGTTTCTGCCCTTCATCTTTTCAAGCATGTAATCCGAGATCTCATCAAGTCTTCTGTTGGTTTCTTTGATGTCGTCGGCTTCCGGTACCAGGTCCACGTCATGGAAGCAGAAATATTCGATTCCAAGCTTCTCCATCATTTCAAAGCCGGCGTCAACCTTGGCTTTTGCGTGTTCCATGGTTTTCTTTTCTGCACCGAAGGACTTATCAGCCGTTTCGTCTCCGAAAATATCCTTGCCTGCGTTGCACAGATTGTGCCACCAAGCCATGGCAAAGGGCAGATGCTCCTTCATTGGTTTTCCGAGAACGATCTGATCCGGATTATAGAACTTGAACGCATAATCGTTTTTGCTGTCCGGTCCTTCGTATTGGATTTTATTAATCTTAAAATAATCAGTCATGGTATTCCCCTTCTATCGTGCTTATTGAATAAGCCTTATGCTTTTACCTTTCTCTTCGTGATTACGTCGAGGGCTACAGCAGCAACTACTACAAATCCTTTAACAGCCTTCTGCCAGTTGGCGTCAACTCCCAGGATGGACATTCCGTTGTTCATAACGCCCATGAAGATAGCTCCTATTACGGATCCTCCAACGGTACCTGTGCCGCCGTATGCGGACGCGCCGCCGACGAAGCAGGCGCCGATGGCGTCGAGTTCATATCCGTCGCCGAGGCTCGGTGCGGAGGAATTGAATCTCGCAATGCAGACAAGCGCTGCGATGGCACAGAGGAAACCCATGTTGGTATAAGCAAAGAACATCATCTTTTTGGTGTTGACGCCGGAAAGCCTTGTCGCCTTCGCATTTCCGCCCATGGCGTATAGATATCTACCGGGCACGGTGTTGTTTGTGAAGTAAGCGTATGCCAGCACAACTGCCGCGATGATGATCAGCACCACCGGATATCCTTTGTAATTACCAAGCAGGAAAGCAAAGTACATGATGACCGTGCAGATGACGATGAGCTTTGTCAGGAGGACAGGCAGGCTTTGAACCGTATATCCCTTTCTGATTTTTTTAGCTCTTCCAGTGACCATTATAGCGATGAGTACAGCGCAGATGATCGCCGCGACGACCAATGTAACCGCCAGGAGGAATGCATTGTTGTCCGTCTTTGGGAGAAAACTTGTAAAATATTTCAGATATGTATCGGGGTAAGGCGCCAATGTCATTCCGTTTAGAATAACCTGTGCGAGACCACGCCAAAACAACCATCCTCCCAGTGTAACAATGAATGGAGGGATACCCACATAAGCGATGCAATATGCCTGTATCGCTCCGATTCCCGTGCCCACGATGAGACAGATCAGAATGGTCAGATACACGTTCATGTGCATGTTGATCATCAGCGTTCCTGCTACGGCTCCGGTAAGAGCGATAACAGCGCCAACGGAAAGGTCGATGTTGCCGCCAGTCAGAATGCAAAGCAGCATTCCCGTGGCGAGAATCACGACGTAGCTGTTTTGTGCGATGATATTTGATACATTTTGTGGTTTTAAGAGAGAACCCTTTCCGGCCGCAATAATCAGAAATTGGAACAGGATTATTACCACGATTAATGCAATCAGCATGGTGTTCTCCTTGAGGAAGCTTTTAACTCTTTGCATTTTCATTCTCCATCTTATTATTTTCTCGCATGATGCATGACATGATCACTTCCTGGCTGGCCTCTTCTCTTGGGAATTCAGCGATCATGCGGCCTTCATACATTACAAAGATACGGTCGCTCATTCCAAGGATCTCCGTCAGCTCAGAACTGATGAGCACGACGGACTTTCCTTCCGCAACCAGCCGATTAATGATTGTGTAGATTTCATATTTCGCACCTACGTCGATACCGCGCGTAGGTTCGTCAAGTATCATGATATCCGGATCAGCAAACATCCATTTGCTCAGAAGCACTTTCTGCTGATTTCCTCCGGACAAATTTTCAACGTGTTGCATTACGCTCGGACATTTTGTATTCAGTTTTTCCTTATATTCGTTTGCAACCAGGATCTCCTTGTCTTTATCGATTACGTTATGGCTGCTGACTTTATCCATCTTTGCCATCGAGTTGTTTACATAGATCGGGTTGGAAAGGACCAGTCCGTCTCCCTTTCGATCTTCCGTAACATACGCCAGTTTTGCGTCGATAGCCTGTCTTATACTATTGAGTTTTACTTCATTGCCATTGATTTTTAATGTTCCGCTGATGTTTGATCCAAAGCTTTTCCCGAAGATGCTCATGGCCAGTTCCGTTCTTCCGGCGCCCATGAGTCCGCTGATCCCAACGACTTCGCCTTTTCTGACGTTGAAGTTCACGCTGTCGCAAACCTTGCGTTCTGAATAAACCGGATGATATACCGTCCAATCGTTGACTTCCATAGTGACTTCTCCGACATGAGATACTCTCTTCGGGTAACGGTCTGTGATCTCACGTCCTACCATACCTTTTACGATACGGCTTTCTTCGATATTGTCTTCGCCTTTGACAAGCGTTTCAATGGTGGACCCGTCTCGAAGGATGGTGATTTTATCCGCCACATACGCAATTTCATTGAGTTTGTGGGAAATCATGATCGAGGTAAGTCCTTGTTTTTTGAATTCGAGCAATAGGTCAAGCAGATGTCTGCTATCGTTTTCATTCAAGGATGCTGTCGGTTCATCTAGAATCAAAAGCTTTACATTCTTGCCGAGCGCTTTCGCGATTTCGACCATCTGCTGCTTTCCTACTCCGATATCCTTGATCAGTGTGTGGCTGCTTTCCTGCAGTCCCACTGTTTTGAGCAGTTCGTCGGCCTTCGAATAGGTTTTATCCCAGTCGATGGCAAATTTTTTACCGTTTTCATTTCCCAGGAACATGTTTTCCGCGATGGTCAGATACGGTACCAGCGCCAGCTCCTGATGAATGATTACGATGCCGAGCCGCTCACTGTCTCTAATGGTTTTAAATTTACAAATATCACCGTTGTAGAGTATTTCTCCGTCATAGCTTCCATAAGGGTAGATTCCGCTCAATACGTTCATCAGGGTCGATTTCCCCGCTCCGTTTTCTCCAACCAGCGCGTGAATCTCACCCTCCTCAACCGTCAGGTTTACATTGTCCAGCGCTTTTACCCCGGGAAAGGTTTTGGTGATATTCTTCATTTCCAGCAAAATATTCGCCACGAAAAATCCTCCCTCTTCTGAGCTAAGACTATGTTCAGAGGAGATCTTGCGACTCTGAACGAATAGCCGTGCCATAGACAGCCGGGCTGTCTAAAAAATTGGCAGGCGGTTGTTAGCCGCCCGCCAAAGCCTGATCGTTGATTTATTTACTGAAGGTCAGCTTCGGTGTAGTAACCGCTGTCGAGCAGTAATTCTTTGTAATTGTCAACTGTAGCAATTACTGGAGCACAGAGGTAGGAAGGAACGATGCCAACGCCATTGTCATAAGTCTTGGTGTCGTTGATTTCAGGTTCAGTTCCCTTTACGATCGAATCAACCATGCCTACTACCTTTTCAGCAAGAGTACGAGTATCTTTGAATACGGACATGCTCTGGAGACCAGCGATCATGTTCTTTGTATTCGCTTTGTCACAGTCCTGACCAGTAATGACCGGAATGTCATCCTTTGTGTATCCTACGGATACCAGCGCGGTGGTTACGCCCAGAGCGGTGGAGTCGTTGGAGCACATAACTGCGTCAAGTTTCTTTGCCTTCGGGCTGTATCCGACGGAAGTGATGATGTTTTCCATTCTGGACTGAGCGTTCTCTGATTTCCAGTCTGCTGTGGAAACCTGAGCCTGTGTGGTCTGTCCGGAAGGAACTACCAGAACGCCGCTGTCTATGTATGGCTGCAGGATGCTCATAGCTCCGTTGAAGAAGAATGTAGCATTGTTGTCGGCTGGGTCGCCGGTGAAGAGTTCGATGTTGAACGGACCTTTCTGATTCTTAAGATCCAATGCTGTTTCTACATACTGTCCCTGCATAACGCCAACCTGGAAGTTGTCGAATGTTGCATAGTAGGATACAGCGTCACTGTTCATGATAAGTCTGTCATAAGCAATTACAGGAATGTTCTGTTCTTTAGCCTGCTTCAATACTTCTGTCAGAGAGGAGCCGTCGATAGCTGCGATTACGAGAACTTTGCAGCCTTCAGTGATCATGTTTTCAATCTGGGATACCTGTGTTGGGATGTCGTTGTCTCCGCCGTACTGGAGGTCAACTTTGTAACCGGCTTTTTCCAGCATTGACTTCATGTTTGTTCCATCCTGATTCCAACGCTGCAAGCTCTGAGTCGGCATGCTTACGCCGATCATTGCGGCTTCATCTTTGGTATCATCCGTAGATGTGCTGGCTGCGCCGCCGCAAGCTACCAAGGACAGAGCAAGGGCAAGAACCATAATTAAGGCAATCAGTTTTTTCATTTTTTCTCTCCTTTTCTTTCTTGATCAGTTTATTAAATTACTTTTGAAAAACTATTTTCTAAAAGTTGGTTTAATAATAGCATTCACAAAAAAAGAAGTCAACATGGTTTTTTTAATTTCATCTTCACTTTTTTAACCTCTTTTTGGTTGTATAAATTTATTCTACATGTTGTCCCGCTATGTAGGAAATTTGTCCTTCTATGCAGTAGAAGCCCGAGATATTGTATCTCAGGCTTCTGTTTTTACATTATTTTTTGCAGGGTGTATTGTTGGGACTTGCATTATAAAATTCTCTGTAATGCTTTTGTTTTCAGGCTTATACGGTCTTAATGAATTCGTCTACAAAGTGCAGGGCCGTACCGATCGCGCTCTCGTTGGACGAGTAGTTGCTAAGGTGAAGAAAGTCCGCGTTATTGTCAAAAACGGTGATTTGGACCAGCCTTTTTTTAATGTCTTCAAAGTATTCTCCGACATATCTTGACAGGGTTCCACCCAAAATGATGTCACAGTCGATGACCGTCCGGATATTGTTGATCCCCATGCATAAATAGCACAGGTATTCGTCCCATTTCGCTTTGCAGTCAGGATCTCCCTCCTTCAGCTTTTCAAAGAAGGTGTCTACCTTCTTTTCCTTTCCGCAGGCAAGGTTCGATGTGGAAACGTAGGCTTCCAGGCAGCCGCACTTTCCGCAGGCGCACTGTTTTCCGCCGTTTACCACCGTCATATGCCCGAACTCCGCGCCCCGGTTGTTCATTCCGTTGTATAATAGACCATTGTTGATGAAGGATCCGCCGACGCCTTCGGAAACACTCAGAAACGCCAGCGCGTCCAGATCTTTTCTGCTGTGGATCTCCGCGTGGCCTCCGGCGTTGGCGTCATTTTCAATAAAGATCTTGCGGGTTATGTATTTCGTCAGTGGCTCGACAGGAACATGCTTCACCTTTAATGTCGGCGCGTTTATGATGTTCCTTTTGTCCTCATCCAGGACTCCTGGGATTGAAATTCCAACGCCCAGAATCGCATCCGGGTCGATCTCGTTTTTCTCTATGTAATGCTCGATCCCGGCTGCGAGAAATTTACCGTAGGTTTCGCTGACCTCAAAGTTATGTTCCAGTCGTTCGCTGGCACGTGGGTTTCCCTTTAAGTCAATCGCCAGGAGATTGATGTGCTCCATTTTTATTTCTACGCCGATCACCATTCGCGCGTCGGGGATGACCGAGATTTTTTTCGGTTTTCTTCCGCCACTCGACTCGAATTTCCCCGCGTACCGCAGGAGACCCTGATTGAAAAGCTCCGTCAGATTCTGGCTAATGGTCGGAAGGCTCAAGCCGAGAGCTAGAACGAGGTCTTGTTTGGAAACTTTATCATTTTCGTATATGTAACGGTACACCTTATTGCGGTTGATTAGTTTCAGATCCGTTGTTGTTGCAGTAATTCTTTTCATTTAACCAATGTCTCACTCCAAACAATGATACCAAAAATAGTTTTGTAAAATACTTTTATAAAACAGTTAACTTATTATAGCCCCTCAATTTTTAAAATACAAGGGATTATTTCATTTTTAGATTACAGAATTATTACAAGGCATCAAAAACAGGATATTCCAACTTTTCGCCATCCGTGCTAGAATAAAGTATATTTTGATATGTGGAGGGACATTATGGCCTTTGGTTTTTTTAAGAAGAGTGAAACAGCAGACACCATTTTTATGGGCGGCAAGGTCTTTACCCAAAATTCGGACCTGCCCTGGACAGAAGCCGTAGCATGCAAGGACGGTCTTGTTCTGGCCGTTGGCGATTACGAAGATCTGACGGAATTTGAAGGTAAACACACGGAAGTTGTAAACCTTGACGGACGCTTTATGCTTCCGGGATATATCGATACCTGCGGGCATCCGGTCATGAAGGCGTTTCAGGACTCATGCCTCTTCCTGACAGAGGGCGACCTGGAGGACGTTATCGCCCAGATCGCCGAATACGCAGCCAAACACGAGGACTCCGAAGTCATTTTTGCATACGGTTATGATGAAGCCGTCCTGAAGGATGTAGAACCGGAAAAGGCAAGAACTCTGCTTGATGAAGCATGCTCCGACAAGCCCGCTGTCGCTCTCGCAAAAGGCGGGTTCCACTGTTTTGTAAACACGGTTGCCTTGGATATGGTCAAAGCCGCAGCGGAAGAAGACGAAATCACTACGATCTCATTAAGCTATATCCTCGGAGTTCTTGAGCCGATCAATACCGAGACCATCCCTGAAGCCGTACCCGAAATCATGGGCAAATACTGTGACAGGGGCTTTACCTCTGTTTTCGACTGCGGGGCTCCCGATCTCTTCGCTTCTCATTATCAGAGCTTCCTGATCCATCTTTATCAGGAGGAAATGCTCAAGCAAAGATTCTTTGGATCCCTGCTAATCATCCGGGACGTCAATCCGAAGGGCGTAATGCACAGACTTTCTCAACTCAGGACGAATTGCGCAGAACTGGACGGATATATAAATTTTAAAACTCTCAAGCTCATCCTGGAAGGCGACGAAGAAAACCTTTCCATTACCGACGAGGTATTGAGCGAGCTCTGTGTTGAGGCTGGCGATAAAGGGTTTGACGTTCATATCGACGCACTGGGGGAAGACGCGGTTGACGCGGCGATGGATGCCCTGAGCTCGGTAAGGTCGGCTGGATACAAAAAGAACGCCTTGGTGCTTGCACATGATGAAGTTTCCGATCCGCAGGAATTAAAAGACAATTGCTACCATCTGGATATTACGGAATCGGCCTGCACTCTGCAGCCGGACAACGACTGGCTCTGCATCGAAAACGCGAAAAGTGTGGAAGAGGCTGTCGACATGCTGACGGTTAACGCGGCGCTGCAGCTGGGCATAAGCAGTGAATTCGGATCCATTGAAAAGGGCAAGCACGCGGACTTTGTCATCTTTGACGAAAACCCTCTCGACTGCAGGACCTTGTCCGAATTTAAAAAGCTGCATTCGGCCATGACCGTCATCGACGGTAATGTGGTATACGACGCCGAAGAGGACGATATGTCTCAGTGGTTTTCCATGCTGACCATGCAGCAGTACTGAGGATCAGCATTTTCCATTAAGCAGCTGCGCTTTACCGGCCGTCATATACTGATAAAAACCGTCCGCCTGATAATCTCCCATAGCCAGGGCGGCCAGCAGCATTCTTTCAAAGATATCCAGCTCTTTCTCAAAATCATGGGAGCCCAGAGCTACCGCATCTTGAATGACCAGATTGACATAATTGTAAAGCAGCGTTTTCCATTGCATTTCATCCCAAAACGGGTTCATTTTTGCAAACTGGGACGCGATCGCGTCTGCATTTTTATACAGGAGCTGCGTAAAGTAATTCGCGGCGTCCTGGTTTCCGCCGGCTAATGCGTTTGCCAGTCCCTGAATATAAGTAACGTGAAGCGATAACAGGTTTAGAAACTCTTCGCTTAAGGGCGCGCCGAAGATCAATTCCGCTTTCTCCTGGAATCGGTTGGGCAAACTGTATAATTTTTTGGCGACGGCTTCCGCATTGCCAAACCCGGAGTATATCGATGCAAAATATATCCTGGTAAGGTATGCCATCTGCGCCATAAGATTCCTCATGCTTTTCACCAGATTCATATATCCGTATGGAATGACCGGCTCCTGATACTTGGAAACCATCCTGCGATCTCTCCTTTTTGTTTTATGTATATATAATATGTTGTGTACACGGATATTGATATCCGTGTATTTTTCTATTGTTCTTAACGAACATACAACATGACGTTTCCGTACATACTAAAGAAAAGAATAAAACCAAGGAGGAATATTATGTTTCGACACGAAAAACAATTGCTGAATCCGGTGAAGATAGACAAAATCAATCCCCAGTACGCGGTGCTGATGCAGGAGCAGCTTGGCGGAGGTAACGGCGAACTAAAGGCAGCCATGCAGTACATCTCCCAAAGCTTTCGGGTTGCCGACCCGGAAATCAAAGATATGTTTCTTGATATCGGTGCGGAGGAATTGTCCCATATGGAAATGGTGGCTCAGACGATCAACCTGCTGAATGGTCATCAAGTCGACTACGAAAAGGTAGGAGTCGGCGAGATCGAATCCAACGTACTTTCCGGCCTGACTCCGTTCCTGATCAATTCCTCCGGCCACCCCTGGACCGCGGACTATGTGACCGTTACCGGGGATCTCTGCGCAGATCTTTTGTCCAATATCGCCTCTGAGCAGCGGGCCAAGGTCGTTTATGAGTATCTGTACAGGCAGATCAACGACAAATCGGTCAAAGAGACCATCGACTTTCTGCTCAACCGTGAGGAAGCTCACAACGCTCTGTTCCGTGAAGCCTTCAACAAGATCCAGGATACGGGCTCCAATAAAGACTTCGGCGTGACAAAGGATTCCACGTTATATTTCAACCTGTCCACCCCGTCAGGCAGCGATGCTATGATGAAAAACACCAACGTAAGGCCGCCGAGTTTTTCATAAAGAATATTCCCGGCATAAAAGAATCGACTGTGGCAACCGCCACAGTCGATTCTTCATTTATTTTGGTCCTTGCTTTCTTTCCTTTTCTCATTGCTGATGCTCTGTTCCTCCGCACGGTAGATGACTTCTCCATCGATTATCGTAAATAGGCACTTCGTAAAAACCTCCATAGGATTCCCTGAAAAAATAGCAATATCGGCGTCTTTTCCGATCTCGAGGCTGCCGACGCGGTGGGAGACCTTGCAAATTTCCGCCGGATTGATCGTTAATGCTTTCAAACCCTCTTCGATCCCCAAACCTTCCTTTGCCGCAAAGCCCGCGCATATGGGCAGGTATTGGATCCTGGAAACAGGATGGTCCGTACAGACGGCTACCTTAACCCCTTGCTTGTGCAGTATTCCTGCCGTCTTGAAGTCCATGTTCTGGACCTCGATCTTGTTTCGCGACGCTAATGTCGGTCCGATGATCGCCGGAAACCCGGATGCCTTGATCTCATTAGCGATAAGGTGCCCCTCCGTGCAGTGATCCAGCGTCATGTCCAGATCAAACTCTTTGGCGATCCGTATCGCGGAAAGAATATCGTCCGCCCTATGAACATGGGCTTTCAGCGGAATTTGCTTCTTTAATACAGGGACCCAGCACTCTGCTTTGAAATCCACCTCGACTTTCTCGCCGCTTTTCTCGGCATCTTCTTTATTCTTCAGATACTGCCTCGCGTTGAACAGTTCTTCCCGAAGCATAGCCGCTATTGTCATCCGGGTGGTAGGGATCATTCCCAGTTCGTTGTAATTACTCTTGGGATTTTCTCCGAAAGCTACTTTCATCGCAGCAGGAGACAGAACCACCATATCGTCGATGCATCGGCCGTCTGCTTTGATAAATGACCATTGCCCCCCGACAACGTTGGAACTGCCAGGACCGATCATCATGGATGTGATCCCCGAGCTTATAGCGTTGTGGAAAGCGGAATCCATTGGATTGATCGCATCCAGGCCCCGGATATACGGAGTGATCGGATCCTTCATTTCATTGCAGTCGTCGCCTTCAAGACCCTTTTTCTCCTCGGTGATCCCAATATGGCAGTGGGATTCAATAAGGCCCGGCATGACCCAGCAGTCCGATGCGTCTATGATCTCCGTCAATTCACTCTGATCGACTTCGATCTCCTTTTCTACCTTGAAAATTTTTCCGTCTTTGATCAGCAGACTGCCCGGATCATGGGTCTCCCCTGCCATTGTTAATACCCTGCCGTTTTTTATCAATATCATCCTTATTATTTCCTTTTAAAATTCTTTATGCTTATTATGCTTGTATTTGGAGTAGATATAAAAAAAACAAGAAGTAGTTTACACTACCTCAAGTTTTTTTGAGTGAATAATAATTATCGGAATTGCGTTTTACCGATTATTATCATTCCTGCTGCTGTTTCTCAAATCATTGTTGCTGGAATTGCGCAGATCCTTGTTCTGTGTATTGCGCAGGTCCCTGTTGTTGTCCTGAGAATTACGCAGGTCTCTATTGTCCTGAGTGTTGCGCAAATCTCTGTTGTTGTCCTGTGCGTTGCGCAGATCTCTGTTATTGTCCTGAGCGTTGCGCAGGTCTCTGTTTTGAGAATTGTCTAGATTATCGAAGTTGTTTCTGTTGTCCATTACTATCACCTCCGTTATTATTATGAGCAGACGTTTTTTATTTATTCAAAATTTTTTTCTTATGAATGGGACTCATTCCGGGCAAACTATCTTCCATCAAAAACAGTTTAAACCGTTGAAAAATTTGAAATTATGGATGAAAAATCCAGAGGGGAGGTAAGGAAATTGGCCGAGAACAAGTACAAGGAATTTCATATGCAAACTCCGGTGGAAAACCACGCTACCGCCGCATGGGCCAGCACAGAGGACCTGAAAGATATTTCCGGAGTAAATATCCCCGACGAGCTCCAAGTCATGAACGCAAAGGAATATGTTGACGAGAACCACAAATAAATAACAAAAAAGTGTTTTCACGAAAACCGCCTCGTTTCAGATGCTTCGCATCATACTCGGTAATAGGTTTCACGGTTTTCTTAGAAAACACTTTTTCATTTTATGGTTACGAGGTCACTTTCAGTTTTTTTGAAAAGACTCCTGCTATTTTCGAAACCAATACGCCGGCCTTCAGCTTCCCTTTTAAATCGTCCAGCATGGTATAGATGACCGGCACGACCACCAAGGTCAGCATGGTTGAAGAAATAAGCCCGCCGATAATAGCGATTGCCAGAGGCTGTCTCAGTTCGGCGCCGGAGCCGGAATCCATTGCGGATGGCAGCATACCCAGTATCATGGCAAGGGTCGTCATCATGATCGGCCTCATGCGGATCAGTCCCGCCTCAAGGATCGCCGCTTTCCGTTCAAGTCCTTCCCTGCGCCTCTTCTTGATGAAGTCAATGATCAGGATCGCATTTTTGGTCACCAGACCCATCAGGAAGATGATTCCGATCAAGCCGACCACACTGAGGCCGGAACCGGTTATAAACAGAGACATCATGGCGCCGATGACTGCCAGAGGCAGGGAGAACATGATCGCAAGCGGGTCGATCCAGCTTTCAAATTGGGCGGCCAGGATCAGGAAGATGAAAAGGACTCCAAGTACCATTACCCGAATCAGGTCAGCCATGGTATCCTGTGTTTCCTGATCGTCTCCTCCCATGTTTATTGTGATCCCCTCGGGCGGCGGCAGTTCCTCGTTCAACTTCTTCATAAACATATCGTTCAATTCAGAAGAAGAAATGCCGATGAAATTTGTCTGGACCTGAACGTCCCTGCTTTTGTCATAACGTTCGATCTTCGAGGATGCGGTGGCATATTCCTTTTTGGTCAGCTGTTCGATGGGCACCATCCCGCCGGTGGTCCGGCTTGTCAGGTAGATGCCGTCTACGCTGTCCAGACCGGCATTTTGGTTGTTTTCCACGCTGACGGTGACGTCGATGCGGTCCCCCTGGTCTTCATACTGTCCCACTGTCGTTCCGTTGAACAGCGTATTCAAAGCGACGGCCGCACTGGCGGGCGCGACGCCAAGATCGGCAGCTGCGTCCCGGTCCACTACGATCCTTGTCTCCGGTTTGCCGGCTTTATAACTGATGCCCGTATCCACAGTCCCGGGTATTTCTGCCAGTAATTGTCGGGCTTGTTGACTATACTCCAGAAGCTGATCAAAATCATTTCCTTGTATATGCAGAGAGTAGCGTTTCCCGTTATCCTGGTTCATGCTCCTGCTTCCGACTACATTGAGTTCCAATCCGGGGATCTGCCGGATCTCGGTCCGCATTTCCGCAGCGATCTCATCACAGCTTTGTCTCCGGTCTTTTTTATCCGTCAGGTTGATATAAAAGTTGATACCGTCGCGTTGGATCGTCGAATATACCGATGTGACGTCCGGATGCTTTTGCACGATTTTCCCGATCTGCACTGCTTTCTTTTCGGCCGCATCCAGGGACAGGCCGGAATCCAACGACGCGTCGATATTGATCGTGCCGTTGTCTTCCGGCGGCAGAAAATTCATTCCCATCAGGGGTACCAGCACCAGGCTCGATAGGAAGACGGCTGCGGCAAGCAGGACCGTCTTGATCCGATGTTTTAGCGCCAATACCAGCATCCGGTTATAGAATACCGCCAGCGTCTCGAACTGATGGTTGAACCATTCCAGGAATCTTCCGACCAAAGTTCTCGGTTCCCGGTTCTCCTCGTCTCTTACATACCTGGAGGCCATCAGCGGAACCAGGGTAAATGACACGAACAGGGAAATCATGACTGCGAAGGCTACCGTCAGGCCGAACTCTTTGAAGAACGTTCCCATCATTCCCGGCATAGCCGCCATAGGAATGAAGACAGCCACTATGGTCAGTGTCGTAGCCAGGACTGCCAAGCTGATTTCTTTGGTTGCCTCTTTCGCCGCCTGAAGCGGCATCTTTCCCATCCTCAGATGCCGTACGATATTTTCGATCACGACGATGGCGTCGTCAACCAGTAGTCCGACGGACAGCGACAGCCCCATCAGCGTCATCATGTTCAAAGTAAATCCCATGAACTTCATAGCTGCGAAAGTGGTGATGATGGACGTCGGCAGGGAAATGGCGCTGACGACGGTGCTGCCCAGTGTGCGCAGGAACAGGAATATAATGAGCACAGCCAGCGCACAGCCCTCTATCATGGTTTTTTTCACGCCGTCCACCGAATCGCGAATCGACTTGGAATTATCGCTGACGACTTCGGTCTTGACGCCTTCGGGCAGCGATTTCCCGAGGGTCGCGATTTTCGCTTTGACGTCGTCGGTGACTTCTACCGTGTTGGTGCCGGACTGCTTGACGATGTCGATCCCGATACACTGTTTTCCGTTGAAATCGGACAAACTGTACTGTTCTTTCTGCCCATCCACGACCTCGGCTACGTCGCCCAGCCGGATTTCCGTGCCATCAATCGTGGCTACGATAATATTGTTGAAATCCTCCACTCTGCTGATACTACTGTAGGTGCGGAGCGCAACCTCCCTTGATCCACCGGTGACCTTTCCGCTCGGTATATCGATATTATCGCTGCCGAGCGCGCCAGTCACCTGGTCGATGGTTATATTCAAAGCGGCAAGTCTGTCCTTGTCCACCTTGATCTGGATCTCCCTCTCAGACGCTCCGTAAACCTTGACAGAGCCCACGCCGCTGACGGTGTTTATCCCGGGTACGATGGTATCGTTGACCAGATCCGACAGCTCAGCCTGGCTCAACTTGCCCGTAACTGCCAGAGACAATACCGGCGCGTCGTTCATCTCAAATTTTGATATGACCGGTTCCTCTATATCCTGGGGGAGGCTGGCGCGGATGCCGTTTATTTTCGCTCTGACGTCTTGAGACGCCTCATTGGAAGATTTGGATCCGTCGAATTCCACAATCGTCACCGAATAGCTTTCCCCCACATAACTCGTGGTGTGTTTCGCCCCGGAGATCTGGCCCACCGCCTCTTCAACCTGCTTTGTGACTTTGGATTCCATCTGCTCGGGCGAAGCTCCCGGTAGGTTGATCTGTACCATGGCGTATGGGATATTGGTTTCCGGCATATCGTTGAGATTCAGGCTGAAAAGGGCGGAGAACCCGACTGCCAGCAGCGCAATGATCACTACGACAGCGAAAACGGGCCGTTTTAAACTGATATCCGTCAAAAACAAGATTATACCCCCTCTCCGCTCACTGCGACTTTATCGCCGTCCTGAAGAGAGTTTAGATTCGTTGTTATGATCCTGTCGCCTTCCTTCAATCCGGAAGCGATTTCAACCGTTTCGCCATTGATTTCTCCGATTTCCACGGAAACCCTGCGCGCCGTGTCGTCTTTCATGACAAATACCGAATAATCCCCCTCGCTTCCGGTCAGCGCTTCGATCGGTACCGTCATGACCTGCCGTTTGACAGGGTCCGGTATTTCAACAAGACCGAAAGTGCCTGAATTGAGCGCCCCATTTGTATTATTGAATTCAACGAGACAGTCGAATACTCTTGTCTGGCTGTTCGCGGAGGACGCTATGGTTTTGACGGTCCCTTTATATGTTGTATCATCGCTGCGGCTGAGTCTCAGAGACACTTCCTGTCCGACGGCGACTTTTTCAAGATCTTCCTGCATCAGCTGGATCGCGGCTTTGATCGTTCCGTTATTTCTTACTGTCGCAATGACTGTGCCCGGACTGACGTATTCCCCGACGTTGAGGTTTCTCTCACCGACTTCGCCGCTGATGGGAGCTTTGATCACACAATCCTCCAGGGCGTTGCCGATCGTAGAGATATCGACCTTTCGCAGCTCCACATTTGCCTGCATCGTCTTATACGCCTGTTCCGCATTCTCATAGTCCATCCTGGAGCAGGCGCCCTGCGCGTACAGCTCTTTAGCGTTGCCGTAATCCCTCTTTGCGGAATCGAGCGCCAGCTGAAGCTTGTTCAGATCCAATTTCGCGCTTTTCAGCTGATTCTGCAGATCCTCGTCATCCAGACAGGCCAGCGGCTGCCCCTGCACCACCTGGTCCCCGTTCTCAAACAGGACTCCGGTCACCTGTCCCGTGACCTTGCTGCTGACGGCGGCTTCTTCCGCCGGTTCAAGGTTTGCTTTATAAGTCAGGCTTCCCTGTGAATCGGAATATTCAACTTTGCTCACTTCGACGGCTACCGTATCCGAGGTCTGGCTTTCCTGAGGCTGTTTGTTTCCCGCGAACGCGTTCAGCGCAAGCAGCAGCGCTCCGATCAATGCGATGGAAACGATGAGTATTTTTTTTCGTTCCATCAATTTCTTTACTTCTATCATAATATCCCCCTTTTAATTTTCCTTTCCATATACACACCCGGATCCAACGGAACTAATTTCCATTTCTTTCTTGGAAACATGATATAATGCAAGTATTAAACAAAGATTAAAAAAGTCTGAGATTTAATTAATATTCAGTTAATATTTTCATTATAGAATGACAGCGAAACTTGGAAGAAGACGGCCCGCGGCTTGAGGAGTCAAAACAGGAGGAGAATCATGTTCAATATTCTTGTTGTTGAGGACGATCCGAAGTTGAGCAGTATTTACAGCACGATCCTTAAAATGAATCATTATAATCCCTTTATCGCCTGTAACGGACAGGCCGCGCTTGATGTTCTCGATAAGGAGTATATCGATCTACTGATCACGGATATCATGATGCCGGGAATGGACAGATACGAACTGACACGCACGCTGAGGGACCATGGATACAACATGCCGATCCTGATGGTCACGGCAAAAGAAAGCTTTCATGACAAGAAAAAGGGATTTCTTTTAGGGACCGATGATTATATGGTAAAGCCGGTCAATTGGGACGAAATGATCTTAAGGATCGGAGCGCTGCTGAGGCGCGCCCGCATCGTCAATGAGCGAAAAATCACCTGCGGCGGCACGACCCTCGATCTGGATTCTCTGACTGCTGTCTGCGGCGACAGTATCATCGTCCTCCCGCTGAAGGAATTCAGCCTGCTTTACAAGCTGATCGCAAACCCGAATAAGATCTTTACCCGTCAGCAGCTCATGGATGAAATCTGGGGACTGGATTCGGAATCGGACGAGAGAACGGTGGATGTGCATATCAATCATCTGCGGGAGCGGTTTAAATCTTGCGGCGACTTCGAGATCATAACCGTAAGAGGTCTCGGCTACAAGGCGGTGAAAAGCGTATGAAAAGGACCAACCGGCTTAGCCATTCGAGCCTATGGGTCGCGTTTGCGGCATTCATATTTTTTATCATATTCATCAGTTATACCGTTCTGCTTGTTTTATATTACCTTCTGTATCAGATCCGTTTTCCTGTGACTCTGCAGCTGGCTTTGTTCGATCCCCCGCTGTTCCTGTTCATGCTGCTCAGCATCGTGCTTGCAATGACGCTCAGCTTCTGGGCCGGCAAACATTTCTTCGGACCCGTTGCGGTAATGAGTCGTGCTATGACACAAGTGGCCAAAGGCGATTTTGACGTTCAGATGAAATACAAGGGAAAAGTCGGTGAGCTGTCGGATATGTGCGCCAACTTCAATTCCATGATTCAGGAACTGGGGCATATCGAAACATTGAGAAGTGATTTTGTGACCTCTGTTTCCCATGAGTTTAAAACGCCGCTGGCCTCCATCGAAGGATATGCCACGATCCTTCAGAATCCCGATATGGATCCGTCCGAGATTCGGGAATACGCGCAGAAGATCATAGAAAGCACCAAGCAGCTCACGAAGCTTTCCAGAAATGTCCTGATGATCTCCAATCTGGAGAATAGAGAAATCGTAACGGAAAAAACCGAGTTCCGCCTGGATGAACAGATCCGTCAGTCGATACTGCTCCTGGAGCCTTTATGGGAAAGCAAAGGCATCAATATGAACGTCGATCTGGAGCATGCCGTTTATTACGGGAATGAGGAGCTGCTCATGCAGATCTGGCTTAATATCATAAACAACGCGATCAAGTTCACCCCCAGAAACGGGGATGTCTCGATCGCGCTCTCGGAAAACAGCGAGTCAGTGACGGTGATCGTCTCGGACACCGGGATCGGCATGGATCCGGAAGTCCGAAGCCATATCTTTGATAAGTTTTATCAGGCGGACCATTCCGGCTATACCGACGGTAACGGACTCGGACTGTGCCTGGTCAAGCGTATCGTTGACCTTAGCCGGGGCCGGATCCGGGTCCAGAGCGCGCCAGGGCAGGGAACGACCTTCACCGTAGAACTACCCATTGGCTGAAAAGTATTCTCACGAAAACCGCCTCGTTTCAGATGCTACGCATCAAACTCGGTAATATGTTTCACGGTTTTCTTAGAAAATACTTTTTCAGCCGGTACAATCCGATGAAGACCGTTAAAAGATTTCCTGCTCTGAAAGGAGTTTTCTTCTTTGATTTCTGACAGACGCATCGTGTTCGCTTACATCGAAGAGCTGCTGTGCCCTCTCGGGATATACGTTTTTCAGCTGGGAGTAGCGGATCTCGCCCTGCAGGAATTCCTTGTAATCCGCCGTCGGTTCTTTGGAATCGATGATCAGCGGATTTTTTCCTTCTTTCCTGAGATCCGGGTTATACCGATACAGCTGCCAGTAGCCGCATTCCACGGCTTTCTTTTCTTCCGCCAGACTGGTCCCCATTCCTGTTTTGATCCCATGGCTCACACACGGGGAATATGCGATGATCAGGGACGGCCCCTGGTATCGTTCCGCCTCCGCGATGGCTTTGATGGTCTGATTCAGATCCGCTCCCATGGCGATCTGCGCTACATATACATTGCCATAGGTCATGGCCATCAGGCCCAGGTCTTTCTTCTTTGTGCTTTTCCCCGCAGCCGCCAGCTTTGCCACGGCGCCTGTATTCGTGGATTTTGAGGCCTGCCCGCCTGTATTGGAGTATATCTCCGTATCCATGACGAACAGGTTGATATCGTCGTCCATGGCGATCACGTGATCCAGTCCGCCGTATCCGATGTCGTAGGCCCAGCCGTCGCCGCCGAAGGACCAGACCGAAGGCTTCACCAGATAATCTCTCAGCTTCAGAATTTCATAGGTTAGGGAATTCATTTCCATCTCATGCTCGCATCCCAAAATGGTTTTCGCAGCCGCTTCGGAGGCTTCGCCTTCATTCATATGCTCGATCCATGCCTGGAAGCTTTCCTTGAGATAGACGGAAATATCCGTTTCCATTGCCTGTTGCATCAGTTCAGCCAGCTTTCGCCTTACCTGGCCGGATCCCAATGCCAGTCCGTAGCCGAATTCAGCCGCGTCCTCGAACAGCGGATTGATCCACGCCGGCCCCCGCCCCTCTTCATCAGTGGTATAGGCGATGGAAGGAGCGTATGCCCCCCAGATGGAGGAACAGCCAGTGGCGTTGGAAATGATCATTCTTCTGCCGAAAAGCTGTGTCAAAAGCCGGATATACGGCGTCTCCCCGCAGCCCGGGCAGGCTCCGTTGAACTCAAGCAACGGTCTCGCAAACTGACTGCCGATGACGGTCTTTGTATCTACAAGCTCACTTTTGTCGGTGACGGTCATTGCAAATTCCCAATTCTCCGACTCCATAGCGATTTCCTGATCGGCGGGTTTCATGATCAGCGCTTTTCCCTTTGCCGGACAGATGTCGGCGCAGTTTGAGCAGCCGGTACAGTCAAGCGGAGATACCTGGATCCGGTACTGCAGATGGCCCAGGCCTTTGCCCGTGGCATCCTTTGTCTTGAAGGTATCCGGCTTCCTTGCGTTTTCCTCCTCACTCAGCAGGAACGGACGGATGGTGGCGTGGGGGCAGATATAGGCGCACCGGTTGCATTGGATGCATTTGTCGATCTGCCATTCCGGGATCATGGGCGCGATGCCGCGCTTTTCATAAGCCGTCGTGCCTAGCGGATAGGTCCCGTCCTCCATACCGGAAAAAGCGCTGACCGGCAGTTCATCCCCTTCATGCCGCGCCATCGGACGCTGGAGCCGTTTCACAAAATCCGGCTCTTCCTTTTCTTCCGATTCGTGACCGTCTTCGGCATTCTTCCAGGATTCCGGTATATCGATCTTTTGTAACGCCGCAATGGCATGATCCACTGCGTCGGTGTTTTTCTTTACAATGTCCTCCCCTTTCTTGCCGTACATCTTTTCGATGGATTTCTTCAGATATCCCAGCGCCTCTTCCACCGGGATGATCCCGGCAAGCTGGAAGAATACCGCCTGCATGACCATGTTGATCCGGTTGCCGAGTCCCAACCCTGCGGCGATCTTCAAGGCGTCGATGATATAAAAATTGATATTGTTTTTCGCGAGATATTTTCGGATGCACGCCGGGATCCGTTCTTCCAGTTCCTCCGGCGCCCAGGTGCAGTTCAGAACAAAGGTTCCGTTCTCCTTCAAGCCCTTCAGCAGGTCGTATTGATAGAGAAACGATTGATTGTGACAGGCGATATAGTCCGCATTGTAAACCAGATAAGGAGAGCGAATCGGGTGCTCCCCGAACCGGAGGTGCGAGACGGTGGTACCGCCGGATTTCTTGCTGTCATAGGAGAAATATGCCTGAACCTTCAGATCTGTGTTGTCCCCGATAATTTTGGCGGCAGCCTTGTTGGCTCCTACCGTACCGTCGGAACCGAGTCCATAGATCTTGCAGCTGACCGTGCCTGCGGGAACCGTATTGACGATACCCCCCTCAGTCAGGGACGTATTGGTCACGTCATCCACAATGCCGACGGTGAACCCGTCCTTCGGGTGTTCTTCCTTCAGATTGTCATATATGGCGATGATCTGGGACGGCCGGGTATCCTTCGATGACAGGCCGTATCTTCCACCTATGATAAGAACCGATTCAAAGTCGGTGCTTTCATTGTCGCCGGGATCGAAGGTTCTGATATAGTCATGATTACATTTCAGCGCTTTTACAACGTCAAGATAGAGCGGTTCCGCCGGAGCGCCGGATTCCTTGGTCCGGTCAAGCACCGCGATCCGTTTGACCGTCTTCGGCAGTGCCTGGATCAGATGCCTTTCCGAAAACGGGCGGTACAGGCGGACCTTGATCAGACCAACCTTTTCGCCTTTTCTCGTCAGAAAGTCGATGGTCTCATGGATGGTATCACAGACTGAGCCCATGGCGATGATCACATATTCCGCGTCATCCGGACCGTAATAGTCAAAGAGGCGGTAGCTCCGTCCGGTCAGCTCATTGAGTTTGTCCATATTGCCTTGTACGATATCCGGCACTGTGTCATAGAACAGGTTCGTGCTTTCCCGCTGCTGGAAATAAATGTCCGGGTTCTGCGTCGTACCCCGGGCGACGGGGCGCTGCGGGTTCAGCGACCGATTGCGGAACGCTTCGATGGCTTCGAAATCGGCCATCTTGTTGATGTCCTCGTAGGAGATCACTTCGATCTTCTGGTATTCGTGGGAGGTCCGGAACCCGTCGAAGAAATGGATAAAGGGTATTCTAGACTTTGTTGCGGACAGATGGGCGATGACGCCCATGTCCATTACCTCCTGCACGCTGCCGGACGCCAGAAGGGCGGCCCCGGTCTGTCGGCAAGCCATGACGTCCTGATGGTCCCCGTAAATGGACAGCGCATGTGTCGCGATGGCCCTTGCCGTAACATGGATCACGCCCGGCAGAAGTTCCCCGGCCATTTTATAAAGGCTTGGTATCATCAAGAGAAGACCCTGAGATGCGGTATAAGTGGACGCCAGCGCTCCCGACTGAAGCGCGCCGCGCA
Source organism: Anaerovoracaceae bacterium (assembly GCA_963678385.1). Classification (GTDB taxonomy): domain Bacteria; phylum Bacillota; class Clostridia; order Peptostreptococcales; family Anaerovoracaceae; genus Anoxybacterium. The sequence continues at coordinate 299,780 of OY782829.1, read as the reverse complement.
TGGCGGCTGCCGCTCCGGCCTCCGACTGCATTTCCGCAACCTTGACCGGCTGTCCGAAGATATTTTTCATCCCTCCTGCCGACCATTCGTCAACTCCTTCCGCCATGGCGGTCGACGGTGTGATCGGAAAGATGGAAGCTACTTCCGTCATGGAATAAGCCGCGTACGCCGCCGCCTGGTTTCCGTCCATTGTTTCCTGTCTTTTCATTCTGTTTCTCCTTTTTGTTGATCTATTTGGATTAAGGCTTTAATACTACCTTGATGCAGTAATCATCTTTCTTGTCAAAGATGTCATAAGCGTGTTCACCCTGATCGAGGGACAGCCTATGGGTAATGATATCGGTGGCGTCAAACTTTCCGCTCCGGATCAGCTCCAAAATGGGTTTCACGTAGGAATGGGCAGGGCACTGTCCCATTTTCAGAGTGATATTCCTTGCGAAAAAATCTCCCAGCGGGAAGTTGTTGTATCTTCCTCCATAGACGCCAACCATGGAAACGGTGCCGCCCTTTCTTACCGCCTGGGTGGCGATCTCAATGGCTGATTTGGAACCCGCCTGAAGCTTCAACGTGGTTTCCAGCGCTTCGATGGCGGACTTCTTGCCGTCGAGACCGACGCAGTCGATAACGACGTCCGCACCGCCGCCGGTTATTTCCTTTATATATTCTCCTGTGTCTTCGTGGTCGACCAGATTCACGGTTTCGACTCCCGGATATTTTCGGGCATGCTCCAGCCGATAGTTGACCCAGTCCACCCCGATGATCCTCTTCACACCCTTGAAGGCGGCCCATTTCATGGTCAGCAGACCGACCGGCCCGCAGCCCAGCACGACGACGGTATCATCCCTCCTGACACAGCCGTTTTCCACACCCCAGTAGGAGGTCGGCAGGATGTCCGTCAGAAAAAGCACCTGTTCGTCGGTCAGCTCCTCAGGCACCGGCGTCGGTCCTATGTTTGCATAGGGTACCCGGATGTATTCCGCCTGACCTCCGTTATAACCGCCGAATGTTTTCCCGTAGCCGAAAAGCGCCCCTGATTCCCCGTTTGGGTTGGAATTGTCGCACTGGCTCCAGAGGTCGTGCTCGCAGTACCAGCAGTGGCCGCAGGCAACGGGAAACGGGACGATGACCCGGTCTCCTTTTTTTAGTTTATTGACTCCCTTGCCGGCTTCCTCCACAATGCCCATGGTTTCATGACCCAGGACAAAACCGTGAGGCACATTGGGAACGACTCCGTGGTAAAGATGCAGATCCGATCCGCAGATCGCCGTTGAAGTAACCTTTACGATGATATCGTCGTCCAGCATGATCGTCGGATCGTCCACTGTTTTCACCTTGACGCTTTTTATCCCGTCATATACGATTGCTTTCATCTCATCCTCCTTTCGTCGGTATCGGACATGATATGATCGGGGTTATTTTTTCCATTATTACGGAGGAATATGCAGCGGGAAGATATTGACGCATAGAAAAAAGACATCCTTAAGAAAGGACGCCTTTTCAATTCACGGATTCTTTATGTTAAGCGTAATAGATGCCGGTGGCTTTTTGCCTGCTGTTTATATAGCTGAAAATCCCGCGGGCGAAATACCCGCTCGCACTTTCGGCCTGATCCAGCACGGTGCTGAAGATATCAAGGTTTCGGGCATAATCCGCAGTCAGGAGTGTTGTGGATTCATCGATGGTACTGCGGAGATTATTGTATAATCTTCTTCTCCATTCGTTCATATCCCAGTATGGATTGACCTTTTCGAGATAAGCGGCCCTTTGTCTTGCGTTCTCATACAAGCTCAGCGTGATCCGATTTACTTCTTCAGTATTGTTTTCCAATTGTACAGTGATCAGTTGGCTGATCAGATCGATGTAAATGTTCAACAACTGCAGATACGGATCCATTTTATCAGGAAAGATCTTACTCAGCGCAGCAATATATTCAGCGGAGGCTTGCCTTAATCGCGCCATGACCGCGTTTTCGTTTCCGATCCCCCGGTATCTGCTGATCATATATGCTCTTACCCATGTGACAAGTTCAAACCAATACATTCTGATGCTGTATATTTCGTTCATTTGTTCGGCGCTGATGCATTGCCGGTCGCCGCCCTTCGGCATGCCGCCAGCATCCGGTGATCCCGCTATGACATAATCGTAAAGAGCCTGCGCGAACATTGTCCCCATTTTATTGGAAAGGTCCGTTAACCGCCCAAATATCTCGATATCTTTGCCGTAGTCGCCCGATGCAAACGAATTTGCTTCCTCAATTGTGTTTTTAGCATATTCTTTACCGACACTTTCCCATTCGGACCTGCTCATGTATGGGTTGATCAATGCCAGAAATACCAACAATTCTTCTATGCCTTTATATAAATTATTGACTTTTTGATTTACCGACTCGATATTCCCCGCAAGCTGCGATGAAATGAGATCCCTTAAGGTGAAGATAATCAGATTCAGAAGCTGGGATACCCTGCGGGCCTCTTCGCGTTCAAAAATGATCTGGAGCATATCGCCAACACCTGAAGTTTCGATATATAACCGTCCGAACGCCTCTTCCTCTGTTCCTATTCCGGCATATCTGCTGATGATGTATACTCTGATCCACGTCGTAAATCTTCTCCAAAAAATCCTTGCGTTAAAAATCATGGTCATCTGGCTTAATGTGATGCATTGTTCATTGAATTTATTTTTCATCGCCATTACAAAATCACTCCTTCAGTTATGATAATCAATATATTTTCTGAAGGATTCTGATGATCCTGCATCAAGCCGGGAATTTATGTCCTGTTTCCATATCGCGGAACTTGATTTCGTAGCAGAATTTGAGCTTTCGGTAATAATCCCGTTCGATGAGATCCGAAGGTCTGACACAAGCCGCCTTTTCCGTAAAGTAGCAGAGACCGGCGTACCGGAGAATGCTGTAGACGAACTGGGAGCAGAACATGATATTCGGTCTTACGGAAACCTTTGTAACCAGGCCGACAAGATTATACGCACTGCCGTTCCGGTTGATCTCCCTGATTTTTTCAAGCACCATCCGCTTTTTTGCCTTTGGCGCATCCAGGCTGTAAACCAGCATGGACGCGTCCTTTTTTCTGTGAAAATAGTCCAGGTACTCCCGGTTGAGACCGGGCGGATATACGTTTTCTCCTCCGTTGTAGCTCAATATGGTTTTCAGGTCCCGGTCGAAGCTGAGGGAAACGTGATTATACTCTTTCCGGGTGAAGAGTGAAATCAACTCGCTGCTGGAGCTGCCGGTGCTGGAAATCACCACATAGATATGCTCATCCTCCAGACTGCTCTCGCACTCCCGAAAGAAATCCTCCGTAAGCGTGTTCTTATTCAAATATTTCGTGTAACTGTGCCGCGGGATATCCCGTGCGATTTCCGCGAGGCTGTCCGGATTTAGGGTGTCTTTGCTTTTTATGATGGCAGTTTTTAACGTGCCCGCACTGGAATATGCTTCTTTCATCATTTGGAAGCTAACGGCAGACGCGTCCTGTACTGCCGGAAAGAACCGTTTTTGAACTGCGTATAAGTAATTCATATACAGGGCGAAGAACGGCACGAGTATCATGCAGACGGCGACGATTCTTTTCAGTTCAAGCAGGAAACCTGTATTTTCCCCCGAGAAGACAACAAGGACATTGAAGATAAGCTGAACGACCATGATGGAAAGGTAAATCATGGTCATAGTGGTTTTGGTTCTCCATCCGTTGTTCGACGTCCACATGTGGATCGTCAGAATCAGTGCTGTCAACGGATAGATCGTCGCAAACAGACTCAGTGATCCGGCAGCGACCAGAAAAGCAAGTAGTGCGATAACTAAAAATTTCATGATTTCATTGTTGATTCGTTTCATTCTCATCCCAAATACCCCTTTTAGTGGCTGCGCCACTTCTGCTATGAATACGAAAAGCCCGGCGGAATCCGGCGGGCTCTTTATGTTCCCCTATATTATCATAACGAAAGAAACGAAAGATTTTCTTCAAAGATTATTAAAAATAAATGAAAGAATTATTAAATCTTACCGGTATACAGCTCGTTTCCGGCGGATTCGCGGCTTCTCCTGCCAGTTCCATTGTCTTTCCCCCACATACCATGTTGCGGCGATCAGCGCGAGAGCTGCCAGTAGATAAGCAACCCTGTTGATCAGAATTCCGCCCAGCGAGGCGGCGTAGGTATCATACTCTCCGATGACGCCGTGCCTGAGAAACATATTGGCGCCGTACTTCACCGGTTCAAATCCGTTGCTTGTCCAAAGCGATACGGACCAATACCATATTACGAGCTGTACGAATATGCCGACGGACCGTTTTGTGACTACAGTAAAAAACGATCCCACCGCAGCGGAAAAGGCCGTTGTCGGAAGCAGCCACAGCAGGGAATAGCCGATAAACGCAAGGTAGTCAATGGATAATCCGAGGGGCCGAACGCCGGATGATAATTCGAAGGTCGCAACGACGGCAAGGATAAGGATCGGCAAAAGAGACATGGCCGTGATAGAGAAAAAGCGGATCCATATTTCTTTGTCTTCACGCTTTTTACTCCGGAGCCCTCTCCGGAAGAGCTCCCATGCGATCAAAGCGGGAAGGATCCCTGCCGCCACGCCCATGGCGTCACAGAACAATCTGGCGTAAGCGCCGGAAATTCCGTCTTTATAAATGAAGGTTTCATAACGGGACAGCGCTTCCTCATAGGTGATCGGGACCGAACCGTACTTTGCAAAATTCGTATAGTCGTCTGAATGCCCGCCGATCACTTTCCTTAGTTCTGCCATCTCTTTTTTGAACTCGCCGTAGGACAGGCTCTCATTGACCGGCATGTACTCCACATAATCATAAAACAGGGTAGTTTCCTGATTGGGTACGAATTCATTCTTTAGCTGCTTATAATATACTTCTCTGAGATAGTCCATGGCCTCCTTCTGCGTCATATCACGGTCGGCCATGACTTTATCGAGATCCATCACATAATACTCCGCGTCGACCTTGTAGAAGGATTCCCCGGTGATTTTTTCAAAAATGGCAAGGACTTTCTGACGGCCGTCATATTTTAAGCTGTTATGGGTCAATATTCCGAAGCGGTATGTATCATATCGGTTGTTGACCATATCCCGGTACAAACGATACGCCATATTCCGCCGGACCTGTTCCGGGACTTCCGCGCTCTCCGATCCGTAGTTTCCCATATCGGGAGTCGGTTCGACAAGTAGATGGTTTTTCGTTCCTCCCCATTTGGATTCTTCGAAAAGAATTCCTTTTTGTGACTGGGTCAGATCATATCTGACGTCAGCCCGATACTGGAAAAAAAACACCGTCGCCAGTACAACGCAAAAAATCAGGTACGTTATTGCCTTGGAAGTGTCTTTACATTCCTTCAGAAATCGATCCCTCATATTACCCTCCTCTTACTGCCGAAAAGCTGCGCCTCCTGGTTCCTATTTTTAAAATAGCATCTTCAACCGTCGATAGCAATGAAAAAGTGCCTTCGCAGCTTCTTCCGGCATATAAAAAAGCGCCTATATGAAATATAGGCGCATAATATCTATAGGGTTTGTCTGAACGGCGATAACTATATAAGCTCAGAGTTTTATCTTCGACGGCAGTGGTCGTGATCCATGATGCCTCTGACTTCGCCGGGGCAGCCGCAGTTTCTGTCCATGATGCCCATGACGTCCTCATGACGATGGCAGTGGTCGTGATCCATGATGCCTCTGACTTCCTCGGGATGACGGCAGTCTCTGTCCATGATGCCCCTGACATCTTCGAAGCAGCAATTTCGGTTCCTACAATTCACTATACAAACCTCCCTTCGATACTTACATAATATTGAAGGGACGACGGATTTGTTACAACACCATTTGGATCTATTGCTTTTCGGCAGCTTTCAGAAGCTCTTCCGCGTCATTTCCTTTCGCGTGGGCAAAATCCTTTCTCAACATCTTGAGGACAAACTTTTCCCGGCTGATTTCCTCCGCGGTACGGATCCCCATCTTACGCATGATGGGCGCACTCGGACACCAACCCAACAGGGCATGCTGCAGCAGAAAAGTCGCTGTGACTAGACTGACAAACGACCAGAATTTATGTTTCCCCATGCCGAACAGGGAACATCCCATCACGCACATGGCGGCTTTCGCTTCTATAAACCGGTCTGTATCCCACTCCGCATTCAGCGCGTTGATCCGTCTGGAAAGCTCCTCTTCATCGGCGTCCTCCAGACACATCAGATTGTCGAGGGTCGCGGTGCGGATCATTTCATTGACGCCGGGGTTGGTATAAGTTTCCACGCGCTGCGTGGTCGCAGGTAAAACATTCTTCATCCAAATCATAAGTGTTACTCTCCTTTTCAAGTAACCTTAGTATGTCTCCTGCGTACGTCCTTATACTTTCATTTATTCCTCGTTTTTTGCAAGCATGGCAGCGCCGATGATTCCAGCCGTATTGCCGAGCTGCGCCGGTACGACCTCGTGGGCAGCCTTGAAAAATGATTTCTTTTTCACAAGTTCTCTGACCGGCTCAAAGAGAAAATCGCCCGCAAGGCTTACTCCGCCGCCGAGAGCGACGACTTCGGGATCCAGGAGTACCACAATGGAATTGATTGCGGAGCTGAGTGAATCCACATAGGTATCGAAAATATCCATAGCGATGGGATCGCCTTCCTTTGCGCTGTCCATAACGATTTTCGCCGTGACGTTGTCCATGTTGCCTTCGGCTTTTTCGTAAATCAAGCTGACCGGATATTCCACAATGGCTTTTCGTCCCTGTTGGATGAGCCATGTTGCCGTACAGAGGGTTTCGACGCAGCCCTTGTTTCCGCAGGTGCAGATCGGACCGCCTTGCTGAATGGTCATATGACCAAGTTCATTCCCGCGGCCCATACCCCCCTTGAACATTTTTCCGCCCATGATGATCCCTCCACCGACGCCGGTACCCAGCGTCAGAAGCACTGCCGTTTTCTTCCCCCGGAAAGCTCCGGCATGCAACTCGGCCAGCGCAGCGGCGTCCGCGTCATTGGCGAGGTAAACCGGGATCCCCGGAAAATGGCTGTGCATTTCGTCGATCATCGGAACGTTATGAAATCCGAGATTGTGGGCATTCAGTATGATGGTGCCGCTAGCGTCGATAGAACCTGCCGTCGCGATGCCGATCGATTTGAATTCCGTGACCGGAATATGTATTTCCTTTGCAAGGTCGATCACCTGTTCCGCCATAAGCGCAGCGATATTTTTATATGTCTCCCCTTTGGGAAATGCAACGTTTCTGCTTGCTGTGATTTCCATATTGTCGGAAACGGCCCCGACCTTAAGGTTCGTGCCGCCAACATCAAAACCGATTTGATACATCTTTTTTCTCCTATGAATTCTAAACTTTTCCGTTTGTTTTCCGTAGTTTCGGATCGGATTTTTTCCATTGACTGAATTATACTCCATTTTTCAAGATAATGTACAGAGTAATTCTCATCTCATAATATTCGGTTCGTCGAATACGTTCATAATTTGTCGAAATTTCACTATAATAAGAGGCGGGACATGTTTTTGGTAATATGCTATAATCATTGTAGGAAATATTATCATTTCTTTCAAGTGGCGTAATAACCTTATTAACGAATAATCCATAGTGCAAACGGGAATAGGCAATTTATACAGAATCTCGGAAACTTATTACTTAAGTTCCGAAGGTTACTTCTGTAAAAATTGCCTATTCTCTTATTCTCCTATCGGCACTCCGCCGATATAGCATTCCTTAATGTTGAATTCCCTGTCGCAGACCAGGAAATCTGCCGCTTTTCCCGGCGTGATGCTTCCGGTCCTTTTATCCGCCTTCAGCGCCCTGGCAGGGTTGATCGTCGCAGCTCTGATCGCGTCTTCCGGCTTGATCCCGAAGGAAATGGCGTTTCTCATACACTGAAGCAGGTTGGTAGTCGAACCTGCGAAGGTCACGCCATCCTCCAGCACAGCCGCGCCGTTTTTCATATAGATCTTCTGCCCGCCCGACTCGTAGGCGCCTTCCGGCATGCCGAGGCACGACAGGGAGTCGCTGACCAGGATGATCCGTTCTGCCGAAAACATGGCAAATGTGGCGCGGATGACGCTTTCATGGATATGAACCCCGTCGCAGATCAGTTCCGCCGAGACTTGCTTCGATTCCGCGGCGGCGCCAACCACTCCCGGCTCTCTGTGCAGGAACGGTCTCATTGCATTATACAGATGAGTTATCTGGGTTACTCCGGCGGCGACGGCCCTCTTCGCCGTTTCATAATCCGCCGCGGTATGGGCGATGGAAACGGTGCACCGGTCTTTGGCCTTTTCGATGAATTCAAGGGCGGCCGGCAGTTCCGGCGCAACACACACGATTTTCAGCATCCCGTCGGACGCTTTGTATAAACGTTCGAACATGGCCTGATCCGGCAGCATGAGATATTCCCCAGCCTGAGCTCCTTTTTTTTCAAGGGAAAAATAAGGTCCTTCCATGTTGATCCCGAGGATCCGGGCGGTTCCCGGCGGCTGCAGATCCCGGAAACGAACCGCGTTTTCATAAGCCGCTTGGAGTGCCGCTTCCGGTAAAGTCATGGATGCCGGCGCAAAGGATGTGATCCCGTTTTTCGCCAGGTATCCGGCGATCTTCGTCAGACCTTTAATATCCGTTACAGAAAAATCCTCTCCCGAATTCCCGTGAAAATGGACATCGATGAGCCCCGGGATCACATAGTTTCCGTTGAGATCGATCCCGTCCCCGTCCTCTTCAAAGGATTCGAATATTCCGTTGCTTACCGTAAAACCCCCTGTCCGAAAGGTAAAATCATCGTGACAGATCACCGCGTTCTTAAATTTCATTGTTTAGTCGTCTCCTGTTAATCTGTAATTCTATCTCTGCAATCTGTCAATCCCAAAGTTTCTCCGGGTACAGACCTTTATCCTTCATAGACTGTAGGGCGTTCACCACCGATTCCCGGTCCTCTTTGTACGTGACTCCGAACCATTTGTCCTTTGAGGGCAATATTTTGATCGTCGCTTTGTTGTCCTTGAGCAGCTGGTCCACTGTTAAAGGAAGCAGGAATTCACCCTTCAAAGGATTTTCGGCCAGCGCTTTGTCAAGAAATGCAGGAAAACGCTCCTGGATCTCTTTCATCATGCTTGGCGTAAAGCCCCAGAAGTTCATGGAAACCGTCGTGCCTTGGGGTACGGATTCCCAATCCTCTTCATTTTCAGTAAACTGGATCTCTCCGTTGCGCCACATAATTTTTGTGCGTTCCGTGATCCCTTTCAGATATCCGTCCCCGGTGATTTCACATACGCCCCTTGCCACATGGCCGTGTTCCGTCAGTGTGTTTTCCAGCCGATATCCGACCATGCTGTAGCAGTACTTATCGCTGTCCTGGGCCTGTTCCAGAAATTCAAACATGGAATGGAACGCGCCCGCGCCGTAATAATCGTCTGCGTTGATGACGGCGAAGGGTCCGTTTACCTTGTCCCTGCAGCTCAATACCGCATGGCTGGTACCCCATGGCTTTACGCGGCCTTCGGGAACTGAGTAGCCTGCAGGAAGATCATTGATATCCTGGAAAGCGTAGTCTACTTCGATAAACCTTCCGGCCCGATTGTCGATCAGCGCCCTGAAATCCTCTTCCATTTCCTTTTTAATAATGAAGATCACTTTTTTAAATCCGGCCATAACGGCGTCGTACAGCGAAAAATCAATAATCAGCTCGCCTGCGGAACCCACAGGGTCCATTTGCTTCAATCCGCCGTATCTGCTGCCCATTCCGGCCGCCATTACGATCAATACTGGTTCTTTCATATTTCATTCACCTCATTAGTTTATTAACGTTCCGTTGAATCGAAAGCCTTTGATATTTTAAGCTTTCGGTGTAATTTCAATTTTATACCAAGGCCTGTTCATTTACAACTTTTTTTGGGATTTAAAAGTCTTTCGCTGCATTCTCTGCAAAGTTACGTTATAATGTTTATTATTATGTCAATGGTGCTAAAATAAGCATTATTTCTTTAACAGGGAGAAAATTACAATGGGAGAAATGCCAAATCGCATATTTTTAATAGGCTATATGGGATCAGGGAAAACGACAGTTTCAAAGATCCTGAGCAGGAAGACCGGCGCGTCCTTCGTCGACATGGATCAGGAGATCGAAAAGGCCGAGGGAATGCCGATCCGGAAGATGTTTATCAAGTTCGGCGAACACGAATTTCGCAACAAAGAATCGGAGCTTCTGGACAAGCTATGCCATGTGACTAGCGCTGTAGATATCATGGCGGGCGAAGTAACCGGGGAGCAGAAGGTTCTGGATAAGGTCAGCAAATACGAAGATTTTACGAGCAGAAATGATAACCTCATCGTGTCCTGCGGAGGCGGCGTGATTCTGGATGATCTGAACCGACAGATCTTACATCGCCAATATACGATATTTCTGGATGCCGATCCCGAAAAGCTGTTCGAGCGGGTAAACGGCGACGATAACAGGCCCTTCGCCTTTATGGATATCGATGACGAAAACGAGCGCCGACAGAAGTTCCTGGATCTCTATAAAAAAAGAGAGCCGCTCTACAAAGAGGCGGCCGCTGTGATCATACAGACAGACGGAAAAACTCCGGAGGAGGTTGCCGAAGAAATACTGAGGATGCTTTAGCTGTTTTTCTTTATGTATATTCTTAATGCTTTAATTAAATAAATCAATGCCGCAATCCCCAATCCATATAACGCTATCATTGCTATAATAGATATAAAAGGTATGATGGAAAAGATGCTTTCGTTCATGCTCATTTATTGATCTCCTTATAAAATTCCTATATATTACTTGGGTTTTACATATTATACCATAACTATGACAATTTTAATTCTTTATGAAGACAATTTAGGAAAAGAATCCCCGTTTAAGAGTTATGAAAAATTAGAGAAATCGTTTTAATTAATTATCGAGATTCATTCGGCTTGTAATTTTAATTTCAGTTCTTTTACTTTCTGTTCTATGATTTGAATGACTTTCCTAAATTCGTCGTCACTTTTCCCGGTGGGATCATCCAAGCCCCAATCCTCCCGATATTTGCTTGGCAGCCAGGGGCATTCCACATTGCATCCCATGGTTATCACGACATCAACCTCAGGAATATCTGTAATCAGCTTTGAATACTGTGTCTTCTCCATATCAATTCCATATATTTCTTTCATCAGTCTTATAGCATCTTGGTTGATCTGGGGCTTTGTTTCTGTTCCAGCTGAATGGCTTTCAAAAACATCAGATGCAAAATACCTTCCAAGTGCTTCGGCTATCTGGCTCCTGCAGGAATTATGGACACATATAAAGGCCACTTTAGGTTTATTGTCACTCATTCTAAATCCTCCTCGTATTCTCTTTTTACAGTATTAGTAGCTAAATCTTTGAACTCGCTTATTAATGATGCAACAAGGTCTTTTATCTTATCCCTTAATGCTCTGATTTGAATAAGCTTTTCCTCATCAGTACCAATAAATTCGCTGGGATCCGGCAGATTCCAGTTTAGGACTCGAAGAGTCAATGGGAAAATCGGACACTTTTGCCCATTGTCCGTATCACACACCTTGACAATCATGTTATACTTTCTACCCTCTTTGTAGAAGTCAAAAACCGAGTTCGTTTCATTCTCTGAAATATCATATCCGATTTCACCCATAGCTTTTACAACAAGCTCATTTAGCGGCGCCGGCTCAAGACCGGCGCTTTCAGCTGTGAAAACACCTTTTCCCAAATCATTTAAAAATGCTTCCGCCATCTGGCTCCTTGCGGAGTTATGCACACATACAAACAAAACTTTAATCATCGGTAATCTCCCTCTAATAAAACGATATTTCTTCAAACTAATTATATAATGTTTCAAGAGTCAGATGATAAAGCGAGTGTTAATTCAATGTTAACTCTATGTTAAAAAGAGCGCCATCAAGTATGCGCTTGATAGTGCTCTATGGATCGTCCGTATAAAACTACTTAAAATTGTTTGAATGAGGGACCATCCCTGGATTTGTGCAAATTTAGAATATTAAGCCTAAATGTATTTATTGAAGACGATTACAATGTCAGGGTAGCAACTAGTCCCTTTAGGATTATTTACCTCGCAGTTGCTATTGACCATAGCGCCGGTAAGGCTTATGACCTCGTCAACCGTGGTTGCTCCCTTTGTTAAAATAGCGTTTTTAATATCTTCTTCCGTAACTTTATTGCAATAACAAACATACTCCCCAAAATCGGCTGTGGTTTCTTCAGTTGGTGTGGCGCAACAGCAGCATTTATCTGATTTAATCATTTTTTCCTCGCTAATAGTCAAAGCAACGGTTTCTTTGTGTATTGAATTATTAAAAGTTTTCAATGCCGCTTCAATTTCAGCGATAGTGATCGAATCTAATTGATTAAGAATCTTTTCAAGTAACAAGATGTTTTTATTAATGATCCTATTCATAATTTTGGCGCCATTATCTGTTGCGTGAAGGCAACATACCCGCCCGTCTGCAGCGGAAGTTTTTTTTGTAACATAGCCCTTTTGCTCCAAACGATTGATTATCTTGGTTGCACCGCTTTTGGTTATATTTAATTGATTTCCGACTTCCTGAACGGATATTTCATCAAGCTCAAGGATTCTTTTTAAGGCCATAAACTCAATAAAAGACAAGTCCTCACAGCACTCGCCGTTTATCCCCCTACCACCAAACTGCCAGGCAATTTCCTGCACAGAATTATAAATCTCCACGATTTGATTACTCATATATTTCTCCAATTATTTATTACTGAGCGGCTGTAAACCGAAGAAACTCATCCGCCATTCATTTTGTGATATACGTGCATAACGTCGCCGTCATTAAGAACCTGATCGATCAGGACTCTTTTCTTATTAACAGCAACAAATCCGAATCTATGGATTGCTTTATAGTCGATACCTTGGGTTTTTAAGGCGTATCCGCATATTATCATCCCCACTCACCAATTAATAATTTTTTTAATAACTTCTTATAGGTTAGCAGGAAGCATATTGAAAATCAACCCGGATACTACAGCGGAAATAAAGACGATAATAATAAACGCTATTATGATTTTCTTCTTGAATATGCTTGCAAGCATGGTCAATTCCGGAATCGCGATACCAGCTCCACTGATAATCAGAGCTATAACTGCACCCATACTGGCGCCTTTTTGTAATAAGGCCAATCCAATCGGGATCGCTGCTTCAACTCGAATATACAAAGGCATTCCGATTAAAGCCACAATGATAACTGCAAACGGATTATCTCGACCTGCTACTTTCGCCAAAAGGTCTGTGGGTAAATATCCGTAGATTGCTGCTCCAATCGCAACACCGATTATCATATATACGAATACCGATCTGAAGTCGCCTAAAGCTTTATAAAACGCAGATTTCAGTTTAAGCTTCACACCTGAAGGCAGTTCATTTTGACTAGGCATACCACCTTTTATCCGAACTCTTTTTACCTGATCTGCCCATCCCATTTTCTCAAATACAACGCCAAATATAACTGCAAAGGCTGAGGTCAAAATTAAAAATCCAATAGCTACCTTCCAGCCAAGGAACGTTCCCAGCAGTATAAATACCAGAGGATCCATAAGGGGAGATGCTATTACAAATGACATTACTGTTCCGAAAGAGACGCCGGCCTCCAATAAGCCAAGAGTCATTGGCACTGTAGAACACGCGCAAAATGGTGTTACAGCCCCAAATAGTACAGCCATAATATTTCCGAATATGCCTTTTCCAGACAACCAATTTTTTATTTTATCTTGAGGTATATACATCAACACAAAAGCTATGATTGTGCTGATTCCAATAAACAAAACAACCAGCTCAGCCATTATCGTTATAAAGTATTGTATCGTAACCATAAGACTATTCATATACGTTCAACCCCCCCTGTAGTTTTAGAATGGTTTCCTGCGTCAACTATTATATGCAAAATAGTTTCCATTGTCAACCAACTTGGATGTTGGTCCTCATTAATGGTCGAGCCATAAAAAAATCCTTGAAAGTTTAAACTCTCAAGGATTTTTCTAAGCATGTTTTATTTCTCTGCAAATTTCTTTGGAATACCTTTTTCATTATAATATTTGTTCTTAAACATCAGCGCAACATTTACAAGTCCGATCATAACAGGCACTTCTACAAGCGGTCCGATTACTGCTGCGAAAGCCTGACCACTGCTGATTCCAAAGATGGAAACAGCAACTGCAATGGCAAGCTCGAAATTGTTGCTTGCCGCAGTGAATGCCAATGTAACTGTCTGACCATATTCAAATCCGCTCTTCATCGACATAAAGAAGCTGACAAAGAACATGATGGCAAAGTATATCAGTAACGGAATAGCTATTCTTACAACATCCATCGGAAGCTGAACGATATACTGACCTTTAAGAGTAAACATGATTACAATCGTATAGAGCAGCGCAATCAGTGCTACCGGCGAGATCTTAGGAATGAATACCTTCTCATACCATTCTTTGCCCTTAGTGGAAATCAGAGAGAATCGGGTTATCAAACCAGCAGCGAAAGGAATTCCAAGGTAAACCAATACGCTCTTTGCAACATCACCCATACTGATATCTACCGCAACTCCTCCAAAGCCCAAACCAAGTAGTTTTGGGACTAAAGTAACGAAGAAGTATATGTAGACGGAATATAACAGGATCTGGAATATTGAGTTCAATGCTACCAATGCTGCACAATACTCATTATCACCCTTCGCAAGTGTATTCCAGACAATTACCATAGCGATACAGCGAGCTAAACCGATGATAATCAGTCCGACTGCATAATCGGCCATATCTGGAAGGAAAATGGCCGCCAGGACAAACATTAAAATTGGTCCGATCACCCAGTTCTGAAGAAGTGAGAAGCCAAATACCTTTTTGTTTTCAGTTACCTTGCCAATTTCCTCATATTTTACCTTGGCAAGCGGGGGATACATCATAATGATAAGTCCGATAGCGATTGGCCATGAAGTCGTTCCAGTGCTCATTCCTTCCAGTGTTGTTGCAAGAGAAGGAAACGCGTAACCGGCAAAAACGCCGATAGCCATAGCGATAAAAATCCATAATGTCAGATACCGATCAAGAAATGATAGCTTTTCTCTTTTTTCAATACTCATTTAATACCTCCTGATTAACAATTAATATTTTTCTTTTTTAACCACGCAGCAAGCTGAATTAAATCATAGTCATAAGGCTGGCTATTTCTAAGTGACTTTTCTATCAAATCTCCAATGAAGGCAGTGCTGTCATCTTTTATGATTGAGTAGTAAACCCATTGTGCTTGTTTTCTGCTTTTTATTAATCCAGCTTTCTTTAAATAACTAAGATGCCTGGATGCCTTCGTCTGCATAATATCTAAAGATTCATTGATATCACAGACACACAGCTCGCTTTCGTAGAGTAGATTCAGTATTCTAAGCCGCGTTTCATCGGATAGCGCTTTTAGGACATTCACAATATCCAGCGTAACAACCCCCTTTAATATATCGATACATTTATATTTATATATATTTGCCTATTCAAATATACACAAGATGTTTGATATTGTCAATTAAATCAGGATAAAGAGTAATAAAAAACGAGGCTTTTATCTAAACCTCGTTTGAACAGCTCTCAATATTAAATAATAGGGATATCTGTATATGACACCTTCATCATACGAGCTTTTACCTCTTCTTCTTTTAGAAGTAAATGCTGTAACGGCGTAAGGGGTTCCCCTTCTTCACGTATTATCTCGGAGTAATATAAACAACTTTCTTTATCAATTAGTGAGTTGTTCAACGTTTTATATTTGAAGCATTTTATTATACTCTCGTTTTCCGGTATACCTAAGCCGCAATTTTCACAAGTTTTCATACTTACCTCCGTATTCCCTCTATCGACTACCGATTTAATCCTCTAAAGAACGTTTTCAAGTTGTCTGGAAGTGTATATTCATTGGAGTTAGTAGCGTTTTCCCCAGGAGTGCCATAGACCTCTTTCATGATTGCATTAATGATCATAGCTTTCGGCGGTTCATTATATTCTACGCCTTCATATTCCCATACTCTGCAGTCGACGTCGCCCCCGCAAAGATCACCACATTCTTTGCAACTCGTTTCCTTGACGTTGAGATCAATATCTCTGCCGTTGACGCGAATGGTAGGTGAGCTGATAAATTTATGTTTGATCGCCAGCTCTTCAGATGTAATATTTACTTTATTCACTTCAATTTCAAAACCTGCAGCACTTAGTACATTGGAGACTTCATTCACAGCTTGATCCAGATTTGTCTCTGTTCCCTGGCATCGTTCGCAAACGGTCAGATCAAGATACAGGAAATCTATTGTTATCTTTCTTCTTTCCGGTTCAGGGGTACAGCAATTTGAACTCCCGCAGGAGCAGCATCCAGAGCTCATTTCATGTTCTCCTTTCAATTACTTACTTTTACATTCGATATTGAAACTTAACGGATCCATATTGTTTAAATAGCACTTAAGGCGTTCAAATGCTTCCTCATTGATCGTGTACTTCATCCAGATCCCATCGCGTCTTCCATTAACCAATCCGCTGTCGCATAATATCTTCATATGATAAGACAGCGTCGGCTGTGTTATGTTGAAGTCTTCAAGAACCTTACAGGCGCAAAGCTCACCCCTTGAAAGCATATCAAATATTTTTACCCTTGATTCATCTCCCAATGCTTTCATCATGGCAGCGTATCCTTTGTAGTCGGTTTCCAACAAATTCACCTCCTCAGCAAATAGTTTCATTTATACTTTAATTATCCCTAAGTTCTATGCAATGACCGCAACATACGGTGGCGCATTTACCGCAACCTTCACACTTTTCAAGGTCAATTTCTATTCTGCCACCCAACCGCTCGCTCTTATCTTCAATATAAGACACTGCCTGATTGGGACAGGATTGTATCGGTGGACAAAACGACTGCGCCGCACACTTCCTTTTATCAATAAAAGGGATCATTCTACTCATCTCCTTAATTAAAATACAGGGATTTACATAGTCTTTTCAAGAATCTTGATGATATCTGCAGGCTTTAATACTTTGCCAAAAGACACAACTTTTCCGTTCACGACCAATCCAGGTGTAGACATAATTCCATATCCAGCTATCTGAGCCAAATCCGTCACTTTATCAACGCTTGCATTTACGCCCATTTGCTTTAATGCTTCCTTTGTGTTCTCTTCTAACGTAACGCAGTTTTTACAGCCAGGTCCTAATACTTTAATGTCCAGCGTACCATTGCCAGAAGCTTCATTCTCCGTCTTTTCTTCGGAAGAGCAGGATGTTCCGCATCCACAACCGCAACCCGTTTCCTCATCTTTTATTTCTTCGATTTCCACGCCACAGCAACAGTCAGACTTTTTGCCGCCAAACAGACCGCCAAATAAACCTTTTTTCTCACTCATAATATATTACCTCCTTTTTACAATTCAATATATTCATATGTTATCACGATTAAATGCTCGTTTTAAAGCTGTTTTTTAAAAACATAGCACTTATCGATAAGATTAGAAGACCTAATCCGTAAATTACAAATAAATTAGTATAACTTGATGCTGTAATAATCTTCCCACCTATAGCCGTACCGATTCCGCCACCGCCCATGAAGAAGAAGGCAACAAGAGATGTAGCATAGCTTCTTCCTTTTGCTGCGAATTCAGTTGCAACAGTGAGGAAAGTCGAATGTGCAAGCATAAACCCAAGCCCCATAAAACCGATGGCGATTACAACGGCCGGCAATGATTCTCCTAATACTACAAGCACCATATCCGCAGCAAAAGCAAATCCTAGACCAACAACTGCGGTTTTCCCACGGCCGATCTTCGCTGCGACTTTACCAGATTTTCTTCCGGCTATCAGTGCCATTAAACCGAATGCAGTCATAACGATGCCTATTACAAAATTATTAAGGTCAAATACTTGCTTAATGAATCCACCCAGGAAAGAGAATGATCCAATCAAAAATACGCCTTCAAAGATAACCAGTATGTAAATTTTCAAGCTCGACGGATTTTTCAATACATTGATATACGGCATCAACGCTTTGGTATCTTTGTTTTTAGTCGAAGGAATATTTTTACCTACCGTAAACAATAGTACGGAAGACAGAACCGCAAGTAATGCATAAACACCAAATACACCCCGCCAATTCAGGAAGTATGCAATTGATCCGCCGATAGCCATACTCATGAAATATCTCCTGTTATGTAAAGTCCATTTAGAATCCCAGGTAAAACATATAAAATCCCAGAAGTAGAATGATTGAGCCCATGATATATTTTAATACAATGCTGAAGAACCCATATTTCTTGCTGGAAGTGAGCTTACGGACAAATGCCAGTGAAGTTCCAGCGATAATAACCAATGTGCCATGGCCGATTGAATAGAGTAACAGCAACACTGTCCCCAAGAGGAGATTACCGCTTTTTGCTACCATCGCAAGAAGGGCTACCAGCACCGGCGTCGCACATGGCGATGAAAAAAATCCACCCAAAATCCCGGCAATAAAAGCTCCCACATGACCTCGCTTATTGCTCTTTGACAATAACGAAGTTGAGGGAATAAAGTTGTAGACTTCAAATGTTTGCAAGGACATCAGCACCATCAACACTCCTAATGCAATATACCAGATGGAAGAAGATGTTCCGATCAACTTTCCGAGTAGCGAAGCTGCCGTGCCTAATATGGTAAACGTCACCGCAGTTCCGGCTGCAAAAGTAAGGGAAAGGGCAAAAGCTTTCTTTGTATCTTCTCCGCTTGTACCGCCAATATACCCGATTACCAGGGGCACCGTTGACAGGGAGCATGGCGTGAATGAAGTTAGTATGCCGGCAGCAAGAGCAATGACCGGTGAAATCCACAAATTATTATTAATAAGCAATGATAATGATTCCAACCACTCATTAATCATTCTTCTATTCCCATTTCCGAAAGAACATTCATAAACTGTTCTTTCGTCATTCCACCTCCGTGGACTGTAAAGGCATGTTTTTTTGTTATATTTGATGGATATAGCTTCATCCCCATAGCCTGAGGATCGGACGGAACAAAAGGATTCCCATTCTTATCAAAGAATAATTGAGTAGGGATAAAGGCGATCGGGAGCCCTTCAGCAGCACTAGGATACTTCGATACGTCAACAAATTTTACAATGGCTTTTCCTTGCAATTCCGTATTAAGCTCTTCTAACACAGGCGCCATTTCCTTGCATGAGTTGCAGCTGTCGGAACCAAAATCAATAACAATCGGCAGACCATAACTCTTTAATTGATCGAGATCAAGCGCGGTTGCCTCCAATTCAAAATCGGGGTTAGCTGCTCCATCTTTTTCACTGTTATTCTTTATAAACCAAATTCCCGCCACAACCAGCACAATAAGTACAGATGCAATGATTCTAATAAGATTTTGTTTCTTATTGACGTTCATTAGCAATTACATCCGCTGGAGCAATCACAGCCGCAGCCGCAATCATCCTTTGTTGAGTTGTCACCGTTCGGCGGAACCCATCCCGTATTATCACCAACGTATGTAATGGCACCGGCAGGGCAAAGATTACCGCAACCATGGCATTTATCAATACAGGTTTCAGGTTTTACAACAACTGGAGAAGGTGCTTTCTCTGCATCAAAGACACCATGTTTGCATTTCTCATTGCAAGCTCCACAATCGATACATTTTACATAATCAATAACCGGATACCACATTTTAGCCATTTTTCATTTCCTCCATTTAATTATTTATATTTTTATATAATCAGATAACCGAATGCATTAAAGAAATAACCGATAATAATGATACCAATCGATACAGTCAGCACAAATACAGCAAGTAACTTGGGTTTAACTGCATTTCTCAGCATTATGATTGAAGGCAGCGAAAGTGCCGTGACCGCCATCATAAATGACAGAATTGTTCCCAATCCGATCCCCTTAGAGAATAACGCTTCAGCAATTGGAAGAGTACCAAATATATCCGCATACATCGGAACACCGACTGCAGTTGCAATTAATACAGAAAATGGATTTTGTTTTCCTAAAATGCTCTGCAGTATTTCAGTCGGAATCCAATTATGGATTAAGGCTCCGATTCCAACTCCGATCAGAACATACAGATAAACCTTTTTGACGATATTCACCATCTGGTCTTTCGCATAAACCAATCTATCTTTTCTTGTCAGCTCCGGCATTTCAATATCAATGCTCCCTGTTGCTTTAATATAGGATTCAATCTGGTCATCCATTTTTAAGCGTTCTATGAATGATCCTCCAAGGATTGCAAGAATCAACCCCACAACCACATAGGCAAATGCTATTTTGAATCCGAAAATACTCATTAATAGAATAAATGCTCCCAAATCAACCAAAGGGGATGATATCAGGAATGAAAAAGTAACACCAAGCGGTAGCCCGGCATTGGTAAAACCGATAAAAAGCGGGATAGAGGAACAGCTGCAAAACGGTGTTACCGTCCCCAGTAAAGCTCCCATTGCATTGGCAGAAATGCCTCTATATTTTCCAATGATCTGCTTTGTTCTTTCCGGAGGAAAATAGCTCTGGATATATGAGATGACTGATATCAATACGGAAAGAAGAATCAATATCTTTATTACATCATAAATAAAAAACTGTAGACTGCCTCCCAGTCTTTTTGTAATATCGATTCCCGATGAGGAAAGTCCATTACCTATAAATTCATTCAGCCATCTCATACCGAGAATTTGATACTGAAAAAAGTCCCAAACTGCCTTTAACACATCCATCGCTGTCACCATTTCACTTTCTATGTATTTTAATCTTATTTAAGATGATATAGAAAAACTTAAATCTAATAGACGTTTATCTATGACTCATTATATGCATCTCATAGATAAATGTCAATATGATTGCTAAGTTATTTTTGTTTGCCATTAGATAATGATTTTCTGTGGGGGTGGCCATGTGGGCGGAGCCGCTCTTAAGCTGGCTAGATTTTTAAACTTCGAGACGGTCCTAATCGATTCGAGTCCTACGGATCAGCTGGAATACGCTAGACAAATCAGCGTTGAAGGGAATCCTGACAAAACCTTTTTCATATGTCGGTATGTTAGGGAATTCTAAAAAGAAAATTGAAATGTTTCATCAGTTAGAAGCGGAGGGAATTAAAAAGAATTATTAGAGCAGGTTCATACACCTGTCGGCCTTGATATCTGTGATATGTCTCCGGAAGAAATTGCTTTCTCACCTTCTCTGCCATGCTCCGGGCAAATCCCTCCGCATGTTTGAGGTCCAAGCTGTCCGGTTTGCCCTTGTTCATTCCGCCGAAAAGCTTGAGAAAGCTGTTCGTGTTAAAGCCTTTGCAGCTGAACTCGCCTATTATAATGTGTCTCTGGCGATCAAGTTCGCGACCAGGATCGAACCGATGATGATCAATCCCCCCAATATGCCTCGAAAGCTCAAGGTTTCTCCGAGGATAATGAATGAACATACTGCGGTCAATATCGGCTGCGTGCATTGAAGCATCGAAACGGTCCCGGACGAAAGGTGTACCAGTGCGGAATTTTGCAATACATAGGCAATGCAGGTACAGGTCAATGCCAAATAAACAACTACCATCCAAGTAACCGGCGCAATATTTGTCACAACACGAAAATCGACAAATACCAATGCGCAAATAAGGCTCAATACTGCTGTAACCCCTGCCTGCGCGGCTGAAATCGTAACCGCGTCGATCGATTCCAGCGATTTCTTGCCGAACACCAATGCGCCCGACAGCGCTATCGCTGTGATCAGAGCAGAAAAATCTCCCATATTCAATGTAAATCCGCCGCCATTACCGCAAAGTAGATACAATCCAACGATTACAATTATTTGTAACGGCAAATACCTGAAATTATATTTCTGATGAAGAATAACGACGGCAAGCAGCGGTGCAAAGATGACCGGCAATGACATTAAAAACCCAACGTTGGTTGCAGACGTCCAGTTCAGTGCCAAATTGCAGGTTATATAGGCAACGGCCATACACAAACTTGCCGGAAGATATTGCGACGGCTTGACAGTTTTAAATTGAGTAGCTATCCTCTTCCCGAAAAAAATAAAGAAGACACCCAGAGCCAGCAAAAATCGAAAAGTGAGCAGCCAAAAAGGAGTAATGCTTTCATAGGCTACCTTTGTCAAGGGATTTCCAACACCATAGAACACGCTTTGAAGCAATATATAGGATGCATATTTTATTTGTTCTGCGTTTCCCTTTATAACCATTTTTTCCGCCCAATCAAGTAATCATCAAATATTTCTGTAACATATTTTCGAATTCATTATATCACTTTTTTATCGTTGATAATACACTGAGCGGACCATATGGATTCTTCTTGATATGGGATCTCTTTTACTTTCCAGCCGAAGCAGCTGCCGATTGCCGATCCGGCGAATATGCCGGAGCAGCCTAAAACATATTCACTGAAACCATTGAATATCTTTACATTTCCACCGTTGGCCGAATGGAAAAACACAATAAAGCAGAGGAAGGCTAGCGTGGTGATAACGCTGTTGAACAAGGCATAATGGGCCATGTCCTTTGATTGGACTTTTTCCCACTTTTTTATGAATTTTTCCGTTTCCATATTACAACCTCCATGGAATTATTTTTATCAAAACCGTATCGATAAAAAGGAATATCAAGGCCAGCAGCATGAGCAAACACCCATAGACGCCGGCTCCGATCTCATTTTGATGAAACTGCCACAGCAGAACGATAAAGACAATGCAGCTGATCCCTGTACTTACAAAAAGGAATGGTACATTCAATGCTTTTCCGATTACTGCGTTATATTTTTTCTGAAATCTTATCAGCAGGAACGCCATAAGAATCACGGCGATCACCGCGAATGTAAAGGAATCGTACTCGTTTGGGAGCCATGGATCAAAGTATAATGAGAAGGGCAGCGTCCACAATGTAAAATACAAGAACTTGTAAATAATAACGATCTGATAGTCTTTCATGAATTTATTCTCCTCAGCGGTTTCCGTCCTTATGGCATGTAACACCGCTCATCCAAATATTAACATACCGAGGGGTGCTTTGTTCCTTTAAAAAATGACATCTGTCTTACCATTTTCAACAGCAAAAAAAGTGGCCACGCCACTTCCGCTAGAATAAAAAGGCGGCGCATCGTACCGAAAACGGCGCCGCTCAATGTTTTTATTTTCATTTTGCAAAGATTCTTTTCCGCTTCGGCTTCCAGGCCCCCTTTATCACCAGATATCCGTAATAAAGCCAAATATAAAAATTCCAGGCGGTGAGACTCCATACGGGATAGCTCATTCCCCTCACCTTCATTACGATGGCGATCACGATCAAGATCATCGATAAAAGGCTCATAACCAGCAGCCTTTTCTCTTTTCTAAAGTAAATCACATTGATCATGGTGGACGCCAAGAAAGAATAATCAGCCGCCAAAATGAGAATACCTACGATCGGAAACCATTCCCGCGCCATCCCTTCATAATAGACTCCGACAAGGACTGCAGTTGCGGCCAAGAAGACAAATGTGTTTAAAACCCTTACTATTTGCTTCATTTCATTCACCTTGATAAATTCGATCAATTTATCCGACACTCTTACAGAGTACCAGCCTGTTACATGTTATCCTATTTTAACCAATTGTTTACTGCTTGTAAAGCAACTATGTGTGTAAATTAATAAAGAAAAAACAGCGTATCGGATTCGACACGCTGCTTCATGTATTTTTTGTTTATTTTACTTCTTCCAGGAGTTCTTCCAGCTTCGTCAGGATGATTTCCTCGACCTTGTCCGGGAGGGCGTTTGCCTCCGCTTTGGAAAGTCCTTTTGTCTCAATGGCGGGATGCACATGAAACTGAACCGTCGCGCCGGCCTTTGGATAGCCCTTCTCTTCGTAGAGATGGTAGGTTCCGTTCAGGGTGACCGGTACGATGGGAACTTCCGCTTTGATTCCCAGCCGCAGGGCTCCTTTTTTAAATTCGCCCGGCGCCGGACCTTTGCTTCTCGTTCCTTCCGGATAAATGACAAGGGAGAAGCCTTTTCTTAAAAACTCGGCTCCTTCCTCCATGGTCTTCAGCGAAGATCGCGCATCATCCCGTTCAATAAAGACGCTTCGAATATCGTGGATCCATTCGCCGAAAACAGGAATTTGGCCCAGGGTATTTTTCGCCACAAATCCGATTTGCTTGTTCCGGATGACGGCGCAGTATACCGGTATGTCAGCGTAGCCCTGATGATTGGATACGAAGAGTACCGGGCCGTCTGGCACGTTTTCCAGTCCGGTGACCTTCAACTCGACCTTGAATTTCTTCATGATATGGTCGCCCCATGCTAAGGTCGAATTGAGGATCTGTTCCCGTTCCTTCTCGTATTCATCCGTGTCCCGATATTTTTTTATACTGAAGTGGAAGGGTCTGAGATGCCTCAGGTTGAAGTACATCCAGAATCCGAAGCCTACCAGTTTATATGTCTTATATATCTTGCTCATTATTTTCTCCTTTTGATAGATTACTGTCATAATTTCCTCGTAAAATTATCATAACATATTGTACGACGAAAATCTATGAATCATAGATTCATGATTTTCCAGCATAAATTCTGTCACGTCGCTAAAGCGCCGGACAGAATGTTAATGGTGGTCTTTTCCAGAACAAACTATTATAATTAAGTTTATCAAACCAAGCCGGAAAGGATTTTTTACATGCAGTATTTTCTGGATAAAAAAAGAGCGATCCCCGCTGCCGCAGGCCTCGCCGTCTTTGTATTCATTTCATACTTCGTCATAACCCGCGGTACGCTGATTTTTGACAGCGTGATCTGTGATTATATTTACAGCCTGCGGAGCACAGGCCTGACGGTCTTTTTCACCGCTGTCACCTATCTGGGCAATTGGCAGACCATAACCTCGTTGTGCCTGCTGTTCCTTCTGCTGCCGCAAACGCGGCTTCGTATCGGGATTCCCGCGTCAGCTGCGGCGATCCTTGGCTCCCTGATCCAAAAGGCGCTGAAGGTTTCCTTCCATCGGGCCCGACCCGATCTGGCGCTGCATCTGATCAGCCAGGGGGGCTACAGCTTTCCCAGCGGCCACTCCTTTTCCGTCCTTATTTTCTATGGGATGCTGATTTATCTTTGCCGGAAGTTTATGAAAAATAAGGCCGAAGCCAATGCCGTCACGGTGCTGCTCTGTTGCCTCATCCCGATTATCGGTTTCAGCCGGATCTACCTCGGCGTTCATTATCCCACCGACGTTCTGGGCGGCTGGTCCATGGGTCTGTGCGTGCTGATGGTCATCATTTCCGGAAATGAATTTCTTCGGAGGAACAAATCATGAGTCATTCGTCAACTTTAAAACGTACAGAGCCCCGTCTTCTCTTGGAACCGATAAACAAACGCCTTCCAGAGGCTGTCGTCGGCGTATTCGGAGAAATCGCCGGTATAGACGCCGTCTCGGTTCTCCCAGATCCGATCGTAATAATCTGAGAAACCCTTTGCCAGCGGATCGTCTTCCTTGACCGTGACCATCAGGTCTGTTTCCAGGTTGTAATTGTCCAGATTCCTTCGGGTATAATTCGCTGAGCCTCCGATCAGCACGGCCTTTCCATTCTTATGGACCGCGATGACCTTGGTATGGAATTGTTCCCCGTGGGTCAGATACCAGCGCACCTGTATTTTATGATCTGATTTTTTCAGAAGCTCGGCGGCGGCCTGCCTGTTGGGAATGCCGTTCTTTTCAAAGCCAAAGGCGTCTTTGTTGGGATCCAGGATCACCCGGATCTCGGCGCCTCTGTCCGCCGCATCGATCAGCTGCTTTATGATTTCACGATGAGAAAGATAAAACATGCCCAGGTCGATGCGGTCTCCCGCTTTTGCGTCTTTAATATTTTCGAGGATCTTGTTTTTGATTTCATCTTCCGTCAGCACCAGGACCTCGGTGTCCTTGCGGACCGGACCCGAATTATAGTTGTATTCCACGTCCCTGATCTTCGTTCCGGAAAAAGCAGCCACGGAAGTTTCTGCTTCAAGGAGATATTTCACAGCCTCCCCGCCGAATTGGAACGCGATATTGGAATGGTAGGAACTCCCATCGTGGGGATTGGACGAGCTGACCATGGCGCCCTGATCGGTGATGAGCACCTTTCGGTGGTTCGCCTTGAAGTTGAGAAGCCTTAAATAGTTCCTTATGTTGACCTCCGGCCCGTTATCGCCGAAGGGATTCTTCATCCAGCCGTCTTTTCCCAGGCCGAAATGCCGGATGTAAGTCCGGTAATATCCCGCATAGAACGGGTTGGAGTCTCGTACCTTGCTTGAATCGGTCACGACGACTTTGATCCCGTTTTCCTCAAGCTGCTGAAACTGCCCGTTCATCTCGGAACGGTAACTGTTGTTGATCTCGTCGGTGATCAGATATACTTTCAGGTCGGGATATTTTTGCTTCTGCGCGATCAGCGCATCGGTAAATTTCTGTGTAGAATCAGGAAACTCATATTTCGCCGTATTATAATAATCGTTGTATAAAAAGATATCCGCAACGATAAAATCCTTTGCCGCTCCGATCATCTTGAGCTGTTCGTCGAGGATCGTCTGATCGTGGATCAGCTCCTTGTCTTTCAAATAGGTAAGGTCGTAAAGCATGCGAATATTCGAGACGGTGGATGACGGGCTGGCGAAGGATGTTCCCGCGGGGGCCTGGGTCGTCCAGCCGAAGATCGGCGGAACCACGATCAGCGCGATGACCGCCGCCGGGATGATTCGCCTCCGGATCGGATGGCGGCTGCGGTTCCGGTCTCTTTTTTTATAATGATCACTTCTCATTGATTTCCGCTCCTCCCTGCCTTTTGTCATAAGGGTAGCACATTTTTAGCGCGATATCCATATCTTATTCATGAAACCGCCACGGTTCTTTCAGCAAACGATCACAATCGGAGGGTATGATGGAGAAAACATTGAAATCAACATAGATACTGTTGAAAAATACGATTCTACAATTCATATAGCCGGTATACAATAGAAGGGTGCGGGCAATCGAAAGGGGCTTTGTTCAATACAAAACACAAAGGGGGAGAGATTTAAATGACTGAAAAAATATTTACCGAAACATTCTTTTCTATCGTAGTCATCGCAATTGCGGCAGTATTATTTGTGGCGAAAAGCTTTGGACTGGGATGAATACACAAAAAATAAACAGAGGCGTGCCTTTATGATCTTTACGATCCGGCACGCCTCTTTTTTTAATTTTATGAAGATAGTCTCCGGCGACTGTTGTACCTCTCTAAGCCCTTTCCGAGGATCTCAATGGCACGCTTCAATTTCTCCGGTTCCAGGACATAGGCGATCCGAATCTCGTCCTTCCCCAGCCCTTCCGTTGCGTAGAAACCGTCAGCCGGCGCGGCCATTACCGTCTCTCCGTCGTCTTCAAATTCTTTCAGCATCCAAACAAGAAAATCATTGGTATCCTCCACGGGAAGCTTGCAGATCAGGTAAAAGGCGCCCTCCGGCTTTTGGCAGAACACGCCGGGGATCTGCTGCAGGCTTTCGTAGACAACATCCCTGCGCTTTTCGAATTCGTCGCGGATCTCGTGGATCACACGGAATCCGGTGGAATACAGTCCCACCGCCGCATGCTGCTCTATGGTCGACACGGCAAGTCTGCCCTGGCAAAGCTTTGAAATCAGCTCCAGGATCTCGTCGTTCTTTGAGATGAGCACGCCGATGCGGGCTCCGCAGGCGCTGTAGCGTTTGGAAACGCTGTCGATCAGGATCAGCCTGTCGTGAATATCCTCCAGGAATCCGAAGCTGGTGGGTTTCCTGCCGTCGAATACCATTTCCCGGTAGACTTCATCGCAGATGATATAAAGGTCATGCTCCTTTGCCACGTCGGCGATCATACGGATCTCTTCCTCCGTGAAGACGGCGCCTGTCGGGTTCCCCGGGTTTGTAACAAAGATCGCCTTTGTCTTGTCGGTGATCTTCTCTTCAATGGCGCTCCGCTCCACATGGAAGCCGTCTTCCGCATAGGTGGTCACTGCCACCGGATGGGAACCGGTCATGGTAAAGAAGGTATTGTAATTGGAATAATAGGGCTCGAATATCAGGATCTCATCCTCGGGATTGGTCAGCGCGAGCAGGGTGAACATGATCGCTTCCGTTCCTCCCGTCGTTATGTAGATGTGATTTCTGTCCACATCGATCCCGATGCTTTGATAATATGTTTCGACCGCTTCAAGAAGCTCCGGGATGCCCTGTGACGGCATATACTCCACCGTTGGTTCCTGGAACGCGCGGATCCGTTCGTAGTATTCGGTCGGAACCTTAAGATCCGGCTGGCCGATATTTAGGCGGTAGATTTTTTTCCCTCTTGCCTCGGCGTCATCCGCATGCTTAGTAAGCCGTCTTACTGATGACGCCGTCATTTTCAGCATTTTATGCGATAATTGTTTCATATGATAAACCTTTTCCTGTTCTTACTCAAAATTAACTTATAGGATGACATTCTCCGGGCTCCTGTCAAAGAAAACGCTCTTTCCGGATGTGGAAAGCGGGATGCCGTAGGCTGCTCTTACGTCCTCGGGCAGATACTTCAGGGCGATGGCTGCCTTTCCTATTGAGAACATTACGCGGTTGTCGAATCGATGGTCTGCTGCGACAGACACAGCAGACCCGACTGCTATGCCCAGATCGGTCACATTGAATGCACAGTTTGCTCCTGCTTTTATTGTCGCCACACAGTCCTCAAAGCCGCAGTAGCTGCAGTGAGAAAGCCCCAGCGGGTTGTTCCGGACGCCGAGAACGACGACAACATGACTTGTGTCTACGTTTCCTCCGTCTCTTGCGTGGAAATCCTCACCAGTTTCTTCGGCGAATTTTCTCATCTGGTCTGCCAGCTTGTCTTTTTCTTCTCCATCTATGATAATTGCCGCCAAATTATCAGCGCCGCAACCCTTGGGCGCGGTTCTGGCTGCTGCCAGCATCAATTCGGCGACAGCGAGTGCCGCTCTTCTTTCTGCTTCGATATTGTTGTAAATCATATATCTTCCTCCTTGCCTTCTTGTTAGCAGTTTTTTGTTCCCTCAAAAAGCTAATTTCGTACTATTGTATTATAGGAATGCCCGAAAGGCAAGCAATTTCAAGATTTACGTGAAATTGAGCAGAGATTTATCGGGTTCCCGAAAAATCGTCTGCTCAATTGCGCTTGTGCCAAAAATATTTTGGCCATTTTTTTCAATTTTTATTTTATGCCGAAATTTTTTGCCCTTACCGGCCTGTTTGATCTGGAAATTTCACCGGCGCCGAGAAATTTTCACCGGATCTTGATGTGAACCTCTCTCAGCTGCTTCTCATCCACTTCGCCCGGACAGTTCAGCATGGGGTTCTGTGCGTTGCTGTTCAGCGGGAACGGGATGACTTCCCGGATGCTTTCCTCATCCGACAGCAGCATTACGATCCTGTCCACGCCGGGAGCCATGCCCGCGTGGGGCGGTGCGCCGTACTGGAACGCCTGATAGAGCGCCCCGAACTTATCTTTCACGTCGTCCTCCGTATAGCCCGCGATCTCAAAAGCCTTGACCATGATATCCGGACGGTGGTTGCGCACCGCGCCCGAGGACAACTCTGTTCCGTTGCAGACGATATCGTACTGATATGCCTTGATGTCCAGCGGATCCATGGTCAGCAGCGCTTCCATCTCGCCCTGGGGCATGGAAAACGGATTATGGGTGAAATCGATCTTTCCGGTTTCCTCATTGATTTCGTACATCGGGAAGTCGGTGATGAAACAAAACTCGAAGCGATCGTTTTTAATCAGCTCCAGCCGCTTCCCCAGCTCCGTCCGGATCTGCCCCGCGTATTTCTCCACGAGGCCTTTCTCGTCGCTGATGAAGTATAGAACGTCCCCTTCTTTCAAAGCTGCCATCTCTGCGATCTGTGCCCGCTGTCCATCGGTAAAGAACTTGTCGATTGGTCCCTTGTAGGTCATATCCTCTTTTACGGAAATATACCCGAGTCCCTTCATGCCGATGGATAAAGCGAATTTTTCCATGGCTGCGAAGAAGGATTTCGGCATCTTTGCGCAGTCGGGAACGTTGATGGCTCTGACGATCCTTCCCTGGAACGGTTTGAAGTCCACACCCCGGAAAAAGTCCGAGAGATCGATGATCTCCAGCGGATTTCTCAGATCCGGCTTGTCGGTGCCGTATTTCAGCATGGCCTCCGCATAGGGGATCTTTACAAATGGCGCCGGGGAGATCTTTTTATCTGTAAACCGTCGGAATGTTTCCGAAAGCACCTGCTCTGCCACGGCGAATACGTCTTCCTGGGTGGCGAAGGACATCTCGAAGTCCAGCTGGTAGAACTCTCCCGGTGAGCGGTCGATCCGCGCGTCTTCGTCCCGGAAGCACGGCGCGATCTGGAAGTATTTATCGAAGCCGGACACCATGAGCAGCTGCTTGAACTGCTGGGGCGCCTGGGGCAGCGCGTAGAATTTTCCTTTATGCTTCCTGCTGGGAACCAGGTAATCCCTTGCCCCTTCCGGCGATGAATTTGCCAGGATCGGCGTCTGGATCTCCAGGAAATCCATCCGTTCCATCTGGTTCCGCAGGCACCGGATGATTTCGGACCGGAGCACTATGTTACTGTGGACCTTCGGATTTCGCAGATCCAGGAAGCGGTATTTCAGGCGCACGTCCTCCCGCGTATCCGTAGAGCTGTCGATCTCAAAGGGAAGATTGTTCAGCGCGGTGCTTAAAATACGGATCTCCTCGGCTTTCAGCTCGATCTCTCCGGTGGACAGGTTCGGGTTGTAAGTTTCCTCATCTCTCTGGATGATGGTGCCGGAAATGCTGACCACTGTTTCCCGGTTCAGTCCTTCCAACTGCTGATCTGTTACGACGATCTGAGTTACGCCGTAATGATCCCGCAGGTCAAGGAAGGCGACGCCTCCGTGGTTTCTTATCGTGTTGATCCAACCCGCCAGTTTGACCTGCCGGCCCACGTCTGCCATCGTCAGTTCTCCGCAGTTTTTCGTGCGGTATACCTGGGATTGATATACGGAGATCGGCTCCATTCCGCTCTCTTGGGCCGCTCCGTTTTCTCCGGACGCAGCAGCCACGGATTTCCTGGCCGCGTATTTCCCATAGGCGGCGAATACCGAATTCAGCTCCGCTTTCTCCTGCTGGTATTTTTCATGCTCCGCTGTTTCATCGGCCGGCACGCTTTCGGGTTTTTCCGCGGCCGTGAACGCCGCCTGCCCGGCCAGATCATCCGCGAATCCAGGCTCGTCCAGTGTTTTGAGAATCAGCCCATGGATCGTCTGGGGACTTGCGCTGCCCTTCAGTTGTCTCATGCATTGCCCTACCAGAAAATCAAAAGCCTTTTCCTTGCCATTCCGATAATCCAGGATGGACTGCGGATAAGCTTTCAGAACCTCTTGCACGACCGGTTCCAGCAGGCTGTTGTCTGCCACGATGAAAAGTCCGTTTTCTTTCGCGTAGACCTCCGGATCGATATTGTTTTTGTATAACCCTTCCACCAGAGTTTTTCCGACGCTCCGGTTTATTTTTCCCTGGTCGACCATCTGAATTATCTTTGCCAGTTTTTCGGCGTCCAGCTTCAGATTTTCCGGAAGCGTCGCCGTATCCCGCATCAGCCTCAGGACGTCGCCAATGACTGTGTTTGCCGTCTCCTTCGCGTGTCCGGAAAGCGCAGCCGTCTCTTCGAAAAGCAGTGCGACCTCCTTTGATGAGGTCAGCGTTTTGGCCGCTTTCTCAGTCAGCTCAAACTGTTCCCGGTAACGGATCCTTTTCGCCTGAGGGAGTTCGGACATGCTGTTTCTCATTTCCTCCAGCCATTCGTCGCTGATATGGATCGGGAGCAGGTCCGGGTCGGGGAAGTAGCGGTAATCCTGGGCGTTTTCCTTGGAACGCATGGCGAAGCTTTCGCCCTGTTCGTCGTCCCACCTTCTGGTTTCCTGTTTCACCTTGCCTCCCTCTTCGAGCACTTTGATCTGCCGTTCGCTTTCAAACGCGATGGCTCTCTGGATCGCCTTCAGGGAGTTGAGATTTTTCATCTCCGTCCGGGTACCGTATTCCTGCGAACCGGCGGGTCTCACGGAAAGGTTGACGTCGGCGCGCATGGAGCCCTCCTGCATCTTGCAGTCCGATACGTCCAGATAGACCAATATTTCCTGTAGGCATTCCAGGAAAACGCCGACTTCCTCCGGACTTCTGAAGTCCGGATTGGTGACGATCTCAATAAGCGGTACGCCGCATCGGTTATAGTCGATAAGCGTTCCGGCGTTGTCGTGGATCAGTTTACCGGCGTCCTCTTCCATATGGATCTCACGGATGGTGATCGTTTTTCGGGAGTGATCATTGAGTTCCAGCTCCAGCCGGCCGTCCCTGCAGATCGGGGCATAAAGCTGGGAGATCTGGTAGTCCTTCGGCAGGTCGGGATAGAAATAGTTTTTTCGGTCAAAGCGGTTGATCCGCTGGATCTCACAGTTCAGTGCCAACCCGGCCTTGATGGCTTTGTCAGCCGCAGCCTTGTTGAATACGGGAAGGCTTCCGGGCATGCCGAGGCAGACCGGACAGGTGTGTGCGTTGGGAAGTCCGCCGAAAGCGGTGGTGCAGTCGCAGAATATTTTTGTTTTTGTGGACAGTTCCACATGGACTTCCAGTCCCATTACGATTTCATATTTCATTTGCCCTGGCCTCCTTTCTCTGCCCAAATATTGTTTTTCCCTGTATCACCGGGAAAGTGCTGATGATGATCTGTATTGCTCTGATAAACGTCCGCGGCCCTGACCAAGGTTTTTTCCGAAAACGCAGGTCCGATGAGCTGCATGCCCACCGGCATTCCTCCGCTTCCAAAGCCGCATGGCAGCGCCACGGCGGGCAGTCCGGAGAGGTTGACGGACACGGTGTAAATATCCGCCATGTACATGGCCAGCGGATCTTCGATCTGTCCGCCGATCGGATATGCTGTGGTCGGACTGACCGGGCTTAGAATGATATCGTATTTCTTGAAAGCTTCATCGAGAGAATTCTTGATCAGTCCCCTCACCTGAAGCGCTTTTTTGTAATACGCGTCGAAATACCCGGAGCTCAATACAAAGGAGCCAAGCATGATCCTGCGCTTGACCTCTTTGCCGAAGCCTTCGCTGCGGGAACGATAGAAAATTTCCGTCAGATCTCCCGCATGCTCCGAACGGTATCCGTATTTGATCCCGTCATAGCGGGACAGGTTGGAGCTTGCTTCCGCGCAGGCGATGATATAGTATGCGGGCACGGCGTACTCGATGGTCGGTATCTCGAATTCCTTCACATCGGCACCGAGCCGCTCAAAGGTCTTCGCCGCTTCCAGAACTGCGCTTTTTACATCGCCGGAAATGCCGCTTTCAAAATAATTCTTCGGTACGCCGATTTTCAGGCCGGATAATTCCTTCCCCGAGCCTGCCTTCCTCTCCGCTTCCGGGTTGAAACATCCCGAGAAATCAAATGCTGTATTCATCACCGAAGTGCTGTCCTTGGCGTCGTAGCCCGATATAACAGACAGCGCCGCGGCGCAGTCCCGGATATCTCTTCCGATAGTTCCGATCTGATCCAAAGATGACGCGTAGGCCATGAGTCCATACCGGGATACGCTGCCGTAGGTCGGCTTGATCCCCGTCAGATTGCAGAAAGCGCAAGGCTGCCGGATCGATCCGCCGGTATCCGAGCCCAGGGCATAGGGGGCGAGCTTTGCGGCTACCGCAGCTGCGGAACCTCCCGAAGAACCGCCGGGAACTTTATCGGTATCCCAGGGATTTCTGGTGATCCCATAGTAGGAGGTTTCCGTGGAACCGCCCATGGCGTATTCGTCCATATTGGCCTTACCGATGATCACGGCTCCGGCCTGCCGAAGCTTTTCAATGACCGACGCATCGTAGGGCGGGACAAAATTGTCAAGCATCCTCGATCCTGCCGTGGTTCTTGTTCCTTTTGTGCAGATGTTGTCCTTCACCGCCACCGGCACTCCGGCCAGAGGCGAAAGGGCTTCCCCCAGATCGATGCGCTTCTGGACCGCCTCAGCCTGCTTCATGGCCTCTTCCTCCATGACTGTGATATAGGCGTTTACCGATCGGCCTTCCGAACGGGTCGCCTGATCCTCCGTCTTGATTGCGGCAAGATAAGCCGCGGTGGCTTCCGCGCAGCCGATTTCCCGGTTCATTATTCTCTCTCCGAGCTCCAGGGCAGTCATTTCTCTGATTTCCATAGCCGTTCCCTCCTATTCCACCGTCTTGAACACTTTAAAGTAATCGCCCTTTGCGCTGGGCGCGTTCTGAAGCATAGCCTCCCGCTGGTCGGGATTCACAGCTTCATCGTTTCGGAACCGGTTCATTTCCTCGAAGGGATGTGTCATTTCCCTTGCCCCGGCCGTATCAAGCTCGTTCAGTTTATCCATATAATTCAGGATGTCCGTCAGGTCCTTTTTGGCGCCTTCCTTTTCCTCGGCGGAAAGCTCCAGCCGGGAAAGTTCTCCGATATAATCGATCAATTCGTCTGTAATTTTCATGATTTCACCTCCATAATGCGGTCTTGATGTTCCGTCAATATCGCCTTCAGCGATATTTCCTACACAATAAAAAGTCCCCAGAATATAAATATCCTAGGGACGAAAAAAATCCGCGGTACCACCCAATTTGACGCAGCAACTTAATGCCTTAATCCTCTCGATGCATTGTAACGCATGCAACACGGGCAGATTTACTAAGATTTCTCCTTTGAACCTGCCGGCTCAGAGGTGTTCTTTCTTCCAGAGTGTCACAAATGGCAATTTCAGTCGCGTTGCCAATCCCTGCTTTGCGTTTCTCCCGATTACTTTTCCTCATCGACGCCGATTTCTGTATTAAATAAAATCTTGTTGTAAACATTATCACAAATAAAAATCAAATGCAAGTATTTATTTTTTACCAAACAAAACAAAACGGATGACCTGCCGGGTCGAACAAGGTAGTCCACTCGTCTCCCCCATATTGTACAGGAGCTTTCACGGCGCCGCAAGCAAGGGCACGCCTGACCGCAAGTTCCATTTGCTCCACGTTTTGAACCGCAAAGTCAAGATGGACCATTTGCTGCTGGGCGCCCAACTCTTCCGGCCACACCGGTGGAACATAGTCCTCGTTTTTTTGAAACGAAATTTTGACGCCGCCGGAAGGAGGCGCAATGGCCACCCACTCATCGCCTTCGTCATAGCTTTTTTCCCATCCCAGCATGCGAATATAAAAATCAGCCAAGGCGGCAACGTCTTTGCAGTCCAGCACAACCGCATTTAAATCAATAGGAAACAAGCCCTTTGTATTTTCCGTAATCATAAAGCACCTCTCCTCATACTCCCTGAATTGCCGCAGTCCGCCGCTCACGTACTGCGTTCAATGCAATATTAGCATTGTGCCTATGGAAAATCAAGAGTCCAGCGCCTGTTTCAAGTCTGCGATCAAATCCTCTGCATCTTCAATGCCCACCGAAAGGCGCAGGGTATCCTCGTAAACTCCCGCCCTCTCTCTTTCTTCTTTTGTCTGACCGAAATGTGTCGAGGTGGCCGAATGTACGATCAGGGATTTTGCATCTCCCACATTTACCATGTAATCAAAGATCCGGACCTTTTCCAGCACCTTCTTTGCCGCTTCCAGTCCTCCTTTCAGCCGGATGGACAGGATCGCGCCGGGGCCTTTCGGAAAATATTTTTTAGCCAAAGTATGATAAGGGCTGCTTTCCAGTCCCGGATAAGAAACCTGCAGGATTTTCGGATGACTTTCCAAAAATTTTGCGACCTTCAGGGCATTGTCAACATGCCGGTCCATGCGCAGAGACAGGGTCTCCATGCCCTGCAGCAGGTAGAAAGCCGTCGTAGGGCTCATATGAGAGCCCAGGTCCGTGAGATACCGGATGCGAAGCCTCTTGGTAAAGATGCTTTCCCTCAGGACTTCATCCCCAAAGGAGTTCTTGTATTCCTCATAAAAATCGTCGAACTGCGGGAATTTTCCGTTATGCCAATCGAATCCACCCTTTTCCACCACGAGTCCGGCGATGATAGTGCCGTGACCGGCAAGATATTTCGTTGCGGAATAGCAGAGGATATCGGCGCCGTAATCAAACGCTTTGATCAGATATGGCGTCGCAAAGGTGTTGTCGATGACCAGCGGGATCCCATTGTCGTGAGCAAGCTTTGCAACGGCCTCGATATCCACGATATTCATTCCCGGGTTTCCCAGACTTTCTATATAAATAGCTTTTGTTTTCTCGTTGATTGCTTTTTTGTAGGATTCGATATCGTTCTCATCTTCCACAAACCTGCCGGTGATCCCGTATTCGGGCAGTATTTTGTTGAGCAGCGTCGTGCTTCCGCCATATAGGGTCTGAACCGCCACGATTTCATCTCCCGCTCTTGCAAGGTTGAGAAAGGTATTGGAAATGGCCGCCATCCCTGAGCTCAGAGCAAGAGCGGCGCTTCCGCCCTCCAATGATGCGATCCTCTTTTCCAGCACATCGTTCGTTGGATTGGAAAACCGGACATAGGAGTGTCCTTCTTCCGAGTATTCGAAAAGCCTCGTACAGCGTTCAAAATCTCCGAGTTCAAAGGCTGCCGTATGGTAAATCGGCACTGCCTTGGAACGGTGGTGTTCTCCCGGATCATACCCCGCGTGCAATTGCCGAGTCGTAAAACCCAGCGTATCGTCTTTAAATGCTTCATAGCTCATAGTGAAAACCCGCCTTTTTATATAATTTCTTTTCAAAGATCCGCAGAAGAAAATCCGCTGCCCACGCGATTCCCGCGCAGAAGATCGTTCCCCAGATGATCTTGTATGAATTCATTGTCCGCAGACCGTCGAAGAGGACGGTTCCCAATCCGCCCGCATTGATGGTTGCCGCTATGGTAGCGATTCCTATGGTTGACAGGATCGCCAGATGGATCCCCGTCATGATGGCCGGCAGCGCGAGAGGCAGCTTTACCTTGTAAAGGATCTGCCATTCGCTCATTCCCATTCCTGTCGCAGCTTCCACGACGGCTGCATCCACACTCTTCAGGCCGGCTACGTTATTGCGCAGCAGCAGATACTGATTGTAAAGAACAAGCACGAAAATGGCCGTATTTCTCCCGATTCCCAAGACCGGTATCAGCATGGCA
This sequence comes from Anaerovoracaceae bacterium, assembly GCA_963678385.1. GTDB lineage: Bacteria > Bacillota > Clostridia > Peptostreptococcales > Anaerovoracaceae > Anoxybacterium. Next base: position 262,601 of record OY782829.1, on the reverse strand, counting down.
AACAGAGCGAGACTTGGAATCGAATAGATCGCGCTGAAGATCTGGGTCGTAAGGTTTGATATCCGCTCGGACTTTATGATCAGCAAAGTGATGAAGGACGCCAGAAGGATGGAGATCAGCAGCGTAATTCCTACGATCTGCAGGTGCTCAGACAACGCGGTCAGCAATTTCGGAGAATAGCGGCTGAAAGATTCGACCATCAAATACCCCCTCCGTCCTGTAAGAGATAATGCTTTTCAGCGGATCGGATCAGCGCTGTCACAAACTCGTCAGCAGGATCAGAAAGGATCTCGCGGGGAGCGGCAAACTGCTTCACCTTCCCCTTATCCATGATCAGGACCCGCGTTCCAAGCTTAAACGCTTCGTTGATATCATGGGTCACAAATAGGAAGGTTTTATTTGATTTCTCATGTATTTTCAGCAGCTCATCCTGAAGCTTATCTCTGTTGATGGCGTCTATAGCGCCGAAAGGTTCGTCAAAGAGCATCAGAGCGGGGTCCGCCGCCAATGCTCTTGCCAGCCCGATCCTTTGCTGCTGTCCGCCGGAAAGCTGGACGGGATAACGTAATTTGAATTCTTCGGAATCCAGATTGACCAGTTCAAAGAGCTCTTCGATCCTGTCGTCGATCCGTTTTTTATCCCAGCCAAGTATTTTGGGTACGGTGGCGATATTGTTATAGACCGTCATATGCGGAAAGAGTCCGATCTGCTGAATTACGTACCCGATTCCTCTTCGGAGCCTTACCGGATCCATCTCCCTGATATCACTGCCGAGCAGTCTGATCTCTCCGCTGTCCGGTTCAAAGATGCGGTTTACCATTTTCAGCAGGGTCGTCTTGCCGCAGCCGGATGTTCCCAGAATCGTTACCAATTCTCCTTCGTTGATCTGCAGGCTCACGTCGTCCAGCGCATTATATCCGGCGTTGGGGAAACGTTTATTCACATTTTTAAATTCAACAGCAATACACATCTCTATTTACCTTTCAACGTCAATGCCCTGGTCGGACAGCTCTTCACACAAATGCCGCAGCCCGCGCATTTGCTCACATCCGCCGAAATCTTTCCTTTCTCTGGTAGCTCTTCTTCCTTTTCAAACACCCCGAAGCAGCATCGCTTCACGCAATTTCCGCATCGAATGCATTTCTCTCTGTCAAAGTCGATCACATAGGAGCTTTTCGGCCAAAGACCCTGGCTCATTCTTTTTCTCTGACCGCGAAACAGATAGCAGCAGTCTCCGCAGCAGTTGCAGATCCCGTTGGGGTTCACCGTATGCACAAGGCCGTCTTTGTCTGCCTTTTTCACGATTTCTTTCGCTTTCGCCTTGTCGATTTCTTCGGAAAGTCCGCGATGTGCGAAGGTATTGATTCCGTTCTTATACGTGATGCAGGTTTTGGTCGGCAACCCGCAGTCTCCGCGAAGACTTCTGCAATCGCAATAGTTCAGGTAAACCGATCTGTCCTGCCGGTCAATAAAGGCGAGCACCTGATCCAGCGGCAGAATTTCATCCTCGGTGGGAGTAAGCTCCAGGTTCTGGTCCAGGCCGCTGCAGTACGTTTCAAAATACCAGCTGTCCAGATCTCTTCTGTCCTTTTCAGGAAAACTTTTGTAAATTTCGGTTTCGGAAATGGAGAATATATCGAGTCTGCTGTAGAAATCAGAGATCCGATACGTTCTCCCCTCCGGATCTGCAGCGGAAATGATCCCTCTCCGATAGGCGTTCTCAATAAACTGCTTTCCTCGTTCGATCCCCAGCGCTTCGACGTCTTCCTCGGTGAAGGTTTCCCTTTCCATCCGGCTGACAAAGTCGATTTCTTCCTCCGTAAACATTCTATCGAAGGAGGAGTACGCCGCTTCCGGTATCTGAAATTTTTTAATAAATATATTATTTAATGGATTCATAGAATTCCTTTGCGACTTCCTCGTACTCCTGCTTATCGACGTCAACCTTGGCGTTCAATTCCGTTATGGTCTTTGTGTCGATCTTTGCATCGATTGTGTTGAGGATATCCGCGATATCCGGATTGGCATCCAGAACTCCTTTTTTTACTACCGGAGCGATATTGTACGGCGGCCAGACATATTTGTCATCTTCCAGCAAGGTGAAAGCAGGATCAACAAGTCTTCCTTCCGTCGTGTATGCCGGGGCGACGTCAGCCTCTCCGTTTGCCAGCACTTCATATTTCAGTGCATTGTCATATACCTTGGAGGATGCCCAGTTAAATTTCCCGTATTTTGCTTCAAGAGCGGGAATGCCGTCATCCCGGACGTCAAACTCTCCCTGGGAGGCAAATCTCAATTTGTCGGCGTATTTCTGCAAGTCCGAAATGGTCTTGATCCCATATTTCTCAGAGGCTTCCGTCGTGATTACAAGACCCTGGCCGTCATTTGCCTGGGCATAATCCAGCCATACCAGATCAAAATCCTTTGCGTATGCTTCTTTTACCGTGTCATATACTTTCTGCGGATCCGTCTCCAGCGGCAGCTTCAAGACAGCGAGCAGCCCTGTTCCCGTATACTCGGGATAGAGGTCGATGTCCCCGTTGACGATGGATGTATGCACCACGGAGCTGGCTATGCTGAAAACGCGATCCACTTTATAGCCGTTATCCTCCAGCGCCAGCGCGTAAATCTCTCCTAAAATCAGGTTCTCGGTAAAATCCTTTGTGCCGATTTTGATCGTTGCCTTCTCATCGGAGCTGCCGGCTTCGGTGCCCGCAGTCTCTTTGGAACCGCAGCCTGCGATGACCGCAGCGGTCAAAGCCAGAATTAGAATAAACGAAAACTTTTTCATAATTGATTTTCTCATGATAATCCTCCTATTCATTTACAACTTTATATCTTGTGATTCTATGGTCTAACAAATTTAAGAGATAACCCGACAGCAGGGACAACATCCCTACAGAGATCCCTCCGATCAGGAGCAGATCCGTTCTCATCAGTCCCAGCCCCGTAAAGATGAGACTTCCCAGGCCTCCGGCGCCGATGTAGGCAGCCAATGTCGCGCTGGCAATCACTTCGACAACAGCGGTTTTGATGCCTGTAAACATAAGGGGAAACGCCAAGGGGATTTTTACTGTAACAAAGGTCCTCCATTTTCCCATTCCCATACCCAAGGCCGTCTCCAGCACCGCCTCGGGCAGCGTATGAAATGCCAGCGCAGTATTCATAAGGACCGGCGGAATCGCTAGGATCGACAAGGCTGTAACCGCAGGCTTTATTCCCGTCCCCATGATCGGAATAAAAAACACCAGGATCGCCAGGCTCGGAACGATCCGCAGGGTCCCGAAAAGCCCTTTGATCCAACGATAGAAAAGCCTGTTTTTCGTGCTCAGAATCCCTAATGGAATCGCGATCATCATGGCAATGATCACCGAATCCAGGCTGATAATAACATGCTCCCCTACCAATTGCGCGTAATCACCGGAATGACCGGCAAAATATTCCGTGATCTGTCCCAATCAAATCGCCTCCCTCCTCACTCTTGATCATGCTATTCATATTATTCCTATATGAATTATGTGTTATTGGTGATGATAAACCTTTCGGGATAATATGTCAACAGAATTTTTTTGACGATGTGATCTTATAGGCACCCGAATTGTTTTACAGGCTGATTTTGGAAAGAGTTTGACAATATTTTAATTTTTGTATTGACAGATGGGAAAACACCCGATATACTTAGCCATTATAGCAAAGGCGCTGTAGGTATTTAACCTCTGCGCCCTTTTTTATTATGTAGGAAATATCGCTGAAAGTGATATTGACATTTCCGCTTTTTTATTTTGTATATTTATTTCGAAATAATTATAAACCGATTCACTAATTCATAAAGGAGGATTTCGATGGATAAGATTACTTCGATTTTCGGAAGCATGGTCTTCAATGACTCGGTCATGAGAGAACGCCTGCCGAAAGACACCTACAAAGCGTTAAAGAAAAATATGGAAGAGGGTACTATTCTTTCTCTTGAAGTAGCAAATATCGTGGCAAACGCCATGAAGAACTGGGCTCTGGAAAAAGGTGCGACCCATTATACCCACTGGTTCCAGCCGATGACAGGGATCACCGCCGAAAAACACGACAGCTTTATCGCCCCATCCGGCGACGGCGGCGTCATCATGGAGTTTTCCGGAAAAGAACTGATCAAGGGAGAACCGGATGCGTCCAGTTTCCCGTCAGGCGGGATCCGGGCGACCTTTGAAGCGCGGGGCTATACAAACTGGGACCCGAGCTCCTACGCCTTTATCAAAGAAAACACTCTTTGCATTCCCACCGCATTCTGTTCCTACCGCGGAGAGGCGCTGGACAAAAAGACGCCTCTGCTCCGCACCATGGACGCATTGAACGTTCAGGCGCTGAGAGTTTTAAAACTCTTCGGGCAGTATGAAGTAAAGCGCGTCGTATCTACCATAGGCGCCGAACAGGAATATTTCTTGATCGACAAGGAACTGTTCGATAAGAGAAAGGACCTCATTTATTGCGGTAGAACTCTTTTTGGGGCAAAGCCTCCGAAAAACCAGGAACTTGACGACCATTACTTCGGCGCCATCAAGCCGAGGGTCAACGCATATATGGAGGAGCTTGACCAGGAACTCTGGAAGATGGGCATCTATGTGAAAACCGAGCATAACGAGGTGGCGCCGTCCCAGCACGAGCTGGCCCCGGTATTCACCACTTCCAATATCGCAACCGACCAGAACCAGCTGACCATGGAAGTCATGAAAAAAGTGGCTTCCAATCACGGCCTTGTCTGCCTGCTCCATGAAAAACCCTTCGCCGGCGTCAACGGCAGCGGTAAACATGTGAACTGGTCCCTGTCCACCGACACGGGAGAAAACCTGTTGTCCCCCGGAAAGAACCCTGCCGGAAACCTTAGGTTCCTGCTGTTCCTATGCGCCGTCATCAAGGCGGTCGACGATTATCAGGATCTGCTGCGTGTTTCTGTTGCAAGCGCCGGAAACGACCACAGGCTGGGCGGCAACGAAGCGCCCCCGGCAATCATATCCATGTTTATCGGTGATGACCTGGAGAACATTCTGAACGCCATTGAAAAAGGCGAAGCCTACACGGATATCCAGGATCGAACCATGAACATCGGCGCCTCGGTGCTTCCGCAGTTCAAACGGGACACCACCGACCGGAACAGGACCTCACCGTTTGCGTTCACCGGCAATAAATTTGAATTCCGTATGCCCGGATCGGGAGCATCCATCTCCTGCCCGAGCTATATGGTGAATGTAACAGTCGCCGAATCCCTGCGGCAGTTTGCCGATATCCTGGAGTCCTCCAAGGATATGGAATCCGCCGTAAAAGCGCTGATCAAAGATACTGTTACGAAACATAAAAGGATCATTTTCAACGGCAACAACTATTCCGAAGAATGGGTCGCAGAAGCCCAACGCAGAGGCTTGCTGAATCTGAAATCCGCAGTGGAAGCCTTGCCTCACTATTCAAAGGAGAAGAACCTGGATCTCTTCAAGAGACACGGTATCTTTTCGGAGGTGGAAGTCCGAGCAAGACAGGAGATCCTCCTACGCGAATACTGCAATATCCTGGGCATTGAAGCCCTGACCATGACCGACATGGTCAACAAGGACATTCTGCCCGCAGTCTCAAAATATATCAAAATCTTGACAGATACCGCACTCGGAAAGAAAGCGCTCAGTCCGGATATCACCTGCGAACTGGAGACAGAACTGATTTCCAACCTTTCCTCCATTTCGCTCAGCCTGCACAAGAGCGTTCAGGAGCTTGACAATGCGCTCATTGAAGTAAATGCCATCGAAGAGCTTTCTACAATAGCTGAGTATTATAACAAGAAAGTCTTGCCGATCATGAAGGAGATCCGCATTGCGGCGGACACCCTGGAGACCCTGACGGCAACGGGCAGCTGGCCGTTCCCTGCCTACGGAGAACTGCTCTTCAGCGTATAAGTTTTTTCTCTCTTCAATACAAAAGAGGGCGTCTCAAAATAGAATTTAAATTCTATCGAGAGACCCCTCCTTTTTTTATCATGACGTCATACCGGTTACTGATTGATCCCTTCCTGTTCATACGCTTTCAGGACCTGCTTCGCGATATAATATTTAGACTGCCGCATGTCCATGGCCTGCTTCTCGATATATTTATGCGCCTGGGCCTCCGACATGGAAAGATACTGAATCAGCACACATTTTGCCCTGTTGATGATCTTCATTTCCTCCAGCTTCAGCTGCAGGTGGATGTTTTCCTCCTTGAGTGACAGCACCCGGTGTCTCGTCACATCTGCAAAGCGTACCGCCTGATTGAAAAATGCCTTTACGACAGGTTTGCCGACCACCAGCACGCCGTAAGGTTCGACCTTTTGCGCGATAATATCGGCATATTTATTCTGAACCGCCAAAAGTATGCCCGAGGTATACTTTTCTGCGGCGTAAATCGCCAGATCCACCCCCGAATTTTCCTCCAGCGGAGAATTGATGATAATCAGGTCGTACTCTGCCTTTTCCATGAAACTGACCGCGTCGCCTTCGGTATAGGCGGCGGCCACGGATGATTCCGATTCCGATTCGAGTAGCTGGATAAGCATATCCCTGCTCCTGCCTTTTCGCGTTACCAAAAGAATTCTTTTCATCAAACCACCGCCTTTCCTGGAAATATATTGTTCCATTATACCTCATTACTTTTTCCTGTCAAGTCCGGTCGATCTGCTTCTGCTTTATTTTCAGAAAATTTAAAAAATTGTTTGGAAAGCCCTTGCTTTTTATTTTTTCATGCAGTATACTCTTCCCTAATAGACAAAGGCGTCTTACTTTTTTAGGGGCACTTTGTCTTTTTGTTTTCAAAAAATGAACAGGAGGACAAGGAATATGAAGATGGAGGGACAAATCAGGATCCCGTCCGGCTGTGCCATATCGGGCATTTTCTCGAAAGCAGGCAGACGTTTCAACGGTGAAAATATCATAAGATCCATATCGACCATGCACGACCGTTCCAACGGTCTGGGCGGAGGTTTTGCCGGATACGGCATTTACCCGGAATACAAGGATTATTATGCGTTGCATGTTTTCTACGACTCTACGGCGACAAAGGAAGAATGTGAAAAATATCTGGATCATCATTTTGATATCATCAATCTTTCAAAAATTCCAATCAGAAAAACAAACCGGATCACAGACGAGCCGCTTATCTGGCGGTATTTCGTAACTCCACTTCCGACGAAACTGGCGGAAAGCCAGCTGGACGAGGAGGAATTCACTACGCGTTGCGTGATCCACATCAACACGAAAGTTTCAGGCGCTTATGTTTTTTCCAGTGGAAAGAACATGGGGGTGTTCAAAGCGGTAGGCTTTCCCGAGGACGTAGGCTATTTTTACCGGCTGGAGGATTACGAGGGACATTGCTGGACTGCCCACGGCAGGTACCCGACCAATACGCCGGGCTGGTGGGGTGGCGCCCACCCCTTTGCCCTCCGGGACTTTTCCATCGTACATAACGGAGAGATCTCCTCCTACGACGCCAACCGCAGATATATCGAAATGTTCGGCTATCAGTGCAATCTGCTGACCGATACGGAAGTGATCACCTACATCTTCGATTTTCTGGTCCGGAAACGCGGACTGACACTGGAAGAAACCGCCCATGTGATCGCGGCGCCGTTCTGGTCGACCATAGAAAGGAAATCCGCGGAGGAACGGGAAACCTTGACCTATCTGCGCAACACCTTCAGCAGTCTGCTGATCACCGGGCCCTTTTCCATCCTGCTGGGTTTTCAGAACGGGATCATGGCGCTGAACGACAGGCTCAAACTGCGTTCGATGGTGATCGGCGAAAAAGACGATATGGTCTATATCGCCAGCGAAGAATGCGCGATCCGCGTGATCGCGCCGGAGCTTGACCGATTCTGGTCGCCGAAAGGCGGAGAGCCGGAGATCTTTACCCTGAACGGAGGTGACGGCTATGCAGGTTAACTATTTTTACCCGGAATTTGAGGTTGTCCGGAATAAGGAGAAATGTATCCATTGCGGCCTCTGTGTCTCCCAATGCGCGAACCGCGTCCATTCCTACAAGGAAGACGGAAAACAGTTGACCGCCGACGATTCCAAATGTGTCAACTGCCATCGCTGCGTCTGCGTCTGTCCGTCCCGGGCGCTGAAAATCAGTAAATCCGATCATAATTTCAAATACAATGCAAACTGGACTCGTCGAACGATCACAGAGATCTACTCCCAGGCGGAAACAGGAGGCGTACTGCTTTCCTCCATGGGTAATCCCAAGGAAACGCCGGTTTACTGGGATCGGATCCTGATCAATGCGTCCCAGGTGACCAACCCGTCCATCGATCCTCTGCGCGAACCGATGGAAACCAGGGTATTCCTCGGAAGCAAGCCTGTCGTCATTGAGCGGGATGAGAACGGAAAAATAAAAAATAATCTCCCGCCGCATATCGCGCTGGACATCCCGATCCTCTTTTCGGCAATGTCCTACGGCTCCATCAGCCTAAACGCCCATGCCAGCCTGGCCACTGCGGCGGCAGAGCTTGGCACCTGTTATAATACGGGGGAAGGCGGCCTCCACGACGATTTTTATCAATACAGCAAGAACACCATCATCCAAGTGGCTTCTGGCCGGTTCGGCGTTCACAAGGAATACCTGGAAGCCGGAGCCGCCATCGAAATCAAGATGGGTCAGGGCGCTAAGCCCGGGATCGGCGGACATCTCCCCGGAAACAAAATCGTAGGCGACGTATCAAGAACCAGGATGATCCCGGAAGGTTCCGACGCCATATCTCCGGCCCCCCATCACGATATTTATTCCATCGAGGACCTGCGTCAGCTGGTTTATTCCCTGAAGGAAGCGACGGATTATAAAAAGCCTGTCATTGTTAAGGTTGCCGCGGTCCATAACATTGCTTCCATTGCCAGCGGGATCGCGAGAAGCGGCGCCGACATCATCGCTCTGGACGGTTTCCGGGGCGGAACAGGCGCTGCTCCGACCAGGATCCGCGACAATGTGGGAATTCCCATTGAGCTTGCTCTCGCCAGCGTGGACGAAAGGCTCCGTCAGGAGGGGATCCGCGGTAACGTTTCTCTGATCGCAGGAGGCAGCATCCGGAACAGCGCAGATGCGGTCAAAGCCCTCGCTCTTGGAGCCGACGCCGTTTACATAGCAACCAGCGCCCTGGTGGCTCTGGGCTGCCATCTCTGCAGGGGCTGCCACAGCGGCGCTTGCAACTGGGGAATCGCTACGCAGGATCCTGAGCTTGTGGCGCGCCTTGATCCGGAGGAAGGCAAAAGGAGGCTGGTCAATCTGGTTTCCGCCTGGACCCATGAGATCAAAGAGATGATGGGCGGTATGGGGATCAATTCCATCGAAGCGCTGACCGGCAACCGGCTCATGTTAAGAGGCGTCGGACTGAACTCGAAGGAACTGGAAGTGCTGGGCATCATGCATGCCGGCGAGTAAAGGAGGAGGGTTATAATGAATATCAATGCCACTGCATTTGATTTTCAGGAGTTGAACAGAAAAATAAAGAACTCCGCCGAAAGGGAGTTTGTTATCAATAATTGCATGGGACAGCGGTATCTCGGCTGCGGGCTTTCTTCAGGCAAACTGAAAATTCATGGAGTGCCGGGGAATGCTCTGGGCGCCTACCTGGACGGAGCAGATATCACCGTTTTCGGCAATGCCCAGGATTCCATAGGGGACACGATGAACGAAGGAACGATCTTAATCCACGGCTCCTGCGGGGATACCCCAGGATATGCCATGCGCGGCGGGAAGATCTTCATCAAGGGCAACGCCGGCTACCGGGCCGGTATCCATATGAAGTCCTATCAGGATAAATCTCCCGTTCTGGTAATCGGGGGTTCCGCCGGTAGCTTTCTGGGTGAGTACCAGGCCGGTGGCAGGATCGTAGTCCTTGGCCTTTCCGACGGGACAAAATGCCCGGTAGGATATTTCTGCGGGACCGGGATGCATGGCGGAAAAATCTTTCTTCGGTGCAAGGAGCTTCCCGCCAGCCTTCCGGAGCAGGTAAACGCGAGGCCTGCCGACGAGGATGACCTCCGGGAGATCGAATCGGAAATCGAACTGTTCTGCAGGGAATTCGGTTTTGCCAAGAGGGGTATCCTGGACCATCCGTTCTTCGTCCTGACGCCGAATACCAAAAATCCCTACCGGCAGCTATATGTTCATTGCTAGTAGTTTATCGGCGCAGGCATTTTTAATTGGTTGTATTTGCAGCGCCGTGCCTTGGGTATTCTCTTTGCAATAGCGACGCGACGGCATATTTTCATAGAAAACCGGACGCCTTTTTGCCCCAAGCTTGCTTGGATGGCAAAACGGACAGCAGCGAGCATAGCGAGCTGGAGTTCCGCAGGAACGTTGAGCACTTGGTTAGGCTGGAGCGAGCGGATTTTCGAGAAAATATGCCTGGCAGTCGCTTCGGAAACCCATGCAGGCGCCCCCAAATAAAAAACTGCCCTGAAAAAATCAAGGCAGTCGATAAACGTTTTAGAGTCCTAATCCGAAATTGGCTTTGACCCGCTTAAGGGTTTTTTCCGAGATGGCATTTGCTTTTTCCGCGCCGTCCTTCAGGATATCGATAAGCTCCTGAGATTTACGGATCTCGTGGTATCTCTCCTGGATCGGCATGATCGCAGATGTGGTGACGTCCACCAGGTCTTTTTTGAAATCCCCGTAGCCGCAGCCCTCGTATTTCTTTTCGATATCCGCTACGCTCATTCCGGAGAATGCGCTGTAGATATTCAGCAGATTGCTGACGCCCGGCTTGTTTTCAAAATCAAAGCGGATACTGCCTTCGGAATCTGTCGTGGACCGCATGATGGATTTCTTGATCTTATTGGCATCGTCCAAAAGGGAAATCCTGCTGTGTATGTTTTCCGCGCTCTTACTCATCTTTGAGGTCGGATCGTCCAACGACATGATCCTTGCGCCTTCCTTCAGGAATCTTCCGTCGGGAACGACAAAGGTTTTCTTGTATTTATTGTTGATCCGGATCGCCAGATCTCTTGTGATCTCAATGTGCTGCTTCTGGTCGTTTCCCACCGGCACCACGTCGGTATCGTAAAGCAGGATGTCCGCCGCCATCAGGATCGGATAAGTAAACAACCCTGTGGGCGCCGACTCACTGTCCTTTGCCTTCTGTTTGAACTGGGTCATCCGGGAAAGCTCTCCGGTGTAGGAATTGCACATCAAGATCCATGCCAGCTCTGCGTGACCAGGAACCATGGACTGCACAAAAATAATGGATTTTTTCGGATCGAGGCCCACTGCCAAGTAGAGCGCCGCCACGTCCAGAATGTTTTCCTTGAGTACCTTTGGATCCTGCGGCAGTGTGATGGAATGAAGGTCTACGATGCAGTAGACGCAGTCGTGATCGTCCTGCAACTCGACGAACTGCTTCAACGCTCCCAAATAATTGCCGATATGGATGTTTCCTGTTGGCTGTACTCCCGAAAAAACTCGCTTCATTATGATTCTCCTTTAGATTTATGTCGCACCTGCAAGCGGTGTTCTTTTATATATTATCACACTTTTATCGCAGCTCTAAACTTCTCCCTGATTTTCTTTTCCAGTCGGGATATGGTCATCTGGGAAACTCCCATTTCTTCCGCGATGTCCTGCTGCGTCTCGTTCTTGAAAAATCTCCGTTTGAAGATGTCCTTTTCCTTGTCCGACAGGTCCATCATGACGGTCTTGATAAGCTCAGCGTTTTCAAAGCTGTGGTAACCCGTCTCTTCTCGCCCCGTGTATTTCTCAAGCACGGCGCCTTCGCCCTCGTCGCCGCCTTCATCGAAGGTCTGGTTCAGGGAATATGTACTGTAAGCCTGTCCGCCTTCCATCGCTTCCAGGATCTCTTCTTCCGTATACCCCAGATATTCCGCCAGTTCCGAAACGGTCGGGATCCGGTTGAGTCTGCCATAAAGGTATTCCTTTGCGGGAGAGATCTGCGCCGAAATCTCCTTAAGCCTTCTGGGTACTTTGATCGCCCAGCCCTTGTCACGAAAATACCGCTTGATTTCGCCGATGATCGTGGGCGTAGCAAAACTGGTAAACTCATAACCTTTGGAGGCGTCATACCTCTCGACAGCAAAAACTAAGGCCATGGAACCAACTTGATACAAGTCCTCATAATCCACGCCCTTATTTAAATATTTTTTTATTAATATATCAACGATGTAGAGATACTTTTCGACGATTTCGTTGCGGAGTTCAATGTTTTTTGTTTCGCGGTAGCGGTCGAAAAGTGCCTTGTTGCTGGTCTCTGATTGGGTCATTTCGTCCCCCCACTAAAAGCGGTTTAAGTATTTTACCATTTTAATGCTAGTACCCATACCTAATTCGGAAAAAATATCGACTTCATCCATCAACGCCTTGATGATAAAGATGCCGAGGCCCCCCTCTTTCGGGTTATCCATGTTGATGCAAGGCTTTTGATATTTTGCCATATCATAACCCCCGGCACGGTCGATTACTGAGATGATGATCCTCCCGTCCCCTACTTCGCAGGCCACTTCATAGGTTTCTTCGCAATCGCATTCCCCGTGGCAAACCACGTTGGTGCATGCTTCCGAAACGGCTACTTTTATATCCTCTACTGCTTCGATGTCAAAACCCGCGCAGTTGGCCAGAGAAGATATCGCCAATCTTACTGTTCCAACATATTCAGGCTTTCCAGGGACTGAAAATTTCAATATATCTGTCATTTTCCTCTCCTCTTTCTAGTGGTTGTTAGTTATCCGAGCAAAATATTCTGTCGAGACTGGTAATGCTGAGCAGCTTTTTGATATTATCCTTCGGATTGATGAGAGTGATGCGGTTTTCTGTTTCCTGCATTCTGCCGAAAGCTCCGATGATCACGCCAAGTCCGGTGCTGTCTATGTAAGTCAGCTCATCCAGGTGCAGCAGAATATCCGCTTTCTTTTCCTGATACGCACCATCCAAAGATTCCCTCAGCTGGGGCGCGGTGGAAATGTCCACCTCGCCCTTCGCTGTTAATTCCCATTGATCCAATTCATTATTATATCTGCTCTGCATTTGTAACGACATATCTACTTCCTCCTCGATGTATACCCTTAGTTAGAGGCGTCTAAACTTCTTTATTCTGTATCAAGCGTCATCTGAGTAGCGTCATCCTCTTCCGTTTTCTCGTTTCCGTCAACTTCATCTTCCGCTTCTTCACCGTCATCGTCGTCTTCTTTGATCACTTTTGCCATGGTGATGATATTCGCATCCTCAGCCACTCTCATGATCTTGACGCCCTGGGTTGCCCTTCCGAGACGTGATACTTCGCCGGCCTTGATTCGGATGATGATTCCGTCTGAATTGATCAAGAGGATCTCATCATTATCGTTGACGACCATGGCGCCAATGAGTTCACCGGTCTTCTTGAATTTCGCCTTGTCGTAAGTGAGTAAGCCTTTTCCGCCTCGGGTCTGGACTTTGTATTCACTTACGGAAGTCCTCTTGCCGTAACCGTTCTGGGTCACGACCAAAAGTTCTTCATTCTCTTCAGCCAATTCCATCGCAACGACTTCGTCGCCCTTTTCCAGTTTGATGGCTCTTACGCCGCCTGCGATCCTTCCCATGGTTCTGACGTCTTCCTCAGAGAAGCAGATACATTTGCCGAACTTTGTAACAATAATAACATTGCTGGTGCCGGTAGTCTGGTTGATTCCGATGAGCTCATCGTCGTCTTTCAGATTAATAGCGATAAGTCCGGTCTTTCTGTTCGTGTCAAACTGAGAAAGCGGCGTCTTCTTGATCGTACCGTTCTTTGTAACCGCGATGAGATACTTATCCTCGCTGAAGTCCTGAATCGGAATGACTGCAGTGATTCTTTCACGCTGCATCAGGTTCAGGAAATTGATCGCCGGAGTGCCTTTCGCGGTCCTTTGCGCTTCCGGTATTTCATATGCTTTTATTTTATGCGCTTTTCCTGTATTTGTAAAGAACATTAGGTAATCATGTGTCGAAGTCATGATCAAATTGCGCACAAAATCGTTTTCTCTTGTCGTAACTCCTGTGATTCCCTTTCCTCCGCGCTTCTGCGTCCGGTATGTGTCAACCGGCATCCTCTTGATATATCCCAGGTGGGTAAGGGTCACAGCGACTTTGCCTTCCTGAATCATATCTTCTTCATCGATATCCTCGGCGTCAGCCTGGATATCCGTTTTGCGCTTCTGTCCGTATTTCTTTTTGATTTCAAGCAGCTCTTCCTTGATAATATTCATCAGTATGCTTTCATCTGCCAGCACCTTTTTAAACCAAGCGATCTGCTCCATCAGTTCTTTATATTCATTTTCTATTTTTTCACGCTCTAAGCCCTGCAATCTTGCCAGTCTCATGTCTAAAATCGCCTGGGACTGGATCTCGCTGAGTCCGAAACGCTCCATCAAGCGAGGCTTTGCATCATTATAGCTTTCGCGAATGGTTTTGATGACCTCATCGATATGATCAAGCGCTATTCTTAATCCTTCTAAGATGTGGGCTCTTTCCTCGGCCTTTCTGAGGTCGAAGATCGTCCTTCTGGTGATGACTTCCTTCTGGTGCCTCAGGTAAACTTCCAGCATTTCCTTCAGGTTCATGGTGACCGGTTTGCCGTCCACCAAAGCAAGCATGATCATGCTGTAGTTGTCCTGAAGCTGGGTGTGCTTATATAAGCGGTTCAGCGTGATTTGCGGGTTGGCGTCCTTCTTAAGCTCGATGACAATGCGCATTCCGCTTCGGTCGGATTCATCGCGGATGTCGGAGATGTGTTCCAGCCGCTTCTCTCTTACCAGCTCCGCGATCTTTTCGATCACTCTGGCTTTATTCACCTGATAAGGAATTTCCGTGAATATGATCTGTTGTTTTCCCTTGCTGGTTTCTTCGATTTCCGCTTTCGCTCTTACAGTTACCTTTCCCAGTCCGGTGCGGTAGGCTTCCTTTGCAGAGTTTCTGCCCATTATGATGGCGCCGGTCGGAAAATCGGGCGCCTTGACGATCTTGATCAGATCTTCTACCCCGGCGTCGGGCACATCGATGAGCTTCACTGTAGCGTCGATAACGTCGCTGAGATTGTGAGGCGGAATAGAGGTAGCCATACCGACAGCGATACCGTTGGAACCATTTACCAGCAGGTTCGGAAATCTTGCAGGCAGAACCACCGGTTCCTGCTCTTCCTCGTCAAAGTTTGGCATGAAGTCGACGGTTTCTTTTTCGATGTCACGAAGCATTTGCAACGCGAAAGGCGTCATTCTTGCTTCTGTGTAACGCATTGCCGCCGCGCCGTCTCCGTCGACAGAGCCGAAGTTTCCGTGGCCGTCCACAAGAGGATAGTTGATGGAGAAATCCTGCGCCATTCTGACCATGGCGTCATAGATGGAGGAGTCGCCGTGAGGGTGGTATTTACCCATTACTTCACCGACGATACGGGCGGATTTCTTATGAGGCTTGTCTGGAGTCACTCCCAGCTCGCTCATTCCGTAAAGGATTCTTCTGTGTACCGGCTTAAGGCCGTCTCGAGCATCCGGAAGAGCTCTGGCAACAATTACGCTCATCGCATAATCGATGTACGAGTTCTTCATCTCGTCGTGGATCTCATGCTGGATCAGCTTTACATCATCTAAAAAACTTGTCATTCAATCCACCTCCTATATATCCAGATTCTTAACGTATTTCGCGTTTTCTTCAATAAATTTTCTTCTCGGCGGGACCTTGTCGCCCATCAGGGTGGTGAAGATTTCGTCAGCTGCGGTCACATCCTCAAGGGTGATTTGTATCAGCGTCCGGTTATTGTAGTCCATGGTTGTATCCCACAGCTGCTGATGATCCATTTCTCCAAGACCCTTGTATCTTTGGACGACGGCTTTGCCCGGTTTATCCGCCAGCTCGGCCATCAGCTTTTCCTGCTCCCGTTCCGAATAGGTGTAGAACGAGTCTTTTCCCTTTTTCGTCATAAACAGCGGAGGCTGTGCGGCATATACGTACCCGCCTTCAATGAGCGGCGTCATGTAACGATAGAAAAAGGTCAGCAGCAGTGTCCGGATATGCGCTCCGTCTACATCGGCATCCGTCATAATGATGATCTTATGATATCTGAGTTTTTCCTCGTTGAAATCCTCCCCGATGTTGCAGCCGAAGGCTGTGATCATATTCTTGATTTCTTCGGAATTTAATATCTTATCCAGTCTAGCCTTTTCCACATTGAGGATCTTACCTCTGAGCGGCAGGATCGCCTGTCTTTTTCTGTCACGGCCGGATTTTGCGGAACCGCCTGCGGAATCTCCCTCTACCAGGAAGATTTCTGAAAGCGCCGGATCCTTTTCGGAACAGTCGGCAAGCTTGCCGGGCAGAGTCAATCCGTCCAGCACGCCTTTTCTTCTCGTCAGTTCTCTCGCCTTTCTTGCTGCCTCTCTTGCCCTGGCAGCCCGGAGGCATTTATCCAGAATGATTCTGGCTTGGCTTGGGTTTTCTTCCAGAAAAGCCGTCAGATTTTCATTGGTTGAAGTCTCAACAAACCCTCTCATTTCACTGTTCCCAAGCTTTGTCTTTGTTTGGCCTTCAAACTGCGGATTCGTCAGCTTCACGGAAATAATGGCAGTCAAACCTTCTCTTACGTCTTCTCCGGACAGACCTTCATCATTGTCCTTTATAAATTTATTCTTTCTTGCATAATCGTTGAATACTCTGGTTAAGGCAGACTTGAATCCGATCATATGGGTTCCGCCTTCACTGGTATTGATATTATTTGCATAGGAAAGTACAAGCTCATTGTAGCGATCCGTATACTGCATAGCTACTTCGATCTCGTGCTCATCATCCTTTTTTAATTCAAAATAAATGATATCAGGATGGATGACTTCTTTGTTCTTGTTCTGGTGCTTTACGAATTCTCTGATTCCGCCCTCATAATGGAAGACTTCCGTCCTTTTCAGGCCTTCTCTTTCATCCTTGAGCGTGATTTTGATGCCCTTGTTCAGAAACGCCATTTCTCTCAGACGATGCTCCAGGGTCGCGAAATCAAATTCCAGTTCTTCGAAGATCTGTGCGTCCGGCTTGAACATGGTTTTTGAACCGGTTCTTCTCGATTCACCGATCTCGGTAAGCGGAGTCTGGGTCTTTCCTCTGGAATAGGTCTGTTTGTATATTTTTCCGTTTCTCTTGATCTCTACTTCCATGATCTCGGAAAGGGCGTTTACTACGGATGCGCCTACTCCGTGAAGACCGCCGGAAACCTTATATCCTCCGCCGCCGAATTT
Source organism: Anaerovoracaceae bacterium (assembly GCA_963678385.1). Classification (GTDB taxonomy): domain Bacteria; phylum Bacillota; class Clostridia; order Peptostreptococcales; family Anaerovoracaceae; genus Anoxybacterium. Next base: position 245,355 of record OY782829.1, on the reverse strand, counting down.
ACCGCCGGCATGGAGAACTGTGTGGATGACTTCCACCGCGGGCAACTTGAGTTTCGGGTGAAGATCCACCGGCATTCCTCTGCCGTCGTCTTCTACCACGATGGAATTATCACTTTGTATTGTAACATTGATATTTTTGCAAAAGCCTGCAAGGGCTTCGTCGACGCTGTTATCAACGACTTCGTATACTAAATGGTGGAGACCTCTTGGACCCGTGCTTCCGATATACATACCCGGTCTCTTTCTGACGGGCTCCAAACCTTCCAATACTTGGATTTGTTCAGCATTATACTGTTGCTGCTTAACATCTGCACTCATTCTTATTTATCACCTCGTACTTCTCGAATCGGTTGTGCTCGCTAGATTTAAATACTATAGCAAACCACCATATATTGTATACTAAAACGGACGATTTTACAAGTTTTTTTACAAAAAGACCCTATGAATAGAAAAACATCGTTTTGATTGCTATAAAACGGTGTTTTCGTTTTTAAAAAGGCTTATTAATTTTAGATATATACCCAGAGAAATTGAATTTTTTTCCAATCCTCTTTTTTCTGTTATTTGGTGTGTTCTTTTACTGTCTTTCCACCCTGCCGTTTTCCACGGAAAAGGTATATCCTTCCGGCAGTTGTTTTTTAACTTCTTCTCCCAGCTCCGTGGTGGTGATGAAAAGCTGTACTTCCTCAAGAGAATTGATTAGAAAGTTCTGTCGCTCTGCGTCGAGCTCCGACAGCACGTCGTCCAAAAGCAGGATCGGAGCAACTTTCGTCTCTTCTTTGATCAGCCTTATCTCTGCCAGTTTCAGGGATAACGCCGCGGTCCGCTGCTGCCCCTGGGATCCGAAGTGTCGTATATCAACTCCCTCCAGACAGATTTTTAAATCGTCCTTGTGGGGTCCGACGGTAGTACTGCGGCGAAAGACGTCGTTTTTTAAGTTTTTATTTAACAAACTTTTTAAGTATTCTTTTTGTTCTTCATAACTTTCTTTATATTGTACGTTTGCTTCATAGGATACTTCCAGAGCTTCTTTTCCGTTTGTAATGCCCCGGCTGATTTCCCGGCTGATGCCGTTGAGTTTTTCCACGAAACGGTTTCGTTCCTGTATGATCTTGGCTCCGTACTCCGCCAGGCCTTCATCCCAGACGGCGATGACGTCTTCTTTGACCTCCTGCTGTTTCAGCAGACTGTTCCTCTGCTGCAGGATCTTTTTGTATCTACCGAGGTTCCGATAATAGATCGGTTTCAGTTGGCAAAGTTCGCGGTCGATGAATTTTCTGCGTTTTTCCGGTTCATCCTTCACGATCTTAAGGTCTTCGGGAGAAAAAACCACCATATAGACGTTTTCCAGCAAGTCGATGTTTTTCGCGGTTTTCATTCCGTTTATTTTCGTCGTCTTTCCTTCTGTCCCAATGGTGATTTCGATTTCAAGTTCTCTTCCTTCCTTGAATGAAGTGCTTTTCGCCCTGCAGAAATCCTTTTCAAAGCCTATCATTTCCGAGTCCTTGTTGGTGCGGAAGGACTTTCCCAGAGACATGATATACAGACTTTCCAGAAGGTTTGTCTTTCCCTGGGCGTTTTTCCCGGTAATGATATTTACTTTGTTATGAAATTCGACCGCTTCCTCTTCGTAATTCCGGAAGTTTTTCAATTCTATTTTTTTTAAGTACATCTGCCTTTTCCTTAGTTCGTAGAAATTCTGACAGGCAGGACGAGATATTCAAACTTTCTTCCTTCTAAAGGCTTGATCAGGCACGGGCTGACGCCGGTATTGAACTCCATGGCGATTCTTTCGTCGTCGACTGCTTTCAGAACATCCAGTAAATATTTTGAATTGAAGCCGATGTCCAGATCTGCGCCTTCTTTTTCAATGAATACTTCTTCTTTAACGTTTCCTTCTTCGGAACGGGAAGTGATGATGATCTTATCCCGGAATATGGAGAGCTTGATCAGATTGTTTTTTCCTTCCTTTGCAAGAAGCGAAGCTCTCTCGATGCTGTTCAGCATTTCAGTTCTGTTCAGGAGCACTCTGCATTTCCATTCCTTCGGAAGAATGTCGTTGTATTTTATGAAATCTCCTTCCAGCAGCCTGAGGACCACTTTTGTTTCATCCAGTAAAAATACCGCTTTCTTTTCATCTAATATAAAGAAGATTTCCTTGCCGTCTTCATTTTCGGAAATGATTTTATTGATTTCATTTAAAATTCTGGCTGCGATGATGATCTTTTTCTTTTCTTCATTTTTCACAGCTTCCCTTGTAATGGCCATGCGGAAACCGTCCAGCGCAACCATATTTAAGGACTCTTCTTCCATTTCCACAAGTACGCCGACGATGATCCCTTTGGATTCGTCGATACTGGCTGCAAAGGAAGTCTTTTTGATCATTTCTTTTAATATGTCTTTATCTAATGAAAGCTTTTTATCTAAATTGATTTCCCCGATGTTTGGAAATTCATCCGCCGGCTGTCCCACGATCGTAAATTCGGAAGCCAGACATTTGATGACGATGGTGTTGTTTTCCTGTTCTTCGATTTGTATTTCTTCATTTGGCAGCTTCCGGATGATATCGCTGAATAATCTTGCGGATACGACGACTGAACCTTCTTCTTCCGCGGTTACTTCGATTCTTTTTTCAATACTCAGATCTAGATCGGAAGCGGATAAGGTCAATGTGTTGTCTCCGTTCACTTCAAGCAGGATCCCTTTCAGAATAGGAATGGTGGTCCTGGAGGTAACTGCTTTCGAAACAGTATTTAAAGCTTTTGATAAGGTCTGTTGGTTACAGGAAAACTTCATGGGGATTCCTCCTTTTTCTTATATCTTTTATAGTAGTAATAGTAATAAGGGCTGTGGATTTGTGGATAACTTCTGTGGATAAGTAAATTTCAATCTTTATATTAATATTTTTGCTGTTAATAACGTGTTAAATTTGTGTGTAACCGCTGTTAAAAAAAATTTGTCGTTTTTAGTCCTCTTTGATAGAAAGTTCGATTTCCTTCACGACGTCCCTTAGTGATTCGTTGGATTTGATTTCGCCTGAAATTTTATCGCAGGCATGTAAAACTGTGGTATGATCACGGTTTCCAAAGGATTCTCCTATTTTCGGAAGGGAAAGATCGGTCATGTCTCTGCAGATATACATGGCGATCTGCCTTGGAAACGCGAGATTTCTCGAACGTTTTGAAGACTCCATATCCGCCTGCTTGATGTTGAAATGCTTGCAGACATGCTTCTTTATAAGTTCCGGGGTGACCGGACGGTCCTTGGAAGAGAAGACGTCTTTCAGAACTTCTTTTGCCAGCTCCCGGTTTATTTTTTGGCCGGTCAGGTTCGCGTAAGCGATGACGCGGATAAAGGCGCCTTCCAGTTCACGGATATTCGATTGGATCTTTTCCGCGATGACGCCGATGACTTCAATAAGGGCATCGGTTGTTTCCAGGCCTTCCAGTTCCGATTTATTTCTAAGGATGGCGACCCTCGTTTCATAATCTGGCGCCTGGATATCGGCGATCAGGCCCCATTCAAATCTGGAACGGAGACGTTCTTCCAGTGTGTTGATCTCTTTCGGAGGCCGGTCACTGGAAATGATGATCTGCTTGTTCGCTTCATACAGCGTATTGAACGTATGGAAGATCTCTTCCTGAGTTCGTTCCTTCTTTTCGATAAACTGGATATCGTCGATGAGCAGCACGTCGATGCTCCGATACTTATTTCTGAATTCTACATTCTTGTCTTCCCGGATGGCTTTGATCAGCTCATTGGTGAACATTTCCGAGGAAACATACAGAACCTTGGACTTCGGGTTCTGCTGAAGTATGTAATGGCCGATGGCGTGCATCAGATGGGTTTTCCCCAGGCCGGCGCCTCCGTAGATGAAGAGCGGGTTGTACGCTTTTGATGGGGATTCCGCAACGGCCAGAGAAGCCGCGTGGGCGAAACGGTTGTTGTTTCCGATAACGAAGGTGTTGAAAATATACTTTGGATTCAGGTAAAGTTCATCGGTGAAATTCATTTCATCCTGATTTTCCTGGGCTTCCTCGGTATAGACAAAGAGGACCTTCAGCTTTTTACCGAAGGCTTCCTTCACCGCGTTTTCTATGATCGTGATATATCTGCCCTCCAGGATGGACTTGGCCATGTCGTTGTAAAGAGACAAATACAGCTTGTTTTCCTTATGGTCGATCTTGACGGGAGTAAGAGGATAGACCCAGGTGTCAAAACTTACCGCGGTAAGTTCCGGTCTGAGCAGCTCCAAGGTTTTTTCCCAATTTTCAATCAGATTCTTCATTTGCTTTTTCGTTTCCTTTTGTCTTCTGAAATTTCGCAGTAGAAATCTACAAATTAAAATTTGTGATTTCTTTGCATAAGTTCGCCGACAATTTGCTTTACAAATTGGGCAAGCTAATATGGATAAAATTAGATTAAAAGTACGAATCTATAATATCAAAAAAAGTTATCCACAGGCAATACCTAAAATAGAATTCGCTAAAAATATATTTTTCCAGGAGTTATCCACTATCTGTGGGTAACTTTGTGCAAAGTTTTCACAGGGACAACTATATATTGATTTTTTATTTCCTTATCACTCGGAGAGAGGATGTTTCCATCTTCAGGAAGGTACAAAAATATTGACATGAAAGTCCGATAAATGTATAATTACAAGGCAGTTATGCGCGGATTGAAATTGAGATCGCGCAAAGAGAGCAAATAATTGAAGGAGGTGAATAAAATTGAAACAGACATTACAGGTGAAGAAAAGACAGAGAGCTGTTGAACATGGCTTCAGAAAAAGAATGAGCACGAAAAACGGTAGAAATGTTTTAAAGAGAAGAAGATTAAGAGGAAGAAAGAAACTTACAGCATAGAGACCGCAAATGTGGTCTTTTTGTTTAGAGACTCTGATTATTTCTTCTAAGGTTTTCTTAGCTTGTCCGGTTTGCCTGCGCGAATCGGCGAGAAGGGGATGCAAATGTTAAAACCAAACGTTTTGCGTAAGAAAAAGGACTTTACAGCAATTTACAACAAGGGGAAATCGATCGGCGAAAAGTATGTTGTGTTATTTACAAGGAAAAACAATCTTGAATATAATCGGACAGCCTTTTTAGCCAGCAAAAAAGTTGGGAACAGCGTCTCGCGAAACAGAGCGAGGCGTCTCATGAAAGAAAGCTACAGAGAATTAGAACAGAATTTGGACAGTGGCTATGATCTCATTTGGATAGCCCGAAATACGATTTGTAATTTGAAATGTGCGGATGTGAAAAAATCTATGGAGGCCGCAGTGAAAAAGTCCGGAATCAGAAGAGGAAGGACTGACAGGTGATGGGATTTTGAAAAGGATAATCATACTTCTCATCAGAGGGTATCAAAAATTTATATCACCGATGTTTCCGCCCACCTGCCGGTTTTACCCCACATGTTCCCAGTATTTTATCCAGGCAGTGGAAAAGTACGGAGCGGTGAAGGGCAGCTTTCTCGGAATCAAACGAATTTTGAAATGTCACCCGTTTCATCCGGGCGGTTATGACCCGCTGAAATGAGTAACAGGAGGATATTGAATGAACACAATCATTGGATGGGTTGCAGAGCCTTTGGGGATGCTGCTGAGCTTTTTGTATAATTTTTTTAACAATTACGGCATCACCATCGTTGTATTTACCATTATAGTAAAAGCGTGCCTTTTTCCATTGTACGCTGACCAGATCAAGCATTCGGCCAGAATGGCGGATGTTCAACCCAAAATGCAGGCGCTTCAGAGAAAGTATGCAAATGACAAGGAAATGCTCAACATCAAAATGATGGAGCTGTATAAAGAAGAAAAGTTCAATCCGATGAGAGGCTGTCTGCCGATGCTGATCCAGATGCCTATCATTTTCGGTCTTTTTGCGCTTCTTAGAAACCCGACAAACTTTATTTCGAGCAATGCCATGCTTATGGCCGTTCATGAAGCATTCCTGTGGATGCCTGATTTGAGCCAGCCGGATCCTTGGGTATTGCCGATCCTTGCCGGAATTTCTACCTTTATTTCATTCTCCCAGACCCAGTCGCAGACGTCAATGGGTGAAAATCAAATGGCGGGAATGATGAAGATGATGAAATATTTCTTCCCGATCACGATCGTCTGGATGGGCAGGTCATTCCCTGCGGGCCTTACGATCTACTGGTTTGTGGGAACCGTGATTCAGATTTTCCAGACCCTTGGACTGAACAGGTGGAAGAAGACGCTGACCTCGAAAGGCCCGAAAGAGAAAAAATAATATATGGAGGAAATACAAGTATGGATTTTTCAGAAAAATGGGGCAAAGATGTTGATGAAGCAGTCAGATTAGCCCTTATAGATTTAAAGCTTACGGAAGACCAGGTCAAAGTAATCGTTCTTGAGGAACCTACAAAAGGCTTCCTGGGACTTGGAGCCAAACTGGCCAAAGTAAGAGTTGAAAAGAAGACTGAGTCTTCGAAGCCTGAAGAAAAGAAAGAAGAGAAGACTCCAAAGTATGAACCTTCCTATAAACCGGAAAGACCTCAGAAACACGAACAGCGTGAACAAGAGAGAAGACCGGAAAAAAGAGACAATAGAGAGAATAGGGACAATTACAGAAGGAACGATCGCCCAAGACAGACCGGCGAGGCGCCTTCTTTTGAAAGTATTTTTGCAATCAGTGAAAAGCCTGCCGACTTGGTAGACCTGCACGATCACGCGGCGGAATCCTTTCTGAATGAGATCACTCAAAAGATGGGCCTCAACCTGAAGGTTACCGTTAAGGGCAACGACAGCTGCATCTATGTGGAAATGGACGGAAGAGATTCCGGAACTATTATCGGCAAAAGGGGACAGACCCTGGACGCGATCCAGTACCTCACCAGCCTTGTGGTCAACAAGGACAGAGAGAAGTATATGAGAGTCGTGGTCGACGCCGAGAACTACAGAGAAAAAAGAGAAAGAACGTTGGAGCAGCTTGCGAACCGTTTGGCTGACAAAGTGATCAAGTCAAGAAAGAGCGTAAGGCTGGAGCCGATGAACCCATATGAAAGAAAGGTGATCCACGCCACGCTTCAGGCTAACCCGAAGGTTACCACAAGAAGCGAAGGTGAAGAACCATACAGAAGGGTAATCATCGAGTTAAATAGATAAAAGAGCAGGGCTGTCTTAAAAAATTTAAGGGAGCCCTTTTCATTAAACGGATAGAGGATAACAATGGAAGACACAATTGCCGCCATCGCCACAGCTTACGGCGAAGGGGGAATCGGGATCGTCAGACTGAGCGGCGAGGAATCGAAGAAGATTCTGGACAGGATCTTCGTTCCCAAACACGATCAGTTCAGAGAGTCAATCGCAAATAAACGATTATACTACGGTCATATCGCGGATCCGGTTAACAGCCAGGTCGTCGACGAGGTGTTGGCGGTCTATATGAAGGCGCCTGCAACCTATACCGCCGAGGATGTGGTGGAAATCTACTGCCACGGCAGTATCGTCGCGTTGCGGAAGACCCTTGCCCTTGCGCTGAGAAACGGAGCGAGACTTGCCGAAAAAGGAGAGTTCACGAAAAGAGCTTTTCTGAACGGCAGGCTGGATCTGTCCCAGGCGGAAGCGGTCATCGATATTGTCAGGGCAAAGACGGACAAGACCTTCGATGTAGCGTTAAGCCAGATGGAAGGAGCATTGTCCGAAAGGGTGAAGGGGATCCGGCAGGTGCTGATGGACCTCCTTGTGGATATCACGGTGAATCTGGATTATCCGGATGAAGATATTGAGATCATGACCTATCAGAAGCTCATTGAAAGTACATCGCAAATTGGCGATATGATCGACAAACTGCTGTCTACAGCCGGCACCGGCCGGATCATCCGAGAGGGCCTGAACGTGGCGATCATCGGAAAACCAAATGTGGGAAAGTCGTCCATGATGAACGCACTGCTGCGGGAAGCAAGGGCGATCGTGACGGAAATCCCGGGAACGACAAGAGATACGATCGAAGAGGTCATCAGCATCAAAGATATTCCGGTGAAGCTGACGGATACCGCGGGAATCCGGGAAACGGAAGACCAAATCGAGAGGATCGGGATCGAAAAGAGCAAGGAATCCTTCAACAGGGCTGACCTTGTCATATTCATCGTCGACGGCAGCAGCCCGCTGTCCGGGGAAGACCGGAAGATCATGTCGAAGATCGGTGGGAGAAAAGCCATCGTACTGATCAATAAGATAGATCTCGGATTGAAAGCCGAGGAAGAGGAACTTCGGATCACGCTGCCCCATGCGGGGATCATTAAAGCCTCGATCCGGAATAATGTTGGGATCGAAGAGCTGGAACAGGAAATTGCCTCCATGGTTTACGGCGGTCAGATCAAACAGGAGGAAAGCCTTCTCGTAACCAACGTAAGGCATATGGAACTTTTGGAAAAGGCGAAAGCCGCGATCAACGACGCTCTCGCAATGGCAAAGAATACGGAGGCGCTTGACTTTATTGAAGTGGACGTAAGGCGCTGCTGGGAGCTGCTGGGAGAGATCATCGGAGAATCGGTAACGGAGGATATCATCGACCAGGTGTTTGCGAGGTTCTGCTTAGGGAAATAGAACAGGTAAAGATAATCCAAAGAAAATAGTCGTACTTTTGTAATTCTTGTTCTTTCGCTTGTAATCTTTGGGAAGGAAAACAAACGTATAAACTCGAGAACGGTGTTTTCCTTAAAAAAACTTATTCCAAAGATTTTACTCGCGCGAGAAGAGAATTAATCAAAAGTACTCCGATATTTTCTTTTAGATTATCTTTCCTATTATGCTAAACAACCGGAATAGATAAAACCTGGAGTGGGTTGAAACAGTTTAGGCCAAAGATGTTAGATAAGAAATTCAAAATTGCTTGTATTTAGGGCATTAACTTGAGCTGATTTCGCTGATATAATATAAAAAGAAGAAATTTCAGTAGTTTTAGCAAGATTGCTTGTTTTAGATTGGGAAGGAATTATGAACTACTTTATTTTAGATGAATACGATGTGATCGTCATCGGTGCGGGACATGCCGGCTGTGAAGCGGGACTGGCCTGCGCGAGAATGGGTCAAAGGACGCTGATGCTCTCCATTAATTTGGAGGCGGTGGCGATGATGGCTTGCAATCCTTCCGTGGGAGGAACGGGCAAAGGTCATTTGGTTCGGGAGATCGACGCCCTTGGGGGCGAGATGGGGATCAACATCGATAAGGCGTTTATTCAGAGCAAAATGCTGAATACCGCCAAAGGACCGGCGGTTCATTCCCTCAGAGCGCAGGCGGACAAGGCCAGATATCACGAGGAAATGAAGAAGACGCTTGAAAATCAGGAAAACCTTGACTTAAAGCAGGGAGAAGCCGTTGACCTTATGATAGAATACGATACGGTCAAAGGGGTCATATTGAAGACCGGCGCCGCATACCGTGCGAAGGCTGTGATCCTTGCAACCGGGACATTTTTGAGGGGAAAGATATTCATCGGCGAATGGTCCTATGAGAGCGGACCAAACGGTCTGTCGCCGTCCGTCGAACTTGCAAACAATCTGAAAAAATACGGCCTGTCAATGAGAAGGTTCAAGACCGGAACACCGGCCAGAGCATTGGGCAGGACACTGGATTATGATAAAATGCTGGAGCAGCCGGGAGACGAAAAGATCGTACCGTTCTCTTTCATGAACGACGATCTGCAGAAAGATCAGGTCTCCTGCTGGTTGACTTACACCAATGAAAATACACATAAGGTGATCCGCGACAACTTTTCGCGATCCGCATTGTTTGGCGGACAGATCGAAGGGGTCGGACCAAGGTATTGCCCGTCCATCGAAGACAAGGTGAACCGGTTTTCCGACAAGGAACGGCATCAGCTCTTTATTGAGCCGGAAGGGCTGTCCACCGATGAGGTCTACATCCAGGGAATGTCGTCCAGTCTGCCGGAAGACGTCCAGGTCGAGTTTTACAAAACCATTGCCGGACTGGAAAATTTAAAAATAGTACGGCCGGCTTACGCCATCGAATATGACAGCATCGATCCCCTGGAACTGAAGATGACGCTGGAACACAGAAAAATTGAAAACCTTTACTGTGCCGGCCAGTTCAACGGCAGCTCCGGCTATGAAGAAGCTGCGGCTCAAGGGCTGATGGCCGGGATCAACGCGGCTTTGAAGCTGAGCGGGAAGGAACCTTTTATCCTGGACCGTTCGGAAGCATATATCGGCGTACTCGTCGACGACCTTGTGACAAAAGGAACAAATGAGCCTTACCGAATCATGACATCCAGGGCGGAATATCGGCTGATCCTCCGGCAGGACAACGCGGACCTGCGGCTGACGGAAAAGTCATATCTGGCCGGACTGGCGTCGGAAGAACGTTACAGAAGATATATCAATACGAAGGAAGCAGTCGAAAAAGAATTGCAACGGATGGAGAACACCTACATCATTCCGAGTGAAATCAAGGGTTTTCTTGAGAAGTACGACAGCACGCCGCTCCAGAACAGGATCTCTCTGGCAGAGCTTATCAAAAGGCCGGAAATGAATTACGAGATACTGGCGGATATCGATCCTTTGCGGCCGAAGCTTTCCCAGCACGCGGTCACGCAGCTGGAGGTGCAGATCAAGTATCAGGGATATATCGTAAAGCAGCTTCAGCAGGTCGAGAAGTTTAAGAAGCTTGAGAACAGGAAACTTTCTGTTGAATTTAACTATGATCAGATCGAAGGACTCCGCATCGAGGCGAGGCAGAAACTGAACCAGCTGAAGCCGGTTTCGGTAGGTCAGGCATCAAGAATATCAGGAGTATCCCCTGCAGATATCAATGTACTGCTCATCCATCTGGAGAAGCAGAGAAGAAGGGCAGAATAAAATAAGAAGAGAAACAGCCGGGAGGACAGATATGAAGCTGCTGATAGAGGCTCTGACGGATATGGGGCTTGAGTATAAAGATGAAACGATCCAAAAGTTCCACAAGTATATGGAGCTGATTTTGGAGTGGAACGAAAAGGTCAATCTCACGTCCATCACAGACGAGGATGAATTTATCAGGAAGCATTACATCGATTCTATTGCAATTTGTGGGTTTCCCCAGATGAAAGAGGCGCATGCCATCATCGATGTCGGCACCGGTGCGGGTTTCCCGGGTATACCGCTGGCCATACTGCATCCGGACAAAACGTTTCTGCTTATGGACTCCCTGAATAAAAGGATCAAAATCATCAGTGAGCTCTCGCAGGAAATCGGATTGCGGAATGTGACCTTCTGTCACGGCAGGGCGGAAGAATTGGCGCAAAATAAAGAGTACAGAGAACAATTCGACCTATGCGTTTCAAGAGCTGTCGCCAATCTTGCGGTCTTGTCGGAATACTGCCTGCCCTTCGTCAAGGTCGGAGGCTGGTTCGCACCATACAAGACCGGAGCTATCGAAGAGGAGCTGAATGAGAGCCGGCGAGCGATCTCGATACTGGGAGGACGGCTGGAGGAGAACAGGCAACTGAATATAAAAGGATATGATTTGGATCATAGGATCCTGTTTATCAAAAAGGTCGGCAAAACCTTGACGAAATATCCGAGAAAAGCGGGAACACCTGCGAAAGAACCTCTGAAATGAAGATTTCGGGGGTTTTTTGTTGAAGGAATCCCCCTTTCTTTTGGGACAAGCTTGCGGTTAAAATTTAATGGGAGCAGGATTTCGCAGAGAAAGGGGAATTATCATGTTTTTAAAGAAATCGGACCAGATGGATATTCCGATCGAACTAATCAGCACCAATCCCGATCAGCCGAGAAAGGTTTTTGAGGACAAGGAGCTTATGGAGCTTTGCGATTCGATCAGAGAATTCGGTATCATCCAACCGATCATCGTGAAGCGGGACAATAAGGGATTATACATAGTAATCGCAGGGGAAAGAAGATTGCGAGCCGCCGCGCTCGCAGGTCTTAAAAAAATACCGGCCTTAATAAGGGAAGCCGACGAAAAGGATTCGGCACTTCTGGCGCTGGTTGAGAATGTACAGCGGGAAAATCTCAACTATATCGAAGAAGCGGCGGCCTATAAACGCCTCATGGAAGAATATGGGCTGACACAGTCGGAAATTGCAAAGCGTGTCGGTAAACAGCAATCGACGATTTCCAACAAGATCAGGATCCTGGCACTGCCGGAGGACATCCGGCAGGTGCTTGCGGAAAACCAGCTTACGGAACGTCACGCTAGGGCGCTACTGAAAGTGCCCGACGAAAACGTTCGGAAACAGATCCTGAGCAGGATCGTGGAACATAATCTGAACGTGAAACAGACGGAAAAACTTATTGACGATGTCTTGAAAAAGCAGGAGGAAGAGAAACGTAAGGGGGAAAAGCTAAGGTTCATCAATTACAGGATCTACTTGAACACACTGAAAAAAGCGTTCACCAGCATATCGGAAATCGAGACGAACGCAAAGTTTTATCAGGAAGACAAGGGAGACTACCTTGAAGTAAGGATAACAATTCCAAAAAATGAAAATAAATCCAAAATGGTCGCTGCGGATTGAAACTTCAATCTGTTTAAAGGTTTCGCGGGACATGTTTCACGTGAAACCTTTTTTGCGCACCTAACGCTTCGCTCCTCCGCAAGCGATGCTTGCTACGCTGTCCCATTTGCCAATACAGCTAAAGCTGTGGCAAATCGGCAACCTCATTTGCAAGGCAAATGTCTGGTAGGCGCCATACGTAAATTCCACCAATCTATGATTGATGGAATTTTTCCGTTCGTTGAAAAAAAGAATGGAGAAAAATTTGGGTATAGTATATAATAAAACAGTAACTGGATGAAAAAAATCCAAATACTTTAGGAGGGCATAATTTTGGGAAAAGCCATAGCAATATTCAATCAAAAGGGCGGAGTTGGAAAAACAACAACGAACATTAATCTTGCAGCTTGCCTGGCGTTAAAAGGAAAAAAAATATTGATTTTAGATATTGATCCTCAGGGGAACACAACCAGCGGAATGGGAATCTCCAAAAAAGGTCTTGATAAAACCATGTATGAGGTTCTGATCAGCGACAAACTGGAGCCGGCCGACGCTATCATCCCGACAAGGATCAAGAACCTTGATATCATTCCTGCTAGCGTACAACTGGCGGGAGCCGAAATCGAACTTGTACAGCTGGAAGGCAGAGAAAAAAGACTGAAGAAGGCCTTGGATAAAATCAAAGGCAATTACGATTACATATTTATTGATTGTCCGCCGTCACTGGGACTTTTGACGATCAATTCACTTACAGCGGTAGACAGCGTACTGATCCCGATCCAATGTGAATTCTATGCACTGGAAGGCGTCAGCCAACTGATGAGCACCATCGATCTTGTTAAAAAGAATATGAATACAAACCTGGAGATCCAGGGAGTAATCCTCAGCATGTTCGACGGGAGAACAAACCTCTCGATCCAGGTTGTGGAAGAGGTCAAGAAATATTTCAAGGAGAAAGTTTACACAACTGTTATTCCTAGAAACGTTAGATTGGCCGAAGCGCCCAGCTACGGAATGCCGATCACAGAGTATGATCCGAAGTCCAAAGGAGCGGAGGCATATTTTGAGTTTGCAGAGGAGTTCCTGGAACTTGAAGGTGAACAGTAATGGCCGCGCAGAAAGTAAGAGGTCTGGGAAAAGGGCTTGAGGCCCTTTTTAACGATGTGGAGATCAACACCCATGATGCGGGCCGTGATTCGGAAAACCAAGAAGGTATCCTGTTTCTTGATATAAACGATATCAAACCGAATACGAAACAGCCGAGAAAATATTTTTCGGACGAGAAGATCGACGAACTGGCAAAATCCATAGAGACTCATGGGATCATCCAGCCGATCATGGTCAGGCCTTCCGGAGAAGGCTATGAGATCGTAGCAGGCGAACGGAGATGGCGCGCAGCGAGAAGAGCGTCGCTGAAGCAAGTACCATGTATCGTTAGGGAACTCAGTGAAGAACAGAACATGCTCGTGTCAATCATTGAAAACATGCAGCGTGAGGACCTGAACCCCATCGAAGAGGCCGATGCCCTGAATCAGATGATCACAAGATTTGGATTGACGCAGGAAGAAGTTTCGAAAAGCGTCGGAAAGAGCAGGCCATATATTACTAACTCCTTAAGGCTTTTGAAACTCCCTGCGGCGATACAGGATATGGTGGTACAGGGAGGCCTCACAAACGGACATGCCCGCGCAATAGCTGGAGTCAAGGAAGAAAAAAGGCAGCTCAATATTGCAAACCGTGTCGTCAAGGAGGGCTTGTCCGTAAGAGAAACCGAAGCGCTTGCCAATAAAGAGAACGAAGGCACGGACAAGAAACCTGCAAAAGCAAAAGCCAGAGCAAAGAACCGTGAGATATCAGACATGGAAGAAGAATTGAAAACGGCTCTCGGCACAAGGGTGGCAATCAACCACGGCACCAGAAGAGGCAAAATCGAAATAGAATATTACAGCCGGGAAGAGCTGGAACGATTGCTGGAATTACTGCTGACATTAAAACAATATTGAAATCTCAACGATCCGAAATAGTGTTTCACGTGAAACACTATTTTTTATAACATAGGAAATATCGTTTTAAGACATTAAATATTTCCGTATGTTTCAAAGAAAGTATCTTGATTTGCTGCACGTAGTGCAGCATGAGCGATTAGAAATCTGTGATTTCGTAATTCGCTCTTTATTTTTATAGCAGGAATTTGATTTTCGGGAGGAGGAAATTTTTATCGGACACATCATATTGTGCGAAGAAGAAATAGAACCGAAGTATAGATGGCTCGGGAACTGGCGCACAAAGCCTTGGAAAACAAGGCTGGAACCATCTGCATTGTTTGAACCCAAGAATAGAAGCAGAATGAATTGCCTCTGCATAGTATGAATCAGAAGTGATTAGATCACCTTCTAATGCTGTCGGAGGTGCAATATGATATATTTGGATAATGGAGCCACAAGCTACCCGAAACCGGAAGGAATGCTCCGGGCAATGAATGAATGCATGCGTGATTACTGCGGAAATCCGGGGAGGTCGGGGCATCGCATGTCTATCAGGACAGGCGAAGAGATTTATAAGGCAAGAAATGAACTGGGAAAACTGTTCCGAATAAAAGACTGCAGCCGGATCATATTTACATCCAATGCCACGGATGCATTGAACCTTGGGATTAAGGGAGTTCTTCAAAGCGGTGATCATGTGATAACCTCCGCCATGGAGCACAATTCCGTACTTCGGCCGTTGAAAACCCTGGAAAGCGAAGGAGTCGAAACGACGATCGTTAAATGTTATGGAGACGGCACTCTGAACATGGAAATGCTGCAGCGGGTAATAAAGGATAACACCAAACTGATCGTCCTTACACATGCTTCGAATGTAACAGGTACGATCATGCCGATCAGGGAAATCGGTGAAATCGCAAGGCAGCGAAACATTCTATTCATGGTGGACGCGGCGCAGAGCGCCGGAAGCCTGCTGATCGACGTAAACGACATGAACATTGCGCTTCTTGCAATGCCGGGACACAAAGGACTGTTGGGACCTATGGGAACAGGACTGCTGTATGTGAGGGATGACGTCATTCTGAAACCGTTGAAGGAAGGCGGAACGGGAACAAAGTCAAGGGAGCTGGATCAGCCTTACGATTTTCCGGAAGGATATGAAGCCGGGACGGTAAACGCCCCGGGAATCATCGGGCTGGGATACTCTGCCAGATATGTTTCAAAAATGGGAGTCGAAAATATAAGAGAACACGAAGAGGGGCTTGTTGCAGCGCTGGATGAAGGGCTGAGAAATATGAAAGGCGTTATAGTCTACGGGCCTTCGGATTCAAAGAAGAAAACCGGGATCGTTACTTTAAACCTAAAAAAAATGGGTTGTGAAGAAGTTTGCGACAGACTGAATTCCAAATACAGTATTGCCTCAAGAGGCGGATTCCACTGCGCCCCATTGGCGCACAAGACGATCGGAACTTATGACATCGGAGCCGTCCGTCTCAGCGTGGGTCCGTATAACACGAAAAGAGACATAAATATGGCCATCGAAGCCGTATACCAAATGCAGAAAGTGTGATATAATAATTCCATTGATTATGGCGGCTTCGCCGAGAGGAAGGAATTATTGATCATGCGGCGACAAAGCTTGCATGATAGAATAAACGCATCCAATTGAGATGCAGCGTTGCTGCAAGGAAGCGTTTATTGAAACATGCTTCGACGAGCTCGCATGTTATAATAATTCCATCAAATGTATGTTATAATACATCCATTGATTATTATGGTTACGCCTTCTGCGGCGTTGCCTTTTTGCCCCAAACTTGCTTGGTAGGCAAAACGGACAGCAGCGAGCGAAGCGAGTCGGAGGCGCAGCCGTTGCCGAAAGGTAGGAATTATTGAAACATGCTTCGACGCAGCTCGCATGTTATAATAATTCCATCTAAAGCATGTTATAATAACAGTATCGAATTGAAACCGGAGGGGAGTTAATATGAAGATTCAAGTAATCAACGGACCGAATATGAATATGCTTGGAATCCGGGAACCTGAAATATACGGCTCGCTGACACTGGACGAGATCAATCGGCAGCTTTTAGCGAAGGGCGGAGAATTGGGCATTGATCTTGATTTTTTCCAGTCAAATCATGAGGGATCTATTATTGATAAAATTCAGGAATGCTACGGGAAGGCAGACGGAATCGTAATCAATCCGGGCGCGTATACGCATTACAGCATTGCGATCCGAGACGCTCTTGCCGCGGTAGGGATCCCTACGGTGGAGGTTCATCTAAGCGACATCAACAGCAGAGAAGATTTCCGGAAGATCTCGGTGATCAAAAGCGTCTGCATAAAGCAGATATGGGGCAAGGGTGTACACTCCTACACAGAGGCGCTGGAATTCCTTGCTGGAAAAATTGGGAAATGATCGAAGAGTATCTCGGAAAATAAGCGGGATACAGCGAATTAATATATTGGAAGTATTCAAAAGCGACGGTTCAAAGGGGCTAAGTCTCTGAAGGAATGGAAGCGAGGAGGAATAGAATTATGCCAATCAGAGAAAATCCATCCTTAATGCGGGAAGTTATCGAAAAGATGGACTATATGGTAAGAGTTATGGATGCCGATCACAAGGTCATCTACATGAACGAAAAAATGCGGCAGGAGTTTGGACATACTCTAGGTCACATCTGCTATTCCCTGTTGGGAAGGGAAGATAAATGCGATCATTGTGTTACGAAAGAAACAGAGGAAACCGGAAAACCCGGGATGAAAAATGTCCCGATTGGCGATAAATATTATAATGTGATTTCATCGCCCGTAAGCATCAAAGACGGGGGGACGTATTCCATTGAATTACTCAGCGATATCACAGAGCAAAAAAAGCTGGAAGACGAATTGATGAAACACTACGAGAAGTTAAAAGCTGACATTGAATTTGCGAAGCACATCCAGAATCGTGCATTGCCGATAGACGGTACATATTGGGATTCCTTGGAGATCAACTCGATATATGATCCCAGCGAAGATCTGGGCGGAGACCTGTTTGACGTAATTAGACTGAATGACAGCGAGTCTCTGATCTACATAGCCGACGTTTCCGGACACGGGATCACTTCCTCCCTGCTGACGATTTTCCTGAGACAGATGGTTCGCGGACGCGTTGGCGAGAGACCCGTCGACCTGAAAGAAGTGCTGAGCATTCTTCAGAAAAGCTACAATGAGCTCGGGCTGGACAAGGAGCAGTACCTCACGATTCTGTTCTGCGTCTACAACAAAGAAAAACAGGAGGCGACCTTCCTGAACGCGGGGCATAACTGCTTGCCGATCATAATCAAAAATTCGGGAGAGATTCAGGAAATTGAAGTCAAGGGATTGCCAGTCTGCACGCTTATGAAAAAATCGCCTCATAAAGAGATCACGGTCCCGGTTGAAGCCGGCGACCGCATTATACTTTATACCGACGGTATCCCTGAAGCCTGCAATGAGAACCGGGAATCATATGGGACGGAAAGGGTTCTAGAAACTTTGCGAAATAACATTCGCTTGGACGGGAAAGACCTTGCAAAGAAAGTGATCAGCGACGCAGAATCGTTTACTAGAAGACCTGCGGCAGATGATATGGCGCTGATCATTGCAAAACTGATATAAAACTAGAGCTCTGAAACACTGGCGATGCCCATATTCGCAAGCTCATCGGCGCGGTTGTTCATCCTGGTGACGTAAAGAAAATCGTCCAGAGTAAAAGACGAGCCGTTCCATTCGACAAATTTATCATACAGGGGTTCGACCTTTGTGGCTTTACTGTCCAGATTTACATGACCTTTGACGCGGAAGAAATCAATAGAATGACGGTTTATAAAAGTAAAGAGAGCTTCCCAGAGATCGCGGTTTTCCACATCGGTCTTCTTGGAAGTTTTCCAGTTGTTTCGATACCAGTTTACGTACCATTTTTCACGGAAACAGTTCATGAGATAAGAGCTGTCGGAAAAGACGCGTATGGTGAGGCTGTCCTTGTTGAGCGCCTGAAAAGCATTGAGCAGCGCCTGCATTTCCATACGGTTGTTGGTGGTGTTCCGTTCGCCGCCGTATAGCTCCTTCTTGTGCTCGCCGTACTCCAGTACCGCGCCCCAGCCGCCGATATTGATCTCGTTCTGATTGCCGGAACAGGCGCCGTCCGTATAGATATTGACAATCTTCATTATGGTAGCTCCTTATGAATATTTGATATATTAATGATTATGCCCTAAAAATGGCAAACAAGCAAGAGTATACTGATAGCCATAACTGTTGGAAATGGGAAAATTTAGGCACTTCTGATCCAATATATTGTAAAAGTATCTTAAAGCTTGCGTAACACGTTTGTAACATACATAATATATACTGTTTATAACATTGAAAGTATATTTTGGCGATTTGCGCCGTATTCATACTAGCTCGCCCAATTTTCTCTGGAAAATTGTAGGCGAACTTATGCGAGAAAATCACAAATCTTTGATTTGTAGATTTTTACCGCGAAACAGAAAGGAGGAGATTACGTGATGCGAAAATTAATAATAATGCTGACGCTGGTATTGACTTTGTTATGCGGCACTGTTGGCACGTACGCGGCGACAGACCCGAACGTTATTCTCGTCAATCCCGTATCCAAGAGTACGGTTACTACAAATAATCTCCTGATTTCTGTCAAACTGACCGAGCCAAAGACGATAAGAGTAAAAGTCTATGAAAAAAAGCAGATCGTGAACGGCACCTACGCTGCGGTCAATCTAAACGCGCTTACCGCAACTAGCAGTTCGCTAAATACATCCGACTTCAGCGATGTCATTGTAGCTGCTCCCCCTGTTTATGAAAGTAAAAATAATTTAAGCTTCTATACAAAGCAGGTCAACGTTTCAGGCCCTGGGCTTTACCGGATCGAGATCAACACTCTGGACGCTTCGGGCAAGGTAACGGCGACAAACAACAGCTACGTGATCGTGAAAGAAAAAGCAACGGAGGATACAAAGATCTTTGACGCGCCTCAGTCCGGCACGATGCAGTTCCTGCAGAATCTGCTGAAGAATATATTTGGAGATTAAGGACGGCAGATGATATGTCAAAGCCGAATGTGATAGAAAAAGCAAAAAATTTAATTTTAGTAGTATTGTTTTTATCGACAGTACTACTATTATACTTTTTTTGGGGAAATATATCTTTTGACAATTTGAAGATCCCTGTCGCAAAAGAAGCGGAGACGCAGCTGGATATGGGGAGCTTTTTGAAGCCGGAGCAGATCACCGTGAATTTCGGAGCTGACACCTATACCGTACTTCCGCCGGGAGACATTTGGTACAACGATCCCAAGAATGACCAGGACAGCTTTGTTGAGGAACTGGGTCGCTTCGGCCCCGCGGAAAATGTTCTCGTTGAGGAAATCACCTATGAACAGTACCTGAAAGTAATGCAATTTGCGTCCATCTGGGCCAGATTCAACTATGATATCCCCATTTCGGATTTTTGCAAAAATTTTAACATGAGTAAACCCCAGAGCTACGATGTCGTCGAAACGGTCACCGAGATCGGATACTCCACAGCAGAGAAAGGGAACAGCCTTTACATTTTAGACGGGAAAAATCAAAAAACTTATCGTCTGGTGGCGTCGTCGGCGAAAGATTCGGATAACAAAACGGGCAATACGGATTTCCCCGCCTTGATCGATTCCATAGGCGCCGGAAATAATAACATATACTTTCCTGTCGGCAGCGTACTGGGTATCAGCAACGATACGCTGGTCCCGGTCTCCGTGCAGACCAATCTGAAAAGCTTTTCTTTCCGGCAGGACTTCTACTCCTATCAAACAGAGAAGATCGCCTCTATGGCACAGCAGTATTTCGGTGGGAATTTTGACTTTGTAAGAAAGATCACAGAAGAGAACGGAACGATCATTTATATGTACGGGTACGGACAGACCGTACTCATCGTGAATACTGACGGCAGCATCGAGTACAAGGAAGAGCAGACCGGTAACACTCCGGGGCAAAGCCTTTCCGACGCACTGAAGACCGCGTTGCAATTCGTTGCGGATCATGGCTCCTGGGAATCCACGGGTAAGGCGGAGCCGACCCCGTACCTGGAGGATGTGATCCGGGATCCGAACAAGGAGAAGGGCTATCGGTTTATCTTTGGCCTGGAGGTAAACGGAACACGGCTTTATTACGAGAACGGAGCGCCTGTCATTGTGGATGTTACTTCCGGACAGGTTACTTACTTTAAGCGGCAGCTCGTCGATTTTGACCAGAAGGACATCGATTCGACCATAGACGATCCGAAGGACGATGCGTTCTCGGTGGCTAACCTGATTGCCCAGAACTTCAAATACATTTACGATACATTGCTGCAGTACGGCGAAGTGCCGGCAACGGAGGACCAGGCAGCTATGTTTGAAGATATTGCATCGTTGGTAAAAGATATTAGGATCGGTTACTTGAAACCGGCCGGTGACAAAAGCACAGAGATCCTGCCGGTCTGGGTCGTGACGGTAAAAGATACGAATGTATATTTTGACCTGTACAGCGCGGATCCTGTCGGCTATTCCGAGGAGTAAGAATATGGATTGGACGAAAGCGAAAAGTATATTGATCGTTGCACTGATTGTTACCAATCTGGTGCTGATTGCCACGTATTTCTTTCAGACCAACGATTTTAACAACGATGAGAAAGAGATGGAGGACGTTACGATCAAGCTGCTCCAACAACAAAATATTTATGTCGACGCGGACGTCATTCCAAAGGATCACAAACGGATGGCAAAATTGACCGTCCAGTATGACAAGATGAACGAAGATGTCATCAACGAACAGCTTGCCGATCAGAAGGCGCTGCCGGAGGCAAAACAGACGGAAGAGAACTACATTTCCAGGACGAGAGAATTTCTGGACAGCTGCGGGCTGCTGACCGAAAACGTGACCTATGATAGAATAGATCGGGCGGGAAACGATATCCTGCTGTCTTATAAAAACTGTATTAAGGGGATCCCTATCGAAATAAGCTATATCAACTTTACGATCCGGGACGGGAAGATCGTCGATTTCAAGAGGTTTTGGCTGAATCCCACAGAAATCAGCAACAACGAAAAGGAAGTCATTCCGGCAAATGCGGCGCTCATCAAATTTATGAGCGAAAATACGGAGGGGATCCGGATCAACGTTGAGGATATCTCAATGGTGTACTGGCTTGACACCAGTTCGTTCGACGCAGAATCGCCGGTTACTGATACGGCGTTCCCTGCATGGAAGATCACTTACAACCATGGCAAGGTTAAATACATACTGGCCTGGGAGCAGTAATTTTCTTCACTTCTTCAAACGGAAATCACGAAATCTTCACAATCAGAGTACACAATAAGGGAGAAATGACGATGACATTAAGCTTTTGTTCCTTTTCAAGCGGAAGCAGCGGGAACTGTTACTTGGTAAAAACAGAAAATACAGCCGTCCTGGTGGATGCCGGTATCAGCGGCAAAAGAATCTACGAGGGACTTGAGATCACCGCTACGCCGACGGAGCAGCTGGCAGCGCTGCTGATCACTCATGAGCATTCCGATCATACAAAAAGTATCCGGACGCTCATGAAGAAAGTAAAATCCATGAAGGCCTATGCAAACGCCATGACATGGGAGCAGATCAGCAGCCAGGTATGCGAGGAGCAAAGGGAAATCTTCGAGACAGGAGCTTCCTTCCTGATCGGGGATATCGCGGTAAAAACATTCCGCGTTTCACACGATGCGGCGGATCCGGTCGGATATACCTTTTCATCCGGCGGGAAACAGATCAGCATCGTGACCGACACGGGGTGCATGAGCGAAGAAATCATTTCAGAAATCAAGGATGCGGATATTCTGATCCTGGAAGCAAATCACGACATCGACATGCTGAAGCTGGGCCGATATCCATGGTTCTTAAAACAAAGAGTATTGGGAGAGGAAGGGCACTTATCCAATGAGGCCGCAGGGGAGACCATATTGCGATTGCTGTCCGAAAGCGATAAAGAAAGGTATGTCTTGCTGGCTCATCTGAGCAAGGAAAACAACTTTCCGGAGATGGCGTACCAAACGGTGAAGAACATCCTGGAAGAGGCGGATTATTACATAGGGAAGCAGTTGAAACTCAATACGATCATAAGGGATGAGGTAAGCTTGCTCTATGAAATCTGAAAATAGGGGGAATAAAAATGGAGAACGAAGAATTCAGAGAGGGATTAACAAACGAGACTTCAAACACTGAAAACTACAGTGATGATAATTACGGCGCCGATCAATACAGCGCCGGGAACAGCTGGGAACATACAGCACCGCAAACAGAAAGCGGGGCGGCAAAT
Source organism: Anaerovoracaceae bacterium (assembly GCA_963678385.1). Lineage (GTDB taxonomy): Bacteria > Bacillota > Clostridia > Peptostreptococcales > Anaerovoracaceae > Anoxybacterium. The sequence goes on along the minus strand of OY782829.1, from coordinate 222,538 downwards.
TCAGCGGCAGCAGGCGGAGCGGCAGCAGCCCCGAAGAAGGGGAGAAATAGCAGAAAAGTGATTGCAGTGATCCTTGTCGTCCTGCTTTCGGCGGGAGCCGGATTTGGCGGCGGCATGGCAGCCTTGTATTTCGGACCGGGGCTTGTCGGACAGGTCTCCCAGGATATCTCGATTAACCCGAGCGACAAGATCAATACCGCGGAAGCCATCGCGGAAAAGGTACTTCCATCCGTAGTCGGCATCAGTACCAGCACCGAGGTGACCTATCAGAGTTTCTTCGGCGCGCAGAAGGGCATGCAGAATGGAGTCGGCACAGGAATCATCGTGGATGACAAAGGCTATATTCTGACGAACTCCCACGTTGTCAGCGACGGCACTGCGGAAAAAATTACAGTCCAGTTGACGGACGGCAGGGAAGTTCCCGGCAAAGTGCTCTGGAACGACAGAAGCATCGACCTTGCCATCGTTAAGGTGGACGCGCCAAACCTGAAGGCTGCGGAACTGGGCGACTCGGAGACCGTCAAGATCGGCGCCTACGCGGCAGCCATCGGCAATCCGTTGGGATTGACCTTTGACAGGACCATAACGCAAGGCATCATCAGCGGACTGAACCGGTCCATCACCGTAACCGACGGACAGAATCAGGTCACCATGGACGGACTGATCCAGACAGACGCTTCTATTAATGCCGGAAACAGCGGAGGACCGCTGCTCAACAGCGCGGGTCAGGTAGTCGGAATCAATTCAGCCAAGGCGCAAAGCGCGGAAGGACTGGGATTTGCGATCCCCATCAATACGGCGAAACCGATCGTTGATGAAATCAAGGCCAAGGGAGAATTCCAGAGATCCTATATCGGGATCAAGGGAATCAGCGTAGCAGATTATCTGCAGGTGTATCCGGATGCAAAGCTCGGAACGGAGAAGGGCGTTTATGTCGCTCAGATCTATACGGACTCTCCGGGGTTAAAGGCCGGGCTGAAGGAAGGCGACATCATTGTCGGACTCGAAGACAAGAAGGTCGACACGATGACACAGCTTATCAGCGACCTGTTCCAGTACAGACCGGGAGACGAAGTAAAGCTGTCGGTACTCCGGGACGGAAGGACACAGACCTTCAGCGTCAAACTGACAACGATGGATGAATCGCCGACTCTGCCGGAAAACCAGCAGACGCCGCAATAAAGGAATTTAAAAGCCGAAACCGGATTTCTGCGTAAGGGGAAATCCGGTTTCGGCAAATTTTTGTTTTGGAAGGATCTGTAGACTATGAACATCACCATCCTGTGCATCGGGAAACTGAAGGAGCGCTACTGGACGGAAGCCGTGCAGGAATACAGCAAGCGTCTCGGCAAGTATTGTACATTGACGATTAACGAACTGAAAGAGGATAAGGCGCCGGACAATGCCTCGGCGGCTGAGGAAACGGCTGTCAAGGACGCGGAGGGGAAAAGCATCCTGAAGCAGATAAAAAAAGATGCTTATGTGATTGCCCTGGAAATCAAGGGCAAGGAACTGACCTCGGAAGCTCTTTCGGAGAAGATCGAAGCGCTGGCCGTCTCCGGGAAAAGCGACCTTGTCTTCCTGATCGGCGGCTCTCTCGGATTGTCCGACGAGGTTCTGGCAAGAGCCGATTTCGGGCTGTCCTTTTCCAGGATGACGTTCCCTCATCAGATGATGCGGGTGATCCTGCTGGAGCAGATATACAGAAGTTTTAAAATCATCCGGAACGAAACCTACCATAAATGAAAGGAAGCATCATGAGCAGACAAAATATTTATAAAATGAGTTTCGCAAAAGTCTATCCCCTATTAGTTGCAAAGGCGGAGAAAAAGGGTCGCACAAAAGCGGAAGTCGATGAAATCATACGCTGGCTGACAGGATATAGCCAGGAAGACCTGGAAGCACAGCTGGAAAAACAAACAGACTATGAGACCTTATTCGCAGAAGCTCCTCGGTTGAACCCATCGCGGGCTTTGATCAAAGGCACAGTCTGTGGCGTCCGGGTGGAAGACGTCGAAGAACCGACAATGCAGGAGATCCGCTATCTGGACAAGCTGATCGAGGAGCTTGCGAAGGGAAAAAGTATGGATAAGATTTTAAGAAAATAAAAGTAGTTGACAAAGTCAACTACTTTTTCTATGATAAGAGTATGCTTGCAGGCAATTGAAAATATGGAACAGGGGTGAAATCTTGGACACAAAATATAACGTAGAGAGTATCAGAAGTTTTAACCGGTTTTATACAGATATATTGGGGCTTTTAAACAGGCATATTCTTGATAGCAGGTACTCGCTGACCGAAGTCCGCATCCTCTTTGAGATCGATAAAACGGATAAATGCTCTGCAAATATGCTAATGGAGAAGCTGAATATCGACCGTGGATATATGAGCAGGATCCTGAAAAAATTTGAGTCCGAAGGACTCATTCGCAGAGAAGGCTCGTCTTCGGACGGGCGTAAGTTATTTCTGAATCTCACGCCGTCAGGGAAAGCCATAATATCAGCCCTTGAAGAAAAGTCCGATAAACAAGTTTTCCAGCTGATCGGGCACCTTGCTGAGAGTGAGCAGGAAAAACTGGTCAACTCGATGAAATATATCAAAAATGCGCTTCTGGACGGAATCAGTCCAGTTACCATAAGGACGTATCAACAGAAGGACATCGATTATATTATCAAAAGGCATAGGGAATTATATGAAACAGAGTATGGCTTCAGTCCGGCATTTGGAGACTATGTTGAAAAGTATCTGCTCGAGTTTCATGAACGTCATGACGAGGATTGGGATAACATCTGGATCGCGGAATCATACAACGAAATCGTCGGCGTGATCGCCCTTGTCAAAGTGAACGTATCCACCGCTCAGCTCCGCTGGTTTCTGATCGAGCCGGAAATGCGCGGCAGGGGACTTGGGCACAGGCTGATGGAAACGGTCATCGATTTTTGCAAAGAAAAGAATTATGATCATGTCGTGCTTTGGACCGTCAGCATGCTGGATGCCGCACGCCATCTTTACAGGCATTACGGGTTTGAATTAACAGAAACAAAAAAGAATGACACGTGGGGCGAAAGCTTGACGGAAGAGCGGTGGGACTTGTATTTATAAGACTTATTAGAAGATTGACCGATCAAGACCTCTTCTTTCTGGCTTTCGCTTCATACATCCTTTTGTCCGCGAGTTTGTAAAGAGTGTCGAGATTTAAATCGGACTCCTGGAAGCATGCGACGCCGTAGCTGAAGCTTGGAATGAATTCCGTAGCGAGAAGGCCGATCTTTGTATCCATAAATTCGTTATTGGCGTCTTCCAGGCCATGGTTGATATTTAAAGGATCTCCCTGGATAACAGCCGCAAACTCGTCGCCGCCGTAACGCCCGAAAAGGTCGTTCTTGCCAAGATATTTTTGCATCAGTTCAGAAAACTTTCTGATGACTTCGTCACCGAAATGGTGACCGATCGTATCATTTGCACTTTTCAGATTATCCAGATCCATCAACACAAAATGCAGAGACGCAGAGTCCTTGGAAGGATCGTTCAGCAGCTTTTCCGCTTCCCTGTCAAAGCTGTCCCTGTTGAGCAGGTTTGACAGTCCGTCATATCTTGAGATCCGCAGCATTTCGCTGTACATTTTCTGATTTCGGATCACGATACCGATTTGGCTTGCCATATAATCCAGCGTATAAATGTCCTGTTCGGAAAAGAGGCCGTCCTGGTCCCCGTCAATACACAGCATTCCGGCAAGTTCCCCGCCGACACGCAAGGGGGCGGATACTTCAGAACGGATTGCGAAACCCTGATCCCCGGAATTCACAATATTTTGGGGAAGGATAAGATCTTCGAGCCGGTTGATAATGACGGTCTGATCCAGCTTGCCCTTTGTGGCGATTGAAAGAAAGGATTCTTCCAGCTTCAGTTTGAATCTGCTGATTTCGTCTCTGTTAAAACCTACTGAGGCTTTTGCGGTCAGCAATCCTTCCGTATTGAACATGAGGATGCTGCCGAACTTTGCTTTTGGGATCAGCTTCAGACAGGCTTCCAGTATGTACTGATACAATTCCGCTGGATACTGTGTGTTTACAACTCGGTTTGCGATATCCAGCGCCGTGTCTCTGGCAAGGATAAACTGCTCCTTTTCCTTGATCACGGCGGCGTTTCGCTGAATGGAAAGAATCAATAAACCGGCAAGTATTACGATAATAACAAAGAAGATGATATTCATTGGAACCCTTTCTAATTATCAGTTTAGCTAATATACCACTTCTAATATCGGCAGTTATGGTATAAAATTTAATTATTTTTACTAAAAAAGGTAATTTTTTTATATGGAATAATACGATATAATGGAATCGATACATGCAAGGAACGGGAAGGAATCGCCATGCTTACCCATATAAATGATTCGGACACTTTAATCGTCGTGCTTCACGAGATATACGGAATCAACGACCATATCACAAAGGTCTGCCAGAATCTTGCCGACTCGGGCTATGACGTCGTCTGCCCCGATCTGCTTGACGGCAAGCCGTACTTTGATTACGCCCGGGAAGAAGAGGCCTATCGGTACTTTATGAACTATGTCGGGTTGGAATCCGCCGCCAAGCAAATCACGTTTCTGCTCCGCCAGGAGGAAGGACGGTACAAGCGGATATTCCTCCTGGGCTACAGCGTCGGGGCGACCGTTGCATGGCTGTGCGGCGTGTATTCCGTGAAAAAGGACGAGAGTTTTCATTACGGCGGCAGCCTTGTAAAATGCAGCGGAGTCATTTGCCTGTATGGGTCCCGGATCAGGAATCATCTGGAGGTTTCACTGAAATGCCCGGCACTGCTCATTTTCGGGGAAGAAGAGACATCTTTTGATCCGCATGAGCTGCAGACGCAATTGGAACGGATGGAGGGCGCCGAGGTGCATATCCTGAAAGGGAAACACGGCTTTGCCGATCCATATGGACCGAACTACAACGAATCGTCGGCCCGGGAGGCGGCCTTGCTCATTGAGGACTTTACGGAAAGGTTAAAATGAAATGAAACGATTACTGCGGCTTCAGAGCGCACTGCTGAAAGAAATCGATAAATATGAAAAACAGATACCGGAGCGGGATAAGTTCATCGACTGGGAGCGGGTCCACATGGCGAGCTGCGCCAGACTGGGATATCTGATGGCTGAGGCCCGGAACATCGATCCGGAGTTGGCGTCATGCGCCTGCGCCGTTCACGACTACGGGCGGATCATCACCGGCAAACAGAAAGGCCATGCGGAAGCGGGCTATCTGCCGGTTAAGGATTTCCTAAAAAACACCGGTCTGTTTTCGGACGAGGAGATAGAAGCAGTTGCCGTTGCCGTAAAAAACCACAGTAAAAAATCGGAGGTCGGCACTCCCATTGAAGAAATCGTTAAGGATGCGGACGTGATCGATTTTTATCAGTATGGCTTCGGTTTTGAGCGAGAAGAACAAATGCAACGATATAAGAAGATGATCGACAACGAAGGAAAGCTCGATTTTAGCAAATAAGAAAAACCCTCCTCGTGTAGTGTTACACTAATTACGGAGGGCTTCATTATTTATTATATTTTTTATTCAAACTTTTTCGTTGCGTTGAGGTATTTCCCAAGGATACCGATATTGGCATAGTACATGGAGAACTTGTCATCCTTTTTTACCTGGACCAGATCAGCCTCCACCAGCTTTTTAATGTGCTGGGAGATGGTGGCCTGGGAATAGTCGAATGCCGCGACTACGTCCTTGTTGCATACGGCCATCCTGTTTCGGTTGCATTGCATGATAAAGCGGTATATCTTGATTCTCGCCGGATGGGCGAGGGCGTCTGATACTTTTGCGATCAGCAGTATTTCTTCTTCCTGCATGTCGTCGGCTTCTTTTCTTAGTCTCATGGTCGTCTCCTTTATTATCGTCTATTAGCAATTCACTTTATAATTATACCCGATTGACAGGACTTCCGTCAATATCCGACAACAATTGAAATTCTGTAATATTATTCATAATGAATAATATGCGCCTGACAGTTCTGACGAAAACGCAAAAATATTTGCACCACCATGAAATATGTGATATGCTGAAAACACGGCTATCAGGGTTTTGCAGACAAACAGGAGTATTAATAATACAGAGGGAAGGAGTTCCTATGAAAGTAAGAGAATACGAGTACATTATGCAGAAAGTCTTACAGGTAGTCGATGAAGGAGTACATGTCCTTGACAGCGAAGGGAATACGATCATATACAACGACGCCATGGCGCGTCTGGAAAAGATGCAGCGGAAAGGCGTATTGAAACGTCCCTTCACGGAAGTGTTTAAAAATATGAGCGAAGAGGAAAGTACCTTGCTTCAGGCGCTTCATCATAAAAAGGTAACGCTGAACAAGCAGCAGACCTATCTCAACCGGGACGGAAAGGTGATCAACGCGATCAACAGCACTATTCCGGTCATCTACAACGATCAGGTCATCGCGGCCATCGAGGTATCCAAGGACGTTACCGATATCAGGCGGATGTCCAACACCATACTCGACCTGCATAAGGAGAAGCTGGAGCCGGAAAAGATCAAGGCGCACCGTATCCGAAAATACAGCTTCAACAACCTGATCGGGCAGAACAGGAAATTTCTCGAGGTGATCGACACTGCCAAAAAGGCAGCCAGGAGCACGGCGTCGGTACTCCTTTACGGAGAAACCGGCACAGGAAAGGAACTCATCGCCCAGAGCATCCACTTCGACAGCGAACGGAAAGACAAACCGTTTCTTGCACAAAACTGCGCGGCTCTGCCCGAGAGCCTGCTTGAGGGTATCCTTTTCGGCACAGCGAAAGGCGGATTCACCGGCGCCATCGACCGTGAGGGGCTGTTTGAACAGGCCGACGGCGGAACGCTGCTGCTGGATGAGATCAGCGCTATGCCGTATGAATTGCAGGGCAAGCTGCTCCGAGTCCTCCAGGAGGATTATCTGCGAAGGGTCGGCGGCACCGAGGATATCCCCATCGACGTGAGGATCATCGCAACTATCAATGAAAGGCCGGAGCAGCTGATCCAGAGCGGCAAGCTCAGGAAGGACCTGTTTTATAGACTGAACATCATCGGCATCGACCTTCCTCCTCTGCGTGAGAAGAAGGACGACATCCTGCTGTTGGTCAATAAATTTATTGAAAAGCATAATAAACGCTATGGAAAACATGTCCATGGACTTTCGGAAGGAGCCAAGGAAAAACTGCTTCACTATGATTATCCGGGCAATGTCAGAGAGCTTGAAAATATCATTATGGCTGCCATTTCCATGACCGACGACGAGCAGACCCTTACGGAAAAGCATATCCTGATCAACAACGAGGATCGGGGAGACACCAAGGGAACCTACGACTTCAGTCACGTGGGGATGGACTGGTATCTGGAAAACATGGAGAAGGAAATGATCACGCTGGCCCTGGCACGGCACAGCGGAAACATATCAAAAGCTGCGGAGCACCTGAAAATCAAGCGACAGACGCTTCAGCACAAAATGAAGAAGTATCAGCTATAAGCACGCGCGCGGGGGATCGCCCCGCCGGTGCAAATATATTGGCGGTTTGGTGCAAAATAATTGGCGAAAATGATTAAAACGATTAAAACAAACGGACGGGCGAAATTGTAGCCCGTCTTTTTTCTTGCACTTTTTTGGAAACGCAAAAGAAAGTCGCGGGTTTCCCGATTAATACCGCAGCTATTCCGCGGCAGCCGTTTTTGGCACGCGAATTGCTTTATTTAGGTATATCGTTGCGATGCTGTTCAATAATAATACTATTTTCGATTTAAATTGCAGACAACTTTGTTGTCAGCCAGCGGCGTTGCCGCAAGGAAAATAGTATTGAATTGTTTCCGAATTAATCAATGATTTATTTTGGAAACAATATAAAAGAAAAGCTGCAGGATATTAAAATGTTTCATATTAAACAAATATTAAGAAAAAGAGAAGGAGAAAAGAAAATGGAAAATGTAAAGGTTATTATTTGGGGTCTCGGTGCAATGGGCGGCGGAATGGCCGATATGCTTCTCAAGAAGAAGGGCGTTGATATCGTCGGCGCAGTCGGAAGAGGCGACAAAATTGGCAAGAGCATGTTCGATTATATTGAAACTCCAAGAGGAAATAGACCGGACGTCATCATCGGATCTCAGGAAGATGTTATTAAAGAGAAGGCTGCAGACGTTGTTCTGTGCTGCACAGACTCTTTCACAAAGACTGCTTTTGACAGACTGAAGTTCTGCTTGGAAAAGAAGATCAACGTAGTTTCCAGTGCAGAAGAAATGGCATATCCATGGGCTCAGTCCCCAGCTGAAGCTGCAGAGCTTGATAAAATCGCAAAAGCAAACGGCGTTTCCATCATCGGTACCGGAATCAATCCAGGACTCATCATGGACCTGCTCGTAATCGTTATGACCGGCTGCTGCGAAGAAGTTGAACATATCGTTTCAAGAAGAGTAAACAGCCTGTCCCCATTCGGACCCGTTGTAATGGAAGAACAGGGAATCGGCGTAACACCGGAAGAATTCAAGACCAAGCACCTGTCCGGACACGTTGGATTTGCTGAATCCGTAGGCATGATCTCCGACGCGATCGGCTGGAAGCTCGAAAAGATGGAGCAGTCCATGGCTCCGATCATGACCGACGTAGACAGAAAGTCCAAGTACGGATTTGCCAAAGCCGGCAACGTTGCAGGCGTAGACATGAGAGCAAAGGGATGGGTTGACGGAGAAGTCAAGATCGAGATGGAACATCCTCAGCAGATCGAGCCGGAACAGGTTGGCGTTCAGACAGGCGACTATGTCATCATCAAGGGAACTCCGAACATCAACATGGTCAACAGCCCTGAAGTCCCAGGCGGAATCGGAACCATCGCAATGTGCGTAAACATGATCCCGAACATCATCAATGCAAGACCTGGTCTGCACACGATGATCACTCTCCCTGTACCGAGAGCGATCATGGGAGACATGAGAGATCTGATCAGCGAAGAAGCTAAAATTGTAAAATAAAGAACCATAAGATATCAGCGCTTGCCAGGGAATTCTCAAGAAAATCGTGAGTTAATCCGTGCCTGTCAGGTGTATTCTCTGATTGAGCGTCTGCCAGGGGATATTCCCTTGAGAAACCGCTCCCTTTGGTCGGACGGTTTCCTGCGGGAACACCCCGGCGCGACGCCAAACATGAGAACACACCGACGCGGCACGCGAGCGATATTTCATAAGAAACTTCCGGCAGCGCTGTAATGGTTTTATACAATAATTTTAGGCTAAGAAACGCGAAGAAAATAGAAGGTGAAAAAATGATTAAAAAAGGTGAATGGGTGAGAATCCATAAAGTGATACTGGAGCCTTCCGAAAGAGCTCCCCAGGTTCCGGACGACACCAAGCAGGTTCCTCTGGAAATGTGGGATAAGGGCTTTCTGCAGGCTGACGCCAACATCGGCGACGAAGTAACCATCGAAACGGTTACCGGAAGAAAAGAAACGGGAACACTCATCGAAGTGAACCCTTATTATGAGCACGATTTCGGAAAGTTCGTTCCGGAACTTCTGACGATCGACAAGCAGGTCACAGAAATTGTATTCGGAGGTGGAAGATAATGACAAAAGCCAACGATTATAATTCCGTAATGGCCCGTAAGGCCGAGATCATGCTGAAGTCGGTCGGAATCGACTATTCCAAATTCGAAAGCGGATCCATCGCTTTTGACTATGAAAAAATGATGCGCGAAACAGGATATTCGCTGGAAGAAATGCAGCAGATCCAATACAGCGTGGGCGTAGGAAACACGCCGGTCCTCGAGCTGAAAAACCTTACCGAGCTGGCTCGCAAATGCGCGCCTGCAGGAAAAGGCGCCAGGATCTTCATGAAAGATGAAGCCAGCAATCCTTCCGGAAGCTTCAAAGCCAGAAGAGCGGCCAACTCCGTTTATCATGCCAAGAGACTGGGCTTCAAGGGCGTTGTTACCGCAACAAGCGGAAACTACGGCGCGGCAGTCGCATCTCAGGCAGCCATGGCCGGATTGAAGTGCATCGTCGTTCAGGAATGCTACGACTCAAGAGGAGTAGGACAGCCTGAAATCGTTGAAAAAGCAAGAAAATGCGAAGCCCTCGGAGCAGAAGTCGTTCAGCTTTCCGTAGGCCCTGAGCTTTTCTACAAATTCCTTTTACTGCTTGAAGAAACCGGATACTTCAACGCTTCCCTGTATACACCATTTGGAATCGCAGGAGTTGAAACGCTCGGTTATGAGATCTCCATGCAGTTCAGAGAAAAATACGGAAAAGATCCTGACGTAGTAGTCTGCACCAATGCAGGCGGCGGAAACATGACCGGAACAGCAAGAGGACTGATAAAGGCAGGAGCGAGCTCCAGGCTCATCGCCGCCAGCGTAAACCTCGCCGGATTGCACATGGCCGCCGACGGACAGTTTAATAAAAAATCCTTTACAACAGGACACACGGGCTTCGGTATGCCGTTTGCCTCCTGGCCGGACCGCTCCGACGTTCCGAGATCGGCGGCAAGACCGTTACGGTATATGGAACGGTACGTAACCGTTGCCCAGGGCGAAGTGTTCTATATCACAGAAGCCCTTGCAAGACTGGAAGGTCTTGAAAAAGGTCCTGCCGGAAACACGGCACTGGCCGCTGCGTTCTACCTGGCTCAGGAAATGGATCAGGATCAGACCATCATCGTATCCGAAACCGAATACACCGGCGCCGGCAAGCACATCCAGCCTCAGCTGTCCTTCGCAAGAGATAACGGAATCGAGATCTTCTTCGGTGATCCTGCGGAAGAAGTTCCGGGCAAGAACATCATATTGCCGTCCCATCCGTCTCTCATCAAGGCGAGAGACGTGGATATCGTCCACATGAGAAAATCACTGATCAAAACAGCGATCAACACCTACAAGGTCGAACCCACGGAAGAGGATATTGCATTCCTGGCGGAAGAAACCAATTCAAGCGTTGAATTTGTCCGGGAAACTTTAAAATCATTATAAGAGAGAAAGGAATATAAGGATGAAAAGAGCAGATGATTTTCAAGAGAGAAGAAAACACATCGCAAACTTGACCGACGAAGAACTCTACAAGAAATTCTGGGAACTGACGGAGCAGGTTGTGAATCCTCTTCTCGAGCTGGGAAAAAAGAACACCACTCCTTCCGTCGAGCGGTCTGTACTGCTTCGTATGGGAATTTCCTCACTGGAAACCAAACCGATCGTTGAAGGCTGCATGGACAGAGGTCTCATGGGCAAAGGCGCGGGTCACGTAGTATATAAATTATCAAAAGCAAAGAATATCACCGTTCAGGAAGCGGGAACACTCCTTGCACAAGGCAAATGCTGGGATGAAGTAACAGCATTATTCAAAGGAGGGAAATAAGAATGAGCGATATGAAATTACAGCCTAATGAAAAACTGGATATCGAAAATATCTTGAAAGACCTCGACAAATACAGACCGAAGAGAAGAGGCTGGACCTGGAGAAAGCCGGAACCAGGTCTTCACATGGGTCCCTTCGAGTATCATGACGCGACGACTCCGCTGAAAAACGGAATCGGCGTTCCTTCCTCAAAGTATTTTGACGGTATCGATCCTCAGCCGCAGCCTGTCATTACGACGGAAATCGCTTCCGGACGTTTTGAAGACGATATCAGAAGAATGAGAATGGCTGCATGGCACGGCGCAGACCATATCATGGTTATCCGTACAGCAGGACAGTCCCACATGGATGGCCTCATTGAAGGAACTCCTCAGGGTATCGGCGGTGTTCCGATCACCAGAAAACAGGTAAGGGCACAGAGAAAGGCTCTCGACCTGATTGAAGAAGAAGTCGGAAGACCGATCAACTACCATTCTTACGTATCAGGAGTTGCAGGACCTGACGTAGCTGTTATGTTTGCTGAAGAAGGCATCAACGGCGCACATCAGGATCCCCAGTATAACGTGCTTTACAGGAATATCAACATGGTTCGTTCCTTCGCAGACGCTTGTGAATCCAAGAAAATCATGGCTTGGGCAGACATTGCGCAGATCGACGGAGCACATAATGCAAACGCAACAGCCAGACATGCCTGGAAGGTTATGCCTGAGCTGATCGTGCAGCATGCAATCAACTCCCTATTTTCAGAAAAGGTCGGCATCAAGCCTTCCAACATCTGTCTGTCCACAGTTCCTCCGACAGCACCGCCGGCGCCATGCGTAACCATGGACCTGCCTTATGCGGTTGCACTGCGTGACATCTGCGACAAGTACAGAATGAGAGCACAGATGAATACCAAGTACATGGAAGCCTCCGCAAGAGAAGCAACGGTCACTCATGTTCTGAACATGCTGATCTCCAAGCTGACCCGCGCGGACATCCAGTCCACCATCACACCGGACGAAGGCAGAAACGTTCCTTGGCATATTTACAATATGGAAGCTTGCGACACCGCAAAGCAGACTCTGATCGGCATGGACGGCCTGATGGAAATGATCCAGCTGAAGGACGAAGGTCCTCTGAGAGAAAAAGCAAGAGAAATCAAGGAAAGAGCGCTCCTGTTCATGGAAGAAATCGTACAGTCCGGCGGCTACTTCAAAGCAGTTGAAGAAGGTTTCTTTGTAGATTCAGGCATGTATCCGGAACGGAACGGAGACGGAATCGCCAGAAAAGCAGACGGCGGTATCGGATTCGGTTATGTTTATGAAAGAGACGAAGATTACATGGCGCCTGTAACCGCTCATTTCGGATACAACAATGTTGCCCAGTACGGCGGAAATCCTGAAAATCCGTCTGCCCTGATCGGCGGCTGCACCTTCGAAGACCCCGACAAGATCGTATACATTGACGAACTGGATGAAGTAGATAATGTCAAGGTTCGTATGGAAGAAACCGCAAAATACAGAAACAGTAACCTGATCAAACCGGAAATGGAGTGGATGGCTGACGGTACCGTTATGCTGAATATGTTCATCCCTGCCAACAGAAGGGTTGCGGAGGTTGTTGCCGTTGAGATCGCCAAGAAGATGAATCTTCTGGAGCCGGAAGTAATCAACCGGGAAGTTATGCAGGAGGCAGAAGGAACAAGAATCGAATTAAAGGGCAAGGTGCCGTTTGATATCGATCTCTCCACTCTGGTCATTCCGCCGGAACCACATCTCTTGAGCGACGACGAAATCAGAGCGGATATCGAAAAAACTCCGATGAAGATCGTCTGCGGAACGGTAGGAGAAGACGAACACTCCGTCGGACTCCGTGAGATCATCGACATCAAGCATGGCGGAATCGAACGCTTCGGTATTGAGGTACATTACCTCGGAACCTCCGTGCCGGTTGAAAAGCTGGTAGACGCCGCTGTCGAGCTGAAAGCCGACGCGATCCTGGCATCCACTATCATCAGCCATGACAACATCCACTACAAGAACATGAAGAGAATTCATGAGCTGGCAGTGGAAAAGGGAATCCGTGACAACGTGATCATCGTAGCAGGCGGAACGCAGGTTATCCCTGAAGAAGCTGTTAAGACGGGCGTTGACGCCGGATTCGGAAGAAACAGCCACGGTATCGATGTGGCGACGTTCTTAGTAGAAAAGCGCCGCGAAATGCGCAAATAAGAATTAATTAAGCGCCTGCCAGGGGTATTTTCTTGGAAACCGCTCGCTCTTCAAATTTATGATTCTAATGAAAGGTAAATTTTCGAGCTCGGACGGTTTCTTACGAGAATACCCACGGCGCGGCGCTATTCTTATATTTGCGCATTCAAAGGAGGAACCGATATGATTAATACAGAACGGCTTTACATAGTTGAAGCGGTCGAATCGGAGATCGATACGATCATAGGAATGGAAACTCATAAGGACAATCGTGATTTTATCTGGATCGGTACCTATGAAGAGCATAAGGCCGAGATCGAAGACGAAAACCATCTGTTACTGGTATTCAAGCGCAGAGAGGATATGGCTATCATCGGTTATGCTTTGATCCACCTGAACCATAAATCTGAAATTTTTGAACTTCGGAGAATCGTGGTGTCGGATAAAGGGAAGGGCTATGGGAAAGAAGCGATGCTCGCGATCATAAAGTATGCCTTCGAAGAAACAAATACCAACCGTTTCTGGCTGGACGTCTATCCCGACAACACCATCGGTATCCAATTATACGAAAGCCTCGGCCTGCATCGCGACGGAGTTCTGAGGCAAAACTACAAGGCAGAGCGTGGATATCTGGATCAGATCATTTATTCCATGCTGAGAAGCGAATATAACACTAAATTCCGGTAATTTAACTAAAGGAGAATGGCAATGAAAGTTGACGTCATGGTTGCCGAGATCGGTTCAACCACCACAGTAGTAAATGCATTTCATCAAATCAACTCGAAGGATCCGGTCTTTCTCGGGCAGGGACAGGCGCCGACGTCGGTGCTGGACGGAGACGTACGCATCGGCCTTCAAGGAGCCGTCGACGATCTGCGGAGCAAGCTTGAAGTAAATACACTGGAATACAGCGAAATGCTGGCAACCTCCAGCGCTGCTGGCGGGTTGAAAATGACCGTACATGGTCTTGTTTACGACATGACGGCGAGGGCCGCCAAGGAAGCCGCTCTGGGAGCGGGAGCCATCATCCATTTCGTTACGGCTGGCAAGCTGAGACGGACCGATCTGGCAAAGATCAAGGAAATCAAGCCAAACCTTATTTTACTGGCAGGCGGCGTGGATTTCGGCGAACGGGATACCGCGATCTACAACGCGGAAATGATCCGGAGCATGGATCTGAAAACCCCTGTTATCTATGCCGGAAACATTGAAAATCAGGAAGAAATCAAACTCATCTTTGACGAAGAAAGCGGAGTTAAATTATATATAGTCGATAACGTTTATCCGAAAATCGACGATTTGAACGTAGAACCGGCCCGCCGGGTGATCCAGAACGCCTTTGAGGAACACATCATCCACGCGCCGGGAATGGAACACGTCCGGGACATGGTGGACGGCCCCATTATTCCGACGCCGGGTGCGGTCATGGAAGCGACGAAATTGCTCTACGAATACATCGGCGACCTCATCGTCCTCGACGTGGGAGGGGCTACGACGGATCTGCATTCCGTTACGGAAGCTTCTGATGAGATCTCCAGGATCCTGGTGAGTCCGGAACCGAAGGCGAAGCGGACCGTGGAAGGCGACCTCGGCGTTTACGTGAATATGAAAAATATCATTGAGGTCCTCGGAGGAGAGGCGAAGCTGGCGGAGGAACTGCCCGGACTGGACATACAGAAGGTCATGGAAACATATAAAGCCATCCCGGCCAATGCGGACGAGATCCGGTTTGTGGAACGGCTTGCAAGAGAAGCGGTCCTGAGAGCCGTGGAACGTCATGCCGGAAAGATCCGGTACGTCTACGGCCCTTCCGGAAGAATGACGCTGGCGGAAGGAAAAGACCTCACCCAGGTAAAATATATCGTCGGGACCGGCGGTGCTCTGACGCGTCTGCCGCACCGGATCGATATCATGAAAACCATCACGGAAGCGAATACCACCGGACTGAACCTTTACCCGGGACAACACGCGAAGATCCTTGTGGATAACGACTACATCATGGCGTCTCTGGGAGTGCTGTCGAAGAGATACAAGGAATCGGCAGTCAAGCTCCTGGAAAAGAGCCTGGACACGAAATTTCAGAAAAGCGGGGAATAAGAGATGTATCCAAGATTAACAATAAATTTAGGCAAATTGGAGCAGAATTTGAATGCGGTAAGCAAAATCACGAAAGAGCAGGGCGGCTGTACACTGATGATTGTTACCAAGGGAATGTGCGCTGACCGCGAAATGGTAAACTTGGTGCTTGCGCATCCGGAAGTCGACTTTCTTGCAGACTCCCGAATTCAGAATATCAAGACCTATGCGGGCCGCGGCAAGGAGACTGTCCTGCTGAGGCTGCCGATGGCCAGTGAAATTGCCGATGTTGTAAAATACGTGGATCTGAGCTTCAACTCAGAGCTTGATACGATTAAGCTTCTGAATGAAGAGGCGGAGAAACAGGGCAAGATCCACAAGGCTCTCCTGATGATCGATCTGGGTGACCTGAGAGAAGGCA
The DNA here is from genome assembly GCA_963678385.1 of Anaerovoracaceae bacterium. GTDB lineage: Bacteria > Bacillota > Clostridia > Peptostreptococcales > Anaerovoracaceae > Anoxybacterium. The sequence continues at coordinate 206,466 of OY782829.1, read as the reverse complement.
TTTTCTATACGGACGAGGATCAGATCTTTACTGTTGTGGATGAAACCTTGAAGCTGAAAAATATCAAGCTCTATGGGATCGGCGTAAACCTTACCTGCTACGGAGCAGTCATTCCGAAGCACGACAACCTTTCCACGCTGGTCGAAATCGCCGGCAAAATAGAAAAGAAATTCGGGATCAAGCTGGAGATGGTTTCGGGCGGCAATTCCAGTTCCATTTACCTTGTAGAGAAAAAGGAACTTCCGCTAGGCGTCAACAACCTGAGATTGGGAGAAGCCTTCTTGCTGGGAAATGATACGGCTTACGGTGCGAAGCTGCCCGGCACGGTATCAGACGCCCTGATTCTGGAAGCGCAGATCGTCGAGCTGAAAAGCAAGCGCTCTCTGCCCATCGGGGAAATCGGAGTGGACGCATTTGGTCAGAAACCGTATTATGAGGACCGCGGGATCATCAAGAGGGCGATCCTGGCTATCGGAAAGCAGGACACGGACCCGGATTCCATGGAGCCCCTTGATGAAAAAATAGACATCCTGGGCGCAAGCTCTGACCACCTTATTATGGACGTAAGCAAATCAGACTTCGATTACAAATTGGGCGACGTCATCCGTTTCCGGTTGGGCTATTCGGGAATGCTGAAATGCGCCACCGGCAGTTACGTTGAAAAAGTATATATTTAAGCGGCTTAGCCGCTTTTTTTCATTATGCAGGAAAGATCGCTGAAAGCGATATTGACGGATCAATTTTTTTATATCCCGTGGAATTTCCTGCTAAAATATGATAGTTTAACATATAGGGGGTTATTTTAAAAAGGGAAGGGAGTGTTCATATGTTTTTTAAGACAAAACAGAAGGAACTGACGGTCACAAGCGACGCGTTCGTGGAAGGCGGAAAGATCCCGGTCAAATATACCGGCAGGGCGGAGGATATCTCTCCTGGGCTGAAGCTGTCCGCGATTTCGGATAAAGCGAAGTCCATCGCAGTCATCATGGACGACCTGGATATCCCGATCAAGGGCATCCTTACACATTGGGTGATCTGGAACCTGCCCGTGCAGGACTTCATACCGGAAAACATTCCGCCCGGCGAAAACGTACCGTCCTTGGGAAACGCGACACAGGGGATCGGTTACGGAAAGCACCGGTACAGAGGTCCGAACCCGCCTTTTGGAAGCCACAGATATCAGTTTAACGTCTACGTACTGGACAAAAAGCTGGACATCCCCGGCAATTCGGGAAAGAAAGAGTTGTTGAAAGCCATGGAAGGCCATATACTTCAATTCGGAAGTATAACCGGACGATTTGAGTAAAATTCTAAATATTATTGGAGACAGCAAATGTACGACTATTTGATCGTCGGATCCGGCCTGTTCGGATCCATATTCGCCTGTGAGGCGAAGAAACGAAACAAGAAATGCCTCGTGATCGAAAAGCGCTCCCATATAGGGGGAAATATTTATACCGCCGAAGTCGAGGGGATTCGGGTCCATCAGTACGGCGCGCATATCTTCCACACCAGCAGTAAGGAAGAATGGGAATATATGAACCGGTTTGCCGAGTTCAACCGTTTTACGAATTCACCCGTTGCTCGGTATCGATCGGAGCTCTATAACCTGCCCTTCAACATGAATACATTCAATAAAATGTGGGGCGTGATCACACCGGAGGAAGCAAAGACCAGGATCAGGCAGCAGATCGAGGAGGCGGGCATCACGGAGCCACAGAATCTCGAGGAACAGGCGATCAGCCTGGTCGGCAGGGATATTTACGAAAAGCTGGTCAAAGGATATACAGAGAAACAGTGGGGGCGCAGCGCCACCGAGCTTCCCAGCTTCATTATCAAACGGTTGCCGGTTCGTTTTACCTACGATAACAATTACTTCAACGATAAATATCAGGGAATACCGGTCGGAGGCTATACACAGATCATTGAAAGGATGCTGGAAGGCGTCGAAGTCCGCCTCGGAGTCGATTTCCTGGAGCACCGCGAAGAACTGACGACTATTGCGGACAAGATCGTTTATACGGGGATGATCGACGAATACTACGATTATTGCTGCGGCGAGCTTGAATACCGGTCCCTCCGTTTCGATACGGAAATACTGGATAACGAGAACTATCAGGGCAGTGCGGTCGTGAACTATACGGAATACGAGATCCCGTATACCAGGATCATTGAGCACAAACATTTTGAATTCGGTTGTCAGAGCGGCGCTGTAAATCCAAAGACGGTGATCACAAAAGAATATCCTGCCGATTGGAAACGAGGCGACGAGCCGTATTATCCGGTGAATGACGACAGGAATAACGAACTGTACGCGAAGTACAAGGCGCTGGCGGAGAAGGAAGATAAGGTGATCTTCGGAGGCCGCCTAGGAATGTACCGGTATTTTGATATGAACAATATCGTGGACGCGGCGCTGAAGTGCGCGGAACGCGAGATCCCGCAATAAATTAATAAGGCTGCCTCGGTTTTGTGTGAGGCAGCCTTGCTGTTTTATGTGATTGTTCTAATTAAATCCGAATATTTTTCTTGATAGCGAGTATCCGAACAGAATGAATTTTCTTCCCAACAAACCCTTGATCTGTATGGTCAAGCCCAAAAAGTATTTATTGATCTCGTCGTACAGGCTTCTGTTTTTCAGCTTCAGGTAATCCCAGAGCTCCTGTTTTTTGTTTAAGCTTTCTTCCGTATTTTCCTTTAGTAAAAGCACAGTGCAGATCGTGATCATCATGACCAGATACTTGATCATGTACTTGCGCAGCTTTCCGCACTGCACCTTCATCGGATCATAACTGTCGATCATAATTTTCGTGACTCGGATCTGCTGGTCAACTCGCGCGATCATGACTTTTTCGTTGACGGACTGATCTTCCCTGCCGATAAAATACCGATAAAGATCAACATCCAGGTAATAGATCGAGTTGATATAGGGCAACGGTTTATACACGAAGATATTGTCCACATAAAAAGTATGCTTCGGCAGCTCAAGGCGGCATTCTCTCAGGAGTTCCGTCCGGTAGATGACCGAGTGCATCAGGATGTTCTGGCTGCTTCTGAGATAACCAAGATCGTCCCAGGTAAATATTTCTTCCTCCGGCATCGCGCCTCGGTAATGAATACTTTTTGATTTTTGTAAGCTCACTTTCTCATATACATAATTCGTAATGAGCATATCCAAAGATACGGAGCGGTCGATCATACCTTTCAAAACATCGAGCACTCTCTTGAGGCTGTCTTCATCAAACCAGTCGTCGCTGTCAAGGACTTTGAAAAATATGCCCTTCGCATGCTTCAGTCCGGAATTGATCGCATCCCCATGGCCGCCGTTTTCTTTGTGCACGACCTGAATCAAATGAGGATACTTCTTTTTATATTCGTCTGCAATGACAGAAGTATCGTCACTTGAACCATCATTTACAATAATTATATCTACATCCTTGTCACCGGTCAGCGCCGAGTCGATTGCCCGGTCCATATAGGCCGCCGAATTGTAACAAGGGATCACCACAGTTAATACTTTCATAGAAACCTCCCCGTTAGCCCTTATATCTTTTTATTATATGTTATTACAAAATCTGACCAATGTAAACAATCTAAAAAAAACCACGCCTTCATTATATAAACAAAAGTAAAATTAATCAGAAAAATATTTAATTACGGCGGGTATCAAGTTATAATGAATAAAGATGCCAAAAAGGGGAATTTGAAATCATATATGCTTAACGATTTTGGGAGAAGAAGAATGAGATCCTTTTACAATAAATATCTGCACAATTCAGTAGCTTTTTGTGTGCTGCTGTCCTTGACATTAAATTTGATCATAGAGATCCTAGGGAGAAGATCGCTGCTTTTATGTCTGGATTATATCGTCCATTCGCCGCTGACCTTTCTTTATAATACCTTCATCATCTTCGCGACGTTATCCGTCGCTTACCTTGTAAAACGACGCTTTTTTGTATATATGGTCGTGAGCGTACTATGGCTGTCCATCGGTATTACAAACGGGATCATCCTATGTAACAGGACAACGCCGTTTACCATGTCCGATTTTGCTCTGGTCGACGACGTTCTTAAGCTGATTACAGCCTACCTGACGGTCGCGCAGATCATTCTGATCGCGCTGTCAGCTGTGGTTGTTCTGGCAGCGCTTATTGCCGCCTTTCTCTTTATGCCGAAGATCAAACACCAAATCAACTATAAGAAAAGCGTTGCCGGCGTTTTGGCGATCGCGCTTTCGATGGGGGGCTTGACCGGAATCGCAATCGACAGGAACTGGGTGTCCGTCGTTTTTGGCAACCTCAACTACGCCTATCGGGACTACGGAGTCCCATACTGCTTCATCAATACCTGGCTGAACACCGGCATCTCGATGCCGCCGGGATATTCCAAAGAGATGATACAGGGAATTTTCGATCCCAACGAACTGAAGGAGAATCTGGTTGCAAACGTCAACAGCAAAATAAAATCGGACTATATCAAATCGGAGCCCAATATCATCATGGTACAGCTGGAGTCATTTTTTGATCCGACAACGATGAAAAACGTAACGTTCTCCGAGGATCCGGTGCCGAATTTCAGAAAGCTGAAAGAAAGCAGTTCTACTGGATATATGATCGTTCCTTCGATCGGCGCCGGTACGGCGAATACGGAACTCGAAGTCCTGTCCGGCATGAACGTTCAGTTCTTCGGCCCGGGAGAATATCCCTACAAGACGGTTTTAAAGGATAAAACCGTTGAAACAATGGCTTACGACCTGAAAAACCTGGGGTACTCCACCCATGCGATCCACAATCACAGAGGCGACTTTTACGGCAGAAACGTAGTGTTCGCCAATATGGGCTTTGATACCTATACCTCCGTGGAATATATGAACCAGGTCACGAAGACGCCGAAGAATTTTGAGCAGGATAAGGTCTTGACCGGTGAGATTTTAGCCACTCTGAACTCGACTCCCGGCCAGGATTTCGTCTATGCGATCTCCGTTCAGGGACACGGGAGTTATCCAACTGAAAAAATATATGAAAATCCTGAGATAACCGCGTCGGGAATCAGCGAGGAAAGCGACGCCAACGCGCTGGAATACTATCTGCAGCAGGTCCACGACGAAGATGCGTTTATCGGCGACCTGGTCGAGACGATCAACAGCTTTCATGAGGATACGGTCCTTGTGATTTACGGCGACCATCTTCCTCCGCTGAATGTGACAGACCAGGATCTTACGACACATAACGTATTCCGGGAGCAGTATGTGATCTGGAGCAATTTTTCCATGCCTGCGCGGGAGAAAAATCTGTATGCATTTCAGCTCGGAGCCGAGGTGCTGAACCGGCTGGGCATCCACCATGGTTATATGACGAGATTTCATCAGTATCACAGGAACGACGGTTCCTATATGTCCGATTTGAAGGCGCTGCAGTATGATATGCTTTACGGCGAAGAATATATTTTCGGTGGAAAAAGCCCGTTTGCTCCTACGAAGCTGAAAATGGGAATCAAACCGATCCGGATCGAAAAGGTCGTGGAAGTCGGAAGCAAATACTATATCAAAGGGCGGAATTTTACGCCCTACAGTAAAGTATCCGTCGACGGAAAGGTCCTGGATACGATCTATCTCAGCCCGACGGTGCTTGGACTCCTCGATAAAGTGGATCCCGACGAAGTAGGCAAAATGAAGATCAGCCAGGTGGAAAAGAAAAATATCCTGAGCACGACGGAATAAACAAAACCCTATATTATTATGGCACAGGCTGACATGCCCATATTTTTGCAGGAAACAAAATAAAAATTTTGACGTCTAAGAAAATAGAAACAACCGACAATACAGTTTTTCATAAGGAAAAAAGGGGAGATTAAAATGCTTAAAAGAAAGTTGACCGGCATTCTATTAACTGTAATAATGGCGGTGATTCTGCTGCCCGCTCAGGCTTTTGCAGCGACAGCAATATCGGCCGCGCCGACAAGCGCAAGTTTTGTTCTGAACGGGACAAAAGTGGTCCTTGAAGCGTACAATATCAACAGCAATAATTATGTCAAGCTACGCGACATCGCAAAAGTTCTGAACGGAGGATCCAAGCAGTTTGAAGTTACTTGGGACAGCGCGAAGCAGGCCGTCAACATACTGAGCAATCATGCCTATACTCCTGTAGGCGGGGAATTGGCCTTGTCGACAAGTAGTTCGATGAAAGCGCCGGTTTTATCGAATTCTAAGGTTTATATTGACGGCAAAGAAGCAAATCTGACTGCCTACCGGATCGACGGGTACAACTATTTCAAGCTTCGCGATATCGGTAATGCAATCGATTTTGATGTTGTCTATGATGAAATGGCAAAGTCAATCATAATTAACACAGAATTTATCACCTATGAAAATACACAATATGGTTTCAAATTAACTCTGCCGAAAAGCTGGGCGAACTACACCGTTTTGACAGACGAATGGAAGGGGAACCGGATCACTGACAGCCAGGCAGGCGCAGTACCGGAAACCGGACCGATGCTTAAGATCAGGAATCCGCACTGGACCGCGGAAAAGCCGTGGCAGGATATCCCTATCATGATATTTACCCCCGCTCAATGGGATTCTGTTCAGAAAGAAGAACTAGGTGTGGGAGCGGCGCCGATACCCCCAAGTGAGCTGGGGCGGAACGCCAAATATGTATTCGCGCTCCCGGCACGTTACAACTACGCATTTCCTGAAGGGTTTGAGGAAGTAGAAAGCATTATTGAAAACAAACCGTTGCAAGGGATATAAGCTGACAATCAACAACTAGAGAAAAAAATAAAAACCATAGACTATTGGATTTTAGTCTATGGTTTTTTAGTGTCATTGATTGATCCGCTTAGTTCTTTTGAAGGTCCAGATGGAGCTCCGCTTCCTGGCCCGGCTTCAGTGGGCAGTCCTTCGGAAGCAGCAGCTTGATCTTTACGCTCTCCTTATTTTTATTGGCTGCGGTCTGCATGTCCTTCGGCGTATATTCGCTTTCCACGTCGATGTACTTTACTATGCCCTCATATTCCTTTCCATCGGCTTTGATCTTGGCTTTCTGGTCGTAATCGATGTTATTCACATAATCGATGGGGAGGTAAAATACAAAGTACTTCTGCCCGTCCGCCGCAATATCTGCCAGATTGTATCCAGGAGCCACCATGTCCCCCAGGACATAGCTCTTGCTCATGATCACCCCGTCGCTGACTGCATAGATCGAGAACTTATCCAAAGTATCCTTCATTTCCTGAAGCTGGCTTTCCGTCTGCTGAACGTCAAGCTGCGTGGAATCGGAGGAGGAACTGCTCCTTGCGTTATCAAGCTGTGCCTTTGCTACGGTCAGCGCGCTAGCCGCCGAATCGGCCTTTACCTTTGCAAGATCGAGGGAATCCTTGGGGATCGCGCCCTGATTGTATAACGATTGGGCGTTCCGGTAGTCCATGGCTGCCTTCTGGCTGTTCGTCGCGGCGCTGTTGTAATTGGCCTGGGCGATGGAGACGCTGTTTTCCGCCTGGGTATCGCCTGCTCCTACCTGCAGCTCTGAAAGGGCGAGCTTTTTCTTTTCCAGCGTCAGCTTCAGCTGGTCATAGGCGTATTTCTGATCCGTGTCGTCGATTTTGGCTAATAAATCCCCTTTTGATACGTGCTGCCCAAGCTCGACGGGCATTTCCAGGATCTTTCCGGCAACCTCGGAGGTATTGGAAAGGATCGTGGCTTCCACCACGCCGGTATAAGTCTGGCTGCTTTTCCCGTAAAAGTATGCGATCAATGCAATGACCACGATCAGGACGAGCAGCGGAATGACTTTCTTTTTATGACTCGCTATCTGTTGTTTCATAATTCCATCCTCCTTTATATCCTTCTGTAACGCTTCAAGAGCAGTGTGTTTGCTATCATAAAGATGAGCGTCAGCCCCAGCAGCAGCCCGACGTCCGGCGCGATGGCCCAAAAGCCCGCTCCCCGGATCATGATTTTATCCAGCGCGTCCGCCACATAGTAAAGTGGCATGAATTTTCCGACCACCGCCCATTCCGGGGAAAGGTCGAACAGCCCGGTAAAGAATACCTGCGGCACGATAACGATAGGGATGAACTGGATCATCTGAAATTCGCTGGTGGCCGCCGTCGAAAGCAGCATTCCAAGGGACAGGGCGGTCATTGCGGAAAGCAGCGTGGTCAGCATAACCAGCCAGAGAGAACCAATCATCATGACGTCCAGGACATAGATCACATAAAAGGTGATGATGGCGGACTGCACGACGGTGACCGTTCCGAAGCCGAAAATGTATCCCGTAACGATCTCCCAGCGCTTGATCGGCGTGGACAGCAGCTTTTCCATGGTTCCCGTCGTCCGTTCCTGAAGGAAGGAGATCCCCGATATCAGGAAGGTGAAGAAGAAGACCAGGAACCCGATGAAGAGGGAGCCGAAATTGTCGAACATGCCCAGGTCGCTTGCCCCGTAAATATAGTTGATCTCCGATTTCAGGTCGACCCGCTCCTGCTGCATAGAGTTCATGCCTCTTTTGGCTTGCTCCATGGCAGCCAGTACCGCTCCGGTTTTTGTCGTGTTGCTGCCGTCGACGTCGATGTAGACCTTTCCGCTGATCATCTTGACGGAAGCGAGGATCTTTTCATCCTTCAGCATCTGCATCGCCTCCGACTCGGTGCAGCGGACCGGCGTGATATTGTTTTCATATAGGTTTTCGATATATTGCTGCGGGGCGTTGATCACGCCCACCTTCATATCGGTGACTGTCGTATCCAGTATAAAGTAGATCAAGGTCAGCACCAGAAGAGGAGCAAACAGGATCAATGCCAGAGTCCTCTTGTCGTTTATCAGCTGACGCAGGATACGCAGTGTCAGCGCTTTAATCCTCATGCTCGTCACCTCCGTAATGAATGAATGCCTCTTCGATGCTGGCGGCCCCGATGCGTTCCTGAAGCTCTGTGGGCGTGCCTTGAGCGATCAGCAGGCCTCGCCGCATCATGGCGAGTTGGTGGCATTTCAGCGCTTCGTCCATAACATGGGTCGTAACGAGGATCGTCACGCCCTTATCGGACATCGCATAGAGCTCTTTCCAGATGTCCTGACGGAGCAGGGGGTCGATGCCCACCGTCGGCTCGTCAAGGATCAGAACCTTCGGATTGTGGAGGATCGACATTGCCAGGGAAAGTCTTCGTTTCATACCGCCGGAATAAGCGCCCACCGGTTTGTTCAGGTCGTCTGCCAGATTGACCAGCTCCATGACCTCCAGGATCCTTTTCTTATATTGCTCTTTTTTCATTCCATACACCGCGGCGAAAAACTCAAGGTTATCCGAAGCGGACAGCATGGTATATAAAGCGTCCGACTGGGCCATGTAGCCGATTTCGTTCATCAGAGCAAGCTGCGGCATTTTTTCCCCAAGGACGTAGGTCTCTCCGGAGGTGGATTCGGATATGCCGGCCATGATTTTCACCGTAGTGGTCTTGCCGCAGCCGGAAGGTCCCAGCAGGCCGTAGATGCAGCCGTAGGGAACGCTCATCGAGACGTCCTTCAGCACCTGTTTGTCGCCGAAATATTTGTTTACCTTATTCAGGGTGATACAGTCAGTTCTGTTTTCCATAATGCAGTCCTTTTCAAATATTTTTTAAAAAAGGGGGTTGTACCCAACAACGTGTTGTCTTATACTTATATTATACAAAACAGAAATAAAAAATAAATCAACAATGTCATAGAAAATGTCGGTTTTAAAAAACCACCGGGAGGAAAAGAGATGAACCAGGAGTCTCAGAGAGTGACGGAAACGAAGGATAAGATAAGGAATGCATTTTTTGAGCTGTATGCGGAGAAAAAAATAGACCGGATCAGCATCAAGGAGATCACGGATAAGGCCCAGTTGAACCGGGGCACATTTTACGTGTATTACAAAGATATTTATGATCTCCTGGACAAAACCGAGGATGAGCTGATCGGGGAATTGGTCGTGAAACTCAGAGAGCTGATTCCAAGAATCCTGCGGGAAGAAAACCTTGACCAGTTTTTCCCGCCGCTGGAATTTTATCAGCGTTACAGCAAGTTTCTCAAGATTCTGCTGGGAGCCAACGGCGATCCGAACTTCATCCACAAGATCAAGACGATCTTGAAAAAGACCCTTCGGGAGATGCTGAAGAATGAGCAGATCCCTGAGGTGGAAAATATGGAGTATATCATGGAATTCATATCCTCGGGGCAGATCGGTATCATATCCCATTGGCTGTCGCAGGACCTGGCGCTTCCCATCAATGAACTCGGTGAGATGATCAAGACGGTTCTGCTCCACGGGCCGGTTGGATATCTGAAAATGCAACTCGAAAAAGAAGAAAATAAGCCGGCGCAATAGTATTTTGCACCGGCTTTTTCATCCGTTCATCCATCATCCGTTAATACGGAAGCTTCTCGTCTTTTATATAGCCGATACCGGTCATCTTTGCGATAAGCTCGCCCAGGTCGTCCTTTACTTCTATCTCATAGGTACAGATCCGCTTTGTAGAGGAAATCATTTTTGCTTCTGCGATGAGAGTTTCACCCTTCGTGCCTTTCAGATAGGAAATACTGTTGTTGAGCGAAACGGTGAACTTTCCCTGGGCATTGGCCGCCATGCCAAAGGCGGTATCCGCAAGGGTAAAGATTGCTCCGCCCTGAACTGCTCCGGCGGCATTAAGATGGTTATCTTTGATCCGCATGCGGCAGACTGCGTAATCAGCGTCCGCGTCGATCAGTTCTATTCCTGACGATACGGCAAAACGGTCCGCAGCGAGTATTTTCGCTGCTCTTTCTCTTGGGGTCATAGGTACCTCCGAATCTTATTTCTTCTCCAGCTCGAGTAGAAAGACTTTTTTATCCAGTCCGCCGCCGTAGCCGACCAGCTCCCCGTTTGCGCCGATGACCCTGTGGCACGGGATGAAGATCGAGATGGGATTGCGATTGTTGGCCATGCCAACTGCGCGGCAGGCTTTGACGTTTCCGGCAGCCGCTGCGATCTCTTTATAGCTTCTCGTCTCTCCATAAGGGATGTCCTGAAGCGCCTTCCATACCTTCTGCATGAAAGCCGTGCCGGCGGGAGCCAACGGAAGGTCGAAGTCGCGGCGCATTCCGGCGAAGTATTCCTTGAGCTGTTTTCCCGCCTCCGCAAGGACGGGCGTCTCATTTATCATATGGCCTTTCTCCGGAAAATGTTCTCCGTCGAAGAAAAGATGGGTGATCCTTCCGTCTGACTCCGCGAGCCCGATCCTCCCCAGCTTCGTTTCATAATAAAAGACATTGCTCAAACCGATCATCTCCTTTTCAATAGGGCGCTTGACCCAACCTTATTCCACAGGACATTTCCCGTTATAGACAACTTCGTAATAATCGACGGGATCCGTATCGCCCTCCGTACTGATGAGCAGGACCACGGAGTTTTCATCAAAGCCCATCTCCCTGCGCGCTTCCGCCAGATCCTCCCGCTCCATGAGAAGCGCCAGCAAGCCGATACCGACCGCTCCGGATTCTCCGGAGACAATTTTCGGATCGCTGCCCAGAGGGTTTGCTAGGGTTCTCATCCCTTTTGCCGTCACAAAATCGGGGCAGGCCGCATAGAAGGAGGACAGATCTCTCAGGATCCCCCAGGTGGTCAGGCACGGTTCTCCGCAGTTCAGGCCGGCCATGATGGTCTCCTGGATCCCGGTCACCGCGTGGGGTTTGCCGTCTCCCGCCAATGACGATTCAAACACGCAGGCCACGTTGACGGGTTCTATGATGGTTGTGACCGGCGGCCTACCGTCAAACCGGTTGGCGAAATAGCCCAGGATGCTTCCGGCATAGGAACCGACTCCCGCCTGCAGGAAGAGATGGGTAGGTTTCGCCACCCCGTCCAGCCTCAGCTGATCCAGCATTTCCGCTCCCATGGTGGTGTAGCCTTGGGTGATCCATTCGGGGACCTCCTCATAGCCTTCCCAGGCAGTATCCTGCGTCAGCTTCCAGCCATTTTCCTCCGCCAGCCTCGCCGCCAGCCTTACGGTGTCGTCATAATTCATATCGGTAACGATAACATCTTCCGCGCCCACGGCCCTGATGGCGTCAACACGGCTTTGGGCGGTGCCCTTGGTCATGTAGATATAGGACTTGCAGCCGTATTGACTGGCAGCCCAGGCGACTCCCCGGCCGTGATTCCCGTCTGTGGCCGTAATGAAAACGATATCCTTGATTTTCTCTTTTATTTCCGGTGTCTGCAGATCAGAAAAGGAGACTTTTCCGATATCCAGCCCCAACTCACGGCAGAGGACTCTTGTTACCGCATAGATCCCGCCCAGCCCCTTGAAGGCGTTGAGTCCGAACCGTTTTGATTCATCCTTTACATAGATGCGTTTTACGCCGAGCTTCGCGGCAAGACCGTCCAGCCTGAAAAGCGGCGTTGACCGGTAGCCGGGAACAGTCTCGTGGAATCTCCGGATGTGGGACACCGTGTCATCCTTCAAGAATTCCGGCAGGTTATCATTCCTGTAATTTTCGTTCTTCAGAATCCGGATCCCCGGCTTCGTCTCGATCAGTTTCCTGTTCATTTTCGTTTCGAGTCCTTTCCCTTTTTTCTGATAAATAAAGGCCGGCGAGTATCAGTACCACGCCTGACATCGCAACGACGGTGATCCTCTCATGAAGAATGATTGCCGACGTGACGACGGTAACGATGGGGTTGAAGTAAATATATACGCTGGTTCTGACCGGGCCGAGAACCCCCACCGCGTAGTTCCATGTGACAAAGCAGAGGGCGGACGCCCCCAATCCCAGAAACAGCATATGGAATACGTTGGGGAGGTATGTAAAACGGGCCAGGTCCCAGTGAAAGCCGAAGAACGGAAGCGCTGGAAGCAATAAAATTATACCGTAGAAGAATATCTTGCGGGTGCATAGGATCACATTGTAGTTCAGCGCGCTGATTTTTTTCATGAGGACGGAATAGGCTGCCCAGACAACGGCGCATAGAATCGCCAGAAAATCGCCGAGAGGGTTTAACTTCAGGACAAAGTTGCCGTTGAAGCTGATCAGGACGATCCCGATGATGGAACAAACGAAGCCGACGAAAAACCGCTTGCGCAGGGGTTCTTCCTTTAACAAAAGCCAGGAAAAAATCGCTGTGAAAAAAGGAGCCACGGATACCAGCACTCCGGCATTGGACGCCAGAGTGTAGACGAGGCTCGTGTTTTGCACCGTAAAATAAAGGGTAACGCCGCAAAGTCCGGCAGCCGCGAAGAGCAGTTCTTCTTTTCGGTTCTTATACGGTATCCGTGCGGGCTTTGCAATCAGAAGGGCAAAGTAGGCAAGAATGAACCGGAAAAAAAGAATTTCCGTGGGAGAGAACTCCTTCAGCAGCATCTTGGTGGAAATATATGTGGTGCCCCAGATAAAAATCGTGAAGAAAGCCAGGATGTGAGCCTTTCCCATTTTATGATCCGCTGCTGATTTGATTTCGTTTCCCATTTTGTTTCTCCTTTTGTCTTACTTCGCTGCCGGAGTTTCAGATATTGTTTTGAACATAACTCTTATCAAAGTTTATTACGGCAAAATAAGTTTTGTCCAGCAATTGAAGCTGTCTTCCGACATAATCACGGATATAGCTCTCCGACAGTTTGCATTCCGGAGAGATCACGATATCGAAAATGACGTTGCTGTGGGTATACCCCGCAACAAACCGAAGATCATGAAAACCGACGACTCCGTCAAGATTCGATAAAATATTACTTACTTTTTCGTTTAACTCGTTAGTTAACGGATCCTTTGTTTCGAGAGGATCCATATGGATGACCAGATGGAGCTTCAAGTCCTCGCAGATGGTCCGCTCGATGTTGTCGATCATGTCGTGGCTCTGGATCAGATCGCCGTAGGCGTCCACTTCCACATGGACCGAGGCGAAGATCCTGCCCGGGCCGTAATCGTGGATGACAAGGTCGTGGATGCCGAGAACGCCATCCTGTGAAATGATCCTTCCCTCGATTTCCCTGACCAGCTCCGGTTCGGGGGCCTTCCCAAGGAGCGGGCTCGAGGTCTCTTTGATGAGCTGGAACCCGGAATACATGATAAACAGAGCCACGGCGCAGCCCATATATCCGTCCAGCTGAAGTCCGGTAAATCTTCCGATCAGGATGCTGATCAGGATCGCGCTGGTAGCGATCACGTCGTTCCTGCTGTCCATTCCTGTGGCCTTCAGGGTACCTGACTGGATCATTTCCCCTGTTTTGATATAGAACATGGATTGCCATACTTTTATAAGGATGGCCGCAATAAGAACAAACACGGTGACCATGCTGAACTCCAGCGGAGACGGATGAAACACCTTTTCAACTGAGGTCGTGAGAAGCTTGACTCCGAGAACAATGATAAGGATGGATACCATCAGGCCCGAAAGATATTCAAAACGGGCATGACCGTAGGGATGCTCCTCGTCGCTGGGCTTTGACGCCAGCTTGAACCCGAACAACGTGATTGCGGATGACGCGGTATCGGAAAGATTGTTGATACCGTCGGCGATGATCGCAATGCTGTTTATGACAACTCCTACCAGGATCTTGGAGGCACTTAAAATCAGGTTGGTGACAATGCCTACCATTCCCGCGAGCTTTCCGTACTTTTCCCTGACCTTCGGGTCCTTTGTGTTTTCATGATCCTTGATGAAGATTTTGATCAGAAGCTTTCTCATAATATCTCCTTAATCGTTGCATTCCTGCTATTATATGCCTTTTCCTCCGATTTGTAAAGGACAGCGCCGGAGAGGGCAGGCAACCACATAGGATAATATTTTTCCCACTTTTTCGTAGTAAAATAGCATAGCGATGGGTAAATATGATAAAATAGGAAACAGAATAACGGGAGAAAATCAAAATGAAATACAATACCATAATTTTCGATCTGGACGGAACGCTGCTGAATACGCTTGATGATATCGCCGACAGCATAAACATCATGCTCGCGGGGGAAGGATATCCGGCGAGAAGCAGGGAAGACGTCCGGGAATTTATCGGAAACGGCGCGAAAAATCTGGTCAGGAAAGCCTTACCGGAGACCGCCTCGGAAGAGGCGGTGGCGAGATGCCTCGCCGTATACAGGAAGATCTATCTGGACAATATGTTTCAAAAAACAGGTCCCTACGAGGGGATCGACCACACCTTAAAAGAATTGAAAAGCCTTGGCGTCAAGATCGGGGTGGTTTCCAACAAACCCCATGACGCTACCAGGGAGATGTGCGAATTTTATTTCGGCGGCATTTTAGACGCCGTCATCGGAGACAATCCGGAGAGAAAAAAGAAGCCGGCGCCGGACAACATTTTTGAAATCCTGAAGCTGCTGGGTTCGGACAAGGCCAAAACTCTATATGTCGGAGATTCGGACGTCGACATGGAAACGGCAAAAAACTCGGGTCTTGACTGTGCGGGAGTCACATGGGGCTATCGCTCCGAGGAGACACTGACGGAGCATGGAGCCGACTACATCGTCGAGAACCCAAGTCAGCTGATACGTCTGATCGAAAGTTGAGAAGAGCAAAAGAGGGGAGAGAGAAGATGAACAATGACAAGAGGTACGCGGTATTGATCGACGCAGACAACATCTCGGATAAATACATCAAGTTTATCCTGGATGAGGTCTCCAACGACGGCATCGCAACTTACAAAAGAATATACGGGGATTGGACAAGGCCGACCTTTGCATCATGGAAAAGCGTGCTGCTGGAGCATTCCATTACACCGATCCAGCAGTATAATTATACGACCGGAAAAAACTCCACGGACTCGGCCATGATCATCGACGCCATGGATATCCTGTATTCCGGCAATGTGGAAGGTTTCTGCCTCGTAACGAGCGACAGCGATTTTACAAGGCTGGCGTCAAGGCTTAGAGAATCAGGCATGGATGTTGTGGGAATGGGAGAGAGCAAGACGCCGAAACCTTTTATTTCGGCCTGTAATAAATTCAAATATCTGGACCTGCTGGCGATGGCGGACAAGCCTGTGGAAACGCCGGCAGCCGCGGTGAAAGAAGAGAAGGAAGAAGAAGTGATGACGAATGTTGATACCATCAAAAAAGCGATCATCACGATTGTTGAGGAAAACACCGACGAGGACGAATGGCTCTTCATCGGCGACATCGGGAACAAGCTGCAGAAACGGTATCCCGACTTTGACGTCAGGAATTTCGGCTACAACAAGTTCACGCCGTTCATTAAATCCCTGGATCTGTTCGAAATCAAATCGGAGCGGATCAACGGCTCCAATAATAAACTGATCTATATCAAAGAAAAGTCAAAATAAATAACAGGCCTTTCAAAAAGGCCTGTTTTTTTACGCTTATTATGGTTTTTTACGCTTTTATGCTTCCGCCGCCTGGCTGCTGCTGCGCATCCAGAAGGCTTCATCCACCGCCTTCGCCAATTGGTCCGGGCAGGAGGTGCATCTTCCCTCGCATTGGATTCCGGAGAGCCGTTTTATGATTTCTTGAACGGTCATGCCTTCCGCAAGTCTGGCAATTCCCTTTGCGTTGCCGTCACAGCCGTCGATAAATTTGACTTTCTTCACGACGTTTCCGTCTAACTCCAACTGTATATGTGAAGAGCAGGTCCCGCGTGTCTTGTAGGTATAGATGATCATGGTTTTTGCCTTTCCAATAAAAATGTGATGGCCTATTATAACATAGTGAAACCGGTTCCGAAAGTGGTTGCGAACTATTTTTTCGGAATAATTTCATACTTTTATTTTCCAAACGCGGCACGTATAATGGAAGCAGCGGCAGGGAAAACTGAACTGCCGTTTCCCGTGTCAACGGGCAGACTGAAAAACAGGAGCAACATTTGAATGAAAGAAGACGAAGTTTTACTGGCTGGGATCGAAGATAAGATATCCCAATGCCTTGATAATTATATGGTAACCAATTCGGCTTTCCTTGATATGCGTCAGAGAACGCTGGCAGAAGCGCTGTGCCGTCAGCATAAAGGGCTTCGCTGCTGTTTCTACGGCGGCTATGAGGACGCTGAGCGGACGGTGGCAGTCTTTCTGCCAGATTATGCGGAGTTGGCTGATCATGATCCCCTGGCGCTGCTTCGGATCACCCAGTCGGGACAGCGCGCGCTTTCCCACCGGGATTATCTTGGCGCCCTGATGGGCCTCGGGATCAAGCGGGAAATCATCGGCGACATCCTTGTACGTGAGAACGGAGCCGATATCGTGATTATTCGGGAGATGGGAGAGTTCCTGCTCTACAACTATGAGAAAGCAGGGCGAACGTCGCTGAAGGCGGAAATCGTATCCATCGGAGAAATCATCGTTCCGGAAAACCGGTTTGAAGAAAAACGGGATACGGTAGCGTCGCTGCGCCTGGACAATCTTGTCGCGTCGGCGTTTTCCCTTTCCAGGGGCAGGGCGGCGGAAGCCGTTGAGGGCGGAATGGTATTCGTCAACGGGCTGCAGACCGACAAGGCGGATCGACAAATAAAAGAAGGTGACAAGCTTGTGCTTCGGGGCAAGGGCAAAGTCCTGCTCAAAGCCGTAGGCGGCGTCACCAAAAAAGACCGGATTTCAATTGTGCTTCACAAATATATTTAATACTCGGAATTAAGCTGGATCGCGTTCAGAACGATTGCAGCCGCGCCGACGCATACTGTGGCAATGCTGAGAATAAAGCTTGCCTTAACGATACCCTTCATGAAAACACCTCCTACATTTGCTGGTTGAGTTGAGTATACCATATTTTGGCTGTCAGGGAAACCAGGTATTCGAAAAATAAAACAGGATGAAAAAAAAGACTGCCTGCGGCCTAATAAAGTGCCGCGGCAGTCTTTCCTTATTTTTAAGAGAAGAAAATTTTGAAAAACATGATTTATTACATTCTAATTGGATTATTAGTATTTGTCAACCTTGTTTTGCCCAAATGTAACTATAATGTAATAATTATTTTGATAATGTTATGATTATTTTAGACAAGATATTCACAAGTAATTTATAATGCGAACTTCCTGGCGATTTATCTGTTTAGAACCGGTGAAATCAGGTAAATAGAAACTGAAAAGCTCATAGTTCTTTTCGGTTGGGAGGATGATGAAAATGAGCGAGAAGGATATGGAACAGAACGGGACGATAAACAGCGGAGTGCATGATCATTCGGCGGAAGAGAAGACGAAAGAAGAGGTCAGAACCAACCTCGTGGCCTTTACCGTGATTTCCCAGACGGGCCTGATGATCGTCATTCCCATCGTCTTTGGTGCGGCGGCAGGCCACTGGCTCGATGAAAAACTGGGAACGGGGATCATCTTCTTTGTCATACTTCTCCTCGTCGGTATCGCCGCGGGATTCTACGGAGCTTATGATCAGATAAACTCTGTGATCAAATGGAAGAAATAGACTTGATACATTACGATAATAATTATTGAGGCAGCCTGACCAGAAACGTCGTTCCCTGGTTCGGGCTGCTTTTTACCATGATATCTCCGCCGCTCAGCTCAATGATCCGTTTTACGATGGAAAGGCCAAGACCGCTTCCTTCGGAGGAGTGGCTCGTATTGCCCTGATAGAATCGTTCGAAGATCCTTTGCTGTGTCACTTCATCCATTCCCGTGCCGTGGTCGGTGATTTCCACTTCGATGGCGTGTACCGATTCTGTCGCAGTGATGTCGACGGTCCCCTCGGAATAAGAAAACTTGACGGCGTTTTCGATGAGGTTGATCCAAACCTGCTGAAGCAGCTCTTCATCCCCGATGTAGGGGAGTTTCTCCAGACGGACGTTGAAGTTCAGCTTTTTCTGGCTCCACTTCGGTTCAAGCAACACGATGGCGGAACGGATCTGCTCGTCCAGCAGGAACTCCTTCCCTACGGCAGGTTCCTTCTGGTTTTCCAGCTTTGAAAGCCTGAGTATGTTCGAGGACAGCTGTGACAGGCGCTCGGTTTCCTCCAGGATGATCCCGGAAAACTCAAGCCGTTCTTTTTCCGGAAGGTCCTTGTTTTGCAGGAGTTTCGCGAAGCCCTGGATCGAGGCGATGGGCGTTTTGAATTCGTGGGAAACGTTCCGGACGAAATCCTTCTGCAGGTATTCCATGCGTCCCAACTCTTCCGCCATCCGGTTGAAATTCTTGATCAGGATACCGATCTCGTCGCGGCTTTCGATGTCCACCTTCACGTCGAAATCGCCCCTTGCCAGCTTCTGCGTCGCCGCGGTAAGCTTCAGGATCGGTTTCAGCATCCGGTTTGACGCCAGCGCCAGAATAATACAGGACAGCACCAGGATCGTGAGGATCACGATTGCGATCCGGAAACGGAATACTTCGAAGTTGTCATGCCTTCTGACCGAGATTTTCACGATATCGTGGCCCATCCTGATCAGGGTGGATGGAGCCGCAGACAGCTTATTCAGGAGAAAGACCTTTTCTCCGTTTTCCAGCCTGGTTTTCATATTCTGATCCAAAGCAGTGATATCCACCTCGTCCATCACGCGCGTTGTAAAGGTAGAATTCACATTGACGTCCAGGATTTCCTGCGTTGAAAGGCTTGTCTGACTTTGCAGTCGCAGCAGACTATCCGCATAGGAAAATTGGTTTGTCCGTACTTCCTCTGAAATAGGCCCGGCGCTGATCACCAAGGCTCCGAAAAAGGTGACTACGCAGGAAAAGAGCAGTATCAGCAGAAAGCTGACGATCATCTTTGCTTTTATGGTTGTCCTCATTTTTTTATCTCCGATTTATATCCGACTCCCCGGATCGTTAAGATTTCGAATTCATCAAAAGGACGGAGCTTTTCGCGCAGCCTTTTTACATGAACGTCGATGGTTCTTTCGTCGGTATCCGCTTCGGGGCCCCAGATCTCCTCCATCAATTGCTGGCGGGTGAAGATCTGTTTTGGATAACTGAGCAGTTTGAAGAGGAGGTGAAACTCCTTTTTGGGGAGTGTAAGGGACAGGTCGCCTTTGCTGATGGTCAGGGTCTGATGATTCAGCTCGGTTTCGCCGATCCGGATCCTATGCTCATTGGATATTTTTGAGCGCCTCAGGATCGCGCCGACCCGCAGCAGCATTTCGTCGATATTGATGGGTTTCACCATATAGTCGTCTGCGCCGGCCGTAAACCCTTCTCTTTTATCTTCAAAAGCATCCTTCGCCGTGACCATGAGGATCGGGAGATCATAGTTGGCATCCCGAAGCTCACGGACCAGCGCATACCCATCCTTGTTGGGCATCATGACGTCGCTGATAATGAGATCCGCGTAAACGGACTCCAGTAGATCAAGCGCTTCCTGTCCGTCGGCAGCGCAGGTGACATGGTAGCCGTTCTGCGTCAGAACCGCCTCCATCAGCCTTCTTAAGTTTTTATCATCTTCAACTACAAGGATGTGAAACATTTTTTTTACCTCAAGGTTATTATATCATGTAACACTGCTTTGTTAACATGATTCAATGATTCCTACCTTGCGACAACGTCGAATTCAATAGCGGAATCATTATAGCATGCAAGTTTTATTGATCACTGACTTCGCAGCGCGTCGATGGGGTTCAGAAGGCTGGCGTTTCTTGCCGGCGCCCATCCGAAAAGGATCCCGACCAGCGTGGAAAAACAAACGCCCAGCGCTACGGCTTCCAGAGAAACATGGAATCCGATATCGAGGAGAAGCGAAACGATCCACGAAAGAGTGATCCCGAAGACGACGCCGATGATCCCCCCGATGAGAGACAGGAAGATCGATTCCATGAGAAACTGAAGCTGGATTCGCCCGGGATCCGCGCCCAAAGCTTTTCTCAAGCCGATTTCGCCGGTCCGCTCTTTGACGGAAACCAGCATCATGTTCATGATCCCGATCCCGCCTACCAGGAGAGAAATCGAAGCGATTCCCGCCAATGCCGCCGTAAGCGTGTTTGTCATGGAATTCATGGTGGAAAGAAGCTGCTCCATGTTGATCAGCCGGTAGCTGTCCTCTTCATTGCGAAACAGTTTATCCAGAAACTTTTCAACGGACGCAGCGGCTGCGTCCGTATCGGCGGAATCCTTCAGGATGATGTCCACCGCTTTTATTGTACCCATTCCCGCCAGATTCATCGCCGTATCGTAGGGGATGACCGCCTTTCCGTTATCGGTCTCGCTCTGGGCGTTCATCACGGAGCTGTCGCCGTTTTCCGCGAGGACCCCGACGACGGTAAACGAATTGCCGCTGATCCGTACGGTTTTATTCAGGGGATCCGTTCCGTGGAACAGGTCCTTGGCCAGCGTTTCATCGATGAGGCAGACACGGCTTCGGCTTTCCATATCGAGGATGTTCAGGCTCCTGCCGCGGAGGACAAGATCGGACTGATTGCTGAAATAGATTTCATTGTGCCCTTCGATGGCGGCATCGTCGACGACTGTATTACCGCTTGACAAAGAGCCCGTAAGGCTCAGCGTCGGAGAAACGCCCTTCACGTTATCCAGACCGGCGAGCTCATCCAGTTCAAAATAGGACAGACCGTCCTTGAACGGGGTACCGTTAATCCGCACTGAGATCGTGTTGGCCCCCAGCTCGGAGAACTGGCTGGTCATATCGCTGGTGATCCCCTGAACGATGGTGATCAGGGCAATGACGGAAGCGACGCCGATCAGAACTCCCAATACCGTCAGGAAGGAACGCATTTTATTGCTGATAATATTCTGCCACGACATTTTCAAGCTTTCTTTAATCATGGTATAGCTCCTGTTCTGTGATGCAGCCGTCAAGCAGCCTGGTGATCCTGCCCGCATTCCGGGCGATGTTTTCATCGTGGGTGATCATGATGATCGTTCGGCCTTCCCCGTTCAGCTCCCGGAAAAGTTCCATTACCTGCCGGCCCGTTTTCTGATCCAGCGCGCCGGTGGGTTCGTCCGCCAGCAGGACGGACGGGTTGGTGGAAAGGGCCCTGGCGATGGCCACGCGCTGCTGCTGGCCTCCGGACAGCTGACGCGGATAATAGGTCAGGCGCTCCTCGAGACCGACGCGGACCAGCGTCTCTTTCGCGATCCTGTTGCGTTCTTTGACTGGAACGCCTGCGTAGATCAGGGGCAGTTCCACATTTTCCAGGGCGTTCAGCCGCGGCAGCAGCTGAAAAGACTGGAACACAAAGCCGATTTCATGGCTGCGGATCCTGGTCAGCTCCTTTTCAGAGAGCTTGCCGACCGCTTTCCCGGACAGGATATATTCGCCGCCGGTGGGAGTATCGAGACAGCCTAGGATGTTCATCATCGTTGATTTTCCCGAACCGGAAGGTCCCAGAATGGCCACAAATTCCCCTTCGCTTACCGTGAAATCGATCCCCTTCAGGACAACCTGTTCTTCTTCGCCCATTTGGTAGGACTTGACGATATTCTTCATACGAACGATTTCTTTATTCATAATTACCCCTTTTGTTATTTGCCATTGTGTCAGTTGGAACTCTTTTTCATGGCGTGAAAGACCCCGTTTCCGGAGCCCGGCGCGGGAGTTGCTGCTCCGGCCGCGGCTTTGCTTTTCTCGATCAAGACCGTATCTCCTGATTTAAGTCCATCTTTGATTTCCACGTAGCTGCCGTCGTTCATGCCGACGGTGACCTGCATTGCCTTGGCTTTGCCGTCCGGATCCTTCGTCAGCACGTAAGGCGCACTGTTTTCATTGAAGTTCAGCGCGTTCATGGATATGGTGACGGCGTTTGCTGCCTTCTGGCCTGTAATCTTAACTTCGGCGGAAAGGCCGACCTTCAGGGCCGTATCCGGCTGCAAGGCGACTTCCGCGGTGAAGTATGACACCCCGTTCACGACGTCGGCTTTCTTTGAAATATTTGTTACAGTACCGTCGACTTCCTTGTTCAGGGCGGTCACGGAAACCTTGGCCTGCTGCCCTTCCGTGACCGCGCCCAAGTCGAATTCGTCGACTTTGATCTTTACGATCAGATGGTCATAATTGATCACATCCATGATCTCGGTGCCGGAAAGCATCGTGTCGTTTTCCTCCGCGTTGACGTCGGATACTTCCCCGTCGACCTCGGCGTAACATTTTAAATCGTCCACGTCTTTTTTTGCAGCGTCATAATTGGCCTGCGCCTGGGTCAGCTGCGCCGAAGCGACCTCGCTGTTGCTGTTCGCCTGATCGTAATCCGAACGAGAAACGGCTCCCGCGTTGTAAAGCTCGGTCATATGGCTCAGATTTCTCTCGGCGTCCTGATAGGACACTCTGGCCGACGTGACCGACGCCTGGGCCTGAGTCAGCTTGGATTCGGCGTTATCGCCCTCCAGCTCATATAGTAAATCCCCTTTTTTAACCGTATCGCCTTCGTTCACATAGATCTTTTTCATGGTGGAAGTGCCTGTGGCGTAGATCATTTGCGCGTCCTTGGCTTCGATATTGCCTTCATAGCTGTGATCTGTCTCAATGGTCCGGATTTTCGCGGTTTCCTCCGCGTAACTGTCTCCCCCCGCCAGCACTGCTTTGACGCCGAAGGCTCCAACAACGACAATACAGGCGACTGCGATAACAATGATTCTTTTTTTACCTAATTTTTTCATGAAAAGACTCCTCTCTGTTTCATGAGTTCATAATAAGAGTCTATTATGAACTAAGTATGAACGGGAAAGGATGATTCCAAAAAAACAGCCGCTTTACTATTCGTATCAATCTGATAGAATAAGAGCAGCAAAGAATCGGAACAATAGTTGAAAATAAAAATAAAAGGGAGGACGTCGGAGAATGGACGGCAAGAAACCGGAAAAAGAGGATAAGAACAAATCCGGTTGGGGCTCCAGCATGGAGTCGCTAACCTTGATCACACAGCTGGGACTGACGATTGCGATCCCCATCGTACTGGGCGCAATGGCGGGACACTGGCTGGACGTGAAATTCGGAACGGAAGCAATCTTTTCCATCATCCTGATCTTCCTGGGCATTGCGGGAGGAATCGCGGGAGCATGGCACCTGGTCACAGCCGTAATCAAATGGAAAAAATAAACAAAGGATGAACATCATGCGCAAGATAACGATTATACTATTGCTCCTTTGCATTTTAATAACATCCTGTTCTAACATGACCGGAAAGGACTCGGAAACACCGGACAAAACCGGATCAAGCGAGCGGCCGGATCTTCAGGGTACAAGCTTTGAGAAACTGAGTCTCCCGGGAAATTATGATATCAGGCAATTTGAAGGCATGACGCTCAATTTCATCGTGGAGAACAACCTCTATGCCAACATACTGTCCCATGAAGGCGAAGAGTTTTCAGATGTCACCGGAATCAAAATAAACATCAGACCTGTGGATTTCGATACGCTGGTTCAAAAGATAAATCTGGACTTTATCGCGCAGGCGGGGCAGTATCAGATTATTTATGTGGATCCGTATCAAACCCTGAACCGTTTCAGCGGCTACCTCGAAATACTGAATCCTTATGAAGCGGATCCGAACGCACCCAAAATCAAAGGTTTTTTGGATGATTTTTTTGAGGATCAGACGAAGGTCTGCTCCTATTTTAAGAGCGATGAAAATGTCTATGCCGTTCCTTTCGACAGCACGACCATGATTTTATATTATAGAAAGGACATTTTCGATAAGTACAAGGAACGCTTCCAACAGGAGATGGGTTATGACTGGACCCCCGGGACAAGGGATTTCACCTGGGAAAGATATTGCGAAGCAGCAAAGTGGATCGACGAGAACGTACCCGATGACGAGGTTCAATACGGAAGCGGACTGATGGCGCAGGAGCATAACTCGATTTTCTGCGAGTTTTCCAATATATTGGCCGCATATGGGGGAGATTACTTTTCGGATGACAATATCAATACCTTAGGCCTGGACTCATTTAACAGGATCAATGTCATGAATGAGGATTTCATTCAGGCGCTGGATATGTACAAAAAAATAGCTGGCGTATCAGATCCGAAAAGCGTCAATTGGAATTGGACCGATTTGGCCAGAGCGTTCCGGAACGGCGAAGTTGCAATGATGGCGAATTGGGATGAGAACTACACCTACATTGAAGATAAGCTGTATTCGAGAGTGTTTGGAAAAGTGGGATACACCATATTGCCCCGTGGAGATGAAAGAAGTGCCAACATTTATGGCGGCTCCGGAATCGGGATCAACAAGTATGCTTCGGAAGAGGAGAAAAAAGCGGCTTGGCTTTATATCGTCTGGGCGACTTCAAAAGAAATGCAGCTGAAGGTGCTCAAACACGCAGAGGGGGGCAGTCTGCCTACAAGGAAATCCGCATATGAAGATCCCGCGATTAAATCACAGCTTGAAAACCCAAACACGGAACCGGGTCAAGGTCCGGTTTTGAAGCATATGAACGCGGTTCTTGAAGCATGGAAACCCGAGAACATCTATTTAAGGCCGAAGGTGTCGAACTTCTATGAAGCGGAGAAAGTTCTGATCAGCAATCTGCATGACATGATCGTGCAGAATCTGGACAGCAGGGAAACCGCTGAAAAGATCGATCAGGAGTTAAGACAAATTGCGGAAAAGAAAGAATAAGGGGAGTGGGTTTGATGAACGGTATTAAAGTTTTCAACTCACTTCGTGCGAAGTTGATCATCATGGCAATTGTTTTGATTGTGATTCCCGTCACGGTCATGTCTCTGATTTATTCCCTGACTGTAAAGGATATTATTAAACACAAGTATACGGAGACAGCGATCCAATCGGTTTCTGAAACCGGCGAGAAGCTCAATTTTATTCTCGGTGATATTCAGAAGTTTTCTACTGTGATTACATCAAACCCGGAGCTGTTGTATATGCTGGATCACAGTTATGAATACAGGGTCAATGAGTTTGAACGGGTTTTAAGAAATTTCATTTTATCAAGAGATGACATAGAAGTGATTGACCTGATTCAACAGGATTCTTATTATTCGGTGGGAGCGAAAAAAGCAAATTGGATCAGGCGTGTCAACCAAACGTTGGAGGATTCTTCCGGACAGCCGCTGTGGCTGCCGACCGAGAGTGAAGAAATCGAGATTCTGTCAGGTAAGTTCCAGAGGGATTACTTTACCCTTGGCAGGAAGGTTGTTGATTTCAATACGTTGAAGGAATACGGATATCTGCTTATTGATTTGGACGAAGTGATGTTGGAGCAGGCATATTCAGAACTGAAAGATGGTACAGATACAGAAGTCCTGATCTGCGATGCTCAGGGCAATATCATCAGCCATACCGATAAAAGCAAAATCGGCAGTTCCATCAGGACGGAACCTTACGCCCGGGAGGTGCTTGCCGACAAGACAGGGCATAATTATATCCTGTACCAGTCTGACGTTGATAAGATAGCGATTTATTCCACGATTGAAAACAACGGCTGGAAGCTCATCAAGACAATTCCGACGGAATATCTGTACGGTGAACTCTATCAGATCCAGAGGTATCTTGTTATCGGCGGAATTCTCTACAGTATCCTGATCATCTTTTGTTTCCTCTTTTTCTCATTCCGGTATACGGAGCCGATGATGAAGATGATGAGCGTGATCAAAAAAGTGGAGCAGGGAGATCTGACCGCCAGAACCGAAGTTAAGACAAGCGATGAAGTAGGGCAGCTGGGTCATAGCCTGAACAACATGATCGCGGAAACGCAAAAGCTGATCGATCAGCTGATCCGGGAAGAGCAGGAAAAGAAGGAAGTTGAGCTGGAAGCCCTGCATGCGCAGATCAATCCGCATTTTCTTTACAACACGCTGAATACGATAAAATGGATGGCAAAGATCCAGGGGAACCACAGCGTGAGCAAAGCCATTACGGCGCTGGTCAAGCTTCTCAGGATCAGCACAAATCTGGGAAGAGAAATGATCACTCTGGGAGAGGAAATCGAATACGTCAAGAATTATATGGTAATTCAAAAGCTGCGCTTCAATAAGGCGATGCACATTGATTACCTTGTCGATGAAAACTGTATGGGCATTATGGTTCCCAAGCTGATTCTTCAGCCAATCGTAGAAAACTCGATTATTTACGGTATGGAAGACGAGGGGCGGGAACTTCACATCAGGATCAGCTCATACCTTGAAGCAGATCAGCTGCTGATTGAAATCCAGGATGACGGACCGGGTATTGAACCGGAGATCCTGAAGACGATATTCGGCAATGATTCAAGCAAGGGCAAATTCAGCAAGGTGGGACTAAACAATGTCAATCAGAGAATCAAGCTGTATTGCGGCGTTAATTACGGATTGGAGATAGAGACTGAGATCGGTAAAGGGACAAAAGTTCTTATGAACCTGCCTGCTAATCCGAATCAATAGGTCATTGAGCAGTATGGAGTGTAACAATGTATAAGGTTCTTATTGTAGATGATGAAGTATTGGTTAGAGTCGGACTGAAAACCACCATCGATTGGGAAGCGAACGGCTTTACGATCGTGGCGGAAGCGTCCAACGGCGAACAGGGCTATGAGCAGTATAAAAAGCATATGCCGGATGTCATCATAACGGATATCAAAATGCCGAAAAAGGACGGACTTTGGTTGATCGAGCAAATCCGAAAGGAAAATCAGCTGGCCAGAATACTGATACTGACGGTTCATGATGATTTCTCCTTTGCGAGGAAGGCTTTAAAAGTAGATGTAGACGATTATATCCTCAAATCGGAGATCGAGGACGAAGAGCTGATTGCGATCATGAAATCCGTGAAAAAGAATCTGGATCAGCAAAACAGCATCCGGCACGCTGACGAAAAAGGATTGAAGAGTAAGAACGATTTCAAGCGGTCTATATTCGCCGATATGGTCAAAGATAATTTTGATCCGGATGCCGGTCTTTTGGACCGCTGCCGGAGAATCGAGTTCCCCATTGAAAATACTAAGTTCGCGTTTATGAGCATTATGATTAATACAAACAAAAGCGAAGCGGACGTCACATCCGGTCTGCCCAATCAGATGAGTCAGGCCGGGATGAATATCCTGCTGGATTTATTGGCGGAAAGGATGATTGAGTATATATATATGAATCAGCAAAGCCGGCACCTTATGCTTCTTTCGTCGCAGGCGTTAAGCGAAGCCGAGCTGTTCAGGCTGCTTCATTCTGCGAATAATTCTGTTAAACAATATTTTGATTGCTCCTTAGGTGCCATTTATTCGGACGTCTTTAACGAGCTGAGAGAAGCAGAAAAGGTTTATAGGGATTTTTCTGAAAAGGAATTGATTTTGTTCTACAAATACGGCACGCGATTCCTTGCGAACGTGAAGGAGATCAGCTTTCATGAACCCAATGTTTTCAATTTAAGAAAAGAGCATAATAAAAGGTTCATTGAGGCAATCGGTGTGGAAAACGCCGACGAAGCAAAGGGATTGATACATGAGCTGGGAGGATACTTTGAACAGAACAAGGTTAATCCGAAGCTGGCTAAAATCTTTTATTCCAACTTGATGAGTGATATCTTCAGCTATTACGGGATCTTTCTTGAGAACGGGGAGGTATTCAAAACATATGAGTATTATCACTCCGGAGTGGAGAATGCCGAATATTTGCAAAGCATCCATCAGTTGCTGGATGATTTTATCGATAAACTGATCAACGAAATCCGGCAGACCAGGCATTCCAATTCAACTGTGCTGGTCAACAGGGCGATCAATTTTATACAGTACCACTATGATGAAAAAATATCCCTGGATGATGTCGCTGAGAAACTGCATCTGTCAAAACATTATTTATGCAGCGTCTTTAAAAAAGCGACCGGGGAAAATATGTCCATGTATATTAATAAGCTGAGGATCGAGAAAGCCAAAAATCTGCTATTTAAGCAAAACGGAATGGCGAAAGAGATCTTCGAGGAGGTCGGCTACTCGAACCAGCAGTATTTCAGTAAAGTTTTTAAGAGGATCACCGGCATGACCGTCATGGAATACAAGGAAAGCATGATGCCGAAACAATAAAGTAAAATATGGAACTGCCTCAATCAATGAGGCAGTTTTTTTTGCGTCTGTCCGCCCGACAGCAATTTAGTGTAAATGAAAATTAATCCGGTATAAACGCGAGGAAGAGATTTCCGGTCGCAGGCTCCGATGAGCAAAATTGTGCATCTGGAACGCAATGCAGGACATTGATGGGATACGGCTTGTGAATTAGAATGAAACAACATAATCAAAGTCACAATTTCTCAGAAAAGAAAGAAGGAGAACGGATCAATGATGAATCAGGAGGTAAAGTTAAGCGTTTCAAATATTGAAAAGTCCTTCCCAGGGGTCAAGGCACTGGACCGGATCAATTTCTCCGTTAAAAAGGGAACCGTACATGTTTTATGCGGTGAAAACGGTGCAGGCAAATCGACCTTGATGAAGGTGATCAACGGTATTTATAAGCCTGATTCGGGACAGATCCTCATCGACGGGAAAGTTGTCGAAATCAACAGTCCAATTCAAGCCAGGAGCCTTGGCATATCGATGATTTTTCAGGAGCTCAACTACATCCCGGAAATGACCATTGAAGAAAGCTTGTTTGTCGGGAATTGGCCAAGAGATAAATATGGCAAGGTTGACTGGCAAGAGATCCGAAAACAGACATTGGCGCTTCTTGAAACCGAAAAACTCAGCTATCGGCCGGAAACAAAGCTAAGGGATCTGACGGTATCGGACATACAGATGTTGGAAATATTAAAGGCCATTTCTTATAATTCAGACATAATCATCATGGACGAACCGACCTCTGCCATCACGCAAAAAGAGGTCGAAGTACTCTTCAAGAAAATCAACGAGCTAAGAGAACGCGGCACAAGCATTATTTATATCTCGCATAAAATGGACGAGATATTCCGGATCGCAGATGAAATCACCGTTTTCAGAGACGGCTGTGTTGTGGACTCTCGTCCGAAAGATGAGTATGACATGGAGACGGTCATCACACAAATGGTCGGTCGAAAGCTCGAAAGCGTTTTCCAGAAGGAAGATATCGAAGTCGGTGAAAAAATGCTGGAAGTGAAAGGGCTGACCAACGAGGGCAAATTCAATGATGTAAGCTTTGACGTTTCTGCCGGCGAAATTATTGGGTTCGCAGGCCTCATGGGAGCGGGAAGAACAGAAGTCATGCGGTCTCTGTTCGGACTGGACCCCTACCAGGCCGGGGAAATCATCATAAGAAATAAAAAGACGAATATTAAAAATGTGAAAAACAGCATTGATAAGAAAATGGTCATGCTTTCCGAGGACAGAAGGCGATTCGGCATTATACCGATTCGGAGCGTCAGGGAAAATGTTTCTTTATCAAGCCTGAAGAAGTTTATCCATGGAGGAAGGCTTCATGCGGAGCAAGAACATAAGACGGTTACGGATTACTGCAAAAAGATGAATGTGAAAACGCCGAACTACGAAACCGCCATTATGTCATTAAGCGGAGGAAATCAGCAAAAGGTTGTACTGGCAAAGTGGATGGTCACCGATCCGGATATCCTGATCCTGGATGAACCGACCCGCGGAATCGACGTAGGCGCAAAGCATGAGATCTATAAGCTCATGACAATGCTGGCAAAGGAAGGAAAGGCGCTCATCATGGTTTCTTCGGAGCTGCCGGAACTGATCATGATGTGCGACAAGATCTATGTTATGGCCAAAGGCAAAATAACCGGCGTACTGAAAAGAGAAGATTTTTCTCAGGAAAAAATTATGGCATATGCTACTGAAACCATGAAACAAGAGGGGGTGAATTAAATGAACATGTTGAATAACAAAGGGAATGTCTGGACGAATATAAAAAGCAAATACAGCATCTATTTTGTGTTAGTCGTCCTTTTCGTTGGATGCTGGCTCTCAAACGAGAACTTCGTATCTGCTGAAAATATTTCCAATATTTCAACGCAGATCTCGGTAGGGACAATCCTGGCATTCGGTCAAACCATCCTGATCATCTGCGGAATGCTGGACTTGTCATCCGCATCGGTTCTGGCTCTGGCCGGCGTGCTTTCCGTATCGATCTACAAATCAACTGGTTCGCTGACGGTAGCATTTATCGTAGCGATCCTGGTAGGAGTATTCTGCAATATTCTAAACGGTCTAATGGTGACCAAGTTTAAGACGCCGCCCTTTATCGCAACCCTGGCAATGATGACGATGGCCCGCGGCGCGGCTCTGATGTACACAAACGGTCAAAATATATATCAGATCGACGAGTATACCAAGTTCGGACAGGGGAAAATTTTCGGGATCCCTGCACCGATACTCTTTATGATCGTACTGCTGATCTTGACCTGGTATCTTTTACGGCACACGGTATTCGGAAGATCGGTCTATGCCATCGGCGGAAATGAAGAAGCTGCGAATGCCTCCGGTATCAATGTCGACCGGATCAAGATGCGAGCGTTTATTATCAATGGCATTTTCGTGGGCATTGCTGGCGTACTGTTTATGTCAAGAGTAAACGGAGGCATGCCGAACGGTGCGGTCGGCTATGAATTCAAGGCGCTTACTGCAGCAGTCATCGGCGGCACAAGCTTTTCAGGCGGTATCGGTACTGCATCCGGTACCCTTGCCGGAGCATTTATCGTAGGCTTCCTTGACAATATCATGGTGCTGGTCGGAGTGAACTCCTACCTGCAGCAGATCGTACGAGGCGCAATCATCGCGCTGGCCGTTATCTATGACATCTGGGCAAAGACAAAGAAAATCGCCCGGAAAAAGGGAAATGCCGAAAGTTAACCCGTCTTCAATAGAGCAATCTATTTAAGAATATTAAAATTAAAAGGAGAAGTGAAATGAAAAAAAGTTTGGTAATCGCTTTAGTGCTTGCACTTCTGGTTACACTGCTGGCTGGCTGCGGTCAGAAAGAGCAGGCAAAACCGGAAGGAAGCGCAGATAAAGATGTGTACAGAGTGGCATACATTGCCAGAGCACAAGCAGACTCCTTCGCGGCATGGCTGGCCAACGCTGTTAAGGAAGAAGCTGCAAAGTACGACAATATCAAATTGGATGTATTTGACGGACAGGCTAACGACGATACGGAAAATGGCTTGATTGAAAATGCTATTACAAACAAGTATGACGTCATTATTGTTCAGCCAAACAACGGCGAAGCGCAGAGACCTTATGTTGAGAAAGCTGTGGCTGCAGGTATCAAAGTCATTACTACCAACGCAAGAATCAGCGGCATCGAAGGCTCCTCCTCAGTTGATGCCGATCCATATCTGCAGGCAAAAGTAAATGCGGATCTTGCAGTTTCACAGGTTCCTCAGAACGCGAATGTTGTTGTACTGAAAGGCCCTCCGGGAAACTTCCATGCGGATCAGAGACGTGAAAGCTGGCAGAAAGAGTTCTTTGACAAGAGACCTGACGTCAAGATCGTCGGCGAAGAAATCGCAAACTGGAATAAGGATGAAGCGATGAATTACATGGAAACATGGGTTCAGGCAAACGACAAAATCGATGCGATCATCTCCATGAACGACAACATGGCTGCCGGAGCATTGGAAGTTATCAAAGACAATCCAAAATATAAGAACACCCTTGCATACGGCGTTGACGGTACTGCAGAAGCTGTTCTCTTGATCAAAGACGGTCTTATGACTTCGACAAGCTTACAGAGTGCTTATGACCTTGCAACATCACTGATGGATACGACAAACAAGCTTGTAACAGGCGCTGAAAAAGAAATCAATATGGATATCGACTGCCCGCTGATTACAAAGGACAATGTTGACCAGTACATTGAAATGCATAAGAAAGCCGGAGCAATACAATAAGATAAATTCATAGGCAATCAGTAAATTGGTACGCTAGTTCTAGAATTAGCGTACCAATTTTATACAGGACAAAAAAGGAGGTAAAATCAATGAATAATAAAGCAATTTTTATGCACGGCACAAATGAAATGGTCTGGAAGGACATTCCGATGCCGGTTCTTAAAGAGAATGAAGTTTTAGTCAAGGTGGACGCGGTCGGCATCTGCGGATCGGATGTCCATTACTACCAGCATGGCCGGATCGGCGATTTTGTTGTCGAAGGCGATTTTATTCTGGGTCATGAGTGTGCCGGTGAAGTAACAGAGATCGGGAGCGGAGTGAAAAGCCTGAAGGTTGGCGACCGCGTAGCGCTGGAGCCAGGCAAAACCTGCGGAAAATGTGAGTTCTGCAAGACAGGGCGGTATAATCTCTGTCCGGATGTGGAGTTCTTTGCAACGCCTCCTTATCACGGGGTATTCTGCAATTATGTGTCCCATCCTGAGGACATGTGCTTTAAACTTCCGGAAAATGTGTCAAATGTGGAAGGCGCGCTGGTGGAACCCCTTGCCGTCGGACTTCACGCCGCGAATCAGGGCGGCGTCAAGCTTGGCGATACGGTATTGATTTATGGTTCGGGCTGCATCGGGCTCGTTTCGCTGCTGGCAAGCAAGGCGATGGGCGCGTCAAAGATCATTCTCGTTGACGTACTGGAAAACAGGTTGAAGACGGCGCTGAAACTGGGCGCTACTCACGTGATCAATCCCAAGGAAGCCGATGTTGTGAAGACCGTCGCAGAAATCACCGAAGGAAAAGGCGCTCATGTGGTGATCGATACGGCGGCGGCAGAAGTAACTGTTAAACAGACGGCCGATGTGCTTAAAATCGGCGGCACCATCGTATTGGTCGGGATGACGGTAAAGGATGAGGTTGAGTTCAACTTTATGAAACTGATGGGTAAAGAGGGTACCTTGAAGACCATCTTCCGTTACAGAAATCTATATCCGGTCGCGATCAATGCGATTGCGAGCGGGGCAATCAATGTAAAGGATATCGTCAGCCATGAGTTCGACTTTGAGGACACAAAGGAAGCCTTTGATTTTGTCGTGAACAATGCACAGGATGTTGTGAAAGCAGTCATCAAGATTAAATAAGCGGAGGATAGCTGCCATGTATTTTATAGGGATAGATATTGGAACAACATCGGTAAAGCTCCTTGCCATTGACGAGCAGGGACACGTGGTTCGATCCACCTCCAGGGAGTATCCGATCTATTTTCCGAGAGCGCTGTGGTCGGAGCAAAATCCGGAGGATTGGTGGGACCGGACGATAGACGGACTTAAGGAGCTGATTGCAGATCTGGATCATGACGAAATCAAAGCCGTCAGCTTCAGCGGGCAGATGCATGGACTGGTGGTTCTGGATGAAACCGATCAAGTGATCCGGCCAGCCATACTTTGGAATGATCAGCGGACGGAGAAGCAATGCAAATATCTGAATGAAGAGGTCGGACAGAGTATCATATCCGATTGGACGGGAAACCTGGCGCTCACAGGGTTTACTGCGCCGAAGATCCTTTGGCTCAGAGAGAACGAGCCGGAGAACTTCGCCAGAGTGAAGAAAATAATGCTTCCCAAGGACTACGTTGCCTATAGAATGTCGGGTGTTTTTGCCACAGATATGTCTGATGCATCAGGTACCTTATATCTGGATGTAAAAAACAGGGTATGGTCACAACCGATGCTGGAGCTCCTGGAAATAAATGAAGATCAATTGCCGAAGCTATATGAATCCTTCCAGGCTATTGGAACCATGAAAAAGGAATTGGCAATGGAATTGGGACTTCGTGATGACCTAAAAATCGTCATCGGCGGAGGAGACCAAGCCGTCGCCGCAGTAGGAGGCGGGGTCGTCGAGCCGGGCTCCTGTTCTTTGTCCCTGGGAACTTCCGGCGTTGTATTTGCATCGACAGATCGGTTTTTTGTGGATGAGAAAAACAGCCTGCACTCATTTTGCCATGCCAATGGAAAATATCATCAGATGGGAGTTACCTTAGCAGCGGCCGCGTCATTGAAGTGGTGGGTCGAGGAAGTAAATAAATCAGATGATTTTGACGGTCTGCTCAATGAGGCGGAGGAAGCGCAGATAGACGATCAGGTGTTTTTCCTGCCTTATTTGATGGGGGAAAGAACGCCTCACAATGACCCCAATTGCAGAGGAACCTTTATCGGAATGAATATGACTCATCAGAGAAAGCACCTGACCCGTGCCGTGCTGGAAGGAGTGGCTTTCTCCCTCAGGGATACCTTTGAAATCATGAAGACTATGGGAATAGGGATTTCAAGGATAAGCATCAATGGCGGCGGAGCAAAGAGCAGGCTCTGGTGCAGCATTATTTCAGATGTCCTGAATGTAAAGGTTGTCAAGCTTAACACGAACGAAGGCCCGGCTTACGGCGCTGCAATCCTTGCGGCAGTGGGGCACGGCCTGTTTGACACGGTTGAATACGCCTGCGGTTCCTTCGTTAGTATTACTGAGACCATTGAACCGGATGCCGGGCGGGCAATTGAATACGATCGGAAATATAAGAAATTCAGGGAAATTTACCCTGCGACAAGAGAGCTGTTTCAAAAGCTCGTAAAATAAGCATAAACAATAAAAAAGCCTGTAATCATTTTTGTTACAGGCTTTTGCTTTTATAAATGTGCTTACAGGAAAAGCCGGTAAAATAACGGCAGTGCCACAGGGACCCAGAATGTCAGGATGGTACCGGTGATCAATGCGACGAGACCGAGTTCGATACCGACAAACTTTGTGACAGGAACCAGCATGGTGTCCATATTCCCGGCTGCACCGCCGGCGATGGGGCTTCCCTTGCTGATTTTTATGAGAAGCGGCAGAAGCAAGACGGTAAAAAATTCTCGCATGACGTTCACGATAAATCCGTACGTACCGGCCTCGATGCCGTAAACCTGGGTCATATAGGCGCCGGTGATGCTGTAATAGCTCATGCCGCTGGCGGAAATCACCGAAATGTGAAGCGGGACGCCGAGGGCAAGCCCTGAGAGCAATCCGCCTAAAGTACTCCCCGCAAATATGGCAAGTGAGAGATAGATTACTTTGAATCCAAGTGTCTTGATATATTTAAATACTCCCCGGTTGGAGCCGAGGCTGATGCCGACGCTCACGTAAAGCACGACGAGGGATACCATAAGCAGCCGGCCGAGGAAGGGCTTTACTGAAACAGGCAGCAGAAAACAGCCCAGCAGAACGCCGGCTGCGATACTGGCAGGCATCACCCATACCAGGGGCGATGTCTTTTTCTTTTCCTCTTCTTCGATATCGACTTCCTTATTGACGCTAAGGTGTTCGGAAAACAGACGCTCCCGCAGTTCGTCCAGCGGCAGCACCGTCTTCTCTGCCAGAACGGTGAAGGCAACGCTGAAGGCGATGGCACTCAATGAGATCACGACGCACTGGAATCCGATGGCAGGAAGGTTGGACATCACGGAATCGTTGATTCCGATATGGGAACCGATGGTCAGCATCAGCACCACCAGTGCGATATTGATAATATTGTCGATTGCTTTTAAGATCTTTGCCGAAAGGTTTTGCATCCCGACGAACAGCCCTACGGCAAGACAAAGAAAAGGCATCCAGGTCATAGTTGATATCCTCCGTTACAATAAAATTCCCATTAAAGATATCATTTCGCTTTTCGTTTCTCAATATCTGTGGCCTGAAATGCCGTTATTTGACTTGAAATGCTCGATACTTTTCCATTACCTGATCGATGTAAGAGCTGCTGATCAGACAGGTTTCCTCATCGCTTCTGAAAAGCGCTTTCCAGAGCCTTCTGTCGAGCTTCTCGACTCCCACGAGCTGCCGGATGTTAAGCGCAAAGCCCCGGTGACACCGCAGGAACAGCTCATCGTCCACGATCCCAATCAGCTCCTCCAACCCTTGCCGGTTCATTTCATAGCTTCCGTTCGTCGTTATGACGCGGCAAACCTTGTTGTGTACTTCCGCAAACTGGATATCCTTCCTGCGGATAAAGACTTCTCCTTTTGAATGGGAAAGGTAGACGGCCCTCTCCGGCTTGTCCCTTGAGATCTGTTTCGAAATGATCTCTTCCAGGTATAATCCAAGCTTTCCCTGCACGTCGATCCGTTCGATGGGAAGGGAGATATAATTGTACTTCCGGTAGCTTTGATATGTAGCCAGGTCGGAGAATCCTGAGTGGTTGTAACTCAGACCTGTTACGAACAGGATGGGGCATTCCCTGTATTCCGGCATTTTCCGGATTTTTTCCGCCAGCCGGCTGCCGCTCTGTTCCTTCATTTTGATGCTGATGATAAACAGGTCGATCTTGTGGGTCCGGCTTTCGGCGATTTCCAGCGCCTCAGGGGCGGAGCGGGTGCTGATCACGCAGGTCGCCAGTTCGGTTCCTCCGATGATGCTGCCCGCGATCCGTTCATTGTCCTGGATGTTGTTTCCTACAATCAATATCGTAATCATAAGCGTTCCTTTTCCGTTACTTATTTCAAAATCGTCAGAAGATCCTCACACCGCAGGTTCATGAATTTATAGGAATCATAAACCCCCTGGTTATAGAATTCGGGAGCCAGCTCCTCTGTGATGAAGTCCAGGACTAATCCGGCGGCCAGATCCCCCAGCTCCTCGTCCCGCTCCTTTGCAAAGTAATTTTTAATGGAGGATATCATCTCCGCTCTAGCTTCCTTACTGATTTTAATTGGGTTTTTCCTGCTCATATGTGGGTATAACTCCTTTCGAAAGTAGTAATAACAGAATTATACCATCCATAACGGGGTATATACAAATTATGTGAGGTGAGACGGATGAAAAACGGAGCGTGCGCTTGCGGACAGTGCCAGCATCAGCTGTGCGCGAAAAGAGTCCCGATCTTTTCGTCGCTGGATGAAGAGGAACTGAATAGGGTGGTCGGACTGATCATAAGAAGACAATTTGCGAAGGGGGAGACGGTCTTCCTGGAAGGATCCGAACTCGACAGTCTGAACATTGTCAATCACGGTATGGTAAAGGCCTACCGGTACACGCAGGAAGGAAAGGAGCAGATCCTTTATATTTTTTCGGAAGGCGACTTTTTCGGGGAAAAGAATCTTTTATCCCGGCAGGAAGCGACATATAACGTGGAGGCGCTGGAGCCGACCCACATCTGCATGATCCGCAGCAGCGACTTCCAGGCCTTGCTCCGGGAATACCCCGATATCAGCCTGAAAATTATCAGGGAGCTTTCCAGACGGCTCGACCGGTTGGAAAACGCGGTCCAGAATATGGGGACAAAGAACGCCGAGGCTCGCATCGGAGCGGTGCTGCTGGAGTTCGCCGAGAAGTACGGGACCAGTCAGGCCGCGGGGATCCAGTTCGAGCTGCCCTTCAGCAGAGAAGGCATCGCGAATTATATCGGCGTGGCAAGGGAAACGGTCAGCCGCAGGCTCAATCACCTTCAGGAGGAAGGCGTCATCGATATGATCGGGAACAAGAAAATCATCATAAAAGATCACGAAGCCCTGCGGGAGGAACTGGAATGAATCCGGGCAAACATTTCAAGCTCCCTGCGGGGAAGCCGGAACCGCGGTGCTTGCCATAATACCCCTTGCCATATAATCCCCCATGAGGATAGTCAGGTTCACGATACGCTGAAATATTTGGTACTCTCCGTCAAAATCCTTTGTTGCCAGGGCAAGCGCCTCCTGGATCACCAATTGCGTGAGCTGGTAAAGAAAAGACTTCCATTGCTCCTCGCTCCAATAAACGTTGAGCCCGGACAAAAAGACCGCAATCTGATCGGCATAGTCATATAATGCGGCTGTGTTGGAATCGGCGGTTTGATCCTGACTGCCCGACCCGATCTCATCAAATACTCTCCACATGCTCGTGATATAGTCGGAAAGTATATTTGAAAACTGTTGGGCGGTGGCAGGCCCGTAAAAGAAACGCAAGTAATTGTAAAAGCTGCCGGTTACGACTCCGTACAGCTGATTTGCGGCCGACGCCGTTCTTTCCGGGTCCCTGAGCACAGTAAGCAGCAGGCTTCTTATTGCGAAAGCCAGCTGCAGCCAGAGCTTTTGCGAGTTTATAATAATATTCATCTGCTCCTGTGTCAGATATTCCTGGTCTTGTAACTGTTTGATATATCTCAATTGAATCAACTCCTATCTTAGAATATATTATGTCAAAACTATGACGCCGGTCACAGTATTCGCACGGCGTACGATGTTGGATGGAATCATAGATATCGCCACACATAAAGAAAAGAGGGATCATTATGAAAACATTTAAAACATCTCAAAGCATAGGCGAAATTGTATCCATCGTGCCTAAGGCCAGTGACATATTTAAGAAATACGGTATTGATTTCTGCTGCGGAGGGCACCGCCCGTTAGCCGAGGCGATCAAAGAGCAGAATCTCGACGAAGGAAAGATCCTGGACGAATTGGATGCCGCATATGAACAAACCATGGAGCTTTCGGAAAGGTCTGATTACAGGACGATGCCACTTGCAGACCTGATCGATCATATCGTCGCGGCGCATCACAGCTATTTGAAAAGAACGCTACCGGAGCTCAGCGACCTCACCACGACGATCCTTAAGGTCCATGGAAAGAATCATCCCGACCTGTTCCGGGTGCACAAGCTGTTCCACAACCTGAAGATGGAGCTGGACCAGCACCTGATCAAGGAGGAGGAGATCCTGTTCCCAATGATCAAGGAATATGAAGCAAGCCCATCGGAAACGCTCCTGAAAAATATAAGTTATGTCGTCCGCGAAACGGAGGATGAACATGAAGGGGCAGGAGATATTCTGAAGGAACTGAGAAGCGTCACGGATGACTACATCCTGCCGGAGGACGGCTGCGCCACCTACGGGAAAACCCTCAAGGGTTTGCAGGAGCTTGAGGGCGACCTGTTCCAGCATATCCACCTGGAAAACAACATCCTGTTCGTAAGGCTGGGTGTTGATATTAGGTAAATTTTATGAAAAAAGGTTGAAATAAGGAGCCGGCTCATTTAGACTTGAATATAATAAGAAATGTCAAAAAAAGAAAGAATTTGAGGTGAAAATAATGAGCGGCATCAACCTTTTATATCCGGCAATCCTGCTGACTGCATCGTCGACGGTGTTTTATCACCTGTGCCAGAAGTCGACGCCGCTTACGATCAATCCCATGTTCTCCCTGTTTGTCTCCTATGTCACGTCCGCAGTACTCTGCTTGGTTCTGTTCCCATTTTTAAGCAAGGGAGTGGTGCTTTCTGAACAGCTGCACAAGCTGAACTGGGCGAGTTTTGCGCTGGGAGCGGCGATTCTGGGCATCGAAGTGGGTTTTCTCTATGCGTACAGGGTAGGCGGGAATATCAGCACGACAAATCTCATGTCAAGCGCTTTGGCAGTCGTGATGCTGCTTGCGATCGGTTACTTTTTCTATCACGACCAGATCACATCCTATAAAGTTGCGGGCATCATTCTCTGTACGGCGGGCATCATCCTGATCAATAAATAAGCAGTGTTACACAAGGCTGATTTTATTCAGCTCCATATATTTTTTCAGACCTTCACTGAGGATCTTCATGGCCTTGGTAAGCGGCTCCTCTTCCAGCACATATGCGATGCGGAGTTCGTTTTTGCCGAGGTCTTTTGTTTTGTAAAAGCCTTCCGCCGGCGCGGCCATGACGGTCTCGCCGTCTATATCGAAGCTCGTCAGCAGCCAGGTCAGAAAATCGTCCACATCATCAACGGGGAGTTTCGCGATCATGTAGAAGGCGCCTTCCGGTTTCTCGCACACGACTCCTGGGATGTCTTTCAGAAGCCCATAGACGATATCGCGGCGCCTCTCGTACTTATCCCTTGCGCCGTTGATATAATCGTTGCCCGCTTCATAAAGGCCGACAGCCCCGTACTGTTCGATGGTTGAGACGGAAAGACGGCCCTGACAGAGTTTGGTGATCACAGGGAACAGATCCTTATTTTTTGTCAGCAGCATGCCGATCCTGGATCCGCAGGCGTTAAACCGTTTGGAGACGCTGTCGATGATGATCAGGCGGTCTTCGATATCGGGCAGATACCCGAAGCTGGCGGCATCTCTTCCGTCAAACACGAACTCCCGGTACACTTCGTCGGCGATGATGTACAGATCATACTTGATCGCGATATCTGCGATCATTCTTATTTCATCCATGCTCAAAACCGCTCCGGTAGGATTCCCCGGGGTGGAAATCAGGATCGCCTTGGACCGTTTCGTGATTTTGGAGGTCAGATCCTCCTCCGAAAAATGGAATCCGTTTTCCGCATAGGTCGTTACCGGGATGCAGATCGCCCCCGATACGGTGAAAAAGGTCGTATAATTGGAATAAAAAGGTTCCGGGAGCAGGATCTCGTCTCCTTCATTGGCGATGGCCAAAAAAGTGAAAAGCAACGCCTCCGTACCGCCGCTTGTAACAGCGATCTGCTCTTTCTCATAATGGATCCCGAGATCCGCGTAGTATGCCTGGATACTGCTGATAAGCTCAGGGATCCCAAGGGACGGCATATATTCTGTTGACGATTCATTGAAGCTTCTGATCCTCTGAAAGTAAGACTCCGGTGTGGGCAGATCGGGCTGGCCGATATTTAAATGGTATACTTTTTTTCCGTTTTTCTTGGCTTCGTCCGCGTATACGGACAGTTTTCTTACCGATGAAGCTTCCATCACCTTAAATTTTTGCGAAATATCCATATTCTAATTCCTTTCTGAATGCGTTGTTGCTCTAATAACGATAGCTTTCCCGCTCTGAAATCTGGTATACCATGCACAGGATTGTACGGAATATTGAACAGGCTAAGATATTGTGCATTATCATTTCATAACGTATAATAAAAGCACAAATTTCGACCTGCCCCCGTTGTCGCATCAGATGCAGTAAGGAGATATCATATGGCAGACCATTTCGAGGAAGAATACAGCCATTATAAATACGCCATTGAAAACATTCACGACATCGTATGGGAACTGGATACAAATCTGATCTTCACCTTTGTAAGTCCCAATTCCAGGGAGCTTTCCGGATATGAACCCGAGGAGATGCTGGGCAGGAGCATGCTGGCTTTCCTGAACAAGGAGTCGAGGGATTATATCACGGACAGTATGACAAAATATCATGACAGTCGGGCCAACGGTACCTTAAAAAAGCCGTTCCTGTATGAAGTGCAGTTTGTGAACAAGAACGGAAAGACCAGATGGTTTGAAGTATCTGCCAAACCCGTCTTCTCCGGCGAAGAATTTATCGGATATATTGGGACGTCGCGGGACATCTCGGAAAAAAAGGCTCATGAAATCGAGATAAAAAGATACATCACGGAGCTGGAACAGACAAACCGGAAGCTGGACAAACTGGCGACCTTCGATATGCTGACAGGAGTTTACAACCGCAGAAAACTTGAACTAGACATTGTGACCGCTGCTGAAAAAAAAGAGAAATACGATTCACCCTTTTCCATCATTTTGTTTGATATAGATTGTTTCAAGCAGATCAACGACCAGTTCGGCCACAAGATGGGGGACGTGGTCCTCCAGGAAATGGCGTCGATCGTGAAACGGATATTAAGGGAATCCGATAAGCTGTTCCGCTGGGGCGGCGACGAATTTGTCATCCTGCTGCAGGAAACCACATTGAAAAGCGCATACAAAGCGGCGGAAAAAGTCCGAAAGATCATTGAGGCATATGATTTCGAAGTCGAAAACACAAAGATCACGATCAGTGTCGGCGTCGGCGAATATACGCAGGAAGGCGGTATCGACCAGTTCCTGTCGGAAGTGGACAATGCCCTGCTGAAAGCCAAAACCGCCGGGAAAAACAGAGTTGAGTTCCGATGTTAACGGCGCAGGACGCTGTAAAAAAAGTGTAATATAAAATTTAGCAAGAACTTGTCACAAAACTCCTCCTGGTATGGTTATTAATAACAGGAGGTGATTTTTATGGAAAAGAACTTCAGGAAAAGCGTCGCATTTTTGCTCGCTTTGACAATGCTTCTTGCTTCCGCCGGACTCTCCTTTGCGGCAGAACAGCCCAGCCGTACTGCCACCGATAAAGATGCGGCCATCTATCGCTGGGAGGGGCTCAATACTGTCACAGGCACATTGGAGATACTGAGCGGAGGAAAAGCGAATCCGATCGTCAGGGGGACGGTCTATACCGGCAAGGTTGATTACGTCAACGTTGCGGTCTCGCTGAAGCAAAGAGGAAGCAGCGGCTGGTCAACGATCAAAAGCTGGAACAAGGACATCACGATCTCACTGAACCAGTTTGCTTTCAACGAGACGTATCAGGTAAGCAGAAACTACTCGTACAAGTACACTGCCACGGTCAAATCCTATAAAGATGGCGTGCTGGCTGACACCGTTACCTTTGATTCCAAAATCGTTTCATACTGACGAAACGCGGAGAAAGGGAGGGGAGATGAATGAGGAGGAAAATATTGCTGCTGCTGGCTGTATCTATGTGCGCGAGCATTGGCGGCGGGATCGCCGAGGGGTTAGACGAATCGGCGCCTGAACGTAACGACGATGCGTTTTTGTGACCGACTTCAAGGAAGAAGCGGGGAAAACTATATCCGTCAGATACTATACCTATCATGGGTATTCCATGAAGGATGAACTTATTTGCTATTACGGCCTCAGCACAGGTTACGAGACAGTATGTAAAGGCGCCGGCGCCAGTGCCGCCGCGGAAGGCATATCTGCTATCGCCCTGGATCTGGCCGGATACGGATCGGTTTTCGTTTCATTGTTCAACTCAACGCTGACGGCGTTCAGCGCCTACGAGGACATCACCGGAACGGCTCCGGTGTATGGCTGCTATGAAGATTTCATCCAGGTAAAAATCAATTATGACATTTGTACGAAATATACATACGCCGACCTCGGC
Organism: Anaerovoracaceae bacterium; assembly: GCA_963678385.1. Classification (GTDB taxonomy): domain Bacteria; phylum Bacillota; class Clostridia; order Peptostreptococcales; family Anaerovoracaceae; genus Anoxybacterium. Next base: position 162,914 of record OY782829.1, on the reverse strand, counting down.
TTCGGAGACGGGTACCGTCTGGGAGCCGTAACGCAGGAGGTCCGGATCATCGACACCGATATCCTGCAGTATTATGCCGGATATAACAGAGGCAGAGAAGTTTCGGCGCATCGGCTCCTGGATGAAACTTCTTCCACGCAGAGCTTTTGTGATCCCGCGCAAAAGGCGATCGCGAATACCTATGCGCCGTGGGTCGAGAGGTTAAACGCGGAAATATTCTGTCATCCCATTGCTTTTTAGCAAGTAAGACTGTCATTTCACCTGAGCTTTGCGGTTGAAAAAGCTGCAAAGCTTGAGTGCGTTAAACGCTCGATTATTATAGGAGGTTGGGTTTCGTCCCCAGCCAAAACACGCATTTGATTTTAGTTAATCACAAATCAGTCAATTAATTTTAGCAAATTAATAAGTATACAGAACAAGCCCTTTGTAGTAAACTGTTTGGGAATGATTTCAATTCCCAGTTGAAAATCAGTTCTAGAAAGGGGTAAAACATATGAAAACAATTTTGAAAAGAATTCTTGCCGCGACGCTAATATTAACACTTGTTCTTACGGGAACCCTGACTGCCTTTGCCGCGGAGCAAAATGGCATCCAGGTGCAATACAACGGTAAAAACCTCGCACTTACAGACGCTGCGAAAAATATTGACGGAAGGACCATGCTGCCATTCCGCCAGGTGCTTGAATCAATGGGAGCAACCGTCTCCTATGATCCGGCAGCCAAAGTTATAACGGCAAAGACCGCAGATAAAGAAATCTCATTTGCAGCCGGAAAAACAGAAGTCACGATCAAAAAAGACGGCGCAGAGACAACCATGAAGATGGATGTGGCGCCCTTCGTCGATAAAAGCCGAACCTATGTCCCGGTCCGTTTTATAGCGAAAAGCCTGGGATATGCCGTAGGCTGGGATCCCGCAGCCAAGACAGTGGTCATCATCGATCCGGTCACACTGTTTGCCAATGCGGACACTGATTTCTCCGTCATCAGCAAGCTGATGAAGTCGGATCTTGATCTGGAAAAACCATATGCGTCAACGGGCAAGTTCAATATGAACTTTACCACGTACGCAACTCCCGGAGCCATCCTTTCCGGAATGAATTTTGATATTTCCGGAACAATGACGGGCGTACAGCAGAAGAGCAATGCGGACATGACCATGAACATGGCACTCAACTTCGACAAAATGCTTTCCGCGATGACACCGGAAGAAAAAACTCAGATGCAGCCGCTCCTTGACATGTTCAAGAATGCCAGCATGAAAGTCAAGATGAACGGTGAAACCGGAGAGACATACATGAATTCCAGCATGTTTGCCGCGATGGATCCGACCGTTGACCAAAATACCTGGTACAAGATGAATGTTTACGATACCTACGAGGCAATGGGCATTGACTTGAAATCCCTTACCGGGATGAGCACTTCCGGCGTCAAGCTTTCCGATCTGCTGACGGCTTCGATGTCCGCCTCGGGAACCATGGATATCGCCACATATGAAGATACGAAAACAACATATCAGTTCCTGAAGAATCTCATCGGCGACGATGCATTCACCAAGAAAACCGCAGGAAGCGAGACTACATATTCCCTGAGCCTGAATCAGGCCTCCATCGTTGCCGCTTTGGCGAAAACAGCGCTGACAGAGGGAATTGCCGTTGATAAGCTGGACCTCTCCGAAGCAGGAGACATGATCAACAGCGGAAAAATCAATGCCAATATCATGATCAAGGAAAAGGCCGGTTACCTCAGCGGATACGATATGAAAGCCGACTGTGCATTTGAGGACATTACCTGTTCCTTCAAAATGAACGGCGATCAGCTGAATGCCAAAGTAGATATGTCCTTCGAACAGAAGAATGCTTTCAAGATGGCCGGATTAGTGGAATCCCACGTTTCCGAGACATCCAAGGCGCCGGACCTGAGCCTTCCGGCTGGCGCGAAGGTCGTCGATTATCCGATGAATTTACAACAACTGGGACAGTAAACATTAATAGAAGATCAAAAGAACCTAGGCCATCCGCCGAGGTTCTTTTCTTCTTTTTGAGAGCCCGATTTGAATTGTTATTTCAGCGTGATGCCATTATAATGATAGTAGACAAAATTCCACGGCCGTACCTGCCGGATCAATCATAAAATAAGGAGTTCGCGCAGTGAGAAAAAAGAATTATATCGTACTTGTGACGTTTATTATCCTGCTTATTCTGATCATTACTCTTGTTATATATTACAACATCAACAGCGCGCTGCATTCCCTCGACAACAGCAGCGGTATTGTTGTTCCCAAAACCGATCCCAAATACCATTTCGCCCTGATCTGCGAAAATATGGATGATCCCTTCTGGCTTTCCGTTAAAAAAGGAGTTGAGAAGGCCTCTGAAGAGTTCAACGTTGCCGTGGAGTTCAACTGGCCCAGCGGCGCCAATCCCGACGAACCCGCCAAGTGCCTTGATATGGCCATCTTCTCCAACGTGGACGGCATCGTTACCTACACATGGGACGAGGCGGCAACGGGAGATCTCATCAACAAAGGCGTGGACAAGGGGATCCCCATCGTTACCATAAGCACAGACGCGAAAACCAGCAGACGAGCTGCCTTCGTCGGCGTAAACACCTACAGCGCCGGTACGGAAATGGGAAAAATGCTCATTGAAGCCACAGGCGGCAAAGGGGACGCGGTGGTGCTGGTCAGCAATGAAGGGACCGGCGGCCCGGTTGTTCAGAACCTGATGATCGCCGGAATCACGGACGCGCTGAAATATTCGCCGGAGCTGAAGCTCAAGACGGTAGAGTACAACCATGCCAACTTCGTCAGCCTGGAGGATACCATTAAAGATATCCTGATCAACGAGCCCGGGCTGGATGCGATCATCAGCACAAGTGAGAAGGATACCACGCTGATCGCGCAGCGCCTGATCGATTTAAACAAAGTCTATTACAGTATCATCGGTTACGGCGATACTCCCGAGATCCTCCGCTACATCGACAATGGGGTGATCTTCGGAACGGTGTCAGCCGACCATGAACAGATGGGCTACGATGCGATCAAAGCCTTGATGGATTTAAAAGAAGGCGGCAGGACCGACGCCTATTTTACGGTCGATACCCACTTGATTACAAAGTCCAATGTTGCGGATTATCTCCAGGAGCCGAATGATGAATCGAATAATGAGTAAAATGCACTTCTGGCGGCGCAACAGCCTGAAAAGGCGGCTGATCATCTATTTCATGGTCATCATTGTGATCATGAGCGGCTTGAATATCTATCCTTACTACAGCATCTCGGTGCTGATGAACCGGATGAGCGCCACCTTTGAGCTGAACGTCGAACTGAACCAACTGAATAATACGGTGGAGCAGCTGAACTATGCCTATGAGAATTACCTGGAAACAAAGCACTCCAAAAGCCTTGACGATTATTACCGCTATTCCAGCGACCTGCTGGAGCAGGCTGACGCGATCCGAATCGACAACTCCAGCATCGACAATATGCTGGTCATGAACGATATCCGGAACATGATCACCAATTATCTCAGTGAGATGGACGCGGCGGTTTCGGCCAGACGAGCCCGTATGGTGGATTCCTATCTTCAGCATTACGAAGAAAGCGTCAAGATCCGCCAGTATATCGTCGAGTACATTCAGAAGCTCAACAACACGATGCTTTATCAGAACACCGACCGATATACTTCGATCCGGAAAAGCATCCAGCTTGTTCAGGCGCTCAATATCGGAGTGCTGTCATCGATCCTGGTCCTTACCGTCGTGCTGATCCTGTGGTTCACTTTCCGGATCACCAAGCCGATCTTCGAGCTTTCCAAGGCGGCGGACGAGATCACCCACGGGAACCTTAACGTGCCCAGCGTACTGGTGACTTCCAACGACGAGATCGGGATCATGGCGGAGGCCTTCAACCGCATGACGGAAAGTATCCGTGAACACATCAATGAAATCAACGAAAAAGCGATCCTGGAAAGAAGGCTTCAGGAACAGGAAATGGAAAACCTGATCATACGGACCAATCTTCGGGAAGCGGAGCTTCATGCCCTGCAGGCTCAGATCAATCCGCATTTTCTGTTCAACACACTGAACGCCGGCGCTCAGCTTGCCATGATGGAAGGCGCCGACCGCGCCTGTTCCTTTATTGAAAACGCGGCGGAGCTTTTCCGGTATAATATGAGAAACCTCGACCGGCCGGTTACCATAGGGGACGAGATCCGGAACGTTGAAAATTATATGCACCTTTTGAACGAGCGGTTTGCGGACAAGATCGAATACACCACAGACATCGACAAAAGAATACTTGACCGCAAGATCCCTTGCATGATCCTGCAGCCTATCGTGGAAAACGCTTATATCCATGGGATCAGCGACGTGGAATACCTCGGAAAGATCAGCCTTTACGCCCGCTGCCGCGACGGTTTTGCAATCATATCCATCTGGGACAACGGAAAAGGAATGAGCCGGGAAACCGTGAACGAGATCCTGAATGGCGATATCGTGGAACGGAACGACAGGGAAGGACGCCACGGCGGACATACCAACGGGATCGGGCTGAACAACATCATCAGCCGGTTAAAAATATTCTATTCGAGGGAAAATATCCTGGAGATCAACAGCGAACCCGGACAGGGGACGGAAGTCGTGCTTAACATTCCGATGGAAGGATAAAGGAGGCCGCAATGTTTAAAGTGATCATTGCCGATGACGAAAAGGTAGCAATCGATTCCTTAAAATTTATCATAGAGAAAAGCTTTACCGACGTGGAGGTCGTCGCTTCGGCCAGATCCGGCAGGGAAGCCATAGAGCTGGTTGAGGAACATGTTCCCGACATCCTGTTCATGGACATCCACATGCCCGGCATCAACGGGATCGATGCGATCCGGGATATCCGGAAACGGCACAAACAAATCGCGATCATTGTATTGACGGCATTCGATCAGTTTGAATTCGCCAAGGAAGCGGTCAACCTGGGCGTAATGGAATACCTGCTGAAGCCCGTGAACCGCGCCAAGGTCGTGGAGGTGGTCAAAAAAGCCACGAACCTGATTCGCACAGAGAAGGAAAAGCGCCAGATCGAGCTTGAAATGAGAGAAAAGCTGGAATACGCCGGTCCGATCATGGAAAACGGCTTCGTTTATTCTCTACTTTTATTCGACGACAACAGCAAAGAACTGTTCGATTATAAACGGATTTTTGACATCAAGGAGGACGGCGGCTACATCATCACGGTGGAATTTGTGAGCGAGCGGAACGGAGGGCCTGCGGACACCAAGATCGGGTACAGTGTCCAGAGCCAGCAGTTCTACCCCTATTTTACCGATACGATAAAATCCCTTTGTAAATGCATCATCGGGCCGGTGATGCTCAACCGCATCGTGGTGGCAGTGCCTTCGAATCCCAAAACGGACGAATTCGGATCCCGTCTTGAGGCGGTTTCCCTTGCGGAAAACATGATGCAGCGGCTATCGGAGAAGCTGAACTGCGGCCTGAGGATCGGCATCGGAAAAATATACAGAAGGTTCGACATGCTGGCGGCGTCTTACGAAGAATCCCTGAAAGCCCTTCGCTATCTGCAGGGCACCGGCATCATGCATTTTATGGATATTACCGCGACGACGACGGAGGTCGGCTCCGAATATCCGGAATACAAGGAAAAGCTGCTGCTTCAGAAGGTATCCGCCGGCGACACGGCGGAAAGCATCAACGCCTTCAGCTGCATCTTCGACTGGCTTGAGCAGGAATACCGGACGCAGCCTTTGAAAATAAAGAACAAGCTCCTTGAACTCGTGTTTCTTGTCAACCACATGTCCTGGGAGTACGAGCCGGGCGGAGGCACGGCGGGGGTCGATCTCCTCGAGGAAATGCTTTCCATCAACGACCTTTCCGAGCTGCGGAACTGGTGCAGAAAACGAGTGGAAAGCGTGATCGGCCAGATCAATTCCTATCGGGATTACAAGGTCGGCGGCCTTACCAAGCGGGCCAAGGAATATATCAAAAACAATTTCTCAAAATCGATCACCCTCGAGGATGTGGCGCGGGAGATCAGCGTGAGCCCGCAATACCTCAGCAAGCTGTTCAAGGAAGAGACAGGAGAAAATTTCATTGATTATTTGACCGGCACAAGGATCCGCATCGCGAAAACGCTGCTGGAAGGCGACGAGATGAGCGTGAAGGAGATCTGTTTCAGTATCGGCTACAGCGATCCGAACTATTTCAGCCGTACGTTCAAAAAGATCGTCGGCGCTACCCCGACGGAATACAAGGATGAGTTTTTAAAACGGAAGTCACAGTGAAGATGAGGAGGATGGAAATGCATAGAAAACACAGCGTATTTAACATCATAATGATGCTGGTTTTAACCGTCTCCCTGCTGTCAGGCTGCGGAAGCGATCAGCCCGCAGAGGACAGCAGCAAACCGAACCCGCCCCAGGACAAGGATAAGATCGTCATCGGCTTTGCCATGGATACCCTGGTTCATGAACGGTGGCTCCGGGACCGCGACGTCTTTGTGGCTACCGCCAAGGAACTGGGCGCCGACGTCAAACTCCAGATCGCGAACAGCGACAGCCGGGAGCAGGAAAGGCAGGTAGATTACCTGCTGGATCAGGGGATCGATGTGCTGGTCCTCGTCCCCCATGACGCCGTATCCGCGGCAGGCATGGTGAAAAAGGCCAAGGAAAGAGGCGTCAAGGTCATTTCCTATGACCGTCTGGTGAAGAGTGCCAACGTGGATCTCTATATATCCTTTGACAATATCAAAGTCGGTGAGCTCATGGGACAGGCGGCTCTCAGTCAGACCCCCGCCGGTAACTATCTGCTGCTGAACGGGTCGGAATCGGACAACAATTCCGCCATGTTTCGGGAAGGGTATATGAAGATGCTGGATAAGGGCGTCAAGGATGGAACCATCAACATCGTCGGTGAAACCTGGGTAAAAGACTGGCTGTATGAAAACGCGCTGGCCTATATGCAGGAGGCCATGAACGGGGACACGAAAATCGATGCGATCATTGCAGGAAACGATACTCTCGCCAGCGCCGCGATCCATGTACTGACGGAAAAGCGCCTCGCCGGATCGGTGACCGTAGTCGGTCATGATGCGGACCGGGACGGTTGCCAGCGCGTAGTGGAAGGGACTCAATACGCTACGATCTACAAGCCCATCGATATCGAGGCCACCAAAGGGGCCGAATTCGCCGTTGCTCTGGCCAAAGGGCAGGAAATCCAGGCGAACGATACGATCGATGACGGAAGATATCAGGTACCGTTTTATAAAATAGAGCCGATCCTGGTAACGAAGGATAATATGATGGACACCGTCATCAAAGATCAGTTCCACAGAATGGAAGATATCTATATCAATATACCGAAGTCGGAATGGCCGGCGCAGTGATTGACCAATCTTAGATAAGAATAGAAGGGAAAGGAGCGTTTTGCGAGGTTATGAAGGGAAAGCACATGAACTTGTTTTTCCCCCAATGGCAGGGAGCGGGAAGAACAGACGAGCTTTACAGTGGCGCTGCGGAAATCAGGGGGAAATACATAAACAGCCCCGACTTTTATGAAATTGAAGTCGGCACAGGGGAAAACAAAGAAATCGAAAATGATATCCTCGGATATCAAACGATCCTGAAACAGCTGAATCTGGCGAACAGGGTCATCTCATCGGAGGAGCCGGACCGGATCTTTACGGTCGGAGGCGGTTGTGACGTTGAAATTCTGCCGGTATCCTATTTAAACCATAAGTTGGAAGGTGATCTTACCGTTTTGTGGATCGACGCCCATGGGGATCTGAATACTCCGGAATCCTCACCGAGCAAGAATTTTCACGGGATGCCGCTGAGAGTCCTGCTGGGGGAAGGCGATCCAGGAACTCTGAAAGCAGCCTTTTCCGTGCTACGTCCTGAGCAGCTAGTTATGATCGGCCAAAGGGATCTGGACGAACCGGAGAAGGAATACATTGAAGAAAATGGGATCGAAGTAGTCCGGACCGAGGATTTAAACTGCAGCGTTGAACGAACGATAGACCGGATCCTGGCAAAGAAATCGGATAATATTTATATCCACATCGACTTGGACGTGCTTGACTGCAATGAGTTCCCGTATGTCATGGTACCCGCTGCCGGAGGGATACGGGTGGCAAAGCTTCTGGAGCTTTTGAAGCGGCTGAGATCCGAATTCAATATTGTCGGAATCAGCATGCTGGAGTATACCTCCTCTGAAGAAGAAGAAATAAAAATCCTTTTCGAGATCATTCGGATCGGAACATCTTTATAAAAAAGAAAAAAGTCATAACCTTTATAAAAGGTAATGACTTTTTATTATATTATAATCGCTATCCGATCTGTTCGGCAAAAACCGAAACCGCATAATCGATATCTTCTTTTGAAACGTCGTTGGAGGTTACAAAGCGGAATTCTCCAAGCTCCTCGCCGTTGATCTTGACGCCCTTTTCAAGCATTCTGTCCGGCAGGCTGTCGATGACCGCGGCCGGTCTGTCCACCCTGAAGAATACCATGTTGATTTGGACGGAATCCAGATCGACTTCCACTCCCTTAAGGTCGTTCAGTTTTTTCGCCATATATTTCGCATTGTCATGGTCTTCCTTGAGTCTCTTGGACATTTCATTAAGAGCAAGGATCCCGGCCGCTGCCAGGAGACCGCACTGTCTCATGCCGCCGCCAAGCATTTTGCGATACCTTCTTGCCTTGGCGATGGTCGCGGCGTTTCCGACGAGAACAGAGCCTACCGGGGCGCAGAGTCCCTTGGACAAACAGCAGGATATCGTATCGGCATTTTTTGCGATTTCCTTCACATCCACGTCCAGAGCCGCAGCTGCGTTGAATATTCTTGCTCCGTCCAGATGAACTGCGATGCCGTTTTTCTTCGCGAGGGTGTAGACCTCTCCCATGATATCAAGAGGAACCACTCTGCCGTTTGCCAGAGCGTTTTCCATACAAATCAGGACGGTTTTCGGCTCATGGATGTCGTCCGGCCGGATAGCCTTCTCGATGAGCCGGGCGTCATAGATGCCGTGCTTAAAGGTCAGTTGTCTCAGGTTCGCGCCCGATAAAACAGCTGCCGCGCCAACCTCGTGCATAAAAATATGGCAGTCCGCGCTGACGATGACCTCGTCGCCGCGGCTCGTCTGGCTCATGAGCGCCAGCTGGTTGCTCATGGTCCCGGACGGAACAAACAAGGCCGCCTCTTTGCCGAGCATTTCCGCAGCAAGCGCTTCCAGCTTATTGACGGTGGGATCATCCTGATAAACGTCGTCCCCGACCTCCGCGATATGCATCGCGTCTCTCATAGCCTGAGTCGGCTGTGTTACGGTGTCGCTTCTTAAATCGATATACCTCATGTGTAACTTCCTTCCTTTCCGCATTCTTAGATTAAATAATCAAATCCCGGATACATATCCGATGATAAAGTAATTATATCATACTATACGGCTTTGTAAGTATGATTTAATGAACGCATCCTTGCAAAAGCAATGTGTTCAGCCATTTACAGGTTTGGATTGTATTTGTTTCAATAATCTAGTATAATCTAGGTGAAGTTTTAACCATAATTTGACTGTTCATCGATTGTGCGGTGAAAAGTTTAAGTTTTGAGCAGTAAAACAAAAGGAGATTAGATAGGTGATGAATACAATGAAGACAAGGGAGGAAATCAGCGCTGGCAATACCGCTTCGATCAAACTGTCGCCGCGGCAGGAAAGGGTAATGAAAAACGCGCTGGAAGAAAAGAGACATCATGTTTACAATGTAGTGGAAATTATCGCAAATGAAACGATTTCGGATGTAATGGAGCGGATGGATATGTGCACCTGCGCAAAATGCACCGGCGACGTACTGGCATTAGCTTTGAACTCACTGCCTACCAAGTATGTCACTTCGGACGCCGGGAAACAATACATCCAGCTGGATGCATTTAAGAAGCAATTTGAAACCGATGTTGAAATTGCGCTTATGAAAGCATGCATGACCGTGAAGGCGGCGCCAAACCACGACGGGAAATAAAGGGCAAACATCAAGCTGCGAAAACAGCGTATACATAGAAAAAAGGTATGATCCTTACGGATTCATACCTTTATTTGTTTTTGGCTGAAATTACTTCTGAGTAATAACAACTTCCTGACGATTCTTATAGGCTTCGCCGAGTGCTCCAAGGAAATCTCCGTGGGCGTCTCTTACGGACATCGTCGCGCCGGATACTACGTCGGCAAGCTGTGCTTTTTCAGCATCTGTCAGCTTGTTGTACTTCGCAAGATCGGCAGCATTGGTTGTGTTCGCCTTGATTGGTCTTCCGGCAGTTGTTGTGTACTTCGCAAACCATGCTTCCAGCTCGTTAACTGTCTTGCCTTTGAAGAAGTTCTGATAGAAGTTCATCTGCTTATACCATTCGTTGGCTGGATTCATGTCGTAGGAGTCGCCTCTCTGTCTCTTTGTAAGCCATCCGTTTACTTCAGCAATCGCGGAAGCGGTGGTGTTGGAGATCGTTCCTGATACCACGCCTGAGGTATGGTCGGTAACATTGATCGGGGACATGCCTGGCCAACCTGAGAAATGAGGCATTGATGCGCCGTCATAGTTTGGTGTGGCAACTTCCAGGCCGTCAATATAAACGTCCAGGATTCTGCCCTGTTCGTCAAAGGTAGCTCTCGCCATTGCAACGTTGAAGCTGTAGACAGGAGCGCCTGTTGAGTCTTCGCCAGGACCGTTTCTGAAGTTCATCTTGAAGCCCATACCTTCATAGACCTTCTTTGCAGCGGTTGAGGTTGCTGCAGCAGCACTGCCGGCAGCACCAGCCTTGACAACGATTTTTTGTCCCACAACGATCATGTTTTTATTCTTGATCTGTGGATTCAGGGAAACCAGTGTGTCCAGCTTCATGCTGTACTTGGCAGCAATCTTGGCCAGGGTATCGCCGCTCTTCACTACGTATGTAGTTGATCCGGCCGGAACAGCAGTCGTCGTTGTTGTAGGCGTCGTCGTAGCCGGCTTGGAAGGCGTAGTTGGGGCAGTAGGAGTTGTTGGCTGTTCACTTGTAGTTGCTGCGGATACGGCATCCGTATCTGGTGATAATGCAGGAGCAACCACGAATGAGGTCAGTACCAACAGCATAACCAAAGAATGCGCAATGATTTTTTTCAAAGTAAGTACCTCCTTCTTTTTCCCGGGTTTAAAAACTTTTTGCGTGAAAGATTTCTAAAGCCCATATTAATAGATTACCGGAGATATATACCACAGAAAAAAGAGGGTTAAACACACAAAATTTCCAAATATTCAGGCAATTATTGGAAAAAGTTAAACCAGTAGGAGAATGATATAGCCAACAAAGGATATGAGGGTGTAATAGACCACCGCCTGACTGAAGAAATGCCGTTCCCCTTCATTGTCCTTGATAAACACAGGCATCAGATAGGACGGCGGCAAAATGAGAAACGCGTAATACGCAACGTTGAACAGTGGATCAACCGGGCCAGCCAGCGCATGGATCAGGAACAGGACAAGAGTACCGACGGCCAGGAGAGGAAGCAGCCTCGCGGCGATATACTTCACGGCTCTCGATGTGTTGTCCATTTCAATGATCAGGGAATAACCGACTACAATTAAAATCAGCGGCACGATGATATTGGAAACAGTCAACATAGTGCCAAGCACGGCCCTACCCCAGAAAACGGTCTGCAGGAACGCGTAGGCGCCGGATACGTTGGCAATAAGCCCGCCGAAGATCCCAAGGATAACCGGGGTACGGATAAATTTGCCGAGAGTCTCGACCGGCCGGAACCTGCCGCCGCTTGAAAATTGAATATAGGGAATCGCGACGAACCAGGCGAAGAATTCGTGGCCAAGGCCTATGAGGGTGATCAGTGGAAGATTTTCTGTACCGAACAGCGCCGCGAAAAGCCCGATGCCGATCATGCCGAACTCAAACCCCGACATGAACCACGGCGTATAAAGGGAGCCAAAAACATCAGGCAGTCTGCGCTTGAGCAGGAAGCCGAGACCGTACATGATCATGCACAGCAAGAAAATAAAAACAACAATGAGGATATATTTTGCTTCAAGGGCTGTTTTCGAAAAGGAAAGAAACAGGGTGAAGGGCAACGCCAAATTCAGAATGAGCTGTTTCAAATCATTGATCGTATTGCCGGAGATGATATCCTTTTTCCGCAGGAGCCATCCGATGGCGATGATGAGTAGAACGGGGAGCAGTTTTTCCAATAACGCAGTCATTATATCTACCTTTCTTATTATGACGCCCTACAAAAAAAGGGCTGGATATTTTGATTTGCCTGCAAAGACAATCTAATATCTACCCTTTTTATCATGATCCGAAACCCTCAAGCAGATAAATCAATACACCCGATCTCCGTTAAAGATGGAACTTTTCACAACGACGTAATCCACATTTCGAATGGCGTCCAGCTTTCTGCCTCCCGCATAGGAGATGGAGGACTGCAGGTCCTGCTCCATTTCCACAAGCGTATCCTTGATGGAGCCCCGGAACTCAACATACATCTTTTTCCCTTCGATGTTCCGGTTTTCCCCTTTCTGGAATTCCGAAGCAGAGCCGAAGTATTCCTTGTACCTTTTTCCGTCCATCTCGATGGTCTGGCCGGGAGATTCCTCATGCCCCGCGAAGAGAGAACCGATCATGACCATAGCGGCGCCGAACCTGATCGACTTGGCGATATCGCCATGGGTGCGGATGCCTCCGTCTGCGATGATCGGCTTGCTGGCGGCTTTTGAGCACCAGCGCAGCGCTGATAGTTGCCAGCCTCCGGTGCCGAATCCGGTTTTGATCTTCGTGATGCAAACCTTGCCCGGTCCGATCCCTACCTTGGTCGCGTCCGCTCCGGCATTTTCCAACTCTCTCACCGCCTCCGGGGTTCCTACGTTGCCTGCGATCAGAAAGGCTTCCGGAAGGTTCTTTTTGACATGCTGGATCATACGGATCACCGAATTGGAGTGGCCGTGAGCGATATCGATGGTGATATATTCGGGCACGACCTGATCCCGGGCCAATTCATCGATGAATTCAAACTCACTGTCCCGGACGCCCACGCTGATGGACGCGAACAGTCTGCGAGAATGCATTTTTTCAATAAAGTCCCTTCTTCTTTCGGGTTCGAACCGGTGCATGATATAAAAATAGCCGTTCCAAGCCAAATAAAGCGCGATCTCCTCGTCGATGATAGTCTGCATGTTGGAAGGCACGACGGGAAGACGAAAACAGCGTCCGCCGAAAAGGACGGAAGTATCACATTCGCTTCTGCTGTTTACGATGCATTTGGCCGGAATCAGCTGTATATCTTCATAATCAAATACATTTTCCATGCGCTCACCTCAGTAAAGTATCGTTGTCCTAATAGTATGTTTCTGTTTCGGATACTTATGTGAGGGAGTGCCGCGAAATTCAGTTATCGATTTCCATAACCATCAGGACTTCGTCGCAGTTCGGGAATTTGGGACAATTGAGGCAGTCCTTCCAAATCTTGTGCGGCATATTATCCTTGCTGATGGCCTTGAATCCACATTTTTCAAAAAACTCGGTCTGGTATGTCAGCGTGAAAACCTGCTTGATCCCCAGCTCTTTTGCCTCGTTTATGAAATGCTCCACAAGTTTTTTCCCGATGCCCTGACCGGAAACGCTCTCCTTGACGGCAAGGGTCCTGACTTCAGCAAGGTCGGACCAGAGGATCGACAGTGCTCCGACCCCGATCACCTCTCCTTCGCTTTCCATTACTGAATAATTCCTGATATATTCATAGATCGAACTTCTCGAACGGGCGAGCATCAATCCCTTTTTTGCATAATGATTCACAAGTTTGTGCATGGCTTCTGAGTCCGATAATTTTGCCTTTCTGATAAACATAGCTTTTACCTTTCTTTTTCAACGTTTTATTTTGATAATGATAACAGGTTTTCGTATATAATACAATACATAAAATCTATAATTATACATAAAATATTTTAATTATTCTTTTTTGACGGATGAATATTGAAATTTAGCGGTTAAACGGCGGATAATACGGGGTTGTCCTCATATGCCGAAGACATTCCATTCATAAATTTGCATAAATATACTTGTAAAAATTTTCAGAATTCATTATAATGAAATTATAGTTCGCATGACAACCATAGCGTTCATGGGGCGAACAAAAAAGGGAACAAAATAAGATGAAAGGAGGCAAAGTTTACAGGCGAACTAATATTGTCATATATTATTAAGGAGGTTAACTATGGAAGAGAAAACTTTAGCAGAGAATCAGAAGAAGTTCAAACTGAAAATGCCGCACACCTTTGTACTTTTATTCTGTATCGCCATCGTAGCCGGACTTCTGACTTATGTTATCCCGGCAGGCGCGTATGACCGGATCGACGTTGATGGAAGACAGGTTGTCGATGCCGCTACATATCACGCGGTAGATGCAACTCCGGCATCTGTATTTACAGTCCTGAAAGCATTTCCAAAAGGCTTGGAACAGGCTGCAGCAATCGTATTCTTTATCTTTATCGTAGGAGGCTCGTTCTTCGTTGTTCAGAAATCCGGAGCAATCGACGCGGGGATCGCGGCAGCCGTCCGAAAGACGTCCAATAAAGGTATTCTGATCATTCCGATTTTATCGGTGGTATTCGCCTTCGGCGGAGGCGTTTACGGGATGGCGGAGGAGTGCCTGCCGTTCATACCGGCCCTCGTTGTCTTGTGTATTTCTTTGGGATACGACTCGATAACAGGGGCAGCAATCGCAATGGTAGCGACATGCGCCGGATTTACCGGAGCGTTTCTCAATCCTTTCACCGTCGGTGTAGCACAGGGCATCGCGGAGCTTCCGTTGATGTCCGGATTGGGATACCGGATCATCGTATTTGCCGTTATGGTGGCCATCACAATTACATTCCTTATCCTATATTGCCTGAGGATCAAAAAGAATCCTCAAAAGAGCCTGATGTATGAAATCGACAAAAAGAGAGAAATCAAGCTCGACCTGGCTAACACCGAGTTCACAGCCACACACAAAGTGATCCTGCTTGTCGTACTTGGCACTTTCGCGCTCCTGGTATTCGGAGTATTGAAATATGGCTGGTACATCCAGGAGATCTCCGGTCTGTTCTTCGGAATGGCCATCCTCGTCGGAATCATCAGCAGGCGCGGACTCAACCAGCTTGCGGAAGACTTCCTGGAAGGCTGTGCGCTGCTCGCTTATGGAGCACTGGTCGTAGGTCTTGCCAGAGGTATTCTGGTAATCTTTACCGACTCCAACGTCATCGATACCATCATCTGGGGAATGGCGAACGCGATCCAGGGACTGCCCTCTACGATCACCTCGCTGGGTATCTATGTAGCGCAGATCATCATCAGCGCCATCGTGCCTTCCGGAAGCGGTATGGCAGCCCTGACGATGCCGGTACTCGCCCCACTCGCAGACATCGTGGGAGTAACGAGACAAACCACAGTTCTTGCATACCAGTTTGCTGATGGGTTCACCAACGTTCTCACTCCTCTTTCCGGATACTTCATGGCCGGACTTGCGCTGGCGGGAATCCCCTATCAGAAGTGGATCAAATGGATCATGCCACTTGCATGCATTTGGTGGATCGCCGGCGGAATCTTCGTAGTGATCGCCGATGCAATCCATTATGGACCATTCTAAAAATATGATACAATAGTAACAAGAGAGAACAGGGACTGACTGGACCGCCGGAACGCCGGCGATCCAGCCGGTCCTAAATTACTTTTTTCGCAGAAATAAGCAGAAATAAAAAGATGGAAGAGGGCCTGGAGATGAAAAAGAAAATAACCAACGAGATTTCAAATAAAATGCCGGAGCTTACCGATATCAGCAAATATCTTTACGAGAATCCCGAACTCGGCGACGAGGAGTATAAAGCGGTCAAGCTGCTTACCGATTATTTCAGGAAAAACGGCTTTGCCGTGGAAGAATCTGTTTATGGACTCTCCACGACCTTCCGCGCTGTTTACGACAGCTATAAAGAAGGCGCGCATATCGCGCTCTTCTGTGAATATGACGCGCTGCCTCAGATCGGACACGGATGCGGGCATAATCTGATTTCCGCAATGTCGGCGGGCGCCGCGCTCGGACTGAAATCGGTGCTGGACGAAATCGGCGGAAAAGTGACGGTCTTCGGAACACAGGCCGAAGAAACCAGCGGGGTAAAGGGAATTTTGGCGGAAAAGGGAGCGTATGACGGCGTCACCGTCGCCATGATGGCCCACCCTGCCGCGGTTTCGGAGGAAAGCGGATCTTCCCTGGCGCTCAACGCAATAAAATTCGAATACTTCGGCAAGGCAGCCCACGCTGCTGCGATTCCGGAGAAGGGGATCAATGCCCTGGACGGAGTCATTCTGCTGTACAACGGGATCAACGCCCTGCGCCAGCATGTCACAAGCGACGTGCGGATCCACGGGATCATTTCCCACGGCGGCGTTGCGCCGAATATCGTTCCGGATTACGCAGAGGCAAAATTTTACGTCCGGTCCAAGACCAAGGAGAATCTCGAGACCGTACTGGAAAAGGTCAAAGAATGCGCCGAAGGCGCAGCGAAGATGACCGGAGCCAAGGTCAAGATATCGAAATTTGAAAATCCTTATGACAACCTTCGCACCAACAGGACCCTTTCCGCGCTGTTTTCCGAAAACCTGACGGAACTGGGAGAGACGGAGATCAAACCTGCCAGCGACGGGATCGGTTCCATCGACATCGGAAACGTCAGTCATTATGTACCGGTGATCCACCCGTGGATCGGCGTAGGCAACACCTCCCTCATCATCCATTCGAAGGAATTCGCGGAGCACACTGTGACCGAACAGGGAAGGTCGACGATTTATCGGGGAGCCTGCGCGCTGGCGCTTACCGCTTATGATGTGATCACATCAAAGGAAAACCAAGAGAAAATAAAGGAAGAGTTCCTGTCTTTTTCCAAATAAAAGGATTATAATATCACCGTATATTATTTATATTTAATCAAGGAGAAAAACACGTGGAAAAAGATAAGTTGACGCCTGTTGAAAAGGCGATGCTGATCCTGGAGACCATGAGCAATCATCCCGACGAACTGAAGGTGGCCGAGCTCAGCGAACTTACGAAAATCAACCGTACGACGGTTCACCGGATCCTGAGGGAACTCCTGGCCAAAGACTGGGTGATCCAAAATTATAAGACAGGAAAGTATATCATCGGACCGATGGCTTTTCACGTCGGTATGGCGTATACCAGCAATAACAATATCGAGCCCAAGATACTGGAGGTCCTGGACTATTTGAGTTCACACGGGAAGGAATCGGTGGGTTATGCGGTGAGAGTCGGGGACAAGGTCATTTCCCTTTATGAAACCGAGGTCCATCAGCCGTATAAAATGAATTATCATCCCGGCCAGTTCTATCCGATGAACCGCGGGGCTTATGGCAAATGCCTTTATGCCTATTATGATCAGGAGCGGGTAAAACAGCTGCTTGCGGAGCAGACCTTCGAAAAATGCGGACCAAATACTCTGACCGATCCCGAGGACATCCTCCGGGAATATGAAAAGATCAGGCAGCAGGGCTATGCCCTCAGCGACGAGGAAGTCGCTCCTCTTGTTGTCGGCGCCAGCGTGCCGGTTTTCAACCAGAGCGGCGAAGTCAAGGGCTGTATCGCCTGCGCTTTTATCAAGGGTGAAGATAAAGACGGAAAATTAATGAGATTCGTTGAATTATTTCAAAGGGGAGCGGAAGAACTTTCGAGATATCTGCCATAGGAGGTATATATGGAGGATACAGTAAGTAAAAAGATTCAGGGGCATTTCTCTGAACAGGAAGCAATAGACCTGATCACAAAGCTTGTCGGTTTTCCGAGCCACGAAGGTATTGAAAGCCAGGAAACCGAAACGGCAAAATACATATATGATTTCTTCGCCCGGGAAGGGATCGAAGCGGAGCTGATCCCCGTCGAGGACGGACGTTGCAATGTCATCGCGACGCTGAGGGGAACTGGCGGAGGGAAAACGCTGCTCCTTACGGGACATACCGATACCGTTCCGCCTTACGATATGCCGGGAAATCCCTATGAAGTAAGAATTGAAGACGGCGGTATGTACGGTCGCGGAACGGTGGACATGAAGGGCGGTCTGGCCTGCATGATGATTGCCATGGCTGCGATCAAAAGAGCGGGGATCAAATTGACGGGAGATATCGTCTTCGGGGCGCTGATCGACGAAGAGGCTAAGAGTCTGGGAACCCGCGCCTGGCTCGGCAGCTGCGATAAAATGCCCGACGCCGCCATCGTCGGGGAGCCGACCGATATGGATATCTGTGTCGGTCACCGAGGTCTGGAATGGTTTGAATTCAGCTTTATCGGGAAAACCGTCCATGGTGCAAGGCAAAAGGAAGGGATCAACGCGATCCATAAGGCGACCATGTTCATCAACAAGCTGGAAAACGAACTGATCCCAAAGCTTGAAAAGAAGACGCCTCATCCGATCATCGGAAGCCCCAGCATGAACTACGGACTGATCCGTGGCGGAACACAGCCTAGTACCGTGGCGGGGGATTGCATCCTCCAGCTTGACCGGCGCTGGATCCCGGGGGAGACCTTCGATGAGACCGTGCGTGAATACCGGCAGGTCCTCGATGAGCTGAGCGCGGAAGACCCTCAATTCAAAGCAGAGATGAAGGTTATGGAAATCAGCTATATGGACGATCGGTACGTTCATGAGTCCATGGACACCGATCCAAAGGATCCCGTGGTCAAGGCAGCGGAAAAGGCCATCGAAGGCGTGACGGGATCGAAAGCGGTCATGCGCGCCTTTATGGCATGGACCGACGGCGGCCTGATCAATTATTACGGAAAGGTCCCGACCATCGTTCTAGGGCCCGGTGAAGTGGAAAGCGCTCATTCGGCGACAGAAAACATCAAAATCAGCACCCTCGTACCGGCGGTCCTGATTTACGCTTCCATCGCGTGTGAGTTTTGTAAATAACAGGCTGCTGCTTTTACTTAGAAAGGGAAGGCGGAATTATGTTTGATTTGACAATACAGAACGGCTTTGTGATCGATCCGTCCAAACGGATCTACGCAAAGCTGAATATCGGATTAAAAAACGGAAAGGTTGCCGTGGTAACAAGCGGTAAAATCAGCGGACGCAGTGAGATCGACGCAGATGGTTTGATCGTGGCGCCGGGCTTTATCGACATGCATATCCACGAGGATCCTTATGATTTGGAAAAGGACGCCTTTGAATTCACTATTTCCGGTTCCATGCTGAGAATGGGCGTTACCACCGTAGTTGGCGGAAACTGTGGACTCGGCTGCGGAATGGGGTCCATGGTCGATCCGGTGGCGTATCTTGACGCGGTGGACCGTTTGGGTTATCCGGTCAATATCGGTATGCTTTCCCCCCATGAAAAGCTCAGGGAGGCGTTCGGGAATTTCAGCAAATATGAACCGGTAGGGAAGCAGATCATCGATAATATGACAAAGCGGCTCCAAGCCGATCTGGACGGAGGCTGTCTCGGACTTTCCCTGGGTTTCGAGTATTATCCGGGGATCGATGAGACGGAAGCGGCCGCGCTGATGAGCGTCGCAGCTAACAATGACAGGATCGTTACCGTCCATCAAAGGGGCGACGGAGATCAGGCGATTTCCTCCGTTGAGGAAATCATCGGCTACGCCGCCGAAACCGGCGCGAGGCTGCAGATATCCCATCTGTCAAGCATGTGCAGCTTCGGAAGCATGGGAGAGGCGATCTCCATCATCGACAGCTGCAGAAGCAGGGGGCAGGACGTCGGCTTTGACGGATATCCGTATTATGCCTTCTGTACTACTATCGGTTCGGCTGTTTTCGACGAGGGCTTTCTTGACAAATACCATTACGGAGACGAGTATTACGCAAGACTGCAGGTCGGCGGATACGACGCCCGGGGAAAGGCAATGGATAAGGAAACCTTCTACTCGCTCCGGGAAAAGGATCCCGGCGCGCTGGTCGTCGCCGATCTTCTCAATGCGGCAGAGGTTGACCAATGCATCGTCCATCCCGCTGCTGTCGTGGTCAGCGACGGATTGTACAGCAACGGCCAGGGACATCCCAGAGGGAGCGGGACATTCCCGAAGCTGATTCGGGAATACGTGGTCGAAAAGAAGCTGCTGTCACTGGAAGACGTTATTGAAAAAATCACCTGGATGCCGGCGGGGCGGATGAGACTGAAGGGAAAGGGAAGCCTGCGGGTCGGTTCGGATGCGGACGTTACGATCTTTGATCTGAGCAGGATCAGGGACAGTGCCACCTATCAGGAACCTCGGAAGGCGCCGATCGGCATCGAGTACGTTGTGATCGGCGGAGAAATCGCCATGAAACACGGCGAGATCGTCAATCGCCGACTCGGAAGATCCATAAGAAAATAAAGTGTTCCAATCAATCGATTGTGTCAGGAGCGGGAGTCCGGTAATCCGGGCTCCTTTTTTGGTAACGAAATTGTCAGAATGTTCTAAAAATAACCATTTTGACCTATTGACAGGAACATAATTAAAGACTATATTTAATGCACAACCAATGTCATAAGATGTCGAAAGGAGTCGAATGCGATGAGACCTGAGATACAAATGATATGGCTAAGAATATTCACTAATTGGGGATAGCATTGTAAGTACCGTCAGAGGTACTTGTAATGCTGTTTTTTCGGTAAAAGGGGGATCAAAAGATGAGCATGAGTGAAGTATCGCAGCGCATTGTTGACAGACCTGAGAACCTGGAATTGTCCGATATAATAACAGCGCTGGCTGCAGCATCCCAAATGGCTGAATTGAGAGACGAGAACAACAAAAAACATATCGAACGCGTGCAATTCTTCTGCAGGGCTCTCGCGACGGAGTTGAGAAAAGACGCCGCACATCAGGAGATCCTGACCGACGAATATATCACGAACCTCTATCATGCCGCCGCATTTCACGACGTTGGAAAAATAGCGGTCCCGGAACATATCCTTTTAAAGAAGGGCAAGTTGGAGCCCGAAGAATTCGAGATTATAAAACTGCATGTGGATATCGGAAAACGTACGCTCCGGGAGGTGCTCAAAAAATATAGGGAAAATGAGCTTGTCAGGCTCAGCTACGTGCTGACGGCTTACCACCACGAAAAATGGGACGGAACAGGATATCCGGACGGCCTTTACGGTCGGGACATTCCCCTGCCCGCGCGCATCATGGCTTTGGTTGACGTTTACGACGCGCTGCGTTCAAAACGCCCCTATAAAGAACCTCTTTGCCATGAAAAGAGCGTCCACGTTATCAGGGAGGGCGGAGGAGTCCATTTTGATCCGTCTGTCGTTAAGGCTTTCTCAAATATCGAATCAAAATTTGAAGAGCTCTATGAGGCGATGAAAGAAGACGCAGTTCATTGAGTATTTTTTTCCCTAAAGAAGACTCCCGGTGATCATCAATGATTCCGGGAGTCTTTCTTTTCATCGACGGGCAGGGCATTCCGGTCACGGTGCATAAATTGTATACATGTATTTTTTTATACAATTTTTTGACAAGCCTATTCCACTACCCTAGTGTTTTAATGTATAATATCATGTATGTATTTTTAAACATATCTAGGGAGGATTATTATGAAAAAGATTTTAAGTGTGGCTTTAATTCTTATGCTCGCACTGGGCATGATGACAGCTTGCGGCGGCGGAGCGGCAAGCACCGATGACCAGAAGGCAACTGACGAGACAAAGACTTACAACATCGCAACAGATACCACCTTTGCTCCGTTTGAATTTCAGAATGACGCCGGAGAATATGTCGGTATCGACATCGAGATCCTGGCGGCTATCGCTGAGGATCAGGGTTTCAAGTATGAACTCAATCCGCTCGGATTCAGCGCAGCAGTAGCAGCACTGGAATCCAACCAGACCGACGGCGTTATTGCCGGCATGAGCATCACTGCGGAACGTCAGAAGAAGTATGATTTCTCTGCACCTTACTATGATTCCGGCGTTGTAATGGCTATCGCAGCAGACAATGATACGATAAAATCCTACGACGATCTTAAGGGACAGAAAGTTGCCGTTAAGACTGGAACAGAAGGAGCTACCTTCGCGGAGTCCATCATGGGGCAGTATGGATTCGAAGTGGTTTACTTCGACGAATCCCCGCTGATGTATGAAGACGTCAAGACAGGCAACTCCGTAGCCTGCTTCGAAGATTATCCTGTAATGGGATACGGAATCACTCAGGGCAACGGCCTGAAGATGGTTACCGACATGGAAAAGGGATCTTCCTACGGCTTTGCAGTACTGAAGGGCCAGAATGCAGATCTTCTGAAAATGTTTGACGCAGGACTGGAAAACATCAAAGCAAACGGAAAGTATCAGGAGATATTAGACAAATATATCGCTGCTGAATAATGAGGAAATAGAATGGACTTAGGTAAAGTTTTCATCGAAGTTAATCCGCTGCTCTTTGAAGGGCTGAAGATGACCATCGCCGTGACGATCCTGTCACTGCTGTTGGCGTTTGTGATGGGATTGTGTTCCTGCTTCTTCGCCATGTCAAAAAAAGCGCCGCTTCGCTGGATATCAAGAATATATGTTGGGCTTATCAGAGGAACTCCGCTGCTGGTGCAGGTGTTCTATGTATATTTTGCCATACCCCAACTGCTTCAGTTTATGGGATTGGACGTAAGATTGAATCCTTTTACAGCCGGACTGATCACGCTTACGCTGAATGCGGGCGCTTACATGTCGGAAATCTTCCGGGGCGCGATCAATGCGGTCAACTACGGCCAGATGGAGGCGGCAAGAAGCCTTGGACTGACTCACGGTCAGGCCATGAAGAGGGTTATTCTGCCCCAGGCATTCCGTATTTGCCTGCCATCCCTGGTGAACCAGTTCATCATCACCCTGAAGGATTCATCCCTTATTTCCGTAATTGGCTTTGCGGATATCATGTATCAGGCAAAAATTTATGTAGGCCGTACCATGGAGTCGTTTGCAACGTATACCTGGGTCGCATTGTTTTATCTTGTTCTGATTATGGCACTCACTTATGTAGCGAAGTTGGTTGAAAGGAAGGTAATGATATGACAGCACAGATCATCATAAACAACCTTCACAAATACTTCGACAATCTGGAAGTGCTGAAAGGGATCAATCTTGAGATCGAAAAGGGACAGGTCGTCTGCGTCATCGGACCCAGCGGATCGGGAAAATCGACTTTGCTTCGATGCATCAACCGCCTGGAGGAGCCGACTCACGGCGACATCACCGTCGATGACATCAGGATCACCGATCCCAAAGAAGACATCAACAAGGTGAGAAGGCATATCGGAATGGTGTTCCAACAGTTCAATCTGTTTCCGCATCTCAGCGTCAAGCAGAACATCATGATGGCGCCGCTGGAGCTGAAGCTGAAAACGAAGGCAGAAGCGGACCAGAAGGCCGTCGAACTATTGGAAAGAGTAGGCCTTTCGGATAAGATCAACGCGATGCCAAGACAGCTTTCGGGCGGTCAGCAGCAGCGTGTTGCTATTGCCAGGGCCTTAGCTATGGAACCGGACATCATGCTTTTTGACGAACCGACTTCCGCTCTCGATCCGGAAATGGTGGGAGAAGTTTTGGCAGTAATGAAAGAGCTTGCCTCCATGGGAATGACGATGGTGGTCGTCACCCACGAAATGGGATTTGCAAAGGATGTGGCCGATCGGGTCATCTTTATGGATGAAGGGATCATTCAGGAAGAAGCGGCTCCGTCGGAGATCTTTTCCAACCCGAAAAATCCGAGGACGAGAGAATTTCTGGAGAAGGTCCTGTCCGTATAAGAAAAAAATATTTTGAACGATAAATTAACCCCTGCGCTTGTTTGAAACGCAGGGGTTTTTACGTCCGGAAACAAAAAGTACATCGGAGGCGCCCCTGTTGACAGAAAAAAATTCGCGGCGTATGCTATAGAATATTTAAACGGCATGTATTATTTTTACAAATATGTTTACTCAGAAAGGAGATTTTCGGATGCTAAGCATGAAGCAGTTCTCTGCGATGAATATCCTACACGGAAGGTATTCCTTGGAGTATTTTTTGGACGGAATGAGAGAAATCGGATTTGAAAACATTGAATTCTGGGGGGCGGCTCCACATTATAACTATATGGCGCCGCAGAAGCCGCAGCAGGATCATATCAAAAGACTGTTTCGTGAAAGAGGGCTTTCAATGATCTGCTTTACGCCGGAACAGTGCATCTACCCTTTCAATGTCGCCGCGAAAGATGAACTGCTCAGAAAAATGAGCATTGATTATTTTCTGCGATGTATTGAGGACGCCGCGGGCTTTGGCTGCGAACAGATCATGGTCACGCCGGGCTGGGGAAACTTCGACGAACCGGCGGAAGCGGGCTGGAAGCGTTCGGTGGACTCCATGGGCAAGATCCTGGCGAAAGCGGAAAGTGAGGGGGTCCGTATCGTTTATGAGATCCTGCAGCCGTCGGAATCCAACCTGGTCACGGATCTTCCGACACTGAAACGGATGATGGAAAACTTCGACAGTCCCTATATGAGCTGCTGTGTGGATACCGTGCCCATGTGCTGCGCCGGTGAAACTCTGGAGGATTATTTCAGGGAGTTTGGTGACAAGATCCGGCATATCCACCTGAATGATGGCAGCCCCTCCGGCCATCTGGCCTGGGGCAACGGCGCCCAGGATCTGAAAGAACATCTGCGGATTCTGAGCGAACACGATTATCAAGGATTTATGACCTTTGAAACCTGTGACGGCAGCTTTGCGCTCTGCCCCAACGATGCGTTCCGACAGGATTACGAGGCGGTCAGAAAGGCGCTGGCAAAACTATGAAATTATCCTTAAAGCATAAATTGGCGTATAGCTCGGCTGCCATCGGAGATGCGGCAACATACAGTATCATCGGCACGTTCCTTATGTTTTTTCTGACTACGGTTGGGCACGTCAGTCCGGCGGTTGCTGGAACCCTCATTGCGGTCGGATCGGTGTGGGACGTCGTCGGCTCCCTTGTTATCGGCTACTGGTCCGATCACAGTACCAGCAGGATGGGCAGAAGAAGACCGTTTCTGATGACGGGAGCGACGCTTCTCGCGATTTCCTGCAGTCTCGTGTTTTATACCGTGGACGCCGGCCCGGTATTCAGGATACTCTATTACGGCGTGATGATCCTCGTTTTCTGGACCGGGTTCAGTACGTTCTACGTGCCTTATCTGGCGTTGGGCGCGGAATTTACAGACGATTATACCGAGAGGACGCATTTGCGATCTTGTGCGTATGGTTTTAATATGCTCGGGACGCTGCTTGGCGTTGTGCTGCCCTCCATTATCGTCGATTCGCTGGTGGGCGGCGGTTTTACCAGGGAAACCTCCTGGCAGATGACCGGCGCCTTCGTCGGGTTCGTTTCTGCCGCAACGATCTACCTGACCGTGATCCTGTCAAAAAATAAGGACATTCCGAGACATACCGGCAATATGGAAAAACCGAAATTCAATTTCAAGGTCCTTGCGGAACTGGTCCGGGGATATCTGGATGTTCTTAAGCTGAAACCACTGAAGATCCTGCTGCTTGCAAGCATTTTCTACCTTGTATCGAATACGATCTACGGGGCGGACCGGCTTTACTTTTATACCTACAACCTTGGATTGGATGCTGCCCTCGTCAGCCTGGTGCTGCTCCTTGCTTCCTTCAACGGTTTGCTTTTCATGCCGGTGATCCTGTTCCTGTCCAGGTGGCTGGATAAACGGTCGCTGCTCATGACCATGATGGTGGTCTCCACCGTACTTGTCGCAGCCGCCAGGCTCATGGGGATCAATTCCTTCACGGGAATGATTCTATTTACCTTCATTTTCAGCATCGGCTCCAGCGCATACTGGCAGCTGATGCCCGCGATCCTTTACGACATCTGCGAATACGACGAGCTGGAAACGGGTAACCGGAGACAGGGGACCGTTGTGTCGCTTCAGTCTGTAGCGGAAGCGCTGTCCCAGGCCGTTGCCATGCAGCTCCTGGGCGTCGTCCTTGAACTGGCTGGCTTTAACGGAGACTCGACGGTACAGACGCCTGCCGCGCTGGAATGGGTCGAAAACTCCCTGACGATCATTCCAGCGATCTTCATGATCCTGACTGTCGTTATGATCTACCGCTACCCCATCACGAAGAAAAAGTTCGAAGAGATCAAGGAGGCGCTTAGCAGGCGGTAAACGAAACTCAGGTTGGGGATTGACGAAGCCTGCAAAAAATTGTACATTGAAACCAATACAAGACTTTACTAGACCAGAAAGGAAACGCTGATGAAATTTGTTGGAATGGGAGATAACGTCGTTGACCGTTATGTCAATCAGAAATTGATGTTTCCGGGTGGGAACGCGGTCAACTTTGCGGTCTATGCCGGGAAATGCGGTGTAGATTCCGCGTACCTCGGCGTATTAGCCGACGATAGGGAAGGAAGACTGATCCGCGATTCGCTTATCGCGCTGGAAGTCGATGTTTCGGGCTGTTCCGTCCTGGCCGGATGCGCGACGGAACGCTGTGATGTAGTCCTTGACGAAGGGGACCGGAAATTCGTCGGCAGTGGCTGGGAAGAGGGCAAAGAGCACCGGTCGTTGAAATTATCGGAAAAGGATGTGGAATATCTCAGGGACTTCGATGTGGTCCACTGCGGCTGCTACGCTGAGATGGAGGATGAAATGCGAAAGCTCAAAGGCTTCCACGCCGTGCGCACTTTTGATTTTTCCTGGGAAGAGGAATTCCGTTCCGACGAATATCTGGAGAAGGTATGCCCCTATGTGGATATCGCCCTGTTCTCCGGTGAAAAGCTGAATGCAGAGCAGGCGGACAAACTTCAGCAGAAGGTAAGAGCCCTGGGCACCACCTACGTTCTTATTACAAACGGAACGAAGGGCCAGATCCTTTACGACGGAAAGACCGCGCATACAGGCGTTGTGAAGCTGATCACCCCGATCGACACCATGGGAGCGGGGGATTCGTTCTTTACGGCCTTTGTCGTATCACTGATGAAAAGCGGTTGGAGAAAAGGCTCGCTGGCCGGGCAGGACGCGGTCCGCAAAGCCTTTGAATACGCGGCGGATTTTTCCGCGAAGACCTGCCTGGTAGAAGGCTCCTTCGGATTTGCGACCCGCTATGAATAGAGAGGGAAGACCATGGGAAAAGTACTGACCCTTGAGACCCTGATCTCAAAGGAAATCGAACATATGCTGGAATCCGAGGGATACCGGGAAAAACAGAAGCTCCCCTCAGAACGGGAGCTTGCCGAACGTTTCGGCGTCCAAAGACTGACCGTCCGGGTGGCGCTTCAGATCCTGGTCCAGAAGGGACTGCTGATTTCCAGGGAGCGTTACGGATATTTCATCGCGCCCAAACGGGTCCAGTTTACCCTGAATCATACCAACTCGTTCAAAATGATGATCGAACGGATGGGGATGGCTTCCTACGTCAAGCTTTTGGAATTCGAGAAGATGAAGCTGACGGAGCAGCTTGCCAAGAAAACGCTGTTGTCGGAAGGAACAGAGGTTTATCGGATCATGCGGCTCCGGTACGGGAATAAGGAGCCTATCGCCGTTGAAAAATCATATATCGTCCGGGACCTCGCGCCGGAGCTTTCCGAGGAGGACGTGCATAATAAATCGCTGTATGATACGCTGAAAAAGAAATACCGGCTTTCCATCGCCCATTCCAGCCACAGGGTCTCCGTGGTCTATGCCACGGGACTTGAGGCCGAGCTTTTGAAAGTCAGCCCGTCCCGGCCGCTGATCAAATATCAGGGCCTGGTCTATGAGAAAAGGGGGAGGCTGCTGGAATACTTCGAAACGGTGCTGATCAGCGACAAGATCGAGTTCATCATTGATAAAAACTGAAAGAGGGAGAGCGTATGAGCGACAAAATACAGTTGCCGGCGGACAGTCCGGACGAGGAGCTGGAAGCGGCGGGAGGCCCGCTTTACGTGAGGTTTCAGGATATCATCATGAAAAAGATCGAAGGGGGAGAGTACCTGCCCGGTGAAAAGATGCCGAGCGAGCGCGTGCTGGCTGAAATGTACGGCATCAACCGGATGACGGTGAAAAGCGCCGTCAATGCTTTGGTGAACAAGGGATATCTTTACCGGCTTCAGGGAAAGGGAACCTTTGTCCAGAAAAAAGACTTTCACCGGCTGAATCTCGGACTGCTCAGCGATTCGGGCAACCTGGGCATCACCGCCATGGTAAAAAGCCAGGGCGTAAAGATATCCAACAAGATCCTCAGCCGGGGCGTTATAACGGGAAGTCGTTTCTTTTCCGGCAAACTTCGGATCGATTTGGACGAGCCCGTTTATTCGCTGCACCGGATCCGTTACGGAAATGAAGAACCCATAGCGGTTGAGTATACCTATGTGCCGTATCAGTTTTTCCCGGGAATGGAGCAAATCGACTTTAAACATGTCTCCCTGTATGATTATATGGATTCCAAGGACCGGATGCCGGTAACCTTTGAACAGAAATTCCGGATTGTAGAGGTCTCGAAAAAAGAAGGAAAATACCTGGAACTGGAACAGGGGCAGGTGGTCTATTATTTCGAAATGATCGGCCTGGACAGCAACAACACCGTCGTCGAATATACGGAGAGCTACACCAGGACGGACAAGGCGGAGTTTATATTTGAGATAACAGGATAACGCGCTGAGCTAAAGTGTAAGGATGCTGCTTGTGTCGGCATCCTTATTTTTTTTTAATCTGGTCTAAAATGGTGATAAGCTTATTTTTGGTGAGTTTGAAGCGGCGAAAGAAGGAAAGGCCAAATATCTGGTATAAAAACAAGCGGTAATTGGTTGCAATAAAATTAACGAAACCGGATTGAAATTCCATGAAAAGCTGGTATGCTAAAGCAAGAAAGTGGTTGTTGCCATATTTGAAAAAGCAACATTTCAATTTGGATGTTAAGGAGAATTTGATATGAGAAACTTTGACTTGGAAAAATACCTGGCTGACGGTAAGACCGCCTACGGAAAAAGAGCTGACATTGAAGCGTTGGCTGACAAACTGACCGCAAGAGGTTTTAATAATATTGTTGTTATCGGGATCGGAGGAACCTGGGCGGAATGGTCTCCCGTCGTGCATGTAATGCGTCACTATACGGATCTTCCGATCTACCTGGAAAACGCAGCGGAACTCTGTATCAAAACAGACAAACGATACCTGACGAAGGAGTCCCTGGTCATAACGGCTTCCGCTTCCGGCGACACCAAGGAGATCCTGGCTGCAGTCATGATGTGCAAAGAAATGGGGATCGAGGTCGCCGGCTTTTCGAAGAACACGGAAACGCCCCTTGCGAAAGAACTGGATTATCTCATCGCGAATCCCTGCGGCGACTGTGAAGATTCCTACCTGATGTTCTTCCTCCTCGGCTTGAGACTCCTGTACAACAGGGGAGAATATCCCGGTTACGCTAAATTCGCTGACCAAATGGCCAATTTACATACAAACCTTGTAAGGATCCGTGAAGAATTTGAGCCAAAGGCAGCGGAGATCGCCAGAAATTATGCCAAGGAACCGTACAATATCTTCGTCGGTTCCGGAACCCTTTGGGGTGAGACGTATCTGTTCTCCATGTGTATCCTGGAAGAGATGCAGTGGGTGAGAACAAAATCGGTTTCCTCTGCAGACTTCTTCCACGGCACCCTCGAACTGGTGGAAAAAGACGTACCGGTATTCCTTTTCAAGGGCGAGGACGAATACCGCGTCCTAGACGAGCGTGTGGAACGGTTCTGCAAGACGGTCACCGACAAGCTCGTTATCGTCGACACGAAGGATTACAAACTGCAAGGCATTGACGAAGAATTCCGCGTCATCTGTTCGCCAATGATCCTCACGGCGCTTGTTACAGAACGCCTTGCGGCACATTACGAACTTAACACAGGACACAGCCTGAAATTCAGACGTTACTACAGACAGCTTGACTATTAATAACCCCGGAGGATGCAGAAATGGACGAACACGCTGAATATATCGTTTCCCTGGTGGACGTGGACAAATTTTTCGGAATGAACCACGTGATCAAACAACTGAACCTGAATGTCAGACAGGGAGAGTTCCTGACACTGCTGGGTCCTTCCGGATGCGGAAAGACCACCATCCTGAGGATGATCGCAGGCTTTGAGGATTCCTCCCGGGGTATGATCATGGTCCAGGGCGAACGGGTAGAGGACAAGGAAGCCTTTGAAAGAGACGTCAACACCGTATTCCAGAGCTATGCGCTCTTCCCTCACATGACGGTGTATGACAACATTGCCTACGGTTTGTCGGTCAAGAGGGTACCAAAGAGCGAGATCAGAGAACGGGTTAAGGAAATGCTGGAGCTCGTCCAGCTGGCTGGATTTGAAGGTCGGAAACCGGACATGATGTCCGGCGGGCAGAAGCAGCGTGTCGCCATCGCCAGAGCATTGATCAACAGGCCGAAAGTTCTGCTTCTTGACGAGCCTCTGGGCGCTTTGGATCTGAAGCTGCGCAAACAGATGCAGATCGAACTGAAGCGTCTGCAGAAGAAACTGAACATTACCTTTGTCTACGTTACCCACGACCAGGAAGAGGCGATGACCATGAGCGACCGGATCGCAGTCATCAACGGCGGCGTGCTGGAACAGCTCGACACGCCGGATCAGATCTATAAATATCCAAAGACGAAATTTGTGGCTGACTTCATCGGTGAATCCAACCTGTTCGACGGCACGCTGGAATCGGTGGAAAACGAAGCGGCAAAGGTATCAACGGTCGCCGGAGAAGTACGAGTCCAATGTTGCCCGGTGGATCCGGGAAACGATTTAACGGTCTGCGTACGTCCCGAAGTTATGAAATATTCCAAAGCTCCCGTAGAGGGTTTTGCGGTCTCGGGCGTTGTTAAAAATATGATTTTCGTCGGCTCGCAATACAGGACGCTCATCGTTCTGGACAACGGCTATGAAGTGAAGGTCAACCGCGTCAAACCAGACAAGGAAATCAAAGAAGGGGAACGCGTCTACCTTTACTGGGATCTCGAGGATGCCATCGGCATCCGAGATCAGATCTGAGGAGGATACTCATGAAACAAAATGCAATCCGTGCCGAAATCTCTCCTCTGGAAAGGAGACGAAACCGGAAGAGAAATTCGATCCCCGCATTGACCATGGCGGGCCCTGTCACCTTCTGGATGCTGGTATTCGTCCTCCTGCCGCTGGTATATGTCGTTTTCATCAGCTTTATGCAAAGAGACGCCTTTGGAGGAATCATTTATCATTTCACGATTTCAAACTATACAGAGATCCTTCAGCCGGTTTATCTGAAGGTGATCTGGAAATCCCTCAAGCTTGCCTTCTTAACAACGGCGATCTGCATCCTGATCGGGTATCCTCTCGCGTATTATATCGCGAGAAAACCGTCCAAAATGGCGGCCAAGTTATTAATGCTGGTTATGATCCCGTTCTGGACCAATACGCTGGTCCGGCTCTACAGCATCAATCTGATCGGACAGCCTAACGGATTTTTGAATAAATTTCTTATAAATATCGGCCTGATATCCAAACCGTTGGATATCCTTTACTCCGACGGTATTGTCGTGGTCGGCCTGCTCATCTCCATGCTGCCCTTTGCGATTCTGCCCCTGTACGCTTCCATTGAAAAGCTGGATAAGGCATATCTGGAGGCGTCCAGCGATCTGGGGGCAAAGCCGGCTGTTACCTTCTGGCGGATCACGATTCCGCTGACGTTTCCGGGAATCGTGGCGAGCGTCATTCTGGTGTTCATTCCTTCCCTCGGCATGTACTACGTGCCGGAGGCTTTGGGCGGAGGCAAGGTTATGCTCATCGGAAGCCTGATCCGGAACCAGTTCCTTGTTACGAAGAACTGGCCCTTCGGAGCATCCCTTTCCATTCTCCTCGTACTGATCACCCTCGTGATGCTGTGGCTTTATACCAGGATCGCAAGGATGGACGATATGGAGGTGTTTTAGATGGCTAGCAGAAAGAGAGAACGAAAACGCGTGCTGGGCAGGACTATTGGCAATGTCTACGCGATTCTGGTTTACGCCTTCATCTATGCTCCCATCGCGGTTATGGTGGTATTCTCCTTCAATAACCAGAAGACAAATTATTACTGGAACGGGTTCACACTCAAATGGTACGAAAAGCTGTTCACCGATTCCTCTGTTGTGGAGTATCTTTGGAATTCCCTGTATATTGCTTTAGCGGCAACGGTCCTTTCCGTCATCATCGGAACCGTCGGCGCGGTAGGGCTGATCCGCTTTGAGTTCAAATTGAAAAAGCTGGTGAACAATTCGCTGTACATCCCCATTGTTATTCCGGAGGTCGTACTGGGGCTTGCCCTTCTGATGCTCTTTGAGATCATCCATCTGCCCCTGGGATTTATGGCGATCATTCTGGCTCATGTTACCTTCTGCGTTCCGTTCGTGATCATCATCATGCGCGGCCGCCTTGCGGGAATGGACCTGTCCGTTGAAGAGGCGTCCATGGATCTGGGAGCCAACCGGCTGGTGACCTTTTTCCGGGTGACGCTGCCAATGCTGGTGCCCGGGATCCTTTCTGGAGCGTTCATGTCATTCACATTGTCAATAGACGATGTAATCATCAGCAACTTCGTTTCGGGCCCGTATTCGACTACGCTGCCGGTAAAGATCCTTTCCCTGGTGAAAACCGGTTTGTCTCCCGAGGTCAACGCGTTGACCTCCATCATGATCGCGGTGATCCTGATGGGACTTCTGTTCAACTCGGTCGTTCAGGCCCTTCTGAGGAAAAGGGCTTTGACACATATAAAAAATTATTTTTAGTGATTACGAATCATTAGGGAGGAGTTATTGGCTATGAAAAAATTTATTTCACTGATGTTGATTGCGGCTATGGTATTCACCTTTACTGCCTGCGGAGGCGGAAGCAAAAGTGAAGACGCAGCGGCAGGCGGCGGAGAACTGAACATTTACATGTGGTCGGACTATATGTCTGAAAGCGTTGCAAAGGGCTTCGAAGAAGAGACCGGAATTAAGGTGAATTTCTCTTACATGAACTCGTCGGAAGAAGCGACCGCCAAGCTGACAAGCGGCGGCGGCGACCAGTATGACCTGGTAATGCCCTGCGACGCTGATATGACCGGCCTTATCAAAGCCGGCAAGCTCGCGGAGATCAACCTCGACAATATCCCGAACTTCGCAAATCTTGGAGACGCATACAAGTACAGGACCTTCGATCCGGAGAACAAATATGCGATCCCATACCTCATGAACTACATCTATGTCGTTTATAATCCTGAAACCTGCCCCGTTGAGATTAAGACCTATAACGATCTGCTGAAGCCGGAGCTGAAGGGCCAGATCGCCTCTGTGACCGGAATCAGGAACCTGTTCCCCATCGCCCTTATTTCCCTGGGGTACGATCCCAACAGTGTAAATGAAAAAGAAATTGCGGAAGCATATGAATGGCTTAAGAAATATGTGGCCAACACAAAAGTTCTGGTCAGCGACGATACGGAACAGGCCATTATCAGCGGAGCTGTCTCGGTCGCACTGCTGTTTGACGGCCAGGCCGGCAGAGCCTTTGAAGCAAATCCGGATCTGAAAGTAGCAGATCTTTCCGTTCCGATCCAGCTGGGCGTAGATGAATTCGTAATCCCGGCCGGAGCAAAGAACAAGGAAAACGCGGAGAAATTCCTGAACTACATTCTGGACGCTGATGTAATGGCGAAAAACCTTGTGGAAAATCCGTATACCTGCCCGAATGTCGCAGCCATTGAACTGACAGACGATTCCTACAAGAAGAATCCTGCCATCGATATCCCGCAGCACATGAAGGAGAACTACTTCCTCCAGCTGGATATCGGTCAGGCGGCTACGGTCTATGACAAGTATTGGACCATGCTGCTTTCAGAACAGTAAAACAATTTGAGACAAAAGTAAAACATAGAAAAACATCCTGCCTGCCGGCAGGATATTTTTCTATTCCGGAAAATCGTAGAATAGAATAATACGATGGAATTTAATTCCTGGAAGGAGCAAGAGAAACGTTATGGCTGATATGCGCCGCACATTGAAAAAAAACAACATAGGCTTATTTGAAGGTATTTTGTTTGTGATCGGATCGACCATTGGCTCCGGGATCTTTTTAAAACCGTCCGTTGTTCTTGACGGCACCGGATCTACGGCGGGAGCGATACTGATGTGGGTCGCCGGCGGGCTGATCACGATGTGCGCAGCCCTGTCCATCGCAGAACTCGCTGCCAATATACCGAAGGTAGGCGGACTTTATACGTATCTTGTGGAATTGTACGGGAAAAAAACCGGCTTTCTTTACGGTTGGGTGGAGGCTGTCGTTTCCAGTCCCGGTTCCGCAGCCGCGCTTGCCATCGCCTTTGCTACCTTCTCCACATATTTCAGACCAATGAGCGAAAGAGAGCTGAAGGTGACCGCCATTCTGGTCCTTGTAATGATCTCCGCGGCTCAGATCCTGTCAACCAGATTCGGGATATGGATCCAGTCGCTTTCAACGCTGGGAAAACTGGTCCCGATCCTTGCGATCACCGTATTTGGAGCGCTTCACGAAACAGTGGGCAGGGACTTGAATACGGATCTGATTGGCACGGGCGGCGGTACGGCTGCCGCTTTGCTGGGTGTTTTATGGGCCTATGACGGATGGCTCAACATCTGCACTCTGGGCGGTGAAATGAAACACTCCGAACGGAATCTTCCGATTGCGGTCATAACAGGAGTAATTTTGATCACAGCGGTTTATATTACCTTCAATCTGGCTGTCTTTCATGTGCTTACCGGGGAGGAAGCGATGAGATCGGACAAGATCGGAGTAGACGCGGCCACTGCTCTGTTTGGAGGCGGGGCGACGGTACTCATCACCGTCGGCATGATGCTGTCGGCCTTTGGCTCGTTGAACGCCCAAATCGCCTGTGGAACAAGGATCGCTTTTGCCATGGGGGAGCGAAAGCAGCTCCCGGGCGCTGAAGCCCTGAGCGCCATCCATCCGCTCCTCGACACGCCGGTCAATGCCCTTATTTTTCAGACCCTTCTGGCGGCTATCTATGTGATCTCCGGAACGTTTCATCAGATCACAGACTTGATCGTCTTTGTCATCTGGATCTTTTTTACACTCGGGATCCTGGGTGTGTTTGTGCTCCGGAGGAAAGCGCCTCGTGGCAGGAGCAAGCTCTATCGGGTCCCCCTGTATCCGGTGACACCTGCCGTGGGGGCCACGGGAGGGCTGTATCTTATGTATGTGACCGTACGTGATTCGCTCGAAAGCGCCATCATGGGGGGAATCCTTATGTTTCTTGGCCTGGGGGTCTACCTTTACTGCAGGCGGAAATATCGATAGACAGGAAACAAAAACAACGGCGTCAAACATTGCCGTTGTTTTTTATTGCGTTCCGGTACCAATAACCGGAATCCTTTATAATTCGTGCCTGGGTTTCGTAGTCGACATATACGAGGCCGAAGCGCTCGTCGTAGCCGGAATGCCATTCAAAATTATCCGTCAGGCTCCAGTGAAAATAGCCCTTTACGGGGACGCCGTCATCGGCGGCCCGCCTTAGTTCTTTCAAGTATCGCGTCAGGAAATCGATACGGTCGGGATCGTGCACAGCTCCGTCCAAAAAAATGCGGTCATTGCAGCTCTGGCCGTTTTCCGTAATGATAACAGGCAGGTTGTATCGCTGATAAAGAAATCGGGGGCCGAAATACAAGCACTCCGGCGTCACCGGCCATTTCAACGCCGTACGGGGGAAACCGGGCGATTTTTGGACCCTGGTGCCGAAGCTGTCCACCGGCGTGCCGCTGTATGCGTTGAGCCCGATAAAATCCATCGGCGCGGTAATGATGCTGCGGTCCCGTACCGTCATGGTATCGTTGAGTCTCCGAAAAGCCTCAAGCTCTTCGGGATATCGGCCGAAGACGGCGGCGTCAAGGAGCCACGCATGGGAAAACGTCCAATCGTCCTTCAGTGCAAAGGTCGCGTCGAAAGCGGCCTGGAAAGAAGTGTCGCCACATCTCTCGGGGCTCGTGTCATTTTGGTCATAGGCCCCGGGATAACAGATTTTTCCGGTGGAAGCGAGACCGATTTGAAGCGGCGCCGAAACGGCAGCGCGCATTGCTGACGCCGCGCTGCCGTTGGCGAGGAGAACATGATGGATGCATTGTGCCAGCGCATCCTCGGAAAGCTTCTTGCCCGGCGCATGGACTCCGGAACCGTAGCCCATGCCGAGAAAGCATTGCGGTTCGTTGAGGGTGATATAATGCTTTACGCGTCCGTCAAAATGTCGGGCGATGAGGGCCGCATAATCAGCGAAGGCTTCCGCCGTATTTCGGTTTTCCCAGCCGCTTTCCCATTCTAGCGCAAGGGGTAGGTCCCAATGATACAGCGTAATAAAGGGCGTGACGCCCTGATGAAGCAGACCGTCAACGATGCGGTCGTAGTATTCGAGTCCTTTTTCATTGATCCTGCCGCGCCCTTCGGGAAGGACCCGGGGCCAGCTGACGGAAAAGCGGTATGCGTTTAGTCCCAGCTTTTTAATAAGCGCCAGGTCGGTATCGGATCTGTGGTATGCGTCTGTCGCGGTATCTCCGGTTTCATCGTTTTTTATCTTGTCCGGCGTATGACAGAACTCATCCCAGATACTTGCGCCTTTTCCGTCTTCGAACCAGGCGCCTTCCGTCTGATACGAGGCGCTTCCCGCCCCCCAGAAAAAGTCAGATTGAAATGGCATGGCTGCCTCCTCATCAGATTTCAAATTAAAATTCCACTTCTACGGAAATTTCTTTTTCTCCGCATGAGGGAACGATATTCCCTTCTATCAAAGCGCCGTTGACCCGGATTTGAGGCGTCTCCTGTCCCGTTC
The DNA here is from genome assembly GCA_963678385.1 of Anaerovoracaceae bacterium. GTDB lineage: Bacteria > Bacillota > Clostridia > Peptostreptococcales > Anaerovoracaceae > Anoxybacterium. Next base: position 126,042 of record OY782829.1, on the reverse strand, counting down.
TGCGCGCATGGATCACGTAACGCGTGCCGCGGAACGTCCTTTCCGCTGTGAATCCGTCAATGAAGTCGGGCATACAGGGGCGGAACTCAAGGCCGTCGTAATGGGCGCGTATTCCCAGAATATACTGGCCGATGTTTACATACGCCCAGGATGCGGTGCCTGTGAGCCAGCTGTTTTTTGCTTCGCCGCTACGGGGCGTTTCTCTGCCGGCGATCATCTGGCTGTAAATATAAGGCTCGGTACGATGGATATCGCTTTTGTATTCCGTATATGCAGGATTGATACGGCGGTAGGCGTCAAAGGCCTCGTTTCCGTCGCCCAGCATGGTATAGGCGATACTGACCCACGGATTGTTGTGGCAGAAGATACCGCCGTTTTCTTTATACCCGGGTGGGTAGCTCGTAATCTCTCCAAGTTCTTCGTGGTAGGAGGTATAGCATGGATTGAGAAGTTGGATCCCATGTTCGCTCACCAACCGTTCCTTGACGCTTTTCAGCGCGGAAGCAGCATAACCTTCTTTCACTCCGACGCCTGCCATGACGCAGAAACCCTGGGGTTCGATAAAAATCTGTCCCTCCTTGCAGTACTTGCTGCCGACGGGACGCTCGAAGGCGTCATAGGCTCGGAGGAACCATTCACCGTCCCAGCCGTGATCGATCACAGCCTGCTCGATCTGGGTTATGGCTTGAAGCACTTCCTCGGCCTCGCCGGCGTCGCCACAGCGTCTGCATAGCTCGGCGTATTCTCTGCCGTACAGGATGAACATGGCGGCGATCAGTACGCTTTCGGCCTTGCCGCTTTCAAAGTTGGCGCAGGTCTGGAAGCTCTCGCCCGGTTCCGTGGAAAAACAGTTCAGGTTCAGGCAGTCGTTCCAGTCCGCCCGGCCGATGAGCGGCAGTCCGTGGGGACCAAGATGCTCCATGGTATATCGTATGCTGCGGCGCAGATGCTCAAAGAGCGGGCGCTCGCTTCCTTCCATATGGTCAAAGGGCACCGGCTCCTCCAATATGGAGCTGTCCCCGGTTTCGCGGACATAAGCCGCCGTGCAGGCGACGAGCCACAACGGGTCGTCGTTGAAACCGCTGCCGATATCTGCGTTGCCCTGCTTGGTAAGTGGCTGGTATTGGTGATAGGTGCTGCCGTCCTCGAATTGTACGGCGGCGATGTCTAGAATACGTTCCCGGGCGCGTTCCGGTATCATGTGTACAAAACCTAGAAGGTCCTGGCAGCTGTCCCGGAAGCCCATACCGCGGCCCGTTCCGCTTTCAAAATAACTGGCGCTGCGGCTCATCAGGAAGGTCGCCATACACTGATAAGGATGCCAGATGTTGACCATCCGGTCCAGTTCCTCTTCTCCGCTTTGGATGGAGAATCGGTTGAGCAGGCTGTCCCAATGAGTTTTTAATTCGTCAAAGGCTTTCATAACACCGGCGTCGTCGGAAAATCTGGAGATCAGTTCCCTGGCCTTCGCTTTGTTGATCCGGTTCAGACCTTCCCACTTGTGCTCCGGAGCGTTCTCGGCATAACCGAGCATATAGATCAGCGTTTTCGATTCTCCCGGCTGAAGCGTCAGTTCCACCGAATGGGATGCTATGGGAGACCAGCCGCAGGCCATGCTGCCGCGGCTTTTGCTTTCCCGGACCGCCTCGGGCAGACTCCAGTCGCCCATATGACCCAGAAATGCATCCCGGTCTGTATCAAAACCAGCGATTTCCGAGTTTACATGATAATAGGCATAGTGATTGCGCCGTTCGCGGTATTCCGTTTTATGGTAAAGGGTACTGCCCTCCTGTTCCACTTCTCCCACTGACAGGTTGCGCTGGAAATTCTGAGCGTCATCCACCGCGTTCCAGAGACACCATTCCACGGCACTGAACACCGTGATCCGTTTTTCCTTCGCTGTATGATTGGTGAGTTTCATATGGTTGAGCTCGCAGTCCGCGCCTAAGGGCACAAAGAAAGTAATGCTGCAGGCGATCCCGTCCTTTTCGCTCTCGATCACCGTATAGCCGAGGCCGTGCCTGCAGCGGTAGCTGTCTAACTCCGTTTTCGCCGGCAGGAAACCGGGGCTCCATACACAGTCCCCGTCTTTTATGTAATAGAAACGGCTGCCCGTATCCGCGGGTACGTTGTTGTAACGATACCGTGTAAGACGTCTCAGTTTGGCGTCCTTATAAAAGGCATATCCGCCGCCTGTATTTGAAATGATACTGAAAAACCCTTCGCTGCCCAGATAATTGATCCAGGGCAGGGGAGTATGCGGAGTGCCGATGACATATTCCCGGTTTGAATCGTCGAAGTTCCCATACTGCATTTTGCTTTTTCTCCTTTATATTCTCGCCCAAAGGGCGCAGTTTAGCAAATTTTGCCGGGATTGACGCCAAAAAACCGTTAATCCCGCGCAACAACACAACGTAATCGTTTAAGCTAATTGCTATTTTACAAGACGCGGCTTAAAAACACAAGAACTTTTTTCGGGAAATCTACAAAAATATATATGGAAAAGCCACGATTTTGCAAAAAAAATTATTTTGAAAAAGGGTATTGCATTTTTTAAAGCGATGGGATATACTCATTTACGTAAACGATTAAGTAAATCTTGTCCTTTTACTTTCCATAGGCTCATAACGAGACGGACATAGCCTCCTCGCCCCGTTGAAACGCAAAAAGGCGCGAAAAATTTCAACAGTCGAAAATTTTCTGCGGATGCGTTATAATAGAAGTCGATTAAATGAAACGGAGGAACGGCCTATGGTTTCCATGAAGGATATTTCGATAAAGTGCGGTGTTTCGGTCGCAACAGTAAGCAAAGCGCTGAGCGGTCAGAGTGACATCGGCAAAAAAACGGCGCTGCATATTCGCAAGGTGGCGAAGGAAATGGGGTATCTGCCCAACGCCGCGGCGCGCGCACTCAAAACCAACCGCACAAACAATCTCGGAGTCCTGTTCGTCGACAACATGCGCAGCGACCTCATGCACGAATACTTCTCCTCCCTGCTCAACAGCTTCAAGGCCGAAGCGGAGCAGAACGGATACGACGTAACGTTCATCAGCAATAACATCGGACAGTCCACCATGAGCTTTCTCGAGCACTGCCGCTACAGGGCGGTCGACGGCGTCGTCATCGTCTGTGCGGACTTCAACGCACCCGATGTGATCGAATTGGTTCAGAGCGAAATCCCCGTGGTCACCATCGACCATGTATTCAATGAAAAAACAGCCATTCTGTCAAACAACGTACAGAGTATACGGGATCTCGTAACATATATCACCGAACAGGGGCATACGAAGATCGCCTTTATCCACGGAGAAGACACCTCGGTAACACAGAAGCGTATCGCAAGCTTTTACCGAACTTGTCAGGATCTTGGCATAAACGTTCCGGAGGCTTACGTAAAAAGCGCGCTGTACCACAATCCGGCGTCGAGCGCGGCGGCAACGCGGGAACTGCTGTCACTGCCGGATCCACCGACCTGCATCATGTATCCGGATGATTTTTCCTTCATGGGCGGGCGTAACGTACTTGACGAAATGGAATTGAAGATTCCTGAAGATATCAGCGTGACAGGCTTTGACGGAATTTATCTCTCCCAGGTAATACAACCGGTGCTCACCACCGTCCGGCAGGACACCCTGAGCATTGGGCGAGAGGCGGCAAACCGCCTGATCGACAGCATTGAAAACCCGAAAACAGCGGTGGCTGAACAGGTCGTGATCGACGGGAAACTTCTTCCCGGCCAATCGGTCAGACAAGTCACCTGAAAACCGGAGGAATTCAATCTGCTCCTCCGGAATCATGCAAGGCATCAATAGGTATAAAACCGCTTATATAACCTGCGTTTTAAAACGATGCTAAATTAAGGAGGAGGAAATTACTATGAATACTCTAAAAAAACTGCTTGTACTGTTTCTGGCGTTTACGCTGCTGGCGACCACGGCTGCCTGCGGAGGAACGGCAAAAACATCGGAACCTGCTTCCGGCGAACAGGGAAAGGTTCTTAACATTTACTGCTGGAACGAAGAGTTCAAATCCCGATTCACCGATTATTTCGAAAAAGCCGGTCTGGTCCCGGATGGAGTGAAGGTAAACTTCGTTATTACCCCGAATCAGGACAATGCTTATCAGAACGCGCTGGACGAGGCGCTTCTGAATCAGGAAAGCGCTGCAGCGGATGACAAGATCGACATTTTCCTTATTGAAGCGGACTATGCACTCAAATATGTCAACACCGACTATACTCTGGACGTTGTCAATGACATCGGGCTTACAGAAGCGGATCTTGCAGATCAATACCAGTACACCAAGGATATCGTAACGGACAGCAACGGCATCATGAAGGGCACTACCTGGCAGGCAACTCCGGGACTGTTCGCTTATCGCCGTTCCATCGCAAAGGACGTTCTTGGGACTGATGATCCTGTGAAAGTCCAGGAAGCACTTGCAGATTGGGATAAATTCGACGCCGTGGCAGCACAGGCCGCCGGCAAGGGCTACAAGATGCTCTCGGGTTATGACGATTCTTTCCGTACCTTTGACAATAACATTTCCCAGCCATGGGTAGACAAAGACAACAAGATCGTCGTAGACCCGAACGAAATGCGTTGGGTAGACCAGACCAAGCTTTATACCGACAAAGGCTACAACAACAAGACCTCTTTATGGGCTCCGGAATGGGCTGCAGATCAGGGTCCTGCCGGTAAAGTATTCGGCTTCTTCTACTCCACATGGGGTATCAATTTCACATTGCTCGGCAATTCTTTAGCTACGCCTGAATCCGAAGGCGGCAAGGCTGAGGTCGGCAACGGAATCTACGGCGACTGGGCTGTATGCCAGGGACCGCAGAACTACTACTGGGGCGGCACATGGATCTGCGCGGCAACAGGCACCGATAACAAGGATCTCGTAAAATCGATCATGTACACCTTGACCTGCGATCCTAAGACCATGAAGCAGATCACCGTCGATACACAGGATTACACGAACAACATCACCGCAATGAACGAGCTTGCAAACAGCGATTTCAAATCGGACTTCCTTGGCGGACAAAACCATATCAAACTTTTCGCCGAAGCTGCTCCTAAGATCGATATGAGCAATATCTCGCCATACGACCAGGCATGCACGGAAGAATTCAGAGCGGCCTTCAAGGATTATTTCGACGGCAAGGTATCAAAGGAAGAAGCTCTTGCGAACTTCTACACTGCAGTTATCGAAAAGCATCCTGAACTCCATCAATAATCTTTTATAAACTGCATAAAATTACTTATAGGCTGAACGCGCACGGTGAGGCAATGCAAACGCCTTACCGTGCGTGATGTTTATAACTAAGCTAGTATGAGGTGAAAAAATGACTACCGCTCAAAACCAGGCGCCGGCTGTCCGCAAAAAGAAAGGCTCCATTAGCTACGCAAAATGGGGGTACATATTTCTGATTCCGTTTTTTCTCGTGTACACTGTTTTCTCGCTTGTACCGCTGGTTTCTGTATTCTGGAACAGTTTTTTCGAAAACTATATGTCCGGATTGACACAGATCGGGCCGAACTTTGTCGGGTTTGCGAACTATGGGAAACTTTTTGAAAGCGGTCTGCTCAAGTACTTCGGAAATACGGTCATCATCTGGGTTCTCGGCTTTATCCCGCAGATCCTCATCTCGCTGCTTCTCGCAAGCTGGTTTACCAATCTCCGCCTGCGTCTTCGAGCGACGGGCATTTTCAAAACGGTCATTTACATGCCGAACCTCATTATGGCGTCTGCGTTCGCATTGCTGTTTTTTGTGCTGTTTTCCGACGCGGGCCCGATGAACGATATCCTGACCGGTCTCGGTATCATCCATACGCCGTACCGCTTCCTGTCCGAAGTGGCGGGGACCCGGGGACTGATCGTCGCGATGAATTTCCTGTTGTGGTTTGGCAATACCACGATCCTGCTCATGGCAGGGATCATGGGGATCGACTCGTCGTTAATCGAAGCGGCCGAGATCGACGGCGCGAAACCGGCGCAGGTTTTCTGGCTCATCACGATGCCGCTTTTGAAACCGATTTTTGTATATGTATTGATCACCTCCATGATCGGCGGCCTGCAGCTGTTCGACGTCCCCCAGATCCTCACCAACGGGACCGGCAGCCCGGACAGGACCAGCACGACCTTGATCATGTTCCTCAACAACCATATGTATAGCAAGAATTACGGTCTGGGCGGTGCGCTAAGCGTGATCCTGCTCATCATCAGCGGTATTTTAAGTTTTCTCGTATACGACTCGATGACCGGTGAGCAGAGAAAGATCCGCAGGGAACAGAAGCTGCTCCGCAAGGAACAGAAACAGCGGACGGGAGGTGCTGAACAATGAATCTTAGCAAAAACGAGGCCGCACGTCTCCAGATGAAGCTGACCAGGACTGTTTGCTATATCGTCCTGATTTTGATTTCCTTGATGTGCCTTTTCTCATTTTATGTGCTCATCATCAATTCGACCAGGTCGCACCCCGATATCCAGAAGGGCTTTTCGTTCCTTCCCGGCGGCTCCTTCTCATATAACCTGAAGCACCTCATGGCGAACGAGAATCTGCCGGTGATCAGTGCCATATTCAACAGTCTTTTCGTTTCGTCGTGTGTAGCGATCGTAACGACATATTTTTCAGCCCTGACCGCCTACGCCTTTCACGCGTATGATTTCCGCTTCAAGAGCGCAGCCTTCGCCTTCATCATGATGATCATGATGGTGCCGACACAGGTAACGGCGTTGGGTTTCGTAAGACTGATGTATCAGTTTGGCCTTATGGACACCTTTATCCCTCTGATCGTGCCGACTGCCGCTTCGCCCATCGTATTTTTCTTTATGAAACAATATATGGAAGCGACGCTGCCGCTGGCCATCGTGGAAGCTGCCCGGATCGACGGCTCCAACGAGTTTTACACCTTCAACCGCATTGTGCTTCCGATCATGAAGCCGGCCATCGCGGTACAGGGAATCTTCAGCTTTGTACAATCATGGAACAATTATTTCGTTCCTTCCCTTATATTGAAGTCTTCGGATCACAAGACGCTGCCGCTGCTGATTGCGCAGCTCAGAAACGCAGACTTTTTGAAATTCGACATGGGGCAGGTGTATATGCTCATCACCATAGCCATCGTCCCGGTCATTATCGTTTACCTGCTGCTTTCCAAGTTCATCATAAGGGGTATTACCTTGGGCAGCGTAAAAGGATAATAAAAAGATCCCAATAGAGATCGTAATGATAACAGCTTTTTGAATTGTCCTCCGCAATTCGATTTTATACGACCTCGTTAAGATGGAAAGAAGACCGCGCCCAAAAACAGGCCGGTCTTCTTTTTGTGATTTCCACACTCTTCGCGCTCTATTTACTGACTTACTCGACGATCACTTTCCCCTTCATATATGGATGAGGGGTGCAAGCGTATTCGAAGGTTCCTTTTTCATCAAAGGTCTGCTGGAAGGTTTCGTCTTTGCCGATCGGACCGCTGTCAAAAGAATCCGCAGTTATCGTATGCTTTACCGAATCCTTATTGACCCATGTGACCGTTTCCCCGCTTTTTATTGTTATCTCGGCGGGCTGAAACTCATGATTCTCGATAATTACGGTATTTTTATCCTGTGGGGCTGCGCTTTCATTCGACGCCTTGCCGCATCCGCCAAATGCTGTCATGATAAGCAACACAGCGGCAGTCACGCAAATTAATTTATACTTGCTGATTTTCATGATCTCATCTCCTTTTGCATCATAATAAAAAGATGCCGTTATACAAACCAAAGCCGATAAACCCATGAAGCATTGCCAGCAGCAAGATGACGAAACCCATGATACGATGCCATTTAAACGGCACGGGAATCAGTTTCTTCGCAACGGCTATCTGAAAGACGATAAGTATAAACAGCAGAATGCCAAGCCAAAGGTGAATGGGCTGGCCAAAGAAAAACGGTATTTTCATTTTTTCCCCTCCTGTTGCATCTGAATTCGAATCAATAAATCATTTATACCAGAAATTTACTGGTTCAATCATGCCATTTTTGAATGTAGCCGAAGTCTCCTGAATCCCCAAAGTATACACTATTCATAGGCGTATACATTATTATTCCACCAAATCTATTGCATTTGTTCTAAAAAAGTATTTAATTGTATCTTAATATCCGGATATCAGCACCATCATGAGAAGCATAAACAGGAGGGATTGAAAATGATGATCGATAGAAATTATGTCTCAGACTATATCGCACGTGCGAAAGCTGCCCAGCAGCTGTTTGAAGAATATAATCAGGAGCAGGTAGACCTGGTCGTAAAGACCATTGCAAAAACAGTATACGACAATGCGGAAATGCTTGCACAGATCGCAGTGGAAGAGACGGGCATGGGCGTATACGAGGACAAAGTTGTAAAAAATCAGATGAAAGCGAAACTCATCTGGAACAGTCTCAGGGATAAAAAGTCAGTCGGTATCATCGGAAGAAACGCTGAAACCGGCATTACCGAGGTTGCAAAGCCAATGGGAGTCGTGGCGGCCATTACACCGATGACCAACCCCATCGTCACTCCGATGTCCAATGCAATGTTTGCCCTGAAAGGGCGAAATGCCATCATCATCACACCGCACCACAGAGCGATTCGATCCAGTTCGCTGACGGTGGAGCTGATCAATGCAGAGCTGGCAAAACTGGGAGCGCCGGAAAATCTGATCCAGATCCTGAACAGGCAATCACGTGAAAATACGAAATTCCTGATCGAACATGCTGATGTGGTAATTGCAACCGGCGGAATGGGGATGGTCAAAGCCTCCTACAGCAGCGGAAAACCCGCCCTTGGAGTCGGCGCCGGGAATGTTCAGTGCATCCTGGACCGCGGGATAGATATCTCAGATGTAGTACCAAAGATTATTCGCGGCAGGACCTTTGACAATGGTATAATATGTTCAGGTGAACAAACTGTCATCATTCCGGAAGAACAGCTTGGCGAAGTGACGGCAGAGTTCAAAAAGAACGGCGCATACATAGTGGAAGAGAAAGATAGGGACATATTCAGAGAGACGCTGTTTCCTTCCGGGGAAATGAACAAGGGCGTCATAGGTCAACCGGTATCCAGAGTGGCAGAGTTATCGAAAATAGATATTCCAAGTACGGCCGGCGTGATTCTGGTACAGGCTGAGAATGCGCAGGATATTCTGGGCAAAGAGAAGATGTGCCCCGTTCTGGTGTTATATACTTATCGGGATTTTGAAGAGGCAGTTGAGATTGCAGGCTCCAATCTTGAAATGGAAGGAAAGGGACACAGTGTAGCGATCCATTCCGACAATACCGCGCATATTGAGTATGCGGGAGAAAAGTTAGCAGTAAGTCGGTTCCTCGTCAACCAGACAAGCGCAACAAGTGCGGGAGGGAGCTTCTTTAACGGACTGGCCCCGACCAACACGCTGGGCTGCGGCTCCTGGGGCAACAACAGTATTTCAGAAAACCTGGATTATAAACATCTGATCAACATATCGCGGATCAGCTATTTCATGAAGGATAACAAAGTTCCGACGGATGAGGAACTTTGGGCATAAGGAGGGATCCATATGAGCAATCAGGAAACGAGTCGTAAAGCAAAAGAGCGGAAGGAGGCCTTCAGGACCTCGTCGGGAATTGAAATCAAACCGTTTTATACTCATGCGGATACGGATCGGCTCTTCCCGGAAGATGATACCGCACCGGGCGAATTCCCTTATACGAGGGGAATCCAGCCCTCCATGTACCGGTCGAGACATTGGACGATGCGCCAATATGCCGGATTTGCCACCGCGGAAGAATCCAACAGGCGGTACAAATACCTTCTGGAACAGGGACAAACCGGCCTGAGCATTGCCTTCGACCTACCGACTCAAATCGGGTATGATTCTGATCATGCGCTGGCGGAAGGAGAAGTGGGCAAGGTCGGGGTTGCCGTCGATTCGCTGGAAGATATGGAGGTCCTGCTTGCGGGGCTGCCGTTAGATCAGATCAGTGTATCGATGACGATCAACTCGCCCGCTTCGATCCTGCTGGCCATGTACATTGCGGTTGCCAGGAAACAGGGCGTTCCGCTCAGTGAGATCTCGGGAACGATCCAAAACGATATTCTGAAAGAGTATATTGCCCGAGGAACCTATATTTTCCCCGTTGCAGAGTCCATGAGACTGATTACGGATATCTTCAAATATTGTTCGGAGAATGTACCGAAATGGAACACGATTTCCATTAGCGGCTATCATATCCGGGAGGCTGGAGCTAACGCGGTCCAGGAGGTCGCCTTTACTCTGGCGGACGGGATCGCCTACGTTGAGGCGGCCATTGCGGCCGGGCTCGATGTGGATGAATTTGCTCCAAGGCTATCCTTCTTCTTCAACGCACATAATGACCTGTTTGAGGAGACTGCAAAGTTCAGGGCGGCAAGAAGAATGTGGGCGAAGATCATGAGGGACCGGTTCCATGCAAAGAATCCCAAATCCCTGATGCTGCGTTTTCACACGCAGACAGCCGGCTGTACGCTTACGGCCCAGCAACCTGAGAACAATGTGGTGAGAGTTGCAATGCAGGCATTGGCGGCGATCCTCGGAGGAACCCAGTCCCTGCACACCAATTCCAGGGATGAGGCGCTGGCCCTGCCCTCTGAAGAAGCAGCAAGGATCGCGCTCAGGACGCAGCAGATCCTGGCCTATGAAAGCGGAATAACGGAAACAGTCGATCCTCTGGCCGGCTCCTATTATATAGAAAGTCTGACGGATGAGATCGAATCAAAGGCGATGAAATATATCAAAATTATAGATGATATGGGTGGCGTCCAGAAAGCCATCGAGAAGAACTACATGCAGAATGAGATCCAGGACAGCGCTTATCAATATCAGCGAGAGATCGAAAAGAAGGAACGGATCGTTGTCGGCGTGAATCAGTTCCAGATGGAAGAGCAGACTGCAGGCGGACTGACTTATGTTGACCCTGAGGTAGAAACAAGGCAGAAGGAGAGGCTCACTTCTCTAAAGAACAGGCGGAATGCAGATAATGCAGCAAAAGCTCTGGAAGCATTGAGAACGGCTTCCCGAACTTCTGAGAATCTGATGCCCTATATTATCGATGCAGTGGAGAGCTATGCCACGATTGGCGAGATCTGCGGTATCCTCCGGGAAGAATTCGGAGAATATAAGCAATCAGCTGCGCTGTAGCAAAGCTTGGTGAAGGAGGAGAACAAAATGGACAGACCGATACGTGTCGTAATTGCAAAACTTGGTCTCGACGGGCACGACAGAGGGGCGAAAATCATAGCCAGAGCTCTTCGGGATGCGGGGATGGAAGTCATTTACACGGGACTTCGGCAGACGCCGGAAAGTGTCGTGGAGACTGCGATCCAGGAGGACGCGGACTGCATTGGACTTTCAAGCCTCTCCGGTGCGCACAACCACCTGTTTCCGAAGGTCACCGGAATACTGAAAGAGCGGCAGGCAGAGGATATTATGGTATTCGGCGGTGGTGTGATCCCGGAAGTGGACATACCGATGCTTCAGAATGCCGGGATAGCGGCAGTCTTCACACCCGGAACAACGACGGAATCTGTGATACAGTTTATCAAAGAAAAATGTAAAAGGTAATTTCAATGGATATTGCAAAGGAAATCAAAAAGGGAAACAAACGAGCTGCGGCCAGATTAATTTCAATGATCGAAAACCATGACAAAGAAGCGGCTGACATACTAAAGGACTGTTGGAGCTGCCGTGTGAGATCTCAGATCATCGGGGTCACAGGCCCTCCCGGTTCGGGAAAAAGCACCCTGACGGATCAGCTGGCGAAGGTCCTTTTAAAAGAAAATAAAAAGATCGGGATCATTGCCGTAGATCCGACCAGTCCCATCACAGGCGGAGCCTTCCTGGGGGACAGAGTCAGGATGTCTGATCTGAATGGGAAGCCGGGCGTTTTTATTCGAAGCATGGGAACCCGGGGAGCCTTAGGTGGTATATCAAAGGCAGTGAGCGGCGCCGTCAGGGTTTTGGAAATTTTCGGAATGGATTATATCTTTATCGAGACCGTCGGAGTCGGCCAGTCTGAAGTGGATGTGGCCGGCATTTCGGATACCGTTGTTTTGGTGGAGGTACCGGGAATGGGGGATGATATCCAGACAGAAAAAGCAGGCATTCTGGAAGTAGCCGATGTGATCGTTGTCAATAAAGCAGACCATGAGGGCGTGGAACAGACGATTCATTATCTCAAAACCCTGCTCTTTCAAAACAGCGGATCCGCAAACGGAGAACCCGGAGTTCAAATCGTAAGTACGACTGCGGTAACAGGAATTGGCATTGCAGCGTTAATGTCGGCGATCAATGAACATTATAGGCAAATGCAGAATTCCGGAAAAGCGGAAAAGCTGCAGAGAGACCGATTAAAAGCGGAACTATTCGAGCAGATCGATTTGAAATTCAGGGAACAGTTCAGAGAGTACGATAAATTAAAAAAGGCCGCCGACAAGAGTATTGAAATCATTCTCAGCTCAAATACAAATCCTTATTCTGAAGCAGACGTATTGCTGAAGGATTTTCTGGAATGGAGGTTGTACGATGTTAAAGAAGATAGATCATTTGGGAATAGCAGTTAACAGTCTGCATGATTACATGAACTTATACGGGAATATTCTCGGTATGGCTTTCCACGGTCAGGAAACGATTGAAGAGCAGAAAGTCAAAGTCGCTTTTTTTAAAGTAGGCGAGACAAAGATCGAGCTGCTGGAATCCACCTGCCCGGACGGACCCATTGCAAGACACATCAGCTCACGGGGACAGGGCCTGCAGCACATTGCCTACCATGTTTTGAACGTAGAGGAAGCGATATACGAAATGAAGAAAAAGGGAGTCATCATGATCGATGAGCAGCCCCGTATCGGAGCCGGAGGTGCAAGGGTCGCTTTTATGCATCCGAAGAGTACAAAAGGTATTCTGATCGAGCTTTGCGAACATATTTAAAAGGCTTCCGAAAGGAAGTCTTTTTCTCAACAGTTTTGAACTTAAAAAAGACAAAACCACTTGCGAACGGAGAGCAGATGCGGTATTATATTGTTAAATTATTAACTATCAAGAAAATGGATGGCAATCAATAATTTATATAGAAAGGGAAGGAAGATTCGTTATGGGAAAGGTATTAAAAACTGACGGGATAAACAAATGCCTGGGCTGCTTTGGTTGTATGCTGGTCTGTGCTTCTTTTAATCAGAAGAACCATTCCCTCGTGAAAAGCGCGATCAGAATCAAAACTTACGGGGGATATAAAGGCAAGTTCTTTTCCACCGTCTGTCTGGGCTGCAACGAGGAAAGGGCCTGCATGGAATCCTGCCCGACAGGTGCGTTGTCAAAGCGTGACGGCGGCGGAGTCCTGCTGAATTCGGATAAATGCATCGGCTGCAGACGCTGCGAGAGCGCATGCATTGCGAACGCTGTTTTCTTCGACGAAGACACGAAGAAGCCGATCATTTGCAAGCACTGCGGGATTTGCACGCAGTTTTGCCCCCATGAGTGCCTGAGATTGGAGGAAAAGTAAATGTTATATGAAAACGATATCCGAGTTTTATATATCGATTTGAACAACGACAGTGTCAGGATAGAGTGCAGGGAGGATCTGAGGAAATATCTCGGCGGAGTCGGAGTAGCGTCGAAGCTGCTGGAGGAAAACCTGCTGCCGGAAGCCGATGCACTGGATCAAAGGCAGCCTGTGGTCTTCGCAATCGGAGCCCTCTCTACGATCTTTCCTGTTGTTACAAAGACCGTCGCCATGTTCAAGTCGCCTTTGACTGATGAACTGGGGGAAAGTTATGCTGGCGGAAGAATGGCGCTGGCTATGCAGATGGCAGGATACGACGCCATCGTCATTACAGGCAGCCATAAAAGGGCAACATACCTCTCCATCAATACCAATGACATTGCGTTCAAGGATGCCAGAGCGTTCAAGGGAGTCAGCGGCAATGAGATCGGTCGGCTGATCCGCGCGAAAGAAACAGGAGCCGGAAAACGAAGCATTCTCAGGATCGGTCCCGCAGGAGAAAACCTGGTCAGCTTTGCAAGTGTCTGTGTTGATACGTACAGACATTTCGGCAGGCTCGGTCTGGGTGCCGTTCTTGGAAGCAAAAACCTGAAGGCCATCGCTATCAGCGGAGACAGGAGCATCCCAATCCGAAACCATAAAGAATATATCAAGGCATTTAAGACGATTTACGATAAATCAACGGATACAGAGTTGATGACAAAATATCACGACCTGGGTACCCCGGTGAATGTGGAGCCTCTCAATGCTGCCGGAGCGCTGCCGACAAGGAATCTGCAGCAGAGCCGTTTCGAAGGCGCAGAAGCCATTTCTGGAGAGGCGTTTGCGGAAAACCACCTGGTCAAGAAGGTCGCCTGCACGGGCTGCCCGGTAGGCTGCATTCATGTCGGCCAATACCGGAATGAGTTTGACAAAGGATATGAATATGAATCCGTCAGCGTGGGATATGACTATGAGCTGATCTACTCGTTGGGAAGCTTTATCGGAGTTGACAAACCTAAGGATATACTAAAATTGATCGACAAGGTTGAAGAGGCCGGGCTTGACGCCATGTCCACGGGAGTCTGCCTGGGATGGGCGACGGAGGCATACCAAAAGGGACTGCTTTCAGAGAGTGACACCTTGGTTCCGTTGGCCTTCGGCGATACGGAGCATTATCTTATAGCCATTGAACACCTGGCCGAACCGGAGAACGAGTTTTATAAGACTCTGGGAAGAGGCGTCCGCAAGGCGGCTGAAGTTTATGGAGGTCAGGATTTCGCCATGGCCATCGCGGGCAATGAGATGCCGGGCTACCATACCGGCTACGGTTCTCTGATTGGCGCAGCTGTCGGCGCAAGACATTCCCACCTTTGCAATGGGGGGTACTCGGCAGACCAGTCAAACAGTGAATTCAATATAGAAAAAATGGTTGAGGCGCTGTACAAGGAAGAGGTCGAGCGCTGCATGCTGAATTCGTTGACGATATGCCTGTTCGCGAGAAAGGTATATGACCGGGAAACGATCCTGATGGCGCTTAAGTCGATAGGCTGGAATATTACCGATGAGGAATTGACTGAGATAAGCAGGGAAATCTATAAGACGAAGCTGAGGGTCAAGGAGTCTATGGGATTTGACGTGGAGAAGGTAAAGTTGCCTGGCCGCTACTTCGAAACGGAATCCATGAATGGTGTGCTAGACCAGGAGACGGCAAATGAAATGATTCGGATGTACAATCAGAAAACGAAGGCTTTATTAAAGGAAGCGTAAAAGGACAGGAGAGGCATATGATAAATACTGCAAAGAAAAAGGTGATCATTTTCGGCTGCGGCCAGGCGGGAAGCATGATATCCAAATGGCTTGGACCGGACTGCGAAATGTTGGGATTTACGGACAACAAACAGGAAAAATGGGGCGGATCCTTCTGCGGCCAGAAAATATATTCTCCGGCCGAGGCAGTTGGAAAAGACCCTGACCTGGTCTGGATCGCCGTACTGAACGCAGATGCTGCCACCTCCATCGAGAACCAGCTTAGAAGCTCCGGTTATGAGGGAGAACTCCTGAATATAACGGATTTTCGCGGGATCGTGGATCTCCGCTTGTCGGCAATGCGCCTGCTGGCGGAGGAAATCAGGCGCAGGGAGATACCGGGGGAGGTAGCCGAACTGGGCGTGTATCAGGGGCGCTTCGCCGCCGAGATGAACCGGCTGTTCCCGGAACGGTGCTGTTTTCTTTTTGACACCTTCGAGGGTTTTGCGGAAGAGGATGTGGCAACAGATATTGCACTTTCCGGTTCCCGCGCCAAGGTTGGAGATTTTAGCGATACGAGTTTGGAACAGGTGCTGAGCCGCTTGCCCCATCCGGAAAAGGCAGTGGTCTGCGCCGGACGTTTCCCGGATAGCCTGAAGAGTCTGAAGGAGCCGCTGCCGCAATTCTGCATGGTCAGTCTGGATACCGACCTTTACGAACCGACCTATCAGGGCTTGAGGGTATTCTATCCGCTGATGAGCAAGGGCGGGGCGATCTTGATCCACGATTACAACAGCACCCAGTTCCCGGGCGTCGGGGAAGCGGTGCGGAGGTTCTGCAAGGAAGAGAACGTCTATGTAATGCCGTTGTCCGACCTCCATGGGACCGCAGCAGTATTAAAGTAAATAGGTCTCCCTGTTTTCGGCGATGCCATTCTGCAAAGAATAACGTTGCCTTTCCGGAAGAAATCTGTCCGAAAATATCTGTTGAAAGAAGTGTAAATCAGGCGTAGACTGAAGCTGCAAGGATTTCCATTTGAGTTTGTTGTATAGCTCCTTGATTATGATTGGAGGTAATATGACGTGAATAGAAAACTCGACAAAATGGGACGAAGTGAATTGCATTACGCTTCAAATGAAGGGAATATAGGGAAAGTTTGCGTTCTGATCTCGGAAGGGATGGACGTAAACATCAAGGATAAAAACGGCTGGACTCCGCTTCATTTTGCCGCTCAGTCCCACTCGCTGAAAATCGCTTCCCGCCTTATTGAACACGGTGCGGAGATCGACGCACGTGATATGGAAGGGAACACGCCGCTGTTTCGGGCGGTGTACTGTTATTCAAACGACGGCGCGATGATCGAACTGCTGAGGAAATACGGAGCCAATCCGTATTTTGAAAACAGCTTCGGCAATTCACCCATCGGATTGGCACGGCGGTTTGGAAAAAAAGGCTTAGCGGAATATTTTAATGACTTGCCGTAGCAATAAAGCTTGATCACAAATGGGCTGCCCGACTGGGCAGCCCACTTTTATCATCCGCTATCTGCTCTTTACTTCGTTCACATTTTTGATCAGGATCGACATCGTTCCGTCCTGGTTGACGATGAACTCCACTTTACTTCTGTCCTTCATCAAATCGGTAGGGATCTCCATTTTGATGCCGAGGTCTGTGATGATCCTGTGGCTTTTCTCCAGCTCGTTATAGATCTGCTGATTGATCTTGATCTTCTTTCCGACGAAGCCTTTCTGCGAAAGCTCCTGTTTGTATTGGGTCTGCATGTCCGGGCTGTCATGGAAAGCGTCCCTGCTCAGATCGTCGATGTCGATTTCCATATTTTTATCGACGTTGTTACGGATCGCCGTCTTTACTTCAGCTTGTTTCAGGGAATCCCCCGTATAGAACTTCTTCACGACCTGCTCGGCCGACTTCTCGACGAGGCGGTACTGTTCCTTGTAGGAACGAGCCGGCTGTGTTCTCATGAACCGGCTTGAAAGGTAATAATCCTTCTGGCCGTCGATCTCGTATTTCTTTTCTTTGATCTTTATCGCATGGCTGAAGAGATTGACAAAGATACATTCATCCACCTTCTGGGACTCGTTCGCAAAGAGGGTCTTATACTTGATCACTCTGGTTGCGGTGGATCCTTCAATGCTCTCAAGACTGTGGGTGTAAGCTTCTTTATAATTGAATTTGAGAATTCCCAGATAGCGGTCGTCCTTATGGCGGAAGACGGTAAATAGGAAATCAGCATCCGGGATATCCACATTTGCAGACATGATATCGTAAAGCCGCGAAGCCATCCGGCCGGTGGCGGAAATGAAATCGTCTCCGTCGATATTGGTTATCAGATCCCTGACCTGATTTTCGCCGTCCTCAAAGATACATTCCTTTACTTCGCTGTCGCCGAACAGCTTATCGATATGCTTGCTGAAAAAATCGGCGGATTCGTCCATTGGCAGGACTCTTTCGGATAATACGGGGGTTCCGATGTTTGCGTCGAGGACGTGCAGTATCGCTTTTTCGATTAGTATTTCTTCCATTTTGTACTCCTGTATTGTTAAGATCAACAGCGTTCATTATAGCATGAAAAGGAGGGAATATGTAAGGGGTAATCGCTGATACGGGCTGATAAAAGCGGAAAAGTCGAACCGGAGTGAAAAAATGGAGATTAACACGAATCGAGAGATAAGGTATAATGAAAGTGTCATAATATCGTTGTTGATCGTACGAGGTGGAAATGAAAACGAAATTTGCATATGGAATTGCCCCGGGAACAGTAATCGGCGGGAATGAACGCCGCGATAATATCAGGACCGCAAATGAAAACGGCGTCAGTGTGATTTTCCTTGCGGGATCCGCTGCGGGGATCGCAGCGGAACTGACGACAGAGCGTTTCGACGAATTGTATGCTTCGGAGAGCGGTTTTATCAAGGACACGCTTTCCGGCAGCAAAACGGACGGCGCGCTGCTTTTTGCCGCAGTGAAAGGAAACCGATACCTGGCCGGGCATATGGGCGGCGGCCTGATTGCCAGACTGGACGGAAGCTGTTCTGTTTTATCAGAACCGGAGGAGTGGAACCGTGAAGAATTAAGGACCTACAGAGGAGAGGTACAGGAGCCCTTCGGATTCCTGCTGATGAGCGACGGAGCCTGCCGGAGTCTTTATGAAAGCGAGGGCAAGCTGTCTCCTGCCTGCGGTACCTTTTTTGAATGGCTCAGGGAATACGATGAAGAGACGGTCAGTGAGGCACTGACGGATAATATCAATAAGTATTTTGTGAAGAACGTTAAAGGCGATATCAGCGTTGGGCTAATGGTTTCAGACGAATCAGATGAGGAGGAGACCGAACCGGATGAGATCCTCGAAACAGCCGAAAATGTCCCGTCAGAGGAGATCGATGAAACCGGCGCGCCGTCTGAGGAGACCCTCAAAACCGACGAACCGGCTGCAGATACGCCTGAAACTCTTGAGGCTGAAGCAGAGAAAAAGGGGTCAAATGATGAGAAAAAAGAACCGGCCGGTGAAAGCGTGAAAAGAGGCGGCGGGATTTTAAAATATCTCATAGCGGCAGTGGTTATCATTGCGGTCATCTTTGTCTTTGCGATGAAGCCGGACGTCAATGAGCCGAAGGATGCGGCAAAACCGGAGACAAAAGCGCCTGTGACATCCTCGGAGAATGATTCCGAAAAAAACGAACCTGCCGTGACTTTTTCCGTGGACGATCCGGAAACTTATGACGCCGGCGTATATCAGGTCGGGGAGGATATCCCTCCGGGAGAATACTTCTTCTGGACAGGTGAGATGCTGAAACCCGACAGCATCAAGGTGAACGATGTTACCTGTCTGAGCGGCGAACTGTACTGCCTGACGGTTAAGGTGGGCGAAGGAGATACGCTGACTACTGACGTCCGGTTCACGGCGGCTGAAAATGTCGATCCGGTGAAAGCGGTCAATGGAGTCTTGGTCAGCGGAAAATACAGGATCGGAAAGGACATTGCGCCGGGGACGTATCAGATTTCACCGATGGATCAAAATAAAGAAGGAAAATACTACTCCATCCTGGACGGAGAAATCAGCAACGACGAAACCTTCAGCGGAGAAACCACAGTGGTGGTGCCGGATGAGGGCTATGTTGTATTTTATAACGCCGCGTTGAAGGTCGACCGGAACTGAGCGCCGACTGGCAGCCATCAAGCAGGAAGATTTAAAACGATAAAAGTACGGGAAATTATTCCTGTACTTTTTTGAGTAAGAAAAGGTGTTTAGAAAACGGCCCTTGCGGTAAAAGTTAGATATTATAAATTATTTGGAGAGAAGATATGAAAAAACAGTATTTGGAAATAGAAGAACGCATCAAGGAGCTGACGCTGGATCTGGTCAGTTGCCGCAGCGTCGTAGGCACAACGGATGAAATCGCTATGAGCGAAAAGGTCTATCAAATCTTTTCGGGCATCGATTACTGGAAGGAAAACCCGCAGCTTCTGAAGAGGCTTCCGTTCATAAACGATCCTCTTGGACGGTTCAGTGTGGTGGCGTCGCTTAAGGGCGCGAAAAGTCCGGGAAATAAAACGGTGGTCATGATCGGACATACCGACACGGTGGGGATCAGCGATTACGGCGATTTCAGAGATCTGGCTACGCAGCCGGACAAGCTGATTGAAGCTTTGAAGAATGTTACGCTTTCGGATGATGCGAGAAAAGATCTGGAATCCGGAAACTGGCTGTTTGGCCGGGGCATTCTGGACATGAAATGCGGGGTCGCCATCATCATTGCGATCATGGAGCATATTTCAAAAGAGATAGAAAACTTTGAAGGCAATATCGTTTTCGCGGCGGTCGGCGACGAAGAAGGTAACTCGGGCGGGATGCTGGCCTTCATTCCGGAACTCATCCGGCTGCAGGAGCAGGAAGGTTACGATTATCTGGCTGTCATCGACACGGATTATACGGCGCCGCGCTATGAAAACGATGTGAACCGCTATATTTATATTGGAACGGTAGGCAAGTTGATGCCTTCCTTTTATGTCGTAGGCAAAGAGACTCATGTAGGGGAACCGTTCAACGGTCTCGATCCGAATCAGATCGCCGGCGCCATCATCCAGAAGATCAACAAGAATGTGGCTTACTCGGATGTCGCCGACGGTGAGGTTTCATTGCCTCCGATCACATTGCAGCAGCGCGACTTGAAAGAAGAGTATTCGGTACAGATAGCCAAGACGGTCAATTTATATTTCAATTATGCCACACATAAAAGCACACCGGATGAGATCATGGACAACTTGCTGGAGGCGGCGCGGGAAGCTTTTTCCGATGTGATCAATCTGCTGAATGAGCGGTACAACGTTTACTGCAAAGCCAGCGGAATGGAATCCAGGAAGCTGCCGTGGAAAGCCAGAGCGATGACCTTCCAGGAGCTTTACGAAGAAGTAAAAGCCGAGCGGGGAGACGCGCTGGATCGAACGGTCGCGAAAGTAAAAGCGAAGTTGCTGCAGGATAGCTCCATTGATGAGCGGCTGTTCGGACAGAAGATCGTTGAAGAGGTCCACGGAATGTGGTCCTGCAAGGATCCGGTCGTCATCCTGTATTATTCTCCGCCGTACTATCCCCACAACTATGTGCGGGGCGGCACAAAAAAAGAAGCAAAGCTGCTTGACGCTATCGAACACGTGACAAGAAAGCATGAGGGACGGTACAAGATCCTAAACCGGAAATTCTATCCGTATATATCCGATCTGAGCTTCGCGTCGGCTCCGGGGGACGACAGGATCCTGGCGCTGGAAAACAATATGCCGGCCTACGGGACCAGGTATATCCTTCCGATCCGTGAGATGCAGAAGCTGGCGCTTCCGGTGGTGAATATCGGGCCATATGGAAAGGACTCGCATCAGTTCACGGAACGGATCGACAAGGAATACTCGTTCAAGGTAACACCGACGCTGGTATACGAAACGATCTTACAATTGATGAAATAAGAATTGTATTTTCTCCCGGAAAATGATACGATTATACCCGTAGTCGAATTGGCGATAATTGTATAATTGTGTCGAACATAGGGGGCAACATGGAACTCACCACACTACTAGGCGTTATTGTAGGTTTTCTTGCAGTAATTGGCGCAATGATCTTTAAGCACATCAGCTTTACAGTTTTCTTGAATCCGGCAGCGTTCTTTGTCATATTCGTCGGTACGGCGGCTACGATTTTGAACTCCTTTCCCGGAGAGAACCTAAAGAGCCTTGGTGCGTTGTTTAAAATTCTCTTCACAAAACAAAAGGGTCTCTCGGAAAAAGACGTCATCGAATTGATGGCAGACCTATCAGAGACCTCCAAGAGGGAAGGTCTTCTGGCCCTGGAAAAAAGGGTTGAAGAAATTCCGGATCCCTTTATTAAAAAGGGGATACGAATGTTGATCGACGGAACGGAAGAGGATATCATCGTAGAAATCCTTGAAACTGAAATTTCAGCGATGGAAAAAAGGCATGAGACTAATGCGAGCATTTTTTCGTCTGCCGGAATGTATGCACCGACCCTGGGTGTACTCGGGGCCGTATTTGGGCTGATCGCCGCCATGTCTCACATTGATGATACGGAAGCAATGGCGGAAGCCATCGCTGCCGCTTTTATCGCGACGGTCCTCGGTATCTTCACCGGTTACGTCTGGTGGAATCCCTTTGCCAAGAAATTGAAGGTCAAAAGCGGAAAAGAAGTAATGATCAGGGAAATGGTCATTATTGGATTGGTGTCTATACAAAACGGCGACGCTCCCTTTATGCTGAAGGAAAAGATGCTCGCCACCCTGTCTGCCAAACAGCAGGCGAAAATAACCGACGGAACGGACACAGAAACGAAGAAGGATCCTAAGAAAGAATCCGTGAGCGAATAAGGGGGCTATCCAGTTGTCAAAGAAAAAGAAACATAAGCCGCACGAAGAAGAGGGCGGCGAGGCGTGGCTGCTCCCATATTCCGATCTGATGACGTTATTATTGGCAGTATTCATCGTTCTTTTTGCCGTCAGCAACATCGATAAAGCAAAATCGGAGCAAATGGCCGCTGAGTTCAGCGATCAGATGATGAATCAAAGCTATAACGCCGCGTCGGCGGTCAAGGTGCCTGACGCTACGCCAACCGGCGCCGCGATCCAGCAGATCAAGAGCGAGAAAGATAAGATGGAGGCGTTGAAAGCCGAGCTGGACGCTAAGCTGGAAAAAGATAATCTGACCTCCTCCGTAAAAACAAGCATTGATGAGCGGGGACTGGTCATTAGTTTAAATAATGCGATTTTTTTTGATCCGGGGAGCGCGGAGCTCAAAAAAGATACAGAAAAGACTTTGCTGGAAATTGCCAATACCATCAGCGTCATGAATAATTACATACGTGTCGAAGGGCACACGGACAACGTTCCCATGAACTCTACGGTGTACCGCTCCAATTGGGACCTGTCCGCGGCAAGAGCCGCCAATATGGTCCGCCTGCTTACCGAGCATACCAGTATCCCGCCGGAAAGGCTGATCGCCGTGGGCTACGGAGAGTACCGGCCGGTGGCCGACAATTCTACGGAAGCGGGACGGGCGAAAAACCGTCGTATCGATATCATTGTCTTAAGCGAGAAATATAACGACCTGGAGCAGTAGCCTGAACGGGAGGCTAACCCCGGTATTGTCTGAGCCGGTAAAAGTTGAAACGATCCTTCTCAAACAGCGCGGCCAGAAGAATCACGACCACCGGAACGATCAGAGAGAGGATACTTCCGACAAACCAGCCGTTTTCCTTAAAAAGCCATGTGCCGAAGCCGGCGACCAAACCCGAAACGATGGAAAGCAAAGCGATCCGCCCGTTGATCCGGTTGTAGTACATACCGGCGATCAGCGCTCCGCAGGGAGCCGCGAAAAATATCCCGCAGAAGGTATCGATCTGAAGCAGCGGGATCCCTTCGAGCGCGATGGTGATCGTCGCGCACAGGATGCCGAGACACACGATGATGATCCGCCCAAAGCGGATCTTTTCATTGGTATCGGCGTTCTTTTTTATTTTGGACTTATAGTAATCAACGGTAAAGAGAGCCTGCAATCCGATCAGGCATTTTGCGCTGGCTCCGGTTCCGATGATAAAGATCAAAATGGCGAATACCATCTCATATTTCACATTGCTGAAATGATTCATAAAGTAAAGAGGCCAGTCGAAGGTCGCGGAAGCCGCGGCAGCGCCCATGTTCAGTGACAGCGAGCCGTGACCGAAGATGATAGCGCTGATCAGGGGGATCGGCATCCAGAGAATGAAAATGCCGAAGATCAGACTCCAGACCATGGTTTTTGTGTTTTTTGCGGACAAAGCCATGGAGTACCAGCCCTGATCCAGGAATATCTGCCCGATGGCAACAACCAAGGCGATCATGCCGTATTTGAACCCCTGCATAGAATTGATCCTCAGCATTTCTCCCGGATTTGCCTGTTCAGGGCTGTAAGCCCGATGCTTCAGCGCTTCGTAGATCTGATTCAGGTCAATCTTCTCAAAAACAACCGTAATGATCAGCAAAAATAGAATATTGATCAGAATAAACTGCAGGATCCCGTTATAGACGGCGCCGCGGATACCGGCCATGGAAATGTAAGCCGTAACGATCATAATGGTGATGAAGACAGTCAGTTTGAACGGGATCTGAAAGACGCCCTCAAAGACCATCCCTACGCCTGCTGCCTGCTCGATCAATACGTACATCGCGACAATAGAAGCAAAAACAAAATAGATATCTTTTAAGAGCGGATTGAAGCGCTCTCCGATAAACTCCGTGAAGGTCGCCGCTTCCGGCATGATTTTTTTCAGTCTAACTACAAAAGGAATAAACAGCAGGAAGGGCAGGTTCGCCCACAGGGTGTAATTGATCCCTCCTGAAACACCGTACTGCATGGCCGCCTCCGCTGAGCCGATGATGCTGGTTGTCCAGGTCCAGGATACAAACAGGGCCGCCGAAAGGTAACCAAAAGGAAGGGATCTTCCCGCCAGGATAAAATCATCAAGGGTATGCAGGGAATATCTCTTATTGGCAGTTCGAGCGATAAAAATAAAGACCAAGCCGAAGCTGAGCAAAATGCTGTAGCCGATTATCGAAGCCGGTATCATTGCCACCGCTGATCTCCTTTTCCCGTCCGCTTTTGAAGCAGATGTTTTCCGATGAAAAAGCAGACGATAATGATCCCGATGATCAGCCAGACCACAGTAAAGTAGAAAAACAATTTATACATGTACAGTGTAACCATCCGGCACCTCAAATAATTTAGTATTACTTCATTATATCATACAAGCTGCGTCGCAGTATGATTCAATGAACGCCACATAGCAGCAACGCTGTAAAGATCGATGCGTTCATTATAACATACAAGCTGCGTCGCAGTATGATTCAATGAACGCCACATAGCAGCAACGCTGTAAAGATCGATGCGTTCATTATAACATACAAGCTGCGTCGCAGTATGATTCAATGAACGCCACATAGCAGCAACGCTGTAAAGATCGATGCGTTCATTATAACATACAAGCTGCGTCGCAGTATGATTCAATGAACGCCACATAGCAGCAACGCTGTAAAGATCGATGCGTTCATTATAACATACAAGCTGCGTCGCAGTATGATTCAATGAACGCCACATAGCAGCAACGCTGTAAAGATCGATGCGTTCATTATAACATACAAGCTGCGTCGCCGCATTATAATGGTGCGTTCATTATAACATGACAAACCCCAAATGTTAGACTTTGTATCCAACATTCGGGGTTTAAATAGATGTTTTTTATTTTATTGTTCTTTTATTCGTCGATGGACATATCCGGCGGAGCTACCTTAAAGCCCTTCGTCAGGTAAATCAGGTAGATGAAGCCGACGGCCGCCCAGCTGCAGCCCAGGATCAGAGCCGATTTGTCCAGATGGATCAGAAGATAAAAATCTGCAAGCGCTCCGAGCAGAGGGAAGATCAGGAACAGGACCGTTTCCTTCGCCGACCGTTTCTTTTCCTTGATGAAGAAATGAGCGATTACCGAAATATTAACAAAGGTGAAGGCGGAAAACGCGCCGAAGTTGATAAAGGAAGTCGATGTGGATACATCAAGCTTTAAAGCGAGGAGCGCGATAATACCGGTGATGATGATGCTTGTCACAGGAGTATTGAATCTGCTGTTCAGCACGCCGAATATTTTTTTAGGCAGGACGCCGTCGCGTCCCATCGCGTACATCAGTCTTGCGCCGCTGGCCTGAGCGGAAATACCGGAGGCGAACTGCGCGATGATCATACCCAGCAGGAAGATCGTTCCGAAGATCGCAGGAGCAACTTGCTTTGCAACTTCGAACGCCGCGTTGCCTACTTCGTTATATTCATAAGACGGATGGGCAAGGTGAGTGAAATAGGTTACCGCAATGAAGATGACTCCGCCGATGATCGTGGTCAGCATAATGGCTCTCGGGATCGTTTTCAGCGGATCAACGGCTTCCTCAACGAAGGTTGAAACCGCGTCAAATCCGAGGAAAGAGTAACATGCGATGGCTGCGCCGGCTAAAACAAAGTTGAACGGCACATCCGGATTGTAGAACGGACTCATGGATACTAAAGTGCCTTCTCCCACGCCGTTCAGGATCGCCTTGATAGTAAAAGCGACAAAAGCAAAGATGACCAGAAGCTGGATCAGCACCATGGCAACATTGACGTCGGCGCCGATTTTTACTCCGACGATATTGATCAAGGTAGTAACAATAATAAAGAATAAGACCCATACCCACGGCGGAATGCTTGGGAAAGCGGCATTGAAGAATGAGGCGCCAATCAGCCAGATCGCCATCGGGATGAAGATATAGTCGAGCAATACCGCCCAGCCGATCATAAAGCCAAGCTTGGGGCTGATCGCCTTGCGGGTGTATGTATAAGCGGAACCTGCGACAGGATATGCTTTTACCATGTGGCAGTAACTGAGAGCGGTGAATAACATGGCCACGATTGCGGTTACATAAGCTCCCGCCTCCACGCCGTGCGTTGTGGTGGAAATAACGCCATAAATACCGTAGACGATCATCGGCGTCAAATAAGCCAAACCGAATAAAGTTAAGTGATATACCTTCAGAGTTCGTTTAAAGCCTTGCCCTTGAATTTGTTCCATTAAGATTTCCTCCTAAATTCCTCATACTTTAATAAATTCCAGTCTGCACATCTTTATAAATCTTTTAAAATCTAGCCTCTGATTCCTTTTGTGATCGACATCACCTCCATTTTCGATAGAGATTAGGCCTGTAATCCGGCTCTCCCGCCGCGCCCGTATCATCCATCAAACGTCTTTTTGCCAGGGAGAGATCGACGGTCGCGAGATAAATACCTTCCTGGACATTGTCTTTATTTCCGGCATAATAGGTCACATCCGTTTCGAAAAAAGGAGTGATTTTAGGTCCGATCACAGCGCTTCCACCTCCGAAATAATTGGTGTCGTCATATCCCGTCAGGTTGGCGCTGGCGATAAAGATCGTATTGCATAATACGCCGTATTCCAAAGTCGGAGCGTAATAATTGATAAAGGCTTGTCTGCTGCCTTCCTTGGGGATCTCTTCGATCACGGCGGTCGGATTCAGATAAAGTCTCGAACCTTTTGAAACATAGTGCCGCATCAGTTCGGGAAATTGATAGGTATCGTAGCAGATGCCCACAGAAATTGGGCCCCAGGGAGTGTCGAACAGAAACGGAGTTTCGCCTTTGGCAAAGTAATTGTTCTCCGAATCGAAGGGATGAATTTTCTGGTAGGATCCGATGACTCCGTCCGGTCCGATAGCGACGGCGGAATTATAGATGATATCCGCGTTTTCCTCTAACTTTTCTCCCATTCCAAACACAACATAAATACCGTATTTCTTAGCTGTCTCAGCGATTTCGGCACAGGACGGCCCCTGTATCGTCTCGGCTGCGGCTGCCTTTTCGCTGAGGCTGATGTTCTCTTTGACGAAGTAGTCATATCCGGTGAGGGCCAGTTCGGGAAACAGCACCAAGTCGGCGCCGCGCTTTGCAGCGGCGATTGAGAAGTCAACGATCCTTTGGAGGTTGTTTTTCTTGTTTCCCGTTGCCGGTTTAAAATTCACAACAGCAACGCTCAGAACGTCTCTTTTATATTCCATCTTTATCACCCTTTGTTTATTTATATTTTTCTTTATTTAATTTTATCTTATTATGCAATAATTTATATATAGCGTCAAGGCAATTTTGAGAAAATTGTGAACAGAACAAAAATAGAACGAACAATAAAAAAGCCGTTTGATTGAAAATCAAACGGCTTTGGGGATTATCAGAATATTACGGAATATTTTTGATTCCTTTAAAGTTGGGGGACCAGTAATAAGTTTGGATCACTTCTTCCTGAAGCGGCTTTTGAGTCAGCAGACTGACAAGGATACAGCATATCATATTGACCCCGATCCCGATCCAGATCGGATGGAGCCCGAAGGGACTCCCCAGCAGCAGCCATACCAGCGAAATGACTCCTCCCGCCGCCATCCCGGAAAGAACTCCTTCCGTATTCATCCGCCTGGAAAACCAGGCAAACAGATAGGGGACCAATAAAATGGAAGTGCTAAGCACAAGCCCCGTGATCCAGAGCTTGACCACGTCCGTAATAATGATCGCGAAAGCAAATCCGATCCCTCCCGCGATCAGAACAAAAAACCGGTTCCAGAATATCAGCTCTCTGTCGCCGGCATTCCTGTTCAGAAAACCCTTGACGATATCCCTTGAAAAGGTTAATCCGGAAGCCAAAAGAAATGAATCCGCTGAAGAGGTAACGGCTGCCAGCAAACATACGATGACAAAAGAGCCCACATAAGGCGAAAACATCTTTAATATCATCTGGAACGTAGCAACCTCCGAGGACACGTCACTGGGTACGGTCACTCTCTGGAAAACCCCGACATAAGCAGGGATCAACAGCCAGAGCATCGCTGCGCACAGTGGCGTCAAATATCCCCAAAAGGCCACCTTGTCGCTCTTGCAGGAATTGAGCTTCTGCCAGTCGCCCTGATCGCCGATCAGGAAAAACAGCCCGATGGTCAAAATATAGACGCCCATCTGGCTCCACCAATTGGAGCCGTCGAGCAAATTGAGATATTCGGAATGATTGATGGATTGAAAGTATTGATTTGCGTGAGCCCAGCCTCCGCTCAGTTTTAAACTCTGGACCAGCAGCAGGATCAACCCCGTCGCCTGCATGAGTCCCTGCAGGATATCAGTTCCTACGATCCCCCAAAGTCCGCTGACCGCCGTATAGCTGGTTATGATCACAAAAATAAGCAGGATCGCGAGGTTTCGGTCTATGCCGAAGACATACACCACTAAAAAAGAAATGGCGCTGAACTGCATACCGATAACGGTCACGTTTCGGACAATAATAGCAACAGCCGTGGGAATACGGACCGCCTCATGATACTTGGGGTATCGGAGTGCCATCATGTCTCCTATGCTGTACTGTCGCAATTTACGGATCCTGGTGATAAAGAGCAGAGCGAAAGGAAATCCGATGAGATACGGGATACTCAGCACCCAGTAAGTGCTCAACCCGCTTAGATAGGAAAGGCCGACGAGGCCTATGATGCTTCCGCCGCCTACCCATGTCCCCAGATAGGTCATAATGACATAGGCGAAGGTAAGCGATCGCCCGCACAAATTATATTCTTCATAAGAATGTACGGCTTTTCTCACAAAGAAGTAGCTGATGCTGAATAACGCAACGATATAGATAATAGAAAAATTGACGGACCAAAAATGCATGGGCTATCCCCTTATTTATCCTGTTCCGCTGCAGTCACCTTTTTGCTGTTGACCCATTCGATCACATCATCTTTGTCAAACCGCACATTTTTGCCCAGCTTGATAAACGGAAGTCCTTTTTTCTGAAAGTTATAGATCGTCATTTTCGTGACCTGCAACATTTCTGCCACCTGTTCGATAGTCAGGAATTTTACTTCGGATGACATATATTTACCCCCTTATGCGGAAATTTACTTTAATTTATATTATTATTATATTTTCTTTGGCGGATTATTTCAAGTAGATATATTTTAACTGTATCACGCTCATTTGTCTACCAATATACTAATTATCATATTAAAAGGAGATAACACCGTGATCAGAGAAAGCAAATTTAACGAACAGTGCATTACATACAGCCAAATGAATTGATTTTTAATGCCAGGCTGTTTTGGCGCAGATTTTCGCTCTGGATAAGGATTTACTTGATTGACAGATATTTCGGAGTTGGGACGGCCGAAGAGGCCTTCGGGAGGCTGTATCAGGAAGCCAACGATTTCGGAGATATGCTGAGGATCGTTTTTGGACGGAGAAATGCCAATGATTATGCGCAGCTGGTGAACCAGTACACATACGAATTGAGAGACCTCGTTTCCGCACAGCTTGCAGGAAACACGGAGGAAATGAACCGGCACGTAAACAATTTAACGAAGAACGTAGAAGACCGGGCAAAATTCCTCGCGTCAATAAACCCATTCTTAAATGAGGATGAATGGAGGAACCTGCTAAAAGTATATCTTCAGCATACAATTGAAGTAGCGAATGCATTTTCTTCCCGCAATTTCGAAGAGGGTGCCAGAATCTATGACCAGATAACAGAACTTACCAGTACGATGGGGGAGGCCTTCGCGGAAGGCCTGTACGATTATGTTGCTTCCGGCTGCCAGTGCACAGACGGCCAGTCACAGGCGGATCGGGAATGCTTTACAAAAGAGCAGGTGAATAATATTTACAATATTCGAATGTTCTGGTTTGAGCTTGCATATTGGACCAGGGCTTACATGCTGAGCAGACATTTCAATGTCGGTAATGAAGATGTCGTGCTCGCCAGATTAAAGCAGGTACCGGACAAATACATCGCCGGATTGATAAGCATATTTGGAAGCGAATATATTTCCAGGGATACGAATCTGCTGAACCGGCATATTGAACTGATCAATGCCCTGATCACCGCCTTGTCGGAAGGGAATACCGATGAAGCGAATACCGTTGTGCAGGAACTGTACAAGAATGCCGATGAAAGAGCGGCATTTCTTGCATCCATCAATCCTTACTGGTCCCAGGATCAGTGGCGGGCCATATTATACACGAACATACGAAGTACGATCGACGAATTCAACACTTTTTTGACGGACAATTATGCTCAAAACCTGCATATATTCAGCACGATATTGGATCAGGCCGAATACGCAAGCGACTATTATGAGCAAGGTGCGTTTAATTTTTTGCTGCATCAAGGAAAGTAACGTAAAGCAAGAGTAGTTCAATAAAACTACTCTTGTTTGTATTTGGGTTAGTTTGTATCATCTTACGATCTCGAAAACGGTGCCCTGGTTAAAATCCGTCACCTTCATAGAGCTATATACCCCCAAGTACAACCTGGTTTGATCCATATTAGCTCCCAGCCCGACATAATAAGCGGATCGAGCCCCAAAATCATAATCGGTCTCTATCACACTAAAATCATTTAGCTTACAATCCGTTCTTTTTGTGGTATAAGCCAGGACCCCTCTTCTGAAGAAAGAGCCGGGTTCCTCATCCTGCAAAAGATCGGTGAATACCACGTTTCCCGTTAAACCCGGGATCCCGTCTCCCGAGTAAGGCTGGACTCCTGTAAGCGCGGTACCGGAAAACTTATCGGGCCGGGGATCCTGATGATAATAACTGGTCAAAGGCTGGAGCCGCGTGACGGAAGTCAGGATCGCCTCATCGTAATACGCTGTTGTTTTCTCATCCGAGGCCTGATCTGAAGGGCAGTCTCTTATAATCATGGTTGGAAGGACGCCTTCCCATCCCCGCCACCCAAGGTTTACAAAGCCTTCCTCAAAGGAAAAAACCGACTCCACCAGATCCTGTCCGACATTACCCACATATTTGGTATATCGATTATTGGATCTTTGATATGAAATGCCGGGTATATTGCGCACCCCTTTGGCAATGACCGTAAGCGTTTCCTGCAAGGCCGGCGGCAGCTCGTGAAAGCGCGTTGCGGCAGGCGGATTGTCGAATGAGGTATTCCTGGCCACGTCGATCTCAATGATCTTGCCGGCGATCTCCATATCATCCTGGCTTAAGTTAAACGGATCATAGCCGGACCCGCCATCCCCGGTCGTTAACACCAGCCTTCCTGTTTCGGGGGAAAAGTTCAGGCTGTTGAAGCCATTGTGATTCATAAACGGTCTTTTAATATTCAGCAAGGTCCTGCGTTTTTCAGGCAGGCTGTTTGGCTGGAACACCCATTCTTCAACGGTATCGATATGGTCGTATTGTGCTTCTCTGTTGACCCATTTCATGTTCAGAGTTTCGGGCTCACAAGGATCCGGCCTGAACGATCCGGGAAGGGCTCCCGGCCCCTGCGTTCCCACCAGGGAAAAATGAAGATAAAACAACCCGTTGAACCGGAATCCGGGGTGAAACGCCAGTCCCAGTAATCCCCGTTCATCATAGCCGCCTCCGGAGGCGCCCAGCCTTAGGATCCGATGACGGATATCTAAAAAATTCTCTACAACCCTGTCTCCCGTATAAAAGATTTCTCCAACCTGAGTCGCGATAAACAGTCTTTCGGTCGAGTCCCCCGGAAGCACGGCTGTTTTCATAACGGTGGGCATATTCAGCCCGGTTACGACAGGCCGCAAACCGACTTTTACTTTTTCCAGCAAACCTTACACCCCTTCCTATTGTTTTTATAAGGATATGATGGAAAAAGGGTTGTTAGTACCGGGGTTGGTGAAGAAGAGAAGCGCGGATCATCAAAAACTCCTCTTAATAATAATTTATATTAATTAATATATCACATTCCGCGGATGCTGAAATATTTTAATAATAAGTAATATGTAATTGAGGTAAAAAGAAATGATATATATTAATAGGAGAATACAAACGGTCACGTTGGCACAAATGAATTTATTGTTTCGGCTAAGAACTCTTTGGCGTGATATGACAACCTGGATCAGCGCATACTTAGTTGGCAGATTCATTCTCGGGAATTACTACCAAGCAGTATTTTCCCGAGTGTATGACATACCTGCGGAATTTGGAAATCTAATGAAATTTATTTTTGGGGATGATGTCGGCAATCAATATGCACAGCTTTTATCAAATCAAATTATTGTATTGAGAGACTATATTGAGGCCCTGGTGAATAATGATGTGGATGCCGCAAATAAGGAGTATGCCAGCCTGTTTCAGATAGCCGATGAAACCGCGAGGTTCCTTAATATAAATAATCCGTTTTGGGATCAAAATCAATGGAGAAGTTTAATCTATGAATTTTTAAACCTTAACATTGAAGAAATAAGGGCATTTCTGACTGGCGATTATGAGCAAAGTATCAATATATTCAATACTCTTTTGAACTATTCTGATGTGCTGGGAGATTACTTTATGACCGGCTTGTATAATTATATAACGTATCAAGGCGCACCGCCGCAGCCGGATACTCCGGTTCCGCCGACGCCTGCGAATCAGGGGAAATCGCGCGGGTAATTCTCAGAAAAAAACCGTATCGATCGATACGGTTTTGTTTGGCTGCGGCTTTATTTAACTTCCAGATTCATTTCTGTGACTAACGTCCGGCCGTTATAAATCATTTCGGCCGCTTCGGCTCTGGTAAGCTGTTTTTTGGGGAAGAATTTTCTTTCCTGATCCAGTGATGTGATATTGTATTTCATGCTTCTTTGGATAGCGCCCTGATACCCGATCGTTATATCGGATTCGTCCGCAGTTTCGATATACATCATATTGATCATAGGCATATTATAATGAGCTTCCATTGCCGTGACCAAATAATATGTAAAGTCTTCTTTGGTCCACTTTGCATTTGGATCCAGATCGGCCGGCAATCCGATGTTGTTAGCGCCCGCTCTGATCAGTGCGTCTGCATACCAGGCATTGTCATTGGCTTTTTTGAACCAGTCCGTTGCCTGTGGGGCCTTAATGAAATCGATGGCCGCGAGACTGATATCGAACGCGTTGACGATCATCTGTACTCCCTGCGCGGCAGTTATGGTTCCGTCGGGATTGAATAATCCGTTCCCGGTTCCTTTAATAACGCCTTTGTCGTAGAGTTCGATGATCTTATCCTTTGACTTTGCGGCATCGATATCCGTAAAGGGATTTGTTGCCGCCGCAAAACACTGACCGGTCATGGATAATATCAGTGCTGTTGTTAATGTGATCATTTTAAGTTTAAGTTTCATTTCTTATCACCTCGTTGATTAGTATAATTCTATGACTTATATATTTCCAAAAAAGTTCCGTTGAATCATGAGATGTTTTTGAGACAGTCTGTACTAAAAAAATTCCCATTACGAGTGGGAAAATGGGTCGGAAATGGCAGTGGCAGTGAGATAAAGATCTGCAACTATAACGAGCATAGTTTAAAGGCGATATACACTATCTCTGTTTGTTTTGTGTGATATAATCAAACAGGCCCTGCGCAAAATAATCGCCTATCGTGTCGGTAAACTGCAAATATCGATCATAAAGATCAACATTATTTGGATCGTTCGTCAGTATCGAAACAATTTCCTGAAAAGAAAAATTATAAAAAGTATAAATCAGGTTTCGCCATTGCGTTTCGTCCCAGAACGGATTAATTGAAGCAAGAAATTTTGCCCTTTCATCCGCATTTTTATATAATGCTTGCGTTATTGTATTTGCTGCTTCGTTGTTCCCTGCCAACATGGCTTCAACCAATTGCCGATATAATATCACGTTATATGATAATTGTTGAATAATTACTTCCGCCGCCTGATTCCCAAAAATTAATCTGATTATGTTCCCGAAATCTAAAGGAATACGGTAAATACGGTTATATACATCCTCTAATGTGCCAATACCTGCAATTCTGCTATCCAGGTATATTCTACTCCATATTACCAGGTCTCTCCATAAGATCCTGGATTGAAAAATCAAGTTCATTTGACCATAGGTAACCAGATCTTCCTGCAATCTGTTTTTAACAACCATGCTACTTGCTCCTTTCCCAGTTACCATCAATATATTATCCTTATGGATTTATGTTTTACTGTCGACCATAAGTAAGATAATTTATTAAACCTTGTGTGAAATAATCCCCGATATTATCAGCATGATGAATAATTCTATCATAAATATCTATATCTTTAGTGTAGTCCTTGGATAATATTGCTGTCATTTCTTCGAGATTATATTGGAGAAACATATACAACAGATTTCTAAATTCGGTTTCATCCCAAAAAGGACTGACCGAATTCATGAAAGCGGCCCGTTCATCTGCAAGTTCATATGTTTGCTGAACTAATTGATTTACCAAGTTTTGATCACCTGATAATTGAGCCTCTAATATAGACCGAAATAGCACAATTTGTTGCGATAATAGCTGAACAAATCTAGCTGCATTATCACGTCCTATGAAATATTGCAAAAGACTCCCAAATTCAGTCGGAATCCTATACCAGCGGTTAAAAACTTCATTGGATATTGGCAATCCGGCCGTCCTGTTAACCATGTAGGCTCTTGACCAAGTCGCCAGATCTCTCCAAAGACTTCTTATATTAAACAATAAATTCATTTGTCCTATTGTAACGGTTGGTTCATTCGCTCTATTTATAAATACCATTTTATCTTGATCCTCATCATTATTAAAATTTACCCCATGACCTTTATTGCTATTTTATGTTTTCCTTTATTAATGGGTACCTACAAATAATAATGCTGGATAATTGCAGTTTCATTTTACGAGCACGACGTCAAACCCTTCATTGAAAATTAGATGTTTTCGTGATAAAATCTTTCATGCGGACTTTACGCAGCGAAAACTGGAAATTACGGAGTGGGATGATGAGGAACTTTTTGAAAAGGCATTATATACTTGCATTGATTTTAGCAACGGTATTGATATTCTCCGGATGCGCGAAAGGAAACAGTCCTTCGGCCGAAAGCGCCGAGGGAATTGAAATAACAGATATGACCGGACAAAAGATTGTTCTGGAAAAACCAGCAGATCGAATTGTCGGGCTAACGGCATCGGATTGTGAGATCCTTTATGCTCTGAACGCAGGAGATGCGCTTGTAGGACGAGGCGAATACTGCGATTTCCCGGAACAGATCCTTGATGTGAGAGCAGTTAAGTCGGGCAGCGATACCAATGTGGAACAGATCATCGCATTGCAACCTCAGCTGGTCATCATGGGCAACATGGACCAGACCCAGCAGCAGATCGATGCAATAAAAAATGCAGGGATCCAGGTTCTGATCACTGACGCGCAAAAGATAGATGATATTTATGTGGCCATTGAGATCATCGGAAAAGCGGTGGGGAAAAACGATGAAGCAAAAGACCTTATCGCTGAAATGCACGGCACCTTTGATCAGATCACCCCGATAAACAGCGCGGAGGGAAAGAAGACCGTCTACTTTGAGGTTTCTCCATTGGAATACGGGCTCTGGGCAGCGGGAACCAATACTTTTATGGATGAGATCGCGAAAATGGCAGGATTGGAAAATGCTTTTTCTGACGTCAGCGGCTGGGGACAGGTATCCCAGGAGCAGGTCCTTGAGCGGGATCCGGATTATATTGTGGCGGTGCCGATGAGTTATGGGTCGGAACTGGGTCACAAACAGGAAATAATGAGCAGAAAAGGCTGGCAGAATCTAAAGGCAGTGAAAAACGATGCGGTTTATATCGCTGATTCCGACGAGATAACAAGACCCGGCCCGAGGATCGCCAAGGCGGCCAAAGATTTCTACTCCTTTGTATGCGGACAATCCGGACAATAATATGATGAAATATAAAAAAGACAGCTTCAGTAAAACAGAATATTTTATATTCGGCGCAGCTGCGATTGCTGTCTTTTTTCTGTGCATATGCATCGGGAGCGTGAACATCCCTCTTGGAGACACTCTTTCTGCGATGCTGCGCTCAATACATAAGCTTCCTGCGGAGGACGGCGGCGTTTCCGATTCTGTGATCCTGTTTGTCCGTTTGCCGCGAGTGATCTGCGTTGCATTGGAGGGCGCCGCTTTGGCGCTTTGCGGAGCTGCCATGCAGGGGCTCCTTCAGAACCCGCTGGCAGACGGAACAACAATAGGCGTCTCATCCGGAGCCGCTTTGGGAGCTGTTCTTGCAATCGCCCTTGGCGCCAATACGGCGATCGTGTCGGGGATCGGTACTGTTGCAATGGCCATGACATTTGCATTCTTATCACTGGTTTTAATTCTTACTCTTGCCTACAAGCTTGATTTTTCGCTCTCCACCTACACGATCATCCTGATCGGCGTAATCTTTTCGATGTTCTCAAACAGCATCGTCAGTTTTATCACTACGTTTGCAGGGGAAAAAGTAAAAACCATCGTATTCTGGACCATGGGATCCATGGCGGGAAGCAGTTACAGCAATGCCCTGCTGCTGCTTTCAGCCTTGCTGCTGTTCGGCACGGTGATCCTGTCCCACGCCCAGGAACTGAATGCCTTTGCGATCGGCGAGAATAACGCCCGGCATATCGGGGTCAATGTCAAAAAGGTCAAATTTATGATTCTTATCGCAGTCGCAGGACTGATCGGCGTCGGTGTCTCCGTTGCGGGAAGTATTGGATTTGTGGGGCTGGTGATTCCTCATATCACTCGAATGCTGGTAGGGCCTAATCACAAAAGGCTGCTTCCTGCATCATTGTTCTCCGGCGCGGTGTTTCTCATGCTTGCCGATTTGATCAGCCGCGTGGCGCTGAGTCCCCTGGAGCTTCCCATAGGAGTCATCACATCATTTGTAGGCTCCATTGTTTTTGTTTATATTTTCTATTTCAAAAGAAAGGGAAGATAATCGATGCTGGAGGTAAAGAATCTGACCGTTAAAATAGGCGGCAGCAGTATTGTAGACGCAGTCAGCTTTCCGGTAGAGGAAAATCAGTGGCTCATGATCGTCGGCCCGAACGGGGCCGGAAAAAGCACGATCGTGAATGCGATTTCTCAGGGAGTTCCGTATACCGGCAGTATACTATATGACGGAGTCGATATCGCAGAATGCAAACCCGTGGATCGTGCAAAGCTATTAGGCGTGCTGATGCAGTATCACTTTGTGGGATACTCTTTTACCGTTGAAGAGGTCGTGAAGCTGGGCAGATATTCTTATGCTCCCAGTCTGTTTTCAAGGCTGGATGAGGAAAGCAATTCAAAGATCATAGAAGCTATGGAGCAGACAGGCGTCTTATCCATCAGGAATCAATCCGTGCTTACACTTTCCGGAGGAGAGCTTCAGCGAACCTTTCTGGCGCAGCTTTTCGCGCAGGATCCGCGTTTGCTGATTCTGGACGAGCCTACAAACCATTTGGATCTGATTTATCAGAAACAGGTTTTTGAATTGGTCAAGGATTGGATCGATCATCCGGGACGCGCTGTGATCTCCGTCGTTCATGACTTGAGTCTGGCAAAAGCATACGGAACGCATGCTCTGCTGCTTGACAACGGGAAGATCCTGGCTTCAGGATCTGCTGGCGAGGTACTGACCAGAGAACATCTTCAGAAGGCTTATGCTATGGATGTTCACCAGTGGATGAAGAAAATGCTCGAACAATGGGAGGAATAGCAGGAGGCCGCCTATGTATCAGGAAACAATACCCTGGATCGAAGGGACGCCGCTCGGACTGAAAATACGTGAGATAGAATTTGTCCCGCCCCACATGCACGAAGATCTCATTGAGATCATTTTCTGCCTCAAGGGAAGCGTTAAATTCAGTTACGAATATGAACAATTCAAGCTGCATGAAGGCGAATTCATCAGCGTGGATAAGGATGCACATTACCTTTATGCCGGGAAAGACGATATCTGCGTGTCCTTTTATATCGACCTGACCTGGTTTAAAGAACGTTACCCCTTTATCACCAGTCTGCTGACCGTATGCGAGTATACACAGGACAGCACCACTCCAAAAAGACTCTGCCATGACCGCCTGAAAGGTATCCTGATCGCGCTGCTGTTTTACATAGGAAACAACGACAAAGACCGCAGAGATTTCAAGAAAGTAATCATTTCCAGTGCGGAAAAAATCGTCGACCTCTTTATCGACCGCTTTGATATCGTCTTTTTCTATTACCCGACGCTGATCCTCAAGCCGGAGCTGATGGAACGCCACCATAATATTACGCATTATATGCAGCTTCATTGCACGGACAAGTTGACCCTGGGTACCCTTTCAGAAGAGTTTCATCTTACCAAGTCATATATTTCAGAATTTATGAGAAAGTTCAATATCGGATTCGAAAAATGTCTCGGATATATGAGAGCATACCGGTCGGAAAAACTGCTGCTTTCCACGGATATGAACATCACAGACATTTCTGAGGCATGCGGCTTTTCTGATCCGAAATATTATTATGATGTGTTCAAGGAGTGGTATCACTGTACGCCCCGGCAATTCCGAAAAAGCTACACCGATAAAATGACAAGCCCCTGTCTTGAAAAAGAACTGAAGATCCGCGACGCCTATAACGAGCTGGACAATCTCATGCTGCATCATTATATGAATGTGTTTCTTTATTGCTGATTTCGTGTTTTTTTCTCTGAAAACAACCATAAATCAGCATTGCAATTGAAGCCGCATTCCAAGTATTCTGACATTAGAATTTATATTTTTTTCTTATGTTGGGAGGTTAACTATGAGTGAATCGATTCAGAATCAGGAGACCGTACTCAAGCGCTCGCTTTCGCTGCCGCTGGTTATCATGTTCGGCCTTGCTTATCTGGCTCCGACCGTCGTCTTCAACTATTACGGTCTCTTCACGCCGAGCACCGGCGGCATGTATGCCCTTGCTTTGGCCCTGACTACCGTGGTCATGACATTTACCGCATTAAGCTATACACAGATGGTGAAAGCCTATCCTTCAGCGGGATCGGCGTATACTTACGTGAACAAATCGGTACAGCCGCATGTCGGTTTCATGACCGGATGGATGATGCTCCTGGACTACATGCTGGTGCCGATGATCTGCTATCTGCTGCTGGGCGTTTATGTCAATACTTTCTTCCCGATTATTCCCGTGTGGGCTACCGTGGTGGTTGTCGCGCTGCTCGGAATGATCATCAACATCGTCGGAATCAAGACGGCAAGCATCATCGACACGATCATCACGTGCGCGGCGATTTCTTTCATGGCGCTTTTCGTCATAATGGTTATAAAATATGTGCTGGACGGCGGAGGGTCGGGTACTCTGCTGGAAGGGAAGGCTTTTTTCAACCCGGAAACGTATGAAACGAAAAACGTACTGGCCGCATCGGCAGTGCTGTGCGCGTCTTTTCTCGGATTCGACGCGGTAACGACCCTTGCCGAAGAGACGAAAAACCCCGAAAAGGTCATGGGTAAGGCGATCATAGGCGTCGTGATCGGCGCGGGCGTCTTGTTTGTGGTCATAGCATACTTTTCGCAGATCGCCTGGCCGAATGCTTACCAGGAGATCGAAGATCCCAACTCCGGAATCTTTGAGCTTTTCCCGAGGATCCATCCATGGATCGGAAATATATTCTTCGTCGTTGACAACTGCGGAAGCTTCGTATGCGCCATGGCTGGCATGGGTGCCGTTTCCCGTATCCTGTACGGCATGGGAAGAGACAACATCCTTCCGAAAAAATTCTTTGGCCACCTGTCAAAACGATTCAAGACTCCCGTCAACAATATCGTACTTACAACGGTGATCGCGCTTACCGCCATCTTTTATTCCGACAATGTATTCGGTGCGGCTTCGCTTATTGCATTCGGCGCTGTATGCGGGTTCTTCATGGTCAATCTTTCTGTGATATTCCATTACTATATCAAGCTGAATAAACGAAAAGGATTCGATATCTGCAAGTATCTTATTGCGCCGATCATCGGCATGGGGACTCTGGTCGTCGTATTTGTCTACATGGATTCATCAGCGAAAGTGCTTGGCCTGGTCTGGATGGCGATCGGACTCGTATACCTGGCCTTCAAGACAAAATTCTTCAAGGAGCTTCCGCCAGAGATGACGTTGGGCGAGTAATTATTTCACCGATGAGGCAAGAGGAGGCACGAAATGGCAACAGTATTGCGGAATGCAAAAATATATACATTGGATGAACAACGCCCCGCGGCGGAAGCGATCGTCATTGACGGGGATAAGATCCTGTTCGTCGGCAGCGACGAGGAAGCGGAATGGGGAAAATACGCGGGCGATTCTGCTGAAATACGGGATATGAAGGGCAAGGTGATCCTCCCGGGAATCATAGACAGCCACATCCACCCCGGCATGTGCGCGGAAAGCGGATGGCATATCCGACTCCCCTGGACCGAAGACCCGGAGGTACTGCTTGACTTTGTCCGAAAATATGCGGAAGAGCACCCGAAGGAGGAAGAACCCTTCCTGTACTTTGAATACTATCCGACCAGCATGTTCGGCACGAAGGGCCCGACAAAGCAGCTGCTGGATTCGGCCGTATCGGACCGGCCCTGCATGTGCCAGGATTTCGGGGAACATCTGCACTGGTATAACTCAAAAATGCTTGAGGCCATGGGAATTACCAAGGATACTCCCGATCCGACTCCGGGGCTTGAGATGTTCGTTCGCGACGAGAACGGCGAACCCACCGGCTGGGGCAAGGAGCTGGTCCACATGCATTTTTTGGATGCGATAGGCGAATATATCGGCGGAGAATTGCGAATGGATCTGACGCCGGAAGTCCTGGAGCCCTTTTTCTCCTTCCTGAGCGATAATGGGATAACGGCGATGTGCGACGGCTTCATTGAAAGCGAAGAACAGATTGAATCCATCTATCAACTGGATCAGGCAGGAAAGCTCAACGTTTATTACGACGGAATGGTGCGTTTCTGGAGCTATGCGGATCTGCCTGAAAAAATCGCCGACCTGAGACGCTATGCGGAAAAATTCAGCAGCAGACATATTAAATTTAGTACCATGAAATTGTTTTTGGACGGCACAAACGAAGGCGGCAACAGTGCAATGCTTACGCCTCATCTCAATGATCCCAGCGGTAAAAACTACGGTGAGATCAAGATGGAGACGGAGGAACTGAAAAAATGCTTCCTCCTGTGCAACAGAGAAGGACTCGACGTACATATCCACATGGTTGGGGACCGCGCGTTCCGTACCGGCTGTGATGCGGTGGAAGCGGCGCGCGAAGAGGCCGAGGATAACGGAGAACCATGGAAGATCGAAATCACTTTCGCACACTGTGAGCTCATCGATCCGGCGGATATGGAAAGACCGGCCAAACTGGGAATTACGATCAATTGGAGCTGTCACTGGTCCGGAGGATATTTCGGTGAAGAGGCGCAGGAGTTTTTCGGAATCGAAAAATGGAACGGGATGTATCAGTTTAATCCCATCATCAGGAGCGGAGCACTCGTGGCATTTTCCAGCGACGTTGTGACAAATTATGAACTCCACAGGGCGAACCCGTTCTTCAGCATGCAGGTGGCCACCACAAGAGTGGACCCGGAATTCCCGCTTGATCCTGATAAATATCCCGGAAGCGTCAGACCGACTGAGTCCGCAAAGCTCAGCGTCGATGATTTGATAAAAGGCTATACTATCAACGGAGCAAGACAGATGCACGTGGAAAACGAGATGGGATCTCTTGAGGCCGGTAAAACAGCGAATCTGCTTATCGTATCCGATGACCCGTACCATGTGCCGCCCGAACAACTCAGCGAAATCAACATAGAAGCGGTCCTGTTCGAGGGTAAGCTGATCAGGGGCAAGTTATAAAGGGGGGCCATTGTGGACACGGAAAAGATGAAACTGCCGAAGGCGGAAACGGAGTATTTATTTTATGCGGAAATAAAACAGCAAGAAGATATTCTAATCAATGACGCCTTTCAAAATGAGCTCCTCATATCTCCCACTGCAGGAGGGTTCTTCGAAGGCGAGAAACTCAGCGGCATGGTGGAATGCGTCGGAGCCGGCTATACGCTGACGAGACCGCCCGACCGGAACGACATACAGATGAAACTGCTGCTCAAGACGGATGACGGGGAAAACATTTTTATGTCCTCGGAAGGGACGCTGTTTCTTGACCCGGCGCTGGAAAAACGATTGATTGGAGGAGAGTCTGTCCCGGCTGCGGAGTACTACTACCGATTTAACCTGACGTTTGATACGGGCAGCAGCAAGTACGGCTGGCTCAACGGGAAATGCTGTTTTGCCGTGGCGGGGATTAAGGACTGGGAGACGGTATGCTATGAGGCGTATATGGTGAAATGACTGGATGTAGGAGAGGAAAAAGGAAGGACTTAAGCTGAAGGGCTTAAGTCCTTTTTAAATGGCTAATACCAGCCTGCATAGTCTAATGGCGATATACTCTGGATAGGGTAGCCGGATAATAATCATATTTCATGTTGAAAAAGCTGGAAACGTGGCGTAAACTGGGGCTAGAACAATGCTGTAGTATCACGAAGCGGGGGTGCCTTATTATCCGAAAAGGGGCGTTTAGGGAATAGTAATCTTATTAAATCATACTTGCCGGACTTGTTTTATTAATGAAAGTACGATCATTAATTAACTTACGATTAATTATTCCATTTTCAAATTTCACCGTCGTAGAAATTCTGAACTCGGATGAAATATTTAAATTGGGCCTGTGAAAAAAAGTCTGTAAATTAAAGAATCAATAGCTTTCTATGATAAAATAAAATTCATAGGAGGCTATTTTTATGGCTCGAAAACATCCCCTCACAGAGGGAAAGAAAAACATTATTGCCGCCCTGCTGCAAGAATACGATATTCAGTCAGCGGAAGATATTCAGGAAGCACTTAAGGATCTTCTCGGCGGCACCATTCAATCCATGATGGAAGCGGAAATGGACAATCATCTTGGCGACAAGCCATACGAGCGTTCCGGAAATTCCAATGCTCGGAATGGTCACAAGCAGAAATCGGTTCAAAGCAAGTATGGAGAAATGGAGGTTGATGTTCCACAGGATCGGGATTCCTCCTTTGAACCGCAGGTAGTAAAAAAGCGGCAGAAGGATATCTCTCACATCGACGACAAGATCATAGCCATGTATGCCAGAGGATTGACCACACGACAGATATCTGCCCAAGTCGAGGACATCTACGGATTTGAAGTCAGTGAAGGCATGATCTCCGATATCACCAACCGACTCCTGCCCGAAATTGAGGATTGGCAGAACCGCCCGCTCAGCGAAGTCTATCCTGTGGTCTTCATCGACGCTGTCCATT
Organism: Anaerovoracaceae bacterium; assembly: GCA_963678385.1. Lineage (GTDB taxonomy): Bacteria > Bacillota > Clostridia > Peptostreptococcales > Anaerovoracaceae > Anoxybacterium. The sequence continues at coordinate 82,541 of OY782829.1, read as the reverse complement.
TCTCGGTCCGTGACGATCATATCGCATACGTAGCGATTGGAGTCAATTCGGACGGGTACAAGGAAGTCCTGACCATTCAGATCGGTGAAAATGAAAGCGCTAAGTTCTGGCTCGGAGTTCTTAACGGTCTTAAGAACCGAGGTGTCAAAGACATCCTCCTGCTTTGCGCAGATGGGCTTTCCGGTATCAAGGAGGCAATCTCTGCGGCATTCCCGAATACAGAGTATCAACGTTGCATCGTTCACCAGGTACGCAACACCTTGAAATATGTGGCCGATAAGGACAAGAAGCAGTTTGCAACGGATCTGAAAACTATTTACCAGGCTCCGAATGAAGAGACTGGTCAAGAACGAATGCTGGCTGTCACAGAGAAATGGAACTCCCACTACCCAAATGCTATGAAAAGCTGGTCTGCCAACTGGGACTGCATCAGCCCAATCTTCAAATTCTCAGCAGAGACCAGAAAAGTTATTTATACTACCAATGCCATCGAAAGCCTGAACTGCTCCTACCGGAAGCTTAACCGGCAGCGCAGTGTATTTCCAAACGATACTGCCCTACTAAAAGCACTTTATCTAGCTACTTTTGAAGCAACAAAGAGATGGACAATGCCAATTTGAAACTGGGGCAAAGTGCGAGGCGAGTTTTCGATCATGTACGATGGTCGGCTCTGAAAAGAACCCGCACAAAAAATCAGCGCCATTACCGATGACGCCATTACCATTTAGAACCCGTATATAATTTTGTTGGAAAGGCTAGCATGCTTCATAAACATGAGCATGCTAGTCCTAGATTAGACTAAAGTTTTATTCCTCTTGGACATTTCATTTTTCCAACAAGAATTAAGTTGTTTGCTGTTGCTGGCTAAGAATAAAATAATTGGTTAAGCCTTCCGAAAAATAATCCCCAATAATATTAGTGAGAGCCAGTATTCTATCAAATATATCAATATTTCTTGTATAGTCCTTCGTTAAGAATGTCGTTGCTTCGTCAATTTGCATACTTGTGAATGAGTTCAACAACGTTACCCACTCACTTTGTGACCAATATGGATTAATACTTGCCAAAAGGGCTGCCGTACTATTTATATTTTGATATGCTTGCTGTGTAAGATTATTTATTGCATCAACATCATTATTAATTTGTGCAATAAACAAGGATTGGAGAATGGCTATATATTGAGTTAATAAATACATAAACTGTTCTGTGTTTTGATCACCGAAAAATACTCTAAAAATACTTCCGTATTCTATAGGTAACCGTAATAAGCGTTGACTTAATTCATCCGTATTTCCAACACCGCCATAGAGACTAACTTTATATGATCTTAACCAAGATGCCAAATCTCTCCAGAGCAATCTTGCTCTAAATATAAAATTAATTTGCCCAGTTATATAAGGGGGGAGCGCAGGGGTTTGCGCAGGGGTTTGAACTTCATTTTTATAAATCACATTCTGCACCTCCTTTTCAATATTTTATGATTAAAGTAGTAATACGGTTCTATTTCAAAAGTAAAAAGATATCCACACAAAAAACAGCGCCTCTAAGATGGCACTATTGACAATTACAAACCGTAGTATTATATTGTTACAAAGACTTGCATGCCTTTAAACCAAAAGCTTGCAAGCCCTATCATTATCATAGAAAGCTAATTTACAGAGATTATTTCACAGTCCCCCAATATTTTTCAATGTCAACAAACTTCATTTGTTTCTCCATTCAAAAAAGGTATTTAGGGATAGTTTATAATTAGTAAAACAATTTTTTAGGAAATAATTTTTTCTCAACAAATGTTTCTTTTAATTCAATATTCAAATCTTCCCATAATTGTTCTGTTACTTTTTTATATTCTATTTCAGCATGCGTTTTTTCTTCACCAGACAATTTTTGAGTATCTTCAAATAATTTTATTAATACTTCTTTTTGATCCTTGTATCCATTTTTAAAAATTATTAAATATCTATTTATTTCATTTATACTAAAGCGATAATCTGATTTTCCTCTTGATTCTTTTTCTATATAATATTTTACTGATCTTTTTAATAATATTCTATCAACGAATTTTCCGTATTTTAAAATAACCATTAAAATTATTACCGAAATTATCAATACTCCATAAAATGTATTCCAATTCATAATATTAACAATTATATAAGAAACACCTTGTAATAAAAATCCAAGCACTAATATTAAAAATCCTACTAAAGATTCCGATTTTTGCTTTATTTCAATATCAGCAGATAACGATTTAGTAAATAAATTATATAATGATTTTTCTGTTCGTATCTCTTCTACTGATTTTGTTGTTGAGCCTTTTGCTAAATACCATGCACCAATAATATCAAATATAATACCAATAAATGATATACAATTATTAACACTCATTATATCACCTCCTTTTTATTCTCATATTACTCGAATATTTTACAATATTCAACCTATTAGCCAATTACCTACGAATGAGAAGGTCACAGGCTCGAATAATGAACTTTCTAACTCTTAATCAGGAAGTCTTGGGATTTGATCGTTATTATTAATGATGCTCGAATCGCGGACAAAGTGCTGACGCACTTTCCAAAGGGGCTCTGCCCCCTATTGGCGACAAGTCGCCATATCAAAAGAGCCATGCATTGCATGGCTTTCGTTGTCTGTCTTTGTATTTACTTCTCTATGCAAAAATGGTATTATCTGGCTAAAGGTACGATGAACGAAAGGAGAAATAATAATGGTATTAAAAGGTATAGCTTTACCATTCGGTGGATTATCATGGGACAATAACATAAACGAAAAAGATAGAATTCAATTTTTGTTTACATATTTAGAGTCAAAAAGAGTTCTGTATGATCCAAGCGAAATGGAAAGGAAAGAATGGTGTATTACTTCCGTTCTTGAAATAAAATCATCGTTGGTCGAAATTAATAGGGATATTAAAATTAGCACAGAATCATTAAAAGTAATTAATTCTATGATCGATACCTGCAACAACTTCCTTAATAATGTAAATAAACAAGATTCATCTGGTATTATTTACAATAACTGCCCGAACGATTTTGAACTGTTTTATCAGTCGATGAAAAAGTTTCGTGATAATATGAAATATGCTATAGAATATTTCGAAAGAGTATATAATATAAAATTTCGGAAGGAACTGTCAGAGACCTGGTGATTACCTTTCCGAACAAATCATAGGTCACTGGGTAGCTAATCGCGGATATACTGCCGACGAAAGCACAATTAGCAGAGGTATCATATGGTAAAAACAAGGATGCATATAAAAATACAAGTGCTATTGTTATCAATAGTAATCATTTTATGCGCTTCCGGGTGTGATGGGAAGGCGAGTGATTCGCCTTCCCTCCAAAAAGCCACAGAAGAAGCCTCTTCCGGAGGCGTAAGCGATTTTGTGAATTCAGAAGGGGTGAAGTATCTGTCCGAATCCGCCTGGAAAAACGTGCCCGTGACAACGTTGGATTTTGCTCGCAAAGTACCCCTGGCAATTTCTGAGGACGGTATGCTGGTTTGGGTGGAGTGGACAGAAGAAGATGAAAAACTAGAAAAGGAAAACGATACGCTCGTCGTGTGCAATATAAAAACCGGAGCGAAGGAAACCATAGCGTCGGTGAACTATCCTGCTCAAATATACTTCGCATTGATAAACGAAAACTGGATCGTTTGGATCCAAACCCTATATGGCGACGGTTTCGGCGACGGCAGCTGCGCTGTCTATTCGTATAACCGGAGTACCAAGGAAATAAATCTATGCTATAAAGCGGATTCGAAAGTAGAAGCCGACTCTGTTTCTTCCAGAAGGGCCCCGAATCCGGCGCTGAAAGGAAATAAGCTTCTATTAGATGTATTGTCAGGAATAAGCGAAAACGGCCGTACCATAAATATTTGCTATGAATACGATCTGGAGTCGGGCGAAAGAAAGGAAATAGCAAAGCAGATCCTCCATCCTGAATTCGAAGACGGCTACATCATAGGGATGGGCCAGGACATGTCCAATACCGACAAGGACTACAGTATCCTCTATAAGATAGATAATAAAGAGCTTACACCGCTTATGGATAAAGGTATGTATATTTACGATTTTGCGACAGACGGGCACGGAGCTGTCCTTTATACCGCGCAGATATTCGAAACTTCGAATATTGCCGAAGAGGAACAAAAGAGGGATCTTTATCTGATGAAAAACGGCGAATCTACTTTGCTGGATGCGAAAACCTCCGAAGAGGTCTCGGGCAGCAGCTGGCCGAGTTTAAGCGAGAGAATAGCAATGTGGAGATTTGACAACTGCCCCTATGCTTACGACAGACTGCTTAAAAAAGTCATTCGTCTATCCGATGACGAGCAGCGCACGTCGGCGTTCCTTACAAATGACAGCTACATAATTTGGACCTATCGCTCCGAAAAAAGAATCAAAGAAAACGCTCACGGTACGGACGCGCTCAATATCATCTCGATTTCCGATCTTCCGATCAACTGACCATCGCGGGCTTTGCATCCTTTGCCTCCGGCAAAATCTGCCGTCCTGCGGCTCCTCGTTCAGTCGCCAACGGCTGCGCCTCCGACTCGCTACGCTCGCTGCTGTCCGTTTTGCCTAGCCAAGCAAGCTTGGGGCAAAAAGGCTTGGACCGCTGCCTGCTTGAAAGTCCGCCGGACTTTCTCTCGACGCTCGCGCCGTTTCCGGTTCTCGCCCGCTCAATACTGAAACAAAAAGAAAAAATATCCCTAGATGACTAGGGATATTTTTTACTTGGTACACCATCCCGGGCTCGAACCGGGGACACCCTGATTAAGAGTCAGGTGCTCTACCAACTGAGCTAATGATGCGCATTGGTTGCCTTTGGGCGCTTGCCTTCGGGCATATTGTAAAAACCAAGATCGAGTCTTGTGTTTTGGCACTTTTATATACTAACAGTTGGAACCAGGCTTGTCAAGCCCCATTTTGGAAAAAATAAAAGGCAGAATTTACATGATTTTCTGCCTTTTCCTGGCACTAGATCATCGAATTCGCAGATCTGGCTGCTATTTATTGACGGCGACCTGTTCGTCTTCCTCGCCGTACCACAGTCTGTCTGCCGTGATCTTCCACCTGGCAGCGGCGTGCATGCATTTGCCGCAGAGCTCGTCGACGTTCTCGGGATGCTGCAGATCCGTTGAGTCGGCGCCGGAGGCGTGTACCATGGCGGCCAGCTTATGCGGATTGTCAAGCAGCGGACAGGGCATCAGGAAGTTCTCGTTAAACGGCTGGTTCTTTCGGTATTCCATGAACAGCGGTGATCGCAGGGCTTCCAGCAAGGTCTTCTCTTTGATGTTGGAATCGGCGTAATGGATGAAAGCGCACGGCTCGATGTCTCCGGCCGCGTTGATATGCAGGTAGCAGCGCCCGCCTGCGATGCATCCGCGGACGTATTCGCCGTCATTCCAGAAATCCATGGTGAACAGCGGCTTGGTTTTGCGGAATTCTCTGATCTGATGGTACATGAATTCACGCTGCTCTGGAGTGACGAGCAGGTCGGTGACCGCGTCCTGACCGACGGGGATATATGTAAAGAGCCATGCGAATTTGCAGCCCCTTGCGATCATTTCGTCGATGTATTCCTCGCTGCCGATGACTTCGGCGTTCTGTCTGGTATAGCAGGCTGAAAAACCGAAGGGGAGCTTCTTTTCTTTCAGAAGGTCCATTGCGCGGATGACCGCCTTGTAAGTGCCTTCTCCGCGGCGCATATCGGTTTCCTTCTCGAAGCCTTCGACGCTGATGGCTGGCATGAAATTTTTCACCCGCAGCATCTCGTCGGCAAACGCCTCATCGATCAGGGTCCCGTTGGTGAAAGCCGAAAAGACGCAGTCGTTATGCTTTTCGCAGAGCCTGATGATATCCTTTTTGCGCACCAGCGGTTCGCCGCCGGTAAAGATAAACATGTGCATTCCAAGTTCTTTGGATTGTCTGACGATATCGTCCAATTGATCGAAGCTCAGGGAGAGCTTGTCGCCGTATTCGGCGGCCCAGCATCCTGTGCAGTGAAGATTGCAGGCGGAAGTCGGATCCAGGAGCAGCGTCCACGGGATATTGCAGTCGTACTTTTTCTCCAGATCCTTCTTGCGTTGGTTGCGAAGGATGAGCGAATTGACGATGAAATTTTCAAAGATCGTTTTTCGGACGCTCTCTTCGATATCGGTATACATGCTCTTCATCAGCACGTTCCAGTTGTTGGACGGGTCGCTTAAAGCCTCCTTCGCAAGGCGGTATACCGCCGCGTATTCATGATCCCTGTCAAATTTCTCGACCCAATCGATCACCTTTGGAATATTCTCGTCTGGGTTGGAATCGAGGTAGCCAATCACTTTTTTCAGACTATATGCTTCAACCATTTCTTTCATTTTCCCCAAAACAATCATCTCCTTTTTCAGTACTGGCCTATAATAATCATACCACTGCATCTTTAAAATACATTAGACAAAAATAAAAAAATGTCTAAATATGGATGCTGCGGCCGATTTTTTATAACGTGTGGGGTAATATTATTCGCACTCTCCTAAAATGGCCGTCCACTTACTTTATACTGCGCAAAGGGATAAAAAATTCCTTCAATTTCCGCTTATATATCAAAAACATCTGAACAAAATAATCACTAAGGAGGGATGAGAAATGAAAAGCGATCAGAATAAAATGAACAATTCGTCGCGCAGTACGAAGACGGGCGAAATGGTCAGAAACAGCACAAGCAATTCAACTTTTGATTCCACAAGAAATCAGGGCGATCTGAGGGAAGTAAGAAATCAAGGTGACATGAGAGATGTTACGGAAAACGGTGGAAACAGGGATCGAATCAATATGACCAGATCGTAATAACGGTCGTACTGGAGTTGGGTAGTTTTAATCAAGGATAGCCGATGCATCAACAGCACGGTTGATGGTATGCTAATCATTGAATCTCTCTTGTAATAGAGGAGCGGGTCTCGTGTACCCGCTCTTTTTACGTATTCTGTATACCCCGCTCTTTTTGTGCGATTTCGTTGCTAATCCCAACGCTGTGTATTATAATATAAGGGATTATACAAAGTTTACAAAGGTGCCCATAATGGAAAACAGCAGTATATTTTGGAATAAAATAGCAGACTGGCTCACAAGTCTGGGAATCACTTACATATCGCCTACTGCGGCAGTGTTGATTTTAGCGGCGGCATTTCTTGTCCTGCTCTTTATTCTTTGGCTGATTTTCCGTAAACTGAGACTGTGGTACTGGAAGACGAATATACAGGTCGATACGCTGAAAAGCATCGATGTTCGATTGCATAACGTTGAGGAGAAGCTTGCGACGAGCCCCGTCATGGTCGTTGGGAAAGCAGACAGCAATATGCCGGAGCAGGACGGAGGATCACTGCCTACGGAAACCGTACAGGAAGAGACAGCACCGAAAGACGTCGGACTGACCGCGATCGGAAGGAGCGGAAGAGTCTACACAGAAGCAGAGCTGGAGTTACAAATCAGAGAATAAGATGGAGGATATCGAATGTATTGTAAAATGTGCGGGAAGAAAATAGGGGACACGGATCATTTCTGCCAGTTTTGCGGGACGCCGACCGGAAACGCAGACCCATCTGCTGCGCCGTCGGAAACCAAGGAAGAAATCATATTCAATCCTCCGTACGAAGATAAATCCCATATGACTGAGGAAGAAGAACTGAAAGAATACATTTCTGAAAATGAAATAGAGGAAGCGCAGCAGGAAGAAGTTCAGAAAAAAGAAGAAACCGATGAACCGGAACCGGATAAAAATCCGGAATTTGCTTGGAACGTCTATGAATTCCCGTCCGAAAAAAAGAAAACCGAGGATATTGAGTTCAATTGGAACACGGAGGATTTCGGCCAGACCGAACAGACGGATGTGAAAGAAGCTGCTTTTGAAGAGGAGCTTTTCCAGGAGATCCGTGACGATTCCAACCGTATAAAGGAACAGAATATCGACCGTTTCTTTTCATTCAGCAGAAAAAACGAAGAATTTCAGAAGCTGTTGGACAAGGAATATGAAAAATTCAACATGCGCAGCGAACCGATCGTGAGGAGCCTTGAAGAACTGCCGCTGACAGAGGCAGCCGAAGAACCTTCGGCCGAGGTTACGATCGGTGAAGTTGCCGAGGTCGCCGCCGCTCCAACGGAGCCGCAAGTCAAGGTGATCAAAGAATCAGGAATACCGGAAGCGGTACCGCTTCAAGAAATACATATCGAACCGGATACCCAGGAAGAAGAGCCAGTTACCGAGCCGGAGTCTCCGGCAGAAGAACCGGTCACCGAACTGGCAGGCGAGGATCTTTTTGAGGCCGAGCCGGAAACAGTCGTACCTGAGGTCTTACCAGAGATAGAGGCAGTCGTACCAGCGGCGGAGCCGGAGCCCGAAGCGGCTAAACCGAGAGCGGAACACATCTCGGAAATGGAACAGGCCCGGGCCCAGTACTTTGGCGAAGAACTGATTCGTGATAACGAGAGCATTCGGAAAAAGCTGACCGCCGGTGATCAGGAGCCGGAACCGGAAAAGGAATCAGTACCGGGGCAGGATACGGAACCAGAACCCGAACAAGCAAAAACCGTAGAAGATTATATAAAAGAAGAGAAGGAAGCGGAGGATTACATAGAAAGCCCCGCGGAAGCTCCCGGATATGAAGAACCGGAAGAAGACGCCGACAACAGGGCGGAACGCGTAGCCGCGGCATATGCGGCGGCGGCAGCCCTCGAAGAAGCGGAGGATCAAACCGCCGTCTCCCCGTCTGACGATTTTAGCGTAACCATCGGAGAAGAAGACAAGGAAGAGGACGGAAAACACAAACGAAGCATTGGACAAATCGTTCTCGCAGTTATTGCAGTCATTCTGGTCATTGAGATCGCAATCCTGGGGATCCGCTATTTCGCCCCGGAAAGCGGCGCGGCTAAGGCGATCGGCAACGTCCAGACAGGAGCCTTCAACACTGTTTTGGGTTGGTTTGACGGAGGCGGCGATCAGACAAAGGACAGCGGCGCAGACAAACAGGACGCGCTGCCGGGAGACGGCGATCAGACCGGTCAGGATGGCGTACAGCCAGATGAAACCCAGACGGATGACCAGACAAAAACGCCTGTGGCCGATCCGAATCCGATGGCGGACAAGAATGCGCTTGTTTCTTCACAAATAGGAAACAATAAGAATATTGCGCAGGTAAAGGCCAATGAAGCCCTTGCCTGGCAGCAGGGAAAAAACTACGGCTTATCCGATATCAACAATTCAAAGCCGATCACGAACAATATCTGGCAGGCTCCCGAAACGGGAGATCCGATTTACTACGACAAATCCGTCGTGGGGACAGTTATAGCCTTCGACTCCCAGTGGATCGACTACGTGAACGGCAGCGACAAAAACGTGCTGGGCCTGATGAAAAAGGACAGTGAAGCATACCGGAAGTCTGTAAACTACTCCAAGGTCGGCAAGATCAAGGAGACCTTCAAACTGCTCGAAATCGGTGAGATTCGCCAGGGGGCGAACGGTTTCTATATCTGGGTCCACGAGGAGATCGGGGCCACGGAAAACGGAAAAACATCCGATATGAAATATAACTGGATATACTATCTGGAGCCCGTCGACGGGCAAATGAAAATCGTTAACTATTATCATTTTTAATAGCTAAAAAAAGAGAAGAGAAGAAAATTTAAAGGAGATGTTAAAATGTCAACTAAGTCAAGGTTCGAAAGAAGCAAAATCACCACGGGCAACATCGCTTTTTCGCCTTCAAGAACGACAATCGAGACCGCGTTCTACGGAAACAATGTCAGAAAAGTCGTCGACCTGAAGGAAGCATATGAAATGGCGAAGAATTCCACGGGAACGATCTTAACGGACATGCCAGTTTTCGAACCGGAAAAAATCGGTTTGCCGGAGGGAGCAAAGATCCTGCTGTTCAACGACGGTGAAACCGTAGGAAGATTTGCGGGAGCCAGAATCATCCTCGGAGAAAAGGGAGTAGCGGAGGGAGATTATGCCGCGATCCTGAGAGAGGCCGCATACGGGACGAGATACAAGAAAATGCTGCACACAGAGGCATACATCGGACTGGATGAGGACTTCATCATAAAAGCAAACCTGCTGGTACCCGAGACCTATGAAAATACTCTTTACAATTGGCTGCTGAATTTCCAGTACATCAACAAGTTCTACGACGATATGTATGCAAGATCAAAAGAGATCGGAAACGAACCGGATATCTTTATCCTTTCCGATCCGGACTGGAGAGATCCAAGATACCCCAACGGTATCGCTTACTTCGATCCGGAGCACAACTGCGCAGCTCTGCTTGGACTGAGATATTTCGGAGAACATAAAAAAGGCACGCTTACCATCGCGTGGGGCGTAGCCAACCGGAACGGCTATGCATCCTGCCACGGCGGTCTGAAGAGAATGGTCAGAAAAGACGGCAAGAAACACGTTATGGGAGTATTCGGGCTTTCCGGTTCCGGAAAATCCACGCTGACTCACGCGAAACACGGCGGAAAATATGACGTGACCGTGCTTCATGACGACGCTTACATCATTTCCTCAGAAAACGGATCAACGGTAGCGCTGGAGCCTTCCTATTTCGACAAGACACAGGACTATCCGCTGACTTCACCGGACAATAAATTCCTGATCACCGTCCAGAACTGCGGCGCTACGCTGGATTCGGAAGGCAAGATGGTCATCGTTACGGAAGATATCCGGAACGGCAACGGCAGAGCGATCAAATCCAAGCTCTGGGCCGCGAACAGAGTAGATAAACTGGAAGAGCCGATCAATACCATCGTTTGGCTCATGAAAGACCATTCCCTGCCGCCGGTGATCAAACTGGAAAATCCGGTCCTGGCATCCGTCATGGGAGCGACTCTTGCCACCAAGAGAACCACCGCTGAGAAGCTGGCGGAAGGCGTAGATAAGGACGCGCTGGTTTTCGAACCCTACGCAAATCCCTTCCGGACGTATCCGCTGGAACAGGATTACGGAAAGTTCAAGGCACTGTTTGAAAACAGGGGCGTTCAGTGTTACATCATCAACACCGGACACTTCCTTGACAAGAAGATCCCGAAGGAAGTCACCATCGGCATCATCGAAAGAATCGTGGACGAAACTGCGGCATTCAAGCCTTTCGGAAAGATGTCCGACGTCAAGACCCTCGACGTGGAAGGTTTTGTACCGGATTTCAGCAGTCAGGAATATGTTGATCTTCTGATAAAGAGCATGAACAACAGGATAAACTACCTGAATTCCTTGCTCGACTTCAAAGGCGGCAGAGACCATCTGCCTGAGGAAGCAAAAGCTGCGGTCCAAAAGTTGATTGACGAACAAAAATAAAGGGTAAACTAATAGCAAGTATTTCAACGGGGCCTTAGCTTAACTGCAAAGGCCCTTGAAATAAATAAAAGAAAATTCAATTCGTTAGTAGGGATAGGGGGGAATAATAATTTGAAAAAAAGAAAATTGGGAATAGGAGTCATCGTAGTGATCCTGGTAGTGATCGCCGCCTTCTTCGGGGGACTGGTGACCTTTATCACAGACTACCTGTGGTTCAAGGAGCTCGGCTATACCAGCGTGTTCTTCAAACAGCTGTTTACACAGCTGCAGATCGGCGTGCCGACCTTCATCATCATTATGGTACTGTCTTATTTCTATCTGCGCGTGCTGAAGAGGGGCTACTATAAAAGAATCGATACGGTTGAAACACCGGCCGTGAGCGAAAAAGCGCTGAACCGGATCACCTTGGGACTTAGCGCGGCCTTCGGGCTCCTTCTGACGATCTTCGCTGTTTTGGGGCTGTGGTTCCAGATCCTTAAGTTTACAAACAGCACATCCTTTGGAATCAAGGACCCGATCTTCAATCTGGACGTATCTTTCTACATTTTCAGATTAGAGTTCATCACCCAGCTCAACCAGATCGCCATCGGAATCGTTATCGCCTTTGCCGTCCTGACGCTGCTCTACTACTTTATCCTTCTTTCCATGAGAAGGCCGAGGATCTTCGACCAGCAGGAACAGGCGCAGACGGATTACAGCGCCAATGACGACAGCCAGACGTACCGGACCAATAATTTTGGAAACGCGTTTAACGGGATCTTCGGCGACGCTTTCGGCAAATTCGGTCAGAACTTTAACGGAGGCGCGGGCTTCGGAGGCGCCGGAAAACAGAAGAAGCAATTCAACAACGACAATCTGAAAGAACTGATCCACATAGCATCCAACCAGCTCATCGTCCTGGGCGTTATTTTCTTCCTCATGGTAGGAAGCAATTTCTTCCTCAGACAGTATGAACTGCTTTATTCCCACACGGGAGTGCTTTATGGAGCAGGTTTCACAGACATCAACATTACCCTGTGGGTTTACCGGGCAATGATCGTGCTTGCGGTTGCGGCCGCCATCGGCTTTGCCATGGGCATCAAGCGCAAAAAGTATAAAATGGTATTCACGGTACCCATCATCATGATCATTCTGGGCGCACTGGGAACAGGCGCCGCCATGCTGGTCCAGAACCTGATCGTTTCTCCGGACGAAATCAACAAGGAAAGTCCGTACCTGATGAACAACATACAGTTCACCAACTATGCTTATGATCTTCAGAATGTCACGGTGAAAAACTTCCCGGCGTCAAACGACCTTACCAAGCAGGACATCGCCAACAACATGGGCACCATCCAGAACATCAGGATTAACGACTTCGATCCTGCGAAAAAGTTCTACAATCAGACACAGAGCATCAGACTGTACTATCTGTTCAACGACGTAGACGTCGACCGTTATATGGTCAACGGTGAATATACTCAGACCTACCTGTCTGCCAGAGAAATCGATGAATCCAAGATCAGACAGGAATGGATCAACAAACACCTGAAATACACCCACGGATACGGCATCACCCTTTCTCGCGTTGACAAGGTGACCGCCAGCGGACAGCCTGACATGCTTGTGAAGAGCATACCGCCGGTATCCGATGCACAGGAGATCAAGATCGACAGGCCGGAGATCTATTTCGGAGAACTGACCAACGATTATATCCTGACCAACACCGGGGAAAAAGAATTCGACTTCCCGGAAGCCAGCGGAGAAGGCAGCAATTATTCGACCTATGAGGGCAGCGCTGGGATCAAGCTGAACGTCTTCAACAGAGCAATGTTCGCCATCCGCGAGCAGAGTCTGAAGCTGCTGGTATCCACGAACCTCAACAGCGACTCGAAGATCGTGATCAACCGGAACATCATGAACCGGGTCCAGAAGATCATGCCATTCCTTCAGTACGACAACGATCCGTATATCGTGACCGCTGACGGAAAGCTTTACTGGATCATCGACGCATACACCACAAGCAGTTACTATCCGTATTCCGAACCTTTCGATCCGACCAAGAGCAGTATGAACTATATCCGTAACTCGGTCAAGGTCGTCATTGACGCGTACAACGGAGAAACCAGCTACTACCTAGTTAATAACGAGGATCCGATTGCCAACACCTATGCGAAGATCTATCCGAAGCTGTTCAAGACCTTCGACCAGATGCCGGCTTCACTGCAGGCGCACATCCGGTATCCGAACGTGCTGTTCGACATCCAGGCAAACGTCTACAAGCGTTACCATATGAAGGACGTCAAGGTCTTCTATCAGGGCGAGGATCTATGGGACATCTCCAGCGAGATCTTCGGCACCAAGGAAGTCCCGATGACTCCAAACTACTATATCATGAAGCTTCCGGGCGAAAACGACGTTGAATTTATCAACTCCATCCCATACACGCCTTCGGGCAAACGGAACATGACCGGTCTTCTTGTGGCGAGAAATGACGGGAAGAATTACGGGGAGCTGGTAATGTATCAGATGCCGAAGGAACGGAACATCTACGGACCGATGCAGATCGAATCCCAGATCGACCAGAGCCCTGAGATTTCAAAGGAATTTTCACTTTGGAACTCGGCCGGGTCGACCTATATCAGAGGAAATCTGTTCGTCATTCCGATCGAGGATTCCATAGTCTATGTGGAACCGGTTTATCTGGAAGCGTCCAACACGGGAAGCCTGCCTGAAGTCAAGAGAGTCATCGTTGCTTACGGCGACCGTATCGCTTACGAACCGACTTTGGCAGCGGCGTTGGATACACTGTTCGGAACCGGAACCGGCACTCCTGCAACACCGGGAGAAACGCCGCCTCCGTCGACCGGCACTTTGACGCAGGAAGAGTTGATCCAACTCGCCAACCAGGCATACGAAAATGCTACTGCGGCACAGCAAAGCGGCGACTGGACATCCTACGGCCAGTACCTGAACCAGCTGAAGAATTATCTCGATCAGCTGATGCCAAAGGAAAATGATCAGAATCAGCAGATTCCGACCAATGGTACAAAATAATAATCAATCATATAAAAAGGAGGCGATCATCAAGATCGTCTCCTTTTTCATGAAAACGAATCATTGGCAGGGGGCGGATTCCTTTCGGAATCCGCCCCCTGCTTTCTGTTTTGCTCGAATAAGGTCTATTCAATTTGCCTGATTGATTTATACTTCATAGTGCATTCCTTACTTTGATAATAAATTGTACAGTACCTGGGCCATTTCTGCACGGGACGAAGTGCCCTGCGGATTCAATCTGCCGTTGCTCCCCGAAAGGACTCCTGCCGCTGCAAGCGCTTCCATCGGAATCTGTGCGTAGGCCTTGACCTGGTTTGCATCGCTGAAATCGGTCAGCGCTTTGCCGTTGGAAGGCTCGGGAACCTCCCCAATGATATCGAGGGTCCGGTAAAGCAGCGTGAACATATCCTGCCTGGAGATGTTGTCTCTCGGGTGGAACAGATTATTGCCGTCGCCGTTTGCAAGACCGAGTTCTTTGGCTTTTGTGAGGTATGCGGTATAGTAGGTGGTGCCCGCGTCGGTGAAATTATCGCCAGTCTTCTGCGCCGGCTCGATGCCGTAGGCTCTCATGACCATAACAAGGAACTGCGCTCTGGTGAGCTTTGCGTTCGGGCTGAAATTATTCCCGTCGGTACCGGTCGTGATATTCCTTGCGGCGATAAATCCGACCGCGTTCTTGTACCAGGCCGTATCCGCAACGTCGCTGAAGACGACCTCATGGTAGCTGATGGCGTATTTTGAAAAATGATACGTTTTAAATTGTACGGTCTTCGTATCGGGATCGTAAGCCCCTCTAACGGTCTCAAGTGCACCTGAATCATTGATATAGAATACGACAACGGAATTCGGATCGTCGCCTGTTTTCAGGTTGTAAGGCACGCTGACGCTGGCGCTTCCGCTGCCGAAATCAGAGATCTTGCCCGTTCCGGACTGGACGGTGAAGTCATAGACCGGAGCGTCGCCGACAATGGCTTTTACCTCGGAAGGAAGCCCTGCGTTATCGACCTTTGCCATGCTGATGCTGATGTCGCTGCTTGCCGCGCCGTTGATGGCCTGCACCGCTTTTTCGTCAAACGTTACAGTCCCCAGAGGAGAAGCCACAGAAACCTGAGCCTTGGTTTCACCGGCCACCTGTTCGAAGGAGGCCTTCGGTATTGCAACCGCGACTTCCTTTGCCTGTGCGGAGGAACCCACCTTGATTTCCACTACTGCCTGCTGCCCCGAGGACTCCGCCTTCTTTACGTTCTCAAGCAACGGTGTGAAGGTTTCCTTCGTCAGTGACGCGGTGGTCTTTCCAGTTGAGGTGTCCATCGTACCGGTGACTGTCGTGGTAGAGGTGACCGTCGTGCCTTTCGTGACTGTAGTCGGCGCAGGAGCCGCAGGAGGAACGGTTCCGCCTCCGCCACCGCCTCCGCCTCCGCCACCGCCGCCTGAGCTGGCAGTAGTCGCTGCGCTCATGCTGGTATAGGCAACACGGTTATTCTTTAAATCCATTACAACGACATTGAAGTAATAGGTAGTCGACGGGGAAAGTCCGGTTATATTCAGGCTGGAAATATCATAAGTTCCGCTTGTATTGACCACGATAGCAGTACGAGTCCCCATTTCCGCCAGCGTTCCGACGTCGTCGCTTGACGATTTGGCGATATAGTATTTCAATTTATCGGAAGGCGCCGCGTTATCCGTTGCTTTTGTCCAGCTCAGCGTCAAGGAGTTTGAACCGATGCCGGATGCGGCAATATGACCGCTGTTTCCCGGAACAGGAGCTGTGGAGTCCGTGGCGGGTATGGTAACGTCAAGGATGGCAGAACCTGTGATGCCGTCATAGCTCAATTCCATTGTAGCCGTCCCGGTATGAGATATTGTGTTATAGTTAAGATTGCCGTTAACCGGAGTAACCGGCAAATCGACTCCGCTTTTTGATATCACTGACGTGATATCGACTCCGGTCGCCGCAAATCCGCTGAGACCTTCCAAACTGTCTATTATATTATCATCAATGGTTTCAATGGCTGCGAAGCTCGTGCCGATGATCGCTTTAGCCCGATTGATGAAGACCTGCTTGCAGGCGGTTTCATACGCGGCAGCGAGAGCGGTCTTGCCCGCAGGTCCCATCGCGTAGTCTGTGCCGCTCTGATAGACCGCTGTGGAAACAACCAGCTTTTCGGCGGAGGTAAAGTCCGTTACAGTAGCGGAATTGTTATCGTCCCATTTATCTACGTAAGAAGCGGACGCTCCGATACCGCTTCGACTGGAACGGTTGTCCAGGATCGTCTGTACCGCGCCTGCATTTGCTGCGTCGTTGACAGATTTCATGATCGCGGAAGCCGAAACGGGTTCTACCGATACGGTCACCGTCATCGAACCGCCGGTAACGCCTGAGTAGGTGAAATCAAAGCCGATAGTGACTGCCTGATTTGTCCCGGTCCAGTTCGGTTTCGGGGCGATGTAATTCCCGCCGGAGAGATCGAGGACGTTGCCGCCGACTACCGCCGAGTTGGGCGCGTTTGTAACGATCGAACGGCCTGCCAGGCTTACTCCGGATTTCGCGGACTCACCTGATTTTAATTTCAGTACGAGACTTGAAACATCGGCGCCATCGGCTCTTGCGCTGTCATAGGCAAGGGTGACGGACGTTTCATATTTTTGAGCTTCATCGGCAATCACTCCCTTCTTCACCGCGGTGAGGAAAGCGGGCGAAACGGCCGAACTGGATGCATAGGTTTTCCCTGCCAGCATTGCATTGGCGACGGCGGCTTTTCCAACATTGGTCAGAGAGGCATAGTCCCCCGATGTCGTGTTGATCCCCAGCGCCGTGTGATTGGATTCCAATACGGACAGCATCACGGCGGCGGTCGTCGCCGCATTTACCTGCTGTAAAGGCGTATATCCCGTGAGGACGGCAGTACCTGGTGAAAGCGCCCATTCCGAGTCGAGATGGGTAGCCGGATTGGCAATCGCCTGAAGGTCGATCCGATAGCTGCCCGATTCCAGAGTCTGATAGGTTTCGCCAGGCAGCAGGGCAAGATTGATGCTTGTCGCTGTTGTTGAAATATCTTCCCGGACCGTGGCGCCGCCGGACAGGATATTGACGTTATAGCTTGCCGCGTTGGCCACCGGATTCCAACTGAATGTGTTTCCGGAAAGAGCTATTCCTGAAGGGGTATCAAGCTTGGGCAGTGTCTGTATCGTAACGGCGCTGGTCGTAATGAAGAGTCCGGCGAAAGAGGCATTCTGCATCACACAGTGGACCGTGACGCCGCTGTAAGTCGTTCTGTTAAAAGTAAAGACTCCTCCGCTCGATGTGACCCCGTCGGAGATCGGATCATCGGAGGCGTTGTACCATTGGAAGACGGTTCCGGCCCCAACGGCGGCTTCGCTTGACAGATTGACAACGTTACCGTTTGTCAGCGTGATATCCATGATCTTCTGAGGATCAAATGAATGTTTTCCGGAGAAGTTTACCGGAAGATCTGAAAAGGTCAGCTTGTTATCGTCGCAATAAAGCTCGCTCAAATTGGCCAGACCCTGGATATTCAGCGAGGTGAGATCGTTGCCGGAGCAGGAAAGACTTTCGAGGAGCGTATTGGCGGATAAATTCAGAGCGTTTAAACTGTTGCTACTCAGATCCAGCTCTTTCAATGCGGTCAATTGAGACAAATCGATGGCCGTCAGGTTGTTATTATATAAATAGAGAGCAGCCAATGTGGTCAAATCGCTTAATCCGCTGATGCCGCTGATGTTGTTGCCGGATGCATTGATATAAGTAAGCGAGTTCGCTCCAGTCAGCACAAGGCTCGTGATATCATTGTCCGAACATTTCAGATTGGTCAGGTTTGTGCATCCTGAAACACTAAGGCTGGAGAGCGCGTTGCCCCGCACATTGACCGAAGTAAGACCGGTGAGCCCGGATAGATCGATCTCTGCGATCTGACTGTCGTTGCCGGTTCCGATTCCCCCGCAGGTGAGAGCGTTCAGCGCAGACAGGGAAGTTGCGCTAAAGGAGCCTGCGAGGTAGATGATTCTCTCCTCCGACGGTCCTTGGGAATGCCAGTCGATTCCGGTAGCACGGTACAGACCTCCGGTGGAGGTCCAGGTCACGCCATAGAAGCTGGCAGGACTGGTCGAGTTATAGCCCGACGCTAAGACCGCTCCGTTGGAGATGCCGCCGGTGCTTGTGGAATGCTGATTCAGGAAACCTGCGATCGCAGTCACATCGCCGTCGTGATAACCGTCGCCGTTCAGATCGGATGGATCGATATCCAGCTTCAGCTTAACGCTGTAATCGCTGAAATGGTCTACTGTAAAGGTATAGACTCCGGTTGAAGAATCATAGGAAGGCGTTCCCTGGACAGTACCTTTTCCGGCTTCTATTGCCTGGGCGGTAATTTCGTTAATATCGGTTCCGATCGTTTCCAGACCTTTTATTTTAACGGTCGCTCCCTCGCCGGAAAGGGCGGAAAGCTGGCCGCTGCCGGATTCGGTTTTGACGCCGATCAGATATTCTTTATCAGCGCCCTCCGGCAGCTTGCTTTGTTCTGTTTCAAGCATCTTAATGCCCGATGCGTATTCAACAAGCTCATCTTCATGAGTCGCAAAATCAACGCCGGTAAAGGTGATTTCGCCGACGACGCTGCCCGCGATGGTCCGCCGAAGCGTGATGGAGCCAACATTGTATAAATCAGTAAAGCTGGTCAATGCAGGAACGCAGGTGATACTGCTGTCGATTCCGTTTTCCAAGCCGACTTTGACAGGCTTGATGCCGTCAAGGCCGCTGGGATTCACCGGATTTCCGGTATTTGTATAAAATGCGGCGGTCTCCAGCTGAATTGGTAGCTGCGTAATTGCGGCGCCGGTAGAATCATAGAGCATGAAATAGACCTTGGAAGGCGCCCAGCCGCTTGCCACTGCTCCTGAAACGGAAATCGTTCCTGAATTTACGGTTGCCTCGTTGACCCAGCAGGATGCTCCGCTGATCGTTTGGATGGCCGAGTTGGTCAGCAGCTGCTGATCAGTCAGGGCCATCGCTCCGTCGGTTATCGTGCCTACACACGCCTTCACAGTCGATCCGTTTAAGTCAGAAGATAAATTGCCGACGTCAAACGAAAGCGTCTGCCCGCTAAAATAGACATTATCATCATCAATAGCCGCCACGGTGACGTTCACGGTCGATCCGGAACCGCCGGTCTTTCTGGACAGCTTATAATCACTGAATCCGTTGACGTTGAAGGAAACGGTGTCTCCTGAGATGCTCAGGCCGCTCGCTGAGTCGCCAATTTCCAGAGCTTCGGCGGTGAAATCGTACGCGGTGAGTCCGCTAAAGGAGGCAGATTGGACGGAGATCGTTGCCGACTTATCCAAAAAGCTCAAGCTTGTCGAGTCTATACCGAGGACGAAGGACTCCTCCGCGCCAATGCCCGGCGCGGTCGTGCTCATTCTCAGGCCTTCCTCCAACCCCTGGAGAATATAGGCCCCGTCGAAAAAGTTCAAATGAGTGAAGGAAATCGAACCGGAGACGCCGGATTGGATCTCTTTTGAAAATTTTATCGCCAGATCATACAGATCCTCGTCACTCTGCGCAGGGCTGCCAAGCGCCGGGGTGCAGGTCACGTCCTGAGCTTCAAGGACGGTGTCGATGCCCACAAGGGCCGGCTCCGAATCACTGTTGGTAAGGGGGATATAGTTCGGAGAAACGGAAGCCAGATCCAGCAGGTTCTGCCATCCTCCGGGTCCCGGTCCGTTGGTATCGATAAAAAGTTGAACTGAAATAGCCCCAACAGATAAACCGTTGGAGATGAGTCCGCTTACGGGAGCGGAAAATGTACCGCCCGCAGACAGGATCGTGACGTCGGCGTAATTCGGTATGCTGTCGGCGGCTCCGCTCGACAATCCGGTGATGACATCAACCGGATCAAAGGACATCGGTCCGGCAACGCCGAAGACGACCCTGGCCGGCGTATCCGTGGTGATGCCGGGAATACTTGTCAGGTTGAACGTCAGGGTATTCCCGCTGAAATATACCTGGTCCCGATCACCATCGGAAAATACGACTCCGGTACCGCCGCCGCCGCCAGGGCCGGCGCTTGCCGGGACGGGAATCAGGCACATGGTCAGTACCAAAGCAAGACAAGTGATGAATGAGACTGCTCTTCTATTGCTCGCTTTCATCATAAAACTCCTTTCTTAACAAAAATACAAGAAATTACCTTATTCGATACACTTCGAGATAAATAGATGGTACAATGTTTTCAAAGAGGCAAGTATCACCCGAACGGGGGATTTTCTTGTCGAATCGGTGAAACATATAAAAATTATGAGAAAAGAAGAAGGGCAGGAAGCCGATGAATAAGCTTAAGATCGTCAAGTATAATCAGTTTATCTATGGCGCATATAAGGCGGGCACATTTAACGAGCTTCTAAAGTATGTCATACTGAACCTTCACGAGATGGTCCGGTATGAAAGCGGGATGTTTTTCTGCGGGATCAGCCAGGACTGCAGCTTTTTTAAGCCGTATATCCGAAACGACGGACAAAAGGATATGGGGAATTACTATCATAAGCAGGATTTCCCGGTCATGGAGGAGTATCTTAGAATAAATGAACAGCAGGAGACCGGTAAAGAACCTCTTGTTTATCGCGCTTCGGAATATCAGCAGGGTATCGCCGAAACGATCCGTGATCCACGCGATGCATTCCTCCTGGCACAAAACGATTATCATATCACCTGCATACGGATCGTAAACGACGGGCAGTTTTTGGGCGAGATCTATCTCCACCGATCAGCGGACAAACCGGATTTCGATGAAGAGGACCTGTTCTTAATGAAGATGATGCAGCCCCATATCTCAAATGTCTTCGGACTGATCCACACAAACAACACCTTGCGATATATGGAAGCGAACGAACAGTTCCGTTCCCAGAAGGGAGTCTGCATATTTGACGACGAAATGAACCTGACCGGAGGAAACGTCGCGGGGCTGGATATGCTCAAATGGGTCACCTCCTTCAATTCCAGCGTGCTATATCATATCAGGGAGGATTGCCTGGAGATTCTGGAAAAAAAGGAGATCCCGGCGAAGGAACAAGCAGGCTGCGCCCGCAACTCCTTGAAGGTCGGTAAAGGAAGCCTGAACTATTCGATCTATTTTTCCGTTCATCCGGTCAGAAGAAAACCGGAATTCCTCGTTGTGATGGAATTCGCCACCCAGGAACAGGCGACCGATGACTACCGGTTCAAATTCACAAAACGGGAGGCGGACGTCATCGACGGACTGCTCCAGGGAAAAACCAATATCCAGATCTCTCATCAACTGAACATCTCCGAAAATACAGTGCGATCCCATGTCAAGAATGTGTATCAGAAGACCGGCGTGAACAACCGTACGGAGTTGACCTACCTGATGATGAAATCGTAAGAGGAATAATGACAGAAAATAAATGATAGGGACGAGCAATGGAACAGAAAGCTTACCGCATCCCGTTGGGAGTGACCAACTGCTGGCTGCTGCACTGTACGGAGGGATATCTTCTGATCGATACGTGCTACTCAGATACATATCCGCGATTTTTAAGTATCCTGAAACAAATGAACATCAGCCCCGGCGAGATCCGGTACCTGCTGCTGACGCATCATCACGAGGATCATGCCGGCTTTGCCGCGCAGCTTTCGGAAGCTTCGGGCTGCAGGATCATCGCTCATGAAAAAGCCTTGAAACAATTGGCTCTCGGCAGAACGGCCGACACCATGAAACCACTTAACCGGCGTACGCAGGCGGCGTTCTCGCTGTTCCGATTTTTTCAAAAAAGTACCGGCTTCCCGCCGGTAGACCTTTCCATAAATGATATCATCATATTCGGTGATAACGATACGCTTCTACCTGAGCTTGGAATCGACGGCGAGATCATGGAAACGCCGGGTCACACAGCCGATTCGATCTCCGTGCTGCTCTCGGACGGCAGCCTGTTTGCCGGCGACGCCGCCATGAGTCTGCTGAAATTCTGCGGAACCGGATACCGGCCGATCTATGCCGAAAATTATGAGGAAGTGGATCAAAGCCGGAAAAAGCTGAAGGAAAAGGGAGCCCGAATGATCTATCCGGCTCACGGCAGCCCTTTCCCCATAGAACGACTGGATTAAAAAACCCCTGAGGCTTCTTTCGCAGCCCAAGGGGTTTTCTTATATATTCGTTTATGCTTCCTGAAGTACGGCCATCAGTGCCGGGATCAGCTGCTTCTTTCGAGAGACAACGCTTTCCAGATGAAGGGCGTCGTCATGAGCGGAAACCTTCATAGCCGTTTCTGCAGTCTCCTGAGCTTTGTCTCCGTAAAACAGCAGCTCGGTCGACTCTTCCAGAATGTTGGTAAGCATCACAAATAGCATATCGATATCGTTTCGCCGGAAGGAGGTATCCAGATAAGACAAGAGCTTTGCCTTCGCCTCCTGCAGCTCTGCGGCGGTGGTAAAGGTGTTTTGCCCCACGGCAAAACTGACTCCGTTGATGGAATAGGTCTTGAAATCCTGGTACAGCATTTCCTCCGGCGTTTTGTTCTTCAGGTTGCTGCCGGCGTGGAAGAGTTCCTCTGCAAATTCGCGGATTTGAATGCCCGCGATAACGGCCAGGGCTTCCGCGGCCTTCCGGTCGCCATCCGTACAGGTCGGAGAGCGGAACATCAGCGTATCCGTTATGATGGCCGCGCAAAGGAGGCCGGCGATATCAGGCCTGATCTCAGCACGGCTTTCCTGATACATCTGATAAACGATAGTAGCGGTGCAGCCCACGGGCTGGTTGCGGAAGAAAACCGGCGAAATCGTTTCAAGGCTCCCGAGCCGGTGATGGTCAATGATCTCTAAAATTTCGGCGGTCTCCAGGCCATCGACCGCCTGGGATTTTTCGTTGTGGTCCACCAGAATGATCTTTTTCTTTTGAACATCCAGGAGGGATCTTCGGGATATCATACCGAAATAATCGCCGTGAACGTCAAGCACAGGGAAGTCGCGGTGTCTGACTTTCGCCATGACGCCTTTGACGTCTTCGGTGAAGTCGTCGGTCTCGAAGGTGATGAGGTTGTCTTTCCTCATAAAATAGCAGATCGGCGTACTCTGGTTGATGAGCCTGGCTACGATGTAGGTATCGTATGGGGTGCTGATGACGCGGCAGCCCTTTTCTCTTGCCAGCTGCTGGATCGTCCTGGAGACGGCTACTCCGGTGCATACGATGATGCAGCCTGCGTTCATTTCGATGGCGCAGAGCTGGGATTCGTAGCGATTGCTCAGTATGATGATGTCGCCGGGATCGATAAAGGCTTCCAGCGCATCGGGATTGGACGCGGCGATGAGGATCTTTCCGTCCTCAACGATGTCGTTTTCATTCCCGACCAGCATGGTGCCGTCCAGGGTTTCGATAATGTTTTTATAGCTGGTTTTCGCAGTGGCGAGGATCCGGTTGTCGTAAATATCCATGTTCGCCGTGGCAATGTCCTTAACGGAAATCAGCCCTTCCAGCCGTTTGCCGTTTGTGATCGGCATGGTGGCTACCTTCAGATCCCGCATCAGATTCCATGCTCTTTTCAGCGAAATATTGCTCGGTACGCCTTCTGTTTTCCGTATGTCGATGTCACGGACCTGTGTTCCTACATCCTGGATATACCCGGGCGTTTCGATATGGAATTTTTCCAGGACGAACTTTGTCTCGTCGCTGAGATCTCCCGCGCGTTTCGGGATATGTTCGTCTTCGGAAAGCTTATTCTTCAAATTTGCGTAAGCGATCGCCGAACAGATGGAATCCGTATCCGGATTTTTATGGCCGATCACTAATACTTTTCTACTCATGTTCATCTCCCCCTAATGTTTCGCATCGGTTCCTGCCGTTCTTCTTCGCGAGGTACAGCGCGGAATCGACTCTTTTCAATATGCTTTCATAATTATCCGTCTGAACGAACTCTGTTACTCCCAAACTCACGGTCATCGTCCCTATTTCTTCAAACGAAAAATCTTCTACGCTTTTGCGGACTCTTTCCGCAAGTCGTTCCGCATCAGACAAGCCTGTATCCGGAAGCAGGATGATAAATTCTTCTCCGCCGATCCTGGCCAGAACATCCGCGTTCCGCTTGGATTTCAGAACCACTTCCGCCAGGGTCTTCAGCGCATAGTCGCCGCGGCGGTGCCCGTATGTATCGTTGACGAGCTTGAAATGGTCAATATCGAGCATAATCAGGCTGAAGGTCATTTGCTTCCGGATCGCCCGGGCGATTTCATGTTCGAGAAAACCCGTAAAATAACCTTTGTTAAAGACCAACGTGAGAGCGTCGTGGATCGCGGATGAAGCCAGATTGTTATGGATATATCGCTTATAGAAAAGCAGGACCAGTACGATAAAAAACAGGTTGATACCGAAGGTTACGGTGAAATATTTGTAATAAGTCGCGACTTTATTCACGAGATACTGCTGTTGTATCACGTTGGCGTCTGCCACGTCCCAGCACTCCTCGCTCTTGCTGATAGCGGCCAGAAGGTTCGCACGGCTCGGATCAGCGTGATAATCTCTGACGATCAATTTCAGTTCATCCCATTTCGTGTTCAGCATCTTCATATCGTATAATTCCGATACACTTTCAATGTCGTTCTCCGTAGGAGTATTCATATTGCGTGTAATCAGGTTGTCTATATATATCTCAAGCTCCGGGTCTCTGACACTCGTGCCGGACAGCTCCAGCTTTGCGTATCTCTGGATGGATCCTCTGATCCGGCTCAAGTCGTTGATCACCTCGGTGCCGGATTTCAATTCGTTGAAAAAGCTGCCATACATTATGATCTGCACAACCAAAAGAAGTATGAAAGTACCTGCTATGAAATAAACGCTTCGGTATTTCGTTTTCATGGGATTCATTCTGTGACTCCTTCTGCGATAAAGCGTTTCATAATTTGATAGTATGATTTGAATGCGGCGGGCAGGGCCAGATGTTCATCCAGCCGCTCGACGTCCGTCCATTGAAAGTCCGGGAGCACTTCGTACTGAGCCGAGGTTTCCGCGGCTGTTTCAGCTGCCGCCTCGCCTGCGGCTTCATCGGCCGTATCTTTTTCGACTAAGACCAGGTATCCGGCCATATCCCATTCGATATGGGAGAAGTTGTGTTTCGCTTTTTTTAAACTTACCAGGGAAGAAAATTTTAATCCCGATGCAACCAGGAGCTGATGGATCTCTTCCTCAGAATGATGCCCGTTGATGTTCGGGAATTCCCACAGACCGGAAAGCAATCCGGGTTCCGTTCGTTTTCTGAGTGCAGTCCTGCCCGTGATTCCGGGGGCTGCGTTGTCCAGCAGGATCAGCACGGTCTTCTTTTCGATTTTACGGACCGGCTTTTCGCTTTTAACGGGAAATTCGGTCATTCGGTTCTGAATCCGCGCCTCGCAAAAGAAGGCGACCGGACAGACCTCACATTTCGGAAGGCCGTTTGGCAGACAGACCGTAGCGCCCAATTCCATCATAGCCTGGTTGAAGTCGCCGGGTCGGTCCTTCGGGATGATCTTCCGCACCCATTCCGTCAGCTGCTTTTTTGTTGAGGTAGTTCCTATATCAGACGCATCCGCGGTCAGCCTCGTGACCACACGCAGGACATTCCCATCCACACAGGGGACCGGGAGCTGAAACGCGATGGAGCCGACGGATCCGGCAGTGTATTCGCCAATGCCGGGCAGACTGCGAAGCTCCTCAAAGGAAGCGGGCAGGCTGCCTCCGTATTTTTCCGCAACGATCTTTGCTGTTTTATGGATGTTTCGCAGGCGACTGTAGTAACCCAGCCCCTCCCAGAGCTTCAATACTTCCTCTTCGGAGGCGGCGGCCAGAGATTCCAGACTGGGCAATGCCTTCATCCAGCGGTTGAAATACGGAATTACCGCCTCGACTCTGGTCTGCTGGAGCATGATTTCGGAGATCCACACCGCATAGGGTTCCGGATTCTCCCGCCAGGGAAGGATGCGGGCATTGTTGTCATACCATTGCAGCAGCGGGGATACAATTTCCGCATTATTCTTTGTTGATGCTTTCATATATGATATATGAGTCCTTTTATCTTTCGTCGTATTTAACTAATTGTAACATAAAGTATAATAAAAAAAAGCATTTATGAAAATGCTTTTTCCCGGATGGCTCTCGATATGAGCCGGTGGCCTTTTTCATTTGGATGGATCCCGTCGGCGCACAAATAGTAACTGAAGTCCTTTTTGCTCAGAAAGCTTGATCGGATATCGATCAGAGGAATTTTTTCCGCGGCGGCCAGCTCTTCGACGGTCTTGCTGTACATCTCCTGCCATTTGTAGATGGTATCGATTTCGCCCAGAAAAGCCAGGATATTTTTCTTATCAAGGCCCTTGCTGATCCAACGGAAATAGCGTTTCGGATCGATGGGCGGAAGGTTGAACAAAACCGGATTGCCGCCGTGCTGCAGGACCCTGCTGATCAATTCCACATATTTCTCACGGAACTGAGTGATCGGCGTATTGCAGAGATGCTGCCGGGAAGGATCCTCGGCGACCTCGGCCCAATTGTAATCGCAGTCGTTTCCGCCGAATTCCAGGATCGTATAATCAAAATGATCCAGCTCGTTCTCATGGCGCTTCAGTATTTCGCTGCCCATGGATATGGTACAGCCGAAACGGGCAAAATTCAGGATAGAGATATTTTGCTGCCGCTCCACGATATTGGCAAAACTCTCCTTTAGCAAACTGTACTTGTTTCGGACTGTATCGAAGACGACGCCCTTTGCCACAGAGTCCCCAAATATACAAACAGAATTTATCATTTCAAACACCTCTTTAAGGAATATAGTACTATGTAATGTAATTATCAATATTATATTATGCAATATTAAAAATATCAATACATATTTTCTCCGCCTGCTTGCGGACGGTGAATGCGTTCGATATTTCTGGTTGAATCTTCCCCTTTTTGTGGTAAAATTAAACCAATGAAAAAAGGAGTACGATTTATGAAGGAATTGACCGAACTGATAAACAGGCTTTCGGAGGAGCGCCCTGCGGAATGGGAAAGCCTTCCGGACATTGAACTGTACAGGGATCAGGTTTTGAACTATATGAAGCGCCAGCACTCCCTTCAGCCCGAGGAAGCCCAGCTAACGGGCGCGATGATCAACAACTACATAAAGAGTGGACTCCTGCCCCGGGCGAACGGCAAAAAATACACCAAGGATCATCTGGTATATCTGACGGCGATCTGTTCGCTGAAGCAGGTACTCAGCGTGGGTGAGACGGATGAATTGCTGAAGATTCAGCCTGATATCGTAGATGCCAGGGGGTTTTACGAGGAATATCTGGCCAAGATGGAAGAGGCCTTCCGCGAAACGGCCGGGAAGCTTGATGAGAACAATACTAAGGAGCAGCTTGCGTCAGCCGCGCTGCAGCTGGCAATCTCAAGCTACGCACAGAAGCTCGCCTGTGAAAAGATCCTGGACTTGCTGAAAGAAAAGCCCCCGGCGAAAGAAAAATCGAGTAAAAAGGCCGGTACGAAATAGATAACACTGTTAGACGAAAACATTGCCTATAAATAATAAAAAAATCATGCTGGTTTTCTGGCATGATTTTTCGCTATAAAACCGTTGAAATTTTTATAATATCAGATGTGTGGGTTTGAGATTGCAAATGTTGGAGTATGCCTTCAGAAAAGTAATCTCCAATAATGGAACTCTGGGATAATAGCTGATTAAATATATCTATACTCTTGTCATATTGTTTTGTTAATAATGCAGTTGATTGTTCAAGAATCATATTATTGAACGTGGTCAATAATGTTTTCCAGGTATTCTCCTGCCAGTATGGATTTATTTGTGCGAGAAAAGCAGCCCGTTGATTGATATTTTGGTATAGTTGCTGTGTGTAATTACTTGCGGCATTTTGATCTCCTGTCAACTGATAATAGAACAGATATTCAAGAATAATGACGTATTGGGATATAAGATTAATGTAGTCATCGGAAACCTTGTCGCCAAAAATTAATTTCATGAAATTTCCGTATTCCAACGGTAATTCATAAATTTGATTTGCTATTGATTGGAGATTAGGATAACCTCCATAAAGGGAAAACATATACATAGTGAGCCAAGTGGTCATATCTCGCCACAACATTCTTGCGCGAAAAATCAGATTCATTTGACCAGTTATTATGTTTTCGGGAGCTGGTGCCTTTCTCTTTGAAATCATACAGTTCACCTCAATATAGTATATTGTTGAGGCTACTGCATGGTTACAACTCCCGTCCCAGGACCCTTGCGGCCCGGCTGAACTCACTGTTTATTACATCTCCTTTTACTCCGGCGCCTGTTGCGAGCACCATTCCGCCTTGCTGCCAATTCAGATAGCGGCAGATAGTTTGGACATGGAGCCTCAAGGCTTCCATTGCCCAATCCGTGTCATCGCTCCCGGCGGCGATGAGCAGCAGCTTTTTCGGTCTTTCCCGGAGCCTGTTATTGACCGAAAAGAAACGGTCTACAAGACTTTTGAGCTGCGCCGTCATGCCGAAGTAATAGAGTGGAGTGACCAAGACGACAGCGTCAGCGGCAAGCAGATGCGGAATGATCTTCGTCATATCGTCTTCATACACGCACTTCTCATTGTTTTGGATGCAGTGTTCGCAGCCGAGACACGGGTAAATCTTCAAATGCGCAGTTTCAAATCGGACGGTTTCATGGCCTGAATCCTTTGCACCCGCGCAGAATTCATCCGCAAGATAAGCGGTGGTCCCGTTATTGTGGGGGCTCCCACAAAGCACTAAAATTTTCATGTTACCCCTCCTGATATGATGAACTTCTCGTTTATTTTCTCAGCGATCCAAGGATCCCCCGAATCAGTGATCTGCCTACTTCGCGGCCGATGGTGCTGAATACGGCGTTGGCGGCCTTTTCCATGGGAGTCTGCCTTGTGTAGCTTCGGTGGTCGGGTCGTACCGCTGCCTTTTCCGCTTCGGCCCGGTTCCTGTCCTGTAGCTGTTCAAAGGCTGACTCGCGGTCCTGAGCCGCTTCATATTTTCCGTTCACGGGAGAGGAGGCGACGATCTGCCTTCTCACCGCGTCATCGATGGTTCCGAACTGGCTCTGCGGGGGAAGTATGAAAGCGCGCTCCACGATGCCCGGCCGGCCTTCCTCGTCCAAACAGGAAATCAAGGCTTCTCCGGTGGCAAGCTCGGTGATGGCTGTTTTTGTATCAAAAGCAGGATTCGGCCGGAAAGAGCCCGCCGCCGCCTCTGCGTTTTTGATCTCATTAGGAGTATATGCGCGCAAGGCGTGCTGGATGCGGTTGCCCAACTGATTCAGAACATTTTGGGGAAGATCCGCCGGATTCTGCGTGATGAAATAGACTCCCACGCCCTTGGAACGGATCAGTCTGACTACTTGCTCGATCTTATCCATAAGGGATTTCGATGCGTCACTGAACAGGAGATGGGCCTCATCAAAGAAGAAGACCATTTTCGGCTTTTCCAGATCTCCCGCTTCCGGAAGGGCTTCGAAGAGTTCGGACAGCATCCATAACAGGAAGGTGGAATACAAAGACGGGCTTTGGTACAGCTTGACACTGTGAAGAATATTGATAAAACCCCGGCCGTCGTAAGCGGTTTTCATCCAGTCCATGATATCCAGTTCCGGCTCGCCGAAGAACAGCCCGCCCCCCTGATCCTCCAAAGTGATCAGGTTTCTCAGGATCGCTCCGATCGTCTGTTTGGATATATTTCCGTAGGTCAGAGTGAATTCGGCGCCGTTTTCGCCGACATACTGGAGCATGGATTTCAGATCCTTCAGATCCAGAAGCAACAGGCTGTTGTCATCCGCGATGCGAAAAACGATATTTAAAACCCCCGCCTGTGTTTCATTTAGGCCGAGTATCCGTGATAACAGCAGGGAACCCATTTC
Organism: Anaerovoracaceae bacterium; assembly: GCA_963678385.1. Classification (GTDB taxonomy): domain Bacteria; phylum Bacillota; class Clostridia; order Peptostreptococcales; family Anaerovoracaceae; genus Anoxybacterium. The sequence goes on along the minus strand of OY782829.1, from coordinate 52,236 downwards.
GGATATGGTGGTACGGACGGGGTGACCGTCCTGACCGAACAGATCCCAAAACTGGACGGGGAATGATTCATAGGAAAAACCGTCTACGGCCAATTGGGAAACCCGTTCCTCCACCTTGGGGTTCGAGGCCCCTTTGACGGCCAGACCGGCCAGGTCTCCTTTGATATCCGCAAGAAAAACAGGTACGCCCATGTCGCTGAGGGATTCTGCCAGAACCTTCAGCGTTACGGTTTTTCCCGTTCCGGTGGCCCCGGCGATCAAACCATGGCGATTAGCCATCTGCGGCAGAAGATAAACAGGGACAGTTCCTTTTCCGATCCATAACTTATCTTTCGAGTACATACCAATAACTCCTTTCAAAAGTCAAATACCTTACCCCGGGAGGGGAAATGAAATCTTCTTTGAAACAGTTTGCACAGCAGGCCGCACTCATATTGTTAAGCCCATTATACTGCTGCCCGCGTTGGCTGTCAAAAAATGGCCGGGGCATTCTGAAATCCATACGGAAAAGGTTATGATTTCAAATAATAGTAGAAAAAACAGGAATTAAAAGGTATAATAATTAGTTAAGAGTTCAAAACAAAAGAGAGGAGCTGAGGAGAGATGATCATAGACAGAATGCTGTTCAATATTCCCGCCGATAAACATTCGGTGAAAGAAATCGAGGAATTGCTGAACCAGCATAAGGAGGTTAAATTTGTGTCTCTCGTCGGACTGGATATTGGAGGCCACGATACGGACGAAAAGATACCCGTGGAACTGTTCATCAAAGATATGGAAAAATTCCTTGGACAGGGCGTCCAGACTGACGGCTCAAGTGTAATGCTCCCGAAAATCGCGGAACTGAACAACGCAAAAGTTGATATCATACCGGATCTTTCCGTGAACTGGTATGTGGATTATAATTTCGCTCATATTACCGAGGACACCAGGCTTCCGGTGGGAACGCTGAGGATCCCGGCCTTTCTGATCCACAACGACGACACCGAGGTGGGCTCCAGAGTCATCCTGAGAAATGCCGTAAACGCGTTCAAAAGAGAGCTCCTGGGGTTGCTGGAAAAGAATCCTTACATTTTCGAGCACCTTGATATCTCATCCGTCGATGAGATCGAAGATATCGTGCTGACCGCCGCCACAGAGCTGGAATTCTGGGTGAAGACCCCGGACGACAAGGCGGATCGGGAGCAGCTTTCCACGTCCCAGATTCTGAAGGAGCAATACTGGAAGAGGACAATCGGCCCGGTTCGTACCGCCCTGGAAAAAACCCTGATGGTGCTGGACCGTTACGGTTTCAAGGTGGAAATGGGGCACAAGGAGGTCGGCGGCATCAAAGCCAAGCTCGGATCCTCCGGCGATTACGACCACGTTATGGAGCAGCTTGAAATCGACTGGGAATATAGCTCGGCGCTTCAGGCGGCAGACAATGAAAATCAGGTCAAATATGTTGTGAAAGATATTTTCCGAGCCCACGGTCTCGACGTTACCTTTATGGCGAAGCCGATGGACGGAGTGGCCGGGAACGGAGAACACACCCATATGGGCGTATCCGCAAAGCTGAAGAATGGAAAGACCGTCAATCTGTTTGCAGCGAAAAGGCCGGATGAGGATTTTCTGAATCCCATCGGGTTTGGCGCGTTGATGGGGATCCTGAAGAATTACGAGGTGATGAACCCGTTCATCGCTTCCTCAAACGACGCTCTCAACCGGCTGAAGCCGGGGTTTGAAGCTCCGGTCTGCATCGTGACGTCGCTTGGGCATTCGGCGAAAGTCCCGTCGAGAAACAGGACCGTGCTTGTCGGTCTGGTCAGAGATACGCAAAATCCGCTGTCCACAAGGTTCGAGCTTCGCGCCCCGAACCCCAAAAGCGACACCTATCTGGTGCTGGCCTGTTCCTACCTTGCAATGCTTGATGGGATCACCGCGGCGCTGACGGAAAAGAAGACGCCGAAGCAGCTGGAAGCATCGCTGTCCAAACAGGCAGGGGATGAAGATTTTTACCTGGATAAGGATCGGGCCTACCGGAGCGAAAAAGACGTATTTGAAGAATATGCCCAGGAAGAAAGAGAACGGCTCTTTGGAAAAGCGCCTGCCACGGTTTGGGAAAACCTTCAGGCCTTCCACAAATATCCTGACAAGCTCAAGGTGCTGCTGAACAAGGAGGACGTCATCGACCGTGTCACGCTGGAATCCTACGAGGAAGCCACCTTGGCCGCCTGGGCCACCGAGCTTCACAACCGGATCATCCCCAACACCATGGCCATCGTCAGGGAATGCCAGAAACTCCATGCCGACCATGACTGCACCGATTTCGACATGGTGAACTGGAAGACGATCCAGGGCTTACGGGTCTATCTGGGGCAGGATGAGATCGTGAAGAAATCATTGCTTACGAGAATTAAACTGGCCTTGGACGGAGAGAATTATGAAGAGGCCTCCGCACTTCAGATCGAAATGCAGGAGAAGGTACAGGAATTAGTTGACACCTATATTGAATATAAGAAAAATTTGTTGTAACGAGGCGGCATGTCCGCCCCGTACGAATATGTTATAAAGGAGTAAAGCGATGTTAGATATCAAACGAATCAGAGAAGATTTTGAACAGGTAAAGAAAGCGGTAGAATCACGCGGACAGGGAGACTTCGGTATTGATAACGTCCTCTCGCTCGACGAAAAAAGAAGAAGCATCCTTGCTTCTGTAGAGCAAATGAAGAATAAACAGAACCTCGATTCCAAGGAAATCCCTAGGTTGAAAAAAGAAGGAAAAGACACCACCGAGCTTATGAAGGAAATGAAGGCTCTCTCCGACGAGATCAAGAAGCTTGACGGTGAAGTCAGCGAAGTGGAAGAGGAACTCAGAAACACCCTTCTGAACATTCCGAATACACCATCTCCCAACGTTGCGGTCGGAAAAAGCGATGCGGACAACGTGGAAATCAGAAAATGGGGCGAACCGAGAGCCTTTGATTTTGAATTCAAGGCCCACTGGGACGTGGGAGCAGATCTGGATATCCTGGATTTTGAAAGAGCCGCCAAGATCTCCGGTACAAGATTTACCGTATATAAGGGACTGGGCGCCAGACTGGAGCGCGCCATCATCAATTTTATGCTGAACCTTCATACCGAAGAGCACGGATACACCGAGATCCTGCCTCCATTCATGGTCAACCGCGACGCTATGACCGGTACCGGCCAGCTGCCAAAATTTGAAGAGGATATGTTCTGGATCCCGGCCAAGGACTTCTTCCTTGTGCCGACCGCCGAAGTTCCGGTCACCAACCTCAGAATGAACGAAATTATGGACTCGGAAGAACTTCCGGTCTATTATACCGCATATACGCCTTGCTTCAGAAAAGAAGCAGGATCAGCCGGAAGAGACACAAGAGGCCTGATCCGGCAGCATCAGTTCAACAAGGTCGAGCTCGTGAAGTTCGTAAAGCCGGAGACCTCTTATCAGGAACTGGAATCCCTGCTCGCCGCAGCGGAAGAAGTACTGAAGCGTCTCGAGATCCCGTACAGAGTGGTACGGCTCTGCACCGGCGATCTGGGCTTCTCCTCAGCCATGACCTACGATATCGAAGTTTGGATGCCGAGCTATGGCAAGTATGTTGAGATCTCATCTTGCAGCAATTTCGAAAGCTATCAGGCAAGAAGAGCCAACATCAGGTTCCGCCCGGATATGAAGAGCAAGCCCGAATTCGTGCATACGCTCAACGGTTCCGGTCTCGCAGTAGGAAGAACCACGGCAGCGATCCTGGAAAACTTCCAGCAGGCTGACGGATCGGTTGTTATCCCTGAAGCACTCCGGCCGTACATGGGAACGGATAAAATCACGAAGTAATAACGCGCCTGCCGGGTGCATCTCCGGAAGGGGAGCGCCTGCCGGGCATATTTCCTCGAAAATCCGCTCGCTTACAATTAACAAGTGCTCGGACGGTTTTCTACGAAAATATGCCGTCGCGGCGCTTGACGCGAGCACATGCCGTCGCGGTACTTACGCAAACCGCTTTCGTGATTAAAAGGAGGAAACGGAATGCCCTTAAAGTTAAATGTCGGGGACATTGTTGAATTGAAAAAACCTCATCCCTGCGGCGGCAATACATTCACCATCATGCGGGCGGGGATGGACTTCCGCATCAAATGCAATACCTGCGAGACCCAGATATGGATCAATCGGCCCGATCTGGAGAGACGCGTCAAAAAAATCATTGTAAAGGAATAACAATGGGGACAGATAAAGTCAGCGAGCAAAATCAAAATCATATCCAGGCCGATCAGCAGAGCGCTGAGCGGCATTTAAAAGCAGTTTATGAAGAACAGGAGCAGGTGAAAGAACTTCTGAGAAGAGGGGCGATCCGCCATTATTTCTGCGGACCGGAAACGATATGGACCAGGGAGGGCTTCGGCATTGCCGTCGGCGGCGCTCTCGCCATACTCTTCGGAGGATTGATCTTTCCAAAGCTCTTTTTGTATTCCAGCAACAGCAGCGTTTTGAAAGTCGTCTGCTGGATCATGACTGCAGTCGGTATTGTTGTACTTGGGAAGGGCCTTTACGAGATGTATAAGGAATCAAGGATGGAAAGCAAGCCTGTCCCGGACAGGGTCCACGATGAAATTTTAGAGCATGACATCGCGGGCCTGAAAAAAACAAGTAAACAAATGCTCGAAGAACATATTCCTGCAATGAAGGGTTGCTTCGACGAAATGGAAGCACTTGTTGTAAAGGGCCCAAGGGACTATTCGGCCTTTGCAAATCTGCCCTTGCTCTGGAAGCTCGGTGAAGACGGAAAACTGAGATATTCCAACTTTTCCGCCATGACTCTTTATTTTGGGAACGAAATCGTATACATCCATACCTGTATATTCAATATGAGAAACGGAATGGCAAAATTTCATCATACATACGAATGTCCATACAGCCAGATCCGTTTTGCCGGCTTTGAAGACAGAGCCATCGAAACCGCCGATAAGAACAATAAACCGGTGGTGCAGAACCTGAAGCTGCTCGTCATCGACACCGGAGACGGCGAAAACGACAAGCTGGTCATACCGGTAGCTGATTACGGTATTATGAGCAAGTACGGAGGGACCATCGACGTCAGCGATGCCGAGGAGGCCGTCAGAATACTGACCGTTAAAATGAAAGGAGAAAATTCCAATTGATTACTATTGCAATCGTTTTTATATTATATCTGGCACTTATGGTTGCCATCGGATTTAAATTTTACAGCAAAACAGACAGCCTGAGCGACTACTTTTTAGGCGGCAGAAACCTTGGAAGCTGGCTTACGGCATTGTCCGCACAGGCTTCGGACATGAGCGGCTGGCTCCTCATCGGACTGCCGGGAACCGCTTACGTGATCTATGCCGGTACCTCCGAAGCCATCTGGACGGCTGTCGGACTCATCATCGGAACGTATCTGAACTGGCTTTTTGTGGCAAAGCGCCTCAGAAAGTATACGGAAGTATCCGGCAATTCCATCACGATTCCGGATTATTTCGAGAACCGTTTCAAGGACACAAAGCATATCCTGAGAGTATTATCCGCTGTGTTCATCATGATCTTCTTCTTGGTGTACACTTCTTCCCAGTTCTCGGCGGCGGCGAAATTATTCTCCACCGTATTTGGACTGAATTATACGACAGGACTGATCTTAGGCGCTGTGATCATTGTTTCCTACACCGCGCTGGGCGGATTTGCCGCCGTGTGCTGGACAGACGCGATCCAGGGCGCCATCATGTTCTTTGCCCTGATGGCGGTTCCGTTCATGGCGATGTATGAGATGGGCGGGGTCGGTGAAGTGAGCACGAGACTTGCCGCATTGACTCCGGAAGCTTTGGGCTTCTTCCCGATGAAAGACGGCTCTGTTGACGCGCTGCTTCTGGCATCCGCTTTGGGCTGGGGTCTCGGTTATTTCGGCCAGCCGCATATTCTGACAAGATTTATGGCGATCCAATCGCCTGACATGATCCGCAAATCAAGAACCATCGCGATGATCTGGGTCATCATAACGCTGGCTGCCGCCGTTTCGATCGGCGTCATCGGAAAAGCCTATATGCCGGATCTTGCCGACGGGGAAACCATTTACATGTCCATGATCGATAAAATGTTCCCGGACATTATCGCGGGTGTTCTGCTGACGGCGATCCTGGCCGCCATAATGAGCACGGCCAGCTCACAGCTTCTGGTTACGTCATCTTCTGTAGCCAAAGATCTTTACGCGCTGCTGTTTAAAAAGAGCACGGACGGCACCGCCATCGTATGGGTAAGCAGGATCACCGTCATGGTCGTTTCCGTTATTGCCATCCTGATCGCACTGGACGCCAACAGCTCCGTATTCGGACTCGTTTCCTGCGCGTGGGGTGGATTCGGCGCCGCTTTCGGCCCGCTGCTCGTATTCTCCCTGTTCTGGAAGAGAATGACCATTCAGGGCGCTGTCGCCGGTATGGTGACAGGAGGAGTGGTTGACCTACTCTGGTATTACATGAAAGCCAATGGCGGGATCTTCTCCGTTTACGAGATCATCCCCGGCTTTATCGCTTCTGCTGCGGCTATCATCCTGTTCAGCTTATTCACAAAGGTGCCGAAAGTAATCGAAGACGAATTCGAAGAAGCAAAAAAACCCTGGATTCAGAAATGACGAGGCGTTGCCTCGTTGAAACGCGAACGGAAAAATTTCTGTCAATCGGAGATTGACGAAATTTACGTATGGCACCTACCTGACATTTGCTGTGCAAATGTGGTTAGGTGCGCAAGATGTAAGATAATTTTCTACAGTCGAAAATTATCTATGTATGCGTTATAAAGGCTGATTGTACATCACCATATGCGGGTATACAATACTTACGAAATAATAACAACATAATTAAGAATGGAGAGGTGAACAGTATGACAGAAGAAAGAAAAAACCCGTGTGGCACCGATAAAGAAATCGATGAATACCTGGACGGAACAATATGTGAAGTCGCCCTTGGAGAAGAAGAACTGAATGACATCGACGCTCCGAGCGATGAAGAATATGAAGTTGATGAAAAACAAGATCCGGAAAAACTCGAAGATGAGTATATGGATAAAAAATAGCACCTGTGCTTGAATAAGCAATACATTTTCAACCGATAGAAGGCTCGCCCTTCTGTCGGTTTTCTTTTTCTGCGGCACTTTAAGCTCAGCGAGAAGTCCGCGTGAATATGGAAAAGTTTTGCAAAAAAATATGCCCAAAATTACTATTGATAATCAAATGAAATAGGTATAGAATACAGTCACAAACAATATTGTTATTTTATTAACAGAAAGGGGGAGGAGTATGTCCGAAGCGGAAGCGATTGAAAGAAATCCTGGCAGTCATGAAAAAGAAATTGACGAATACCTGCATGGAACGATCTTAGAGACGTTGCCTGACGAGGAAGACCTGGATGATATCGAAGCTCCGGAGGATGATGATTTTGAAGTAGATATCAAGGAAGAAGCGGAAGAAGTCGAAGATGAGTATGTAGGAAAAGTTCAGTGATCTTCATGCGTACACAGGGAAGTTCGGCAAAAAAATCTTTTGCATTCATGGGAAAAAGGCGTTGACAAAAGTAGCGTTATTTAATATACTACCACTAATACGAAATGCAATGACGGAGTACTTATTTTTTCTAAAAAGCGTTACAGAGAGTCGGTGGAAGCTGTGAACCGATACGCGGCAAAGAATAATCTCGCTCCCGAGCAGGAACCCCAACGCGTAAGCTATTAAGGTATCCCGGCAGGCCCCGTTATCAAGGCCGAGGATTTGTTGGAATCCGGTGAGTTGACTGTTTCATAGCAGTAAGCAGGGTGGTACCGCGGTAAAAGTTTATCGTCCCTGGAGCTTTTAAAGAAGCTTCAGGGATTTTTTAATGGTCAAAATAGAGCCCCGGACCCGAATGATCCAACTGAAGCGTAACCAATCCGTTTAAAGGAGGAAAAAACAATGACAAAACAAATCAAGATTTTCGACACCACGTTAAGAGATGGCGAGCAGTCCCCGGGCTGCAGTATGAACCTCAAAGAAAAGATTGAAATGGCAAAACAGTTGGAAAAAATGAGAGTGGACATTATTGAGGCAGGCTTTGCCATTTCTTCTCCGGGAGATTTTATCTCGGTAAAGACCGTCGCTGAGACCATAAAGGAATGCACTGTAGCCAGTCTCGCGAGAGCCACTGTGGAAGACATCGACAGGGCATGGGAGGCAGTCCAGGGCGCGGTGGCGCCAAGGATCCACACTTTTATCGCCACCTCCCCGATCCACATGGAATACAAGCTGCTCATGACGCCGGAAGAAGTATATGAACGCGCTGTCGCCATGGTAAAGCACGCGAAGAGATACTGCAGCGACGTGGAATGGTCCGCGGAGGACGCCACCAGAAGCGATCCCGTTTTTCTGGCCAGGGTCATCGAAGGCGTCATTAAAGCCGGAGCGACCACCATCAATCTGCCCGACACTGTCGGTTATACGACGCCGGACGAATACTATGACTTCCTTATGAAGGTCCGGGAATATGCGCCTTCGATGGCGAATGTATCCCTTTCCTCTCACTGCCACAATGACTTGGGCCTGGCGGTCGCCAACTCCCTGGCAGCCATCAAGGCAGGCGCGACGCAGATCGAATGCACCATCAACGGCATCGGTGAGAGAGCCGGCAACGCGGCCATGGAAGAGATCGTTATGGCGCTGCACACCAGAAAAGATATTTTAAATGTTGATACAAGGATCGTCACCACGGAGATCATGCGCTCCTCCAGCCTGTTGTCCAGGATCACCGGAGTCAAGGTACAGCCAAACAAGGCTATCGTGGGGGAAAACGCTTTTGCCCACGAAGCGGGGATCCACCAGCACGGCGTCATGAAGAACAAGGAAACCTACGAGATCATGAAACCGGAATCCGTCGGTCTGACCCAGAACAATCTGGTTCTCGGCAAGCACTCCGGAAAGCATGCCTTCCGCGAAAAGGTCAAGAATCTCGGGTATGATTTATCCGAGGCTGAGATCGACAAACTGTTCATCAAGTTCAAGGAGCTCGCAGACAAGAAGAAGTCGGTTTACGATCGGGATATTGAAGCCCTTATCTCCAAGGAATCCGTCCAGGTACCGAAGACATACTGCCTGAACAGCTTCGTCATCAACAGCGGAAATACCATTACGTCCACAGCGGTCATCAAGATGACCAAGGACGGAAAGGCCATCGAACGTGTCGCCAGAGGCGAAGGGCCCATCGACGCGTCTTTCAAGGCCATCGAGAAAATCGTCGGAATGGAATTCAATCTTGAAGATTATCAGATCCAGTCTGTTACGGAGGGTGAAGACGCCTTGGGCGACGCGCTGGTCAAGATCAAAGACGAAGATGGGAACATCTTCTCCGGAAGAGGTCTTTCCATGGATATTATCGAAGCTAGCATCCATGCCTATATCAATGCTGTGAACAAGATGATCTATGATAAAAAGCTCGATTAACCCGGCTTTAAAGGGAATGCTATAGCGAAGAACAATGTTAGGAGGAACAGATATGGGAATGACGATGACACAGAAAATACTGGCCGCCCACGCAGAATTGAAGGAAGTAAAAGCAGGCCAGTTCATCGAGGCGAATCTGGATATCGTTTTGGCCAACGACATTACGGGACCCGTCGCCATAAAGGAATTTCAGAAGATGGGAGCGGAAAAGGTATTCGACAAGAACAAGGTCGTGCTTGTACCGGACCATTTCACGCCAAATAAGGATATCAAAGCGGCGGAACAGTGCAAGATGCTGCGTGAATTTGCCGTCGGCCAGGAAATAGAGAATTACTTTGAAGTGGGAGAAATGGGCATCGAGCATGCGCTGCTCCCGGAAAAAGGAATCGTTGTAGCCGGCGACGCAGTCATCGGCGCCGATTCCCACACCTGCACCTATGGCGCGCTGGGCGCTTTTGCAACCGGGATCGGCTCCACCGATATGGCCGCCGGAATGGCGAGGGGAAAAGCCTGGTTCAAGGTACCATCCGCCATCAAATTTGAACTTACCGGAAAGCCCGGCAAATGGGTCAGCGGCAAGGACGTGATCCTGCATATCATCGGTATGATCGGCGTAGACGGCGCCCTATACAAGTCCATGGAATTCATGGGCCCCGGGCTGAAACACCTGTCCATGGACGACCGCCTTGCCATGGCGAACATGGCCATTGAAGCCGGAGCAAAAAACGGCATCTTCATGGTGGACGACAGAACGAAGGAATACATGAAGGATCACAAAAACAAGAATAAGGCCTTCAAGAAGAAGATCAAGATATATGAACCGGATAAGGACGCGGTCTACGACGAGACCTTTGTCATCGATTTGTCCAAAATCAGACCGACAGTCGCCTTCCCGCATCTGCCGGAAAACACCAGAACCATCGACGAAGTGGGCGATATCAAGATCGACCAGGTCGTCATCGGTTCCTGCACCAACGGAAGAATGGAAGATATGGAAGTCACCGCGAAGATCCTGAAGGGTAAAAAGGTTTCCAAAAACCTCAGATGCATCATCTTCCCCGGCACCCAGGACGTTTATCTAGAATGTGTTAAGAAGGGCTATGCGGAGATCTTTATCAAAGCCGGCGCAGTATTTTCAACGCCGACCTGCGGGCCTTGCCTCGGCGGGCACATGGGGATCCTGGCCGCGGGAGAGAGAGCGGTGGCGACCACCAACCGAAATTTTGTAGGCAGAATGGGCCATGTGGACTCCGAAATCTATCTGGCCAGCCCCGCGGTAGCCGCGGCGTCGGCAATCGCAGGCAAGATCGCCAATCCCGAGAAGGTTAAATAGGAGGGGAATGAAAATGGGAAAAGTATTTAAATACGGTGAAAATGTGGATACGGACGTTATCATCCCCGCAAGGCATCTGAACACCTCGGATCCGGCGGAGCTTGCGAAGCACTGCATGGAAGATATCGACGCGGATTTCGTAAATAAAGTAAAAACTGGAGATGTCATCGTGGCCGGAAAGAACTTTGGCTGCGGCTCCTCGAGAGAACACGCCCCCATCGCCATCAAGGCAGCCGGAGTGAGCTGCGTCATCGCGCCGACCTTTGCCCGGATCTTCTACCGCAACGCGTTCAATACCGGACTGCCGATCCTGGAATGCGACGAGGCTGCACAGAAGATCAACGCCGGCGATGAAGTGGAAGTCGACTTCAAGACGGGGGAAATAATGAACATCACAAGGGGAGAGGCCTATCAGGCGGAACCGTTCCCGGAATTCATCAGCAAGATCATCGACAGCGGCGGACTTGTAAATTATGTGAAAAATAATCTGTAGCAGAAATTAACGAGATGCAGACAAAAGTATACCGACGGCATACAATAATATCGAAATAAGGAGAATTCAGATGAATTATAAAATCGCACTGGTCCCCGGCGACGGAATCGGTCCGGACGTAGTAGCGGAAGCGGTCAGGGTCATGGATAAAATCGGCGAGAAATACGGCCACAGCTTCCAATATACGACGGTACTGGCAGGAGGCGCCGCCATTGACTCGGAAGGGGAGTGCCTTCCCCGGAAAACCATCGAAGTATGCAAGAGCAGCGACGCTGTTTTGCTCGGAGCGGTAGGCGGCTGGAAATGGGATACCCTTCCGGGCGAGCAGAGACCGGAACGGGCTTTGCTGGGACTCCGAAAGGAGCTGGGACTTTTCGCCAATCTGCGTCCGGCACTGCTCTTTGAAGAGCTGGCGGAAGCGTGTCCGCTGAAACCGGAGATCATCGAAGGCGGACTGGATATCGTCGTCGTCCGCGAGCTGACCGGCGGTATTTACTTCGGAGAAAAGGGATACAAGGATACGGATATGGGCAGGGCGGCCTATGACGTAGAGCTGTATTCGGAAGAGGAAGTAAGAAGGATCGCTGTTGTTGCCTTCGACATGGCGATGAAGAGAAACAAGAAGCTGACCAGCGTCGACAAGGCCAACGTCCTTGAAAGCTCCAGACTCTGGAGAAGCGTAGTGACCGAGGTCGCCAGGGATTATCCGGAAGTTGAACTTTCCCATATGTACATCGATAACGCGGCAATGCAGATGGTGAGAAACCCAAAGCAGTTTGACGTCATCGTGACCAGCAACATTTTCGGCGATATTCTATCCGACGAAGCCAGTATGGTTACCGGATCCATCGGCATGCTGCCTTCAGCCAGCCTCGCAAAGGGCAATTTCGGTATGTACGAACCGGTCCACGGCTCCGCGCCGGATATTGCCGGACAGAACAAGGCGAATCCCATGGCAACCATCTTATCCGTCGCTATGATGCTGCGCTATACATTCGGACTTTCAAAAGAAGCCGACGACGTGGAGGCCGCAGTCAAATCGGTACTGGCCTCAGGCGGAAGGACTTCGGATATTATGAGCCCCGGAAAAGAACTCCTGGGAACAAAAGAGGCAGGAGACCGGATCGTCTCCGCCATCGGAAAATAGAGAGAAATAAAACTCCCGGCCGCAGCGAAGTGGTGCTGAACGTGCCGGGAGTTTTACAATTTATTTAAGGTAAATAGAGATTATGCTTTTTCGTCTGCTTCCGCACCTGGTCCTGCAATTTCTGCGGGACTTGCTTTTTTTTGCGGCAGCTGCGCCAGGATGATGGCGGCGAACATGATAATGCAACCCATCAATTCTCGTGAGGAAACCTGCTCATGAAGAACGATGATGCCGGTTATAACCGCGAAGACCGACTCCAGCGACAGGATCAGAGAAGCCACTGCAGGCTCCACGTCCTTCTGCCCGATGATCTGCAAGGTATAGGCGATTCCGCAGGACATGACCGCGGTATAAAGGAGCGGAAACCAGCCGGCAAATATGTTAGACCAATCTACGGTTTCAAATATCAGTATGAACGGTATGGAAAACAGCCCTGTGAAGAGGAACTGGAGGCAAGACAGCTTGATGCCGTCGACCTTCGGAGAGAAATGATCGATGATCAGAATGTGCACCGCAAAGCCGAGAGCACAGGCGATGACCAGCAGATCTCCTTTACCGACGGTAAAATCCTCTTTAATGCAGAGCAGATAAAGCCCCACTGTCGCCAGCGCAACACTGAGCCACAGGATCCGGCGAACCTTTCTTCCCAGGAATAAGCCCAAAATCGGCACCAGCACAATATACAAGGCGGTAATAAAGCCGACCTTCCCGGCGGATACGTAAACCAGCCCGATCTGCTGCAGGGAGCTCGCGATGAACAGCACGGCGCCACAGGCCAGACCTCCTGCAAGGAGCGTTTTTCTATCATTTTTTAAAGCGATTTGCCTGTCAACGCCGGTTTCACCGGCCGATAATTCTCCACCGTTTTTCTTTTTCTGCAGCGCGTTTACGAGCAGGATCACCGGAACCAGAACCAGAGCTCCGATGAGGCATCTTATTCCGTTATAGGTAAAGGGACCGATGTAATCCATTCCGGCCTTCTGGGCCACGAAGGCGGATCCCCAGATAAATGCGGTGGTAAAGAGCATAATGCTGCCGCGCAGTTTACTGTTCATAACGATTTCCTCATGCTTTCGTTTTGCTTATTTAATATATATTATAGCAATGACCGTGCCAACAGGTAAACCTGCAAATTTATGGGCTGGAGCAACGCGACATGAATTGAAATCGAATCAAAGCTAATAATACCGATACGGTTCCGATTCAAACGAATGGACTTTCCTTCCGGGGCGGAGTATAATTTAAAAAAAGGAGGACTAAACCATGGAAAAAGTAAAGGATACTTTCGGGCTGAGCCGGGTTGTCGAACCCAGCGCGTCGGTGCCGGTAACGGCCTGGAAGCTTGATAATAAAAGAGAAATAAAGCCGGAAGAGTGCCGTGTTGCGCTGAAACTGATCCACTTGGAAAGGGACAGCTTCCAGCAGATCTGCAACGAGTGCGGCAATGATGAAGCGAAGATCATCGCACGGATCCTGGATCTGATCAGCCGAAGGGGAAAGCTTCACAATCCTTTCACCAACACGGCGGGGAATTTCAGTGGAACCATTGAAGAGATGGGAAGCGAGTATGCAAAACACTCGCCGTACCAAGTCGGCGACGAAATCTGCTGCGTGACGACGATGACTGCGCTGCCGGTCCATATCGATAAAATTCATAATATCGATTATAATTTCGGGACGCTTACCGTATCAGGCTACGGGATCATATTCATCGATTCACCGCTGGCGGCCATCCCTACAGATATCCCCCTTGAATACACCATGGTTGCTTTTGATGAATCTGCTAACTTCTATACCATATACAACGCATCGAAAGAAGGGAAACGATTTCTGATCATTGGAAAAGATCTGCTTTCCAGCCTGACCTATGTCGCCGCGATCAAAAAAGCGGCGGGGGACGACTGCTATATCACAGTAATCCTCAACGAGGATGGAATCGGGACGTTAACAACGGAGCAAGCGACGGAAGAACTCGCCCATTCGGTGGATTCCTCCTATATCCTTGACGTGACCCAGCCGATCCGGGCGTCGGAAAGGGTACTCAACGGGGAAAACGGCCTGTATGATCTGACCATCAACTGCGAAGATCTCCTTGGTTCGGAGGTACTCAGCGTCATTCTTACCAGACGGAAGGGGCAACTGTATTTCACGAGCCTGAAAAACAGCTATACCCAGTCAAATCTCATTGCGGAAAGCATGAACAAGGAACTGGAGACCCATGTGCTCTGCCAGTATTTTGCAGGGGTCGAGGAATTCACCATCGGTCTTTTAAGCTCCATTTCAAAAGATCTAGACCGGCTGAACAAGCTGTACCAGGCCGGAGCGGCGGAACACCGCGCCAGAAAAAAAGCAGATCCCGCTTCAATTGATCAAACCGGCAAAGCGGACAACTTCGTTTACAGCAGTCCGGCTACGGGAGCTTTGGTAGGCGAGGTTTTGAATATCGCCGAATACGACTGCAATGTGATCCTTCAGGGAGAAACAGGAGTCGGCAAGGAAAAAGTCATGGAGTTGATTCACAAGAACAGTGTCAGAAAGAACAAACCCTGTGTGAAGATCAACTGCGCGACGATCCATGAGAATCTGGCGGAAAGCGAATTCTTCGGCTATGAGGCAGGTTCTTTCACCGGCGCCCAGGCCACGGGGAAAAAAGGTTATTTTGAACTGGCCAATGGGGGCATCTTGTTTCTAGACGAGGTGGGAGCCCTTTCACTGAACCTGCAGTCGAAGCTGCTGCGGGTCCTTCAGGAGAATCAGTTTTACAGGGTCGGCGGTACGTCGCCCATCAATATAAATGTCCGGGTCATCTGCGCGAACAATGTGCCGCTGCGCCAGTTGGTCGAGCAGGGAAAATTCAGAGAAGACCTCTATTACCGGCTCAACATCTGTACGATCACCGTTCCTCCGCTGCGTGACCGGAAAGAGGATATCATTGCCCTGGCGCAGGCATTCCTTGCGAATTACTGCAGTCGTTACGGCGCGGATAAGGAATTCGATCCGACTGCGCTGGCAAAGCTGACAGCGTATGACTGGCCGGGCAATGTCCGGGAACTGGAAAATCTGATCCACCGCACGGTGATCAGCGTCCGGGGTCATATCATCATGGGGGGCGACGTTGAAGGAGTCCTGAACGAAAATATTTACGACGATCTGGTAATCAACCTGAAACGCAGCATGAGGAACGCGGCCTCTCTGGACTTCAACCGGATCATCGAGCAGCAGGAGATCCAGCTTATCGAATACGCCCTGAAAAAGTTCGGAAGCACAAGAAAAGCGGCCGAGTTCCTTCATATGACTCAGCCGCAGCTCATGCGGAAAAAACAGAAATATAATATTTAGCGGGATGTCCGGGCCTGCTGCTGCGAGGACTTGAGATATTCCCGATCGTCCTTTAACTGCAGCGGCATCGTGGACACGACGATGTGTTTATGGGTTAGAAGTTTCTTCTCGATATATTTTCTGGTATTACCGTGAAGCAGGCTGTGCCACCATCTCCGGACCACGAAGCTTGACAGAAGCACCGTTATGATATCTCCCGGCTCGCGGTCGTACTCGGAGGACTCGATGAATCGAAGCAACGGTTCGACAACCTTTCTGTAAGGTGAAAGCTTGATTACGAGCGGGATGTTAATGTTGAGCTGATCGAATTTCTCCCGGATCTCATGGGCGTCATCGTCGGTAAGCACGACGGTAAAGGCAACAACGTCGTTGCAGATGGTCCTTGCATACCGGAGCGCTCTGACGCTGGCTTTGTTCACGCTTTCGATCGGAACAATGATTTTATTACGATATTCCAGGCAGGAAAAGTCTGCGTCTTCGTATTCGCTGCCCTTTATCCGCAGCTGTTCTCTCACTGCGGTGTAGTGTGTATAGATTTTTTTCAGCATAAATACCATGATCGGGATCAGTACGATCACGATCCAAGAGCCTTCTTTAAATTTAGCAAAGGCGATAATTACAACTACGATGGCGGTGACGACGGCGCCGAAGCCGTTGACGGCGGCCTTATAGTGCCAGTTGCCATTTTTCTCCCGGATCCATTTCATGAACATCCCGGACTGGGACAGGGTAAACGAGATAAAAACGCCTATGGCGTACAGCCCGAGCAAGGAAGTGACGTCGGCTTTGAACAGGACGATGAGCAGGGCTGAGACTATCGACAAGAGAATGATGCCATTGTCATAGCTCAGTTTGTCTCCTCTCATGCTCAGCTGCTGAGGCGCGTATCTCTCTTTCGACATGACCGCGATGAGCATCGGGAATCCGGAATATGCGGTATTTGCAGCCAGTATCAGTATAATGAAGGTTGTAGCGGTGACATAATAGAAGAAAAAGCTGTGTCCGAACACCTCCTCGGCGATCAGGATCAACATGGCGCCCTTTTCGCCGGGGATCACATGGTAGAAATTCGCGACGACAGAGGTCCCGCCGAACAGTACCAGTATGATCATGGCAAGCAGGAAGAGCACCTTTTTTGCGTATTTTGTCGAAGGATCCCTGAAGTTGGGGACGGCATTGCTCACGGCCTCAATGCCGGTCAGCGCGGTACATCCGCTGGCAAAAGCCTTCAGCATCAAAAGCAGCGCGATCGAGCCGGCCGGAGCCGCGTAGTTTGCATAATCCGGTTCCGGCGGAACATATCCGTTCATCAGTTTGAATACCGCTCCGGCGATCAATCCAAGGATTCCCAGAATAAACGCGTACGCCGGTATCCCGAACAGTTTGGAGGATTCCCGGATCCCCCGCAGATTTCCGATCATCAGGATGAGGACCAAGATGACCGATATCGTTACGCTGTATGGTCTTAAACCCCCAAACGCGGAGGTGATCTGCTCAACGCCGGAGGAAATACTGACGGCGACCGTCAGAATGTAATCCACGGCCAGAGCCGCGCCTGCGATCATGCCGGCGACATTTCCGAGATTATCCTTGGCGACGATGAACGCACCGCCTCCTGTGGGATAGCAGTCGATAGTCTGCCGGTAGGAGACCATCAGTATCATTAGAAGACCGATGATGCATCCGGACAAAATGGACATCTTCGCATAGGCAGCCGCGCCGACCGCCGGGATCAAAACGATCAACATTTCCTGCCCGGCGTAAGCGACGGATGATATGGCGTCGGACGACAGTATGGGAAGCCCCCAGGCGATCCCCAGTCTCTCGCCTTTCAGGGCCGATGTTTTCAATGGTTTTCCAAACAATATCCTTTTCAGTTTACTTTTCATTTTTATCACTCCATATTTATTATCTGCAATTATGATAAAGATATTTCAATAAATAAAGTGTAAAGGAAACCAGACTGGATATAAAGAAAGTATAAAGAGTCGAGCCAAACACTTGAAATTTGGCGTAAAACGTTTATGATACCCTTTAAGGCGGTGATAATATATGATCCAAAAAGGAAGACTGAAGATTTTGCTGGGATATGCGGCTGGAGTAGGTAAGACCTATTCCATGCTGGAAGATGCGCATGAAAAGCTGAGAAGCGGTGTTGACGTCGTCGCGGGGTATGTGGACCCGAATACCAGTCCGGAAACGATGCAGCTTTTACAAGGGCTGGAGATATTGCCGTTGAAAACCTTCCGCAACGGGAATTACCCGATAAAAGAATTCGATCTGGACGCGGCGCTCGAGCGGAAACCGGAGCTGATCCTCGTTGACGAGCTTGCCCATACGAACGCATTGGGAATGCGAAACAGGAAACGCTGTCAGGATATCGAGGAGCTTCTGAATGCAGGAATCGACGTTTATACGACGATGAACATCCAGGACCTGGAAAGCCTGAACGACATCATACGTAAAATTACGACATTGGATATCACCGAAACAGTTCCCGATTCCGTTTTCGATGATGCGGATGCCGTTGAGACGATTGATCTTGCACCGGATGAACTTCTGAAGCGTTTTGAGGAGGGGAAAATCTACCGCCCGGCGAGATCCTATAATCTGATGAAATTTATTTTCACGAAGGAGAATCTGCGTCTTCTGCGTGAGATCACGATGCGCAAGGCGGCAGACCGGATCAGCGACGACAATCAAAGCGAACAGTTCATCAAGGACCGGGTAATCAGTCCTAAGTTTCTGGTTTATGTCAGCGCTTCCGCGTCCTCCGCGAATTCCATCCGGTGGGCGGCAAGGGCTACGGAAGCGTTTCATGCCCCCTGGGTAGCTGTATATGTAGACAAAATGGGCCATGACAATGAGGCCGAGGTCCAGGAGAACCTTGACCTGGCCAAAAGGCTGGGAGCCGACACCGTACGGCTGAACGGACACGACATTGCGGCGACGATCGCCGAGTATGCCAAGATCACGGGGATATCAAACATTGTTATTGGGAAAGTACGGGACAAAAAGCCGGTAACGCGCCTGTTTGAGAAGACGTTGGAGGACCGGCTCATCGCCAAGCTGCCCAGTGTCGAGATCCACATCATCCCCGAAAGTCCCCAGGCGAGATACCGGAAACAGAGAAGAATAAAAATCTCGGAGAATTTGATCCTGTCATGGCCGGACGTATTGAAGACCGTTGGTCTGCTTGCTGCCGCCACGCTGCTTTCCATGGGACTGCGTTCAGTTGACATCGACGATCAGAACGTAATCATGCTGTATATTCTATCTGTACTTATCATTTCAAGGATCACGGAGGGATATCTTTACGGGATGGCGGCTTCGGTGCTGAGCGTGCTTCTGTTCAACTTCTTCTTTACGCTTCCCTACTATACCTTCAATGCGATCCAGCCGGGCTATCCCGTGACCTTTTCGATCATGCTTCTGGCTGCATTCATTACGAGTACGCTTACGATCCGGATCAAATCCCAGGTCCGTCTGTCCGTAGAAAGGGAGCATCGCACCAAGCTGCTTTATGAAATAAATAAAAAGCTTCTGCAGACCAGAGGCCTTGACAATATAGTGAAAATGACGAACGAATACATCACTAAGATCTTTGACCGGTCCGTCGTCTTTTACACGGAGGATCCGGAAAATCCATCCGCCGGCTATTTCATGGAATCCACAACAGATCCCTACAGCAATGTGCTGAGGAACGAAGAGGAACGGGCGGTTGCCCACTGGGCTTATGTAAATAAAAAACGCGCCGGAGCGGGCACGGATACACTCGTTAATTCCGGGGCCTATTATACCCCGATCATCTCGCAGGGAAAGGTGTTGGGAGTGATCGGCATTTCATGTGCAAAGGGCAAATTGGATCAGGACAACAGACTATTTTTGAGAATGCTCGCCTCGCAGGTGGCAATGGCTCTCGAACGTCAGGATCTGTCCGATGAGCAGCGAAAGATCATTGTCGAATCGGAAAAGGAAAAAATGAGGAGCAACCTGCTTCGCGCGATTTCCCATGACATCCGTACGCCGCTGACCGGCATTTTGGGAGCAAGTTCCGCGATCCTTGAAAACGGGGACCGATTGGACCGGGACACCCATGACAAGTTGGTCTCCAATATAAAAAAGGATTCACAGTGGTTGATCCATTTGGTTGAGAATCTTTTATCCGTAACGCGCATCAACGAGGGGACGATGAATGTCACGAAGTCCATGGAAGCTGCGGAGGAAGTGATCGCTGAGGCGGTCAGCCGGATCCGCAAGCGGTTTCCGGAAAGTAAAATCTCAGTGAAGGTCCCGGACGAACTGCTTATGGTTCCGATGGATGGGACTCTGATCGAACAGGTCCTGATCAATCTTCTGGAAAATGCAATCAAGCATTCGGCGGCAGATTCGCCTGTGGAGGTGGAAGCAAAGTCGGAGCAGGGGTACGCTCTGTTTGAAGTCCGCGATCATGGAAAAGGCATCGCGGCGGAGGATTTCCCGTACCTGTTTGAAGGCTATGCGCCGAACGAGAACCGGAGCCCGGATTCGTCAAGGGGAATGGGTATCGGTTTGTCGATCTGCAAGTCGATCATAAAGGCTCACGGCGGATCATTGAATGTTACCAACGGAAAGGAAGACGGCGCAGTCTTTTTCTTCAGCCTGCCTTTGGAAGGGGTTAAAAATGAATAAGGATCCGTTGATTCTCATCGTAGAGGATGAAGAGGCGATCAGCAATTTCATATCCGCTGTATTGAGCTCAAGCCAGTTTAATATAATAAAAACCGGAAAAGGGAGAGACGCCGTTTCGATGGCTGCGTCATACCGCCCTGATTTGATACTGCTTGATCTGGGTCTTCCGGATCTGGACGGCATCGAAGTGATCAAAAACATACGGGAATGGTCTGATATGCCGATCATTGTCGTATCCGCCCGGGGGCATGAGCGCGAAAAGGTCGAGGCTTTAGACCTCGGGGCGGATGATTATATCACAAAGCCCTTTGGCACGTCCGAACTGCTTGCCAGGATCAGAGCCGGGATCCGGCACAGTCAAAGAGCCTTTGCAGGACAAAATGCGACCGCCGATAACGTAACCGCCGGCGGTCTGGAAATTGATTATGGAAAAAGGCTGGTGCTCCTGGACGGAAAGGAAGTACACCTGACGCCCATTGAGTATAAGATCATTTGTCTGCTTTCACAGCATATCGGAAAAGTTTTGACCCACGATTTTATGACAAAGGAAATCTGGGGGCCATATACAAACGAGGTACAGACTCTGCGGGTCAATATGGCCAATATCAGGCGAAAACTGGAGGCGAATCCCGCGGAACCCAAATATATCATAACTGAAGTGGGAGTCGGATACAGGATGGTCGAGGACCCTCAGTGAATGGCTATGCCCTTTCTTCATTTGCAGAACTTGAATATCCTGCCAGTTTTTCAAAATCCATCACCGGCATCGGCCGCGCGAAGAAATAGCCCTGGACCAGATGGCAGCCGGAAGCGGTCAGAAAGTCCACCTGCTCCTGGGTTTCAACGCCTTCGGACAGGATTTTCAGATTCAGATCAATGGCGATCCGAATAATTCCGTCGACGATGATCTTATCTTTTTCGGCCATGCCGCCTTTTCTGAAAAATTCCTTATCCAGCTTCAAAACGTCTACGGTATGATCTTTCAGCTGATTCAGCGACGAATAGCCTGATCCGAAATCGTCGATCAGGATGGAAAATCCATGTTCCTTCAGATCGCGGATCATGGCGGCCGCTTCTTCGGCGTCGTCCACAAGAACGCTCTCGGTCAGTTCCAGTTCAAGGAGTTCCGGAGCGATCCGATATTTTCCGATCAAAGAGTTTAATTGGGAACTAAACTGCTGATTCGCCAGGTGGGCTTTGGATACGTTGACGGAAACCGGCATAACGGTCTCTCCGGCGTCTATCCACTTTCGAAGCAGCTGGCATACTTTTTCGTACACATAGAAATCCAGTTCCAGAATAAATCCGTTGCTTTCAAACAGGGGGATAAAATCGTTCGGCAGGATGAGGCCTTCCGTCGGGTGCTGCCAACGCGCCAGGGCCTCTGTTCCGACGATTTTTTTTGTCGCGAGATCGATCTTCGGCTGCAGGTGTACTATAAAATCTCCCTGCTTGAGCGAGGTCCACATGGCGCTCTCCAGCTTCTTTTGCCGAAGGAAATCATTCTGGATCTTGTCGTCATAGAACACGATGGAACCCGTATGGATGCTGCCGATGGTTTTGTGTGCGATGTCGACCTTTCCGACCAGCGAAGGTACGTCGGTTTCTCCCCGGGCAACTTTATAGATCGCGCTGGTGAACTGCACTCTGAAGCGGCTGTTGATCTGCTCCAGCCGTTCTTCGCAGCTTTTCCGGAAGGAAAGCCCCCTTCGGATCATGGACTCGTTGCTCTCGTATTCCAGCAGGCATACAAAGTTGTCTGCGGAAAGCCTGGCACAGCACTCGGTTTCCTTTGTGATCCTGTCCAATTCTTTCGCCACCTCAGCCAGGATCAGATCGCCGGCGTTATAGCCGAAGGTATCGTTGATATAGGAAAACTTATAAATATCCAGATAAACCATTGCGTATTCTCTGTTTTTGGCATTCTTCAGCAGCGCCTGTGCGTCAACCTTGAATTTGTTGTAATTCCAACTCCCTGTTATACTGTCGTGATAGGCGACCTTTTTGATTTCTCCATTGTGGTAGTTTTTTGTCATTATGATCAGCACCATAACAAAGACTGTGATCAGGAACAGGACAGCAAGCGCGGTCAGCAGGTAACCCGGTTTCTTGTAAAGCAGGTACTCCAGGTTGATTTCCGGCTTTTCGCTGATGGTATGATTGAAGATGATACCGTTGAGCTGCGTATCCGTGATGCTGTGGATCGATTTGTTCAGGATGGACAACAGGATCGGATCGACGGAATCGGATATTCCGATACTGAGATTGTCGGAAAGATTCACCGTTTCAACGATGGAGAGACGGTTCAGCTTAGGATCTTCAAGAAGCCGTTCCGCCACGTAACTGTTGGCATATGTAATATCGGCGTCGCCTCTGTTTACCGCCTCAAAGCATTCAAGGGGTGAATTGTAATATTTGATCTTCGCATCAGGGCTGGACGCTTTGACATATTCGGTTGCGGCAAGAAAGTCCTTCGCAAGTGCGGCTGTAGCGGTTTCAAGATTCTTCGCGTTGATATTTTTTACAAGGACGATGGAAGCCGAAAGATAGGTATCCGTCTGCATCAGATTGTGCTGATTGGCCCAATGGGCGTCGCTGTCAATCCCGGTGAGGACATCGACCTCTCCGCTTGTGATCTTTTTTAATGCTTCTGTATAAGAGGAAGTTTTGACATAGGAGAATTTAAGGCCTGAAAGATCGCTGATCAGCTTGAAAATATCAGCGTTTATCCCGGAAAATTTGCCGCTTTCCTCGTCATAATACTCGATAGGCGCCCAGGTGGGATCATAGACCGTTTTCAGAGCGCCCGCGTTCTTAATAAATTCCTTCTCTTCCTGCGTAAAGACAGGGACGCTGTACTCGTTCCAGTTATAATATTTTTTCTGAAGCTCGTAATCGAAATAGGGGTTATTTTCCTTGATGCTGGCCAGCGCTGCGTTCAGAGGACCCATAATGTCCCTGTTGCCTTTTGCGGCGATGAAATAATAAGGAGCAGGCGCGAATTTCGCGATGATCCGCTCCGTCGGCCTTTTTTCAAGGCTGCTGGTCAGGATCGCCCCGACCTTTCCGTCGTGAAGGGATTTGAGCAAGGATGCCTGGTTATCGTATGGAACGGTTTCGACCTTGAAATTGTTAGCCTTTTCGAATGCCGCCAGACTGGAGTTGATCGAGGCGTTTTTCAGAACGCCGACCTTTGCGCCGTTGATCGCATCGAAATCGTTGAAGGCGATTTCCGTATTTTCCACAGCAACACAGAGGACGGAGTAATTCAATCCGACCTCCCGTTCGGAGTATTCAAATTGATTGTGCAAATCGGGACTCATGGTGGCCGGGGCCAGCAAATCGATTTCGCCCGCCTTCAACATTTCCAGGCCTCGTTCCCACGAAACGGGAATGTATTCGTATTTCCAGCCGGTGTAATTGGAGATTTCCTCTAGATAATCAAAACCGTATCCCCCGATGGGGCCGCTCCGGTCATAGTCGTAGAAATTGGATAGATCGATCTGCGCGACGCGGATCGTGCGGCCGGCAGTATCGGTTGGGGCCGCATAGGCGATCCCCATTGAGAAGATGAGCGAGGAACCCATCAGTATTATGAGCAAAAAAATAGAAATGGCACGAACTGAGCTGCGTAACATACTTTCACTCTCTCCTCAAAAAATATTAAACTTATTATATAATAGGAGGGAACAAGTTACAATCCATAACATTTCTATTTTTGACAATCTATTCGTTTTTTCGACCTTTACAATCCTTTATTTTCCGACGATCACTTCGCCGAATTCATTGACTCCGATCACTTTCTCGCCCAGGCCTCGCATTGCCTGCACATAAGCGATGGCGTCCGCCTCGATGCGTTCGCCGGGACAGATCAGAGGAATTCCGGGAGGATAAGGGATAATGGAACTTCCGCAGATCATGCCTTCACTGTCAGCCAGCTTTACCCGTTTCTTTGCCGTAGGGATCTCAAACATTTCGGCCTGCTTCGGCGGTGTCAGAGAACCGGTTTTGTGTTCTGTCCGGTGGATTTCGTGGCCGGATTCCCTGGTGCGTCTGCTGATATCCTCGAGGGCGTCCGCAAATCGGTCGTAATCGTCTTTTGTATTACCGATCCCTGTCATGGCCATGATCCAGTCGCCGGTGAACAGTTCGCTGTAAATGTTGTAATCATCCAGAAGGACCTTATCCAGCTGGGCTCCAGTTATGCCGAGCTCGCCCATGCTCAGGTTGATCTTTGTCCAGTCCAGTCCCTTCATCTTCCCCATGGTCTGAACGCCTGGGATCTTCGATATCCTCTCATAAAAGGAGGTCAGATGCCGCGTCCATTCCTCCATGAGCACCTTGCCGTGCTCGTCGATGATCTTTGCGGAAATATCCATGGAGGTCATGAGAACGTAAGAAGGGCTTGTGCTCTGGATGCACTGGAGCTTATCCTCCAATATATATTGATCCACCAAATCTGTGTTGTAAAGGAGCGCGGCGCTTTGGGTAAATGAAGCCAGGGTCTTATGGGTGCTGTTGATCACCAGGTCGGCTCCGGACTGAATGGCCGATGGGGGTAAAGCATCCGAAAAATGAAGGTGAGCGCCGTGGGCTTCGTCTACGATAAGCACCTTGCCGTACCGGTGGGCGATTTCCGCGATGGAGCCGATGTCGCTGCAGACTCCGTAATAATTCGGGCTGGTGATCATGACCGCATCCGCGTCGGGATTTTCCTTTATAAGGCGTTCGATCTCCGCAGAGGAGACCGCGCCGGAAATACCGAATTCTTCGATCATTTCCGGATAGGCGTAAACCGGGCGGATCCCTCCGAGAGTCAGCGCATTGAACACCGACTTGTGGCAGTTTCTCGCCATGATCAGCTGCCGGCCTTTGTTGACAGAGGCAAGGATCGCCGCGATATTGCCTCCGCTGGAGCCGTTGACCAGAACATATGCTTTTTTACAGTTGTATAGTTTCGCGTAATGACCCTGTACGCCCTTGATGATCCCCTCGGCCTGGAACAGGTTGTCCGCGCCGGCGATCTCTGTGATATCAAAATCCATCATCCGCTCGAGGAACGTATGGTAACCGAACCTCCGGTATAAGTGGGAGCCTTTATGGCCCGGCATATGGAACGATACGGTATCCTTTTCCAGATAATCGGCGATGAAATCGTGGATGGATGTCGTGACTGACATGCTTACTCCTCTCCCAAGGTCTCCGCGAAAATATCAGTGATTGCCTTCTTTCGGCAGTCCGGGCAAATAACGGTGTCCGATCCGGTGGAAGCCTTGTAATGTTTATCTGTCGAAACAATCTTACCACAAATTTCACACTTTACTAATGGAAATTTTTTGTTCCAGATGGTACGGCTTTCCTCGTTATCTTCCACCTTGATGCATTTGGTCGGGCAGAAACCGGCGCAGCTGGCGCAGCCGATACAGGAAGCGGCCTGCCTGTCGTAAGGGGTGCTTACCTTTTTCGCCGATCCCCGCTGTACAGTAGAGATTGCGGAAGCGCCAAGCTTTCTGCAAACCTGGACGCAAAGTCCGCACATGATACATTGCCCGTCCTTCTCTTTATACTTCCGCTCCGGCTCTACGCCGTAGCGCTTCATCAATTCGACGACTGTCGGGTTTTCCGGCGCCTGGGAATACATAAGCTTTAAAAGCACAGAGCGGATCTTGCGAAGTTCCGGAGTGTCTGTCGTTACCGTCAGCCCGTCCTTTGAAGGATACGCACAGGAAACGACTAACCTGGTCCTTCCGCCTTCGGAGAGTTCCACCATGCAGAGCCGGCATGAGCTTGTGGGCTCTGTGGCGTCACTGAAGCACAGACTCGGTATAAAGATATTTTCCCTTCTCGCTGTCTGCAATATGGTTTCGCCGGGGAATGATTCCACTTCCCGACCGTCTATTTTCATCAGCATAATACCACCTCCGCTCATTCAACGACGACAGCGTCAAAGGGACACTTCGTCTTGCAGTTTCCGCATTTGATGCAGGCCACCTGATCGATCTGATAAGGCTTTTTCAGTTCGCCTGATATCGCATTGGTTGGACAGTTCTTGGCGCAGAGACTGCAGCCTTTGCATTTCTCCCTCTTGATGCGGAAGGTGATCAGCTTCGTGCAGACGCCGGCAGGACATCGCTTATTAACGATATGCTCTATGTATTCCTCTTTGAAGTAGGCGAGGGTCGACATGACCGGGTTTGCCGCGGTCTTCCCCAGTTCACAGAGGGAGGAAAGGGACGCGGTTTCACAGAGATCTTCCAGCAGGTCCAGATCAGACAGCTCGCCGTTTCCCTCGCAGATGCGGGTCAAAATATCCAGCATGCAGCGGAGGCCTTCGCGGCACGGCGTGCACTTTCCGCATGACTCCTCGGAAAGAAATTTTACATAGTAGCGCGCCAGTTCCACCATACAGGTGGTCTCGTCCATGACAATAATGCCGCCGCTGCCCATCATGGAGCCATTGGCTTTCAGAGAATCAAAATCGATCTCGAGATCCATATGGCTTTCGGGGATGCATCCGCCGGAGGGACCTCCGGTCTGGACTGCCTTGAATTTCTTGCCGTGAGGGATACCGCCTCCTATATGAAACACCAGCTCCCTGAGGGTGATTCCCATGGGGACCTCCACAAGACCGGTCCGATTTACCTTTCCGACCAGGGAAAAGACTTTGGTTCCCTTGCTTCCCTCGGTCCCAAGCTTTGCATACTCGCTTCCGCCGTGGAACAGGATATAAGGAACGTTCGCCAGCGTTTCAACATTATTTAAAACGGTAGGCTGGTCAAAGAGGCCCTTTTCCACGGAACGTACATATTTGACGCGGGGTTCCCCGACCTTTCCTTCAATGGAATTCATTAAAGCCGAGGATTCGCCGCAGACAAAGGCGCCGCCTCCCCGGACGATCTCGCAGTCGAAATCGAAGCCGCTGTTCAGGATGTTCCTGCCCAGATAACCTCGTTTTCTCGCTTCGTCTATGGCGGCCTGGACGTAGGTCAGCGCCAGCCCGTATTCGTCGCGGATATAAAGGAAGCCCTGATTCGCGCCGATGGCATAGGCGCCGATCACGAGGCCTTCCAGCACGCTGTGGGGATCTCCCTCCATGATGCTCCGGTCCATGAACGCGCCGGGATCACCCTCGTCTCCGTTGCAGAGCATATATTTCGTATCGGACTGCACTTCGAAGCAGGAGCGCCATTTTTTCCCCGTGGGGAAGCCGGCGCCGCCCCGGCCGCGGAGACCGCTGAGCTCCAGTTCGCGGATGACCTCCTCTTGCGAGAGGGCAAGGGCCTTCGAAAGCCCCTTGTAGCCGTCCCGTTTCAGATAGTCGTCTATGCTTCCCGGATCAACGATGCCCGTGTTGCGCAGAGCGATTTTAAGCTGCGGGGCATAGAAAGGGTTTTCCTCTCTCGCAAGTACGGGTTTCCCGTCATCGTTCCTGTAGAGAAGACGTTCCACGGCGGAGCCGCCGAGACTCTTCAGGATGTCCTCCGTATCGTCGGGACGAACCTTGTAATAGGTGATATGGTCCGGCAGCACCGTGACCATGGGCCCGTTTTCACAAAATCCGTTGCAGCCGGTCTTTTTTATGGTTGGTTTGATTTCGACGTCGAGACCGGAAGCGGCTTCCCGAAACCGATCCACCACCGCCTGGGAACCGTTGGCCAGGCAGCCGGTGCCGCAGCAGACAAGAATTTCCCTGCTCATGACTCTACCGCCTCCTTTGCCTTCACAATGATCTCGGATGTCTCTCCTGTTTGGACATTACCGAAGTAGTTCCCGTCTGCGATGACGACGGGCGCCATTGCGCAGGATCCTACGCAGTTCACGATTTCTATGGAAAAAAGACCGTCGGGCGTGGTTTCTCCCTCATTGATTTTGAGGGATCTTTTGATTTCCTCCAGAATGTTTACGCTGCCGCGGATATGGCAGGCAGTGCCGTCGCAAACCTTGATAATGCACCTGCCCTTTTTATTCAGGCTCAGCGCCTTGTAAAAGGTCGCTATGGAAAAAATCTCTGAAACCGGAACGCCGAGATGGCCTGAGATTGCTAATAGATTATTGGGGGAGATATAGCCGTATTCCTTTTGGACCTCCTGAAGCACGGCAAGGGAGTACCGCTGCTTCGGGGGATAACGGTCCAGGATCTCCTTGATCGGTCTGGTATTTTCATGGTCCAACTTCATCACCTCTTCTACTTCATCTTCATCCGCCTGATTCATCCACCCGCGATTCTCGGAAACAGTGAGACGACCGAATCCTTATGGACGACGGAGTCCTTTCCCGCCAGGAAATCAATGTTTCTGCCGTCGATGAGGAAAATAACGTCGGGGTGGATGTCTGTCCCGTCTTCGGTCAATAATGCCTTTCGAAGAGCGCTGCCATGCAGGCTGCTCAATTCTCCAAGCAAATCGATCGCAGAAAGAGGCCCAAGGAGGAGAGACTCCTCCTTGCGGCCCGCAAAATTTCTGTAATATGCGAAATACTTTATTACCATATTATTGTCCTTAAATCGCTATAACCCCAGGTCGGCCAGCTTTTGCCCGGTCGGAATGCCCTCCGCATCCCAGCCTCTCAGCTGGTAGTACTCGGGAAGCATGACGTCCAGCTCACAGACCTTGCCTTTGGCAGGCCCTGCCGGCATCGGCTCGGTCAAAATTCTCGGAGGCAGGGTATCGTCCTTCTTGCTGAAGCCCTGGCTTATGTTGAACAGTTTTTCCAGATTCCAGATCCGGTCGCCGGCTTTCAGGATATCGTCGTCCGAAAGATCCCAGCCCGTGCAGGTCCTCAGCATCGCGCCGATTTCCGGGAGACCGATCCCGAAGGTGGTGAACAGGCAGAGCCCCGATGAATCGACGGCTGCGGTGAGATCCTGGAAGATCTTCAGCATGTTCGCTTTGCCATCGGTAACCAGTGGATCCAGCTTGACGGGGATACCAAGGATCTCGGGGGATACGAGGTAGCCTCTTACGTGGCAGCCGCCCCGGTTGGAGGTTGCATATTCAAGCCCCATACCCTGGAGGGATCTGCCGTCGTATGCGGGCATCTCCTGCTTCTTGACGGACATGGACAGTTCCGGTGCGCCGTAGCTTTCCGCCAGCCGATAAGAACCCTGCGCCAGCTTTTCGCCGAAGCCTTCCTTGAGCGCGGTTTTCTTAGCGAACTCCACAATACTCGCCGCATTGCCGAAGACCAGGCTTCCGCCCATTTCTTCCGCCTTGATCAAACCCTTGTCGAAGAGTTCCATCGCGCAGGCAAAGGTGGCTCCCATTGTGATCGGGTCCATGCCGTATTCGTTGCAGAGGAAATTTGCATTGCAGATTGCTTCCAGATCGTTGATGCCGCAGGATGCGCCGAGTGCCCAGGCGGCTTCGTATTCGGGACCTTCTCCGGATGATTTGAACGGGCCTTCCTTGATCTTGGTCACGCGGCCGCAGGCCATGGAGCAGCCGAAGCAACCCTTGTTTCTAACAAGATACTTGTCTGCAAGAGTCTCTCCGGAAATGTCGTCGGCGTCATCATAATAAGCGCCATCCCTTGCGTTTCTTAAAGGAAGACCGCCGGAAGCATTGATGATATTGACAAGGATCTCTGTTCCGTAGGCGCCCAGGCCTCCGCCGGTAACGGGATTATCCTTGAGTTTCTGTCTTGCGTCGGTGCAGGCTGCCAGGAAGCCTTCCTTGTCGGCAACCTTGATCCCACCCGTACCGCGGGCAACGACAGCCTTCAGGTTCTTGGAGCCCATAACTGCGCCCAGTCCGCCTCTGCCTGCGGCGCGGTGCTTCTCGTTCATGATGGTGGCGTAGAGCACCCCCTTTTCTCCGGCAGGCCCGATGCAGCTGACCTTTGCGTCGGGATCGGTGGCGGCAATGAGTTCGTCGGTGGTCTCAAATACGGTTTTGCCCCAAAGGTCTTCTGCGGAACGGAGCTCCGCCTTTCCGTCGTGGACATACAGGTAAACCGGTTTTTTCGATTTCCCTTCGAAGATGACGCCGTCGAAGCCGGCATATTTCAGCTCGGGACCGAACTGGCCGCCGGAATTGGCGCAGCCGATGGTTCCGGTAAGCGGAGCCTTCGTGATATACATGAGCCTTCCGGCACTGGTGGCAAAGGTTCCGGTCAGCGGACCCGTCATGAGGATCAGCTTGTTGTCCGGTGAAAACACGTCCACATCTTTTGCGACTTCGTCCACGTAATACTTTGTTCCGAGGCCTCTGCCCCCTATGTATTTCTTTGCCAGGGATTCGCTTACGGGCTCTTCCTTTATGGTCCCGCTTGTCAAATCAACCCGCAGTATCTTTCCTAAAAAACCATACATCTCTTATTCCTCCTCTCCGAATACATCCTTGAATCTCTCTGCAAGATCCTTCCGCTTGACCAGGGACGACGGATTTGCGTCCTGGTACTCGATGGCGCCGGATGGGCAGAATTTTGCGCACTGCGGATCGCCTCCGCACAGGTCGCACTTGAAAACCGCTTTTCCGTCAAAAGCCATGTTGCCGAGAGGACAGGCCGAGATGCACATCTTGCAGACGATGCATTTCTTCTGGTCGATGATTTTTGCTCCGTTTTCGTCCTTGTAGATCGCCTTTACCGGGCAGACCTTCATACAGGACGCCTCCTCGCACTGGGTGCACATGATGGGAACGCTGAGCATTGCCTTGTCGTAGGAGATTACAGACACTGCCGACTGCTGCGGATTGAATTCTTCCGCCCTGTGAAAGGAGCATATCAGCTCACAGGTTCGGCAGCTTAAGCATTTTTCGGGCTTCAGTACCATTGTTTTACTCATCTTTTTTTCGGTTGATCAAGATCAACCTTCACCTCCTTAAAGCAGTTTAGAGACTGTGAGTTCGCCTGCTTTTTAAGGGTTTCGACACATAAAAAAAGCAAAGGCAAACTATCACATTCTTGTGATATCTCCTTTGCACAATGGCAGGCGAACGAATTGCTTCGGCCACCCTATCGTTTTCGCCGGCGGGACGTCTGAGCGAAAATCGGAGAAAAAATGTCAGAAGATTCGGATCAATTTAAATATACGCTTCCTTCTTTTAATTGTCAATCGACCTGCTGCGAATGTTTCAAAAATAAAACACCATTGTCTCATATGTGGAAAATAACTCAATTTTAAGACTGATTTCGCTTTGAAAGAATTGACATGACAAAAGCGGAAGAGGTATACTATAGTATATTTAATTTCGTGAAAAAGCAGTACAAGAGAATAACAGTCTCCGATTTCCATCTGACATTGCTGCCAGGTGGAAACGTTAGGGTAAAGGGAGTAATTTCTTTGCCTGCCAGTGTGCAAAGGAGAGAAAAGTACTTACCGGTACGATTCTTGAATTTGCTTTTTTTGTGCAGAAAATTGAGTATGATGGAGTGAAATCATTAAAACCAGAAAGGCGGGAACTCATGAAAAGACTAAAGTTTGCTAAGAGTAAGTGTATTGGTTGCCAATTGTGCGCGCAAGCTTGTTCGGCAATGCATGAGGGGGAGTATATCCCTTCGAAGGCGAGAATCAATATTGAATCCTACTATGACAAAGGCGGAGAACTGAAATACAAGGATTCCTTCTGCATCCTGTGCGGTATCTGCAAGAAACAATGCCCTGTGGGCGCGATTTCAATGGAAGAGCACATTGTTGTTGATTTTGACCTCTGCATCGGATGCGGCGTCTGCGAAAGAGCCTGCCCGAAGAAGATCGCGAGAGTACGTGATGAAAAATCATACATATGCGACACCTGCAACGGCGACCCGTCCTGCGTGAAAATCTGTCCGCAGAACGCTTTGACCTTTGAATAACCGGAAGAAAGGAGATCACAACCATGACAATGTTAGGATATCAGAATAAGGTTCTGAGAGTAGACTTGACAAAAAAAGGCGCCAAGACCGAGCCGCTTCACATGGATTGGGCCGAGAAATACATAGGTTCAAAAGGCTTAGCCATTAAATACATGTATGAGGAATTAAAACCGGGCATCGACGCCCTTTCTTCTGATAATAAATTATTTTTGACCACCGGCCCGATGACTGGCACTCCGGTCCCTTGCTCAGGCAAGCTCTCCGTAGCGGCAAAATCGCCTGCCACGGGAACCATGAACGACTGCTCCATCGGCGGGCATTCCGCGCTGCAGATCAAGTATGCCGGCTATGACATGATCATACTGGAAGGCGCTTTAAATGAGCCCGGTTATTTGCTCATTGAAGACGGAAATATTCAGTTCAAGGATGCAAAAGACCTCTGGGGCAAAGGCTCCCACGAGACAGAAGCGATCCTTGCGGATAAATACGGCCACGATTACAGCATTTTATCCATCGGACCAGCCGGCGAAAACCTGGTAGTCATGTCCTGCATCAATTCCGACTACTACAGACAGGCCGGAAGAGGAGGCATCGGCGCCGTAATGGGCAGCAAGAAGCTGAAGGCCATCGTGATCAAGGGAACCGGCGGAGTAAAGGTCCCGGATATCGTGGAAAGCACGAAGAAAATCACGGAAATACTCAGAACGGACACTCTTCAGGAAGACAATACGTTTATCTACGACTTCGGAACTACTGCGTTCCTCGAGGCTTGCAGCGACGGCGGTATCCTGCCGAGGAAAAACTTTTCCGACACCACCGACGAGAACTGGACCAAATACAACGGTGATGTTCTCCTGGAAAAGAGAGCGGGAAAGAGAGGCTGCGGAAGCTGCGGACTGGGCTGCGGAAACTTCCTGAAGTTTGGAAATGCCACAGTGGAAGGTCCTGAATACGAAAGCATCGCTGTCGCGGGACCGAACGCGGGTATCGACGATCCGGAATCCATCGTGAAGTTCAACCAGGTCGCGGACGACATGGGCCTTGATACCATCAGCGCAGGAGACGTCATCAACTGGGCGATGGAAATGACGGAAAAGGGCATCCACGATTTCGGCATCAAGTTTGGCGATAAGGAAAAACAAATCGAATATCTGAAGCTGATGGCCAGAAGAGAAGGCGTCGGCGCCGATCTGGCGCTGGGCGTCAAAGCAGCGTCGGAAAAATACGGCGGGACAGACTTTGCTATGCACGTAAAGGGTCTGGAATATCCCCAGTATGAGCCGCGCGGATCCTGGGGGATGTCCCTCTCTTATGCGGTGTCCGACCGTGGCGCCTGTCATATGAGAGCATACGCTCCAAACGAAGAAGTATTCGCGGCATCCATTCCTCCTTATACTCCGGAAGGAAAGGGAGAGATGGTTTACAATCTGGCTGTATTCAACGCAGTGAAATTCTCACTCTGCATCTGCGACTTCTGGGCAACGCTCTCCTTTGAAAGAATGGCGGAACTCATGACGCTGGTAACAGGAAAAGAATGGACCGAGCAGGACATGAAGGACGTAGGAAGAAGAGTGATCCAGATCGCCAGGGCGTTCAACCAGAGAGAAGGCTTTGACAGAAAAGACGATACGGTGCCGAAGCGAATTGTCAATGAGGCACTGCAGAGCGGCGCGGCTGCAGGACAGAAGATCCCGCAGGAGGCCTTCGAAGACATGCTGGATCAGTATTATGCCGTATTGGGCTGGGATAAGAACGGAATCGTTCCGGCCGATACCCTTTGCCAGCTGTAAGCAGGAATGATAAAATATGGGCAGGATTTTCAAAGTATTTGTAAGGTCCTGCCCATTTTATAAAGGAAAAGGAAACACCAATGCAGATCACGATACAATTAAGAGGAAGTCTGACGAAATATTTTGACGGTGAGAAAGCCAGAAGCGCTGAAGTACCCGACGGCTGCACTGCAGAAGAAGCGCTCAGGGCAGTAGGCATCGACTGGACCGCCGTCAGCAATTTCGGCTTCGTTGCCGTCAACGGCAAACGGGTCATGATCTACGACAAGCTCAGGGATGGGGACGAACTGAAAGCTTACCCCAAAATTTCAGGAGGCTGATATGATCAGCCTTCCATTTAACATTCTGCCCGGTGCTTTAGCACCGTTGGCAAAATTTATGCTGGAAAATCAAGAATCTTTGCCTTTTTGCCGCGGCTTCAGCCGCAGTGGCAAAACGGACAGCGTAGCAAGCAAAGCTTGCGGAGGAGTCCGCTTGCGGACGTTGATTCATAGATTTTCGTCGTATTAGATTGTGCATGCTTCAATAAAAGAAGGGTGGAGATATCCAATGATAAAAGATGCACAGATCCTTACCATTGACCTCACAGAGGAAAGTATTAAAAAGGAAACCCTGCCGGGAGACATTTATAGAAAATATCCCGGCGGATCCGCACTGGGCATGTACCTCATGCTGACCCGTATGGAGCCGGAGGTTGAACCTCTGTCGCCGGAAAACCTACTGATCTTTTCCGTTTCGCCGCTGACAGGGATCCCAATCAGCGGACAGAGCAGAATGTGCGTTACAACCAAGAGTCCGTTGACGGGAACGGCCGGAGACTCCCAGGTAGGAGGGTTTATACCGGCTCATCTGAAA
Organism: Anaerovoracaceae bacterium; assembly: GCA_963678385.1. Classification (GTDB taxonomy): domain Bacteria; phylum Bacillota; class Clostridia; order Peptostreptococcales; family Anaerovoracaceae; genus Anoxybacterium. The sequence goes on along the minus strand of OY782829.1, from coordinate 17,345 downwards.
GGCAACGGTTATGACTCCATCGTGATCAAGGGGAAAGCCAAACGCCCTGTTTATTTGTATATCGATAAAGATAAAGTTGAATTCAGAAGCGCCGAAGCGATGTGGGGCAAAGTTACCGGAGATGCGGAAAGGCTCATCATCGAAGATCTCGGCGATAACAAAATAGAATCGTCCATCATCGGGCCCGGAGGGGAGAATCTGGTGCTGTTTGCGAATATCATGCACATGCGAAGCAGAGCCAACGGCAGAAACGGCGTCGGCGCGGTAATGGGCTCCAAGAACCTGAAGGCGCTGGTCGTGAAACGGCAGTCCGTCATGAAACCGGAAGATCCGGAAGGGATGAAGACCCTGACCCTGGATGTGAAGGAAAGGATCGCCGCCAACGCTGTCATGGTGGACACCGCAGCCAACGGCTCCGCCGGAGTCGTTGATTTCCATGGTCCGGAAGGCTTTCTGCCCACAAACAACTGGGAAGACGGGCAGTTTGAAGGCTGGAAGAACACGGCGGGCACCACGATCACCGAAACCATCCTTAAGCAGCGGGAAACCTGCTTTGGCTGTGCCATTCGCTGCAAGGGCTCTGTAGAAGTGCCCGGAAAGGCCGATCCGGAGTACGGAGGCCCCGAATACGAGACCTGCGCTACTTTCGGCTCCTATTGCGGGAATTCCGATCTGGGTGATATCTGCCATGCCAACCAGCTGTGTAACATGTACGGTATCGATACCATCTCCTGCGGCGCGATCATCGCATTTGCCATGGACTGCTACGAAAGAGGTATTCTTACAAAGGAACAGACCGACGGTCTGGAACTGAAATTTGGAGACGGCTCTGTTTTTGGTCCGCTGATCAAAAAGATCGCTTATAAAGAAGAAGGGATCGGAGCGCTGCTCGCACAGGGAAGCGTAAGGGCGGCGAAGATCATCGGCAATGGGGCGGAAGACCTTACCGTCGCCTGCAAGGGACAGGAATGGCCGGCCCACATGGTTCAGATGAAACCGAATCTGGCGGTCAACTACGCTGTCAACAATTTCGGCGCGGACCACCAGTCCTCGGAACACGATCCGACGCTGATGGCTGCCGACGATTCCAACGACTGGATCTGGGCCAATATGCTCGAGACTTTCGAGAAATGTGACGCATATGGAGTCCTGGACGCCAATAAGGCAAAATTCGCCCTGGCGACCCAGAAATTTTACTCCACCCTTGATACGCTGTGCCTGTGCCAGTTTGTCTGGGGCCCTTCCTGGCAGCTTTACGGTCCCGCAGAGCTCGTGGAATTCTGTAAATACGGCGCAGGCTGGGATACATCCATCAAGGAGCTGCAGGAAATCGGCGAACGCAGGATCAACATGATGCGTATGTTCAACGTGAAGCTGGGATATACTAGAAAAGACGACTGCCTGCCGCCGAAAGCGTTCATCAATATACCAAACGGACCCAATGCGGGCGTAGGTATTACAAAGGAAGATTTTGAAAAAGCGCTGGACGCTTATTATGAATATGCCGGCTGGGACAAGAACACCGGCATCCCGTCCCCGGAGACTCTGGACCGGTTGGGCCTGGAATGGCTGCGGTGACGCGATGGATATTTTCGTGACCGTAAACAGGGAAGCCATCACTTTGCCGGAAGGAACGACCGTTGAGCAGCTTCTTGAAATGAGGGGCGTCAAGTCCCGATCCTCGGTATGGCTGAACGGGACCCAGCTCCTTCTTGCAGAGTATGCCGGAAGTATACTGAAAACCGGCGACACGTTAAAAATTCTGCGGATCGTCGCCGGCGGATAATACAGGTAACCCACTAAATTAAACAAGTATTATAATAGAGGGGGCAGTTATTAAGCTGCCTTCTTCTATTATTTTTTGACCGGATTGTCGGCAGCTGTCGTTTCCTGAAACCGAAAAAAACTTGACACAAACTTTTGAAATAAATTATAATACTATCAAATAGTTTGATAATCAAAATATTTTTTCTTTTAGGAATTATAATTATTTGTAATGAAAAAAACAGGAGGTACACCTTGGGAGTAGCTATACTGGGAACCGGCAAAGCGTTGCCGGCATTAAAGGTTGAAAACCAAAAACTGACCGAATTAGTAGAGACAGATAATCAATGGATCATAGAGAGAACAGGAATAGAATCAAGGCATATCGCCACAACGGAGACCGGTTTGGATCTGGCTGTGGCAGCGGCAAAGGAAGCGATTGGGGACTTGGATAAGAATTCCATAGGCCTTGTGTTGGTCGCGACCGTATCGCCGGATATGCTGGTACCGTCCATGGGGGCCCTGGTAAAGCGTACACTCGGACTGGATAACGCCATTGCCTATGACATCAATGCAGCCTGCAGCGGATTCATTTACGGGATCTGGAATGCAGAGGCACTGATGAAAACTCACGGCATCAAGCGCGCCCTTGTTATCGGGGTAGAACGGCTTACCCGTATCACGAACTGGGAAGACAGAGGTACCTGCATCCTGTTCGGAGACGGAGCGGGCTGTGCGGTCCTGGAACTGGACGACAGCAAGACGGGGATCATCAGCAGCTTCGTAAAGAACTACGATGACGTGGCCAATTCCCTTACGGTGGATATGCAGTATCTCACGACGCCTTTTGCGGACGACGGACCGAAAGAGCCGTACATCCACATGAACGGGACACAGGTATTCCGTTTTGCCGTGGGAGCCATCGGGGAAGCCATGGACGCCGTGCTGCAGAAGGCGGGCCTCAAAGCAGACGACGTAAAGTACTACGTCCCGCACCAAGCCAACATGCGGATCATACAGGCCGCGGCGCAGCGCATGAAGCAGCCTCTGGAGAAGTTCCAGGTCAACATCCAGACGACGGGAAATGTTTCAGCCGCAAGCATTCCGATGGCATTGGCAGATTTGATGAAAAGCGGTAAGGTTCAGCCGGGAGACAAGATCATGCTGGTCGGATTCGGCGGCGGTCTCAGCGCAGGAGCAGTACTTTTTGAAGCATAAGGAGATAACGATAGATGGTAAATATATGTGAATTACTCGGAATAGAATACCCCATCATACAGGGGGCAATGGCATGGATCGCAGACGCCTCCCTCGCATCGGCAGTCAGCAACGCCGGCGGTTTGGGAATTGTAGCCTGCGGAAACGCAGATGCCGAATGGGTGCGCAGTGAAATTCGCAAGACAAAAGAGATGACCGACAAACCCTTCGGAGTTAACGTAATGCTGTTGAATCCCCATACGGATGCCATCATGGATGTGATTTGTGAAGAGGGAGTAGCTGTGGTGACCACAGGAGCAGGCAATCCGGGGAAATATATCCCGAAATTAAAGGAACATGGCATTAAGGTGATCCCGGTGGTCGCATCGGTCGCCCTCGCCATCAGAGTGGAACGGGTCGGAGCCGACGCGGTCATTGCGGAAGGCCAGGAGGGCGGCGGGCATATCGGCGAAGCCACCACCATGGCACTGGTTCCCCAAGTGGTCGACGCAGTACAGATCCCGGTCATCGCAGCGGGAGGCATTGCCGACGGAAGAGGTATCAATGCCGCCTACATGCTTGGAGCAAAAGGAGTACAGGTAGGTACCCGCTTCCTGGTAGCGAAGGAATGCACCGTTTCGCAGAATTATAAAGATATGATATTGAAAGCAAAGGATACGGATACGATACCTACTGGAAGAAGCACCGGCCATCCGGTCAGAGTACTGAAGAATAAACTCGCAAGAGACATCATTTCATTGGAGAAGCGGTGTGCGGATCCGGCAGAAATTGAAAAGATCGGCACCGGCGCTTTAAGAGCGGCAGTGAAGGACGGAGACGTCGTCAACGGTTCCGTTATGTCGGGGCAAATTGCCGGAATGATCAATAAGGAACAGACAGCGAAAGAAATGATAGAAGAAATGTTTAAGGAGGCGGCTGAAATATATGAAGATAGGGTTGCTATTTGCAGGCCAAGGGGCACAATACTCAGGAATGGGTAAAAGCCTGTACGACAGTTCAAAAGAAGCGAAAAGGATTTTTGATCTGGCGGGACAGGAGATACAGGACTGGTGCTTCGAAGGCACAAAAGAAATGCTGAGGCAGACCAATATCACCCAGCCTTGCATATACACCGTTTCCATGGCGGCTTATGAAGCCTTCCTGGAGGAACTGTCAAAGCTGGATGAGGATATGATCAATCAAATCGAAATGGAAGGCATGGCAGGGTTCAGTCTCGGCGAATACGCCGCGCTGACCGCAGGGGGAGCGATCCAAAGCTTCGAGACTGGAATCAACATCGTCAGAAACAGGGGTACCTGGATGAACGAAGCCGGTAAAGACGAGCACGGAGAAAGCTTTGGCGGCATGATCGCCGCTTTCGGAGAGCGGGAGCACATTCTGGAATGTGTCGATTCATCAAGGCAAGAAGGCATATTAGAAGGCGTTAATTTCAACTCCCCGGTTCAGACCGTAGTCGCCGGCGACAAGGAAGCCCTGGAGCGCTTCAAGGCGAGATCCAAGGAACTCGGCCATATCAAGGCCGTGCCACTCTCCGTCAGCACCGCGTTCCACAGTCCGATGATGGCCCCGGCCGTTCCGAAACTTCGGCAGCTGCTGCTTGCGTCAGACTTGAAAAAGCCAACGGTCAGGGTGTATTCCAATGTTACGGGTAAGGACGTCATGGACGGCGCCGGCGGAGACGCAGGACAGTGGATCTCTGAAATCATGGCAAAGCAGGCCATGAGTCCTGTCTACTGGCAGGAGACCATGGAGAACATGATGGCCGACGGGATCCGGACGTTCATTGAGATCGGACCCGGAAACACCCTATGCGGACTGGCAAAGAAAATCGACCACGAGCTGGTCACCATGCATATTGAAGATGAAGAAACCTTAAAGGAAACGATAGAAGCATTAAAAAGCATTATAACGGGAAAAGAGGTGGAATAATGCTGAAAGGAAAAAGCGCAGTGATCACCGGAGGAGTACGCGGGATCGGCAAAGCCATCGCTGAGGAATTCTGCAGGCAGGGAGCAGACGTACTGCTTTGCTACCGGAGCAACGAAGAGGCGGCGAAAAGGACTGCGGAAGAACTGAAACAATACGGAACCCGTGTCGAGCTGATCAAGGGAGACGTTTCCGATCCGGCCCATGCCGAGGAAACGGCCAAACATGCGAAAGAGCTGTTCGGCAAGATCGACATCCTGGTCAACAACGCCGGGATTACAAAGGATAAGCTGCTGTTGAAGATGACTCCTTCCGATTTTGACGAAGTGGTACAGGCGAACCTTTCCGGAAGCTTTTACTTCCTGCAGGCCATTGCGCCTGTTATGATCAAGCAGCGGGGAGGCAGGATCATCAATATCTCCTCCATCGTTGGAGTAAAAGGTAATGCGGGGCAGGTGAACTACAGCGCATCCAAAGCCGGGATCATCGGAATGACCTTATCCGCAGCCAAGGAGCTTGGCAAAAGAGGAATCACGGTCAATGCAATTGCTCCCGGATATATTGAAACCGATATGACGGAAATATTAACGGAAGATCAGAAGAAGGCCATGACGGATATTATCAGTCTCGGAAGAGCCGGAAAAGCTTCCGACGTGGCAAACGCGGTGGCGTTTTTAGCCTCCGATGCGGCGGCTTACATCACCGGGCAGATCCTTGCCGTCGACGGCGGAATGGCTATGTAAAAAGCAGTACCAAACTTTATAATATAAGAGAGGAAGATTATGAGTAGAAGAGTTGTAATCACAGGAATGGGAGCGGTGACTCCCCTTGGTAATAACGTAAAAGATTCTTGGGAAGGGATCAAAGCCGGAAAGAACGGCATCGCAAGGATCACCCATTTTGACCCTGACGTACAGAAGGCAAAGAACGGCGGAGAAGTAAAAGACTTCGTCTTCCACGATAAGAAAGAAGCAAAAAGAACCGACCTGTATTCCCAGTATGGCGTTACAGCCGCAATGGAAGCGCTGGAAGACAGCGGCCTGAAAAGCGGAGAAAATATTGATCCGGACAGGCTGAGCGTGCTCGTCGGCTCCGGCATCGGCGGTATCATGACGCTGGAAAGCGAGGTCCAGAAGGCGGCGGAAAAGGGGACGGTCGCAAGAGTATCCGCGTTTCTGGTGACTTCGGTCATCGGAAATGCTTTGGCAGGAAATATTGCCATTATGGCACAGGCGACAGGCAGCTGTCTCGGACTTGTGACTGCCTGCGCAACGGGCACACAGGCCATCGGAGAGGCTTACCGCTCCATCAAGCACGGTTATACCGACGCGGTGATCGCCGGCGCATCCGAAGCTTCGTTTGCCCCTGTTTGCTTTTCCGGTTTTGCAAACATGACGGCCCTGTCCACCAGAGAGGATCCGGACCGTTGCTCCACTCCTTTTGATAAGGAAAGAGACGGCTTTGTCATGGGCGAGGGTTCGGGGATCGTGATCCTTGAAGAATACGAACACGCTGTGGCCAGAGGCGCAAAGATCTACGCGGAGGTCGTCGGTTACGGCACCACCTGCGACGCCCATCACATCACCATGCCGCATCCGGAAGGAATCGGCGCTGCCAAAGCGATGCAGATGGCTATAGACGAAGCAGGGATCCGTCCGGACGAGGTGAGCTATATCAACGCCCACGGAACCAGCACGCCATACAATGATTTATTTGAAACGAGAGCGATAAAGAAAGTATTCGGAGACGCGGCATATAAAGTCCCGGTCAGCTCCACGAAGAGCATGATCGGACACCTTCTGGGAGCGGCCGGCGTGGTGGAAGCCATCATCTGCGTCAACGCGATGCTGGACGGAGTGATCCCTCCGACGATCAATTACCAGGTTCCTGACGAAGAACTGGATCTGGATTACGTCCCGAATGTTGCAAGAAAGCAGGAACTTACCTACACTATGTCCAACTCATTCGGATTCGGGGGACACAACGGCGTCCTGTTATTGAAGAGGTTATAAAAAAGTGAAATTAGATAGAGAACAGATCAAAGAAATCATTCCCCACAGAGATCCATTCCTTCTCATTGATGAGATCGTTGAGATGGAAGAGGGAAAGAGCGTAGTCGCCATGAAATATGTCAACGCTGACGAGTATTATTTCCAGGGGCATTTCCCACAGGAAAAGGTCATGCCCGGCGTGCTGATCGTGGAGGCTCTGGCTCAGGCCGGAGCTGTGGCGATCCTTTCCATGGAAGAACATCGCGGCAAGATCGCGTATTTCGGCGGCATCAAGGAGGCCAAATTCCGCCAGAAGGTCGTTCCGGGCGACACGCTTCGTCTTGAAGTCATCATGGAACGCCTGAGGAGCAAAGCGGGATACGGGAAAGCCAAGGCATATCTGGGAGATAAAATCGCGTGTGAATGCGAGATTATGTTCGCCATCGGATCATAGGAGAGCAGCATGGATATAACGAAAAAACTCAACGATATACTGGTAAGCCTGTTTAACAGCGTGTTAAAAATGGAAGAGGACGCGATCAAAAGTTCTTCAAAGCACAATCTATCCATTACTGAGGTGCACACTCTGGCTGCTATCGGCGCCGGAAAGGCCAAGACCATGACACAAGTCGCGGCGAACCTGAAAATCAGCGTGAGCACCTTGACCACCGCTATAAACAAACTGGTGGACAAGAAGTATGTCAGCCGGTTCCGCGTTCCGGAGGATCGCAGGATCGTAAAGATAGAGCTTACGGAGGATGGAATCGAAGCGGTTCGGGAACACGAAGCGTTTCACCACAAAATGATTGATGACGTCCTTGCTGAATTGCATGAAGAGGAACAGGGGATTCTTTTGAATTCGCTGGACAATCTCCACGATTTTTTCAAACGGCAGAGGATCAAAGCGATCAAGGGAGATGCGCCGATCAAGCTGGCTCCGCTCCGGCTGGGCGACGTCACGATTCCCGTCCCTGTTTTCCAGGGAGGAATGGGCATCGGGGTTTCTCTCTCGAGACTGTCGGCGGCCGCGGCGAAATGCGGCGGAGTCGGCGTGATTTCGGCGGCCCAGATCGGTTTCAACGAGCCGGATTTTTATTCAAATCCAAAAGAAGCGAATATCCGCGCGCTTAAAAGAAATATCAGGGAAGCCAAGGAAGCCGTCAAAGATGTTCCGAATAAAGGTCTCATTGCGGTCAACATCATGTGCGCCAGCAAAAATTATGAAGAATATGTGGAAGCAGCCGTTGAGGCGGGCGTGGATATGATCATCTCGGGAGCCGGATTGCCGACTTCTTTGCCCGGGGCCGTAAAAAGCTCCAAAGTCAAGATCGTTCCCATCGTATCCTCCGCAAGAGCCGCGGCGTTGATCATAAAAAGCTGGACGAAGAAATACAACCGGGTCCCGGACGCCATCCTTTTTGAAGGCCCGGAGGCCGGAGGCCATCTGGGATTCAAGGAAGAACAGCTGGAAGACGCCCAGGAGCATTTCTATGAGACGATCATGGAGATCAAGGAAGAGATCGAGGACTTGCAGGATTGTCCCCTCATCGTTGCCGGGGGCATCTATACCAAAGAAGACGCTCAAAAGGCGCTGGCTTACGGCGCCGACGGGGTGCAGCTTGGAACGAGGTTTGTAACCACCGAGGAATGCGACGTCCATCCGAACTTCAAGCAGGCCTATCTGGATGCGAAGGAAGAGGACATGGTCGTCATCAAGAGCCCGGTGGGAATGCCGGGCAGAGCGATCCGCACGCCGTTCATCGACCGTGTGGAAAACGGCAGGATCCCGCCGGAGAAATGCAACCGCTGCCTGACGCCTTGCAAGGCGGAGGAGGCTCCGTACTGCATTACCCAGGCCCTGATCAACGCGGCCAGAGGCGACATCGAGCACGGGCTGGTCTTCTCAGGAAGCAACGCATACCGTGCGACGAAGATCGAAAAGGTCGAGGATATTTTCCGGGAACTGACGAAATAAGCTTCGGATATCCCATATTATGATATCACCGACATTCCAATCTCCTTGGAATGATAAAAAAAGCGGCAGACGATTACGTCTGCCGCTTTTGCACCGTATCAGACAAATGGCATTTGAAGTTCCGCGCCGGGATATGGTACAATAAATACAGGCGTCCTGCATATGGGAGTGAGGTAATCGCAATGAGAATCAGTGAATTTGCAAAGAAATTCAATTTGAGTACAAGCACTGTCCGGTATTACATCAATCAAGGACTGTTGCTGCCGGACAAGAAGAAGGATCAGTATGATTTCGGAACGGAATGCGTCTCCGACATAGAAAAATTACTGAAATATAAGAAGTGCAGGCTTTCTCTGGAGGAGATCCAGCAGCTTTTCTTTCTGGAAAAAGCTTCACGGTTCCGGGATGAAGTATCAGTGAACGCCTGGAAGGATATTCTGTTGAATAAAAAAAGGGAGCTGCACGAGGAACAGGAGGATCTCGTATACAGTTTGCGTAGCATAGAGGAAGAGCTTTGCAACGCACCTTTTGATCGTGAAAATATCCTGGAAGAGTTCGGAGTACCGTTATCATTTTTGCCGTATCTCTATTGTCCCGACTGTGGAGAGCCGCTCAAACTGCAATCTGCCAGCCTTTCATCGGGCCTGGTTTATAACGGAGAGCTCTTGTGTGACTGCGGTTACCAGGCATCGATCTGCAATGGGATGATCCAATGTGCCGATTCCGTTGAGGATTCGCCGTTGAAGGCCTTTAAAAATGTGGATTCCGTCATAACGATGATGGATGAGTTTAGCCCATCCTACCGGATGCTTCTGGAAAAAACATATCTATGGTTTTACAATCAGATCGCCGGAAAGGCTGATGCAAGGCAGGTTGTTATGGCAGGCCCGTTTTCCTTCAATTTCATGTTGAAATATCTCGAGAAACTTGACCGCGATAATATTTACATATTCATTGATCCGTCCAGAAAACGGATTCGTAAGATGCAGCAATACTTTCAGTCAAAAAAACGCTATCATATGGTTTTCATTGCCGGAACGGCGGGACGGATCCCTGTAAAAAAGCATAGCGTCGACATATATATCGACGATTATTCCACGGTAAATTCCTTATTTGTATATAACGATTTCGGGATCGAAGCCTTGACATCCTTATTAAAATATTCCGGGAAGGTCTATGGAATATTTACAAAGTATAATAAGGCGCCAAAAATGCTGCATAGTTTTAAACAAGTGCACCCCGAATTTTCCCCGGAGAAAATGACCATGAGCAGTCTGAAATCCAAGTGGGCTGTTGAAGGAATGCCTGTAACCGTTGAAAAGACCATCGGAGAGACCGTTACCGACGGTGAACCGCATCCTCATGACATCGCGGGGGAGATCCTGGAAGTCTGCGGCTATATGGCAGGAGCAAAACATGATATAAAAAGTAAATAACGGATTGCCATTTTTACTGATTTTATTCAACTGTAAACCTGAGGTTTACAGTTGTTCTTTTTTTAGGCTTGCTGTTAACCTGATTGCACTGATTAAAATGAAACTGAGGATCAACAAACTAAGATTGCCAGGTTAAGAGTGTGTACTTTGACATTCGTCAGATGATAAACGGCGCCGGTTGTCTGGGGAATACCTTCACGAAAGTGTAGAACTATTACAAACAAAGGAAACAGAACGATCTAAGGCTTCTTAGATTCTCCGGGACCTCCTGCGGGGGAAGGCTCAATGGCTCCGAGCGTTTCTCAAACAGGAGGTCCCGTATTGCAATATTATATTAATAAAATGGAGGTGTTACTATGTCAACATTTACTCAGATCGAACGTGACGGGTTGTATGAACTGACCGAGGAGGCCAGAGTCGCATTAACCGGTTCGAAGTACTACAACAAGGACCTGGAACCGACTTCTATTGCGCAAAGAACCTGGACTACTTATAATGTCACGGCTCTCTGGATCGGGATGTGTATCTGCATTCCAAGCCTTTCCCTTGCATCGGCAGCCATCGCCCTCGGTTTATCGCCCTGGCTTGCAGTGCTTAACGTAATCTTAGGTAATCTTATCATTCTTGTCCCGATGCAATTGAACTCTCATGCCGGAACGAAATACGGAATCCCGTTCCCGATCTTTGCAAGACTGACCTTCGGAACGGTAGGAGCCCATGTGCCGGCTGTTCTTAGAGGCCTTGTGGCCTGCGGATGGACATCCGTACAAGCCTGGGTAGGCGGGGGAGCCGTAGCCGCGCTGCTGGGCATTCTCATACCCTTTTTCAGTGACCCAACAATAACCATTGGTCTGCCGGGAAACCCTTCTGTCGTAGTTGGGCAGGTCATCGGATTCTTCCTGTTCATGCTGTTCGTGCTCTGGGTGGCTTATAACGGATTTGAGAATATCAAATGGGTTCAGAACATAGGCTCCCCGATTCTGGTCATCGTCATTGCGCTTTTATTTATCTGGTCTGTTGTTCAGGTAAATAATGCCGGTATCGGCTGGCTTGAAGTTATGAACCAGGGAAATGACACGGCGGCTTTGGAGGCCAACGGCGGCATGTTCTATGTATTTGCGGCCTGCCTGACGAGCAACATCGCATTCTGGGCAACGATGGCGCTGAATATCCCTGACTTTTCAAGATACGCAAAATCTCAGAAAGTGCAGTTCAGAGGCCAGCTTTATGGCATGCCTCTCCCCATGTTCGTGCTTGCTTTTGTCGGAGCATACTTTGCGCAGGCCACAAAACTGACGATGGGAGAAGCCATGTTTGATCCGACCAATGTATTCTACCATGTGGAAAATGGTTTTGTGATCTTTGTCTGCGCGATCGGCGTTATCCTTGCAACAATTACAACCTGCGTCGCAGCGAATGTCGTTGCCCCTGCAAATGGTTTCAGCAATCTGAGCCCGAAAAGGATTTCCTATAAGAAGGGCGTTGTTATCACCTGCATTATTGCCTGCTTTGTAATGCAGCCCTGGTGGATCTTTGGATCCGGAGCGGCCTATGTATTTACGTGGCTGAATAATTACGGCATCATTCTTGCGCCTGTAGCCGCCATTTTTGTCGCGGACTATTACATCAGCAAGCAGAGAAGGATGGACGTAGCCGCCTTGTTTGCGGGCGAGCAGGGAAGATACTGGTATAAAGGCGGCGTTAACTGGGCGGCTATTATTGCCTGGATCGCAGCGTTCATTCTGCCTTTGCTGGGGAACACCGTCTTCCTTTATGACGGAGGGGCTCCGAATCTGCTTGACAACATAGCGGCAAACGGCTATATTTTCTCCTTTGTTGTCGGTATCGTCGTGTATATGCTTTTGATGAAATCACCGAAATTTGCGATGAATTCCTACATAACCGAAGAAGAAGAAAAGGCCATCACAAATAGATAAGGGCTTCCCTTTCTTAAATGAAGCGGCGGATCCGGTCGGATCCGCCGTTTTTAACGGTTTGTACTTGCTTTCCTCAGCCAAATATTGTACTATAGATGTAATTGAATAACTGGTTTTCCGAGTTGTATCGGCCTAAGGCGAGAGCTATGGCGTTCAACCGTTGGGTATCGGGAGAAATCCCCCTGCCTCCCGTTTGGAAAGGAAGATGCTCATTGATATGAATGGATTCCTTTGCATTGTGCAAAGGTTTTTTTCATATTAGTGAGTTTTTTTATTCACAATAAAGATAAGTGGGAGAAAATGGAGGAGAAGAAAATGTTGAAATCAAAAAAGCTTCTGGCGATTGCCCTTTCCCTTGCGATGACCGTGACCGTCTTTGCGGGCTGTGCGGCGAAAGAGGAACCGGCAGATCAATCCAAAGAACAGGCTAAGGTTGAACCGAAAGGCAAAATCATACTGGCAACAACGACAAGCACGCAGGACAGCGGATTACTTGATGTGATACTTCCTGATTTTACCGCGAAGACCGGTTATGATGTGGACGTCATAGCAGTCGGCTCCGGAGAAGCCATGAAAATGGGTGAAAACGGGGAAGCGGACGTACTTCTTGTGCACTCCCCAGCCGCTGAGAAAGAATTCGTTGCGGCGGGACACAGCCCTGCAAGGTATGACGTAATGTATAACGATTTTGTTATTGTCGGGCCGAAGGACGATCCCGCAGGAATCAAAACCGCCGCACCAGACAACGCGCAGTCAGCCTTCAAGAAAATCTATGACGACAAGGTGACCTTCGTATCCAGAGCAGACGAATCCGGAACCGATAAAAAAGAAAAATCCGTTTGGGAAAAGCTCGGACTGACTCCTTCCGGTGACTGGTATGTTGAATCCGGCAAGGGAATGGGCGACGTCATCACCATGACCAACGAAATGCTGGGCTATACGATCGCCGACAGAGCGACCTGGCTCAACATGGCGGAAGGTACCGACCTGCAGATCGTGACAGAAGGAGATAAAGACCTGTTTAATCCATATGGAGTCATGGTCGTGGATCCTTCCAAGAACGATAAAATCAACGCAGAGGGAGCGCTTGCCTTCCAGAAATGGATCCTGTCACCGGAAACCCAGAAGCTCATCGGGGAATATGGAAAGGACAAATACGGCATCTCTTTGTTCACGCCCAATGCAACAGAGCAGCCGGAATAATACAGTTTGATAAGATATTAAAAACTGCCGAGGGTTTCTAATGACCTTCGGCAGTTTATCCGTTCGTTGTCTTTAGCCAGGCAAGGGACTCCCAATAGAGATCCATGAACCGTTCCATACTGATGTTCATAGCGGCCAGCGCCTCGCTTGTCTCCTCAAATTCAAAGCGCTCGTATTTCAACACACAGTCGAGACAATACCTGACCGTGTTATCCCGGCCCAGCAGCGCGTCCTTGACGTTGTCGGACAGAGGCAGAGAGTACAGTATTTTTTCCATGTCCTCAGTCAGGATAACGTCGATGGAGGAAAGGATCCCGGCAAGGAAGAAATCCGTTGCGTTATCGGCTTCACTAGTTTCAAGCGCGATCAGAGCGAGAAGCTTGCCCCTTAAAAGACAAAGCTTGATCAGTTCGCTGTTCTCAGGGTTCTCAAATTCCCGGAGGAGCATGATGGATATCCACCGCTTCATTTCCAGGATACCGAGTCTAAGTACTGCCGAGCGGAGGCATTTTATCGTCTGTCTGCCGCCGAAGTAGATAGAATTCGCTATTTTAAGAAGCTTGAAGGAGAGCCCCAGATCTCTTTGGATCGTTTCCGATATCAAGAAAAAATCGGGATTTTCCTTCTGAAGTTCTTCCATAATGCGCAGCAGGTGTACATTCAATGTTCCGATTTCCCTGGACTTCATCATCAGCGGTTTGCAGAAAAAATACCCCTGAAACAGGTCGTATCCCATTTGAACGGCTTCCATGAACTCTTCTCTGGTCTCGACCCGCTCTGCCAGGAAAAGTTTTTTGCCCTTATATTGATCCAGCAGCTTGCGTTGTTTATGTTTATCGGTGAGGGGAAATTCGATTTTAACGATGTCGGCCAGCTCGATCAAAGGGGTATAATCATGATCCTGACGATCGAATATAAAATCATCCAGGGCCAGTGTATATCCGTCGGATTTTAGCTTTCTGCATGCTGAAACTACCGTTTCGTCAGCTGAAACGTGCTCCAGGATCTCGATAACTACCCCGTCCTTTGGCAATATCCGGGGCATTTCGCTTTCCAGCAGATCCTGTGTAAAGTTGATGAAACCTTTCGTACCGTCGGTGAGCTTTTGAAAACCCATCACGAGGAAGGCATTATGAACCAGGTCGGCAGTCGCCGCGTTGTGATCTTCGCCTTCATAGAAATTATTAGAGCTTCTCCTGTAGAGAAGCTCATAACCGTAAAGGCGCATGTGTTTATTAAATATCGGCTGGCGCGCCACATAAATATCCACTTTGCATCTCCTCTAAATATGTACTGTTCCCAGCGTCAGTATCTTGTCCATCTTCACATCGGTGGGATCGGCCGGGATACAGGGCAGCACCTGAAAATCGTAAGCCAGGGCCAGCTTGAAGGCTTTCGGTGCAAGGGACGCGAGGAACCGGTCGTAGCAGCCTTTTCCATAGCCCATACGGTTTTCGTACTGATCAAATACGCTGCCCGGGATAATGATCATATCAATGGAAGAGGGGTCGGCCTCTTTACAGACGTCGGGATCCGGCTCTGCGATACCATATGAGGATGTAGCCAGACAATCGGAAAGCGGTTCCTCTTCCGGAATCAGGTAGGGAACCAGACGGAAATTTTTATCCGTCAGTGGAAGGATCAGTTTTTTGCCGGAGTTCCGGATCATTTCGATGATCGGTCCGGTGGGCACTTCGTTTCGGAAGTCCATATAAGCCATAATTGTTTTTGCATTGATATATTCTTCCATGTTTGCTAGTTTGTCGGCAGCCGCCATTCCTGATTTTTCAATGGTCTGCGGGGCCAGGGAAGCTCTTTTTTCTAAAACCTGTTGTCGTATCGTAGACTTATCCGGCATCTATTCGTTCACCTTCCTTTATTATGAGAATTACTATGCATATATTAGCATATTTTCGTTGGATAGGCACTTAAAATATGATAAAATTATTAATCAGGCAAAGACGTTGAAAAGTGTGGCCTTCAGCCGCTTGGACATAAATTTCTCGGGAAAGGAATTATCATGGATCAAATCGCAATCGGTTTTCGTTCCGCAGTTGATCTGCTCATATCTGGGGATGCGGAATTATATGGAATCGTCGGACTTTCCCTGATGGTGTCCCTGTCTTCCGTCGTTATTTCCACCTGTCTCGGCGTGCCCCTCGGCGCGCTCATCGGGACTCATAACTTTCCGCTGAAAAATGCACTGCTTCGTATCATTTATACCCTGATGAGCCTGCCGCCGGTTATTGCTGGCCTTGTTGTGTTTCTGTTCATCATGCGCAGGGGCCCTTTGGGTTCCTGGGGATTGACCTATACGCCGACGGCGATGATCATAGCGCAAGTCTGCCTCGTAACACCCATCATAACCGGATTGACCTATAATGTAGTCCGGGATAAGGCGCCGAAAGTAAAAGCGCTGGCGGTAACGCTGGGCGCGGGAAGACTGGATTCTTTAAAGCTGCTGATCTTCGAACTCAGGATCGGGATCCTGGCTGCTATCGTCACAGGACTGGGACGAGCCCTTTCCGAAGTGGGAGCGGTCATGATCGTAGGCGGCAACATCAAAGGAAAAACAAGAGTAATGACGACCTATATCGCCCAGCTGAAAAGCATGGGCGACTACAGCACTGCCATTGCGGTCGGGATCGTGCTCCTGATACTGGCGTTTCTGATCAATACTTTTTTATATAATGTTCAGCAGAAAGTTGAAAACTGATATGAAACTATATGCGGAAAACCTGATAAAAGAATATGATGGACGAAGAGTCCTCGATATCGCGGAACTCCGGATCGGCGGCGGTTCCCTATGCGGGATCATCGGTTCCAACGGCGCGGGGAAGAGCACTTTGCTGAATCTCGTCGCGGGGTTGATGAGACCGACGGGAGGCAGGCTGCTTTACGGTGACTCTGAGGCTGCTGCCGCGCCTTATCAAGATATGACGCTGGTATTTCAGTCTCCGTACCTGATCAGGACCACCGTGGAGAAGAATATCGCCTATCCTCTGAAATTGAGAGGCTGGGATAAAATAGAGACCGAAGAAAGAGTCGGAGAGCTGGCGGCGGACCTTGGCCTGACTGATTTTCTGAAACAAAAAACCTGGAAGCTGTCCGGAGGTGAGACCCAGAAGGTCGCCCTGGCAAGAGCGCTTTCCTTCCGACCGAAGCTGCTGTTGCTGGACGAGCCCACGGCGAATGTGGATCCGTCGACCACGGCGGAGATCGAGCGGATGCTGAAGAAGATCAATGAAAAGGAAGGGACAACGGTTATCCTGATCACCCACAATCTGGTACAGGCCAGAAGGCTTTGCCGGGAAGTCCTCTTTATGGATCACGGGAAGGTCGTAGAATACGGCCCTTGTGAAAAAGTGCTGAGAGACCCGGAGTCGGAGCTGACAAGACGGTTCGTGGCAGGGGAGCTTATAATATAGAACAGGAGAAAAGTCTGCATGAAGCTATTAAAAGTAGATACGGTGAAAGAAGTTAAGGATAAATTGAAAATATATTTCGACGGGGAAGGCTTTGAACCGATCTGCGAGTCCGTCTTCCTGCGGGAGTCGGTCAACCGGTATCTCGCCGAAGAGATATGCTCGGACACGGATATACCCCAGTTCACAAGATCGGTGGTGGACGGTTATGCCGTCGTAGCAAAGGACACCTTTGGGACGGGAGAAAGTACGCCGGTATTTCTCGATGTGGTCGGCGCCGTTGAGATGGGCAAGCCCTGCTTAATCTGGCTTGAGCCGGGACAGGCAGTTTATGTACCGACCGGCGGCATGCTGCCGGAAGGCTCCGACGCAGTGGTGATGGTCGAGTACACAGAACATCTGGACGACAGGACGATCGCGGTATACAAGCCGGTTGCTCCCAACTCCGGCGTCATGAACCGGGGCGACGA